>NZ_CP133631.1:0-4138583 GCF_054790765.1 Halomonas bluephagenesis
TTTTCCACTGCCAGCGTTTGCTCGTCGTCGGCGCCAGCCGTCGACTCTTCCCCGTAAGGGGAAGTATTAATGTCTTTCCTGTCTTTCTTTGTTAGGGCGTCTTGCCCTGACTGAGTTAGGGCATCTTGCCCTGACTGAGGGCATGAGTCAGGAGCGCTTTTCTTGCGGCTTTCAGCTGCTAGCCACTCGGTATGACGCTTGTTCAGTGACACGGGCGCACGGCTTCCGCCGTGACGAACAACAACCTGGCGCCGAATAAGCTCGTTCAGGACTTTCGAGCAATCGGTGGCATGTAGTCCAGTGCCGCCAGCAATGAACGTGGAGGCAAGGCGCTTCTGCTTCGTTCCCCACCCGTAGGTTTGGCGGATGATAAAGTTCACCACGCGGAATTCACGGTTGGTAAAGTCAGCCACACAAAGCGCATCAAGCAATTCATTAGCGATTCGGGTATATCCGTCCTCCACTTGCGGCCCCTTGGTTTTAGTGGGCGCACGCTCTGGCAGGTCAGGAAAGCGCAATACGTTACTCATGAGCGGCTCTCCTCAATCAGTGCGCGCAGCTTAGCGATCTGCTGGTTACCCTTTGCCTGACGCTCTGCCGTCAATGCCCGTGGCTTTGCCTTCGCAAAACGCCCCCGCTTAGGAAACTGGTAAACTTTGGCTTTCTGCATTACGATTAACTCCTGGGTAGTTGAAAGCCCCGTCATTGGTTTGCCGACCCGACGGGGCTTTTTCATGCCTGTCTTTTGCCGCCAGCGGATTTAAAAACACCTGTGCATACAAACAGACCAGCAGCGTGGGCTGTTCTGCTATGGGCTGGCTCATATACTGGAATCATTGAGAAGCCACCTCGTTAGCGGGCGGCTGAACAAACACAGACGGGCACAGTTGAGCAGCAGTAAACTTGCCGTTCGTTAACTTTTCCGCTCGCAGCGCAACAGCAGGAGACATGCCGTGCTTTCCACGCACCCACCCTGAAACAGTTGCTTGGTCAACTTTGAGCAGTTCTGCTGTTTTAATTTGGTTGCCGAAGAAACCCACCAGACTTTGGAAGGTAGAGGTTTGGCTCATCTTTGCGCGCTCCATAATAGGCATTCCCATATAATAGGTATAGGCATACCCGTTTGCAAGCGTATGGGTTCGCCTATATAAAACGCTTATGGAATTCAAAGACCGCCTTAAAAAAGCCAGGAAGTTAGCTGGCCTCAATCAAGCTGAGCTCGCCCAAAAAATTGGCGTGCAGCAAACCAGCATCTCGGATTTAGAGCGCGGCAAGTCTAAGTCAACGTCATTTTCTACTCAGATTGCCCATGAGCTAGGCGTTAGCGCTTTATGGCTTGCCACTGGAAAAGGGGAAATGAACGCAGGCGCAGTAAGCTCTGTGACTGACAGCAACGTATCTATGGCACCTACGCCGCTGCGCTACTATCGCTACCCAGTGATTTCTAGCGTTCAAGCAGGCAAGTTTGCAGAATGCGTGGTTCCGTATCCTTCCGGCATGGAAGAACAGCACGAAAGCACTGACTATGACGCCAAGGGGCCAGCTTTCTGGCTAGAGGTTTCAGGGGATTCGATGACCGCACCAGCAGGCGTAAGGCCCAGCATCCCAGAGGGCACGCTGGTGTTAGTGGACACCGGAATAGAAGCAACACCCGGAAAACTGGTAGTGGCTCAGCTAGACGAAAGCAACGAAGCCACCTTCAAAAAATACATCGTAGAAAGCGGGCAGAAATACCTGAAGCCGCTCAACCCCGCTTACCCTCTCATACCGATCAATGGAAACTGCCGGATTATCGGGGTGGCTGTTGAGGCCAAAACCAAGCTATAGCAGGCCCACTTATGAATGAGAAAGCCCTCAAAGCTCGGGAGCTGAAAGGAGAAGACTTGCATGCCTTTGTTGACGCAAAAGGCATCACGCATGACTGCCCTGCCTGCGGTCACGACCACGTAGCCATCATGTCTCACGGACCAGATATGCCGCTACATATTTATGCCATGCCGCTCTTGCATCCGGGATTGCCAGAGGAAGGCGCTGTGGAAATGGTCGGTGTCACCTGTCCGAACTGCGGGCACTTGAGAATGTTTGCGGCCCAGATGGTGGTCGAGTGGAAAGAAATCGCGCCACCAGGGTCTATAAATTGGGAAGAAGAGGAGCCACCCAGTGACAGATAATGTAAGCTATCTTCCAGCAAGGGGCGGCGGAGGCACAGGAGGCGAACCACCAATGAGCAATCTTGAGGCCCGTGTAGAACATCTGGAGCGCGATGTTAGCGACATCAAGGTGACGCTAGCGCGTATCGAAGGCCGCTTTGATACGGTCGACGAAAAGTTTAACGCCATGAATACCAAGCTAGACACCTTTGCCACTAAAGCTGATTTGGCCGAGACGAAGGTGAGCATGATTCAGTGGGGAGTCGCCACCGTTATCGCCGCTGGAGCATTGGTGTTTGCCATAATGCGCTGGCTCCCCGCCGCGTAATACCTCTTAACATCGCTTGAAGAGCCGCCCATTGAGGCGGTTTTTTTGTGCCCATATCCAAAATATGGGAATGCCTATTGACGTATTTTATGTGTTTGCCTATATTTAGACCATCGAAATACAGGCAAGGGCCAGTAAAATGCAAATCACACAAGGTAATTGGCAGGCGACCATTAACCCAGAGCGCGGCAGCTTAGGCCTTACCCGCACTCAAGCGGTCGACATCATGCTGCTTGCAGCGGGCAATACCTACAAAGAGATTGCACGCGCCACAGGTCGTTCACCAGAAACCGTGCACGGCAGCCTTAAGAAGGGCTACCACAAGTTAGGCGTTTACAAAGCAGCTGGTGCCGTAGCAGAAGCGATGCGCCGTGGCTGGATCGCCCCGCTGTTAGTCGCGCTCATGATTGGCTGCATCAACGGCGATGCCGACGCCCTGCGCCACCGTCAGCCAACACGCACCCGCCAGCAGGTCAGTGCCAGCCGCACGCTAGCCCGGCGCGACACAGGGAGTGTGTACGCATGAGCATCGTAGACAAAACCATTCAGCAGCTAGTGCGCAACCGCGTTCACGACCTCACCGACCGCGCAATGAACATCAATAGCCTCGGCAACCATCGCGCAACGGTAACGCTCACTAAAAGCTGCATCGTTCTGGCCGTGTCTCACAGTAGCGACATTAACACCATTAACACCTATGCGGCTCAGCTCCCGAGAAGTGACGTTAGCGACAGGCTGGCGCTGGCTGAGCTAGACATCGCGCTAAACCAAACCCGCGTTTATCTGACAGGCGGTGCCCAATGAGCGCCCTGTTGATTTCCTGCCGCTTCGTCGTGAAGCACTGGCAGCTGCTGGCCATGCAAGACGGCTACACCGATCACCGCACCGAGATTGAAGCAGAGCCCGTTGATGGCGGTTACCTGCCCGCCTTCGTGGGCAAGTACGACACCCGCGTCATCGTTGAGATGGCTACGCCACTACCTACGGCAGAAGCCGCGCGCAACAGCCTGCGTGATGTGCTGTGGGGTGCGCACGTCGAGCAGCGAATCAACCTAAACGAAAACCCTGCAGCACAGGAGCGCGCCGCATGAGCAAACAAGCCACCAAATTACTCTGGGCCGCGTTTCTGTTTGTCGCGCTGGTCGTCATGGGCCAGTTATCGAAGGGCGAAGCCCAGGAACAAGCCGACTGGCTCATTAGCTACTGCACCGATGCCGCCGTGTGGCAAGCCGAAGAAGCACGCGGCGTGCCGCTGAGTGAGCGCACCGGCCAGCCTGATTACAGAGGCATTGCTGAAGAACAGTGCCCAGGTATGCGTCCGGCGGGTCCAGCCCAACCCGCTTACCAACTTGTTCAGTTTTGAGGTGATGACGATGACACAGATTAACCGCTCAGGAACCGTATGCTTTGGCGATGCCAGCATCAACATTTGGGAAGAGCCTAAACGCACCAGCATTGCTCAGTGGAATGAATGGGAAAAGCTATTTCGTAAGCAGGTATTCAAGCGCTTTATTCAGCAGCTTAACCGGCTTGGCTGGCATGTTGGCGAGTGGGACGAAGCCGATGAATACCGCTGTATCGCTCATAACCACCGCACCTGCACAAAGGGCGATCTACAGGGCCAATTAGAAATAACTGGCCGCACTGTTCAATTTCAGATGTGGCAAGACGTAGCTAACATTACCCGGGAAGACGGGAAAGGCCGCTACGAGTTCGATAAAGAAAAGCGGATGCCTTACCTGATTCATTTGGAAATGCAGCGCACCCGTAACCGCATCCGCGATTACCTGTGCAATGTGTTTGCTGGGTACGACTTTAAAGACATGAGCCCTAACGCCAATCGGCGAGGCCCTGGTGGTCTCACTGCAATGGAGTGGGTTGAGCGTGACATTCGCAGTACTGGCCACTTTGTCGAAGAACTAGGGCATGCCCGCATCAGCATGGGCAGGAACGAAACCTCGGCCGAAGGCGAAACCATCACCCATGGCGCTCGTGTTTTCACGATAGACAACAAGGGCCGCATCGTTTCCGGTACCGCCTACTACGACTTGAACAGCAGCTGGCACGTGGTCACGGGTAAGTACGGCGTGTTGTGTAGCCAAGCCTCCGAGATCTACCTGCATAACCCAGGCTGCCTGCGCGTCAAGCGCAATGAACGCCAGCGCCGCCAACGCCTAGAGCGTGAAATGGCTAAAGCCATCAAGGCCATGGACTTCAAGCGCGCCCAGGTGCTTAAAGAAGTCTTATTCCCTGACAACGAACCCCTCTACCTGATTTGGCACAAAGGCCACTCGGCTTGGTATGCGCCCAATTTCTGCGGGTACCGCACCAGCGCCAGCGATGCAGGCAAATACACCCGCGCCGAACTGGGTAGCTACATCCAAGAGGATTATCTGACCAAGGCGGTACCGCTTGGAGAAGCCGCGTGATAGTCCGCAACCGGCTCGGCCAAGCCGTGACAGTCGGCAACCGCCGCCGCCACTGCCGTTGTCGGGTATGCGGTGCACGGCAGGTAAAAGCCAAGCACCCCAGCGATTACCTGCGCCCTATCCGCTGCAGAAGCTGCGGCAGCGTCGACTCGCTCCGGATCGATGCCTGGGCAGATAACCGCGGATGGCGGCACCTGACGTGCTACTGCGACGGCTACCACTTCCCGCCCCGGATCAAATCAGAGTGGTGCTACCACAACCCCAACTACCCCGCCGAGGAAGCGCAGCGCGCGATGTACGGCGGCATGTGAGCCAGCCATGACCTTTGATGAACAGTTCGACCGAATTTTCAAACAGCCAGCGAAAACCAACCAGCCACCCCAGCGCGAACAGTAAGGAACAGAGCAATGACCATGATCAAAAACGCTATCGTCCTAAAAGCCCTACTCCCTGACGTTGCGCTGCTGCGCCAGCAGCTTGAAGCCGCTGAGAACGGCGAGATCGCAGATACAGAGTTTCGTCGTGATGCGTTCGTAGAAGCCGCTGCCGGTGAAATGGTGGCAGAGTTTCCGTCCGGCTTTGCGCTGTGCCTGCGTTGCCAGGAAAAAACCATTCCCTCCGGAGCTATTGGAGAAGCCGTTTTCAAGCGCGCCACCGAGATCGAGGAGGAGCGCGGCGAGCCGCTGACCACGGAAGAGCACGACACGCTTTATGCCGATGTGGCGGTGGAGGTCTGCAAGCAGGCCTTCGTGAAAACGCGTTACGTACAAGCCTTCTATCACATCGAAAGCGAATTCCTGTTCGTCAATGCCACCTCGCCCGGTGATGTTAAGCGGTTCATGAACACCCTGATTAAGCTGGCAGGCAAGGTGCAAACGGTCACTATCCACATCAGCGCCGTGAAAAACGGTGTGACCTCTCGCCTGCAGCGCTTAATTGCCGCCGGTTCTGCAAGTGAAGACCTTCCCTTTGGCCGCTTGGAAGCTGACGACATGGCTCGCCTGCGCCGCAAAATGGCCCCGGGCGAGCCGGTGGAAGTGGTTACCTATAAAGGCACCTGGCTAGCTAGCAATGATGAATTGTTACATCAGTTGGAAGACGGCTTTGAAGTCGAAGAGATCGGCCTGACATTCCCGCCTGCCGCTATGTCGTTTCGCCTAACTCACCAATTCCGTTTCAAAAGCATCGACTTTGCAGCGGTAGAGCTTGAGGACTACGACGGCGACGACGGGGCGCACGATTGGCGAATGAATGCCATGCGGGAAGTGGAAGGCATGGTTGCCGTGGTGCAAGAGCTTTGCGAGCTCATGGACTACGAACAGCCCGTTCTCGAAGCCGTAGCCGACGACGAAGATGAGCAGGAGCCAAGTGCATGAGCAAACTTAACCGCCAATCCAAAATCGTTGCGGACCCGCATACGGGCGAAACGATGACGCTGCCCGAACTCGCAAAGCGCTACGGCTTGCGCAGAACAACGGTGCGCGCCCGATATGACCGCGGCCAACGCGGCATGGAGCTCATCGAGCAGCCCTCGACCGGCAACATCAGCGAGGCTGTGCGTGATCAAATCGCGATGGAAGACCGTAAACGCTACATAGAAGAAGCAAAGCACACGCCGCTTGCGATGCCGCTTAAACAGTTAGGAGGTAGCCAGCATGCCTAAAGAGCGCCCGATATTATTCAACGCTGCCATGGTGCGCGCCATTCTCAACGGCCACAAAACACAGACGCGGCGGGCAATGAAACCACAGCCAGCGGTTCACGTTGATCATTTTAGGCACGTGACCACATGCGCCAGGACAGGGCGTATGGACTGGCAGGCATGCAATAAAGCAAAAAAGCCGGTTTACGCTTTCAAGAAGAAGCCCTGCTTTGTGACTGAGATTGCCCAGTGCCCCTACGGCCAGCCCGGTGATCGACTGTGGGTACGTGAAACATGGGGTGTGGTTTCTCATTCGTTTGATGCGAATGGAGAGCGCAGCCAATACCAACCGGACAGGCCTGCTACGCCGATTCAAGAGATGCCGTTCGGCCAAGGCTACTACCATGGACATGTAATTTATGCGGCTGACGGTGCCTTTGAATGGGCTGGTGACGATGACGGCGGTGGTAATACGCGATCAGCATGGAAGCCCAGTATCCACATGCCCCGCATTGCCTCCCGCATCACGCTAGAGATCGTCCGCGTTCGCGTGGAGCGGCTGCAGGATATTAGCAAAGAGGACGCGACTGCCGAAGGCATTGAGCCGCCCGAAGGCGAAACGTATCGAGACTATGCCGTTAAGCCTGAAGACAATGAAGGTCACGACTACTACCTATGCCCTCAAGATTCGTTTATTTCCCTGTGGGAGAAAATAAACGGCCTTGATAGCTGCAAAGCCAACCCCTGGGTATGGGTTATTGAGTTCAAGCGCGTGGAGGCCAGCCAGTGAACTACCAAAAGCCCAACGTAGAGCCCTTCATGCACTCGCCCAAAGCGTGCGTTAGCTGCCAGAGTTACGAACACCAGAGCTTTGATGAAGACAAGCACTGCCCGTTTCAGCGGCACTCTGGCTTGCAGGAAAATCCAACACGCACACCCTACGGCCAATGCAGCCGCCACGGTGTGCAGGTGTTCGCCACGCAGATCTGCAACGCCCACGCACCAGACCCACACATCGAGTGCTTCGACGTTGTTAACCGGCCAGAGCCTCGGGAAGTTATTCAGGAGGGCATGGAGGTATGAAAGCAATGAAACTCGGCATTCAGTCACGCCACTTTGCCAATTTAAGTGAGGCGCTACAGCCTCCCGAAAAGCCGCCGCTGATCAGCACTCAGCGTTACCTAAACGATGCTGTCATTAAGCGCAAAGCCAAGACATTCAAGGTATTCGTGGTGCGGGTCCATGAGTGCACGCTACGCGGTAAGCGGTACCGCTTCCTGGTGGATGGCCACCACAACTATGCAGCGGCGAAGCTGTGCGGCGTAGAGCCAACTTTCACCACAGCTGGTGCTAAATTCCTACGCCACTTGAACAAGCTGACGCCGCGCCAGCAAGAGGCTTTCTTCATCGACAACCTCACCGACTGCGACCACTACTACGTAGAAACCGGTGAGATCGTAGAAGAGCTGGTAGCGCCTATGGAGTTAAGCGAATGAGCAATTACACACAAGGCGTATGCCACGACGGCGCGGCGATTCTGAAAGACGGCCAACCGCTCACTATTGAGAAGATCCTTGAAGCGCTGCGGGAGCGTGAAGTCCTCATCGAAGATCGTGCTCGTTTCCCTGACAGGCCCGACGGCGTGGGGCGAATGATCGAAGCGCACATCAAAAACAAAGACGCTGCTACTAAGAGCGCCAATGAATATGCCGAGATGTGGCGCAGGCGAATGGAAAAGGCGGAGCGCCAGCTGGCAAAGGTTGAGCAAGAGCGAGACGCGCTTGCTGCTCATTTAGACCAACTGGGCTATGTACTCGTTGACGCTAAGCGCAGCGCTGCTGTTATTGCGTTCCCGTCTAATTATAAGGCATCAGATTATCAAGCCTTTGCCAAAGAGGTTATTGCCAACATAGAGAAGCTGAGCCAACAGACACCCGCCACCAGCCTCGCCTGTCGCGACCTGACTAAGCAGTCGGAAGCACTTGTTGCGCTTTATAACGACTGTCTAGGCCATGGCGGTGACGGCATGGTGAGGTGCGCCATCATGCTAGATAGATCTATCGAGCTGAGAGAAGAAGCCGAGGGCCACCAATGACCCAGCCCACCCACACCCACTGCACTAGCGGTGGGAAATACGCCGAGCTGCAGCAATATCAGGGCACCGGCCCGCTTGAGGGCCAGTGGCTAGTCGCCTACGAAGACTTGATCCTGAGCGTACAAAGCGTGACCACGCAGGAGAATTGGTTAGAAAACTGGCGAGAAATCGCCCCCGATGATTGCACGGTATGCATGGGTACCGGCACCGACCATATCAAAGGCAACAAAGCCAACCCTTGCGGGCATTGCTTTGGTTTAGGAAAGGTCATGGAAAGCGGCAAAGCGGCTGGCGGTGTATGGGATCTAGCCTCGATAGCAACCGGCATTATTCAGCGCCATCAGGCAGAGCTACACCAGCTGCGACAGATTGCGAACAACCCTGCCGTACAAGCACTGATCGAGCAGCAGCGCCAGCAAGCGATTGAGGACAGCGTAGCGCGGCAAGAACGGCAGTGGCGTGATGGTCGCGGCCACGGCCCTGGTGGCCAGAGGATGACAGGAGACTGATATGAAAACTGGCAAATTAATGGAGCTTGAGCAGTGGTGTCGGGCACGTTTTGAAGGCGCGCCACCCTCGCCTACTACCGTGCGCCGCTGGTGTCGTGAAGGCCACGTGCCGGCTAAAAAAATCGGTGGCACTTGGTTTATCGATCTTGATGCTGAGCGTCGGCAAACCGGCAATGACCTGGCTGATAACGTATTAGGGATGTGACATGCCACCACGGCCACGGATACGAAAGAACAAAGGGCTGGAGCCAAATCTGTATGAGAGCAACGGTTACTATATTTATCGTCGCCCTGATACTGGCTCCCGGCACGGCATGGGTAGGGATCGGGCTAAAGCCCAGGATGCGGCGCGCATACTTAATGTGCGCCTGATGAAAGGCGCGGATCTAGTGGCGGACGTGATGGGCGAAAGCGGTGTCACACTGGAAACCGCAATTAAAGCCTGGCTAGCAGAGTGGGTTAAACCTAGCCCATTGGGGGACTGGACCAAAGAAGCAAAACGTGGCCGGGGCGAGCGCATCATCAATGATGCTGGCAGCATGCTGCTAGAGAACATCACCACCCGATGGTGTGCCGAATATCTGAGCGAAAATCATCACAACACGGCGTACGTTCAATACCGTTCAGTGCTATCGCAGATATTCCAGTTCTCTCAAACTAAGGGCTGGGTTGACCACAACCCAGTAGAGCCCACGCGTAAGAACAACTATTACAAGAAAGTCAGGGCGCGCTTAAGCGTTGCGCAATTCCAAAACATCCATGCTTTAGCAGATGACTGGATGAAAATAGCAATGGAGTTATCTCTGCTATGTTTGTTTGGTAGAGCAGAAGCAGTTGCCGCTAAATACGAAGATATTAAAAACGAGCGACTACATTATATTCGTGAGAAAACTAAAGAACGTAGCAAAACAGCTTATGTAGCTATTGAATTAACACCCGCGATTGAAGATTTAATTAAGAGGTCACGACAGATTGAACCAGTATCTCCTTTTATAATTCATCGCAAGCCATTAAGAATGCCAAGCCGGAAAGGGAATAGGCATTGGTCACAAGTAACACCTGATTATTTATCGAGAGAGTTTGAAAAGCTTCGCGACTTAATACCAGATATAAAATCTATGCCTCAAGAGGAACGCCCAACGTTTCATGAAATACGCTCGCTTGGCTCACGGCTACTTGAGCTAAAAGGTACTTCAGTTGAAGACATTCAAGTACTCATGGGTCACGCAGACGATAGCACGACCCAGGTGTATTTAGACGGTCACGACACACGCTGGCAATCAGCTAAGGGCAACCCGTTCACAATGGACGCACTGCTTTCAGGCATGGAAAACGTCACATCTTAAGCCCTTGAAATGGTGGATTGTTTTTCTAAAATATTTCGAAAGTTTTACCAAGCACAAAAAAACCGCCGCTAGGTTTTACCCGTAAGCGGCGGGTTTCATTAGATATTCTTGGTCGGAGTGACAGGATTCGAACCTGCGACCTTTGCAACCCCATTGCAACGCGCTACCAAGCTGCGCCACACTCCGATGCCTTGCTCAGCAACGATTGTTAACCAACATCGTTTGCCTCAAGACGGTGCGTATACTAGCGTTTTATTAACCAAATGAAAAGCTCTTTTTGCGCTTTCTTTTCAATTGCTTGCCGTTTGCACCTAATCGACACTCTTGAGCAACGATGCCATTGCATCATATACCTTTGGCGTCGTTACGAGCAGTTGCTCTGGATAGAGGTCGGCTGGCACGCCGTCAGGCACCTTAGCTAAGTGCCCTACTTTCGCACCTGCTTCACGAGCAATTACCCAGCCAGCAACAAAGTCCCATGGTGAAACGCTTTCATAATACGCATCTAAGCGACCACAGGCGACATCACAAAGGTCAATCGCGGCAGCGCCATTGCGACGAACATCCTGGCAGTTCGTCAATACGGCTTCTAAACGAGGTAAAAGCTTTTTGCGGGCCTGTTTATCGTAGGGAAAGCCGGTGGCTACCAGGGTACTTTCCAACGTATCCGCTTCACTTGGCTTGATCGGCTGTTGATTGCAAAACGCACCTAACCCTTGTGCGGCACTGAAGGTATCACCCAAGAAAGGCGCGTGAACAACGCCAACTTTACCAACACAGTTTTCTATCCAGCCTATCGACACCGCCACATGGCGCAGGCCTTGGGCAAAATTGACGGTGCCATCGATAGGATCCACCACCCACAGACGCTCGGCGGGAGCATGCAGCGCGCGCTCAGGGCTTAACTCTTCGCTCAGCCTTGCTTCGCCAGGAAAATGCTCTTCCAAGCGTTGGCTAATTAGCGTATCAACTGCCACATCAACATCGGTAACCAGTTCGATGCCAGCTTTCAAGCGCTGGCTGAAGCCTTGCTGCTCACGGGCGCTGCGAATCATATCGCCCGCTTCCTCTGCGATACGCACGGCCAGTGCCAGCCGCTCTTCTAAGGTATAGGCCGTCATTAACGCTCCTTGCTTGATTATTTCACGTTACCTAAATACAAGCTCAGCTTAAGCGGTGGCGTATGGTATTACCATGACAGCAGACGAAACAGTCTTTAACGAAGCGCATCTACCAGTACATCAACAACGACGCGGGTAGCTGCCTCAATGAGCACAACATCAGCTCCTACGCGCTCCCATTCGTAGCCGGGGTATTGGGGCAGTTGAGACGCTAACGGGCCATCGAAGCGTTTTGCAATACCCGGAGGCAATGGTTTACCGCGCTCTAAGTTGCGCTGAATACCAGGCGGCAATGGCTGGGCACGTGGCGCATCGTATTGACGCAACAGGCGCAGTAATTCACGCTCGTTGATACGAGGAAGATCTACAACGCGTTCATCGCGGTGGCGACGCTCATGGCGGCCTATATCATGCCCGCCACCCTGGCGTTCGGAATGCGAACCGTTGTCTCTAGCACCATGAGCGGGCGCGTGGGCAGGCTGCGCTACTGCTGCCACCTGCCAAAAAAGGGTGCAAACTAACAAGCAAGCGCTAAGAGGGATCGATTTCATCATCAGCTCCTTATGATCAGGAGCGTTAAGTGTAGAGTGGAAATGCGCAGGCAGTGTGGACGTTTGGAAAGGATTAGCGAGAGGTAAGAGAACTAAGGTGCTAACACGCGCTCAACCATTCCCCTTTGGGTGATTTGCGCCCGAACACCCTGGCGTTGGGTATCTATAGGCAGCGCGTCACCTTCGCCATCGAACACGCCTTGAAACGCTGCTGCTACGGTGGCTTTACTGGGCTGGCCATCCCCGCCAATGGCACAAGCACCAAAACCAAACGGCACTAACGTATCGTCAAGGTGATCACTCGCTAAGACCTGGGTCTTAAACGTGGCCAACTCTCGCTGGCAAGCACCAAAAGCGGAGTGGTCGAGGTAGGTTAAGTAGGCAGGAAAACTTATCGCTGCGAGTAATCCAACAATGGATATGACAATAAGTAATTCGGCTAGTGTAAAGCCAGTATTACGAAAATTATAGAAATAGTATTGCATACATTTCTTCAGTAAAAAAACCGCCCTAATGAGCGGTTTTAATTTAGTAAAAAATACTTTTACATCAAAATTCTTACTTCAGTTACCCTTCACCATCCTCATCATCTTCGCCCTGCACTTGGATTGCTCCATTAACAATGTTAATTCTTCCAGCGCTATCACCTCGTGTAGATACAATACCCGTAACATCATCACCCGTAATAAAGGCAGCTGCGATATCTTCATCTTGGCCATCCCCAGTGCCAGAATCAATATCACAAGCCTGAAAATTAAAGTCTACAGTTTCTACCACTTCAGCTACATCATCCCCTGGAGTAAATGAAGATTCAGCAACCACAGCACTACGGAAAGCGGATAGCTCACCTTGACAAGCGTTCAGAGAGGAACGATCTAGATAGTTACCATACTGCGGCACACCGACAGCAGCGAGCACACCAATAATCGCGACAACAATCAGCAGCTCGATCAAGGTGAAACCACGTTGTTTGAAACGGCGCGGGTGTTGCGTTTGGGTAGATTGCATTATAAAAATCCCTTGCGTTTATTAATGTACGAAGCAGGCCAAATCGGCTTAGAGAAACACTACTCACATTATCCGACCCTTTCCTTATTAGCAATGAACGATCTCATGCTTTTACTACCCGCTATTCAACCCTTTGAATGAGTTACGGCATCACCTTATCGTTAGGGGCGCGAGTACCTTGCGTAAGCTGAATATGGTACAAGGTGGCTTACATTTGCCATACCGCCGAGATCGCTATGAGCCAACCTGCCCCAGAGTCTACGCTGAGCCATGCGGCCTTAAATGGCGGCCTTCGTGGTATCGCTAAACGGCTGGTGAAACATGGCGTACTGACCGACGCTCAGGCGACTGTCGCGGAGAGCACGGCTGCAGAGCTTGAAGTGTCGCTGTTACAGCACGTGGTTGATAGTGGGTTAGTGGAATCAGGCGCGGCAGCGTTGGCCGCTGCCTGGGAGTATGGTTTACCGGTTGTTGATCTAGATGCCATTCGTATTAACGCACTCCCCCCCGCCAACGACTATCCCGTTAAAATATTAGAGCGTCTGGATATTCTTCCCCTGGCGCGTCACGGGCATCGCCTTACCGTGGCGGTGCCCTACCCCGCCACACTTACCCAACTGGATGAGCTGCAGTTTGCTACGGGGCTAAGTGTAGATGGCGTGCTAGCGCCTGCTGATCAACTTAAAAATACCCTGACGCAATACCTGGCGCAAAATGAACGCAGCATGCTGGATGAGCTGGAAAACGTTGATGATGCGGTCAGCGCGCTAAATATTGTTCATCTTGGCGAAGATGAGGCAACGTTTGACAAGGCGGTAAAAGATAGCGAAGACGCCCCCGTCGTTAAATTCGTTAATAAAATACTGCTAGATGCTATCAGCCGTGGCGCTTCCGATATTCACTTTGAGCCTTATGAAACCCAGTATCGAGTGCGCTTCCGCATCGATGGCATGCTGATTGAAATTGCTCGCCCTCCTTTTGCGCTCCGACACCGCATTGCTGCACGTTTGAAAATCATGTCTCGGCTGGATATTTCTGAGCGCCGCCTGCCTCAGGATGGCGCAATCAAGCTACAGCTTTCACGCACCCGATCAATTGACTTCCGGGTGAACTCACTGCCCACCGTATTCGGTGAGAAAATAGTACTGCGCCTGTTAGACCCCGCCTCTGCTCAGCTGGGCATTGAGCAGCTAGGCTTTAGTCCTGAACAGCAGATCGCCTATGAGCATGCGCTTAAGAAGCCTCAGGGAATGATTCTGGTTACCGGGCCAACAGGTAGCGGTAAAACAGTGACGCTCTACACAGGCATCAATATTCTCAACCAAATTGAGCGCAATATCTGCACTGCAGAAGACCCGGTAGAAATTAAGGTGTCGGGAATCAATCAAGTTAACATTCTCCCTAAAATCGGCCTAAACTTCGCCAGCGCTCTACGCGCCTTTTTACGCCAAGACCCTGACGTCGTCATGGTTGGCGAAATTCGCGACTTGGAAACCGCCGAAATTGCCGTAAAGGCAGCCCAAACAGGCCACTTAGTGCTATCTACCGTACACACTAACTCAGCCGCTGAAACGCTAACCCGGTTAGCGAACATGGGCGTCGCGTCCTATAACATCGCAAGCTCAGTTAGCCTGATCATTGCCCAGCGCTTGGCACGTAAACTATGCAACCTGTGTAAAACACCCGCTAAGATTCCGGCCGAAGCGCTGCGTAAGGCTGGCTTTAGCCAGCAGGATATCCGCAACGGCACAATTTACTCAGCGGTCGGCTGCAAACAGTGCACCCAGGGCTACAAAGGGCGAATTGGTATTTATGAGGTGGTGCCCATTACCGATGCCATGCGCCAGTTGATTATGCGCGATGGTGATGCGCTGGATATTGATCAGCAAGCCCGCCGCGAAGGCTACCCTAGCCTTCATCAGCGTTGCTTAAGTCGTGTGCTGGATGGCAGCACTAGCCTAGAAGAAGTTAACCGCATCAGTAAGGAGTAACGCGCGACATGGCTAACGCTAAAGCACGCCGTAAAAAGCCAGCGCCGCTGCATCGATGGAAGTGGGAAGGCAAAGGCCCACAAGACCGAGCCATGCGGGGCGAACTGATTGGTCGCACCAAGCCCGAAATCATTGAACAACTAGCCAAGCAGCGTATCGTCGCCACAAAAGTGCAAAAGCGCAGCAGCTTTAGTGGCCGCGGCAAAGTAACCAATGTCGACATTATGATTTTTGCACGGCAAATGGCCACTATGGTACGGGCAGGCATTCCCATTCTTCAGGCACTACAGGCCGTTTCGGAAAGCCAAAAAAACCCCGCCATGGTGGCACTTACCCAGCAAATCATGGAAGACGTCTCTTCCGGCGATAGCCTTTCCAGCGCCATGGCAAAACACCCTAAACAGTTTGACCGCCTGTTTGTTAACTTGGTCGACGCAGGTGAACAAGCCGGCGCGCTTGACCAGATGCTGGAACGGATTGCCAGTTATAAAGAGAAAGTGGAATCACTCAAGAACCGTGTCAAAAAAGCGCTCTGGTACCCTACTGCAGTCATGACCATCGGCGTTGCCGTTACCATGCTACTACTCATCAAAGTCGTGCCCGAATTTGAAAGTATGTTTCAAGGTTTTGGCGCGGAGCTTCCAGCGCTTACTCAGTTTACGGTTAACTTATCAGATATGGCCCAGACGTACTGGCTACAAGCACTTGGCACACTAATCGGCAGCATCATGCTGTTGAAAGCTGCAGCGCGACGCTCACCACGTGTTGCTTATCGGCTAAATAGTTTAATGCTTCACCTGCCTATCCTTGGTGATATTTTGCACAAATCGGCTGTCTCTCGATTTACACGTACCTTAGCGACTACCTTTACTTCAGGCGTGCCACTTATTGAGGGACTCGAAACTGCTGCAGGAGCAGCGGATAACCGCGTGTATATCAAAGCTATTAATGAAGTGCGCCAAGATGTAACTACCGGGCAGCAGCTGCATTTTGCCATGCGTATGACCAATCGTTTTCCAGCGCTAGCCGTTCAAATGGTGAGTATTGGTGAGGAAGCCGGCTCGCTGGATGCCATGCTTAACCGAGTCGCAGATTACTACGAAGAAGAAGTCGATAACAAAGTAGACGCCCTGACCTCGTTAATGGAACCAATTATTATCGTTGTCCTTGGTGCGCTAGTGGGCGGTGTTGTTGTCTCTATGTATCTGCCTATTTTTGAAATTGGCACCGCACTGTAAATACACCGTTCACTGGCAATTTCCAACGCATACACGAACTTCCCCAAACTATAGGAATACTATGGGTTTACCGCCAAGCTTTTACCTTTTTTTTGCTTTACTGATCGGCCTCTGTTTCGGCAGTTTTCTTAATGTTGTCATCACCCGTTTACCCGTTATATTGATGCGCAGCTGGCGCAATGAAGCACGCGCCTCTCTTGAACTCGCCGAAGAGGCATCTCCCCGCTTTAACCTTGCTACCCCAAAGTCAATGTGCCCACGTTGCGAACAGCCGATTGCCTGGCACGACAACCTTCCCTTAGTAGGCTGGCTAAAAAGAAGGGGCAAATGCGCTCATTGCAATACGCCTATCAGCGTCCAGTATCCACTCGTTGAGCTAGTGGGCGGACTGCTTGCCGTGGCCATTGTGGCCTTGCATGGCGCGACGCTAAGCGCCGTGTTTATCTATGGCGCTTGTTTAACGCTGCTTGCCTTAGCTGTCATCGATTTTCGCACCTATTTACTGCCTGATATTTTAACCCTTCCGCTACTTTGGGTTGGCTTAGCCTATCAATTGCTCTTTCAGCCTTTGTTGCTACCTAGCGCTGTCATCGGCGCGATGGCAGGCTATCTTGTGCTGTGGAGCTTTTACTGGGTATTTAAGCTAATAACAGGCAAAGAAGGCATGGGGTTCGGGGATTTCAAATTACTCGCGGCGCTTGGCGCTTGGGTAGGGTGGAGCATGTTACCGCTGCTGCTTATTTTATCTGCTGGCATTGGCGCGATAGTAGGATTAACCGCTCAAGCTCTATCTCCTCGGCTGCGTGGCCAACCTCTCCCCTTTGGCCCCTTTCTTGCGTTAGCGGGTTGGATTTGCTTACTTGTAGGCAACGAGTTAATGGCACTCTATACGTCGTTGCTTTATTAATTCTAACGCCAATTTTGATTCGATCTTTTAGGGAGCATGCATGATCATTGGGCTAACAGGTGGTATTGGCTCGGGAAAATCTACTGTTGCCCGCGCGTTTGAAGAACTCGGGATTGGCTGGGTGGATGCCGATGATGTCGCTAGAGAAGTCGTTGCCCTTGGCGAACCTGCGCTAGCCGCTATTGCCGAACACTTTGGTGAAGACGTATTGAACTCCGACGGAACACTGAATAGATCAGCACTGCGCACCATCATTTTTGAAGATCCTGCGCAACGGCAGTGGTTAGAATCGGTCACTCACCCGAGAGTACGCGAGCGTCTTCTTTTGCATCTTGAACGCCTGCAGCAACAGTCGCCCTATGTCTTGCTAGTATCACCACTGCTGTTTGAGTCCGGACAAGATAAGCTGGTTAATCGCACGCTCGTCATCGATGTGCCCGAATCGCTGCAATTATCACGCACGCTTGCGCGGGATGGGGTGAGTAAATCCCAGGTGCGTGCTATCCTCGCCGCCCAACTTCCACGCGAAGAGCGACTTGCTAAAGGCAATGATGTCATCGATAACAGTGGTGACCATGCTGCTATGATGCGCCAAGTCGTTCAACTGGATCGGCGCTATCGTGCCGAGTGCGCTTAACGACTTACTTGATACCGTAATTAATATCGTAATTAAGAGTGTTTTTGAAACAGGAGTTTGTCATGCCTACGCCGGCGAATGATTCACCGCTTGAGGTTGCTTGCCCCCAGTGCAGTAAGAAAGTTGTCTGGGGCCCAGAAAGCATTTATCGCCCTTTTTGTAGCAAACGTTGCCAACTGCTTGATTTGGGCGCTTGGGCAGAAGAGTCGCATCGCATTGCTGGTGAGTCTGCTATGGATGAAGCGGACTTAGACACCCTGCTTGCTCAAGCAGATAGAGATGCACCTCTTTCTTAAATAATGGCCTAGGTACTTATTAATTGATTTCTTATCTTCTTTTAGCTGTTATCTGAGAAAGTATTGTTAAGAGAATGTCGCTTTACTAGTTTCAAGGCCTACCTTAAATGACCGACGCCACACTGCCTTTGTACCACCTGCTGCATGAGCTTGATGCCCACTTTGACCAATTGATGGCCACCATCGAGCGAGCTGCAGCGCTGTATGAATCAGAGCAACCGCCTACTTGGCGGTTTCATCATGCGGCTAGCAACCCTATTTGGCTGCGGGAAGCACTGTTAGATATGTGGCATCAACAGGGGCAGGATGGGCGCGAAACGCGTAACTACATCGCAGTTATCGCCGCTAGTGACAAATTAATAGAGGCATGCCATCAAATTAATCACGCAAAAACGCGCATCAGCGATTTACTTACGCGCATTAAGCAGTCTCATCCAAACGCGTTGAGCGACGCTAAATCTCGCTTACCGAGCCGGCATCCACATATCAACGAAATACTACGTAAAAGCGGATTTGCAAGGCTCCATCTGAAACAGTGCTGGCGACAACTCCCCATTGCCCCAGCGCCAGTGTCCCGAGTTAGGCTAGCGTGGTATAGCAGCGGTCGTTCAATCAAGAGAGTAAGTGTCCAAGAAGCTGAGCAAAAATTGTTACAGCTAGATAGTGATGCGCCACATATCCGTATACAGCTGCGCAAGCTCGCCAACATCCCTAGCGAAGAAATATTGGCACAGGTACAACCCCAAGCCCCTTTAATGCGCGCTAATCTGTTTTTTGTCGAACCGCTTGCAGATGGGCACACGCGACGGGCGCTTAATATTGCAATGCCGTTAATTGTGCCTGCTAATGAAGGACGATTACCGCATCTCAAAGCCCCTGCTGAAACGCCTCCAACTACTCGCACTAGAGCTAAGCGGCGCGACGAAAAACTAGAAGACGACGTATATTTACCTAGCTTACGCATCTTTCGTTATCGCTAACGAGCTATCTCACTTTATTCAAACGCGTTATTCACTCACCTGCAGGCACGTCATCAAGCTTCCACTGCTTAGACTCAAGCAAAGCATGTATGACCTCGCTTACATCTCGCTCCGACAAATCATATTCGCCAATCAGCGCTTTTAAGCGTTGATCAAACACGCGGTCTTGCTCGTGCGAGTGAGCTGCTTGGTCTGCTGCCTGGTCGTCAGCTTCTAACGCCGCAATTGACCGAACTGGCGGTCCCGTTGGAATATCGAAATCGCTGTTAGGATCTTCTAACTGACGTAGCGCCTGCGCGAAAGCATCATCCAACTCTCGAAACTTACGTAGCTTTTCACGCTCATCGAGCTGTTTTTGAACCTTTTGATATTTCATCGATGTTTCATTTACACCTTACTTGAAATGGATGGCAAGTCTGCTGAAACAGACCTTTTTCCGTTAAAACTGTGCCCAAACGCGTAAAACCACTGAGCAAACTTGCCTTTGCTCTCTCTTGCCAGCATAAAGGCATCACAGCTTAGCAATAAACAAGCTGCCCCCCGGTTATAAAGCAGGATGCTCCTACTGGCAGAGCAAAAAAACGCCCAGTTAAGCAACCAAAGGTCGCGCATATAACGGCAAATTCATCTAGTAGGCAGGAAGCAATGTTAATCGCCTATCAGATTACTAGCAACGCAAGCACCGGGAGGGTGCATTACAAGTGAGATGAGCAACGACCAGTACGACTCAAGCATAGGAGGCCAGATAATGTTCAATGCAATGATGCGAGCTGAGATCTGGCTGCAAGACACGCTCGATAAACCATTCGGAATCGAAGACCTTGCCAACCACTTAGGATACTCAGCGTCACAAGTACGCCGACAGTTCCGCCACTGCTTCAACATTTCGCCTAGCGCTTACCGTGAAAAAAGGCGTCTTGAGCGAGCCGCTGTCTTACTATCACTCACCTCACAAAATATAGCGCAAATCGCTATTTGTTGTGGATATACCAATCACTCTTCTTTCTCACGCGCATTTCAGCGCCGCTATCAATTGTCACCCCGCGAATACCGTCAGGCGGTTAGCAACATGTATCTTCTGAACAAGCCTGGCAAAAACTTTACAACCAGCATTGAAAGAAGCCGGCCCGCGCAGGTTGTTTTAATGCGCTTGTACCAAGCATCAGACCACATTCGTGGGCTAGGCAACACTAAGTACCACGCGAACCATTTAGAGTGCCTACAAGCCCAACTAGGGACATCTACTCCAGCCATGGTGCTGCCAGACCTTTTGACAGAAAAAGTGAAGGCCATTGTAGAAGAACCTGCACTGAACCACACTAGAACCGATATCGGGCTCTATATAGAGAATAGAGATACTGCCGAATATCTAGCGCTGCCTGTCACCTACCGGCGGGTAGACATTCCTTCACGCTACTATGCAAAAACATGCTTCGATAATATTTCACAATTATCTTATGTAATGTCTGAAATGCTAGTGGCAATAATGGATAAAAGAAACCGTTTAAATATCAGCGGTGATGCACCGCAAGTATTATGGCAACCCCACCATATTGAGCTGCGAATACCTTTATCTGCCTAGCTCGAACTGGATAATTTTTACCGCTCTCATCAAACCAAAACCGGCACTTCTAATTAGAAATGCCGGTTTAAAACGACTTAGTCTTCCATACGCTCTAGCCAAGATTCGACGGCTTCATCACCATGCTCATCTTTCCAGCTACGCAGACCTTTATGATTGCCGCCACGAGTCTCAATCACTTCACCGGTATGCGGGTTTTTATAAATTTTCAGACGACGCTTACGGCGTGTAGAAGATGCCGCAGCACCTTTGGATCCACGCTGATCCGCGTTAGGGTCTAGCAATGCAATAACATCAGAAGGACGCTTACCAAACTCGTTCATTAGCGCTTCAAGCTTAGCTTTAAATTCAAGCTCACTCTTCAAGCGCTGATCACCTTCCAAGCGCTGTAAGTCTTCTTGCAGTTGTTTTAGCTGCTGTTCCTTTTGAATATACTCATTTAATAACGACATAGGGGTTCCTTTTAGCATAGGTTTAACTGCGCGAGTTAATCAATTCATCAACTCAATGCGCGCGAATTCAGGATGCGCGTACATTATTGCTGCAAATGCGCTAGCTGACAATAGTCTAGTTGATTTTGCCTTAAATACTAATCGATTTTTATTGCTTAGTTGGCACTATAAAAACTAGCTTTACACTCAAGTCAAACAGAGGCTAATTATCTATTTCACTTCATACAAATTCATAAAAAACGCCGCCCATTAGGGCGGCGTTTTTACAGGCTATAAACTAATTAATTAGTCTTGACCCATCTGCTGCTTGATTAGATCACCGATAGTGGTCGGGCCACCTGCTTCCGGCTCTTGATCACGCAGTTTCTTCAGGTTTTGACGAGTATCGTCTTGCTCTTTCGCCTTAACCGACAGATTAATCTGACGGCTCTTACGATCAACGCTAACGATACGCGCTTCAATGCTGTCGCCTTCATTCAGCACGTTGCGGGCATCTTCAATGCGATCAGCACTGATTTCAGACGCCTTGAGGATAGCGATAACATCAGTCGCCAGCTCAACGTGTGCTTCTTTGGCATCAACTTCTACGATCCGGCCTGTAACGATGCTGCCTTTGTCGTTAACCGACAGATATTCAGCGACTGGATCGGAATCCATTTGCTTAATACCTAAGGAGATACGCTCACGCTCAGGATCGATTGAAAGAATGACGGCTTCAGCTTCGTCACCTTTCTTGAAGTTACGGACGGCTTCTTCGCCGGTTTCTGTCCAAGAGATATCAGACAGGTGAACCAGACCATCAATACCGCCTTCAAGGCCGATGAAGATACCGAAGTCAGTGATTGACTTGATGGTACCTGAAACACGGTCGCCCTTGTTGTATTCAGCGTTGAAGGTTTCCCACGGGTTAGCAGTACACTGCTTGATGCCCAGAGAAATACGACGACGCTCTTCGTCGATATCAAGAACCATAACGTCAACATCGTCGCCAACTTGGACAACTTTAGACGGATGAATGTTCTTGTTAGTCCAGTCCATTTCTGAGACGTGAACCAAACCTTCGACACCCTCTTCCAGCTCAGCAAAGCAGCCGTAGTCAGTCAGATTAGTGACGACAGCGTGCACTTTTGTGCCTTCCGGGTAACGGTCTTTGATGTTGACCCAAGGATCTTCACCCAGCTGCTTAAGACCTAGCGATACGCGATTACGCTCACGGTCAAATTTCAGCACTTTGACGTTGATTTCGTCGCCAACAGCAACGATTTCAGACGGATGCTTAATGCGCTTCCACGCCATGTCAGTGATGTGCAGCAGACCATCAACGCCGCCTAGATCAACGAAGGCACCGTAATCAGTCAGGTTCTTAACGATACCTTTGATTTGCTGACCTTCCTGCAAGGTTGCCAGCAGTGCTTCACGCTCAGCACTGTTTTCGGCTTCCAGCACGGCACGACGCGAAACAACAACGTTGTTGCGCTTCGGGTCAAGCTTGATGACTTTGAAGTCTAGCTCTTTGTTTTCCAGGTGCGCAGTGTCACGAACCGGACGAACGTCAACCAGAGAGCCCGGCAAGAAGGCACGGATAGAGTCGACGTCGACAGTGAAGCCGCCTTTGACCTTACCGTTGATCACGCCCTTGACGACTTCGTCTTTCTCGAAGGCTGCTTCCAGAATCTTCCAAGCTTCTGCGCGCTTGGCTTTTTCACGGGACAGACGCGTTTCGCCGAAGCCATCTTCTACGGCTTCAAGCGCAACGTGTACGTCGTCACCGATAGCGATGGTCAGTTCACCGTTCTCATCGCGGAATTGTGACGCAGGGATCTGACCTTCAGATTTCAGACCAGCGTTAACGGTAACCCAGTCACCGTCAATGTCGACAACCTGAGCCGCGACAATTGCGCCTGGCTCCATGTTGATGTCGTTAAGAGACTGTTCAAACAGTTCAGCAAAGCTTTCGCTCATGGTTTTCCTACGTGATCAACGTTGTTGAGGCATATATGCCTTCTCCGTACCACCAGCAAGTACGGGCCTAATGTCATTCAGCTTTTGGAGGTGTTAGCGCTGGTTAGACCTGACCGGGCTCTCTGATATGGAGTAATCGCCCTGCCACGTCGTGACACCTTTCCAAAAACGCCGCAAGGGAGAATCAAATGCCGTTTACCATGCCACGCTGGGCTAATAATTCGGTCAACCGATCAACCACTTCCGGTATGCTCAGGCATGTGGTATCAAGCGTTATGGCATCATCTGCCGGCTTGAGAGGAGCCACACTGCGTTGCGTATCGCGTGCATCGCGTGCCTGAATCTCCTTTAAAAGACTCGATAGACTAGCACCCACCCCTGCTTCCTGCAACTGTAGATGCCTTCGCCGAGCCCGTTCCTGCGCACTTGCAGTCAGAAAAATTTTCAGTGGCGCGTCAGGAAACACTACGGTTCCCATATCGCGACCGTCTGCCACCAAACCTGGGGGTTGTTGAAAATCTCGCTGGCGCTGCAGCAATGCTTCACGAACTTGAGGTAAGGCCGCTACACGAGAAGCGCGCTCACCAGCTTGCTCTGTTCGTATCGCTAGGGAAACGTCTTCACCTTCTAAAAGCGTTTGAGGCTGCCCACCTAGTACCGGGAAAGCGACATCAAGCTGCGTAGCAAGCAACGCCAACGACGCCTCATCATCTAAGGCCACGTCATGTCTTAAGGCCGCCTGAGCGGTGAGTCGATATAACGCTCCGCTGTCTAACAAGTGCCACCCTAGACGTTCGGCAACCAAACCACTGATGGTGCCTTTACCTGCCCCGCCTGGGCCATCGACCGTTAGCACAGGGACATTAATCGTCATTAGCACCCTCCACACTCACACGCATACCGATATGCTGCGCCAGGGCTACAAAATCAGGGAACGAGGTGGCCACATTCGCGCAGTCATCGATGATAATTTCATCGTTTGCGCGCAAAGAGGCAATTGCAAACGCCATGGCAATACGGTGATCACCTAAGCTGTCGATACGTCCGCCGCCGTAGCTCGGCACGCCATTGTCACCATTACCAACGATATCAATGCCATCTTCAACAACTGTGTGTTCCACGCCTAGTATCGCTAACCCGTCGGCCATTGCCTGAATTCGATCAGACTCTTTGACCCGCAGCTCTTCAGCGCCGCGCAAGCACGTTTTTCCTTGCGCGTTAGCAGCCGCAATAAACAACGCGGGAAATTCGTCAATAGCCAGCGGTACTTGATCAACCGGGATTTCAATCCCTTTTAAAGGCGCATAACGAATGCGAATATCCGCCACCGGTTCACCGCCTACCTCGTGCTCATTTTCAAGCGTTAAGTCAGCACCCATCAGGCTGAGAATATTAATGACGCCAATGCGCGTAGGATTGATACCAACGTGCTCAAGGGTAATATCTGCCCCTGGCGTAATGGCTGCTGCCACTAAGAAGAACGTTGCAGAAGAAATATCGGAAGGAACATCTATAGGGCCTGCCGCCAGCTTACCGCCCCCCTGGAGCCAGCAGGTATCGTCCTCACGCGATACGTCGTAACCAAAGCCATTAAGCATGCGCTCGGTGTGGTCACGAGTAGGCGCTGGCTCACGCACGCGAGTCTCACCTTCGGCGTACATACCTGCTAACAGCAAGCAGGATTTAACCTGCGCACTAGCCATGGGCATGTCGTAGTAAATACCCTTCAATGCTGCGCCACCTTTAATTTTAAGTGGCGGACGACCGCCTTCAGCGGTGTCGATAGTCGCGCCCATCAAACGCAATGGGTCAGCGACACGCCCCATTGGCCGTTTGGTTAACGACTCGTCACCGGTTAGCTCACTATCAAATGCTTGACCTGCCAATAGCCCGGCAAACAAACGCATGGCAGTACCTGAATTACCCACATACAGCGGGCCTGCTGGGGCTTTCAAGCCATGCATCCCCACGCCGTGAATAGTGACTCGCCCCTGATATGGCCCTTCAATTGCCACACCCATCTCACGAAAAGACTGCAATGTTGCGAGGCTGTCTTCGCCTTCAAGAAACCCTTTAACCTCGGTGACTCCCTCCGCCAGAGCGCCCAGCATAATAGAGCGATGGGACATTGATTTGTCGCCAGGCACGCGCAGACGACCTTGCGCCTGGCCGCCCGGCTGCACCCGATAAGTCACTTTACCGTGTGGTTGCATATGATATTCCGCCTGATAGCTGGTTTTATTCAATAACGTATCGAAATAATGGCGTGCATGGCTGGCACGATCAAACGTTGCAATAAGGGCATCGCTATCGCCGCTTTCTACCGCCTGCCGCAACCGCGTGAGGCCTGCCTCAAAATCATCTAACGACGACAAGACGGCGTCCCGGTTGGCAATAAAGATATCTCGCCACATAACAGGGTCACTGCCAGCGATACGGGTAAAATCACGAAACCCACCGGCTGCATAACGAAAGATTTCTAATCGCTCGTCTTGACGTGCCAGTGTATCGACTAGTGAAAACGCCAGTAAATGCGGCAAATGACTGGTACGCGCCAGCACTTGGTCATGCCGTTCTACGCTCATGTGCAGCACGTCAGCACCAGCGGCACCCCACAGCGCTTCAACCCGTGCAAGCGCACCTGCGTCCACGTTCGGCTCAGGAGTAAGGATCACTTTGTGATTAACATAGAGGGCTGGGTCAGACGCGGCAACACCACTTTTTTCAGAGCCTGCAATCGGATGACCTAGCACCACTGAAGGCGGCATCTCCCCGAAGGCGCGCACAGCACAATCACGGATCGTCGCTTTCGTGCTACCCACATCGGTAATCACCACGTTTTTAGACGCACGGTGAAGCGAATCCGCCAGGGTGGTCATCACACTCTCCATGGCCAGTACGGGCACAGCCAAAATCACCATGGAGACGTCATCAAGCAGTTCTGCTAGCTGTGAACCGCCATGATCTATCAACCCTAAATCAATCCCCAAGGCGATCTCTGATGCATTAGGGTCACACGCTGAAATATGCCCTTTGAAACCTGAGCGCCGTAGCGCGGCGGCCAACGACCCTCCGATCAAGCCAAGGCCAACTATCAGTAAATGTGACTCTTGGCAAGATGACCGAACGTCAGCGCTAGATTCCAACGCTTGCACAGCACACTCCGTCACAGCACGCCTAGAGGATAGGAGCCAAGCACACGCAGCTCAGAAGCACGTAGTCTTACTTCTTCAAGCACTGCCGCTACCTGTGGTTCATCCCGATGCCCTTTGAAATCGATAAAAAACACATAATTCCAAACACCAGTACGTGAAGGCCGTGTTTCTATCCGCGTTAAATCAATACGGTGACGATGGAACGGCTCCAACAAATCATGCAATGCACCGGGCTGGTTACGCATAGCGACAACAATTGAGGTTTTATCCTCGCCAGATATCGGCACATCTTGATTACCAATAATCAGAAAGCGCGTGGAATTATCAGGTCGATCTTCAATCTTTTCGGCAATGCGTTCTAGACCATACAGTTTGCCCGCCATATCTCCGGCAATTGCCGCGCTGTGCCACTCTGTTTTGACCAGCTTGGCAGCTTCTGCGTTAGAGGAAACTGGCACTCGCTCAGCGTGTGGATAGTGAGCATCAAGCCATTTACGGCACTGGCCAAACGACTGTGGGTGGGAATAGATGCGTGAGACCTTATCCCGACGCGTGGTTTCGCTAATTAGCAGGTGGTGGTGAATACGTAGCACTACTTCACCGCAGATCTTGATCGACGAGTCCATAAAGGTGTCGAGCGTATGATTGACAACCCCTTCAGTGGAGTTCTCTACCGGCACAACCCCGTAATGAACAGCGCCTGCCTCTACTTCACGAAAGACTTCATCAATCGCTGCCATCGGCATACTGACAGCGCTCTCACCGAAGTGTTTAAGCGCAGCCTGCTGGGTAAATGTACCCTCAGGGCCTAAGTAGGCGACTTTTACAGGTTGTTCCAGCGCGAGACACGCCGACATAATTTCGCGAAACAGCCTCGCCATCTCTTCTGAATCTAGCGGGCCTTGATTCAACGACATAATACGGCGCAACACCTGCGCCTCTCGCTCAGGACGATAAAATATGGCGTCTTTATCCTGGGCAAGCTTAACGTGTGCCACCTGTTGGGCGCAGTTGGCGCGCTCACTAATCAAGCGCAGAATATCGCCATCCAACTGGTCGATACGTTGACGTAAATCGTCTAAATTAATCGGCGTATCGGACATGGTGGTTAGCCTCTTCGTTGTTCAAAACCCGCCATAAAGGCGGTTAACTCATCAACGGCCTCTTCAGGCACCGCGTTATATAAACTTGCACGCATGCCGCCAACACTGCGATGGCCCTTCAGGTTAAGAAACCCTGCTTCGTCAGCTTCTTGCAGGAACACACTGTCTAAACTGGCATCGGCCAGCACAAACGGAACGTTCATACGAGAACGGTTACGGCTAGCAATCGGGGTGGTGTAAAAATCACTGGCATCGATAGCGGCGTAAAGCTTCTGCGCTTTGCGCTGATTAATTTCATCCATCGCCTCTAAGCCACCGATGTCATCTTTTAACCACTGGAAAACAAGGCCTGCCAAGTACCATGCAAACGTTGGCGGCGTGTTTACCATAGAGCCTGCGTCCGCAAGCATTTGGTAGTCAAACAGCGATGGAATAGAGCTAGGCGCTTTGCCAAGCAAATCATCACGAACAGCGACCAGCGTTAATCCAGCCGGCCCGATATTTTTTTGAGCACCCGCGTAAATCACCCCAAACTGGGTCACATCGATAGGGCCAGACAGAATGTTCGATGACATATCGCAAACCAAAGGTACATCCGCGCCATCTGCACGCTGCACCATTGGCGTGTAGTCGAACTCTAAACCACCGATGGTTTCATTTGAGGTGTAATGCAAGTAAGCGGCATCGCTGCTGATCGCCAGTGCATCTTCATCAGGCACCGCTGTATGACCATTGGCCTCGCTACTCGCTGCCACGTGACAGTTGAAGCCCAGCCGCCGGGCTTCACTAATTGCCTTTTTACCCCAAATGCCTGTCTGGATGAAATTGGCGCTCCCCCCTTGCCCAAGCAAATTCATAGGCAGCATCGCAAACTGCATGCTGGCTCCGCCCTGCAAGAAAAGCACTTTGTAGTTACTGGGAATCCCCAGCAAATGACGCAGATCGGCTTCTGCACGGTCCGCAATAGCGACAAAATCATCGCTACGATGGCTCATCTCCATGACAGATAGACCGCGCCCTTGAAAGTCCAGCAGTTCGTTGCGCGCACGCTCAAGCACGGCAACAGGCAGGGCCGCTGGCCCTGCGCAAAAGTTATAATGACGTGTCATCGGTTCCCTGTTCCTGTTCGCCATCGTCAGTGTTGCCTGGCTCGCCTGGGGCAACTGGATCGGTATCAACCCCATCTGTGCCAAGGACGTCTGTTTCTGAAATATCTGACTCAAACGTATCTATTTCGGCAGGCTCGTCCACGCGGACAGTTTTGACTAATTTTTCTTCTTTACCCAGGCGAATTAGCATAACCCCCTGAGTATTACGCGAGGTCGTTGACACTTCTTCAACCCGAGTACGGACCAAGGTGCCACGATCAGTGATCAGCATCATTTCGTCGCTGTCGTAGACCTGCATTGCCGCTACCAAGGCGCCATTACGCTCGCTGGTTTGCATCGCGATGACACCCTGTCCACCACGACCGCGCAGTGGGAATTCTTCCAGGCGCGTACGCTTACCATAGCCATTCTCACTCGCCGTGAGAATATAGATCTGACCTTCCGCTTGAGCGTTCTCGGCCGCGACAACCTGTGCATCAGCATCTACGTCGGCGTCATCTTCAGCGTCAATTTGCTGGCTCTTCGGTATGATCAAGCTAATGACTTCCGCGTCCCCCGCTAGGCGCATACCGCGCACACCACGGGCGGTACGCCCCATAGCGCGCACATTGCCTTCTTCAAAGCGAATCGCCTTACCGTTGGAGGAAAGCAGCATGGCGTGATCAGAGCCAGACGTAATGGCAGCTCCCACCAAACGGTCACCCTCTTCCAGATCAATGGCAATCAAGCCAACACTACGCGGACGGGAGAACTGCTCAAGGCTGGTGCGCTTAACGGTGCCTTTCGCCGTAGCGAAGAAAATGTAGTGCTCGGGGTCGTAGTCACGCACCGGCAGAATAGCGTTGACGGCTTCACCTTCTTCAAGCGGCAGCATATTGACCAGCGGTTTGCCCCGCGAACCACGGCTGGCATTTGGCATTTCGTACACTTTCAGCCAATACACTTTGCCTCGGTTAGAGAACAGCAGCACGGTGTCATGGGTTGACGCCACCAACAGGTGCTCAATAACGTCTTCATCTTTCATCGCTGTGGCTGACTTACCACGTCCACCACGGCGCTGCGCTTGATAATCAGACAACGGCTGTGTCTTGGCATAGCCTGAGCGGGAAACAGTTACCACCATATCTTCTTCAGCGATCAGATCTTCAATCGACAGATCAAGGTGGCTAGCCTGAATTTCCGTACGGCGATCATCGCCATACTGTTCACGCACAGCATGCAACTCTTCCCGAATCACTTCCATCAGACGATCCGGAGAGGCCAGGATGGTCGTGAATTCCGCTATTTTTTCAAGAATCGATAGGTATTCGTCTAACAGCTTCTCGGTCTCAAGTCCCGTTAGACGGTGCAAGCGAAGCTCGAGAATTGCTTGGGCCTGCGCGGGAGACAGTCGATACTCCGTCGCAGCCGTGTTTAGACCAAACCCCTCATCTAGATCTTCTGGCTTGCACGAGGTTGCGCCAGCACGCTCCAGCATCGCAGTAACCTGACCAGGCTTCCACGTTTTAGCCAACAGTTTTTCGCGTGCTTCGGCGGCATTGGGAGATGCCTTGATCAGCTCGATAACTTCATCAATATTGGAGATGGCAACTGCCAAACCTTCCAACAAATGACCACGCTCACGGGCTTTTTTCAATTCATATAAGGTACGGCGAGTAACAACTTCCCGGCGGTGGCGAATAAACGCCTCAAGCATCTCTTTTATGTTCAGAGTGCGCGGCTGGCCGTTTTCCAGCGCCACCATGTTAATCCCAAACACATTTTGCAGCTGTGTTTGCGCAAACAAGTTGTTGACGACAACATCACCCGATTCGCCGCGCTTGATCTCGATCACCACGCGCAAGCCGTCTTTATCCGATTCGTCACGAAGTTCAGCAATACCCTCGATTTTCTTCTCTTTTACCAGCTCAGCGATTTTCTCGATCAATCGCGCTTTATTCACCTGGTAAGGCAGTTCAGTGATGATAATGTGGTCTCGGCCACTCTTATCATCATGCTCAATAGTGTGGCAGGCACGCACATAAATACGCCCACGCCCGGTGCGGTAAGCGTCTAAGATACCCGCGCGACCATTAATAATGCCACCGGTAGGGAAATCCGGCCCTGGAATGTACTGCATCAGGTCATCGACGGTGAGCGTGTAATCATCAATTAACGCCAGACAACCATCAATTATTTCCCGCATGTTATGGGGCGGGATATTAGTAGCCATGCCCACCGCTATACCTGACGACCCGTTGATTAACAGGTTAGGAACTTTGGTTGGCAGCACGGCGGGTATGCGTTCGGTACCGTCGTAGTTATCAACCCAATCGACGGTGTCTTTCTCCAGGTCAGCTAGTAGCTCGTGGGCAAGGCGCGCCATGCGCACCTCTGTGTAACGCATGGCGGCCGCGTTATCACCGTCAATGGAACCAAAGTTACCCTGGCCATCCACCAGTACGTGACGCATGGAAAAGTGCTGGGCCATACGAACGATAGTGTCATAGACCGCACTATCACCATGCGGATGGTATTTACCGATGACATCGCCGACGACACGCGCCGACTTCTTGTACGGTTTATTCCAATCGTTGCTCAGCTCGTGCATGGCAAAAAGCACACGCCGGTGAACAGGCTTGAGGCCGTCACGCACATCAGGAAGAGCGCGACCGATAATGACACTCATCGCGTAGTCGAGGTACGACTGTTTAAGCTCGTCTTCAATATTGACGGGCAAGATTTCTCTGGCGATGTCACCCATGAAAGTCAGATCCTTTGCACTGCATTGGCACTGCGAGAGTTGAAAGCGCTTAAAAAAGCCGCCCTTGATACCACAACAAGGCGGCGCGCAGATACAGCACCATCATACCACTGCATAAGCACCATGGGCAGTCAGTGGCAACGGCATTACGATTTACGCTAAAAAGGCGCCTTTATCGACCACAAGGCCCTCAAGCACCTCTCGCACGTCTCCTTCAATAGGAGCAGCCTTATTTGCCTTTATATCTAGCAGCACAAAGGTCAAATCTGCCTGGGCAACCAGCACGCCGTCTTGACGCACAATTCGATGATGACAAATCGCGCTACGATCACCTACGTCTACCATGCCGGTCATAATCTGCAAATCATCGTTCTGAACAGCGGCCGCTCGATAATCAATATTCAGATTGACCACGACAAACGCTCGTCCTGCCTCATGAAGCTGTTTTATCAAACGCGGATGGTCATCAAAAAAAGCCCAGCGACCCTCTTCCATAAATTCGAGATAGCGTGCGTTATTGACGTGGCCGTAACCATCCAACTGGTAACCGCGCACTCGCAGCGCAACACTGGATATTGCTGTGGACATAACTCCCCCTTTTTTAAAGTCTGTTTTTAAAATCTGTGAATTATCCATGGAGCACCTCAAATCAAACACAAGTTTTAAACCAGTGCAACAACAAGGCAATCCCCTAAGGCGCTGGTAGGAAAGGCTTGGTTTCGCCATAATGTGCCACCTTTTAAATAGGATTGGTGACATGTGGTTTAAGCACCTACATTTATACCGCCTTCACGGCGCCCCTGAGCTTGATAGCGATACACTAGCGAATGCGCTAGACGAGCATGCAGCCAAGCCGCTAGGTAATGCGGATGCGCGCCGTTTAGGGTGGACAGCCCCGGCAGGCCGACTGGGTGGTGGCCAGCGGCTGCATGAAAACCAAGGCCACAGGCTACTTTCAGCCCTGCGCCAAGAGCGATTGCTTCCTGCATCTGTTGTAAAAGAGGAAGTTGACGATAAAGTCGCTGACATTGAAGCCAGCGAAGGGCGAAAAGTAACGCGCAAAGAAAAAACGGCGCTAAAAGAGCAAATCACTGAGGAACTAATGCCCCGCGCATTTGTTCGCAGTCAGAAAATCGATTTATGGTGGGATACGCGCCGGCAATTAATTGGCGTCAACGCCAGCTCTCGTACACGGGCAGAAGATGTGCTGGATCTACTGCGCGAAACGCTGGGTAGCTTAAAAGTCACGCCACTCACATCGCAAACACTGCCTATTCGTGCGATGACGCAATGGCTGGGTGAAGCGGAAAGCCGCCCTGCGGATCTTTTGCTAGGAGATCAGGTTGAGTTAAAAGCCAAAGGCGATGATGGCGTACTGCGCGCTCGCCAAGTTGATCTGGACAGTGACGAGATCCAGCAACTGCTTGAAAGTGGACGTCAAGCCAGTAAGCTCGCGATTAGCCTGGAAGGTCGTTTAAGCTTTGTTCTGCATGATGACCTAGCGCTGAAGTCATTGCGTTTTGGCGATGCATTAATAGAAGAAGCTGATCACGCAGATGATGGCGACGATGCACTTGCTCGCTTAGAAACTGATTTTATTTTGATGGCGCAGGCACTGTCTGACGATATTCCCCGCCTAATCGAGTGGCTTGGTGGTGAAGCACAGCGCGAAGCTGCTACGCAGCCAGACGCTTAATTCAGTCTTTAGCCTGCTGATGTAAACTGTTTATTTCTGCCTATATCCAACGGATCGCATGACTCATCACAACAACGCACTTAACGCTGACACTGCCAACGACCCCTGGGCTGACATTCGTCCCTATATGGATCATGAAGTAGCCGATGTTCTTGAGCGCCTATCGCATGATAGCGAGCTATTAAACGCATTGACTCGCTTTAGGCTGCCGCGCATGGCCAAGTGGGCGCCTCCTGTTGCCCGCGCTCTGGCTGGCCATGCTGTCCGCCGTGAAGTAAAGGGCGTTACATCCGTATATGACTTCCAGATGCGCATCGCTAGCTACATGGAACGCATGATCCGCACCACCACGGATGCTTTCGAGGTCTCCGGGCTGGATAAGCTTGATAACGACAGCGCTTACTTGTTTATAGGCAACCATCGCGACATATCGCTAGACCCCGCATTTGTGAACTATGCGCTTTACCTGGCTGGCCGAGGCACAGTGCGTATTGCGATCGGTGACAATTTGCTGAAAAAACCCTATGTCACGGACCTGATGCGGTTAAATAAAAGCTTTATTGTTCCGCGCAGCGCCCGAGGCAAGCGTGCCATGCTGGCGGCATATCAGCAGTTGTCGGCCTATATTCGCCATTCAATCACGGTTGACCAGCACTCTATTTGGATGGCGCAGCGGGAAGGCCGTGCTAAGAATGGCATTGATCGAACCGACCCCGCTATTATCAAAATGCTGACCATGGCCAGACGTAATGCCGAACGGGATATGGTATTTGGCGACGCCATTGCTGAGTTAAAACTGGTGCCGGTATCGATTAGCTATGAATATGATCCTTGCGACCTACAGAAAGCTCAGGAACTTCATGATATCGCCACTGAAGGTAGCTACGCGAAGAGCGAGTTCGAAGATATCAGCTCTATTGTGTCAGGCATCACTGGCTCTAAAGGTCGGGTTCAGCTGCGCTTTGGCAGTCCGGTAGGCGCTGACATGGCGACACCTGACGAAGTGGCAGCGGAAATTGACCGCCAAGTGATCGGGGGCTACCGCCTGTTTCCTAGTCATTATTTAGCACTGGAAGCCCTAGGCGAATCACCAGAACTCATTGCCCGCAAAACGATAACGCGTCAAGACAGAGACCGTTTTAACGCTCGGTTGGCAAGCATACCTGAAGCGTTGCGTCCTTATTGGCTGGATCAGTACGCCAACCCTGTCAAACACAAGGCAGGACGTCTGAGTCTTTAAGCCGCAACACTATGGCGCTGGGGTGCTGGGGTGCTGGGGTGCTGGAAGAATGGGAAATAAGCGGTACCCAATGCCTCTAGGAAGCCATGCTCAGTTGCAAAAAAAGTGCTATGGTCAAAGCATTCATTGGTCTCGCTTGAACATTCCTCAAGCGCGGTCTTAAGGAGAACTTCAATGTCCGCATCAGAAATTCAAAAAACGCGCATTATTAACGAACTGCGCGGCTTTATTCGTAAGCTGCTCCAAGATCCAAAAATCTTAGAACAATCCCTGGCAATTGCACGACAGCAGCTAGTCGAAGGCAATAGCCCTGCTGTGATGGCTAAAATTGCGAACGAAATCTCCGACACTACTAGTGTTCATATTCCCGAAGACCCCACTGAGCACTCTGAAGCTGACAAGCTTTTTTTAGAGCTTCTACGTGAAGTCGTTCAGGAGGAGCAGGCACTCTACTAGCGGAGAAGTAGCTGTAAGCAGCATGTTGACGTTACCGGCGAAGCACACCCCTACTTCGCCGTCTTTATTTGCACTGCCTAACCGGAATTATCATTCACCATGTCAAATACTGCCCCGCGCAACATTTTGGTGACAAGCGCGCTTCCTTATGCCAACGGTGCCATTCACCTGGGCCACCTTCTTGAGTACATCCAAACCGACATTTGGGTGCGTTTTCAAAAAAGTCGTGGACAGCAGTGCTACTATGTTTGCGCCGATGATGCCCACGGCACCGCCATTATGCTGCGGGCTGAGCAGGAAGGTATCACGCCCGAAGCCTTGATTGAGCGCGTTTCCCAAGACCATCAGGAAGATTTCGCTCGCTTTGGCGTGGGATTTGATAACTATCATTCCACCCATTCAGATGAAAACCGCTATTTTAGCGAACTGATCTACACCCGCTTGCGTGATAAAGGCCATATTGCCACCCGCGATATTGAGCAAATGTTTGATCCGCAAAAAGGTCTGTTCCTAGCTGACCGTTTTATTAAAGGAACCTGCCCCAAATGTGGTGCCGATGATCAGTATGGCGATAACTGCGAGAAGTGCGGCGCCACTTACACGCCTGCCGACTTAATCAATCCTGTCTCTGCTATTTCAGGGGCAACGCCTGAAGTGCGCAGCTCTACGCATTACTTTTTCAAGCTGCCAGACTTTGCTGAATTTCTTCAGCAATGGATTAACGACGGCCATGTCCAGCCGCAAATTCGCAACAAGCTGATGGAGTGGTTTGAGTCGGGCTTTAATGAGTGGGATATCTCCCGAGATGCGCCCTACTTTGGCTTTGAGATTCCTGATGCACCGGGCAAATACTTCTATGTTTGGTTAGATGCGCCTATCGGCTACCTGGCAAGTTTTAAAAACCTATGTGACCGGGAAGGTATCGACTTCGATACCTTTTGGAAGAAGGATTCGGCCGCAGAGGTTTACCACTTTATTGGCAAAGATATTGTCTATTTTCATGCCCTGTTTTGGCCTGCCATGTTGCATGGTGCAGACATGCGCACGCCTACTGCGGTCAACTGTCACGGTTTCTTAACCGTAGACGGTGCCAAAATGTCTAAATCTCGCGGCACTTTCATCAAAGCAGCCACCTACGCTGAACACTTAAACCCTGAATACTTACGCTACTACTTTGCCGCTAAATTAACGTCAAAAGTAGACGACTTGGATCTCAACCTAGACGACTTTTCCGCACGGGTTAATTCTGACTTGGTCGGCAAGGTTGTCAATATCGCCAGCCGCTGCGCGGGCTTTGTGAAAAAACTGGGTGGCGGCACACTGGCTGAACACTGTGCCGAACCACAAATGGTCGCCCGCTTTATCGCTGCTGGCGACGAGATTGCTGACGATTTTGAAGCGCGTGAATTTAGCCGGGCCATGCGCAAAATTATGGAATTGGCCGACGAAGCCAATACCTACATCGCCGACAAGGCACCCTGGGCACTGGCTAAGCAGGAAGGCCATGATACCGAGGTGCTGGAAATTTGCTCGGTAGGCATCAACTTGTTCCGCCAGTTAATGGTCTATCTTGCACCCGTGGTGCCAACCATGGCCGAACAGGCGCGCGATTTCTTGAATATTGATTCACTAGACTGGCACAGTCGCAATAACGTGCTGATCAATCACCCGATCAACAAATTCAAACCGTTAATGACGCGGGTTGAACGGGATAAGATTGACGCCATGATTGAGGCATCCAAGGAGGATTTGGTGGAAGAGGAGAAGCTGAAAAACACTCCAAAAGGACCACTGGCGGAAGAACCAATTGCGGCAGAAATCAGCTTTGAAGATTTCGCTAAAGTTGATTTACGCATTGCCCGAATTGCTAAAGCGCAGTACGTTGAAGGTGCTGACAAATTGCTCCAGCTTACGCTGGATTTAGGTGGTGAAACACGCAATGTCTTTTCCGGCATTCGTTCTGCTTACTCACCGGAAGCACTCGAAGGCCGCTTGACTATCATGGTGGCTAATCTAGCTCCTCGCAAAATGCGCTTCGGTTTATCAGAAGGTATGGTGCTAGCATCAGCTAATAAAGAAGGGATTTACTTACTTTCCCCCGATGCAGGCGCGGAACCAGGACAGCGTGTAACTTAATTAGGTATACTTCGATAAAGGGGCTGAGTACGCAACCTCAGCCCCTTTTTTATGAGTTCGTACTGATATTTTAACCCTACTGAGTTCGCTTTATGCACCAGCGTATCCCACGCTCATTGCGTTTTCGTTTTTTCGCTGCCCTTGGCGGATTACTTCTATGTGCAATTGCCGCGCTAGCGGTAATAAGCGCATGGCTTATATTCCCGGCTCTGCAGGCAGAAGAACGGGCTATGGTAAAACGGGAGCTGGACCGCGTTGAACGTAGCTTTGAGCTGGATCAGCAGCAGCTGCATGCTCAGGTGCGGGACTGGGCTCACTGGGATGATACTTATCAGTTCATACAAGGCGAGTATCCACGCTATGCAGAGGTCAACTTTAGCCAAGAAATGTTTGAAGACATGCGCTATCAGCTCATGGCGTTTTTCACAACCAGCGGAGACGTGCACTTTCTTGCTGGAATAAATCCAGTAACAGGCGACTACCAAACATGTAGAGCCCCTATCGATGACTGCAGTTGGATGACCCCATGGGTAACCAATATGCAGACAGCCATTGCCGAAAACAGAACCGATCAGAGTAGCATTTACCCTGACCGTCCTCCGGCAATAATGGCCTCTAGCCCAATTTTACGCACTGACAAAAGTGGCACGGCAGTTGGGTGGTTATTCAAGACGCGCTCATTAGATGATGATTGGCTGGCGTTTATGGAGGGTTATACAGGGCTACCTATCACCCTCAACCTCAGTAAGGAGACGATTTCTATCAGCGATGTTTTCAGCTTTTCAGGCAATACGGTATTTGCCGAACGTTACTTCCCTACATCGAGCTCTCTCAGCTCTGTATCGTTAGGCGTAGGCATTGAGCTTAATCGTACAAGTTATTTAACCAGCTTAACCACATTTCGTTATGTGCTGTTATGGACCGCTGGCTTGATGATCATGGTCATTGCCTTGGTACTACTGCTTCTTGAGAAAATTGTGCTAAAGCCGCTACGTTTATTAACTCAATTTACTCAGCAAGTAGGCATTGATGGGGCGGATGCCCATGGGCTTACCAAACGCAACGATGAGATAGGGTTACTGGCACGTACGTTTCAAGAGCAATTCGCCTTCCAGCAGCAGCTCAATGCCGAGCTGCTGAAGCTATCCACCCATGACGCACTAACGGGTCTACCTAACCGCAGGCTTTATGATCAGCGCCTAGAAACGGCCTTTTCAGACGCTGTCTCAACACCAAGTGAATTAGCGGTTATGATGTTGGATATTGACCACTTCAAGCTGTACAACGATCACTACGGTCATCAACAAGGCGATGAATGTTTGCAGCAAGTTGCTGGCGCTTTTAATAGCATCGCAACCAAATTCAACTTCCTAATTGCCAGAACGGGAGGAGAGGAGTTCAGCGCCATCTTGCCGGGAGCTTCTCCAGATTCTGCCAAGGGCATTGGCGAGCAACTGACGCGAGTGATAGACCAACTGCAGCTACCCCACGCCACATCACCCGTGAAGCCCTATGTAACGGTAAGCGTTGGTATCGCTATGCTGCAAGACAGCAAGACGCCTTCGCCAAGTGCCGTAATGAGTACTGCCGACCAAGCCCTCTATCTTGCAAAAGCAGCCGGACGACACCAAGTCGTGCTATTTAAACCACCGCTAGCCAGTAACACTTTTTCTGCGCACAATACGCCGTTATGAATGAACTCTTTCTGATTTTGATCAGCACTGCGCTGGTCAATAATTTTGTGCTGGTGCAGTTTTTAGGGCTTTGCCCGTTTATGGGGGTTTCAAATAAGCTGGAATCCGCCATGGGTATGTCGCTAGCGACGACGTTCGTGCTGACACTGGCATCTGCTGCTAGTTACGTGGTCTATCATGGCTTACTTGTGCCCTTGGATGTTACCTACCTTCGCACCATCAGTTTTATCGTTGTTATTGCCGCCGTTGTACAATTTACCGAAATCATGGTGCGCCAACTAAGTCCCCTACTACATCAGGTGCTGGGGATTTTTCTACCGCTGATTACGACTAACTGTGCGGTGCTTGGTGTGGCTTTGTTATCGCTTAACCGTGAACTTAGTTTTTTTCATACCACCCTTTACGGCCTGGGGGCTGCACTAGGGTTTTCGATGATTTTAGTGCTGTTCGCAGCAATGCGTGAGCGATTAGCCAACGCCGATATACCAACCCCCTTTAGAGGTGCAGCCATTGCTATGGTCACGGCGAGTCTTATGTCATTGGCCTTTCTCGGTTTTTCAGGATTAGCGCAGGGGTAACCGCCATGGGAGACATGTTTTCTTGGTGGGGCATTCTCAGTGCAGTGAGTGTGTTGACCGGAATAGGAATAACCTTTGGAGCACTACTGGGTATGGCCAGTGTGCGCTTCAAAGGCAAAGACAACCCGCTGGTAGAGCAGATCGACGCACTGTTACCACAAACCCAATGTGGTCAGTGCGGCTACCCGGGCTGCCGACCCTATGCCGAAGCCATCAATCAGGGCGATGCGTTGAATAAGTGCCCACCTGGCGGCGAAGCAACTATTCACGCATTAGCGGACTTACTAGGCCGAGAACCTGCGCCACTGGATGGCGAGGCAGCCACCGAAGATACCGTCGCATTTATTCGTGAAGCCGAGTGCATTGGTTGCACTAAGTGCATCCAAGCGTGCCCGGTGGATGCCATTATTGGCGCTGCGAAGCAAATGCACACGGTGATAGAGGATGAGTGCACAGGCTGCGACTTGTGCGTCGCGCCCTGCCCCGTAGACTGTATTGATATGTTGCCTAGAAGCAAGTCGCTCAGCCAATGGCAGCCTATTGCCAACATAACGCCTTTAATCGCCAGCGATCGCCAGCCAACCAGGAGCCAGCATGCCGGCCTATGAATTCCCGGGTGGCATCACTCCGCCCGAACGCAAAGATCGCTCAAACCAATCGCCGCTACGAAACGCACCTCTACCTACTCAGGTAACGCTTCCACTCAAACAGCATGCTGGCAACCCCGCCATCCCGTGTGTTGCTATCGATGATGTGGTTCAGGTAGGTAGCCTGATTGCTCAGCGAGACGGCATGATATCGGCAAACCTACACGCCAGTATTAGCGGGTCGGTGACTCAGGTTAGTGATAGCGCCATCACTATCAACGCCGATGGTCTAGATCGCTGGCAAACGCTGCCCTGTCTTGACTGGCGTACCGAAAACCACGCGGCACTCATTGATAGACTAGATAACAGCGGGCTAGCGGGCCTAGGTGGTGCCGGTTTCCCCACGTATATCAAAGCTCAAATCGCCGACCATCATCGCATTGATACGCTGGTGGTCAATGCCGCCGAATGCGAGCCGTATATCACGGCAGACGACCTGGCTCTTCGCCATTATCCAACTGACATACTGGAAGGTGCGCAGATGGTAGCTAAGCTCTGCGGCGCCCAACAGATAGTGGTGGGGATTGAAGATAATAAGCCCGAAGCAATCCGTGTGTTAAAAGATGCATTATCTCTCTGTCAGCCCCCTAGCTATCAGCACCCAGTAGGCATAACCCTGAAGGTCATCGAGACCCGATATCCTAGTGGTGGTGAGCGCCAATTGATCAAAAAGTTGCTCAACCTTGATGTTCCCAGTGACGGCCTTCCCGCCGATGTCGGTGTCCTCTGCCACAATCCCGGTACACTGCTGGCAGCGTTGTACGCAGTGCGTGATGGTAAACCTTTGATCGAGCGAATCGTCACCCTGACGGGAGACGCCATCAGCACGCCGGGCAACTACTGGGTGCGCCTTGGTACGTCTATTAGCTGGCTGCTTCAGCAGGCTGGTTTAGAAAGCCAACAGCTTCATCAAGTCATTGCCGGCGGCCCAATGATGGGTATACCACTTTCGACGCTTGACTCGCCGGTGCTTAAAACGACGAACTGCTTGATCGCAGCCACTCATGAAGAGCTTCCACCAGCCCCTAGCGAGTCTCCCTGTATTCGCTGTGGTGCCTGTGAAAGCGTGTGCCCTGTCCAGCTTCTTCCGCAACAGCTGCTTTGGTATGCCCGTGCGGAGAACGACGATACGCTGGAAAAGCTCCACTTATTTGATTGTATTGAGTGCGGCGCCTGCAGCTTTGTCTGCCCTAGTTACATTCCATTGGTGCAGGATTATCGTTCAGCAAAGCAGCGTATTCGCGTTAAGCGAATTGAAACCGCTAAAGCCGATCACGCCAAACATCGGTTTGAATTTCGTCAGGCGAGGTTGGCCCGCGAAGATGCCGAGAAGCAAGCACGCCGCCAAGCGAGACAGGCACAAAGCCGCCAGTCTTCAGACAGCTTGAAGGCAACCAACAGTCTCTCGCCAGAGGTTGACTTGCGTAGCTTACGCATTGCACAAACCGCCGCTAAAGCAGCGGTGAGAAAAGCTGAAAAAACCCTTGCAAGAGCTGCCGCACAAGACCCCAACCAGCGCCATGATGATTTAGAAACCCAGCTGGCCACCGCCCAAGAAAACCTTAAGGCAGCTGATACTCGGCTGGCTGAGGCTCGCGCCACAATGGCACAAAAGGAATCGCCATGAGCATGATGCACGCCTCGCAGCTAACGACTGAGTCATTAAATACGATGCCACCCACTGCCCATTTAATGCGCTGGGTGATCGTCGCCACCTTGCCTGGGCTTGGCGCGATGACGTTTTACTTTGGCTTGGGTGTTATCAGTAACGTGCTACTCGCGGCGCTGTTTGCACTCGGCGCAGAAGCGCTGGTTTTAAAACTCCGCCAACGCCCATTACGGCCTGCACTGTTGGATTCAAGCGCGTTACTAACAGGCGTACTGTTAGGTGCATCGCTACCGCCTGCTAGCCCTTGGTGGCTCATTGGGATTGGCGTTATTGCGGCCGTTGTGGTTGCTAAACAACTGTATGGCGGCCTAGGCCAAAACCCTTTCAACCCCGCCATGGTAGGTTACGCGCTGTTATTAGTGTCGTTCCCCACTTATATGACGTTATGGTCGCCTCCGCAGCCACTTATCTCCGAAAACCTATGGGGCCAGATAAACGGTACTTTGCCGGCTTCCGCGCTGGATGCGCTAAGTGGGGCTACGCCGTTAGATGCCTTCAAGCATAAAGGTGAAGCGGTGCTGGCCAGCGAATTTTGGGCTGGTCAGCCACTACCCGAAGGAACATTGAACGCTTGGCGTAACGTCGCGCTAGCCTGGTTAGCAGGTGGACTGTTATTAATTGCCAAACGGATTATCAGTTGGCATATCCCTGTTTCGATGCTTGTTAGCATAACAGTGCTCGCAACACTATTTTATGCCAGCGACCCAAGCCACTTCGCTTCACCGTTTTTTCATCTAACCACTGGTGCTGCAATATTTGGGGCCTTTTTTATTGCCACTGATCCCGTCTCAGCGGCGACCAGCCGCCGAGGGAAACTCTTTTTTGGCGCCGGGATTGGCGCGTTGGTAATGATTATCCGCACGTTTGGCGGCTACCCAGATGCGGTGGCATTTGCCGTTTTACTGATGAATTTATGCGTACCGCTGTTGGATATCTATACCGTTCCACGCCCTAGGGGACAGCCTAATGCGCAGCAGCGCACAAAGCGAGGAGAGTCACTATGACGCCCCGCCAAGCCATGCTACGCGGCGCTTTCGCCTTGGGGATGTTCTCACTGGTCACCGCAGGCAGCGTTGCGTTAACTCGAGCGATGACGGCTGAGCGTATCGCTGATCATCAGCTAGCCTATCAGCACCGCCAACTGCAGAACGTATTGCCGGACTCTATGAAAGATATAGCTGTTCAAGTGGTTTTAGACGGCGTATTCGAACTACCCAACCCAGAACAATTAGGCCACCGCGAACCTCAACATGGATGGCACGTCCAGCGAAATCATCAGCGTGTCGTCATTCTGCCGGTCGTTACTCGTCAAGGTTACAATGGCGAAATTGGGCTACTCGTGGGCATCGACCAGCAGCAACGCATTACCGGCGTACGCGTTACCCAACACCAAGAAACGCCTGGTCTTGGCGATGACATTGAGCGCCAGCGAAGTGACTGGATAACCGAGTTTAATGGATTGAGCTTAAACAGTTTGCCGCCGAGTGGATGGGCCGTGCGCAAAGATGGTGGCCACTTCGACGCCTTTACGGGCGCCACCATTACGCCACGCGCAGTTGTCAATGCTATCCACCATACACTGAGCTATGTTGCCGAAACAGAACTCCCTATCACCTTTGAAGAGCCCACCCAATGAGTCAGTGGCGCGAACTAGCCCGAAACGGCCTATGGTCAAATAACCCTGCTCTCGTTCAATTACTGGGGCTATGCCCTTTGCTGGCAGTCAGTGGCAGCGTCGTCAATGCACTCGGGCTGGCATTCGCCACCCTGCTTGTCATGGTCGGCGCCAGCACCACCATTTCGTTGATTCGACACCAGGTTCCCAGTGCAGTGAGACTCCCCGCCTTTGTCATGGTGATTGCCGCCTTTGTTACCTGCGCCGAACTGTTAATGGCTGCGTTTGCCTACTCGCTTTACCAAGTGTTAGGAATTTTTATTCCGCTGATTGTCACTAACTGCGCCATTTTGGGGCGCGCAGATGCCTTTGCTTCACGCCAGCCGGTATTACCGGCCGCCATCGACGGTTTTATGATGGGCCTGGGGTTCGGTGCCGTATTGGTACTGCTAGGAGTGCTACGCGAATTGCTTGGCCAAGGCACCCTATTTAGCGATATGGCGCTGCTATTTGGGCCTATCGCCACAAGCTGGCAACTTACTTTGGTAGACGATTATCAGTTTTTGTTCTTCGTGCTGCCACCTGGGGCTTTCTTCGTTGCGGGATTATTGATTGCTTTAAAAAATGTACTTGATCAACGCCGCACCGCTCGCGCGCAACCTGCTCGAGCAACACCCCGGACAGAACGTCGAGTACGCGTTACTGGCACTATCAAATAACCAAGAGAACACCCGATGAATGCCCAAAAGCGACATGAAATTTTTGCTCGCCTACAGGCGGAAAATCCGCACCCCACGACTGAGCTAAACTGGAGCACGCCTTTCGAACTGCTGGCCGCGGTGCTGCTGTCGGCTCAAGCGACGGACGTTGGCGTTAACAAGGCCACCAACAAACTTTTCCCTGTGGCCAACACGCCCCAAGGAATCATTGACCTAGGCATTGATGGGCTAAAGAGTTACATCAAAACTATCGGGCTGTTTAATACCAAGGCCGAAAATCTGATGAAAACCTGCCACTTGCTAATCAATCAACATGGTGGCGAAGTACCTGAAACACGTAAGGCGCTGGAAGCCTTGCCTGGGGTTGGGCGAAAAACCGCCAATGTGATCCTAAACACTGCATTTGGCCAGCCCACCATTGCCGTAGACACGCATATTTTTCGGGTTTCTAACCGCACGGGTATCGCCAAAGGCAAAGATGTCGTTGAGGTTGAGCAGAAGCTACTACGCCATGTACCTAATGTATTTAAGCAGGACGCCCACCACTGGCTGATTCTTCATGGGCGCTATACCTGCATTGCACGCAAACCACGCTGCGGCAGCTGCATTATTGAAGACCTATGCGACTATAAAGACAAAACCGAGCTTGCCTAAGCTGGTCGTTAACGCGAGAAAAACAAGATGCCAACCCCTGCCAAGCTTCTTCATGACCAGCCCATTGCCCAGCGTATTGATGCGCTCTTGGATCTTTCCAGACAGCACGCCGAGCATTTTTGTAGCCCCGGCGCATGGCTAGCTCGGCAACGTTATATGGCAAAACACCCCACCTCGATAGTCGTGATGAAGTGCATGGATGGTCGTATCCATATTCCTCACGCCACTCGCACACCGCTCGGCATTATTACCCCATTTCGCAATTTAGGCGGTATTTTCGATTTGGGCTGGCCCTATTTGGGAGAACTGCTCACCGATGCCGTAATTAGAGCTGCTAATAATGGGCACGCCACTTTAATGTTAATCACTTATCATTTTTCGAGCGGCCATCAGGCACGTGGTTGTGCTGGTTTTAATTGCGACACCGACGCAGCAAAGGCTTACGCTTACGCGATAGCCAAACAAGCAGGCCAGCTGTTTGGCAGTGATCATCAGCAGGTTTACCCGTTAGTGTGTGGCTTTGAAACCGACAGTGATGCACTGATTATTCACGGACTCCATGGTGATATGCTGGATATGCGTGACTGGCTAGGTCAGCCTGCAGACGCGTTAGGGGCTACGCTTGCCAGTTTATGCCCCGACATGCCAAAAGAGATCCAGCGGGATTTACTCCCCCTGCTTGAAGGTAACCTTGCCCATGTGAGTGCGCTACATGGGGTTAAACGAGAGCTGGATATTGAGCACCGAGAGTGGGTCATCTGTATTGGCCGTGGATTCGATTTTCTGCACCTTCCCAACACGGCGCTAATTATCGGCCCCTATGGCCCTGATTTAGCCGAACCCATTGGCACCGCCGCGGCAATCATCGACGCCAACATGCAGACTGGAAGAATTCCTGACGATGGTTTTATGCTGCTTGCCTCGACCCCCTATCAGCACAGTGGCGTAGATCGGGCGCGCGCCGAGCTGAAATCGCGTTTTTTATCAGACTTCGCCGAGCACGTCATTCAGCGCGAACATCCCGCTCTGGCCAAAAAAATGCGTCGCCATACGGCGGTAGTACATTGGCCAACTAGGCGATTGGATTCACTTACTTGAACCTGACACCGGTCAGTGCCCCATCAAAAGCGCACGATAAGCGCGGCGCCATTCGGGCCACTGCCACTGCTGAGTATTCAACAGTACTGGCTGACTAGCGGGGTCGGTTAGCCAAGCGTACAGCCGTTGATAAAGCCCCTCTTGCGTGCCATCAAAGCGATAGTCACTGGGGTATAACTCGGGGAAGCACAGCCTGTCTGGTACTAGCGGAGTCGCTCCGCGCTGGGCGGCTTCCATAATGGCTAATCCTTGGAACTCATGCCACGTCGTGGAGACCACAATGCCACCGCCATTCAACAATGCCTGATACTCCTGTTCAGGCTGTGGCCCCCAGCATATTGTCTGCGCCGCCAAGCGCTCCTCTGCCTCATCAAAAATGCTCGGCACATCGCGAAAGCGCTGGCCAAGCACCGCCAACTCAAAAGGCACATGCTGTTCACTCAGCTTGAACAGCACCGCAAAGAAATCCTCAGGATTTTTATCGTACTCCCAGCGATGGTTCCAAATGATCCGGCGTGGGTGTGCATTAGTCTGGGGAATATCCGTTAGCGGCATTATTGGCACGGGCAATACTATCGCCTGCTGGCGTAAGCGCTCTAACGGTTTGGCGGCCGGTAGATTTTCAGGCATTTTTTTTAAGAACCGCCGCGCACCGTCGAAAAAAGAGTCACGGTTGTAGGCGGTATTAAACACCAACGTATCTGCCGCCAGAGCCGCATACAAATTGACCATCTTGGCCTCTACCTGGGAAGTTTGATCGCTAGACTCAGGGTAGGCAAACTGGTTTTCATGGAAGTAAACAATCTTTCTGGCACGTCCTAAATGGGGAAATAAGCCAACAAGCGTGGCAATATCCACCATTGAGGTGGCTAACATAACATCATAGGGTTCACTGAGTGTTTCATACTCTTTTAACCACCAACTCAATGGATTACCACGAATTCGCCATGAAAAGTGGCGTGGCGGCAAGCTAAGCAGTGTCCAAGATACGTCATCAACTTCGGCCATCAGGCTTTGTGCCCAGTAGCGATGACTAACCGCCTCGTAAGCAGACAACAATAAAACGCGCATAAACACCTTAATTAAAAGCCTATTGAGCCTGAGTTCAACTAAGCAAAAGCAGTCAGTTGGATACAACACTTTACGAGCATTCGGCCAAGGTCGTCTTGGCCTAATCTGCTGCGCTACTTACACTCTAATCAAACACCTAACAACGACACCTTTTGGGAGGGCATCATGGCCAAAGTACTCGTGGTCGACGACGAGCCCAACATTGTACTGTCTCTGGAATTTTTAATGGAGCAGGCAGGCTTTCAAGTTGTTACTGCCTACGATGGCGAAGCTGCACTCGAACGCATCAGCGATTCAGCCCCTGACCTGCTACTACTCGATATCAGCCTGCCGGGGATCAGCGGTTTTGATGTACTCGAGCACCTTCGCCGTTCAGCAGCGACTGCCCAACTGCCGGTCATTATGCTGACCGCACATGGGCGAGATATCGAACGCGAGAAAGGCCTCGCGCTTGGGGCCGATGACTACATCACCAAACCTTTTTCGACCCAGTCGTTAATTGAAAAAGTTAAATCACTGCTCAATGGTAACTCGCAATGACCCGTGACGGGCTCCCTAAACGTCAGCGACTCATTGGCCTATGGCTGCTGCTAAGTGGTATCAGCTTGCTCGGGGGCGCTATTTTTGCTGCATGGCTGGATGCGCAGCTTTCACCCACAGGCCCTACCCGAGTAGCACTTTGGCTGGGTAGTTTTTCCGGCGGTGCGACGATATTTTTAGTTGGCCTGCTACTAGAACGTATGCTGTTTACTCCCCTGCGCCATTTACAGGTTCAGCTTGCCAGACTAGTGGCAAACCCAGACGCCCGTGATGAACACCCGCCCGAAGGCTGGCTGAAAGGGCTTGGTCCTGACCTGCGAAGAGTGCGCGAGAGTTGGCGCATTGACCGCAATCAATTAGCCACGGCTCATGCAGATGGCGCACGTAGCGCGGCAAAAATTCGCCGCGAATTAGAAACGCTGCTGCAAGTACTCGAAACCCCCTTATTACTATGTGACCACCACCGCCGTCTGATGCTATTCAATCAAGCCGCGGAAGATTTCTTTGTCGATAATACAGCGCTGGGCCTAGGCAAACGCTTAGAAGCGCTGCTGCCCGTTGCCAGCCTGCAACAAGCTCTTAGCCAACTGCCGGCGGATGGTTCGCCTCGAGAACTACTTGCCCCCTGTGATAACCGCTGGCTAAAGGTTGTGCTACGCCGAGTTCCTGGCAGTGATGGTGAAACACTATTAACGTTTAGCGATGCAACCGCGTCCTGGTCAAATGAAATGGGTGTTAGGGCGGAACTCGCCACCAAGCTCCCCCTATTACGCCAACATACGGCAAGTCTGACCAGTGCGGCGGATGCACTGATACAGCTGCGCCATAACGGCGCAGAGAACCCATCGTTACGTCAGCGGTTCGAGCAGGTGATTCAAGAAGAAGGTGCCACCCTAGGCAATAATGTTGGCCAAATCGGGCAGCTATTGGATGATTTGCAACATCAAGGCGAGCGCTTAACCCCCATGTGGTCGAATGACTTCTGGCAAGCCTTGGATGAACGCTTAGATCCAGCGCATCGGCTAATAACCCCCGTTGGTATGCCCGCTTGGTTTAAAGGCGATGCACCAGCACTGATTGTTCTTTTTGATTCCTTAGTCAAGCATCTTAACTCCCACCTTCCGGTTAGCCATTTTGAAGGTGAAATATGCCTTGGCAACAAACGTGTTTATCTGGATTTAATTTGGCAAGGCAGCCCCTTACCAGAGCATGAGTTAGCGAAATGGCGGCGCCAGCCCCTGCCGGCGCTACCGCTCAACCCGCTGGTGTCTGACGTGCTACGCCAGCACGCAAGCGATATTTGGAGCCTCGCGGATGATGATGGCCTTCATGCGCGCCTTCGCCTGCCGCTACCGGCGATGGAACGCGTTGGGGCGCCTCGAGAAATAGCGCCTCCGCGTCCAGAGTTTCATGATTTCGGCATTGCCGACCTGCCTCCGCCAGATGAAGCATTGGCTAATCGCACGTTACGTAGCCTAGAAGTGGTTGCGTTTGATACTGAAACCACCGGCCTTGAGCTTCGCCGAGGGGATACAGTGATTAGCCTAGGGGCTTGCCGGGGTGTCAATGCGCGCCTGTTAGCCAGCGAAGTCTTTGATCAAAAAGTGGACCCAAAACGCCCAATCCCCCTTAACAGTACAGCGATACACGGATTGACAGATGCTGATGTAGCCGGAGCACCGCCGCTCGACATTGTCCTAACGCGCTTTCGAGACTACGTTGGTGATGCTGTTCTGTTAGCGCATAATGCTGCGTTTGATATGCTTGCCATTACCAACAAAGGCGTTGTGTTTGACCTGCCTGTCGTCGATACCCTATTGATTTCAAGAGCTTTAGACGAAGCATTAGATGGACATGATTTAGATACGCTGGCTCAACGATACGATCTAACTTTTCCACCTGGCACTCGCCACACGGCGCTTGGGGACGCCCGAGTAACGGCTGAATTATGGCTAGCGCTGTTACCTCGGCTTGAAGCACGTGGCGTGGACACGTTAGAGCAGCTGTTGGCGCTGCAGGCCAATGCGTTTGATCGCCAAGATGCTAGCGCCTCATGAAATCCTCAGGCTCACGCAAATTAGAGCGTTTGATTGCCCTATTAGCTGTGGCAATACTACTGTTCAGCCCCCCACTGATTATCATGGTTGACCGGCTCCCCTCTTTAAGTATGAGCTGGCTGCCGCTCTATCTCTTTATTGCTTGGGGCACGGTGATTGGCCTCACCGCGTGGCTAATGGAACAACGTTCGGGACGCTGATCATGCGCACAGATGCACTTATTCTAGGGACTGCATTTGGCTATTTGGCGCTGCTATTTGTAGTAGCGGCGTGGGGGGACCGCCGTGCCGAGCAAGGCCGATCATTAATTGGCTCACCCACGGTATACGCGCTATCGATTGCCGTGTACTGCACCGCATGGACGTTCTATGGCAGCGTGGGACGCGCAGCAGAGCATGGCCCCAGTTTTCTGCTTATCTATCTTGGGCCAACGCTTGCGATGCTCCTAGCCCCTGTCGTCATTCGCAAGATGGTGCGCATCGCATCCCGCCAACGCATTACCTCCATTGCCGACTTTATTAGTGCTCGCTATGGCAAAAGCACCAGCTTAGGCGCCCTAGTTGCACTAATGGCCCTCATTTGTATAACGCCTTACATTGCGTTGCAGTTAAAAGCGATCACCGTTAGCCATGCGGTACTGGTGAACTATCCCAATACAGCGGATGCCACTCTGGTTGATGAGCGTTTCTGGCTGGATAAATCGCTTTGGGTCGCCTTAGTACTCGCAGTATTTATTATTCTTTTCGGCACCCGACATCTCGATGCGAGTGAACGACATGAGGGAATGGTCGCTGCCATAGCACTAGAGTCACTGGTAAAGCTGGTCGCGTTTATGGCCGTCGGTATTTTTGTGGTGTTTGTTTTGTATGAAGGCCCCAGTGCGCTATTTGCCAGCGTCGCCACGATGCCGGAAGTGGCTGAAAAGATGGGACTGGACAGTGTCCCAGGCGGTGCAACAGGCTGGGTCGGAATGCTTATATTGGCCTTTTTGGCCTTTTTAACCTTGCCCCGCCAGTTCCAGGTATTGGTTGTCGAAAACGTCGATGAGCAACATTTAGCCAGGGCGAGCTGGTTATTTCCGCTTTATATGCTGCTCATCAACCTGTTTGTCATTCCCATCGCCGTTGCTGGCCTTCTGTTAGGCGCTGGCGCGGGAGATTCCGATAGTTTTGTGCTGACACTGCCCCTCTCTGCAGGGCTTGAAGGGTTACCCTTACTCGTTTTTATCGGCGGTCTTTCAGCAGCTACTGGGATGGTTATTGTTGAAACGATTGCGCTTTCTACCATGGTGAGTAATCAGCTCGTCATGCCTTTATTGCTGAGAACACAACGCCTTCACCTGAGTACGTCCGGCGAGCTGGCAGGTTGGCTGTTGGGCATTCGGAGAATTGCCATTGTGCTGATTCTGCTGCTTGGCTATCTATATCACGCGCTGATTGGCGACTCTTACAGCCTTGTCACCATAGGGCTTGTCTCTTTTGCAGGGGTCGCACAATTTGCCCCAGCCCTATTGATTGGCCTTTACTGGCGCGGTGCGACTCGCCAAGGAGCCACCGCTGGCCTAATCGCCGGCTTTTTAGTCTGGTGCTATACGTTACTGCTGCCAGGCTTTGCCCAATCCGGTTGGTTAGATGCAACATTTCTTACTCAGGGGCCATGGGGCATTTCATGGCTTATGCCTTACCGTTTGTTTGGCCTGGAAGATTGGGACATTTATTCCCACGCACTGCTATGGAGCATGCTGGCAAATGTCGGCTTACTGATTGGCGTATCACTTTTTACCCGTCCTACGCCACTCGAACAAACCCAAGCCGCCCTTTTCACTGAAGCCTTACACCCTAACTTGCAAACGACCTCTTTATGGAGAGGACAGACGACTCAAGGCGCCTTAAAAGAATTACTTATTCGCTACCTTGGCAATCAAGTCACCCATCGCGTGTTTAACCAGAGCATTAATAAAAGCGACTACCGTTCTGATGAACCGGCAACGGCCGATTTGATTACCCGTTCAGAGCAGGCGCTGGCAGGGTCACTGGGAAGTGCATCAGCGCGCGTACTGATCAATTCCGTAGTGCGCGGAGAAGCACTGGATCTTGAGTCAATTTTGAGCATTTTAGACACCACGTCACAAACCCTGGAGTACAACCGCCGGTTGGAGCAAAAATCCCAAGAACTAGTTGCAGTGAGTGACGAGCTACGCAGTGCCAATGAGCAGCTGCGTGAGCTTGATCGCTTGAAAGATGAATTTGTCGCCATGGTGAGCCATGAGCTACGAACACCCCTAACATCAATACGTGCCTTTGCTGAAATATTACGCGATAGCGATCAATTACCCGATGAAAAACGCCAACATTTTCTAGGTGTTATTGTCCATGAGAGCCAGCGCCTTTCGCGTTTAATCGAAGAAATCCTTGACCTTGCGCGCTTAGAGAGCGGTCGCTTGACGCTTCATCCTGTCACCCTTGACCTGGCTGCCCTAGCGAGGCAAAGCATCGATGCAGTTGCCCGCTTACACGAAGATCGAGGTATTACCCTTGATATCAGTTTAGAGGCTGACCCTGCCATGGTGGTCGGTGACCAGGACCGCTTGGAGCAAGTCATTATTAATTTGCTGGATAACGCCAGTAAATTTGCCGACCGACAGCAACCTCAAGTGCGGCTAGCGCTTTATCGACACCGCAATCACTTTCGTTTAAGCGTCGAAGATAACGGGCCTGGTATTAGCGCTGACGAACGTGAGCGCGTATTTGAGAAATTTCATCAAATACAGCAAAGCGGTGAGACACCACGCGGTCGCCCTAAAGGCAGTGGCCTTGGTCTGCCAATTAGCCGCGGGATCATCGCCCACCTTGGCGGGCGGCTCTGGGTGGAAGACGCTAAAACTCTGGGTGGTGCATGCTTAACCCTAGAGCTTCCTGCAGCGCCCAATTCACCACTTAATGAGCCCACCTCCCCTGTATAGCCACATCAGCGGCGGCTCAATCGCTGCCTGCCTCCCATCACGGCATCGTTCTCGACCAAGGAACGTCGCCAGATTGGCGCATTGCGCTTCCTTCATTCTCATCCGCAGCGCCAACATCGGTTGCTTCTGGCTGATCAATGCTGCGCCAAGCAATGAAACGGTAGCCGCCGGCAATTTGCGTGGGCTGGCGATTCCGATAGGTCATTTCTTCCGGCTGCTTATCATGCAAGCCATAGGCGAAAAGCAACACAATTGGTTCTGGCAACTCCGGTGGAGCGTCTTCTCGTGTCCACCGATACCAACTTCTTGCCAACGGGATGTGATCGCGATAGGTGGCGCGTGCTTGGGCAGAGAGCGTGCTTCCCCAAGAATCATAGAGCATGCGTATATCCTGGGCTTCCTTATCAACGTCATCGAGCCAGCCCCAGGTTTGTTGTAATGAGGCCCGTGCGGCATCAATCTCAGCGCGGGCGGCTGCTTGAATCGACCACTGCTCTTGGGAACCAGATACAGAGGCCATCAACGACCCCAGGGTGCGGTGATAGTAGCGGTTAGGTAGTGCATCTTCACGTGCTTCCAGCGCTGCCAGAGTATCTTTATAGTCACGGAAGCGCTGCGCCAACCACGCCAAATAAATGCGGGTATGAAAGCGAAAGTTCTCTTCCGTTGGTTGCTGGTAAGCCGCTGTCTGACGCTGATAATGACGCGCTAGCGTAGGCAGTGAATAGCCTTCGATATTATCGTTCAGCTCAAACATTTGGGCGGTGAGTACATCTTTTTCTTTTAGCGTATCCAACGGTGGAAGCGGTACACCGGCAATAGTGGCGCGGCGATACATTCGGTGCAAGGTAGACCGCGACAATTCCGCACTGATTTTCTGTTCATTGGCCGCCAAACCGCCACCAACATCCTCACTTATGCCAGGGCATAGTGCTTCCTGCCACTGCGGGTGTTGCCCGCCCAGTGGGCGGCAGCGGCGGTAAAATCGGCGCTCATGGGCGGCGATCAAATGCAGTGCCTGCTGGCAGCCAGGGTGCAGCTCCCCACCATCATCCAGCACCGGCGTTAAGGGGTGAAACCAATCCAGCGGCCCCATCTCTGCGTGGGTGCGGTCCACACAGTCGAATAAGCCGACGAACATCACGTCCACTTCGCTGCCTTGGTAAACAAAGCGCCCATCCGCTTGTTCGCATACCTCCTCCAGCAGCTCCCGTACAAACGCCTTGGCCATGGCGGCGCCAAAATCAAACCCAAACACCGAGACACGAACACGCGCCAGGGGCAACTCGCTGCTCTGCTTCACATCCTCCACGCTATCTTTAAAATCACCAATTGCTGAAGAAAGGCGGGTATGGCTGGCGCTCATTAACAGGTTAGCGGCAACGGAGGTGTCACGCAGCGGCGCTACCGCCTCAAAGCCGGTACGAAAGACGCCATCTCTGGCTTGTTTGACCCAGTTCCAAGGCTGGGTAATCGACACCTTAAACGTACGCCCAAACACCTCGTACCATGGACCATTACGACTACTGGATACCGTCTCGCCTGCGGCTTCCAGGCCGCTAGAGCGCAACCGCCCTTCAGCGGTATCGCTGGCCTCGCCAGGCGTTCGCCGCGCCGCCCCTGTCACGTCTTCGGAAAGGCTGGTGTCAAACGTTGTGCCTAGGCCAGGATAGTAGTGTTTATAAAACTTATGAGCAACGGAACCTTGTGCTCTTTCTGGATAAGCACTATATAAACAACCTATATTACTAACCTTTCCAGTAGGTATGTCCTCCTCAAGGTTTCGATTAATACCATCAAAGAAGAAACCAATATCCAATACTTGACGGCAGTCAGCACCTAACTGCTCTTTTATTGTTGCTGGATTAATAGCGTTCAGTGCTTGAAGCGATTCCAGCGTAGCCTGATCAATCATTATGTAATTCCTTTTGAAGCCGGGGTGACAACGGCGATTGCAAATCTGGACTCCAGGCAAGCTCAACTTTATTGTCAGGTAGAAAATGCACGTGAAGCCGCCGATCTTCTTGGCTATAGTCAGGCATCGGTAGCGTGACACTGTGTCTTTCTTGCTCTAAGCCTTGCCGCTTCTGCTCTCCTGTCACACTTAATATCCACACAACCTCAATCGTGTCGCCTTTAAAAGACCAACAGCAGGTCGTCCCCCCCCCTGTGTATAAGCCTCCAGAATAAGCAAATAGATCCCCCCCCCAGTTACCATCAACCCAGAAACTACCAACGGGCCTATCAGTATGATTATGTCCCATTAAAGAGCCACTTTTTGAGGTATCAAACAGCATGCCCCACCCGAGCCAGACCACTACCAAGCCCACTAACACCACCTGTAACCACACGGGTAACAGATCCATATAACGGCGAATTGCCCAACGCACTAGCATCGCAAATCATTCCTTGTTCGCGTATTAGCTCCCTGCAGAAAGAAGCCACTCATTATTAATAGGTTAGCGGCAACGGAGGTGTCACGGAGCGGCGCCACCGCCTCAAAGCCAGTACGAACAACACTGTCTCTGGCTTGCTTGACCCAGTTCCAAGGCTGGGTAACCGACACCTTAAACGTACGTCCAAACACCTCGTACCATGGACCATTACGGCTACTGGATACCGCCTCGCCTGCGCCTTCCAGGCCGCTAGAGCGCAACCGCCCTTCAGCGGTATCGCGAGCCTCGCCAGGAGCTCGCCGCGCCGCCCCTGTCACGTCTTCGGAAAGGCTGGTGTCAAACGTGGTTCCCAGGCCAGGGTAGTAGAGTCTACGAAACGGGGTAGCAAGCTTACTCTCTTCCTCTGAAGGATAAGCTAAAAATAAACGCCCAATGTTGCTAACTCTATTATTTGGTAGATCTGCTTCTAAGTTTCTTGACATCCCATCAAAGAAAAACCCTATATCTAGCACTTGACGACAGTCAGTCCCTAAACGATCTGAATAGCTATTCACACTTCTTGAATTTAATGAGCATATATTCTCAATGGTCGTCTGATCCATGTTCAATTAGCTCCTGAACCACGATACTGCTCAAATTTTGGCGAACGAATATCTTCGCTCCACACTAAATCCACCTGGTTATCAGGTAAAAAATGCACATGCAGGTATTGATCTTCTTGGCTATAGTCAGGCATCGGTAGCGTGACGCTGTGCTTTTCTTCTTCTAACCCTGCTTCGATATTCTCTGGGGTAACGTCTAGGATCCACACCACCTCAACCGGATCGCCTTTAAAAGACCAGCAACAGGTGGAACTACCCCACGAGTAGGCACTCATATTCCTTCCCCCCAATTATCATTTACCCAAAAACTAAAGATTGGCCTGTCGGTATGGTTATAGCCTGCCAGCCCACCACTTTTTGAGGTATCAAACAGCATGCCCCCCCCGAGCCAGACCACCACCAAGCCCACTAACACCACCTGTAACCAAGCGGGTAACAGATCCATATAACGGCGAATTGCCCAACGCACTAGCATGGCGTGGCCTGCTGAGAATGGATTGCCAATAAATCAACCAGCGTAGCTTCACCACTGGTAGCGCGTTGCAATAAATCCAGCCTTTCCGCGGAAACCCAGGCATCGTCTCCTTCGCTTAACTGCACGTAGGTAAACGCTCTTCTGTCGTTAGTCGTGATCAGCCCGTGGTCATCTGCTTGAATAAGCGCTTTGGCTACCTGTCGAGGCCGTTCGCAAACACATATGCCCTTAAACAATGACGGTGAAAGCTCGACTAATTCAGCAGCCAATTGCATAACCTCGGGATCACCGTGCAGGGATTTCCAACAGGCTTCACTCACGCTCAACTGCCACGGAGCAAGGTGGGTTGGTGATGTTTTTCCCTTCAACATCGCCCAACCGGATGCTTCGTCTCGGTACCACCAGCCGCTGATACCTTTAAATAGCGCATTCGCCGGATTATCAAGCGCATCTTTATATAGTTGGGTAATCACACTTGGAAGGTAAAACCTTAGCAATGAGCGCTGCTTTTGCGGGCTTTCCACCACCATAGCAGGTGCCAAGTCGCTCGCTAGCTCCCCCCCGTTAAGTGGACTTTCTATCCAGCCGTGCAAAGCACACGTTATACCTTCAAGCCGCTGTAATTTAACGAGATTGATATGAGGCATCTCTAGCAGCCATGGGCCTTCTCGCTTCAGGTGCGGTTGATCCGCATCGTCGATCAACGGCCAGCAGTAGTCACTGCTAACAACCTCATCGAACAGTGTCATTCTTGCAGCTAGCGTCAGATGAGCTAGCTCTATCAACGCATAGCGCTGAACCTCAAGCGCTTGTGTCGATTTGGAACTCTGCCATGGCGGAACGAGATCAGTATTCACAGTGTTTCTCCAGGGATCGCACTCTGTCCTTCGGTTAGCGCTTTTTTCCAGCACTCTTCACAGACCTTTGGCAGCGAACGCTGTGAAACAGGTGCTATACGCTCATGCACTTCTGCTACTGCGTACCCAGGTAAAAGTGGCGCAGCTGCCGCCTGACCACTCCCTCGCCCAGGGCTGCCACCCGCGTTGATCTTAACCTTGGGGCCAACGATGGTGATGCCGCTGGCACTTAGCTTGATAAAGCTGCCACCCGCCCTGATGGTGATTTCACCATCGGCTTCAAGTACCGCTTTTTGACCCGCCTTAATATGCAGTTCTCGGCCACTTTCACTCAGCCACGCCTGCCCAGCCCGCATATGCATGGTGCCTTCCACGGTTAAGTGTTGGGCGCCTTTGGTGTGTTCAAAGCGCTGGCCGTGTACCGTCAGGTGATCATCGTGGTGGATCTCGCTGAGGCGGTCGTGGTGAACGGTGAGGTGGCTATGTCGGCGGATTTCTTCGGTGCGGTCGTTGAGGGTCAGCAGTTCCAGGTCTTTTTGGGCGTGGAGCCAGATCTGCTCTTGATCGGTTTTGTCGTCAAAGCGCAGTTCGTTAAAGCCGTCACTGTGGTGACTCTGGGTGCGCAAGACGGTACGGGTTTTGTGTTCCGGCAAGGGATAAGGCGGCACGTTCACGGCGTGGTAGGTGCGGCCAGTAATCAGTGGTTGATCCGGGTCGCCTTCTAAAAACGAGACAATAACCTCATGGCCGATCCGCGGTATTGCCATGCTGCCATAGCCGCCGCCTGCCCAGCCTTGGGCAACCCGTACCCAGCAACTGGCGGTCTCGTTGGGTTCGGCGTAGCGGTCCCAGGGAAATTGCACTTTAACGCGGCCATGTTCGTCGCAGTAGATCTCTTCGTCCTCTGGCCCGACCACGAACGCCACCTGAGGGCCATCGACTCGGGGCTTGGGGGCGGGCGTCGGGCGAAAGGGTTGATCCCGCGGCATGATTACCACCTCGTTGTGGTAGCGGGTCATGCCGTCACCCCCTGCGGCATCTTCTTCCAGGGCCTGGGGCTGTTCCCCGTAGTGCACCACCGAGACCACTTGCCATTCCTGGTTCAGGCTTTCCGTGTCGTGGCCGGTAAGGGTAAAGCACAGGCCGGGGGCCAGTTCAGGTAAGTCACTCTCCGCTTCGGCGGTGGTAGCATCAGCGCGCAGCGCTTCCAGGCGGTGGCGGGTAAACAGCTTGCCGGAGGCGTCTTTTTTATAGCGCCCTGGGTAATCGAAGTGTTCGTAATCCTCCCGCTGGGCATGTGCTTCCAGGTCGCGAGCCTCATGCTGGTGACGCTGTGCATAGGCGGGGTTCTTAAAGCTGTAATCCTTGAGCGTGGCCAAGGCAGGACGCACGCGGCTGACCTGACGCAGCTTGCGCAGGTGGCGCTGGGGCGGTGTACCGCCCGCACGGCCGTGGTAGGTGCGCTCGCCGATGTTGGGCAGCATGATCGAGGCATCAGCAAACACCAAACGGTGTTGACCGCCATCCGCATTCTCAAACTCGTGAAAGTAGAAATAACCCTCTTCGGCAGCTAAGCGCTCAATAAAGGCCAGATCCGTCTCGCGGTACTGAACCAGAAACTCACGCTCGGCGGGCTCGCGGGGGGCCGCCCCGCCCATGTCGATAAGACCGCGCTCATCGGCCAGGGTGGTGATGGCATCAAACGGCGCGATGTCTTGGAAGATACGTGCGTTGTGACGCAGCGAGAGCCGCCACAGGGCGGGGCGGATCTCGACACGATAAAAGCTGCGGCGGTGACCACGGTCACCGCGATGAAACTCACTGACGATGCCATGCACGCGGCGCAGCGGCTCGCCATCCTGCCAGATCGTCAGCGTGGCATTCTGATCCAAACAATCAGAGGGCGACAGGTCATGGGTACGGCTGGCAAATTCCACCGAGAGCAAAAACGGCTCTGACAGCGCCTCGCGGTGGATAGAACGCACCACCGCCGTGTCCTTCGCTCCGGGTAGCGAGAGGGTGAATTGTAGGCCCGTTCCCTGTGCCATCGTGCCGCTCCTTGGATCATTACTGAAAAAGTCAGAATCGTCCAACGTAGCGTGTTAAGCACAAACTGCAATCGCTAAAGGTGCTTTTAAACAATCGTTTACGGTCTTGTAGGCAATGGCTTACAAGGGGTAGGAGATCTCTTACAAAGTTTTGAGAACCAAACCATGCCCGAACACTAGCAGTCCAAAGCGTTATGCCTTATTTACCTGATTAACAAACGCTTTGATCTGCTGCAAATCAAACTTCAGCAGTAATCGCTCATCATCACGAAGACGTCGCAGGTCCACCCATCCGTCTGCTGTTTGCCCGTGAGACTTATTGTGGCGCTGCTGCTCTAGAAGCAAGTGCTGCATACGGTTAAAAGCGGCTAGCAGTAAGTTCGATTGCTCCTTCGTCAACGCACTAGTGAAATGAGCGAGCGCCGCTAACCGTTCACGAGTGCCTATCTCACTTCGCTGGTACCGCACACAGAGCAACCGGGCAGCGCTAATTAACGGCATCAAACCCTGATGCTTAAGATCGACCGCTTGGTCATGAGGAGCGGCTAATGCAGGATGTGAAGCGATGCGGCCAAATCGGTCAAGCGCCACCGGCAACTCATCCAGCAACATCGCCATTTCATTCATGAATAAAGGCGCGTTCGAGAGTGTGGAGCGCACCCATTGGCCTAACGTCTGTGCAAGCTCAGCGTTCCCTGCCACAGGATAAAAATCGAGCCATATATTGGTTTGCTGTACCCGCTTAACCTGACGGTCAGCACTCCAAATTTCAAATTGCTGCTGCCATTCACTCAGACGTTTGCGCCACATTGGCCAGCGCGCCATAACATGGCCACGGCAAAGCGGAATGCCTGCCTCATCTAAACGTTGTGTAAAACGTTCGCCTAGTGCCTGAAAATAGCCATCAATTTCAACGTGTCTAGCATCAGGGTAGTCGCCAATAATTAGTGCGTTGTCCTGATCAGGACCCAATAAGCTTTCAAAGCGAGCCGCCGAACCAAGCGTCAGAACACAGTAATCGACCGGCGGTTTCCCCCATCCTTGTGCCTGCATCTCATCCAGCGCCATTGCAATCGATTGACGATAAAGCCAAGCATTGTGGTCACTGATGAGTTCACTAATACGCCAAGCAGGCAGGTCATAACGCACCAATGTCTCAACAAAAGAGAGCTGTGCAGCATAGGCGTCAGATAAGGACGGTTTAAAGAGACAGGCATTCGCGTGAAAATCGCGTAATGGTGCGGTTAGCGTTGAGGTGTCCAACGAACCGCCAAGACTAACCAAGGAGCGCCAAGGTGAAGCACGGTATACGATGCGCATACGCCGCTCCTCAACTAAACGTAATAGAAAACTTGCTAGGCTTCGCTGGCATTGCGAGGATCAGGCGTAAACATATCCTCACCCACTTCATCAATAAAGCGCTGCGCTTTAGCGACCATCATTGCATCGCAGGCGTCACGACCCGGCAGCATGTCAGAGCGCTCAAAGCGATGCTCGTGAGTAACGCCTTCGCCATCTAACTTACGAATCCAGCCACTAACTCGAAATTGTCCGCTTTGGTTATCAGGCTGAGATACAATTAAATACTCTTTATATTCAACTGGCTCGGCCGCTTTGGTGCTTCCTTCCGCGTCTCCCGCACCCGCGCCACCCAACAGGCCAGAAAATAGTTTTTTAAACATTCGGACTCCCCTGCAATAAAAGCGGCCAGACACTGGCCGGCCGCTTAGCATGCTTAGCTCTGTTGACGACCTTTACCGGCAGCAATACGAAGACGTAATGCATTCAGCTTAATAAAGCCTTCTGCGTCTTTTTGATCGTACGCGCCTGCATCATCTTCAAATGTTGCAATAGACTCATCAAACAACGACTGGTCTGACTTACGCCCCACAACCGTTGCATTGCCTTTGTAGAGTTTCATGCGAACAACGCCCGCTACGTTTTTCTGCGTTTCGTCGATCGCCGCTTGCAGCATACGGCGCTCAGGGCTCCACCAATAACCGTTATAGATCACTTCTGCGTATTTAGGCATCAGTTGATCTTTCAAGTGTGCTTCTTCACGGTCAAGGGTCAGTGACTCGATAGCGCGGTGAGCGCGGAGCATGATCGTGCCCCCAGGCGTTTCGTAACAGCCACGGGACTTCATACCGACGTAGCGGTTTTCAACAATGTCTAGGCGGCCAATACCGTTATCGCCCCCTAGCTTGTTAAGCTTTTCAAGCACTTCATGAGGCTTAAGTGCTTCACCATCGATGGCCACAATATCGCCATTTTCAAAGGTCAGCTCTACATAAGTAGGCTGCTCAGGCGCGGCTTCGGGAGAAACGCTCCAACGCCACATGTCTTCTTCTGCTTCGGCCCATGGGTCTTCCAAAATGCCGCCTTCATAAGAAATATGCAGCAGGTTGGCATCCATGGAATACGGTGATTTTTTCTTTTTATTCGAAAAATCAACGGGAATTTTGTGCTCTTCGCAGTAGGCCATCAACTTCTCACGAGAAGTGAGATCCCACAGACGCCAAGGAGCAATAACCTTCACACCCGGTTTGAGTGCGTAGCCACCCAATTCAAAACGAACCTGATCGTTACCTTTACCCGTTGCACCGTGAGAAATGGCATCTGCCCCCGTCTCATTAGCAATTTCAATCAAGCGCTTAGCAATCAACGGACGAGCGATAGAGGTGCCGAGTAAATACTCGCCTTCATAGATGGTGTTTGCTCGGAACATTGGGAAGACATAGTCGCGAACAAACTCCTCGCGAAGGTCTTCGATGTAGATCTCTTTAACACCTAGTGCTTGAGCTTTAGCGCGTGCGGGCTCGACTTCTTCACCTTGACCGATGTCGGCTGTAAAGGTCACTACCTCGCAGTTGTAGGTCTCTTGCAACCACTTAACGATAACGGATGTGTCCAGGCCGCCTGAATACGCCAGCACAACCTTTTTGACATCGGACATTCTTTGCTCCTTGTTTATGAAAAGTAGTTCACCAAACTACACCGCGCCGTGCGCAGTGCAATAACACAAACTCCGAGTATAGCGCTCTCAATGCTCAGCGAATACCGTCAACGACGCCTTAGGGGTAAAGCTGCTAGAATCATAGCCAACAAAGGGGTTGCTTTAACCGCTTATTCTGACTAATTACTCGCTTTACTAAGGAGAGCTGCATGAGCGAGGCATTTGCCCGCGAATTGATGGCCGAACGTTTTCGCAGTTATCTGCCGGTTGTCATTGATTTAGAAACGGGTGGGTTTAACTCCCAAAGTGACGCAGTACTCGAAATTGCCGCCGTGACGCTCACCATGGATCCTGACGGTAACTTATTACCCGATGCCACTTATGCGTATCACATCCATCCGTTCGAAGGCGCAAACGTTGAACAGTCTGCCCTTGATTTCACAGGCATTAATCTTGACGACCCGCTACGTCGCCAAGTGGCGCTAAGCGAATCTGAAGCGCTAGGTGAAATTTTTCGTCCTATCCGAAAATCAATCAAGGCACACGGCTGCTCACGGGCAATACTCGTTGGTCACAATGCCGCCTTTGATCATGGTTTTCTCAATGCAGCGGCGAATCGCTGTAGCGTAAAGCGGAACCCGTTTCACCCCTTTTCCAGCTTTGATACAGCAACGTTAGCGGGCTTTGTGTACGGTCAAACAGTGCTTGCCCGTGCTTGCCGCGCGGCAGGTATCGAATTTGATAACAAATCTGCCCATTCGGCCCGCTATGATACCGAACGTACAGCAGAGCTCTTTTGTGCGATGGTCAATCGCTATAAAGACTTAGGGGGATGGCGGCTAGCTCAGCAGGAGCAGGAGCTGGACGACAGCGAGTAACAAGCCTGCAAGATGCACCTGCACTTGCTTTACGCTAAACTTCGCCGCGGTAAGCCTCACTATTGCACGATCAGTTGTCACAGCGTGCCATTGGCGCACGCTTTTAAACGAACGATTATTAACACAAGCAAAGGAACGTTATTTTCCTTTGCTTGAATACTGCTTTAACCACCCGTTTTCAGGAGATGAGACGTTTCCATGGCCCAGCATAATGCCTTTTACGCCCAGTCCGGTGGCGTTACCGCCGTCATCAATGCCAGCGCCTGCGGCGTTATCGAAGCTTGCAGACAAGCGCCCGACCAGATTGGCAAGGTATATGCCGGTCATAACGGCATTATCGGCGCCTTAACGGAAGACCTCATTGATGTGACTCAAGAGAGCGATGCGTCCATTGCTGCCTTGCGCCACACGCCTGGCGGTGCATTTGGCTCCTGCCGCTATAAGTTGAAAGATATTGATACTCACCGTGCTCAATATGAACGCTTAATCGAGGTCTTCAAAGCCCACGATATTCGTTACTTCTTCTACAATGGCGGCGGTGATAGCGCAGACACCTGCCTGAAGGTGTCTCAACTGTCTGAAAAGCTTGGCTACCCGTTGACAGCGATTCATGTACCGAAAACCGTTGATAACGACCTGCCGATTACTGATAACAGCCCAGGGTTTGGCAGCGTTGCCAAGTATATTGCCACTTCTACGCTTGAAGCCTCGCTGGATATTGCATCCATGTGCGCAACATCTACTAAGGTGTTCGTCCTGGAAGTCATGGGCCGTCATGCTGGCTGGATTGCAGCGGCGGGTGGTTTAGCGGGAGAAAGTGAAGGCGAACCGCCCCATTTGATTATCTTTCCTGAAATTTCATTTGACCGTAAAGCGGTCATGGCGCGCGTTGAAGAGTGCGTTCAGAAATACGGTTACTGTGTCATCGTTGTCTCTGAAGGCGCACGCTATGAAGATGGCACCTTTCTTGCCGATGCTGGCAATACAGATGCCTTTGGTCACCGTCAATTAGGTGGCGTAGCACCAACACTTGCAGGCATGGTGAAGCAAGACCTTGGCTACAAATATCACTGGGCAGTTGCTGATTATTTACAGCGTGCCGCGCGCCACTTGGCTTCTAAGACCGACGTTGAGCAAGCCTATGCCGTGGGCCGCGAGGCAGTAACATTAGCGCTCGCGGGCAAAAATGCCATGATGCCTGCCATACGCCGTATTTCACAGGAGCCCTATCAGTGGGATGTGATCTCGGCCCCACTGTCGCAAGTGGCCAACCAAGAAAAATTCATGCCCCGGGACTTTATCAGCGAAAACGGATTTGCGATTACGCCAGCCTGCCGAGCATATCTCTCTCCGCTCATCCAGGGCGAAGATTTTCCACCGTTTGAAAATGGCCTGCCAAAGGTAGCCAAGCTGAAACTTGCAAAAGTTGAGCAAAAACTGCCTAAATTTACACTGTAAGCGTTTTAACGCGCTAAAAAACGGGGCGATGAAATCATTCATCGCCCCGTTTTTATGGCTGTATTGTATTAATTGAGCGACGTTAATCTAGCGCAATAGCCAGGAAAGTACGAGGAGCAGCAACAGAATACCCGCCACGCCCTGCCAAAAACGCCGTGATTCTTGGCGCGGTTCCTCACGGCTAGATGCACGACCCAAAGGAACTCTTAACGCATGAAGAAATTCGGAGAGCCTTCTAAAGCGCAGCGCACGCTGAGGGTCTAGGGCGCGACGTAACGCATCATCAAGTTCAGGCGATATTTCTGGATTGGTCGCGCGAGCACTTCGGTAGCTGAGTTCTTCAAGATCCGTATGGCTGCGTAGTCGGTTAGGCGTCAACTTATAGGGTAACGCGCCTGTCAGCAGCCAATAAACCGTTGATGCCAATGAATACTGGTCACTACGCCGCCCAACACTATCACCCAGCGCATACTCAGGCGCTGTATGCTCATTGAAGCCAATTTGTCGCAGTAGCTCACCCGAGTGACGATGCCCATCCACCTCGCGCATATGGCAAGCGCTGAAATCCGCTAACACGAGTTTACCGTGGGAGTCGATCAGCACATTATCAGGGGTAATCTGCTGATGAATGATATCGCGATGATGTAACGCTTGAACCGCTTTACCCAGCTGATTGGCGATATCCAGGCGCTGCACTAAGCTGGCTTGCGGATGCCTCTCTGCCCACTGCCGAAGAGTTTCACCTTCAACGTGCTGCATTAAATAGTAGAGGTAACGGCGTGGCCGTGACGACTCCATCACTTTGACAACAAAGGGTGAATTAACGCGCTCCACCACCCACTGCTGCAGTAAAAAATGTTCTAGGTAAGCATTACGCAGAGAGAGCTCTGGGCTAGGTGCTTTCATCACCATTTCACGCTCTGAATACACATCACGGACGCGATAAACTCTAGACTGCGCATTGCGTGATAATACCGACAGCACCTCAAGCCCATCAAACCGCTCTCCTGGCGTCAGCTCAGGTGGTATAGGCAGGTCACCATAAATAAGCCCTGGGTGGTCTTCAGACTCTTCCGGCAGCTCATCGATACGTAGCAGTTGGAAGCAAAATTGATCACCTCCGTATCCTCTGTCTTGCGCGCGCTGCTTTGCTTCGCTTGCCAGACACTCACAGGCAGCGTCTAGGTCACTGGCATTTTGGCGGATAAGACGAACGTAATCTGATGGCATTAAGGTGCCACGCACGCCCTGGGTAGTAAAAACGAAAAAGTCGCCCTGCTTAAGCGGCAGATGGGTATAGTCAATATCGACGCTACCATCCATGCCCAAGGCGCGCGATGGGTAGCGATAGCCGCCGACATCGGTGACATGATCGCGGGTTAGCTGTTCGAACTCAGCGCCTCGCAACCGGAAAACTAACGTATCTCCCATATGAAAAAGGTGCGCTTCGCGTTCCCGAAAGACCATCGCTGATAGCGAAGAAACGAAACTTCCTTCTTTGACATGTTGGCTTTGGCTATAGCACCAGCTGTTAAGGGCACGCAGTACGCGGGTGGCCGACGTTTTCGTGTCCCAGTGATCAGGCGTTGAATAATAGTCAGCTAAAAAACCACGAACACTTAAATCACCTGCCTGCTTGGCCATGGTGTTACGAGAAATCGAGTCACTAATAACCGCACAGCCCCCTTTTACTTTCAACAGCGGCGCATCAGGCAACCGCACCGACATTGAGCTACGGTGTAGACGCCTATTGGGGGCCACAAAGGCTTGGCCATAACTAATTAGTAACTGGGCGTGCGCCAACTCATCCTCCTAGGCTTTAGGCTCTTCATGGGAACCACACAGCGGTTATGATACACGCTGATCAAGGGAAACGATGCCCGCCAAACGTCGCGAAGGTGAAAAACGAGGCTTATTTTAAGATTCATAGCCATTGTCAGCGACACACACCTATGTCGCATTGGTAATCCACTAGCCAACTTCGTATAATTCTTCGCCATTAATGCAATGCATCAACTGCTTAGCCTTCGCACTACATAAGCCAAGCCAAGGAATAAACGATGAACTTCGATAACATCCCCGCTGGAAAGGATCTGCCCAACGATATTTACGTGGCGATTGAAATTCCCGCTAATCACGCACCAATTAAGTATGAAATCGACAAAGACATGGGCGCCCTACTGGTTGACCGCTTCATGGCAACCCCCATGTTCTATCCGGCCAACTACGGCTTCATCCCCCACACCCTGGCCGATGATGGCGACCCGCTAGATGCTTTAGTAGTTACCCCTCATCCTGTGGCTCCGGGCAGCATTATCCGCGCTCGTCCTGTTGGCATTTTGAACATGACCGACGAAGCAGGCGAAGATGCAAAATTAGTATGCGTCCCGCACCCCAAGCTGAGCACTCTGTATGATGACGTTCAAGAAGTGACGGATCTTCCTGAACTGCTACGTCAGCAAATCGCTCACTTTTTCGAGAACTATAAAGACCTCGAAAAAGGTAAGTGGGTAAAAGTAGAATCTTGGGAAGGTGTTGAAGCGGCACGCAAAGCGATTGAAAAGTCAGTCGCGGCTTACCAAAAAGCTTAACCATCAAGTTAAGCAACAAAGCCAGACCGTTTTCGACATTAAAGGCTGCCCACGTGGCAGCCTTTTTCTATTATCGGCTGCTTAATGCTGACATCTTAGCTTCGACATTAACGGAGTATGAACAAGCGCGTCACGTCACCGCAGCATCTACGCTGACACCACAAGGTAGGATATGCTATTTCAAAATCTCCCTGATACGTCTGCGTAAGGATACTTCGTGTTGTCTCTTAAGCGTTTAAGCCTGTTACTTTTACTCTGCTGGCTTCCCCTGCTGGCCCAAGCCCAGTGGTTTTCTTCTTCCAGTAATCAAAGCGATTTTTTACCTGTTCTAGAAGCCTTTCAGCCTACCGCCTGGCATGATGGCAACGCCGTTTATATTGGTATCGATATTGCTGACGATTATTATTTATACCGCCACCAGTTTAGCATTAGTAGCAAAACGGATGCAGTGTCCCTTGATGAACCACTACTTCCCCAAGGAACATTCACAACTGATGAGTTCATGGGCGATGTCTATGTTTTTCGTGACACGTTAGTTTTTGAAACTCCATTCTCTTCGTCCTACAGTGGCCCAATCGATATTGAGCTGACGTTCCAAGGCTGTGCCGACGCAGGGCTTTGCTATCCGCCAGAAACTATTTCGCTTGAAGCCTTAGAGTCATCTCCCCCCACTGCCTTTGCTGACTGGGACGGTGCAGATCAAGCACTGTCAGGCACAGAGGGCAGCGATGACCAACAAATTAGCCAAACCGTGGGCACAAATAGCAACACTGAATTTTCAGCCCCTCAAAGTGAAGATAGCCGCTTTAGCGCATTGCTAGGCAGCGCCAGTCTACCTCTAGCATTAGGATTATTTTTTATCGCTGGATTGGGCCTGACTTTCACGCCCTGCGTACTACCGATGGTACCTATTTTGTCTTCAATCATCGTAGGACAAAAGCCAACCCGGCCCCGAGCGTTTGTACTCTCGGCTAGCTACGTTTTAGGCATGGCGTCCACCTACGCGTTAGTCGGTGTGTTGATGGGACTTTTTGGTGCAGGCCTAAATCTTCAAGCCCACCTGCAATCAGCGCCGGTTCTGATTACCTTTGCTGTTCTATTTACGCTATTTGCCTTGGCCATGTTTGGGGCATTTGATTTACGAGTTTCGCCTCGGCTGGCTTCTAAAATTGACGTCTGGCAAGCACGCGCCCAGCAAAGTGGCCCAGCGGGCCTAGCCCTGGCAGGCGCTCTATCGGTATTAGTGGTTTCCCCCTGTGTTACGGCTCCACTTGCCGGTGCTCTGGTGTTTATTTCCTCAACGGGGAACGCAGCCATGGGGGGTGCCGTTTTATTTGCACTAGGCTTAGGCATGGGGGTGCCACTGCTATTAGTAGGCACCTTTGGAGCAACGCTGTTACCCCGATCAGGTGCTTGGATGAACGGCGTTAAAATTGCTTTCGGCTTGCTGTTACTCGGTGTTGCTATCTGGATGGTTGAGCGGTTAGTGCCGCCTTCAGTGGCACTTTTGCTTTGGGCAGCGCTGGCCATAGGCAGCGCTCTCGTGCTGGGCGCCTTAAACATCAATCAGCCACAAGGCTGGCCTAAAGCACGACAAACCTTAGGACTGATGTTGCTTGCATGGGGCGTTGCCCTGGTCATTGGCGCTGCTCAAGGCGGCAGCAACCCTTTGCGCCCCTTAACGGTATCAAGCGCTTCAACGAACAACGGCACGTCACAGGCAAAACTCGCTTTTCAGAAGATTGACGAACTGAGCGTGCTTGAAGCAGCACTCTCTGAAGCCACGGACGCCCAACAGCCTGCCTTTGTTAATTTCACTGCTGACTGGTGCATCTCCTGCAAGCTAATGGAGCGCGATGTTTTTCCAGACCCCAATGTGGTCGCTGTATTGAACGATTTCCACCTAATTGAGGTCGATGTCACCAACACAGATGCGCAAAGTAGAGAACTACTCAACCGGTTTAACTTATTCGGGCCGCCGAGCTTACTTTTTTTTATCCAGGGCGAAGAAGTACGAGATGCGCGCATTCAAGGCGAAATAACCGCTACAGAACTGGCACAGCACCTGGAAACATTACGGCGCTGGCAACAAGGCTGACCTGAAGCCTACAGCCATCTTGTGTCGCGAACGTCGTCAAACGGTTGTTTAAATATCGAGGAACGAGCATATTTTGGCCGCCACTAGACATGCCCGTACTTTTTCGGCAAACTTCGCAGCCATATCAGCTAAAATCCTCATTTTTTAGGACTTAGCACCGGGTAACGTTCAACATCGTGCAGCGTTCTCTTCATTTTCATACAAGGTTTACTGCGCTGTAACGGCGCTCAATGCAGCTGGAAATACGACACCGAACTGCATTGCGATTAACTTTCATCACTTTTGGGGCGACAGGTATGGATATTCGTAAAGTTAAAAAACTGATTGAGCTTCTCGAAGAATCAAACATTAGCGAAATTGAAATTCAGGAAGGCGAAGAGTCCGTCCGTATCAGCCGCCATCCAAATGGCGCAACATGGCAGCCTCAGGCGATGGCACAGTATGCTCAAATGCCCACCATGCAGCAGGCACCAGCTCAAGCCGGCGCACCGGTTGCTGAGGCAGAACCACAAGGCTTAAGTTATCAAGGTGAAGCGGTTAACTCACCGATGGTAGGCACGTTCTACCGCAGCCCGGCACCGGGTGCAAAATCGTTTGTAGAAGTTGGCGATACGGTTAAGCAAGGCGACACGGTATGCATCATTGAAGCAATGAAAATGATGAACCAAATTGAGGCCGATCGCGACGGCGTAGTCGAAGCCATCCTAGTGGAAGACGGAGAGCCGGTGGAATTTGATCAACCTATGATCGTCATCGCTTAATCTTTCAAAACAACACGGGTGGATTCTCCCATGCTGGACAAGGTACTTATCGCAAACCGCGGCGAGATTGCCCTTCGTATTCTCCGAGCTTGTAAAGAGCTAGGGATTAAAACCGTTGCGGTTCACTCCAAAGCTGATCGTGAATTAATGCATGTTCGCTTGGCCGACGAGGCGGTCTGCATTGGCCCCGCTTCCTCAGCACAGTCGTACTTGAATATTCCTGCATTAATAAGCGCCGCAGAGGTGACGGATTCAAGCGCCATTCATCCTGGCTATGGTTTCCTTTCGGAAAACGCTAATTTTGCAGAACAGGTTGAGCGCTCTGGCTTTACCTTTATTGGTCCACGTGCGGACACCATCCGTCTAATGGGTGATAAAGTTAGTGCCATTGAGGCCATGAAGATCGCTGGTGTTCCTACCGTGCCTGGCTCAGATGGCCCGTTAGGTGATGATGAAGCCACTAATCTAGCCACGGCTCGCCGCATTGGTTATCCGGTTATTATCAAAGCCGCTGCAGGTGGTGGTGGCCGCGGCATGCGGGTTGTGCACACTGAAGGTCACCTGCTTTCAGCCATTACTGTTACCCGCACCGAAGCGCACTCAGCGTTTGGCGATGGCACGGTTTACATGGAAAAATTCCTTGAGAAACCCCGCCATGTAGAAGTACAGGTACTGGCTGACGGCCAAGGCAACGCTATCCACCTTTATGATCGCGACTGTTCTTTGCAACGTCGTCACCAGAAGGTTCTGGAAGAAGCGCCAGCCCCTGGAATCGACCCGGAAGCTCGAGCAAAGGTGCTAGAAGCATGTCGCCAAGCGTGCCTCGAAATTAACTACCGTGGCGCGGGCACCTTTGAGTTTCTATACGAAGACGGTGATTTCTTCTTTATTGAAATGAATACCCGCGTGCAGGTAGAGCACCCTGTCACCGAAATGGTGACTGGCGTGGATATCGTCAAGGAACAATTGCGCATTGCCTCCGGCCTTCCACTGTCGATTCGCCAAGAAGACGTCAAGATTAGTGGCCATGCCTTTGAGTGCAGGATCAATGCGGAGGATTCGCGTACGTTTATGCCCTCTCCAGGGAAAGTCACGCTGTACCACGCACCGGGTGGACTTGGCGTACGTATGGACTCTCATCTATACACCGGCTACACCGTACCGCCTCATTACGACTCGCTTATCGGCAAGCTAATCACCTGGGGCGCTGATCGCGAGATCGCCCTGACGCGTATGCGCAATGCCCTAGACGAACTGCTGGTCGAGGGAATCAAAACCAATATTGATCTGCAAAAAGATTTGGTGAGAGATAGTTATTTCCGCCAAGGTGGCGTCAATATTCACTATCTTGAAAAGAAACTCAGTAGCTAATATTTGTAAAAGCGCTGAATAGATAGTCGATAATGCTCAACGGGGTGGCCATTGCCACCCCGTTATTGTTTTACCTTTGCGCAAATGCACGTACGCAGTGGAGATTACTGATGCCCTGGCTCCAACTCAAAGCCCACGTTGCTCCAGAACAAGCCGAACTGTTAGAAGATCTCCTATTAGAGGAAGGTGCGACAGCGATTGGCCTTCAAGATGCCCACGATGACCCCGTATTCGAACCTGAGCGAGGCACTACCCCACTTTGGCAGGACACTATCCTCACTGGCCTCTATGACGACTTAGACGGCGTTGAAGCCATGCTTGAGCGCATTCAAGCCGCTTGGTCTGAGCAAGTACCCGACGAACCCTGCCCAGCCATTGAGTATGAATTATTAGCCGATAGAGACTGGGAAAGAGAGTGGATGGATGACTTTACGCCGTTGCGAATGGGTCAACGGCTGTGGATTGTACCTAGCTGGCATCAGCCACCAGAAACAGATGCCGTCAATCTCATCCTTGACCCAGGCCTTGCATTTGGCACCGGCACCCACCCTACAACGGCTCTTTGTCTGGAATGGCTGGATAGCCTTGCGGTTAGCGGCGGATTGGAAGATAAAACCGTTTTGGATGTGGGCTGCGGCTCAGGCATTCTTGCCATTGCCGCACTAAAGCTAGGCGCAACCCACGCCGATGCTACTGATATAGACCCACAAGCACTTCAAGCAAGCCGTGATAACGCAGCGCGCAATCAGATTAGCGACGCGCAATTGTCCCTCTATTATCCCGAACAGCTAAACGAAGGCTCCTATCCAGTCGTCACGGCCAATATTTTGGCCGGGCCATTAGTGGAGTTAGCTGCAATGATTGCGGGCCATGTAGCGCCCGGCGGACAAATAGCGCTGTCTGGCATTTTAGCGAACCAAGCAAATGAGGTCTTACAGGCCTATGAAGCCCAGGGGTTGATAATGGAGGAACCCACAATTCGCGAAGGTTGGGTTCGCCTATCAGGCTATCGCGCTGCTTAATCTGGTCAATGGCCTTCACCCCATCGCCGAGTAGGCGTATCATACGCCCCCTTGAAACGCCTACTCGGCGATTTTTATCTGTATCTACAGCGCAGCATAATGACCACACAAAACTTTCAGCCACCAATGATCGGGCCTCACCAGTTACCCAACCAAGTTATCTTGGCGCCGATGGCTGGCGTTACTGATCGCCCATTTCGTCAACTCTGTAGGCGTTTGGGCGCTGGGTGGGTGGTCGGCGAAATGGTCACAGCCGACCCCTCTCTTTGGCATACCCGAAAATCTAAGCTGCGCATGGACCACCAAGGCGAGCCCAACCCACGGGTTGTGCAAATTGCCGGAGGTGATGCTGAAATGCTTGCGAATGCTGCGCGCCTCAATGCAGAACTTGGCGCTCAGGTGATTGATATTAACATGGGATGTCCAGCAAAAAAGGTCTGCAATAAGGCAGCTGGCTCTGCCCTAATGCGAGATGAAGCACTGGTGGCTGATATACTTGACGCCGTTGTTAATGCCGTTGATATTCCGGTTACTTTAAAAATTCGCACCGGCTGGTCTGCCGAGGCTAATAATGGCCTACGCATTGCTAAAATCGCGGAATCTGCAGGCATCCAAGCCTTAGCCGTACATGGACGTCATCGAGAGCAGCGCTATACTGGATGGGCTGAGTACGACACTATTGCTGAGATAAAATCGCACCTGACGATACCGGTTATCGCCAATGGAGATATCACCAGCCCTCAAAAAGCCAAAGAGGTACTGTCATATACAAGTGCTGATGCAGTCATGATTGGCCGCGGAGCGCAAGGCAACCCATGGATATTTCAGCAGATCACACACTATCTTGCTCATGGGGAACTGCTAACGCCCCCCACCCTTGATGAGCGCCGTAACGTGCTCAAAGAGCATTTACAAGCCCTGCACACGTTCTATGGCGAGACGATGGGTGTTCGCATAGCGCGCAAGCACCTAGGTTGGTACTTAAATGAAGACCCGCGCTTTAACGAAACGCAATATCATCTGCTGAAGCAGCAATTTAATGCGCTTGCCACACCAGCATCGCAATTTGATTGGATTAATGATGCCATGACGCAAGACGCTGCAGGGCGTCTGCTAGCTAAAGGAAGCCATGCTGCATGACTGAACGCGACCTGCTTTCGAACGAGCTCTCTCACCGCCTCTCAGGCACTCTGGCGGACCCAGCCACAAGCGTACCGCCTCAACCACTAAGAGAAGCGGTTGAAACAGCGATACGCCGTTACTTCGAGCATCTCGATGGCAGCCAGGCAACCGACCTCTATGCGATGGTGATGGCCGAAGTAGAAGCGCCGCTACTTAACTGTGTAATGGAACACACCGAGGGTAATCAAACCCGGGCTGCTGATGTATTAGGCTTAAACCGCGGCACATTGCGCAAAAAACTTAAGCTTTATGGATTGATTGAAGGTGACGCCCCATAAGGGGCGTTGTTGTTTGTAATTTCCGACGTTAACTCCTTGACTCTGCACACGAGCACTCTAATGGCTGATAGCACTGCTACCCCCGTCCGTCGCGCCCTTTTGAGCGTATCCGATAAAACCGGCATTGTTGAATTCGCCCGCGGTTTGAGCCAGCACGGCGTGGAACTTCTTTCGACTGGCGGAACCTTTCGACTGCTTCAGGAAAACTCGATTCCTGTCAAAGAAGTCTCTGAGCACACTGGATTTCCCGAAATCATGGATGGTCGTGTAAAAACACTGCACCCTAAAATCCATGGTGGAATCCTAGCGCGCCGCGGTCAGGATGATGCCGTGATGGCAGAGAACGACATTACCCCTATCGACATGGTGGTCGTTAATCTTTATCCGTTTGCCGCTACTGTCGCCAACCCAGACTGCACACTGGAAGACGCCATCGAAAATATCGATATCGGTGGGCCAACCATGGTGCGAGCATGCGCAAAAAATCACGCCTATACTACCATCGTGGTAAACGCTGATGACTACGCCCGAGTATTGGGGGAGCTGGCTGCTCAAAGCGGTCACGTGAGTGCTACCACCCGCTTTGATCTGGCCGTGAAAGCGTTTGAACACACCGCCGGTTACGATGGTGCCATTGCCGATTATCTTGGCCGTAAAGTCACCAGCGACAACTCAACGTTTGCTCGCACCTTTAACCTGCAGTTAGACAAAAAGCAGGACATGCGATACGGCGAGAACCCACATCAGCAAGCAGCATTCTATGTGGACCCGCTGGCAAGCGAGCCAAGTGTTGCCACTGCAAAACCCCTGCAAGGCAAACCACTCTCTTTCAATAATGTAGCTGATACAGATGCCGCATTTGAGTGCGTGAAAGCGTTTGATGAAACTGCTTGTGTCATCGTAAAACACGCCAATCCTTGCGGTGTGGCCATTGGTGCTAACGCGCTTGAGGCATATGACAAAGCCTTCGCCACCGACCCGACCAGCGCCTTTGGCGGCATTATTGCGTTTAACGTGGCGTTAGACGCCAAAACCGCTCGGGCAATCATCGACCGCCAGTTTGTCGAAGTTATTATCGCACCTGGTGTGAGTGATGAAGCAGCCGCCATCGTGGCAGAAAAGCAGAATGTTCGTCTGCTTGATGTCAGTGCACACTGGCCTGGCGAAGCACAGCCTGCGTTTGACTTTAAACGTGTTAATGGCGGGCTTTTGGTACAAGAGCGCGACCAAGGCATGGTAACCCGCGAAGAGCTGACCGTGGTGAGTGAACGCGCGCCGTCGGAACAAGAGCTTCGTGACCTGGGCTTTGCTTGGCGAGTCGCTAAATTCGTTAAGTCAAACGCGATTGTTTATGCCAAGGAAGGTCAAACCGTCGGCGTTGGCGCAGGCCAAATGAGCCGCGTTTACTCAGCGAAAATTGCCGGCATTAAAGCGGCCGATGAAGGCCTCTCGGTGCCCGGCTCGGTGATGGCGTCAGACGCCTTCTTCCCATTCCGCGACGGCATTGATGCCGCTGCAGCCGCAGGCATTACCGCCGTTATTCAGCCCGGCGGCTCAATGCGTGACCAGGAAGTGATTGATGCCGCTAACGAAGCGGGCATTGCCATGGTATTTACTGGCATGCGCCATTTCCGCCATTAATCGTCTTGCCATAAAAGCAGGCCCCCAACGGATTTTCCGATGGGGGCCTATTTGCTGATAGTACTGTTTATTAATAGTACTTGCGCCTGCGCTTAACCTAGATCAATACACAGATATTTTGTCTCAAGGTACTCTTCCAAACCCTGATGCCCACCTTCACGCCCAAGGCCGGACGCTTTTACGCCACCAAAAGGAGCGGCTGCATTCGAAATAAGGCCGGTGTTAATCCCCACCATGCCGTACTCAAGTGCATCGGCGACACGCCAAACGCGACCCAGATCTCGTGAGTAGAAATAGGAGGCTAAACCATATTCGGTATCATTGGCCATCTCGATGGCAGTTTCTTCTTCATCGAAGGGAAACACCGCCGCCAGAGGGCCAAACGTTTCTTCGCGAGCTACCTTCATTTTATCTGTTGCAAAGCTAATCAACGTGGGAGTAAAGAAGTTTCCACCCAGCGGATGCGGATGACCACCTAACAGCAGTTCAGCCCCATTATCGACTGCATCCTGCACATGTTCACTCACCTTTTTGACCGCATCACTATCAATCAACGGACCAATATTGATATTAGGCTCGGTGCCATTCCCTACGTACAACTCACTATTCATAGCAACCGCTAACTTTTCACAGAAAGCATTGATAACGCTGGATTGCACCAAAAACCGGTTAGTGCAGACACATGTTTGACCAGCATTACGAAACTTCGCAGCCATGGCCCCTTCTACAGCGGCATCAAGATCAGCATCTTCAAAAACGATAAAGGGCGCATTGCCACCCAGCTCAAGTGATATTTTTTGCACATGCTCAGCCGCCTGAGCCATAAGTTTGCGCCCAACTTCCGTAGAGCCCGTGAAGGTGATTTTGCGCACTTTAGGGGATTGAGTAAGTGCTTTGGCAATATCAGCTGCACTGCCAGGCACTACATTGAAAACCCCACGGGGAATGCCTGCTCTTTCTGCCAACATAGCGAGAGCTGTTGCAGAAAATGGCGTTTGGCTAGCAGGCTTAACGACAATCGTACAGCCCGCCGCTAACGCGGCACCGGCTTTACGCGTGATCATAGCAGCTGGGAAATTCCAGGGCGTGATAGCACCTACAACACCCACAGGCTGCTTTGTCACCACAATACGCTGATTCGATTTAGCCGCGGGAATAGTCTCGCCATAGACACGGCGCGCCTCTTCTGCAAACCAACGTAGAAAACTTGCGGCATAGACGATTTCACCTTCAGCCTCTTTTACCGGCTTGCCTTGCTCGTAGGTCATGAGCAAAGCGAGATCATGTTTGTGTTCCAGCATGAGGTCATGCCACTTGAGCAGCAGATCAGCTCGTTCTTGAGCTGTCAAAGCACGCCAAGCGGGTAACGCAGCATCAGCCGCATCAATAGCGCGCTCTGTTTCAACTTTGCCCAGTCGGGGCATATCGCCAACGGGCTCGCCCGTTGCAGGGTTTAAGACGTTAATTTGCTCACCGCTGTCGGCGGCTACCCAGCTACCATCAATATAGGCAAACGGGCAATACAGCTGTGTTTCTTTCAGCGCTTCCATGACAGACTCCTGACCAAATATTGGCCTCACGGGCTCATTGACCTGTTCATGCTAAGACGAAACCGCGTATTTAACCAAATCTTTGCAATGAAACCTGTCGAAAGCTCTCAGCCAATACATCAGCTAATTAGCGTCAAGAACTCCTGACGCGTAGCTTGGTTACTGCGAAAGCCACCCAACATCACAGAAGACGTCATGCTTGAATTTTGCTTTTCCACACCGCGCATCATCATGCAAAGATGGCGCGCCTCAATCACCACCGCAACACCTCTTGATTGAGTAACTTGCTGCACTGCCTCGGCAATTTCACGCGTCAAGTTTTCTTGAATTTGCATACGTCTAGCGTACATATCAACAATCCGGGCAAACTTCGACAACCCTAATACCTTCCCACTAGGAAGATAGGCGATATGACACTTACCAATAAATGGCAGCAGGTGGTGCTCGCACATTGAGTACATCTCAATGTCTTTCACAAGCACCATTTCGTCTGTTTGTGACTCAAATACCGCGCCATTGACAATCTCTTCGAGTGATTGTTGATAGCCAGCATTTAAGAACTGCATTGCTTTTGCAGCTCTTTTAGGCGTATCTCGCAGCCCCTCACGATCAGGATTTTCGCCAACTGCCGAAATAATGTGGCGGTAGTGTTGAGCAATATCGTCGGTCATTTGAAGCCTCATCAAAACTGTACGTGCTGCAATTATGTAAATATCTGAAATACAGGAGCGTTTAATCCACAGCAATATATTGAAATTTATCAATAGCCGGGGGTTGTGCATCAATCATGTACAAAAAATATACTCGAAACAACTTTTGCACAATAAAAAAACACGCCGCGCCGCTATTTTAGCGCACCTAACTCTGCTGTGGCAGAGTGCCGCGCACCCCCCTTTGAGACTATTTAAGCTGTGCTATCATGGATCGCACTAGTCAGCTTAATTCGTAGCGCTCATCTGAGAGTTCCTTATGTCATTCAAATCCGCACCGTTTTTCTTAACCGCCCTATTGGGAACTGCATTGGCAACACCTTTGTTAGCCGCAGAACAGACATTGACACTACCCAAGGGAGCCAGTGTCGGTGTCGAGGTCATCGAAGAGTTTGCTTTTACTGACAGCCAATCGCGTTATGAAGATATCCTGCTTCACCCCACTCAAGCTGACGGCGCATCCCATGAACTACCGGAATACTGTGTGTTAGTGGCCAATGCACAGCTCGCTAATGGGCGCATCCGTATTACTACTCAAGACGCGACCTGCATTGAGACACATGACGCTGAAAGCGCTATTTTTACAGGCTCATTTAGTGCAGGCGCTTATGCAACAGATGGTCTGTACGGGCTTGCCTGCGATGAGTCGTCTTGCACCTTAACGCCAGGTCAGGAATTTGTAGTCACGCTGGATGAAAGTATCGAAATCAACGCTCAAGATAACCCTTCAGCGGAAATTAATGCTGCTCGACGGCAAGCTGAAGGGGAAGGCGTTGCCAATCCCATCCCATCAGATCGGCCAGACCCTGATGCAAGCGCTGAAAACCCGCGTTCCGTCAATCAACCTGAGTAATTCCGGCGATTAACTATTTGTGCAATTGTCATGCTAGCCAAATAGGCTTTTCAAGCTGTAACAATTGCTGCTCGAGCTGGCGGATGTGCTGATCCCAATAGCCGCTCTCCGCCAGCCATGGAAACGCACGAGGAAAAGCTGGATCACCCCAGCGAGAGACAAGCCAAGCGGTGTATCGTATAAGACGATAAGCCCGCAACGGCTCGATTAGCGACAGCTGTTTTTGCGGAAATGTTCGCTCCTCTTCATATCCTTCAACAATTTCACTTAGCTGTGCTCGCCAGCCAGATGGGTCATCAACGGGTAATAGCATCCATATATCTTGAATGGCGGGTGCCATAAGGCAATCGTCAAAGTCCACTAAGGTAAATGATTCATCTCTTCCTAAAACATTGCCCAAATGACAATCACCATGCGTTCGAATCATTTGGTCGCTGACGATAGGATGTTTCTCAAGATGACAAAGAATTTTCTGCACAACGTTGCGATAAGCACGCTGCTGATGCTTGCTTAATCTTTTACTCCCGATAACACGAGCCTCTGCATCATGAATATCGTGCTGCCAATCTAATGTTGGGCGGTACTGAAACGCCTGTCGAGATGACACTGCATGCAACCGCCCCAACACATTACCTAATGCAAAAAGATGCGATGGATTGTCTAACTCAGGTGCTTGACCACTGCATTGAGGATAAAGCGTGAAGCGAAATTGTTGGTAGGTATGTAGTGATTTCCCATATTGATTTCGCCAGGGCGCAACAACAGGTACATCAGCAGCAGCCAATTCCTGAAGAAAATCGTGCTCCTCCTGAATAACCTCATCTGCCCAACGCCCAGGACGATAAAATTTCACTACCCAACGCTCACCGTCATCGTCGCGAAACATCAGCACTCGATTTTCATAGCTATTGAGTGCAAACGGCTCGCCAGCCGGCCAAATCCCTTCAGACTCCGCAGCAGACATCACTGTATCCGGAGAAAGCGTGCTAAACGGGTGTGACATATACCGCTCCTGTGCAATTAAGCCTGCATTCTATCAATTATGCGCCAGGGGTGTTCGAGCGACTGTCCAAATATCGACACGTTTAGCGCCCGCACGGAGCGCTTCTTCGGCAAGCGCTTGGCAGGTCGCCCCAGTAGTAACAACATCGTCAATAATCGTAAGGTGTGATGGTAGTGGACCATTAATATGAAAGGCGCCTACTAAATTTTTTGCTCGCTCCTTTCTACTTAATGTGCGCTGAGAGGGCATCTGTTGACTACATTCTGCCGTTATCAATGGCAATTTAACCCGCTTGCCTAGCTGATCAGCCAACCAGTGGGACTGATTAAAGCCACGCTGCCGAGCTCGAACAGCGTGCATGGGTACAGGCAAGAGCCCTTCTCCCAAACAGCTGGGGGCTTTAGCCATCATTAGCTCTACCAGTAACATGCCTGCACGGGGCGACGCATTAAATTTGAAATCATGCACCAGTTCACGTATCGGCCCTTCAAATAAAAGCTCCGCCGTCGCGGCGGTAAACGCAGGCGGTTGCTCCCGACAATGGCCACAAACCGATTGAACGGATGCTACGTCCCCAACATCCAAAGGCTCTTTACACTGCCAGCAAGCATTCATATTCCACGGCAGCTGTTCAAAGCACTCCTGGCACCAACCGCCACTGGTCTGCCCGGGAGAAAGACAAAACGCGCAGTAACCTGGCAGTCCTTTTTTGGCCCAAGTGCTCACATAATGTACTAACCGCGTCAGAGCCATATTTCCCCCAGACTGGTTTAATTAACAATTTTAATGACACACCGTTGACATTAATACGAATGCTGTTAATATACGCCTCGTCTTCAGCGGATGTGGTGGAATTGGTAGACACGCTAGATTTAGGTTCTAGTGCCGTAAGGTGTGGGAGTTCGAGTCTCCCCATCCGCACCAATTTAAAGGTTCTTACCTTCGAAAAATTCGGTAGCTTTACGCTAACCGAATTTTTTTGTTTTACGACTCTGCACTACCCAACTTGCTGACCTCAACCTGTTTTTGAGCTAAGTTATCAGTTATTAATGCCGCTTTGATTTGAGAAGGATCTCAACCCATGGAATGGCTTAAAGATAACGCCCAAGCAATCTCTGCGATTGCCAGCATCTGCACCCTTCTTGTCTGGGTATTTTATGCCCAACTACTTTATAACGGCTATGTCCGACAGCGCCGCCCTCGGATTATCGTCAATAGGGGCAAGGGAGTTGGCAAAGACGCGTTATGCTTAATCAGTAATATGAGTAGCGAAGCCATCTATATTCAGCATTTAGTTGCTGTGCTGCACACCAATGAGCGCTGCTATGAGCTTGATGTTGTGGAATACCAGCAGCAAAGCGGTGACGATGAAAACGAGTGTTACCGAACGCACCAAGGCCCCCTAGCGTCGGGTGATTATCTTCACATACAATCCTTTGGCGATATCGTTCAGCAACTTATTCACCACTATGGTATTGATGAGCACTCATTACGACAGCAAACGCCTCAACTTGAAATTCGCGTCATTGCTATTTATGGCTCTGAAGACATGCCTGTCGGCGCATCGCGGTACTTTAAATTAGACTTATCTGCTGGCTCACTGCACCAGCTAACCCCTTTGCAGGTCGACACAAAACGTATGACCAGCCGCCGCGAACGCAAACGTGTATTGCAATGGGCTAAAGATATTGAAATGTACAAAGCAAAATAATATGTCGCACTCGGACAACACTTTCCTAGGAACTCTTCGATGAAACCAGTGCTCGCTGTCGCTTGCCTTGGCGTATTTTATGCACTGTCGCCACACATCAATGTTGCTAATACCTTTGTTACCAATGCCCATGCTGCTGAGATCTATGCCACAGAGTCCTATACTATTGATATTGAGGAAGATAGTGACTTACCCGAGTGGGCTGAAGCGCGTGTTGAGCCATTTCGAGCACGCATCGGCAACTGGGTAGACAATACATCGAGAAACATTGACTCTTTTTTTGGCGGCGACCAATCCGCTTCTGCTGATAACAGATCCTACCTTCGGCTGGGCCAGGAAATTGATTGGATGGAAGGCGAAGGCACGAACGGCGATATTAGCGTGCGCTATCGTATTGATCTTCCCACCACAGAGGACCGCCTCCGCTTAATCATCGAAAGTGATCCAGAAGAATCACAAGGCACGCTGGCTGATCAAGGCTCTGGGCGGCTCTACAATGACCAGCGCGATCGTCGAACATCGACATTTGGTCTTGATTGGCTGGGGAGCAGAGACAAACGTGAGAATTGGAGTAATCGCTTTGGCGCCGGCGTTCGTCTACGCCTTCCTCTTGACCCCTATGTTCGCTTTACCAGCGAACGTCTGTGGGATTTTAAGGATAGCCCCTGGCAGTTGGAGTCATTTAATCGGCTATCTTGGTTTAACAACTCAGGGTATTCAGCACGCACCGAGTGGGATATTGGCCGCCCGCTTTCCGCCAATCGCCACCTGCGATTCATCACCAATGTGCAATGGCGAGAGGAAGAAGACACGCTTGAGTACAGTGAGGTAGTGCAGCTAAACCAGCGATTGAACCGCCGTAGTGCGCTTCGCTACTCGGCTATCGCCATTGGTGAAAGCCTGTCTAACCCTCGAATGACAAATTACTACTTACAGACCCGCTATCGCAGGGATATCCATAAAGGAATACTGTTTGCAGATGTCATTCCTGAACTACATTTTCAACGAGAGGTTAGCTACGACCCGCGCTGGGCAATGACATTACGGGTAGAAATGTACTTCCAACGCGAGCTCCAGCGGGATTACTTTCATTTCTAGCAATTAGCTGCATTACGCGTTGAACACATTTCAGGACACTGGCAACATCGCCAGTGTCCTATTAGTCAGAAGCGGCAGCTAGTCGTCAGTGATTTAAAGCCGCAGCCCACCGTCACACTCGATAATCCGCGCGGTAAAGTAATCATTTTCAAAAATGAAAGCGACGCTTTTCGCGATGTCATCAGGCTTACCCAACTGTTTAAGTGGCACACTAGAAGAGATTCTTTCCAGCATATCGGGGCGCATGGAAGCTGTCATTTCAGTCTCAATAAATCCTGGCGCCACGGTTCCGGTACGAATACCGTAACGGGCAAGCTCTTTACCCCAAGTAACCGTCAACGCATGCACACCGGCTTTAGCAGCAGCGTAATTACTTTGCCCCATATTTCCTGCTCGGGAAATGCTTGAAATATTGACAATAACGCCCTGGTGACCAGCCTCTACCATCTGCGTTGCTGCTTCCCGCCCGCACAGAAAAACGCCTGTTAAATTGACATCAAGCACTTTCTGCCAGGAGGATAACGACATACGTTTTTCAACCACGCCCTCTTTCGCCTTGATAAGAAGACCGTCGTCGGTAATACCTGCATTATTAATGCAACCGCCTACCGGCCCCATGCGAGCTGCAATATCAGCAAACGCCTGCTGCACTGACTGCTCATCAGCCACATTCGTCACAAATGCGTGTGCTTGAATATCTTGAGACGCTAGCGCTGACACAGCGTCATCCAATGCTTCAGCACTCATATCCAAGAGCGCTAACCGGGCACCTTGTTTACCTAAACACTCCGCCATAGCAAAGCCCAGGCCACGAGCCCCCCCGGTAATCGCGATCACTTTATTTGTCAGGTTCATCTGATTCTCCTTAGGCTGACACTGAGTACATGCGTACTGCACACTACCTGTATCGCCTCATAAAACGGCACAATTGTGCATTGCAGCATAGAAGTTATTGAGCGAAAAATCGAGCAGTAGAACGCACGTGAACGTAGCTAGCCGAGAGTTGGCTGCTTGTTTTCATGAATTCTGTCACCATATTGACGAATTACGTTTGTTATGGAGTCTGTCATGCCCATTCTTCTTTTTATATCGCTGTTTACGTTAGTTGATTTTGTATTACTGTTTTCAATCGGTAGCCGAATTGGTTTATTCACCACCCTGCTACTGGTACTGGGCACTGGATTTATTGGGCTACACCTAATTCGCAAAGAGGGTGTTTCCACTCTGGCGCGCGCGCGACAGCGCATGCAAGTAGGTGAAATCCCCTCTCAAGAACTGTTTACCGGGGCTGCGCTAATCTTCGGTGGCGCCCTGCTCTTGGCCCCAGGCTTTCTCTCTGACGCGCTAGGCATCGCCTGCCTACTGCCTAACGCTCGCCAGTTAATGTTCAAAGCCCTCACTTGGTTAGGCTTAAAAAGCGCTGCTGGCCAACAACAGCAGACCAACTACGAACAGGCAGATACATCACGCCCAGGCGGTCAAGAAGGGCCAATCGAAGGTGAATTCATTAGCCGGGATGAAACAGCAAGGCGGCGCTGAAGGCGCAACGAATAAGAATGACGCCAAACCACATTTTTTTATCGCCTGCCCCTTGAAAGGCTACGAGCAGCCCCCACTTTTGAGTCAGCACACAAGTTCGGCGGATGCATTAGCTTTCGCCATTAACATGAAGGTTACTTACCTTCACTTTTCGCGGGCAAGAAGCCCACGGAAATCTCATTTAGCTAATTGCCCTTATGGGCCTTGACGATACTCAGGAGAACGTGAGCATGAATATCCGTCCTTTGCACGATCGCGTCGTTGTTCGTCGCGTGGAAGAAGAGCAGAAAACCGCTGGCGGCATCGTGCTACCGGGCAACGCTCAGGAAAAACCCACTCGCGGTGAAGTCCTGGCAGTTGGTAATGGCCGCATTCTCGACAACGGTGACGTTCGCCCGTTGGACGTTAAAGTTGGCGACTCGGTGATTTTCAAAGACGGTTTCGGCGTTGAAAAACAGAAAATCAACGGCGAAGAAGTTCTGATCATGAGCGAAGCCGATATCTTGGCAGTCGTCGAAGGCTAAATACCGCCTCGATCATTTACTTTTCCTTTTAAATTTCAATGTTTAGGAAATAACGAACATGGCAGCTAAGCAAGTTAAGTTTTCCGATGATGCCCGCAAACGTATGGCGCGTGGCGTAGACGTTCTAGCTAACGCAGTAAAAGTTACCCTCGGCCCGAAAGGTCGTAACGTGGTACTGGACAAGTCTTTTGGCTCCCCCACCGTCACCAAAGACGGCGTATCGGTTGCCAAAGAGATTGAACTGAAAGACAAGTTCGAGAACATGGGCGCTCAGATGGTTAAGGAAGTTGCTTCCAAAACTTCTGATGCTGCAGGCGACGGCACCACGACAGCAACGGTTCTGGCCCAGGCAATTATCGCTGAAGGCCTGAAAGGCGTGACTGCTGGCATGAACCCGATGGACCTGAAGCGCGGCATCGACCAAGCAGTTAGCGCGGCAGTAAAAGAAGTTCAGGCGATGTCTGTCCCCTGCACCGACACTAAGTCTATCGCCCAGGTAGGTACTATTTCTGCCAACGGTGACAAGCGCATCGGTGAGATCATCGCTGAAGCGATGGAAAAAGTTGGTAAAGAAGGCGTCATCACTGTTGATGAAGGTCGTGGCTTCGAAGACGAGCTGGAAGTCGTTGAAGGGATGCAGTTTGATCGCGGCTACCTCTCGCCCTACTTTGTCACTAACCAAGACACCATGTCTGTCGAGCTAGAAGACCCTTACATTCTGCTCGTTGACAAGAAAATCTCCAACATCCGCGAACTACTGCCGGTGCTGGAAGCCGTTGCTAAGCAAGGCAAACCGCTCGCGATTATCGCTGAAGATATCGAAGGCGAAGCGCTAGCAACGCTGGTTGTAAATAACATGCGCGGTATCGTTAAAGTTGCTGCTGCTAAGGCACCCGGCTTCGGTGACCGTCGTAAAGCGATGCTGCAAGATATCGCTATCCTGACCAATGGCACCGTCATTTCTGAAGAAGTTGGCCTGACGCTTGAGCAAGCGAACCTGGATCACCTGGGTACCGCTAAGCGCATGACGATGTCTAAAGAGAACACCACCATCATCGATGGCGCTGGTGTAGAAAACGACATCGAAGCACGCGTTAACCAAATCCGTGCGCAAATCGAAGAAACGTCTTCGGATTACGACAAAGAGAAGTTGCAAGAGCGCGTTGCCAAACTGGCCGGCGGTGTTGCTGTTATTCGTGTCGGTGCGGCTACCGAAGTAGAAATGAAAGAGAAGAAAGCACGTGTTGAAGATGCTCTGCACTCAACCCGCGCTGCAGTAGAAGAAGGCGTTGTACCTGGCGGCGGTACTGCACTGGTTCGCGCAATGGCTAAAGTACAAGGCCTGACTGGCGACAACGAAGACCAAAACCACGGTATCAACATGGCGCTGCGCGCTATGCAGTCTCCGCTGCGCCAGATTGTTACTAACGCCGGTGAAGAAGCCGCTGTGGTTATCAATCGCGTGAAAGACGGTGAAGGCAACTTCGGCTACAACGCACAAACTGGTGAGTACGGCGACCTGTTCGAAATGGGTGTTCTGGACCCGGCTAAAGTAACCCGTACTGCACTGCAGTCCGCTGGCTCTGTTGCTGGTCTGATGATCACCACTGAGTGCATGATCGCTGACGATCCAGAAGAGCAAGACGCTGCCCCAGACATGGGTGGCATGGGCGGAATGGGTGGCATGGGCGGCATGATGTAGTGCGACGAGAGTCGTATAGGTAGCTTGCCTAGCGGTCTACAGACGAAGTGGTCACTAACTTAACGTTAGTGACCACAACCGCGCAAGAAGCATTTTTAATAAACCCGATATTCGGGCTGTCTCAGTCCGGATATCGGGTATTACCTTAGGGTAAATACCCCTTTTCCGGTATGAGTCTGCTCGTACCTTTCGCTTTGGCGATATTCGTACACGCTGAAACATTTCTATTTTTGGGAATGTGATGTAGCGGGGATATTCGTGTCTATTATTTGGCTAAGCTGCCTATCCGGTGCGAAGCCGTATTCTGGATGGTTCCATGTATCTAAACCGTATGTAGCGGTAACGATATAAGCGGAACCTGCTGTGTAACCAGCAGTAGCCTAGGGGCAGTGCGTCGCCGGTAACGGTAAGGTGCCAAGCGTCCTGACAATGTACTCCCCTCTTGGGGTTTAATGCGGCCGTGAGGTCCATTGAAGATCCCGCTAGTAGCATGCGGGTGAGAGGCTAGGCTGGATCATATGACCAACGTAAGTGAACTGCTAACAAGCACCGTCAGCCGCAAGGAGCGTAAGCTACTGACACGCTCTGACCAAAAGGTATTGGGTCGGTTATCCCTCTTACATCTGGGGATACGTTACCAACAGACCTACGGTGTACTGGCAGGGTCTAAGTGATCCGTGTCCATGATGCGGAACTCGGAAACCCCGTACTATTGCCCTACCGGGCAGGCAAGCCGTGAGGCGAGCTGTTAATGGTGCGGGTTTAGGAGGCTGGAAAAAGCGAATGCCGCCCTGTAATGGGGCGGATAAGAGGTTAAACGTTCCTCTACCGGAAACGGGGCCTACGTCCAGCTGGTCTTTAATCGCGTGATAGCGCTCTAAAGCGCTCAATCATGCTGATATTACGAAGAGATAGCCGAGCAAGTTAGCGGCCTTATCTCACCCCTGCGGGAGCACATACACTCCGCAAGGGATCAATGTATCTGTTCTCCGAAGGGCGTCTTATCGGCATTCATTCGGAGGACAGCAAGATGAGTACTGGTTTTAAACAAGTACCTGCGTTCTCCCACCCGCCTGACAGCTGGCACACCATTAACTGGTCTGCCGTCGACAGAAAGGTGAGAGGGCTACAAGTGCGGATCGCGAAGGCGACTCGGGATCAACGTTGGCGCAAGGTGAAAGCTTTGCAACGACTGCTGACCCACTCGCTGGCGGCCAGAGCATCGGCCGTCAGACGTGTTACTGAAAACCGGGGCAAGAAAACGCCCGGTGTTGATGGTGAATTGTGGAGCACTCCACAAGCCAAGTGGTTAGCGTTAGGCAGGCTAAAAAGTAAGGGCTACCGCCCTGCTCCATTACGCCGTGTCTATATTCCCAAACCGGACGGTTCACGCCGCCCACTAGGGATACCGACGATGCGGGATCGGGCCATGCAAGCACTCTATTTGCTGGCGCTCGAACCGGTATCGGAAACGGTGGCTGACCGCAACAGCTATGGTTTTCGTCCATGGCGCTCAACGGCCGATGCGATAGAGCAATGCTTTGTCAATTTGAGCCGTAAGCATTCTGCTGAATGGGTGCTGGAAGGCGATATCAAGGGGTGCTTTGACAATATCAGTCACGACTGGCTGCTGGCTAATGTCCCGATGGACAAGCAAGTGCTCAAGAAGTGGCTGAAAGCGGGATTCATGGAGTCTCACCGTCTGTATCCGACAGAGGCAGGAACGCCCCAGGGCGGGATCATCTCTCCGGTATTAGCCAACCTGGCGCTTGATGGGCTTGAAAAGGTGTTGGAATCCCATTTCGGGAAGAAAAATACCAAAGCAAGCTACAAGACCAAGGTGAACTATGTGCGTTATGCCGACGACTTCATCATTACTGGCATCTCGAAAGAGCTGTTGGAAAATGAAGTACTGCCTGTCGTTTCTGCCTTTATGGCAGAACGTGGGCTTACGTTGTCAGCCAGCAAGACCGTGGTGACGCACATCGCAGAAGGTTTTGATTTTCTCGGGCAGAACCTGCGGAAGTACAACGGCAAGCTGTTGATTAAGCCCAGCCGTAAGAACCTGCAACGACACCTAAAGAAGATCAAGGACATCGTCAGACGCAACTGCATGTCACGACAGGATGTGTTGATTCACCAACTCAACCCGGTACTGCTGGGATGGGCGAATTATCACCGTCACGTCGTGGCCAAGGAAACGTTTGGCTATGTGGACTACCGTGTTTGGAAGCTATTATGGCGTTGGAGTTGTCGACGACACAGTAATCGCCAAAAGCGCTGGGTGAAGAAGAAATATTTTCATTCGGTGAAAAGCGAGAACTGGATTTTCCAAAGTACCTTAATGCCCGGTAAGCCCGTACGGTTGCAGAGCAGCAAGGACATCCCGATTGTGCGACATACCAAGATCAGGGCGGAAGCAAACCCTTATGACCCTAGAGACGAGCAGTATTTCGAGAGCAGGCTGGAGCGCTCTTGGGAAGCGTCAACGAAAGGTCGTAAGAAACTGCAAACGCTATGGAAGCGGCAAGGTAAGCGCTGCCCAATGTGCCGTGGCTTAATCACTTGGGAAACCAAGTGGAACATTCACCACGTGGTGGAACGGCATAAGGGTGGCGGTGACGAGCTGAGTAACTTGGTGTTGTTGCACCCTAACTGTCATCGTCAGTGGCATTCGCAACAGGAGAAAAGGTCACCGGTCTCTCATCTGGGAGGCTTATAAAGGCTTGAGCCGTATGCGGGGAAACTCGCACGTACGGTTCTTAGGGGGCGGCGGTGCAGTAATGCACTGCTGCTACCCGACGTGCGACGAGAGTCGTATAGGTAGCTTGCCTAGCGGTCTACAGACGAAGTGGTCACTAACTTAACGTTAGTGACCACAACCGCGCAAGAAGCATTTTTAATAAACCCGATATTCGGGCTGTCTCAGTCCGGATATCGGGTATTACCTTAGGGTAAATACCCCTTTTCCGGTATGAGTCTGCTCGTACCTTTCGCTTTGGCGATATTCGTACACGCTGAAACATTTCTATTTTTGGGAATGTGATGTAGCGGGGATATTCGTGTCTATTATTTGGCTAAGCTGCCTATCCGGTGCGAAGCCGTATTCTGGATGGTTCCATGTATCTAAACCGTATGTAGCGGTAACGATATAAGCGGAACCTGCTGTGTAACCAGCAGTAGCCTAGGGGCAGTGCGTCGCCGGTAACGGTAAGGTGCCAAGCGTCCTGACAATGTACTCCCCCTCTTGGGGTTTAATGCGGCCGTGAGGTCCATTGAAGATCCCGCTAGTAGCATGCGGGTGAGAGGCTAGGCTGGATCATATGACCAACGTAAGTGAACTGCTAACAAGCACCGTCAGCCGCAAGGAGCGTAAGCTACTGACACGCTCTGACCAAAAGGTATTGGGTCGGTTATCCCTCTTACATCTGGGGATACGTTACCAACAGACCTACGGTGTACTGGCAGGGTCTAAGTGATCCGTGTCCATGATGCGGAACTCGGAAACCCCGTACTATTGCCCTACCGGGCAGGCAAGCCGTGAGGCGAGCTGTTAATGGTGCGGGTTTAGGAGGCTGGAAAAAGCGAATGCCGCCCTGTAATGGGGCGGATAAGAGGTTAAACGTTCCTCTACCGGAAACGGGGCCTACGTCCAGCTGGTCTTTAATCGCGTGATAGCGCTCTAAAGCGCTCAATCATGCTGATATTACGAAGAGATAGCCGAGCAAGTTAGCGGCCTTATCTCACCCCTGCGGGAGCACATACACTCCCGCAAGGGATCAATGTATCTGTTCTCCGAAGGGCGTCTTATCGGCATTCATTCGGAGGACAGCAAGATGAGTACTGGTTTTAAACAAGTACCTGCGTTCTCCCACCCGCCTGACAGCTGGCACACCATTAACTGGTCTGCCGTCGACAGAAAGGTGAGAGGGCTACAAGTGCGGATCGCGAAGGCGACTCGGGATCAACGTTGGCGCAAGGTGAAAGCTTTGCAACGACTGCTGACCCACTCGCTGGCGGCCAGAGCATCGGCCGTCAGACGTGTTACTGAAAACCGGGGCAAGAAAACGCCCGGTGTTGATGGTGAATTGTGGAGCACTCCACAAGCCAAGTGGTTAGCGTTAGGCAGGCTAAAAAGTAAGGGCTACCGCCCTGCTCCATTACGCCGTGTCTATATTCCCAAACCGGACGGTTCACGCCGCCCACTAGGGATACCGACGATGCGGGATCGGGCCATGCAAGCACTCTATTTGCTGGCGCTCGAACCGGTATCGGAAACGGTGGCTGACCGCAACAGCTATGGTTTTCGTCCATGGCGCTCAACGGCCGATGCGATAGAGCAATGCTTTGTCAATTTGAGCCGTAAGCATTCTGCTGAATGGGTGCTGGAAGGCGATATCAAGGGGTGCTTTGACAATATCAGTCACGACTGGCTGCTGGCTAATGTCCCGATGGACAAGCAAGTGCTCAAGAAGTGGCTGAAAGCGGGATTCATGGAGTCTCACCGTCTGTATCCGACAGAGGCAGGAACGCCCCAGGGCGGGATCATCTCTCCGGTATTAGCCAACCTGGCGCTTGATGGGCTTGAAAAGGTGTTGGAATCCCATTTCGGGAAGAAAAATACCAAAGCAAGCTACAAGACCAAGGTGAACTATGTGCGTTATGCCGACGACTTCATCATTACTGGCATCTCGAAAGAGCTGTTGGAAAATGAAGTACTGCCTGTCGTTTCTGCCTTTATGGCAGAACGTGGGCTTACGTTGTCAGCCAGCAAGACCGTGGTGACGCACATCGCAGAAGGTTTTGATTTTCTCGGGCAGAACCTGCGGAAGTACAACGGCAAGCTGTTGATTAAGCCCAGCCGTAAGAACCTGCAACGACACCTAAAGAAGATCAAGGACATCGTCAGACGCAACTGCATGTCACGACAGGATGTGTTGATTCACCAACTCAACCCGGTACTGCTGGGATGGGCGAATTATCACCGTCACGTCGTGGCCAAGGAAACGTTTGGCTATGTGGACTACCGTGTTTGGAAGCTATTATGGCGTTGGAGTTGTCGACGACACAGTAATCGCCAAAAGCGCTGGGTGAAGAAGAAATATTTTCATTCGGTGAAAAGCGAGAACTGGATTTTCCAAAGTACCTTAATGCCCGGTAAGCCCGTACGGTTGCAGAGCAGCAAGGACATCCCGATTGTGCGACATACCAAGATCAGGGCGGAAGCAAACCCTTATGACCCTAGAGACGAGCAGTATTTCGAGAGCAGGCTGGAGCGCTCTTGGGAAGCGTCAACGAAAGGTCGTAAGAAACTGCAAACGCTATGGAAGCGGCAAGGTAAGCGCTGCCCAATGTGCCGTGGCTTAATCACTTGGGAAACCAAGTGGAACATTCACCACGTGGTGGAACGGCATAAGGGTGGCGGTGACGAGCTGAGTAACTTGGTGTTGTTGCACCCTAACTGTCATCGTCAGTGGCATTCGCAACAGGAGAAAAGGTCACCGGTCTCTCATCTGGGAGGCTTATAAAGGCTTGAGCCGTATGCGGGGAAACTCGCACGTACGGTTCTTAGGGGGCGGCGGTGCAGTAATGCACTGCTGCTACCCGACATGCACCCCTGAGCCTATCGCTCTGACGTTTAACGTCGTTAAGAACCCCGCCATGTGCGGGGTTCTTTTATTTGGCAACTCCCCCCTTCCTGCCTCTGATGATATTTAAAAGCATGCTACCATCAGCGCCTTTATCCGGCAGCTGTAGGTCTTCATTACCGTGCTTTCCAATATCCGTATCGTACTGGTGCAAACCTTCCACCCTGGGAACATTGGTGCCACTGCTCGCGCCATGAAAACCATGGGCTTATCTGAGCTCTTATTGGTTAATCCACGCGCGTTCCCCGATGAAGAAGCAACGCGCATGGCCGCAGGCGCAACAGATGTGCTTGAAAATGCTCGCTGTGTAAGCAGCCTTGATGAGGCGGTTAGTGATTGCGTTCAAGTGGTGGGCGCCAGCGCAAGGCTCCGCAGCTTGCCACTCCCTCATTTCGATGAACCTGATGACATGGCGCAGCAGGTGATTGAGAACGCCGCACAAGCGCCGGTTGCATTAATATTCGGGCGTGAACGTTCAGGTCTCACCAACGACGAAATACGCTGCTGCACGCATCAGGTCAGCATCCCTGCCAACCCTGAATACGGTATTTTAAACCTCTCACAGGCCGTACAGATTTTAGCCTACGAAGTACACCGTGCTTGGCGAAAGCGCGATGATAACCAGTTTATGTACCAACGGCCGACTGAAGCCACACCGCCTAGCCGTGAGCAATTTGTGCACTTCCAAGAGCACCTTGGGCGGTTGATGCAGCAAAGTGGCTTTCTTACCCAGCCCCATGCCCGCACTGAAGAACAACTTCAGGCGTTGTTTTCCCGTGCTCAGCCCAACCGTAAGGAACTCTCCTTACTCCGCGGCCTACTGAGCGCTTTCGAGTCGCACCTGCCTAGGCAATAATCAGGGTTTTAGCATAAAAAAGGGCAGCTAATGGCTGCCCTTTCTAGTTTCTAAACTGATCTTTAAAAAAGCAGTCGGTGAAAAAACACTTAAAGCGACATCGCTGCCAGCCACCCAAAAGCAATCAGCGGTATATTGTAGTGCAGGAAGGTAGGCACCACGCTGTCCCACATATGATCATGCTGGCCATCAACATTTAGGCCAGAGGTTGGCCCCAGTGTGGAATCAGACGCTGGCGATCCCGCATCGCCCAGTGCAGCCGCCGTACCAACGAGTACGACAGTTGCCATGGGCGAAAAGCCAAACTGCACCGCCAGCGGTACAAAAATTGCTGCAATAATGGGAATGGTTGAAAATGATGAACCAATACCCAGGGTAATAAACAAACCCACTAGCAGCATGACAAGCGCCGCTACCCCCCGGTTATCACCAAATAGTTCAAACGCGCCTGCCACTAGCAACTCGATATCCCCGGTCGCTTTCATTACTTCTGCAAAGCCAGCCGCTGAAATCATAATGAAACCAATCAGTGCCATCATGCGCATGCCGCTGGTAAAAAGATCATCCGCTTCACGCCATTTAAAAATGCCGCCCAGCGAAAGCAAACCAATCCCCACTAGACCACCAACAATCATTGAGCCGGTATATAGCTGCAAACCCAACGCCGCCACAATAGCCACACCCGACATTACAAGCCCGAACGTATGAGGCTTTGCAGGCGTGTGCCCTTGATGTGCGTTAGTCGCCACTAGATCTTTATTGGTATATTCGCGCTGCCCGCGGTAGCTGAAAAATAGCGCTACCAGTAAGCCAATCGCCATCCCACCTACGGGAATAGCCATTGCCATGGGCACCATGCCTCGAGTAATTTCCAGCCCCAGTGACTCGCCCGCGCTATTTAAATTCGCCAGCAGAATATCATTCAAGAAGATAGCGCCAAACCCCACGGGGAGCAGCATATACGGAGCGGTTAACCCAAAGGTTAGCGCACACGCCACTGCGCGGCGATCAAGCTGGAGACGATTCATTACCACTAACAATGGTGGGATCAGCACCGGGATAAACGCAATATGCACCGGAATGGCGTTTTGCGATGAAATAGCCACCAAGAGCACTGCAACGAGCAAAAACACCTTTACCCGTGCTTGATGCGCTGCGGTAGACTCTTTCCCCAGCATAGTAATCAAGCGATTGGCCAGCATATCGGGAAGCCCCGAGCGAGATATAGCCACCGCAAAAGCCCCTAGCGTGGCATAAGCAAGCGCTACTTGCGCGCCCCCGCCAACACCATCATTAAAAGCACTGAGGGTTTCATCCAGTGATAGGCCGCCCACCAAGCCCCCAACCAGCGCACCTACAACGAGTGCAAACACCACGGATACCCGAGCAAGCGAAAGCGCCACCATGACTAGCACAGCAAGAATTACCGCGTTCATTAAAATTCCCAGTAAGGTAAGTGAGTGAGTTTACAAAAGCTGGGGATTCTATCAGATCAGTGGTTTCTCGGTAGCGGTAATGACAATAGCAATAACCGCAGCAATGGCAACATCCAACTATCATCATGGCCAGCGTCTCAAACACACAAACGCCAGACGTCAGGTGGCGGAATTAAAGCGCTGTTTAATCCGCTTTCTTGAGAAGCGCTAGGCAATCACTGGCAATCACTCGCTCTTCATCTGTTGGAATGACCCAAACGCCCACACGGCTATCCGGTAGAGAGACGCAAACGGCATCACATTTATTGGCTTTTTCATCAAGCTGCATGCCCATCCACTCACATTGCGCCACAATACGTGCACGAATCGGTGCTGCATGCTCACCAATACCGGCGGTAAATACCAATTGATCTAGCCCGCCCAATGCGCCTGCTAAGCTGGCGATTTCCCGCGCGGCGCGATAGCAGTAAAGCTCAATAGCCTCTTCTGCTTCAGGGACATCACTTGCAAGCAACTCGCGCATATCGCTACTGATCCCGGAGACACCAAGCAGTCCTGAACGCTTATATAAGAGCGTCGACACGTCCTCGACACTCATTCCTTCATGACTAATTAGGTGGAGCACCAACCCTGGGTCCAAAGCACCAGAGCGCGTGCCCATCGGCAATCCATCAAGCGCGGTAAACCCCATGGTTGAGGCTACGCTGACGCCATCGCAGATAGCACACATACTGGCACCATTACCTAAATGCGCCACCACCACCCGTGAACGGGGTGCATCGCTAGGTAAAACAGTGGGCAGCGTGCGCTGTATATAATCGTAGGAAAGGCCGTGGAAGCCGTAACGTATCAATCCCTTGGCAGTCAATTCCTGCGGCAGAGCAAACTGCCGAGCTACCCAGGGCTGATGAGCATGAAACGCAGTATCGAAACATGCGATCTGTGGCACATCTGGCAGCTGCGCCATCAGCAGTTTGATAGGTGCAAGTCCATGGGGTTGATGCAGCGGCGCTAAGCTTGAATATTTTTCTAACCTGACCACGTCATCAGCGCTTAACCTAACCGCTTCATGGTAGGTTTGGCCGCCGTGAACAACGCGATGCCCTATGGCGCCCAGCGTGCCTTTCCCCTCTCGCTGTTAAAGCCATGCCATCAACTTTGTGATGGCCTCTTCATGGTTTATTGCCGGAGTTAGCCCCAGCGCCTCTAGTGTATGCAATCCATAGCGATACGGGTGCTGCCCTGGCTCGATATGCTCCAGCGACACGCTACACTGCGACGTTTCCAAACCCGAAAAATGGCCGCTGTAGGCGAGCATTAACTCCTCCGGGGATCCACCGGCAGCGTCTTCAGCATTGATATGATACAGAGCAAATTTGACGCTGGAAGAACCACTGTTCAGCACCAGTATTTCCTGCATGGTTATGCTCCTGAAGGGCTGCTCAGTACACTGCCCCGACGCTGATATTCGGCAAGCAGTAACGCTAATGCACTGGATGCCATGCGCGTCAATGCATCATCCGCGCGGCTTGTCAGCATGATCGGTACCCTAGCGCCCACGACAACGCCCGCCCCCGTAGCATCCGCCAGATGAGTAAGCTGCTTCATCAACATATTGGCCGCTTCAAGATCTGGTGCAAGTAGAATATCGGCGCGCCCTGCCACTGGCGAAACGATGCCTTTGGTTCTGGCCGCCGCTTCTGAGACGGCATTATCGAAAGCCAGCGGACCATCTAGCGTGCCGCCGGTAATCTGGCCACGCTCAGCCATCTTACACAGGGCCGCCGCATCAATCGTGGAGGTGATTTTGGGATTGACGGTCTCGACAGCGGAGAGAATCGCCACGCGGGGATTGTCGTTACCTAATGCATGAGCCAACTCAATCGCGTTTTGAACAATATCGCGCTTTTCAGCTAGCTTAGGGTAGATATTGATAGCCGCATCCGTAATCAATAATGGCCGCGGGTAGGTTGGCACATCAAAGGCCATCACATGACTAAGACACCGCTCGGTACGCAATCCAGTGTCGCGCTTAAGCACTTCACGTAAAAGCTCATCGGTGTGCAGCGCGCCTTTCATCAACGCACCTACGCGCCCCTGACGTGCTAATGCCACCGCTTGTTCAGCAGCCGCGTGGCTGTGGGGAACATCCACCAGCTCGAATGCGCTGATATCCACCTCGGCTTTTTCAGCAGCGAGCTGTATTTTCCGTTTGGGCCCCACCAGTACGGGAATAATCAAACCTTGTGCCGCCGATTCAACCGCCCCACAAATGGCGCTTTGATCCACGGGGTGAACTACCGCGGTGGGCATTGGCTCTGGATGATCGGCAGCGGTTAGAATTTCATGTAACCTGCCACGCTCTGTTAAACGCACTTTGGGCAGCAACGTGCGGGGGCGTTGAATTTTCTTAATCGGCGCCAATACGCTAGCTTCACCTTCAATGACCGTATCACCGCGTTGATTTTCACAGCGGCAGGCGAAGATAATTCGGTGGCGCTGGTCATCTTTTTCGATAGCCCGCACGGACACCCGCAGTACATCCCCCAGCCTTACCGGTGCTTTGAACTGCAGCGACTGCTTAAGATAGACCGTACCCGGCCCAGGCAACTGCGTCCCCAGCACCGTAGATATCAGCGCTCCGCCCCACATGCCATGAGCAATCACTTCTTGAAAACGGCTGCTCTTGGCAAAGTCGCTATCGACGTGTGACGGATTAACGTCTCCTGACATCACGGCAAACAACTTGATGTCCTCCATGGTCAGGCGTTTTTCTAGGTGGGCTTCATCACCGACCGTTATTTCATCATAGGTGCGATTTTCAATCAGATCATTCGCGTCATTGACCGACATCGAGTTACTCCTTTAAAACACTTCCTTAAGCTAGGAAACTTCCTTAATCACCCATACGTTAGAAACGAAGGTGATGACCTCCATCTACGTAGTGGGTTAATCCCGTCAGTGATGCTCCAGCATCAGAGGCGAGATAAACGACTGCATTGCCGACATCCTGCACACTGGCAAGACGGCGTAGTGGTGAGCGTGTTTCGCCATCGTAGGCCAATTCATCAAACGCTTTAAGTCCAGACGCTGCCCGTGTGCGAATAGCACCCGGCGACACTGCATGAACACGGATGCCCTGCGGACCAAGCTCGGCAGCCATATAGCGCGTGGCAGATTCCAATGCGGCTTTCACGGGGCCCATTAAGTTGTAGTTATCGACTACCTTTTCGGCTCCGTAGTACGTCATGTTGAACAGAGATCCGCCCTCTTTCATCAACGGCTCCGCATGCTTGGCCATGCGGATAAAAGAGTGACAGGAGATATCCATGGCAAGCGCAAACCCCTCTTTGGAGCAGTCAACCACTCGTCCATGTAAGTCATTAAGGGGGGCATAGGCAATCGAATGAACAACAAAGTCTAGCCGGCCCCAGCGCTTGCGCGCACGAGCGAATAACGCATCCAACTGATCATCGTGTTGCACATCGCACAGCATTAGTTCCGGCTCTCCCATGTCGCCTACCAGCGGTGTCACAAACTTTTCGGCATTAGGAGAGGCGTAGGTCACTAAACACTCAGCACCGGCGTGATGCAGCGCCTGGGCACAGCCAAAAGCAATACTGTCTTGATTAGCAAGGCCTGCGACAATCCCGACCTTGCCTTGCATGGAAAAAGGATTCAGCACCACTGGCCTCCTAATAATCAGTTATGAAAAATGAGCCAACACCGACAGATTAAGAATTTCGTCGGTATAACCCACACTTACCTGCCTTAACTTAAGCATTTTTTATGTCGTTTAAGCGTCGCTAACAAACGTGGATCATTTGTGACACAAGCTTACGACTTTAGTCAAAGCGCACTTGCTGCTTTGCAACATACTACCTAGTATGCCGCCCTCAACTTATTACCGACACTGCTAATTTAACGATACATTTTTTTAGTAGCGTTTTTCAGTAATGTTGCTAACAGCGTGTATTGGCCTTTAGCCATGTTTCTAAGCACATCGTTTTTAACCATATTTTGGGAGCCTGCATGGGCATGCTAGCGATCGTTATTTCCTTAATGCTGCTGATGTTTTTCGCCTACCGCGGCATCTCCGTTTTGCTGCTTGCCCCGCTCATGGCATCACTGGCGGTATTGTTATCAGGCGATGTGGCTTTTCTGTTACCGATCTATACCGATACCTTCATGAAAGCGCTGGGGAACTACGTTATTCAGTTCTTTCCGTTATTTCTACTAGGGGCTCTGTTTGGCCAATTAATGGCCGATTCGGGAGCGGCGCAGTCAATCTCAAATGGCATCGTTAAACGGCTCGGCACCCACCACGTGGTGCTAACTGTCGTTATTGCATGTGCTGTACTGACCTATGGCGGCGTATCCCTATTTGTCGTCGCCTTCGCTATTTATCCCATCAGCCGTGAGTTATTTCGCCAGGCGAATGTGCCTAAGCGCTTAATACCCGCGTCTATTGCGCTGGGATCTTTCACGTTTACCATGACAGCACTACCCGGCACCCCCTCTATCCAAAATGCCATTCCCATTCCTTACTTTGGTACGAACAGCTTCGCAGCACCGGGATTAGGAGTTATTGCAGGACTGATTATGTTGGGACTAGGCATTTTCTACTTGCAATCACGCGTTAAAAAGGCAGCGGCGTGTGGCGAAGGCTATGGCGCACACACAGAGCGGGAAGCAGAAACAACCAATAATGCTGACATAGCGCCAACCATGGCACTGCCCATTGCGCTGATTCCACTGGTTATGGTGATCGGTCTTAACGCGCTGTTTACTTACGGCGTATTCCCTGCGATGGACCTTAGCTTTATCAGCGACGCCTTTGAAAACGTAACGCCTAGCAGACAAACAGGGCTGTGGGCGATTTTGATTGCACTGCTCAGCGCCTCTGCATGGTTAATTATTACTCGCTGGCGGCACTGGCAGGATCTAAAGGCAACGGTCAACCAAGGGTGCTTAGGCTCGCTTCTGCCCATCTTCAATACCGCCTCTGAAGTGGGTTACGGAGCGGTTATCGCGACCCTGGCAGGATTCGCCATCATTCGTGACGCCGTACTCAACGTCTCTCCAGGTAATCCACTGATATCCGAAGCCATGGCCATGAGCGTACTCGCAGGTATTACAGGGTCTTCATCGGGCGGACTTTCCATTGCTCTACAGACTCTTGGCAGCGAATATCTGGCAATGGCAGAACAGGCGGGCATCAGCCCAGAGCTCATGCATCGGGTAGCGACCCTTGCAGCAGGCGGTATGGATACGTTACCCCACTCTGGCGCAGTGATTACGCTGCTGGCTATCTGTGGGCTAACCCACCGCCAGTCTTACGCCAATGTGGCAATGGTCACTATTGTGCTGCCTATCGCAGCACTACTCAGTGTGATTTTCCTCGGCACGATGTTTGGCAGCTTCTAAATGCGCGCAACGCGTGCGATAGTTGATTAACGAGTTAAGTAATCATTAGCCTGAACAGTAACGAGACCTTAAATGGCTATCTCACGACATAGCACACTGTTTTTGATACTGCTGGCAAGCCTGGTTATTTCTACTGCCATGGGGCTTCGCCATGGCTTTGGGCTTTTCCTTGAGCCGATGAGCAGCGACTTCGGCTGGGGGCGCGGCGTGTTTGCATTCGCTCTCGCAGTTCAGAATCTTATCTGGGGCCTCTCACAACCGTTCACCGGTGCGCTGGCTGACCGTTTCGGAGCAGCTAGAATTATTGTCGTGGGGGCCGTTTTATATGTGGCTGGGCTGTGTTTTATGAGCTTTTCCACCAGCGCTCTAGGCATGACACTGAGCGCTGGACTGCTCATTGGTTTAGGCCTATCCGGCACGACATTCTCAGTGATTTTGGGCGCAGTAGGACGTGCGGTAGCCCCTGAAAAACGTAGTATGGCGATGGGCGTTGTGAGTGCTGCTGGCTCTTTTGGGCAGTTTGCAATGCTACCCGGCACACTAGGGCTGATTGAATGGCTTTGCTGGTCAGCAGCGCTACTGGCCATGGGTGCCATTGCTACGTTGATGATTCCCCTGGGGGCGATGCTAAAAGACCGTCCAAGGCCTAACGCACTGGGCGACCTAAGCTTGCGCGACGCGCTCAATGAGGCGGCCGGGCAGAAAGGTTTTTGGCTGCTGTGCCTGGGCTTTTTCGTCTGCGGCTTTCAAGTTGTGTTTATTGCGGTCCATCTGCCTGGGTACTTATTCGACAATGGGCTCGCCGTTCAGGTGGGCACTACGGTGCTGGCACTGGTTGGCTTGTTCAATATTGTGGGCACCTATACTGCGGGGTGGATGGGTGGAATTTGGTCGAAACCGCGCCTGCTTAGCTGGTTATACTTGATTCGTGGCGCGGTAATTGCCGCCTTTATCATGTTGCCACTGACAACTACCAGCGCTTATTTATTCGGTATCGCTATGGGCCTACTGTGGCTTTCAACCGTGCCGTTAACCAACGGTATTGTGGCGTCTGTGTTTGGTGTTCGCCATTTATCCATGCTGGGCGGCATTGTGTTTTTATTTCATCAGCTAGGATCATTTATGGGGGTCTGGCTTGGAGGCTACCTCTATGATCTTTCGGGTCATTACGACACTGTCTGGAAAATTGCCATTGTGCTCTCATTGGTCGCCGCTGGCCTGCACTGGTTTATTAGCGAAAAGCCATTGGCACGAAACATTGCTCCTCAGGTGATCTCATGAAGCAACTAACAGCGCTTGCACTGTTAATCGTATTAGCAACGCTACTGCTGGGTGGAGCGGCGCTAGCCTGGTGGGGCTGGCATTCGCTGGATAGCTCACTACTACTGTTTGGCAGCCGACTGTGCTGAATACTCAATAACAGCTGAGACGTTAATTACTTGATCATTCCATATCCCGAGCACGTGGCTGTCGTAATAACTACCGTTATCGTTGTTGTTCTGGCGGGGCTGCTTCACTATGAATCGTTGTGGTTAATATCACGACAAATTGAGCGTTCAAAGAAACCACATCGCCAGCGTATTCTTGGTATGGCATTTGGCGTTTTATTGACGCACATTGTTGAGATTTGGCTGTTTGGCGTAACCGGCTGGTGGTTAACTGAGCTCCTTGGCATAGGTGCATTAGAAGGTTATGAGAGCTTTAATGTTCTAGATTATATATTCTTCACTGCTGTCACCTACACCACCGTTGGCTATGGCGATATTTATGCAACGGGGCCAGTCCGGTTTTTATATGGAACTCTAGCATTAACAGGCTTTGTTCTGATTACCTGGTCGGCATCGTTCACTTTTATTGAGATGCAAAAACATTGGCGAGTGGGAAGATAACCAAGCCGTCCATCTAGTAAGGATTCAGCATGTTTGAAGTGTTAATTTTATCATTTGCTTTTATCTTTGGGATTATTGCCCGCCAGTTCAGCTTACCACCTCTGGTGGGATTTTTGGTCGCTGGCTTTGCACTCAACGCTTTTGGCCCCAGTGTGGGCCTCCCTAGTGAAGCAGGGCCGCTGCTGGAGCATCTTGCCCATTTAGGCGTTTTATTGCTGCTTTTCACTATCGGCCTAAAATTAAATATAAGGAGCCTTGCTGAGCCAGTCGTGTTAGGCAGTGCTTTCATACATCTAATCATTACTTCCTTATTTTTTACTATTAGCTTTGTCGTCTTCTTATCACTACCTATGGACAAAGCAATACTACTTGCCATCGCTCTCTCATTTTCAAGCACTGTCCTGGCCGCTAAAGTGCTTGAAGCTAAGCGAGAACTTCGGGCGCTCCACGGCCGGATCGCCATTGGCATTCTGATTATTCAGGACTTGGTCGCTATAGCTGTTCTAAGTTTCTATAGTGGTCAGTCACCTAGCCCATGGGCATTACTGGTATTTTTACTACCACTATTTAGACCTCTCCTTTATTGGTTCATGAGCGTTGCACAACATGATGAGCTGCTCGTCCTTTTTGGCGCTGTATTAGCAATTGCTGTTGGTGGTATGGGTTTTGAAGCAGTAGGTCTAAGCTCAGAAGTAGGTGCCTTAGTAATGGGGCTCTTGCTTGCAAAACACCCTCGCGCTCAAGAGCTTTCCAAAGCTTTATGGGGAGTGAAAGAAATACTACTAATCAGCTTCTTCTTACAAATAGGGATGGCTGGTTTGCCTGACACTGATGCGTTAATTTTTGCCGGTGTACTCGCCATTGTCTTACCCTTAAAAGGGCTGTTATTTTTTGCGCTCTTAATTGCATTCCGTATTCGAGCGCGCAACGCTTTTTTGGGCGGTTTAAGCCTCACCGCCTACAGTGAGTTTGGCCTAATCGTTGCTTCCGGTATTTTAGAGGAGTGGCTGGGGCCACTTGCAATCGCTGTTGCGTTGTCTTTTGTCATTGCAGCACCGCTGAACCGCTTGGCCCACGGGCTATTTGACCGCTGGGAAAACAAACTATTACGTTTTGAGCGTAATACTTACCATCCCGATGAACAGCCCGTAAACTTGGGCGGCGCTACCGTACTGGTACTGGGTATGGGGCGAACTGGAAGTGCTGCCTATGATTTTTTTAAGGAGAAGGGGCTGTCAGTTGCAGGCGTTGATTCTGATCCAACCAAAGCAGAGAACGAACGTCACGTTTCTTATGGCGATATAGAAGACGTAGGCTTCTGGCATCAACTAGATATTGCCGGACTCAAGGCAATAACATTAGCGACACCAGATCTGGAAAGTAAATTAATTGCAGCCCGAGAGCTACGTAAAGCAGGTTTTACAGGACAACTTTTTGCTGGCATAAATTTTCAAGATGAAGCCGCCCCACTACATGAAGCAGGGGTCAATCAAACTTACCTACTAATGACTGGTGCAGGCATTGGTATCGCGGAAAAAGCGTGGGAAAGCCTTCAATCTAATCCTTGAGTATTTGCACCAATCTTGCGATGTCGCCATAGGCGCATAAGTACACCATGCCTAGGTGAAAACAACAGTGCTAGAAAAAAGCAACCCGTCGCGACTAAGACAATCGTGCCACCGGAAGCTACATCTAGTGCATAGGAAAGCCAGAGCCCAATCACAGCCGAGCCAACGCCCACTGCTACAGAAATTAACAGCATTGTTTTAAAACGATCGGTTAACAGATGGGCAGTGGCTCCTGGGGTAATCAGCATCGCCACCACCAGGATGATACCAACGGTTTCCAGGTTAGCCACAATAGTCAGCGTTAGTAATAGGATCAGCCCGTAATGGATGATACCTGTATTAAAACCAAGCGCCTGTGCCTGGGTTGGATCAAATGCATAAAGCATTAACGGCCTGAAAGCGAGCCAAACGACTAATAAAGCAACAAGGCTGGCAGCCAAGGTAAGTAATAATGCCGACTGCTGAACACCCAGCACATTGCCAAACAAGATGTGCATTAAATGGGTACTGGAGGCAATTTTACTGATCAGTACAATGCCAAGCGCAAAGGCTCCGGTAAACATAATGCCCATGGCCGCATCTGACTTAATTCGAGTGTGGCGCTCGATGGCTCCTATCCCTAACGACGTCAACGCTCCCGTTACGAAAGCACCGACAAAAAAAGGCAGCCCGATCAAATAGGCGATGGCAACACCGGGAAGTACCGCATGAGAAATCGCATCACCCAACAGCGACCACCGTTTCAGCACCACGTAGCATGAGAGCATGCCGCAGATAGCGCCCACCATCATCGACGTCAACAACGCTCGCTGCATAAACGCATACTGAAACGCATCAGAAATGCTGTCTGGCAGAAGATTGACGGGCACCATAAGCGCTGCAATTAACCCACTGACTACTGCGCTGCTTAACGTATCTAACGGTTGTAACATCTCTATTGTGCCCATTACTTATGCGCCATCGCAGGAGCGCGACGCGTATAGTCGTTTGCCGACTGTTCAATGGAACTGACGGCTAGCTCGGCTAGCTTCGTATCGCTCAGCATCTCGTCAGGTGACCCTTCGCCACGAATAAAGCGGTTAATGAGTACGACATGATCAACATAACGACGTGCGCCAGGCATATCGTGGGTGACCATCACGATAGTTCTACCGGCTTCACGCTCGCGTTTTAATACATCCAGAATAAGCTGTTCGCTGGGTGGATCAACGCCCGCCAAAGGCTCATCTAGCAAAAGGATACGTGCGTCTTGAGCCAGTGCTCTAGCCAGCAAAACACGTTTCTTTTGACCGCCAGAGAGTGCTCCAATAGGCCGTTCCGCTAGCGCCAACATATCGACATCGCTCAACGCTTTCTGAACGGCTTGATGATGGTGGGCAGCCTGCCAACGCGCCGGCAACAATTGCCGCCATAAAGGATCTTGGCGCATATGGCCATACCGCGCGCTCATGACGGTGTCTCTCACTGAGATAGGAAAATCCCACTCAATCGCTTCGCGCTGAGCCATATACGCAATACTGCCCGCCTTGCGATGGCGTTCGATCGCTTCACCAAACGCTTCTACATGGCCCCGAAGCGGCTTCATACTACCCGTCAAAATATGAAACAGCGTCGACTTACCTGCGCCATTCGGCCCAACAATGGCGGTCCATTGGCCATCTGGAAACGCTAGACAAATATCTTCTAAAACAGGCTGACGCTGATAGGCTGCATAAAGCCCCTTTACTTCAATCGCAGCGATCTTACCTGAAACTGACGTGGTCATATAAACCTACTCGATTGCCAAGTAACGACGCAGTAGCTCCACGTTATGGCGTTGCATGGAAAAATAATCAGCGGCTTCACCATCAGGCTCGCTCAATGAGTCAACGTAAAGCGGCCCAGCAACGGGAAGACCTGTATCACGGGCAATACTGGTCACATGCCGATCTGAAATCGTGCTTTCCCAAAAAAGGGCTGCAGGCTGGCGCTCGTTAATCATGTCAATGACCCGCATCAGTTGCCGAGGAGAGCCTTCCGTTTCAGCATTCGTTCCCCAGATACCATCGTGTTCAAAATGGTAAGCATCCGAAAAATAGAGAAACGCCGCTTCGCTGGAGAGCAGAACTCGGCGCTCTTCAGGAATCACTTCAAGTGCCTCTTGCAGCTCAACATGCAGCTCATGGAGTTGATTCTCAAGCTGCGCGGCACGCTGCTGAATAGCGTCCGCTTTTTGCGGCAAGCTATCTTCAAGCACGTTGGCTATTGCCTGCACATAGGCGCCAGCTGCACGAGGATCCATCCATAAGTGTGGATCAACGTCGCCTTCCATTTCTCCCGTCACAATAGATTGGGTGGGATACTCCGACGCCTCAGCAACCGCCACAATCGGCACATTAGCCGGAACCGTTGCTTCCACTTGACGCATCCATTGCTCTAACTGATAGCCGTTGTAAAACACGACATCAGCATCTTCTAACGCGGCAAAGTTATCGGGCGTCAGTTCCCATTCATGCACTTCAGCATTCACAGGGGTAAGCACAGTGACGTTGGCATCATCCCCCGCCACTTTCTTGACCAAATCACCTAAGACAGAAAACGTAACCGCTACATTGATAGGCGCCTGATTCAGCTCTTGCGCCTGCGCAGAGGACATAAAGCCTGAAAGGCCCAATGAGGCGCTTACCATTACCCAGCCATACTGCTTGGTCATTATTTCTTTCTCCTGTGCTAGGATCCAATAAGTACAACTGTAGCTCAATAAAAAAGCTATGTGCAAACAGTTTAGCCTTGGCTAACAATTATCTAAAAAAATGAGCTACCATCACCAATTAACGTTTCCACTAACCTTGATAAACTTTGCCAATGAGTGAATACCAACAGCAACACTCTCCTAATGCATACGGCCAAGATGGAGATGCGCTACCTCCCGTGGAACAGCATGCACAGCAATACGAGGCGGTGCGTAATGCCCACGAAACGGAGCTGATCGAAGATTATGTCGAGTTAATCGGTGACTTATTACGCCACCGTGGAGAAGCGCGCGCAGCAGATATCGCTAACCGAATGGCCGTTAGCCAAGCCACCGTCTCTAAAATGATTCGTCGCTTAAATGAGCTCGGCCTAGTGACAAGCAAGCCCTATCGCTCGCTTTTCTTGACCGAAGAAGGGCAAAAAATGGCCGAAATTTCCCGGTCACGCCACGATGTGGTGCTGCATTTCTTGCGTGCTCTTGGGGTCGATGACAGTACAGCGCGTATTGATGCAGAAGGCATGGAACATCATGTTAGTGATAAAACGCTCACGATCATGCAGCGCTTCACTGAGCAGCAGAAATCATAATTGTCCTGCTGAATTCACTTGATTGGCAACGCTGAGAGGCGGTTCACCTGGGTTATTCGCCCGTTCCAGATCATCTCAATATGAGTGGTCTGGATAATATCCTGAACGAACTGAGGCGTCATTAACGCCCAGCAAGTGGCATCTGGTTGCCGAACGGAATGATAACGCAGACCAGCACGCTTCTCTTTACGAAGCTCTCCACCTAGCCTCCGCGCTGCTTGGTAATCGTCGGCATCATAAATGGCATGAGACGGCGGAAGAACCAACCCATCACAACATGCTTTTTCATCAAAAATACACTTAAGCCCACGGAAGATAAACCGTTCAAAATGCAGCGATGGTACGTTCTTCCAATAATTTTCCTGGTGGTGCCTCACTTCATTTATTGCCGTTGGAAATGCATCCGCAATGTAAAGCACACCAAAACTGCCGTCGCTAAAACGCGAACCATCCGGATTAACATGGGTAAAAGGCGCTGTCGCATAAGAGCACCCTCGAATACCAAAAGGAATTTCGTTGTGAGGAATAAGCCCTAAATCGCCAATCTCGTTACGCAGCCTTGGATTCGTCAGTGCCTGCAGGGCATAAAGCGCTTCAAACTCTTCAAGGCTAGCAACATCGTCAAACAGCCCAATGGGAGGAAACTTGCTATTGACTAAGCGATACCCCTCAACCTCTTGCGGCTTGCACAGCGGTAGCGAACCTTCGTTTATTCCCACCGAATCTACCACTGGGCGCCTCGTAAGCTATCGATACGCTTAAATGTTTCATAAAGTGCTGCGAAATCCCCAGTGCCAATCACCTCGAGCGGCGTGCGCCCATTAAAGTAAGGATTGTGATTTGCCATAGAGACGAACCCGTAAACATTGTCAGGGTTCTCAAACAACATTCGTAGCGCCGCATGAATATTGAGCAAATAACTAATTCGTGCCAGCTGGTCACTGTCTAGCTTGATCTCAGCCAAATCCCCCCTCCGCGCGCGGGCATAGCTGCTGTGGGAGACTCGTAGAATAGATTCGCCCTGCTCGCCTGTCGCCCTCCATTTATCCAAAATACGTACAGCGGCTTTTAAGCCAACCGCAGCGGCGGCCTTGTCCTGAATAATATTGCTGGCTGTTTGCATAAGCACTTCCCTCTCTATCCACACCCACCTATCTACACCCACCTATCTACACCCACCTATCTACAGATACTAAATCAATATATATATATCTACAAACACTGTATTTATAAACACAACTCAGGGTAAACAACTATCAGCCTTGTTCCGCAACATTCCACTTATCAGATACCTCCACCTTGGCCGTTATTCCCCATTACTTTCGCAGGCATACCGAGTCGCCCTATTCCAGGCAGCTTTATAGCAGGTCGCATAAAGTCGATGCCCGCGCTCAGTCCCAGCAGGTTAATTTCCACCCCCTCTTCAAGCGCAAACATAATACCCACAACACCACCAAGGGACAGCTGATAGCCAGAACCACTGGGTGCGGTAGTAGCTACAGCATTAAACAAATAATCTTTACCTACCGCAGTTGTCGGCAGTGCAACGTCTAAGCCATCAACTTCCCGAATCACCCAAGCAATAAAACTATTGCTGTTAGGGCCTGGCCATACCCGATAAAGATCAGCCTGGGGGTAGCGCGCAACGGCGTCAGCAATATTCGGAATCAAGCGTGCCGCCTCAGAACCGCGGTAATCAGCTAGCAGTTCAGGCGGATGCCCAAACCACGCCCTGTCAGGCGTATCTATTGACGAAACAACGGTTGGCCGACGCCAGCTCAACACCTGGTGAAGTCGATAGTCCGCAGCCCCCTCTGCTTTCGTTGCAATCCAGATGTGAACACCAAACGCCCCGCGCCAGTTATAAGCACGAGCGGCATACACCTGAACAACGGCTTCTTGTATCTGCGCAGGGTCTGGCGCCAAGCCCGCTGAAGAGCGGTCAAGAGTCGACCAGTGCCCCTCGGTATTCACTTGATTGCTCGCTAGTATCCAGACAGGTCCAGCAAGTAATAGGGCCAATAACACAACTAGCCCGAATAGCCAGCGCAACATGATTTTCATAGCATCACCCAGAACAGTACAAGGCTTGTTATAAGCGTGGTTAATGGCATATCGCAAGGCGCTATATTAACGATTTAGAGGGTGATGAGTTGAATGAAATAAATCTTAATTTCAAATATAAAAAATAATCGTAAAAGAATATTAAACATGCAGTTTATTTAATCAAATAACGCATTAATCGACTAAAGTCTACTATTAATAGATTTTCGTAGCGCTACGATATGCCAATCGTAGCGCTACGAAAATAGACAACAACAACATTTCTCATTAGCAAAGGATCGACGTTATGGCTTTCTACTTCAGAACCTTACCTATTGCAGCTGCCGTCGCGCTGGCGACTGCTCCGTTTTCAGCCCAAGCAAACGAAACGTCGATTGAAGCCAGGCTTGCAGAGCTAGAACGCCAGCTAGAAGCTACTCGTGCAGAGTTAGCGGCACAAAACACAAGCGCCCCTGTTGAAGACACTGAAACAAGAATCTCTGCTCTCGAACGACGCGCCTCAGGGCAGGAAGGGTTATCGCTGAGTGGCTACGCGCGCTCAGGACTACTTTTAAGTGATGAAGGCAAAAGCATTAGTGGTGGCCCTTATGTAACCCCAGCGGGCCCGTTAGGTGGCGCAGTGGGTCGATTAGGTAATGAGCCGGACACCTACGTCAACGCAATGTTTAACTTACGCCGTCAACATGATAACGGGGCAAACTCCCTGTTCCGAGTTGCCATTGCTGACTCTGTATCCACCAGCAACGACTGGACCTCGGAAGAATCTCAGCTCAACGTACGACAAGTGTACGTTGAGCTGGATAACTTACCGAGCTTTACAGGTGCTTTCGAAGACGCCTCTATTTGGGCAGGTAAACGTATTGACCGCGATACGTTCGATATACATTGGCTAGATACGGACGTTGTATTTTTGGCCGGCACGGGCGCCGGTATCTACGACATGAATTTCAGTGACAACTGGCGTTCTAATTTCGCGCTATATGGCCGCAGTTTCAGTGACTTCCCCGTTGGTGAACGCGACGACCCGGGTACCGGCAGTACCGATAGCCTCACACTAAGCAGTAACAATTACGTAGGTAATTGGCAGTTTATGGTTAATGCGATCTCTGCGGCGGATAACGATGACCGCTTAATAGAAAACGGGGATACCGCTGCAAATAGTGGTGCTCATGGAATGGTCGCTTACCATGGGGATTCTTTCTTCGGCTTATCAGAAGGTAACTTTAAAGTTGCCTTACTCCATGGTCAGGGACTTGGCGCCGAGGTTAAACGGATAGGTGCCAATGGCGATTTATTAGACGATGCCCAAGCGACTCGGCTTGCCCTGTATGGCACGACCTACCTCTCTCCCAACTGGCGTTTAGCGCCATCATTACTTGCTGAAGTAAGCGATGACCGTTTCGCAGAAGGCGACAACTATCGCTGGGCAACGGTGAACGCACGCTTAGCCAATGAAATCACCAGCAACTTTGAAATGCAGTATGAGCTTAGCTATCAATTTATGGATCTGGATCCAGCCGGCTATAAAGGGCGTAACGCTGTCAGCGGCAACTTTGGTAAAGCGACCATCGCTCCCACCTTCAAGCCTAATGTTGGAGGCTTTTGGCAGCGCCCTGAAATTCGCTTGTTCGCCTCCTATACCGATTGGGACAAGGAGCTGAACAACTATGACAGCGGTGATGCATTTGGTAGTGAAGGATTCACTGGTGGTCAATGGAGCTTCGGAGTGCAAGCAGAAACATGGTTTTAGATTAGCGCGATTAGATGTTTGACATCTAGCTTACTGTGCATTGTTAGACCCGCTTCCCCATGGAAACAGCCTTTCCATGGGGCTTTTTATTTCAATCTTATATTCGGAGCGCTAGGAAAATAAAGAATTATGTTATGATCAAGCGACTTAAAAAATAAGCAACATAATTTTCTGTCTAGTTATAGCATTGATCCAAGGAAGCCTTTCTCCATGTCTAACAAGCTGCGCGCTAGGCGCTCTACTCAGCGTGTCACAATGAATGACGTGGCCAAACTTGCCGACGTTTCGGCAAGCACAGTCTCTCTCTATTTACGTAAACCGGATGAGGTTTCAACCCAACTCGGTAAAAGAATCCAGAGTGCAATCGACACGCTTGGTTATGTTCCCAACCTTATGGCTGGCGCGTTAGCTGCCGCACGCACGCGGGTCATTGGTGTTGTTGTTCCTTCCATGGTTAATGCCATATTTGCCTCGACTGTTAATACCATGCAAAAAACACTGGGCGCAGAGGGATCCCAGCTGCTGTTAGGCCACAGTGACTACGAGGAAGCAGAAGAAGAAGCCGCAGTAAGAACATTTCTATCCTGGTCACCAAGCGCTATGGTCTTGACCGGCTTGACCCATAGCCGCGAAACCCGTCGTATGCTGAGCAACTCCAACGTGCCAGTCGTGGAAATGTGGGAACTAGGCTCTAACCCATTAGATACGCTCGTAGGGTTTTCTCACCATGATGTGGGATACACCCAAGCCCGTCACCTAATTGAGGCTGGCTGTCAACGTATCGCCTTCATTGGTACACGCTTAAGTGTCGATGAACGTGCAAAACAGCGCTGCAGAGGTAGCGAAAAAGCTATTCAAGACCTGATGGGTAGTCAACATGCACGTGTGATCGACTGTGGCTCAGGGCGAATGGCAGAAGCCGCCAGCCGAGCATTTGCAGACCTCATCGCCAGCCACCCAACTATCGATGGCATTGTATTTTCCAACGACATGCTGTCTTTAGGTGCTTTAGGCGAGGCTCAACGGCAAGGAATTCGAGTCCCCGATGATATTGCGATGATCGGCTTTGGCGATATGGATTTCAGCAATTGTACGCTTCCCTCGCTTTCAACGATCCGCCCGCCTCGAGAAGAAATTGGTGAAGCAGTGGCTCAAAGTGTCTTACGAAGAATGCAGGATCTCCCACAAGAGAAGCGCATAGATATCGGTTTCGAATTATTACCGCGGGGGAGTAGCTTACGCACTAAGTAATGCTGACCCACAAAGGCTCAGACCAGAAGCAAAAAGCATTAAAAAGGCGACACGACGTAAATTTGCTTCCGTCAAAGGTGGTGGATAACGCCGCCCTAGCCAAGTGAAGAGCACTACTACCGGAATGGCGACAATGGCTAATAGCAGGATACTAGCGTCTAAGCGTCCTTGAATACCGACAATCACTAAACGCTGCAAAGAGTTAATCGCAAAGATAAGCAAAAGACAGTCACGAATGACTGCCAAGCTTAGTGGCTGTCGATAAAAAAGAAATACCAGTGGTGGCCCAGAGGTAGAAAACATCCCCCCCATGAAGCCAGACAAGCCCCCAAAGAAAAGAAAGGAAGCTCGACTGGCTCTGGTTTTCCTCGGTAAAGGGTGCACGACTAACATTAGACTGCTAATAAGAATTGCCACGCCAAGTATCAGCTGCAACCAGTGCACATGATGGCCACTCAATGCATCTAGTACCCACACACCAAAGATCAGCGTGGCAAAACCGCTTAGCGAACACAGCAGTACTATCTCGCGATCTAAATTCCCCATATTTCGATAAAGCGCTAATGCACAGTTAAACAGACTGAGAATGCTGATAAGAATTGCAACGATCGCTACCGGCGCAAGGCCAGACAGCACCACACCTCCCATCAGAATCAAGCCAAAAGCGAAACCAGTGACTGTCTGAGCATAGGTGGCAAGCGCCACCCAGCCCAGTAACATCATCATATCGGGAGCTGCCATTACGCCTGCCCTGCCAGCGCAGTAAATAAGGCGAGCCAATCACTATCACTACGATAAAAAACCGGCGGTTTTCCAACGGGGGCCGGCACTGTCACACGTTGGCCTCCCGCATAGTGTTCACCACTCCAAAGGTGAACCCACTCCACCCCATGGGGCAAATATGCAGACCAATCAAGATGCCCAGCCTGATGTACCGGTGCCACCAGCACATCAGGGCCTAGCAAATACTGATCTTGAATATCGTAACACTCCAGGTCAGTCTCGAAATGCAGAAACAATGCACGCTGCACCGGTATTCCACGAGCGCTCCCTTCCGACACTAACTGTTTTAAATAAGGCGTAAGAGAAACATAGATCCGACTCATCCGGGCCAAATGAGCAGCGACCGCAGGGTCATCAAACCATTGGGTATTTTTGGTAGGGCGATTTGATTCATGAGTACGCATCACCGGTGTAAAGGCAGCCATTTCGGCCCAGCGCATATGCAGCTCAGCATTCCGCTTGTTACCGAATAAGCTGGTATACCCGCCAATGTCACTGTGGTGGAAAGCATTGCCCATTAAGCCAGACGAGAGTGCAGCACAAATAACGGTGCCTAGCCCATCATGGCGAGAGAAATCCACCGACTGATCACCTGCCCAGAGCAAGGGGCAGTGAGCTTGCACTCCACTGTAACCCGCGCGCATAAAGAACGTGGTCTCGTCGGTTAGCCCTGCCTCGGCAATAGCCTCCGCATTAATTTGAGCCCAGCGTACTGGCCAGCGATTATGCTCTTGCTTCGCCGAAACACCATTACTTAGTTTGACATCAATAGGCAGGTATTCACCAAAATCAGCCATCCAACCGCTAAGCCCTAAATCAAGCATTTCACGCTTGATAATCACGTCTTTAAACCAAGTGCATGCGGCTTCATCGGTGAAGTCCACCACGCCACAGTAAAATTCGCCAAAATCAACAAGTGCGGTATTGCCCTGCTCATTGGTCGCTAAGTATCCCGCCGCTTCCGCTTCTGGAAAAAGGCTACCATCGACGCACAAATACGGGTTCACGTATCCTAGAAAACGTACGTTTCGCTCACGTAACTCAGCGATCAAGCGTTCAAGATGCGGATAGCGCTCCGGCTGCCAACGCCAGTCCCAGAATAGCCGAGTCCCAAAACTTGTTTCCCTAACTCCGGTCCAGTCCTCACACCATAAAGCCGATACTGCCATATCATGATTCAGCGCTTCCGCCAGCATCTTTTCCGCATGGGCCTGGCCTCGTTTAAGACCTAAAATAACCCCGTTATACACCCAGTCTGGCAATGGCGGCTGGCGACCAAACGTGGCACTGATCTTTTCAACTAGCGTCAGGAAGGTGGGCGCGCTGCGTAACAGAATTGTTGCAGGCACTCCCCACACCTGCATTTCATGGAATGTGCCCTGACGGAAATCAAAGTCCGCATAGTCATACGTTTCAATATGACAGAAATAGCGCCGAGAAGAGACGAAGGTAGGCTGTGGGTAGTTAGTGTTGTAATAGTCGCCACCGGCACGATTAACCACATCAGACTGCCAGGTAACGTAGGTGGTCTTGTCTCGCCCAACTCCGGGTTCAGAGGTCCAAAGAGGAAAGTGACGTCCCCGCAAATTGAAATAGGACATCTGCTCGCCACAGCCCCATACATGCTCTTGCTCGTCAGCTGCAAGCCGCATCCAAAAACGATTAATATCGTTGGCTACGTTCTGGATATCAAGCTGTATGCCATCTTCAAGTAACCGTACATTGATCGACAGCTGGAGGTCATCATCCTTGTGACGGCGTAATTCGAGCTGCATTCCTGCTTCACGGTCAGTCACCGTCAAATGGCGCAGTGCTTCTCGGCTTTCAAGATAGTCCTGTATCTCAAAATTACCGCAGTACATCTCCATTTTTTCACGCCCATAGCCTATAAAGAAAGCCGGTGACTTTGGCGTATGTACAAGAAGATCCTCACCACCCATACTCAGGCGGAGTTGATCGCGTTGGTAGGTGACTTGCATAGGTGCATCCAGAGTGTCGGCGTCGCCTAAGCGACCGCCGTTTAATTAAGAGTAAGTCCAGCGTCAACAATGAAATTTTGGCCTGTACAACCGCGACTCTCATCAGAGCCCAAAAATAGCGCTAGCCTCGCCACATCATCTGCTCTTAGCCGAAACTTCAACGCTTGCTGATCAAGGAAGCGTTGATTAACTTCCGGAGTCAGCCACAGCCGTTCCTGACGCTCAGTTAAAATAGCACCGGGCACTAACGAATTAACCCTGATACCATGCTCACCAAGCTCTTGCGCCAAGGTACGCGTTAAACCATTGATAGCAGCTTTGGCAGCGGTGTACCCCACCATCCCTGGCCGTCCCCTCATCCAAGAGATAGAACCTAAGTTAATCACAGCGCCTTGACCTTCCGCTTTCATCGCAGGCAGTACCGCCTGAGTAGCAAAGACATGATGACGCAGATTAATGGCCTGACAGTTATCCCAATAGTCTGGGGTTAACTCTTCCAGGGTATGCCGATCATCAAGACCGGCATTGTTGATCAATACCTGAGTCGGTCCTTGGGCAACTTCAATGTCGGCAATAACTGCTTGCAACCGCGAGATATCCCGCACATCACAAAAATAAAAACGCGCTTTATCGCCCAACTCAGAGGCCAGGCTCTCTCCTGCAGTACGATCAATATCAAGAAAGGCAACGCTGGCTCCCTGAGCGATATAGGCCTTAACTAATTCAGCCCCTATCCCTGATGCACCACCGGAGATAATAACGCGCTTTCCATTAAGCGATTGATAAGTAACATCACAGTAATCGTTCATGAATTGCCTCACTCAATCGCCATATTGATATACTTGGTTTCGAGGTAATCCTCGATTCCCTGACGAGCTCCTTCCCTACCAAGACCTGACTGCTTAACACCGCCAAAAGGTGCTTCACAAGTAGAAACGTGGCCGTTGTTAATGCCCACCATGCCATAATCAAGTGCTTCAGAAAGCCGCCAGGCTCGGCCTAAATCGCGGGTGTAGCAATAAGCCGCAAGACCATATTCCGTCGCGTTCGCAAGACGAATGACTTCCGCTTCATCCTGAAAGCTAAACACGGGAGCTAATGGGCCAAAGGTTTCTTCATTGAAACAGTCCATCTCAGGCGTCGCACCGGTAATAACAGCAGGCGTAAGGAAGTTAGCCCCACGGCGCTCACCGCCTTGTAACAGGGTAGCGCCTTTCGCCACCGCATCATTAAGCTGCTCCATCACTTTGTCAGCGGCAGCGGCATCAATGAGCGGGCCAACCTGAACACCTTCTTCAGCGCCATCACCGACCTGTAGCTTGGCGACTTCTTGGGCAAGCCTAGCTGCAAAAGCATCGTGAATACCTGCTTGAACGAAAATACGGTTGGCGCAAACACAGGTTTGCCCTGCATTGCGGAATTTCGCCTGCATCACACCTTCTATGGCCTTCTCCAGATCAGCGTCGTCGAACACGATAAAAGGCGCATTACCCCCCAGCTCCATAGACACTTTCTTAACAGAATCAGCACACTGTCGAAGCAACAACTTGCCAACACCGGTGGAGCCAGTAAACGTCAACTTACGTACTTTTGGGCTCTCGGTCATCGCGCGGCCAATAGCGCGAGCGTCACCCGTCACTACATTAACAACCCCGTCTGGGATGCCAGCGCGCTGGGCCAGCAAAGCCATTGCTAATGCCGAATAGGGCGTTTGCCCAGCAGGCTTGATAACGATGGTGCAGCCTGCCGCAAGTGCAGGCCCTGCTTTACGAGCAATCATCGCCGCTGGAAAGTTCCAAGGGGTAATCGCCGCACACACGCCAACGGGCTGTTTAATGACAAGTAACCGGCGATCGCTCTGAGGGCTAGGAATAACATCACCGTAAGTGCGCCGTCCCTCCTCAGCGAACCATTCAAAAAAACTGGCGGCAAAACCGATTTCGCCACGCGCTTCTGCAAGGGGCTTACCCTGCTCTGCCGTCATCAGCGCAGCCAAGTCATCTTGGTGCTCAAGCAATAAATCGTGCCAGCGACGCAGCATTGCACCCCGCTCTTTAGCTGATCGCGCTTGCCACGCAGGCAACGCCTCTTCAGCCGCATCGATAGCGCGCAGTGTCTCTGCTTCACCGAGGTGAGGCACCCGACCCAGCACGCTCCCATCAGCGGGGTTAGTGACGTCATCAAACTGGTTATCATCAGCGCTAATCCAACTCCCACCCACAAGACAAGCATCGCGTTGTAGTGTGGCATCTTTTAACTTGAGCATTGCTGTGTCCTCTAAATAGTTATTCGTTCATTAACGTGAGTGCTTTAACGCTAGTGGCTTAACATCAGCAACTTAACCTCGGAACATAGGCTCGATTTGCCCTGCCACATCGACACGCATAGCAAACAGGTTCCCAGATTCGGGATAAGCCTCAAGCTCATCTGCAGGTCGGCCGTGACGCGCTGATGTAACGTACAGCGTTTTAAGATCGGGTCCGCCAAACGCGCACATCGTCGGGCACCTTGCGGGTACAGCATATTCAGCAACAATCTCGCCTGTTGGCGATAGCCGAGCAATGCGCCCGCCTTCGTAAAGGGCTGTCCAGTAATACCCCTCTACATCGACAGCGGCCCCATCAGGACGACCATTACCAAAGGGAAATTGATGAAAGATCTCTCTTGGCCCAATGAGTTCACCACTTTCAGGATCCAGGGGATAACGATAGATCACATGATTTGGCGTATCTGAGTGATAGGCCCAGCGTCGATCTGGGCTGAACGCCACACCGTTGGAGACTTTGATGTCACCTGCCAGGCGTTGGCAGCTCAGGTCAGCACCGACCCGAAATAACGAGGCTGCTGGGGTATCGCGGGGCTCATGGATGGTACCCGCCCAGAAACGCCCCCAAGGGTCAACCCGCCCATCGTTAAAGCGACTAATCGTCGTATCAGCAACTGGACGAGCAAGACAATAAATAAGCTCTGCTTGTTCATTTAGCAGCCATAATCCCGATCGCAGACCTGCAATAAATCCCCCACCTTCACGCCGCCCGACACAACCAATGTTTTCAGGTAACGTCCAGCGGCGATTTTCACTTGTGAGCGGGTTGAAACGATTAAGACTAGGCGCTTCAATATCAACCCAATAAAGCGCTTGCTCGTCTTCAGCCCAGAGAGGGCATTCGCCTAAAGCGGCCTGGACAGGTAGGGCAGTTCGCAAGCTAGCATCAGCCATGATCTTCCTCGAGGTTCAATTGCAAATGGCAGGAGAAACTCTCTCCCGGGGCTAGGGTCTGCATACCGTGGGCGTGGGGCTTATCACTATTTAAAGCGGCGTTGGCATGACTGACTGGTTCAAGGGCAAAAAAGTCTTGCTGTTCAGGCGTAAAGAGCACCAAGTGACTCAGTTCCTCAGAGGCCAATAGCCGCAGGCGCAACCGATACTCTGGCCAGTGAATCTGCGCATGTCGTGACCAGCCTGTATAACAGTTATCTACGCCTGGCCACTCCAGCGGCCGCAAGTGGCAAAAATGCCACTTATCAGGAGGTGTGACCTGATGCGTGGGGAGTTGCCTATCATCATTAATCCATACAGACGCGGCGGCAAACTCAAGCTGCACTTTTGGCGTACGCTGAAAATAGGGATGCCAGCCCAACCCTGCCGGCATAGGGCGGGTATCGAGATTTTCAAGACTAAGCGTCAGGCTGACACGGTTGGGGCCTAGAGAAACTTCTTGAGTGACCTTGCAGCTCCACGGCCAGTCGGTATCTGGTAAATGGTGTAAAACCAAAGTGGCCCTGTCTTGGCTCTGCTCATCTTGGCGAACCAGCTCCCAGGCCCGCTGCCAGGCAAATCCGTGCAAACTGTGAGGGTGATTACCAAAATTACGTTTCAGGCAGATGGTTTCGCCTTGCCATGAAAAAGCGGCATCGGCGATTCGGTTTGAATAAGGCGCCAATACATAACCGCCACTATGCCGTGGCCCCTCAGGCAAGCTATCGCAACCCGACACCAGAGGCCTAAGAAGGTCTTGCCCTTTCCAGCGCAAATAGGAAAAAGCACCGCCACAACCAGGCAGCAGACTCGCCTCTAAATTGCCATGGCATAACGGAACCATATCAATACACGCCGCTATCTGCTGTATCAGCAACTTGGCCCTTGAGCGCTGCCACATACTCTTTAGCACGCGACATCATCATGCTCATATCTGAACCGACAGCGACAAAGCTGAAACCTTGAGCACGATAGCTGCTTACTAACCCTGGTTCCGCGCCAACAATGCCGCAAGGAAGCCCAAGCCGCTGACTATCCGCTACCGCTGCTGAAATCGCAGATTGCACCTCAGCGTGTCGAATGTCGCCAATACGCCCCATGGCGGCCGAAAGGTCACCTGGCCCCACGAACAAACCATCAATATTCTCAACGGCCGCAATGTCGTTCATAGCCGCCAGCGCCTCGGGCGTCTCTAACTGTAGAATGACGGCTATTTCTTCATCAGCACGCTGCAGATAATCCGCTACGGTGCCATAGCGGCTGGCTCGGTGCACTGCCGCAACGCCGCGATTTCCTTTACCCGGATAGCGGGTTGAGTTAACGGCTTGCGCCGCTTCTTCAGCATTTTGTATGTAGGGAAACATCAAGCTCTGAGCACCCCTATCCAGCACGCGTTTAACCATCACGGGATCATTCCAGGGAAGCCTGACCACCAGCTCCGCAGGAGTACCTGCCACTGCCTGCATAATAGCGATCGCTTGAGGCACATCCACAGGAACATGCTCCATATCGAGCACAAGAAAATCAAACCCCGCCCAGCCAATTGCTTCAGCCACATTGGGGCTAGCAGTCATTAACCAAGTGCCTACCGGAACCTTCGCGGGATCATGAAGCCACTGCTTGAAGCGATTTTTAGGAAGCGTTGTCATATTATTGTTCTCCTTAGAAAATTTCCGGTTCGCCCTGACGCTGACCGCCTTGCAGGATATCGAAATCACAGCCCATATCGGCCTGGGTAACATGCTCCTGGAAAAGCGCGGTATAGCCACGATCAATGCGCGGACTTGGTGCTCGCCAGCACTGACGTCTAGCGTCTAACTCTGCCGCATCCACAAGCAGCTCTAGGCGGCGAGCAGCCACATCAAGCTCAATTTCATCGCCATCACGTACTAAAGCGAGAGGCCCGCCTACAGCAGACTCCGGCGCAATATGCAGCACGCAAGTACCATAGTGGGTACCGCTCATACGAGCATCGGAAAGGCGCACCATATCCCGAACACCTTGTGCAAGAAGCTTTTTAGGGATAGGCAGAGCACCCCACTCGGGCATGCCTGGCGCACCCCTTGGGCCTGCTTGCCTTAGCACCAAGATACTGTCTGCGGTGACATCCAGCTCGGGGTCGTCAATACGCGCCACCATATCGGCGTGATTCTCGAAAACAATGGCGCGACCACGGTGCTTTACCAATTTCGGGTCGGCAGAACTCGGTTTGATGACCGCCCCACGGGGGGCCAAGTTGCCACGCAAAACAGCAAGCGCAGCCCCTTCACATACAGGGTTATCTAGCGGGCGAATAACGTCGTTGTTGTAGCACTCGGCACCTTCTAAATCTTCCTTGAGCGTGCGACCACTGACGCTTTTGGTCGTTAGATCAAGATGATCAACTAGCTGAATTAGCAACGCGGGAAGGCCACCTGCATAATAGAAATCCTCCATCAGATACTGTCCTGAAGGAAAGATATTTGTCAGCACCGGAATTTCTCGTGCGACAGCGTCTAAGTCATCTAGAGTGAGCTTTACGTTGGCCCGTCGGGCAAGCGCAATCAAATGAATAGCCGCATTGGTGGAGCCACCGAGCGCCATATAGCACTTGGCACCATTGAGAAAGTTGTCTCGGGTGAGAATGTCAGAAGGCTTGAGGTCTTCCCAGATCATCTCAATAACGCGACTGCCGCAGGAGGATGCCATGCGTATATGCGCCGCATCAGATGCGGGGATACTGGAGGCTCCAGGCAGCGTCAGCCCCATGGTATCGACAATCGATGTCATGGTGGAGGCAGTACCCATGGTATTGCAGGTACCGTTTGAGCGAGTCATCCTGGATTCAAGATCCACCCAGTCATCTTGCGAAATATTGCCGCTGCGCAATTCATCCCAATATTTACGCGTATGGGTTCCAGCCCCTAAAGTTTTCCCTTTCCACTTCCCGTTAAGCATGGGACCTGCTGGGCAGAAGATGGCGGGAATATCCATGCTGATAGCCCCCATCAACAGCGCAGGAGTTGTCTTGTCACAGCCCCCCAGAAGAACCACACCATCTATGGGATGACTGCGGAGCAATTCCTCTGCTTCCATCGCTAAAAAGTTGCGATATAGCATGGTTGTCGGCTTCACCAGTACTTCACCAAGAGACAATGCAGGCAGCTCAACGGGATAACCACCTCCTGCCCAAACCGCCCTTTTCACTGCGTCAGCACGATCTCTCAAATGAGCATGACACGGGCTGAGGTCGCTCCAGGTATTAATGATGCCCACTACTGGCTTACCCATGAATTCCTCACGCCGTAAGCCCATTTGTTGTGTACGCTGCCGGTGCGCAAAACCACGCATGTCTTGCGAGTTGTACCACCGCTGGCTGCGTAGCTCTTCAATCTTGCGTTGCGTTCCATTCATCTTCATTGCCTTCCGGTCATAGAGGGCGGGCAATGTGAATACTGCCCTCAGCTATATTTTCGTAGCGCTACGAAAATATAGCTAAACCTTTTTCATATTGTCAACCAAGCATAAGAAAACAGGGTTCTAAAAATAGCGATTAGCCGATTTTCCTTGTTAATAGACGTTATTAATTACAATTTATTAAAATTAATACCTTTGTCTAACAAGATATCTTCTAGGCTGCTTGACAGCTTAACAGCGGGCAATTTAATATTTTCGCAGCGCTACGATAAACAATCCAATAATAATCGAAGGCACAAGACACATCTATAGTACTTATCTATAGAGCCGTTGCCTTTTGGAGCCGCTTATGCAGAAGCTTATAGCTCTACTAGATCGCTTTAACGGGATCTCAACTCGCTGGGCAGGCTATGCAGCCACCCTGCTGCTCGCCACTATGCTAGGCATCATGGTTACCCATGTGTTTTTTCGCTATGTACTGAACGACAGCTTTGGCTGGACCGAAGAACTAGCCCGCTACATGATGGTCTGGATGGCGTTTTTATTTTTCCCTGCTGCTCATCGCCAGGGTTTAAATGCCAGCTTAGAAATCGCAACTAACTGGTTTAAAAACTCTTCTCCATGGCGATTACTTCAGTTGCTGCTGGAGATATGCGTATTGGCAGTGCTCATATGGTGTATGAAACTAGGATTTGAACGTGTAGAGCGTGGCGCAACGAGCGTGAGCCTTTCTTTAGGCATCAGCATGTCTTACATCTATTTAGTATTGCCATTGAGCTTTGCCCTAACCAGTCTGAGTTCCTTAGAACGGGTGCTGCGTTTGAGTTACGGCCTCTTTGCTCCTAACGCCCTGCTGTATACGCAGGATCGGCCCAGCGCTGATAGCAATACAGAGGTATAACTTATGACTTTCGCGTATCTGTGGATTTTCCTCTTCCTGCTAGTTGCAGGCATGCCTATTGTCTTCCTAATGCTTTTTGCACCTGGCGTTAGCCTATTGCTGGAAGGAAGGCCTATGTTCCTTAACCTGCTATTCCAGCGGCTCTTTGCTGGGATAGACAGCTTCCCGTTAATGGCGCTTCCCTTCTTTATTTTGGCTGGTGAATTGATGACCGCCGGAGGGGTAACATCCCGAATAGTCCGCTTCGCTGAAACACTGATTGGTCACCGGCGAGCAGGACTTGGGCAAGTATCGGTCGCTTCTTCTTTAATGCTTGCTGGTGGCTCAGGTTCTGCTGTTGCGGATGCATCCGCCATGGGGTCAGTAATGATTCCCGCTATGAAACAATCGGGCTATACCAACCGGTTCTCTGCCGCGATCACTGCCGCATCGGCTGTTATCGCAAGTATCATTCCGCCTAGCGGCATTTTCATACTTTACGCTTTTATAATGAATGTATCGGTGGCCGGCATGTTCGCTGGGGGCGTTGTACCAGGCATTCTTATTGGCGTAGGTTTAATGATCACCATCGCTATCATGGCGCGTTTCAAAGAGTTTCCAGAGCCTCTTCCGAAAGCTAGCTGGGCTGAAAAATGGCAGGCGTTTGTCACCGCTTTTATGCCGCTGTTAACCCCCGTTATTTTGATCGGCGGTATTGTTGGTGGCATTTTCACTCCTACCGAAGGGGCAGCCGTTGCTGCATTTTATGCCTTAATACTTGGGCTTTTCTTTACGCGTGAAATTAGCTTCCGCGACCTACCCAAGCTATTTGGCAAAGCTGCCATTAACTCAGCGGTAATTTTGCTATTAGTCGGTGCTGCGGTTGCATTTGCTTCTTTAATCAGCCTTAAAGGAACACCACAACTCGTTAGCGATTTTATACTCTCAATTACCGATGACCCTCGACTGCTGTTTTTCCTTGTCGTCGCATTCCTATTAGCAGTCGGCACCATCATGGATGCTGGCCCTGCGATACTTATCCTTGGCCCAATCCTTGCCCCCGTCATGATAGGCATCGGTGTCGACCCAATTCATTTCGCAGTGGTAATGAGCATTTCCCTAATCATGGGGTTAATCACCCCTCCGATGGGCTTGGTGCTTTTCGTAGTGAGCAGCATTAGCAAAGAAAGCATCGAAAAGATTGCTTGGGAAATGATGCCACTATTCCTGGTGGAGATTGCCATTCTCTTCACCCTTGTCTACATCCCCGATCTTATTTTGGCTCTGCCACGGTTCTTTGGGTATGTCGCATAACCTTAACTTCCTTCCTTAGGAGAACAATGAAAATGATGAAGCAAGCTAAGACAGCTCTAACAACACTGTTCCTTGGTGCCGCACTAGGCAGCGCTAGCATCGCCCAAGCGACAGACCTTAATTTAGTATTTCTTGCCAATGAGGAAGACCAAGAATACGACGCTGCCCAGGTGTTTAAGAACTACGTTGAAAGCCGCACAGGCGGTGAAGTGAATGTCAACATCTTCGTCGGCGCTCAACTATGTGGTTCAGCCAACGAATGCTTTGAAGCCATGCAGGCCGGTATTGTTGATCTATTTACCGCCACGGCCGGAGGTGTAGCGGCTATCTATCCACCCATTCAAGGTTTAGATATCCCCTATGCATTTCCGGATGATCGCACAGCGATGACCATGCTGACTGATCCAGAGTTCACCGGCTTTCTGCGCGATGAACTACTGGAGGCCAGTAACGATTCCATTCGTCTGATGGCCATGACTCAAACAGGTGGCTGGCGGAATATCGTTAATGGCGAGCGTGAAGTCCGGACACCTGCTGATGCAGAGGGTCTACGCTTTCGCACGATTGAATCGCAAATCCAGCAGATTATGGTACGCGAGATGAACGCCTCACCTACCCCGCTACCATGGCTTGAAGTCTATACAGGCCTGCAAACTGGTGTCGTGGACGGAACGCTCAACTCCATTTCCGACATTACAAATATGAACTTTCAAGAAGTCATTAAGTACATGACGCTAGATAACCATGCCTACATGTCATCCATGTGGCTGATGGGAAATCAAAAGTTCCAATCACTAACACCTGAACAGCAGCGCGTCGTGGCTGACGGAGCTGCAATGATGTCGGTCATTCAGTTTGGCATTCAGCCTCGCAAAGAGCTTGAAGCCTATCGAATCTGGCGGGAAGCGGGTGGTGAACTATACACCCCCACCAATGAAGAAATGGAAGAGTTCCGAGCTATTGCAGAGCCAGTACGCGACTGGTACCTGGAAAACTTCGAAGAGGAAGGTGAGCGTTTCATTGAGGAGTTTGAGAACGCACGGGATAGAGCCCAACAGCGTGTCGATGCAGATCGCGAGTCAGTAATGCGTTAGTATAAATATAGCTAACAAATCATAGCAAAAGAGTAAAAAGGCGCATGAAAATGCGCCTTTTTTTACAAGCAAACTAGTCCACGCATTGAAAACATGTTGACCTTTCCCCTAGATTGGTGACATTAACTCAACCTAGAGCAGACGCTGAGTTTGCACTCATCACTGTTGAATAAACACATTGATTACTAATATAGAAAAATCGAATTAATGGTCATATCATGCTCTAGCTAGGCTGAAATCCTCGCTGGCTGGATTAGCCCTCGTATATAGGGTGTTAGGCACAATGGTGATGAGAGAGCTCAGACCAGGATCGAGATACAGACCTCCGCAGAACCGAACGCCTCGTTAAAACTGTTTTTCAAGGAATTGAAATGGCTCCCGATTGGTTGTCGCAAGTACTGCTTCCCTGGGTATTGGCCGGGGTGATGATGACAATGGGACTCAACCTTACCAAAATAGATATTGTCCAAACCTGTCGCCACCCTCGCCGTCTCGTGATCGGCACAAGCCTACAGATACTGGCACTACCGCTGCTGGCCTGGGGACTAGTGGCATTGCTTCCCCTTTCGCCGCCAGCCGCCGCCGGGTTGCTGCTGGTCTCGCTGGTGCCTGGGGGTGCCACTTCCAACATGTTCAGCTATCTCGTGCAGGGCGATCTGGCTTTGTCCGTCAGCTTGACCGCCATTGCCGCGGTGCTCGCTCCTTTCACGCTGCCGCTGGTGATGGGCTGGCACCTAGAATTTCTAACGTTGAGCAGTGCTGGGCTAAGCCTCCCCTACTGGCCTACCGTCGGAAAGCTATTGCTTGTAACCCTTGCACCTGTGCTCGCAGGTATGCTGCTGCGACAATTATTGGGGACATCCATACTGATCTGGATACTGCCCAAAATAAAAGTACTAACGGGAATGGCGATGATCGGCGTAGTGATCACGCTATGGTTAAGCCATGCGCAACGCCTTCCGTCACTGTTAAGCATCGAAACCCTGGCAGTGCTGCTACTGTGTGTCTTGAGTATGACGTTAGGCCACCAAGCCGCACGCCGCTTACGACTTCCTGATGCCAGTGTCCGCGCGATTACCGTTGAGGTCGGCGTGCAAAACGCAGGTGTAGCCATGATGGTGGCTTTCGCGCTTCTGCAGCAGCCAAATATTGGCTTAGTTCCGCTTCTATACGGGCTATTAATGAATGTGCCTGTATTTATCTGGATGTTCACCTGCCAATGGCGAGATAGCCAGCGAACAGTTGCGCGGCGATACTCATGAAACGGTGACTTAAATGGGCCTACTCAGCGCGAACAGCTGTTTTCAGCGGTCGTGCGTGTTGGTAGGAGAGAGCCTACAACATTTCGCTCCCCCCACCCTGTGCGGATGAATACTGTCCGTCATAAGAAGTTAGTCCTAGCGTCACACCGTTTAACCGAACATACCTACCACCACTAAACCTAGCGCCAAAACACTCAGTAAGGCGGCTGCACCGTACATCAGTTTTTTATTAAGTATGTCATTGCCCACGCTGATATCAAACAACCCGTGGCGCAGGCGGTGGGCGGCATGAAATAACGGCAAGCAAACCACCGCGCCAACAAACAGAAAGCCCGGCACACTAAACAGCAGATTGGACGCCCGCTCATAGCTCAGCGCCCCAGCAGGCAGCAGGCCAAGGGGCAGGCAAATGGCAATAAATAGAATGACGGCGGGCAAGATAACCGCAAAGCATACGCCGCCGGCACTGAACAGGCTCCACCAGAGTGGTTCATCAAAAGCTTGTTTATGCTGGGGTCCGTGTTCGTTTATAGCTAGTTTTTCCATAGCTGGTTTTTCCATCATTACGCCCTCCCCAATAGCCAGAAAAATAACAGTGCAACAGCCACTACACCTGCCCACTGACCAGCGACAATGGCCTTATCAGGAAGGCTATGCCCAGCGATGCGTAGCGGCATTACACGAGGAAACAGCACAAAGAAGGTCGCGGCGTGAAACAGGCTAGCGGCCAGCGCTAAAAGATTCAGCAGCAGCACAATGGGCGAGCCCATAAAGGCAATCCACCCCTGCCAGCTATCCGCCCCCTGAAGTAGGGCAACCATACCGGCCAGTAAACACAGCGTGAAAAACACCAGCGGCAGTACCGTGGCCTCGCGCAGCATATAGAGCTTAAAAAACCGGTGTTTCAGCCACCAGTTGCGTTTCAGTGGTGGCAGACGTTGCGATGATGATTTATGCATGATCTTTTCTCCCCTCACCCTTTAAACAGCGCAATTAAGGTATGTTTGGCAGCCTCGACCTTGCCCTGATTAACGGCAGCGGCGGGGTCGACATGCTTTGGGCATACCTGCGAACAGAAGCCGACAAAGGTGCAACTCCACACACCCTCGTGTCGATTAAGCTCGGTCATGCGCTGTTTTTTGCCATGGTCGCGGCTATCCAGGTTGTAACGGTGGGCGAGTGTTAGTGCCGCCGGGCCCAGGAATTCAGGGTTCAGCCCAAACTGCGGGCAGGCGGAGTAACAAAGCCCGCAGTTTATGCAGTTAGCGAACTGCTTGTAACGGGCAAGCTGCTCGGGGGTCTGCTGATAGGTTTCCGGTGCCTTCGGGTCATAGGGTTTTACCGGATTGTCATCTATCAGGTAGGGCTTAACCGCCGCTAAGTGCTCAAGGAATATTTCCATATCCACCACCAGATCCCGCTGCACGGGGAAGTGGGATAGCGGCTCGATGCGGATCTCGCCTTCATAATCGCGCAGGAAGGTTTTACAGCCGAGCTTTGGAATGCCGTTGACCATCACCCCACACGAGCCACAAATCGCCATGCGGCACGACCAGCGGTAGCTCAGGGTGCTATCAAGCTGCTCTTTAATATGATTCAGGGCATCCAGCAGCGAGGTGCTGTCATCCACCAGCATCTCGTACTGCTGCCAGTAAGCTTCAGCCGAGCTGTCTGGCAGGTAACGTTTAACGCTAATGTGCTTGATGCTGGTGTTATTAGTGCTGACACTCTTGGTAGTGATCTGCTCGGTACTCATACCTTGCCCCCCTTGCCCGCATCGCCGTAAGCCCGCTCAGCCGGTGCGGAAAACCGAACATCAACGTCCTGCCAGCGCAGCTCGGCCGGTGCTTCACCTTGGTAAAAGACTTGGCTGTGCTTGAGATAATTAACGTCGTCGCGTTTTTGCATGCCTTCATCTAAGCGTTGGTGAGCACCGCGGGATTCACGCCGTTCAAGTGCTCCTAGGCAAGAGGCTTCGGCAATATCCAGGCCGTATCCCAGTTCGATGCACTCCAGCAGCTCGGTGTTGAATATCTTGCTGGTATCGTTAACGCGAATTTTGGCATAGCGCTCGCGCAACTGACGCATGGTCTCAAGCGAATGGCGCATGCCTTCTTCGGTGCGGTAAATACCACAGCCACTCTCCATGGCTTGCACCATGGCGTGCTTAAGTTCTACCCAGGATTCGCCGCTGCCTTCACCATCACAGAGGCGCGCCAAAGTCGCTTGCTGATGCTCGGCTTGGGCTTCCAGCAGGCGCGTATCCGCCCACTCGGTTTGTGCCGCCCGCTTACTGGCTTGCTCACCCGCCAAGCGGCCAAATACCAGTAGCTCGGTCAGAGAATTGGAGCCCAGCCGGTTAGCTCCGTGCAAACCTACAGAAGCGCACTCCCCTGCAGCATAGAGCCCAGCAATAGACGTTTCGCACTGAGGATCGGTCTCAATTCCCCCCATGGTGTAGTGAACCGCCGGGCGAATGGGAATCGGTTCTTTCACAGGGTCAACATTGATATAGGATTTAGCCAGCTCGCAGATAAACGGTAGGCGCTCTAGGATGTATTTTTCACCCAAGTGGCGCAGATCAAGATAGACCACGTCGCTGTCACCAAACTTGCCAGTGCGGCCCGCCTGCTGCTCCTGCCAGAAAGCCTGTGAGAGTTTGTCCCGCGGCCCCAGTTCCATATATTTGTTTTCCGGCTTGCCCAGCGGTGTTTCCGGGCCAAGTCCATAATCCTGCAGATAGCGATAACCATCTTTATTGAGCAGAATGCCGCCTTCCCCCCGGCACGCTTCGGTAATCAAAATGCCGGAACCGGGTAAACCGGTGGGGTGGTATTGAACAAACTCCATGTCCCGCAGCGCCACACTGTGACGATAAGCCATGGCCATGCCATCGCCAGTCACAATGCCCGCGTTAGTATTGAAACGAAATAAGCGCCCCGCGCCACCGGTGGCCAGTATCACCGCTTTAGCACGCAGCAGCGTCAATTCGCCAGTGGCTAACTGCAGCGCAATCACCCCTATCACTGCACCTTCGTGAACCGCCAGATCAAGCACGAAATACTCATCAAAACGCTCAATCTCAGGGTATTTCAGCGAGGTCTGAAACAGCGTGTGCAGCATATGGAAGCCAGTTTTGTCGGCAGCAAACCAGGTGCGGGCAGTTTTCATGCCGCCAAAGCGGCGCACCTGCACCTGGCCATCGTCTTTGCGGCTCCATGGGCAGCCCCAGCGCTCCATCTGCACCAGCTCTTGATAGGCGTGATGGACAAAGTAGTCGACGACGCCCTGTTCAACTAGCCAGTCACCGCCTGACACCGTGTCGTCAAAGTGGGCCTGATGGGAGTCTTCAGCACTGGTAACCGCGGCAGCGCCCCCTTCAGCGGCCACGGTATGGGAGCGCATCGGGTAGACTTTTGACAGCAGCGCAATACGTTGAGGTGTCTTATGCTCCTTAGCGTGCTCAGCAGCGCCAATAGCCGCACGTAAGCCTGCCCCACCGCCTCCTACAATGACGATATCGAAATCTCGCTGCTGCATAACACTTCCTTCCGTTAGCCAGGCCAAAGCGCGTTAGTGGCGACACTCTGCGGCGTCGTCTTCTTTATTTGAACTTACCATACCCGTGGCGAGCTCTGTTCATTAGTCCAAAGGACTATTGATGTACATCAAGAAAAATAGAAATCGAGTTGGCGCTGCTTTTACCCTAGTGCCATACCATCTACTCTTCAAATAACTCACTGCCATCGGCAGGTGTTTTCGGCGTTGTTTTTAAAGAAAAAGTTTTTAAAGGCAAAGCTTTTAAAGACAAGGTCAATATTCCGGTGTGGCTTTACTGCCGAAATAATACTTAGAAAATAGAAGAACTTAAAAACAACTGAAGAGAAAGAGAGAGGCAGTATGAACAGCATTACTCAACCATCGCCTCGGTGGAAGCTATTCGCACCACTTATCATCGCCATCATTGTTGCGTTTCGATTCTTGCCCCTTTTACGCCCTCCAACACTGCACGCAGTGCGGGCACCATTTATCCGGTGATTCGCAACCTGCCACCACTTTACGACTCGCACCCCAATGACCCCAGCATGAAGCGTATGGGTAGCTTTTTGATGTGGACAGCGTTGGCTTCTACCTGCGTGACCAGCTCGCTGTTTCTAACAGCCATGGCCCCTAACTTGTTAGCCATCGCCCTAACCGAAAGCACAACCGGCATCCAGATCAACTGGGGGCAGTGGTTTATGGCCATTGCGCCAGTAGGCATTTTGCTACTGCTGTTAGTGCCACTACTTTGCTACTGGCTATGCGCCCCTGAGGTGAAAGCGGGCCATGAAATTTCTGACTGGGCAAGAGACGAGCTAAAGCAATTAGGCAAGCTCACTCGTAAAGAGATAGTACTGGTGGTAATGGTTGTCACGGCACTACTACTGTGGATTTTTGGCGGCGGCATTATCTCCGCATCTTTGGTTGGGCTGGTTGTGATTTGCGGCATGCTGCTGACAGGCATCGTCACCTGGGATGATATTCTCAAGAACAATGCCGCCTGGAATACCTTTGTTTGGTTTGCCACCTTGGTGGCGCTGGCAGGCGGACTTAGCCAAGTGGGGTTCGTGAATTGGTTTGGCAACGTGGTAGGCGGGCAAATAAGTCACTTTAACCCGCTGATGGCCATGGTGGCCTTGACCGTACTGTTCTACGCTCTGCACTACTTCTTTGCCAGCATTACGGCACACGTCACCGCCCTACTGCCGGTTATTTTGGCGGCGGCGTCTGGCATTCCAGGCTTGGATATGCAGATGTTTGTGCTACTACTGCTGCCCACGCTCGGCTTTATGGGTATTCTCACACCTTACGGCACAGGGCCAAGCCCGGTTTACTACGGTAGCGGCTACTTGCCCAGTGCACTCTTCTGGCGGCTAGGGGCAATCTTCGGGCTGATCTTCCTGGTGGCGTGGTTAGTCATTGGTCTGCCCTGGCTAATGCTAATCAATTGATTGGAAAATCGCACAATGGATTTACTCACTAAGCGCAATCACTGCCAAGCTTGGTTGCTAGCCGCTCGTCTGCGAACACTACCGCTAGCATGTGCCTCTATTCTGCTGGGGAGTGGTCTAGCAGCAGGTGAGAATGCTTATAAAACGTCAGTGCTAGTGTTTTCCTTACTGACAGCAATTGCCCTCCAGGTGCTCTCTAACCTTGCCAACGATTATGGTGATGCCACTTCTGGGGCCGACGATTATTCTCGCATTGGGCCGGCAAGAGCAGTCTCTTCAGGCTTAATCACTCCACGGGCCATGCGCATAGGGATGGCCCTAACGGCGACTGGTGCAGCGCTATCGGGACTGTTATTACTGCTTGCCACTTTTGGCAACCAGTGGGGACACATTGTTCTCTTCTTGCTACTAGGTGCTGCCGCTTTATTAGCAGCGGTGACCTATACCGTTGGGCTGGGCGGTAAGCCCTACGGCTACCGAGGGCTGGGCGACATTGCGGTTTTTTTGTTTTTCGGGTTGCTGGGAGTATTGGGAACCTATTACCTGCACACTCATCAACTAAGTTGGCTGCCGTTACTGCCCGCTGCCGCATGTGGACTGCTGGCCACTGCCGTGCTAAACGTCAATAACGTCCGAGATATCGACAGCGATGCGCGCACTGGCAAGATCACCTTAGCGGTGCGGCTTGGCCGCGCCAACGCTATAAAGTATCACTGGGCGCTGCTGGGAACAGCGCTGCTGCTCACTCTCATCTATCTGGTTGCAGTGCCAGTGCCGCTACTGGGGTGGAGTTGCCTGCTAGTGGCCAAACCACTGACTGATGCCGCCAAAACGTTAACCCAAAGTCGTGATGGCGAAATTCTAACCAGAATGCTGAAAAAAACGGCGATCTCAACGCTGCTTTACAGTGTGTTGTTGTCTATTGGCCTAATGCTGTTTTAAATATTGACATTGCGGTAGAGGAAACGTTGCGCTAACCGCCAGTTGCATTCATGAACCGCAAAACCTGAACCTCACCATCAGTAGTAAAGTAGTGGCGCTCTGGCTTTTTGTTCATTGCCGCCACAATGCTGGCTTTAAGCCGCTGGATATCACCTGGATAACGCCGCATTACAGCGCGTAAATCCACCGAGTGCTCATTGCCCAAGCAGAGGAGTAGCCGCCCTTCCGCCGTCACTCGAACACGATTACAAGCAGCACAAAAATTGTGGCTATGGGGAGAGATAAAGCCAATGCGTGACTGGCTGTTTGCCATACGATAATAACGGGATGGCCCTAGGGTGCTCTCGGTGGTGGGTAGGAGTTGATAATGGTTTTCTATGGTCTCGCGTACCGCATCAGTGGAAAGAAAGGTTTCACCACGGTTATGCTCGCTGATAGCGCCCAGGGGCATCTCCTCGATAAAGCTGATATCGACTTGTTCATCCCGGGCAAAGTTTACCAAGTCGATAATTTCGTCGTCATTACGCCCCTTAAGCAATACAGCGTTGAGCTTAATCGACTGAAAACCAGCGCGGCGTGCGGCACGGATACCCGCGATCACTTGGTTTAAGTCACCTGTTCGGGTTAATGCTTTAAAACGCTCGGGCTTGAGCGAGTCAAGGCTAATATTGAGCCGATGTAGCCCGCCTTGGCGCAAAGCATCGGCATGTTTGACCAGCCCTGAGCCATTGGTGGTCATAGCTAGCTCGCGCAGGCCCTCCAATTCACCGAGTTTTTGCACTAGCGTTAGCACGCCCTGGCGTACCAGCGGCTCACCACCAGTTAGACGGATTTTTTCCACGCCCAGCTCGACGAATGCCTGCGAAAGGGTGGCTATTTCCTCAAGGGTCAGCAATTGGGTTCGAGGCAGGAAGGTCATCTCCTCGGCCATGCAATATACACAGCGAAAATCACAACGATCAGTTACCGATATACGCAGGTAACGCACCTTACGGCCAAACCCATCGACCAAGACGCTCATAGTGAGGGCTCCTCTATTTGAGAACTAACCAGCTGTATGTGTGGCTTGTGATGTGAAGACATACCCTCTCCTATAAAAGCTAACGAGGTCAGTGGTCACGACTGAAAAAGTGATTCAAGCGGCGAACTGATTGATGGGGTAGTAGTGATACGCCTCCCCTTCTGCCACATCGATTTCGGGGTTAATCATTAAATAACCATCAGCTTGGCTAGCCGCACCAAGCATATGCGAGCCCTGTCCGCCCGCTAACTGCGCCACGGGACTCCCCTGTGACCAATCCAACACTACCCGTAATAGCTCGCAGCGCCCTTTGGGCCCACGCTGAGAGAAGCCCGCTGTTACTGGAAAACACTGTAGCGAAGCTAAGTGTCGACCCTGCATAGCATGAATAAACGGCAGCGCCAGCAGTTGCCAGCCCACCAGGGAGGCCACGGGATTACCCGGCAGCGCCATTAACGGCGTGCAAGTGGAAGGCTCCGCGCCTAGATAACCGAATGCAAAGGGCTTTCCGGGTTTCATCGCAACACCATGAAAATATAGCCCACCGCGCTGCTCGATCACCGGACGAACGTGATCCTCCTCGCCTACCGAAACGCCACCGGTGCATATCACCACATCTGCAATGGTTTGTGCGTGCTCAAAGGCCTGGTGCAATGACTGCGGCGAATCAGCGATGACGCCCAGGTCCAGTACATCGCACTGCGCTTGTGCGAGCAGTACGTTAAGCATGGCGCGATTGCTGTCGTATACCTGTCCCGGCGATCGCACCGTGCCTGGGGCAATCAGCTCATCGCCGGTTGAGAGCAATGCCACCCTTAGGCGCCGCTTGACGGCAACGATATTGATCCCGTGGCTTGCCAGAAGCGCAATCGACGCTGCATCAAGAAACTTACCCGCAGCGAGTAGCGGGGTTCCCATGCGGGTCTCCTCGCCTTGACGGCGAATATTAGCGCCTAGCACCAAGCTACCCTCAAGATGTATATGCCCGCGCTTATCAAGGGTTACCCGCTCTTGAGGCACCACAATATCCGCCCCTATGGGTACCGGCGCGCCGGTGAAAATACGCGCGCAGCCCCCTTCGGGTAGGAGCATGACACCTGCGCCAGCTGGCACGCGTTGAAGAATGGGCAGGCCTGCACCGCGAGGTGCCGCTTGGTAATCAGCCAGACACAGCGCGTAACCATCCATAGCGCTATTGTCCACACCTGGCATATCGAGAGGTGCAACCACCGTTTCTGCCAGCACTCGCCCCGCCGACTGTTCAAGGGAGACGTTTTCTACGGCATTAATCGGCGTGGCTGCGTCGATAACTCGTTGGCGTGCATCAAATAAATTTAACAAGCCGGGCGTGACTATTTCTGCGCAGTGACAGTTCATAAGCGCTCCGAAACATGCGACGTCGTTTCTACTTGACGTCCACTACAAGCAGGAGCAGAAGGCAACACCATTGCTACAAAGTTGCAGGGCCGAGTGCGGGAGTCCAACTGCAATGAGATGATTTTTTCCCACGCCAATTCACATGCTTTGGGCGAACCGGGCATTGCAAACAACAGTGTCTGGTTGGCAACCCCGGCCACCGCCCGAGATTGAATAGTCGACGTGCCAATCGTTTGCAGAGAGTAGTAGCGAAACAGCTCGCCATACCCCTCAATTGCTTTGTCAAAAAGAGGGACTAATGCCTCTGGTGTGGTATCGCGAGCAGTGAAGCCCGTACCGCCATTCACCAGGATCGTCTGAATTTCGTTACGCGCAATCCATTCCGAAACCACAGCACGAACCTGATAAATATCATCAGGCACGATGCGCCGCTCCACTAGGTTATGGCCGCTTTCAATAAGATGCGCGGCGAGTAAGTCACCACTGCCATCCTCATCGAATCCACGCGTATCGGAAACGGTTAACACCGCGATGCCAAGCGGAGTGAAAAGTGCATCTACGGGAACATGGGACATCAAGCATCTCCTATTAGCGTTTCTATTGCAGCAAGCTGCCGCCAGCATCGTCATCCAGCACAATCCCTTCGACGCCTATTTCGCTCTCTAACATCAGCAAATAGTGACGCAGCGCACGTCGAGTTGCCTGCTCCCGTAGGCTATGGCGCACCCGGTCGATAACCTGATCGAAAGGTAACGCCCTACCTTCTCTGCGCTCGTCAATACTCACCACATGCCAGCCATAGCGAGACGCCAAGGGGCGCTCGTGTAGACCTTCGGGCAGGTGCTGCAAAGCGCGATCCAACTCTGGAACGGTTTGCCCCGACACTAGCCAACCCAAATCACCATCCAGCTCTTTTGAAGGGCACACGGAGTGGTGTTGAGCAAATTCGGCAAACCGTTCGGGTATCTCATTAAGCTGTTCGAGTAGCTTCTCACCAAGCTGGTAGGCGTCGTCGCGACCCTGGGAGTCATCGGGTGCGGCCGCGAGCAGGATATGCCGAACGCGTAACTGCACCGGCTCACTGAAGCGCTCTCGGTGGGTGTCAAAAAAGCGCTGGCAATCTGCTTCCCCCGGTTCCGGCACCTCAAGCTCCTGTTCGAGCAAGGCAGCAATCGCCGCATCTTCCTGCGCTTCGCTAACGTCCTGTGTCGATAGTAGGCCCAGGACGCTAGCACGCTGGCGAAGCAGCTCTCGGACCACCAACGCACGGGCGGCCTGAAGCTGAGCCTCCCCCGCTGTTTCGGCGGGGTGATACTGCATCTCCAACGCAATCGTTGCTTCATCGATAGGGGTGTCGCCGACACGTACCGGAGGCGCAGCAACGCCCCCAGGTAACTGTTCGATATCAATCATCTGCATGTTATTTCTCCTCTTGCCTGGCCGAGCACAAGCCAGTTTTTTTAGCTGCGGCGGCGGACAAGCTGGTACCTACGTGTGATATAACCAAACGGCGCGCTCCACACATGCACCAAGCGGGTAAAGGGGAACAGCAGGATGATGGTCAGGCCGATAAAGATATGCAGTTTGTAGATCCACGACACTTCCTGCATGTAGTCCGCCGCACCGCCGCTGAAGAAGACAATCGACTGCGCCCAGCTGGAGAGGGTTAGCATCATTTCACCGTCCATATGGCCTAGCGAGAAGATGATGGTCACCATGCCAAGGCCCGCCTGCAAAACGATCAACCCCAGGATCAGGGTATCCATCAAGCTGGAAGATTGACGCACGCGTGGATTAAAGATGCGCCGATATAGCAGCATGGCACCGCCCACCAGGCACATGGCACCGGCAATACCGCCCACCACGATAGCCACTAGCTGTTTAGTACCGGCGTGCAGAAACGGCGCGTAAACCCAGTGCGGTGTGAGCATACCTACCAGATGGCCGAAGAAAATCACGATAATACCGATATGAAACAGGTTGCTGCCCAGGCGCATATTCTTTGAAGAGAGCATCTGGCTAGAACCGGTCTTCCAGGTGTACTGACCATGATCAAAACGGAGCAGGCTGCCAAGCAGAAACACCGTGCCAGCGAGATAGGGGTAGTAACCGTAGATCAGATGGGTTAAGTAATGCGCAATCGCGTCATACATGGTGATTCTCCTATTAACGATCGGCGGAAGGAGCGGAAGAGGCATTTAAAGACGGAGCAGGCATAATGCGTACCGGCTGGCTCTGAACGGTGTGCTTGCGCTCAGCCAAGCGGCGGCCTTCGGCAGACTGCAGCGCGCAATCCTCATCTGAGGTTGCTGAGAAACGCACCGCTTCTTCTTCCCATACAGCGTCTAATGCTTCGGGGGTGTTGTCCGGCGCTTCTTTTTTGACCTGGGGCCGATGCTCCTCAACATCTCCCTCGGCGCCGATTAATGCCAATAGTGACAACGGTACCAGCGCGTGATCCGCTCCCCGCTCCTCCAGCCGTGCCGTCAGCAACGCCAGGATATGGCGTATTTCGCCCAGCCAGCGGCCAATCTCGGCGTCGTCGCACATTGAAAGGTATTCAAGAAATACCGGTAGATGATCGGGCAGTTCACGGGCATCCAGCTCGAAACCGGCCGCGCTGTACTCGGCCATAAGATCCACCATGGCCTGGCCACGGTCACGTGATTCACCGTGTACGTGTTCGAATAACAGCAGCGACGTAGCCCGCCCCTTATCGAACATGGCGACGTACTCGGCCTGCAGCTCAAGCAGGTCGCCCTCTTGGAGACGCTGACACCACTCCATTAGTGACGACTTGAGAGCCGCCCCCAGGCGGCGCTCGGCATTGAGAATTTCGATGAGTTCGCCGCAGGCATCCTGCAGTTCCTGGGTCGGGTAATCGAGCAGGCGGGCCAGTACGCGTAGGCTACGCATACCCTGTAGCGGCTCGAACGACGGCTCTCCCGGGGTCGGCGATTGGGTAGCGGCTTCAGTCATGACGAGACTCCTCAAGTTGCGGCTGCGGGTCGAAGACCTCTACCGGTTTCACCAACACGCTGGTCTGCTTACGGCCATTAAACAGGTTGGGCTGGCTCTCACCGTGGCAACCATCACCAAAGGTAAAGCCGCATCCGCCCCGTTCCGGGAAGGCTTCGGTGGCCATTTCCCGATGGCTGGTGGGGATCACAAACCGATCCTCGTAGTTGGCAATGGCCAGGTAGCGGTACATCTCTTCTACTTGGGCGACGCTCAGCCCCACGGCATCGAGCACGTCGGCATTGGGGGCACCCTCCACGTGCTTGCCGCGCATGTAGACACGCATCGCCATTAAGCGCTTGAGTGCCAACACCACGGGCTCCTCTTCACCAGCAGTCAACAGGTTAGCTAGGTACTTCACCGGGATACGCAGTGATTCAATCTTCGGCAGGATGCCGTCAAACTCCACATGCCCCGCCTCAGCGGCGGACTGAATCGGCGACAGCGGCGGCACGTACCACACCATCGGCAGCGTGCGGTATTCCGGGTGCAGTGGCAGCGCCAACCCCCAGTCGATAGCCATCTTGTAAACCGGTGAGGCCTGGGCGGCTTTGATGACGTTATCCTGAATGCCATCCCGCTTGGCCTGGGCAATCACTTCCGGATCGTTGGGATCAAGGAAGATCTCACATTGGCGATGGTAGAGGTCACGCTCATCCGGGGAGCTTGCCACTTCCTCGATGCGATCAGCGTCATACAGCAGCACGCCGAGATAGCGAATGCGGCCCACACAGGTCTCGGAGCAGATGGTCGGCTGACCGGCCTCGATACGCGGGTAGCAGAAGATGCACTTCTCGGACTTACCGCTTTTCCAGTTGTAGTAGATCTTCTTGTAGGGGCAGGCGGAGATACACATCCCCCAGCCACGACACTTGTCCTGGTCGATTAGAACGATGCCATCCTCTTCCCGCTTGTAGATCGCACCGCTAGGGCAGGACGCCACACAGGTGGGGTTCAAACAGTGCTCGCACAGGCGTGGCAGATACATCATGAAGGTGTTTTCGAACTGGCCGTAAATATCTGCCTGCACCTTGTCGAAGTTGGCGTCTTTGCGCCGCTTGGCGAACTCGGTGCCGAGGATCTCTTCCCAGTTGGGGCCCCATTCGATCTTTTTCATGCGCTGACCGGAAATCAGCGAGCGCGGACGCGCTACCGGCTGGTGCTCACCGATCTTGGCGGTATGCAGGTGTTGGTAGTCGAAAGTGAACGGCTCATAGTAGTCATCCATCTCGGGCAAGTCGGGGTTGGCGAAAATGTTCGCCAGCACCCGCCATTTGCCACCAATACGCGGCTCAATCCGACCGTCGTTACGGCGCATCCAGCCGCCCTTCCACTTGGCCTGGTTCTCCCACTCTTTGGGATAGCCGATACCGGGCTTGGTCTCGACATTGTTGAACCAGGCGTACTCCATACCTTCGCGACTGGTCCAGACATTTTTGCAGGTCACCGAACAGGTGTGGCAACCGATACACTTATCAAGGTTGAGAACCATGCCTACCTGGGAACGAATTTTCATTTCACGGCCTCCTGAGCACTGTTCTTGAGAGCCACGTTCTCCTGAACACTGTCATTGCCTTCACCATCCAGCCAGTCAACGTGTTTCATCTTGCGCACTAACACGAACTCATCGCGGTTTGAGCCGACGGTGCCGTAGTAATTAAAACTGTAAGAGAGCTGCGCGTAGCCGCCGATCATATGGGTTGGCTTGGGGCAGACACGGGTGACCGAGTTGTGAATACCGCCCCGCGTGCCGGTGACCTCAGAGCCAGGGACGTTCACGTTGCGCTCCTGGGCGTGGTACATCATCACCATGCCCGCTTTGACCCGCTGGCTGACCACTGCCCGCGCGGCAATCGAGCCGTTGGCGTTGTAGACCTCGATCCAGTCGTTGTCCTCGATATCGATCTCAGCCGCGTCCGCCTCGGAGAGCCACACCACCGGGCCGCCTCGGTTAAGCGTCAACATCAGCAGGTTGTCCGAGTAAGTGGAGTGAATGCCCCACTTCTGGTGCGGCGTGAGGAAGTTCAGCGCCTTGCTCTTGAAGCCGTTGTCGGCGGGAAGCTGGAAGCCTTTGGCCGCCTTGGTATCGATGGGCGGGCGATAGACCAGCAGGCTTTCACCGAAAGCGCGCATCCAGGCATGATCCTGATAGAACTGCTGACGACCACTCACGGTGCGCCAAGGGATCAGCTCGTGAACGTTGGTATAACCGGCGTTATAGGAGACATGCTCATCCTCAAGGCCGGACCAGGTCGGGCTGGAGATAATCTTGCGCGGCTGAGCGACGACATCGCGGAAGCGGATTTTTTCGTCATGTTTGGGCCTTGCCAGGTGGGTATGGTCACGCCCGGTAATTTTGGAGAGTGCATCCCACGCTTTTACTGCCACGGCGCCATTAGTTTCCGGTGCCAGGGTCAGAATCATCTCGGCGGCATCGATAGCGCTGTCGATCAACGGGCGCCCTTTATGCGGGCCGTCCAGCTTGCGATGGTTGAGTTTGCCCAGCAGCTCGACTTCAGCATCGGTATTCCAAGCGATGCCCTTGCCGCCGTTACCGATACTTTCCAGCAGCGGCCCTACGGAGGTGAAGCGCTCATAGGTTTCGGGATAGTTGCGCTTGACCTCAATCAGCGATGGCATGGTCTTGCCGGGAATCGGCGCGCATTCGCCTTTCTTCCAATCCATCACCGTCGGTTGGGCCAACTCTCCTGGCGAGTCGTGCTGCATCGGCAGCGTGACCAGGTCGGTCTCTTCGCCCAGGTGGCCTACACAAACCTTGGAAAACGCCTTGGCAATGCCCTTGTAAATATCCCAGTCGCTGCGCGATTCCCAGGCCGGGTCGGTGGCGGCAGTCAAGGGGTGAATAAAGGGGTGCATGTCAGAAGTGTTAAGGTCGTCCTTCTCATACCAGGTCGCCGTAGGCAGCACGATATCCGAGTAGAGGCAGGTGGTGGACATGCGGAAATCCAGCGTCACCAGTAGGTCGAGCTTGCCTTCCGGCGCTTCGTCACGCCATACGACTTCTTCGGGCTTCTGACCGCCGAAGTCGCCCAGATCTTTACCCTGAATACCGTGGCGAGTACCCAGCAGGTACTTGAGCATGTACTCATGGCCCTTACCGGAACTACCCAGCAGGTTGGAGCGCCAGATGAACATATTGCGCGGGAAATTCTCTGGCGCGTCCGGGTCTTCTGCGGCAAAGCGCAGCTCACCGCTCTTGAGCTGCTGAACCGCATAGTCGGCAGTGGACATGCCCGCGGCTTCGGCTTTTTTCGCTAAGCGTAGCGGGTTAGTGTCCAGTTGTGGTGCTGACGGCAGCCAGCCCATGCGCTCAGCACGCACGTTAAAGTCAATCAGGCTACCGGGGTAATCCTCGGCCTTGGCCAACGGCGAAAGAATTTCTTTAATCTCGAGCTTCTCGTAGCGCCACTGGGAGGAGTGACTATAGAAGAAGGAAGTAGAATTCATATGGCGCGGCGGGCGCTGCCAGTCGAGGCCAAAGGCCAAAGGCGTCCAGCCAGTCTGCGGACGCAGTTTTTCCTGACCCACATAGTGGGCCCAGCCGCCACCGCTCTGGCCGATACAACCACACATGATCAGCATGTTAATCAGGCCGCGGTAATTCATGTCCATGTGGTACCAGTGGTTCATACCGGCACCAACGATGATCATGCTACGGCCGTTGGTTTTATGGGCGTTGTCAGCAAACTCTCGAGCAATGCGGGTGCACTGCTCTGCTGGGACACCGGTGATTTTCTCCTGCCACGCGGGGGTATAGGGGCGGATCTGATCAAACGAGGTCGCGCCATCATCTTCGCCGTCGCCGACAAAGCCACGGTCGATACCGTAGTTGGCACACATCAGATCAAAAACGGTGACCGCCAGCATGTCGCTGCCATCGGCTCTCTTCAAACGTTTGGCGGGCAGGTTGTGGAACAGCAGGTCGTCAGCAGCACCGACGCCAGCTCCTTTGACGTGCTCAAAGTGTTCGTGTTCGATACCACCAAAGTAAGGAAACGCAACGCGCGCGACGCTATCGTGGTGATTGACCAAACTTAGCAACGGCTTGATCTCGGTGCCGGCGGCGTCCAGCGATTCCAGGTTCCACTTGCCCACTTCGTCGCCAGTTTCGCCCCAGCGGAAACCGATGGAGCCGCGCGGCACCACCAACTGGTCACGGGTTTCGTCCCAGGCAACGGTTTTCCACTCGGGATTGTTTTCCTGGCCCAGGGCAGCATCAAAATCACTGGCACGCAGCTGGCGACCCGGTGCGAAGCTGCCATCTTCACGCGCTTCCAGTTCCACCAGAAACGGCATGTCGGTATAGCGGCGCACATAGTCGGTGAAATAGGCGCTGGGGTTCTCAAGATGGAACTCTTTGAGAATGACATGGCCCATGGCCATCGCCAGGGCGGCATCGGTACCCTGCTTGGCGGACAGCCACTCGTCGGTCAGTTTGGAAACTTCGGCATAATCCGGAGTGATCGAAACCGTTTTGGTGCCCTTGTAACGTACTTCGGTAAAGAAGTGGGCATCCGGGGTACGCGTCTGGGGCACGTTGGACCCCCAAGCGATAATGTAGCCGGAGTTGTACCAATCAGCGGACTCGGGAACGTCAGTCTGCTCACCCCAGGTCATTGGCGAGGCCGGCGGCAAGTCACAATACCAGTCGTAGAAGCTCATGCAGACGCCGCCAATCAGCGACAGGTAGCGGCTACCTGCGGCGTAGCTGACCATCGACATGGCAGGAATCGGCGAAAAGCCAATGATCCGGTCGGGGCCATACTGCTTAGCGGTGTAAACGTTAGAGGCAGCGACCAGCTCGTTGAGCTCATCCCAGTTACCGCGAACGAAGCCGCCCATGCCGCGGGCACGCTTGTACTGTTTGGTCTTGGCAGGGGCTTCAACAATCGACGCCCAGGCATCTACCGGATCTGGGTTAGCCTTCAGCGCTTCGCGCCATAGTGCCAGCAGCGGCTTGCGAACCAACGGATACTTGAGACGGTTGGCGCTGTACAGGTACCAGGAGTAGCTGGCACCGCGCGGGCAACCACGCGGCTCATGGTTGGGCAGGTCGGGGCGGGTACGGGGGTAATCTGTCTGCTGGGTTTCCCAGGTAACTAAGCCGTTCTTGACGTAGATCTTCCAGCTACAGGAGCCGGTGCAGTTCACCCCGTGGGTGGAACGCACCACTTTATCGTGCTGCCAGCGGGCACGATAACTATCTTCCCATTGACGGGATTCGCTACGTAGTTCGCCGTGTTCATTGGCAAAAGGTTCGCGGGACTTGCGAAAGAAATTCAGCCGATCTATGAAGTGACTCATGGTCGATCTCCAGGCTCCTCGGAAATTTGCGTACCCGCTAGGCGGGCTCCATGGAGTGGATTCTGCGTGATCGACAAGGGAATTACTGCGTGATTACCTCCATATACACCCTATCTACCCCCAAGGTGATAGAGCGGCCAACGTAAAGGAATAGACGGTTGGCGCTGTTGAAATTACACCGTGCTTGAATGCTAGCTGTAGCGGAGCGGAATATGCTCACAGGCCTTCAACTACGTTTACATTGCAACTCACTGAACATTCATACAACATGCTTTTTATAGTTGGATTACTCTCGGAGCAAAACGCACTCCATGCACCTCACCCGATTCACTGATTATTCGATACGCGTATTGATCTTTCTTGCTACCAAGGGAGAGGAGCGCTCTACCATTCACGAGATTGCCGAAACCTTTAATATCTCACGCAATCATTTGATGAAAATTGTTCAAGAGCTAAGTCAAAAGAACTACGTTACCGCCATTCGTGGCAAGAATGGCGGGTTACTGCTGACACGGGACCCCGCCACCATTGGGTTAGGGGAGCTAGTACGCGAGATGGAGCATGACATGGCGTTGGTGGAGTGCTTTCATAGCGACAATGCCTGCATCATTACGCCTGCATGTCGCCTTCAACCGATTCTTAATGATGCACTGTCAGCATTTATAGGTGTGCTGGACCACTATACGTTGGCCGACCTACTAGGCAATCAACAATCTCAACTGGCGCAGCTTATGCGCATTCCTACCGTCAGCGCTTAGCACACACTAGCCATCCTGCCCATCGACTCGCGCCTGCATCAACGGCAACGTGTAGTGCATGAGGAATATTGCATAGGCCAAGCACCAGAAGATGATGCTCAGCGTGTAAGTCCAGTGGGTGATCTGGGGAAATAACACCAAAACGGGTGAGCGCACTAAGGCGGCTATTAGCATTAAGCCCAGTGCTACACCAATACCAGGCAATGTGCGTATGGGGCGGCCCGTATGACCTAGCGAAACCCTGGCCATCATGGCTAGCATCATGGTGCCCATGCCGCCAATGGTCAGAGCGTGCACGGCAAGTTCAACGCGCATCAGCCCCATAAGTGCCAAGCCCCACATGATTAGTCCTAGCGGAATGCAGGCGTAGCTACCGTGGAGCCCCCAAAGTAAAGGTTCGCGCCAACTGTGCACCCCACCCCAGCGCGCCATGCGAACACTATTAGCCAACGCCGCTAAGAACATCATCCCCGCCATTAATGAAGCAGGCATGGCAACTCCCAGTAAGACAACCAGCTGCAGCATGACTACGCCAGCCGTGCTAGCCAGCGTCACCCCTTCGAGTAAAGGAATAGGTTCAGGCTTGGTGCGGCTCAAACGATTGGCGGTAAACATGGCAATAACACGCCCGCCAATGACTGTCATCATCAGTGTAATTAACAGCACGGCTAAGTAGGCAGCTTGGCGGATCAGGTCGGCATCACCTTGCATGACTCCTAAGTGCATCGCCAGATTAGCAATGGCAAACAGCAACAGCACAGGTACAAAGATCAAGTTGCGCCAACGCTTTGCGGTGATAACGAGACGCGCCATAACCACGGCAACTACTGGCAGAAATGCAAGTTCAACCGTCAGCAGCATCCACTCCGGCAGCCCCATGGGGAAAGCCATCAGCACCCTACCTAATAGCCATAGCACCACCAGACCCAGTAGCGGCCCTCCGTTTAAACTCGGCAATCCTGTCCAGTTACGCACAGCGGTTAGTAAAAACCCCGCTACCACCGCCGCGGCAAAGCCAAACAACATTTCATGCTGATGCCAGAACACCAGACCGCCATAAGGTCGCAGCAAAATAGTGCCGTGCCAGAAGGCCAACCACACCAAGAGGGACACCACACTAAACAGCGCGGCCAGCAGAAAGAAAGGCCTGAAAGCCAGGCGCATTAAAGGTAAATGCTCAAGCTTAGAAGCAGGTTGGGATGAGGTGGTCGTTGGCATGGCGTAATCCCGACTAATTTACTTGGAAATATGAGTGTGCGCCTAGCCATCCACAAAGACCATGACATGCATCAAAAATACATCTTATGGCTAGCTTTTGTAGACCCATATCATTAAGATGCATTTTGAATGCATCTTAATGTGGCGAGGGAAAAACAGTGCTAACTCATGAGCAAGAAACACTAATCAACGCGACCGCTCCCGTCGTGGCCGAACACCTTAATGCGATTACCCAGCGCTTCTACCCGCTGATGTTTAGCCGCTATCCAGAGGTCAAACCACTTTTTAATGAGGTACACCAGCAAAGCGGCGGCCAGCCTCGTGCTCTCGCCAACGCCGTGTTGGCCTATGTTCAATTGCGCAGCAACCCTGCTCAAGCGCGCGCAACCCTTGATGTTGTGGTCAGCAAACACGTCTCGTTAGGCATTCTTCCTGAGCAGTACCCTATTGTCGGTGAGTGTCTGCTAGCCGCCATTGGCGAAGTGCTCGGTGATGCCGTGACACCAGAAATAGCCGATGCCTGGGGCGCTCTGTATAACGAACTCGCCGCCCTTCTCATCGACCTCGAAGACCAGCGTTATCGTGAGTTTGAGCAGCGCCCGGGCGGCTGGCGGGGTACACGCCGTTTCAAGATTGCCAGCACCCAGCAGGAAAGTGCTTTAATTCGCTCTTTTATTCTTGAGCCCGAGGATGGGGAGCGCGTGGCTGACCATGAGCCAGGTCAATATATCGGCGTACGTTTGACCATTAACGGCGAACTGGTCTATCGGCATTACAGCCTTTCGGACACACCGAACGGTCGAAGCTACCGAATCTCGATCAAACGCGAAGAACAGGGCCAAGTCAGCCGCCATTTCCATGATGTCTTACAACCAGGCGACACCCTGGAACTGTTACCACCAGCGGGTGACCTTACCTTGGTTGAGGGTGACGAGCCCCTACTGCTTGCCAGTGGCGGCGTTGGTCAAACACCTCTACTCCCCATGGCACGCCATGCTTTGTCCCTTGGGCGGCAAGTCACCTATCTACACGCTGCCTTGGATGCTGAGCATCAGGCCTTCAAAGGTGAACTAGAGGCGCTGCAGAGCGAGTATCCTCAACACCTTCAGGCTGTCCGCATTCATGAACGCGGCAACGAAGCCGAGCATATTGGTCGTATCGACCGCAGCTTATTAGCTCACTACTTGCCTGGCCTCAAGGCACGCTGCTATTTCGTCGGCCCCCAAGGGTTTATGACGGCGATTAACAGCGCTTTGTCTGAACTGGGTGTCGACGAGGATCGCCGACACTTCGAGCACTTTGGTCCTTCACGCCCGCTCGGCGCAGCTTAATAATGCTCAGTTAGGGTTATCATTTCGAGATAAGAACCAAGCCTCTCAGGCCAACCAGGATAAAGGGCTGTGATGAACAGCAGCCCCCACCATATAGGCAAAGATGGCCACTGCCACTACCGCTGCCAAGGCGCGCACCGCTGGCGTGGCCCCACGTTTAATCGCAATGGTACCAATACCGATATAGGCCAGCAGCGCCAGTAACTTGGCGCCAAGCCAAGGAAGCTGCCAGGGCCAAACGGAAAGCAACACCATCAAAGTCACCCCCAGCCCCAACAGAGCCGTATCGATGAGGTGAGGCAAAACCTTGACCCAACGGGCGTTGAGTCGCTGGCTTTCCTGTGCTGACCACCAGGCGCGCACTACGAAGAGTGTGATGCTCAGCGCAGCGGCCGTCATGTGAAGGTGTTTGATGAGAAAATAGTGCTCCATGGTAACCGTCCCTAGCCAACGTTAACCGCATCGCCGTGATGATCGAAGACAAGATAGGCGGTGATATTACCCATTTGCAGCGACTCCATCATACGCTGGAGCTGCCGTTCAACCTCGGCGTCATCTTTTGGGTCATCCATGGCAGCAGTGAAAACTAGATCCCATTCGATCTCGGTACGGCGAGACTCATCGACCAACGCCGCCATACTGGTCAATTCCTCCGTCGACTTATCTACGCAAACCACAGGCACCAACACTCCTCCTTCACCCTGTTCGAAGCGACGACGCTGGTCAGCATCAGGGAAATCAGGCAGCTCTGCGCGAACGAATACAAACAGAAGACGCTGAGGCTTAGGTTGTTTACGCGCCTCCTGCAGTAAATCGGCAAACGTGGCTATAGTCATAAAACCGGTGGTCATAACAACTGTGGTCATAAAATGGGCCTTATCGCTAGTAGTTAAGAATCAGTAGACAAAAATGAAGAACGAGTAGTTGAGAGTAATAGGTGGTGTTACTCGGGTGACTCTGCGAAAAGCCACAGCAGCAGCATTACCATAAACAAAGGGATCAACAGGCTAAGTGGCGCTGCGCGCCAACCATAGGCTTGGACGACCAGGGGTACCATCCTCAGAGAGAGCCCTACGCCAACCGCTAAAGCCAGACAAAGGGCGGCACAAAGACGCGCCCAATGACTAGGCATCCAGCCTTTCGCATGGGCAATGCCAGTGGTAATCACCGCGCCTCCTAAACCTAGCCCAACGCCCGCTAGTAGAAACTCCCATGGTTGGCTTGCCATCCCAAACCCAACCAGCGCCAACGCTAGCCCCAGCAATAACCCCTGTATCAAGCGGCAGGTGTCGCCTCGCCTTGCGATACACCAAGCCGGCCATGCCAGCAGTACTCCGCTACTCAACGGTAGCAGCACATAGAGTGGTTGTTTTGCGAGCAAGGCATAAAGTGTCCAGCTAGCCACCGCTATAGCGCTGGCCAGCGGCATTAGCAGCATAGCTACCAGCAACTGATAACCATTGACTGGTTCTATTGATGTCTCCAACGTGGGAGGCGGCACAGACGATGGCATGGCGTTTCCCAGCGAAGGTATAAAGACATCGGAAGACATGCCAGAATTGTCGGTAAATACCGGGTGTAGGTCAAAAAGCATCGGAGGTAGGTCGGCTAACCACAAAGGAATAGCCCTCGTATCGAAATGCAGACAGTGCCACACTCCCTTACCTCTTTCGCGGGCTATCGGAAATGCCATGAAATTACTTCAGCGCTCCCTGGTTGCTCGCATCATTGCGTCCCTGCTTGCCATTGGCGGGATGGCACTCATCAGTATCACCCTGACCATGGCGATGTCTAACAGCAGCCGTGGCGATGCTGCCGCGATTAATGTCGCTGGCTCATTACGCATGAATGCCTATCAGATTATGGGAGCCTTGCAACGCCTGGAGTATGCTCCAGAGAAGACAAGCGAGGAGCAGCTCGAAGGACTCATTTCGCGCTTCGATCAGCGTTTGCATGGCGCAACGTTACAACAAACGATCCCCGCCGATGATCGTCATGAGCGCCGCCGCCAACTGGAAAAACTTCAGAACTACTGGCATTACACGCTTCGCCCGGCACTACAGGCTCCGTCCGCTGCCGTAGAGCTTGACCTGGATACGCTAGAAACGATGATCGTTGCGATGGTCAATGACATTGAAGTGCTAGTGACGTATCTGGAACAAAGCACCGAGGCCAAGGTGCGGCTGCTGGGCATGATGCAACTACTCTTTTTGGTATTGATCGCGATTGTGGTCTCGATCGCCCTCTACGATGTCCGCCATAATCTGGTAGTGCCGCTGCGCCAGCTGATGGTACTTGCACGCGAGGCGGCGCAGCGTAATTTCAAGCCACGCTCAGAGCTACGCGGCAGTGATGAGCTGGCTTTGCTGGGCCACACCTTTAATAAGATGTCTGCCGAGCTGGCAACCAGCTACGCCGCATTGGAAGACAAGGTGTCGCGCAAGAAACAGGAGCTTGAGCGCAGCAATCAGGCGCTGCGAGTAATGCACGATGCTAGCCGTTCGCTGTATGGCGGCGGTAATGACCTTTGCTCCAGCGCAGCACCTATGCTGCGCGAACTGGAAAAGCTGCTGGATATCGGGCCAATTCGGCTTTCCCTAAACGACCCTTTCGACCAACGGGAAATGCCGGTCTTGGAAACCCACTCACGTACCCGGCCAGAGTATTGCCGTGACCAGGATTGCCACGCTTGCCTGATCGACCCCCGCCCCTTGGAGATGGTGTCTAATAATCAGTCCCAATGCTTACTGCTACCTATCAGCGTTGGCGACACGCTGCTAGGCACACTCGAAGTGTGGTATCCCCAGGAGCGGCTCAACGACAGCACTCGTCGGCTGCTCACCATGTTAGCCGACCAACTCGCCACGGCGGTGTACCTGCAGCGACGTATCGAAGAGCAGCAGCACGTCACGCTGATCAACGAGCGAACCATCATTGCGCGCGAACTCCACGACTCGCTAGCGCAATCGCTATCTTATCTCAAGATGCAGGTCGCCCGACTCGAACGCATGCAGCAAAAAGAGGCAACCCGAGAGGCGCAGTCCGCAGTATTTGACGAGCTGCGTACCGGTTTAAACAGCGCCTATCGTCAATTGCGTGAGCTACTCACCACCTTCCGACTCAAACTTGAGGGGCCGGGGCTGCAATTTGCCTTACGCCAAACCGTCGATGAGTTTAGCCAGCGCATGGGCGTAACGGTTGATCTTAACTATGATGTGCCACCTCACCTTCTTAACCCTAATGAAGAAATTCACGTGCTACAGATCATTCGTGAAGCGCTGGCCAATACCCACAAGCACGCCCAAGCTCACTGGGCGGGGGTCACTGTGCGTTTCACCGATGCCCGCCTGTTAGTGCGTATTGAGGATAACGGCATCGGCCTGGAAGACGATAGCTCGCCGCCGATGCACTACGGTTTAGTGATTATTCGCGACCGAACCACCACCCTGAACGGGGAGTTGAGTATCACCAATCGCCCCGTAGGAGGGGCCAGTATTGAGATAGTATTCACCCCGTTGACAGCTCGCTTAATTCAGCAGCAGCCTGTTTCGGCTGGCTCCGATTCTCACATAGATACAGAGACTTCTTAATGACGCTGACCACTGCCAACGATACACCCGCCACTCTAATGATTATTGATGACCACCCGCTGCTAAGGCGTGGCGTCGCTCAGTTGCTTGAACTAGAGGACGATCTTGAACTGGTTGGTGAGACGGGCGACCCTGAAGAAGGCATTGCACTGGCCCTCAAACGTGAGCCTGACTTGGTTTTACTTGATTTAAACATGCCGGGCGTCAATGGATTAGAAGCCTTGCGCCGCCTAAGGGAAGCCAACTATAGCGGTCGTGTGGTGATGTTCACAGTTTCCGACCATGAGGATGATGTGGTCGCGGCACTCCATAACGGTGCCGACGGTTACCTGCTAAAGGACATGGAGCCTGAAGACATGGTTCGCCAGTTGCGTCAGGCTGCTTTGGGACGCATGGTCATCAGCGAAAGCCTGACCGCCCTACTCGCTGAAGCTCTGCGTAATCAGCGCAATGCGCCCACCCCCCCCGATATTCATAGTCTAACGCAGCGTGAACGTGAAATTCTGCAGCAACTTGCTGGCGGACTCTCCAACAAACTCATCGCACGCAAGCTGGATATTACCGAAGGTACGGTCAAGGTTCACGTCAAGCATCTGCTCAAAAAGCTCAACTTACGTTCACGTGTCGAAGCCGCCGTTTGGGCAGTTCAGGCAGGTATCGATCACTAGTCGATTCTGAGTGGTTACCTCCAAAGATTCACAGAGTACTTCTGCCCTGACCCGCCTTTACCACCCTCCGATTTTTTCTCTTTAAAATCAACGAATCCAGGCTTTTCAGCGACTACCTCTCAAGAGGTATGTCGCTGATTTTACTGCCATTTACACCTATTCCCCAACTTCTTCCTCAAGCGTATCTTGCTGTTTAACTGCTACATGCAGATAGGTTTGATGCCAAGGGGAAATCGCCATGAGTAAGAGAAACGCCGACATTGAGAAGTGGGATGTCGAAGACGCCCAATTCTGGGAACAGGAAGGCAAGCACATCGCCAACCGCAACCTATGGATATCCATTCCCAGCCTGCTGATGGGATTCGCTGTCTGGATGATGTGGGGAATGATTACCACCCAGATGCAGAACCTGGGGTTTTCGTTCACGGTTAACCAGCTATTTTCACTGACCGCGCTTGCCGGTCTAGCAGGTGCCACACTGCGCATCCCAGCATCATTCATGATCCGCATCGCAGGCGGGCGTAACACTATCTTCCTCACCACCGCGCTATTGATGATCCCCGCTGCCGGTACTGGTATCGCCTTGATGAACCCAAGCACGCCGTTCTGGGTATTCCAGGCGTTGGCGTTACTTTCGGGTATCGGCGGTGGTAACTTCGCTTGTTCAATGAGCAACATTTCCACTTTTTATCCCAGCAAACAGCAAGGCTACGCCCTAGGCATGAATGCAGGCCTCGGTAATTTCGGCGTCACTACCATGCAGATTGTCATCCCACTGGTAATGACCGTCGGAATTTTCGGCGCTATAGCCGGTTCACCGATGGAATTACAAAGCGCTAGCGGTACGTTGATCGGCCGGATCGAAGCAGGTACCGATACCTGGATCCAGAATGCTGGCTTTATCTGGCTTGTATTTCTGATCCCGTTAGCGTTCGCCGGTTGGTTCGGCATGAATAATCTCCGCACTATTACGCCCAACCCTGGTTCGCCGCTGGCGGCTTTCAGCAAAATATTAGGCCTCTACGGCGTCGGCTTGGTGACCGCCATTGTCGGTATGTTAGCGCTCGGCTGGCTTAATATGTGGATTGCCCTGCCGCTAACCATCGTTCTAACCCTGGTGTTATTGCGCCTGATTCCTGGCGACATCAAGCCCAATATCCAGAAGCAGTTCGCGATATTTTCCAATAAGCACACTTGGTCAATGACCATCCTCTACATTCTGACCTTCGGCTCCTTTATCGGCTTCTCTGCGGCCCTGCCGCTCTCTATCAACGTCATCTTCGGCAACATGATGGAAGCGACTGCCGATGGCACGCTGATTCGCGTGGCCAACCCAGAGGCACCCAGCGCTTTGACCTGGGCCTGGATAGGCCCCTTCGTGGGCGCTCTGATCCGCCCATTGGGCGGATGGATCTCCGACAAAGTGGGCGGCTCCATCGTTACCCAAATAATCTCTGCGATCATGGTGGTCGCCTCTATCGCCACCGGCTACGTGATGATGCAGGCCTATAACGCCACCGATCCTAATCAATTCTTTTGGCTATTCCTGCTGCTATTCATCGTGTTATTCGCCGCTAGTGGTATCGGCAACGGCTCTACCTTCCGCAGCATCGGTGTGATTTTCGACCAGCAGCAGAAAGGCCCGGTACTTGGCTGGACATCTGCCGTCGCTGCCTATGGCGCCTTTATCGCCCCGCGGGTAATGGGCGAACAAATCCAAGCTGGCACACCGGAACTTGCCATGTACGGCTTTGCGGTGTTCTACGCCATCTGCCTGGTCATCAACTGGTGGTTCTATTTACGTAAAGGTGCCTACGTTAAGAACCCATGAGCTACGTTACCCCCCCTAAAGATGGCTTGCTTCTTTACGTCCGGAGCCAAGCTCCGGTTCTTGCCCCCCTACCCCACTGTGGGAGGACACCATGAAAATCATGATCGCCTATGACGGTTCGCGAAACGCTAAGCTGGCGCTCGCCCAGGTCGTCAATATGTTCCGCTGTAACCAACCTCTGCTGGTGCTAGTCGGCGTGGTTGAAAATCCACTCGACGCTACCGATAACAACGAGGTGCTTTTTCAGCAGGAGCACGATGAGGTTAAACAACACCTTCAAGAGGGTGTGGCATTCGCCATCGGCGAGGGCTTCCAGGCCGAGCAGCTTCTCGCCGAGGGGGATGCACGCAAGATGCTGCTGCAGGCCACTCGCAAACTCTCGCCAGACCTACTGGTGATTGCCCGCCATAGCCATCAGCCGGACGGCGGCATTATCGCCAAGTCGTTGACTTATTTCGTCGATGAACTCGACTACATGACTTTCGGCAGCGTCAGCTCGTTCCTGGCCCGGCGCGCCGAGTGTCCCTTGTTGATCCTACCCAGCCCTTGAGCAGCCTCTACACCTCCTTTGGTACAGCCCACCTTTGGGACACAGGACGATACGACCATGAAAGTTTCCGCTGTATTCAAGTTTCGCAGCCCCGAAATTCGGGCCTTGCACCTGACCTGGATTGCCTTCTTTATTACCTTTTACGTGTGGTTCAACATGGCGCCGCTCGCGTCGAGCATGCTCAAGAGCGTCGACTGGCTGACCACGGATGATCTCAAGCTGTTCGCCATTTGCAACGTCGCCTTAACCATTCCCGCGCGCATCATCGTCGGCATGGCATTGGATCGGTTCGGCCCGCGACGGGTGTTCTCGGTACTCATGGTAAGTATGTCGCTACCGGCGCTGGCGTTTGCTTTCGGTAACAGCATGACGCAGTTACTAGTGGCGCGTCTGGTACTGAGTTCCATTGGCGCCAGCTTCGTGGTCGGGATTCACATGACGGCGCTGTGGTTCAAGCCCAAGGACATCGGCTTCGCTGAAGGCTTTTACGCTGGTTGGGGTAACTTCGGCTCCGCCGTCGCGGCCATGTCGCTGCCGACCATCGCCCTGAGCATGTATGGCGGCCCCGATGGCTGGGGCTGGGCAATCGCCCAGAGCGCTATTGTTATGGCCGCTTACGGTGTTTACTACTGGTTCGCGATTACCGATGGCCCGGATGCTCAGGCTCACCGTAAGCCACGCAAATCCGCTGCCATGGAAGTGAGTTCCTGGGGCGATATGATCAAGCTGATCATCTGGACGATCCCACTGGTTGGCGTACTCGCCATTCTGGTCTGGCGTATTCAGTATATGGGCTACTTATCTGTTACCGGTGCGACCATCGCTTATCTCGCCATTATCGCGATCGTCATCTATCAGATTGTCCAGATCCTGAGAGTCAACCTACCGATCCTGCGCAAGGGCGTACCGGAAGATGATAAGTACTCGTTCAACAGTGTGGCGGCGCTTAACAGCACCTATTTTGCCAACTTCGGCGCTGAACTCGCGGTGGTGTCGATGCTGCCCATGTTCTTTGAGGAGACTTGGGGACTGAATGCCGCTACGGCTGGCCTGATTGCTGCGTCATTCGCGTTCGTCAATCTGGTGGCGCGCCCCATGGGCGGCATGGTTTCCGACCGCATGGGCAACCGGCGTTTTGTAATGCTGTGCTACATGTTTGGCATTAGCGTTGGGTTCTTACTGATGGCTTTGCTCAATTCAAGTTGGCCACTGATTCTGGCCATTGCGGTGACCATCGGCACCTCGATTTTCGTGCAAGGGGCTGAGGGAGCAACCTTCGGTATCATTCCCTCCATCAAGCGCCGCATCACTGGGCAGATATCCGGTATGGCCGGTGCCTACGGTAATGTTGGCGCGGTGGGTTACCTAACCATCTTTACGTTTGTCACTCCGTCACAGTTCTTCTACATCATCGCCACGGGCGCCTTCATCAGTTGGGTTATCTGCTTGGTGTGGCTCAAGGAGCCAGAAGGCGCTTTCGATGACGAGTACTACGTCTCTTCTGTTGATAGAGACATCGAAGAACAGGCTTTACAGAATGCCAAGCACTAAACGTTAGGATCCTCTTTAGCATCACGGCACTGTTAGCGTCGACTGGAGCCGGACAGTGCCGTGATGCTAATCCCCTCGGAAAACTAGAATGCTTATGAGTAGAAAATTCCTAGGAAACCTCTGATTAACTATTAGCACGCTATGGTTTTTTTTGACGTGAGAGTTGCAAAGCTTTCAATGGAGCACGACAAAACACCCTTTTGCAGAACTACTGCAAAAACGGACGATATCAAGAGGTAATTTATGCCAACTTAAGGAGGGAGTGATAACAAAACGACATTAGAAATGGAGGCAGCCCCAAAAGCCACATCCCGGCACACGCAGCCACCGCTACCGTTGCTCCCTTCCGGGCCTGGCGGGGTTTGCAGTTTAGCGTTGCGGGAGGACCTAAGGGGCCACCATAACGGCACACTCTGTATTTTAAGGTGAGTGCGCTAGTGCTGATGTGGTGGCTAAGCCCTGATTTGAACAGGGGACCCCATCATTATGAGTGATGTGCTCTAACCAGCTGAGCTACGTAGCCTTTCCCTCATCAACGAGTGCAGATTATGCCTATCTTAACTACGAAAGGCAAGCCGAAAACGACCTGCCTTTCATTCAATAACCCTGTTACGTGAATAGAGTGCTTATAGGGCTGCTTGGACAACCGGAAGCGCTTCTTCTCCAGTCCGGGTAGTCACACCTTCGAGCCATGCTTCTAGCACCTCACCGTTTTCATTAAGGTAACTGCGTGCTGCCTCTCGCGGGTCTACCCCATCGTCCATGATCGCACTCATCAGTTGGTTTTCCATTTCCAGAGTGAACGTCATGTTCTTCAGCAGTTCACCTACATTAGGACACGCTTCAACAAACCCTGCCCGAGTATTGGTATGCACGGTTGCGCCCCCCAGGTTGGGGCCAAAATAGTCTCCTGCGTCAGATAAATAAGCCATATCAAAATTAGTATTCATTGGATGAGGTTCCCAACCTAAAAACACCATCCATTTTTCATTTGGCACCCTCGCGCGAAGCTCAGCCAGCATACCCGCCTCGCTCGAATCAACGACTTGCCAATCACCTAGACCATAGGCGTTGTCATCAATCATTTGCTCAATCAGCTCATTACCATCATTGCCGGCTTCAATGCCGTGCAAACGTTGCTCAAACTGATCAGCATGCTCTGCCAGATCATTAACAGAGGTCACGCCCGCGTCATAGACATATTGAGGCACTGCCAAGGTGTACTTGGCACCCTCAAGGTTGACCACTAAACGTTCAACTTCACCTCGTTCCACATAGGGGTCGCTGATTGAAGCCATCGAGGGCATCCAGTTCCCCAAAAAAACGTCAAAATCATTATTGCGCATACCAGCGTAAGCAATCGGTACCGAGACAGTATCGACACGTGTTTCATAGCCAAGTGCTTCTAGCACTTCGTTAGCCAATGCCGTCGTTGCTGTAATATCGGTCCAGCCCACTTCTGCAAAGCGGACGCTACTACACTCATTAGCATAGGCACCCGCCGGTAAACAGGCAGTCAGTAATAACGTGCTTAGGCTTCGTGTGTATGTCCGTTTCATGTTGATCTTCCCCATTATCGGTTTTATATGAACACGCCCTATACGTAACAGTCGTAGAGACGAGAAAACAACGCACCCTTTTATTGATTGAACGTTCAATAAAAAAATGCCATCATGTTCAGGTAATCATGCCTACTCCTGGTTTTCAAGGTCAGGAACGAATGGGCATTCAACGTCAGTAGGAGATAGCTGTGCCTAAGGTGGGAATGGAACCGATACGCCGCCAGCAGTTAATTAAGGCTACCATGGCGGCCATAGATGAAGTTGGTTTAGCCGAAGCAACCGTCATGCGAATTGCCCGTCATGCTGGCGTTTCAGCAGGCATTATCAGCCACTATTTTGGCGGTAAGGACGGCCTGCTGGAAGCGACTATGCGGCAAATTTTGACCGATCTTAGTGACGCCGTTGCAGCACGCCGGCGGGCGTTAGAAGACGACTCTCCCCGCGCCCATATCGGTGCCATCATCGAAGGTAACTTTGATCGCACCCAGGTGACCGGCCCTGCCGCTAAAACTTGGCTCGCTTTTTGGGCTAGCAGCATGCACAAGCCCGTGCTTCAGCGGCTTCAGAATGTGAACGACCGCCGTTTGTACGCCAATTTATGTCATCAGTTCCAGCGTGTTATGCCTCGCCCAGATGCTCGCAATGCCGCCCGCGGACTTGCCGCAATGATTGATGGGCTATGGCTGCGTGGTGCGCTAACGCCTGAAGGGCTCGACGCTTCTGAAGCGCGACATCTTGCGCACAACTATCTCGATCAACTGCTTATTCATCATGGATGCCAGCAACGCGCATCCGCTGCAGAAACACAGTAAGGAGACCAACATGGCCGCTCAAGATATACAGCCACTTTATATTGATGGTCGTCCGGTAGACGCCACCTCCGGCGAGACATTTACCGTTTCCAATCCCTATGACGGCAGCCTGCTTGCCACGATTGGCCAAGCAAGTCAAGCCGATGTCGACCGCGCTGTAGAAGCCGCTCAACGCGGGCAGCGTGAATGGGCTGCAATGACCGGCATGGAGCGCTCACGCATCCTGCTGCGTGCTGTTGCGCTGCTAAGAGAACGAAATGATGAGCTTGCTGAGCTAGAAACGCACAACACGGGCAAGCCTATTAGTGAAACCGCAAGCGTCGATATTGTCACCGGTGCCGATGCCTTGGAATACTACGCAGGCCTCGCCCCCGCCATTGAAGGCAACCAGATTCCGCTGCGTGATAGCTCCTTTGTTTATACCCGTCGCGAGCCACTCGGGGTAATTGGCGCCATTGGTGCCTGGAACTATCCTATCCAAATCGCCTGTTGGAAAGCCGCCCCTGCACTGGCAGCCGGTAACGCAATTGTTTTCAAGCCCAGTGAAGTAACGCCGCTAACCGCTATCAAACTAGCCGAAGTTTTCACTGAAGCAGGCCTGCCTAACGGTGTCTTCAATGTGGTTCAAGGTGATGGTCGCGTCGGCGCCATGCTGACCGAGCACGAAGGTATCGCCAAAGTATCGTTTACTGGCGAAGTGGGTACGGGCAAAAAGGTCATGTCTGCTGCCGGTGGCTCTACCCTGAAAGACGTCACCATGGAACTGGGCGGTAAATCTCCACTGATCGTGTTTGCCGACGCCGATTTAGATCGTGCTGCTGATGCCGCTATGATGGCCAATTTCTACTCCAGCGGCCAGATCTGCACTAACGGCACTCGCGTGTTTGTTGAACGCAGCGTTAAAGACGCCTTTGAGGCGAAGTTGGTTGAGCGCGTTAAGCGTATTAAAGCGGGCGACCCGATGGATCCCAGCGTTAACTTCGGCCCGCTAGTGAGCTTTGAACATCAGCAAAAAGTACTTTCCTACATTGCCCTGGGTAAAGAGCAAGGCGCGCGAGTATTGGCTGGGGGCGATGAGTGGAATACCGGTGACTGGGCGAATGGCGCTTGGGCTGCGCCCACCATCTTCACCGACTGCACTGACGACATGCGCATCGTAAAAGAAGAGATCTTTGGCCCAGTGATGTCCGTACTCGTCTTTGATGACGAAGAAGACGTTATTCGCCGCGCCAATGACACCAAATATGGCCTAGCGGCGGGTGTTTTCAGCGAAAGCTTAAACCGTGCTCACCGGGTTATTCACCAGTTGGAAGCCGGCATTTGCTGGATCAACACCTGGGGCGAGTCACCTTCTGAAATGCCGGTAGGTGGTTACAAAGAGTCGGGCATTGGCCGTGAGAACGGCGTTGAGACGCTTAATCACTATACCCAGACCAAGTCCGTACAGATCGAGATGGGGCCGTTTGAGTCGGTGTTTTAAATCGAAGTAATGGACGCCACCGGTAGGTATATCGAGGAGACACGTCTCTTTTATATCTACCGGTTCATTACCAATTCTTCGACTCTTCCAAGGTAAAACCATGTCTCAATCACGCGAATTTGATTACATCATTATCGGCGCAGGTTCAGCGGGTAACGTGCTGGCCACCCGCCTGACCGAAGACAGCGATGTCAGCGTTTTGCTGCTCGAGGCAGGCGGCCCCGATTACCGTCTCGACTTTCGTACCCAAATGCCCGCTGCACTGGCTTACCCGCTACAAGGCAAACGCTACAACTGGGCATTTGAAACCGACCCCGAGCCGTATATGGATGGCCGCCGCATGGAGTGTGGCCGAGGCAAAGGCCTGGGCGGCTCTTCACTGATCAACGGCATGTGCTATATCCGCGGCAACGCCCTGGATTACGATAACTGGGCCAAGCAATCCGGCCTGGAAGAGTGGGATTACCTCAGTTGCCTGCCCTATTTCAAAAAGTGCGAAACCCGCGATATTGGCCCTAATGATTACCACGGCGGCGACGGCCCTGTCAGCGTGACCACGCCTAAAGCTGGCAATAATCCGCTTTACCGCACGTTTATCGAAGCTGGCAAACAGGCTGGCTAACCTGAAACTGAAGATGTTAACGGTTACCAGCAAGAGGGCTTTGGCCCCATGGACCGTTTCGTCACGCCTAAGGGACGCCGCGCGTCTACCGCACGCGGCTACTTGGATACCGCCAAGCAGCGCAGCAACCTGACCATCGAAACCCACGCAGTTACCGATGTGATTGAGTTTGATGGTAAACGTGCCGTTGGCGTGCGTTACGAGCAAAAAGGTCAGCCACAAACGGCTCGCGCCCGTCGCGAAGTGCTGCTGTGTGGCGGTGCAATTGCTTCACCACAGATTCTCCAGCGTTCTGGCGTAGGCAACCCAGAATGGCTTAAAGAATTAGGCATTTCAGTGGTTCATGAGCTGCCCGGCGTGGGTGAAAATCTCCAAGACCACCTTGAGATGTATATTCAGTACGAATGCAAAGAGCCGATATCGCTGTATCCAGCGCTGAAATGGTACAACCAGCCAAAGATTGGTGCTGAGTGGCTATTTAAAGGTACCGGCGTTGGCGCCAGCAATCAGTTTGAATCCTGCGGATTTATTCGTAGTAATGATGAGGAAAAGTGGCCAAATCTGCAGTACCACTTCCTACCCATCGCGATCAGTTACAACGGTAAAAGCGCCGTGCAGGCACATGGCTTCCAGGCACACGTGGGCTCGATGCGTTCGGAAAGCCGGGGGCGAATTCGCCTGACATCGAAAGACCTACACGCGGCACCCAGCATCTTGTTTAACTACATGGCCAAAGAGAAAGATTGGCAAGAGTTCCGCGATGCGATTCGCCTAACACGCGACATCATCGCTCAGCCAGCGTTTGATAAGTACCGTGGCCGTGAAATTGCGCCTGGCCCAAGCGTACAGAGTGACGAAGAGCTCGATAACTTCGTCAAGCAGCATGCCGAGACGGCTTACCACCCTTGTGGCAGTTGCCGCATGGGCGAAGGTGAAATGGCGGTGACCGACGGTCAAGGGCGCGTGCACGGCCTTGATGGCCTGCGCGTGGTCGATGCATCACTGTTCCCGGTCATTCCCACCGGCAACCTCAACGCACCGACCATTATGCTGGCGGAAAAAATTGCTGATCGCATTCGAGGTCGCGAGCCGCTACCCCGCGCTAATGTTGATTATTATGTCGCTCAAGGCACACCCGCCAAACAGGCTTCATAAAAGCGCAACTCCTGGATACGGTTAAGAACGCTAAACGCTATGGCTAAATACCATAGCGTTTTTTTATGTCTTATTTACGCTACAGTAAAGGGTATATAGCGAACGTATAAGAGTGAAACGCTTGCACTTAGATAGGTGACTCTGACAATATTCAAACATACGTTTAAATGCGTTCATAATTAACCACCCACGGAGAAACCCCCATGCTCACCTTACTACTCATTGTGCTTGCCGTTGCAGGCTTGCTCGTGGTGATGCGCCGCGAAGCAGGTGCTACGCCAGCACTCGCCTTGCTTGGCGTACTGGGCTTAGTAGGCTTAGTGCTAGACGCGCCAATTATTGGCACACTTTTATTGCTTGCAGCGGCGGCCGTTGCGATTGCGGGCCTGCCTGCATTACGCAGCAAGTGGCTGACGCCGCGCATTTTCGCCACCTTCAAAAAGGTAGCGCCGAAAGTGTCTGATACGGAGCGCACGGCATTAGAAGCGGGCAGCGTCTCCTGGGATGGCGAGCTATTCTCTGGCAAACCTCAATGGGAATCGTTGCTTAATTTTAAAGACGAAGGCCTGAGTGAGGCAGAACAAGCGTTCTTGGATAATCAGTGTGCGAAAGCAGCTGGCATGTGTAACGCGTGGGATATCGCTCAAGAGCGCGCCGATTTACCCCAACAACTGTGGGATTATCTAAAAAAAGAAGGCTTCTTCGGCATGATTATTCCGAAGGAGTACGGTGGCCTAGGATTCTCGGCTAAAGCCCAATCCATGGTGCTGCAGAAGCTCTCAGCTAATGAGACGCTGATGGTCACCGTTGGCGTACCGAACTCACTCGGCCCAGGCGAGCTGCTGCTAAAATACGGCACTCAAGAACAGAAAGACCATTACTTACCGCGTCTCTCTGATGGCCGCGAGATTCCCTGCTTCGGCCTGACCGGCCCGCGTGCTGGCTCTGATGCCACGTCGTTACCGGATACGGGCGTCGTCTGCAAGCAAGTCATCAACGGTGAAGAAGTGCTTGGCTTACGCCTTAACTTCGAAAAACGCTGGATCACCCTGGCTCCAATCGCCACGGTGGTGGGCCTAGCCTTCCGTCTTTTCGATCCAGAAAAATTGTTAGGTGACGAAGAAGATCGCGGCATTACCCTTGCTCTCGTTCCCCGGGATACTCAGGGCATGGACATTGGCCGTCGCCACCACCCTATCGGTAGCCCCTTCATGAACGGCCCGATTAAAGGTAACGATGTATTTGTACCGCTGGATACTATTATTGGTGGCCCAGACATGATCGGCCAAGGCTGGCGCATGCTGGTCGAGTGTCTCTCGATTGGTCGCTGCATTACCTTGCCTTCTGGCGCGACCGGTACTGCCCGCTACGCGCTAGGTTGGAGCGGTGGCTTTACCCGCGTTCGTCGTCAGTTCAACGTACCCGTGGCAGAAATGGAAGGTGTTCAGGAGCCGTTAGCGCGCATGGCCTCGCTGGCTTATATCTCTGCTGCTACGGTTTACCAAACCGCCAACCTGATCGACCATGGCGAAAAACCTGCCGTACCTTCAGCAATTTTGAAGAGCCAACTGACCGAGTTCCAACGCGTGCTACTTAGCGATGCAATGGATGTTCACGGCGGTAAAGCCGTTACCCTTGGTCCACGCAACTATTTAGGCATTGGCTACAGTGCTAACCCAGTGGCAATCACTGTGGAAGGCGCCAACATAATGACTCGCAACCTAATGATCTTTGGTCAAGGTGCGATTCGCTGCCACCCCTATGTACTGGACGAGCTGGCCGCTAAAGATGCCAACGACGTTAAAGCCTTCGACAAAGCTTTCTTTGGTCACGCAGGGCTGATTTTCGGCAACGCTGCTCGTGCCTTTACGCTTGGATTTGGCCTAGGCAAAGCAAGTGTACCTTTTAGTGGCCCCGCCGCTATCTACGCTCAGGATATTGCACGCATTTCAGCAGGCTTTGGCTTGTGCGCTGATGCCGCCATGGCAAGTCTTGGCTCCACGCTGAAAAAGCGCGAAATGCTATCAGCGCGCCTAGGTGACGTGTTGTCCAACCTCTACTTGGCCTCGATGGTGCTAAAGCAGTGGCACAACGGCAATAAAGTAGAAGGTGAAGAAGCACTGTTGCATTACAGCCTGCAGTTCTTGCTTAACCGTGCAGAGCAGGCATTCGTGGAAATCTTCGACAACCTACCGAATCGCGCGCTAGGCAAGGTGTTGAAAGTCGTGGTAATGCCGACTGGCCGCCGTTGGAATAAACCACATGACGACTTGGCCCGTGATATCGCACAGCGTGTATCTACGCATAGCGCCCTGCGTAGCAAGCTACTTTCCAATACCTGGGATAAAGATGATGGCGCAGAGTCTAACCCACTCGCTCGCTACAACGCATTGCTGGTTGATTATGATCGTGCCGAAGCCCTCTACCGTACGGTGAACAAAGCCTACGCCAAAGGTGAGCTTCCGCAAACGGCACTACACCCTGAAGCACGCGTAGAAGCCGCACTGGAAAAAGGACTTATTCAAGAAGACGACGCACAGTTTATGCGTACATTTGAAGCAGAAGTGCTTGAGATGCTGACGGTTGATGATTTCGCCTATGACGCGTTTGCCAATGATAAATCGACGTTGATTAATCACAACGCAGCGCCTGTGGCTACGCCTCAGCAAGCAGAAACTAGCGTTAAATAGTCCTATTCCGCTCGAACTAGCAATCCTAACCGGCCTCTCCAGGCCGGTTTTTTTTGACATATTTTCAAAAACGAAACAAACGAACATTCGTTTATCTCGCTCAGCGGCTACGCTACCTCTCTAAACGACTCGTCTTAATACCCTTTTCTTACCGAAACAACAGACAAACAGCACTTTTGGCTGCCAGAAGCACTGACGGTGTACGCCTAAAAGCGAATACAAACAGCTACAAAAGTCGTTGCAAGTTCGCAAATGATCAACTAGCCTTTCGTTATTGAAAATAAAGTGAGTAAAAGTCCGCTTGATGGTTGGCTGACGATAAATTGCAAACAGCCAAGGCTAACATCTTGAATAAGCGGCTAACGCTTCACTTTTATCAATAGCGATCAACGCAAGACTTCTACCAATAACACTTATCAATAACAATGACGTTAGCGAGATCGGCATGTCCTTACATCTGCAAAATATCGACCATATCGTCGGTGGTGAACCCCATATTAGTGGGATAAATCTTGAGTTGGAGCCAGGTTCCTTCAATGTGCTGCTAGGAAGAACCTTAGCAGGTAAAACAACGCTCATGCGGTTAATGGCGGGTTTGGAGCAACCGACCCGTGGGCGAATCTACATGGATGGCAAGGACGTCACGGGCGTATCAGTACGCAAACGCAATGTTTCCATGGTGTATCAGCAATTCATCAATTACCCAAGCCTTAACGTTTACAACAACATAGCGTCACCACTTAAGCTGGCTAAAGCATCGAAGCAAGAAATCGATAAGCGTGTGCGCGAACCCGCCGCCATGCTGGGGATTGATCACTTGCTGGATCGCTTGCCGCTGGAGCTTTCAGGTGGACAACAGCAGCGTACCGCCATGGGCCGTGCGCTGGTTAAGGATGCGGACCTAATCCTGTTTGATGAACCGCTGGTCAACCTTGACTACAAACTGCGTGAAGCATTGCGCGATGAACTTCGCGAGCTGTTCAAGGCGCGTAACTGCATTGCCGTTTATGCCACCACTGAGCCCAACGAAGCACTAGCGCTAGGAGGCAACACCGCCGTGCTGCATGAAGGCAAGCTGTTGCAATACGGCCCCACCGAGCAGATCTATCGCGAGCCTAACGGCATCCTGAGCGCCGAGATGTTTTCAGAACCGCCAATCAATATTGTGCCGGGGCATCTTACTGCCAATGAAATCACCTTTGATCAGGATATACATTTCCCCTGCGATGTGGCGCTACGCAACCTACCTGCGGGACCATACCGGTTTGGTGTCCGTGCCTCTCACGTCAGCCTGCAGCCTAATGCAGCGGATGATCTAGAGCTTGAAGTTGAAGTTGAAGTGGCCGAAATCAGCGGCTCGGAAACTTTCCTCCACGTGCGGCACAGTTTATTTCCTTTGGTACTCCATTTGCTTGGCATTCATACGCCCAAAGTCAATCAGCGCCTAAAGGTCTACTTCCCCACCCACAAGCTGTTTGTCTTTGATCAGCAGGGTTCTATTGTTCATACGCCGGAAACACGGGGAGGAAATCAGCATGGCTGAGATCGTACTGAAGGCTCTCGCGCATACTTATAGCGCTAATCCTCAATCACCTGAAGACTACGCTATTCGCCAGATGGAACACGTTTGGCACCAAGGCGGCGCTTATGCCCTACTGGGGCCATCGGGGTGTGGCAAATCTACTCTGCTGAACATTATTTCCGGGCTGCTCGAACCTTCCGAAGGGGATGTGCTGTTTGATGGCCAGCGAGTTAACGAGCTGCCGCCTGAGGAGCGTAACATCGCTCAGGTTTTTCAGTTCCCGGTGATCTACGACACCATGACGGTGTTTGATAACCTCGCCTTTCCATTGCGTAACATCAACATTCCAGGTCACCGCATCACGCCAAAGGTAGAGGAAGTCGCGGAGATTCTGGAGTTGACCCCACTGCTCAAGCGCAAAGCCAAAGGGCTGACCGCCGATGAGAAGCAAAAGGTTTCCATGGGGCGCGGCTTGGTGCGCGATGATGTCTCGGCAATTCTATTTGACGAGCCGTTAACGGTTATCGACCCTCAGCTCAAGTGGAAATTACGCCGCAAGCTGAAGGAGATTCACCAGCGCTTCAATATCACCATGATTTACGTCACCCATGACCAGCTGGAAGCATCAACTTTCGCCGACAAAATCGCCGTGATGTATGAAGGCCAAGTGGTTCAGTTCGGCACTCCCCAAGAGCTGTTTGAAACTCCCGCGCATACCTTTGTTGGCTACTTTATCGGCAGTCCCGGCATGAACATTCTGGATGTTCACCACCACGCAGGTGAGGTCATCTTTGCTGACATACCACTCCCCATGCCGCAAACGTTTGTTGACGCCATTGCCAATACTAAAAGTTCGAATATAAAAATCGGCATTCGCCCCGAATTTGTAACTGTGCATGCCAGCAAACGTGAAGGCGCCCTGCCCGCTCGTAAGCGGCAGGGGCAGGACCTAGGCACCTACTCAATTGTTACCTTTGAGCTGGGTGGCCAGACATTTAAGGCACGCTTGCCGGAAGGTCACCCTGAATTCGGAGACGATATTTATCTCACCTTCGACCACGATCAGTTAGGGCTGTTTGTGGACGAATACCGGGTGGAGGTTACCTCATGAATAATAAAGTCTATAACAATCGCGCCTGGCTATTAGTCCTGCCAATGCTGGTACTTGTGGCGTTCTCCGCCATCATCCCCTTGATGACAGTGGTCAACTACTCTGTGCAGGACGTGCTAGGCCCCAATGCCAGCTTCTTTACCGGCACCGAGTGGTTTCGCACCATGCTCAACGACTCGGCGCTGCAAGCTGCATTTGGTCGGCAGATACTGTTTTCATTGATTATTCTGGCTATCCAGATTCCTTTGGGGATAGGGATAGCACTGATTATGCCAAAACAGGGCTGGCAGGCGTCTGCCGTTCTAATTCTGATTACCCTGCCCCTACTGATTCCTTGGAACGTCGTTGGCAGTATCTGGCAAATCTTTACCCGTGGCGATATTGGGCTAATGGGCTGGGGGCTGCGCGAGCTGGGTATTAATTACAATATTACCCGTAATGCCGGTGACGCCTGGGCAACCATTATCTTAATGGATGTATGGCACTGGACACCGCTTGTCGCAATGCTCTGCTATAGCGGGCTGCGCTCTATTCCTGAAGCCTATTACCAAGCGGCAAGGATTGACCGTGCCTCTAAATGGGCAGTGTTTCGCTATATTCAGCTGCCGAAGCTAACCAACGTTCTGGTCATCGCGGTACTACTGCGCTTCATGCACTCCTTCATGATCTACGCCGAGCCCTTTGTACTAACCGGCGGAGGACCAGGCAGCTCAACCACATTCCTGACCCAATCGCTTGCCACCATGGCCATCGGTCAGCAGGATCTGGGGCCTTCTGCCGCCTTCTCGATCATTTACTTCCTCGTCATTCTGCTAGTGAGTTGGGTGTTCTATACCACCATCATGCATCTGCAGAAAGATAAGAATTCACAGGGAGGCGTGTGAGATGTCTTACCAACTTGAAAACACCCAGCAGGGTGAAAAATACAACACTATTTTCAGTAAGGTCCCAGCCGCTGAGCGGCGCAAGCGTAACTCACGCTCTCGGCTGAGAAAGCGACTGCTGCTCGGCACTTATATCGTGCTGCTAATGCTTCCCCTTTATTGGCTGGTCAATATGTCGCTGCAGACTAACAGCGAGATCCTCGGGTCGATGACGCTGTGGCCGCAAAACCTGACCTTTGATAATTACATCGGTATCTTCACTAACCCAAGCTGGTACATGGGGTACGTCAACTCCATCATGTATGTGGTGATGAATATGATCATCACCATGTTAGTGGCACTTCCTGCCGCCTATGCCTCCAGCCGTTACAAGTTCATCGGTGATAAGCATCTGTTCTTCTGGCTGCTAACTAACCTGATGGCACCGCCAGCGGTTTTTCTGCTGCCCTACTTTCAGCTGTATTACTCTGTCGGGCTATTTGACACTCACATCGCGGTGGCCCTAGCGCACTGCCTGTTCAATATTCCGCTGGCCATTTGGATTCTGGAAGGCTTCATGAGCAGCGTGCCTAAGGAAATCGACGAAACCGCCTATATCGACGGTTACAGCTTTCCCAAGTTCTTCGTCAAAATCTTCATTCCCATGATCAGTTCTGGCATTGGCGTGGTGCTTTTCTTCCTGTTCATGTTCTCCTGGGTTGAACTGCTGCTGGCACGCACGCTGACGTCTACAGACGCTCAGCCGATCGGCATGATCATGACTAGAACCTCGACAGCATCAGGTATCGACTGGGGCACACTAGCCGCCGCCGGTATGTTGACCATTGTTCCCGGCATTCTGGTGGTTTACTTCGTACGCAACCATATCGCCAAGGGCTTTGCCCTGGGCCGCACCTGAGTAGGAGGAAACCTCATGTCCTGGATGGTATGGACTTTACCGACGGCTATTTTCTTTTCTTCCATTGCGGCCATGCTGGCGGGCATGACGATCTGGGAACTGCGCTCGCCAAGCATTGAAAGAAAGGGCTTTTTACCCATTTCGACAACCCGAGGTGACCGGCTGTTTATCAGCTTACTGTCAGCCGCCTTTATTCACCTGGGTGTCATTGGCTTCACGTCACTTTCAATTTGGATTGCACTAGCACTATCAGCAGTATGGCTGCTGGTGTTAATGCGCTGGGGTTAACCCTGGCGTTAAGTACGGCAGTATCAAGGACGCTCACGCTATCAAGGAAGAGCACAACAAAACGAGGTCAACATGCGTAATAACAAGTTCAAACTTACTACCCTCGCCGCCAGTCTCATGCTCGCATCGGGGACACTGATGGCCGACGATCACGATGCGCGGGCAATCGCGGAGCGCTTGGTCGACGAACACTTCCAAAACTCGACCTTGAGTCGTGAAGAGCAAATTGAAGAACTTCTTTGGTTTGCAAAAGCAGCTGAGCCTTTCCGCGGCATGGACATTCAAACTGTCGCAGAAGGTTTGACCACCCACGTCTATGAAAGCGAAGTGCTGGCAGAAGCATTCAGTGAGCTAACCGGTATCAATATTACTCACAATATTATCGGCGAAGGCGACGTCGTTGATACGATGCAAAACCAGATGCAGTCAGGTAACAGCATTTACGACGGTTTTGTGAATGACACTGACTCTATCGGCACGCACATTCGTTACGGCACCACCATCAACCTCACCGAGGCGATGGAAAACGAGTGGGCTGACTACACACTACCAACGCTAGACCTGGACGACTTCATTGGCTTGCAATATGGCACCGGTCCAGATGGCAGCTTATTCCAGCTACCTACTCAGCAATTCGCGAACCTTTACTGGTTCCGTTATGACTGGTTCCAGCGCGAAGACCTGCAAGACCAGTTCCGGGAAATTTACGGCTATGACCTTGGGGTTCCCACAAACTGGACGGCGTACGAAGATATTGCCGAGTTCTTTACCGAGCATGTCGGTGAAATCGACGGCACTACCGTGTATGGCCACATGGATTACGGCCGTCGTGATCCGTCGCTAGGCTGGCGCTTCCATGACTCCTGGCTCTCAATGGCAGGTATGGGTAGCCCAGGCGTGCCATCAGGTAATCCCGTGGATGACTGGGGTATTCGCGTTAACGAAGATAGCCAGCCAGTAGGCGCCAGCGTCAGCCGTGGCGGGGCAACCAACTCGCCAGCGTCCGTCTTTGCCATGCAAAAAGCCGTTGATTGGCTACGTGACTTTGCACCGGCTGAAGCACAGGGCATGACCTTTGGTGAAGCAGGCCCAGTCCCTGCTCAAGGCCACATTGCTCAGCAAATTTTCTGGTACACCGCTTTCACAGCAGACATGACCGATCCTGCCGTGGCAGTGACCGACGATGAAGGCAATCCGTTGTGGCGTATGGCTCCTTCCCCCACCGGCCCGTACTGGGAAGAAGGCATGAAAGTAGGCTATCAAGATGTGGGCGCATGGACGTTCTTTGACTCTACACCTGAGGATCGTCGTACCGCTGCTTGGCTATTTGCACAGTTCACAGTGTCCAAAACGACCTCTCTTGAAAAGCTAATGGCTGGCCTAACGCCAATTCGTGAATCTGACATTTTCTCTGAGCAGATGACCGAAATGGCACCCAAGCTTGGTGGCTTGGTTGAGTTCTACCGCAGCCCCAACGAATCCAACTGGACGCCTACAGGCACTAACGTACCCGATTATCCGCGCATGGCACCGTTGTGGTGGCAAAACCTAGCGCCGGTAATGAGTGGTGAAGTTACCCCTCAAGAGGGCTTGGATAAGCTAGCGGCAGATATGGATAACACCATGCATCGCTTAGCTCGCGCAAACGTCTTCGACAGCTACGCCCCGGTGCTAAACGAAGAGCGCGACGCGCAATATTGGCTGGATCAAGAAGGCTCTCCTAAACAGAAGCTTGATGATGAAATGCCACAAGGAACCACCGTTCCTTACGATGAAATGATGAAAGCCTGGATGGAAGCGGGTACCCGCTAATCCTTTTAGGGCGGGCTTCGGCCCGCTCTATTAATGCTCAGAAACTAGGTTTGCTGACAACAGCAAAGCTTGCCGATCTACATAGGCTTATTGCTTTGTTGTCATGTTGAGACCGCTACCTAAACACGGGGCTTTTTCTTTGTTAATTGGAACCGCTATGAAACTGCGTAACCGGAATATCGAGAAATTGCACACTGACGACTTTGATGCACTAATCATCGGTGGCGGCATTAACGGTGCAGCAACCGCAGCCGCGCTTGCAGGCAAGGGTGCTAAAGTCGCCTTAATAGACCGCGGTGATTTTGCGGGAAGCACCAGTATGCACTCCTCCAACTTAGTTTGGGGAGGCATTAAATATATGGAAAGTAAGGATTTCGCATTAGTACGCAAACTGTGTAAAAGTCGTAATCATCTGATTAAAAGTTACCCTTCTACGGTTCAGGAAATTCGCTTTCTTACCACTATCAGTAAAGGCTTCCGCCATTCACCGAAATATTTATGGGCGGGTACCTGGCTTTACTGGCTCATGGGGAACGGTTTTACCAAGCTGCCCCGCTTACTATCTCCAAAGAATATTAAGCAAGAAGAGCCGATTATTGATATCGAAGGCTCAGTAGGTGGGTTTGAATACTCAGATGCCTACTTACACGATAACGATGCCAGATTTGTATTTAATTTTGTTCGTCATTCGCTTAATTACGGGGCGATTGCAGCCAATTATGTTGAGTCTCTTGGTGCTGAACGTGAAGGACAGCACTGGGTAACGAAAGCGCGCAATGTAATGGATGGCAGCACGTTTAATATCCGTTCCAAAGTATTAATTAATGCTGCTGGCCCCTGGGTGGATCAGCACAACGCTCTCACCGGCGAAAAAACCACCCATCAGCATCTTTATTCAAAGGGCATTCACCTGATAGTTCCGCAACTGACGGAAACTAAGCGGGTACTTGCGTTTTTTGCCGACGATGGGCGACTGTTCTTTGTCATTCCCATGGGTAATCGCACTTGCATCGGCACCACTGATACGCATATGGAGCACCCAGAGGTAGATGTCACAGCTGAAGACATCGAGTTTGTATTGGAAAATATCAATAAGCGCCTAACGTTAGAAAAGCCGCTTACCCAAGACGATATTATTTCAACACGCTGCGGTGTTCGGCCGCTAGCTATCAAAGCGGATCAAGGTAGCGATCGCGATTTTCTCCAACTATCGCGTAAGCATGTGATCGATACCAATGAAGATAGCGCCCACATTAGTATTTTTGGCGGTAAATTAACCGACTGCTTGAACGTAGGTGATGAAATTGCAGAGGAAGTGGTTCGACTAGGCGTTAATCTCAGCGATATTAACTATCGCTGGTATGGTGAGCCGCCAGAACCCGTTAAACAGCAGTTCATGGACCAGGCTAAACGGATGAACCTAGATGCGATGACCGCGCCAACATCCACCGAGCCGCTCTCCTCGCGACTATGGCGTCGCTATGCAGAACAGGCCATGCAAATGCTAGAAAAAATCCGCCAGGATCCTGCAGAAGCCGATATTCTCATTGAAGGTACCGAGTATATTCGCTGTGAACTTGAGCATGCCCGAGATCACGAAATGATTACGCAGTTGGAGGACTTCCTGCGCCGAAGAGCCAAAGTCTCGCTGGTTGTTCACCATGAACAGCTGCGCCACTCTAAGGGGCTGAAAGAAGCGTGTCGCGTTCTGTTCGGAGACCAAGCGGAAGAGCGTTTTGCCACCTACTTTGCTGAAAATCGTGATACTTCACAGCCTTATACTGCACCGGCAGAACCACAGCACACTCACTGATCAACCATCTACAACATAAAAAGCCGCTATCATCGATAGCGGCTTTTGCGTGTTGAAATATCTAATAACACCCTTGTGGTTAATTGGAACGCACGCGATTCACGGCGTCTAACCAACCCTGGTATAACGCCTCCCGAGTAGATTCTTCCATTTTAGGTGTAAAGCTCTTCTCGCAGCGCCAGAGTTGCTCAATTTCTTCAAGCGTGTCATACCAACCCAAACGCAAGCCTGCCAAGTAAGCGGCTCCGAGCGCCGTCGTCTCAAGAATTGTGGGTCTATCTACCTGGACGTCGAGCATATCAGCCAAAAACTGCATCACCCAGCTGTTCTTCACCATGCCACCATCGACACGTAGGTTACCTGGCGTGGCTTCCATATCGTCGTTCATGCAGTGCTGCAGGTCGCGGGTTTGGTAACACACCGCCTGGAGGCCCGCCGCAACAATTTCGGCAATGCCGGTATCCCGAGTAAGGCCAAAAATTGCCCCGCGCGCTTTAGGATCCCAATGAGGTGCACCCAAGCCAGTAAAAGCAGGTACCAAGTAAACGCTATGTCCGCTGCGGGTTTCTTTAGCAAGCGCCTCTGTTTCTGACGCATCTGCAAACAGGTTCAACCCATCGCGTAGCCACTGCACAGTCGCCCCAGCAACGAAGATACTGCCTTCCATTGCATAGGTCGGTTTTCCATTAATTCGGTATCCAATGGTCGTTAATAGGCGATTTCGTGATACCGACGGTGTATCCCCAGTGTTAACGATCATAAAACACCCGGTGCCATAGGTGCTTTTGCCCATTCCGGGTTGAAAACACGCTTGACCCACTAGCGCGGCCTGCTGATCCCCTGCCACACCGGCAATAGGTATGGGCGCCCCTAACCAATGCGCGTCAGTGGTGCCAAAATCATCGCTGGAATCTTTTACCTCGGGCAGCATGTTGGCAGGAACGTTAAACAAAGCTAACAGCTCATCGTCCCATGTTTGATTATGGATATTAAAAATGGCTGTTCGTGATGCGTTGGTGGCATCAGTAACATGTTGCGTGCCATTGGTTAATCGCCAAATCAAGAAGGTATCGATAGTGCCAAAGAGTAGCTCACCGCGTTGGGCTCGTTCGCGGGCTCCTTCTACGTTATCGAGTATCCACGCTAGTTTGGTGGCTGAAAAATAGGGGTCTATTAAGAGGCCTGTCTTAGCTTGTACTGCCTCTGTATGCCCTTGGTCGCGGAGTGTTTGACAAAGTTCAGAGGTGCGCCGGTCTTGCCAAACAATCGCATTGTAGAGAGGCTTACCCGTCTCTCTATCCCACACCACTGTGGTTTCACGCTGGTTAGTAATGCCAATTCCATCAATCTGCTCTGGCGAAATACTCGCCTTTTCGAGCACCTCGCGACAAGTGGCGATGACAGTCTCCCAAATATTTTCGGGATCATGCTCTATCCACCCGTCTTGGGGGAAGTGCTGAGGGAATTCCTGTTGGGCAACCGCCTCTATTTGGCCCTGACGGTCAAATAAAATGGCGCGCGAGCTGGTCGTACCTTGATCGATGGCGAGAATAAAGGAGGACATATCACGTTCACTTTGTTGTAGGTTCTTTCGATTTTGTATGTTTTGTTTCGCTTTATTATCATCCAAGGCTACTCCAGCCGCCCCAAATGCTCAAGTATGAAACTGCTCTCCTTTACCGTTAGCTCAGCGACGACCATGCTGTGCCTTAGATTAGACATCATGCTTAAGCGATATGTAGCGCTACTCCGTGCTGCAATAATAGCTGCTGAATCGTTTCAGGAGGCTTTCGATCGGTGAATAGTGCATCGAGCTGGGAAATATTGCCTTGGCGCACCACCGGATTGCGATGAAATTTAGAGTAATCCGCGGCCAGATAAATTCGCCGCGAATTGGCAATAATCGCTTGGGCAACGCGAACTTCTTGGTAATCAAATTCAAGTAACGAGCCATCCTCATCAATACCGCTGATGCCGATAATCCCGTAATCCACTTTAAATTGATTGATAAAATCGATGGTGGCTTCACCGATAATACCGCCGTCGCGGGAGCGAACTTGCCCACCGGCAATAATCACTGTGAAATCTTCTTTGTGCTGAAGAATGGCTGCCACGTTCAGATTATTGGTGATAATTTCTAAGCCCTGATGTTCAAGCAACGCCTGAGCAATCATCTCGTTACTGGTACCGATATTAATAAATAGTGAGGAGTGATGAGGAATTTGCTGCGCCAAGCAGTGAGCAATCCGCTCTTTCTCCTCTAAATGCAGCGTCTTACGCGTGCTGTAAGCGGTGTTAACAGTGCTTGATTCTACGCCTACACCGCCATGGACACGACGAACCCGCCCTTCGTTTGCTAGCGTATTTAAATCACGACGAATGGTTTGTGGCGTCACTGCAAAGTGATCGGTCAGCTGCTCGATGCTCATGTAGCCATGCTGGCGTACCAGGTCGACGATGGCATCTTGGCGAAACTGTTGGTTCATAAGCCCGGCCTGTTCGTTATTTATTGGTGTATAAGTGCTGTTCTCTATGGGCTATAGAGTAGCAAATTTTCGAAATTCAATAATACGAACATTGAGCCCTCCCCATTTTCTCGCTAAGTATCTACTCCATTAGAGCGGCCAGGCCCATAAAATGGCAGGAATAGCGACCACCATCACTACTAACGAAAGTGGAAGACCGAGCTTCCAATAATCACCAAACTGATAGCCGCCCGGACCCAGCACTAGCGTGTTGGACTGGTGGCCTATCGGCGTTAGAAAGGCACATGAGGCACTGACAGCCACTATCATTAAAAAGGGATCAAGTGATACATCAAAACCACTAGCAAGACTGGCGGCAATGGGCGCCATCAACAATGCGGCAGCAGCATTATTGACCACATTAGAAAGCAACATCGAGAGAATAAATAGCCCTGCCAATGAAACAATAATGGGCCACTCAACGCCGAATCGTAGTAATGCATCAGCAATAATTTCAGCGCCACCGCTCGTTTCAAGCGCTTCTCCCACCGGCAGCATGGCCGCCAAGAGAACAATAACGGGACCATCAATGGCTTGGTAACCTTCTCTCAGCGGAAGCACACCAATCAGCAGTGATATCAACGCCGCGGTGCTCATGGCGACAGCCGCAGGAAGCAGATCAAACAGCATCGCTAGAATGGCGAGGGCAAAAATACCAATCGACAGCGCCAATTTTCGCGGTTGCCCTAAGTGAAGCTCACGGTTGGCCAACGGCAAGCACCCAAGGGTAGCTAAGCTATCAGCGATTTCGTTTTCACTGCCTTGCAACAGAAGCACATCACCGGTTTGAAAACGAATGTCCCGAAGACGCTGCTTTAAACGTCCTCCATCCCGAGCTACCGCAACTAAATGCAGCCCGAACTGCTGGTTTAACCGCAGTTGGCGAACGCTTCGATTAATCATCATCGAATCGTTACGCACTACCGCTTCTATCAACTGCAAACCCTCGGTATCGACCGGCTGGCGCTCATCCGTCTTTTCTGAGGGCTTATTTTCACTACCGGCTTCGTCATTGTGTTTATCATCTTCTTCTGGTTCCGCAATGGCGCTCAGCCCTACTTTATCTTCCAGCAGTTTGAGCTCATCAGGCCCTGCTTCCAGCAGCAAAATATCTCCTTCCTGCAGCACCCCATGAAATGAGTACCCTGCTCGGCGATTATCTTCCCGTACCACGGCAAGTACTGGGATGGTCTCTTCTAGCTCATCATGAAGCTGCTGGAGCGTCAGACCATTCGCCTTAGACTCTTCTGACACCTTCAGCTCAACCAAGTAATTAGCGGTATCAAACATTTCATCGGTCGATGCCTGTCCACTGCGCTTAGGCGTTAAACGCCAGCCCACTAGTACAATAAACACCAAACCAACTAGCGCAACAGCAACCCCCACCGGGGTAAAGCTGAACATGCCGAAGTTTTCACCGGTGATATTGCCTCGATAGGTGGAAATAATAATGTTGGGCGGTGTGCCAATCAGCGTGGTTAAGCCGCCCAACAATGAACCGAAAGCAAGTGGCATTAACAGAAGCGATGGCGACGTATTATGTTCACGGGCAAGGCGCATTGCCACTGGCAACAGCAGTGCAAGCGCACCAACATTATTCATCACCCCGGAAAGCACCACGACCGTGCCGACCAACACGAGTAACTGTAGTAGCAACCGTTCGCCCACTTTCAGTACTTGATTAGCGATGATATCGACAACACCAGAGCGCTCAACCCCTCGGCTAATGACCAATACAGCGGCCACCGTAATCACCGCAGGATGCCCGAAGCCTTTAAAAGCGTCATCTGTGGGCACAAGCCCAAGCATTACCGAGCCAAGCAACGCCGCAAGCGCGACTAAGTCATAGCGAAATCGACCCCACATAAAAGCGGCAAGCGTTAACCCCAAAACGATAAAAACCAGCGTGCTGGGCGCAAGCCCGATGCTATCCATTGTCATGCGATGTCCATCTCCTTGTGTTGGGTACGCTCGGCTGATGCGCCAAATAACTAGCAACACATTAGATGATGACTATACGGCCGTATAGTCCTTGGAGAGCAGAACAACAAAACAACTGAAGGACAATAAAAAAGCCTGGCGAGGCCAGGCATTCATACAGAAACAGTTGATTAAAGACCTACTTTATATTCGTGCCAGCAATCGCTCAGCCACTACGTTAAGCGGGTTGCTTTCAGCAGTTAGGCAGAAGAATGGTCGAGCCTGTTGTTTTGCGGCTTTGCAGGGCGTCTTGGGCCTTTCCTGCGTCCTGGAGCGGGTAGCGATTTGCTACGTCGATACGAAGTTTGCCACTTTCGATCATGCCAAAAAAGTCGTCGCACATCATTTCAAAACGTTCACGGGTGTCAGCATAGCCGTTCAAACTTGGGCGGGTTACAAAAAGCGCGCCTTTTTGATTCAGAATACCGATATTCACCCCGTCTACTGGGCCAGACGCATTACCAAAGCTGACCATCAGCGAACGAGGCTTCAAGCAATCTAGCGACATTTCCCAGGTATCTTTTCCTACTGAGTCGTAAACCACGTCGCACATTTCGCCGTTGGTTAGTTCGCGCACCCGCTCTACCACATTCTCTTCGCTGTAGTTGATTGTTGCCCATGCGCCATTGGCCATCGCCAAGTCTGCTTTCTCTTTTGAGCTAACCGTACCAATAAGCTTAACGCCTAGCGCTTTGGCCCACTGGCACGCAATCGAGCCAACGCCTCCAGCAGCGGCATGAAAAAGAATGGTCTCACCGCCCTTTAACTCATAAGTTTGACGCAGCAAATATTGCACGGTTAAGCCTTTCAGCATACTGGCCGCAGCGGTTTCAAAATCAATGAAGTCCTGCAGCTTAATAACCTTGGCCGCAGGCAATGTATGTAGCTCTGCATAGGCACCCAATGGCCCTTGTGCATACGCTACCCGGTCACCCTCTTTTAGATGGCTAACACCTTCACCCACGGCATCGACAACCCCGGCACCTTCAGTGCCTAAGCCAGAAGGCATGGACGGCGCAGGATAAAGCCCCGTCCGAAAATAGATATCAATAAAATTCAGGCCTACTGCTTTATTAGCAATTCGCACTTCACCTGCGCCGGGAGCTTTAGGTTCGGTATCGACCCACTCCAATACATCTGAATCACCCGTCTTCGAAAACTGAATGCGTTTAGACATCTGGGTAAACTCCCATTGTTAATTATTGGACACATATTAACTGGCTATCCAACCGCGTTGTGCGTCTTAAATCAAGCGATTAGCCAGTCATGCAGGACATATTGCTGTCATGCGCCCATGCTAGACTATCTTAAAAATGTTGATAACAATGTTTATCGGTTACTCTCAAACGGACAGACTATGACGCACCCAGCAATCTGTTTGCCTACACTTATAGCCCATCGCGGATACTCGGCCGCCGCACCTGAAAACACCTTAACGGCAGTGCGTGCTGCTCATCAAGCAGGGACAACCTGGGTGGAGTTGGACGTTCAGCTACTGGGCGATGGCACGCCTGTTATTTGGCACGATAGCGATATCAGCCGCTGCTCCGATCGCCGTGGCGAGCTTGCTAACCTGACGTGGCAGCATGCGCAACAGCTTGACGTCGGTAGCTGGTTTGGCGATACGTTTGCAGGTGAAAAGATGGCCAGTCTAGAGGCCATGCTGACGCTGTTGAACGAACTCAACATGGGGGTAAATTTAGAGATCAAGGTAAACAAAGGCCGTGACCCCATTGCCTTAGTTGATACCGTATTACCCATCGTATTAACTACACTGCCCGCCGAACGGGTGATTGTGTCCTCGTTTGATGCCCGGGCATTAGCTAGATGCCGCCGCATCGCACCAAAAGAAACGCTCGCACTGGGCGTACTGTTTGGCAGTACACCGCCTACCTGGCGTGACCAATGTGAAGCCATCGACGCATTTAGTATTCACCCTCATTGGCCGCGCTTAAAACACACACAGGCCGCTGCCATGCGCAGAGATGGCTATGAAATTTTATGCTATACCGCCAACGACCCCAGTGCTTTTGAAAGCCGCTGGGGATGGGGGATAGCCAGCGCGATTACTGATGAGCCCGAAGCATTTCAACGCTATTTGAATAATCGACGTCGACACGGTTAAATTCGCCAATATCCAATACTCTACCTAAGGAAAACTATGCACTATCTTGGTGCCCATGTAAGCGCAGCGGGTGGCGCAGATCAAGCAGTGTTCCGTGCGGTAGAAATCGGCGCAAACGGCTTTGCTCTGTTCACCAAAAACCAGCGGCAGTGGAAAGGCAAACCACTGACCGACGAGGCTATTGCAGCGTTTAAACAGGCCTGCCAAACCCATGGGTTTGGCCCTGAACAAATTTTACCCCACGACAGCTACCTGATTAATTTAGGCCACCCAGAGGCCGCTGGGCTTGAAAAGTCCCGTGCTGCGTTTGTAGATGAAATTCAGCGCTGTGAACAGCTCGGCCTAACGCTATTGAACTTCCACCCAGGCAGCCATCTGAACAAAATCAGCGAAGCCGACTGCCTGAAACGCATCGCAGATTCCATCAACGAAGCATTGTTACAGTCACAGGACGTCACGGCAGTGATTGAAAACACCGCAGGACAAGGGACCAACCTTGGCTGGCGCTTCGAGCATTTAGCGGAAATTATTTCCCACGTTGATGATAAAACCCGTGTCGGTGTTTGTATTGACACCTGCCACGCCTTTGCCGCTGGGTATGACTTACGTACCGCCGAGGCCACCAAGGCAACATTGGATGAGCTAGGCAAGGTGGTTGGCTTTAAATACTTGCGCGGTATGCATTTAAACGATGCCAAGAGCACCTTCGCAAGCCGTGTAGACCGCCACCACAGCTTAGGTAAAGGCAATATCGGATTGGATGCATTCACAACGATCATGCAAGACGAACGCATTCATGACATACCGATGATTTTGGAAACCGTCGAACCCAGCATTTGGGCTGACGAACTCAACTGGCTACGTGCTCAAGTACCTGGTACTCAAGTGCCCGGTGCTCAAGCGCCTGAAGCAGCGCCAGGCAAATAGTGAATCACATCATGAAAGCGTAGCCGCGTCGTAGCGCTGTTTCGCATGGCGTGTGGGCGATCGGCAAAAAAGCGCAGTCCCTCGCCTACCCGCAGCGTTTGCCAGCGCTCGTCTATGCGCAGCTCCATTTCGCCCTCGACAACAACGATGTGTTCTACCACACCGCTGGCGTGGGGAGACGACTCGCTGATCGCCCCTGGCGCGAGCTCAATCATAAACATTTCAAAGCCTAGCAGCGGGTCATAAGGGAAGAGCAGGCGTGCTTGCATCCCAGCGCTATCATCGCCCCAAACAGACTCCCAGCCATCTCGGTGAAGTTCGCCTAACGCAGGTTTATCACCATCAAACAGGGTTGAAAACGACACCCGAAAACCACTCGCGATCTTCCAAAGCGTTGAGATGGTAGGACTAGACTCACCACGCTCTATTTGTCCCAGCATGGCTTTACTCACACCTGTTTCAGCCGCAGCTCGGTCTAGGCTCCAACCGCGGTCTTTACGCAGCTTTTTGACGGTTTCCGCAATGTGTTCGGCAATGGTATGAGGGTCACTCACCATGCGGCTCTCCATAAAATTTAGTGATGTAGTTTACCTATCCGGTCAGCGATGAACACCGATGACGTCAATCTTGTGCGTTATAGCGCACAATGATAGCCTTACAGCATTGTGCGCTATAGCGCACACCACCTAGCGTAAACGAGGTAACCCCATGGAGGCGCCGCCTACTCTGCAGCCGACAGAAAAACATAAAACCCCTTTCTGGCGAGATATTAGCCTCTCGACCGTAACAGCAGGCTTCGTCGCGGTCACCATCGGCTACACGAGTTCAGCGGCGATTATTTTCCAAGCAGCAGCCGCTGCGGGCGCCAGTACTGCACAAATCAGTTCTTGGCTGTGGGCGCTAGGCATTGGCATGGGCATTACCTCGATAGGGCTATCGCTGCGCTATCGCATGCCCCTATTGACAGCGTGGTCAACACCAGGCGCAGCGTTTTTGGCGACTAACCTTCCCGGTATTCCAATTGAAGAAGCCATTGGCGCTTTCCTGTTCTCCGCGCTGCTCATTACGCTATGCGGTGTAACAGGACTGTTCGAACGCCTGATGCGCCACATCCCCAGTGCAATTGCGTCTGCACTGCTGGCGGGTATTCTGTTGCGCTTTGGCCTAGCGCTGTTTAACGTCATGGAAAGCCAATGGCTACTACCACTGGCCATGTTAGCCGCCTGGGTAGCAGGCCGACGCCTATGGCCAACGCTCGCGGTACCTGGTGTACTACTAGCCGGCATTGCTATTGCCCTTTGGCAGGGTCAACTTAACGTACAAAGTATTCCGCTAGCACCTACCGTCCCCGTTTTTACTACACCCGCCTTTTCGATGACAACGCTGATCAGCATTGGCATCCCTCTGTTTGTCATTACCATGGCCACTCAAAATTTACCTGGCGTGGCAGTGCTTCGGGCAGCAGGTTACCAGCCAAACAGTTCGCCGCTCATCAGTTGGACAGGGGGTGCAACGCTTTTGCTCGCCCCGTTTGGTGGTTATGCATTCAATATGGCGGCCATTAGCGCAGCGGTATGCATAGGTCCTGATGCCCATGCGAATCCCCTCAAGCGCTATACAGCAGGCGTTGCGGCGGGAGTGTTCTATATCGCGATGGGTATTTTTGGGGGCACGGTTACCGGTGTTTTCAATGCGCTTCCCAGCGTCCTGGTCATGTCGCTGGCAGGTATAGCGTTACTTGGCACATTAAGTGGTGGGTTAGCTAATGCATTTGAAAACAGTGGGCAACGAGACGCCGCCATTATCACCTTTTTACTCACCGGCTCTGGCATTACTTTACTGGGAATTGGTGGCGCGTTCTGGGGGCTTGTGGCGGGCTTGGTGGTTCTAAAGCTGACAAAGGCTCCACATCGTTAGAGGCATGTTATCAATGTGATAAAAGCGATACGATAAAAAAACGCCCCAAGAGAGTTTGTCTACTGGGGGCGTTTTATCAGCACAGGCGTATCTGCTTGGCTATATAAACTTGTGCTAATTTTATCATTGCACGCTACATCGTGGCGAGGCGTTCTTCATCCAGTACACCTGACATACGAACCATGGCCAACGCCTCGTCTAGGCTGGCCACTTCTTCCATCATCAGTAACTCGTTTTCCAAACTAACCGGCTTTCCCGCTTTATCTGACAGTAGCTTCTCTAGCGAAGCTACGTCCATAGCGTCGTCTAAGTGGTGAATATCTACCGATGCACTGCTCGCACTTGGTAAGTAGATAGTGCCATTAGAGAAATCCACGGCATAAGCAATAACGCCTGGCACAATAAAAAACAGTAGCCCTACACCGTTGGCGATAGCCACTACTGGGTCAACATTACCGCTTAATTGTCCTTTACGCTCAGGATGAAAAAGCGTTCCACAACCACTTAACGTTACAATGGAGACACCAACAATGGCCCCCGTTAACCAACGGCGTACTGCTTGCTGCATGAAGGTTCCCTCAAAGTCCTAACGTACCGATAGCCGGAGATGATTCTGTTGTTTGACCGTTGCTATCGAGCCACAAAACTTGGCGAGTTTAACACATTTGCTTACCAACACACGCCAAGCTGTTAACGTAGGATTTTGCCGCCTAACTCGCTTAGCCGTACAATGCCGCATTCAACGCTAGTTTAAGCGCTACGTTACTAAACGATTAAGCATCACCCCTACCAACAAGGAATGCTCACGCCCATGCGCGCCAGCCAATTATTGATTGCGACATTAAAAGAAACTCCGGCCGACGCTGAAGTCATCAGCCACCAGTTAATGCTGCGCGCCGGTATGATCCGTCGTCTTACCTCTGGCCTCTATACGTGGCTGCCTCTTGGCCTACGCACGCTGCGTAAGGTTGAAGCCATTGTCCGCGAAGAGATGAACCGTGCCGGCGCTCAGGAAGTATTAATGCCCGCCGTGCAGCCTGCTGACCTGTGGCAAGAGTCTGGCCGCTGGGAGCAGTACGGTCCGGAACTACTGCGCCTGAAAGATCGCCACGAACGTGACTACTGCGTAGGCCCGACCCATGAAGAAGTCATTACCGATTTGGTGCGAAAAGAGATTGCCAGCTACAAGCAGCTGCCGATTAATTTCTACCAAATTCAAACTAAGTTTCGTGACGAGATTCGCCCTCGCTTTGGGGTGATGCGTTCTCGCGAATTCATTATGAAAGATGCTTACTCCTTCCACCTGGATGAAGCCTCTCTCAAAGAGACCTACCAGACGATGTACGATGCATACTCACGCATCTTCACCCGCCTAGGTCTCGACTTCCGCCCTGTAATTGCTGATAACGGCTCAATTGGCGGCACTGGCTCCCATGAATTCCACGTGTTAGCCGACTCAGGTGAAGACGACATCGTGTTCTCCAACGCCTCTGATTACGCCGCTAATATGGAAAAAGCCGAGGCCCTTCCCGCGCCACTAGACAGTAACGCCGAACGCGCAGCTCCCAGCGAAGAGATGAATTTGGTTGATACGCCGAACGCTAAGACAATTGCCGCCCTGGTAGAGCAGCATGGCCTGCCCATTGAGAAAACCATCAAGACGCTGATGGTGCATGCCGCTGAAGGTGGCTTGATTGCTCTGCTAATCCGTGGTGACCATGAGCTTAATGAAGTCAAAGCTGAAAACCTGCCCCAGGTAGCCGCCCCACTAACCATGGCAAACGAAGAAGAAATCCGTGCGGTGGTTGGCGCTGGCCCTGGCTCACTTGGACCGGTTGGGCTAAAAATGCCGATCATTATTGATCGCAGTGTGGCGCTAATGAGTGACTTTGGTGCTGGCGCAAACGTCGATGGCAAGCACTATTTCGGCATCAACTGGGAGCGTGACGTGGCTTTGCCCCAAGTTGCCGATCTACGTAACGTTGTAGAAGGTGACCCTTCGCCGGACGGTAAAGGCACGCTTTCTATCAAGCGCGGCATTGAAGTGGGCCACGTCTTCCAGCTTGGACAAAAGTACTCCGAAGCAATGAACGCGACAGTATTGGGTGACAACGGCAAAACCAGCCATCCATGGATGGGCTGCTATGGTATCGGCGTTCCCCGCGTAGTGGCTGCCGCTATTGAGCAAAACCACGATGACTCAGGCATTATCTGGCCAAACGCTATCGCCCCCTTCCAAGTGGCGCTGGTGCCCATGAATGCCCACAAATCCCAACGTGTGCGCGAAGAGTCCGAACGTCTCTATCAATCGCTAACAGCAGCGGGATTAGATGTACTGCTTGACGATCGCGACACTCGCCCCGGCGTCAAGTTTGCTGATCTGGAACTCATGGGTGTGCCCCACCGCTTAGTGATTGGTGATCGCGGTTTGGATAACGGCGAACTGGAATACAAAGGCCGCCGAGATAGCGAAGCGACCATGATTGCTGCCGATCAAATTGTCGATTTCCTTTGCGATCAAGCGGGTCTGAATAACAACAAGTAAGGCAAGCTCTCATGTTGCTGGGCGCAATAGCGTGGCATTTGCGTTGGGTTAACAAGTGGGTTTTGGCAGGCAGCATTGTGATCGCTGCCTTGCCTTTAGCCAGCGCAGTGGCTTCACCACTGCGCCTAACTTTTGACGCTGCTCATCAACAAACGTCCTATTCTCAGCGGCAATTGCAACAGTGGCGTAGCCGTATGGATGCACCTCTTTCACGGTTTATCCGCGAGCCCACTGAGCGCTATGAGTTATTGACGCGGCTGTATCAGGAAGCCCGCTTAGCCGGTTTACCCCCTGAACTTGTGCTATCACTGATCCAAGTAGAGAGCGCGTTTAAATCTGATGCGGTCTCGTCAGCTGGCGCCGTAGGACTCATGCAAATTATGCCTTTTTGGATCGAAGAGCTTGGCCTGCCAATGGACAACCTTAGCGATCCAAATCGTAATTTGCGTTACGGCTGCACAATTTTAGCTCACTACCTTGCCGTCGAGCGCGGTGATTTCACTCGCGCATTGGCTCGTTATAATGGAAGCCTAGGGCAAACGTGGTATCCAGAACGGGTGCTAAAAGCATGGCGAGATGATTGGCGCTAATCGGTGACAGGCTGAACTACCCCCAAGCTGACTAATTGACCCAATAAATGGGAGATATCCCGCTCTACACTTTTCCTGCTAGCACCAATAAAAAATGTCACTAAGGTATCAATAATCTCATCTTTACTTAATGGCTCATGCTGCAGCAGCGCCCACACTGCTCTACTCGTCACATTCAAACGATGAATTTCACCGCCCTCTTTAGCAATGACGAACAGCTCTTCACCCAATGGAAACTCATGAGCCACCTGGCTGATTTGCCACCTGCGCGTGTCGTTTGGTGCCAGCACATGGCTCTGTTTGAACGCCTGCGGCTTGGTTTGACGACAACACGGCTCTGTCGCCATGGCGCTATTAAGAAACCCATCGCTATTTATCTGGGTTGTCAGCCACGTTGTCGCTGCGTAAGCATCTCGGTAACGCATTAAAAAACACGGCAGACCTTTTAAGATTGGCAAAAAGCGCTCAATCAACGTCTGATCTGACTCATGCTCCGCGAAGTTTTGCTGCAGCAACTGCCAGAGCCCATCTCCCGGCTGCAGACGAACAAGCTGCGGCTCACTAATCGTTTCATCGCGTTCAATAAGGAGTATGGCACCTAGCGGACAACGCACCCCATGAGATGCCAGCTGCTGCTCGTTTAGCGCTAAGTAGCCATAGCGATCATCATGAGGCCCTAGATGGTTAGCAACAAACTGATGAAACTCAGACGCTAGATTCTGCGGCAACGGCAAACGCAACCTAGGTGCAATGCCCAACGCAATACCTTCACCACAGCTATTGAGTGCCAGCACATCATCGCCAAACACACGATAACCAGCTGCGGCAAACGCCGCGGTGAGGGTGCTTTTACCCGCCCGGTGACTATCCGGAAATATCACTAACTGTTGATTAACCTCTACTGCCCCACAGTGAAGCCCGATATGCTCAGGGTGGTGACGCAGATAGGCACCTGCTAGATCAGCGATCACACTGCAAGCGGTTCCTGCGGGTGTATCTAATAACATACCACCCGGTAGTGCAGGCGCTTCCTGCCAATAATCATCAGGGTGCTGCCGAACACAAATAGCAGGTGCATACTGCTGAGGCTCACAGGGGGTTAGCCGCCAGCCAGGCATTGCCTGATGAATCACTGGCAGCAGATGCTCTGCATCAATTAAGCGCACGCAAGGGCCAAGATTTTCCAGCGCATAATCGACAGTAATCGATGGCGTAGCCACGGCACCCCCTACCAGCGAGGTAATAAACGACTTATGCGAATCTCAATTACACCATCTCGCTCCCAACGAGAGCGCTGTGGGCGAGAGTAGTAAGGGCGCGAATAGCGTGGGCGTGAATGCCTAGATTTTGAATAGCTCGGTCTTGAATAGCTCGGCCGTGAGTAGCTGGGTCGCGAGTAACTAGAGCGAGAATGGTGATGTTCACGCGCTTCAGCTTGCCCCATGGATATCAGCGTAGGAGCAACATATAACGCGGCGGCACCAAGCCCTAAGCTTGCTAGCACTTGGCGGCGTGAACGCCGTTTATTCAGCAGGGAATCGGCTTCATTGTTCATCACAGGACTCCTGATTAATCTCTAGGAAGGTTATCAAACGCTGTTTCAAAAACAATCCTAGCCCCGAAGCACACGTGAAACCACCGACTAAGCGTCACTTTCCCATTGTTTACTTTTTTTAACCAATGTGAGTTTATCGTTGGTATGTTGATATGATTTTTCGGTATAAAAGAATCATTATTTTCATACTTTTCTCTTACCTAGGTACCGCCTCATGCTCACAACAATTAATGGCTGCCAAAGAATCCCTACCACTTGGGCACTGGGCAGCCTGATAATGCTACTCAGCCTGTACGCTGAGGCTGCAGATATCCGTGTGACCGATGCAGCGGCCAATCCGTTAGAAAACGCAGTCGTTGAGGTTTATTTTGAGTCGTCCACAGCACCGACAGCACAAACAAAACACATTGTTCAGCGCAATGCTGCCTTTCACCCTCAAGTTCTTACTATTCCTACCGATAGTTATGTAGCGTTTCCCAATGAAGACACCACGCGCCACCACGTCTTCTCTTTTTCACCGGCGAAGATCTTTAACTTGGAGCTGTATTTAAGCGAAACACCACCGCCTATTCATTTTGATCAGGCTGGCGTAGTGGTACTGGGCTGCAATATTCATGACAGCATGCAAGCATTTATCGTGGTTAGCGATGCGCCCTACGCTGCACTTACCGACAGCAACGGTACATTAACGCTGCCAGAGCTGCCTGAAGGTGTCCATAGAATGCGAGTGTGGCATAGCCGCATGGACGATAGCCAAGAGGTATGGTGGGAAGGTGATATCAGCGATGCGGATAACCTAACCGTTAGCTTAGAACTGAATGCAATTCCACCACAGCCGAGCACAATCTCACCGCTGCAACAGCGTTTCCGTGATGCCACGCACAAGGATTGATGTCTGGCGCGATGGTAAGCGCCTTCACACTCAGAGGTCACTATGCGCTTTCGCACGCGCTTAATGCTAGTGCTACTGGCGGTCGTCATCATTTCACAGATTGCGACAGGTGCAGCGTTCCTACACGCGACACAAAATGATGCGCTGATGAAAGGCAACCAACGCTTAGAGGTCGGTGCTCGCGTGTTACATCAATTGCTAGATATTCGCGGTGAACAACTGCGCAGTAATGTAGCAATTTTGGCGGACGACTTTGGTTTCAAAAGTGCCGTAGCAACGAAAGATACCGCCACCCTTTACTCGGTGCTCGCTAATCATGGTGACCGCGCCCAGGCAGATATGGTGATGCTCAGTGATTTAGCAGGCAATGTACTTGCCAGCAGCCACCATGAACAAGGCAGCACAATGCCTTTTCCAGAACTATTTGGGCGCGCCCAGCAAAATGGTCATGGTGTCGGTGTAGTCATCGGCAATGGTGAACCCTACGAATTCGTACTGATGCCCGTTCGTGCCCCCAACTTAATTGGCTGGGTCGGTATGGGCTTTTTAATTGATGAGGAAGTCGTCCAGGAAATTAATGCGCTTACCGGCCTGGATATCAGTATCGTCACCTACGATGCCAGCGGCGATGTCGGTTATCTGGCAAGTTCCCACCAGGAACAGTTGGCTAAGCGCCTCATGAGCGGCCATGGCGATAAGCTAATGGGCGGGGCTTATACCACCCATAGTCAAATGTCTGACAATAATAACTACCTGTCCTACGCGTCTGAGCTATTAGAAAGCCCGGAGTATCAATCATATGCCTTGCTTCAGCTGTCTCGGAACGAGCTACTGGGGGCTTATCAACACCTTAAGTGGCAGCTGATTGGAATTGTCACACTAATGCTGCTACTCACGTTGGCAGTGGCCATGTGGAGCGCCCGAAGTATCAGCAAACCGCTAATCGCTCTGGCGTTGGCAGCCAAACGTATCGGTCAAGGAGAGCATGTTGGCCGTATCCCTGGGGCGGCGGCAGTCGCCGAAACGGATCTGCTCGCAACGACATTGCTTTCCATGCAGGAAGATATTGCTAAGCGTGAAGCCACGCTTCATCACCAATCGCGGCATGACATGCTTACCGATTTACCCAATCGTGTTAGCGCATTAGAAGACATATTTAAGCGAATTCAAAAAGGCCAACCATTTTCGTTGCTACGTTTCGCTATCAATGATTTTCGAGACATTAACGACACCTTCGGCTATGCCCTTGGCGACCATCTGCTTGTCACGTTAGCTCAGCGGATGCAACAGCTGCCCGCCCCAGTAAGTAAAGCCTATCGCTTAGATGGCGATGAACTCATGCTGCTTATTGAAAGACCCTACTGCGATACCTCTACCCGCACTGAACTGATGAGCAGACTCAACCAACCTATCAATCTCGATAAATCACCTATTGTGCCGTCGATTTCCGCTGGTGAAGTTAACTATCCCGCCCATGGCATCACCCCGCAACTGCTGCTTCGGCGCTCGGATATCGCACTCGACAAAGCCCGCCGACATCGCCACAGCCATGAAAGCTACGTCGAAGGTCAAGAAGAGCAGCACCTACGCCAATTAATGCTGATTCGCGACCTTCAAGAAGCAGTGAAAAACAGTGAGCTATGGATGGCTTACCAGCCTAAAGTGGACACCCACAGTGGGCAGGTATGTCAATTCGAAGCACTGATGCGCTGGCGACACCCTACGCTAGGATTTGTCCCCCCTGACGAATTTATCGGCCTCGCTGAGCGCTCAGGCAACATAGGCTTACTATCGAACTGGATGCTGGCACATGTATGTGAACAGCTTCACCGCTGGAAGTGCGCTGACAACCACCTATCGGTAGCGGTTAATCTGTCAGCGAGTGACTTAATCGACTCAACGCTGCCTAAGCGCATCAGCGGATTGTTACACCGCTTCAATTTAACCCCAGACCAGCTTGCCTTAGAAGTCACCGAAAGTGCCGTTATGCAAGACGTAGATGCCGCCACTGAAACCCTACTAGCGCTTAGCCAGCAGGGCTTGAAGATCGCTATTGACGATTACGGCACTGGCTACTCATCCCTGGCACAGATTAAACGACTCCCCGTTGATGAATTAAAGATCGACAAATCCTTTGTTCTTAAACTCGATACCCAAGAAGAAGACCTCACAATTGTGCGCTCTACTATCGAGATGGCGCATAACCTAGGCCTAAAAACTGTTGCCGAAGGCGTCGAAAACAGCGCCACCGCAGAATTACTGTGCAAACTTCAGTGTGACTATCTACAAGGCTACTGGATAGCCAAACCAATGCCGGCCGATGACGTCCTTAATTGGCTAGCGGACACTCCTTCCTTAGTGCTGCCATCCCTGGCAACACGCTAATCTACGCACAGAGTATCGCTATGTTTCGTTATTACTCATCCTCTCGATGCCTGGTACTGGTAGCAGCGGCAACAAGCGCCCTACTGGCGGCAATCCCCAGCAGCGCGGGAAGTCGCATTTTGGGTACCGGTGCCGTCAGTGCGATAGAAGGTGCTGCTGGTGGCGGGCTTTCACCATGGGCGGTGTTGACCAGCACCGCCAGCGATAACGAACTGGGAGCGACGGTTTCCACAACACGGGCGTGGGTCGATGACTATCGATTAAGCGTCACCAGCGCTAGCGTTAATGTCCAGGACAGGCTAGAGCTTTCAATTGCACGCCAAACCTTTGAACTCACCACGCTAGGAGGTGAACTGGAGCAAGATATCTACGCTGCCAAAATACGTTTATTTGGCGATGTGCTTTACCACCCCTGGGGCATCTGGAGTGCGGGAGTGATGCACAAAAGATTGATCGACGGCACAGTACCCACCGCACTAGGTGCTGACAACACCCGTGGCACTGATGCCTATTTAAGTGCTAGCAAACTGCTCTTTAATGCCTTTTTAGGTCGTAATGTGCTGCTCAATGGGACGCTACGCAATACGTCAGCTAACCAAGGAGGCTTACTGGGCTTTGGCGGTGATCAAGGCGGAAGCGCGTGGATGGCAGAAGGCAGCCTAGGCGTTTTTATCACACCTAACTGGGTTGTCGGCACCGAGTATCGTCAAAAACCTGACAACCTCAGCGTGGCCCAAGAAGAGGACTGGCAAAGCTTGTACAGCGCTTACTTCTTTAATAAGCATGTATCGTTAACAGGCGCATGGTTAGACTTGGGTGACATTGCAGGCCTTCCTTCCCAGCAGGGCGGTTATTTATCCTTGCAAGCCGCTTATTAAACTGACATTGATTAAACTTTAATTAAAAAGTCTTTTATTAACAACAGGAATCGACATGGGGTTATTAGGCACTGCTGCTCAGCGCATAGTATTTATCTTTTTAATGTCAAGCATGCTATCTCTGCTGGGCTGCGCTCAGCATAACAATACCGCTACGCTTTATGAGCGAATTGGCGGCCAATCGGCGATAAACACCATTGTTGAAAACCTACTTTATCGTATTGCCGAGGATGAAGATGTGGTTGGCTACTTCGCCAATACCAACATTGATTTGTTTGCTGAATCATTCGCCACTCAGCTTTGCGATATCAGCGACGGCCCCTGCCGCTACGATGGCCCGCCTATGGATCGCGCCCACCAAACGATGGGAATTACCGACGCTCACTTTAACCGCGTTGTAGAGTATTTAGATGACGCCATGCGGCGTGAAGGCGTTCCACTGTCAGCACGCAATGACCTGCTAGGTCGTTTGGCACCACTTTATGAAGATGTTATGCGGCTTCGCTGATATGCCAGTCATCACGTCCTGCGCTCTTTACCTGATAAAGCGCCTTATCAGCGGCTTCGTAAGCACTTGGAAAGGTTGTCTCCCCTGCTATAAATCGCACCCCCCCAATACTCAACGTTACTCTTTCATTGTCCGGATGCGAGGGATGTTTGAAATCAGCCTGCTCTAGAGCAGACGTCAATTGATCACAGTAATCAACCAATAACGCGTCATCATCGCAAGGCAGTACTGCAGCAAACTCATCACCACCTAACCGGTATAGTTTTGCACCTTCACCAAGCACATGTTTAAGAAGGCTTGCCAGGCGACGTAACAGCTGATCACCCTCGGGGTGACCCAACGAATCGTTGTACTGCTTGAAGAAGTCGATATCAACCAAGATCAAGGCAAGCGACGCCCCTTCTTTGGCGGCGACATCTTGATGAAGCGCACTGCGGTTACCTATGCCCGTCAACGGATCGCGCATCGCTTGCTGCATCCAGACCATTGTCTGCTCCGTGGCGCGCTCTGTGCGCCGCAGCTGTCGCTCATGCATTCCCCAAAACAGTAGCCCTAGTGCAAAAATCACCATACTGGAATAGGTCAGCACCTGATTATGTCGGCGTGTACTTTCAGAAAACTCATTAATTGCCATGCCACGCAGGTCGAGCTGGTTCATTTCAATGCTCGTTAAACAATCAATTGGCCCCAATAGTTCAGCCGCAGCATCAAATGGTGTCACGGCATACTCTTTCAGGCGTTCTGCGAGCAAGTTTAAGGTTTGTAAGCTAGCCTGCGTACAACTGTACTTTTGGCGGTATACCTCGACATCAATTAGCCCATAAGCAATATCGAGATTGAGCCTAACGGCTTGTCGTTGCTCGTCTTCAAAGGGCTGTTCGCTTAACAAATGTTGCTGAGCGAGCTGTAAATAGCCCCGCGACCTGGTCGCCAATTGCTGCCCTGTCAAATTGCCTGTTTGGCTGAAATACGCCTGTATTTCTGGATATACCCAGCGTGCTTCGTAAACAATCACCACCATCAACGCCATAAAGCTCATTAAGCTCAATGACAACCAGGTCACATAGCGTCTCTTCCTAGTCATAGGATCGGGAGGTAGCGATGGTATAGGAGGTGGAGAAGGTGGTGGTTCGATAATCACCACCGGGCCTCGATGCTGCGAATCATCCATATCCAGTCGTTGAATTCACGCAGGTTTTCGATATCACGCTGCTCATCATAAGCCTGTTCCACTAGTCGTAATGGGCCACGCGAACGCAGTGTAAGTGGCACTCCATCCTCTTCCGTGACCATTAACCACTTGGGGTCATTCCAGCCACTTAACGTCACTTCGTAATCATCCCATGCCGTAAAATGCAATGCGGGGGGTACTTCACCAAATTGATTAATCAGGAAACGACGAAATTCAAGCCCATGCATGTCTACTTCGCGCCCTTGAAAAGGGTCAAACACAGACAGTGTAATCGTAGATTGTTGGCGTAACTCGTTAATAGAGAGTGTTGTGGTTTTTTCGCCATTAATCACACTTAATGCCTGAGCATAGACCGGCATTGATAGCCAACTAAGTAATAGTAGGACGCAGGCGACACCAGCTTTAAGATAATGAGAAGCGCAGCAGCGTATGGCAACGATTGAAATAACAGCATTCATGGCAAACGGTTTCCTAGCGGTGTAATGCCTTATTGTGCTGCTAGGTACTTTACCAGACGGTTAACGTGAATACTCGGAAACAGTTTTTAACGAACAAAAAAAGCCGGCCCAAATGGGCCGGCAACAGGAAGCTCACTATTTAAAGCAAGCCCCCTCCCCTGACGACTATCACAACAAGCGGCGTTAATGCTTTTTACGTTCATCCTTACGAAGGTGGTCACGTACGACAAAGCCTACCCAACCAATCATAAAAACGATCATTAACGCGACAGTAACTAGACCGAAAATAACAGTATCATCCCAGTACATGGTGATCCCCTCCCGCCGTGATGTATGACACCATCCTAGTGCGTTAACACCAGCAGGAAGCTGACCTGGGTCAAGCTTTTCAGAGGGGTTATTTGCGGCCTGTCAGGAACTTGATATGGGTCAGTTTTTAACGCTTAAAGTACGCTGAAGACTTAAAATACGCGGTCAATTTTGAGCACGCTGACGATTTAAAGCCCCTGCCAATTTAAGGTCCTTGTAAATTTAAAGCATCTGAAACTCTTAACCCCTAGAAATTACAACTAAAGCACTTTTCGATCTTCTACTTTGCTGTGTTCAGTTCCTGGTGGCAGGGGGTGGCCTTTGGCCAGCTCCGCACGGGTCGCATCACGCACATCCAATACATTTACCTGGTAACGAAGCGTATGGCCAGCCAACGGATGATTAGTATCAACCGTCACCATGTCGCCATCGATACTCAGTACCGTAACGATTTGCGGGCCTGCTTCACCTTCTGTTTGGAAACGGCTACCCGGTTCGAGCACCGCGCTGCCAAACGACGCACGGCTCACCTCCTGCACCAAGTCTTCATTACGGATGCCGTAGGCATCAGCAGGCGCAAGCGTGACGCGCAGTTCAGCTCCGGCGGCTTTATCTTCCAAGGCTCTCTCTAAACCGGGCAAAATATTATCGTGTCCATGGAGGTACTCTAAGGGCTTATCACGCGCGTTGGAGTCATCTAGCACGCGGGTACTGCCATCGCTAAGCACATCGCTTAACACGTAGTGTAAAGTGACTACTTGATGGGCTGTAATCGACATTGAAAACTCCTCTCCGGTAAGCTACTGGCTTTGTCATGGATATCAGGCCTAGTCTATCACTGACCGGTTTTTAGCGGGCCTCGATGCAGACGTTTTCTTTCCTGGAGTGTTAATCAACATGCCCACCCCTATTCCCCAGCGCAGCTGGCTGGATGCGCTCGGTATTTACTGTCGCGCGCCTGTCATCACCATGCTGTTTCTAGGTTTTTCTGCAGGCCTGCCTTTTTTACTGGTGTTCTCAACCCTTTCTGCATGGCTACGCAGTGACGGTGTAGAAGTTGCCGCGATTGGCTTCTTCGCCTGGATTGGCATGCTCTACTCAATCAAGTTTTTTTGGGCGCCTATCGTTGACCGACTTGCACTACCGATCTTGACCCGCACGTTTGGCCAACGACGTGGCTGGATGCTGCTTGCCCAGGGGATGATTGCAGCAGGGCTAATTGGCTTGGCGGGAGTAAGCCCGGTAGGCAACTTAGGCTGGGTAGCGACCTTTGCGCTGCTGGTAGCCTTTGGCTCGGCCACCCAGGATATCGCCATTGACGCGTACCGCATCGAATCTGCAGATGACGACGTACAAGCAGCGATGGCCTCTACTTACATTATCGGTTACCGCGGGGGGCTGTTAGCGGCAGGCGCAGGTGCGCTCTATGTGGCATCCGCAATTTCCTGGAACGCAGCGTATCTCTGCATGGCTGCGCTTGTGGGTATTGGCGTACTTACCGTACTCATTCGACCTGAACCAAAGCGCGCATCGTTGACTGTTCAGCTCATTCACGAACCCAAGGTACGTGCCTTCATTCGTGCCAGCCGTGGCCAACCGAAAGTTTTGCGGCGTCTAGGTGCTTGGGTGATTGGTGCCATTGTGTGTCCTTTTACCGACTTCTTCCGCCGCTATGGGGTGAAGGCGTTGGGCATTTTAATCTTTATCGCGGTGTTCCGAATTAGTGATCTTGCCATGGCTTCTATGGCAAATCCGCTATATATCGATTTAGGCTTTTCGCTGGCCACTATCGCCAACGTCACCAATATTTTTGGTATTGCCATGAGTATTACGGGGGGAATTCTTGGCGGCTTGCTGGTCGCTCGCTACGGCATTGGGCCACTGCTAATCATTGGCGCAGGCTTTGTCATGGTGACCAACCTGCTGTTTGCCGCGTTAGCATTGATAGGTAATCAGCTTCCTATGCTGGTAGTGACCATTATTGGCGACAACCTTGCCAACGGCTTAGCCAGCGCTGTCTTTATTGCGTTTCTTTCCAGCTTAACCTCGCGGGCTTATACCGCCACCCAATACGCACTGTTTTCGTCGTTAATGACGCTACCAGGAAAATTTTTGAGCGGTTTTGGCGGGCTGGTCGTCACGGCTCAGGGATACGCCACCTTCTTCGTAGTGGCTACCCTGCTCGGCTTACCCGCCATTCTGCTAGCCATCTGGATCAGCCGAGATAAGCAACTGGTGCCTACCCCAGTGATCGCAGAAGCAAAATAAAACTAGCGATGATCCGCCAACCACGCCAGCGCGCCTGGCGTGGTGCGCCACTGGTCACGCATCAACGTACGATACTGCCACGCTTCCGCACGGGAACCGGGATCTACCTGACCATCCGCATGGGGCATAGAAGGCCGTGGATTCTCTGCACACAAAAGCTCAAGCGCATAGCGATTATGGGCGATCACATCCGCCAACGCTGCTTCGGCGGCATCGTGGTTTTCCAACCGATATAGCGCCAGCGTACGGCCCATCAATAACCCCAGCTCTAAAGAACCATCGTCCTTTTGTGGCTCATCAGTGAGCGCTAACGCTTCTTCATTGCGGTCATCCCGCAGCAATTGGTCAAGCACTAGCTCTCTCAACCCAAGGCTATCTTCCTGATCTATAGCTAGCAGCTCTTCAGCCAACTCGCGTGAGTGCTGGCGCGCTCCGCGCTCCATGCCCACCACCAGTGCAAGGCCAGTACGCAGCAGCATGGCGTTATCGGCATCATCCCAACACAGGCTGCCGTCACCGGCTGCACGGGCTTGTTCTAACCAGCGAGAAAGGCGCAGTGCCAGGGGTTCCAGCAGGCTCGGCGCCATCCACGGCAGGCTACCAAAGCGGCTGGTCAGCGCTAACGTTAAATCTTGCACTACCTGGGGCGCATCTAACCATTCTGGGTGGGCACATAGCTCAGACATCCACTCTATCGCGTTGCCCCAGGGGTCATCGCGAAAGCCCAAGGCGACCTCTTCATCGACCATGACTTGAAACTGTTCGTGCCAAGCCGCAAACAGGGTTTCTTCACGAGCGGTGGTGGTGTAGTGCAATCTACCGGAATCGGCATCTTGCTCAATGGTAAGCTTGGGTGCGATAGGGAGTGACGCCAACAGCGCCTGTAGCGATACTAGCGGCGTCGCCATATCTTCTTCGGCGCTCAACAGCTGGTCGGCCAAGGTGGCACCAGGATTTTCAGCTAGAGCAGCCAGGAATTCGAGCTGCTCTTCATCCAAGTCGCCCTGGCGAACCAAGCGACGGTACCAGAAGTTAGCTCGCTCTTTGGCCTCTTCCTCATGACCTTCATGCAGCAGCAACATGGCTTCAATGTAGGCTAGCGTCGGTGAGTCCGGTAGTGCCTGCTGGGCTTTCACGAACGCAGCGCGAGCGCTGTCTAAGTCATCGTTATCCAGGTGCATGAGGCACAACCGCTCAAGCGCCACGCCGCGCAAAAACAGTGGACCGCGTTCCATAACGTCATCAAGCAGGTCAGCACGTTTGCGGGTAAACCCGCGCTCTTGATAGATATCTAACAGAATTTCGAAAGCAGGCTCGGCCTGCTCCGGCAGTCGCGACCAATCACTACCGTCGAACAGTGACTCAAGAATCTGCATTGAACGACCGGTTTGACCGCTTTCAGCAGCAATTAGCCCGGCTTCTAATAACGCCTGGGCAGGTGCTTGCTGACTTTCCAGCGCCGCTTTCAGCGTAGCGCCTTTCCACTCACGCAGGGAAAGCATCCACATCATCTGCTCAGGAATATCCGTGGGGAAGTCAACGCGGTAGCAGCACTGTTTGAATTTACGCCCTGAATCACACCAGCAAGGCTCGTTACGCCCTGGGGTGGCCAATGGTTCGTTCGCAAAATTAAGCCGCTCTAGCGGCGTTTGCGACCATAAAATAGGCGCAAGCGCCTGGGCAGTTGCCACATCGCCATTAAACGAATCTGCGCCTTCGGCACGTACCCAGGTCATAAAATCGGGGTAGTGTTCCTGTTTCCTAATTGCCGAGAGTGCCCCAGAGGCAAATCCCAGCAGTTGATCGACCCATACCGCCAGCATTGCCGTCTCCACTGTCTTCAAAACGCGATTGAAAAGCGCAATAGTCTAGCATGACAGGCGGCGCTCCCGCAGCGGCAATTAGTTATGGTCTACGCGCCCAGGCTAGCAGCGGCTCGGTGCGCGTATGCATATCCAGACGCGCTTTCAGACGTACTAAGTTCCAATAGTGTCCATTCAGTGCCCGGGAGAGCAGCAACGTATCCGCAGGCGGCTGCAGCCGATCCATGGCAGCCCACACTTTTGGCGTTAGCTCGCGCAGGCGGCGGTGTACCCGCACATCGCTGAAGTCCTGCTCACCAGGGGAGAATAGGGGTGACACGCACTCAGCGGACTCTCGATAAAGAGCCAGCGGCGCGCCCTGCCCCTGGCGGCCGCCCATTTTCATTAACGCATCATCCATTGCCATCGGATCTTGCGCCAGGGTGGCATCTAATAACTGCATCATGGCTTTTAGACGCGCTTCAGGCACAGGTATGACCGCACCAAAATCGTAGATGACCAAGCGCCCTTCAGCATCCGCCGCAAAGTTACCGGCATGGGGATCGGCATGCAGCTCTCGATAGGTGAACAGCTCCTCGGTTATCCAATCAGCCAACGCCACGGCCACTTTCTGACGAGTGCCATCATCGGTGTTTTCTAAATCCCGCAGCGGTGTGCCACCCACGTAACGCATCGCCAACACATGCTGCCCGGATAACTCAAACAGTGGTTCGGGTATGACTAACTGAGGGTTATCCTGATACCGCTCGCGATAGCGAGCCAGCGCTCGTGCTTCAGCGTGATAATCCAATTCTTCACGAAGCCCTGCCGCTAACTCTTCAAACAACGCATCCAAACGCGCTTGGGGCACTTTGAACCAGCGGCCCAACCCCATGATTCGTTTTACCTGCTTTAGGTCGCTTTCCAACACATCCGCAAGCCCAGGGTACTGCACTTTCAGCACCACGGTTTCACCCTCATGGGTGACGGCTTTATGCACCTGCCCCATGGAAGCACTGGCAAACGGGCGCTCTTCTATATGGCTAAAATACTGGTTAATGTCGCCGTATTGCAGTACCAACGCGTCACGGATACGCGGCCACGGCATAGGTTCTGCCTGGCGCTGCAGGCGAGCAAGCTCATTAGCTAGGTCTGGGGGCAACAGGTCATCCCACTGAGACATAACCTGCGCCAGTTTCATGGCCGGCCCCTTTAACTCCGAAAGCCCTTCAAACAGCGCTTCACCAAGCGCCCGCCAATCAGCTTGACCACCTAGACGAGTTTTCAGCAACGCCCCGCCAGTGCGGGCACCCAGACCCAATAAACGTCGTGTTCTGCCGCGCTCGCGCATGGAAATCGCCTCATTAATTGCTTTTTGACAGCTTACTCAATTTGCTAATTTTATACAAAAACTATACACAGAAATAAATTCATCCATCTACAAAACAACCCACTAGCCATCTATCACACGGGCTAGACGCTAACCTGTTGCGGGTTCTGCTAAGATGGCAACTTGTTGTTTCCAGACGTCAGGGTCAGACACTGTATGCGCTTGATTATCGCCGAGAAACCCAGCCTTGCACGGGCCATAGCCGACGCGTTGCCCGGCAGTGCAAAACGCCAGGATGGCGCTATGATCTGCGGCGACACCACCGTCACTTGGTGCCTAGGCCATTTGCTAGAACAGGCCCCGCCCGAGGCTTACGACCCTGCTGATAAACTGTGGCGACTAGACCGGCTGCCCATTGTGCCGCAGCAGTGGAAACTAATGCCGCGCCCTAAGGCGCGAGGGCAACTGGCAGTGATTCGCAAGCTGATTAAGCAGGCTACCAGCGTTGTGCACGCTGGCGATCCAGACCGCGAAGGCCAACTACTGGTGCAGGAAGTAATTGAGTACATGAAGTATCGCGGCCCTGTTCAGAGGCTGCTGATCAGTGACCTTAACAAACCCGCCGTGAGCCGTGCACTTGCCAAGCTTCGCTCCAATATGGAATACCAGCCGCTGTTTCAAGCGGCACAGGCGCGCTCGCGTGCTGACTGGCTTTACGGCATTAACTTAACCCGCGCCTGGACGCTAACCGGCCGCCAAGCAGGGCATGACGGCGTGCTTTCCGTTGGCCGTGTGCAAACCCCTGTACTGGGGCTGATCGTGCGCCGCGACAATGCCATTCGTGATTTCAAGCCTCACCCGTTCTACCCGCTATGGGTGGATTTACAGGTGGCACAAGGTCAGCTGCGCGCCTGGTGGGCACCCAAAGAGCACCAGCCCTTAGATGAGCAAGGGCGGCTGATCGATCGCACCCCCGCCGATGCCTTAGCAGCACAGCTTCCTGGCGCACGGGGCACCCTAACCACCCTCGATCAACAGGAAAAGCGACAAGCGCCGCCACTACCCTATTCGCTCTCCGCGTTACAAGTAGATGCCGCGCGCCGCCATGGGCTTTCCGCACAGATGGTGCTGGATATTTGCCAGCGGCTTTATGAACAGCACAAGTTAATCACCTACCCTCGCTCCGACTGCCGCTACCTGCCCGAAGAGCATCTAGCGCTGGCCCAGCGTAGCTTGAGCAGCGCCTGCCAAAACGATGACACGCTGCGTCAGTGGCTGGGTGGTGCTGACTTTACCCTGCGCTCAAAAGCCTGGAACGACAAACAGGTAGGCGCGCACCATGCCCTAGCGCCCACCGGCAAGCCCGCAGACTTTAGCCAACTTGCCGCCACTGAAGGCCATGTATTTCGGTTAATTGTGCGCAATGTGATGGCGCAGTTTTATCGGCCGCTGCGCACCTTTGAGGTGAAAGCAGAGTTCACCCTGCTAGATGAAGCTTTCCGTGCCCGCGGCCAGAGCATTCTTGATCACGGTTGGAAGCCACTCTTCACCACTCGCGACGAAACTCCCCCGCTACCGCCGCTCACTCAGGGGGAAGCCTGCCAAGCGCTTGGCGCAGGCGTTGAGGAGAAAGAAACTCGCCCGCCAGAGCCGTTCACTGATGCCAGTTTAATTAAAGCGATGATGAACATTGGCCGCTACGTGGATGACCCTAACGTGCGCCGTACGCTACGTGACACCGACGGCCTTGGCACCGAAGCAACCCGTGCAGGTATTATTGAAACGCTGGTGCAGCGTGGCTACTTGGTACGTCAGCAAAAAGCCCTGCGTGCCACTAAACTCGGCTGTGCGCTGATTGCCGCCTTGCCAAGCGCCGTAAGCACGCCAGAACGCACTGCGCTTTGGGAACAGCGGCTTAGGGCGATCTCAGAACAGCAGGATGACCCCGGCGCATTTCAGCAAGCACTCTTGGATGATCTACGTGGCCTGCTCACCCACAGCGATGCGGCCAAGCTCAGGCAGAGCCTGCAGACCGCCCAAGGTGAGGCCGGTGGGCAGGTAAAACGTACTGGTAAGTCGAGAAAAAGCTATGCGAAGAGGAAAAGTACCGGAGCCAGGAAAAAGCCGGGCTGAAGGGAAGTCTATGAGTGCGCTGTTCTTACTCAGCGCTGACAAATAAGTTGCTGGAGACGGTTGAGCTCCTCCTAATTGATCACGGTTTATAGCTGACTTTATTAGCCACCTGCAATCATCATATTGCCGACCAAACCAAGCAAGAAGCCAGTAACTGCACCTACTGCGGGCATACTATGATGTGCAAGCTTAGATTCTGGTGCAATATCCTGGAAAACTAAGTAAAGAATTCCCGCACTGGCGAACAGCATTAAAGCGCCCATCAACTCATCATACTGAGACAGCAAGTAATACCCTGTGGCAGCCGATGCAGGCCCCACTAACGCTAAACCACTAAAAGCTAGCACGATTTTATTTGATGAGAGTTGAGAGTTACTGCTTAACTCCTCAAAAGCATTAAACCCTTCAGGTAGGTTTTGTAGAATCATTAGCAGCGCCAGCAATAAGCCAGCGCTTCCTCCAGCGGCGAAGGCTGCGCCTAAAGCAATGGCTTCTGGAACAAAATCAGAAAGCATCGCAACCAGTTGACCAACAGAGCTGTTCAGCCTACTTAAGAAAGTATCCAAAAGATAAAAGCACACCCCTCCAGCGGCAAAGCACACCGCGGCCAATAAAGGAGACAGCTTGCTCGCCCCCTCAGGAACTAGCACCAAAGCGACTGCCGATATAAGCGCACCCCCGCCAAAAGCAACGATGAAATGCCGCCACGAAGTACCCAAGAAGTAAGGATGCACAAGATCAAGTCTAGCGAGCAACGCCCCCGGGGGCATCGCCGCCCCAGCCAGCAATGATAATAATAAGATATACGTAATTTCAGTCATCGATATTGGTTATCACTTTTCTTATAGACCTTAACCTTCAAGCACTACTCTCACTACTTTACAGCTCATCCGACAACAGTGGCGGCATCGGGCAATCGAGAATATCTGCCATTACCCGGAACAACTCAGCTTCGGCTGGTCGAATATGTCCGCTATGCTCAATGCAACGCGCCATGGCTTGCAGAAGAACGGGCTTATGCAGCGGCTTCAAGCGCCGTAAACGTTCCACGGCCAAGCTTAATGCCTGCATATCACTTACTTCGTCAATGGCAGACAATGCGAACGGCAGCTCACTTTCCGCTGCGTTAAGCGCTGCACTAATCTCGTCAGAATTATCTTGCCCCGCCGCCGCTAACACATTGAGTAGACGCTGGCATTCTGGCTGCAAATCGCTGAGTTTAAGATGAGAGAGCCCGCTGTTCTTTTCGCCCAGATTGTTCAGCAGCAGTTGATACAGCGTCCATTCAAACAAGCTGACGTGGCCATCCGCGTTGATCAACCGCTCCATACAGAGACGAAAGTGCTGAGCTTGTTTTACGGAAAGCGACTTTAATGCTGGTAGTGCCAATTCAACCAATGGTAGACGTAACTCGATATTCAGCCTCAATACCTCGGGGCCAATATCCATCAGCGCTCGATAAACATCTGGCAAGGCAATTTGTTGCAATGCCTCTAACTGCTGCTCACGAACTGAGTGTTCATCGCTTAGCAGCAGCGCATAGATTAATGCACGGGCGGTATAGGGTTCATGGGCAGCGGTTCTAATCCGTTCTGGCAATGCCTCTATTGTTGCTCTGGCCTGTGCAAAATGACGCTGACTGGGCTGACCAATAGCGTTAATGGCCGTTTGAGCAGAAGCTGCGGTTAATACAGCAGTCAACGTCCCTCTGCTTAGCTTCGCATCAGAACGGTCGTCACTGCCACCTTCACTATCTACTGAACCATGGGCGTCATGATCATTGTGCTGCGGGGGCCAGCGAACCTCAAAGCGGCCATCCCAGTCTGGCATTACCCGCTGAATACGATTTTTAAGTGGCGGGTGGGTTGCCATCATACGAGTAAACCCCAGCTTTATGCCCTGGCCGAAAAACAGATGGCTGAATTCCGCTGCCTGCGGCGCTTTCAAGTAAGAGCCCTGGGTATGCGAGCCAATCTTGACCAGCGCATTACCTATGCCATGAGGGTTACGGGTGAATTGTACCGCTGAAGCATCCGCCAAATATTCGCGCTGACGACTGACCGCTGACTTAATGAGATTGCCAAAGAAAGTGCCCGCATAGCCGACCACCATTAGCGCCGCCCCCAAGCCCAAAATAACCGCAGCTGAGTTATCGCGCTTATTGCCGCCCACCCGTCGAAAACGCATACTGCGTAGCAACATACCGCCTAATAGACCAATCAACAGAATGCCGTGCAGCACACTGACTAGGCGTATGTTCAGCCGCATATCGCCGTGCAGAATATGACTAAACTCATGGGCCACAACTCCTTGAAGCTCTTCCCGTGTCAAATTACGGATGGTGCCACGGGTAATGCCAATCACCGCATTATTCGGTTGATGGCCAGCCGCGAAGGCATTAATACTCTCCTCTTCAACGACATAAACGGAAGGCACCGACGTGCCCGATGCAATCGCCATCTCTTCAACCACATTGAGAATGCGCCGCTCATCAGCATCGTGGGTATTTAGATTAATCTCACGTCCACCAAGCGCTTCAGCGACTGCTCGACCACCACCACTTAACTGACGTTGTTTGAATAAACCGCCTAGCACCACAACAGCCAGCACCGCAATAGCAACGCCAGCGATAAGCTCAACCGATAATGCAGACCACATCCCTTGAGTTGAAAGACTGGTTTGTGCGCCCGATTGCCCCCCGTTCATCAAATGAAGCGCAATAGAGATCGCCAGCGAAGTCACAACAATCAGCGCTAACACTGCCAGCACTAACAAGACAACCAGATGCCAGGTTTTGCGCCGGGCATGTTCCTGAGCAGTAAAAAAATCCATGTACTTCTCGCTCCTGCGCAATAACTTAGAACGATACCTTCGGTGCCACCTGGATCTGAGCGCTGTCTTCAAACTCTAGCAGCGAAGCATCTTGACCATGCCCAAACATGCCAGCCACCGCCACTGGGGGGAAGCTCTGCCGATAAGTGTTGTAGTGCATCACCGCATCGTTAAATGACTGACGCGCAAAAGCCACCTTGTTTTCCGTGCTGGTGAGCTCTTCTGACAGCTGCATCATATTTTGCGAGGCTTTCAGGTCTGGGTAAGCTTCCATGACCACATTGAGCCGTCCCATCGCCTGAGTTAGCGCACCTTCAGCACCACCAAGGTCAGCAATTGCTTTGGCGCTACCAGGGTTTGCTGCTGCCGCCTTTAGCCCCGCAGCGGCTGTATTGCGGGCCTCGATAACGGATTGCAGCGTTTCCCGTTCATGGCTGAGGTAGCCCTTGGCAGTCTCTACCAAGTTAGGAATTAGGTCGTGTCGCCGCTTTAGTTGTACTTCAATTTGAGCAAAGGCGTTCTCAAAGCGATTTTTCAACGAAACAAGCCGGTTATAGATACCGACGACGTAAAAAACGATAACGGCGACGATTACCAAAACAATAATTAGTGTAAGCATTTTGATCCATCCTTAGAGTTAGCTTTAGTTAGTGGAAAAATAATAGCATTTGAGCTTCATAGGCGTATTAACGGAAGCGCGCATTTGGCCGCACGACAAACCAACTGGCCAGCACCAAGCTACCAAACAGGGTGTAAGCTACGATAAACACCCACTCTGGCAAAGTGAAATAGAGCAGGCTCTGCAGCCAGTATTGAATAAAAGAGCCCGCATAAGTACCCGCCCCAGCCTTGGCCCGTAGCGCCATTTCCCACGTGGTTAGTGGACAAACGATACCAAGCCACGCCTGCACGACCACATAGCCAATGGCACACAAATGAATGACACGGAATGTCCGATGGCGTACCCACTTCCATTGCAGAAAATACCCTACATAGATAGCCACCAAGCTAAAGACGACAAACGCCACAAACAGCACATGGAGAACCAGTACCGAATCCGCCAGAAGCAATAGTAACGTTTGTTGAGTCATAGTCATCTACGTCATCCTCAAAAAGTGATCAACCTCCCTATCGACAAATGGCTAATTAAATTAGCCGATATTGAATAACGAACCCATGTACGCTGTGACCTGTATCATCGACTGTGGCCATAAGCCTGTCGTTATTACCCTGACGCCGCTCTCTTTTAAACAACAATCAATAGCATCAAGGAGTTATTAATGACCACACTTGTCACATTACGTGAACTTTCAGGGCTTGAACTCACCCCTAGCAAGCTTTCTGAGTCTGCATTAATCCTTATCGACTGCCAAAACACCTACCGGGAAGGCGTCATGCAGTTAGAAGGCGTAGAAGAAGCCCTGCTAGAAGCCAAAAAGCTCCTCGAAAAAGCGCGCGGAGCAGGCATTCCGATCATTCATATTCAGCATGATAGTGGTGAAGGATCGCCTTACGATATCAAAGCACCCATAGGGCAGATCGCGGATATAGTAAAGCCGATAGACGGCGAGCCAGTTATCATTAAATCGTTTCCCAACTCCTTCGTTCAGACCGATCTTGAAGCACAGTTGAAAAAGGCCGGCTGCAACAAACTGGTGCTGGCTGGTTTCATGACCCATATGTGTGTCAACTCCACTGCCCACGGTGCATTCAACCTTGGGTTTGAAGTGACAGTAGTTGCCAGTGCGACCGCTACCCGCTCGCTTCAGGCTGACCAAGGCAAGACGTTGTCAGCTAAAGCGGTTCATGAGGGGGCGTTAGCGTCAACGCGAGATCTGTATGCCGCAGTGGTAGATACCGTCGACGATCTCCCCGTTTAATAAGTGGGGAGATCGTTTCACTGATGCGCGGCGAGGAAGAGTTGTTATAGCGTCTAAATTGTTAGGGCGTTTGCGCTTCGTCGCGCATCACTCTGAGCGAAGTGATTTCAATGGTAAGCGCATCACGCGTTTTTTCTAAGTCACTTACCTGCTCACCGACCGCGGCAAGCTGGGTATTGGCCTCTTCAAGTTCAGTGTTGAGCGCCTCAAGGTCTTCTTCAGCCTGCCTCGGAGCCTCTTCTGCATCTTCTTGCGACTGTTGAGCGGCATCGCGGGCTGCTTCAGCCTCTTTTTTATCCGCATCTACCTCGGCGTATGTTTCATTCAATTCTTCTAAGCGGCCCTGCTTTTCGTCTACTTGCTCATCTAGGGTGGCAACCTCTTCTTCGCGAGATTCACGCTCACCCCGTAAAGCGCTCAAATCTTCTTCAGCATTGGCGATGTCTGCTCGCGTTGAAGCACGTTCGGCCTCAGCCTCGGCCTGCTCAGCCTCAAGGGCGTTCATTCTCTGCTGTAAGGTTGCTAGGTCAAGCTCCGCGGCTTCAACATCAGACATCTGCGCCTGAATCTGCTGATGCTCTCGCTCAGTTTCGGCCAAGCGCGCTTCGAGCGCTTCCTTACTGTCTTGTCGCGACCCTGCGATAGTGTGCGCGACGATAGCCCAGACCACCGCAATAATGGCGATGACTAAGATCACCTTTACCCGGTTGTCGCTCAACAGTTCAATCGTTGATGGTTTAGTAGTCCCTGTCATTGGTGCATTCCTCTCGCTTAAGGGCTATCGCTACTATGATGGCTAACATATGAACGCTAGCGGTTCTTTAACTGATCCATTGTTAATATGAAGGAAAGTTCATGGTTCGGCTAGGAGCGACCATTCAACACATACCAATTTAGCGCTTGAATTAACTGCCCCAATTATCTCAATACGCCCACCGGGCACTTCCCACTCATTGCGGTCATTGAGCGCCAGCACCACCTCGACAGGCGGAAAAACCAAAACAGCGCGTTGCCAGAAACTCCCCCTTACCAACAGGGACGGTACAAGTGGTGAAATCTGGGTCTGCCGACACCAGCGCCATAAAACTAGCCATTTCATCGGCATGAGAAGTGGCGTTATCCACCACAAGAAGCCCACCTTCTCTCAAGACCCGCTTAATATTCGACCACCACTGCACATACTCAGAACGGTTAGAATCGAGAAAGAGCAGATCGAATGAAGAATCGTCCACGCTTTCCAGCAACTTGCCAGCATTACATTGCAGCGGGGTAATATAGTCAGAAAGCCCCGAGCGCTCAAAATTCGTGGCTGCCAGATCGAACTTGTATTCGGAAAGCTCTACTGTCGTGACGTGCCCGGAAATCTTCTGAGCTGCCTGGGCAAACCACAACGTGGAATAGCCATTAGAGGTACCAATTTCCAGTACTCGTTTTGCGTTCGTGGCTTGGGTGAGTACTGAAAGAAACTCCCCCGTATCACGGGTAATATTGAGCATACGATGCGGGCGATCAGAAACGGCGGCATCGTTTTGTTGGCCAAACTGCTCTAACTCAGTTAGTAACTCGCTTAATGATTCGCTCACACGCCCCCCTTGGCGCTCCAAACAACTTTCACATAGCCACCCGTTACAATCCTGTGCCACCCCTTTTTTGATCACCTGCCCATGCCCGAACATCGTAGTGAATTGGCTTACCAAGTCTCTTCGGAGCCTGGCGGCCCCACTTCGACCTGTATATCCGGCGCAATATCCACCACGCCTTCAATGCCCTTCAGCCGATCAGCTGTGGCAGTATCTGCTGATCCTGTAATGCAGCCAATTTCCTCAAGCACATCCCTAATGGTTAAGCCTTCTTCACTCAAGCGCGTGGCTATTTCCTTAATCGATTGATCGCTTGAAATCGTCACTATCCAGAGCTCTATTTTCTCCATCGATTTTACCTTCGAAATCTGTTCCCTGAGCAGGACCGCGTGGGTTATCTGCCCAGCGAGAATCTGCCGACATTAGGGCGCCTGAACCAACCCCGCCCCTACGCGGGCGTCGGGAAATGGCAGTTTCCGTGCTGAAGACAGCAGTCGCCGCCAGAGATTCATTCCGCGCAGCGAGGAGTCGGACTGAGCCCAAAGCGCCGCGCAGCCAGCAACGTGTGGTGTTGCCATACTGGTTCCGCTAATCGTTTTAAAGTTAACCGGCCGAGGCCATGACGAGAACACATCCCGCCCCGGTGCCGCAATGTCGACCTTACCAAAATTTGAAAAACTGGATGGCCTTAAGTTTGGGTCAAGCGATGCGACAGACATAATGGTTGGCGAATTGGCAGGCGCCCCCGTTTTCATCGAAGCATTACCAGCGGCGGCGATAATAAGACATTCATTGCGAAGTGCCGCCGCGCCGGCATGGGTGTAGGCTGCCTGCGCTGGGCTCTGACTACCAAGGGACATCGAGATAACCTCGCATCGATTGGCAATCGCCCAATTCATTCCTGCTAGCACCCCTGCGCCAGTGCTGCTGCCTGAGTTGGTCAGCACCTTGCCAACGAAAACCCGCGCATCGAAAGCGACACCATAACCTGGAGTGCTTCCTGAGGAGGCCCTGGGCCCACAAGCGGTGCCAATACAATGGGTTCCGTGCCCATTGATATCTTGAACCGGCTGCCCTACGAATGAGCGGCTGTCGAAGGGTCTGTCGGCAAAGTCTGGGTGCCCACAATCCATTCCCGTATCTAGCACGGCGACCTTAATACCGGCGCCACTCCAACTATTTTGTGGAACCCTGCATTTAGCTAATCCCCAGGTCGCCCCGATGACTTCATCGTCAAGATTTTCTTCGGTTTCCCCCGCACCACGATCAACGCCAAGATCCTGAGCAATGGTGCTCGCTGCCCGCAAAAAGCCGCGCAGATACTCCGAGTTTTCCGAGAAGGCAAAATATTCAGGCTCGATAATTTCTATCGGGCCTTCCGTTAAAACAGCATCATTCACGCTCATCCCATGCTGTTGTAGGGCATCGCCACCCACGAGCGCGACGCCGATCTCAGGAAACACCATTACTTCAGCGTCACCGGCATCTTCCAAGCTAACTGCTTGATCTGCAAAGTCACGGGCGTCGGCGACTCGAAATTTTCGGTCTTTGAGTGTTTTGATGCCCTCCTCTAACATCCCGTCTCGGTAACTGATGAGAAAACGACCTGTTTCAAGGCAGTGGTTACCCCGTTCCAGTGCCGCTAATAGCAGCTGTTCGGCTCCGCACGACACAGAGTTGAGCGACTCACTCCCCGTAGACTTACCGCCGCCATTACCCTTAGGTTTTGTCGCCATCGTAGGTTCCTTTTCGCTTGGCTCTATGAAGATGTTGGTCGAATTCGGCGGCAAGGCGTTGTAAGAAAACTGCCTGCGCCAGACGACCAATCCGAGCCGGTGGGTCGGCCTCGAAAGATGGTAACGCGTAAAATGTCGGTTCCATCTAAATTAGAAACTTAACGATTTCAGCTTAACCCACATAACGAACTTCGCCAGTTGGATGATACCGTCGACGACCTCACCGTTTAATAAGTGAAGAGCTCGTTTAGCTCGATGTGCGGCGGGGTGTGCTTTATTAAGGCGTTTGCGCTTCGTCGCGCGTCGCTCTGAGCGAAGTGAATACAAGAGCGTCCGAGTGCTACGTTTGGCTAATTGGTTTGCTCAATATTGGCACGGCGCTTCCGCGCTTGCTCTGTCATTTGCTCCTGGCGTTCCTCCAGGGAGTTCAATCCGAGACGCGCACGGCGTTCATTAACCGTAGCGGAATCTTCAATGGGAAAGGGTATTGGCCATCCATTTTCATCAACATCGAACTGGGTGCCGTAGTACTGAAGTTTGCCAGTTAAAGTACGCACTCGATCCTGAAGGAATGCCAACTGCCAACCCATCACATCTTTCTTAGCAACTGCATCTTCTAGTAAGCCGACGCATTTCGCCATAAACTCAGGATCTGAAACAGAATGCTGAGCGACTAGCCAAGCAGCTTTGGCAGCTTCCTCCCCCACTTGCGACATACCAGGCCAGCCGTCACTACTAATGATCTCCTTCAGACGGCCAGCGTGCTGCTCATGCAGTGATTTCATTCGTGGATGGTATGACTCAGAGGGCAGCTCACCTGAATCGAAGAGCTGCCGCAGCACCCGCTGGTCTTCCTGCATCATTCCGACCAATTCATCTGCCAGGTGTTGATCCATGCAAGCCTCTCCAGTTAACGCCCGCAGCACGCGCGGTGAATAGACTTCGCATAGCCTATGGGCAAATTATTAGGTAAATCATCGATTGGGAACGTTTCAATCTTGTGATGCTCGTGACTCACTACAGGGGTAAATTGCCCAATCAAACGACAGCTATAAGTGACGATGAACACATATTTATCCGGTACCACTTCAAATAGGTAAGTATCGACAAGGTTAACTGCCTCAACATCGATACCAAGCTCTTCCTTAAATTCCCGTGCCAAGCAATCGGTAGAGTTCTCTCCAATCTCAATACGCCCACCGGGTAATTCCCACTCCTTGCGATCATTGAGCGCCAGCACCACCTCGTCAGAGGGTAAGATCAAAACACCTTTTATTGATACAGGAAACATAGTGTTCTCTCATCTTCATCTAGGCTTAGCCAAGCCGTGATAAGGGCTGCCTTTAACCACCACAGCGTGTTGCCAGGAATTCACCCTTGCCAACGGGTACGGTGCACGTGGTGAAATCGAGGTCTGCCGATACCAGTTCGATAAAAGCTGCCATTTCGTCTGCATGAGAAATGGCGTTATCTACCACAAGAAGCCCACCCTCTCGCAGAACTCGCTTGATAGTTGGCCACCACTGCAAATAATCCGAACGGTTAGAGTCGAGAAAAAGCAGATCGAACGAAGAATCATCCATGCTTTTCAGCAGCTCGCCAGCGTCACATCGCAGCAGGGTAATGTAGTCAGAAAGCCCCGAGCGCTCAAAATTCGTGGCTGCCTGATCGAACTTGTATTCGGAAAGTTCTACTGTCGTAACGTGCCCGGAAATCTTCTGAGCTGCCTGGGCAAACCACAACGTGGAATAGCCATTAGAGGTGCCAATCTCCAGTACTCGTTTTGCGTTCGTGGCTTGGGTGAGTACTGAAAGAAACTCCCCCGTATCACGGGTAATATTGAGCATACGATGCGGGCGATCAGCAATGGCAGCATCGTTTTCCTGGCCAAATTGCTCTAACTCAGTTAGTAACTCGCGTAATGATTCGACCACACTTGCCCCCTAGCAATCTAAACAGCTTTAAAACGAGAGCCGACTAGTCAGCCTCAGAAGGTGCCAAAATGTTATGTATACCTAATTTAGAAACTTAACGTTTTAAGATTAACGCATTTAATGAACTTCGCCAGATTAATCGAAGGTCTGAAATCGGCCAAAAGCGGTCTTTTAGGTGTCACTGATGTAGCGCTTTAACGCCCGCCATCACCGGTGACAAAACCGGCGCGAACCACAGGTTTTGGCGTCCGGTGCATGGCGTGGTTAGGAATCACTTTCGATCACTCCCAAAAGCTTCTTAAACTCACTTCCCAGTTCGTTTAACACTGGCGGCACCTCCTCGCGCAAACGTTTGTAGGATTGCATCCAGAGACCGGTCTCGTCCGACTTATACTCCTCGTTCCCCATCTGCGCAGTATCAAACTCGATTAAAACGTCTCGCAAGGTACCTATCAGCGTTTCAGCTTTGTCAGCGGCATCATTGGGAAGGAATATCCGGTTTTGGTAAAAATAAGCACTCATGTCATTATAAATTTCGGCTGTTCGCTTCTTTTTTTCAGTGAGCGGCTGGCTACCCTGCTGAAAGATGCCTACAAGATCGGCAGCTGAAGATTTGCTCTTGGCGATTTTTCCATACAAGTTCGCTATCACCTCTGCTTGCCGTTGATGGATCGTCGAAAATCGCTGCTGGTGCTCGAAATTTGCACGATCTAGCTCGCTTTTATAGTGCTGAATATCTCGGGCAAAACCTTGCGAAATAACTGTTTTGAGTATCCAGGCGACAGCCGCCACTACCAATGTTGGGGCGACGATAAGGCCTGCAAGTTGTTGCCAGTATTCTTCCATGTGTATTCCTAACGCGTGCGCTCAGCCGCGGACAGGCCGCGTAGCGGGCTGGCCGTCGGATGCAGCGCCTTGTTGGGGCAGGCTTCGGGGATGGCTATCGAGAATCGATGACACGGCTGCCGGACGCGCTGGAGGGGGCTCGGCGACCAGCGCCGCAGGGTTGTAGAAGAAGACAATGACGAAAGCAGCAAGTGCCCCGCCAGCCTTTAGCCATCCAGAGATCTGCACTTCAAGGAATCCGCTAAACGTGCCAGTAAAGCCCCCCACGGCTACCGCTAAGACTATACGGAATACCTGATACTGAAATGGCGTCGGATTCGGAACGATCAGCGCAATCACGAGGATCGTTATGAGAAAAGCCACACCGAAAATTGCGGCGAACATCTTCTCCGCACCCTTGCTCATGGCAGCCACCGTGTTGAATGTGAAGGTGTGACTAGCTTGTTCTTTTCCGGGCTTCGCGATCTGCGTTCTATGCAGGCGGTACGAGGCGCTTATCTCTAGTGTGTCATCAGGGTGTAGATCACGGATGCTCCCATGCCCTTCTGCCATAGGAACTTCCCCCACTTCTTCGCCATTTACCTTAAACGTGATTCGAGGTCCGAGAAGCGGCCTCCCATCTGCGTCTCGAACGCTTACGTCAAAGTCACGGTTTCCGCGAGCCATTGCCATCTATGCACAAATTCGCACAGTAGAGTTGCCGACCGCGCAGACAACGCAAGGCTGACCAGAGGTACCGTCGGCGCAGCGGGCTTCGCGCTTTCCCCCCGTAACGCGCTGACGCGACGTGGGCAACGAGAACGTGTGGGATGATCGATCTGCGCCAATTGTCGTCTGGGCTTCGTAGCCATCAGCTTCGATTAGAACTGTCACAGGTCCCAACGAAGCCGGATATCGGATTGTGGCTTCTCCGTCGGACTCTTCGATCCCGCCGAGATATGCGTCGCGAGCATATAAGTTGATGGTTACTCCATAGAACACCTGGCCAGCGCCGTCCAATACTTGAATGCGAAACTGATGCATTGGGGACGCCTTTGGCATGGGCGCGCCCGCTGATCCTGACGACATAGTAGGTCTCCATTTTGTAGTACTTCATCATCGCAACTTAAGTCTTGCCCATTCATTCTAAGTCCCAACAGCGTATTAGACGGCGCGTTCTATTATTGAATCAACGTGCTGGCACTTTTTTCCGGAAAATGCAGCCTGCCAGATTCTTCCAAGCCTATGATTCTTTCAGATATTAATTTCCATTAGGCTATATATCCAAAACTCGCGCGCCTGCTGCATTTCCCAGAATTTCCGCTCAGGGTCGAGCCCCGACCTTAAATTAACCTTAGCACATGATGTGCACGAATTGATCCATTCTTTGACCTCCACCCGATGGAGGAAAATTCCATGAACGTCTCGACAGAAATCTCCTTTACACCTTGGAATAAAGGCAAGTTGGTTGGGCAGAAGACACCTCTACGTCTTAGAGATATCTGGGCCATCCGTGTTCAGCTACAACTTGCAAAAAAAGACACGAGATCTTGCCCTCTTCAATTTAGCCATCGATAGCAAGTTACGGGGCTGCGATCTCGTCAATTTACGGGTACGGGATATAGCTCATGGTGCGTGCATATCTCCACGAGCCATTGTGATGCAGCAAAAGGCACATCGGCCTGTCCAGTTCGAAATTACCGAGCAAACTCGAATCGCTATTATCGACTGGATACTGCTTGCTCAGCTCCGAAGCGAAGACTTCCTGTTTCCCAGCCGAATCAATAGCGCAAAGCATCTTTCAACGCGCCAATATGCCCGTATTGTAAAAGCCTGGGTCACCGAAATAGGTCTAGATCCGTCAATGTATGGCACGCACACGATGCGTCGTACAAAAGCTTCGCTGATATACCGCCGCACGAAAAACTTTAGGGCAGTGCAACTGCTCCTGGGTCACACGAAGCTGGAAAGCACCGTCAGGTATCTAGGGATAGAGGTTGATTACGCGTTGGAAATGGCAGAACAGACAGAAGTTTGATGAGGATAAACGAAGGCCTATTTTGGGCCGTCGTTGTCCGGCCAAGAGAGGACATTCAGCGTTGGTTGATATAACGCCCGCCATAATTAGCCGCTTGGAGCACAGCGTAAAGCGGTCAAATTGATGGCTTTGTTATGCTTTTTATTTTTGGTAGCCAGTATATTGGATTACATCAAGGCACTGCCGTGCAGTTCTTGGCATATCAGCACGAGCAGCAACATCGAACCTGTTAGACCGTGTTTCAAACATGACAACTGCCTTCTTAAATTTACTATTTATTAGCCTTAAAATACTTAACCCCAATTGAGCCTGTTCTTCAGTTAAACCACTTTCGTCAATGAGTTTGTCGAAATGACGGCATGCAGCGAAAAAAGCATTGAGTCGCTGCTTAACAGAAAGAAAACCTATACCCGGCATTGCTGCACTTACAGATAGAGCCGCTTCATTTGCTGCTCTCCAATTAACATCGATCTCTTCCAGGTCTTTTTCATGAAAGCTGCCATTCCTGTTAAGAATCGCAATAAATTGATCTTTGTTCATTCGTTACCTCCATGAAGCATTACAGTGCTGAACCAGCATCCCGCGTTGGCCGAATGTCCGCTCAGGGTCGAAAACGGACTTCTAGCAAGGTGTCTAATCGCAGTAACCGACTCCGCTTACTTTTATTCAACAACCTGCAAATATCAAAATCCACTTAGCCTCAAAGCTAGCAGATAATGATTGCTGCCGTCATTAGAAATTAGTCGTCTAGCTCTGGTCTCACCATGGGCAGGAGCGGGATGCCGCCACTTATTGTGAATGCCGGCATCCCTGATCACGGTTAATTCGTCGGTTTCCTGACAGCCTAAAATCACCAAACGCCTATTACGCAGGCCGCTTAGCCAGCAGTGCCCAGACACCCGCCGAAGAGAGCAGTGTTCCCCCCACGACATTGAAACGGCGCTGGGCGCGGCGCGAGGTAAGCATCTTGCGCACGGATGTGGCGAACACCGCGTAAAGCGTGGCATTGAGTGTCGCTAACGCCACGAACGTGACTGCCAAAATCCACAACTGCTGCCCCGCATTAGCACCAGGGTTAACAAATTGCGGCAAAAAGGCGACGAAAAAGATGATGCCCTTTGGGTTCAGTGCCGTGACCAAATAGGTATTGGTGAACAGCTTCCAGCGCGCCCCTGATACGGCGGGTGTTACCGGCTGAACCGATGAAATACCAGCACGTAACAGCTTTATTCCCATATAGAGCAGGTACAAACCGCCGATCCACTTAATAACGGTGAACCAAAACGCCGAAGCAGCCAAAACAGCCAAAACAGCACCCAAGCCTAGTAGCGAAAAAATCAGCGCCGTGGAATCGCCTAGAGCAACCGCTGCGACAAGTGGGATATTAGCCCGCCGGCCTTGGGCGATGGAGTAGCTGACAACCGTCAAAATCGTCGGCCCAGGAATAGCGAGCAAGGCCACGGATGCAAGCGCAAAGGCAAACCAAATTTCGATAGACATAGGGCAGCACCTTAGAAGTCGTCATGACTAAGTTAGCATAAGCTTCTCAATGATAGAGTGCTCTGTGAGAAGCTTATTCTGCTATCTTAAAAGCCTCAGCTATTTGATCGAGCTTTTTCCAACTGCTGCGACAAGGCTGCATCCAATGCATCTATCGCCTTGGCTCGATTCGTCCACCAGTCCGTTGACCATACTCTAAATAGTGTCCAGCCTAGCCCTTCCAGCATCCCCTGGCGCACCTTGTCGCGTTCACGAGCATACGCAGAGCTGTGGTACATAGCGCCATCACACTCGATGCCCGCTAAGTAGATGCCTGGTTTATCCGGGTGAACAATGCCCATATCAATACGGTAGGCCGAAACGCCGATTTGCGGATGTACGACCCAGCCTTTTTCTTGCAGGCTTCTGGCAACCGCAATCTCAAACGGCGACTCAAAGTCACCCACTGAGCCATGAGTGGCGGCGCCCAGTGCCGAGGCACCGCGTTCGGCATATTCCAGGAAGTGCTTCAGGTCTGCCACCGCGCGAGCTGCGGTGCGGGATAGGTCGATACGCTCTGGCGACAAAGTGGAAAACACCATCATCTCAGAGCGGGCGCGGGTCATGGCCACGTTTAATCGCCGCTCGCCGCCGTTGCGGTTTAGCGGGCCGAAGTTCATGGTGACATGCCCCGCCTCGTCTGGGCCGTAGGTGATGCTAAAGAGGATCACGTCTCGCTCGTCCCCCTGCACCGTCTCTAAGTTTTTCACGAACACTGGCTCCAGCTCGTCGTCGGAGAATGCCCACTCGATACCAGGGTCTTCTCCGCGCGCTTTATCGAGCAGGTCTTCAATCAAGCTCTGCTGTTCGGTATTGAAGGTCACCACACCGATAGACTGGCGACGCACCGCTTCATCGTCGGAGGTTAGTCGCCGAACGATTTCAGCCACAATTGCTTTGGCCTCGCCCTGGTTATGGCGTGCTTTACCACGGGCATAAAAACCTTCTGGACGCACGAGCGAAACGCCTTTATCCGGGTGCACGGGAGCAGGGAACGTCACCAAAGAGTTGTCGTAGTAACGGCTGTTAGAGAATGCGATTAAGCTCTCGCGGCGTGAACGGTAATGCAGGTTCAATACCCGCTGAGGAATACTGGCCCCCATTAGCTCGTCCAGAATGCTCTCCAGGTCGCCCTCCCCATCCACATCGCCATCAGGGTCATCATCAGAGCGGCCAAAGAAATTGGTCGGCGGCATCTGTTTTGGGTCCCCCGCGACAATGACCTGCTTACCGCGAGCGAGTGATCCAACCGCATCCCACACGGTAATCTGAGAGGCCTCATCGAAAATCACCACATCAAACAATGCCTGCCCTGGCGAAAGAAACTGCGCAATAGAGAGCGGTGACATCATGAGACAGGGAGCCAAGGAGGTGATCGCATCCGGGATGGTTTCCATCATTTCCCGAACCGGCTTGTGGCGCATTTTCTTCTGCAGTTCGTGGCGCAGTACGCCCCAGGAAGAGCTTTTCTGGATACCCTCCTGATCCGGAATACCGCCCGCCAAATTTGCCGCGATATAGTGGGCCGTTAGCTCGCTGAACCGAGTGTCCAACTCGCGGAAATTGTGGATGGCGGCTTCATGCTCTGGGGATGAGAACGTACGTAGCACATCATCTTCACCAATCAGTGCTGACGACCACCACGTACAATAAGCTGCCTCGAAGACCTCTTCGATCTCAGCGGCCGCTACGCTGCCACTTTCTATCGCTTCTACCAGTGGCCCAAGCTGGTAATCCAACGCTTCGGAACGGCGACGTACCCAGGCACACCAGTCTTTTAAAGAAATATGATGATCGACAATTTCCTGGCACTGAGCGCTCAATGCTTCCAAAGCGGGCTTTTCGGCAGATAAATGCTCATCCAGCGTTGAGCCAATCAGCACTTCAAACTGACTTTTGAGCGCCGTGAAGGCCTCAAACGTTGCTTTAACATCATTAATCACCCGCCCTACCGGCGCTTCCGGCGCCAGCAAATCGTTGGCATCGTAGAGCAGTGTGCGAATCTTGCCCCGTAGCATCGCTAGCGACTCTGCATCATCGGCCAGCTTACCCACAGCTACTCGGGCACGGTTACCCAGTAGCTTCAAAGCGTCCATGGCCTCGGGGTCAGAATTGTAAGCGTCCCAGCCTCTCAAACCTTTCAGTACACCGTCTAAGCGATCAATATTGTCGCCCGTTTCGCGTAACTGCTTCAGCACTGGAATGTCATTGTCGGGATTTGGAGCACCCTGGGCTCCCCCTTCACGCATTTGCTTCACCACACTACGCTTGGCAAACCAGCGTTTGGGCCACCACGTCTCGTTGGCGGCTTTCCAGGCAGTGCCTAGCGCCGCTGCATCCAGGTTTTTCCAAGCCAGTGGTGCATAGGTGCAGCTGAGTTTTTCCTGGGTAGCGATATAAGCTTTAAGCTGTATAACCGCTTCTTCCAGCGCATCAAGACGATCCGGCGCATCGGGTTCCAGGGCGAAAGAGGCTTGCTGGCGATAGGCATCTAGCAGCACTTGGCCGCATTCCGCCACAGCCGAAAGCTTGGCCAGATTTAGCGTGCCTAAGCTAACGCCCAGCGCCTTTTCCAGTGCCGACACATCCTGCTTCATTTTTCCTGCACTGACCTGCAACTGCCTCGCGACGCTCACCACATCTTCCTGCCATTGGGGACGCCAATCGTGGTTGCTGACAGCACGCAGTGGATGATCGACCAAATTCCCCACGGCGCTCGCCTGCACGCGCAACAGTTCAGCCATTTCGTGCAGCTGTTCCAGCTGTTTTTCGTCGTGAGCGTCAGCGCTGGGCCAGCTCAGTTTCACCTTCACGGCTAAATCGGCATCGCGTATTTTAATGCCCATGGCATAGTGCGCCGTTAGGCCGTTACCACGGCGCTGATGTAGGGCATTGACGACATGATTCAAACGATCACGCAGCGTTTTAAGGCGCTCTCCCTCTGCCTTCCAGTCACTCACTGATAATTGAGAAGCGCTATTCCAGGAAGTACGCAACTGATCCAATACATCCGTTTTCTTCGCTTTATTGGAGTGCAGCTCCAAACAGAACTGCCCCAGGCCAATATCTTTCAGGCGACGGTGCACCACTTCCAGCGCGGCAGTTTTCTCGGAAACAAACAGTACTTTTTTACCTTTGCCCAACATATGGGCAATCAGATTGCCGATGGTCTGGCTCTTACCAGTACCTGGCGGCCCGATAATGACAAAATCTTTGCCCCTATCCGCCGTGGCAATCGCCGACATTTGGGACGAATCCACCGGTAAAGGCGTCAATAAATCGGCGGGGGTGTACTCGCGGTCGATATCCTTGGCATCGACAAAACGAATATCGCTTTCGTAGGGTTCACGTGGCGTATCTAGTAGGTGTTTCACTACGGGGCTTTCCTTCAGCGCCTCCGAGCGATCCATCAGATCTTTCCACATCAGGTACTTGGCGAAGGAGAAATGTCCCAGCACAACGTCTTCGACCACCTCAAAACCAGGCACATCCTTAATGGCATGACGTACGCGGTTCCAGATGCTGACCACATCGACGCCACTCTCATCTTCGGGCAATGCGCCAGTAAGGCCTTTGATCTCGATAGCAAAATCTTTCTTCAATAGTTCCAGCAGCGTGGTGTTGAACCTAGGCTCATCATCGCTAGCAACCATCTTCACGCCACTACGCACCGACTTACGCTCAAGCGAGACCGGTAGCAGAATTAACGGGGCACGATAACGACGGTTACCTTTATCGTTCGGCTTCCATAGCAAAAAACCTACCGCCAGAAACAGCGTATTAGAGCCTCCTTCTTTTAAGGAGGTTTGCGCCCTGCGGTAAATGTCCACCGAGCGCTTCTCTAGCTCTTCTTTAGTGAGATCCACCAACACCTGTTTCTTAGCCAGTGCATCACGTGAGTATTCGTCCTTAAGATCTTCACCCGTGCGTTGGCGATGAATATCCTCATCCTGATCTTGAGCCTGAAGCCTCGGAAACGGCGCAATAGAAATACGCGCACCGGTGGCCAATACATCTTCAAGTGCAGCGGGGTCTCCACAAACCAGTGGCAAGCTGGTTTTATTTGGCTTTTGGTTAAGCAATGGGTTGCGTGCCGAGAGGTCGAGAAGTTTGCGCTGCCAACGCTCTAACCGACCACCAGGCGAATCCTCAAATACGTCCTCTTCTATATGCACCGTTGATGAAGGCAGGCTGGGTGCCTCTTCTAAAAACGGCTCGAACGTGGCGGTTTCATCACTCGCATTGACAGCGTTTTCCAGCTGAGACGTCAGGCTAATCGGATTGATACGGTGAGCACGCGCTCGGCGGATATCCACCGCCGCAATAAACTCGCTGTCCTTGTCTAATGCCACTTGTTTATTCCCTGACTCCACCGCCTTGGAAAAAGGCGGGGCGGGATGCTGCGTGGTCAAGGTCGTTTCAATCAAGATGAGTTCTTGCAGGGGGATCCGCTGGCGTAAGGTTTCCGCCTCATCAACCACCACGCTGGCAAGATCCTCCTTTTCTAACCATAGCCCCACAAGCGCGTGCCCCTTGGTAAGCACCACCAACGGGTTCAACTGGGCCTGCTCAAGAGCGGCTGCAAACAGTAAGGTGGTGTCCAGGCAAGTGGCTACCTTGGCGCTTTCAATCTGGTTGGGCAGGCGAACTTTCTGGCCATTATTTTCGAAACTGGCGGGCGGCATCGCATAGCCCAACTGCATACCAATCATGGCGGTATAAATCGCCGAGGCCATGAGCCATACCTGCTCGCGGCTGCCCGACTCGTAGCCATTGATTTGATCCGGCTTGCCAGCCTTACGCAAAATCTGGCTGGCTTGACCCAGCAACCGATCTACCGCAGGGTCGTTGGGGGTACAAAACGCTGCCAGCAGTTCAGGCATGTAGCCAGCGCCACCCCACTCGTTGCAGGCCAGTAGCTCCACCGGCATTGCCCGCTCCGTCAAGACCTCCTCACCCTGACGAACGCTAAGCGTCACCATTCCGCGCATGGATTCCGTCAGCCCCAACAGGAAACCTCCATCCAACTCAAGATCCCGATCCTTTAGCGCCAGCCTCCCGCCCGCTGCCAGCCGATCCACCGTCCAGGTCTTCTGCTTCAAAAAAGCGGGCGATGCTTCTAGCACAATGGAAAGATCAGAGAGAGTCTGCTCTTCATTCAGGTTCTCAATCTGTAATTCCCGTAACACCGCAAACGCACTTTGGTGGCAGGCAAAATTGATCTTTTCCACCAGCGTCGCGTGGATCTCGAGTACAGAAGTTTCCTGGTTCGGCATGGGCTTTCCTTAAAATCAAAATTAGTCGCTGGTGATCTTTTATCTAAATACTACACCTCATTGAGCTTGCTGCACCTCAGAGTAAGCGCCCCAAATCACGTCATGCATCAAGCCTTTGGTAGCAAAGATCTGTCCACCAAGGTGCCGCCAACAGGCAAAACCTCATCTTTTCATTAGAAATCAAAATTTTAATTAAAGAACCATCAAGAGCAAAAAAGCCATCGCCGGATATTTTTAATGAAATAATCACAAAACGTTGACGAAATATAAAAATGTAGATATTTTTTAAGCGTAGGTTGTTTTTGAATTCGGTTCTTTTTCATTCTTTTGCTAAAGAGAGGCGTCCAATGAACGCTCCAGCCACTATCCCCGCACAGCAGCATTATGGTTTCACCCTTGGCCGCTCACCGCAGTCGGACCGCTTACTGCAACTGAGCTTCCCAAAAGAGACAGTGCAAGCGTTTCTTGACGCCGTGTCGGAATGGCCGGTTCAGGCACTGGAATATAAGTCTTTCCTACGCTTCCGGGTGGCCAAGATTCTTGATGACCTATGCAAGAACACCTTACAACCGGTGTTGATCGATACCATGGTGGATCGGGATACGGGTGCATTTCTGGTCACGCCAGAGGGGCTGGATCAGGTCGAGCAGGCAGACAACATGGTGATATTCGCCACGGCAGTGTCTCACCTAATGGGACGCTCCAATTACGACGCCATGAGCGGCCAGTACTATGCGCGTTTTGTGGTGAAGAACGTTGACAACTCAGACAGTTACCTACGTCAACCGCACCGTGTTATGGAGCTGCATAACGACGGTACGTTCGTGGAACAGGACACCGACTACGTGTTGATGATGAAAGTCGACGAACAGAACATGCAAGGTGGCAACTCACTACTGCTGCACCTCGATGACTGGGAAGGGTTAGACACGTTCTACCCTCACCCACTGGCGCGTCGTAACATGCGCTGGACCGCGCCGCCCAGTAAGAATGTTGATCGCGACATCTACCACCCCGTGTTCGATGTGGATACCGAGGGTCGCCCGATCATGTCTTACATCGACCAGTTCGTTCAGCCGAAGAACTTTGAGGAAGGTAACTGGCTAGCCAATCTTTCTGATTCGCTGGAAGGTAGTCAACATAAGCTATCGATTCCGGTATCTACCGGCAGCTTCCTACTTATTAACAATCACTTCTGGCTACATGGGCGTGATCGCTTCACCCCGCACCCTGACCTACGTCGTGAGCTGATGCGTCAGCGCGGTTATTTCACTCATGCCAAAACGCTGCGCCAGCCGCGTCAGGTATAATCACCAAAAACAAGTCGGCCACCGCCATGACGGTGGCCTTTTCCCCTTGACTACCGAGACGCCTATGTACGACTACATTATTATCGGGGGCGGCATTCTTGGGCTGTCGACGGCCATGCAGCTTATCCGCGCCTACCCTGACAAGAAGATGCTGCTGGTTGAGAAAGAGGATGGCCCTGCCCGTCATCAAACAGGCCACAACAGTGGCGTGATTCATGCAGGGGTTTACTACACGCCCGGCAGCCTAAAGGCGCGCTTCTGTCTAGAGGGAAACCTCGCCACCAAGGCGTTTTGTGACGAACACAGCATTGCCTACGATGAATGCGGCAAGTTGCTAGTCGCCACCAATGACCTCGAGCTTCAGCGCATGAAGGCCCTGTGGGAGCGCACGGAGGCTAATGGCTTGGAGCGGTATTGGCTGAAAGCAGAGGAACTGCACGAACGTGAACCTAACATCACGGGCGTCGGTGGTATCTTTGTCCCCTCCAGCGGCATCGTCAACTATGCTGAAGTGGCTGCTGCCATGGGCCGTGAGTTCGAAGCCGCTGGCGGTGAGATTCGCTACGCCACGTCGGTGACCGGCTTAAGTGAACGAACCAACGAGGTGGTGGTTTCCACCAGCCAGGGCGATTTTTCTACCCGCTACATGGTGTCCTGCTCAGGCCTGATGGCAGACCGAGTGGTGCGTATGCTAGGTATCGAACCGGACTTCACTATCTGCCCGTTCCGCGGCGAGTACTTCCGTCTTCCCACGCAGCACAATCAAATCGTCAACCATCTGATCTACCCAATTCCTGACCCTTCGATGCCGTTTCTTGGCGTTCACCTAACGCGCATGATTGACGGCAGCGTGACGGTCGGCCCCAACGCGGTACTGGCCTGGAAACGTGAAGGCTATCGAAAGACCGACATCTCGCTTTCCGATACGCTAGCCATGCTGCGCCATAGCGGCATTCGTCAGGTGCTGAAAGACAACCTACGCCCAGGGCTTTCCGAGTTTAAGAACTCGCTCTATAAAAAAGGCTACCTTCAGCAAGTACGTAAGTACTGCCCGAGCTTAACGCTGGCAGATCTTGAGCCTTACCCAGCTGGCGTGCGTGCCCAGGCGGTGTCCAACGATGGCAAGCTGGTCGATGACTTCCTGTTCGTCAACACGCCGCGTACTGTCAACGTGTGTAACGCACCCTCGCCTGCGGCGACGTCTGCCATTCCCATTGGGGCGTATATCGTAGAGAAAGTTAAGCAGCAGGTTGGCGATAGCGCCGCCGTAGTGAGCTAACACATCACCGTGTCGCCAGAGCCTTTAACCGCTCATGGGGGGCTCGTTCTCAACAAGGGTGTCTAAACGGTGGCAGCGGTATATGCCCAGCCACCGTTTGACGATATTTTATTAGGAACTTTTCACGGACTCAGTAAGGCCCCAGAAATATGCGATGTGACGGGTCGAAGAAATGCCAACCTCCAGCATGTACTTGTCTTCTTCACCAAGCCCCTCTTCCCCATCAGTCATAATCGGCGTGCCGTGTCCCATTCCTTCGATGATGTACTCTTCGATCACTTCCCGCTTGTCAGGGTTGCTCCAAACCTGTCGAGGAAAGCCGTCAACCTCCTCCACCCTTGTCGGCGGCCCTTCAACCTTGTGAACTTTCTGCCACTGCCGAACGATAGAGTCGGCGTTGGAATGATCGACGGTTGCATCGCTGCCGCCATGCCAGACCGAGATCGTTGGCCAAGGGCCGTCGAATGTCGAGGCTCCACGTACCAGCTCATCGAGCTTACTATCTGACGGGCCGCCAAATCCTTTCATGCGAACGACCGCTTCCATCAAATTGTCAGCGCTGCGGTAAGGTAACCCGGCGATAATCGCGCCTCCCGCAAACACTTCTGGATAAGTCGCCAGCATCACAGAGGTCATGGCGCCGCCCGAAGACATCCCTGTAATAAAAACCCGCCCAGGGTCGATCTCATGATCATCAACGACCTGTTCGATCATATGACGAATAGACAGTGGCTCGCCTTCGCCTCGGCGGCTATCGCCAGACTTAAACCAATTGAAGCTGCTGATCGGATTATTGCTTTGCCTTTGCTCTGGATACAGAAGTGCTATCCCGCATTCGTCGGCAAGCGCCGACCAACCTGACCCTAGATCATAGCCCTCTGCCGACTGGGTGCTGCCATGAAGTACAACGACAAGGGGCCCATTTTTAGAGAAGTTCTTTGGAATATAGGTGTCTGCATGCAACGACCCGGGATCCGCTCCGAACTCTTTCAAATCGGTCAGACGATCTTGGCTACCTGAAGTTCTCGGCATATAGCCTCCTTTGCCAGCGTAGTGTGGCGCATGCTGCTTGTAGAAAAGTCCGTAGAGAAAGCCCGTAGAATAAGTCCGCGTTTTCAGAAGAGTTCCTTCTGGAGTTTTAGCGGCTTCTTTTGGGATCGATCGCTGAATTCACCGATGGTTGGCCCGTCCGGCTGACGAGACCCAGATGCCTTGCGAGCAGCCCCTGGGATCAGCACCACCGCGTATATTGCAAGGCCCACCGCAGCAAGGAAGATTCGAGCAATAAGCGAATCTTGAGCGGTAACCGCCAAGAGTAAGGCTATCGTTCCAAGCGTTAGGGCAAAGATGATTTTCATAATATTTTCCTTACAGTGGATCGACTTAATGCAGACTCGTACGATCCTTTACTTATAAATATCCTTTTAGGCACTAAAGGTATAGTGACTCATCATTTGTAATGAACGTTGATAAGTCATGATATCGGCATCTGCGCGGCCGAGTGTCAAGATTGCTCTTCGAGAGCAACGCCAAGCGCAACCCGCAAGACGAAAACTGAAGCACTACCGAAGACTTGTCGTACAATAAGAAAGGCGCGCTTCATCCCTTGCAGCGCATAGCGCAACGTCCTTTTTTAGGCACTTCCGTTGCCACGCTCACCGTTAGGATGGACCTTAAAACACGTACTCTCTGTGCGTTGGCGAACGTAGTATTATGAATTTTTTAAGTACATGCTGGGGCTATGTAGCCTGGGAAATATTTATTGCTTATCAAAGAAGCAATAATAATTATTTTAATACAACAATCTAACACTGAGCTTTAATCAGTGAAATCACTAAAGATAGTGCCGCACTCCTTGCGACACCGAATTAAAAGAATCATAGTGGCGCTGCCTTCCTGGCAGCGCATAGCGCAACGTCCTTGTTTAGACACTTCCCTTGTCTCGCTTAACCTCAGGATGGACCTTAAAACACATACTCACTGTGCGCTGGCGAACGTAGTTTTGTTAAATTTAAAAAATGTGAACTAAAGGCTCACGCAATCTGCGCCAACATAGTGCTTAAAAGAGGTAAACAGAACGATATCGCCTAGTTAACCAAAACGTCGGAGGGCTTGTTTCGAGCGCACTTTTGCGTTTAAAAAGTTTTTATAGGGGGCTTTATGCAGAACCGTGTAACATCATTTTCTTGGGCTGCATCATAAGAAATGAATCACGTCTAAGTTGCATCGCCTGGCCCGTACCTATAAAGCCAGACGACCAATACAAACGAACTGCCAATCAGAATCTGACAATGCCGCTTCCTGATCGCACGAGCCAGGGGAATCCTTGAGCGATTCCAACCTGACTGACTTGTATAGCGCCCAATCTTCAGGGGTTAGTACTTTGATGTTGGAATTTTTCAGATGGGAAATTCGCTGCATGGTGCACAGGTTTAGGATGGTTGGGGTACGGTGGAAAAGCAGTCCCTCGACATGTGTTTTCTACAAATCACTTTGGTCTATTAATCAGTATGCGGCCAAAGGCTGTCAATTTGATAAATTTTATAGTTTCAGAAAATCCAGTTCCATAAATAACAAGACCCAGCGCCTAGCGACGCCGAGTCTTGTTTTACAAGCTTTCGTCTTGCTGATATTTTGCTATTAGGGAATGATCTTCTCAGCACGTAGGCGATCAAATAGGTCGAAGAAGGCGCTGCGGGTCTCGCGGAAATGGTCGAAACCGAAATCGCGTGACTTGGTAGTATCGTTGACACACTCCTGGTCACGGCCCAGATCGGCATCCGTATGCCACCATGAGGCAAGTTTAGTGACATCAGCCTCGACCAGATTGTGCTTCTCGGCAATTTCACGCCAAGTGTCGTCGATCCCGGCCATCTGTGTGTCTAACGGCTGCGTCGTTTCAGAGCATTCGACCACTTCAAGGCCGAAGTACTCGCCAATCTCACGCCACATACGGCGCCAGCGAAAAACGTCACCGTTAACCGTGTTGAATGCCTGATTCGCCGCTCCCGGTGTCGTCGCGGCCCACTCCATTTGGCGCGCCAAAACCAGCGCGTCAGTCATGTCAGTTAGTGCGTTCCATTGAATCTGCGAACCGGGGAATATGAATGGCTTGCCGGTTGCCTTACAAATTGAGGCATAGACGGCAAGCGTGGTGCCCATGTTCATGGCATTACCACGGGCGTAGCCAATGACCGTGTGCGGACGATGAACGTTCCAGGCAAAGCCTTGACGCTCGGCGTTTTCGAACAAGACGTCTTCCAACGCATAGTAAAAGTTATCGCCAGGAACCCGCGGCTCGGATTCGCGGAACGGCGTTTCAATGCGACCACTGCCGTAGGCTTCAAACGAACCGAGATACTGCTTGGTTCCCGTAACCAGCGATGCGTGCTCTAGATTAACGTCATCAAGCGACGCGAAAAGATTGCGCATCATGGCACTATTGGCCTCGACATTGGCCTTCTCGTTCTCGCGACCGACCCAAGTGCAGTAAAACACATGGGTAATTGGCAGGCCGGCCAACGCCTCTTGGGTAGCGGACGCATCGAGCAGGTCCGCGGTCACTGGAATCACGCCGTTCTGTTCGCTGGCGTGGCGTGATAGCCCGTAAACCGTCCAACCGCTAGCCACTAGGTAGGAAGCTAAATTGCCACCAGTGATTCCGGTGGCACCGACGACTAGTGCAATCCCTTTACGCATGGGCTTTATCCTTTCGTGAATGATGTCTGGCCGCCAAGCGGGCAGCCGATGCCCACATTCTGGTAGCGGTCGTTCATTGCTACAATCAAAAGCACTGCAAATCTTTATTGCACAAGACGCAACTTAAGGAGTTTCAACACGATGGATCTCAATGCCCTGCGCGTATTCGAGCGTGTCGCTGCGACGGGAAGCTTCACCGCTACCGCTCGCCACTTCCATCGAGCGGTTTCTTCCATTTCTAGGCAGATCCAAGGCTTGGAAGAGGACGTAGGTCAGCCGTTGTTTTACCGGCATACCCGAGCCGTGGCACTTACCGAGGCGGGGTGGCGTTACTACGAAGAAGTACGCGATATTCTAGAGCAGCTCGACTTCGCCACAGAGGCCTTGGCGCACCCCAATGCTGAGCCCAGCGGCATGCTACGCATTAATGCCCCGGTAGCGTTTGGTCAGCGTCAGATTGTGCCCCTGCTTCATCGCTTTCAAGACCGGTACCCTTCCATCAAGGCCGAACTGCAACTCAACGACCACGTGGTCGATCCGGTTCGCGAAGGGCACGACATCACCTTTCGCGTGGGCAATCTCGCAGACTCATCGCTAGTCGCGCGCCGTCTAGCACCGATGAATTACGTGATCGTGGCGTCGCCGAGCTATCTTCAAGCACACGGTGAGCCCGAATCGCCGGAGGCACTCGCTAATCACAATTGCCTGATCTATCAGGGCGAGATGGGCCGCCAGCGATGGTACTTTCAGGCACCGGATCAAACGAGCGCCAAGCCTTTCGAAGTCACCGGCAACCTTTACAGCAACGATGCTATCAGCTTGGTCCATGCGGCCCTTTTGGGGCAGGGGCTGGTGATGTTTCCAACCTGGCTAATTGCTGACGAGCTCAAAGCCGGGACATTGGTCGCACTGCTTGAATACTGGCGCTGCGAGGTCATGCCCGGGCGACGCGACATCCACGTGCTTACCACCGAACGCCGTCTTCGTTCACGCAAGGTTCGCGTTTTTCTCGACTACTTGTTCGAGTCGCTGGCTCCCCTTCCTCCTTGGGATTAAAAGGAGATGACTTCGCCGTCGGCGGGAATCAATACGTGTTCCTGGAGACCCTCTTCCTGCACGTATTCGGCCAGCTCGTCACGGCTTAGCGTCATATGGTTCACGGCGTCCATATGCACCGCGATGATCGACGCATTGGGGGCTGCCTGATGGGTGCGCAGCGTGTCTTCTTTACCCATAATAATGGGATCACCTTCAAAACTGGTTAACTCGGCGGCGCCAGTATTCAGCACGATCACGTCGGGGTTATAGCGCTCCAGTGCCTGCTCTACCTCGTCACGCCACACGGTATCGCCGACTAAATAGGTTGTCTTCTGTCCCGGCGCCTCGAAGACCACGCCCATCACTTCACCGAGGGTTTCCGCCAATTCAGGCACAGCGTAGAGAGTGTCAGAGCCATGCTGACCGCCCGTTTTATGCAGTGTCACTCCACCAAATTCCGCCTCACCGTCCAAAATACGCACATCGCTGAAACCCTGAGCGCGAATAAGCTCAGCATCGGCAGCATTCTGTGCAAACAGGGGCATGTCCTTCGGCAGTAGCTCCTGGGCAGCATCGTCCCAGTGGTCGAGGTGTGTGTGAGTAACGATGATGGCGTCGACGCCGTCGGTTATCTCCTCAACGGGCATGGGCAGCCCCACCAGCGGGTTACGCAACTCGCTACGGTAGGGATTTTCGAAGCCAGGATAAGCGCCCTGCTCGGCCAGCATCGGGTCCACCAAAAAGGTGGTGTCCCCATAGGTGATTTTCACCGTTGCATTGCGAATCTGCTGCACCTGCTGCGTTGTCTCCTGAGAGCCTGACTCTGCAAATGCGCTACCGGCGATGAAAGCCGTGGCAACGAAAAGGGAACTGGATAAGGTTTTGATGAGCATCTAACGACTTCCTTCAATACGCTGTTGGGTTGATGGAAGGCAGTGTAGAGAGAAACGACCGACAAAAAAATTGGCCTGAAAGCCAGTGTTCGAAAGTTTTGGGCCATCATGGTACGGTTAAGTTGAGAACACCATAGGAGTTAGCCATGTCCTTACCCCGTGTAGGTTTAATTCTCCATCCCCGTATCACTCCTTTTCATTTCTCGGTGCCCTATACGGTGTTCGGCATGGCTCTCCCCGATCACCCACTCTTCGATCTGACCATCGTCGCACCTTGGGAAGATTCGCTAGAGAGTGAGGAGGTGATGACAATAAGGCCCAATGGCGGCTTAACGCTCTTGGATAACGTGGATATAGCCGTGGTACCTGGCTGGCATGACCTAGATGAACCACCACCGCCTGAGCTGGCCGAGGCGCTCGTCCGCTGCCATGAACGGGGCGCTCATGTGGTGGGGCTTTGTTACGGCACTTATGCACTGGCGTACGCTGGACTGCTCGACGGCAGGCGGGCGTCAACTCACTGGGTCGCCGAGCAGGACTTTAGTGGCCGCTTCCCAAAGGTCAAGCTGGACACCAATGCGCTTTATGTAGAGGAGGATCGTCTAGTGACGTCCGCAGGCACGGCGGCAGGCCTGGATTGCTGCTTGTTCTTGGTGCGCAAATATTACGGCGCGAAGATTGCCAACAAGATTGCCCGTATTATGGTGGTTCCCCCGCACCGCGAAGGTGGGCAGGCGCAATTCATTGAGCAACCCGTTGCCATCTCCACTCAAGACGCCCATATCAATCGCTTATTGGACTATTTGAGAGAAAACCTAGTCGGTTCGCATCGCATCGATGAGCTAGCCGCTCGAACCTCCATGAGCAGACGCACCTTCACGCGCCACTTTCAAAAAGCGACCGGAATGACGGTGGTGGAGTGGCTTGTCAACGAGCGGTTACGGCGTGGGCGTGAGCTACTGGAAACTACTTCCTTGTCGGTGGAAGCGATTGCGGAACGAGTTGGCTTTCATACAGCGACATCTTTCCGTCAACACTTTAGGCAGCATCATCAAGTCAGCCCACGCGACTGGCGTAAGACCTTCGGCGGCAACGCCTGAGTTTTGTCGGGCCAGCATTGCCCCGCTCTACCCTGAACCGCGTTCATAGATTTTTGGGTGGACTGATTGGAGCTACCTCCGAGTCTCGTCGCGTTTTTGGAGCTATCCTATGGCCTATTCAAAGAAGTGTGATGCAGTCAAACAACGGTCTAGGACAAACCGTCGTTATACGGCCAGAAGCGGTCTTTTAGGCGACACTGATGTAGCGGTTTAACGCCGAAAACAGCGCGCGGCGGAGCAGTCCGGCTGCTTTTTCTTGTTAGCTTTGACTTTTATCATAACTCTGCCGCCACAGTCTGCGCATGACCCATAACCTTTGTTGTTAATTTAAACAGGTCATGGGCTGAAACTTTATATTTTTCTGATATATTGAAAATTTCTTCTGCTTCACCTTCTTTTCCGGATCCTGGATCTGGATATCTACCTGCCCAATAAACAAAATGAGTTAGCCCCCTAAGTATTGCGATTTCTTTTTTACTTAGATCAGGTATAAAGTTTGCTAAATCGTGTAACCGATGATGTTTTGTTTTCTTCTCAATTTTTCGATAACCATCAACTCCTTCTCTAATAATTATCATAGACTTCAGACATATCTCTAAGCTGTAACCGACAAGCATTAGCCCAACTGCGCAGTACTGACTGTCACATGCGCTACGCACTGGTGGAGGCATAACTTCGAATTTTTGATCTTTACTTAGGACAGCCGCTGCAGCTTCTGAAAGCGCATGAGCCTGCGACATCCAGAGTATAGGGTTTTTGAGCTCTTCATCTGTTGCTGGTTTTGTAATATCGATTGGAAAGCCTGCGATGGTGCTAGCCATCCCCCATTTATGTCGAGCCAATGCACTGTAACCAAAAGGATCTTTATCAAAATCCTCTCTGTTTGGTGTTAAGTATTTCTGAATGTCATTCATGGAGCTTTCCGTTCTCCTGTGAAGTGAAGCTAAAGCTGCGCTCACCGGTAAATTAGGAACAAAGCGAATAATTTATCCAAGTTCAGCGCCTCTTTATGCATTAGGTTTGGACTCTGTTCCTACACCAGCAACACTTACTTCAAAACCTCTTTGCGATAAGTTTTCGAATGCCTTTGATAGGTTAACTTTACTAAAAAACGGTAAATTGCTCTTTAAGCTTGCTGAATCCTCACCTAAGATCAAAAAAACAATTTCAACGCCATCGCTTTTAAATTTATCAAGTGGAACACTATCCTGTAAACCACTACTTACTCGTCTTAAAACAGTTCTCGTTTTTTTCCTAAATTCTCTGTCACCAAGCAAAATCTCAGCAGAGACACTACCTTGTGCAAAAAGGTGACTTAAACCAGCTGATCCGCCTTTTCTATGTTTAACATGAACAAACTGCTTGTTATCTGTCATCAAGTCACATAGCTCTATAGACGTAGTGGTTCTATTGCTTTTTATCAACTCCTTATCGAGCAGATGATAGCTATAGTTTGTCGAAGCTCGTTTATTGTAATCACCTTCTGATTCAATCTTTGATTTTGTCTTTCCGTCTTCTATTTCATCCCAAATATAAACTTTTGGAAAAGCAAGAGATGATACATTTATCCTCCCCAACGTAGCGTCAACTCTAGCCATAAAGCTATTGTCGATTTCGTACCATAACCCTGCGAATAGTATGTAAGTTTTATCTATTTCTTTATGTTCAAAATAGATGCACTTATATATTTGATGCTCGGACTCATTTTCATTAACGTCGTAAACAAATAGCCTGTCTCGCTTGATTGAGTCAATCGACACCTTAGCGAAATCTATGTTATCAATGTATTCCTTAGGCTCGATGGTTGGTTTTATAGAGTTTTTAGTTCGAGTGTAGCTGAACCCATAGATGCTATCCCATTGAACAATCTCAGGAATAGTTATGGTTATTTTGGTGCTCTTTGTTTTTATTTTATCGATCAACTTAGAATCCAAACGATCAATTTCGGACTTTGCTTTGACCTTCCTAATATTATCGACCCAGGAAAAGTTTCTTTTGTATGAATCATTTGCATAGTAAGCAAAGAGCAAATCAACCAATTGGGATATTTCATCCACATCCATTTCTACGCCAAATGAATAAACAGCATCCCCGCCAGAAATGTTTTTCAAGCTCACACCATCTTTAGGTGACCCAGTGACAGCTCTAAGAACATCTCTCGAGATATCAATACCAAACACACCGACAGAGGACTCTCTAGAAGCTTGCGACTTTTTCTGGACTGCCTGATCTTCTAGCGTGAAAAGGTCAACGCTCCGCAAACTGTCATGGTTAAGTGTATTAAGCGCAGTTTTAATTCCAAAATCATGCACAAAATATTTCGTATCTATCAGGAATCGACCATAGCCAAAGGTAAAAGCCATTGTAGCTGTGGCTGGTTTGATAATAAGAACTGCTGAACTGGAACGATTAGAGAGTTCATCTAATGAAACGCCTGTAACATTCTCCGCAAAACCACTCCATTTGGGTTTTTTCTCTTTATTAATTTTTAAGAACAATTTTCCTTCAAGGTCATGTTTACTATCAAGCTCATGAGCATTAACTTGAGATGGAACTTTTAGGTAGTCCGCAGTTTGCAGAGAAGCATGCTCATCTTTGGCCAAAAATGCGTTAAAATGTAAGTATGGTTTTTTATCTCCCACGGATATCAACTCCTTGCTGATGCATAAAGCCCTGTTAAGAGGTGAGAAACGCTATATCGAAGCTGCAGCATACCACCGTAATCACTTAAACCAATGCATAGTAAAAATGCCACTCGTTGCGAATACCTTTTGAATAGTTTGTTATGTGATTTTCACTCCCAACCAATAATTTCGTCCATAAAAAACATTGTGAAAATATACCCCGTTTCTGCGTCTGTCTCATCGAAAAGCAACTCACTATGTGCTGCTTCATTACCTAGCAGTCTTATTTGCTCAATTCGATTTAAAATTTTATGGTTTTTATTATCTATGTTTAGACAGCCATCGCTTTTTTCAACATCTTTATCAGGAACTAGCAATTTCTCGACCCTATTGTAGAGATTTGGACAACGAATACCTGGAAACTTTTTATGCCACATTTTTTGTGATTCTATGTCAATAATTTTTCGGCATAACATACCTACAGCATCCCATGACTTAATATTGTAGCATTGTACCATCTGTTCGAATAAATGAAGTATATCAACGATCGTTGGACTACTTATTGGCTGCATTGGTATAACTGGAGGGGAATTGAAATGAATAAGCAATTTTTCATTGCTTATTAACTCACCATCGATGCTAGAAAACTCTTTTAGTGATTCACATTTTGAGTTTTTTTCGAAGTTGTGTATTACTGCAACATCTGCCGATACAATTCGATTGCATTCGTTGCATTTTGATGAGAGTGAAAAAAGAAAGTAATCATACTCCCTCCAGTCGTCATATACATAAGCCTCAGCATAGATAGAGTCATCACTTATGCTTTCCGACATCACCTCAAATCTAACATTTTTTGCTCTGCATTTCGGGCATTTTTCTCTAAAGAATAAACTATCACTCATTGATTTCTCCGCTAATCACATAACGCCGCGCTTTGCGGCAAGTTTGTCCGGCAATAGCGCCTTGTTATACCTTTTACCAACGCCGTAGCTGTGAGATTGCATCTTTCAAGCTTCTCTCATCATGGGCTGGCTCACCATTAGAGAGGGCGGATGCAGACTCTGAGTGCAACACACTCATTGGATGGTTGATGGGCTTTCATGGTACTTGGCCATCAGCTCGCTCATCACTTCTATCGGACATTTAAATCCAAAGCGTTTTCGAGGTCGCATATTCAGCTCAAAGGCAATGGCGTCCAGCTCTTCCTGGCTATGTACTGAAAGGTCCGTTCCTTTCGGTAAATATTGACGGATAAGGCCATTGATATTCTCATTGGCCCCACGTTGCCAGGGGCTATGGGGATCGCAAAAGTAAATCGCAACGCCGGTTTCTTGAGTGATTTTTGCATGTTGTGCCATTTCACGCCCCTGATCATAGGTCATGCTTTTTCGAGCGGTGGTCGGCATTCGATTCAGAGCAGCACTAAAGCCTGCTACGGCGGAGGTGGCGGTGGCGTCGTCCATTTTTGCGAGGATCAGATAGCCACTACTAAGCTCTACCAAGGTGCCTACCGCGGACGCGTTATTCTTACCTTTGATCAGATCGCCTTCCCAGTGGCCGGGCATTTCACGCTTACTGACCTCGGGCGGACGTAAGTGAATGCTGACCATGTCAGGGATCTGGCCACGTCGATCCACTTCGCCACGGCGAGGCTTGCGTGTGGTTTTACCTTGTCGCAAGCAGTGAATCAGTTCCTTGCGAAGGTGGCCAACAGGCAAGGCATAAATGGCCGTGTAGATGGTCTCTCGGCAGACGTAGGCATCGCGCAAATCAGGTAGTTTCATCGTCTTGAGCTTGCCGCTAATTTGTTCGGGAGACAAGCGTCGCCGCAACATATGCACGATGAGATCAAACCGCTCGGTGCCTGGCAAAAGCTTACGCGCAGGACGACAGACCTCTCGACGCTTTTCTCGCTGACGTTGGGCGTACCGGGCGCAGTAACCGTTCTGGGCCATTTGGTTACGGCGTATTTCACGAGAGATGGTTGAAGGAGCTCGCCCCAGGAGCTGGGCAATATGCCGAAGGCTCATCCCTTGGGCTTGACCCACTTGGATGCTGGCACGTTCTTCAATACTGAGTTCGAGGTAAGACATGGGACAACACCTTAGCGAAATGCTCAGGTGTTGCACTCAGTTTCTGCGGCCAAGGAGACTTAAAATTGTTGAAATGCACATCGTTGAAACAGCCATACTATTATCAGATGGACTTCTGGTATTGCTTAGATGCTGGAATGTAGCCGTTCCGACCGCATCTCCATACTCTTCTTTGAGCTTTTTAAGAAGTGGGCGAACCGCATCGAGAACGGCCTGACCATATTCAACAGCCTGTTCTTTACTTGGTATTTTGCCCTTATGGATAACTTCATTACGAAATTTTATTTTATTATTGCTGAGCAAAGTTGGCTTACTTCCAGTTTCCTGAAGATGAAGAAAAATGAAAGCTCCTAGCTGCCTTTCAGATTGATTCGAGATCTCTTTCCATGCTTCTTGCGTATTAGAAAAATCAATATTTTTTGATATACATACAACTTTTATAAAGAATTCGTAGAATCTTTCTAATGCAGAAGTAAACGACGAAACTGCCTCTCGATAATAGCCATCTACGATTGCGTAAGCGCCAATATCAAAAAGTATTTCAAACTTTTGTTGTTGCAATAGGGTAATGGAAGAATGGCCCTTTGGACACATAATCTCATATCGACCATCATCCTTGAATTCAACCGTTGCGATGATCATCGCGTTTGCGATGTCCGCTTGCATGCATTGTGCACATGTAACTGGTAATTTCACGGTTCAATCCTTATAGGTATAACAGTGATGATACTCCCCTCTACATAACCTGAATGAACCCTGCGGCGCGTCCATTCAGGTTATACATCCCCTCATTCACGAGCTATCCCATTGAAATTTAAATTAATTAAGTATAAATAGGCAGCATGACATAGATTATCGTGCCGGCTGCATAACACGGCTGAGTCAGCATGCCGCTTTCTCTGAAAGGGCCGCTTTGGGTCGAAAGCCGATATTGCATATACCACTTCACACAAGCCGCCCTCCCCTTGAGGCGTGACCCAGCCTTTCACTCAAAATTTTCTTAGCCCTAACGCTAGCAGATAAACCGCAGCCTCGTCATTAGTCATTAGCCGCGCATTACGGTTTTCTGCCACGCCTAGAGTCTATTGGCTGATAACACACTTGCACTGCTGCTATCACTTATATAAAAAAAGCCGATGCAGTGGACCAAACTAACTCGGTCAACTGCATCGGCACGTTACGGGCTTGTTTAATACGGAGATCTTTCGGCGACTGTGAAGTCGCTGCTGACGTCGCCAGAAAGTTCGATATTATTCGGATCGAGCACTTGCACCGGCGAACCTTCGTCTAGGTCTAGCTCAGAGAGATCAGCCCATATTACGTTGGGGCTGGTCGTTAGCTCGAAGTAGTACCTAAGCGCTGAGAGGTTCATAACGGTGCGGTACTCGGTGTTATAAATACCGAAACCTTTATACGGCGCGCCAAACGGAACCGATACATTTCGGGCAATCGCAAGTGCGCTTGCCACAGCTTCGCGCTCGTTCTGTGGCTCCGGCAGCATCGACGAATAGTAGGCGATTCGCTGGAAACGGTCGGTCGGCTTGACGTTCCCTGGCAGCGGTGTATCGCTGCTTGGGTTTGAAAAGTCTAATTCTTCCAGCAGTGCCAATTGCTGATCGTAAGGCGGATCATTGGTCATGATTCTAAATTCTCTACCGTGGTGAATCATGGATTCACCATCGATATATTCAATGATCGCTGAATCCCCAGTAGCATCTTCAATTGCCAAATGTACGGTTGCCTTACTACCCCGCGCCTCCGCCATGACAATTTGTACATCTTCGAGTATGTCGAGTGCTTCTTCGACAGTGGCTGCGTTGTCGATCACATATTGCCCCCACAAACCTGCCTGCATTCCTGGTTTGCCAGGGTCACGCGGGCCAAAGTCGGTGGCCGTGAGATAGAGCATGTGGAACGCCAGCCCCTTTTCGTTGAATCCATCGGCAGCGCCGATGCCATAAACCGTGGTGACCATGCTGGCGTACTTCGACGTCCATGTTGCTGCGTTCTCCTCCACGACGACTTCCGCGCCCAGCATGCCCCCATTTCGCTCCATGCCACGGGGGAAGACAGTAATAACCGGATCTGTCGATTCGGGCCAGTCCATTGTGCGGGCAACATAAATGCCCTGCTCGTTGTCATTCCATAAGTACCTAGAACACGCCCATGCTGCATTGGCCATTACCATCGCACCAATCACGATGGCAACGCCCCCTCTGTAATACCTACGCATGAATTACTCCTTTAGAGCGTGTAAATCGCCAGCACAACGCCCTTATGAAAAGACGCTTAAATCGAGCGTCTGATTAAAGGCCGATAGCCCAAAGCAGGCTCGAGCAATCAGCCTTCCACCCAAGCTATTTTCGTTAATTCTTTACCCCAGAAAAACTCCACAAATACAAAATATAGTTAACTTTTGAGGCGATGCAAATCCACCTTCCGAGCACATCGATCATTCACCTAGCTAGATGAGACAGGCAGCTAATCATGTGCATCATCATTAAAAATTAACCGAGTAGCTTGCGGCACTTCATCTCACCTTCATTTCCTTATGCTGAACACGGTAAGCTTGGCGATAACACCGCTACTGATGGCTAAAAATCAACGATGACTTCCCATTGGATACTTGGCCCTGGGGCCATTGGTCGCCTGTTGGCGCATTCGCTTTCACCCATTACTGACATCACCTTGATTGGCCGACGTGCATTGCCTGAACAGCAACGCCTGACCACCCCTGAAGGTGAAGAACGAACTCAGCGGCTAGCGAGCGTTACGGTTGCGGAGCTAGCCTCTCACTCACTGCCTGTGCCTGGGTTTGTGCATATCACCACCAAAGCCATGGCCGCCGAGGCGGCGCTTGCCAGCATTGCCGATGTGGTTGCGCCCACGACCCCGCTGGTGCTGTGGCAGAACGGTTTTTTGGCACAGCCACGGCTGACTGATAGGTGGCCAGGGCCAGTGCTGTGTGCGACCACGACTCAAGGCGCTTACTTAACCGGCAGTGATGGCGTGGTTCACGCCGGGCGCGGGCCGACGTTTATTGGTGATCTCAACAATCAACGCGCTGCGCTAGCAAAAACACTGGCGCAGACGTTAGGTGAGGCAGGCTTTACCGCCACGCCGGTAGACGATATTCGCCAACGCCTGTGGCAAAAGCTGGCGGTTAATGCGGCGATCAACCCATTGGTGGCGCTCAATGGCGTGCGCAATGGTGAGCTGCGCGGTGATGCTTATGCAGTCCGTTTGGCAGCGGTGGTAAAGGAAGTCGCGGCGATTTTAAAGCAGGAAAACATTGCACCACCGAATGGTGGCGAAGGTGAAGACGCGTGGTTGGCGCTTGTGTGGCAGGTGGTGGAGAACACCGCTAACAATAAGGCCTCGATGTTGCAGGATGTTGAGGCCAGACGCACCACCGAGCGCGGGGCGATTTTAGGGCCGTTGATTGATAGCGCCGAGCGCCATGGGTTGCCGTGTGGGTTGTTGAAGGAGCTTGATAGCGAATTGGCTAAATTGGAGGCGAAGTTTTAGGGAACATTTAGTGGCTGAATCATCGCGCGCTAAAGCGCCCTCCCACAATATAAATTGTCCTTATTTACTGTGCTGTCAGGGCTGTGCTGTTCCACTTACAACCGCTGCGCCGGGCTGCCATTGCGGGTGCGCTTCGCTTACCACGCACTACGAAACCCGTATGCTTCATCGCGTATATGCCCGATAAGATCCGTGTATTGAGCCGTTTAGCAAATTGTAGCGCGGGTAACGCTTGGCGAGGGACGAGCCATAAGGCACCCGCGATGGTAGCGCAGCTCTTAGGCTGTCCCTTACAGACTAGCCAAACACTGCTGCGCCGGGCTGCCATTGCGGGTGCGCTTCGCTTACCACGCACTACGAAACCCGTATGCTCCATCGCATAAATGCACGATCAAGCCCATGTATTGAGCCTTTTAGCAAATTGTAGCGCGGGTAACGCATGGCGAGGGACGAGCCATAAGGCACCCGCGATGGTAGCGCATCTCTTAGGCTGTCCCTTACAGACTAGCCAAACACTGCTGCGCCGGGCTGCCATTGCGGGTGCGCTTCGCTTACCACGCACTACGAAACCCGTATGCTCCATCGCGTATATGCACGATAAGATCCGCGTATTGAGCCGTTTGGCAAATTGTAGCGCGGGTAACGCATGGTGAGGGACGAGCCATAAGGCACCCGCGATGGTAGCGCAGCTCTTAGGCTATCCCTTACAGACTAGCCAAATACTGCTGCGCCGGGCTGCCATTGCGGGTGCGCTTCGCTTACCACGCACTACGAAACCCGTATGCTCCATCGCATAAATGCACGATAAAGTCCGCGTATTTTGCTGATTAGCAAATTGTAGCGCGCTAGAGCGCCCTCTCTTCATCAGGAAGGGCCGCTTTCTACATCACGTTACAGGGATCATCACTACGTTCTGAAAGGCGGGGCGTTCTGTAAGCTGTTGGTACCAGCGCTCCAGATTGGGGCGCCGCTGCCAGGTTAACCCAATGTTCCATAAGTTATAGATAAACGGCGCTACGGCGATGTCGCCGAGGCCAAATTCATCGCCGGAAAGCCATGATTGGCTTTGGTTTTCCAGCACGTTATCTAGCAGCTCGAATAACCTTTCGCAGGCTAGTATTCCGGCATCAATAGCGGCATTATCGCGCTCTTCCGGCGGTGTTCTTACGAATCCCTGCAAAATAACGCGGTGCCTGGGCGAAAGCGTATTGTTCGCCCAGTCCATCCATTTCTCTGCCTGGGCGCGCTTGGCGGGGTCATCTATCCATAAGTTACCTTGGCCATACTGCGCTGCTAGGTAGCGGATAATGGTGTTGGATTCCCATAACACGCTATCAGTAGCGTCGTCTTTGAGTAGCGGCACCAGCCCATTGGGGTTCATGGCCAAGTACGCGGGGGTATTGTTGACCCCATGTTCTAGCCCTGCCGGAATTTGCTCAAACGTCAATCCGAGCTCTTCAAGTAACCAACGCACTTTTTTGACGTTAGTGGAGTTATTGCGGCCCCAAAGCGTAATCATGGCAGTCCTCGTGTATGAGCATTTTCTTTGAGTTTGCCCGCTCTTGAGGTCGGAAACAAACTGGGGCTTTAGTGGGATAGCTGGGGCGGCTTCGCCGCCCTCTCCTGGGTGCCTCGTATTGCTCGTTCCTCGCAAAACTCGTTACCACGCGCTACACCACCACTTGCTCCTCACCACTTTCCATTCACGCCTTACCCTCACTCCTTATCTTGATAAAACTGCAGCAGGCTGGAGAAGTCGAGTTTGCCGTTGCCACCTGCTTTATGCAGGGTGAATAGCGAGCGTGCGGCGGAGCCCATAGGCACCGGTGAGGCGCTTTGTTGGCTAACATCCATAGCGAGGCCCAGGTCTTTAATCATCAGGTCTACCTGGAAGCCGCCTTGATAGCCTTTCGAGGCGGGGGCATTTTCCATCACGCCGGGATATGGGTTGTAAACATTAAGCGCCCAGTTGCCCCCAGAGCTTTGTTTCATGATTTCGGACAGCACCGCAGGATCCAGTCCGTTTTTCACGCCCATATTGATCGCTTCACAAGTGCCCGCCATCAGGATGGAAAGCAGCATGTTGTTGCACACTTTAGCCACCTGCCCTGCGCCGTGGTCGCCGGCATGGAAGATATTCTTACCCATCACATCAAGGACGGGCTTGGCCTGTTCAAACTGTGCAGCGCTACCGCCAACAATGAAGGTGAGCGTGCCCGCTTGAGCTCCGCCTACCCCGCCAGACACCGGCGCATCGACAAAGCCAACGCCTTTTTCAGCGCCAGCGGCAGCAACGCTGCGGGCGGGATCCGCATCAATGGTCGAGCAGTCAATCACCAAAGCGCTCTTTTTGATGACATCAAACAGCGGCTCGTCGCCATCCACATAAAGCCCACGCACGTGCTTGCCTGCGGGTAGCATGGAAATAATAAAATCTGCATCGGTGGCTGCTGCCTTGGCAGAAGCCGCTATCTCACAGCCTTGGGATTTCGCTGCTTCCAAGGCCTGATCAGAAAGGTCGAACGCGCGAACGTTAAAGCCCGCTTTCGCCAAGTTGGCCGCCATGGGGCCGCCCATATTGCCTAAACCGATAAACGCGACGGTGGTCATCTTTGTTGTCCTTATTAGAAATATTGACTGAAAAATGGATTAGCGAAGATCTGCTAGGGGGCTCTTTTCCCACGGTGAAGCCAGCAACTCATCGATAAAGGCTTGCTCGACTGACGCGACATCTGGATATTTCCACGCAGGCTGGCCATCTTTATCGACCAACAGCGCACGCACGCCTTCGGGGAATTCCTGATGACGGCAGCACTGCACGGAAAGCGCCAGCTCAAACTGAAACACCTCAGCCAACGACATATGCTTGGCGCGCTTTAGCTGCTCATCAATCAGCTTCACTGACACAGGGCTACCGTGGGAAAGCGTTTTCTGCGCTTTGCTGAACCATTTGTCGTCGCTGCTCACTGCCAGCACGGCATCCACGGCTTGCTCAACCGTGTCGTGATCCATTAGCTCACGAATCAATGCGGCGGATTTGTGAACCGGCGATTCCAGCTCGGCAAATACCTCTTGAGAGGCTTGTTCAAATTCGCGCAGCACACTGTTAACCACACCATGCGCGTCAGTTTGATTTCCTTCACCCCAGGTTGCGTCCATCAGTTGTTGAGCCAGAGCTGCGCGGTAATGGCTAGCAATCGCGCGATCCGCAAGGCCCAGATGAACAGCATCTGGCGCGTTAATTTGGCTGCCGGTCATGGCTAGAAAGCGTCCGGTGCCATTCGGCAGGCGGTTTAAAAACCAGCTAGCGCCAACGTCTGGGTAAAGGCCAATCGTTACTTCTGGCATCGCCAGACGTGAGGTTTCCGTTACGATTCGGTGGCTGCTACCGCTAAGTAGCCCCATACCTCCGCCCATTACAATACCGCTGCCCCAGCAAATAACAGGCTTGGGATAGGTGTGCAGCAGGTAGTCCAGGCGGTACTCGTGTTCAAAAAAACGCTCTGGGAAATCTGGCTCGCCGTCTCCTTTGATCGCTTTATACAAATTGACGACATCGCCCCCTGCGCAAAACGCTTTTTCGCCAGCGCTATCCAACAGAACAGCAACGACTCGCTCGTCGGTTTGCCACGCGGTCAAGCGCGGCAGAATCTCTTCAATCATCTCCAACGTCAGGGCATTCAGTGAACGCTCGGCGTTAAGCGTGATCTCGCCAATAACATGGCCATCTTGGGTGGCGTGTTCAGCAAACAGTACGCTACTCATTCCATTGTCCTTGTGGTTGGCTACAGCTCAGAGGCACCATCAGATAGCACGCGGCGGGAAATGATCAGCCGCATGATTTCGTTGGTTCCTTCCAGAATGCGATGTACACGGGTGTCACGCACATAGCGCTCCATCGGGTACTCCTTAATGTAGCCGTTGCCACCATAGAGCTGAAGCGCCTCATCACACACCTTGAAGCCGACATCTGTCGCAAAGCGCTTCGCCATGGCGCAGTAGGCGGTAGCATCGGGGTGACCCGCATCCAGCTTTGTGGCTGGCATACGCACTAACTGGCGGGCAGCCACAAGCTCAGTGACCATATCTGCTAAACGGAACTGCAGCGCTTGGAAGTCTGCCAAACGCTTACCGAACTGTTTACGCTCCAGCATATATTCACGGGCCTTATTGATCGCTTGCTGAGCGGTGCCGATCGAGCAGGTAGCAATGTTGATACGCCCTCCGTCCAGACCCTTCATGGCAATTTTGAAGCCGTCGCCTTCATTGCCTAACAAGTGGTTGGCGGGCACGCGCACATCTTCAAAGGTAATCATGCGGGTTGGCTGGCTGTTCCAGCCCATTTTGTCTTCCTTACGGCCGTAACTAATGCCGCTTGACTTGGCATCGACCGCAAAGGCAGAAACGCCGCCAGGACCTTCACCACCGGTGCGTGCCATCACCACCAGGAAGTCAGTGCTGCCCGCGCCAGAAATAAACATTTTGCTGCCGTTGAGTAAGTAGTCATCGCCATCGCGCTTAGCGGTGGTTTTGAGCGAGGCCGCATCAGAGCCTGAGTTGGGTTCGGTTAAGCAGTAAGAACCTAGCAGCTCGCCGGTGGCCAATTTTTCGCCCCACTGTTCCACTGCTTCTGGCGTGCCAAAGTCGGCCAACATCCACGTCACCATGTTATGAATGGTGAGATAAGCGGTGGTTGAGGTGCAACCCATGGAAAGCTGTTCAAAAATGATGCTGGCATCCAGACGGGAAAGACCAAGCCCGCCAACGCGTTCTGGCGCGTAAAGTGAGCAAAAACCTAACTCCCCCGCTTTGCGGATCACATCGACAGGAAAGAAGGATTCGGCATCCCACTGCGCGGCGTGGGGTTCTAACTCATTCTGGGCGAATGCCCGGGCCATATCGGAAAAAGCAACCTGGTCTTCACTTAACTCAAAATTCATGGCGAATCTCCGCAGCATGCATAGCTGAACAGCCCGTGATCAGACTGAGCAGCCTGGCGTTTGCTATTATCGTTATTGGCAATGTTGACGTTTACGTTAACTTATATTCTTACCCTGACACGTGCAACCGATTACCCCACTACCTTTGGCGTAGAGACGTGACTTGGGCACAAAAAAGGGTGCCCTGGGGCACCCAATCATCGGAAAGAATCGGTTATTTGAAGTTTTTGCGATACATCTTGGCGAGTTCGCCCACAATGCCGCTGCGGAAGCTAAGTACGCAGACAACAAAGATAATTCCCAGAATGACGCTTACCCAGTTGCCTAACGGCGACTGTGCCAAAATGTGCTGCAGGCTAACAACAATGCCCGCCCCCATGAGAGGCCCAAGCAATGTGCCCACCCCACCCAGCAGCGTCATTAAGATAACTTCACCCGACATGTGCCAGTGCGCATCAGTTAACGACGCCAGCTGAAACACCACGGTTTTGGTAGAACCCGCCAACCCCGCCAGTGCGGCAGAGAGTACAAAAGCCAACAGCTTATAAGCATCTACGTTATAGCCTAGCGAAATAGCGCGCGGTTCATTTTCACGAATCGCCTTGAGCACCTGCCCAAAGGGTGAATGCACGGTACGCTGAATCACTGCGAAGCCAAAGATAAATACCGCAAACACAAAGTAGTACATCGCCAAGTTACTGTTCAGGCTGATCATCCCAAACAGATCACCACGTGGCACGCCGTGCAAGCCGTCCTCACCACCGGTAAACGATGACTGAACGAAGACGAAGAACATCAGCTGGGCAAGCGCTAGCGTCACCATGGCAAAGTAAATGCCCTGACGTCGGATCGAAAGCACCCCAAACAGCCCCCCCAACAGGGTTGCCATTAAAGTACCTGCGATAATACCCATCTCCGGTGTTAGCCCTGGATAGCTTGCCAATAAATAGCCGGTTACATAGCCACCAGTAGCTAAAAATGCAGCGTGTCCGAACGAAAGCAACCCCGCATAGCCCAGCAGCAAATTAAAGGCGCAGGCAAAGAGCGCGAAGCAAAGAATTTTCATCAGGAAAACGGGATAAGCCAAAAAAGGAGCGACTAACCCAACGGCCAAGAGTGCTAGATAGAACATATTGCGACGCATTCTGGCTCGTTTCTGACGTTCTTGTACGGCTGATGGTGCATTGAGTGCTTGAGAGTCTGCCATGGTTATGCCTCCTTACCGAACAGCCCAGCGGGGCGTAACATGAGCACCAATATCATCACCAAGAAGATCACGGTATTGGAGGCTTCGGGGTAATACACTTTAGTTAAGCCTTCGATGATCCCCATGCCTAGGCCGGTTAGAATCGCACCTAGAATAGACCCCATACCACCGATAACTACGACAGCAAACACCACAATCAACAAGCTTGACCCCATGGTAGGTGAAACAGGATATAGCGGTGCTGCCAACACGCCGGCAAAAGCGGCTAACGCTACGCCAAACCCGTAAGTAAGGGTAATTAACAGCGGCACGTTCACCCCAAACGCTTGCATCAGTTGGGAGTTCTCAGTTCCCGCTCGCAGATAAGCGCCCAACCGGGTGCGCTCAATCATAAACCACGTAAATAGACACATGGCCAATGCCGCTACCAGCACCCAAGCGCGGTAGGTAGGCAGGAACATGAAGCCTAGGTTCAGGCCGCCTTGAAGCGCTTCTGGGGTCGAGTATCGCGCGCCAGAAACACCAAAGAAATTAACCAGCGTGCCTTCAAAAATTAGCGCCAACCCGAAGGTAAGCAGCAACCCATAGAGATGGTCTAAATGGGCAATGCGACGCAGCAAAAAGCGCTCCATCAGCATGCCAAAGCCACCGACTACCAGCGGCACCAGAAACAGCGCCAACCAATAATTGATACCTAAATAGCGAAAGCCTAGCAGTGCGGCGAAGGCTCCCAGCATGTATTGCGCCCCATGGGCAAAGTTGACGATCTTCAGTAGGCCGAAGATGACCGCCAGGCCCAAACTAAGCAGTGCGTAAAAAGCTCCATTCACAAGCCCAAGCGTTAGCTGGCCCATGAAAACGGCCAATGGCACGCCGAATATCATCGTCATTGTATGACTCTCCTCGCCGTCAAGCGGTTGGTGGCAAGTTGCCACCAACCAGTTCTAACGTCACTTGCGGTTGTTATTCGACTTAGTTTTGAACCAGTTTGCACTGACTTTCAGAGAGCGGACGGTAGGCTTCATCGGCAGGAATGGTGCTGAGGATTTCATACAGATCCCACTCACCGGTAGACTCTTCCGGCGTTTTCACTTGGGCAAGATACATGTCGTGAATCATACGGCCATCTTCACGAATAGAGCCGTTACGCGCAAAGAAGTCCTCAATGGGCATCTCAGCCATCTGGGCGCGAACAACTTCAGGGTCATCGGTTCCGGCTGCTTCTACGGCTTTCAGGTAGTGCATGGTGCTTGAGTAGATACCCGCTTGAACCATGGTGGGCATACGGCCAACTTCTTCAAAGTAGCGCTCTGACCATTCACGAGAATCTTCATCCATATCCCAATCCCAGCCAGTGGTTAACAGCAGACCTTGGGTGGACTCCAACCCCAGCGCGTGTACATCGTTTAGGAAAATCAACAGACCTGCTAGCTGCTGGCCGCTCTGCGTGAGCCCGAACTGGCTAGCCGTGGTGATCGCGTTAACAGTGTCGGCACCGGCGTTCGCCAAGCCTACAATCTTCGCGCCAGACCCTTGAGCCTGAAGGATGTATGAGGAGAAATCGCTCGTCGGGAACGGGTGACGCACGCCACCGACAATTTCGCCGCCATTGGCTTCAACAACATTGGTCACGTCAGATTCCAGCGCATGGCCGAAAGCATAGTCAGCGGTTAATAAGAACCAGCTGTCGCCGCCCTGCTCTACTACCGCTTTTGCAGTACCGTTCGCCAGTGGGTAAGTATCGTAAACCCAGTGAATGTGGTTGGGAGTGCAATGTTCATTGGTAATGCTTGATGCCGCAGACCCCGACACGATGCCCAGGCCATTGTTTTCTTCGAGTACTTTAGTCACTGCGATAGACACCGAGGACGCCACTAGGCCACCTACCATGTCGACGTTACGCTGGTCGATCCACTCACGTACCGTGTTAGCACCGACGTCGGCACTATTACGATCATCAGCACTAAAAATAACGATGGGTGAGCCATTAACACTGCCGCCAAAATCAGCCACAGCCATTTCCATTGCTGTTTGGCCGCCTGGGCCAGCGAGGTCACGGTAAGTACCTGACATGTCAGCCAAATAACCAATACGGACTTCGCCATCGCTGATTTCAGCGTGAGCGGTAGAGATTGCCATAGTAGAAGCGGCGGCAACGGCGATACTGGCGGTCAGCGTTTTTTTCATGAAGGTCATGTTCGTCTCCTGGCCCTCGGGGCCTTTGTTGTTGTGTTACGACGTTCTAATGAGGTGCTTATTGAGCGTTTAATGTTTTGGTACTGCGCGTGTTACTCATCCAGCTTTATTATTTTGGATCGGCGTTATACCCCCAGCATAGTGTTGAGATGATCTCGACGTGACGGAAGCTGTTCTGCGCTAATCTCTTCAACAATCTGGCCGTGATCCATTACAAAATGACGATCTGCCAGCGGCGCTGCAAAACGAAAGTTCTGCTCCACCAGAACAATGGTCATACCCCGTTCTTTAAGTTGAATAAGCACTTCACCAAGTTTTTGCACAATAACGGGGGCTAAGCCTTCGGTAATTTCATCGAGTAGCAAAAGCCGCGCACCGGTGCGTAAAATGCGCGCCATGGCCAACATCTGCTGCTCACCGCCGGAAAGCCGCGTACCTTGGCTTTTGCGACGTTCGTACAGGTTCGGAAACATGCCGTAGATTTCATCTAGGCTCATTCCGCCAGAGCGAACGGTAGGCGGAAGTAATAAATTTTCGTGCACATCCAGGCTTGCAAAAATGCCACGCTCTTCAGGGCAGTAACCAATACCAAGCCTTGGAATATGGTGTGCCTTCATATTCAGCGTTTCGTTGCCATTAATCACAATCGAGCCAGTACGACGCCCCACCATATTCATAATGGATTTCAGGGTAGTACTACGTCCCGCGCCGTTGCGGCCCAGCAGCGTGACCAACTCACCACGCTTAACATCAAAATTCACGCCGTGAAGAATATGCGACTCGCCATAGAAAGCGTGCAGGTCTTGCACTCTCAGCATTTCTAGTGTTTGAGAATCGGCTAACTCATTGGTTTCATAGGCTTCAGCGGTATTCATACGGCAGCCTCCTCTTCAGCAGCTTCACTGCCCATATAAGCCTCACGCACCAACGGGTTGCGGGAAACCTCGTCGTAGTCACCTTCGGCCAACACCGCCCCGCGCGCCAACACCGTAATGCGGTCACAAAGCCTGCTGACCACGCTCAAGTTGTGCTCCACCATCAATACTGTGCGCCCTTTCGAGACGCGCTTGATCAGTGCCACGATGCGGTCAACATCCTCTGCCCCCATCCCCTGAGTCGGCTCATCTAACAGCATCATCGTAGGGTCAAGCGCCAATGTGGTGGCGACTTCGAGCGCGCGCTTACGGCCATAAGGCATCTCTACCGTTAACGTATCGGCGTATTCACGCAGGCCAACTTCATCAAGTAGCTCTAGCGCACGCTCATTAAGGTGATCCAGCGTCTTCTCTGATTTCCAGAAGTGAAACGATGTGCCTAATTGACGCTGCAGCGCTACCCGCACGTTTTCCAGCGCCGTCATATGGGCAAACACCGCTGAAATTTGAAATGACCGCACAAGACCCAGCTGCGCAATTTCATTGGATTTTTTGCTGGTAATGGGCTTACCGCGATAAAGGATTTCTCCACGGGTGGGCGGCAAGAACTTGGTTAGCAGATTAAAAACGGTGGTCTTTCCAGCACCGTTAGGGCCAATCAGGGCGTGAATATGCCCTTCCTGAACTTGAAGATTAACGTTATCCACGGCGGTAAAGCCGCGAAACTCTTTGGTCAGCCCTCGGGTTTCGAGCACTGGCCCACTGAGAACATCATCTGCACGCATGGAGTGGTAAACCTCTTTTTGTTCTTGTGTTCGGGTGTTCTTGTATCCGGGTGTTTGGTGCTGACGTTTCACCAACCGCTTCATCAAGTGAAACTCGTTAGCCGGCAACACACCCTTACCTGAACGTAAGGTGTAGGTGCAAACTAGCAATCACTTGTAGGGTATTACAATTACAACTTTGGTCTACGCTTCTTTAACGTTTCCTCACATTAACAAACTAAATGCTTATTTTTCATATATTTACCAAAAAACAAAGCAAATCACAAAAGCACAACTACTGCTTTACGTTAACGTAAACTTGTTTTAGCCTCATGGTCAGTGTTCCATAGGGACATTCCCCTATCGACGAGAACAATGATCATGAGCAAAACCTACACGATCAGCGAATTGGCCAGCGAGTTTGACGTTACCACTCGAAGCATCCGTTTTTATGAAGACCAGGAGTTACTCCACCCTGCTCGCCGTGGCCAAACACGCATCTACAGCAGCAAAGATCGCGTGCGCCTGAAATTAACGCTACGTGGTAAACGACTTGGGTTTTCCTTAGCAGAAATTCGCGAACTATTTGAGCTGTGGGATGAGACCCGTAGCGGCAGCGAAAAGCAGTTGCATTTGATGTTAAGCAAAATCAGCGAGCGTAAATCGGCTCTAGAACAACAAATGAAAGACATCACGATGGTGCAGCTAGAGCTTGAGAGCGCTGAAATTCGCTGCCGCCAGGCTCTTGAAGAACTCAATGAAAAACCTTCTTTAACGACGAAAAGCTCCCTTTAACAATGACAAGGTGATTGACCATGTTTTCACACTATTCAGAACTCAATTTCGGCCTCGACGATGAACTGAACATGCTGCGCGAGCAGGTCAATGCCTTTGCCGCTAGCGAAATTGCTCCGCGTGCCGCTGAAATCGACCGCAACAACGAATTCCCTAACGATCTATGGAAGAAATTTGGCGACATGGGTCTGTTGGGGATTACCGTTTCTGAAGAAGATGGCGGTAGTGGTATGGGCTACTTGGCCCACTGCATTGCAATGGAAGAAATTTCCCGGGCAAGCGCTTCCGTCGCACTCTCCTATGGTGCGCACTCAAACCTGTGCGTCAATCAGCTTAAGATTAACGCCAGCGCTGAACAAAAAGAGAAATACCTGCCTAAGCTGATCAGCGGCGACCACATAGGCGCACTGGCAATGTCAGAGCCAGGAGCGGGTTCTGACGTTGTGTCAATGCAGCTGCGTGCCAAGCTGGATGGTGATCATTACATCCTTAACGGCAATAAGATGTGGATCACCAACGGTCCTGACGCCGATGTACTGGTGGTGTACGCCAAAACTGATCCGGAAGCAGGCTCCAAAGGCATTACCGCCTTCATTATTGAAAAAGGCATGCCTGGCTTCTCGACTGCACAGAAGCTCGACAAGCTTGGCATGCGCGGCTCCAACACCTGCGAACTGGTTTTCCAAGACTGCAAAGTACCGGTTGAAAACGTACTGGGTGAGGTCGGTAAAGGGGTTCGCGTTCTCATGAGCGGTCTGGATTATGAGCGCACCGTTCTGGCTGCTGGCCCTATCGGCATTATGCAGGCCGCCATGGACGTCGTGCTGCCCTACATTCATGAGCGTAAGCAGTTCAACCAATCGATCGGCGAGTTCCAGTTGGTTCAAGGTAAAGTGGCGGATATGTACACCACGCTGAACGCTTGCCGCGCCTACTTATACGCCGTTGCCGGGGCCTGCGACCGCGGCCAAACCTCTCGTAAAGACGCAGCGGGCGTGATTCTTTACTGCGCAGAGAAAGCCACCCAAGTTGCCCTAGATGCCATTCAACTGCTCGGCGGCAACGGCTATATCAACGAGTACCCCACTGGTCGCCTTCTGCGCGATGCCAAACTGTATGAAATTGGCGCGGGCACCAGCGAAATTCGCCGGATGCTGATTGGCCGCGAACTCTTCACCGAAACAAAGTAAGGGCCGCGCCATGAGCACACTCTCTACACAGATCAATCCCCGCAGCGATGTCTTTCAAACCAACGCCGCATCCATGCTGGGGGAAGTTTCCAAGCTACGAGAATTGACCGCTGCCGTCGCCCAAGGCGGCGGCCCCAAGGCCCGTGAACGCCACGAGAGCCGCGGCAAGCTCTTTGTGCGTGACCGTATCGATCACTTAATTGACGAAGGTTCGCCATTTTTAGAGTTTTCCGCACTGGCAGCCCATCACGTTTACGATAGCGACGTACCTGCGGCAGGCGTGGTGACAGGCATTGGCCGGGTATCTGGCGTTGAGTGCGTGATTGTGGCCAACGATGCCACAGTAAAAGGCGGCACTTATTTCCCGCTAACGGTGAAAAAGCACCTGCGCGCCCAAGAAATCGCCCGCAAGCACCGTTTACCGTGCATCTATTTAGTCGATTCAGGCGGCGCTTTCCTGCCCCGTCAGGATGAAGTGTTCCCCGATCGCGATCACTTCGGGCGCATCTTCTATAACCAAGCCACAATGTCGGCAGAGGGCATTCCGCAAATAGCGGTTGTCATGGGTTCCTGTACGGCTGGCGGCGCTTATGTACCCGCTATGGCGGATGAATCAATCATCGTTAAAGAACAGGGCACGATTTTCCTGGGTGGTCCGCCACTGGTGAAAGCGGCAACAGGCGAAAACATTAGTGCAGAAGATCTGGGCGGTGCGGATGTTCACGCCAAAGTGAGCGGCGTGGCCGATCACTACGCTGAAAACGATGCTCACGCCCTGCAGTTGGCGCGCGCTTGCGTATCCCGTTTAAATTGGCAAAAGCGTGGCAAATTAGCCATGCAAGCACCCAAGCCACCCAAACTCGACCCCAGCGAACTTTACGGCATTGTCGGCACCGATCTTAAAAAACCTTACGATGTTCGCGAAGTGATTGGACGGATTGTCGATAGCTCTGACTTTGATGAGTTCAAACGTTACTACGGCGACACCTTGGTCACTGGCTTTGCGCACATCCACGGCTATCCGGTTGGTATTGTGGCGAACAACGGCGTGCTGTTTTCAGAGAGCGCGGTAAAAGGTGCGCACTTTATCGAGCTATGCGCCCAGCGCAAGATCCCGTTGGTGTTCCTGCAAAATATCACCGGTTTCATGGTCGGCTCCAAGTACGAGCATGAAGGCATCGCTAAGCACGGCGCTAAGCTAGTGACCGCCGTGGCATGTGCCAAAGTACCAAAATTTACCGTTCTGATTGGCGGCAGCTTCGGCGCGGGCAACTACGGTATGTGTGGCCGCGCCTATGACCCTAACCTGCTGTTTATGTGGCCCAATGCACGTATTTCAGTCATGGGTGGCGAGCAGGCGGCGGGGGTACTTTCTCAGGTCAAACGTGAACAGTACGATCGCGATGGCCGAGAGTGGACCAAAGAGGAAGAAGAGGCTTTCAAACAGCCCACCCGTGATCAGTATGAGCACCAGGGCCATCCTTACTATGCCAGCGCCCGCTTATGGGACGATGGCGTGATTGATCCACTTCAGACCCGCGATGTACTAGGGCTTTCTCTAGCCGCTGCCATGAATGCTGAAGTAGAAGAGACGCGCTTCGGCGTGTTCCGGATGTAAGGGCGAACACTATGGCTTACTCAACGCTATTGATCGAAAAGGGCGTGGCGCGCCTGACTTTAAACCGCCCAGAGGTGCATAACGCCTTTGACGACAGCCTGATCGCTGAACTGAACGCCCATCTAGACGAATTGCATGCGCTAGCCAACGCCGGCGACGTTCGGGTAGTGGTACTTGGCTCCGAAGGTAAAAGCTTCTCTGCAGGCGCTGACCTTAACTGGATGAAGCGCATGGTCGATTACGACCTGGAAAATAACTTAGCGGACTCTCGTAAGCTCTCAGCACTAATGTATGGGCTAGATACCTTGCCCTGCCCCACGGTTTGCCGTGTGCAGGGGGCCGCCTTTGGCGGCGCGGTGGGTCTTGCCGCCTGTTGCGACCTGGTGATCGCTTCAGATAAAGCTAAATTTTGCCTGTCGGAAGTGAAAATTGGCTTATCGCCTGCGGTGATTAGCCCCTATGTGCAGCGCGCGCTTGGCGAGCGCCAAATGCGTCGTTATGCACTCACTGCTGAAGTGATGGATGCACCGACAGCGATGGCACTCGGTTTAGCCCACCAAGTCGTTGAACACGATGCCTTGGATGGCGCCGTAGACGCTATGCTCGACACCCTTCTGGGTGGCTCTCCCCAAGCCCAACGGGCAACCAAAGCACTGCTGGCAAGCGTGGCTCAGGCACCCGACAGTGACGCCACCCGAGAACACACCTGCCAAGTGATCTCCAAACTGCGGGTGAGCCAAGAGGGTCAAGAGGGCTTAGCTAGCTTTTTTGAAAAGCGCCGCCCTGCCTGGACGCAACCGTCTGGCCTTCAAGAACCCAACACTGCTGCGGAGCCACGCTCATGACGCTTGACCTTACTAAATTCGACACGTTGTTAGTGGCCAACCGCGGTGAAATTGCCTGTCGCGTGATGCGCACCGCCCGACGTATGGGGCTGAAAACGGTTGCCGTTTATTCAGACGCCGATGCTACGGCTCGTCATGTGCGCGAGGCCGATGAAGCAGTGCGTTTAGGCCCCGCTGCCGCCCGCGAAAGTTACCTTAATGTCGATGCGGTTATCGATGCAGCCAAGCGCACCGGCACTGGCGCCATTCACCCCGGCTACGGCTTTCTTTCAGAAAACGGTGGGTTTGTTAAAGCCCTTGAGCAAGCGGGCATCATCTTTGTAGGCCCCCCAGCGTCGGCAATTGCCGCGATGGGCGACAAATCTGCCGCAAAAGCCCGTATGGCCAATGCGGGCGTGCCGCTGGTACCTGGCTATCATGGCGACGATCAGGATGATGCGCTGCTGCGCAGCGAAGCCGACAAAATCGGTTATCCGGTGATGTTGAAAGCCAGCGCTGGTGGCGGTGGTAAAGGCATGCGCGTAGTTGAAAGCGCCGAAGGTTTTCAAGCAGCGCTTGATGGCTGCCGACGTGAATCCAAAGCCGCATTCGGCGACGACCGCATGTTAATAGAGAAATACTTGGTGCAGCCTCGTCACGTCGAAGTACAGGTATTCTGCGACCGCTACGGCAATGGCGTGTACTTATTCGAGCGGGATTGCAGCGTTCAGCGCCGCCATCAAAAAGTCATTGAAGAAGCCCCCGCTCCCGGCATGACGCCAGAACTGCGCAGTGCGATGGGCGACGCCGCCGTTCGCGCGGCAAAAGAAATTGGCTATGTGGGTGCAGGTACCGTGGAGTTCCTGCTCGACGCCGACGGCTCGTTCTACTTTATGGAGATGAACACACGCCTACAGGTTGAGCACCCCGTCACTGAAATGATTACCGGCCAGGATTTAGTCGAATGGCAGGTGCGCGTTGCGATGGGCGAACCACTCCCCTGCACGCAAGACGAGCTAACCATTACCGGCCATAGCTTTGAAGCACGCCTGTATGCCGAAGACCCAGAACAAGACTTCCTGCCGGCTACCGGCTTATTGACTCGCTTCGCATTAGATTTAGAAGGTGCTGACTTAGATAGCGATCGGGTACGTTTAGACAGCGGCGTAGAAAGCGGCGATGTGGTTTCCATGCACTACGACCCTATGCTGGCCAAACTGATTGTTCACGGCGCTGACCGGGATGCGGCGCTAGCCACTCTCAACCGCGCCCTGGCGGCGCTGGATGTGCAGGGCGTGGTGACTAACCGCGCCTTCCTACAACGCTTGGCAAATCACCCTGGTTTTAAAAACGTCGAGCTCGACACGCGTTTTATCGAACGCAATGAAGCCACCCTGTTTGCTCCGCGCAGCTACTCTACCGAAGCCTATGCCAGCGCCGCGCTTATCGGCCTGAACCAACTGGCTCAAGAATGCGAAAGCGACTCCCCATGGGATCGCCACGACGGCTTCCGCTTGAATGCACCACATACGATTCGTATTGCGCTGTGTGACCCGGCAAGTGCCCAGGCAGCCGACAGCGATGAAGCGGTGGTGATTGTTGAAGGTAAGCGCGAAAGCGGCGAATCACTTTGGAATCTGACCATCGGTGATCAAACGCTGACCGCTAGCCTACAACCGCTGACAGGCGACGCCGTGGCCGTCACGCTAAACGGCCATCGCCGCCGTCTACAGGCACGCCGCGATGGCCATATCGTGGTGATGGCTGAACCCAGTGGCGAAACACGCCTCTTCTGGCGACGCATCGATGCCATTGACCACGGTCACCATGAAGCGGAATCAACGCTGACTGCCCCCATGAATGGCACCGTGGTAGCACTACTGGTAGCCCCTGGCGCGGCGGTAGAAAAAGGCATGCCGTTGATGGTCATGGAGGCGATGAAGATGGAGCACACTATGACGGCCCCTGCCTATGGTAGCGTGGAGACGTTCCACTTCCAGTCGGGCGATACCGTGAGTCAAGGTGACGTGCTACTCGACTTTGCCCCCAGCGAATAGGAGCTAACCGATGGCGCTGCCTACGTCTATTAAACTGTTTGAAATGGCCCCCCGCGATGGCCTTCAAAACGAACCGGGCACCCTGGTGCCCACCGCCACCAAAATCGAACTGATCGAACGGCTGGCGAATGCTGGCCTGACCCATATTGAGGCCGCCAGCTTTGTCTCGCCAAAATGGGTACCACAAATGGGTGATGCCAGCGAGGTAATGCGCGGTATTGCCCGCAAACCCGGCGTGGTTTATTCGGCGTTAACGCCTAACCTGAAAGGCTTGGAAGGAGCACTGGCAGCCGGCGGTGAAGAAGTAGCGGTATTTGGCGCCGCTTCTGAGGCGTTTTCTCAGAAAAACATCAACTGCTCGATTGCTGAGTCGCTGACGCGCTTTGAGCCAGTGCTTGCGCGAGCCAATGAAGCAGGTGTGCGGGTGCGTGGCTATGTGTCCTGCGTACTGGGCTGCCCCTATGAAGGGGACATTTCGCCGCAAAAAGTCGCCGAGGTAGCAAAAGCACTGTATGAGATGGGCTGCTATGAAATCTCCCTAGGTGACACCATCGGTGTCGGCACGCCGCTAGCCGCTAAGCGGATGATTGAGGCTGCCCGCCAGCAGGTGCCCATCGAGCATTTAGCTGCTCATTTCCACGATACCTATGGCATGGCGCTAGCTAACTTGTATGCCGTAATGGAAGAAGGCGTGAGCGTGATTGACGCAGCGACTGCAGGACTTGGTGGCTGCCCCTATGCCAAAGGTGCATCCGGCAATGTGGCAACCGAAGACGTACTTTACCTGCTGGAGGGGCTGGGCATTAACACGGGCATAGACCTCCAGGCAGTCATTGATACTGGCGTCTGGATCACTCGGCAACTCGGCCGCAAGCCCAGCTCTAAAGTCGCGTTGGCCAAAAGCACGGTTAGTTAATAATAAATATAGAGGCCAACTGCTTTCTTCCCGTTGAGACAAAAAAAACAGTTCGGAGAGACACCCATGGCATCACCTGCACACACCCTACCTAGCTACACCAGCAGCACCGCAGATAAACCGCTGCTGGGCATGACCATTGGCGATAAATTTGACCAAATCGCCGCACAGTATCCCGAAAACGACGCGCTGATCGCCCTTCATCAGAACATTCACTGGAGTTATCGCCAGCTTCAGGAAGAAGTTAACCGCTGTGCCCGCGCACTGTTGGCCATTGGTGTTAAAAAAGGCGACCGAGTCGCCATCTGGGCACCTAACTGCTACGAATGGACCCTGACCCAGTTTGCCACCGCCAAGATTGGCGCGATTCTGGTAAATATTAACCCTTCCTACCGCACCCATGAGTTGGACTACGCGCTCAATCAATCCGGCGCGCGCTTTCTGATTCCCGCCAATCAATTCAAAAGCTCTGATTACACCGCCATGCTGTTTGAACTCGCGCCTGAGCTAAACAACAGCGCGGAGGGTCAGCTAAAAGCACAAAAGCTGCCTGATCTTGAGTGCATCATCAACCTGAGCAGTGACAAGCATCATGGCATGTGGCGTTGGGAAGACTTCATTCAGGAAGCCAATAAGGTCAGCCAGACGGATGTCGATGACCTACAAGCCACGCTGCAGTTTGATGATCCGATCAATATTCAGTACACCTCGGGCACAACGGGCTTTCCGAAAGGCGCGACGCTCTCTCACCACAACATTCTCAACAATGGCTTCTTCGTTGCCGAAAGCATGGGCTTTACCAGCGAAGACCGCTTGGTCATTCCCGTGCCGCTCTACCACTGCTTTGGCATGGTCATGGGCAACCTGGGCTGCATGACCCACGGCGCAGCCATGATTTATCCAGATGAAGGGTTTGATCCCGGTAAAGTGCTAAAAGCGGTACACGAGCAAAAAGCCACCGCGCTGTACGGCGTACCCACCATGTTCATCGCCGAGCTAGAGCATCCTGACTTTGCCACTACCGACTTTTCTTCGCTGCGCACCGGCATTATGGCGGGTTCTATTTGTCCTGCAGAAATCATGAAGCAGGTCATCGAAAAGATGAACATGAAAGGCGTACAGATCGCCTACGGCATGACAGAAACCAGCCCGGTTTCCACCCAAACCGGCGCTAACGACACCATTGAAAAGCGCGTTTCCACCGTTGGCCGCACCCAACCCCACCTGGAAAGCAAGATCGTCGATCCTGGCAACGGAGGCATTCTGCCCCGTGGTGAAATTGGCGAGCTATGCACCCGTGGCTACAGTGTGATGCTCAAGTACTGGAACAATGACAAAGCCACGACTGAGGCCATTGACGAAGCTGGCTGGATGCATACGGGCGACCTTGCCACCATGGACGAGGAAGGTTACATCCAGATCGTTGGCCGTATTAAAGACATGGTGATTCGCGGCGGTGAGAATGTATATCCTAAAGAGATTGAGGAGTTTTTATACGCCCACCCTGCGATTTCAGAAGTACAGGTCACCGGTGTTCCGGATAAGAAGTATGGCGAAGAATTAATTGCCTGGGTGAAGCTCAACAGCAGCGCAGGAGACGTCACTGGAGAAGACCTGCGGGAGTACTGCAAAGGCAAAATCACTCACTTTAAGATTCCCCGTTACTTTAAATTTGTTGATGAGTTCCCAATGACGGTAACCGGTAAAATTCAGAAATTTAAAATGCGCGAAATTTCTATCCAAGAGCTTGGGCTTGAGGATCAAAAATAACCCTTTAATTAACGCCGGCCCATGGTCGGCGTTAATTTCTGTATGACATTGAGACACCGACATGTCCACTCACCAGCGGCTAGCCGAGCACTACCACCAAGGGTTACGCGATGACGATATCCTTAGCCAAATTCGCACCCACTACCCTGATGGCCCGACGCTTCACCAACTTGCCCCGCTAGACCAGCTACATATCGGTGGTATTACCGCCTCTAAAAAGCTGCTTAACCTGCTTGATCCTTCGCAACATACGAAAGTGCTTGATATAGGCTCAGGCTTAGGCGGATTAATGCGCCAAGGGGCAGCGCTAGGTTTTCAACTTACCGGTTTAGATATCACCCACCGCTTTAACGTACTTAACCAGGCGCTGACTAACTTATCGGCTTCTCCGGCAAATTCGTCACTTAGCTGGGTTACCGGAGATGCCTGCGCGTTACCCTTTCCAGAGAGCACATTTGATGCAGTGCTATTTCAGCACAGCCTGATAAATATGCCCGACCCCGCCCAGGTTATTGCCGAAAGCCGACGTGTGCTCCGCCCAGGTGGCAAGCTTGTCATGCATGAAGTCGTTAGTGGTAAAAATATCGCCGAATTGCGCTACCCGGTTCCTTGGGCAGCATCGCCAGAGCATTCACACTTACTTTCGATGGCAGAATTGACGGACTTGCTGACAGCAAACAGCTTTCAGATTCAGCACAGTGAAGATTGGAGCAGCACTGCGCTTGAGTGGCGTCAGCGGCAACGCCAGAAAGAGCAGACCAATACTGTCGCCGTGCTCTCTCCGCAATGGGTATTTGGCAAGCGCTTTTTAAAAATGGGTAAAAACCTGCTAGAAAATTTATCAAATAACGCAATTAACGTGGTAGAAATCAGCGCCTGTTGCTAGGCTGATTAAGATAACTTCCTTACCAAGGGACACGAGGAACGCCAATGAAACGCTTGGCAAGCACCCTGATTTGTAGCTTTGCTGGCTCAATGCTGCCGTTACTGAACTGTTTTGCCAGCGGTGGAGATACCGACCTCGCCTATGCGTCTCCAAACAGCGAGCTCATGTCCCTGCGCAACGGTGTTGTTCTAGAAGGCAGCGACTTAAGCAGCCTCGATAGCTACACCACTGGCTTTCGTTTTACGGCCGGCTTTAGTCCATGGCAGCTACCACAGTTGGATATTGGCGCTGAGATTGCCTACCGCGAAAGTGAAGAAGTTCCCATCTCTTCCAGTGTTGACCCTCTTATCATGGATACTCTCAGCCTGGGCGGAGCGATCGTAGCTGGCGTGCGAATGGGAGCCTTCAGCGTTTACGCCAAGTCTGGCCTCACCGAGTGGCGTGGCGAAACCGATCAACCATTAGCTGACGACGGCGGCACCGCCTTCCTGCAAGGCTTTGGTGCCACCATGACCATCAATCGTTTGGTAAGCCGCGTAGAGTACGAACGCATCGATGCCCCCACCCTCAGCCACCTCAATATGTAAAGCGCCCCCCTGCCCCTGCCGTTCTAACTCAAACTGTTCACTGTTATTAATTTATCCTTATTTAAAACTTCTGCTTGGCTTTTCACCTCTTTTTGTAAGAGATCTCCTACACCTTGTAAGCCATTGCCTACAAGACCGTAAACGATTGTTTAAAAGCACCTTTAGCGATTGCAGTTTGTGCTTAACACGCTACTTTGGACGATTCTGACTTTTTCAGTAATGATCCAAGGAGCGGCACGATGGCACAGGGAACGGGCCTACAATTCACCCTCTCGCTACCCGGAGCGAGGGACACGGCGGTGGTGCGTTTTATCCACCGCGAGGCGCTGTCAGAGCCGTTTGTGCTCTCGGTGGAATTTGCCAGCCGTACCCATGACCTGTCGCCCTCTGATTGTTTGGATCAGAATGCCACGCTGACGATCTGGCAGGATGGCGAGCCGCTGCGCCGCGTGCATGGCATCGTCAGTGAGTTTCATCGCGGTGATCGCGGTCACCGCCGCAGCTTTTATCGTGTCGAGATTCGCCCCGCCCTGTGGCGGCTGTCGCTGCGTCACAACTCGCGTATCTTTCAAGACATCGCGCCGTTTGATGCCATCACCACCCTGGCCAACGAGCGTGGGCTTACCGATATGGGCGTGTCTGCCTTCCGTGAGCCCGCCGAGCGTGAGTTTCTGGTTCAGTACCGCGAGACCGATCTGGCCTTTATTGAGCGCTTAGCTGCCGAAGAGGGTTATTTCTACTTTCACGAGTTTGAGAATGCGGATGGCGGTCAACACCGTTTGGTATTTGCCGATGCCGCCGTGATTCTGCCCAACGTCGGCGAGCGCACCTACCACGGCCGTGCGGGCGGTACACCGCCCCAGCGCCACCTGCGCAAGCTGCGTCAGGTCAGCCGTGTGCGCCCTGCCTCGGTCACGCTCAAGGATTACAGCTTTAAGAACCCCGCCTATGCACAGCGCCACCAGCATGAGGCTCGCGACCTGGAAGCACATGCCCAGCGGGAGGATTACGAACACTTCGATTACCCAGGGCGCTATAAAAAAGACGCCTCCGGCAAGCCGTTTACCCGCCACCGCCTGGAAGCGCTGCGCGCTGATGCTACCACCGCCGAGGCGGAGAGTGACTTACCTGAACTGGCCCCCGGCCTGTGCTTTACCCTCACCGAGCACGACACGGAAAGCTTGAACCAGGAATGGCAAGTGGTCTCGGTGGTGCACTACGGGGAACAGCCCCAGGCCCTGGAAGAAGATGCCGCAGGGGGTGACGGCATGACCCGCTACCACAACGAGGTGGTAATCATGCCGCGGGATCAACCCTTTCGCCCGACGCCCGCCCCCAAGCCCCGAGTCGATGGCCCTCAGGTGGCGTTCGTGGTCGGGCCAGAGGGCGAAGAGATCTACTGCGACGAACATGGCCGCGTTAAAGTGCAATTTCCCTGGGACCGCTACGCCGAACCCAACGAGACCGCCAGTTGCTGGGTACGGGTTGCCCAAGGCTGGGCAGGCGGCGGCTATGGCAGCATGGCAATACCGCGGATCGGCCATGAGGTTATTGTCTCGTTTTTAGAAGGCGACCCGGATCAACCACTGGTTACTGGCCGCACCTACCACGCGTGAACCGGCCCCGTACCCGCTGCCGGAACATAAGACCCGCACGGTATTGCGCACCCAGAGCCACCAAGGCAGTGGCTTTAACGAACTGCGCTTTGACGACAAAACCGATCAAGAGCAGATCTGGCTCCACGCCCAAAAAGACCTGGAATTGCTGACCCTCAACGACCGCACCGAAGAAATCCGCCGACATAGCCACCTCACCGTTCACCACGACCGCCTCAGCGAGATCCACCACGATGATCACCTGACGGTACACGGCAAACGCCACGCCCTGATCAAAGGCGATGATCACCTCCAGGTCGATGACACCCGCCATGAACACTACGGCGAGGCGCAGTTGGTCGAGGCAGGCCGTGAACTGCACCACAAAGCGGGCAGCCAGATCGTGTTGGATGCGGGCAATGAAATTACCCTTAACGCGGGCGGCAGCTTTATCAAGCTGGACAGCGGCGGCGTGACCATCGTCGGCGCCATGGTCAAGATCAACTCCGGCGGCAGCCCCGGTCGTGGCCGCGGCCACGCCATTGTGCTGCCGCGGTTACCGGGTGAAGCCGCCTCGGAAGCCAGTGAGTACGTCACCCTAGAACCGCACCAAACCCCGCTGCTGGTCAGCGATATTATCGCCGCCACGCCGCTCGCGATGGAGGATATCGACATCGCCGATGGTCTGGCCGACCAGTGCAGCGCCTGCGAGCCTGCGGTGGGCAGCCCGGTCAACCCGCTGCTCGGCGCCAAGCTGCTGCCCGCCGAGACCGATTTTGCGCTACCGGCGCCACGGCCCTGGGTGTTTAGCCGCGGCTACCTCTCCAGCAATGCGCACATCGGCGCGCTTGGCCAAGGCTGGTCGTTGCCTGGGGAGAGTCTGTCGATCACCCTCAACGCGGATGCTTGTATTATCCACGACGCACAGGGGCGCGAGATTACCTTTGGCTCACTGGCCCCCGGTCAGGCGCGCCACTCGCCCACCGAGCAGCTATGGATACGCCGTGGGGGTGCCTCAGTCGATGAAGAGAGCAACGCGTCTCGCTGGCAAGCGTTAGACGAAACGCTGCGAAGTGATCCTGAGCATATTGTGCTCAGCGATGCCAGCGGCCTCTATTATGTGTTTGCACCTTCCACCGTAGAGCAGGAGGAAACAACCGACACCGACACCGCCCGCTGGCCGCTGATTGAAGAGCGCGACCGCAACGGCTATACCACCCAGTACCACTGGGAAGCAGACCTGCTGGTACGGGTGATCGACAGTGCCCAGCGTCACTATCAGTTGGTCTATGACCGTGTCCTTCCCGCCCAGCCTGATGACGCTGGGCTGCGCTTAACCGGCGTCAAGCTGATCCAGGACCACGACGGCAGCGCCCAGGACGACTGGTTAGTCCGTTACTCGTTTAACTCCGTCGGTGACTTGATCGCCGTGCGCCACCGCCACGGTGAGGTGATGCGCGAGTTCGAGTGGGACACCCATATGTTGACGGCTCATCGCGTCCCCGGGGGATAGAAGCCCACTACACCTGGGATCGTCATGCCCCGGATGGCCGCGTGATCGGTCAACAGGAAGCCGGCGGCCTGGCGCGGTCGTACCGCTACGAGGTGGATCACACCCTGGTCACCGACAGCCTGGGCCGCGAAGAGCGCTTCCACTTTGTGGGCAGCGGCCCCGGCAAACGCTGGACAGCCCACACCCGCGCCGACGGCTCACGCATCGAGTTCCGCTACGACCGTGCCGGGCGTAAGGTGGCCACGATTGATTCGCTAGGGCGTGAGACGCTGATCGAGCGCGACGACCACGGCCAGGTGGTCGGCCAGACCACCCCGGATGGCAGCCGCTGGACCATCGAACGGGATGCCCTGGGACAGCCGATGCGCCTCGACGGCCCCGACGATCAGCGCTGGCAGATCAAACGCAATGACCGTGGTCATCCTATCTCTGTCACTGGGCCAGAAGGCACCACCGCCTTCGCCTATGAGAACGCGTCACTTCCTGACCGGCCCACCACGCTGACGGATGCGGTTGGGGCCACCCACCAGCGCGAGTACAACGCCCTGGGCCAAATCACCGCCCAGACCGACTGCTCCCAGCAACGTACCACCGTCACCTACGACCGCCACGGCTATCTGGCCAGTGTCACCAACGCCCTGAACGAGACGACTCGCACCCAGCACGACGAACGCGGCCAGCGAGTCGCCACCCAACTCCCCGACGGACATTACTGGCACCACCATGTGGACCCTCAAGGGCGGCTGGTCGAGTTGGAAGGGCCCCACGGGTTCCGGCAACAGATCTTCTATGATGACCACGGCCGTCCGGTGCAGCGCATCGAGGCCGACGGCAGTCAGCAGCACACCGCCTACGATGACGCTGGGCGACTCAGTGAACTCACTCTGGGCAACGGCGCGGTGTACCGCTTTACCTATGACACCATGGACCGTCTCGCCAGCGAGACCGGCCCCGATGGCCGGGAACAGCAGTACCGCTACGACGACGCCGGGCAACTGATCGAGCGAGTGGAAGCCAACCGCCCCGGCCCTGACGGCCAGCCACTAGTGACGCGGTACGACTACGATAACGCCGGGCGTCTTATCACCCGCCACTTGCCCGCCACCGAGCACGCCCCCGCCAGCAGTGAACACTACCACTGGGGCACCCATGGGCAACTGGACAGCGTCACCAACGACCACAGCGAAGTCACGTTCCGCTACGACCACGCCCAACGGATGATCGGCGAACAGCAACGCCATGCCAGCCTCGAAGGCGCCACCAACGAACACACGGCGTGGAGCTGGCAACACCAGCACACACTCACTGCTACCGGCGCGCCCCAGGCCAGCCAGTTCGGCGAGTTACCGGCCCTTAACTGGCACACCTACGGCAGCGGCCACCTGCACGGTCTCAGCGCCCCCGACCTCCACCTGGAGATCGCCCTCGAACCCGATGCCCTGCACCGCGAGACCCAGCGCCGCCTGAGCCTCAGTACCGGCGTTAGTACCGGCGATCACACCCAGCCGCTGATCTTAGAGCGTGGCTATACCGCCACGGGCCAGGTGGATCACCTCGCATTGCGCAGCCCCCACAGCGCCGGTGAGCAACACTACCAATACGACGCCCTGGGCAGAATGACCTTCCGCACCCAGCAGCATTCACAAGGGCAAGGCCAAACCAGCCCGACCATTGCGTATAACTACGACAAGGCCGGGCGCTTAATCGGCAGCCAGCACGGCCACGATGCCCACCGCTACCCGGTGGATGCCGCCGGTAACCGCAGTGCCGCGAGCAGCTCCACACCTAATGCCACCAACCAGCTCGCCCAGCTTAACGGCACCCGCTACCGCTACGACGGCGCAGGCAATCTGATCCATCGCGAACACCCCGACGGCGAGCGCCTCACCTTGGGTTACGACGGCGCCAACCGGCTGGTGCAACTGACCCACATCAGCAAACTGGGCTATACCCGCCACGCCAGCTACCGCTACGACGCCCTGGGCCGCCGCATCAACAAAACCGTGAGCCACACCGATGGCACCACCGCCACCACCCACTACGGCTGGGACGGCGACCGCATCGTACGGGAAGAGACCAACCACCAACGCACCACGGTGGTCTACGAACCGGGCAGTTTTGTTCCCATGCTACGCATTGATGAAACCCAAGACCCGCAAGGCAACCAAGACACGCAACTCAGCGCCTATATCACCGACGCCCTGGGCACCCCGCTGCAACTGCTCAGCCCCAACGGCCAGCCCCGCTGGCTCGCCGAGCCCGATGACTGGGCGGCCGTCACCAACCAACGCGCCGTGCGTGGCGTCACCCAACCGATCCGCTTCCAAGGCCAGTGGCACGACGAAGAGAGTGGCCTGTACTACAACCGACACCGCTACTACGACCCCGAGCAGGGGCGTTATATCAGCCAGGATCCGATTGGGTTAAGGGGCGGCACAAACTTGTATGGCTACGTCACCAATCCGACAGGCATGGTGGATCCGTTGGGGTTGTTTGGGGCTGGGTTTAATAGCGTAAGCGGCGCCTACGGTCCTCAGGCATTAGAAAAACACGGTGCGAATATACCACTGCCGTCACCAGAGCCTATGGGGCAAGTAATGACAGGAGGTGATTACCGTCCCGGTATAGGCGCACTCTTCCCCTCCAGCATGTCAGCCTTTGCTAAAGACCCACAAATGCGGGATGCGTTAGTCTTTCAGGGCGCTTCGAGAAATGATATTACGCTGCCAGCGGCAGGAGGAGCCTTAGGCATGCCCATGGCAGGCGCTGCCGCGCCGGGGGCCGCAAAAGTGGCAGCAGGAGCGAGCAGTGCTGTCGCCGCAAGTGCTAATCAGCTCAGCCTTAAGGCCGTCTGCAGTGTTGCGACCGTATCGCCAGGAGCGGCAACTGCCATTGCTAGTCCGGCTGTGCAAGGAGTTGCCTTAGACTTTATTGGAAGTGCTCTGCCTGGGCCTCCGACACCAAATAAATCTGGTGCTTTTGGCTATGTCTTTGGTCAAGAGTTTAGTCCAGAGGAGTGGGGGCGATGAAAAATAAAAAATGGAATGATATAGCTAATTTTTCCCTTGGAATTTTATTTATTACTTTGGGTGTGAGTGTGCTGGTAAGCGGAAAAATAAAAGGAATGACGTTAGGAGATGAGCGGGTAATCCCAGCTGCTGCAGTGCTAGCCGTCGGTGGATGGATTTTGATCTCTTATATACTCAAGTTTTTAAAAAAACATAGGCTAAAGAAGTAAGATGAGGACATAGTGCCAGGTCACAATCCGCCAGGGGGGCACTGTGCTGTATTCCTTGGCGGTTGCAGGGCAATCACAATCAGCGCTATTCACTATGACTCAATCACATCAAACTTAGGTACACCTACGGCAGCGGCCACCTGCACGGTCTCAGCGCCCCCGACCTCAACCTGGAGATCGCCCTCGAACCCGATGCCCTGCACCGCGAGACCCAGCGCCGCCTAAGCGAAGCGTAAACAGCGGCGATCACACCCAGCCACTGATCTTAGAGCGTGGCTACACCGCCACGGGCCAGTTGGATCACATCGCATTGCGCAGCCCCCACAGCGCCGGTGAGCAACACTACCTCAATAGATAGCGCCCTTAGCCATCTCAATATGCTAAGCGCCTCTCTGCCCCTGCCGTTTTAGCGGCTCCCTTCAGATGCCTGTTCAGGTGGCGTCCATACAGGCTCTTCTGTTTGATTTAGCTCATCCCAGCCGTGCTGCATGGACGTACTCAGCGCTTCTTCCAGTTTCATAAACAGTTCGCCATAACGCGGGCTAAAGTTAATACCTTCCTCAATTTCTTTCCAGGCTTCAAACAGCTCATCTTCATGGGCATTTTCGTGCTGCTCAAAAGAGTCGGTCATCTGCTTAGCACGCATGGGATGTACACCCATTGCCGTTAACGTATGTCCGCCCAGCTCTAGTGCAGAGTGATAAACCTCTCTGGTCACATCGTCAGCGCCCGCTTCGCGAAGCTGATATCCATGACCACGATCAAATGCACGCGCCAATACCCAAACGTTGGGATAGTAATGCTTTACGTGCTTCACCATATCAACAGCCCGCTCGCGATCATCAATCGCCACCACCATCACTCGCGCATGTGCAATACCCGCGGTTTCTAAAAGGTCTGAACGACTGGCATCGCCAAAGTAGCTCTTAATACGAATATGGCGAAGGAGTTCAATTTGCTTAATCTCGAGATCCAAGGCCACGATGGGAATATTATTTGCCCTTAGCAGACGGCAAACAACCTGCCCAAAACGACCAACACCGGCGATAATCACCGGCGCTTGTTCTTCGATCTTATCGGCATCGCGCATGTCGTTTTCAGCTGTTTGGTAGCGCGGCAACACTAAGCGGTCATAGGCAATAAACAACAGCGGCGTTACAAACATGGAAAACGCGACAACCAGCGAAAGTAATTGCGATACATCAACAGGAATAACGTTGCTCTGCACGCTGTAAGTTAACAGCACAAATCCAAATTCCCCTGCCTGGGCAAGGCTTAACGTGAACAGCCAGCCATTACTGCTTCGAACACGAAACAGTAATGCCAAACCAAACAAAACGATGCCTTTTACAAGAATAACGGCGATTACGAGGGCTACTACCGTTGACCACTGCTCGGCAAATACCTGAAAGTTTATCCCTGCCCCTACCGTGATAAAAAACAGGCCCAACAGGAGCCCCTTAAACGGCTCAATATTGGCTTCAATTTCATGTTTGAATTCGCTGTTAGCGAGTACGATACCGGCTAGAAACGCACCAAGCGCAGGGGATAAATTGACAATCCCCATCAACGCAGCAATGCCAATCACTAGCATTAATGCGGCAGCCGTAAACACTTCTCTCAAACCTGAAGAAACCACATAGCGAAACAGTATAGGGCCAAGGTAATGCCCACCAATAATCACGATACCGATAGCCCCAACCACCACCAGTCCGTGGAGCCATGCAGACATACCCTCGACAAGGCTAAGACTGCCATGTTCAGCATAATTGCCACCTTCTCCCATTAGCTCGGGCAGCGCCAATAGCGGAATCAACGCCAACATCAGAATCACCGCGATGTCCTGAAATAGCAGCACCGAAAATGCACTGCGCCCGCCTTCTGTTTTCGTGAGCCCTTTTTCGTTTAAGGTTTGCAGCACAATCGCCGTTGAGGAGAGCGCAAAAATCAAGCCTATGGCTAAAGATGTTTGCCAAACAAGCCCTAGCCACCAGGCAATAGCGGTACCTGCAGCGGCGGTTATCAGCACCTGTAAACCACCCATCCCTATCAATCTCACCCTCATGGCCCACAACCCTTTTGGGTCAAGCTCCATACCGACTAGAAACAGCATCATCACAACGCCGAACTCAGCAAAGTGCTGAATTGTTGTGGTCTCCTGGCCTACCAGTCCCAGCACAGGTCCAATCATTACCCCTGCGACCAGATAACCCAGCACCGAACCAAGTCCAAACCGCTTGGCAAGGGGAACGGCAATCACCGCTGCGATAAGGTAGATAAACGCTTGAATAAAGTAGCCAGTCATTGGGTTTCCTCAAATTGACACAAACGGCTTGACTTCGCTGAGCAATAAGATACCGTACTAGTACGCTAGTACAGCATTTTATTCACTTATTTTAGTGGCAATACGGTGGCCTCACTCTATGTCATTTTATGATGACCATCAGGCTGATTTAATACGCTATTTGCTTGCCATTGACTCGCCAGAGGCAATGAACGAGGCACTAGCCAGCCTGTTAACGCCCGCAGAGTACCAAGAAATCAGCAAGCGCCTACAGATTTTTAAGCTTTTGCGTGAAGGTGTCCCCCACCGCAAAATTGCCGAAACTCTGGGCGTTGGTATTGCCACGGTTTCCCGCGGCTCACGCGCCTTAACTGCATTACCCACTTCAACGTTACCCACTTCGATATCGTCACCCACTTCACGGACCGATTAATCATGACGACGACTACGCCTACTTCATCAGGTCCACAGCCTTTTACGCTGCCGCGCAAGCCTCACTACGTCACCCTGGCGGCGGACTGTGACTTTTTTGCACTGTTTCAAAAAATTGAACGCCAATTTGATACCTGCTACATGCTGGAATCACTGGGTGAAGATAGCCATATGGCACGCCACTCCATTATTGGCTTTGATCCGGAATACACGCTTTACGCCAATGGCAGCACGCTGACCATTGAAGATCGTGACGGTAATGCAAACCACTATCCAAGCGATAACCCTTATGAGCTGCTGCGCAGCTTGATCCCGCAGAATATTATTTCTCGTAAGTATGCGGGTGGGCTAAGCGGTTATCTTGGTTATGACGCTATGCAATACTTTGAGCCTTCGTTAACGTTGAAAGCTAGCGACGATTTCGACACGTTTCGGTTTGGTCTTTATAAAGACGGTTTGATTCTCGACAAAATGACCGGGGAAGTGACCTATTTTTATTACGACACCAGCCGGTACGAGTTTCTGCAAACCTTGATCGACGCTGATGATTTACCCCCTGGCTCGTTGCATATCACCTCGCAGGGCGACACCATGAGCCGCGAAGAGCACGCCGAAGCGGTAGCCAAGGTGAAGCAGGACATCATCGACGGTAAGGTTTTCCAGTGCGAAGTCGGCTTTAAAAAGCGCTTTAGTATTAAAGGCGATACGTTGGCGCTCTACGATCAGTTGCGCACCATTAACCCGTCGCCACAGATGTACTACGTGAAATTCGGTGAGCAAAAGCTGATTGGCGCAAGCCCGGAACTTCTGTTCAGGCTACGCCAGGGCGAGATGGAGACCTTCCCGCTGGCAGGCACCACCACTCGTGGCAAAACCCCTCAAGAAGACACGCAGTTAGCTCGTGCGCTACTCAACGATCCTAAAGAGATTGCCGAGCACAATATGATTGTGGATCTACACCGCAATGATATTGGTCGGGTGGCACAATTTGGCACGGTGAAAGTACGTAGCCTAATGGACATCAAGCGCTTTAGCCACGTGCAACATATCTCCAGTGAAATTGTCGGCATTATTGCCGAGGGCGAAGATATGTTTACCTCCCTCGCCAGCAACTTCCCTGCGGGCACGCTGACGGGTGCGCCAAAAATCGAAGCAATGAAAATCATTGATGATTTAGAAATTGACGGTCGTGGCCCTTACGGCGGCGCGGTTGGACAGTTCTCTTTTAACGGCGACTGCACCTTTGCGATTCCCATTCGTACGGTCTTTGTAAATGGTGAAAGCGCTTACGTGCAAACTTGTGGCGGCAACGTGTTTGATAGCAACGCCGAGGATGAATACGAAGAAATTCGCCGCAAATTTGCTGGCACCCGTAAAGCCCTTGCCCCTTTTATGAGCGCGGATATGGACATGGAGAGCCAAGCATGAAGGTGCTAATTATCGACAACTACGACTCCTTCACCTATAACCTGTATCAATTTATTGGTGAGATCTTGACCACGGAGAAGAACCGCGGCGAGTTGCCCCATTTCGAGATTATTGTTAAGCGCAATAACCAAATCGATTTCAAAGCGATCGAAGCCATGGCGCCTGATCGCATTATAATCTCTCCTGGCCCTGGCTCGCCGGATGATCCGCGCTATTTCGGCGTATGTGCCGAAGTCATCGAGAAGTTAGGCAAAACCACGCCACTATTGGGCGTGTGCCTTGGCATGCAGGGCATTGTGCACGTCTTTGGCGGTAAGGTAGTGAAAGCACCACTGCCGATGCACGGCAAAATTAGTCCGATCAACCACAACAATCGCTCGGTATTTAATGGCGTACCCGACCAGCTTGAGGTGATGCGCTATCACTCATTGATTGCAGACGCTCTCACCCTGCCCGACTGCTTGGAAGTGACCGCAACAGTAGGCGCACTAGATGCTGACAAGTTTGAGCAACGCAGCCACTGGCAAACAGTAGATGAGTTTGAACTGATGGGCGTAAAGCACCGTGATTACCCCATTCACGGCATTCAGTTTCACCCCGAATCGTTTGCTACTGAAGGTGGCAAAGAACTGATTGCTAACTTCTTATTTGCCTGATCCATCAGCTTGTAGGTATGCAATAGTTTCGGCTCTAAAGGCGGGCGCTCCTGGTGCCCGCCTTTCTATCTAACGTTTCCCTTTCGCACGACCAACACGGCCTTTACCAACTGGCTTAGCCCCAGCTTTGCCTTTTGCGCTAGGCTTACCCGCGCCAGCAGCTTTGGCCTTGGGGTGTGGGTGTGGTTTACCCGACGCTCTGGCCTTTGGGCCAGTACGCACTTTACCGCTGGCGGCTTTTTTACCCTTGGATGGCGGTTTGCTCCCAACCGCTTTAGCACCCGGCTTAGCCGGTTTCTGGCGCCCCTTCGCAGCTGTTTTTTTAGGTTTGTTAGCGCCTGCCCCCGAACTGTAATCAGGCCGTGCGGACTGGCTCTTGTCAGGCACTGCCTCTGAGCGTTCCGTCAGCGCGACAATGGTATCTATCTCTTTAGGGGTTAAATCCCGCCAGTCACCCAGGGCCAACCCTTGCAGGGAAACATTCATTATTCGTGTGCGAACAAGCTGAGTGACCTCGTAGCCAAAGTACTCGCACATACGGCGAATCTGGCGGTTCAGCCCTTGCACCAGCGTAATAGTGAACACAAACGTCGACGCTTTGGTCACTTTACACTTTTTAGTCACCTGCCCCAGGATCGGCACACCCTTTTGCATGCCTGCAACAAACTCATCGGTAATCGGCTTATTGACCGTTACCACATACTCTTTTTCGTGATTATTATTGGCGCGCAGGATTTTATTAACCAAGTCGCCGTTATTGGTCAGAAAGATAAGTCCTTGTGAGTCTTTATCCAGCCGCCCGATAGGAAAGATGCGCGTGCCGTGTTTCACGAATTCAACAATATTGTCTTTTTCGCTGGACTCGGTAGTACTGACAATCCCCACCGGCTTATTTAGCGCAATAAGTACTAAATCCTCTTCTTCCTGAGGCTCAATGTCCTGACCGTTGACCTTAACCCGATCACCCGGCACCACTTGGTCGCCTGTCGTTGCCCGACGCCCATTAATCCAAACGTTGCCTTGTTCAACATAGCGGTCAGCCTCTCGGCGAGAACACAAACCGCTTTCGCTGATGTATTTATTGATGCGGGTAGATTTTCGTAACGACATAAAACGCCATAGGCAAAAGTGTGGTGAAGTAATTAAGCAAAATTCAAAAGCTAACGTTAAAGATCCAACTAGAAGCCGGACCCAGGCTGTTTAAGAAACTCGCTCTCTGCTGGCGTAGATACTCGGCCCAACACTTCGTTTCGGTGGGGATAACGACCAAAGCGGTCAATGATCGCTTTGTGACGAATCTCGAAATCCAAGTTGTTCTCTAACCCAGGCTGATCAAACAGCTGCATTGCCACCTTATGAATAGCGGCAGACTCACTGTGCATATAAGGCATGTATAAAAAACTACGCTCGACGGGAGCCAGTTCGTTATCGACCGCTAATGCAACAGCTTCCTGTGCAAGCGCTAAGGCTAACGCATCACTGGCGAAGGCTTGCGGGTGGTCACGGTAGATATTTCGAGAAAACTGATCCAGCACAATAATTTCAGCCAGCCGCCCTCGAGCAGTACTGCGCCACTCATAACATTCACAGGCAGCTGCTTTGCTCAGCAGAGGGCCAAACCGCTGAGTAATCTGCTGATCCATCGACGTGTCTTTTTTAAACCACTGCGCTGGTGTCAATTCATTAAACCAAAACGATAGTACTGACTGAGCATCCTTTATCATCGCGCCCCCATTCCTAGTAAGGTGATGACGACGCCGTCACACGTAGTGACGGCGCACGCTTTTCTTAGCCCGTATTGCGTAAACCTGCTGCAATACCGGCCATGGTCACCATAAGCGCACGGGAGAGATCTGCGCTAATGGCGCCATCGGCATCCCGATTACGCTGTAGAAGTTCCGCTTGCAAGCCATGAAGCGGGTCGATGTAGGGGTTACGCACATCAATCGCTTGGCGAATCAGCGGTGTGTTTTCAAGCAGCTTCTCTTGCTGAAGGATATCCAACACGACGTTTTCAAGCCGTTCAAAACGCTCACGTAGCTTCTGACCCAGCGCTTTCAGTGAAGGCTCATCGACTAGGCGGTGCTCATAGTAAGCTGCAATCGCTACGTCCGCTTTGGCCAACAGCATCTCTAACATATCGAGATAGGTGCCAAAGAAAGGCCACTGACTGCGCATTTCTTGCAGCACTTCCCGGCCACCTGGCTGCTCTAGGCGTCGCGAGAACGCCTCACCACTGCCCAACCAAGCAGGTAGCATCAAGCGAATCTGCGTCCAGGCAAAAATCCACGGAATCGCTCGTAAGGTTTCCACGCCACCATCCTGGCGACGCTTGGTTGGCCGAGAGCCGAGCGGCAGCCTACCCAATGCGCCTTCCGGCGTGACAGCACGGAAATACGGGACAAAATCGGGGTCTTCCCGCACTACGCCAACATAGGCTGCATGGGCTACTTTCGCTAGCTGGTCCATCTCTTCACGCCACTGAGGCTCAGGTGCGGGCGGTGGCAATAGCGTCGCTTCCATGACCGCACAAGCGTAAATTTCCATAGAGCGCAGTGCGATATCTGGCTGACCAAACTTAAAGCGAATCATCTCGCCTTGCTCTGTCACTCGTAGGCTGCCATTCACCGAACCCGGCGGCTGGGAAAGAATCGCCGCATGCGCAGGGCCGCCACCACGACCAACCGTGCCACCTCGGCCATGGAAAAGCGTTAAATCTACGCCATGTTTGTCACATACATCGACTAACGACTCTTGGGCACGGTACTGTGCCCAGGCAGCAGCAAGCTGCCCGGCGTCTTTAGCCGAGTCTGAATAGCCAATCATGACTTCTTGACGGTCTTTCGCCAGAGCGCGGTAACCCGGTAGCGCCAGCAATTGATCGATAACATCGCCCGCATGGTCAAGGTCGTTCAGGGTTTCAAACAGCGGTGCGATGGGCAGCGTGACTTGGCCCCCAACTTCTTTCATCAACAGCGCAACGGTTAATACGTCCGAAGGCTCGGCAGCCATGGAGATAATATAAGTACCCAACGCTTCAGCATGCTCTTGAGCAATCACTTTGAAGGTATCGAGCACTTCGCGGGATTCTGCCGAACACTCCCAACGGCGTGGGATTAGCGGCCGCCTTGATTCTAGCTCAGCGAGCAGGAACTCTTGGCGCTGAGCTTCGTTCCAGTCCTGATAGTGCCCCAAGCCCAGTGCACTGGTGAGTTCTTCCATTACCTGGGCATGGCGACTGGCCTCCTGGCGCAGGTCAAGCTTGGTCAGCGTGACACCGAACACCGCTACGCGACGCAAGGTGTCAAGCAGCGCACCGTTGGCGATGGTATCCAGCCCGACATCACACAGTGAGCGGTAGCATGCCAGTAGCGGCGCGTAGAGTTGGTCGCGGGTTTCAATAATTGGTCCGCCGTCATAGTTACGGCCATCCAGCTCTGCTTTTGCCCAGTCGCGTGTGGCTTCCATTTTATTCAGCAGACGCTTGAGCAGCTCACGGTAAGGCTCGGCAACTTCTCCTACCTCTGCCTTCAAAGCGCTGTTAGCTTTCCACATTGAAAGCTCGGTTTTCAGCTGTTCAAGGTCGCGTAAATAGAGATCGGCGGCCATCCATCGGCCCAATAAGAGCACCTCTCGCGTCACCCGAGCGGTGACATTTGGATTGCCATCTCGGTCACCGCCCATCCAGGAAGCGTAGCGAATAGGCGCGGCATCTAGCGGCAAACGCTCTCCGGCAGTATCGAGTAATAAATTATCCAAATCGCGATGGAAGTCTGGCACTGCCTGCCATAAGGAGTTTTCGATAACCGCGAAGCCCCATTTGGCTTCATCAACGGGGGTTGGCCGTTCATGACGAATCTCATCGGTATGCCACGCCTGACTGATCAACTCTTCCAAGCGCCCCTGGGCGCGAGTGCCACGCTCTGGATAGTCTTCAGAGCTTTCAATCGCGGTCAGGCATTCGTCGATAGCATCGTATTTTTGAATCAACGTGCGGCGGATAACTTCTGTAGGGTGGGCAGTCAGCACTAGCTCAACGCGCATACTAGCTAGGGTTTCTACTAATTTACGGGGTGAATTACCTGCCTGCTGTGCACGGCTTAGCAGTTCACCAAGCACTGGTTGGGAGCCTGGCTTGTAGTCTTCCACCCGGCGAAAGCGCGCCCGATAGTGCTGTTCAGCAATATTGGCAAGGTTTAAAAACTGGTTAAATGCGCGAGTAACTGGCAGTAGGTCGCGTTCGGGCAACTGGCGTAGATACTCAATGAGCTCTCGCTGCTGCAATGAATCGCCCTGGCGTCCCCGCTTGGCATGGGCACGAATCGTTTCAATTTTATCAACAAATGACTGGCCTAAATCATCAGCAATCGTACGGCCCAGGCTATCACCGAGAATACGCACGTTATCACGTAGCGATTCGTGTAGGTCGTGACTCATTGGCATGGCCTCCTTGCGGGGTCGCATTAGTTGTTAAAAATCAGTCATTAAGGGGTAAGCATCTTTTCTTGTGCTTTAGCGGCTTGCCAGTGGGCTTCCATCTCGTCAAGCGAGGCGTCGGTTAGCGGACGCGCATCGGCGGCAAGCTCGCGTTCTACATAGCGAAAGCGGCGCTCAAATTTGGTATTTGTGGTACGCAAGCATTGTTCGGGGTCAGCACCCAAGGTGCGAGCTAAATTAGTCACTGCAAACAACAGGTCGCCGACTTCTTCTTGAGCGTGCTGCTGGTTGCCCTCGGCTAGGGCTTCTTCAACTTCAGCCAGCTCTTCACGGATTTTGTCCAACACGCCGCGAGCATCTGGCCAGTCGAACCCGACCCTGGCGGCGCGCTTAGAGAGTTTAGCGGCACGACTAAGCGCAGGCAGCGTACGTGGAACATCGTCAAGTACAGAGGGCGTGTTTTGCTGTGCACGCTCGGCACGCTCATCGGCTTTGAGCGCTTCCCAGCGCGAATTGACTTGCTGGGTTTGTACGTCCTCCGCACTTACTCCAGGTGGGCGCCGTGACACTAGCGTGCCATCAGGAAATACATGCGGATGACGTCGCAACATTTTCGCAGTCAATGTGTCGACGATATCGTGAAAGTCGAAGCGCTGCTCCTCGGCACCAAACTGGGCGTAGTACACCACTTGGAACAGCAGGTCACCCAGCTCGCTCGGCAATTCATCAAAAGCGCGTCGCTCAATAGCGTCAGCAACTTCGTAAGCCTCTTCCAGCGTATGGGGCACGATGCTGTCCCAATCTTGCTTAATATCCCAAGGGCAGCCCTGTTCCGCATTGCGAAGTACCGACATCAACGTCAGCAGATCATCTACGCTATAACGCATCAGGCACCTCCTTTACGGGCGTTTTTCTCCGGGTCGGCATTACGCAAGCGGCGCACTTCGGTGACGTTGGGCAATTGCTGAATACGGGAAAACAAACGGCCTAACGATTCAAGGCCGTCGACTTCCAGCGTGATACGCAGTCGCGCAATCCCCTCGTCAGTATCCGTCAGCGTGTTCACTGCTAATACATTGACCTTCTCGTTGCCTAATAGTCCGGTCACGTCGCGCAGCAGCCCAGAGCGATCCCACGCTTGAATTTCAATGGTAACGGGGTAGCGGGTGTGGGCGCGTTCGCCCCACTCTACTTCGATAATGCGTTGGGGCTCTTCCATACGCAATTGAAGGATGTTGCTACAGTCCTGGCGATGGACGGTGACACCGCGACCTTGGGTAATAAAACCGACAATCGGCTCACCTGGCACTGGCCGACAGCAGTTAGCCATGCTGGTTTTTAAGTTACCAACACCCAGCACGGTGATATCGCTTTTCGTTGCTTTGCTTGGCTGACGACGGGGCTTCGCCAGCAGCCGGTCCAACTGCTCTTGATCATCTGTTTCACCAAACAGCTGCTGGGCTTGATGAAGCACTTGACCAATGCGCAGATCGCCCGCGCCAAGAGCCGCATACATATCGTCGGCGTTTTGGTAGTTAACAGCACCGGCTAGCTTAGCAAGATCAAGCCCTTCAACATCCAAGCGACGCATCTCACGCTCGAACAGCGCCCGCCCTTCATCTAGGTTCTGGTCTCGAGCTTGGTACTTAAACCACGCCTGAATTTTGGCCCGCGCGCGCGAGGTGCGCACATAGCCCAAACTGGGGTTTAACCAGTCGCGGCTGGGGCCGCCTTTAGTGGCCGTTAAAATTTCGACTTGCTGGCCGGTTTTTAACTTGTAGGTAAGCGGTACTATCCGACCATTAATCTTGGCCCCACGGCAGCGGTGACCAATTTCAGTATGCACGCGGTAAGCGAAGTCGATAGGTGTGGCGATACGCGGCAGGTCAATGACATGACCATCGGGAGTGAACACATAGATGCGATCTGGGGCAACGTCGCTGGAAAGCCCTTCACGCAGATCGCCAAAGCCACCTACTTCATCTTGCCACTCAAGCACTTGGCGCAGCCAGGCAATTTTTTCTTCATAGCTGCGGCTTTTAGCATTGGTATCATGCCCTTTATACCGCCAGTGTGCACACACACCTAACTCTGCTTCGTCGTGCATAGCAAAGGTGCGAATCTGGATTTCCAGCACCTTATTTTCTGGCCCCATCACGGCGGTGTGTAGTGACTGGTAACCGTTTTTCTTCGGGTTGGCGATATAGTCATCAAACTCGTTGGGTACATGATGCCAACGGGAGTGAACAATCCCGAGTACCGTGTAGCAGTCGGCCACATCAGGTACCAAAATGCGCACTGCACGCACGTCGTGTACCTGGGAAAAATCAATCCGTTTGCGCTTCATTTTGCGCCAAATCGAGTAAATGTGCTTGGCTCGCCCGTCTACGTCGTAATGGTGAATATTCTGGGCTTCCATCAAGCTCTTGATGGTTTCCACCACGTCATGAATGTAGCGATCACGATGTAAGCGCTTTTCAGCCAGCAGCTTAGCAATCGCTTTGTACTCTTCTTCATGCAGATAGCGAAACGACAGGTCTTCAAGTTCCCACTTGATTTGACCTATCCCTAGCCGATGAGCAAGCGGCGCATAAATATCGGCAACTTCACGTGCTACTTGTAGGCACTTTTCACGGGGCGCGTCTTTTACTTGGCGCAAGGCGCAGGTACGTTCAGCAATTTTGATCAGTGCAACGCGAACATCCCCGACCATGTTCACCAGCATTTTGCGTAGGTTTTCCTGCTGGTTATGCTGACCCATACCATGGTTGGGCGCTAGTGGATAGCTAATGGCCGCCATTTGCAAAACGCCATCAATCAACTTAGCGACTTCTTCGCCAAAACGTTTGGTAACGGCGTCTATACTCATCAGCCCTTCACGAACCGCGCGATATAGCACGGCAGCCTCAAGGGTTGGCTGATCAAGCTTGAGCTCGGCCAGTATGTCGGCCATTTCCAGCCCCATTCGAAAACTTGAACCTGGCGAGAGCCACACACGGTGGGTTTGCGGTGCCTCTCGCTCCAACTGTTCAGCAAGTTCACATGCTTGCAACAGTCGTTCGGGTTCCCGTAGGCGCACATCCTCTTGAAGGCGCGCTAACCACTGCTGTATGTCCACCTTTCCGCTTTCGGTAAGCGGCTGGTCTTCACGCACTTTCACCATGACAATGATTCATCCTTTCAGGGTGACGGCTATCCATTTTCCATCACCGAGGCTTGATGCAATGGGCAGGCTAGCCCTCGTATTCAAATAGCATCAGCGTTTCCAGGTGAGCAGTGTGTATAAACATATCTGCTACTGCTACTTGCTTGACGCGATAACCTGCATGCACAAGATGTGCCGCATCGCGGGCAAGCGTTGCCGGGTCACAAGAAATATAGGCCACCCGGGGTATGTTGTAACTGCCTAATACTTGGCAAACTGCTTCCGCGCCGCTCCGAGGCGGATCCAGCACAATCGCATCAATTTGCTGATGCTCACTCAGCAGCATTTGCACGACTCTAGCGTCACTTAAGTCTGCTTGCTGGGCATCCACATCCAATTGATTAGCATCAGCGTTAGTAGTAATTCGCTCCACCATCGCTGGGTTGCCTTCTACAGCAACCACCTTTGCTCCAGCGGCTGCTAACGGCAGACTGAAGTTACCAATCCCAGCAAAGAGGTCTATGAACTGTTGCCCTGGCGCTGGCTTCAACCATGCTACCACCTGGGCTACCATCTTTTGGTTAACCTCAGCATTTACCTGCAAAAAGTCGCCTGGTGAGAAACGTAACGTCAATAGGCTGAATGCTTCATCACTTGCCAAACGATGCTCACTTGTTGGCAAACTCGCTCTTTGAATTTCTAGCTCATCAAGGTTGAGCACTTCTTGTAGAACGGGTACGGCGCCACTATGCGCACCATTCCAGTGCAAAGCAGGTGTTTCCCGCCCTAACCAAGTGCCGAGCGAAACGTGCTGCTGTTCCGCAAATTGCTGCCAGCGAGCCATATCTTGATCATGTGCTTTTAACTGACGCACCAGCACCACCGTCGCCTCATTGGTCGCCAGTAATTCGACATGGCCAACGAGGCGGGGCGACTCTAACGTTGCCAGTAGTTGCCGCAATGGAAGAATTAATTCGTTAAGCGCGGGCACCAGAACATGGCACTGCTCAATATCAACTAACCGGTGGCTGTTGGGTGCTCGAAACCCCAGGAGAACATTACCCTGACCATCCACCCTAACACCCAGACGGGCGCGACGTCGGTAGTGCTCGCTACTGCCATCTAACGCAGCAATGGGGCCTAGCGTAAGGCCCTGGCGCGCCATTAGCTCGGTGACCACCTCGCGCTTGTGCTGACGTTGTGCAGCGAGGTTAAGATGCTGTAAATCACAGCCTCCACACTGTCCAAAGTAAACACAGGGAGGCTCAACCCGCTGCTCTGATGTAGTGAGCCGCGCTTTAATATGCGCTTCGTCGTACCGTTTACGCGTCACATGTACCGCTACATCGACGTGCTCACCGGGTAACGCCTGATCAATAAACACCGTTTTGCCCGCAATGTTATGTGCTACACCACGGCCATCATGAGCTAAACGCTCAACCACCAGCGTTGTCGAGGTATCATCTTTTGTCTCAATTTTACGGCTCGGTTTGCGTACGAGTCCCGAGTGTCCTGAGGCGGGGCGAGGTGGCCGCCGCTTACCCAACATGGCCATCTATAACTCCGGGGCAAATAAGCCAGTGGAAAGGTAGCGATCACCTCGGTCACAAACGATGAAGACAATGACTGCGTTCTCAGCTTGTTCTGCGATACGCAGTGCTCCAGCCAAGCTACCACCTGACGACACCCCAGCAAAAATACCCTCTTCACGAGCTAGGCGGCGCATGTGGACTTCTGCCTCTTGCTGACCGATATCAAGGGTCATATCGACCCTCGGTGCTTCAAAAATCGACGGCAAATACTCTTTTGGCCAACGACGAATCCCAGGTATGCTCGCGCCATCGCCAGGTTGTAAACCAACAATTTGAATCGCTGGGTTTTGTTCCTTGAGATAACGAGACACTCCCATGATAGTGCCCGTTGTCCCCATTGAACTGACAAAATGCGTCACTTCACCGCCTGTTTGCTGCCATACCTCTGGCCCCGTTGTGCGGTAGTGCGCTAGCGGGTTATCTGGGTTGGCAAATTGGTTTAGCGGCTTACCTTCGCCTCTCGCGATCATCGCATCGGCAATATCTCGTGCCTCTTCCATCCCACCTTCTTTGCTGGCTGAAATCAGTGTGGCACCGAAAGCTGCCATGGCCTGTTTGCGCTCTTCTGAGGCGTTTTCAGGCATGATCAGCGTCATTTTGTAACCTTTGATAGCAGCGGCCATGGCCAACGCAATACCCGTATTGCCTGAGGTTGCTTCCACTAGCGTATCACCCGGGACGATATCGCCCCGTGCTTCCGCTTCACTTAACATAGAGAGTGCCGGGCGGTCTTTCACCGAACCTGCAGGGTTATTACCCTCTAGTTTGGCAAGAAGCGTGTTATTACGACCGGCGGTTATGCGCTTTAAGCGAACTAATGGCGTATTGCCAACCACATCTTCGAGCGTCGGATAATTCATCGTACATTCCTTATCATCACCATTATGCTGCATTATATCGGTCCTGCCGTTAGCTTGACAGGCAACCTCATTGAATCAACGAGCTTCTCTCATGTCTTTAAACACGCGCTTACTCTTTGCGTTACTCGGATTTCCGCTTCTTGTCTATGCCGTCATGGCAGTATTGCTGGTGGTGCAAAGCGAAACCACTGGCCGTGACATGCTAAAAGAACGTTTAGTAAGCGCTGGTGAATTACTGGCCCCAAGCCTGGGTAATGCCATGGTAGATGGCGACTTACCTCGTTTGGAAGCCATTGCCAGACAGCTTCTGGAGCACAAAGGGTTACGCGCAGTGACGCTTTTCGACGAGCAAGGAAGTCGCTTATTAGTACTGGGTCACTCGATACCTCCACCGCCTCGCCTAAATGCCCCTAATTCCACGACACTCACCATGGATGAAACTATTTGGCGCTTGCAGGTACCTTTAACCACGTCTCACGGCCAACAATTTAATCTTACTAATACTGGCTGGCTTGAAGCTGAGATGGACATACGCACGCTTAAACTGGAGCGCTACAAGCTCATTGCCAGCCTTAGTTTAGGCGGCATGCTGCTTGGCCTGCTGCTATTTTTAGTCGCATTTGCGATCAGTCGCTACGCTACTCGCCCAATTGAAGAAGCGAATCAAGCGCTTTATCGCCTATCACGGGGGGACTACCGTCCTTTTATTGCGACTGCCCGGCCTACCGAGTTTCGGCAGTTGGCAGAGCATATCAATGGACTAGCGGAACATTTCCGGCAAGCCCAGCATGATATGCAAAGCCAAATCGAGCAAGCGACCAGTGAACTGCAAGAGTCAATGGAAACGATTGAAGAACAAAATATCAAACTCGATCTTGCTCATCGCAGCGCGCTACGCGCGAATGCAGTGAAGTCCGAATTTCTGGCTAATATGAGCCACGAAATCCGCACTCCTTTAAATGGCATCATTGGGTTTTGCCGTTTATTAGGCCGCTCGTCCCTCGATACACGGCAGACAGAGTGGCTAGAGCATGTGCATCGTGCTTGCGACAACCTACTGATGCTAGTCAATGATGTGCTGGACTTCTCAAAACTAGAAGCCGATCGTCTGACGCTAGAAGAAGTCGACATCGATCTTGTGTCACTGGTAGACGAAGTTGTTGGCCTTCATGCGCCTGAAGCTCAACGCAAACGACTACATTTAGTGGCGATGGTGTATGACGATGTGCCGTCAACGCTTTGCGGAGACCCGCTACGAATCCATCAAGTCCTCAATAATTTAACCAGCAATGCGCTGAAATTTACGCCTAAGGGAGAAGTCATCATCCGTGTCATGCTGGATAGTCAAGAGGGCCAGCATGTTGTACTGCGCATTAGCGTTAGTGACACAGGCATTGGCTTTAGCGATGAACAACAAAATCAACTGTTTAGTGCGTTTTCCCAGGCAGACCCTAGTCACTCCAGACAGTTTGGAGGTAGCGGTTTAGGGCTGACTATTTGCAGGCAATTAGTTCAACGAATGGGTGGAGAGATTTCGGTTGATAGCGAGCCTGGAGTGGGAGCAACGTTCTCATTTACGTTGCCGCTACTTGCGGACATGACAAATGAACGGCCACAGGAGCTCTCTCTGGACGATTCAATCATTCGCTTACACGAGCCCCACCTGCCAACTCGAAACGTATTGGAGCATTTAATAGAACGTTGGGGCGCTACTGCCGTCTCCTTCATTGAATCTGGCAACGAACAACTGCTAGTACTGAGCCTAGCGCATGATGACTTTATCGGTGAGCGAAAGACTTATTGGCAATCGGTTATTGCTCAAGCGTCCTGCCCGACACTTATCCTTGCAAATGCCACTAGCTTTGAACTGCCTCTCTGGGAGCTTCCTAATGGGGGCGATATGCTGTGTAAACCATTTACCAGAGCTCAGTTGGTTGCCACGTTTAAACAGCTATTGGAGCCTGCCACAGATACGATTCCGACCAACACACAAACGGTTAAAGCACTTCCTTCGCCCACATTGACGGTTCTGATCGTTGACGATAACGCGCCTAACCGCGAACTATTAAAAGCCATGCTGGAGAACGATCATCTCAACATTGTGTTAGCTGCCAGCGGCCAGGAAGCGCTGGATTATGCTCGTCAGCACGAAGCCGACATGGTGCTAATGGATATTCGTATGCCTGATATGGACGGTGTTCAAACCACCCAGGCATTGCGACGAATTAATAATAGCTGGGCGCGCTGTCCAATTATTGCCGTGACCGCTCACGTACTAAGCGATGAACGTCAGCAGTGGCTTGCGGAGGGTTTAGACGACGTATTGGTAAAGCCTATCAATGAAACTCAGCTACAACAGCAGTTTCAACGCTTCCTGGGCATAACACTGCCAACAAGCCCGCTTTTGGAGATCCCCCAAAAAGCCCCTGCTGCTGGTTACACACCAGCCTCATTACCCGTTATTGACCTTGAGTTAGGCACTCGCCTAGCTGGCGGCAAACCCGAGTTCGCCAAAGAGCAGCTAAAGCGACTGATCGATAGCCTGAGCGAATGCGAACAACAAATTCGCAGCGCTTTCGAAGAGAGCAATCTGACGGTCTTACTCGATCATGTTCATGCACTCAATGGTGCCAGCCGCTACTGCGGCGCACCCGAGCTAGCGTTAACGGTAGAAACATTGGAGACACGCTTGCGTACAGGGGGCTTGGGACAGGCTGAGAATTTACTTGATGAACTCTTTACCGCCATCAAGCGACTTAGAGAGCAACGAGACGCGTTAAATGAGCGCTAGCCTTGCTAGCGCTCAATCACTACAAATGCCACCGCGTAATCGGCTTCATCACTGAGCGTTATATGGGCGACAGAGGCACCGCTGCTTTGAAACAGGCGAAGTGCCTCACCGCTCAATTGTAGGCTTGGCTTGCCCAGCGAATCATTGAGGATCTGAATATCGCCCCATTGCATACCGCTTCTCAGGCCAAGCCCCAGCGCTTTAACATACGCTTCTTTGGCTGCAAAACGCTTTGCCAAATAGTTAACGGGCTGACCTTTTGCCTGCCAAACAGTTTGCTCTTCAGGTCCTAAAATTCGCTGGGCAAAGCGTGGCCCATGACGTTTTACTGCCTTAGTAAAGCGCTCGACTCGGGCGATGTCCGACCCAATTCCGACAATCATCTTAGTGGCTGCAGCAACCGTTGTGTTCGTGTTCGTGTCCGTGCTCATGTTCGTGCTCATGAGCATCTACCGCCGCCATTAGACCGGCTTCTTGACCAGCAATGATCAAGCGTTTCATTTCCTGAATAGCATCCTTCAGACCAACAAAAAGCGCACGAGCAATAATGGCGTGACCAATGTTGAGTTCATTAACCCCCGGCAGCGCAGCAATCGCCTCAACGTTGTGATAGTGCAAGCCATGGCCGGCATTAACTACTAAGCCAGCAGAAACAGCATGAATGGCCGCTGCACTCAGGCGTTCATATTCAGCAATAGCAGCTTCACTGCCAGGTTTTGCTTCAGCATAGGCTCCCGTGTGCAGCTCAATCGTTGGCGCCCCTGCGCGTATAGCCGCATCAATCTGCGCTTCTTCAGGATCGATAAATAACGATACATCGCAGCCAATAGCGCTCAAACGCCGGCAAGCATCGGCAATAAGATCAAAACCGCCAACAACGTCCAAGCCCCCTTCTGTAGTTAGCTCTTCACGCTTTTCTGGCACTAAACACACGTGCGCCGGGCGTATTTCCTCAGCCAGCGCCAGCATTTCTTCAGTGACAGCCATCTCTAAATTCATACGCGTATTGAGCACTTCTGCTAATAGGCGAACATCTCTAGGCTGAATATGGCGGCGATCTTCACGCAGGTGAACCGTAATACCATCAGCGCCCGCTTCTTCTGCTAACAACGCCGCTTGAACTGGATCAGGGTAACGAGTACCACGCGCTTGGCGCAGCGTCGCAATGTGATCGATGTTAACGCCTAATAAAATCCGCGGAGGATGCATCACGTGTCTCCAATAATTGATATCAAGATGCCCACCTAGCGCTGTCGGCGGCGGGCCAAATCGAGCATTAGTTCTCGGGAGCGTAAAGCGGTAGCGCCTAAATGAGGGGCAAGCGCTGCCCGCATCACCGCTTTTAAAGCGCTTGCTAAGCCAACAGGCTGCCAATCGCCTTGATCTATATAGCGCAGCGTCCGACCTTCTATGCCCTGCTCTGCAGGTGCAAAAGCACGACTTGCTGCATCAAACCGATAACGCGTTTGAGGATCGAGAACACCACCATCGTAGGTGCAAAAGCGTGGTGTTGCCTCAAGCGTCTCCAGCAGCGCCCACTCAAAACGTCGCAGCGCCAAGGCGCGGTCCGCCGGAGCTGGCAATGCTTCTAACAGCGCGCTATAAAATGCAAAAACCTCTGGCGCTGCAAGCTCCAAAGGAAGTAGACGTGTGGCTATTTCATTCGCATATAAGCCGCAGAGCAGCCCTTCTCCGGCAAGCAGTGCCGTCTGGCCTCGCGACTCCATCAGCATTAATCGCTTTAGCTCGCGCTCACCTCGCCACGACACAAACAACGGAGTAAAGGGTTGCAGCCGCTGACGCGACTTAGAACCTGGCCGCTGCCCACCATGGGCAACGGCGCGGATACGGCCATAATTAAGGGTTAACAAATCCACCAACGCACTGGTTTCACGGTAAGGCCTGCGATGCAGTAAAAACGCTGGCTCTGCCGACATGGAAGCACTCAATCGAGATCGTAACCCAAGCTTTTCAATGCCCGCTCGTCATCTGACCAGCCGCGCTTCACTTTCACCCATAGATTTAGCATTACCTTGGTGCCCAAGGCGCGCTCCATATCTAAGCGCGCTTCGCGACCAATGCTTTTAATACGATCTCCATTTTCACCGATCAAGATGACCTTTTGGCCCTGGCGCTCGACCAGAATTAAGGCACTGATATGGGTCACGCGCTCGGTTTCACGGAACTCTTCGATTTCCACGGTCATTTGATACGGAAGCTCATCACCCAGTTGGCGCATCACTTTTTCACGCACCAGCTCAGCCGCCATGAAGCGTAAGCTCTTATCAGTGACTTGATCTTCTGGGAAAAAGTGAACGCTCTCTGGCAAGTATTTGGCAACTTCCTGTTCAAGCGTATCAACTTGAGTGCCGTGCTTGGCAGAAATAGGGACTACTGCAGCAAACTCACGACGTGCACCTACTTCAGCCAACCAGGGCAACAAATCACCCTTATCGTTTAAACGATCTACTTTGTTGACCGCTAAAATCACCGGTGCTTTCACGTGCTCAAGCCGTTTTAGCACAGCTTGGTCTTCATCCGTCCAGCGGGTGCGGTCAATAATAAACACTACACAGTCAACATCACGCAACGCCTGCGTTGCTGCTTGGTTCATAAAACGGTTGATCGCTTTATTACGGTCTTTTGACATGATGTGCATGCCAGGCGTATCAACATAGATGAATTGCGTCTCTTCGACCGTCTTAATACCCATGACCTGATGCCGCGTAGTTTGAGGGCGACGCGAGGTAATGGAAATTTTTTGCCCTAGAATCCGGTTCATGAGGGTTGATTTGCCTACGTTGGGCCGCCCAACGATGGCCACGAAGCCGCAGGTTTGACTCATGACTTGTCTCCAGGTGTTTTTTCAAGGTGGAATAGCGCTTCTTCAGCTGCCTGTTGCTCAGCATGGCGGCGGCTGGGGCCTTTACCAGTGGTATGCTCGGTTAGCAAATCAATGTAGCACTCCACGGTAAAGGTCTGGGCATGCGCCTCCCCCTTTACAGAGACTACTTCATAGCGCGGCAACGCTGCCTGACGCGATTGCAAAAACTCTTGTAAGCGCGTTTTTGGGTCTTTTTGAGTATCTTGTAGCGAAATATTTTCAAGCCGCTCGGCGTACCATGCAAGCACTCGTTGACGCACAACATCCATGCCCGCGTCTAAATAAATCGCACCAATCACAGCTTCTACTGCATCAGCCAAAATGGATTCACGGCGATGACCGCCACTCTTCATTTCTCCTGAACCAAGCCGTAAGCATTCGCCGAACTCCATTTCCCGAGCCAGCTCAGCCAGTGTCTGGCCTTTCACCAAACGTGCTCTAAGACGCGATAACTGCCCTTCTCGAGCCTGAGGAAAGCGTTGAAAAAGCGCCTCAGCGATTACAAAATTGACGATAGAGTCACCCAGAAATTCCAGGCGCTCATTGTTGCGACCACCGTAGCTACGATGGGTCATGGCCAGTTCCATCAGCGTAGGATCACCGAAGGTATGGCCGATTCGTCGGCAAAAAGCGGTTAAGGAATTACTCACAGTGCTCCTACGTCGTTGACGTTAACTAATATGACAGCATTAACAATTTCTAAACTATGTTTCATTCAATACGCCGTACGCTGGTAAAACTAGGCAGGCCACCGTCCCAATGCATCCAAACGGCAAACGCTCTTCCAACGATATTATCTTCAGGAACAAACCCCCAATAACGGCTATCGTTGGAGTGATCACGGTTATCACCCATCGTGAAATAATGCCCATCCGGCACGACTACTTCACGCATCTGGGGCCCAGGATCGCGGGGATTATTATATATATAGTGGCTAACGCTACCTAATTGCTCTTCTAATAATAGCTGTTGTGGCGAAAGTTCGGGGCCTTCTTCAATCAATGCCTTAGTGACTGGATCGCCGTTAACATACAGCTGCTTACCCTCATAGCGAATACGGTCACCCGGCAAACCAACCACACGCTTAATAAAGTTGACCGAAGGCTCTTCTGGGAAACGGAACACCATTACGTCTCCCCGCTCAGGGTCATCTACCTCTAAAAAACGGTTGTGAACCACCGGTAATCGCAAACCGTAGGCAAATTTATTCACCAAGATAAAGTCACCCACTTCAAGAGTCGGCTTCATTGATCCCGATGGAATTTGAAACGGTTCAACAATAAAGCTGCGCACTACCAGCACCACCAGCAGGACTGGAAAAAACGAGCGTGAGTAGTCAATCGGCCACGGCTCTTTTAGCAACTTCTCTCGGGTGGGCGCATCCAGGCCTTCCGTCGTAGCTGCTTCAGCAGTGGCTAATCGCTCACGACGCTTAGGCCTAAGCCAAAGCAAATCCAGCAGATATATTGCCCCAGAAAGTGCAACGGCGATTACCAGTAATAATGAAAAATCCATGTGGGGTAGGTATCCCTAGTCGTTTACCTTGAGCACAGCAAGGAAGGCATCCTGGGGAATTTCAACACGCCCCACCTGTTTCATGCGTTTCTTACCGGCCTTCTGTTTTTCCAGTAGTTTCTTTTTACGGCTAACATCACCGCCGTAACATTTGGCCGTCACGTTTTTACGCAGCGCTTTGACTGTTGAACGCGCAACAACTTGGCCACCAATAGCCGCTTGAATAGCCACATCAAACATTTGCCGCGGAATCAACTCTTTCATTTTTTCCACTAGCAGGCGACCACGGTTATGCGCATGATCACGGTGGATAATGACGGCCAGCGCATCTACTTTATCGCCGTTAATCAGCACGTCCAGGCGAACCAACTTAGCTGCTTCAAAACGTTCGAAGTTATACTCAAGTGATGCATAACCACGAGAAATAGACTTCAAGCGATCAAAAAAGTCCATGACCACTTCCGACATGGGCAACTCATAGGTTAACTGGATCTGATTACCCAGGAACTGCATATCTAATTGTGTACCGCGACGCTGCTCACACTCAGCAATCACGTTACCAACATACTCCTGAGGAACCAGAATACTGGCACGCACGATGGGTTCACGCATCTCATCAACGTCTGCCATATCAGGCAGTTTGGAAGGGTTCGATACATATTGAATATCGCCGTTCTTCATGGCGAGTTCATACACCACCGTTGGCGCTGTGGTGAGTAGATCAAGATCATACTCACGCTCTAAGCGCTCTTGAATGATCTCCATGTGCAGCGTGCCCAGGAAGCCCACACGGAAACCAAAGCCCAACGCATCCGAGTTTTCCGGCTCATATTCAAGTGAAGCATCATTGAGCGCGAGCTTCTCGAGCGCGTCCCGGAAGTCCTCATAATCATCGGCACTAACAGGGAACATGCCTGCATATACCTGCGGTTTCACTTTTTGGAAACCAGGCAAGCGAGGAACATCAGGGGTTTTGGTGTGGGTGATCGTATCGCCTACCGGCGCACCATGAATTTCTTTGATGCCGGCAACAATAAAACCTACTTCGCCAGCACGCAGAATATTGGTTTCTTTGCGCAGTGGTGTGAAGATACCCACTTCGGTGGCACTCCAATCACGCCCTGTCGACTTAATCCGGATTTTTTCGCCTTTGCGCAAAGTGCCGTCGAATAGGCGCACTAGCGAGACAACACCCAGATAGTTATCGAACCAGGAATCGATAATCAGCGCCTGAAGCGGTGCATCAGGATCACCTTTGGGAGGCGGAATGTCGCGCACGAGGCGCTCAAGCAACGCATCAATGCCGATGCCACTTTTAGCCGACACTTGGCAGGCATCGGTAGCGTCCAACCCAATAATTTCTTCTACTTCTTGCGCGACACGATCAGGGTCGGCCTGGGGCAAGTCGATTTTATTGAGCACCGGCAACACTTCCAGCCCCTGCTCAATTGCGGTGTAGCAATTGGCGACCGATTGCGCTTCAACCCCTTGAGCCGCATCAACGACCAATAACGCCCCTTCACAGGCATAAAGGGAACGCGATACCTCGTAAGAGAAGTCCACGTGCCCAGGCGTATCGATGAAGTTGAGCTGATAAACTTCACCGTCTGCCGCCGTGTAATCAAGCGTTACGGACTGCGCCTTAATGGTAATACCACGCTCGCGCTCAATATCCATGGAGTCGAGCACCTGCTCCTTAAGCTCTCGCTCGGTCAGACCGCCGCAGGTCTGAATCAAACGATCTGATAGCGTCGATTTACCATGATCGATATGCGCGATGATGGAGAAATTGCGTATGTGCTTGAGCTTTCCGCTGGAAACGTCTTGAGACATCGAGTGTGTTCTGCCTTATGGGTGTGCAAGGTGTAGCAGGCTTTATTGAGCCGGCGTGCGCAGGCAATAAAGATTGCCGCACCACTACTTTGCCAATGTTCGTCAAAAAGATAAGCGCTATTGTAGCGATATGCGCGGGATAGGAACAGCAGTCCGGCGAGAACCGCCGGACTGGAGAGACAATCAGTGGATTACTCTAGACGTAATGCCACAAATAGCGAGCGTCCATCTCGGTACAAACGCAGTGGAATTGCGCGATCATCTGGTAGCTCTTCAATAATTTCTAACAGCTCATCTGCCGAAGAAACGCTACGATGGTCAATGCTAACTAATATATCGCCTACACGCAGACCCGCTTGTGAGGCAACACTTTCCGGATCAACTTGGCGCACTTCCACGCCACCACTTATATTCAGGCGCTCACGGGTTTCTTCATCAATTTCAACTACTGCCACACCCAGGCGAACCTGATTATTGCTGCTCGAACTATCTCTATGGTCAGCTTCTGAATCAGGCCAGCTACCCAGCTCAAGCGTTTCTGTTACCTGTTCGCCATCGCGCATCAGTGTTAAATCCACATCACTGCCTGGAGCAACGCGACCAATCAGACGCGGCAATGTACTGGAACGATCAACCTCTTCCCCGTTTACTTCAATAATGACATCACCCGCCTGAAGGCCACCTTGGGCCGCAGGCCCATCCGGGTCTAGGTCAGCAATCAGTGCGCCAATAGCTTCTTCCATGCCAAACGACTCGGCCAGATCACGAGACACAGGCTGAATCATTACGCCCAGCCAACCTCGATTCACATGTCCATCTTCGCGTAGCTGATCAGCAACATCCATTGCCACATTAATGGGGATAGCAAAAGAGAGCCCCATAAAGCCGCCACTACGAGTAAGTATTTGAGAGTTAATACCTACCACTTCCCCTTCAAGGTTAAATAAAGGGCCACCGGAATTACCTGGATTAATGGCAACATCGGTTTGGATAAAAGGTACGTAAACATCACGAGGCAGCGTGCGGTTAATAGCACTCACAATTCCAGCAGACACCGAATGGTCAAAACCAAAGGGTGAGCCTATGGCAGCCACCCACTCGCCGACTTTTAATTCATCAGAGTCGCCCAAATTGAGCACTGGCAAGTTATTGGCATCAACTTTCAATAGCGCCACATCTGTCTGCGTATCACTACCTACCAGCTCTGCGGTTAGTTCTCGACGATCGTTTAATCGCACAAGAATTTCATCAGCATCTTGAACCACGTGGGCATTCGTTAGTACGTAACCATCCGCACTAATGACGAAGCCAGAGCCAAGTGACTGACGCTCTTCACTGCGACCTGGCCCTCGGCTGGGAGGCGTAGGAAAACTGTCGCCAAAAAAGTGCCGAAATATTTCAGGGATATCCTGACTACCGAACCCTTGAATTGAAGGTCCAGAGCCACGCTGAATCGTCCTGCTGGTAGAGATATTAACAACGCCGGGGGCTGCATCTTCTACCAACTTGGTAAAGTCTGGCAGATTCTGCGCGTGGGCATTTTGCCCCACGGCCAAAAGTGCAATAAAGCACAGCCAAAGTGCGGAGGGAAAAACCAAGCGCTTCATGCAACAGCTCCTAATCAAGCAAGTACAAACCACGTACTAAACATAAGGGAGTGCAACTCTCAGCGAGTTACAGGAGTATTAACTGACCAGACGCGGACGGAAGCGTTCCACTCGTCCGCGCAGAAGATATTTCAGGATGACGACAGAGCTAATTAAAGTACTAAAAAATAGCATCGCACAAAACCAATCACTCCTCCCCATCCCTGACGCAGCACCCGAAATGATGATGGCAAACAGGAGGGGTAACGCATAAACAAGCAGCGCCAACCTGTTAACATCATTTTTACCAACAGTGAACGACACTAAGCTACCTATTGGATAACGGCTGGGATATTGCGAGGGCAAACCACCTGGATCAATAACGGCGTGTGGTTGACGACGGACCAACAACCCTACGCCACAACCACGACCTTCAGCACACTGCTGACAAGCGACATTGCTCGACACATCAACGACTAACCCTGCCCTAGAGTGATCAATGACAGTGCCTGAGCGTACAATAGCATTGCAATCTGTAGTGTTCACAACGATGTACCTAATTATTCAAACTGCACCGATTGAACAATGCGCTGCAACAATTCAACGGGCAGCTCGCCGATGCCCACTAATTGCCAGCTCTGATCTCCAACATCGATCAACGACACAGCAGCGGTAGACACGCCTATTCGATGAAGACCTTCCTGTAACGCTGATGGTTGACTGGCGGGCGACACGAACACACTCACAGCAGCTAACCCGTCGCTATACACACGCTGGCCGCTTTGCTGCCCCGGCTCCAGGGGCTGTTCAATAAACCCTTCGGGCAGCCAAGTTACTTGCCAGGACTGGTCAAGCATTTGTTCATCTGCGGGACTAGGTAATTCACCACTATAGGCGGTAGGAGAATGGAGCTGAGTAATCTGGAAGGTTTCAAGGACACGGCCTTGAGCATCACTAAGCACGTGCTTAAGTAACAGCCCCGTCTCTTGATCGATCCACCAAGTATGCTGATATCGCTGACTATCAATAGGCGAAAAGCGGAGTTCTACAGCATCACGTTCGGCTACCCGTGTTTTATCCTGAAGCGCTATTTCGTAATGCTCAGCAACATGCTCTGCCCATGCTTCTGGTGCAGACGTTGAGTCAGAGTCGCTGGGTGGAAACCAAGCTAAGTGCCCAGCAATGGAGCGGCGCTCAACACTAACGGACGGGCCATCCAGGTGTTGAACCACTTGTTGCCGGACGCCATCTCGAACACGATGGGAAAGTGCCAGCGTTCTCACCCCTATAGCATCAATAGAAACGGCGCGCGCTTGAAATTCAAAGCAGTGTCCAGCATAAACGCTCGACACAAGCCACTCATGAGCAGTAGTGAAGGGAGGTTGGTTAAGTGCATCTGCGCAGGAAAGCGACGGATAGCTATCAGCTTTCAGCTGGAGAGGCAGTAAACTGGTGCTCAATACGCCCAGGCCAACTGCTAACTTACCTCTCCAGGCAAGATATTTACCAATCACATTTCCAGCCACGTGGGCCCTCACTTGATATAAAGTCGGCCAAAATACCTATTAACGTTGCCCTAAAGGTTCCGTTACTGAAGAAGAGCGCATTAACGGCATCCAGCTATCACCACTCCCACCGGCAGCACCTTGCGCATGTTGCTCAAGGTACGATTTAAGCAGGCGAATCTGATCAGCATCAATAGCTAATGTCTGCTGAGCCATATCCCCTTGAGGCGCATGGGGCGAAGAAAACCCTGCATCGCTGACATTCATAAAACCGCCTTGACCGGATTGGCCATTAACACGAAACGGCGTTTGTTCGAACATCGGCATTTCTGATGGCGTCATCGAAGCGGGTTGAGATGCTGCTAAATTAACAGGCTGAACTTGCACACCACCGCCAGACTGGGCAGCAATGCTATCTCCTGCGCTTCCCCCCACACTCTGCGGGCTACCTGAGGTCGTGTTACCGTTGTTAAAGAACTGCACCCCAGTGATAACCATGAGCGAAACGGCAGCCGCTACCCCCGCACCACGGGCAAAGGAAAGCCCACCAGAGCGAGCGGGAGTAACCACGGTGTCGTCTTCAAGGGCTGGAGCAGGCTCATCACGCAATCGATCCATAATGCCAGCAGAGAGATCGATGCTCACATCTACATTTCTTTCACGCTGCATCATGCTGCGCGCCAAATGGTAGCGCCGCCATGTCTCCGCCGCATCAGAATCGTCAGGCAGTGACTTCAACACTCGGCGCAATTCAAGCTCGTCACTCTCGCTATCCATCAATGCTGAAAGCGACTCCCGTGTGTTTTGACTCATACTTCACACCCTCACACTGTGTTAAAAGAAGCGCTGCGATGACACTGCTAACGAGTGTTTACCACCCCAGCAACTCCACAGGCCAAGACCTTGTTTCAAATCGCCAACTTCCAAACGTTTAATAATCAGCAGATTAAACTGTGTAACTACTGAATATTGAACGTTCACTTGGCGCTTACTCGACCTAACCAAGATCGTCAGGTTCTATGACGCTTCACTTTCCAGACAGTTCACAAAAAAAGTAAAAACGTAATTAAATGTGAATTTAAAGCTCTGCGTCTACCACTATCCGCCCCTCACTCATCGCGACTATTCCTGGCTGTTGTCACTAATGGGCGTATATGCTCATCAACCGCTTCACGGGCGCGAAAAATGCGCGAACGCACTGTTCCTACGGGGCATTGCATCACCTGAGCAATGTCTTCATACGCAAGGCCATCTAGTTCACGCAGCGTGATCGCAGTGCGTAAATCATCTGGCAGATTCTCGATGGCTTCGTAAACGGCGGCTTCCAGCTGGTCCCGAGCAATCGATGCCTCTGGCGATTCAGAGTCAGCCAGCCGCCCGCTCTGATCAATCATTTCAGCATCGACAATATCTAGGTCACTGCCGGGCGGTCTACGCCCCCGAGACACTAAATGGTTTTTGGCAGTGTTGATCGCGATACGATACATCCATGTGTAAAACGCACTTTCCGACCGAAACTTACCGAGTGCACGGTACGCTTTGATAAAGGCTTCTTGCGCCACGTCTTGTACTTCGGAGTGATCGTGAACATAACGCCCAATCAATCCAATAATTTTGTGCTGATATTTTTTTACCAGTAGATCGAAAGCGCGTGTATCACCTTTTTGGGCACGTTCAACCAGCTGTTGGTCTGTTTCACGAGTGCCCATTCACACTTCCCTCCCGCTCGTGCGACGCACGCCGAGCGCTTTCTCTCTTCGCCCTTTCATGTGGGCCTTTACAGCAAGCAGCATAGTGTCCCTTGGGCATTGGTTAATCTTAATGATGACAGATGATAGTGAATGATTCGCCTACCACACCCAGTGTAAAAAAGTATCCAATGGTACTTAGTGTTACGCGTTCTTAGCGAGGCATCAAGCGCTTACACTCTTTCCCCTCCCATTCCTCCCGACCTAACCCACAGCCCCCGCAGAATCTTGACCGTGACACTTTTCGTTTAGATCAAGTTCCGCAACAATTGATTTTTACCTGCCTGACACGCCATAGTAGAGCCACTTTTTAGTCCATAGCGCACGCACAGGTAGCACGATGTCAGATCAGCAGGTTAGTAACCTTAACGTCCTTGCACAGGATGTTCTCACCACCCCCGAAGCTCTTAAACAGACTATTCCGCTGACAGAAGCTGCGGAACGCTCTGTTATTGAGGCCCGCCATACCATTCAAAACATCCTCGACGGCAAAGATCATCGGCTTCTCGTCGTTGTAGGCCCATGCTCCATCCATGATGTGGATGCCGCACTGGACTATGCGCGCCGGCTGCGTAAATTGGCAGATCAAGTGAGCGACAGCCTGTTCATTGTCATGCGCGTCTATTTCGAAAAACCCCGGACAACGGTGGGTTGGAAAGGACTGATAAACGACCCGCATCTTAACGATTCTTTCGAAATTGATGAAGGTCTTCACATCGCGCGCAAGCTACTCGTCGACCTGGCTGAGCTTGCCCTGCCGCTCGCAACGGAAGCGTTAGACCCGATCTCTCCCCAGTATATGCAAGACTGCATTAGCTGGTCGGCGATCGGTGCACGCACTACAGAATCGCAAACCCACCGTGAGATGGCGTCAGGTCTATCCTGCCCAGTCGGCTTTAAAAACGGCACCGACGGCAGCCTTGACGTCGCTATTAATGCACTGCAGTCCGTTGCCAGCCCGCATAACTTCCTAGGTATCAACAACGCAGGCCAAGTCGCCATTATTCGCACACGCGGCAACGCTTACGGCCACGTCGTGTTGCGCGGCGGCAACGGTAAGCCTAACTACGACAGCGTCAGCGTTTCGCTAGCTGAAAAGGAGCTTAAAAAAGCCGACCTTTCAGCCAACATTATGATCGATTGCTCTCACGCCAATTCTAATAAAGATGCTGGCCTACAGCCGCTTGTGCTCGAGAACGTCACCAACCAAATTCTGGAAGGCAACACGTCCATTATTGGTCTGATGGTTGAGTCAAACATTGGCTGGGGCAACCAAAAAGTTCCTGCCGACCTTAGCCAGCTGACGTACGGCGTTTCCATCACCGACGCCTGCATTGATTGGGATACGACGGTCGAAACTTTTACCCATATGAACGAAAAACTCGCTCCGGCGCTCACCAAGCGTATCGCACAGTAAGAAAAAACGGCTAGTAATCATAAGTGCCCCGCAAGGATATTAGCCTTAGCGGGGCATTTTATTGCTACATTTTATTACCACTTATTACTGCATGATTTCTCGTTTGAATGGCGGCAATGCATCTAGCAACGCTTGGCCGTACCGGCGAGTAATCACCCGTCGATCTAGCAGCGTAATGACACCGCGGTCGCTCTCCTTACGGATCAGCCGCCCGCAAGCCTGCACTAGCTTGATTGACGCATCTGGAACGCTAATCCGCATAAACGGGTTCCCACCCTGGCTTTCAATCCACTCGGCAAGCGTGGCCCCCACCGGATCATCAGGCACCGCAAATGGCAGCCGCGTAATCACCACATGGGTGAGATAGTCGCCGGGCAAATCGATACCTTCAGCAAAACTAGCCAAGCCAAAAATAATGCTGCCATTGCCGTCATCGACAGCCGCGCGATGACGCTCAAGCAGTTCGCGCTTGGGCAACGCATCCTGCGCCAGCACTCGCTCTTTAGTTGCCGCAGGCAGCGCTTTCTCCACCGCCCGCAATTGCGCCCTAGAAGAAAACAGCACCAGCACCGCTTCGTTATTTCCCAATTGAACCACGAAATTAACGATGGCGCTTTCATGGGCATCGCGATCACTGGGGTCGGTCGCCTCTTTAGGCACGCGCAGAATGGCATTGGCATAATCAAAGGGGCTCGGCAGCGCCTGATAGCGATAGCGGTTTGCTAACCCAGCGCGCTCTTGGATTCGCTCAAAACGCCCCAGCGCGGTAAGCGTGGCTGATGTTACTACCGCGCCATGACAGCGTCCCCACAAATGTTTCGCAAGGGTATGCGCCGCTGATACGGGACTTGCCGAAAACTCGATTTCCGGCTCTCCCGCCACACGACTAAGCGTTATCCAGCGGGCACTGGGTGGCGCATTGGCAGCATCCTGCTCACTGAAGGCTTGCCATAGCGCATGGGCATCAAGTGAACGCCCATGCAGCAGTGCAATCAGCGGCAACCACGTGTCGGCTTGATCCCTATCCAGCCCTGTTTGCTTATCAGGGTCGAGACTTTCGCGCAGGATATCGCTAATGCTTTCCAGGCTACGTGACAACGTGGCAAACATAACCAACAGTTGCTTGGCTTGTTCGCGAAGCGCTTCCGGCACCTGGCCTTTTTCAAAACGCTGCTGATGGCTAGCTTCTTCATCCGACAAGCCGTTTTCCCGCCCGGCCAGTTGGTGACCCATGCTAAACACATCGCCCAAGGCAGGCTCTAAGCTATGCAGTAACTCAGGTAACCCCGCGAGCAAGCGCGCGATTGTCGGCTGAGCCGCTAGCCCCTGATGAAGATCAGTCAAACTGCTTTTCAAGGTTTTAAGCCAGCGCAAACAGCCATGCACCGCAAAACGATGGGCAAAGTGGGAAAGTGCCTTATCTGGCAGGTGGTGGCCTTCATCAAAGACAAAAATGCAGTCAGCGGGATCGGGTAGAATCGCCCCACCACCCAACGCCAGGTCAGCAAGAACCAAGTCATGGTTGGCCACGATTATATCGGCATCTTCCAGATCACGCCGAGAACGAAAAAAGGCGCAAGCACCAAAATGACCGCAGCGACGGCCTGTGCATTGGCGATGATCCACCGTTAGCTGCCGCCAATGACTGTCGTCGATGGACGCCGACCACGTATCGCGATCGCCTTCCCACTCACCCTTGCCGTAAGCCTCTGCCATATCCGTGGCTAATAGGGAAAAGTCACTGCTGTTGGATTGAAGTGACTGCTCAAATAGCGACAGCGTCGGGTTTGGCTCAGAGCCTTCTAATGCCTGGTCAAGACGCGCAACACACACGTACCTGCCACGCCCTTTTGCCAAGGCATAACGAAAGGCAATACCGCTATGGCTGGCAAGCGAAGGCAGGTCTTGATTAAGCACCTGCTCCTGCAGTGCCACCGTTGCAGTGGAAACAATCAGTCGCTTTCCCTGCGCTTTGGCAATCGGCAACGCGGCAATCAGGTAGGCAAGCGTTTTACCAGTTCCGGTGCCCGCCTCCAGCACGCACACATGATTATCGTTTGTGCGCTTGCCTTCGCCATCCTGCTCAATGCCACCTAGCGTACGAGCAATTTCTGCAATCATCAGGCGCTGGCCGTAGCGTGGCGTCAGCTCAAGCTTTTCCACCACGCGACGATAGGCGTCTTGAATATCGCTTTTCAGCGCATTATCGAGCATGCGCGTTACAGCATGCCTTCCGGCGGATGTTCGCAGGGCAGCTTACCGTTAATGTAGCGCTCAATTTCTGGTAGCGAGAACGCATCTTCTTCACCAACAAAACTAATCGAAACGCCTTTGGCACCGGCACGTCCGGTACGTCCAATACGATGAACGTAATCTTCCGGATCTTCAGGCAACGTGTAGTTGATCACGTGGCTGACATCTTCGATATGAATGCCACGCCCTGCGACATCAGTAGCCACCAACACTTGAATTTCTCCCTCACGGAAGCTTTCCAACGTCTTGATGCGCTGATTCTGCGGCACATCGCCTGATAGCATGGCGACACTAACGCCTGCTTTTTTCAGCAAATCATCTAGCTTGCGTACGAGATCGCGACGGTTACCAAACACCATTACTCGCTCGAAGCTTTCCTGCGTTAGCAGATTCACCAGCAGTCGCTGCTTGTCGTCATCAGACACTAGATAAACGCGCTGATCGATATCTGCCTGGTTCTCAACGGTGACTTCAATCTCTACATGGGCAGGATCGAGCGTCCATTGACTCGCCAGACTCAAGATATCGTCAGTGAAGGTTGCCGAGAACAGGAACGTCTGGCGCTCCTCTTTTTTAGGCGTATAGCGAATGATGCGCTTCACATCGGGAATAAAGCCCATGGAAAGCATGCGATCCGCTTCATCCAGCACCAACACTTCGACTTCAGAGAGGTCGATATCGCGCTTCTGGTGGAAATCCAGCAGGCGTCCTGGTGTTGCCACCAAAATATCGATCTTCTTGCCCAGGCTCTCGCGCTGCTTTTGGTAATCCATGCCGCCGACAACACTGGCCACATTGAGCTGCGTGAAGCGAGCAAGCGCTTTAGCATCTTTTTCGATTTGCAGTGCCAGCTCCCGGGTAGGCGCGATAATCAACGCACGGGGTGCGCCTGATTTTTGGCCATCAGGGGTCGGCTCTTCCAGAAAATAAGCCATTACCGAAATCAAAAAGGCAGCAGTTTTTCCGGTACCTGTCTGCGCCTTGCCGACAATATCGCCACCCAGCAACGTATGACGCAGCGCCTCTGACTGAATAGGCGTGCAGTATTCAAACCCTTGGGCATGAATGGCACGCATTAAAGGCAGCGGCAAATCAAAGTCATGGAAGCGCCACTTGCCGGCAACGGCGGGCACCTGAAACTGACGAAGATCCCAGTTCGATTGACGACGACGCGGCTTCCGACGGCGGCGTTTTGGCTTGCGGTTCTGGGCCGATGCTGTGGTCTGTTCCGACTCGCTCATAGGCTGTGTATCTGTCCATTGCTGTGGATGTTAGGCATCACGAAGTGCGCATTGTACCAGGGGTTGGCGATAAGAGCGCGTCCTGCTGTCGAAGGAGTACGCTTGCCTGTTAGAATGAGGCATAAATTAACCCAAGGAGCGCGATATGACGCGTAAGAAAAAAACTCGTTCGCTGGCGGATAAGGTAACTATCCGTACTGGCCGCCGCAAAGATTACAAGAAGTGGCGCCATGATAACCCTGACCAGGTAACCTCTTCACGCCGTTTTGTGGCTAAAAAGCAGCAACAACGTAAGCTTCAAGCAGTGCGTAAACTAGCGCGCCAGCAAGAAGGACAAAATATTGTTATCCATCCTGACAAAGAAGGAGACAACCCGTCTGGAGAGCATTCGTAATGCGTTTGGTCTCGTTTAATATCAATGGCATTCGGGCACGACTGCATCAGCTTCAAGCGCTGATTGACACGCAGCAGCCAGATGTCATTGGCCTGCAGGAAACCAAAGTGCAAGACAGCGAGTTTCCCCTGGCTGACGTTGAAGCTATGGGCTATCACGTTTTTTATTACGGTCAAAAGGGCCATTACGGGGTTGCCCTACTGTGTCGGCAAAAACCTCAAGCGGTTTTTTATGGCTTTCCTGATGATGAGGAAGACGCCCAGCGCCGCATGATTGGCGTGCGGCTACTCGCCGATAATGGTGAATCAGTCACCGTGTGGAATGGCTACTTCCCCCAGGGTGAAAACGTTGAACACCCAACTAAATTCCCTCATAAAGCGCGCTTCTATCAGCAATTGGCAAGCCTGCTTCAAAACCAGCACCGCCCCGACGAACAGCTGGCGATCATGGGGGATTTCAACATATCGCCGGAAGATCAGGATATTGGCATTGGCGAACCAAGCCGCAAACGCTGGTTACGCGAGGGCAAAGCCAGCTTTCAGCCTATCGAGCGAGAATGGCTTGAAGGTATAAAAGCGTGGGGCCTTAGCGACAGCTATCGGCTGTGCCACCCGGATAATAGCGAATGGTTCAGTTGGTTTGACTATCGTTCAAAGGGTTTTGACCGCGAGCCAAAACGCGGCCTGCGCATTGACTATATTCTTGTGTCTAAACCGCTTGCCGAATGCGTCACCGATGCAGGCATTGATTATCAATTGCGTGGTATGGAGCGGCCTTCCGATCACGCTCCCACCTGGAGTGATTTTGCGCTGACGCTTTCACAGGCAGACTAAGCACAAACAAACAAGCTCGCCCCTCTCATCAATCGAGAGGGGTCCGATCAAGGGCTTCTCACCCTTCAAAAATTCGACAACCACTGCTTGGCCTGATCATCGCCAAGATTCACCGCTTTGATAAGCGCTTCCTCGGCCTGATCATCTTGCCCCCAGCGGTAAGCAAGCTGTCCGTATTGCCGCCAGTCTTCAGCTTTTTGAGTGTTCTCAGCAAGCGCCTTCCAAGCATTCAGCGCCTTTTCGATATCCTTGGCCTGCTGCCATGCGCCCGCCAACAACCTTAGCGCTTCTTCATCACGCGTCAAAGCACCTTCTTGGATAGCCGCTTCCAAGTGTTCGCCTGCCCTGGCTGGCGTACCACCGGCCAAATGCAGGCGAATTAACGTCAAGCGATCTTCGGTCGTGGTGAACTTACCCAACTGCCATGCCATCTCCCACACGCCGGCAGCCACGCCAGCCTGGCCTGCTTGTTGGGCAAGCCCGGCCGCCTGACGCCAGGCATCAGGCTCGCTCTGTGCATTCAAACCACCCACTAGCCAACCGAGAGCTTCATCGTTTTGCCCCGCATTGCGCAATACCGCGGTGGTTAGCGTCTGCTGCGTGTCAGTCAAACCGCCTTTTTGCAGTAACGGCGACAGCCAGCCTGCAGCAGCATCCCAGCGCTCCTCTTCCGCCAATAAGCGAACCAGCCGCCATGCTGACTCGTCATAATGAGAATTGCCCTGGGACTGCGTTAGCCACTGCTCATACAGCGCGATGGCCTCAGTGGGCTGGTTACCTGCGCGACGTAGCGACGCCTCATCACGCAGCCAGCGCAGGATTTGGCTGTTAGGCACGCTAGGGCGCTGTCGTGCGCTGGCTAACTCATTAGCAGCCGCAACGTGATCACCTTGACGCACTAACGCACTCGCGGCGAGCTGATGATATAGCGCACTTGCCCACTGGTCGGCACGATTGCCGCTGGCGAGACGCGCTGCCTGAGATCGTGCATGATCAGCAATACGGTTGAGCACATCGCTGTCAGCCTCGCCATTGGGCTGCTCAGCTAATTGGCTTTGAAGCCTGTTAAGATCGCGAACAATGTCACCCGGCAGCGGTTCGTTCGCCTGCGCCACAACGCTTAGCGCGCTCAATACGACGATTCCCACCCAACGCTGCATACTTTTTCCTCGACTGGCGTTCTCGACGAGCCAATTCATACTGGCTATCTCAACTGGCTATCTCAACTGGAACTCAATGCGCTGCGTGGCGCGGCGAAGCTGTTGGCCGGGCTCAAACTGCCAGCGCGCAATCGCTTCGCGGGCAGCGTCTTCAAACACTCGCCTTGGCTGTGCTCGCGTGACGCGAATCGTGCCGTTATCGACGCTGCCATCTCGGCGAATAACAAACTCCACCTCAACAAAGCCCTCCATGCCGCGCCTCTGAGCACGCGGCGGATAAGAAGGGTTCACGCGGCTGGTTGGGGCGACTTGCCCAACACTGACAGGCTCATTCGATGGCGCAGGCTCTGCCACTGGCGAGGCTTCACGCTGCACTGTCGTAGGCGCAGGAGAAGGCGCCGCCGTTTCAGCTGGCTGAGGTGCAGGATCAGGCTGCGGCGCTGGCCTTGGAGACGGCTTCGGCGCGGGCTGCGGGGTTGGTTCGGGAGTAATTTCCGTTAGCTCTGGCAACTCACTCTCCAACTCAACTGGTTCCACTGGCTCATCTGGAAGTTCCACTTCAGGCAGCGCAATCGCACTCTCTGCAACAGGTGCCGGTGCAGGCATAGGCATCGGCGGGGGTGCTGGCGCCGCCTCAGAAGGTGCAGGCGACGGCGCTTCTTGCTCTGGCGCTACCTCTGGTGCGTCTATCATAGTCATCGACATGGTCATTATCGGCGTCTCTGGCGAACGCTCTGGGGGTGTTACTAGTAGCGCCAGCATCCAAAACAAACCAACGGCTAAGGCAATACCACCTAGTATCGAGAGGGCATGACGAATCATGGAGCGCTCCGGCTCGCTGCCACGGCGATCTGATCAACACCCGCCTGCTTGAGGCGATCCATCACTTCAATCAACAGCCCAGTGGTGGACTCCCGATCGGCTTGGATAACAACGGAGCCATCATCACTCAACATACCGGCCACCTGCTGACCAATACGATGCACATCGACTGGCTTACCATCGACCCAAACAGCACCTTCTGGCGTCACCGCAATCAACACCTGTGCATCTGGCCGCGGGCTTGCCGCTGCCGCTTCAGGGCGGTCAATCTCAACACCGCTCTCTTTAATAAAGCTGGTCGTCACGATAAAAAAGATCAGCATGATAAAGACAACATCCAGCATCGGCGTCAGGTTAACTTCATTGCTATCAGCCGTGGTATCTATAGAGCGGCGTCTACGCATCATTCTCCTCCAAGGCACGAGCTAAGCGGTCGTGTAACCGCTGGTCTTCGCGACGAATAACGTGCTCTAAACGACTAATAAACAGCAACCCCACCACCGCAATCGCCATGCCGGTTAGCGTGGGCAATGTGGCACGGGCAACACCGTCGGCCATTGCCCTCGCCTGATGGGTATCACTGAGAGAAAGGCTATCGAACACGGTAATCATACCGGTGACGGTACCCAACAAGCCTAACAGTGGACATAGCGCCACGAGCAGCTTGATCCATGGCAACGGGCGGCGCAGCTTAGCAACCAGCGCCTCTGTCCAGACATTGCGCAGCGTGCGCGCACTCCAGCTACGATGATCACTGCGTGCCGCCCAGCGACGAATCAGTTGGCGCCGGGCACGCCGCCAGCTAAAGCGGTAATACCACCAACGCTCTATTGCCATCCCAAATACCAGCACGGCAACGAATGCCAGCACCATTAAAACGGCACCACCGGCATCAAGCAGCCGCTCAACGGGCTCAAGCCAAAGAGGTAACGTGGGCATATTAGGTCACCGCTTGCGCATTAGCCGTCGACTGCGCTTCGAGGTGGTCAGCCAAGGTAGCGCTTGCTTCGCCTTCAATGGCTTGGGTAATCAAGCGACTCCGGCTTGCCAAGGCCGTCTGGGCAAACAGCAGCGGAACCGCTGTCACAAGCCCCAGCACCGTTGTTACCAGCGCCTGACTGATACCACCGGCCATTAACTGCGGGTCACCGGTGCCAAATACGGTAATCGCTTGGAAGGTGACAATCATACCGGTCACGGTACCCAGCAGGCCTAGCAGCGGTGCAATGGCCGCCAACAGCTTAACGATAGGCTGACCACGTTCGATACGTGGCAACTCAGCTAACACCGCCTCATCTAACCTCGCTTCCAGTGCTTCCGGCGTTTGGTGTTTATCCAACTCCTTGAAGCGCGCCAGCACACGACCCAGTGGGTTATTGGCATTCGGTTGATCCAACGCTTTACGCTGACGATGCACTCGTGCACTGACGACGACTAAATAAAGGTACTGAGCCAGTGCCACCAATAGGCCAAAGCCACCCAGTGCCACTACTACGTAACCAACATAACCGCCCTGCTGGAAACGTTCCCAGAGGCTTGGCCGCTGAGCAAGGGCTTCCAGCACGCTACCCTGGGTAGGATCAATGGCAAACACACGGCTTTCGCCTTGATGATAGGCCGACAGTACAGCGCTAATTTCTGCAGGAGTACGCGGCACTTCGGCCAAGCTATCATCATCCTGGCCTTTTCTGAGCAGCGCTGTTTCGGTAAACGCCGCAAAATCGCCCAAGCGCACGACATTGCGCGGCTCAATCTCGCCACTAGCATCAGCCACCGGCAATTCAAGGCGTTCGGCACGCCCGGTGTTCCGTGTAAGTGTCGCTAAGCTGTCCACAACGGACTCGATCTGTTGACGCTCCAGCACTTCAATCTCATTGAGACGCGGCGGTAGCGCATCAGCATCCAGCGTTAACCAGCTGTCACCGCCAAGTTCGTTGCGTACCTCTTCGCTGTGCCGTGTCAAATCCGCCAGCAACGAGGTGATCGCTTCGCCTTGATCTTCCTGACGCTCGGCCAGCGCTTGAGCCTGCTGTGCTTGTTCCTGCTGCTGCGTGGCTAATGCTGCCTGCTGCTCTTCAGCGTCTTGATGCTCAGCACGTGCTTTTTCTAGCGCAGCCTCTAGCGCTTGCTGATCATTCAGAAATGATTGTAGTCGCGCTTGGTCGCGAGCTTCGGCGGCTTCACGAGCTTCACGTAACGAACCAACACTGTCAGTTTGTGCCAGCGCCACACTGCTGCCCAGAAGGCTTGCCAGTAGTGCTAAACAGATAATGGTTCTGCACGCACCTCGTTGGCGTGTCAACAGACTCATTGCTGGCCCCCTGCGTGGTCGTTAGCAATAATGGAAAGTGGTAAACGCAGCAATTCTGGCGTGCGCTGATCGTCGGCAATACGCAGGCCGTTGCGCACCTGACGGCGAGCACGTTCATCAAGCCCCTGCCATTCACCGCTCGCTTTATCCCACACACCCCCTTCTCGACCATCAGGGGTTAGGTAATAAAAGCCGATTCGGCCAATACGCAAGTATTCCACCTCACGCGGGTTACCTTCTGCCAATTGCAAACGACCACGCCAGCTATCAACCTCGCGGCCGTACGCTAGCTCGGCTCGCCACGCTTCCAACAAATTAGCAATGCGCGCTGCGCTCTCTGATGGCTGCTGTTCATCAGGCTTAACACGCGCCAAACGCTCGGCCTTCAGAAATGGCAGGTCAGACTCGATCCAACTGATCAGCTGTTCCATCATGTCCTGCTCAACCGCAGGCAGCGCGGCGCGGGTGTCGCTCAACGTATCGAGTGCTTGGCCAAGGCGCTGTTGGCGCTCGGCCTCACTGGCCAAGCGACCGCTTAGAGCAGCATTGGACGCTTCCATCTGGCGGGTTTCCTGCTCCAGGCGGCGCAGCTCTTCAAGCGCGGAACGCGTGACGTCATCAGCCTCATCAATTTGCTGCTGAAGTACGGACTGCGCTTGCTGGGCCTCGACACTCTGGGCCGCTTGATCGACTGTCTCATCGCTTGCCATTAGCGTACCGCTGACCAGCACCCCGGCAAGCCAGCCTCCATACAAGGCAAAGAAAGGCCTTTTCAGCACGTTACGTCTCCGTTACTGGTAAAAGCGCATAAAAATGGCGCCCCTACCCTCATTAGGTATGAGAACTATTTGCGTTTGATTGCAGAGGCATAGCCTAACATTAATTCAATAAATGACAATATTTATCATTAGCATTTAATGGTGTGCCGGATGAAGGCGTCATAAGAAAGGCTGTTCATCAATTCACCTACAACATCACCGCAGGCGCCATCACTGCAAATGGCTTTATTGGCACTAATTGACGCCTGCGTATATGCTGATAATATACTTCCATGATCAATTGGGCAGATGTGTCTGGCTTTGACTGGGACGAAGGCAACTCTCGCAAAAACGCGGAGAAGCATAGTGTTAGCCAGTCCGAAGCAGAAGAAACTTACTTTAATGAACCGCTTCTGGTGCTGGAAGACTCCAAACACAGCCAGAAGGAGCCTCGTTTTCACGCCCTTGGCAAAACTGATGATGAAAGACTGCTACATATCACGTTTACACTAAGACATCACCGCACGCTAATCCGAGTGATTTCCGCTCGCGACATGCACCGCAAAGAGAGGGCTCTTTATGAACAAACTAAAAAAGATGCCTGAGTTCAATACTGAGGCAGAAGAGCGAGCATTTTGGGAGACCCACGACTCCGCTGATTACCTGGATTGGAGCCAGGCAACACCGGCCTATTTCCCGAAGTTGAAACCCTCAACCAAGACTATCTCACTTCGCTTGCCCGAAACTCTGCTCGACCGTATCAAAATCGAGGCTAACAAGCGGGATATGCCCTATCAGTCGCTGATCAAAGTATGGCTTGCAGATGACGTAAATGACAGTCGTCGGAGTTGAGGTGTTGACGCGGAGTTTTGCGGTACTGAGTCTACATTCTCTCAACCCGCGCTCATGCCACTTTCCTGTGTCAATTACCTTTTCGAGGCTGGGCGTAGCCGAGTTTGCTGAGGCGGGAAGTGGCGAGCGCCTGCTCGCCACCCTTTCAAGCTAACTTCTTAACTGGGGCTCAAAACGCCCAGTCATCGTCCTCGGTGGCGACGGCTTTGCCGATCACGTAGGAAGAGCCGGAGCCGGAGAAGAAGTCGTGGTTTTCATCCGCACTTGGGGAAAGTGCCGCCATAATGGTTGGATCGACGTCGGTGACACTGCTGGGGAACAACGGCTCCAAGCCCAGATTCATCAGCGCCTTGTTGGCGTTGTAGTGAAGGAATTTCTTCACGTCTTCCGTCAAGCCTACCTCATCATAGAGCGATTCGGTGTAGCGCACTTCGTTGTCGTAAAGCTCTAGCAGCAGCTCATAAGCGTAGTCTTTCACCTCTTGCTGGCGCTCGGGCGTGGCTTCTGCCAGCGCTTGCTGGAACTTGTAGCCAATGTAGTAGCCGTGCACTGCCTCATCACGAATGATTAAACGAATCAGATCCGCCGTGTTGGTCAGTTTGGCGTGGCTCGACCAATACATGGGCAGATAGAACCCTGAATAGAACAGGAAGGATTCCAGGAAGACGCTGGCCACCTTGCGCATCAGCGGGTCGTCAGAGCGATAACGCTCAAGGATCAACTCAGACTTTGCCTGCAGTGTCGGGGTTTCTTCACTCCAGCGAAACGCATCATCCACATCCCGCGTAGTGCATAGCGTCGAGAAAATCGAGCTATAGGAACGCGCATGCACCGATTCCATAAAGGCAATATTGGTGTAAACCGCCTCTTCGTGTGGCGTGCGGGCATCTTCCATTAATACTGGCGCGCCCACGCTGCTCTGAATCGTATCCAGCAGCGTCAGGCCGGTGAACACACGAATCGTCAGCTGCTTTTCCTGCTGTGTCAGGGTATTCCACGATTGAATATCGTTGGAGAGCGGCACTTTTTCCGGCAACCAAAAGTTGCTGGTCAGGCGGTTCCACACTTCCAGGTCTTTATCGTCCTGAAGGCGGTTCCAGTTGATCGCATCGACCCGCGATAAACGTTGCATAGTGGTCATCAGAATTCTCTCACCAACATGATCTAATAAAAGCGATATACGATTACAGCGAGCAGGAAACGCAGCCTTCTACTTCCGTACCTTCAAGCGCGCTCTGGCGTAAACGGATGTAGTAAAGCGTCTTGATGCCCTTACGCCACGCGTAAATTTGCGCTTTGTTGATATCCCGAGTGGTGGCGGTATCAGGGAAGAACAGCGTCAACGACAGCCCCTGATCAACGTGTTTAGACGCTTCCGCATAGGTATCGATAATTTTCTCAGGGCCAATTTCATAGGCATCCTGGAAATAATCGAAGTTCGCCTCATTCAAGAATGGCGCCGGATAGTAAACACGCCCCAGCTTACCCTCTTTACGGATCTCAATTTTCGCTGCCACCGGGTGAATACTGGAAGTGGAGTGATTGATGTATGAGATAGAACCCGTTGGCGGCACCGCTTGCAGGTTACGGTTATACAGCCCGTGCGCCATCACCGAGGTCTTTAGCGCCTGCCACTCTTCCTGGGTAGGTAGTGCAATACCGCTACGCTCAAACAGGTGACGCACTTTATCAGTTTGCGGCAGGCATGCTTGATCGGTGTACTTATCAAAGAACGTGCCCGATGCATAGGTGGAATCTTCAAACCCAGCAAAGGCTTCGCCGTGTTCAATCGCCAACTGGTTAGATGCACGAATCGCATGGAATGCCACGCAATAGAAGTAGAGATTGGTGAAGTCCAAGCCCTCTTCTGAACCATAATAAATGTGTTCGCGCGCCAGGAAACCGTGCAGGTTCATTTGCCCAAGGCCAATGGCTCGAGACTTGGCGTTACCTTCAGCAATGGAGGGCACACTACGCAGGTTGCTCATCTCAGAAACCGCGGTCAAACCACGAATGGCAATCTCAACGCTGGTGCCAATATCGCCTGAGTCCATCACCTTAGCGATATTCATCGAGCCAAGGTTACAGGAGATGTCCTGACCGATCTGACGATAACCAAGATCGTCGTCGTACTCGGTGGGCGTATTCACCTGGAGAATTTCAGAACACAAGTTGCTCATATTGATACGACCGGCAATCGGGTTCGCACGGTTGACCGTATCTTCAAACATGATGTACGGATAGCCCGATTCGAATTGCAGTTCAGCCAGGGTCTGAAAGAACGCACGCGCATTGATCTTGTGCTTACGGATGCGCGCATCAGCAACCATTTCATGGTACTTCTCGGTGACGCTGATATCACCAAACGGCACGCCATAAACCCGCTCAACATCGTAGGGAGAGAACAGGTACATGTCGTCGTTGCGCTTGGCCAGCTCGAAGGTAATATCCGGAATCGTCACGCCCAGCGACAACGTTTTAATGCGGATTTTTTCATCGGCATTTTCGCGCTTGGTATCGAGAAAGCGCAGAATATCTGGGTGGTGAGCATTCAGATAGACCGCACCGGCACCTTGGCGTGCGCCCAGCTGGTTAGCGTACGAGAAGGCATCTTCCAACAGTTTCATAATCGGGATAATGCCCGACGACTGGTTTTCAATACGCTTAATGGGAGCGCCGGATTCACGAATATTCGTCAACAAGAAGGCAACGCCGCCGCCGCGCTTGGAGAGCTGGAGCGCTGAGTTAATCGAGCGACCAATCGACTCCATGTTGTCTTCAATACGCAGCAGGAAGCAGGAAACCAGCTCGCCGCGCTGTTGCTTACCACAGTTAAGGAAAGTCGGCGTGGCCGGCTGAAAACGGCCGCTAATGACTTCATCGACCAGCGACTTGGCCAAGGCTTCATCGCCGCGCGCTAACGTCAACGCCACCATGCAAACACGGTCTTCATAGCGCTCAAGGTAACGCTTACCGTCAAACGTTTTCAGCGTGTAGCTGGTGTAATACTTGAAAGCACCTAAGAAGCTCGGGAAACGAAATTTATAGGCGTATGCCTGCTCGAACAGGGCTTTGATAAAGGCAAAGCTGTACTGAGCAAGCATTTCTGCCTCGTAGTACTGCTCTTCCACCAGGTAATCGAGCTTTTCTTCCAACGAGTGGAAAAACACGGTGTTTTGATTAACGTGCTGCAGGAAATACTGACGGGCGGCTTCGCGATCTTTATCGAGCTGCAATTCACCGTTGGCACCGTATAGATTCAGCATCGCGTTCAGCGCATGGTAATCCAGGGTACGCGCCTCGGATGCCCCCGCAGTAGGCCGTTTTGTTTCTGCCGAGTTTTTTGTAGCAACGTTGTTAGAAGCTACGTTGTTAGAGACTGAGCTTGACGTTTCCAAAACTCTTCTACTCCTTTGCGGACCTTGGCGACATCGTCGTCAGTGCCAAACAGTTCAAAACGATAAAGCAGCGGCACTTGGCACTTTTGGGCAATGATTCGCCCTGCCAACCCATATGCTTCACCAAAATTCGTATTACCAGCGGCAATAACACCCCGTAAGAGATGTCGATTGTGCTCATCGTTTAAAAATCGGATCACCTGCCCCGGCACTGCCCCTTCGGCATAGCCGCCACCATAGGTAGGTGTCACTAATATGTAGGGCTGTTCTATGCGTGGTGTCGGTTCTTCACGGTTTAGTGGCAGCCGCTGAGCGCTTAAGCCAAGCTTTTGTATAAAACGGTGGGTATTGCCTGACTTAGTGGAAAAATAAACTAACGAACCAGCACGCTCAGTCTCCACATCAGCGTTTTGCATAGCGACGTTTTACGCTAGCGCTTGAATGCGGTCAGGACGAAAACCAGACCAATGATCCTCACCTGCAACTACGACCGGTAACTGGCGATAACCCAGCGCTTCCACTTCTTCTTGGGCACCGCTTTCAGCAGTAATATCGATAACGGTATATTCCAGGCCCTGCTTATCCAGCGCTCGGTAGGTAGCGGTACATTGAACACAAGCAGGCTTGCTATAAATTTGGATATCCATGGCTATTTTTCCTTTTCATAGCGGTGTTTTTCGGGTAGAGCACATCTTGTGCTCGCCCTCTCTGGAAGACACAACGCATACTATATATAGACCATGAGAAAATCAATTCAAGCATATGTGGTATTTTTCATCCACAGGTTATTGACAGCTCTTACCCAGGATAGTAGCCAAACGTATCATTCAAAACGAAAAAACCGCCCTCTTGATGAGGGCGGTTTTTAACTAGACGCCAACTAAATTGGCGTCCCTTCTTTCTTTCGCGCGTGGACTTAGGCGATAGCAGCCTGATAACGACGCTCAACATCTTCCCAGTTAATTACGTTGAAGAAGGCTTCTACGTAATCAGGACGCTTGTTTTGGAACTTCAGGTAGTAAGCATGTTCCCAAACATCCAGACCCAATACCGGCGTGTTGCCATGCATTAGCGGGCTGTCTTGGTTCAGCGTGTTTTCAACGACCAGCTTTTTCTCAGGCGTAACGGAGAGCCATGCCCAACCGCTACCGAAACGACCCAGTGCCGCTTTCTTGAAAGCTTCCTTGAATGCGTCAAGGCCACCTAGCTCAGCATCAATGGCTTTTGCCACATCACCCTGGGGCTGGCCGCCGCCATTCGGTGACATCATTTGCCAGAACATAGAGTGGTTGGCATGGCCGCCACCGTGATTAATAACGGCTTGACGCTTCTCTTCAGGTACACGATCAAGATTAGCAACTAGCTCTTCTACCGGTACGTCTTCAAGACCCGTGCCTTCAAGCGCAGCGTTCAGGCTAGTGACGTAAGTGTTATGGTGACGAGAGTGGTGAATCTCCATCGTCATCGCATCAATGTTCGGCTCAAGCGCGTCGTAGGCGTACGGTAATTCTGGAAGTGTATGTGCCATGCTAACTTCTCCTTAAGTGGCTTTTGTTACGTTCACTTAACTAAGTGTGGTCTTACCCCACCTTTTTCAACCATCACGGCCATTTTTATTACCGTGAGCGGCGATTATTTACGACCGGTACGTTATATACCCCAGTACCTTAGTCAACTATTGGCAGTTTATCGAATTCATCGCCAATAAAAAAGCCGACTTCTGGCGAAGTCGGCTTTTTAGCCAGTTAAGATTCAGTGGCTTATAGCTTGCTTTCAAGCTCCGGCAAAATATCGAAGAGATCGCCTACCAACCCGTAGTCGGCAACTTGGAAGATAGGTGCTTCTTCGTCTTTGTTGATCGCAACAATGACTTTAGAGTCTTTCATACCCGCCAAATGCTGAATTGCACCAGAAATACCCACGGCAATATACAGCTCAGGCGCAACAATCTTACCGGTTTGGCCAACCTGCATATCGTTGGGCACAAAACCTGCGTCTACGGCAGCTCGTGATGCACCAATGGCGGCACCCAGCTTGTCAGCAATGCCGTCGAGCAGCTTAAAGTTTTCGCCGTTACCCATACCGCGACCGCCTGACACTACTACTTTGGCACCGCCAAGTTCTGGGCGATCAGATTGCGCCAACTCTTGTTTAATAAAGCTAGACTGACCATTTTCGACCACTACCTCTACCGCTTCTACAGCGGCACTTCCCGCGCTCTCGACCGCATCAAACGCGGTAGTACGCACGGTCATAACTTTCAGTGCGTCGTCGCTTTTTACCGTGGCGATAGCGTTGCCAGCATAGATAGGGCGCAGGAAAGTGTCTGCGCTCTCAACGCCAATCACGTCGGAAAGCTGGCTGACATCTTTTAAGGCAGCCAAGCGCGGCAGTACGTTTTTACCGGTGGTAGACGCGCTAGCCAGTACGTGAGTGTAGTCGCCTGCCAGCTCCACCAGCAGCGCTCCCATTGGCTCAGCCAACTGATGCGCATAAACAGCGTTATCTGCGATGCGAACTTTACTGACGCCATCAAGCTTTGCAGCAGCATCAGCGGCCGCTTGAACGCCTTCACCAGCCACCAATACGTCAATATCACCACCAATCGCCTTGGCAGCAGCAACTACATGGGCTGTTGCGCCCGCCAACTGACCTTCATGGAGGTCGGCAAGTACCAGAATGCTCATGAGATCAGCTCCTATTAAAGCACTTTGGCTTCGTTTTTCAGTTTGTCGATCAGTTCGTCTACCGAGGCGACTTTAACACCACCTTTACGCTCTGCCGGGGATTCCACTTTGAGCAGGCTAACTTTGGAGGCCACTTCAACGCCGTAATCAGCGGGCGTTTTAACATCCAGAGGCTTCTTTTTGGCCTTCATGATGTCTGGCAGCTTAGCGTAACGCGGCTCGTTCAAACGCAAATCGGTGGTGACGATAGCGGGCAGAGAAAGCGCAACGGTTTGCAGACCACCATCGATTTCCCGAGTGACATTAACCTTGTCACCGTCAACGGCAACCTCAGAGGCAAAGGTACCCTGGGGAAGGTTGGTCAACGCGGCAAGCATTTGCCCTGTTTGGTTGTTGTCGGTATCGATGGCCTGCTTACCGAGAATCACCAAACCGGGCTGCTCTTCGTCAACGACTTTAGCAAGCAGCTTGGCCACCGCAAGCGATTCAACGCGCTCGTCGGTTTCAATATGGATAGCACGGTCTGCCCCAAGCGCCAGAGCGGTGCGCAACTGCTCTTGAGCTGCTTTAGGACCAACGGTAACGGCCACGACTTCTGTCGCAACACCCTTCTCTTTGAGGCGTACTGCTTCTTCTACGGCAATTTCGCAGAAGGGGTTCATCGCCATTTTGACGTTAGTAAGATCAACGTCAGAGTTGTCCGCTTTCACGCGGATTTTGACGTTATAGTCGATGACGCGTTTAACCGCGACGAGTACTTTCATAGATTCCTCGCTTGGCTTGTGATGGAAGCCGTTAGCCTGTCCCAGCATCGTACCAACTGATGCCGCTTAAAATAGGGGCGACGTTAATTTTTAAAACGACACCTTAAAAATTCATGCAAGCGTTTGATAGGTCTGTAAATGAAAACCCCTATCAATCTGCCACAACCTAGTGACTAGCGACAACATCGATTAACTACGGCCTTGGTCGTAGCAGCGATGCAAACTCCATGGATAAATGGTGCTTTTGCCATCGTAGGGGTGACCTTACAAGGGTATTATGCCTATCATGGAGCATAACCAGAAGCAAACGACCGTTTAAAATTAAGGCCATCTTTTTATAAGCTAGTTCTCATAACGCTCATTTGACGTTCACACAGGCTAGTTTTTGTAAATAATGGCACTTATGAGAATAAGGAGAAGCTGGGTGGAAAATGTTGAACGCGATGTCATGGACTTCGATGTAGTTATTGTCGGGGCTGGCCCGTCTGGTCTGGCTGCTGCCTGCCGTTTAATGCAACAGGCAAACCAAGCAGAACAAGAGCTGACGGTTTGTGTAGTAGAAAAAGGCTCCGAAGTCGGCGCCCATATTCTTTCCGGTGCTGTCTTTGAGCCCCGCGCACTGGCAGAACTATTTCCTGATTGGGAAGAGCGCGGTGCGCCGCTCAACACACCTGCCGTTCGTGACGATGTTTATCTATTAAAAGATGCCCAAAAAGCGCAAAAAATCCCTAATGCCCTAGTGCCCAAAAGCATGCATAACACTGGCGGCGAACTTACTCGCTATGTGATTAGCGCAGGCAATCTGTGTCGCTGGCTGGCCGAGCAGGCCGAAGCCCTTGGGGTGGAAATATTCCCCGGCTTTGCTGCCCAGGAAGTAATTATCGAAGACGATGCAGTACGCGGCATTCTCATTGGTGACATGGGCGTTGGCGCAGATGGCACACCCAAAGATGGCCATATGCCGGGTATGGAGCTACGTGCTAAGTACACGCTATTTGCCGAAGGTGCCCGCGGCCACTTAGGAAAACGGTTAATCAAAGAGTTTTCGCTAGATGCTGGCCGTGACCCTCAGCATTACGGGATTGGTTTGAAAGAACTATGGGATGTTCCCGCCGACAAACATGAACCAGGGCTTGTGCTTCACGGCTCCGGCTGGCCGCTTGAAAAAGACACTCACGGCGGTTGGTTCCTCTATCACGCGGAAAACCAGCAGGTCGTCGTTGGCCTCATTATGGATCTTGGTTATAAGAACCCCTGGCTGTCACCTTTTGATGAATTCCAGCGCATGAAGCATCACCCGGTGCTTAGCCAGTATTTAGAAGGCGGCAAACGGGTTGCTTATGGTGCGCGCGCCATTACGAAAGGCGGTTTTAATTGCCTACCGAAAATGACTTTCCCGGGTGGTCTATTGATTGGCTGCGATGCGGGCACGCTGAACTTTGCCAAAATCAAAGGCCTGCACACGGCGATGAAATCTGGCATGGTCGCTGCAGAAAGTGTCTTTGAGGCAATTAAGGGTGGTGATGAAGGTGCTCAGGAGCTAGGTAGCTTCACTGAGAAATGGGAAGCCAGCTGGGCCCATGAAGAACTGAGAGAGAGCGCAAGCTTTGGTCCTGCTATCCATAAATATGGTACGGTAGGCGGTGGTGCTTACAACTTCGCCAATCAACTGCTGGGCAATAAGCTACCCAATGTTCACGACACCACCACTGACTACGGCGCGCTGAAGCCTGCTGCTGAGTTCGAGAAAATTAATTATCCGAAGCCCGATGGCAAGCTATCGTTTGATAAGTCGACCTCCGTCTTCTTGTCTAACCCCAACCACGAAGAAGACCAGCCCTGTCATCTGCGCCTAGCAGACCCGGAACTGCCAATTCGCGACAACCTGCCAACCTATGCAGAACCGGCGCAACGTTACTGCCCTGCTGGGGTTTATGAAGTCGTTGAGGATGATCAAGGTAAGCCACGCTTTCAGATTAACTTCCAGAACTGCGTGCACTGCAAAACCTGCGATATTAAAGACCCTGCCCAAAATATTACCTGGGTAGCACCAGAAGGTGGCGGCGGACCTAACTATCCCAATATGTAAGCCGCTCTGCTAGATAGCTATCCTGCGCGGCCAGTTATGCTGGCTGCGCTGGTGGCTCTATTCGTTCTATCGGCGCACGCCGGGCAATGAGACGACGCCGACCGGCCTGAGCAAAGCGCACGTCGATGACCGGGTCAGAAGGGTTGCCTTCCACCGACGCTACCTCCCCTTCTCCAAACACGGCATGCATCAAGCGCTGTCCAGGGTAAAAGTGAGCATCAGCCTGATAACTTGCCGCTGCCTCATTGATCTGCGGCGCTGCCAGCTCAATATCCGTTCGCCCTAATCGCTCAAGATAGCGCCTCACCAAGCTCGGCGATGCGACTTGCACGGCCGTTGCAGGGGGATCTTGACGCGACAGACACGACGCCATCCGCAGACTGTCCTGCCAGGCGCTTTCCGCAATAAAGCGACTAGGCCGATGAACTCCACCATCATGCAGCACCAGCAGTTGCTCTTGAGCCCGCGTAATCGCTACGTAAAACAGTCGTCGCTCTTCCTCTAGCCGCTCATCATTAAGCGGGTTATCGCGGCTGTAGTGAGGAAAATCCTCTTCGTTTACGCCAGCAACGGCGACCAACGGCCATTCAAGGCCTTTGGCTCCGTGAACCGTACTAATCAAAACGCCGCCCGCTTGGTTTTCTACTGGACGCTCAAGCAGCTCGATAAACGCATCTGGATCTTTCACGCTATCGGCCTGCTCAATAAGCACATCCAATAGACGAACGTCCTCCTCGCCCTTGTCGCGTCTTGCAGCTGCTCGCTTTAGGGTTTTTTCCGCGTCAATCGTCTCCACCACATGACTCAGCAGCTTCGCAGGCGGCCAATCACTCAATTTGGGGAGCTCACATAGCAGTGACCAGCGTTTTTTTAATGTGCGGCGCTGCAGTGGCTTTAAAGCGGCCAGAACAGGCTCATGGCGCTCAGGCCAGCGCTGGGTGCTGGCCAGCTGATACGCGAGCTGCTGGAGCCGCTCACGGGCAACGAAAGGCGTTGGCTGAGAGAGCAAAAGCAAGAGTTGCTCTGGGTCGTGCAGTAGTTCTGGCTGGCGAGACAGTTTCAAATAGCCAGCCAATGCCTGCACTAGAGGGAGTCGGAAAACGAAACGATCTTCTCGCTGAAGACGAAACGGGATACCCGCCTGCAGTAGTGCCAACTGAAACGGCACCGAAAGCGCCCAGCTACGTACCAACAAACTGGCATCACTCAGTGCTCGCCCCTGCGCTTGCCAATCGACCAAGGCATCGAGCAGCAGTCGGCTGCCCTGGCCGACAGATATATGAGTCTCAGGATTATTAGCATCTGCCAAACAGAGCTGGTCTGGTCGGCGCTGATTAGCCATAATGGCGTGGTTAGCGGTTAGCGCCAGCGCGTGGCCATGACGAAACGTTATAGAGAGCGGGTAGTCTGTGGCGCTGCCAAACGTGGCGGTAAAGTTCTCCAGCATGGTGTCAGGGCGTGCGCCCCGCCACTCGTAGATGCACTGATTCGCATCACCGACCGCCATCACATTGGCACTGGAGCCCGCTAGCACCGCCAGCAACCGTTGCTGAGCAGTATTAATATCCTGATATTCATCAATGATGACATGATCCAGAAAGCCTTCCACACGGCTACGCAACGTCTGATCTGCTTCTAAAACCTGTAGAGGTCGATACAGCAAATCGGCATAGGTCATGACGCCTTCGGCGTGTAGCAGACGTTCGGCTTCATCAAACGCCATGGGAAAGTAGTCAGTATCCGGCTCATAATTAAGTCGTTTGTAAAGTGCATCAGCCGATAGCATTTCCGCTTTTACCAGCCCACAGAAATGAGCAAGCGCTTCTAACCGATCCCCTTCTATTGCCGCATCACGACGCTCGACCGCAGCGCTAAGTACATTCAGGCTGGCTTGGCGTAAAAGACGCTCTAACTGCCAATCGGCAGATAGTAGACGCCTTGGCGCAATCGCGCCCCAGCGACACAGACTCTGCGTCAACCGATGGCCAAGGGAGTGAAAGGTGCGCACATCGGGCAACGACTGTCCTTTAGGCGCCATGCTGATCAAGCGGCGTTGAAAGTCGTCCCGGGCGGAGCGGTTAAACATTAGCACCAGCATACGCTTCGGCGACACGCCAGACGCCAACAGGTGGAGTACCCTTGCTGCCATCGTAGTAGTTTTACCTGCCCCCGCGACAGCAGCTACGCGGGCATGCCCCTCGCGATGATGGACAACAGCTTGCTGTTCAGCGGTTAATTTCACGTCGCCTCGCCTGGCATCACATCGTTGGCATTAAACTGACCTAAGACATACCAAGACCCAGCGCTATAAAGCCGACACTGACATTCGCCGTCGTCTGCTTCGCTCAGCGTGGCCTGCTCTACCAACCGATAATACACGTTGCGATGCAAGCGAGCCGCTAGCCCAAAGCGAACGGCACACTCAGGCGTAAGATCGCCCTCAGGCGTTTTGGAGAGGCTGAGTGGGTGCTCTGCATCTACACGGACAACGTCGTCAAACTGGGTCGTCAGCCACCAGGCATCATCGTAAAAATCTGCCTCTACCGCCACAAACGGGCAGTCAACCACGGTGACACGCCAACGCTCAACAGGTGTTACCAGACAATAGCCATCGGCATCGCGTCGTAATAGGCTCGCTAACAGCCGTGGTATGGCAAGGCGCTCAAACGGCTTTCCTTCATGCAGCCACGTGCCATCAGCCTGAATAACGATATCGATATCGCCGCTTAGGGCTGGCTGCCACTCATCAACGGGGGGAATCGTCGCCGAGCCGTTAAATTGCTGCATAAGCCGATCAATATTCATCGCTTACCTCCCAGGCTGTGCTTTCAGCCACTTATACCACTAAACCGGACTGCGCCAATGCTTCCTTTACGTTATCAGGTGCATCGGGCACAGCAGCGCGGAATAAGTGATAAAAGTTGGCGGTGGTTTGCATCGCCACTTCATCAACGCTGATACCCCGCTCTTTAGCGATACACTCTGCCACCTCAACCACCCAGGCGGGTTCGTTGGGTTTTCCACGATAAGGTACAGGCGCTAAATAAGGGCTATCGGTTTCAATCAGTAGTCGGTCAAGCGGCAGCTTTCTGGCTAGTTCTCTAAGCGACGCGGCATTGCGGAAGGTGATAATACCCGATAACGAAATATAGAACCCAAGCCGCACAGCCTCACGCGCCATGTCTAAATCTTCAGTAAAGCAGTGTAATACGCCACCAATATCTGGATTAGTGTGCTCGCGCAGCAGCGCTAACGTGTCTTCTTTCGCTTCACGGGTATGAATAATAACCGGCAACTCTAGCTCGTTAGCCGCTATCAAATGGCGCTTAAAACGCTCGTGCTGAACCGCCACAGGCACGCTGTCCTGATAGTGATAATCCAGCCCTGTTTCACCAATGGCGACTGCACCATACTGCTCAGCAGCATCAACAATATCGCTAACGCTTGGCTCTTTTGAGGCCTGATGTAGCGGGTGCAATCCCGCCGAAATAACGACGTCGTGGTGCTCACGGGCGATTGCAGCTAACCCCGGCATCTCCTCAAGCGTCACCGCAATAGCTAAGAACTGGTTCACGTTAGCAGCACGAGCAGCTGCCAGCGTTGCGGCAATATCGCCATCATGGGTGAGTTCAGATAAACGGTCTAAATGGCAGTGGGAATCGACAAACATGCAGCTCTCTTAAATTCTTGTAAACAGGTAAAGGGGTAGGCCTTGTTCAGTGCTATTACGGTGTAAACTCGGTGTTAACTCGGCGCTATCAAAGTGTAAAAGAGGGAGGCGCTTTATCTAACTGGCCAGCCAACAACGTTTCAATACGATCACGTACGGAGTAGTCCTGCTGACTGAAATGTACCCCAATACCTGGCATTCGCTGTCCACTTACGCCTTCAGGCGAGACCCAAACAACATGGCCAGTAATGGAGAGGCGTTCACTCTCCCCTGGCAATGTCAGCAATAGATTGACCTGCTCTCCAAGTTTGTAGGGCGTTTTAGTCGGTACAAAAATGCCGCCTCTATCCAGAAAAGGCATATACGCGGAAAGCAACGTCGGTATATCCGGTATTGTCAAAGAAAGTGCTTTTTGAACCGTCATAACAGCCTCGTTGGCAACAACCCTAGGAGCGTAACAGCGCCGACCAGCGCCCCAGCCACGCTTCAAGTACTAGCTGAGGGTTCGGGTTAGCACCGACTGCAAATAAACGGCGCTGCTCTCGGGCATAATCCAGTAACCGGAACCAGTCCTGCACCCGTCCATTTTTCATCGCTTGACGGTATAACGGCTCTAAATCAGGGTTATGCAGCACCGAGGTTTCTCCAGACAAGCCCAGCCGTATCAGGTCTTCAAGCCAAGCAATACCGTACCACAAGATGGCATCAATGGCCTGACGATCAAGCCTGGCAGCTTCTGAAACAGGCTCAGCACCACGCACCAACTGCTCGAAGCTGTCATGAATTTGATGGCGAAGAGCGCGCTCCTCTGGCGTTGCTAATTCCACTGCAAGCAGCGGCAAACCACCCGACACTCGCCACCAAAAATGTGCTTCGTCGCTGCCAAGCTTCTCAGTCACCCAGCCACGGCAATCATTAAAAGGGACACTGGCTAATGGCCACTGCTGACAGCGGGAGCGAATCGTGGGTAGCGTTCGCGAAGGGACGTCTGACAGCAAAATAAATAGCGTTTTATCGCCGGGCTCTTCAAGGCTTTTAAGCAATGCGTTTGCCGCCGCAATATTCATCGCTTCCGCGGGAGAGATCACGATCACACGATAACCTCCCTGCTGCGCGGTTTGCGAAACAAAGCGGTTTACATCTCGTATGGGGTCAATTCGAATCTGGCGCTTCCCCTCTTCCGGAGAAATGCGCATCAAATCAGGGTGGTAACCTGAGGCTAGCATGGCACAGCTATGACAATGGCCACAGGCTAGCTCGCCAGGCTGTGCGCATAACGTTCGAGCGATTAACGCTTCCGCCAACTGCTGCTTGCCAACCCCGTGAGCGCCACTGATTAACAGCGCATGCGGCAGTCGTCCTTCATTGGTGAGACGAATCAACTGCTGCCACGTAGACTGGTGCCAAGGCAGCACTCCCGTTATTGCCATAGAGCCACTCGTTCTTCTAGCGTTTGAGCTAGCGACGCCTGTACTTGATCAAGCGCTCGCCCTGCATCTATTAACGCGAAACGCTGAGGCGCCGCAGCAGCACGCTCTAAGTAAGCGTGGCGAACAGCCTGAAAAAAGGCGAGCTGCTCTTGCTCAAAACGATCACGCTGCGTTTGCTGGTCTCTTAACCGCCCTTCAAGACGCTCTTTCGCAGCATCGGGTGACATATCTAACAACAGGGTTAGATCTGGGGAGAGGCCTTTTTGCACGAACTGCTCCAGTTGAGCAATGCGATCTGACTCAATACCTCGGCCGCCGCCCTGATAAGCAAAGGTAGCGTCGGTAAAACGATCACAGATCACCCAGGCACCGCGCTCAAGGGCTGGGACTATTTTTTGCGCTAGATGCTGGGCTCGCGCGGCAAACATTAATAGTAATTCGGCATCACTGTGCAAGGGCTCATCGAAAGAGGGATCAAGCAGCAATCCTCGAATCGCTTCAGCGCGCGGCGTCCCCCCGGGCTCACGGGTTCGCACAACCTCTATCCCGCGCTCTTGTAGCCATGTCTCTACAAACGCCACGTTAGTAGATTTTCCGACTCCCTCACCACCCTCAAGGGTGATGAAGCGTCCGCGCTTGCTCATTGAAGCCCCTTACTAAGTAAATTCGAGAAAAACACATCACACTTAAACAATGACTTAACCTAATTAGCGATTGCGAATATAGCGATTAACCGCGTTATTATGCTCACGTAGCGTACGTGAAAAATGGTGGGTACCGTCACCGCGCGAGACGAAGTAAAGCGTTTCTCCGGGTAGCGGATTCACAGCCGCTTCAAGGGAAGCGCGCCCGGGCAAGGCAATCGGCGTTGGTGGCATGCCGTCAATCACATAAGTGTTATAGGGTGTTGCCTCACGTAAATCCGCACGTGTGATTCGCCCCTCATAGCGCTCGCCCATGCCATAGATGACGGTGGGATCTGTTTGCAAACGCATTCCCTGCTCCATACGACGTTTAAAGACGCCTGCAATTTCTCGACGCTCATCCGGCGCGCCCGTTTCACGCTCAATGAGCGATGCCATAATGAGCGCTTCGTAAGGTGTATCGATCGTCAGATCATCATCACGCGCATCCCACACCTCTTCTAAAATCCGCTCCATACGGGAAAGCGCCTGACGTAGAATATCAACATCGCTCATGCCCAGGTGGTAACGGTAGGTATCGGGGAAAAACCAGCCTTCAGCAAACGTATCTTCACGTTCTAATAGTGCCATTACTTCGTTATCACTTAACGATTCGGTATGGTTCTCTAACTTTGGCGCACTGTTGAGCAGCTCTCGCATTTGGCGAAACGTCCACCCTTCGGGAATCGTTAACGCATAAGTGACAACGTTATTGCTCCCCAGGAGAGCAATCAACTCAAGACCACTCATGCCTGGAGTAAGCTGATACTCACCCACACGTAAGCGTGGCACCCGCTCAGGCTCAACACGCGCTAATAGCTGAAACGCCCAAGCATCTTCAATAAAGCCTTGGCTTTCCAGTTCTCGAACGACCTGATTGAAACCAGCACCAGCAGGAACCTGATAAAGCTTGGGTTCTTCAAGTGTGATCGGTGCCGATAAGCGGTGTTGCCAGTAAGCATAGCCGCCCACGACTGCGGCGACTCCAACTACAACCACGACACCTACGGCAGCTAATAACCGTTTCACCATGACACCTCAATAATGTTGATAAAATTCTGCTTAACGGGATGTCGGCGAATAGCCAAGCAAGTCATGGCCTATTACTTGCAGCCTATCTTGGCCTGAGGATGACCAGCACTTCAGGACTGCGCCTGTTTTACTTAAAAGCGTGTTCACTGGCCACACACCTTGTACCGAGTTAGCCACCCAGAGACGATCAACCTCATGGATAGCGTTCAGCGCAATCGTGGCTTCCTGCACCACTCCACGATCCAGTAATGCAGCACGCAGTGTTCCCGCTACGCCACATTGCGATAATGGAGGCGTGAATAGCGCTCCCGCCTGCTGCCAGAAGACATTCATGCTAGTGGCTTCCACTAGCCAACCATCGGTATCTCCCAGCAAACCCTCAGCGATAGATGGGTCATTCCACTCCTGGCGTGCTAGTACATTTTCCAACCGATTAAGGTGTTTAATGCCTGCCAATAGCGGCTGATGCCCCAAACGCAACTGACAAATCCGTACGTTAACGCCCTCATGCCAATGGTCGGCATTCACCACAAAAGGCGTTCTACGGCTAATCAAGCGCGGCTGAGAATTGTCAGCCGTCGCATACCCTCTCCCACCACTTCCACGCGTCAGAATTAGCTTGAGTACTTCAAGCTCAGCGATAGGCGGGGATTGCCAAGTAGCGACTAATTGCTCCATAGAGGGCAACGGAATATTTAAACGCTGACAGCCCTGCAGTAAGCGCGCGTAGTGGTAATCCCATAGCACAGGGACACCAGCACGCAGCAGCACTGTTTCAAATACTCCGTCACCATACGCAAGCCCTCGGTCGTCAAACGGCACCTGGGGCATTGACATCGCGTGCTATACCTTTTTAAACAGCAATGAGCCGTTGGTACCACCGAACCCAAACGAGTTTGAGAGCGCAATATCAATGGGCATCTCCCGTGCGGTGTGCGGCACGTAATCGAGATTACAACCTTCCTGCGGGTTATCCAGGTTAATGGTAGGCGGCGCAACCTGGTCTCGAATAGCCAGAATACTAAACACCGCTTCAACCGCACCTGCTGCACCTAAGAGGTGGCCAATCATTGACTTGGTAGAGCTCACGGCAACCTGCTGAGCTGCGCTACCTAGCACTTTTTCAATCGCACGGCTTTCTGCTAAATCACCCGCTGCGGTAGACGTGCCATGCGCATTAATATAATGCACATCCGCTGGGTCGATACTCGCATCTTTAATGGCATTGCTCATAGAAAGTGCAGCTCCACGACCATCTTCCGGCGGTGCCGTCATATGGTAGGCATCATCACTCATACCAAAGCCGGCAAGCTCTGCGTAGATATTTGCGCCGCGCGCTTTGGCGTGCTCGTACTCTTCCAAGACAAGCACACCAGCACCGTCTGACAGCACAAAGCCGTCACGATCAGCATCCCATGGGCGACTCGCCGCCTGAGGATCTTCATTGCGCGTTGAGAGTGCTCGTGCTGCAGAAAATCCGCCCAATCCTAACGGCGTAGTAGCCATTTCCGCGCCGCCACAGATCATCACATCGGCATCGCCGTAAGCAATAGTACGAGCGCTGTAGCCAATATTATGGGTACCCGTTGTACACGCGGTGGTGATCGCAATATTCGGGCCTTTGAAGCCATGCTGAATCGCCATGTTGCCGGAAATCATATTAATGATTGAACCGGGAACAAAAAACGGCGAAACGCGGCGTGCGCCTCCCTTGTTAAGCGCATTGTGGTTATGCTCAATCATCGGCAAACCGCCAATGCCTGAACCAATAGCCACACCAATTCGCTCAGCATTCTCTTCGGTACACTCAATCCCCGAATCCTGAACGGCTTGGGCACCCGCCGCCATGCCGTACTGGATAAACAGATCCATCTTGCGTGCATCTTTAGGATTCAGATAGGGGCTAATATCGAAATTTTTAACCGACCCTCCAAAACGCGTGTTGAAGCCACTTGTATCAAAGTGCTCAATCGGCGCTATGCCACTTTTGCCGGCGACAATATTTGCCCACGACTCATTAACACTGTTGCCCACTGGGGTCACCAGGCCTAACCCAGTTACCACTACCCTTCTTCGCGCCATCAGCTTTCCTCCAGGCATCCATGGTGACACGACCCATCTGGGTCATTTGCTGCAGAAATTTGGTGACTAGTATAACGGAGATTGAACGTTATATTCATTGTGACAACAAAGCAAAAAAGCCGCCCCTACTCAGGACGGCTTTTTATACGGGTGGGTAAGCACCCCACCCTGGCTCACTGCTTCGACTCAACCCTTACTGATGGGCGTTTACGTAGTCGATAGCTTCTTGAACCGTGGTGATTTTTTCGGCTTCTTCGTCAGGAATTTCAGTATCAAATTCCTCTTCAAGTGCCATCACCAGCTCAACGGTGTCAAGAGAATCAGCACCCAGGTCTTCAGTAAAAGAAGAGCTGTTCTGGATGTCTTCTTCTTTAACGTTCAGGCGCTCTGCCACAACTTTCTTCACGCGCTCTTCAATAGTACTCATCAACGTACTCCAGTCGTTCACATTAGCCGTTTTTGATAACCAGCCATTTGGAAACCGCAAGCCAAAAGCTGCGGGGTAGTTTATAGACGCCCTTAAGCTGACGCAACCGCCAAACCCAAGGCCATCAACGCATATTCATGCCGCCGTTAACGTGTAGCGTTTCACCAGTGATATAACCTGCAGCATCACTTGTCAAAAAGCCAACGGCGGCAGCAATTTCCTCAGGCCCGCCTAAACGCGAAAGAGGGATTTGCTTGAGCAGCATTTCATGCTGCGCTTCAGGCAACGCTTCGGTCATGTCTGTTGCAATAAACCCAGGCGCTACCGCATTAACCGTAATGGCACGAGAAGCGACCTCACGCGCCAAAGCACGACTAAAACCTTCCATCCCGGCCTTGGCGGCGGCGTAGTTAGTTTGGCCTAGGTTACCCATCGTCGCCACTACGGAACTTATCGACACGATACGCCCAAAGCGCGCCTTTGTCATACCACGTAGACATGCTTTGCTAACGCGATAAACAGATTTAAGATTGGTATCCATCACGGAGTCCCACTCATCCTCTTTCATGCGCATTAGCAAGTTATCGCGGGTAATGCCGGCATTATTGACCAAAATTGTGGGCGCACCAAAACGTTCGCCAATGGTCTTTAGCACCTGATCAATACTCTGCTGATCGGTAACATTAAGGCACATTCCTGCACCTTCAATGCCATTCTCTTTTAGATCAGCATCAATTTTTTCAGCGCCCGATTCGCTAGTGGCAGTTCCCACTACGATACGTCCTTGACGCCCAAGCTCATGAGCAATGGCTCGCCCAATACCTCGGCTAGCACCAGTAACTAGTGCCACTCTTCGTTCTTGAGTCATAACGTTCTTCCTTCAACCTAACTAAGCAAGGGTAGCGGAAAATAGCGACTTAACACGCGCCATTTCTCACGCACCACCCGCCGACGCCTCACGTGCTAACTCAAGGGCTGAATCCAAGCTATCAGGATCATTTACCGCCAACCCTTTGGCACTACGTATAATGCGCTTGTTTAACCCGGTAAGCACTTTGCCAGGCCCGCATTCAATGAACACATTAGCACCTTGCTCGACCATCGCTTCAACGCAAGATGACCAACGAACCGGCTGATACAGCTGCTCGATTAGGCGCGTACGCAATGTCTCAATATCAGCATGGGCTTGCGCATCGACGTTTTGAATAACCGCATAACGAGGTGCACGTAACTCAATTTCCTGCATAGCCGCAGCAAGGCGCTCAGCGGCTGGTCGCATCAGCGCACAGTGGGAAGGCACCGAAACCGGCAGTGAAAGCGCTCGCTTGGCTCCAGCCTCTTGGCAAGCAGCGATGGCACGCTCAACGGCATTTTTGCTGCCTGCGATGACAACCTGCCCAGGCGAGTTGTAATTAACGGCAGACACTACCTCATCTTCAGCCGCTTGGGCACAGGCCGCTTCCACGGCGCTATCATCAAGCCCAAGGATCGCCGCCATGCCACCCTCTCCCGCAGGGACAGCTTCCTGCATAGCTTCACCACGCAATCGAACAAGGCGTACGCCTTCAGCGAACCCCATCACTCCAGCGCAAACCATAGCACTATATTCACCGAGACTATGGCCGGCCATGACGCTTGGGCGAGGCCCTTCCAACTCTTGCCAGATACGCCAAATAGCAACGCTGGAGGCAAGTAGTGCCGGCTGAGTGCATGCCGTCGCATTCAACGCTTCTTCTGGACCTTCCTGGACGACTTTCCACAAATCGTAGCCCAGAGCGTCTGACGCTTCCTCAAATGTAGTTCCCACCACACTGTAGCGCTCGGCTAGCTCTCGCAACATTCCAAGCTGCTGAGAGCCTTGCCCGGGAAAAATGAGGGCAAGGGGTTGAGACATGTCGTTCACCTTTGCTCTTGTAGGCATTTGCTCAGTTGAGCGATAAGCGTGCTATTGGCGCCATTGCTGTAACAGCGTTGGCCACATCCTGCTACCACCAATAGCCCGCAAAAAATATATAACGTCTTATTATCTACTGCGTTGACAGCGCTCAAGAACGCGACCAGCGTGCTGCAATCCGGACAGGCAAATCATGCTCCACTTCTTGCAATGCACGCTGGATAGCATAATAAAAACCATCCGCCTGGGTGCTGCCATGGCTTTTTACCACAATACCCTGCAACCCCAAGAGGCTGGCCCCATTATAGCGTACCGGGTCTAGCTCCCGTTTAAGCCTCTTCAGTACAGGCCTGGCCAGTATACTTGCCAAACGTCCACTCAGGCGTGACTCAAACGCCATTTGTACACGCTCCACCAACATACGAGTCAACCCTTCACTGGCTTTCAAAGTGACATTACCAACAAAGCCATCGCAAACCACGACGTCAAGATCACCTTGAAAAATATCGCCGCCCTCGGCATAACCAAGGTAATCAAAGCTTAAGTCACTGACACTCTCACGGAGCAAACGATCCGCTTCGCGTACATTAGCGCTACCTTTTGTAGCTTCAGACCCCACATTCAGCAAGGCAACGCGAGGCCGCTTAATGCGATCCATGCACTGGGCCATGGCGGCACCCATCATGGCAAAATCAAACAGCCTGGATGCTGGAGAATCAACATTTGCTCCTAAATCAAGCAAATAACAACGTTTTCCCCCACGCGCGGGTATTGCGGTACTTATTGCAGGCCTTGAGATACCAGACAACATGCCAAGTTCACGCCTCGCTAAAGCGACCAAAGCACCGGTATTTCCGGCACTCACTCCCGCCGCCGCTTCACCGGAAGACAGGCTGCGCAGCATACACGCCATGCTGGTAGCGCCTCCGCGCCGCATTGCCCAGGCAGCTGTTGCCGCTTGAGACACACTTTCTGGAGCATCGACAGCCACCAAACGTGACGTTGCCGCAGCCAAAGGCTGCGGCAAACGCGAAAGCTCAGCATCAATCTGCTGACGCGGACCAAACAGAGTTAATGCTAAGCCAGGGCGCTCAATAACCGCCCTTGCGGAGCCTTCGATAATGGCACGGGGGCCTTGGTCACCCCCCATTACATCAATCGCTAGGCGCACACAGCACCCACCCTGTTTTGCCGCTCATAAAAAGCGCTAAGGCTTAAACCTCAACCACTTTACGACCGCGGTAAAAACCGTCTGGAGAAACGTGGTGACGCAGGTGAGTAGTACCGGTTTCTTTGTCCTGAGACAGAGTCGGTGCGCTCAGCGCATCGTGGCTACGACGCATACCGCGCTTGGAACGAGTTTTACGGTTCTGTTGAACTGCCATGGGTGTTTACTCCAAGGTAATTAAGGTAAGTGATGCTTACTTTTTGCCTTTCAAAGCGCCACTGCTTTTCAAAGCATTAAGCACTGCGAAAGGGTTTTTGGCCGGAGCGGACTCTTCCGCCGTGCCCTCGGTCTTGCTGACCAGCTGCTCCGCCGAGACATGGCATTCGGTCTCATCGTGATAGACCACCTGCGGCAAGCTAAGGATAAGCTCATCCTCTATTACCGTCAGCAAGTCCAGCTGTTCATTTTCCACCAGCACCGGCTCATGACTGGCAGGCAGCTCGGCAGCCAAGGCTTCGTCTGCAATCATTCCTAATAAGAAATCACTGGAAACGTCTTGGCTTAGCGGCACCAGACAACGGCGACAAGGCAACGCCAGGGTCGCTTGCAAATGGCCACGAATTTCGCGACGGCCTTGGGCATCAACGCCAAACTCAAGTACGACATGACAGTCGCCGGTTTGGTCACCTGCTTCTTCAGCTAGGCGTGGCAACTTATTAAGCGCCACAATGCCTTCTAGTCGTTCGCGGCGGGCTGCAAGCTTATAAGGCTCAACCCGGCTGGGGATTTGTGAGGTCAACATAGGCGCGCAATGATAGGCACTCGCCCCCCCGCTGTCAAAGCTGTCGGTACAATTCTTACGAGATTATCTGCCAAAACCACCTAAATAGGCAGACCACTAAGGTTTCGTTACACTCGTTTGAACGGTGATTACTGCCTAACCAGGCCCATTAAGGAGAATGCTGTGCCTCAAACAAATGACGCGACACTCGTCCTCGCCTCTAGCTCTCGCTTCCGACAAGCACTACTGGACAGGCTATTACTGCCCTACCAGTGCTGCTCACCAGACATCGACGAAACGCCCCATCCTAATGAAACGCCCAGCGCCTTAGTACATCGCTTGGCGCTGAGCAAAGCCAACGCCGTTGCTGAGCACTTTCCCAACCATTGCATCATTGGCTCCGATCAAATAGCTCTGTTTGAGGGTGACATTCTCGGCAAACCCCACACAGAGGAGCGCGCTCGGGAGAACTTGACGCGCTTTTCTGGCCAAAAAGTGACATTTCTAACGGGTTTAGCTTTAGTTGATACTCGCCACCAACGGCATCACGTCCATATCGAGCCGTTTGAGGTGTTTTTTCGCTTACTGAGCGAACAGGAAATTGCGCGATATGTTGCCCTTGAGCAGCCACTGGATAGCGCAGGCAGCTTCCGCATGGAAGGGCTGGGTATCAGTTTGTTTGAAAAACTCGAAGGCCGAGACCCAAACGCACTCATTGGGCTCCCCCTCATAGCACTGTGCGACATGCTTCGCCAAGCAGGCATGAACCCCCTCGGCGACGTTTAGCATTTACTGGGTCTGAAAGCGCAATGGAGCATGTGCACGCTGCAGCCCAAGCACTTCAGCGGCTGTTTGGGTAAATCGGCGCGTCAAGCGCTCAAAAGGGTCTAAGCTAGGCGTATAGTTTTCCCAATCAGCCTCACCCACCTGCGATCGAGCCACTTGCTCAAGGCTGGCTAGTTCATCTACCAAACCCAGCTCTAACGCCTGCTCTCCACTCCAGATAAGCCCTGAGAAAACTTCAGGGCTGTCGCTCAATCGATCACCGCGCCCTGCCTTAACATCGTCTATAAACTGCTCATGGGTTTGAGCCAAAACGCCTTGCCAGAACTCAGCCACGTCTTCATCAAGCGGCTGAAAAGGATCCAGAAAAGCCTTATTTTCACCGGCAGTCATTACGCGACGCTCAATGCCAATCTGGTTGATCGCTTCTTGGAAGCCAAAGCCGGAATAAATAACGCCGATAGAACCAACTAAGCTTGCACGGGACGCCACGATGCTATCCGCAGCTGAGGCAATGTAGTAAGCGCCACTAGCGCCAATATCCTCTATCACTGCAATAATAGGCTTATCCCCCTGATCACGCAGACGCATTATCTCTGCATAAATACGCTGCGATTGGACAGGACTTCCACCGGGACTATCAATGTGCAACACAACAGCAGCGGCACTTCCCGATGACCATGCACGATTCAAACCTTTGATGATCCGCTCAGCATTCGCTGGTGCATCACTAGTAATCACACCATGCACTTCAACCAGTGCCAAATGGCGCTGAGTGGGCAATGAGGCAGTCGGCTCAGCGAGAAAAACGCGGTACAGCATTGTTGTTAACGATATCAATACAATCGCCAACAGCATCAAACGAAAGAACAATTTCCACCGTCGGGTTCTGCGCTGCTCCGTTAAAACACCGCCAACCCAACGATCCATCATTTCTAATTGCGCTAACCGCTGTCGCTCCCGGAGCGTCTCAGCATCATCACCCTCTGCCCCCGGCAGCGGTTGCTGCTTGGCTTGCCGAACAACTTCCGGCCCGTCGGTCCACCGATCACCACTCACCTTCCCCGGGGAATCATCACCCACTGGGGAGCCACTATCATTATCACCGCGCTGTTGCTCATCACTCATATACGATTCCTAATGTCCGCCTGGTCGTACAATTACTGCCCGTAGCGACTATTAACACCACTAACCATGGAGCCAGTCGAACAGGCTATCTACATCATCCGCCAGCCACACAGGCTGACTAGCCGCCAACCGAGCGCGGGCATGTACACCGTAAGTAACGCCCACACGATCCATATTAATGGACCTAGCCATTTCAAGATCATATTCGGTATCACCCACCATCACAGCGCGTTCGACGGGCACTTTCAGCTCGTCAAGCAGCTCAAGAATCATCTGTGGATGGGGCTTAGAACGCGTTTCATCTGCCGTTCGACTGGCATGAAACCAAGCGCCACACTTTGCTTCGGAGAAAACTCGATCTAAACCACGGCGACTTTTACCCGTTGCCACCGCCAGACGCTGATGGGGATGTTCACGCAGCCGGGCGATTTGCTCTTTTACGCCTTCAAAAAAAGGCATGGGCGTCGAGTCGCCATGTACGAAATGGTAGGCATAGCGTTGACGCAAACGCTCAGCCTGAGCCGCTTCAATACCAGGACATAACGTCGCTATCGCCTCAGGCAGGCCCAAACCAATAATATTTTCGATAGCACTGACGTCTAACTCATCCCACTCGGCATCAAAAGCAGCTGCCTGCATGCAGGCAACTATTTTCGGCACAGAGTTCATCAGCGTGCCGTCCCAATCAAAGATAATTAGCTCATAGCGCATTTCGTTTCCTTATTTCCGAGCGCGCTTTAGCGCTTCTTCCAACGCCTCAGGCAACGGCGCCTTCACCGTAACGGGACGGCCATTGCCAGGTTCAGGAAACGTTAATGCACGGGCATGAAGAAACAGACGCCCCAGGCCAAGGCGCTGTGCCATGTGGTTACTTTCGCGGGTTCCATATTTATCGTCACCCAACAAGGCATGCCCGGCATGAGCCGCATGCACACGAATCTGGTGGGTGCGACCTGTTACAGGCTCTGCCTCTATTAGCGTGACCTTTTCAAAAGTTTCTACTACCGAAAAGTGAGTCCGTGAAACCTTGCCGTTAGGATCTACTCGCACCCGCCGCTCACCGTTACCCGCATCAAAGCGGTCTAAACGAGCACTCACATAGGTCTTTCGGGCAGGCCAGCGCCCACTCACTAGCGCCAAGTAGCGCTTGTCCATTGCGTGCTTTTTAAGCGATTCGTTGAGTGTGACTAGCGCATCCCGAGATTTTGCCAACAGCAAACAACCCGATGTATCACGATCCAAGCGGTGAACAAGCTCTAAAAAAGTAAGGTCGTCGCGCACTTGTCGAAGCGCTTCAATTAGACCAATTTTTACACCACTTCCTCCATGGACTGCCAGGCCGGATGGTTTGTTAATCACCATCCAATCTGGCCCTTCCATAATGACGCTACCAATCAACAAATCACGTAAATTGTCGCTAACTTCTTTAACCGCTTCTCTGGGTGCTAAGCGCAGCGGTGGCACACGCACTAAATCGCCAGCTTGAAGGCGATAATCCACTTTAACGCGTTTTTTATTAACCCTTACCTCGCCTTTACGCACAATGCGATAAATCAATGCACGAGGAGCACCTTTTAAACGCGTCATCAGAAAATTGTCGATTCGTTGACCTGCTTGTTCCGGGGCGATATCCACCCACTGTACTTCCCGCCCTTCGGACATTAACGCTCACTCCTGGTGTGATCTTATAGCGACAGGCTAAAAACGGCATTCTAGCGTAGACCAATGCGCATTGCGTCAATTGCTGGTAGTTGTCTTTACTGTTATATTCCAGAACGTTCAGCGGCCAAGTGTGGCTTACCCGTAAACAGACACGTCGTAACGGGTGCGTTACCATTCTTCGCCTAGCGCCTGCCCGACAAACACGCAGGCCAGAGCATAGGCAAAATGGCGTAGTGTACGCATTACCCAAACGCCTAACGCATTGAAATAACGTACTGAAATAACGTACTGGATATACAGTTACTCTGTCGCATGCTTTTTGACGGCAGATACGCCTTTGCTTCGCCCGCAATGGCAGGCAATTGAATTAATAAACGTCACGCCTCAAGCAGCCTCTCCTGTTCGTCACAAGGTGCTGCTCGACTTGGGGCGCCAAGTTCAACGCTGTGCCGATGACCGGCGTTGACGAATCGATGAATGCTAGGTGTTGGCGGTGTCAGCAGAGCCGGATGGACGTGACAGCCACCGAAACATGTTCTGCCTCCGCCACGTACTCAACGCCCTTTCGGCCGGGTCGGCATGATTGCCTTCCCGGCTTAATGCGTCAGCATAGCAATGCGCCGAGCACAAGCACGCAGCACCCAGCGATTCGTCTACGCCACGCCTAGACGGTTCGTCGGCACGCAACGCTATGTGAGACAATATGAAACGGATGCTGATTAACGCGACCCAGCCAGAAGAGCTTCGGGTTGCGCTGGTAGACGGGCAACGCCTTTACGATTTAGACATCGAATCTGGCGCTCGAGAGCAGAAGAAAGCCAATATTTACCGGGGCAAAATCACCCGAGTAGAACCTTCCCTTGAAGCCGCTTTTGTTGATTTTGGTGCCGAACGCCATGGCTTTCTGCCGCTAAAAGAAATTTCTCGCGAATATTTTATCAAAGATGTTTCTGGCCGCCCCAGCATCAAAGAAGTGCTGAAAGAAGGCCAGGAAGTCATTGTCCAAGTTGATAAAGAAGAGCGAGGCAATAAAGGGGCCGCACTGACTACCTTTATTAGCTTAGCGGGTCGCTTTCTTGTTCTGATGCCGAACAACCCCCGTGCGGGCGGCATTTCACGCCGCATTGAGGGTGATGATCGCAGCCAACTGAAAGACGCCATGGGCCAACTGACAGTACCGGACAAAATGGGCCTGATCGTTCGCACCGCCGGTATCGGCCGTAGCCCAGAAGAGCTGCAGTGGGACCTGGATTACCTTGTCCAAGTGTGGGAATCCATCACCACTGAAGCAGGCAAACGTTCAGCTCCTTTCCTGATTTATCGCGAATCTAATGTCATTATCCGCGCCATGCGCGATTACCTACGCCAAGATATTGGCGAGGTGCTAATTGATAGCCCAGAGATTCATGCAGAAGCACTGGGCTTTATTCGTCAGGTAATGCCTTCTTACCAGCAGAAAATTAAACTTTACGCGGATGAAGTTCCGCTTTTCTCGCGCTTCCAAATTGAGTCGCAAATCGAAACTGCTTACCAGCGCGAAGTAAAACTTCCCTCTGGTGGCTCTATTGTTATCGATCACACCGAAGCGCTGGTCTCTATTGATATTAACTCTGCCCGGGCTACACGTGGCAGCGATATTGAAGAAACCGCACTACAGACCAACTCTGAAGCAGCCGATGAAATTGCTCGACAGCTGCGTCTGCGTGATATCGGTGGCCTCGTAGTTATCGACTTTATCGATATGGGCCCTGCGCGCAATCAGCGTGAGGTTGAAAACCGCATGCGCGATGCACTGAAGCTGGATCGGGCGCGCGTTCAGATTGGCCGAATTTCACGCTTTGGCTTAATGGAAATGTCACGCCAGCGGCTGCGCCCCTCATTAGGCGAAACCAGCGGCGTTGTTTGTCCGCGCTGTAACGGACAAGGCACCATTCGCGATGTTCGCTCGCTTTCACTCTCTATCATGCGCCTGATTGAAGAAGAAGCCATGAAAGAGCGTAGCGCACAAATCCGCGCCATTCTTCCCGTTCCGGTGGCTACCTACCTGTTGAATGAAAAGCGTAGCGTTCTGGCAGACATCGAATCACGCCAAGGCGTGCGTGTGGTTCTCTTACCGAATCCCGAAATGGATACGCCGCATTACGACGTCCAGCGACTGCGTGATGACCACCTAGATGATGATGAAAGCCTGACATTATCCAGCTTCGAGCTTTCTACTGATACTGAGGTAGGCAAAGAACCCGACCCAAGCTTCACCCCACCAGCCATGCGCGCTGAAGCAGCGGTTAAAAGCGTTGTACATAATGCGCCAGCTCCCGCCTCTCTTCAGACTGAAGAAAAGGCAGAGAAAGTAGCAAAAGCAGATAAAGTCGTTGCCGCGACGACACCCGTTGCTGAAGAGCAACCCAGTGTGATTGGCCGCTTTATCAGAGGCTTTGCTAAACTACTAGGGGGTGAAGATACCAGCACGAGTCAGCCCGAACAGGAAACCCCTGTTGCCCGTAAGCAGTCTGAAAAGACTAGCAGCAATCGCACGCGCAGCGAAAGCAAACCAAAGCCTGCCCGTGAGCGTGGCGAAAGCGCCAGCAAAAACGAACAGCGCAATAATCAACAATCGAGCAATCAACAGCCGAATAATCCGCAGCCCAGCCAACCGCGCAACGCTGATAATAACGACGACGCTAACGATAAACGCAGCGGCCTTAGCCGTACTCGCAATCGTCGACGCCATCCTCAGCAGGATGATGCCAAGGCCCAGGACAGCGACCAGAAGAGCAATCGTCAAAAAGAGCAGCAAACAAACCAAGCGGCTAAAGAATCACCTAAAGACGAGCCAGCTAAACCCGCTGCCCAGCCAGAAAACCGTCGCGATAAACCGCGTGATGCAAAGCCGAAAAACGAAGATACCCGCGAGCCCGCATCACAAACGGATGACAGCAAGCAAGATGATGGCAAGCCAAAGCGCACGCGCAACAATCCGCGCAATCGCACGCGCAAACAAGCTGTTAATCCCCAGGCTGAAGCGGAACAGCTAAAACTGCAAGCCGAAGCGGCTGAAGCACCCGCCGTTGATGCAACTGCTGTTGAAGCGCCTGCTGTTGAAGTACCCAGTAATGAAACAGCACCTGCTAGCGCCTCTTTGCAGGATGAAGCCAGCACAACTGTTGCAACAGCGACTGAGACGCCTGACCAAGCTGCAGAGGAAACAGCAACTGCCGATGGAACAACGGCTGAGCGCCCTGCCGAAAAGGCGGAGAAAGCACGGAAAGCCACGCGTCAGCGTCGCCAACCTCAGCAAGCGGTAGACAAAGCTGAAGCCGAGACACGTGTAGAGAATAGTGTTGAAAGCAAACCTCAGCAGACAATGAACGACGCAGCCGCTGCTAAAGAAGCGCCCCAGGAAGCGACCAGCCGTTCGTCTGAAGTCGCGAGTGCTGAGACTCCTTCAACTGACGCGGAAGTAAAGCCACAGGAAAAGAGTACTTCAGACACGAAAGAGCTAGATACCGCCTACAGCGAATCAATGAGCTCACGTGGCGAAGAAACCGCAGAGGAGACTGACAAGCTCCATGAATCTGCGCTTCAAGAACCTGTGACCCAAGAATCTGCGGCCCAAGAACCGGTGTCTCAAGAACCTCACGAGGCAGAGCAAGCGACATCAGTATCCGCCGGCACGCACACAGAAGCGCCGAAACCTGCTGAGACTGCTGAGACTGCTGAGACTGCTGAGACTGCTGAGACTGTCGACAGTGATGCTAACAACATTCAGGCGCCACCGAAAAACCTAGTGGCTAGCATTGAATCAAGCTCACCAGAGTCTGCTGAACAGCCAGAAGCACCTACGGCAAGCAACGACGCGGTGAGCGATACAGTTTCAGAAACAGCTAACAGCACCGCGGCTGCTCAAGAAAGCGAAGAGCCACAGCCTACGTTGGCGACCGATGAGAAGACTCAAACACCTTTAGCAGAGTCCATTGTTGAGACTGAAACAGTGACACCTGAAGCGGCGCCCGCTGCTTCTGCCCAAGACGAGACGCCCAAGCCGCGCCGCCGTCGTCGCGCTCATAACGATCCTCGTGAACTGCGCAAACAAGCACAGAACACGCATAACGAGTAATCGCTAGTAACTCAAGAAACTAGCACTAAAAACCCCGCTAAGGCGGGGTTTTTTTTATGCTTGTATTAAGCGTGGCTCAGGCTCTAACTTAACACCAAACTGGTCATAGACCCTGTGGGCAATGTACTCGGCAAACTGCAATAATTCACGCCGATCGCCGCCGCCGAAATGTACAAGCACTAAGGCTTGCCGTGCGTGCACACCGAAAGCCCCTTGCCGAGTTCCTTTCAACCCGCACTGGTCAATCAACCACCCTGCTGCCAGCTTGCTTTGTCCGTTAACCTGCGGAAAATGTGGCATGCTAGGGTATGTCTGTAACAAGCGTGATAACTGGTCGCTACTAACCAGCGGGTTTTTAAAGAAGCTACCCGCATTTGCGAGCACCTGAGGGTCCGGTAGTTTTTCCTGACGAATAGCACACACCGCTTGAGCCACCGCTAAGCAACTCGAAGAAGCGGTCACCCGGGCAGCTAAATCTCCATAACCCAGTCTTGGCAGCGGCTTTTTTGATAGCCGAAGTGCCAACTGAGTAATGACTACTTTATCCGCTAGTGCTTTTTTGAAAATGCTATCTCGGTAACCAAACTGGCAAGCATCCGCGCTCAACCAACGCACATTACCCGACGCCAGCTCTACTATCTGCACACCCTCCAGGACATCTTTAAGCTCGACACCGTATGCACCAATATTTTGTACCGGCGCGGCGCCGCAATCGCCCGGAATCAGCGCTAAGTTTTCGATCCCCCACAGGCCACGAGCAGCCAGCGTCATTACTAACGAGTGCCAATTAACGCCAGCCCCCACATAAGCAACAACAGATTCTCCGCCACCCTCCAGCCACCACTGCCGCATACCAGGCCGAATCGCAATGCCTTTTAGCTTAGCGGGAAGTAACACATTACTGCCGCCTCCCAAGAGCGTAATGTGCCACTGCTTATCAACGGCATCACGCACCACATTCTGGAGTGCACTTAGCGTTTTAGGGGCAACATATCGCTCTGCCTGGCAAGGTAAACGCAGCGTGTTAGCAGAGGTTAAATCGACCGATTGGCAACGACTGAGCAGATCGCTACTGTTAGTTTCACAACCCGTCATTTCTCAGCCCGTCTTTCCTCAGTTGGGCAATCAGCCCTGCCGAAGCCGCTTCAATTAAATTCAGGACATGCTCAAAGCCCTCATCGCCACCGTAATAAGGGTCTGGCACTTCTGCCTCAGGCATATCGGCAAAATCTAGAAATAGCCCCACATGGGCACGGCTATTGCTCGGCTGTAGCGCTTGCATCGCCTTGAGGTTGTCGCGATCCATCCCTAGCACATAGTCGAAGTCAAGAAAGTCATTAGCGCTTAACTGACGAGCGCGCAAATGACTAATATCGATACCACGCTGCAACGCAGCTGACTGGGCGCGGGTGTCTGGCGCTTTTCCGACATGCCAGTTACCTACACCACAAGAGTCAACGTTAATATGACGATTTAAGCCAGCCTCTTCAACAGCGTGCCAAAAGACGCCTTCGGCCGTTGGCGAACGACAAATATTGCCCAAGCAGACAAACAGTACGCGCTTCATTCGCATTCACCTCCACTTTCACTCGCCAGAAGCGCTCTCACTCTGGCTAAGTCTTCCGGCGTATCCACACCAGGAGGATTGATAGTGCTGGCCAGCGCAACTTGAATGGCATAGCCATGCTGTAGCGCGCGCAACTGTTCTAGTTGCTCCAACTGCTCAAGGCTCGACGGCGCCAGCTCACGATAAGCGGCGAGAAAACTGGCACGATAGGCGTATATACCAATATGACGCAACCAAGCATCGGTGGCTAAAAGCGCAGGCTGCACTTTAAATTGCTCTCGATCCCAAGGAATGGGCGCACGAGAAAAGTACAGTGCACGCCCCTGCATGGAGCGAACAACTTTGACGACGTTGGTGTTAAATAACGTTTCAACATCGCTAATGGGTTCAGCAAGTGTCGCAATGGCCGCTTCTGGATCTTCGGCTAAACGCATCGCCACTTGGTCGATTAAAACCGGTGGTATAAGCGGCTCATCGCCTTGCACATTCACCACTAAAGCGTCATCACTTAGCCCTAGGTGCTCTGCCCCCTCCGCCAGTCGATCAGTACCAGACGGGTGATTCGATCTCGTCATAACGACATCCGCACCGTATGGCAACATCGCCTCACGGATACGTGGGTCGTCAGTTGCCACTACCACACGACTTGCTTGGCTTTGACAGGCTCTGCGCCAGACATGGGCAACCATAGGCTCGCCCGCTATATCCAGCAACGGCTTACCCGGCAAGCGGGATGAGCCAAAACGCGCGGGAACAACAGCGATAAATTCGGTCTCAGCGACTGACATTACACCTCTCCGGTACGACCTGGCGAGATAGGTAACTTTTCATCGGCATCCATCGGGCGTGCCTCTTCAGGTAGCATCACAGGGATGCCTTCTTGAATAGGATACGCCAAACCGTCGTAGTGGCAGCAAAGCTCTTGGGCTTCACGGTTATACTTGAGCTTGCCATTGCAAAGTGGGCAAACCAGCATTGCCAATAGTTCTTTATCCATCGGTGTATCCCTTTTAAGAAAGCGCTGACAATTTAGCTGCCAGCCAGTGTTCAAACTCTGGCGGGAGCACGGCTTCTACTTCTAGCACCCAGCTATCGGGTGGCGCTAACGCTTGGCACTTCACTGCGTCTTTGGCGGTCATTATAACGGGGCGCTGATGATTAAAACGGAAAGTCTGATAATCAAAACGCTGATGATCCGCTAGCGGACGCATCTCGCCTTCAACCCCCAAACTGCGCAACGTATTAAAAAAACGCTCAGGATGACCAATACCCGCCACGGCATTCACAGGTAACATGAATGGTAGAGGAGTAAGCGGCATACGTTGACCATCCTGCATTCGACGCCAGCTTAGCGGCGCTAGTTGCATCGCTATTCCTTTTATTGGCAGGGGGCAACACTGCTCACCATTGATAATCACAGCATCGACCTGGGTTAGTCTGCGGGGTGATTCTCTCAGCGGCCCAGCAGGCAAACAGCGCCCATTACCTAGCCCTCTCGCCCCATCAACGACGATTATTTCAATATCACGCCCTAGCGCCAGATGCTGTAATCCATCGTCACTAACAACAATGTCGCACCCTTGGTCAACCAGGGCCTGAACACCTCGTGAACGGATCGGATCAGCCACTACCGGACAGCCAGTTTGCTGCGCCAGCATTAATGGCTCATCACCGCTTTGGGCAGGATCAGTGATTGTGGTCACCTGTAACGGGTAGTGCGATGCTTTACCACCGTAACCACGGGTAATAATGCCTGGCGACCGCCCCTGCTTCACCAGCCAGTTCACCATCCATGCAACTAACGGGGATTTACCGGTTCCACCAAGGGTGATATTACCCACCACGATTACGGGCACGTCTGGCTTAACAACTGGCTTTTTCCCGGAACGATAGTCGAGGGTGCGCCGCGCCATAAGATAACGGTATAAAATACCAAGCGGATACAACGGCGTTAGCCATCGGCTTCCGAGATAGGCCGCCTTAAGCCAGCGTTGCTCCAGGCTCATTCACTCTCCTGAAACTGAAGCTGGTGCAGCGCCGCGTAGGCACCTCCCGCCTCTAGCAACGCCTGGTGAGTCCCCTGCTCAATAATACGCCCTTGATCCATCACCAAAATACGGTCAGCGCGTTCAATAGTGGACAGGCGGTGGGCAATGACCAGCGTAGTACGCCCTTTACATACATGCTCCAACGCTTTCTGGATATAGCGCTCAGATTCGTTATCCAGTGCCGATGTCGCTTCGTCCAATATAAGAATAGGCGCATCTTTAAAAATCGCCCGGGCGATTGCCAATCGCTGTCGCTGCCCACCGGATAGCATCACGCCGTTTTCACCCACCACCGTGGCATACTCCTGGGGCAGCTTCTCAATAAATTCACTGGCGTAAGCCGCCTGGGCGGCCGCTTCAATGGCGGCTGGGGCCGGGTTGGTAACGCCATAGCCGATATTATCAGCGATGGTCGCATTAAATAGCGTGACTTGTTGCGATACCAATGCAATATGTTGGCGCAAAGGACCTAATGCATAATCATCTGCGTTCACACCATCAATCAAAATGCGCCCTTCGCTAGGCCGATAAAAACGCGGTAGCAGGCTGACTAAGGTTGATTTGCCGCTGCCAGAGCGGCCAACAATTGCCACTAGCTCTCCAGGGGCAACATTAATATTAATATCGCGCAATACGTTAGGCTGATCATCAGCGTAACGAAAACTGACGTTGTCGATCACCACGTTGCCTGTTAGCTGACGAGGTATTTTCTTGCCTTCATCCTGTTCAGGTGTCAGATCAAGCAAGCCAAATAGCTCCGAAGCCGCCGCAATACCTTTTTGAATCTCGCTATTCACTTCTGTGAGCTGGCGCACGGGCTTGATCATTAGCGCTGCTGCGGTAATAAAGGCAACAAACTCACCCGGGGTCATGTTTGCCATAAGCGCAGGCGCCATGGCTAACCAGACCAGAATTGCCATGGAAATAGCTACCAGCATCAAAATCACTGGTGAGCTAACAGCACGCGTCATCGCCTCTTTCATACTTTGACGACGATTTTCTTCGCTTACCCGCTCAAAGCGCTGTTTTTCATACTCTTCAGCGCCATGCGTACGCACAACGCGATAACCAGAGAGCGCTTCAGAAGCGACGTGAGTAACATCTCCCATGGAGTGCTGAATACGTTTGGAGATACGCCTGAAACGTTTGCTGGCGTAACTCACCACAACAGCAATCACCGGTGTTACGCCAAGAAACAGCAGCGTTAGCATCCAGTTGGTCCAGAACAGATAACCGATCAGTCCGATAACAAATAAACCTTCACGCAGGATAATGGTGACGGCTTTCGTGGCAGCACCTGCAACCTGTTCTACGTGATACGTTACCCGAGATACCAAATGACCACTTGAGTGATGATCGAAGAACCGCCCGGGCAAATGCAGTAAGTGCGCAAATACATCACAGCGCAGCGTGTGAATCACATAACGTCCGACGTAGGACATAAAGTAGGTGCTTAAAAATGTCCCCAGCCCGCGCGAGGCGAACATAATTACAACGAACATGGGGAGCAGTAAACGAAAGGTGGCATCAGGATTCTGGATGCCATCAATAAGCCGTTTCATCATTTCAGCTAGTGCCGTACTGGAGGCGGCATAAATGATAAAACCTACTATCGCTAACGCGAACGCGCGCCAGTGAGGTTTGACGTAAGTTAATAATCGCTTGTAGAGAACCCAACCTGAATCAGTCACACGCGCTCCCGGCCTTAGTGTGCAGTTGCCAGAATTCTACCTTATGGTGACGCGCATCAACACCGCTTACGAGCGCCCGGTTGTTTTCGCATGGGAATGATCTGCATCGGTTGAGTGGCTGTGAGGCTAAATTCGAGAGCGCCATCCTGGGCGGTACTCCATAAACAGCTCTGCTGTTGTCGAAAGCGGCGTACTACCGCGTCGACCGGATGATTAAAGGGATTATCTTTCCCCGCACTAAAAATGACATGCCGAGGACGGCTTACTTGAACGAACTGAACACCCGAACTTGTATTGCTTCCATGATGCCCAGCCACTAACACGCTAATCGGCGTAATAACATTGGCTAAGACTCTCCTCTCAATGTCCTTGCCAACGTCTCCCGTGATCAGCAAACGCTGCTCTCCCACTCTTACTTGAAGAACACAGGAGCGATCATTAGAGGTGAGCTCGTTATCCCCCTTTGGTGGCCAAAGTATCTGATAGTGAATGCCATCACGCCGCCACTGCTGACCTTGAACACACTCTTTACTAGCAACGGGAAGAAGCTCTCCACGGGGAGCCCACCATTGCGTTACCCGATGGTCTTTTAAAAGAGCACTGACACCCCCAGCATGATCGTTATCGGCATGACTGACGATAACGTGATCGAACGATTGGCCTGGAGACCAAAGGGTTTGCAGCGGCATAAAACCACTGCGAAAGCGAGGCCCAGTGTCATACAGCAATCGGTAGTTGGCGCTACGCAACTCAATCAGTTGACCTTGCCCGACGTCATAAACAATGACACGTAGCTCGCCCTGGTTAAGCTGTTCGTCCGGAGACCACCACGGAAAGCTTAACAGTAGCAATGTTGCGCCAACACGTAACCACCCAGGAACGTTGGGAAGCCCCCAGCATAGCGACAGTAATAACAGCGCGCCTACCAGCGGAAACACCAGTACCGATGGTGGCTGCAAAAGTGGTGCCCATTGTACGGTAATGACTAATAGCTGATGGAAAACCTGCAATGCCTGCTCAAAACACCACCATACAAAAAGCCCTATCCCAGGCAGTGGCGACAGCACCCATCCCAATAACGCACTAGGCACCATAACGGAGCTGACCCAAGGTACAGCAACAAGATTCACCAAAGGTGCCGCAGGGGCGACTCTCCCAAACGCCACCAGCACCGCTGCCGCCATTAGCGGTGCGATGAGGAGTTGAGAACGCAGTAATGCCCAACACCACCCCTTCAGCCCTTGTGGTCGGGGACGACCTTGCCAAATAATAATCAACCAGCCTACCGCAATAAACGAAAGCCATAGACCAGGCCGCCACAGTGCAAGCGGATCAACGACTAACACCATTCCGAGCGCAAGCCACCAAGCTTGCCAAGCACCTGGTGCATGACGTCCGCTAAGCACCCACAGGCCTAACAGCGTCATGATCATGGCTCGCATGGCAGGAGGGGCTAGTCCAGCTAACATGGCGTAACCCACCGCCGCCGCTCCTGCTAGCCACCAGGGCCAAGCACGCAGACGCCAATGGATAGGCGTTACTAGCCTGGCAGTAAAACGAGCCAACAGCAGTACAAATGACGCGACGAGCCCAACGTGTAATCCTGAAATAACCACTAAATGTGTTGTACCCGTTGCATTGAGCAAGGTCCAATCATCTTGGGTCAACTGCTCACTATCACCCAGCGTTAGCGCCGCAAGCCAGCGCTGGGTTCGCTCTTGCAACGGTTGGCTAGACAACGTTTCGACTGCTCTCTGACGAAGTGTCAGCTTAGCCTCCGACAGGCGTTCAGGCTTAGGCTCCTGGCGCACATAACCGGTCGCGTGTATGCCTTCGCGCCATAACCACTGCTGAAAATTAAACGTATTTGGGTTAGAAAAGCCACTGGGAGGACGAAGCCGAAGTGTCATTTTCCAGCGCTCGCCAACGAGGAAGCGTTGATCACCGTAAGCACTTACTCGCACACTGCGCAGTGCGCTACAGCTTGGAAGCCCCTCAGGAGAGAGACAGGTTTCAACTGTCAGGCGTAAGCGTGACGACCCCGTTTCCGTTTGAACATTGATTACTCGAGCCTGCAGGGTGACATCTTTCCCACTGAGCCCACTTGGCAAACGATGCCCCCACTCTTGCTGCACGCTGACAAAAACCCAGCTTGAAATAACCAACCAAATTAATAAGCTACGCCGAAGCACAACCAAGCAAAGCACCACCACAAGCACGCTTGGTAGCAGAACCTGCAGGTGCCCCTCGGGGCCGCTTAACCACGCCGCTAGCGCACCCAGCAATACTGCCAAGGCAGCAGGTAGTGCAACACCTAGTTGCATATTCCCTCCGTGGAACTAGATCATTCATACCCACGCCATAGCCGAAGCACGCCGCTATATGGATAATAGGATGCACCAATTGCAAGAGTACCTGACATGCCGCGCCGTTTCCTGCAGCGCTACATGCCAAAACCCGACACATTAAGGCGACAGCGCTCACTACGCTTTATTGCGCCATTAATTGCAGACCCTGGGTTATGGCTTTTAACACGTCGAAGCGTTGCAAACGCGTTCAGCGTGGGGCTTTTTTGCGCCATGCTGCCCATACCGTTTCAAATGGTAGTTGCAGCACTAGGGGCAAGGTTTAGCCGTTGTAACTTGGCACTTTCAGTAGGGTTGGTGTGGATTACGAACCCACTCACCATGCCGGTTATTTTTTATTTTAATTATCGAATTGGCACGTTTCTTTTAGAAGCACCAGTGAGAGAGGCGCCATCGCGCATATCAACACGCTGGATTGCAGAACAAATGCACGACATCATGCCGCCGCTGATGCTTGGATCGTTAATTTCCGCCGTACTATTAGCCATTGTTGCCAATATTGTCATACGGCTAATTTGGCGCTGGCATGTTTCCCATCATTGGAAGCGCCGCCGCCTGAAGAGACGGCAGCGCCGGGCCCGCATTGAGTCAGAATTCGACGACTAGCCCTCCCAGCTACTAGTCGTTTTTCTGCTCAATTAACTGCCCACTATCCAACTTCATCACACGATCCTGATGAGCAGCCAAGCTGACATCATGAGTTACAATCACAAACGCGCAGGCGCTCTCTTTAGCCAACTCGTCCATAAGCGCTAAAATGGTACTTGCCGTGGTTTGGTCTAGGTTTCCGGTTGGCTCATCCATCAATACAAGACTGGGATCTGTCACTAATGCACGGGCGATGGCCACACGCTGACGCTCCCCTCCCGAAAGCTCGCCAGGTTTATGATCAGCCCGAGCCTTCATGCCCACCCGTTCAAGCAGCTGCATAGCGCGCTGCTCAGCCATCTTTTTAGACTGGCCGCGAATAATTAACGGAAGTGCGGCATTCTCGACCGCAGTGAACTCAGCCAGCAAGTGGTGAAACTGATAAACAAAGCCAATATAACGATTCCGAAAACGACCTAATGCCGCTTCGTTAAGCCCGGATAATGGCTCGCCAGCAATCACTACGCTGCCAGCGCTGGGCCGATCAAGACCACCCAACAGGTTTAGCAGCGTCGTTTTACCCGAGCCTGAGCTCCCCACAATGGCAACACGCTCTCCAGCATGCACCTTAAGCTCAAGCTGATCTAATACGGTGAGATCTTGGGGGCCTTCACTATAAACCCGTGTCAGGCTGTTACATTCCAGCATAACTGCTGCGGAGTGCTGTGTACTTGAGGTCATCGTTTTGCTTCCTTATTCATAACGCAGTACGTCGGCAGGCTGAACCCGAGCGGCCCGCCAAGCGGGATAAAGCGTCGAGAGGAAGGTCAGACCAAAGGCAGCGATGACAATATCGCGCACATCGCCCCACTGCAGCTGAGAGGGCAAGTCACTAATAAAGTAAACTCCGGCATCTAAGAACTGAATACCGAAAGTTGTTTCAAACCAACTGATCAAATCAGAGATAGTCAGTGCCAGGAGAACACCCGCAGCTACGCCAATCGCAATACCGATCAGACCGATGGTTAGCCCTTGCACGATAAAAATACCCATAATCGAACGTGGGGTGGCGCCTATGGTACGTAAAATGGCGATATCCGCTCGCTTATCAGTAACCACCATCACTAGCGTAGACACTATATTAAATGCGGCAACGGCAATAATGACAGTAAGCAGTAATGCAATCATGCGCTTTTCCATCTGAATCGCTTGAAATAGGCTCCCATGGGAAGCAGTCCAATCCGTGCCGCGGTACCCTGAGCCCAGTTCATTAACGATCGCTTGAGTTTCACTGCCAGCTACAAACAGGTCATCCAGCTCCAGCCGCAGACCACCCACTGCATCGCCCAAGCGCGCTAAGGTTTGCATATCTTCAATATTGGCATAAGCCAGATTAGCGTCTAAATCAGCGCCCACACTAAAGATACCGCTAACGGTAAACCGCTTTAGCCTTGGGAAAACCCCAGCGGGTGTAATCGATGCTTCCGGGACAAGTAGCGTAACTCGGTCACCTACCCCCACACCCAAGCGACGTGCCAGCATAGATCCCAGAACCACATTCCACTCGCCAGGCACCAGATCGGAAAGCTGGCCTTGGCGCATATGCTCGCCAATAATCGACACTTGATCTTCCCAGTCTGGATGAATGCCATTCACCATGGCGCCTTGATTTCTACCGCCTGCCGAAAACATACCCTGCTGTTCAACATAAGGCGCTGCACCGATGACTCGCTCACGCTCAACGAGCTGATCTGCTAGCGCTTGCCACTCGACCAACCCTTCTTGCGATTCAATTTTAGTGTGAGGCACCATTCCTAAGATGCGGGTACGAAGCTCGTGATCAAAACCATTCATCACCGACAGCACAAGGATTAGTACTGCCACGCCAAGCATTAATCCCAGCATTGAAGTTAACGAGATAAACGAAATAAAGTGGTTCCGGCGTTTAGCGCGCACGTAGCGCAGCCCCACCAGGAAAGGCAAACGATCAAGCATGGCATCATTCCTTAGTAATAAGCGTCCATGGTACGGTTTTTTTAGCATGGGTGCATGTAAGAACGCTGCGTTAGAGTAACAAGTATGCTCACCGTTCCCTTAAGCACGGTAACGCTTGCATGTTGGCAAACAAGCCCCTAAATTGCGCCCATTCTCATTGTCTTGAGGGCAGGCCTTTAGGGCAGGTCTTTAGGGCAAGCATTTTTTCGGCTATTAATTTTTCGACTATTAAGAGCACCTGTGACGTTGGCTAACAAGACTTACCGTTTATTGCCCGAGTGGTCCCCCCAAGACGGCCTGCAACTGACTTGGCCACGTCCAGACGGCGACTGGGCACCACTGTTATCGCGCATCGAAGCAACACTTGAACGTATCGTGATTGCAACGACACACTATCAGCACGTGTTGATCAGCGTTTCTGATGACACCATCCACCGCCGTCTGGCTGCGACGTTTAAGTCCTATGGCATTTCCCAACAACAGCTGACACTTATTGTCGCTCCAACCGATGACACCTGGGCCAGAGACCATGGGCCAATCACCGTGGTGGATGAAACTCAGCAGCCACTAATGCTGGATTACACGTTTACCGGCTGGGGCGGTAAATTCCCCGCCGAGCATGACAATCGGCTTACCCAGTGGCTGGCCGATGCAGGCGTATGGGCCTGCCCCACCGCTCCACGGAATATGGTACTAGAAGGCGGTGCTATTGAAACCGACGGAGAGGGCACGCTGCTAACCACCGAAGCCTGCTTGCTGAATCCAAATCGCAATCCGTCACTTGCGCGTACGGATGTTGAAGCTCAGTTAGCGGAAGATTTTGGCGTCGACCGTGTCCTTTGGCTGGCAAATGGGCATCTTGAGGGTGACGATACCGATAGCCATATTGATACGCTCGCGCGCTTTTGCAATGCCTCTACCATTGCGTATGTCCGCTGCGACGACCCGACCGATCCGCACTACCCTGCGCTAAACGCGATGGAGCAAGAGCTCATGGCGTTTCGTCAGCGCAACGGTGAGCCCTACCAATTAATTGCCCTGCCTTGGCCACAGGCCTGCTTTGACCCTGAAGATGGCCATCGCCTCCCAGCCACCTACGCTAATTTTTTGATTATCAACAATGCCGTACTAGTGCCCACCTACGGCGACCCTGCTGATGTTGTCGCGCTGCAAGCGCTGCGTGTCGCCTTCCCAGAACACGCGTTGATTCCGATTGAGTGTGCTAGCGTCATTCGTCAGCATGGCAGCCTTCACTGTTTAACCATGCAGTTACCGAAAGGCACGCTTGCCCCAGTGCTAACTGAATCCTAAGGAGCCATCATGTCTAACAGCTTAACCGTCGGTGTTGTTCAACAGCCTGCGTGGCCAGATAAAGCACGTAGTCTTGCTGCCAGCGAAGCAGGCATACGCGCTGCCGTTAGCCAAGGGGCACAGTTAGTTTTGCTTCAGGAGCTGCATGCCACTCACTACTTTTGTCAGTACGAAGACCCTGCACTGTTTGATTTGGCTGAACCGCTAGACGGCCCCACTGGCCAACGCCTAGCTGAACTAGCTAAGGAACTGAATATTGTGCTGGGGGGGTCGCTGTTTGAAAAACGTGCCGCGGGGCTTTACCACAACACAGCCGTCGTTTATGACCGCGCAAAAGGGCGTGTTGGGCAATACCGCAAAATGCACATCCCTGATGATCCGGCCTTTTACGAAAAGTTTTACTTTACCCCAGGCGATGCTGATGACGAACGCGGCCAAGGCTTCACGCCCATTGACACCTCTGTTGGGCGGCTAGGTGTCTTAGTTTGCTGGGATCAATGGTACCCGGAAGCGGCACGTTTAATGGCACTCAGTGGTGCGGAGCTCCTTCTCTATCCCACTGCCATCGGCTGGGATCCAAATGATGATGACGCTGAAAAAGCCCGTCAGAAAGATGCTTGGACCATTATACAGCGCTCCCATGGCGTCGCTAACGGGCTCCCCGTCCTGGTAGCTAACCGTGTCGGCTTCGAACCCGATCACTCCGGCGTTGGCGGCGGCATTGCGTTTTGGGGCGGTAGCTTTGTGTGCGGCCCGCAAGGAGAGATGCTGGCGCACGCAGGAGAAGAGACGCAACAGCTGGTAGTCAACATCGATATGGCACGTAGTGAGAACACCCGGCGCATTTGGCCTTATTTGCGCGACCGGCGTATTGATGCCTACGGTGATCTAACACGTCGCTATCGCGATTGATGGCAAACGTGGTTGATAGCAAACACGGCGCCTGCTCCCATAAAGAGCAGGCGCCGTATTTAAAACATTAACAATGTAGCGGTTGGCTTCACTTCCAAAAATCGCGGATAGACGCAATTCCCTGAGCACCAACAGCGCGTGCATGGCTAGCATCAAAGCGTGTCATACCGCCCAGTGCAAATACCGGCATACCAGCACGTTCCACTAGTTGCTGGAAGTCATGCCATCCCAGCGGTGCTACCTCAGGATGAGAAGGCGTGGTACGCAGCGGCGACAGCGTCACAAAATCACAGCCTAGGACCGCTGCCTGAGAAAGCTGCTTTTGATCGTGAGTAGACGCCGAGAGCCATTTATTTTCAGCAATCGGGCGACGCTCAAGATCCATTAACCGTGCGCTCGTTAAATGAATACCGTCAGCATCAACAGCATCAAGCAATGCAGGTTCTCCGTTCAGCAATAGCTTTGCATCGTACTGACGACAAAGGCGCAGGGCGCGCTCAGCACGGGCAATGTATGCCGCTTCATCAAGATTTTTTGCCCGCAGCTGTACGAGTCTTACACCGTCTTCACTGAGCGCTCTTTCCAACAAGCTATCGAAACGTTCTTCGTCAGCTTCCTCGCCAGTAATCAGATAATCTGTGGGCAACATCACCGCACGCAGAATAGGCAAGTTAGCAGCAGGGAAAGGGTAATTTACCAATTCTTCCATGGGCACCCAGCGCACGGCCTGCCCCTCGCGACCAAACGGCTCGCCTGCAAACTCTTGTACCTGCCAAACATCCAGTAAGATGTGTTTATCTGGATACTCATGATGAACGCGGATAAGTGGCCGGGCACGTACAATCTCGACGCCTAGCTCTTCGTGAAGCTCGCGCTTGAGACCTTCCAGCCCTGTTTCATAAGGCGCCAGCTTGCCACCAGGAAACTCCCATAGACCGCCTTGATCGACATTAGAGGGCCGACGCGCAATCAGAACCCGCTTTTGATCGGCGCTGATCATTGCAGCCGCCGCGACATGAACTCGTCGTTTTACCATTACACTCATTACGTCTTTACCCACTTTTTGCGCGCCGCCCTAACCAAAGACGACGCTATCTCGCTGCATTAGCACGTCACTGCAACTGTTTTTAGCTACTTTTCAGCGCTCTTCAGCTACGGTAATCCGCGTTGATAGTCACATAGTCATGGGACAGATCCGAGGTCCACACAGTGGCACTCTCTTCCCCACGACCCAAATTAATGCGAATGATGATCTCCTCTTGCGCCATAACAGCACTGCCCGCCGCTTCTGTATAACTGTCGGCGCGGCCGCCCTTTTCGACCAAGCGGACGTCACCCAAATCAATGACAACTTGATTGACATCGAACGCCTCAACCGGTGCGCGCCCAACGGCAGCTAAAATACGCCCCCAGTTAGCATCAGAAGCGTAGAGCGCGGTCTTCACCAGCGGCGAGTGAGCAACGGTGAAGGCAACATCCAACGCTTCCTGACGAGTAGTCGCTTCATTCACCTGGAGCGTCACAAACTTAGTCGCCCCTTCGCCATCGCGAATAATCGCTTGCGCAAGCTCGGTCATGACGCGTTGCAGCGCATTACGGAAAATGGCTACCTGTTCCTCGCTTTCAATACGAACGCCTGTGCCTGTCGCCGCCAGCATGCACGCATCGTTGGTTGAGGTATCGCTATCAACAGTGATGCAATTAAAGGAGCGATCCACCGTTTCACGCAGCAAACTCGCTAACAAAGGCTGCTCAATCGCTGCATCTGTCACTACGAAACCCAGCATGTTAGCCATATTGGGCTTAATCATGCCAGAACCCTTTGTAATACCGTTGATTGTGACCTGCTGGTCACCAACTGGAACGGTTACCGTAGCGCCTTTGGCTCGGGTATCGGTCGTCAGAATTCCCTCGCCTGCCTGCTGCCAAGCGAGACTAGCATCCGCCAAAGAATTCAGCGCACTCGGTATACCTGCAAGCAAACGCTCCATGGGTAGAGGCTCGCCGATCACGCCGGTTGAAAAGGGCAAAACCTGGCTTATATCAACGCTCATTTGCTCAGCAAGCGCTTCACAGCTGGCATAAGCATCCTGCAGGCCTGATGCGCCAGTACCTGCATTGGCATTGCCAGTATTAACTAGCCAGTAGCGAGGCACTCGCCCAGCGCTTGAACACTCTTCAAGGTGCGCTTTCGCCACGGCCACTGGGGCGGCACAAAACGCATTACGAGTAAAAACCCCAGCTACCGTGGCAGTTTCAGGCAGCTCAATCACCACTACATCACGACGATCCGGCTTCTTAATACCCGCCATTGCACTGCCCAGGCGCACCCCGTTAAGGGGTGGCAATTCCGGAAAAGGAAGATTTCCCACCGCCATGTTTTTCTCCTTTGCGCTCAATTTCGCCACGCGTGATTAGCTTAGTTTTCCGCAGCACTGCTTATATTTTTTACCCGACCCGCATGAACACGGGTCATTGCGCCCTACTTTTGGCCCTTCACGACGCAACGGGCGGCCATCAGCCCCTGGCGCTTCCTGTGAAATATCTTCCTGCTGGGCGTTAGGATCATCGTGGCGGCTTGCCGCAGTCGCTCGTTCACGCACTGACTCTTCACGGCGCTTCTGCTCTAGTGCATCAACCTCTTCAGGCTGGCGAACCTGTACGTGGCTTAAGATACGCGTGACGTCAGCTTTAATGTTCGTTAGTAGATGCTGGAACAACTCGAAAGATTCACGCTTGTATTCTTGCTTAGGATTCTTCTGGGCGTAGCCACGCAAATGAATGCCACGACGCAGATGATCCATCGACTGAAGATGCTCTTTCCAACGTGTGTCCAACACCTGAAGCATTACCTGTTTCTCAAAACGGCGAATCAACTCGGCTCCAGCAGCCTCAATTTTGGCTTGATACGCATCACGGTGCATCGCTTGTAAACGCTCACGCAGCTTCTCCTCACTGAAGCGCTCGTCCTCTGCCGCCCACTGCGTAACAGGAGCATCAAGATTGAATTCAGTTTTAAGATGCGCTTCTAACCCGGGTAGATCCCACTGCTCAGCAAGACTCTGGGGCGGCACGAAATCACTAATGGCATCTTCCATGACTTCTTCACGAATACCAATAACGGCATCGGAAACATCATCAGCGGAAAGAATTTCATTCCGCTGCTCATAGATAACACGACGCTGATCGTTAGCGACATCGTCGTATTCCAGCAGTTGCTTACGGATATCAAAGTTGCGTCCCTCTACCTTTTTCTGGGCGCGTTCGACAGCGTTAGACACCATCTTGTGCTCAATTGCCTCACCTCGCTCTAACCCGAGAGCCAGCATTAGGCGCTTCACACGGTCAGAGCCGAACAGACGCATCAGACTGTCTTCTAGCGAGAGGAAGAAACGTGTAGAGCCTGGATCACCTTGACGTCCCGCACGGCCACGCAACTGATTGTCGATACGACGCGACTCATGGCGCTCAGAGCCAACCACATGCAAGCCACCCGCTTCTAAAACACCGTCATGGCGCTTCTGCCACTCTGCCTTTAGAGCATCTACCTGTTCTTGGGTGGGATCTTGCAGCTTAGCTGCTTCAGCCTCCCAGTTGCCCCCTAGGACAATATCGGTGCCACGACCCGCCATATTCGTTGCGATAGTAATGGCGCCAGGGCGACCGGCTTGAGAGATGATTTCCGCTTCGCTCTGGTGCTGCTTAGCGTTCAACACATTAAACGTTAGGCCAGCCTCACGCATAAGGCGAGCGAGATACTCTGAGGTTTCAATCGACGCCGTACCGACTAGAACAGGACGTCCTGCTTCAGTTTCGGTCTTCACATCTTTAATAATCGCTTCGTATTTCTCTTCCGCACTCAGATAGACCAAATCATTCAGATCTTTACGGGAAAGCGGGCGATTCGTTGGAATGACGACCACATCCAGGCCATAGATTTGCCGGAATTCAAATGCTTCAGTATCAGCGGTACCAGTCATGCCAGCGAGCTTTTCATACAAACGGAAGTAGTTCTGGAAAGTAGTCGATGCCAGTGTCTGGCTCTCTCGCTGAACCGTCACTCCCTCTTTCGCTTCAACCGCTTGGTGCAGCCCTTCTGACCAACGGCGCCCCGGCATAGAACGCCCAGTATGCTCATCAACGATGACGACTTGGCCTTCAGAAACGATGTAGTCAACGTCTAAATGATAAAGATGACGTGCGCGCAGCGCGGAGTGCATATGCTGAAGCAAGTTAAGGTTTTGTGCGGCATAGAGCGATTCACCCTCGCCCAACAGCCCTTCAGCACGCATTAGCTCTTCAACTTTGTTATGTCCCTGCTCGGTGAGCTCTACCTGCTTTTGTTTTTCATCTAGCAGGAAGTCTCCCGTGACCGGCACATCACTATCTTCAGAGGCCTCCCCTTGCTCTAACTGCTGAGCCAGTCGATTGACAATGCCATACAAATCAGTGTTTTCATCCACTGCGCCCGAGATAATTAATGGCGTACGGGCCTCATCAATTAAAATAGAGTCGACTTCGTCGACGATGGCGTAATGCAGACCACGCTGCACTTTATCCTCAAGCGAGAACGCCATATTGTCGCGCAGATAATCGAAACCAAACTCATTGTTAGTGCCGTAAGTGATATCACACTGATAGGCGTGGCGTTTCTCTTCGCCGGTTTGGCCAGCGAAGATAACGCCCACCGAGAGCCCTAAAAACTCATACAAAGGGCGCATCCACTCAGCATCACGGCGAGCAAGGTAGTCATTAACGGTGACAACATGCACGCCTTTGCTTGGTAGCGCATTTAAATATACGGCAAGCGTCGCCACCAGGGTTTTACCTTCCCCGGTTTTCATTTCCGCAATGCGGCCACGATGCAATGTCATACCACCGACCATCTGGACGTCAAAGTGGCGCATATTCATTACCCGCTTACTGGCCTCGCGCACGACGGCAAATGCCTCGGGTAATAAACTATCAATAGATGCGCCTTCTGCTAACTTTTGACGCAACAGCCCTGTTTTTGCCTGCAAATCAGCATCACTTAACCCTTCAAGCGCTTGCTCTAAAACGTTAATACTGAGCACACTTTTTTGCATGCGCTTAACGTCGCGATCATTTTTAGAGCCGACGACTTTACGTAACAAATTATTAATCATGAAAGTTCCAAATCTTCACGAGCGTCCCATTCAGGTGCGCCCTTTTATATAAGGCAAATAAGGGTAGATTTAATAAGCGAACAGTCGAGCCGGCGGGCCACGCGGGATCAGCACATCAATAGCGGCGACCAATCGATGTGGAATATGAAGAAAGTAGCGGGAACAGTGCGAGACAGCAGGATAGACACACGCCTGTTTTCGTACCCAGCGGCGCAGCGCGCAACGCTTCTTAGCTATCCATTCGGATTGAGCACGCAGCATCGCTGGCACCCAAAAACAGATAATCACACCGCGCTCACCGCTACGCAATGCATCTGAAGGATGTAAACTAGCAGGTAACAAACAGCTCACTAAGAGGCCCGCCAGCCACCAACGCGCTAGGCCATTTCGGCGTTGCCGCCGCGGCGAAGCAGATAATACATCTGGCGTTGATGACATGCTGTGGACTGGCTCCTGAGCGTGTTAGGCTCTATCAATTAAAAGACAATATAAGACGTTGGTGGCAACCGTTAATGCGACTCAGCCAACAACGTTCCAGGATTCAAGCTTATGAGTATAAAGGTTAAGCGATCTCGCGCACAGCCCATTACCCAACTGCTGACCAAGTCTGGCAGCGCGGGACAGCTTATGCGACAGTCCCGCTTAATTGATCAGGCTCAGCGTCATTTACGTGCTCACCTTCCTGAAGCAATGCGCGAACATATTTTCGTCGGAGGCTTTCGAGAGGGGCGATTGACGCTAATAAGCGGCCAGGCAAGCTGGCTAACATGGTTACGCTATGAACAACCGCGACTGCTTGTGCTACTGCATCAGCTACCAGGATTTGAGAGTGTCACCGGCTTTACACTTAAAGTGCGACCTGTACGGCCAATTGAGAGCCCGAAGCGCTACACTCGCACCCTCTCTGAGAATGCAGGCAAAACGCTAGCCGAGTGCGCAAAAGATACCGACAACCCCTCCCTTAAAAACGCCTTGGAGCGCTTAGCGGCTCATGCACCTAAGCATTCAGATGAATAAACATTAATCGCCATGTTAATCCCAGCGTTAAAATGCAAAAGCACCGCCAGAGCGGTGCTTTTTACTGTTGCGATCGTACTACCCAAAAATCTGACAGGTGTTTAACCTATGCCATTGCAGGTGCCGAGTAAGAGATAGGCGCAACCGCTTTATCTTCTTCAAATGTGACGATTTCATAGGCGTCGGGCTGCGCCAATAGCTCGCGGCACAACTGGTTGTTGAGCGCGTGTCCCGATTTAACACCCTGGAACTCGCCAATCAAACTGTGGCCCAGCTGGTACAAATCACCAATAGCATCAAGCACCTTATGCTTGACGAACTCATCGTCGTAACGCAGACCACCTTCGTTCACGATGCGGTAGTCATCCACAACAATAGCATTATCTAAGCTACCACCAAGCGCAAGATTATTGGATCGTAAAAATTCGAGATCGCGCATAAACCCGAAGGTACGTGCACGAGAAACCTCTTTAACAAACGACGTCGTTGAAAAATCGATCAACGCAGTTTGTTTTTGCTGCTCAAACACAGGGTGATCAAAGTCAATTGCAAAAGAAACTTTAAAGCCTTGATGCGGCAAAAAAACGGCTTCTTTATCGCCATCACTGACGGCAACGCGGCGCTTAATTCGAATGAATTTCTTAGGCGCATCTTGCTCTAAAATGCCCGCCGACTGAATTAAGAATACAAAAGGGCTGGCACTACCGTCCATGATAGGCACTTCAGGTGCACTTACATCGACATAGGCGTTATCAATGCCCAATCCGGCAAATGCCGACATTAAATGCTCGACCGTAGCGACTTTCACGCCCTTGTAAGAAAGCGCAGTGCATAATGTGGTGTCTTCCACCAATTCGGCACGAGCAGGTACGTGAGCCACAGGCTCCAAATCGGTCCGGATAAACACAATTCCGGTATTAGCCGGCGCCGGGCGCAAAGCCAAGTGGACTTTTTTGCCAGAGTGCAGACCCACTCCGGTGGCGCGAATGACGTTTTGTAATGTGCGTTGTCTGATCATGGGCAGTGGTCGAACTCTAATGACGGCGGTCACCGGCAGAAGCGCCGACAAGTACCGCTAGGGGAAAGAAAGTAAAGAAACAGTGTTCACTTTAACAGCAAACGAGCGTTTTAACCAATAAAACTCTCGTTTGCTGCTTTAGTGAACGCTGATGGCGCCGATTAATCTGCCTGACGACGTAAAAATGCGGGAATGTCCAAATAGTCATCGGCGTCTGGGGCTCGACGCTTATCAGGACGAGGTTTCGCAGCTGGCTCAGGGGCTTCTGCACGTGCCGTTGCTTGCTGACGCATAACAGTGGGTTGCTGCAGCTTACGATAATCTGAGGATGCTTCCGCAGCAGACCTACGCGCTGGCTCGCGTGAGGCAACTTTACCTTTGTTGTTATCCAAACCAGCAGCCACCACGGTCACACGTAGCTCATCGGACATTTCCATGTCGATAGAAGTGCCCACCACGATCGTTGCTTCCTGAGAGGCAAACTCTTGAACAGTGGCACCTACGTCGTTGAATTCACCAATCGACAAGTCAGGGCCAGCAGTAATATTGACCAGAATACCGCGAGCACCGTGTAGATCAATGTCTTCAAGCAGCGGGCTACGAATGGCTTTCTCAGCCGCTTCACGAGCACGATTCTCGCCAGTAGCCCCACCGGTCCCCATCATCGCCATGCCCATTTCTGACATAACGGTGCGTACATCAGCAAAATCGACGTTAATAATGCCTGGGCTGGTAATAAGCTCTGCAATGCCCTGAACGGCTCCCAACAACACATCGTTAGCAGCGCTAAAAGCAGTTAACAGCGTGGCGTTCTTTCCAAGTACAGAAAGCAGTTTTTCGTTTGGAATAGTGATCAGCGAATCAACATGCTCTGAAAGCTCTTTCATGCCTTCTTCAGCTGCGCGCATGCGCTTCGGCCCTTCAAACGGGAAGGGACGAGTTACCACGGCAACTGTCAGAATACCCAGCTCTTTGGCAACCTGAGCAACAACAGGCGCACCGCCGGTTCCTGTGCCCCCCCCCATCCCAGCCGTAATGAACACCATGTCTGCACCGGTTAATAACTCAGCGATGCGATCACGGTCTTCCATGGCTGCCTGGCGGCCTACTTCAGGGTTGGCACCTGCTCCGAGCCCTTTGGTGATTTCGCTACCAAGCTGCAAGACAGTTTTTGCAGACACCCGTTTAAGTGCTTGAGCGTCGGTGTTAGCGCAGATAAATTCAACGCCTTCGATATTACTTTCGACCATGTGGTTAACTGCGTTGCCACCGCCGCCGCCAACACCGACCACTTTGATGACCGCACTGCTCGAGGGTGCGTTATCTACCAATTCGAACATAAGCCCCGTCTCCTGAACCGCGCTTGCGGCCCTGTCAGAAATTTCCTTTGAACCAGCCTTTGATTCTTGCCAGCGCCGATTGACCTTCCTTGATATCACGCCGGGCGACCTCGTTGCGCCCTTTATGCGCAGCAACGACTCCCCCGTGGCTTTCTAGGCCTTGCCCATGTCGCGCTTCTTGCAATGCATAATGCAGTAAACCCACACCTGTTGCATAAATAGGATTGCGTACCACGTCAGCCAAACCTTTGACATTTTGCGGACAAGCAATACGAACAGGCATATGAAAAATCTCTTCTGCCAATTCGCTAACCCCTTCCATACGCGAGGTGCCACCAGTGAGCACAACACCAGCAGCCACCATATCTTCATAGCCACTACGGCGTAATTCGTCCCTCACCAACGTAAATAGTTCCTCGTAACGCGGCTCAACCACTTCAGCAAGTGCCTGTCGCGATAAATCACGAGCCGGACGATCCCCTACGCTGGGAACTTTAATCATTTCATCGCTTGCAGCCAGTTGTGTAAGTGCACAAGCGTATTTAACTTTAATCTCTTCAGCGTGCTGCGTGGGCGTACGCAGTGCCATCGCTATGTCGTTAGTTACTTGGTCACCCGCGATAGGGATAACGGCTGTATGACGAATGGCTCCTTCGCTGAAAATGGCCATATCAGTGGTACCCCCACCAATATCCACCATGCAAACGCCTAATTCACGCTCGTCTTCGGTGAGCACCGCCATACTAGAAGCTAGCTGTTCAAGAATAATAGCGTCAACGTCTAAACCACAGCGCCGCACACATTTTTCAATATTTTGAACGGCGTTCAATGCCGCTGTCACCAAGTGGACCTGCGCCTCTAAGCGTACACCTGACATCCCTAGAGGTTCACGGATACCGCCTTGAGCGTCGATTGAGAACTCTTGGGGCAATACATGAAGTACACGCTGCCCCTCAGAAACCGCACGTGCGCGAGCAGAATCGATGACACGTTCAATATCGGATGGTGTGACTTCCCTTTCTTTAATGGCAACCACACCATCTGAGTTCATTGAACTGATATGACTGCCAGCAACTCCGACATAGACAGAGTGAATATCACAACCGGCCATTAATTCTGCTTCTTCAACGGCGCGCTGAATAGATTGCACGGTTGATTCGATATTAATGACAACACCGCGCTTCATGCCGCGTGATGGATGAGAGCCGATACCCGCTATCTCAATTCCACCATCATCGGTGGGTTGACCGACTATCGCGACGACTTTGGACGTTCCAATGTCCAGCCCGACAACCATATTGGATGCGTTGGGTGAGCCTGCCATGAGTCGGATAATCTCCTAGAAAAATTTAAAAAGAAACTTGTTAGTTGCAACTGCGCTGAATTGTTAAAACGGAGATACAAAATCACGCGAAATAACATTGACGCTTACCGTAACATCAAGCCAAATGCTGACAGCTATTAAATAAAAAAGCCTATAAAAAAACATCAGCTATAACATAGTATAGAAACAATACCCACAATACGACTAGCGCAGGCCTACGATAATCGTCTTTGTGGGCAATTTAAACCCTATTCATGGCTTTTCGGTGTTGGCAACCACTTACATTTACCTACTTCTTGCACATTGTAAGTCGCTTATTACTCATTTTCTTCTGCAAAATCACTTTCTCCGTGCCAAGCAACGGCAACACCATTGGGATAACGCAAGTCGATATAGCGAATATGATCGCCAAGCTGGGCAAGTTCACGCTGCCACGACGCTGAGAGTCGAGCTAGTCGGATTTCGTGTTGGCGTCTTCCTAACATTACCCAAGCACCATTACTTAACGGAAGCCGCCATGCACCGCGTGGCTCTAGACGCAATTGGGAAAGTGACAGCGACAAACCCTGGAAATGAGGTGTTAAGCGACGATAATAAGTAAGCACCTCTTCTCCGCTGCCTGTCGGCCCTGCTAAATCGGGAAGCCCCTTAGGAACGCTTAGTGGCGCAAATGCAAACGACTCACCTTGAGGGTTAAGCAGAAAATCATCGTTCCAACGGGCCACTGGCGTTTGTTCTACCAGCTCAAAAACAAGCGCATTCGGCCACTCACGAGAAATTCTGACTTCATTCAGCCAACCAATTCTCAGCGCACGCTGACGCAACTCGCCTAAATCTGCAGAGAGCCAAGTTGCCTCTTGAACGAGCGGGGCTAACTGAGTACGGAGGTAATCAGCACTCACATACTCCCACTCGCCACGAATAGACACACGCTCAATAGGCCTATCTAACCATAGCCATAGCGCTCGCCCACCAGCACCTAGCAACAGTACCAGCAAGATGAGCCCCAACCACGCATTACGCTTTTTCATGAGCAGCTGCGCTGAACCGCAGTATTCAATATTCGCAACACCAACTGATCAAAATCAATGCCCGCATGTGCTGCCGCTTGAGGCACTAAACTGTGATCAGTCATCCCTGGTACCGTATTAACCTCAATAAGCCAAAACTTGCCCATCGCGTCGCGCATCACATCGACACGCCCCCACCCTTCGCCACCTACAGCATCAAACGCTTCCTTGCATAGGTTAGCCAAGGACTGTTCATCAACAGATGATAAGCCGCTAGGAAGGTGGTATTGGGTAGTGTTAGCAATGTATTTCGCTTCGTAATCATAAAAGCCACCGGGGACTTCAACACGAATAGCAGGCAATACATCATTATCTAACAGCGCAACGGTATACTCTTCACCCACAACGAAACGCTCAGCCATAACACGGGCATCATAGTTCGCCGCCTCATGATAGGCAGCCTCTAACGCTTCCCGGCTTTTAACGATACTAATACCCAGCGTGGAGCCCTCGTGAACAGGCTTCACCATCATGGGCAAACCTAATTGTGACACCACCATGGACCAATCAGATGTCTCGCTGAGCATAATGCTTTCAGGCGTGGGCAAGCCAACGGCTTGCCAAACCTGCTTCGTGCGCTGCTTATCCATTCCTAAGGCTGACGCCAGCACACCACTGCCGGTATAAGGCAGCCCTAACAGCTCTAGCGCTCCCTGTAACGTGCCATCTTCGCCACCACGACCATGAAGAGCCACAAAAACAGCCGTTGGAGCAAGGCGTTCTAGCCCTACCAATCCCTCTTCTTTTGGATCGTAGCCAATAGCATCGATACCTTGACGCTTTAACGCACCAAGCACAGCAGCACCGCTTTTAAGAGACACCTCGCGCTCTGCTGAAGTACCACCGTAAACAACGACGACGCGTGCCAAGGGGTCATTCAGTGACATTGCTGCACTCATAGCTCTACCTTATCTAGCGATAACTTGGCTTGCGCGAAACGAAGCGAAATACCACCCACATCACCAGCGCCTTGAGTAATAAAAATATCCCCAGGACGCAGAAGCTTGCTTAACAGTGCAGGTAGCTCCTGCTTATGCTCAACGAACAATGGATCGACTTCTCCTCGCTGACGAATAGACCCGGCAAGGGTTCGACCTTCCGCGCCAGGAATCACGGCTTTCCCAGCGCTGTAGACATCCAGTAGAACGAGCGTATCCACTTGAGAAAGCACACGAACGAAATCCTCATAAAGATCCCGGGTGCGACTATAGCGATGCGGCTGATACAACATGACCAGTCGACGTTCCGGCCAACCTGCACGAACCGCCTGAATAACCATATCAACTTCACGGGGGTGGTGTCCGTAATCATCCACTAACATGATCTCGCCATCAGCATTAGGGGCACTGAAATAGCCATGCACTTGAAAGCGACGCCCCACACCGGCAAAACTTGCCAGTCCACGGAGAATAGCATCGTCACTTACCCCGGCATCTGTTGCTACAACAATAGCCGCCATAGCGTTTAACGCATTGTGGCGACCAGGCATTGCTAGCCGAATAGCCAATGGAGCAGCTTCCCCAGGGCGCACTGCGGTAAACGAGACCTCACCACCTTGCTGAGTAAAATCCACAATGCGGTAGTCAGCATCTTCATCGAAACCGTAGGTCACAAACTGGCGCTTCACCTGATCACGCAGCGACCGAATGTTAGCATCGTCAATACACAATCCCGCCAGCCCATAGAACGGCAGATTATGAAGAAACTCGATAAATGTACTTTTTAGACGCTCAAAATCACCACCATAAGTGGCCATATGGTCTGCATCTATGTTCGTCACAATAGAAACCATTGGCTGAAGATGAAGGAACGACGCATCCGACTCATCAGCCTCAGCAACTAAATAGTCACCCTCCCCCAACCGCGCGTTAGCGCCAGCACTAGTGAGTTTTCCACCAATCACAAAAGTGGGGTCCAACCCGCCTTCTGCAAGAAGCGTGGCAGTCAAACTGGTTGTGGTCGTCTTCCCATGGGTTCCCGCGACAGCGATACCATGGCGAAAACGCATTAGCTCGGCCAGCATTTCAGCACGTCTGACCACTGGCACACGATGCTCATGAGCCCAGCGGATTTCAGGATTTGTTGCATCAATAGCGCTGGAAACAACGACGACGTCAGCTCCCACTACATTTTCTTCAGCATGGCCGATCGCAACCTGAACACCACACTGACGAAGGCGCTCAACAACATTCGAGGCCTTCATATCGCTGCCGCTAACGCTATAACCCTGATTAGCGAGCACCTCAGCGATTCCACACATACCTGCGCCACCGATGCCAACAAAATGCAAACGCTTAATACGGCGCATACCAGGGCCACTTGGACGGACACCTGAGTGCAACGCGTTATTAATAGAATCGGTCACGCAGTCTCTCCTTGTTTAACTAGCGCTAAACATCCCTTAGTAAGCCGTTCAGTCGCCTCTAAATAGGCAGCCTGACGGGCTTTAGAAGCCATATCTGACAATACGCTTGGGACTAATAGCTCATCTAAATAGTGTGTTAATCGCTCGGGGGTAAGCTCAGACTGTGTCACACAAAGCGCCGCTCCTGCCTTTACTAAAACGTCAGCATTGACCCGCTGATGATCATCAACAGCAAATGGAAACGGTACTAGCAAAGCGGGCTTCGCTGCTGCGGCAAGCTCTGCCACCGTTAACGCTCCGGCTCGGCAAACGACTAAATCTGCCCACTCATAAGCAGCGGCCATATCGTCAATAAAAGGACTAACATCTGCCACGATCCCATGCTCAACGTAGGCGTTTGCCGTCGCCACATCGCGCTCTTTGCCAGCTTGGTGACGGACATCAGGGCGCCGCTCTGGAGGCAAACCGGCTAACCCTGGCGGTAAGCGCTCATTCAACGCGACCGCCCCTAGCGAGCCACCAACAACTAATAGCCGCAGCGGACGAGCGGCAAGTTCAGAAGCATTCCTGGGATGCTCACCCAATGCAGCAATATCTTCTCGTACCGGGTTGCCAATCACCTCAGCCTTGTCACCAAAAGCCTCAGCAAACGCCGCGTAAGTGCGTGTCGCTAATTTCGAGAGCACCTTATTGGTCAGTCCAGCGATGGCATTTTGCTCATGAATCACCAATGGCACTCTGGAAAGCCACGCCGCCAACCCACCAGGGCCACTGGCAAAGCCACCTAGTCCAACCACCACATCAGGGTTAAAGCGACGAATTACCTTTCGCGCTTGGAGCACTGCTTGGGAAAGGTTCAGCGGTGCCTTCAGCCAGCCAGCTACCCCTTTGCCACGCAGACCGCTTATCTCGATGGTATGAAGCGTAATACCAGCTTCTGGCACTAGGCGGTTCTCGATTCCTCTTGGGCTTCCTAGCCATTCAACGTCGACATTGTGAGCTTTGAGCGAACGTGCTAGTGAAAGCGCCGGAATAACATGACCTCCGGTACCTCCCGCCATAATTAAGATGCGTCGACGTGCGTTCGTCGTCACAAACAACTCCTTGAATAGTTACGATAACCGAGGTTCATGGCGTGATTTGTAGGGTGTCGATACGCGACGTGGCCGGTGACGCGTTTCTGCATCTACACGCAACAACAGGCCAATCATGATACCGGTTACCAATAAACTTGAACCGCCATAGCTAATAAGAGGCAATGTTAGCCCTTTCGTTGGCAACAGGCCTGAGCTTACCGCCATATTGATGAATGCCTGGGCTGCAATAACGAAACCTATGCCATAGCTGACATAGGCACCGAAAAGATGGCCTGCCAATTCCGCACGACGACCAATCAACATCGCCCTAGTAATTAGCAACGTGAACAGCAGTACAACGAGGATGGCACCAATCATGCCAAGCTCTTCCGCGATCACAGCAAAAATAAAGTCCGTGTGAGCTTCAGGCAAGTAGTGAAGTTTCTGAACGCTATTACCTAATCCGGTACCGGTCACATGCCCTCGACCGAATGCAATCAGCGCCTGAGTAAGCTGATAACCAGTAGCAAACTGATCAGCCCATGGGTCCAAGAAGCTTGTCCAGCGCGCTAATCGATAAGGCTCCATAACGACCATCATCACGGCACCAGCTGCCAATACGCCGCCACTTCCAAATAGTAAGGTAAGTGAAGCGCCGCTCATCATTAACATACCAATAACGCACACGGTATAAACCCCCATGCCGCCAAAATCAGGGGCCAGAAAGAGCAGTCCCGCCGGAACGGCAAGCACTGCTAAAGGTCGCCACATACTTAACGCTCGACGGCGCAGGTCATAGGTAAAGCGAGACATGAACGCTGCCATGTAAAAAATCAGACCGATTTTTCCAAGCTCGGAAACCTGCAGACTGGGTAACGGGCCAGGTAGAGAAATCCAGCGCTTACTGCCATTCACCTCTTGCCCAATCAATAGCACTAGCGCAAGCATAAAAATACTAACTAGCAAGATTAATGCTGCGTTTTGACGCCACGCCTCCATCGGAACACACAGCATAAAAAAAAAAGCCAGTATTGCTAGGAATAGAAAAATCCCATGCTGGCGAGCATAGTGATAACTATTTTCAAGCAGCCCTACAGATGCTGAACTTACCATCACCCAGCCCAATCCAGCTAACGCTACAGCGGCGACGATTAACCACACATCGGAGGGTAAATGACGCGTTGTCAAAGCATCACGAATACGCTGCACTCGACTCATAACCTCTCTCCTGAGTGATTATGCTGTTTATACTTTTGCTCAACCCAATACCGAAAGGCATCGCCTCTCGCTTGGTAATTTACAAATTGATCTAAGCTTGCGCAGGCGGGTGACAGCAATACACAGTCGCCAGGTTCTGCTTTTTCCCAGGCTACTTCCATTGCTTGAATTAAATCATCTACTAAATGCACTGGCACAGATGATGACAACGCCGCCTCAAGACGGTGCGCATCAGCGCCAAACAGCAGCGCGGCTTTGGCGCACTTGGCTAATGGCGTCGCCAGGGGTGAAAAATCAGCACCTTTACCGACGCCGCCGGCCAATAATATAACTTTCCCTTTTAGCGACGCGCTAATGCCTTGAATCGCCGCCAGCGTAGCGCCGACGTTAGTACCTTTTGAATCATTCACCCACATAACGCCATTCATTCGAACAATTACTTCACTACGATGAGGCAACCCCTTAAAAGCAGCTAACGCCTGACACATCGGCGCTTTTGCGAAGCCCAACGCCTTGCCCATTGCCAACGCTGCTAGTGCATTGGCGTAGTTATGCCGACCCGCAATAGCAAGTCCTTCTGTGCTAAGCCATGCAGCATCACCATGGAACAACATTAGCTCGCCGTCTTTTTCAGCTAACCCCCAGTCATTGCCTTTGGGCGCAAAGGCCGTGAAACGCTCTACATGATCCACAGGCGCCTCTGGCCAAGTGAGCGCGTCATCCGCGCTGACAATGGCTGATTGCGCACCAAGAAAAATACGCTGTTTAGCGCAGCGGTAACCCATTATATCTCCATGACGGTCTAAATGATCTTCACAGAGATTAAAAAAAGCAGCCGCTTTAGCCCCCAAATAAGGCGTTGTTTCCAGCTGAAAACTTGAGAGTTCAAGGATGTAAAGCTCGGCATCTGGGCATTCAGCTAATAAATCCAATGCAGGCGTGCCTAAATTGCCACCCACTGCCGCTTTAACACCAGCAGCTCTAGCCATCTCACCGAGTAATGTTGTAACCGTTGACTTGGCATTAGAGCCGGTAATAGCAGCGACCGGCGCATTCACAGCGCGAACAAACAAAGCAATTTCGCCTACCAGCATAGGTTCACCCGTTGCTGGATTATAACGCTCTAGCAAACCTTCAAGCCCTGGCGAATGAGGGTCTACGCCAGGGCTTACAACAACTTCGTAGGCATTCGTAAGATCAAGCGCCGTCAGCGGGCCACAATAAACCTCAACACCGGGGTTTTCGTTTTTAAAAGTAAGCAACCCCGGAGGTTCTGCTCGCGTATCTGCCACCATAAAGGGCGTACCTTGGCGTGCCAGATGCCGGCAGATAGCTTGCCCGGATATCCCAAGGCCAATAACAACGGTGACTCCATTTGCGACTCGCACGATGACCGGCTCCTGTGTGCATCACGCTAATAGCGGCAACCCTGCCACTATTACTCTGCTAATCATCGAACTTTCAGCGTGGCCAGCCCTAGCAGCACCAGCACAACGGTAATAATCCAGAAACGAACAATTACCCGCGGCTCTGGCCAACCTTTCAACTCGTAGTGGTGATGCAAAGGTGCCATGCGGAAAATACGCCGACCGGTGAGCTTATAAGAGCCAACTTGAAGAATCACCGAGACCGTTTCAAGTACAAAGATACCGCCCATAATAAACAGCACAATTTCTTGGCGCACAATAACGGCGACAACGCCTAGCGCTGCACCTAGTGCCAACGCGCCCACATCCCCCATAAACACCTGAGCTGGATAAGTGTTAAACCACAAGAAGCCCAGGCCAGCACCAGCAATAGTGGCACAAAAAACGGCTAACTCGCCGGTGCCATGAATAAAAGGAATATGTAAATAGTTAGCAAACACGGCGTTCCCGCTTGCATAGGCAAATACGGACAAGCCCATTGCCACCAGCACGGTGGGCATGATCGCCAAGCCATCAAGACCATCCGTGAGATTGACTGCGTTAGAGCTGCCTACGATCACAAAATAGGTTAACACGATGTAGAACACGCCAAGGGGCAGCGCGACATCTTTAAACATTGGGATCAATAAGCTAGTTTCAGCCGGTGTAGCGGCTGTGAGATAAAGCACGACGGCAGCGCCAATACCCACCACTGACTGCCAGAAATACTTCCAGCGAGCGGGCAGTCCACGCGGGTTCTTTTCAACCACCTTACGATAATCATCGACCCAGCCAACAGCCCCGAAGCCCAATGTGACCAGTAGCACTATCCAAACATAATGGTTAGTTAAATCGCCCCAGACCAAAGTACTGATAGCAATAGCCAGCAAAATCATTGCACCGCCCATGGTTGGCGTGCCTGCTTTGGACAAGTGGGACTGAGGGCCATCATCACGAATCGCTTGGCCAATCTGGCCTTCTACTAACCGGCGTATCACCCAGGGGCCAAGCCACAGGCATAGCATGAGGGCCGTTAGCGCTGCGAGAATGACACGTAAGGTTAAATAGTTAAAAACTTGGAAAGCTGACTGATATTGGGCTAGAAAATTCGCCAGGTGAAGTAACATGAACGGCGCTTACCTTGTTTCATCCGCACGTAGCGCAGCAATGACATTTTCCATGCCTGCACTACGAGACCCTTTCACCAGTAGCGTGGTGTTAGGCGGCAGAGTATTAATAACATGACGCACTAGCGTCTCGTGGTCGTCAAAATGCAGCCCGCGACCAAAGGCTTCACTTGCTGAACGGGCGGCATCACCAAAGGTCAGCAATGTGTCGATACCCAGTGACGCGGCGTAATGACCAATCTCAGCATGTAAGGCATGAGACTCGCTGCCCAACTCCCCCATTGCGCCAAGCGCACACCACCGTGGTGTAGGAAAGTTTGCTAACGCATCCAACGCTGCTTTTACAGCACCAGGATTCGCGTTGTAAGTATCGTCCAACAGCGTTGTATTGCGTATGCCGGGCACTATGCTTAACCGACCAGATAACGAGGACAGTTCGGACAGCCCCACCACCACTTGCTCGGAGGTAACGCCTAACGCGAGAGCCGCTGCAGCGGCAGCCAAGGCATTACTCACATTATGCTTACCGATCAAGGGTAATTGTACGTCACCCAGTACTTGGCCACATTTAACAAGCGTAAAAGCATACCGCCCCAAAGAGTCGCAGGAAAGTGCCGACGCGTGAACGTCCGCATCACCATGTAAGCCGTAGCTTACAATTTTCTTGCTCCCCGCACAGGCTGACCAAAACTCAAAGTAGCGATCATCACGATTTAGCACCGCAATACCATCTTCACTGAGGCCGGCTAATATTTCGCTTTTGGCTTGGGCAATTTGCCCCATACCACCAAATTCTCCGACATGCGCGCCGGTCACATTGGTAATGATGGCGACATTTGGGGAGGTCAGCTGGCTGGTCCAGGCAATTTCGCCCAGATGGTTAGCCCCTAGCTCAATCACGCCCACCTGATGATGCGTTGCTAAACGCAACAACGTCAGCGGCGCACCAATGTCGTTGTTTAAGTTGCCCTCTGTAGCAAGCACACCGCCTAATGGAGAAAGTAGCGCGGCGGTCATCTCTTTCACGGTTGTTTTACCGCTGTTGCCGGTGACAGCCACCAGCGATAATTCGCACTGCTGACGCCAAGCCCGCGCCAGCAGGCCAAGACCCAATCGAGTATCTGTACATACCAACTGAGGGAGCAAACTGCTAACCGGACGCTCAACCAGAGCAGCTACAGCACCTTTCTCAAGCGCCTGCTCAATAAAATCATGGCCATCAAAACGCGGCCCCTTTAAAGCAACAAACAGACACCCAGACACAATGTGGCGCGTATCTGTGATTACCGCCGTTACCGATAACTCGCATAAGGCTTTTGGAACAGAAAGCTTTAGCGCAGAGGCAATGCTAGCTAACGACCAGTTCATCACATGGCAGCCCTAAGTTTGAAGGCTTTTAACACTTGTTCGCTATCTCGGTAGTCGTGACGCACGTTACCGATGTGCTGATAGTCTTCATGACCTTTCCCAGCCACTAAGATAACGTCCTGGGTATCGGCATGCTGAATCGCGTGACAAATCGCCTGACAACGATCACCTACTTCCGTAAATGCAGCCGCAGCAGAAAAACCCGAGATAATTTGCTGGCGAATTTTCTCGGCAGACTCATTACGCGGATTATCGTCAGTAACAATCACATGATCAGCCCGTTGCTCCGCTACAGCGGCCATTTCAGCTCGCTTACCAGTATCACGCTCACCTCCACAACCGAACAAGCACCATAGCTTGCCAGCGCTCCCTAAATGCTCTTTCAGCGCTTCGAGGGCATTGGCTAATGCATCAGGCGTGTGCGCATAATCAATAACAACGCTGGGCGAATCTGCCTCGCGGTACAGCGCCATACGTCCAGGCACTGGGTCTAACTCCGCCGCCAACTCAAACAGTCGGTCTAATGGCTCGCCCAACCCATAAAGCACGCTAATAGCTAGCAGCACATTGTCTAGGTTAAATCGCCCCATCAAACCAAGATCAAGCGTTTTCTCACCTTCCGGCGTAGCAATAAGGGCCTGCTGACCATGCTCATGGGGATGCCAGCCAAGCACGCGAAGCGTCACTGCTTCGTCACCACCAATCGCCAAAACACGCACACTGCTATCACTACCCGCCAACATCAGCCGCGCAAGCGGATCATCCGCATTGACTACCGCAAGCACAAGCTCAGAACGCCGGAACAGTTTTGCTTTTGCAGCGGCGTATGCCGCCATACTGCCATGGTAATCAAGGTGATCTCGTGTCAGGTTGGTAAACACCCCTGCGGTGACGTTCACTGCATCTAGTCGGCGCTGCTCAAGGGCATGTGAAGAAGCTTCAAGTGCCACACGCTTCACCCCTTGACTAGCTAAATCAGCCAAGGTTTCTTGCATTGTTAATGAACCAGGCGTGGTAAGGCCTGTGTCGGCCAGTTGACCAAGGCGACCAACACCTAATGTTCCTATCACTCCTGCTGGCTTTCCAAGTAATTCGCTTAACGCCGCGATGTAATGAGTAACAGAGCTTTTTCCATTAGTACCGGTCACCCCAATCACCTGAAGGTCACTGGGAACAGAAAACAGGGCACGGCCCAATTCACCAAGCCGCATAGACAGGTGAGGCAAATAAAGAATGCTCCCGTCCAAGGTGACGCTGCCTTCTTTAGTGTGCGCCAAAACGAGTGATGCGCCTGCCGCCAACGCTTGGTCAACAAAGTCATAACCATCACGCTGACTACCTGGAACCGCCACAAATACATCGCCCATCGCCAACTTACGCGTATCAGTCACTAAGCGAAGCTGCTCCGGCAATATAGGCAGCGCTTCAGGCAACACGGCGTTAGGCCAAATCTGCTTTAACGCTACCCATAGACTTTCTGGGGACAACCTCATGCAATCTCCTTAAATGCTACTCGACCTCATGATCGGGCGGCACGTCCAGCAAACGTAGGGCATTACCTGTAACGCTAGAGAACACCGGGGCAGCCACCGCTCCGCCATAAAACTCGCCGGCGCGAGGGTGATCAATCATAACGACGGTAACAATACGCGGGTCAGAAATAGGTGCAATCCCCGCAAAAACACTGCGATAAGCATCTGTGGTATAGCCTTGCTGCCCTATTTTACGCACCGTGCCCGTTTCCCCCCCCACACGATAGCCCTCAACGCGAGCTCGCCGTCCACCTGTATAAGCTGCGACCGACGTTTCTAAAATATTCAGCAAATCATTGGCAACCGTAGGCGATATGGCGGGAATGCCTTGGGGAGGTTCAGAAAGCCTTAACAGCGAAGGAGGTAAGCGATCGCCGTTATTTGCAAGCGCTGTGTAAGCACTGGCTAATTGAACTGCTGAAACAGAGAGACCGTAGCCATAGGAAAGCGTCGCTCGCTCGCTTCGAGACCAACGCACTGGCGCCGGCAAACTGCCTGTTGCCTCACCAGGAAAGCCGGTTCCTGGTGCCTGCCCAAGCCCTAATTGATTGTATTTTTCCCAAATGGCAGTATCGCTTAGCTGCAGCGCTAAGCGAGACATGCCTACATTCGAAGATTTTTCTAGAACCCCCGCCAAATCTAACTCACCATAATTACGGAAATCACGAATAGTGAACTGATCCAAGCGCATCCAGCCAGGCGAGGTATCCACCACAGCATCGCGATTTACAACGCCACTTTCTAGTATTGCAGCCATTGCCAGAGGCTTCATAACAGACCCGGGCTCAAACACATCAACTAGTGCCTGATTGCGCAAACCTCGTGGATCCAACCCAGCTCGGTTATTCGGGTTGTAAGAAGGCAAGTTAGCCATAGCCAACACCTCCCCAGTACGCGCATCGAGCATCACTAATACGCCCCCGTCCGCTTCATGTTCGGATACGGCAGCGCGCAATTCTCGATAGGCCATGTACTGAATACGCTGATCAATTGCCAACGTTAACTCACCCCCAGGCTGCGCTTCACGAATAACACCAAGCTCACGCACCAAGCGCCCTCGTCGATCTTTAATGACGCGGCGCTGACCAGGGTGGCCCGCCAGATAAGGCTGATAAGAAAGCTCCAGCCCCTCTTGACCCACATCATCCACATTTGTAACACCGAGTAACTGGGCCGCCACTTCACCTGCTGGGTAGTAACGCTTATATTCACGCTGAGGATAAACACCTGGCGTACGTAGGTTTAGTATTCGCTGAGCCGCTTCTGGTGTCATTTGACGACGAAGATACATAAACTCGCGACTGCTATACCGAGAAACACGCGACTCAAAGTCGTCTAACGACATGCCTAAGGCTTGAGCCAACATTACTCGCTGAATGGCATCTGCAGGTAGCTCTTGGGGGTTTGCCCAAAGCGTCACAACGGGCGTAGAAATGGCCAGCGGCTCACCGTTTCGATCGGTGATCATACCGCGGTGTGCGGGTATTGCTTCATGGCGAAGCGTACGGGCATCGCCTTGACTTTGTAAAAAAGGGCGATCAATTACCTGAAGCAGCGTAATCCTGCCAACTAAGATGGCCGACGCTACCATTACAATGATAAGAATAAATAAAAAACGTCCGCCAGCTAATGGCGGCGCGATAGGCATTTGACGGGATATCCCTCCCCGACTTTCGCGCTTCATGGCCGAATCACCTCGACGTCATTCACATCGGGGATGCGCATTTCAAGCCGTTCCGTAGCAATTTGCTCTATACGGGCCGGAGTAGACCACGCTCCCTCTTCCAATAGCAGCTGCCCCCATTCTGTCTGCAGCTGATTTTTTTCCTGCTCTAATTGCTGTAGTTGCGCATACTGCCCCCGCGTCATATGTGTAGTGGCAACCACTAAACCACCGGTAACAACACACGCTAAAAACAGCACCATAAGAATAACCGGCCACGCGCGAAAACGTAGCTTGAAAGGCCATTCGGTGCGCAACGTTGACGCCCAACGCTCAATCCGATCCATGCTCATGATCACACTCGTTTACGGGCGGCTCGCATGACGGCACTGCGCGCCCGGGGGTTAGCATCTACCTCTTCATCACTTGGGCGCATTCCTTTACCCAAGGCTTCAAGACGGCGATTTAGCTGATCATCGCGAATGGGCACGCCCCGTGGCAAGTGCGTGTCACCACGCACGTGGTGGCGAATAAAGCGTTTTACACGACGATCTTCAAGAGAGTGGAAGCTAATCACAACTAGGTGTCCGCCTGGCGCCAACGCTTCCAACGCCCCTTCAAGCGCTGCATCCAGTTGATCAAGCTCACCATTTAAATAAATACGCAGCCCCTGAAATGCTTTAGTCGCTGGGTGACGACCCTTTTCCCAGGCAGGATGAGCCACTTTTAATACTTCTGCCAAATCGACGGTATGAGTAAAAGGTTTCTCTACACGTCGCGTAACAACGGCACGCGCTAATCGCTTTGCGTAACGCTCTTCACCATAGGTTTTAAACACATTGGCAATATCACTTTCGCTAGCACGGGCTAAAAACGCGGCAGCACTCTCTCCTTGCGTTGGATCCATACGCATATCAAGAGGCCCATTGCGCATAAAACTGAAGCCACGCTCTGGATCATCTAATTGCGGAGAAGAAACGCCGATATCTAACAATACGCCTGATAGCTTTCCGTAAACCCCCTGCTCTTGCGCATATTCGGCTAACCGCGCGAACTCCCGCTGCGTAATGTCGAAGCGAGGATCATCGATATCTTCAGCGGCTGCGATTGCTTGGGGGTCACGGTCCATAGCCATTAAACGACCCTGCTCACTCAAGCGCGAAAGAATAACGCGGGAATGCCCACCTCGCCCAAACGTGCCATCTAAATAAATACCGCTGGGATTATGAACAAGTGTATCTACCGCCCCTTCTAGTAAAACGCTGGTGTGGCGAAAATGGGAAGTAACCTGGTCAGCGTCAGGAGAAGGCATGTTAATCTCACACAATGTTAAGAAAGATGCGAACGGCGCACCTTTTATGGAAATGGGGAGTCGGCCGATAAGCCGGGTTCTGTCGTGGACAGTCATTCCTCTAGGCGCTGCGTCACCACAGCGCTCAAGCAACCTACCCGGACCCAGCGCGGGCCACGCCATTGGGTCCCTATTTGGTCTTGCTCCGAGTGGGGTTTACCATGCCACGCACTGTTGCCAGGCGCGCGGTGCGCTCTTACCGCACCCTTTCACCCTTACCGGCCTCGAAAGGCTTAGGCGGTCTACTCTCTGCTGCACTTTCCGTCGACTTACGCCGCCCAGGCGTTACCTGGCACTCTGCCCTATGGAGCCCGGACTTTCCTCCCCCAACACACTTTTACAAGTGTGTTAGCGGCGACTGTCTGGCCAACTCCGGCGGCAAGCATACCAGCGCCCCGCCGCCGCCTCAATGCTCACCTTTCAATGCTTGCAATCTTGCGTACCATTCTTGCTTTCGGCCACCTAGCATTTTTGCAGCGACAGCGGCCCCCTGCTTAACGCCAACTCCCTCTACCAGCATTGCTTTAAGCAGCTCATCAGCGACAATCGATTGCTCGTCACCGCGCACAACTGGCGGCGCACCTGCAATCATCACTACAAACTCCCCTCGGCTCTGGTTAGGATCTTGTAACAATTGTTCAAGTAATGCCTGGGGAAAACCTTGCAGAAAGGTTTCGTATGTCTTGGTTAGCTCCCTTGCCAACACAACTGCTCTATCCGGCATTTGCTCGCACAAAGCTTCCAGAGTATGCACAATCCGGTGTGGCGACTCATAGAACACCAAGGTTTCCTCACGGGTCTGCCATTTTTCAAGCGCTTGCCGTCGCGCACTTGGCTTGGATGGTAAAAACCCCCCGAATGTAAACCTATCAGTCGGCAACCCAGCTGCTGAAAGCGCGCTGACCAGTGCACAAGGCCCTGGAAGCGGGACGACCTGCCTGCCCCGCAACCGTAACTCTCTGACCAATAAGAAACCTGGGTCGCATATAAGCGGCGTCCCAGCATCACTGATAAGGGCAATATTTTCCCCCGCCATTAAGTAACTATCTAGCGTATCGACTCGCCGCGCTTCATTATGTTCATGTAATGAAAGCATCGGCGTATTAACGCCTAAATGCGCTAACAAGCGGCCGCTGTGACGTGTATCCTCAGCAGCAATACGTGATACTTCTGCTAATACCCGAGCAGCGCGTGGCGATAAGTCTTCCAAATTCCCAATTGGCGTGGCAACCACGTACAATATACCCGGATGTTGGTGTGTCATCGTGACTCCCGATTTGTTAATAGCCTGCACTGACGGTGCGCTATGCTTGTGCAATGGTAAATTTATCTGCTCGTTGAGCGGCGGCAGCGCAAATGGAAACTAAGGAAGGATACATGAAACAGTCAATACGTGGATTATTAGCCACTGCCTTCATGGCGCTTCTAATCACAGGGTGCGCTATGCAACCCCCAAGCGTGGTTGACCGCGTCCCTGACCAGGATGCCAGTCGACTGCTCAGTCAAGCAGAGCAGCAAGCGCCAGAGCAAGCAGCCAAGACTCGACTGGAAGCGGCAAATATCCTCGCTAGACAAGGGCAACGCGACAACGCTTTTGACGCAGCCGATGCGGTTGATGAAAACATGCTCTCAGAATCGGATCGGGTGCGCTGGGCAATGCTTTTCTCAGAACTTGCCCGAGGCCTCGAAAACCCCCGCGCCGTCTTGCGCGCAACCCAAGTGCTTGATGACGAACTTCCCATGCAAGCAAACCAACAAAAAACCCTTGCGGAACGCCAGCAGTGGGCACGCCAAGCCTTGGATCAAGCAGAGCCAGCAAAAGTATCTATACCTGAACTAGAGGGTGTCGACATACGCCGCATTGCAGTGGCATTACCAGAGTCTGGTCCATTAAGTAGCGTGGCTAATGCCATTACTTCCGCCATGCGCAGCCATCACGGCTTACGTGGAGATAATGTACAGCTGAGCTTCATCGATGCGTCTCAATATTCACTAGACGAGATTTATCAACGTGCAGAGCAAATGAATGCTCAGCTTTTGATTGGCCCGATTGATAAAGAGCAAGTCACCCAACTAGAGCAGCGAAATAATGTACCGCTACCCACACTGGCTCTAAACTATGGCAACAGTGCAAGCAATCAAGCGCCCCAACTCCTCCAGTATGGTTTATCTGCTGAAGATGAAGCTCGCCAAGCAGCTCGCCGAGCCTTTCAGGACGGCCATCGTCAAATGTCTATCATGGTGCCCGACAACGCCTGGGGACGACGCGTAGGCGAAGCTTTCTGGAACGAATGGCAAGGCCAAGGTGGTGAGATCACAAACGCCGTACGCTATGATCCTAGCAGCGCCGTGGCTAATGCAGTAAAAACGGCTCTCAATGTCAGCGGCGAGCGCGCCCGCCTTAACAACATTGATGCCTTATTCCTGCTGGCACTCCCCGAGTACGCACGCCAAGTACCGCCCACCATGGACTACTATTACGCCCCCAACCTTCCTATTTATGCTACCTCTCACCTTCATGAAGGGCGTCTACAAGCACGCTTAGATCAAGATCTAAATGACGTGATGTTCATCGATATTCCTTGGCAAATTCCTGACGCAGCGGTAGGTGGTGAAGAGGCACTGCCCTTTTACTCTACGTATGCAGAGCTCCGCAATGAATCTGACGCCTCTATGTTTCGCCTGATGGCAATGGGCGTGGATGCCTACGAACTTGGCATTCGCCTATCAGATCTGTCCGCCCTTGATGGCCTGAATGGAAGCACTGGAACACTTCGCCTTTCAGGTGATGGCAGGGTTTATCGAGAATTACCGTGGGCTAAATTCCAAAATGGCGTGCCTTCGCCCATTTTGATTCCCGGCCTGCTGAACGATGACCAATAATCATCAAAAGTCCAATACACCGCAAACAGCACGAACACGGGGAGCAGCCATTGAGCAATTAGCCGCTCAATGGCTGCAGCAACATGGTTTAACGCTTATCGCTAGCAATCATCATGTCAAAGGCGGCGAGCTAGATCTTGTGATGCAAGACCAGGACACCCTGGTCTTTATCGAGGTCAAACATCGCACCACTACCCGCTACGGTCACCCTTTAGAGACCGTCACTGCTCAGAAGCGACATCGCCTGATACGAGCGGCTAAGCTCTATATCGCGCGACATGCTGTTTCAAGTCCGTGTCGCTTTGATATTCTAGCAATCACGGGCACGCCCCCCACGCTTGAATTCCAATGGGAAAAAGCGGCCTTTGATGCTTACTGATACTTTTAACTAGGAAGCCCTAATGGACTTTCAATCACGCATACTTAATCACTTTAACGCCAGCATAGACACGAAGACGTATGCCAGCGAAGTGCTGCCGCCTTTTATCGAAGTCGCCAGCCAAATGATGGTGCAGTGCTTAGTTAATGAAGGCAAGGTTCTCGCCTGCGGCAATGGTGGCAGCGCAGGTGACAGCCAGCACTTTTCTTCAGAGCTGCTAAATCGCTTTGAACGTGAGCGCCCCAGCCTACCCGCACTAGCGCTGACAACTGATACCTCAACGCTTACTTCGATCGCTAACGACTACAGCTATAATGAAGTATTTTCCAAGCAGATTAGGGCGCTAGGCCAGCCTGGAGACGTCTTATTAGCCATCTCCACCAGCGGCAACTCAGCCAACATCGTTCAAGCCATCCAGGCAGCCCATGACCGCGACATGACGGTAGTCGCCCTAACCGGCAGAGATGGCGGCAACATGGCATCACTACTCGGGCAGGATGACTGTGAGATTCGTGTTCCAGCGACATCAACTGCACGCATTCAAGAAGTTCACCTACTCGTCATTCACTGCTTATGTGATTTAATTGACGAGCAACTATTTGGCGGCGCCAACTAAATAGACAGCACTAAACAAATTAAACCGAGAAGATTAAACTGAACAGATACAATCAAACAGGTAGATTAATACCTGCTTACTTAACATTTTGAAAGGAGTCATCGCTATGGCCCTGCGTTATTCTTCACACAAACTAATTGCCGTTGCGGCACTTAGCGTTATTTTACTCGCCGGATGTGCTAATAACGCGGCATCTAACCCTTCCAATTATGGTCAGCGCAGCAGTGATGTTGAAGCCATTGACACAACTATTGAGCGCGAAGCCTCACGAGCACTGGAGCGCTCAGACGCCCGATTGAGAGATTCACGCATAAGGGCACACAGCTATAACGGCTCATTACTTTTAGTAGGACAAGTACCCAGCGAAGAACTGCGCACTAAAGCAGGTGAAGTCGCAGGCTCCCTACGAGGCGTTAACCAAGTACACAACGAGCTCAGTATTGCTGCGAATTTACCCGCTAGCCAGCGCCTAAACGACACTTGGCTAACCACCAATGTTATGAGCCACCTCGCCACCAATGACCGCATCGATTCATCAAAACTGAAAATCACCACAGAAAACGCGAATGTGTATTTGATGGGCATGGTGACAAGAGATGAAGGCGACCGGATTGCTAACGCAGTATCATCGGTTGGCGGCATTCAGCGAATCGTTAAAGTCTTTGACTATATTGATTGATTAACGCAGAACTATAAAAAAACCTCGTCGTCGGCATTGTGCCGAGACGAGGTTTTTATTCACCAACTGCTTTCTGTAAGATTGTTAAAAAACCACTCTACTTAACTACGCGCAGAGTCGGCTTTTTCTTAGCCTTTTTAGACGACTGATCAGACACGTCGCCCTCTTTTTCCGGGACTGGCTCTGTCACCGTTAATTCGGGCTTAGACGATTCATCAAAAGAGTCTGAAAAATTATCGTCTAGTTCTGCATCATCAAACTCTGCCGCATCCAGCTCTGGCTCATGCCCAAATACCATACCAGCACCATTTTCACGAGCGTATATCGCAATAAGCGCCGGTGTTGGAATCATTACTTGCATAGGCTGGCCGCCAAAGCGAGCGTTAAAACCCATGGCCTGATTTTCCATGAACAGGTCACGCACAGCGGTCGGCGCTACATTCAACACAATTTGCCCATTTTGAACAAACTGACGTGGCACTTCCACGCCAGGCTGGGTAGCATCAACCACCACATAAGGCGTTAACTCATTATCTAACAACCACTCATAGAGAGCTCGGGCGAGATAGGGACGGCTCGATTTCATAAGACTCCCTCCTCCTGACAAATATGCCTCCTTGCCTGATTAAGGAAAAGAGGCAGTATGAATTCAAGCGCGCATCTCTTTTTCACGCTCGTTTAAAGATGCCTTAAACGCTTCACGTTCGAACACCCGCGACATATAGCTCAGTAGAGGCTTCACCTGTTTTTCAGGCAACTCAATATTTAGCTCAGGCAAACGCCACAAAATCGGCGCTAGGCAGCAGTCTACAAGTGTAAACTCTTCACTCATAAAGTAAGGCATGTCTTCAAAGATAGGCGAAATCCCGATGAGGCTTTCGCGCAGCTCTTTGCGTGCCTTTTCCGCTTCTTTTTTACCACCGGTACGTATTTGCTCCAGCATCGGGCACCACTCGCGCTCAATACGATGCATCCACAAACGGCTTTGCGCCCGCGCTACCGGATAAACGGGCAACAGAGGCGGATGTGGGAAACGCTCATCCAAATATTCCATCATGACCTTAGATTCATAAAGCACTAGATCACGATCCAGCAGCGTAGGCACGCTGTTGTACGGGTTGAGGTCTGCTAACTCTTCAGGTGGACGCTCATCGCTGACATCTACGATATCAACTGCCACCCCCTTTTCAGCCAGAACAATGCGCACACGATGACTAAAATGATCATCATTACCAGAGTAAAAGATCATCGACGACCGCTTGGCCACAACACCCATGAAAGCATCCTCGCATCAAAACAATCTTTGATAATAACACGCCAGCGCTAGCTTATGGGAAGGTAACCCGCTTTGCATTACGACTGGCTAAATAAACAAAAAGCGCACGGCTTCCGCCGTGCGCCCGACATGCCTGTCATCACTTAATGGCTAGTGAATGTCTCGCCAGTACTCACGCTTGAGCAGGTAAGCAATCACACCAAAAATGAAAATGAAGATCAGCACTTTAGGCGCCAATGCCTGGGCCTGAAGCTTGGAGGGCTCACCTACATAAGCTAAGAAGTTAGTAAGGTCATACATCGCTTCCTCAAACTCAGCAGGTTCGAGCTCACCGGGCTGGGTCACTTGCAGCACATCACAAGACTGATACTTACCCGACAAAGGATCTGGCGACTGACCCGCCACCGGCTGATCCGTTTCCGAGCACACCAGCTCTTGAACACCCTGCAGAGGCTCCAACACGTTAGGCATCGCAACTAAGTCGAACACGGTGTTGTTAACACCTGTGGGGCGACTCGGATCCCTGTAGAAGCCAAGCAGATAAGAGTAGATCCAATCTGTTCCACGCACACGCGTTTTTAGCGATAGGTCGGGCGGCGGCGCGCCAAACCAGGATTCAGCATTACCACTGTCCATCGCAATGTGCATCTGATCATTAAACGCCAGATCAGAGGAGAAAATCAGGTTCTCTTCAACCAAATCCTGAGGCATCCCCAAATCATCAGCCGCACGAGCAAAGCGCTGATACTGGAGCGAGTGACAGCCCATGCAGTAGTTAACATAGAGCTTCATGCCATTTTGCAGCGAGGCTTGATCGTGCAGATCAGGATCCATCGAATGAGGGACGCTTGCAGCTGGTGCTGCCATCGCCGTTACTGGCACTAACGCGAAAAGGAGTCCAAATAGATACTTTTTCATTAGCCAGTCACCCTTTCCGGAACGGGTTTAGTCTTCTCCAGCTTGGTGTAGAACGGCATCAAGACGAAGAAGGCGAAATAAATGACGGTGCATACTTGTGCCAGAATGGTTCGCCCCTCGGTTGATGGCAACACACCTAAAACACCGAGAATAACGAAGCTGATCGCAAATAGCAGCAGCATAACTTTCGACATCCAGCCTTTATAACGCATAGAGCGCACCGGACTACGATCCAGCCAGGGTAGAACAAACAAGATCGCGATCGCGGCCCCCATGAATATAACGCCGAGGAACTTAGCGTCTAAGCCAAACACCGAGAAAGTGATCGCGCGGAGAATGGCGTAGAAAGGCGTCATATACCAAACGGGCGCAATATGATCAGGCGTCTGCAGCGGGTTTGCTGGGTCAAAGTTTGGCCTTTCAATAAAGTAGCCGCCGCCCTCTGGGAAGTAGAACACCACCACACAGAAAACAAACAGGAAGACCGCAATACCCACCAAGTCTTTTACCGTGTAGTAAGGATGGAAAGGAATTCCGTCCAGCGGCACACCGGCCTCATCTTTCTTCTGCTTGATATCAATGCCATCTGGGTTGTTAGAACCCACTTCGTGTAGCGCAATGATGTGCAGCACAACAAGCGCTAAAATGACGATTGGCAGAGCAACCACATGCAGCGCAAAGAAACGGTTTAGGGTAATACCTGAAATCAGGAAGTCACCACGAACCCACTGTGCCAAGTCAGGACCAATACCAGGAATCGCTGAAAACAGCGAAATAATAACCTGGGCGCCCCAGTAAGACATCTGGCCCCATGGCAACAGGTAGCCCATAAAGGCTTCCGCCATTAGCACCAGGTAAATAGTCATACCAAAAACCCACACTAGCTCGCGAGGCGCCTTGTAGGAACCATACAAAAGGCCACGAAACATATGCAGATAGACGACAAGAAAGAAGGCAGAGGCGCCCGTGGTGTGCATATAGCGAATCAACCACCCCCACTCCACATCACGCATTATGTATTCGACAGAATCGAATGCACCTTCAGCAGAGGGGTTAAAGCTCATGGTAAGCCAAACCCCGGTCAGGATTTGGTTAACCAACGCCAGAAGCGCTAACGAGCCAAAGAAATACCAAAAGTTGAAGTTTTTCGGCGCGTAGTATTTGGAAAGATGCTCTTGCCACATTTGAGTAGCAGGGAAGCGATCATCTACCCACCGCATGATGCCTTTTTCCGCCTTGGCTTTATTCGGATTACCCATTAGGCAGTCTCCTCATCTTCGCCGACGACAATGATGTCATCATTTTCAAAGCGGTAGGGTGGAACCTCAAGATTGGTCGGCGCAGGTACGTTACTGAACACGCGACCGGCTAAGTCAAAGCGGGAGCCATGACATGGGCAGAAGAAACCACCCGGCCAGTTGTCCACCCCTACGCCTTCGGCATTGGGCTCAGGCCGAAACAGCGGCGAACAACCCAAATGTGTACAGATACCAATCAGCACGCCTATTTCTGGCTTGATAGAGCGCAAACCACCTTGGATATAGGCTGGCTGCTGCGGCACTTCCGAATCAGGATCCGCTAAGGTGTCAGCACCCAACGCTTCAGTTCGCTCGATCATTTCGGACGTACGATTAATAATCCAAATCGGCCGACCGCGCCACTCAACGGTCATACGCTGCCCAGGTTCTAGCTTCGATATATCAGCTTGAACAGGAGCACCTGCCGCTCTTGCCCTGGCACTAGGCTGCCAAGAAGCCACAAAGGGAACCGCACCCCCGACCGCGCCCCCCGCCCCCACAACGGAGGTGGCGCCTACGAGGAAACGGCGCCGACCTTTGTTTACGCCGTTATCTGCCATTTCTGGTTTCTCCCATCAGCTTACCCGTTCCGCCGCAAAGGCGTCTTGCGACGACGAATATCAAATACGCTCTATGTTAAAAAAACAAAGCGCTCTGCACAAGAACAACCGCCCGTGACCATGGTGGTATAAGCGTTATAATTTTTTGATATTCCAATAAAAAGCGACCAGGTCTTTGACCTGGGCGCTTTTTTGCCGCATAGCGTGAAATTAACGCTTAGAGAACTGCGGACGACGACGTGCTTTACGCAGACCGACTTTCTTACGCTCAACCTGACGGGCATCGCGGGTTACATAACCGGCGGCGCGCAACGTTGGGCGCAGATCTTCATTGTAGTTCATCAGGGCGCGAGTGATACCGTGACGAATGGCACCTGCTTGAGAGGAGCCACCGCCGCCAGCAACAGTGACAAACACGTCAAACTGATTCAGCGTTTCAGTCAACTCAAGCGGTTGACGAACAACCATACGACCGGTAACACGACCGAAATACAGGTCTAGGTCTTGGTTGTTGACAGTAATTTTGCCAGAGCCCGGCTTCATAAACACGCGAGCGGTGGAAGTCTTGCGGCGCCCGGTACCGTAATACTGCTGTGTCATGGCGAAGATTTCCTCAGATGTTCAGTTCAAGCGGCTGTTGGGCAGCATGCGGATGCTCGGCACCGGCGTACACTTTTAACTTGGAGTACATAGCGCGACCCAAAGGACCTTTCGGCAACATGCCTTTAACGGCAGACTCAATAATGCGCTCAGGGGCATGATCAAGCATTTTGTCGAATGTCATAGAGCGCAGACCGCCCGGGTAACCAGTGTGGCGATAATAGGTTTTAGCCTTCGCCTTGTTTCCGGTTACGTGGACTTTTTCAGCATTGATAACAACGATGTAGTCGCCAGTATCAACGTGAGGAGTAAATTCGGGCTTATGCTTGCCACGCAGGCGGCGAGCAATCTCGGTTGCCAGACGACCGAGCGTTTTGTCCGTAGCGTCGACTACATACCAGTCGCGCTGGACGGACTGCGGCTTAGCACTGAACGTCTTCATGGATAAAATCACCAGATTAAGTGTATTGGGTAGCTCACACCGCTAGATAAGCGATGAAGCACCATCCCTATTTTTTTTGGTTGCCAGAAAAAAAACCAGCAACATGCAGCGAGGCGGCATTCTACAGCAAGCGCAGAAGTAAGTTAAGTGCCGCCACTGTTTTTTATTGGCATCGTTTTTACTTGCACTGCATTTATTAGTGCCACGCCCGGAACTCAGCCACTAACATCCGTCGTTATGGCTTATGGGGTAACGCCAAATAATCTTTAGACTGCATCTCCTGCAGACGCGACAACGTCCGCTGAAATTCAAATGTCAGCTTCCCATCGCTGTACAGCGCCTCAACCGGCACCTCTGCCGACATCAACAACTTAACCCCACGATCATAAAACTCATCAACCATATTAATAAAACGGCGAGCCTGGTCGTCTGTCTTTGCATTCATCTGGATAACGTTAGATACCAAAACCGTATGGAATTCTCTAGCAAGCTCGATGTAGTCATTCTGGCTACGCGGCCCATCACATAGCTCAACAAACTCAAACCACGCCACATCTTCATGGAGACGGCGCGTCTTTAAAACACGATGATTAATCTCTAAGGGCGCACCCTCCTCGCCCTCATGTCCCGCTATTTCTCTAAAGCTTCTGCTTAGCTCCCGCTCCGCCGCTTCATCAAGCGGCGCATGAAAAATTTCGGCTCGCTCCAGGGCACGCAAACGGTAGTCAATACCAGAATCGACGTTAACGACCTCGCAGTGACGATTCACTAGCTCAATGGCGGGAACAAACCGCGCGCGCTGCAACCCATCTTTATAAAGGTCGTTAGGCACTATATTCGATGTAGCAACCAATACCACTCCGCGCTCAAACAGCGCCTCAAGCAAATTGGCCAAGATCATCGCATCGGTAATATCTTTGACAAAAAACTCATCAAAGCAGATAACACGCGTTTCGGCTGCGAACTTGCCAGCAATCAGCGTCAGAGGATTCTTTTCACCCTTGTAGTGCGTCAACTCATTGTGGACGCGCTGCATAAAGCGATGAAAGTGGGTGCGCATCTTTTCAGGGAACGGTAGAGCCTCGTAGAAGGTATCAACTAGATACGTTTTGCCGCGCCCCACGCCCCCCCAAAAATAGAGCCCTTTTACGTCGGGCAGCGCTGGCTCATCTGTACTAGCCTTTTTACCAAGCAGCCCGGCAACCTTTGCTTTTAACCCTTTGCTAGCAACAACGGCTTTAGGAGCGCTAGCAGGCGTGGCTAACAACTCATCATAAAGGCGCTGAAGATGCTTAACCGCCTGCTCTTGAGCAGGATCATACTGGAAGTCGTCACGCTTTAAGTCTTCTTGATACCGCGCAAAAGGCGTTAGTCGGCTCGCCTGCTCACTGTCTTGACGTGCAGATAATGATGACATCAACTCGCTCCCGCAGCGCACATCGTGAACGAAACTGTGACGTGGTAAGGACACAGCCTGCTCAAATAAAAAAGAGATATTATACGCTGCATAATGACTGAGCGCATGAGTGGATTGACCCAACCAACGGATACGCGCCTATAATGGTCAAGCTTTGTTAAGCTGTTTGTTAAACTATTTGTCAAACCCCGCCATGCGCTTGGTGGCGTGCATCACCTCTAGGGAGAATACTGTGGAAGCAAGCTCGCCATTCACTTTTGCGATTATTGGTCTCGTTATTGGATTTGCTATCGGCTTAGCGTGTTATCGCCTGTTTAGCAAAGGCCAACGTGACCACGCCACATTAAAACAGGCATTGCTTGAGCGTGAGCATCAAATAGCCGAGCTAAAGAAAGGCATGGGAAGCCACCTCTCTGGCATTCAGCAGCACTTAATTAATATTCGCCATGAAGCTGATCAGCTAGAGCAGCAAATAGAGCGCGAAGCTGCAGAATGGAAGCTGGAAACAACCAAACCCTCTACCGCGAATGAGCCCGCGCCTAGCACTGAGGGTGAAAGCGATGTTAACACCCCGCGTGATTATGCTGATGGCAAAAGCGGCACGCTATCTGAAGACTTTGGCTTAAAGGACAGTTTAAAAGAGCATGATGTGGCTAGACCTCAGCAACCACCTCGTTATTAATAAATAACGAGGCTAATGCCTCTAAAGCATCCGCATAGCAAACCGATGCGGATGCTTTCAAAGCCAGCAGCACTAGGCTGGATTATCAATATCTACAAATCGATGCTCTACGCCATACTCACTTGCTAACCACTCGCCAAGCGCCTGAACACCAAAGCGCTCGGTAGCGTGATGGCCCGCAGCAATGTAATGAATGCCCATCTCTCTAGCCAAATGCGTAGTGCGCTCTGATATTTCCCCAGACACGAAAACTTGCGCCCCTGCGTCATAAGCCGCCGTGATCATATCCTGGGCGCCTCCAGTACACCAGGCGACCCTTTCTACAGGGCCAACTAAAGGCGACTCGACCACTAAAGGTGCTCGCTGAAGTACGGCGGCTAATTGGGCCCCCAGCTCACCTACGCTTAGCGGCTCAGACAATCGACCGGACCACAACAAACCTTCACCAAGCTCACCATCAATGCATCCCTCTACCTTCCAACCCAGACGTTTTGCCAGCTCGGCATTATTGCCAAACTCTGCATGCGCATCTAATGGTAAGTGGTAGGCAAGTAAGCTCATTTCGTTATCAAGCAGTGTTTTAATTCGCTTTTTCTTCATTCCGGTAATGGTTACCGGTTCATTTTTCCAGAAATAACCATGATGCACTAACACCATGTCCGCTCGCCAAGCGACCGCTTCCTCCAGTAATGCCTGACATGCCGTCACGCCTGACATCACCCGCGTTACGTTGTCACGCCCCTCCACCTGAAGGCCGTTAACGGTAAAATCTTTAAATTGCGATGACCGCAATTGATGGTCGCAAGCAGCGACTAGTTGGTCGCGATTGATCACACTGACTCCTTAACCGATTAACAGGCTATCGTGAGGAACATCTCAATAAAGTGTTACGATGGAACTATTGTAAATCTCGCTTCGCGTTATCGCGAACCTCGCGACCATTTAGACTATCATCCGCTGAGGAAATTTCGCATGCACCGCTTTGTGCTGCCCTATATATGGCCGATCATTACCGGGCTATTGCTCGCCGCCTTGGTGCTACTTGCCTTCCCAGAGTATTTGCCTAATCCATTTCGGCAAACGCCACCAGCAACCGTCGAACCCCCCTCCTCGCTAGTAGCTACCAGCGGCGAGCCAGCAGCAAATCGACCCGCCCCTGAAATCCGACAAGCAGAACCACTCAACCGCAATCAAGGGCCTGCAAGCTACTCCAACGCTGTTAATCAAGCGGCGCCAGCGGTCGTCAATATCTATTCGTCACGCATTGTTGAACGCGATCAACATCCATTAATGTCCGATCCTTTTTTCCAACAGTTCTTCAGCGGTGACGATGCCACCACTCACCAGCGCATGCTGTCGAGCTTGGGCTCTGGCGTTATCGTCAGCCATGATGGTTACGTGCTGACCAATCACCATGTTATTAATGGCGCTGACCAGATACAGGTAGCACTTCGCGATGGCCGAGAAACACTTGCAGAGGTCATTGGCACCGACCCAGAAAGCGACCTCGCCGTTTTACGTATTACCCTTGATGATTTGCCAGCGATTGAGCTTGCTGACTCAGAACAGGTAGCCGTGGGTGATGTAGCACTCGCTATCGGCAACCCTTTCGGTGTTGGGCAAACAGTTACCATGGGCATTATCAGCGCGACGGGGCGCAGTCACTTAGGCTTAAATGCTTACGAAGACTTCATTCAGACTGATGCAGCGATCAACCCAGGCAATTCCGGGGGTGCATTAATCAATCCTGATGGTGCTTTAGTGGGCATTAATACGGCTATTTTCTCTCGATCAGGGGGATCACAAGGAATTGGCTTCGCTATTCCAGCCAACCTTGCCCACAGCATTTTGAATGAGCTTGTTACCCGCGGTCGCGTTATACGCGGCTGGCTAGGCATAGAGGCACAAGCACTTTCCCGTGAGCTGGCCGCATCGTTTGGGTTAAGAACACCTCAGGGCGTGATCGTCGCTGGCGTCGTCAAAGATGGCCCTGCCGCTAAAGCAGGGCTACAGCCCGGCGATGTCCTACTGTCCATTGATGGTCAGGTGATCTTAGATGCTCGGGCCACAATGAGTGCTATCGCGTCCATTCCACCAGGCACAGAACTACCGCTGACGATTGTAAGAGGCGGTGAGCGCATGGACATGACACTTGAGGTAGGAGAACGGCCGGTGCCAACGAATGCTACTTTAGGAGAGCATCAGAGCGACTCGTAAGTCGCTCTGATGCATATCTACGCTTGTTCAGACAGGTTTTTTCAGACGGCGCTTTTTCAAACACTGCTCAATCGTTAATACGATACTCAGCTGAGCGCGCATGGGCCGTCAGTGATTCGCCCCGGGCAAGTACAGACGCTATTTTACCAAGCTCAGACGCACCATCAGGCGAACAGTGAATAATGGATGAGCGCTTCTGGAAATCATAAACTCCCAGTGGCGATGAGAATCGGGCCGTTCCAGACGTGGGCAGCACATGATTCGGCCCCGCACAATAGTCGCCCAGAGCTTCAGAAGTATGCCGCCCCATAAAGATAGCCCCAGCGTGGCGTATTTGATCAAGCCAATCGTTTGGTGCCTCGACAGAAAGCTCAAGGTGTTCGGGCGCAATGCGGTTGATCAATTCAATAGCTTCAGCTTGATCTTGGCATAGAATTAATGCTCCGCGGCGCTGCAGCGAAGCACGGGCAATTTCTTCCCGCTCAAGTGTCGGCAGTAACCGCTCAATAGAAGCCTCTACAGCATCCAGATGGGCAGCGTTCCAGCTAACCAAAATCGCCTGGGCATCCTCATCGTGCTCAGCCTGGGAAAACAGATCCATCGCCAGCCAATCCGGGTCTGTTTGACCGTCGGATACCACCATGATTTCAGAAGGGCCTGCAATCATATCAATACCGACCTGACCAAACACCGCACGCTTTGCAGTCGCCACGTAGATATTTCCAGGCCCTACAATTTTATCTACCCGCGGAACGCTTTCAGTACCATAGGCAAGCGCCGCAACCGCCTGAGCCCCACCAATCGTGAACACATAATCGACGCCCGCCAGATGCGCGGCCGCCAGCACAAGGTCGTTCAGCACACCATCCGGGGTCGGCACAACCATCACTATCTCGCGCACGCCAGCCACATGGGCAGGGATTGCATTCATCAGTACCGATGAGGGATAAGCCGCTTTTCCACCTGGTACATAAATACCCGCACGATCCAAGGGCGTTACCTTTTGACCAAGCACCGTTCCATCAGCCTCTTCGTATTGCCACGAGTTTGGCTTCTGACGCTCATGATAACGCTTAATGCGCTCAGCGGCGGCGGACAGCGCATTACGCTGCTCAGCAGACAGACTGTCAAAGGCCTTTTTCAGTTGCTCAGGAGATAGGCGTAGCTGCTCCATACCTTCGACTGACAGGCGGTCAAAACGATTTGTCGCCTCGACCACAGCACTGTCACCTCGCTGCTTTACATCTGCCAATATCTCTTCAACACGAGCCTGCACTGCCTTATCAGACACCCCTTCCCAATCCAGCAGCGTATCTAAATGCTGATGAAATGCCCCATCAACAGTCGAGAGACGGGCAATGGTGGCTGTGGACTTATCGCTCATGGTAAACCTCGCGTCATTCAATAGGCTGAGTCTGGCGCTTTTTAACCGCACTTTCCAGGCGGGCTAACAATGGTTTAATACGGTCATGCTTCATGGTCATGGCCGCTTTATTAACCACTAGACGGGTGCTGATATGAGCAATTAGCTCACGAGGTTCCATGCCATTGGCGCGTAGCGTATTACCAGTATCCACGATATCGACAATTTCATCGGCCAAGTTCATCAGAGGCGCGAGCTCCATCGCCCCGTATAGCTTGATCACCTCGGCTTGAATGCCCTGCTCTGCGTAGTAACGCCTCGCCACGTTAACAAACTTGGTGGCCACACGGCGGCGTGCTTTGGCAGGCGGCTGACCTGTCACACCCGCTGTCATTAGCTTGCAACGAGCAATATCCAAGTCCAAAGGCTCATATAGACCCTCAGCGCCATGTTCAAGAAGAACATCCTTACCCGCAATTCCCACATCTGCAGCACCCAGCTGCACGTAGGTCGGCACATCGGTTGCACGGATAATAACCAACTTTACATCTGGCAAATTGGTGTCAAACAACAGCTTACGACTTTTACCCAAATCTTCAGCTGGGGTAATCCCCGCATCTGCCAACAGTGGCAGCGTTTCTTCTAAAATACGCCCTTTTGAAAGGGCTAAAATCAGTTGCTTACTCATTGTTTAGGCCAATGGTTAATAACATGGCTCAGCCGGGAATACGGCGAATGCGCGCACCCAGCAGCTGTAATTTTTCCTCAATGCACTCATAACCACGATCGATATGATAAATACGATCTACAAGCGTTTCGCCTTCGGCCATCATTGCCGCGATCACCAATGACGCTGATGCACGAAGGTCGGTAGCCATTACCGGCGCACCTGAAAGCTTTTCTACGCCTTCAATCAGTGCCGTATTACCTTCAAGGGCTATATTCGCCCCCATCCGGTTTAGCTCTTGTACGTGCATAAAGCGATTTTCAAAGATGGTCTCCACCACTCTTGAATGCCCCACGGCGACAGCATTCATCGCCACAAACTGTGCCTGCATATCGGTAGGAAATGCAGGATAGGGCGCGGTGCGAATATTAACCGCTTTTGGACGCTTGCCGTGCATATCCAACGCGATCCAATCATCGCCACTGGTAATCTCAGCACCGGCTTCCTCAAGCTTCGCAAGCACCGCTTCTAAAATATCGGCACGGGTGCGCTTAACTTTCACGCGGCCACCCGTCATGGCAGCGGCTACCAGAAAAGTGCCCGTTTCGATGCGATCAGGCATGACATCGTGCTCGCAGCCGTGCAGCGTCGCAACGCCCTCGATCACGATAGTGTCAGTACCGTGCCCACGAATATTAGCCCCCATCTTGATCAAACACTCGGCGAGATCGACGATTTCCGGCTCGCGCGCAGCATTTTCAAGAATCGTAGTGCCCTCTGCGAGCGTGGCCGCCATCAACAGATTCTCAGTGCCCGTCACCGTGACTGTATCAAAGAAGATGGTCGCCCCTTTCAAGCGCCCATCGACTCGGGCACGAATGTAACCCGCTTCAACGCGGATCTCAGCGCCCATCGCCTCAAGACCACGAATATGCAAATCAACAGGGCGAGAACCAATTGCGCACCCCCCTGGCAGAGAAACATCCGCCTTACCGAAATGCGCTAACAACGGGCCTAACACCAGAATGGAGGCGCGCATCTTTTTAACTAGCTCGTAGGGAGCATGACACTGCGTTACCTGCGAGCCATCAAGCTGAATACTGAGCTTCTCGCCCATCACGGGCTCAACACCCATTCGCCCTAGCAACTCCAGCGTAGTGGTGATGTCTTGCAAGTGAGGCAAATTACCAATGATCACAGGGCCATCGGCCAAAAGGCTTGCGCACAAAATTGGCAACGCCGCATTCTTCGCGCCACTCACCCACACTTCGCCGTCTACCGACCCATTGCCAGTAATGATTAATTTATCCATAAAGTGGCCGCTACTGAGCGTTTTCCGGTGCAGTTTGCCACTGCGCCGGAGTAAACGTTTTGATACTAATGGCGTGGAGAGCGCCGGATGCAATTTCGTCATTTAGCGCCGCATAGACCAGTTGCTGACGCTTTACAGGAGAAAGACCTTCAAAAGCTTCGCCAACCGCGATCACCTGAAAATTGCAGCCTTCACCCTGGATATGAAAATCACATCCATCGATGCGGGACTCAAGCAGTGCTTTTACCTCGTTGGGTTGCATAAGACAGGAAACTCCTTTGGGTCATTGAATTAGGTAATTGAGATAGCTGGGGACGTTGAATAAGTGAGGAACAGGGGAACATGATAAAGAAAAGCGGCACGCTTGGCGATGCTGGACGATCCACTCACGCCTCAGCGTTGGGCGAACCTATTAGCGCATCAAGCTCGGCAAGCGATGTTAAACGCTCAAGCGGAGTAGACAACGCAATCGACGTGACGACAACTCCCAGCGAGTGACAAGCACGCAGCCATTCAAAAAGCACGCTAATTGCCGCGCTACTTGCCTTTGAAACTTCTGAAAAATCAAGAACAACACCTGTTAACTGAGCACTCTCAAGCCATTTAACGCCTACAGCGGCCACTTCGGCCGCTGCATTGACATTGAGATCCCCCTGAACCGCCAACGTGCAAGACTGCGCAATCAGCGAAACATGGGGCGTAGATAGCAACGTCGTCACGCGCTGCCCCCTTGCTCAAGCTCGTCGACGCCAATTTCGGGTGACCAGCTACGAATTACCGCATCATAGTCACGGTTATTTTCGCGCATTGACTGATCAAACTGATTGCGGAACGTCAGCCCTAAATTAATGCCATTAACAATAACATTGACCACTTTCCACTCACCGTCCGAAAGCCGCAGGCTATAGCTAACGGGGTAAACTTGGCCATTATTGGCAACAACTTCCATATCAACGCTGGCTTGGTCTTCATAGCGCTGGCCGCGCTGGTCGGTCAGCACTCTCAGCTCATCATAGTCAAACGTCACCAGCCCACGCGTGTAAGTGTCAATCAGGGTTTGGCGAAAGACGTCAGCGAACCGACTACGCTGTTCTGGCGTTGCATTGCGAAAGTAACTTCCCATCACACTAGCGCCAATATAACGAAAATCCGCCACATCATTCAGGCTGTCGTTGACTAGCGCTTTAAGCTCATCAAGATTATTGGAGTAGTAATCTTCTCTACCGTTAATTTTCTCCATGAATTCATTGACGTTTTCACGAACTATCGCTTCTGGCGATTTCGACTGAGCCTGAGCAACAAAAGGCAGCAGGGCAACCGCTAGCGCCAACAAAAAAAGCACACGGCGGGCCAACATTACGCTATTTTCTTTCATTAAAGTCACCTCTTAACAACTGGCAGCACCCAAGGTGCTTAGTTAGTAACCATATTGGATACAAATTGCTGGATAAGTTCTTCGAGCACCAAAGCAGATTGGGTATCTCGAATAACATCACCCTCTTCAAGCACTTCTGGAGCACCACCAACACTTAGACCAATGTACTGCTCTCCGAGCAGGCCAGCCGTCAAAATAGCCGCAGTAGTATCTTGCGAAAGCTGGCCTTGAAGTTCGCTGTTGAGGCTCAACACCACCCGCGCATCATACCACTCGGTATCAAGTTCAATGGCCTCTACCCGACCCACAGTAACGCCAGCCATTGTTACGCGCGCACGCGGCTTCAGGCTGCCGATATTGGAAAAGCTTGCCTCAAGACGAAACGTATCAGAAGGCGCTGAAAGCGTCATTCCACTGACGCGCAAGCCCAAAAAAACAAGCCCTAGAATGCCCGCAAGCATAAACAGGCCAACGCCAAACTCCATGGTTTTACTGCGCTTCATGTTATTGCTCCACCCATTAAAGACCGCCAAACATCACGGCAGTCAACACAAAATCCAGCCCCAAAACAGCAAGCGATGAATACACCACCGTGCGTGTTGTCGCACGTGAAATACCTTCAGATGTAGGCACTAAGTCATACCCTTGGAACACTGCAATCCAGGTGACCACCACAGCAAATACAAGGCTTTTGATGATCCCGTTACCAATATCATCAACAAACGAAACGCTAGCCTGCATATTGCTCCAGTAAGAGCCTTCAAAAACCCCTAGCCATTCCACACCAACCAAATAGCCACCCCAAATCCCCACCACGCTGAAACCAATAGTAAGAATGGGTAGTGCAACAAAGCCTGCCCAAAGCCTGGGGGCCACAACCCGGCGCAGTGGGTCAACACCAATCATTTCCATGCTTGTCAGCTGCTCGGTCGCCTTCATAAGACCAATTTCTGCCGTTAACGCAGAGCCCGCGCGCCCAGCAAACAACAGCGCAGCGACAACCGGCGCCAGCTCTCGAAGAAGTGAAAGAGCTACCATCTGGCCTAGCGCCTGCTCTGCACCAAAATCAACCAGGATGGTATACCCCTGCAGCGCAAGCACCATGCCAATGAACAGCCCTGACACCAGCACAATAGCCAGAGACAGAACACCAACGAAATGCACTTGGCGCAGCCACAACGACCACCCTTCCCTTGAAGGCACCCCTACCGCTGACTGAGCTAGAAAGACACCTGCACGCCCCAATGACTCTAAGGCATCACAGCCTTTTCGGCCCAGCCTAGCAACATGCGAGATAGCATGTTTAATGTTTGATTGCATTTAACGCACCTTCCCTGAAGAGGCTTGGCCCAGAATATCGCAGTAAAGTGTCTCAGCGGGATAGTGAAACGGCACCGGCCCGTCTGGCTCTCCATGAATGAACTGGCTCACCCGGGGATCTTGGTTCGTGTCTAAAGTACGTGGCGTACCAGAAGCTACCACTTGCCCATCGGCAATGAGGTATAGATAATCCGCAATACTAAGGGTTTCCTTGATATCGTGTGAAACGATCACTGACGTAAGTGACAGTGCCTGATTAAGCCGTTTAATTAGCTGTACAAGCACCCCCATTGAAATGGGGTCTTGCCCAACAAAAGGCTCATCATAGAGGATCAACTCTGGGTCAAGTGCTACCGCCCGTGCCAATGCCACACGCCTTGCCATGCCCCCTGAAAGCTCGGCGGGCGATAAATGCCTTGCCCCTCGCAAACCCACTGCCTGCAACTTAAGAAGCACAAGATCGCGTATCATAGGATCCGGCAAGTCAGTATGCACCCGAAGCGGAAACGCCACGTTTTCAAAAACATCGAGATCTGAAAACAACGCACCGCTCTGAAACAACATACCCATGCGTTTACGCAGTGTAAACAGCGCTTTACGAGACAGGCGATGTACATCTTGCCCGTCGATTAGCACTCGTCCCCGATCAGGTGTTAATTGTCCACCGATTAGTTTTAAAAGGGTTGTCTTGCCGGTACCGCTTGGCCCCATGATAGCCGTCACCTGGCCACGCGAAATCGTCATATTGATTCCGCGAAAAATATCATGATCACCCCGCGAGAAGTACAAATCTTCAATTTCGATGAAGGGAACATCTGTCATGGGCTGGCTGGCCTTGATGGTCGTCTTGCCGCAACCGCATTACTATATGCTGGCTACGCACGAGTTAGTTAAAAAACAGATAGCTTAAAAACAGACAGTTTAAAAAACAGTGTTTTCGAAATATTATCGAACATCGTAACTTAACGCTACTCACAGTAACAGCTGCGCTCGTTGTGACCGCCTTAAGAGCAAGGTACGCGCTTTACCTACAAACCGCGCCAAGATGTTATTCTTACCGATCTACCTTTGACCGCTTATGAAAAGAGACTTCCCCATGCGCCAGCCACTATCGACACCTAGCCCAATGCGTGAAAGTGCGCTGCGCACGTTGCAAATTGAGCAGGCCGCTATTGGCGGACTTCAGGCAAAGCTTGATGAAAGCTTTGACCATGCCTGTGAACTTATTCTCGCCTGCCACGGCCGCGTGGTTGTAACCGGCATGGGCAAGTCAGGACATATTGCGGGCAAGCTAGCCGCAACGCTGGCAAGCACCGGCACACCTGCTTTTTTTGTGCATCCAGGTGAAGCCAGCCATGGCGACCTCGGCATGATCACCCGCGCAGATGTCGTACTAGCACTTTCGAACTCTGGTGAAACAGCAGAGGTCACAGCACTGCTTCCACTGCTGAAACGCTTAGGCACCCCTCTTGTAAGCATGACCGGACGCCCTGGTTCCACGTTGGCCAAACACGCCGATGCTCATCTTAATAGCGGGGTTGAGCGCGAAGCCTGCCCACTCGACTTAGCGCCGACTAGCTCAACCACTGCGGCACTTGCCTTAGGCGATGCCTTAGCTGTGGCATTGTTGGAAGCACGAGGCTTCACTGCTGAAGACTTTGCGCTTTCACACCCCGGTGGAAGCCTCGGCAAACGCCTACTTTTGCGTGTAAAAGACCTAATGCACAACGGATCACGTCTTCCCCAAGTGGCATTAGGCAGCCCGCTAAGGGACGCACTCTTGGAAATTACTCGCCAAGGGCTGGGCTTTACCTGCGTAGTTGATAGCGAAGGTCGCCTTGCTGGCGTTTACACCGACGGTGATTTACGCCGAACACTGGATCAGTTTCATGACCTACGCGATGTCCTAGTTGATGACGTCATGACGCGCCCAGGAAAACGTATCGGACCAGATGTATTAGCGGCTGAAGCGGTACGCATTATGGAAGATAGTCGAATCACCGCATTGGCGGTTGTGGATGATCAGCAGCGCCCTATTGGTGCGTTGCATATGCATGATTTACTTGCCAGCGGTGTCATTTAATCGTTCCTTTTAAACATTAATAATACGGAGGCTTCATGTCCCTACCTGACGCTCTACAAGACCGGATTCGCCGCGTAAAATTGCTTGCCATTGATGTCGACGGCGTACTTACCGATGGCCGCCTCTACTTCCAAGCTGACGGTATCGAAATCAAAGCGTTCCATACCCAAGATGGCCATGGCCTTAAACTATTAAAGCGCGTCGGTATTCATGTTGCCTTAATTACCGGGCGTGACTCTCCCATGGTCAGCCAGCGTGCTGCGTCTTTGGGCATAACCCATGTGTATCAAGGATGTGAGGATAAACTCACCACGCTACGCGCGCTTTGCCAACGCCTCGATATTACGCTAGAGCAAGTTGCTTACTGTGGTGATGACTTACCAGACCTTGCCCCTATCAAGCGTTCTGGCGTCGGCATCACTGTACCGAATGCACCTGACTACATGCACACTCACGCTGACTGGATCACTGATCGTCTTGGCGGTCACGGTGCTGTACGTGAAATCTGTGACACCTTACTGATGTCTCAAGGCCATTGGGACGCTGTTTTAGACACGTATCTACACGGCCAATCGTAATGCGCTTTTGGGTTAAAAAACGCGTTTGGGTAACCGCCATGGTACTTATCTTAGGTGGAGTGCTTGTATGGCTAGATCCACGCGGCCCTCAAGACCAAGCAATTGACCCTGAAGCGCGCGCCCAAGAGCCTGGCCATGTATTAGAAAACGCAGAAATTACGCTGTTTGGTGAAACCGGCGCCATCCAGCAGTCGTTGACGACGCCCCGCTTAGTGCATACCCCACAAGCGGCGATGACCGACGTCACCCAGCCCAGGGTAATACTCTTTGATAGTGAAGAGCGCCAATGGCGGGCCACGGCTGAGACCGGCACCCTTAATACTGACACGCAGTTACTCACGCTGGCTGGTTCCGCTCAACTACTTGCTCCTGATGAGGGCTGGCAGCTGAATACAGAGTTATTGCACTATGATGGCATCACCCGTCATGCCTGGAGCGATGCCGAGACCGTACTTCAGCAGCCGCCCCAGCGCATTGACGCTTCACGCATGGATGTATGGCTGGATGATAGCCAGATCCGCTTAACCAACAACGTGCGCGGCGTTCATCCGCCGGCCACTCGTTCCCAGTAGGAGTCGCGATGAACGCTCTCATTCGCACGGCACTCTTCGCCATTGCGCTACCCATCTCAGCGGCAGCGCTTCCGGTCATGGCGCAAAGCCAAGCCCCCGTAGAAGTAGAGGCTGACCGTTTAGATCTCGATCAACGAGCAGGCACCGCCGTATATTCCGGTAACGTCGATATTCGACAGGGCAATATGCAACTGCGCGGCGATCGCGTTGAAATTCAGCGTAACGATGCTGGTGAACTATCGCGCGCCGTAGCAACCGGTGGGCGAGCCTATATACGCAACCAGCTCGAAGGCCAGGCAAGGCCGATGGAAGGCTGGGCAAAGCGGATTATTTATCATGTTGCCGAGCGCCGAGTAGAGCTGATTGACCAAGCCGAACTTACCCAGCAGGCAGACCGCTTTCAAGGCGGACGGTTAGAGTACTTTATCGACCAAGGCGTTGTTCAGGCACGCTCTGATGTTAGTGGTGGTGAACCACAGCGTATCCGCATGACTCTTCAGCCGGAACAATAGGGAGTGCCCAGTGCCGACAAATAGCGCAGAGCCAGCACCTCAAACCACAGCGTCAGAACCAACATCAGAAGCAGCACCGATAAAAACACTTTATGCCCATCACTTAGCCAAAAGCTATAAGCGCCGCCGCGTGGTTAAGGATATTAACCTAGAGATCTCTCAAGGCAGCGTGGTAGGCCTGCTAGGCCCCAACGGCGCAGGCAAAACGACATCGTTTTATATGATTGTCGGTTTGGTGAAATCTGATGCGGGAAAAGTAGGCATTGATGGGCTTGATTTAACACATGCCCCCATGCACGAACGCGCGATGGCAGGTATTGGGTACTTACCCCAGGAAGCCTCTATTTTTCGTAAACTTTCCGTCGCCGACAACATTATGGCAATCCTGGAAACCCGCAAAGAGCTCGACCGTAGCGCCAGGGAGCAGCGCCTTGAGTCACTACTGGAAGATTTTCACATCACCCACATCCGTGACAATTTAGGCATGAGTCTTTCAGGCGGAGAGCGTAGGCGTGTTGAGATTGCCCGCTCTCTTGCGACAGAGCCTGCCTTTATCTTGCTTGATGAGCCGTTTGCCGGCGTTGACCCGATCTCAGTGGGCGATATTAAAACGATAATCCGAGCACTTAAAAAACGCCATATCGGGGTATTGATTACTGACCACAACGTACGGGAAACACTGGATATTTGCGATATTGCCTACATTGTAGGTGACGGCCATATCATCGCCAGCGGCCCTCCCCAGGAAATCCTCAATAACCAAAGGGTAAGAGACGTTTATTTGGGGGCTGATTTCCGCCTGTAAACAGTCACCTGCAGCAAAAATAGTGCTAGTGGCATACTTATTGCACTTGCACCAAACCATAACTCGCACTAGGGTGGAGCTTTCTGATTAACGAGTGGTTCTCAGATGGTCATGAAAGCTTCTCTTCAATTGCGTATCGGTACACAGCTGACCATGACACCTCAGCTGCAGCAGGCCATTGCCCTGCTACAGCTATCAACACTGGACCTTCGTCAAGAAATTCAGCAAGCACTTGATGCCAATCCAATGCTTGAACAGGAAGATGAGTTCGGCGAACAGGCCGTTAGTGAACCCCAGGAAGCTGAGTGGTCCGAAAGCATTCCTAGCGAACTCTCTACTGACAGTGACTGGTCAGACACTTACCAAGATATAGGCAGCCATGGCACCAGCAGCGAGGGGCCTGACTTTGAGCGTCAAGCCGCTGGCCAAAGCTTACATGGTCACTTACTTTGGCAACTCGCCATGACGGACTTCTCACCTCGCGACCATGCCATCGCTGAAAGCCTCATCGATGCGCTGGACGCCAACGGCTATCTGACCCAGCCTCTCAACGACATTCGCGAAGGACTTAAAGCCCAAGGACATGAAGGCCTTAGCCAGCGTGAAGTTGAAACAACCCTGCTTCGTCTTCAACAGTTTGAGCCCACCGGCGTGTTTGCTCGCGACCTGCGGGAATGCTTAATGCTGCAGCTCGCTTCACTGCCTGAAGATACACCGCTGCTTATGCCAGCCAAGCGTCTAGTACGTCAATTTCTTGAAGCGCTCGGTAAAGATGATGTGCGTTTGTTAAAGCGACGCTTAAGCCTGGATGATGATCAGCTCGATGACGTAATCCGCTTGATCCGCAGCCTTGATCCTCGGCCAGGAAGCGCCTTTGGCGATACAGATGACAGCTATGTGACACCAGACTTAGTGGTACGACACGATAACGAGGGATGGCACCTGGAGCTAAATCCGGAGGCATTGCCACGGCTGCGCATTCAACCTGACTACGCAAGCCTCATTAAACGGGCTGACAAGAGCCAAGATAACCAGTTTTTAAAAGAGCATCTCCAGGAAGCACGCTGGCTTATCAAGAGCCTTTCAAGCCGAAACGATACACTACTGCGGGTTGGTCGAGAAATCATAGCTCGCCAGATAGGCTTTCTGGAACATGGCGAAGAAGCCATGAAACCGCTGATATTAGCCGATATCGCGGACGCTGTGGAAATGCATGAATCCACTATTTCCAGGGTCACCACACAGAAATATATCCATACCCCGCGCGGGGTATTCGAACTCAAATACTTCTTTTCAAGCCAAGTCAGTGGCCAGGACGGCGGTGACAGTCACTCCAGCACCGCCATCCGGGCTCGAATCAAAAAACTGGTGCAAGATGAACCGCCCGGGAAACCTCTTTCAGACAGCCGCCTCGTGTCGCTATTGGAAGAGGGTGGCATTAATGTGGCAAGGCGAACGGTGGCCAAATATCGCGAGTCAATGGGTATACCCTCTTCAAGCGAACGCCGCCGTTTACGCTAATAAAACAGTGCTAACGAACAAAGTCTGTCTAAGGGCTTTGCAATAGCGCAAAAAGGGTTACAATCGAAGAACAGTCCGATGGATAAGGAGCACGTCAATGCAAGTAAATATCACTGGTCATCACGTAGATCTGACTGACGCCTTGCGTGACTATGTAAATGAGAAGCTGGAACGCGTTGAGCGCCATTACGACAACATCACCACCGTACAAGTGACCTTATCTGTTGAAAAGGAGCGTCAGCAAGCTGCCTGCACCCTGCATGCTGCAGGTGCTGATTTACACGCAGAAGCATTAGACAATGATATGTACGCTGCGATTGATGCACTAGCGGATAAAATCGATCGTCAACTCGTTAAACATAAGGAAAAAGCACAAGCTCGCGCCCAAGGCGCAGGCGTGCGTTAACTCAATGACGTTGGAAACCATTCTTCCCCCGGAGCGCGTGCTGTATGACGTCCCCGGGGGTAGCAAAAAAAGGGTGCTGGAATTTTTCAGCACCTTTATTGCGCAAAATACGCCTAGCCTAGATAGCCAAGAAGTCTTCAGCCGCCTCATTGGTCGTGAGCGCCTGGGTAGCACTGGAATAGGCAACGGCGTTGCCATTCCTCACGCACGCAGCCCTCACTGCAGCTCACCCATCGCTAGTTTTTTAAAGCTAACTGAGCCTGTGGATTTCGATGCTATTGATGGCGATCCCGTCGACCTTGTATTTGTCCTTTTAGTACCCGAAGAGGCGGATGACACTCACTTAGCTTTATTGGGGCAAGTGGCGTCTATTATGAACAGCGTTGACACACGTCAGCAGCTTCGCAGAGCGGCTAGCCAACGCGAACTTTTGGACCTTATAACAGCTAAAATTCGCGAACAGCCTGTTACCTAAATGGTCCACCGCTAAGCACTGCTTGTTAGCCCAACGTTTATCTCCATTTTTATTGGCATGCCAAGAGAAACTCTATGCAATTGGTGATCATTAGCGGCCGTTCAGGGTCCGGTAAATCTATCGCCTTACAAGCGTTAGAAGATCTTGGCTATTATGCCATCGATAATTTGCCCGCTATGCTGCTCGGCTCGCTGGTGGATGAACTGCGTGAGCAAGGGGAACGCCCCCAACTAGCGGTTAGTATCGATGCACGCAATCTACCAGCTGCACTAAAGCAGCTGCCAGCAATGCTTGAATCGTTGCGTCAGAAAAGCATTCATTTTCAAGTTATCTATCTAACCACCGATGCGCGAATTCTTCTTGAGCGCTACTCTGCCACGCGCCGACGTCACCCGCTGACGCGCGATAGCGACATGACGCTTGAAGAGGCCATTAATAAAGAAGAAGAAACTCTGCTCGACATCCGTGATCTCGCTGACCTAATGATCGACACATCTCGCCTGTCGGTTCACGATCTGCGCCGCCGGATAACCGACCAGGTTGCCCAAAAGCGTGAGGATAGATTAACCCTAACACTAGAATCATTTGGCTATAAACGCGGTGTCCCGCTTGACGCTGATTTAGTCTTTGACGTGCGCTGCCTGCCAAACCCGTACTGGGATCCAACGCTGCGCCAATACACTGGGCGTGACGCCAATATCATTACTTTTCTGAAGGGCTATCCCGTCGTGGAAGAGATGAGCAATGATATCCAGACATGGTTGGAGAAGTGGCTGCCTGCCTACCAAAATAGCCAACGCAGTTATATGACCATTGCGATCGGCTGTACCGGCGGACAACACCGCTCTGTCTATATGGTGGAACAATTGGCGCAAATGCTGGTTAAACAAGCGGGAGAAATCCAACTCCGTCATCGTGAGCTAGGCCTGCATTACACCCTCAGTGAACAGCAGCCATTCACATCCTCGCCTTCAACAAACGCAAAATAAGCACAGCGACTAACCAACGCCTTTTCTTCACGACTCCACTCGGCAAAAAGGAACCAGAGTGCCAGAAAGAACGTTAACACTCACTAATAAGCGCGGCCTTCATGCCCGCGCAGCGACTAAGCTCGTCAAGTGTGGCCAACAGTTTTCGGCTAATATTCACATTTACAAACAACAGCAAATGGCAGATGCGGCCAACATCATGTCGCTACTGATGTTGGCCGCTCCCTGTGGCACTGAACTGAGAGTCCATGCCGAAGGAGACGACGCCGAACAAGCACTAGAGGCTATAGAAGCATTGTTCGACGCACGATTTGACGAAGACCACTAACGTTAGGCAGCAACTGCCATAAGTTATTACGCAAAGTTGCTAACTGAGCTATTAGCTCGATTGTTAGCTACCAGCGACGGTCATCGCGTCAATTAGCCAGCTGCCCGTGTGAATACTGCCACGGGTATCGATGTCATCACCGACAGCCACCAAGCCTGCAAACATGCTATTCAAATTACTGGCAATGGTGAATTCTTCGATAGGGTACTGTACTTCACCATTTTCCACCCAGAAGCCTGCAGCGCCTCGCGAATAGTCACCCGTAACACCGTTAACGCCCTGCCCCATCAGCTCAGTCACCCAAATGCCACGCCCCATCTGCTTCAACAACTCATTTCGAGGTGTTAGCGGTGCTAACAAGCGTAAATTGCGCGCGCCCCCTGCATTACCTGTCGATTGCATTCCCAGGCGACGTGCACTGTAAGCAGACAGCATATAGCTGGCTACATTCCCCTGCTCGATAAAGCGATTATTGCGAGTCTGAACGCCCTCAGCATCAAACGGCGAGCTAGCCGTCGCTCCTACTTCCATGGGCCGCTCTTCCAACCCAAACCAGCTTGGGAATAGCGGGCTACCTAAGCGGTCACATAAGAAAGAGGCTTCGCGATAAAGCGCCCCGCCTGCCAACGCCCCCATTAAGTGACCTACCAAACCACTGGAAAGCGACGGGTCAAACAGCACAGGAAAGGTACCTGTTGGCGGCCGTTGAGCGCCCAACCGACGCAGAGTGCGTGACGCCGCTTCGCGACCAATATCCGCAGGATCCCGAAGCATGGCGGGGTTACGTGCCGAGGGATACTCATAATCGCGCTGCATACCCTTCTCATCTTGCGCAATCAGCATGCAGGAAAGCGAATGGCTACTTCCTTTCTGAGTGCCCAGGAAACCGTGGCTGTTAGCGTAAACACGCACACCCTCACCACTGGAGAGCGAAGCGCCTTCCGACTGATGAATCCCCGCCACGTCACGCCCAGCTTTTTCACACGCCAATGCTAGATCGATTGCTTCGTCAGTCGTCAACGCCCACGGATAATGCACTTTGAGGTCAGGTAGGTCGGTTGCCATTAGCGCCGCATCTGCTAATCCTGCAGCAGGATCCTCACCCGTATAACGGGCAATCGCCAAGGCTTTCTCTACGGTCGCTTTAATTGACGCGCTGCTGGCATCGGTAGACGAGGCACTACCCTTGCGCTGACCGACATAAAGCGTAATGGCAATTCCCTGGTCACGTGAAAGCTCGACAGTTTCTACTTCACCAAGACGAACACTAACCCCAAGGCCCTGATCTACACTGGCGCCTACTTCGGCAGCATCTGCGCCTAATTTTTTTGCCAGCGCCAGCGCCTCTTCGGCGCGCTGCGTTAACAGTACCTGCTGGGCCGCTGCATCAAATGCTTGTGCCATATTGGCCTCCTTTTCGCCTGAATCGCATTGGCGAATCAATGTTGTGGTCGCAGCCTGATATAATGCTGCAAACGAAACTAATTAGTGAGTTCTAGTATGCCTAAGCAACGTCCCGAGTCCTTCGATATTGACGAACAAGAAGAGCGCCCCAGTAAGTCTCAACTCAAGCGAGAAATGCATGCCCTTCAGGCGCTTGGCGAAACGCTTATCGCTATGAAACCCGCGGAGCGCGCGAAATTTCCACTTTCCGACGATATGTTGCGCGCCATAGAAGAGACCTCGCGCATCCGCTCTCATGAAGGTCGCCGTCGCCATATGCAATATGTGGGCAAGCTTATCCGCAAAGAGGACCTTACTGCTATCCAGGGTGTCTTCGATGCCATCGAACAGGAAAAGGAACAGCGCGATCATGCCTTTCACCGACTCGAAAAATGGCGCGATCGGTTAGTTGAGGAAGGTGACAGCGCTGTTGATTTATTTATGGCGGAATACCCAAACGCTGACCGCCAGGCAATACGTCAACTGGTGCGGAACGCACGTAAAGAGCGTGAGCAAAGTAAACCGCCTACCAGCTCGCGCAAGTTGTTCAAACACTTACGCGATACGCTGGCACTCTAAACCCTGCTTGTTTCAATGACTCGGTCACGATGACTGGGTAACGCCGACGGTCAGCTCATCCAGCTTAAGGGTGGGCTGACCGACGCCTACCGGCACACCCTGCCCCTCTTTGCCGCATACACCAATCCCTGTATCCATTTCCATATCGTGGCCTATCATTGAAACACGCCCCATTGCCTCAGGGCCGTTGCCAATCAAAGTAGCGCCTTTGACAGGCGCAGTAATTTTGCCATCTTCAATGAGGTAGGCTTCGCTGGCTGAAAACACGAACTTGCCTGATGTAATATCGACTTGACCACCACCGAAACTGACCGCATAGATACCTCGCTTAACGCTTTTGATAATGTCAGCAGGTTCATCTTGGCCTGCCAGCATTACGGTATTGGTCATACGTGGCATCGGCAAATGGGCAAAAGACTCACGCCGCGCATTGCCGGTTGGCGCCATATTCATTAACCGTGCGTTAAGCTTGTCTTGCATATAGCCAGTTAAAATACCGTCTTCAATCAGCGGCGTGTACTGCCCCGGCGTACCTTCATCGTCCACGCTTAACGAACCACGGCAGTCAGCAACGGTAGCGTCATCAACGACCGTCACACCTTTTGCCGCAACGCGTTTTCCCATACGCCCAGCAAAGGCTGAACTACCCTTGCGATTGAAATCGCCTTCTAGCCCGTGGCCCACTGCTTCATGAAGCAGAATACCCGGCCAGCCTGCACCGAGAACGACGGGCATTTGACCAGCAGGTGCATCCACTGCCTCTAGGTTAACCAAGGCTTGGCGAACAGCCTCTTTGGCATAGCGTTCTGCTACGTTTTCATCCCGCAGCCTGGACATCGAGTAACGGCCGCCCCCACCAGCACTGCCTCGCTCTCGACGGCCGTTTTTAGCCGCGATGACACTCACGTTAAAACGTACTAATGGGCGGATATCTGCCGCTAAGGTGCCATCGCTGGCACGCACTAGCACCACTTCGTAAGTACCTGATAATGAAGCACTCACTTGGCTAATGCAGGGGTCAGCCGCGCGTGCTATGCGGTCTGCCTGTTTCAACATCGCCACTTTTTCGTCAGCCGAAAGCCCCGCCAGTGGGTCAAGCCCTGCATAACGACTAGCAGCGCTAACAGCCACGACTGGCTGGCCGGGTAGTTGCTTACCACTACGCACAATGCCTGCCGCTGTTCGGCCAGTATCCATTAGTGCGTCCGCAGTAATTTGATTGGAGTAAGCAAAGCCTGTTTTCTCACCCGCCAAGGAGCGCACTCCAACGCCGCCATCAATGTTATAGCTGGCTTCTTTTACTTCACCATCTTCCAGCACCCAGCCCTCTTGCCAAGTACGCTGAAAGTAGAGGTCGGCATAATCAATACCACCGCCCATGGCATAAGATAGCCCCGTATCAAGGGCATCCAAATCTAGGCCACCCGGTGTCAACAAAATGGAAACAGCGGTATTTACATCGCTCTTATGTACGGTCATTAAGGGCCTTCTAGAGTAATCTGCGGCGACGTCCACGGGCCTCGCACGCGATAATGGATAGTTGTCGCTTGATCCAGCGCTTTGCCAAAAAGCTGGTCAGCTATAAAAAGTGCTCCGCCCACAATGGGGCCCCCCACGGCAATAGCTGCGATGGGCAAGCTTTGGCTGATAGGTAGTGTGACGCCTAGTCGCTGATCAAGTTCACGTTGTATAAGATTGACGCTTCCCGTCAGGGTTAGCGTGGTGGACGGTGCTTCAATGGTAAGTGGTCCACGCAGCATGAGTTGACCAGCAGCCACATCTGCCGTGCCATGTACCCGATCAAACGCGGTTCCCTGCCCCGTCACGTCTAAAAAGTCGAAACGCAAGCGGCGCAGTATATTGTCAAAATTAAGAAGGCCAACCAAGCGAGCCGGCGTAGATTCCAGCATCACAAAGCGCCCGTCACGTACATCGGTACGAATGTCTCCTTCTGCCCGGCTTAGTTCAAACTGCCAGGGAGCGCCTGGCCACGTCAACGCGGCACTGACATCCGTGGTACGGCTACGCATAGCAATTGGTTGACCTAAACGCTCTAACGCAGTGCCCACATCACCACCTTGTATCGAAATATCAGCACGCGTATGGCTATTGATAGCATTGCCTTCCCAAACCAATTCTCCGCGGGCAGTAAGCTGCCCTAACGTGAGGCCAACTGGGGAAAGGGTAAAGCGTTGATCTCGGGCTTGCCAATAAGCGGTTAGCGGCCCAAAACGTCCTTCACCAACGCTAATATCAGCTAGCCGGAGCCTGCCATTCGGCAACTGGTTAAGCCATTCTGGAATCGCACTCGGGGTAGTGTGCTGGGTTTCGACGGCATCCATCCAAGAGCCAGGCGTCGGCGCACTGCTGTCATGTGCTGCAGCCGGCATATCGAATAGTCGATCTACCTCCAGCGACGAGATGGCAATATCAAGCGGCAGTGCGCTATCAGGCTGATAATCCACTCGACCTGATACAAGATCACCGTTTAACTGCATAGCCAAGCGCTTTCCTTCGATACTGCCTGTCGCTTCTAGCCGACCAAAACACGTATCACGGAAATGCACGCAAGGCGTACTAAGCATTACTGATATCGGCGTATCCCCACCGTCGCCGCTCGTTGGAGACGACGCTTGCATTAACGGAGACAACGCTTCCTGCCAGTCATCGAGAGGCAACTCATCAACATGCGCGACAACTCTCCAGCCTGGTTGCGTCGGCCAGTTATCAAGAGCGCCTGCACTGCCTAGAGCAACCACTCCAGCCAGCTCATTATTGCCAAGCTGCACACGGGCATTAACAATATCGGCTAACTGTGTTGTTAAGCGGCCACTATCGAAGTCAGCGCGTAACAGCCATGGCCATGGCTGTTCAGCGGTCTTACCAAATGGCGCTGGCAATCCGCTTGTAATGCCAAGCAAACGGCTCTCAAGGACGATCGACGGTGATGGCTGTAAATTGATCTGTCCACGCCACTGAGTACGCCCACCAAACAGTTGGCGAGCTTGTTCACCGGGAATATTGGCCAGCTGAAACAAGGTGGCGATATCAATATCGCCGCGCAGGGCAATACCATCGTCAGGAACATCGATATCCGCTTCTACAGAACTGCCTGACAACTGACCCGAGACATGACCAAGCAAAGCGCTTTTTTCACCGTGCTGCTGCCACGTCAGCTGCCCCTGAAGATTTTCTAGTGGAATGTCTACGGGCTGAAAAGCAAGCGTTGTGAAGTTTGGTCGAGCATTAATCTCTAGCTGCAGTGAGTCAGGCGCGTTCAGCGGTAACGACAAGGCAATCTCACCCTCAACACTGCCCTCTGCACGAACATCGTTAAGCAGGGAGATATCAATCTCAGGCATCGTCTGAAGAAATGCCAGCAGTGAATCGCTATTACTGCTGAGACTTCCCGACAAATTAAGCGTCTCATCAGCCATCTTCAGCACCCCATCAGAGACGTCGATGCCCTGACTTTCAGCGTGCTGAATACTCGCCTCTAGCACTTGGTCTTTCCAAATCAATCTGCCTTGAATCTCTTCAAGCATGGGCCACTCAGGCGCGATAGGTAATCGTCCTTGCGTGACAGAGAGGGCCAACGTGGAGGAAATTTCTTCAGCAAACTGGCTTTCTGAATCAGCCTCTTCCCCAGTAAAGGGAAAGCTAAGCTTGAGCGAGCCATGGGGAACAACACCACCTACGTCAGTTAATAGCCACTCACGAAGTTCAGGCTCAAGGGCTTTAACAGCCAGCCACTGAGAAAGTGGATAATTAAGTGCATCAACATTTGCAAACGCAATATCAAGCCCAAACTGGCCGCCTTGTTCACTCGCAATCAGGCCAAAACCTCCGCTTACCTTGGCACCATCCCAATCTAAGCGTAAATCTCTGCCACTGATCATGGTGCTTGGGCCGTCATAAACCCACTCCACCACGCCCTCTGCATGACTCAACAGCATGGGTGACTCAAACAATTCAGGAAAGTTAAGCGAACTGCTTCCAGCGCTGTTAAACGTTACTCTGCCGCGAAAATCTCTTGCCTGCACCCAGGCGTCTAGCGGACCACCTCCTGGCGCTTGCTCCCAGGGAAGCACCGCCACATTGGTTAACGACGCATCAACCCCCCAACGCCCTTCCTGCTGGCCTAAACGCAAACCCTGAACCTGACCACGGGGTGATAGTGTTTGTAACACTCGAGTAAGCGACTCAGGCAGCAAAATATAGTCGCGCCAAGCAGCCAATGAAGCCAGTTCAAATGCGCTGGTACGCACTTCCCAGCGATCAGGTTGGTGGGACAAGTACCAATGCCGCGGCAAGGCTGGGCCACCACTTCCACCTTCAGGCCGTGCCCACTCGACATTTTCAGCATTGCCACTAAGCCATGCTTCGCCGCCCTCACCGTCTCGTTGCCAAAGGCCATTGGCCTGAATGTTTTGAAGTACGGCGTATTGAATCTCGTGACGCAGGGTCAGCTGTGGAACATCGACAGCCAAGCGAGCTTCATCCAAGCGCCCTGCATGCCAGCGTCCCCACAACGTAACCTCACCTCCCGCTTGCTCTAGGGAAGGCATCCTATCGGAGCGTAAAACAGCGGCTAATGCGACTAAATGATCCAACTGCATGTCTAATTGAAGCGCCGCTGAAAAATCACGAAACCCCTGTTTTCCGGGTTGCATCTCCACGTTCATCGCAATGGCTGGCAGCGCTTCTTGAGCCTCTTTTTCTTGAACCTCTTTTACTTGCAATTCCGATTTTTGAGATTCCGAACCTTGTGACTCTATGATCGTAACGGCACCTTCCAAACGCGTCCGCCGCTCATCGCCATTGAGCAGTAAAGTAGGCGCGTGCAAGGTAACGGCTTGCTGCCTTCCATGCAGCACCAAGCGAGTATTATCTACCCACAGTCGCTGACGAAGAATAAGACCCGCCCAGGCGTCCAGCGTAGCTAAATCAACGGTTGGCTCTTGGGACATGACAATCGGTAGCTCTGCCGGTGCGGGCCAGCCCCATGCAGCATCGCCCTGCTGGTATAGGTGAAACTCAAGGCCTGTAATGCGCGCATCATTAAACACGGGCGCGACACTTCTCAATGTCTCCCAACCATCAAGACGTAAATGTGCACTTTCAAGGGATACTAATTGCTGCCCGTCAGGCGCTGCTGAATGCACCCCTTCCAGTCGCAAAACAAGATCGTTACGAGCCAACGACAGCGACAGGTGCTCTATACTAACGGGCACCCCTACTCGGGCCTCTAGCAACGCTTCTATTTTCGGTGTTAACAGACTGGATTGGCTAATTAATAAACGTGCCAACAGCAGAAAGACAGCAAGGCTTCCTAGTAGCGATGCGATCACTACTAGGCACCATCGAGATAATGAACGTAGCGCTATCATTACATTAGTACGATGTCGTACTGTTCTTGGGAGTAGTGTTGCTCTACTTGAAAACGAATGGTTTTATTAATAAACGTTTCCAGATCAGCGACCGCCGCAGACTCCTCGTCCAACAGTCTGTCAACCACCGGCTGAGAAGCAAGCACCATATACGTTTCGGCGCTGTAGGCACGCTCTTCGCGTAGTATCTCGCGAAAGATCTCGTAACAGACCGTCTCAGGGGGTTTCAACGTACCGCGCCCACTGCATGTTGGGCATGCCTCACATAGGGTTTGCTCCAGGCTTTCCCGCGTGCGTTTACGAGTCAACTGCACTAAGCCCAGCTCAGTTACACCGGTACACTTCGTCTTCGCATGATCACGCTCTAGCGCTTTCTCAAGCACGCGCAACACTTGGCGTTGATGCTCTACATCTATCATATCGATAAAGTCGATAATAATAATGCCGCCAAGGTTGCGTAGCCTTAACTGACGGGCAATCGCAGTCGCCGCCTCAAGGTTCGTTTTAAAAATCGTCTCTTCAAGATTACGATGACCGACATAACCACCCGTATTAACATCAATCGTGGTCATTGCTTCTGTCGGGTCGATAACCAGATAGCCACCGGACTTCAGTTGAACCTTACGACCCAGCGCTTTTTGAATTTCATCTTCAACACTGTACAAATCAAAGATGGGGCGTTCGCCAGGATAATACTCGATACGATCTACCGCATCAGGCATAAACTCTTCAGCAAACTCGACCAGCTTGACAAAGTTCTCGCGGGAATCGATGCGCACTTTTTCAATATCATCACGCATGACATCACGCAACGTGCGCATAAACAAAGGCAGGTCGTCATAAATCACGCTTGGCGATCCAGCCGTTATTTTACGCTCACTTACCTTGCGCCAAATCCGCAGCAGGAAGTACATGTCACCTGCCAGCTCTTCATCGACGACACCTTCAGCCGCTGTGCGTACGATAAAACCACCGGTTACCTCGATGGTCTGCTCGTCAATTCCCGTATCAAGCAGCGCTTTCAAACGCTCCCGCTCTCGCTCATCTTCAATGCGCTGAGACACACCATGATGGGGAGAATCAGGCATATAAACAAGATAACGTGAAGGAATCGAGAGGTGGGTGGTGAGCCTAGCCCCCTTGCTACCAATGGGGTCTTTGGTAACCTGAACGACAAGCGCCTGACCTTCATGCAACAACTGACCAATAGTCTGCTGTTCATCATTAGGCGTACCCGGTGGCATTACCTCATGGGCATGAATAAACGCTGCGCGCTCAAGGCCAATATCAACAAAAGCAGCCTGCATACCAGGCAGTACACGCACTACTTTGCCTTTGTAGATATTGCCTACAATTCCGCGCCTACGTGAGCGCTCAATGAGTGCCTCTTGTAAGACACCATTTTCCACCAGCGCAACGCGGGTCTCCATTGGCGTTAAATTGATGAGGACTTCACCGCTCATGCAAAATTCCTTATTGAGTCACAGTATCCTTGCCAACACAGCAGGCGGCGAAATGGCGGTTATCTTTGCTGATAGTAGCCCGCCCAGATTGGCACCCCTTGCTGGCACAACAAGCGTGTTGTTTCATATAATGGCAGCCCAACGACGGCTGAGTGGCTGCCCTTTATTTCTTCAACAAACACGGCGGCTAAACCTTGAATGGCATATCCTCCGGCTTTGTCGGCTGGCTCCCCAGTTTGCCAATAATCAGCTATCTCCTGCTGACTTATTCCACGCATTTTGACGACCGTTGTCACACAACAAGAGAGTACCCCCTTAGGGCCAACCACAGCGACTGCCGTTAATACGTAATGACGACGTCCTGAAAGCTTCTTAAGCATAACGGCCGCATCTTGCTCATCAATTGGCTTGCCCAGTATCTGATCATCAATCACCACAGCCGTATCCGACCCCAGCACCGGAAGGGGTGTTTTTAAAACAGCCGCTTGCGCTTTAGCGATAGCTAAGCGCTCGACATAAGCGTGCGCAGCTTCACCTTCGCGCGGCGTCTCATCTACGTCACTGGGCATTACCTCCACCATCACACCAATTGATGCCAACAACGCTTTTCGCCTGGGCGATGCCGATGCAAGGCATAATACAGGCGACAACTTGGTGGCTTCGACAGGAAGTGAAACGTCCATTACCGCAGCTCCAGCAACTTATTAAACCCTCAGTAGCTTATAAGGCCTCGGCACCATCAACCATTACACATTGGCTAAACGCTGTTCGAGTGCTTTAAGCATGGTAGACCACCAGGGCCACAGAACAGCGCTGATCAATGATGGAATCAAAAAAGACAAATGGATCGAAAAATCCCCCGTCAATGTGCGTAACCACTGCTCAATCAACTGCACCAGGCCTAATAAGACCAGCACAAGAACAGATTGCTGTACTAGGGAGTAAGCGCGAAAGCGGGGGTAAACCAAAGCACATAAGAAAGCCAACAGCGATAATATTAGAGCATGCTGACCTAGCGCGGTACCTTCAATTAGATCCATCAGAATACCGATTACGAATCCATGGAAAACGCCAACTCTATCAGGCGTTCGCATGCACCAGTAAATCAGCATTAGTCCTATCCACTCAGGACGATATACTTGCCACCCTTCGGCTAAAGGCATCACTTGTAAGCACAGCGCAAGTACAAGCGTAAACCACACGAAGATAAGCGACACCACTGGCGGTTTGGCCATTACGGCGCCTCCTGAGCAGCATTCTGCTGCAAGCCGATACGCTGAGCAGCGTGCAGTGCAGCAGCTGAAATATCCATATCCTCCCCCCAAATAGTATCTTCTATTTCTTCGCGGGGCGGCGGGAACAGCAATAGGAAGTGACGTGAACGCTGCAACTGAGCAGAAGGCTCTGCGGTCACTTGAGCAAAAGGCTGGCCTGGGTCGTGATAAACGTCGGTAACCCTAGCAACGGGATGACCTGGCGGGAAGCGCCCTGCCAACCCTGATGTCGTTAGCAGATCTCCTTCGCGTATATCTGCGGTATCTGGCACATGCAAAACATTCACGCTTCCGTAACGACCGGCCCCCTGCACAATAAATCGCAGGCCATTACGGTTCACTTGAACGGGCAATGCATGGCTAGCATCAGCCAGTAGCAGAACGCGGCTTGAATACGCCGACACGGCGGTCACCTGCCCCACTAAGCCAAAAGCATCAATCACCGGTTGACCGACATAGGCACCATTTCGGTGTCCCCGGTCAACCACCATCTGATGGCTAAATGGATCATTATCAAGCGACAGTAGCTCAGCGGTTATGTAAGGAATATCTCTACGTTGAGCCGCTTTCAGAAGATCGCGTAACTCTGCATTCTCCGCGGTCAGATTAGCCAACCGCTGACCACGATGTGAAAGCGTCAAAATTTGTTCACGCAGGCGTCGATTTTCATCGACAAGCGCCTGTTGATCAGAAAGCGCAAGCGCACCCCAATTGAGCAGATCGCTAGGCACGCTAACGACCCACTGAATAGGGGCAACAATCATCGTCATCTGGGCGCGCACATCTTCCATGCGGGTAAAACGCTGATCAGCAAACATTAAAATGCTTGCCAATAGCACACAGAAGAATAGCCGATACCCTGGCAATGACTCGTGCGAAAATAGCGGCTTAATAGGCAATCCCCCGCGATAAACCGCTACGATCAGTCGCTCGACAGCAACTCGAAGGTATGCTGATCAATCATTTCCAGCGCCTTACCGCCACCGCGGGCCACACAGGTGAGCGGATCTTCAGCCACAATCACCGGCAGGCCTGTCTCTTCAGCGATCAATTTATCGAGATCACGTAAGAGTGCACCACCACCTGTCAGCACCAAACCACGCTCAGCGATATCGGAAGCTAGTTCCGGCGGTGATTGTTCAAGAGCACTTTTGACCGCTGCCACAATGGAACCCAATGTTTCTTGAAGTGCTTCAAGAATCTCGTGGGAGTTCAGTGTGAAACTACGCGGTATGCCTTCCGCCAAGTTACGACCACGCACATCAATTTCGCGCAGTTCGCCCCCAGGATAAGCACAACCGATCTCTTCTTTGATTCGCTCAGCGGTGGCTTCACCAATCAGGCTGCCGTAGTGACGACGAACATACGCAGTGATGGCCTCATCAAAACGGTCACCACCGACACGGATAGATTCAGAATAAACCACGCCGTTGAGCGAAATAATGGCGATTTCGGTAGTACCACCACCGATATCAACCACCATTGAGCCCTGCGCTTCTTCAACCGGAAGCCCGGCACCAATTGCGGCGGCCATCGGCTCTTCGATCAAAAACACTTCGCGTGCGCCAGCACCTTCCGCCGACTCACGAATCGCGCGCCGTTCAACCTGCGTTGACATGCAGGGAACGCACACCAAGACACGAGGACTGGGCGTTAAGAAGGTGCTTTGATGCACTTTACGAATAAAGTGTTGAAGCATCTGCTCAGTCACGGTGAAATCGGCAATAACACCATCTTTCATCGGGCGGATGGCGGTAATATTGCCTGGCGTGCGACCGAGCATACGCTTGGCATCGGTACCAACCGACGCCACGCTGCGCATGTTGCCAGACTGGCGGATAGCGACTACGGACGGTTCATCGAGAACGATGCCACGACCGCGTACATAAATCAGTGTGTTGGCCGTACCCAAGTCGATCGATAGATCGCTGGAAAACAGCCCCCTCAAACGTTTGAACATGGATGTTGTTACCTAGTGCAGACCGGGAACCCTGTGCGGATGCAAACGGTATCACCGCAACCCCTTGGCAGCAAGCACGAGTCGTGCCTAATACTGCCCGTTAGGGCCAATATGTGGTACCTTTTGCGGCTATTTTCTACGTCTGCTACACAAGACGAATTTAAGATGACCGTATGTATACCGCTGAATGCGGAATATGTTCCATCACGTTTGCGAGGAAATTTCGATCATGGCGCTTGAAGAATCTCATGTGCGCCGGGCCGCACACTTGGCCCGACTCGCCGTTAGCGATGACCAAGCCAGTGGTTTTGTCGACGATCTAAGCCGCATCCTGGACATGGTCGACCAGCTACAAAGCCTGAACACCGATGGCGTCGCGCCGCTTGCGCACCCACTGGATGCCACGCAACGGCTGCGAGCCGACGAAGTCACGGAAACTAACCAGCGCGACGCTTTCCAGCGCTGTGCTCCGGCAGTAGAAAATGGCCTATATCTCGTACCTCGCGTGGTGGAGTAGCCAGATTACCACGCACAGGCCGCTATTTTCTGCTCTTTCTATTCGCCCCCGAACGGAGCTTCCGGGTCATGCATGATAAAACTGTAACGCAGCTTGCCACCGCCCTGAAAAGCGGTGAACTTTCCAGCCGAGAGCTGACTTCACACTTTTTACAGCGTATTGAGCAAGCTGACGGCACGCTCAATAGCTTTATTACCGTTACTGCTGAGCAAGCACTTAATCAGGCAGAAGCTGCCGACAGCGCTCGTGCAGCAGGCAAGGCTGGCAAGCTAACAGGCATTCCCTTCGCACTGAAAGATATCTTTTGTACCCAAGGGGTTAAGACCAGCTGCGGTTCGAAAATGCTCGATAATTTTATCGCGCCTTACAATGCCACCGTGGTAGAAAAACTCAACGCAGCGGGCACCATTAGTCTGGGTAAAACCAACATGGACGAGTTCGCTATGGGCTCTTCCAATGAAAATAGCTATTTTGGTGCGGTAAAAAACCCTTGGGACCTTACTGCGGTTCCTGGCGGCAGCTCCGGTGGCAGCGCCGCAGCAGGTGCAGCAGGGCTTGTACCTGCTGCAATGGGCACAGATACCGGCGGCTCTATTCGCCAACCAGCGGCGTTTTGTGGCATCACCGGCCTGAAGCCAACGTATGGCCGTGTTTCTCGCTACGGCATCATTGCCTATGCATCTAGCCTCGATCAGGCTGGCCCGATGGCAAAAAGTGCTGAAGACTGCGCGCATCTACTCAATGTGATTGCCGGACATGACGTACGCGATTCCACTAGCGTTGCCCGCGGCGTTCCCGACTACACCGAAACGCTCAACGCACCGCTTTCCGGCCTCAAAATAGGCCTGCCGAAGGAGTACTTTGGCGATGGTTTAGACGCTGACGTCGAAAAAGCTGTTCGCGAAGCAGTAAAAGTATATGAATCACTAGGAGCGACCGTACGCGAAGTAAGCCTGCCGCATACCCACTATGCGATTCCGGCTTATTACGTTATTGCCCCTGCTGAAGCATCCTCGAACCTCTCTCGCTATGATGGCGTGCGTTTTGGTCATCGCTGCGATGCACCGTCTGACCTTATTGATCTCTACAAGCGATCTCGTGAAGAAGGCTTCGGTGATGAGGTAAAGCGACGCATTCTGATTGGCACGCACACGCTCTCTGAAGGCTTTTTTGATGCCTACTACACCAAAGCACAGAAAGTTCGCCGGTTGATTCGACAGGACTTCCTGGACGCCTTTGAAGACGTAGATGTATTGATGGGCCCCGCATCGCCAACGCCAGCGTTTGATCTTGGCGCTAAGAAAGACCCGGTGTCTATGTATCTACAAGACATTTACACCATCGCCGTTAACCTGGCCGGTATTCCTGGCATTAGTGTCCCTGCGGGCTTTTCCCATGGCCGCCCGGTTGGCCTGCAAATTCTGGGTACCCACTTTGCAGAAGCACAGCTGCTAAACGTGGCACACCAGTTCCAGCAAGCCACTGATTGGCACTTACAACGCCCTGCTTTTGCCGAGGAGAACGCCTAATGCAATGGGAAACCGTGATTGGGCTGGAAGTACACGTTCAGCTCGCAACTCGTTCGAAAATTTTCTCTGGTGCCTCTACCGCCTTTGGCGCAGAACCGAACACTCAAGCCTGTGCCGTTGACCTTGGCTTACCCGGCGTTCTACCTGTGCTGAACGAGCAAGCCGTCGCCATGGCTGTTCAGTTTGGGCTTGCGGTGCATGCCGACATTCCTGAAGTATCGGTGTTCGACCGCAAAAACTACTTCTATCCAGATTTGCCCAAGGGCTATCAAACCAGCCAGATGTATCATCCGATCGTAGGCGCGGGTGATGTCGAAATCACCCTGGATGATGAGTCGACCAAGCGCATTCGTATTCATCACGCCCATCTTGAAGAAGACGCCGGCAAGTCGCTACATGAAGACTTCCATGGCATGACGGGCATCGATCTTAACCGGGCGGGCACACCGCTACTGGAAATAGTTTCTGAGCCGGATATGCGCAGCGCAAAAGAGGCCGCCGCGTATCTCAAAGCGATCCACTCTATCGTGACCTATTTGGGCATTTCCGACGGCAACATGGCGGAAGGCTCAATGCGCTGTGATGTTAACGTTTCGGTGCGTCCCAAAGGCCAAGAAGCATTCGGCACTCGCGCGGAAATCAAAAACGTCAACTCGTTCCGCTTTGTTGAGCGCGCCATTGCTTATGAGGTCGAGCGCCAGATTGAGCTGATCGAAGATGGCGGCAAGGTCGTACAGGAACCCCGCCTGTTTGACCCTGATCGCGATGAAACCCGCAGCATGCGCACTAAGGAAGAAGCCAACGATTATCGCTACTTCCCCTGCCCGGATCTGTTACCCGTGGTGCTGGATCAAGCTTACCTTGATCACCTTCGCAGCCAGTTGCCGGAGCTTCCCGCTGACAAGCGGGCGCGTTTCCAAAATGAGCTAGGCCTATCGGCCTATGATGCCCACGTGCTGTCTGCTAGCCGAGAAATGGCCGAGTTTTTCGAAGAGGTGCAGCAGGTATGCGGCGATGCCAAACAGGCCGCCAACTGGGTACAAGGTGAGCTTTCGGGTGCACTTAACCGTGAGAACCTGAGCATTCAGAACAGCCCTGTTTCCGCGCACCAGCTCGGCGAGCTGATTCGTCGCGTACTGGATGACACCATTAACGGCAAAGCCGCTAAGCAAGTCTTCCAGGCACTGTGGAATGGTCAAGGCGATAGCGCCGATGCCGTCATCGATGCAAAAGGCTTGAAACAGGTAACTGATACCGGCGCAATCGAAGCGATGATTGATCAGGTGATCGCAGAGAGCCCGGCTCAGGTTGCCCAATATCGCGACTCCGAGCCAGAAAAGCGCGGCAAGATGATTGGCTACTTCGTAGGCCAAGTTATGAAGGCATCTCGTGGTACGGCGAATCCGCAGCAAGTAAATGGCTTGCTAAAAGAGAAGCTGGACGCATTGTTGTAACGTCGATCAACGATTTACATCAATGTCATAGCGGCTGCCGAGGCAGCCGCTTTTTTTGTGTTTCTAAGCGTTATAACAGCTGGCTTGGCTGGGTAAAGCGTTTTAGCTGCGCGCAGCCAGCGGCCCACACTTCCGCTTCTAGTTCTGCAATGGAGGCGGTAGGAAAGCCTATTCCCCGGCTCGGCACACCTTCCACTAACAGACCCGCCAACTCACCCACCAGCGGCATATGGCTAACTAGCATAATCGGAGCATCGGCAGATTGTTTTAGCAGCCACTCGCTGACCTCAATAGGCGGATCTTCCGGGGTAATAAACGCCAGCGTGTTTAGCGGCACTCCCAAGGCATCACAAATCTGCTGAGCAGTCTGCTGTGCTCGCAGAAAAGGGCTGGCATAAATCGTCGGACAAGGCAGCTCGCCCTGCTCAATACGCAAGGCCAGCCAGTGGGCCATCGCGTCGGCCTCCTGCTCACCTTGCAGCGTTAGTGGCCGAGCATGGTCAGGAAATCCCGGCGCTGCCTCCCCATGGCGCATAATCAGCACGCTACTCAAACCACTACTCATGCTCACCCCCACTATCGGCAGTCGCCTGATCACGATGGGCCTGCTGAACGGCTTCACGGGGCAGAATAAATTCCACATCACTGCTTTGCTCACCCATCATCAGGGTACGCGCCATCTCCTGAGCCGGAACACCCTCAAACAGCACACGATTTAAGCCCTCTGCCAGCGGCATATAAACGCCCATGTCACGCGCTTTAGCGCAGACAAGCTTGACAGTATTTACCCCTTCCGCCACTTGGCCTAGAGCTGACACCGCCTCATCAAGGCCTCGCCCCTCACCCATGGCGTAGCCAACTCGATAGTTGCGGGATAGGTTTGAAGAGCAGGTAACAATTAAATCACCGACGCCAGCCAAGCCTAAAAACGTCATAGGGTTAGCGCCCTGCGCGACTGCAAAGCGGCTCATTTCTGCTAATGCCCGTGTCATCAGCATGCTTCGAGTGTTTTCCCCCATTCCCAGTGCTGCGGCCATACCTGCCGCAATGGCATAGATATTTTTAAGCGCCCCACCCAGCTCAACACCATGACGATCATTGCTGGCATATACGCGAAAATAGCGACAGCCTAACGCTTGCTGTACCCGCGTTCTGGTGAGCGCATCGGCGCTGGCAATGACGGTGGCGGTCAACTGTTTATCAGCGATTTCGGACGCTAAATTAGGCCCCGCTATGACGCCAACGTGAGGAAACCCAGTTTCCTGCTCAAGCACCTGGCTCATTAGCAAAAAGCTATCTTGCTCAATACCTTTGGTGGTGCTGACAAGAATTTGCTCCGGGGTTAACCAGGGTTTGGCAGCCTGAACAACGCTGCGAAACGCTTTAGAAGGGATAGCAATCAGCACTAACTCAGCGTCTTCTAGCACCGATTGAAGATCTGTGGATGCGATGACGGCGGAATTGATTACGTAATGTGGCAGATAGCGCCCATTGCGATGTTCCTGATTTATTTGCGCCACCAAGGCTTCATCGCGCATCCACTGGCGTACCTTAGCGCCATTATCTGCTGCAATACTCGCCAGAGCGGTACCAAAGCTTCCGCCCCCCAGCACTGCGACATTCATCTGCTGCTCATCAGCCATGACGATATCCTGATCGTTGGTCTCGTGCGTTTAGCACTTACTTTATCATCATCTCTATTAAAACAAGCGGCCCGCTTGGTTATCCAAGCGGGCCGCATCAATCAACTACTTACGTATTAAGCCGTTAAGACGTTATTGAGCCGCTTAACATAAGCGGCGGGGTCATCAAGATGACCACCTTCAGCGATGATCGCTTGATCCAGTAAGATATGCGCCAACTGTCCAAACAGGTCACCGTCAGCATTTTCCAGACGCGCCACCAGGGCATGGTTGGGGTTCAGCTCCAGAATCGGCTTCACCTCAGGCATTGGCTGGCCAGCAGCCTCCATAATCCGACGCATCTGGTAGCCCATTTCGTGTTCAGGAAGTACTACACAGGCGGGCGAATCAGTTAAACGGTGGGTGATTTTCACCTCTTGAACGCCATCGCTTAGCGCCTCTTTGACGCGCTTAACCAAGTCTTCTTTGGCTTTAGCCGTCTCTTCCTGGGCCTTCTTCTCTTCTTCGTCTTCCACATCGCCAAGGTCCAACTCGCCTTTAGCCACATCGGCAAACGATTTACCATCAAACTCAGTGAGATGGCTCATTAGCCACTCGTCAATACGGTCTGATAGCAGTAGCACCTCGATACCTTTCTTACGGAAGATCTCTAAGTGGGGGCTGTTTTTCGCCGCATTAAAGCTGTCGGCCACCACGTAATAAATCTTTTTCTGGCCTTCTTTCATACGCTCAACGTAGTCGACCAGAGAGTGTTCCTGGGCGGCAGTATCGGTATGAGTTGAGGCAAAGCGTAGCAGGCCAGCGATCTTTTCGCGATTGGCAGCATCTTCACCGGGTCCTTCCTTTAGCACGCTGCCAAATGTGTTCCAGAAAGTCTGGTACTGCTCGTTGTCTTTCGCCAGCTTTTTGAGCATATCCAGCGCACGCTTGGTCAGCGCCCCTTTAATCTTATCGACTTTAGGATCTTGCTGGAGCAGTTCACGAGAAACGTTCAAAGAGAGATCGCGGGTATCTAATACGCCCTTGATAAAGCGCAAGTACAGGGGCAAGAACTGCTCGGCGTCATCCATAATGAACACACGCTGAACATAGAGCTTGACGCCTCTCGCACCATCACGATCAAACATATCAAACGGAGCACGGCCCGGTACGTAGAGTAGGCTTGTGTATTCCAGTTTGCCCTCAACCTTATTGTGGCTCCAGGTTAGCGGGTCACTAAAATCGTGGGCAACATGCTTGTAAAATGCCTTGTACTCATCCTCAGTCACATCGCTTTTAGGACGAGCCCACAATGCAGTCGCTTCGTTAACCGTTTCCCACGTGGTGATTTCACTGCCTTCAATATCGTTGCCTTCGTCGTCCTTCGCCGTTTCAGTTTTCGGCATGCGCACGGGCACTTCAATATGGTCGGAGTATTTGCGCACCAACCCTTGCAGACGATAGTCATCGGCAAACTCTTTGGCATCGTCTTTAAGATGCAGCGTGATTTCAGTGCCGTGACGCTCACATTCAATATCAGCAACAGTAAATTCACCCTCACCCTTCGAGCGCCACTCCACCCCTTCGGAGGCATCAGTGCCCGCTTTGCGAGTGCGCACCGTCACTTCATCTGCAACGATAAATCCAGAGTAGAAACCCACCCCGAACTGGCCAATCAACTTAGCATCTTTTTGCTGCTCGCCAGAGAGTTGCTTAAGGAACTCTGCGGTACCTGAACGTGCGATAGTGCCAAGATTCGCAATAACGTCATCGCGGTTCATGCCAATGCCGTTATCACGTAGCGTGATGGTGTTAGCCTCGCGATCATGCTCAATTTCAATGCGCAGCTCGCTGTCGCCCTCGTAAAGTGCGTCGTTATCAAGCGCGGCATAGCGAAGCTTGTCACAAGCATCAGCTGAATTAGAGATTAACTCGCGTAAAAATATCTCCCGGTTGGAGTACAGGGAGTGGATCATTAAGTTTAGGAGTTGCTTAACTTCCGTTTGAAAGCCAAGAGTTTCTTCGTGGGTCGCCGTCGTCATGCGCTTAGCCCTCATTAATCACGTTTTGCTTGGCGCTCCTGCCCAACGTTAGGCAAGAGCGAAAAAGGTTGTGAACTCAATATGGGGATAAGCGACGGGATTTCAAGAAGGTGAGTGAGAAGAAGCAGCTGGCGTTTCCTTTGCATACTTCCAAGTGCGATATTCTGACAGCTGGTCATCAACACGGTTAAGCAACCAACCTACGATCAAAACATCATCAACTATGCCAATCATTACTAAAAAATCGGGAATAAGATCAAAGGGCATGACAAGATAAGCAAGCGCTAACGCCATCAGGCCAAATGCCGACCAAGGGATAGGACGAAAATTACCTCGCAGCACGTCACGCGTCATAGGCAAAAAAAGTTTTAGCGCTCGGCCAATGCGTTTCACTGCCCACACACGGGTTTTGAGCCGACGAAACAACCACCACGTAGACATTCGTGCCATCGTTATTGAATCCTCCAGGTATCGTAATTGTCAGAACATTGTTTACGCATTTAGTTCATCACCGACCTAGCAATACAGCGGCTAACAACCATTAGCGAGCAAGAGGGAGTGCCATGCAAGCTTCGCCATTTCGTTTAACGTTCCGCAGCCTATGTGCGGCGGTGTTCATCGGTTTACCCACCGCCTCCTGGGCAACCTCTGACGCAGCGATGCGCGAGGCACTTGAAGCAGCACGCCAACAGCAATGGCAACAGATCAATGACCGTGCGATAGAAGGACATATCCTCAGCGGCTACGTTGACTACCACCGCCTACGTAGCCAGTTGCCTAATGCTGCCCCCAGTCAAGTGCTGCAGTTTATCGAGCGCCATGCTGATTCACCGCTATCAGAATGGATACGCGGCCAAGCGATAGCAAAGTATGGTTATGCGGGTCGATTTGGCGACCTGCTTGCCGTTGCTGACGGCGTACCAGCAGGCACCGCTCGTCAGTGTTACTACTACACTGCCCTCTTGAATAGTGCGCCTATTGAAGCTCGCGAAGCGGGTCTTGAGCTGTGGCGTGTGGGTAGCTCTCAGCCTGACGCTTGCGATTCTCTATTTAATCGCCTTCGCGCGGATGGCACCATTGATGCCACGGCAATTTGGGAGCGTAAAATGCTCGCCTGGCAGGCGGGCGAAGAGCGCTTAAGCAACTATCTAGGCGGGTTACTGAGCAGTCAGTGGCAAACAGCACTGACTACAGCCGAAACGGTCAAAAGCTCACCAAGCGCACTTGCCTCAGCGCCTACCTGTCTTGGCCCTGAATGCGCTGCCACGGCGGCGTTTTATAAAGCCGCCATGCAGCGCTACACGCGAGAAAACACTCCAGCAGCCTTCTCAACGTGGCAAGCCATTGGGCCACGCCTCAACTTAGCCCATACTGACCGCCAAGCGATCGAAGAAGAACTTGCGTTTTATGCACTCGTACGCAACGTTCCTGGCACCCTTTCCTGGGTCGACAGCGTCCTACCCTCGCTGAACAGCGAACGCGTATTAGAACTGCGCGTTCGCGACGCTCTGGCCAAAAGACAGTGGACCGATGTCGTCCAGTGGATCACCGAAATGCCTAGTAGCCAGCAGGAAAGTAGCCGCTGGCAGTACTGGCTAACCAGGGCCAATGAGCAACTGGGTAATCGTGAAGCAGCGTTAGCGCGTTACCAACAAGCAGCAATCGACCGAAGTTTCTATGGCTTTGCTGCTGCCGAAAAACTCAACCAACCCTACCAGCTCAACTTAGAACGCAACCATTTTGACGAAGCCACCAGGGCACAAACGGCACGCCTGCCGGTGGTTCAGCGCACCGAAGCACTCCTACGTATAGGCGAAGATGGGTTAGCCAACAGCGAGTGGCTATATGCCGTACAGAATGGCACACCTTATCAGGCGCGGGCGCTCGCCGATTACGCCGCTCACCAGCAGTGGCATGCTCGCTTAGTGCAAACCACGATTGCAGCTGAAATGTGGGACGCGCTGGATTGGCGTTTCCCAGCGGCTTATCGTGACAGCTTTCTACATTGGGGTCGCATAACCGGCGTTGATCCTTATTTACTGATGGCCATCACCCGCCGTGAAAGCGCCTACAACCCAGTCGCCCTTTCGCCTGCTGGTGCCCGAGGGTTAATGCAATTAATGCCAGGTACTGCGAGCCAAGTTAGCCGCCAACTGGGGCTAAATGACCCAGGTCCCTATGGCGTTTTGGAACCTGAGCTTAATATTCGCTTAGGTAGCACCTACTTGCGCGACAAGCTGGAACGCTATCAAGGCAATCGGTTAGCCGCTCCCGCCGCTTATAACGCAGGGCCAGGCCGAGTAGATCAATGGCTGGGCAACAACAGCATGGAATCATTTGATCTGTTTGTAGAAAGCATCCCTTTCCGGGAAACCCGAGATTATGTGCAAGCCGTATTGAGCTACCGGGTTATTTTCGAAAGCCTGGCAAACGGCGGCAATAGTGAGGGCGTCTCGCTGCTTAGTGAGAGCGAGCAGGCCGTTCGCTATGATCGCGCACTGCTTGTAAGCCGGTAAACTTGCCCACCCTTCACTAACATAGCGCCCGGTCATACCGGGCGCTGTTCTAACGCTAAACGAACGCCAAATACCACTAGCACAACGCCTGTAGCGGCATTGAGCGTTTGTGCAAAACGAGCGCTCGCTAGCCATTTACTTGCCCCCCCCACCATTAACACCACACTAATTTGCCAGATATTGGCAATCACGAAATGAACCCCTGCAAGCCATAGTGATTTCAGTAGTGCTGGGTCCGTAGGCGAGATAAATTGGGGTAAAAAGGCCATGTAGAACACCACGGTTTTGGGATTCAAGACATTGGAAAGCAAGCCTTCTTTGATGGGTTGCCAAAATGGCACTGGTGAGCCACTTTTCATTACGCCCTGCACAGGCAAGGGAGTGCCACGACGCGCCGCCAGCAAGCTGGAGATGCCCAACCAAATCAGGTAAGCCGCACCCACCAGCTTTAGCATATGAAATGCCCAAGCTGACTGCAGCAGTATCAGTGAAATACCCAAGGCTGAAATAGTCGCGTGGACGAACAGCCCGCAGCAAATAGCGATGCTTGTTGCAATGCCATCCCGGACACCACCACGGGCGGTGTTGCGGATGACAAGCAGCGTATCAACCCCAGGGCTTATTGATAGCAGCGTTATCGCCACAAGAAACGAAACAAACTGTGCATCGATAAAACCAAGTTGCATCATGAGAGCAAGCTCACCAAAAGTTAAAAAATCTTAAGTCCGCAGCTGGACGTCTGAATTATTTGCTTCTACAGTAATTTTGGCAGGCATTCACAACGAATGCTCGCTCAATCATTAAGCATGTTAAGGATATGGACGATGGCAACTGGCACTGTCAAGTGGTTCAACGAGACCAAAGGTTACGGCTTTATCTCTCCTGATGACGGCGGTGACGATCTATTTGCCCACTTCTCCGAAATTCAAGCTGAAGGTTTCAAGACCCTGCAAGACGGTCAAAAAGTCAGCTTTGAAGTAACACAGGGTAAAAAAGGCCTTCAGGCTTCCAACATTCGTCCGGTCTAACGCCAGAGGAATAAAACAAGGCCCGCTCAAGCAGCGGGCCTTATTCGTATTTACTGATTATGTCAGTACGCTACTCTTGAACGCGCTCTGCTTCTTGCTCCTCACCAATACTGTTCATGCTTTCACTGACTGGCTGCTCACGCTCCAGGGCCTCAAACTGTTCTTCTAAACGCTTTTGCGCTTCTTCAAAACGACGCTCAGTATCTTCGATCAACGCATCTACGTCAGTTGCTTCTAAGTTCGTATCTAAGTCAGATGTACCGGGTAAGCTGGACTCCGTTTCCCAACTTGGAGTAGGAGCGTCGCCATCCATTGGTTCTATGGCTGGTGTCTGCTGTTCTACTTCTTGAAATTGCTCATCTAGACGACGCTGAGCTTCTTCAAAGCGGCGCTCGGTTTCAGCAATGACGTCATCGACATCTGAACGAGTGGTTTCGCCAGGCATGGCACTGGCTTCATCGAGTGCATCTTCTGGGTCCGCTGCAAGCGTGTCTTCCCCCGCCTGTACATCTTCATTATTGAGTGAGGTTGGCTCAGCCGATGTTTCATCATTGCCATCTCTCAGTGCTTCCGCTTCCTCAAGCTCCTCTGCCGCTTGACGTGCCTCAATATTATCCTCGACATCATCAGTACTAGCGGACTCATCTGTCTCTTCGCTACTGTCTGCAGCAGTAGGCTCCTGTTGGGCGCCAGCATCACTACTAGTGGTGCTTTCTTCACTTGCAGTCGTGGCCTCTTCCTGAGCATCGCCGCAGGCGCTTAGCAGGAGCGCAAGGCTGGCCAGTAGTGGCATCCAAAAGCGATTTACCATTAGGTTTTCTCCTTAATAGTGATTCAAATAATAAAAAACGATCATTGGCGATCATTAGCCGTCAATAGTGAACACCCTTCCGGTAGTAGTACTTTCAGGGCAAGGGGCACTACTTCGACGCAAAATTGCTCATAGCGGCGTGCCTCTCCGTCTAAGGTTAACGGCCAAGGCTCTTCATCTTGCTGAGTCGTCACCGACAGCTGACTGGCGGTAAAATAACGCACAAATCGCCCTTCGGCAGGAAACTGCTGCAGCTCACTTAGCAACGTCGGCAACTCGGCCGCTGATGAAAAATCCTTGACTAGCAGTACATCAAAACGACCATCGTCAAGTTTTGCCCTTGGTGCTAATACTTGCCCCCCGCCGGACTGGCGACCATTGCCCAGTGCGAGAAGTAACAACGATGCTTCTTGTTCCTGGTCTCCCCAATGCAACGTGCCGCGATAGCTACGGTGCCGCCATGCTTTTAAAGCGCCCATTAGGGAATATGCGCCACCGCCTAACATGCGCTTCAACGTTTTGGGGGTTGATGAGGTAATTTCAGCGCCAAATCCACCGGTTGTCATGTTGACGTAATAACTAACCGCTTCTTCTGCGCCTGACTGAGCGGTCATTCTGATCACATCAATCGGCGATGGAGACAAGTGTCTTGCAGCCTCAAGCGCTGACCCTGGCTCTAGCGGCAAGCCGAGGGAAGTAGCAAAATCATTGGCACTACCTAAAGGCACAATGCCTAGTGCTGGACGCAGGTCATGAGCAATTCGCATCAACCCGTTAACCACCTCATTAACGGTACCATCGCCACCGCAGGCAATGACCCGTGTAGCGCCTAACTCAACCGCCTGAGCAGCGAACTCAGCGGCATCACCACCTTCCCAGGTCGAACGTACGGTAATCGACATCCCTGTCTTGCGCTGCTCTTCAACAGCTTCGCGCAGCGCCGGATTTCCGGCAGACTTACCGTTAATAATCAGTAAATAGTGCTGCTGTGTATCTGTCACCGGCGCTTTCCCTCTCCATGGTTAGTTCGCTGGCATATCTTATGCCAACGCTTTCTCAACAACTTCGAACACGTTGGACGATAGTGGCTCTTGCTTAATACGCACAAGCTCATCGCGCATTAGCTGTTGACGTTCTTCATCGAAACGCTGCCACCGCGTTAACGGCGTCACCAGACGTGCGGCTATTTCGGGATTCAAGCGATTCAGCTCGATAACCACATCGGCTAACAGCGCGTACCCCTTACCGTCTAAACGGTGGAAATTTACCCGGTTTTGGGCAAATGCGCCTATCAGAGCGCGCACTTTATTAGGATTCTTAATTGAAAATGCTGGATGCTGCATTAGATATTGAACACGATCGAGAACATCCGCCTGCGGGCGAGATACCTGTATGGTAAACCACTGATCCATTACCAACGGGTCGTGTGCCCATTTTTCGCCAAATGCTTTCAATGCCGGAGACGCAATATCATCACGGTCACTGTGTACCAATAAGGTGAGCGCGTGCCGAACATCGGTCATGTTATGTTCCGCAGCGAACTGCGTTTCACAAAGCACAATACCCTCTTCATCCTCAATCGACATTAGATAGGTTAATGCAACGTTTTTGAGGCTGCGCTGGGCAATCTGTTCAGGCGTTGGCGCGTAGGTCTCATTGCTTTGGTTCGCTTTATACACGGCGACAAATTCATCACGAAGCGCAACGGCTAACGACTGACGCACAAATTCGCGAGCGGCGTGTATCGCGTCCACATCCACGATCGGCTGCTGCTCGGCAATATAGGCTTCAGAGGGTAGCGTCAGCATTTCGGCAAGCACCGCTTTATCGCTCATAGAGCCGGTAAGCAGTGTTCTAAACGCTTCAACAACACGGCTATCCATTACCTTTTCCACGCCGTTACGATGCGCGGCGATCAGATCATCTAACGCCAGCATAGCTAGCCGCTGACCCGCATCCCAACGGTTAAAGCCATCGCTGTCATGAGTCAGCAAAAACGCAAGATCTTCCCGTGAATAGGGAAAGTGTAGTTTTACGGGTGCAGAAAAATCGCGCAGCAGTGAAGGAACAGGTGCTTCAGCAACATCAGTAAAGACAAACGTCTGTTCATCTTCAGTGAGATGAATAACAGCATCTTTACCTAGTTTTTCACCTGACATTGTTAATGTCAGGTCCTGCCCCGACTTGGTTCCCACTAGCCCCATACGCACAGGAATGTGCAGCGGCAGTTTGTCTGACTGCCCGGGGGTCGCGGGGGTACGCTGACGCAGGGTGAGATGGTACTCCGCATGAGCGTAATCGTACTCACCATGCGCATCGATTTCAGGCGTGCCCGCCTGGGAGTACCAGCGCATAAATTGACTAAGATCCGCGCCAGACACCTCAGCCATGCAGCCAACAAAGTCTTCAATGGTCACTGCTTGACCATCAAAACGCTCAAAATAAAGATCAGAACCGCGGCGGAAGTCTTCCCAGCCCAGCAAATTGCGCAGCATACGTACAACCTCTGCGCCTTTTTCGTAAATCGTCAGGGTGTAGAAGTTGGTGATCTCGATAAAGTGGTCTGGCCGGATCGGATGCGCCGTTGGCCCAGCATCTTCGGCAAACTGAGCAGTGCGGAAAAACGATACGTCTTGAATGCGCTTAACGGGGGCCGAGTTGGTATCTGCGGAAAAACACTGGTCGCGAAATACTGTAAAACCCTCTTTTAAAGAGAGCTGGAACCAGTCACGACAGGTCACTCGATTGCCCGACCAGTTATGAAAATATTCGTGGGCAACAATCCCTTCCACATTTTGGAAGGCTGCATCCGTCGCGGTATTGGGATGGGTTAATACCGCAGCAGAATTAAATATATTAAGCCCTTTGTTTTCCATTGCCCCCATATTGAAGTCATTCACTGCCACAATCATAAACAGATCAAGATCGTATTCACGGCCATAGGTCTGCTCATCCCACGCCATAGCACGCTTGAGGGAAGCCATCGCATGCTCGGTCTTATCTAGGTTTTCTTGCTCTACCCACAGCTGCAGCGTCACGTTGCGACCGCTCATAGTTTCAAAAAAATCTTCCACCTTATGCAAATTACCGGCAACTAAAGCGAACAGATAACAGGGTTTCGGGTGCGGGTCTTCCCAGGTCGCAAAGTGGCGGCCATTCTCCAGCGCACCTTGATCAATAGGGTTACCATTGGCGAGTAGCACTGGCTCACTGATAGCGTTACCAATCACCGTTACTTTAAAGGTAGCCATCACATCAGGACGGTCGGGGTAGTAAGTAATTCGCCGGAAGCCTTCTGCTTCACACTGAGTGCAATACATGCCGTTAGATTGATATAACCCTTCCAATGCCGTATTGCTGCAGGGAGCAAGCTCTACCTCACTTTCCAGAGTAAAGGCCTCTGGCACATCCGCTATACGCAGCACCTCGTCCGTTAGCTGATACGCGGCATCAGACAAAGGATTACCATCGATAGCCAGTGATATCAGCGTTAGATGCTCACCGTTAAGCACTAACGGTGCTGTTGAGTCAGCGCTTGGATGACGCTCTATTTGCAGTCGTGCTTTCACGCGGGTTGCTGCAGGGTCAAGATCAAACGTCAGCTCGGTATGGGTAACTTGGTAGGCGGGCGGCTGGTAGTCGCTTAAATAAACCGGCTGCGGATCAGACATAGTGCGTGACTCCTATAAACTTATAAATTATTTGATGAGGCAGCGCCTCACGCTGCACCATCGCATTACTGTCGATCGAGATAATTAATCACGGAAGTTATCGAATTGTAGCGGTAATTCAGGCCCCTCCTCGCCACGTAATAGCGCCATCACACTCTGAAGATCATCGCGTTTTTTACCCGTAACGCGCACTTTTTCACCCTGAATTTGAGCTTGTACTTTTAGCTTACTGGCTTTGATACGCTTCACCACATCTTTTGCTTCAGCCTGGTCAAGCCCCTGCTTTAGAACAACTTCCTGACGGGCCTTCACGCCAGACAATACCGGGTCTTGAATATCCATACAGCGGGCATCAATTCCCCGCGCGATCAGCCGATTGCGCAACACATCAATCATTTGCTTCAACTGGAAATCAACCTCAGCCTCAAGTTGAACTTTCTCTCCTTCCAGCGCAAAGCTGGCGTCGACACCTTTAAAATCAAAGCGCGACTGCACTTCACGATTTGCTTGGTCGACAGCGTTAGACGCTTCGTGCTGATCAAACTCTGAAACAATATCAAATGAGGGCATGGCATAATTCCTAGTAAGACATGACCCACTATTCTAGAGCAGCTAGCACCCAACCGGCCAATTCTCTTACATAATGTGTCTCACCAGCTCCAATCTCGACATCTCCAAAACCTGAACAGCAACTCAACTTAGTTATACAAGAGTTAAACTTTAGCAATATTAAATTGGCGCTGAATGGATTACCCTAGCCATCATTGAATCAATCACTTGCCGATGGACACTTACCATGAGCGATCGCGATGCACGTCACAAAGCGTCGATGGAAAAACTGAAAGCCAGAGTTGACGAGAAAGTTGCCAACGCTACTGAACAGCGTGGGCTGTTACTAATAAATACGGGTAATGGTAAAGGCAAAACAACCGCCGCCTGGGGTACCGTCACTCGCTCGCTTGGCTACGGCTATAAAGTCGGTGTTGTACAGTTCATCAAGGGATTATGGGAGTGTGGTGAACGCAATCGGCTAGAGGAGGACTCAAATCTCAGCGTTGCCATCATGGCCACAGGCTTTACCTGGGACACTCAGAACCGTGAGGCAGACACCAAAGCTTGCCAAGAAGTATGGCAAGAGGCTGAAAAAATGCTCGCAGACCCAGCGACTTACCTCGTTGTACTGGATGAAATTACTTACATGCTGAAGTTCGGTTATTTAGATATTGATACGGTTAAGCAAGCACTGGTCAATCGACCGCAAGAACAAACCGTGATTATTACTGGACGCAATGCTCATCGAGATTTGGTGGCAATGGCGGATACAGTAACGGAGATGCAAGAAGTCCGACATGCTTTCAATAATGGCCTTCAGGCCCGTCGCGGTATCGACTTTTAGTTTCAATACAGCTGCTTAAAAGAAAAAAGGGGCGAATGAATCGCCCCTTTTTCAATTACTGGTTTCAGCTACTTACTCACAGCCACACCGTCTATCTATGCATGCTGGCTTAGCCGTCAAACGGGTTACGCAACACAATTGTTTCAACACGGTCAGGGCCGGTTGAGATAATGTCGATGCTGGTACCTACCTGCTCTTCTAAGAAGCTAATATAAGCACGAGCGTTAGCTGGCAGGTCTTCAACCCGCTTAGCGCCCAAGGTAGATTCTTTCCAGCCCGGCAGATCGTGGTAAAGCGGCTCAACGGCTTCATAACCTTCTGAATCCACCGGATTATCTAGAACTTCGCCATCCTTGCTGCGATAACCCACGCACACACGGATATTTTCCAGGCCATCCAAAACGTCAAGCTTGGTTAAGCAAATACCAGAAACCGAGTTGATCTGTACCGCATGACGCAACGCTACGGCGTCAAACCAACCACAACGGCGCGGGCGGCCGGTGGTTGCACCGAACTCGTGCCCACGTTCGGCTAAATGACGGCCATGGTCGTCAAAAAGCTCAGTCGGGAATGGGCCAGAGCCAACACGGGTGGTATAGGCTTTGGTAATACCCAGCACGTAGTCTAAGTAAAGCGGACCAACACCCGATCCTGTAGCCGTTCCGCCAGCCGTTGTATTAGAACTGGTGACGTAGGGGTAGGTACCGTGATCGATATCTAGCAGCGAGCCTTGAGCACCTTCAAACAGAATGTTCTCACCGGCTTTACGAAGGTCATGCACCATACTAACAGTGTCAGTGACCATAGGTCTTAGCTCTTCGGCCATCTGCATAGCGGTGTCCAGCACTTCCTGGAAGTCGACCGCCGGCTCGCCGTGATAGTTCACCAACACAAAGTTGTGGTAGTCCAATACCTCGCCAAGCTTCGAGGCAAAGCGTTCACGATGGAGCATATCGCCTAAGCGCAGACCACGACGTGCTACTTTATCTTCGTAAGCAGGCCCGATTCCACGACCAGTGGTGCCGATCTTAGCAATGCCGCGCGCTTTTTCACGCGCTTGATCTAAGCGCACATGGTAAGGCAGGATCAGCGGACAAGCAGGTGACAAGCGCAAGCGCTCACGTACCGGAACGCCCTTCTCTTCAAGCTCACGGATCTCTTTGATCAGCGCTTCAGGCGACAGCACTACGCCATTACCGATCACACAGGTTTTACCTGGACGCAGCACACCAGAGGGGATCAGGTGAAGAACCGTTTTCTCACCGTCAATAACCAAGGTATGGCCTGCGTTATGACCGCCTTGAAAGCGCACCACTGCAGAGGCTGACTCGGTGAGCAGGTCAACAATCTTGCCTTTGCCTTCATCACCCCATTGGGTACCCAGGACTACGACATTCTTACCCATTATGCACTCGTCTCTTGTGTCAGGGTCGTTGTCTGCCAACGACCGTCAATAAACTCAAGACGGCGGTCACAACTGTGCTCCGCCGGCCCAGTACGCTGCCCAGGCAGCGCTTGAATCACGCGTTCACCCTGCTCACGCAGCGTAGCAATGGCAGCGTTAAGCGACTCTTCTTCTTGGGCAGGCGCCCAAATAGCACCCTGGCTGGGTGAAGCCAACGCCAGCGATGCCAACTGTTTTAAATCCATAGAAAAACCGGTCGCCGGACGCGCACGGCCAAAAGCACGGCCAGTGTCATCATAGCGTCCGCCTTTGGCCAATGCATGGCCATAGCCAGGCACATAGGCGGCAAACATCATGCCGGTGTGGTATTGATAACCACGCAACTCAGCCAAATCAAAATAGAGCGAAACGTCAAAACGCGCCAATACACCTTTATAAAGTGCTTCCAACTGGTCAAGTGCCGCCATCACTGGCGCAGGCGCACCAGCAAGACGGTCTCGAGCCTGCCTTAACACACTCGCATCACCATGCAGCTCACCAAGCGCCATGAGCATATCTGCCAGGGCTGGATCGCTGACACTGCGATGAACTAGCTCAGCTAATTGGCCAGGCGATTTCAGCGCCAGTGCTTCAAACAGCGCCCGCTCCTGCTCATCGCTAAGCGCGCCTGCCTCAACAAGGCTACGATAAATGCCAATATGGCCCAGCGCCAAATGAATTTCATCAGCGCCCGCGGCTTTTAAGCTGGCCAGTGCCAAATGAATAATTTCGCCGTCAGCTTCTAAACCTGCGTGACCAAACAGCTCGACCCCTACCTGCACAGGGCTTCGACCACCCTGGTGCTGGTCGGCTTTAGCGCGCAGCACATTCGTGCAGTAGCACAACCGAACCGGCCCTTGGCGCTTTAGCGAGTGAGCATCCATACGCGCCACCTGAGGAGTCACATCGGCAGATGCGCCCATCATTCGGCCCGTTAGCTGGTCAGTTAATTTAAACGTCTGAAGATCTAGATCGGTACCGGTGCCCGTAAGCAAGGAGTCCAAAAACTCCACCGGCGGTGGCATTACTTGGTCGTAGCCCCAGCAATGGTAGAGATCAAGCAGCGCACGGCGCAGCTCTTCCATGCGGCTTGCCTGAGGCGGCAGCACCTCATCCATGCCGTCGGGCAATAGCCAGCGGTCAGCGATGGTCATGTGAACAATCCTGCGAGACAATGAAGGCCCAAACAAGCAGCTACATTATGACGCGTTTTAGGCGTTCATAGACAAGCGCTAGCGAAATAAGGGCCACAAAAAAACCGGGCGACGCCCGGTTAATATTAAGTCTATCACGTTTGTGCGCCAGATGAACCCCGCTAGGATTGCATAACCGAGCGGGGCTGGCTGCATCCATATTACTCAGCGTTACTGGGAGCAGCGCTGCGCAGATAGCGGAAGAAATCACTATCTGGCTCAAGCACCAGTAGGTTGTCATCACCTGCGAAGCTTTCACGATAAGCGTTCAGACTACGCCAGAAAGCGAAGAACTCCTGATCCTGGCCATAGGCCTGGGAGAAGATCCTGGCGGCTTCTGCGTCACCTTCACCACGCAGCGTTTCAGAACGCTCATTGGCTTGGGCAAGCAGCACCTGACGTCGACGGTCAGCGTTAGCGCGAATACGCTCAGCTTCTTCCTGACCTTGTGCACGCCATTCGCGAGCTTCACGCTCACGCTCAGAGCGCATCCGGTCGAATACCGCAGCCGACACGTCTTCTGGCAAGTCGATACGCTTGATACGAATATCCCGAATCGCCACACCCAGCTCATCGCGCATCAACGCGTCAAGATCAGCGGTTGGGCCTGTCATCAGATCATCGCGACGTTCGGCAATAATTTCCTGAAGATTTAAGCGACCAAACTCGTTACGTAAGCTTTCATCGACACGCGGCTGAATCAGACGAATTGCCATTAATTCATCACCGGCTGTAGCTTCGTAGTAGCGCGTGGGATTAATCACCTGCCATTTAACATAAGAATCGACAATAACCGCTTTCTGCTCAAGTGTCAGATAACGACTGGTATCAGTATCAAGTGTCAGCAGACGCGTATCAAACTTACGGATCGTTTGCGCGATCGGGACTTTGACATGCAGCCCTGGCTGAATATTCTCTTCGATGACTTCACCAAAACGCAGTTTCACAGCACGCTCGGTTTCATCCACAACATACAGGCTGTTACTCGCCAGCCAGGCCACAGCGGCCAAGCCACCTACGATTAGCAGGGATCGATTATTAATCATTTAGCGGCCCTCCCTGCGAATGGGATTACTTGATGACGAGGATGAAGAACTGCCTTGGTTACCCCGCAATGAATCCAGCACTCGTGGATCGATCGACTCACCGCTGCTGCTATTGCTGGAAGATGCACTGTCACTACCCGAGCTTGTGCCGCGCATTTGATCCAACGGCAAGTACATCAAGGGAGCATTTTCACTTACATCCAACAACACTTTGGGAGTATTTCCAAAGACTTCTTCAATTGCATCTAGATACATACGCTCACGCATGATGTCAGGCGCGTTGCGATACTCGGTTAACAACGCATTAAAGCGGTTAGCCTGACCTTGCGCTTCAGCTACCACCGATTCCCGATAACCTTGGCCCTGCTCAACCACACGCTGCGCTTGACCTTGTGCTGCTGGGATAATCGCATTGGCGTAGGCCATACCTTCGTTGATCGTACGCTGACGATCTTCACGTGCGCGGATTACATCATCGAAAGCATCGATAACGGGCGCTGGCGCTGAGGTGGACTCAATGTTAATTGTCTGCAGACGAATACCGGCGCCGTAGGCATCCAAATAGGATTGGAGTCGGCTTGCCACAGAGCTACCAAGAATTTCACGACCAGAGGTTAAAATGTCGATCATGTCGGTGCCGCCGACAACGTGGCGTAGCGCAGAATCCAACGCATTTTCGATAGAAAGTGCTGGATCACGTAAATTCAATACGAAATCACGGGGATTGGCCACTTGATACTGAGCAGAAATTTCCACTTCGACGATGTTTTCGTCACGCGTCAGCATAGACTGCGTTTGAGAAACGGACCGGACACGCGTCACGTTCACCATACGAACATCATCGATTAGCGGCGGATTCCACTGTAGACCAGGATCTACGATGCCCTGATACTCACCAAAACGCAGCACAACACCACGCTCAGACTGATCGACCAGGTAAAAACCGGACGCTGCCCAAATAGCTAAAGCGACAATGACCAGCAGGCCAGGTAGCGCGAGAGAGTTACGCGGCTTACCACCACCGCTTTTACCACTCCCGTTACCGCCACGGCCTTTCTTGCCACTACCACCCAACATTCCGTTTAACTTATCTTGGAATTTCTTTAGTGCTTCATCGAGGTCGGGAGGACCTTGATTATTGCCACCATTATTACCTCCACCGTTGTTTCCGCCGCGATCACCGTCGTTATTACCACGTCGGCCACCACTGCTCCAGGGGTCGTGCTGGTTGCCACCACCAGGCTCATTCCAGGCCATACTTCTTCTCCACTAAGGTGTTCACCTGCACTTAGCCTCACGGTTAGCGAGGCCGGTGCTTTTAATATTATTACTATATAAATCTTGTACCATACTTCTACCTAAGTTCACATATACACGATTTACATACGCTATGCAGCCTGCTTGGCTACCATTCGTCAATTTCGCGTAAAGCGACGGGTAAGTAGGTATTGGCACGCTCACCAAGTTGAGCCATTAGCTGATTAAAATCGCGTCTAGGCAAGCGTACGTCTAAAACAGACTGCCCTTGCTCATCAAAATATTCTTCACGAACTGCGTTCAGTTCATGCAAGCCAGCACGAAGCTTACCTTGTTCCGGCGATAGTGTAAGCGAGAAGCCAATAACATCATTCGCTAAACGCTCGGTTAGTGCCTCATGCAGCAAATCAAGGCCTTTCCCCTGCTGTGCAGAAAGCCACACAACCTCGGGGACGCCGTGGCCATCTCGCTCAATTCGTGGCGCACTGTCTAACCGGTCGATTTTATTCATGACTTTGAGCACTGGCACGCTATCCGCGCCTATCTCTTTAAGCACACGATCGACTTGTTCAACGTTAACATCGCGGTCTGGATCAGCAGCATCAATTACATGCACCAATAGAGATGCCTCTGCAGCCTCCTGAAGCGTCGCTCGGAAAGCTTCAACCAACTTGTGTGGCAAATGGCGAATAAACCCTACTGTATCAGCCATCACCACAGGACCTACGTCTTCGATTTCGAGGCGACGAAGTGTTGGGTCAAGCGTGGCAAATAGCTGATCAGCCGCATACACCTTGGCATTGGTAAGCGCGTTAAACAGCGTCGATTTACCGGCATTGGTGTAGCCAACTAATGAAACGCTGTGAATTTCAGCGCGTGAACGGGCGCGACGGTTTTGATCACGCTGGCTGCGTACTTTATCTAGCCGTTTATGGATAGATTTAATGCGCCCGCGTAACAAACGACGGTCGGTTTCTAGCTGCGTTTCGCCAGGGCCGCGTAAACCGATACCGCCCTTTTGACGCTCTAAGTGGGTCCAACCGCGTACTAGGCGAGTGGACATATATTCAAGCTGGGCAAGCTCTACCTGCAGCTTACCCTCATGGGTTCGTGCCCGTTGCGCGAAGATATCGAGTATTAAACCAGTACGATCGAGTACTCGACACTTGAGTTCATGCTCAAGATTGCGCTCTTGGGAGGGGCTTAGGCTGTGGTTGAAGATCACCAGTTCGGCTTGGTGAGCTGCGAGCAATGCTCGCAGCTCCTCCAACTTGCCTGACCCGATAAATGTTCGGGAATCAGGGCGCTGTCGGCTAGCGGTGAGTAATGTCGCAGGCTCTGCGCCAGCAGAGCGCACGAGCTCTAAGAACTCACCCGGGTCTTCACGTGCTTGCTCATCATGAAAATCAACGTGAACAAGTACTGCCGTTTCACCGGCATCTGGGCGCTCAAAAAACAATCAATACCTCGTGGACTCTCTAGCTATCCAGCGGTGTTAGATGTCCGCGTCAGGCGCGGCTGGATCTTGTGCCGGCAAACGCACATTGCGCGAAGGCACTACCGTGGAAATAGCGTGTTTATAAACCATCTGACTGACGGTATTGCGCAATAAAATGACAAACTGGTCAAATGATTCAATCTGGCCCTGCAACTTAATGCCGTTCACCAGGAAAATAGAGACCGGAATGCGCTCCTTGCGCAAAATGTTCAGGTACGGGTCTTGAAGGGACTGCCCTTTGGACATGTTGCTCTCCCTAAAACTGTCGTTGGGGTTGGTTATAAATGGCGCGCCCTACTGGTGCTGCGCCGCAATCTTGTTGCCCGAAAGGCCTGGTGTTGTCAAAAGAGCCAGCCGGCCACTCGAAAACACTTGCTTACGAAATCACTATCTTACGCTAAGCACCGCTTTCACGCACGAATTTCAGCACCTTATCCAACACGTCGGGCTGCTGCGAGTCTACCCACGTAAGCGACGGCCAACTTCTTAACCACGTAAGCTGCCGCTTAGCGAGCTGGCGAGTTGCTATCACGCCACGTTCAATTAACTCGTTTTCGTCGTACTTACCGTCTAAATACTCCCATACCTGACGATAGCCAACACTCTTCATCGCTGGCAAGCCAAGATGGATATCAGGGCGTTGTTTGAGGGCGGCAACTTCATCTATCAAGCCCTCAGCCAACATTGTTTTGAAACGCACAGCAATGCGGTTGTGTAGCAATTGTCGATCACTAGGTGCTAACGCTATCGACAACCCCCGCCAGGGAAAGGTTTCTGGCTGCTGTTCCGCCCATAGCTCACTCATAGGACGCCCACTGACATAATATACTTCAAGTGCGCGCATTAGGCGCTGTGGATCATTGGGATGAATTCGCTGCGCTGAAACGACATCCACTTCAGCCAGCATACGATGCAGCGCAGCTAACCCTTTATTCTGTCTCACAGCTTCCAACTGTTGACGTATGGCAGCGTCTGCAGCGGGCAAATTAGCAACGCCCTCCACCAGACGCTTAAAGTAGAGCATCGTCCCGCCGACCAATAATGGCACGCTGCCAGCCGCGCTGATTTGCCGCATCTCCTGCAGCGCATCTTCACGAAAATCAGCGGCCGAATACGGCTCAGCCGGTTCACGAATATCAATCAAACGATGCGGTGCACGCGCCAACTCAGCAGCACTCGGTTTGGCACTGCCAATGTCCATTCCGCGGTATACCATCGCGGAGTCTACGCTGATCAGCTCATGCCCCAAACGCTCGTGCAAGGCCATCGCCGTGTCGGTTTTACCGGCTGCCGTGGGCCCCATTAAAAAAATCGCCCAGGGGCGTGTGTCAACCATCTGCTCTCAGCACTCCATTTGTTGTCTTCACTGACCACGCAACTATTGTCCACGTAAGAACAGGCGGTCGAGTGCCTTCATGCTCATTTGCGTCCAGGTTGGGCGACCATGGTTGCACTGGTCGCTTCGCTCAGTGCGCTCCATATCTCGCAGCAGGGCGTTCATTTCATCAATGGTTAAGCGCCGATTCGCACGGACACTACCATGGCATGCCATGGTCGACAGTAGCTCATGAATACGTGCTTCAACCTGATGAGTTCGTCCAAACCGCGCCAGCTCTTCGAGCATTTGACGTATCAGGGCTTCTGGATCTGCCTGAGCCAAAAGGGCTGGTAATTGTCGGACTAACAAGGTTTCCGGGCCTGCCACGTCTAGCTCAACGCCTAACTGGGCAATGGCGTCGCGTTCGCTTTCCGCCGTTGCTACTTCCGCCCGGCTTGCGGCCAAGGAAACAGGCACCAGCAGCGGCTGCGTATCAATCCCATTCGCTGCAGCCAACTGATTTTTCATACGCTCGTAGACAATTCGTTCGTGAGCAGCGTGCATGTCTACGAGCACCAACCCCTGAGCGTTTTGCGCCAAAATATAAACACCGTGCAACTGCCCCAGCGCAAAGCCCAACGGAGGTGCCGCGGTTGCATCATGCTCGGGCATCGCCAGCGGAGCCTCACGAACTTCCGTCGCTTTTGATGTGCTGATGCTTGGCGAACTCGGCTGCGGCGTTAATAGCGACTCTTCATGATCTGGATGCAGTGCTTGATAGCCCTGCATGAAGCGGCGAACTCGCTCTGCCCCAGGGTGGCGGTCAGGGGAGTCTGATAGCGCCATGCCCTGCTGCTGCCAGCGGGGAGCTGGCGTTTGAACATCGACCTCGCCAGCACTACCTGGGGCGTCTGTTACGTCATCCTCGTGCCCATGAGACATGTTCTGTTCTTCTTCAGCAGGCTTAGAAGAAGCGAGACAATGATGCAGGCTAGAGTAAAGAAAGTCGTGCACCATCCGACCATCGCGAAAACGCACTTCATGCTTTGTTGGATGCACGTTGACGTCGACGACGTCTGGATCAAGCTCCAGGTAAAGCACAAACACTGGATGACGACCGTTATACAACACGTCGCGATAAGCCTGACGAACGGCATGGGCTACCAAACGGTCACGCACCACACGTCCGTTGACAAAGAAATACTGCTGATCTGCTTGGGAGCGAGAGTGCGTGGGCAAACCAACCCAGCCACTGATGCGCAACCCACCCGCTTCTCGCTCTATGTAGCGGGCATGCTCAATAAAGTTTTTACCTAATAGCGAAGCGATACGCCGCTCGCGAGCGGCTGGCGTCACACCCGGTGGCAATTGATGAACCACTTTCTGGTTATGACGAAGCACCCAGGCTACGTCGTAACGCGATAGCGCCTGGCGTCGAAAAGCTTCTTCAACATGGGCAAATTCTGTTTTTTCGGTACGTAAAAATTTGCGCCGCGCAGGCGTATTAAAAAACAGGTCCCGTACTGCAACACTGGTACCACGGGGGTGGGGAGCAGGCGTTACGCGCGCCTCCATACCACGTCCTTCAGCAACCACTCTCCACCCTTGGCGGGGGTCTTCTTCAGCATTAGAGATTAGCTCCAGCCGCGAGACAGAACTGATCGAGGCCAACGCTTCGCCACGAAATCCCAGCGAACTCACGCCCTCTAGATCTTCAAGACTATTGATTTTACTGGTCGCGTGGCGGGCAAGCGCCAGTGGCAGGTCTTGTTCGCCAATACCAATACCATCATCGCGAACTTTAATAAGCCGGGCGCCGCCTTGCTCTATTTCCACTTCAATTCGCTGACTGCCAGCATCAATAGCGTTCTCAATCAGTTCCTTCGTCACTGATGAAGGGCGCTCGACAACTTCCCCCGCGGCGATTTGGTTCGCCAAACGAGGGTCAAGCACATGAATGCGCGTTGGCGAAGAGATCAATTCAGACAACCGTCACCTCGAGAATTTATGATCATGAACGTGGAATGCGTAACACCTGGCCAACACGGATAACGTCACCGTTAATATCATTAGCCTGTTTAAGCTGATTCACCGGCACGCCATGGCGCACTGCAATAGCTGACAGCGTATCTCCCGATTGGATACGGTATTCGTTACCGCTAGGGCGACGCTGGTTATCGCGCTGCCACGCCAGTAGGCTCGCGGGCGGCGGATTACGCTCGAAATGATCACGCAATCCATTGAAAATGGCCGTTGATAATCCGCGCTGATGGACAGGATCACGCAGGCGACGCTCTTCATCAGGGTTAGAGATAAAGCCAACCTCAATAAGAAGCGACGGAATATCTGGCGACTTCAGCACCATGAACCCGGCTTGCTCAACGCGAGATTTATGGAGACGGTTGATACGACCCAACTGGTCCAGTACTTGGCCACCGATAGACAGCGAATCGTTTAATGTCGCGGTCATAGTGAGATCTAGCAACACACCTCGTAGTACTTGGTCTTTGTCACGTAAGGAAAGGTTGCCGTCGACGCCACCAATCAGGTCGGAGCGATTTTCGCTATCGCCCAGCCATTGAGCCGTTTCAGACGTTGCACCTCGCTGGGAAAGCGCATAGACAGAGCTTCCCTGAGGTCTAGGACTCGTAAACGCATCAGCATGTATCGATACAAAAAAGTCAGCTTTCTGATCTCGGGCTAGTTGAGTGCGCTGGCGAAGCCCCAAATAGTAATCACCATCTCGAATGAGCACTGCTTTAAAGCCATGGGTCCCATTCACTTCTGCTGCTAAGCGTCGGGAAATCTCCAAAACAACGTCTTTTTCTCGAGTTCCTGCTGGACCAATGGCCCCTGGGTCTTCTCCGCCATGACCTGCATCAATAGCGATAATAATATCTCGCTGCGGATGCGGCTGCGCGGGCTGAACCTCGACAGGTGACTGCTGCTGGGGCGTTGGTGCTTCGTATGTCACCTGCTCTTGAGGCTGAGACTGCCCTTGAGACTGTGCTTGAGCTCGAGCCTGCGTGTTTGCTCGTTGGGCAAGTATCTCTTGATCCCGAATCATCGCCTCGATGGGATCAATAGGGTTTTCAACCGGACTTTCGCCAGGGTACTCAAGATCGACAACCAGACGATGGCCATACTGGTCGTTTGGCGGCAACGTAAAGTGGCGCGGAGATATCTCACGATTTAGCTCCAGAACAACGCGAAGCCCACCACCGTCTCGAATACCTGTTCGCACTTCATCAATCGCACTACCGTCCAGCGGTAGCGTAGACACATCGGTGTCCAAGTGACTTTCGTCAAGGTCAATGACTAGCCTTGACGGGTTCTCAAGGGAAAAAACATTCGCGTTTGCCGCTGCCGTAAGATCAAACACCAAACGCGCATGATCTGGAGCTGACCATAGCCGCATACTCTCTACCGTTGCCGCCTGCAGAGATGAAACGCTTGCCACCAGAAGAACACAGCCAATCGACACTTTGCGTGCCAGGTAGTTTAGTGCGCTGTTTATAGCCATTGAATTACACCACTTTCAAGCTGTTCACTGCCACGCTTGCTAACCATCTCGCTTATCACTCGTTCACCCAAGCCTGTTTCTGCGGTTAGCGTAACCAAACGTCCAGGACCAGCCACTTCCAGCACCACTCGCACATCAGGCGCGGGGAGCCAACCTTCACCTCGGCTCGGCCACTCAATTAAACAGAGCGCTTCATCGGCAAGCACGTCTCGCCCGCCAATAAACTCAAGCTCTTCTGGGTCTGCTAAACGATACAGATCTAAATGATAAATACGCTGCGTACCCAGCTCATAGGGCTCTACCAACGTATAGGTAGGGCTTTTAACGGCCCCCTGATAGCCGTAAGCTCGCAATATACCGCGCGTCAATGTTGTTTTTCCTGCGCCTAAGTCGCCCTCTAAATAAACACGCCCGTGACCTTGTAGCGCTTGCCCCAATGCCTCACCAAAGGCAACGTGGGCCACTTCATTATTCAATTGCACTTGCATGTAGGCCGCCTTCACGGGTTAATTAAGACTCGTGCATAGGATGCCAGATCGCTTGCCAGCAGGCCACGTTCCCCCGCTGTTTTAGCTGCTTCATCTCCTGCCTGAGCATGCACCACCACCCCAAGCCATGCTCCGAGCTCTATATTATCGCTTTGGGCCACCAGTGTACCTAGCATGCCGCTAAGCACATCGCCCATGCCACCGCTGGCCATTCCAGGGTTGCCATAAGGGCATATGACTAACCCGCTGGGGCCAGCCACTAAACTACCCGCCCCCTTTAAAATCACGACGCCACCTCGCGCCCGCTGGAGAGCTCGGGCAGCCGCCGGGCGGTCCGCTTGAATATCCGCAACTGAGCAGCCTAGCAATCGAGCAGCCTCACCGGGGTGCGGTGTTAACACCCAATTATCACGACGTACATCCGGCCAGTGACTGGCTAATAGGTTGAGCGCATCCGCATCAACGATCAACGGCACGTCTGACTGCAAGGCACTCTGCAAGATCGCTTGCCCCCAAGCCCCCTGCCCCAACCCTGGCCCGACGACAATCACATCCGCCTGAGAAGGGAGCTGGCCTGCATCGGCGCCACCGCGAACACCATGGGCCATGACCTCAGGACAGCGCATCAAACTTGCCGTCACATGCTCAGGTGCGGTTGCTAAGCTGACTTTACCGGCGCCCAAACGAGCAGCGGCTTGAGAAGCGAGCAATGCCGCACCACCAAACCCTAGCGCGCCGCCCATTACCGCTACATGCCCTAGATCGCCTTTATGGCTAATACGGGAGCGCGGCGTGAAGACCTCTCCAAGAAGCTCATCGTCCAAACGCCATGCGCTTGGCGGTATATCAAAAAATGCCTGCGCCTTTACACCCAGCGGACGAAAGTCAATTTCACCTGTATAAGCGGGCGCATCGCCAGTATGCAGGCCAATTTTATCGCCTATAAACGTCACTGTGCAGGCTGCCTCAACGGCTAATCCCATGACGGCCCCTGTGTCTGCTGAGATTCCAGAGGGAATATCCAGCGCCAACACTGGCTGATGCGATGCATTGATCGCCTCAATCACCTGCTTTATTTCTCCGGCAACATCACCTGCCAATCCAGTCCCCAGTAGCGCATCAACTATCACCTCGCCAACCAGCGTGGTGTTTGGCTGCCACTTATCCAAACCAACGCCCGCCGCCGACGCCAGCTCCGCAGCCCGAGCAACATCTCCCGTTAACGCCTCTAAAGGCCTAAGTGAGATGCGCTGCACTTTAAGCCCAGATTGCATCGCTAACGCCGCGAGCACGTGACCGTCACCACCGTTGTTACCACTGCCGCAAAGCACTGTCACGCTACGTGCTTGCGGCCAGCGGGAGCGGAAACTGTGCCACGCACTTGAGGCCGCCCGCTGCATTAAAGCAAAACTCTCAATGCCACCGGCTATCGTACGCCGATCAAGCTCACGCACTTGAGCCGCTGTATAAAGGGGGCGTAGCGAGGAAGTACTTAACGTGGGCACGATCTCTCCTTAATCTGGTGACGGTTAGCCGCTAGTGTGTTGATAACCACTTATGCGTTAGCATAGCGCGCTTAACGCGCTACCGTTGATTTACCATGCAAAGTTCCACCACCTTTTCACTATCTGATGATGACTTAACGCGTCTTGCGGACCTAATCAAGACCTGGGGCCGAGAGCTAGGTTTTCAGCAAGTAGGCATTACAGACACCCAGCTAGCGGCACATGAAACACACCTAGATGCCTGGCTTGAAAAAGGCTACCACGGTGACATGAGCTTTATGGCAAAACATGGCACCAAGCGCACCCGCCCGGAAGAGCTCGAACCCGGCACCCAGCGGGTTATCAGCGTGCGCATGGACTATTTACCCGCTGAAGTAGAAAGCACAAAGGTGCTTGGACAGCCTAGCCGCGCCTATGTTTCACGCTATGCACTGGGCCGCGACTATCATAAATTAATGCGCAAACGGTTGGCGCAGCTAGCCAAAAATATCGAACAGGAAGTCGGCGCGTTTGGCTATCGCGCGTTTGTAGACTCTGCCCCCGTCATGGAGCGCGCCTTAGCGCAAAAAGCAGGCCTTGGCTGGGTTGGTAAAAACGCTATGCTACTGAACCCCAAGGCAGGCTCACTTTTTTTCCTCGGCGAGCTGTATACCGACCTACCGCTACCTACCGATGCACCGTTTACTCAAGAACACTGCGGTAGCTGTAACGCTTGCCGCACCGCCTGCCCAACCGGCGCTATTGTTGATGATAAGGTCGTCGACTCGCGCAAATGCATCTCTTATCTCACCATTGAACTGCATGGGGCGATACCGACTGAATTTCGCCGCGCCATGGGCAATCGTATTTACGGTTGCGACGACTGCCAACTGGTGTGTCCTTTCACTCGCTTCACCCGCATTACCCAGGAAGATGACTTTGCGCCGCGTCATGACCTTGACCGCGCTGACCTTCTTAGCCTGTTTGCCTGGGGTGAAGACGAGTTCTTGGATAAAACAGCGGGCAGTCCTATTAGGCGCATTGGCTACGAACGCTGGCTGCGCAATCTCGCCATTGGCCTAGGCAATGCCCCTTGGAGTCGCGCTGTTGAGTCAGCCTTATGGGCAAGAAGAGCCTACCCAAGCAGCTTAGTGCGTGAGCACATTGCTTGGGCGCTCGAGGAGCAGCGCCTCAAGCGTGGTGCGAGAATTGCCACTGAAGACGCTTAGCCGCTTTTCTAAACCACCTTACTCCTCTTCGTCTGTTACCGTTTCGAGGCGTAAGAACGTACTGCGATAGTGAGCTAACTCGGCAATTGACTCCTTGATATCATCCATCGCCAAATGGACATTCTGCTTTTTAAATCCTGCTAAAGCACCTGGATTCCAGCGCTTGGCCAACTCCTTAACGGTCGATACGTCCAAATTACGGTAATGGAAAAACGCCCAAAGATCCGGCATTTCACGCTCAAGGAAGCGCCGATCCTGATGAATGCTATTACCACACATAGGCGAGGAGCCAGACACTACATAGTGGCGAAGAAAATCGAGCGTTTGCTGCTCGGCCTCAGCAGCAGTCACCGTGCTCGCTTTGACGCGCGCCACCAGCCCACTTTCCCCGTGGGTCTTCTGATTCCAGTCATCCATTTGTGCCAGTTGGCTGTCAGGCTGCTTCACCGCAATCACAGGCCCTTCTGCTACGACGTTTAAATCAGCATCGGTAATCAGTGTGGCCACTTCAATGATGCGCTCTTTATTTGGATCCAGACCGGTCATTTCCAAGTCTATCCACACTAGCAAATCATCTCGCGGGGTTGCGTTCTCAGCAGTTTGCTCGCTCATTACATTCAATCCTTGGCCAGTACCGCCACTTAATACGGCGATTAGAGTTAAAGTGTGGCTTATATTGCCTTAACCAGCACCCAATACAGGACAGTAGACTGCACAGGTGAGTACAATGCCACTATTGTACCGAGCATCAGGTGGTCATGAGCAAACGTAAATTAAGTCGCCAACAACAGTGGCGAGTCGATAAAGTCCAAGCGGAACGTGCACAACGTGCTGAAAAGCGTGATGTGAAAGACGCTGAAAAACTTGCCGCTGGCGAATATGGTGCCGAACAACCGGGCCGAGTCATGGCTCACTTCGGGCGAACATTAGAAGTGCGTGATGCCGATGGTACGCCCGTACGCTGCCACCTTCGTGCGAACCTGGATGGCTTAGTCACCGGCGACCGGGTGATTTGGCGGGCAGGCCAAGATGGTTCCGGCGTCGTCGTGGCCCGAGAGGAGCGCGACAGTGTGCTTAAGCGCCCAGATCCACGGGGCCAGCTAAAACCAGTGGCGGCCAACATTGATCAATTACTGATCGTCTTTGCGGTAGAGCCCGCCCCGCACCCTAACCTGATTGACCGATATCTAGTTGCTGCCGAAGCCACAGGCATTGCCCCCGTGCTGGTGCTCAACAAAACCGACCTGCTGCCAGAAGATGGTGGCAAGCTGGGACAATTGCTTGAACGCTACCGATCTCTGGGCTACACCGTGGTTCGCACCACCACTGCCAATGAAGCTGGCTTAGATGAATTGCGCCAGCAACTTGAAGGGCGAACATCGGTGTTTGTCGGCCAGAGTGGCGTTGGCAAATCATCACTGATTGATCTGCTGCTACCCGACGAAACCTTGCGCATTGGCGCGCTGTCAGAAGATTCGCGCAAAGGCACTCACACCACCACCACCGCTCGGCTTTATGCAATGAGTAGTGATGAAGTGACTGACGGCGAGCTCATTGACTCCCCTGGTATTCGCGAGTTTGGTTTGATCCATCTTGATGAACAGGAAGTTACCGATGGATTTATTGAGTTTCATCCGTTCATTGGTCACTGCCGCTTCAGAGATTGCCGCCACCGCAACGAACCGGGCTGCGCTTTACTTGAAGCAGTCGAGGCAGGCAAGATTCATCCAGAACGTTTTGCCAGCTATCGACGCATTCTCGATAGCTTAAACGCATAATTTTTATTAGCTTGATGCCTGACATGTCACTTGCTAAGGATAGGGAGCTGTCAATGAGCAACGTTAGCCATTCATCGGAAACTAATCTATTACCGCTGATTGTTGAGCCCGAGCAGCTTCAAGAGCACCTGGATGATCCGCAATTGCTGATTATCGATGTACCAGCGAATGGCGATAGCTATCGCCACGGCCATGTACCAGGTGCCATTTACCTTGATTTTCGCTACCTAATGCGTGGCGAAGGACCGGTACCCAATGACGTGCCCAGCACTGAGTTCCTCTCACGGCTGTTCAGCGCACTTGGCCTAACACGAGATACTCACGTCATCGCTTACGACGATGAAGGCGGAGGCTGGGCAGCGCGACTGCTATGGACGCTGGAGCTAATCGGTCACACCCGTTACTCCTATTTGAATGGCGGCATCCATGCATGGAGAGACTCCGGCTTGGAAGAAAGCTCCGAACCTACCCCCCCAACACCAAGTGAGTACCGAGCGGAGATCTTAAACCCGCATGCCTTAATCACCTGCGACGAAATCAAACAAAAGCTCGAGGATAAACAGTTCGCCGTGTGGGATGCCCGTTCTAAAGGCGAGTTTGATGGTGAAAAGGGCAATAACAAGCACCTTGGCCATATCCCCGGTGCAGTCAACATGGATTGGCTTGACGCCATGGATCGCAACCGCGCACTTCGCATCCGCGATTATGCTGAGCTAATGACCGAACTAGGCGCGCTCGGCCTAACGCCCGAAATGGAAATTGCCACTCATTGCCAAAGCCATCACCGCAGCAGCTTCACGTGGTTAGTCGGCAAAGCGTTGGGCTTTAATATACGTGGCTATGCGGGTTCTTGGGGCGAATGGGGCAACCGCAACGACACACCGATTGAGAAGTGAAAATATTACTGTGACCCTTTCCCAAAAAGCATTTTCCCTCATTCAGTATCCACTTCCTCACCATGCGCTTTCGCGCTTAACAGGTAAGCTCGCTCAGTGCGACGCCACCTCGGTGAAGGACAAATTAATTAAGGCGTTTATCAAACGTTTTGACGTGGATATGAGCCAAGCGCTGGAGCCAGACCCCACCGCTTATACAACTTTCAACGACTTCTTTACCCGCGCGCTGAAAGACGGTGCTCGCCCATTGGGCGAGGGCCTGCTAAGCCCTGCTGATGGCACCTTGTCACAATTCGGTCGTTTACAGGCAGGTCAGTTAGTACAAGCGAAGGGCCACACATTTTCTGCCCAAACCCTGTTAGGTGGCGACAGCGCGCTAGCTGAAGAGTTTATGGGCGGCAGTTTTGCGACGGTTTACCTCTCCCCTCGCGATTATCACCGCGTACATATGCCGGCCACGGGCACATTACGCGAGATGATCTACGTGCCAGGGCGACTCTTTTCGGTCAACCAAGCAACCGCTAACTACGTGCCAGGGCTGTTTGCTCGTAACGAGCGTTTGGTTTGCATTTTTGATACCGAGCACGGCCCAATGGCCATGGTATTGGTAGGTGCGATGATTGTCGCGGCTATTGAGACTGTCTGGGCAGGCCAGGTGACACCGCTTTCAGGCCACCCCCAGCGCATGCGTTTCGGGCAGCCAATCACGCTTGAAAGAGGAGCTGAAATGGGCCGCTTCAAGCTTGGTTCAACAGTGGTAATGTGCTTCGCCAAGCCGGTGGCTTTTGAAGATAATCCGTTAGGTGCCAAGGTGCATATGGGCCAGACCCTAGGCGCGCCTTAAAACGCCAGCAATTAACGCTAGCAATTAGGTGTTGAGAAGGTAAGCACGTCTTCCAGACGTGCTTTACCAAGCGCCAGTTGAATAAGACGATCCATGCCCAGTGCTACCCCTGCACTTTCCGGCATTCCATGATGCAGCGCTGCTAGCAGTTGCTCATCACAATCTACTTCAGGCAAGCCTAAACGGCGACGCTCGGCATTGTCTTCACTAAAACGCAGTCGCTGCTCTTCAGCATCAATCAGTTCGTCATAGCCATTTGCCAGTTCAATACCACTGAGATAAAGCTCGAAACGAGAGGCTACCCACTCACCGTCTGCATCTTGATGGCGGCGCGCCAGGGCCGCCTGGCTGGCGGGGTAATCTACGACCACGCTTAGTTCGTTTTGGCCAAGTGTTGGCTCAATCACCATACTCATTAACAGATCTAGACAGGTATCGCGCCCCTCTTCTGCAAGCGCGTGCGCTTGCATTTGGCCACGCTCTGTAGCCAAAGCACGTAGTGTGTCAATAGACGTCGTAAAGGGGTCTACCGCCAAGTAGGTATGAAACAGCTCTCGGTAGCGATAATGAACTACTGGGCCTGCAAAGCTCGGCAGTACGTTGGCAACCAGCGTGGTCGTCTCATCAATCAGCTGTGACAAGGCAAATCCAGGGCGGTACCACTCAAGCATGGTGAACTCAATATTATGGCGGCTGCCAATTTCACCATCGCGGAAACTTTTAGCAAGCTGAAAGATTGGCCCGCTGCCAGCGGCCAATAATCGCTTCATATGAAACTCTGGCGACGTTTGCAGCCATAGCCTGCGCTGGCCTTTATCAGTTCGTGCCAAGCTGGAGAGCGAGACTAAGTGCACATCGGTGCTCCCACCTTGCCCCAACACCGGTGTTTCTACCTCAAGTACACCGCGCTCAGCAAAAAAAGCACGCACCCCAGCGATTAAGCGCGCACGCTCGCGCAACGTTTCGATACTTGCCGTTGGCTGCCAGTTAGCCGTCATTTACGTCTCCCCAATGCTATAAAGCCACGTATAGCTATTACGTGGCTTTATAAAGTAGATGCTTTCGCGGCTAACTATCCCCCGGTCACTCAAGCAGCGCTTATAGTCAAAAAACGCTTATGCCCGAGAAACATAGTCGCCAGAACGCGTATCAATCTTCAGTACTTCACCCTGGTTGATAAACAACGGTACGCGGACAACAGCACCCGATGACAGCGTTGCAGGCTTGGAACCACCCTGGGCAGTATCACCTTTCAAACCTGGATCCGTCTCAACCACTTCCAGTTCAATGAAGTTGGGTGGCGTCACGGAAATCGCTTTGTCGTTCCAAAGCGTAATAATATAGGGCACCTGCTCCTTGAGCCATTTTTCAGTATCGCCCAAGGCTTTCTTTTCAACAGCGTACTGTTCAAAGGAGCCATCTGTTTTCATGAAATGCCACATATCGCCGTCGGTGTAGAGATATTCCATCTCTAAATCCATGACATCGGCACCTTCCAGCGAGTCTCCGGATTTGAAAGTACGCTCACCAACACGGCCAGTCATCAGGTTACGTAGCTTAACGCGGTTAAATGCCTGCCCCTTGCCTGGCTTGACCAGTTCGTTCTCGACGATGGAACAAGGATCGCCGTCGAGCATTACTTTCAAACCGCCCTTGAATTCATTGGTAGAATAGTTCGCCATGATGCCTCTCAGTGTTTTATTTCAGTAACGTAGTGCGCGAAGCCATGCTTCTCCGTTGATAATGTCGTTGTAAGCGTCGTCTAATAAGTGCGCGCATGATAACCCGAAGGAGGGCTTTTTTGCAGGAGAACATTATTATCGCTGATAAGCGCCCGTCTACCCAGACTTACGCGTCATGGCAGCGGCAGCTTTCCCAAGCGATTCGCGACCCGGCCACTTTGTGCAAGCACTTGAACTTGGACGAAAGCTGGCTACCTGGTGCTTCTGCTGGGCACCAGCTGTTTGAGATCTGTGTGCCAGACGCCTATCTTACGCGTATTGTACCCAACGACCCCAATGACCCACTGCTCCGCCAAGTGCTTCCGGTCAGCGATGAAGCCTTGAAACCGCAAGGTTACGTCACCGACCCACTAGAAGAAGCGGAGCACCAGCCCGTTAAAGGGCTCATCCATAAGTACGCTGGCCGCGTGCTGTTAATTGCCAGCCCCGCTTGTGCAATTAACTGCCGCTACTGCTTCCGCCGCCATTTTCCTTATAGCGACAGTTCGCCGTCCAGAGCGCAGTGGCAAGAAGCACTGGACTACTTGCGCGGCGACACAACCCTTCACGAAGCGATTCTTTCTGGCGGTGATCCGCTTGCTGCCAACGACCGTCAACTGGCGTGGCTAGTTGAACAGCTCGAAAGCATCCCACACCTTAAGCGGCTGCGCATTCATACTCGCCTACCCGTAGTGATCCCCGACCGGGTTGATGACGCCCTTCTTGGCTGGCTAACGTCGACGCGTTTGCAAAAAGTCATGGTGCTGCATATTAACCACGCCAATGAGATTGACCAAGCGGTCATCGATGCCTGCACACGCTTAAAGCAAGCGGGTGTCACCCTGCTGAACCAAAGCGTGTTACTGCGCGGAATAAACGATAGCGTCAGCACGCTGGCCACTCTGTCTGAACGCCTGTTTGAAGCAGGGGTGCTGCCTTACTACTTGCATGTGGTCGACCCTGTGCAAGGCGCCGCCCATTTTGACGTGCCCGATGAGGAAGCCAAAGCGCTTATTAACCGGTTGCTTGAACACTTGCCAGGTTTCTTGATGCCCCGCTTAGTGCGCGAAGTGCCTGGCAAAGCCAGCAAGACGCCGCTGTCGCTATCATAAACATATTGACTACCTATAAAGAGGCCAACGCCTCCTTATAGGTATGCTAGCAATCACTTTAAATCGGGGGATTTAGCCTAGCGTTTCTGCAGTGACATTGGCAGGCGGCGCTTGGGTGGAGTGGTGGCGGTTAATGGCACTAAGCACACCTTTCATAGACGCGCTGGTGATGCTTTCGTCGCTGCCCACACCAAACACTGCTTTGCCATCAATGCGCACCTCGACATAGGCGATTGCTTCAGCATCAGCCCCTTGTCCGCGGGAGTGCTCATGGTAGTCGATTATTTCCACGTCCTGACCGCTAGCCGCTAGCGCTTTGATAAAGGCAGCCAGTGGGCCATTGCCCTCGCCGGTTACCGTTTGGCGCTCGCCACTGCTTTCCAGTATCGCTTCAAGCGCAACTTTTGGGCTTTCTGGCTCAGAAGAGAGGCGATGGCTAATCAACACCAGCGGCGAATGCTGCTCCAGGTACTCGTCAGCAAACGCCTGGTAAATCATTTGTGAGGTAATTTCACGCCCAGTGCGATCAGCGACTTCTTGGACTACTTGGCTAAATTCAATCGACAGCCTGCGCGGCAGTTCAATGCCGTGCTCTTGCTCCAGCAGATAGGAAATACCGCCTTTACCAGACTGACTGTTAACGCGAATCACCGCTTCATAGCTGCGCCCCACATCCAGCGGATCGATGGGTAAGTATGGTACATCCCAAGATGCTTCAGGATGGGCACGACGATCAGCCATGCCTTTTTTAATCGCATCCTGGTGCGACCCTGAAAACGCGGTAAATACTAAATCGCCGACGTAGGGATGGCGTGGATGAACGGGTAACTGGTTGCAGTACTCCACCTCGCGCATGATGGGCGTAATGTTGGAGAAGTCCAGATTCGGGTGAACGCCTTGAGTGTAAAGGTTCATAGCAAGCGTCACGATATCCACGTTACCAGTACGCTCGCCATTGCCAAACAGCGTACCTTCCACCCGATCAGCACCGGCCATTAGCGTCAATTCTGCTGCCGCTACGCCAGTACCGCGGTCATTATGCGGGTGCACACTGACAATTAACGTGTCGCGCTTTTTCACATGGCGACAGAACCATTCAATTTGATCGGCATAGTTATTGGGTGTTGCGACTTCTACGGTGGCCGGTAAATTGACGATCATACGGTTATCAATGCTAGGCCCAAAGGTATCCATTACCGCTTCGACAATCTCTACCGCAAAGTCCATCTCCGTGGTGGTGAATAGTTCAGGCGAGTACTGGAAGGTCCAGTGAGTCTCTGGATTAGCGGCCATTAAATCGCGAATTTGCGCCGTCGCATCAACCGCGATCTGAACGCACTCTGTTTTATCTACATTAAACACTCCCCGCCGAAACATCGGGTCGGTGGCATTGTAGACGTGCACAATGGCGTTTTTAGCGCCTTTAAGAGCTTCAAACGTGCGTTCAATTAAATGCGGACGCGCCTGGGTCAGCACTTGAATCGTCACATCATCAGGGATTTTATCCTGCTCTATCAACGAACGGACAAAGTCGAAGTCAGTTTGCGAGGCCGATGGAAAACCCACCTCAATTTCTTTAAAACCAACTTTCAACAGCAGGTCAAACAAACGCTGCTTGCGCTCTTGATCCATGGGGTCGATTAACGACTGGTTGCCATCACGAAGGTCTACGCTGCACCACATTGGCGGCACTTGGATGCGCTGGCTAGGCCAATGGCGGTCAGGCAAGTCAACGGCCACGAAGGGGCGATATTTTTTAGAAGGGTCGGACAACATCATGGCGGCGCTCCTTTCGTTACTCTGTTTTTGGCAACTCTGTTTTTGGCAACCCTGTTTTAGACTGGTCGGCCTGGTCACTTGAAGTTGATGGAGTGCCTTTATGGGCCATGGCAGCCTCCATACGATCAAGCTGGGCTTTTAACGTATGCACGTCGCTACGCAACGCTTGAAGTTGGGCAGAGTCCCCTTCACCACTATCTAAATCTAGCTGGGCACTCTCTTTTTGCATGACGTCCAGCACAATGCCAATCATCATATTGAGGAAAATAAACGCGTTAAGAAAAATAAAGGTTAGGAAATAAATCCACGCATAAGGATAGACCTCCATCGTTGGATAAAGTACAGCGGTTGCCCAGCTCTCAAACGTCGCCACTTGGAACAGCGTCAACATAGCAAGGGCAATATTCCCCCAAAGGCCTTCATCAACATTGTGGAACAGAAAGCTTCCCACAGCGCCATAGATGTAGAAGATAATAAACATCAACAGTACAACATAGCCCATGCGGGGTATGGATTTCACCAGCGCTACCAACAGCATTTGCAGCTCAGGAATCATCGATACCAAGCGTAAAACGCGGAATATTCGCAGCAAGCGTGCCAGCAGCACCATCTCCGAATCGTCCATCGGTATCAGGCTTGCGGTCACTATCAAGAAGTCGAAAACATTCCAGCCTTTCTTAAAAAAGCTGACTAAGTTGCGCTCGGCTGCCATTCTGATCAAAATCTCAATCAGAAAGAACACGGTTACCGCAATATCTAGATAAACCAGCCACTGCTCTATCCGGGAGGTTTCCTCATAGGTTTTCGCGCCTATCACCAGCGCGGAAATCACAATGATGGAAATCACTAATCCTTCAAACAGCTTGTTGCTACGCAGTTTTTCGAAGCGGGCTTGCCAGGTATTGAATGGTTCACTCATGGAACGAGGAGTCTCTAAACGGTTAACGGCATCACTTTATACTAAAATCACGCACTTACTATACAAGTGATACCCTGCTGTTTCACTTGATGTATCTCCGTCACCCAGGTACCTATCGCGACCTTGGTATTCTATGATTTTTTGCGCTGGATAAGCCCATGACACTGCTGTGGATAGCCTTACTGCCCCTGCTAGGCGTGCTGGTGCCGGCATTAACTGCCCAACGCGGCCGCACCTTGTGCTCGCTGGCGACAAGCATACTGCCCGCTGTTGCCCTGCTGCTGACACTGTTGCAGATCCCTGCCCTGTTAGAAGGTGAAGCGCTGCGTTTTAACGCGGTATGGATGCCCGAGCTAGGCCTAGAGCTGGCATTTCGATTAGATGGCCTGTCACTGCTCTTTAATCTGCTGATTTTGGGCATCGGCCTTCTGATTATATTGTATGCCCATTTTTACCTAGCCAAAGATGAGCCATTTGGACGTTTTTACGCGTTTCTCATGCTATTTATGGCATCGATGGTAGGTATTTCAATGTCAGACAACCTCATCTTACTCTGGTTATTCTGGGAACTAACCAGTCTTTCATCATTTTTGTTGATTGGCTTTTGGTCCTACCGCAGTGATGCCCGTAAAGGTGCCCGCATGGCACTTACCGTTACTGGTGCCGGTGGTTTGGCCCTGCTAGCAGGCATACTGCTGCTGGGCGATATGGCGGGGAGCTACCGAATGGACGATGTACTCAGCAGTGGTGCTGCGATCGTAGCCGACCCGCGCTATCCACTGATGCTTGGTCTGGTCCTACTCGGTGCATTCACCAAATCAGCGCAGTTTCCCTTCCAGTTTTGGCTACCTCATGCCATGGCAGCCCCAACGCCAGTCTCAGCGTATCTGCACTCTGCCACTATGGTGAAAGCGGGTATTTTTCTAATGGCGCGGTTGCATCCTGCCATTGCTGGTAGCGAACTTTGGAGCGTAGTGGTGCCATTAATAGGCACTATCACGCTGCTCTACGGCGCTTGGTTTGCTCTATTCAAGACCGACCTCAAGGGAATTCTGGCGTTCTCAACCGTCAGTCATCTAGGCTTGATCACCGTATTATTGGGTATTGGTAGTCCAATGGCGGTGCTAGCAGCCCTGTTTCATATTTTGAATCATGCCACCTTCAAAGCCGCCCTGTTTATGAGCGCAGGGATTATCGATCATGAAACGGGCACCCGAGAACTCAAGCAACTTGGGGGTCTGAAAAAGGCCATGCCTGTTACAGCGCTACTGACCACCCTGGCCGCCGCTGCTATGGCAGGTGTACCGCTATTTAATGGTTTTCTTTCTAAAGAGATGTTCTTTACCGAAACGCTAGCCACCCCGGTACTAGGTGGACTTAGTTGGTTACTCCCTGCGCTGGCAGCGTTAGGGGGCATTCTTTCAGTGGCTTATTCAGTGCGCTTGGTGCATGCGGTTTTTTACAAACCCGCTAAAGAAGCAACACCTAAAGCTCCTCACGAGCCACCGCATTTAATGCGTCTGCCTGTGGAAGTTCTAGTGGCACTTTGTGTCTTAGTCGGGCTCTTCCCCGCTTTCTTTGCCACTGGCATTTTGCAACTGGCGACCCAAGCCGTACTGGGCGAGCCGCTTGATTTCCATTTGGCTATTTGGCACGGCGTCAACCTCCCCTTAATCATGAGTGCGCTGGCTTTTGTTGCGGGAATTGCGCTGTATTGGCGCCATGCTGATCTACGCCGTTTCGTGCAGCCATTTGCCAGTGTTGATGCGCGCCGCGTTTTTGAGCGTTTTATCGTCACACTCGGTTATCGGGCCGAACAACTGATCACCAAGCTTGAAGGCAACTCACTTCAGCGCTACATGGGTTGGCTGCTTTTCGCGGCGTTACTGATGGGCGTGATTGGCTTGGCAAACATTGACGACTTAACTGGCTCAAAAGGCAATCAGCCGATTGATGGCATTGTTTTGTTAGGTGCAGGCATGCTGATATTTGGGGGAGTGGCAACCGCTGCCACCCATCGATACCGGTTAATTTCATTACTGATGCTTTCGGTCGTAGGCTTATTCGTTGCACTCACCTTTGCACGCTTTTCTGCCCCAGACCTGGCACTGACTCAGCTATCAGTAGAGGTTGTTACCATGATATTGCTGATGTTAGCGCTGTTTTTCTTACCCCAAAAAACACCACGCGAATCGAGCCCTAAGCGCAACATACGGGATATGTTACTGGCAGGCGCACTAGGCTTAGTGGTGGCTAGCCTTAACTATGCGGTGATGACGCGTGAAACGCTGTCGATTTCTGAGTTTTTTGTTGAAAACAGTAAACCTGGCGGCGGCGGCTACAACGTCGTCAACGTGATCCTGGTCGACTTCCGTGGCTTCGATACGCTTGGCGAGATTACGGTACTGGCCATTGCAGGTTTAGCGATTTTTAAACTATTAAACCGACTACGCCTGTTTATCCCTCATAGCGATGGCGAAGGTCGCGTGTGGTCACCTGATCGCTATCCCGCCATTTTAACGTCGATTTCAATGACGTTACTGCCACTAGCGCTGCTGGTTTCTGCGTTTATCTTCTTGCGCGGCCATAATCAACCTGGCGGCGGTTTTATCGCTGGCTTGATTACCGCTGTCGCGCTTATCTTGCTGTATATGGCGCGCGGTGTGGAATGGGCGCAAGAACGCCTTAACTTCCCCTTCCAGCCGGTTGCCGTGGTAGGGGTGGCCATTGCAACACTCACGGGGCTAGGCAGTTGGCTGTTGGGCTACCCGTTTCTAACATCGTCTTTCGGTTACTTTACGTTGCCACTGGTTGGCACCTTTGAGCTGGCCACCGCACTGCTATTCGATCTCGGCGTTTACTTAGCCGTTGTTGGTGCAACACTGATGATTCTTGCCAATCTGGGTAAAGTCACCACACCCCATCGGCCCGTCACAGACCCAAAAGCCACCGATAATTCGTATACGCCCAATGACAAGGAGTCTCTCTAATGGAAATGCTCTATGCCATTACGACGGGCATATTAACCGCGTGTGGACTCTATTTAACGCTGCGGGGACGCACCTTTCCGGTCGTGGTTGGTCTGACGCTGCTCTCCTATGCGGTCAACCTGTTTTTGTTTTCCATGGGTGGCTTGACTACGGACGGAGCTGCACTGGTAAATGAAAGCACGAACATTGCTGACCCGCTGCCCCAGGCACTGGTGTTGACAGCGATCGTCATTGGTTTTGCGATGACCGCCTTTGTGGTCATCCTGGCCATGCGTGCACGCAGCGAAGTGGGTAACGACCATGTCGACGGCAAAAAGGAAGACCACGAATGATTCAACACCTGATTGTTTTACCCGTGGTGCTACCGTTAGTCGCGGGCATTTTGTTGCTTTATCAACGCCAAGGATTAGTACGCTATAAGCGCGCGGTTAGCGTTGTCGCCTCTGTGCTCTTGTTATTCGTCTCAATTGCACTGGTCAACCAAGCAGCGAGTGGCGACATTACTTACTACGCGCTGGGCGACTGGCAGCCACCGTTTGGCGTAGTGCTGGTGCTTGATCGATTGTCGGCATTAATGGTGTTAGTGACCGCTATTCTGGCGGTCGGTGCGGTCATTTTTGCCTGCGGCGGTGATGATGAAAAAGGCAGTAACTTTCACGGCCTGTTTCAATGGCAGTTGCTAGGCATTAACGGTGCTTTTTTAACCGGCGACCTGTTTAATCTCTTCGTCTTTTTCGAAGTGTTGCTGCTAGCCTCTTACGCGTTACTACTGCATGGCGGAGGCAAAGCACGCATCCAGGCCAGTGTTCACTATGTCGTGCTCAACTTAGCGGGCTCTTCGCTGTTTCTGATTGCCGTGGGCATTCTATATGGTGCAACGGGTACGCTGAACATGGCCGACATGGCTCACAAACTGGCCAACCTGCCTGCTGAGCGCGAAGGCTTAGTCACCGCAGGGGCATTGATGCTGCTAGTGGTTTTCGGTTTAAAAGCGGCTATTTTGCCCCTCTACTTTTGGCTGCCCCGCGCTTATGCAGCAGCGCCTGCGCCAGTGGCAGCGTTATTCGCCATTATGACGAAGGTGGGTATTTACGCGATTTTGCGTGTTTATTCACTGATATTCAGCGATCAGGCGGGTGGTTTAGTGGCGCTAGAGCAGCCCTGGGTATGGTGGTTAGCACTCGCAACGTTAGCCGCAGCAGGTGTCGGCGTTATGGCCGCACGTGATTTGCGCCTGTTAATAGCGTACCTGGTACTTATCTCGGTAGGTACGCTACTGGCCGGAATTGGCATGCGTTCCCCTGCTGCGACATCAGCACTGCTTTATTATCTTATTCACACTACGTTGATTACCGGCGGGCTCTTTCTACTGGCCGAAATGATTGGCCTTCAGCGGGGTAAACCTGGCACACGCATTGTTAAAGGCCGCCCATTGATACAAGGAAATGCCCTGGCGATTACCTTTTTTATCGGTGCCATTGCCGTGGCGGGTTTACCACCGCTATCCGGGGCGCTCGGGAAAGCACTGATGCTTAATGCCGCAGAAGGTAGTGAGCGTGTGTGGCTTTGGCCACTACTGCTATTAACGAGTCTCGCGTCATTAATTGCACTATCTCGCGCAGGCTCTACGCTGTTTTGGCGCAGCCACCGTGGCAGCCCAAGCGGCAGCTCCCTCTCTCGCTACCAATGGATTGGCATGCTGTGGCTGCTCAGCGCGGCACCACTAATGGTGATCTTTGCAGGGCCTGTGAGTAGCTATACTCAAGCCACGGGAGAGCAGCTGGCAAACCCACAGCTGTTGATTAATACGCTTCTGCCTGATGCTGGAGACGCCCAATGATTGCCCCCCGCGCTTGGCTTCCTACGCCGGTACTATCACTGCTGCTGCTATTAGTATGGCTATTACTCGTGCGTAGCTTTGCGTTTGGTCAGATTGTGCTAGGCGGCGCGCTGGCCATCCTCATTCCGTTATTGACCCACCGCTTTTGGGATGCACGTCCGCGCATTGGTAAACCGTTCAAACTGTTGCGTTTTGGGCTTCGCGTACTAGGCGATATCGTGACCGCCAATTTCGAGGTGGCGTACTTAATTGCTAACCCCTGGCGTAAGGTCAAACCCCACTTTATTGAATATCCGCTGATGCTTGAAGAGCGGTTCACTATTACGCTACTCGCCAGCACCATCAGTCTTACACCAGGCACCGTCTCGGCAAATTTACGCATGGACGGTAAATCGCTACTTATTCATGCACTTAATGTGAACGATGAGGACGCCTTAATTGCCCAAATACGCGAGCGCTATGAGCGTCCACTTAAGGAGATTTACGAATGCTAAGCGCTGCACTGGTGATTACCTTAGCGCTGGTGGTAATGGCGCTATTGATGAATCTTTATCGCTTAACCATTGGCCCTGACCTGCCAGACCGTGTGTTGGCGCTCGACACCATGTATGTCAATTCGATTGCGCTGATCGTGCTGCTGGGACTATGGCTCAACACCAAGACTTATTTTGAGTCTGCGTTGTTAATTGCCATGCTCGGCTTTATCAGCACGGTGGCAGTATGTAAGTACATTTTACGCGGGGATATTATCGAATGAACCGTGTAACGTCTCAGGAGATGCGCCAATGTCGTTTTTTGTCGAAGCGCTAATTTCACTACTGTTAGTAGCAGGCGGTATTTTCGTCTTTATCGGCTCGCTGGGTCTCGCCCACTTAAGAGACTTCTACATGCGCCTGCATGGCCCCACCAAAGCCACCACGCTTGGTATAGGCTGTATGCTTGTCGCCTCAATGGGTTACTTTTGGAGCATCGACGGTAAACCTGACGCGCAAGAACTGTTGATTACTCTGTTTTTGTTCATTACTGCACCGGTTAGCGCTCACTTGCTCGCTAAAACGGGCCTCCACATGCAGCTCAAGCACGCTGACAAAACCCAGGGCAAACCGGTAGAACTGCGTTCAGAAGAAGTAGGTGAAAAACCCGTACCGCACCCTGATAAGGGGCACGGCTGAAAGATAAGGACATCCGTTCTTGATCGCTAAGCGCTGGCTGAAACGCCGGCGCTTTTTATACTTCAAAGGCGCGAGACAGTAGTGGGAAGCGACACTTTCCGGTAAGCTCCTTGCGTTTTGTTAGCCTGTTTTGAGGTAATTATATGTGGAGCCTGCTTAGGTTGTCGGCGCTGTCATTAACCACGTTGATGATAGCGGGTTGCTCAGACCCCAAAATAGACACAAGCTCAATGCCAGCCGCCGTTGTCTCCGTTGAGAAAGTGCGTGATTCACTCCCCACCTACAAACGTGATGAGTTCGACCAGGCACTCACTATTATTGCCATGTCATCGTTTAGCGGCATCGATTTACTTAATGCCCAACGTATGAATGCCGCCGAAATTGCCGAGTCAGCGAACGCCTACATGCATGGCCTTACGGGCGATGAGGTGATAGAACGCGCCGACAAAATGCTGCGTGAACGTCGCGCCCGCGAACGCGAGCAGGCGCTACAAACACTTGATCGCCTAGAAACCAAACAGGCTAGCGCTGCACACGACCAACAGCAACGCGCCCAGGTAAGCATTGAAAGTGCCGATTACTACATCAGCACAAGCCCCTACGGCGCATTTGAACCTGTGATTGACCTTCAAGTCACCAATGGCTCTGAGCAGGTGATTTCAGAATTATTTTTACATGGCGTATTGACCAGTCCAGACCGCGAGACACCGTGGGTCGACGAGAAATTTTACTATGTTATTGCTGGCGGCCTAGCGCCCGGCGAGACCGCACAGTGGAGCCTTGCACCCAACCGCTTCGGTCCCTGGGGAAATAACCAGATCCCCCGTAATACGGAGCTAACCTTAACACTGCAAGGGATAAATGATGCGCAAGGCGAGCCCCTCTGGAATTCACCACCGCTTAGCGAAAATGAAACCGCAAAACTAGAAGCGCTGCGTGCTGAATATGGCGGTGTTAATGCCCATACTGTCAACTAACCAGAGGCGGTGCTAAGACACCGCCTGTTCGTTTGGCAGCACTCTTAATCAGTCGATTAGATCTGCCTCTCGATACCCGATTAAATACAGCACCGCATCAATTCCCAACGTTGAAATTGCTTGGCGGGCTTGCGCACGAACCACAGGCTTGGCACGAAATGCGATCCCAAGGCCCGCTTTCGCCAGCATTTTAAGGTCGTTGGCACCATCGCCGACGGCAATAGTCTGCTCTAAGGTAAAGCCTTCCCGTAGCGCAATTTGTTCCAAAAGGTCGGCTTTGCGCTGTGCATCGACAATCGGCTCTTTTACTTCACCGGTCACTTTGCCGTTTTCAATCACCAGCTCGTTGGCGTGGATTTCGTCAAAGCCGAGCTTATCCTGAAGATGACGAGCGAAGTAGGTAAAGCCCCCCGACAGTATCACTGTGCGGTAACCAAAACGCTTTAAGTTCGCCATCAGCCGTTCGACGCCGTCCATCAGCGGCAGTTCGGCGGCAATCTCCTTCAAGACCGACTCATCCAAACCGGCTAGCTTACTCATACGCTCGCGGAAGCTTTCCTGAAAATCCAACTCGCCCCGCATCGCTCGCTCGGTCACGTCGGCGACTTCATCTCCGACCCCATGGCGGCGAGCCAGCTCATCAATCACCTCGGTCTTGATCAGCGTCGAATCCATATCAAAACACACTAAACGACGATGCCGACGCCAGATAGAGTCTTCTTGAATAGCAATATCGACACCATGCTGAGCACCTAGCGCTAAGGCCTTTTCACGTAGAGCTTCTAGCTCCGCATCGCTTCCCCTGAGCCAACACTCAACGCAAGCACCGTTAGCAGGCGAGTCACCTTCAAGCGCTTCTCGGCCTGAAAGGCGATGGATAAGTTCAACGGTGAGACCAAACTCAGCAGTCAGCGCACCTACTTCAGCTAATATACCAGCAGGTAACTTAGGGGCTAGCAGGCTTAAAATCAGTCTTGGTTGACTGGCCTGCTCGCTCCAGCGCTGATAATCGTCACCACTCACCGCAATTGCTTGTACGTCTAACGCTAGCGTATCCCCCGCTTCACTCAGGGCAGCTTCCAAAGCGCTGTCCTGATCAAGCCCCACCAGCATTTCCAAAGAGAGCATGCCAAACGTCACGCTTTGATTAATATCCAACAGCCGAGCGCCTCCCGCCGCCAACGCCTTACCCAGGCCAGCCAACTGCCCTGGGCGCGCAACCCCGGACGCACGAATCAAATAGCGTGTTGCCATGACTTACTCCCCTGCCTCTAAACAATCTACTTTTTGGAAACCGCGCGGCAGTTTGCTGCCTCGCCTACCGCGTTCACCACGATAATACGCGAGATCGTCAGCTTTCAGGGTTAGCTTACGCTTACCTGTATGAATAATAAGCTCACCACCGTCTGCCACAACGGCAATATCACGCACAAACTCTTCACGACGCGCCGCGCGTGGGCCTGGGATATCGAGCATTTTATTGCCTTTCCCTTTGGCCATTTCAGGCAGTTGGTCTAACGGGAACAGCAGCAACCTGCCTTCATTGGAAACCGATGCCACCCAATGTCCTTCGCCTTCCGGCACTTCCACGGGGGGCATAACGCTGCACCCTTTAGGCACGCTAAGCACCGCTTTACCGGCTTTATTTTTACCTGTCAGGGCTTCAAGCTGCGCGACAAAACCATAGCCACCATCACTGGCCAACACGTAGCGCTTTGTCGGCGGCGCCAGCATTAACCCTGCCATTCGCGCCCCTGCCGACACGTTGACCCGTCCAGTGACCGGTTCCCCCTGGCCTCTGGCGCTGGGCAAGTTATGCGCCGCCAGGGTATAAGCGCGGCCAGTGTCGTCTAACAACACCAAAGGTTGGTTGGTTTTACCACGAGCCGCCAATTGGAAACTGTCGCCTGCTTTATAGGAGAGCCCTTCAGGATCGATATCATGGCCTTTCGCCGCACGAATCCAACCTTTATCCGATAGCACCACAGTAATCGGGTCAGCACCTAATAGCTCTACTTCAGAGAGGGCTTTCGCTTCAGTACGCTCAACCAGCGGCGAACGACGCGCATCACCATGCTCTTTACCCGCCGCACGGATCTCTTTTTCAATTAATGTGGTTAGCTTCGCTTCACTACCCAGCAGACCTTGCAGCGACTTGCGTTCTTTCTCAAGCTCATCTTGCTCGCCGCGAATTTTCATCTCTTCTAGCTTGGCAAGATGGCGCAATCGCAGTTCTAAAATCGCTTCGGCTTGCCGCTCAGAAAGACCAAAAGCAGCGATCAACGCAGACTTAGGCTCATCCTCTTCACGAATAATACGGATCACTTCGTCAAGGTCGAGATAAGCTGTCAGTAAGCCTTCTAGAATATGCAGGCGATCTTCGACTTTACCTAAACGATGCTCTAAACGACGGCGTACTGTCGCTCGCCGAAAGCGCAGCCACTCGCTCAGCATATCGGGGAGCGGCATCACGCGGGGGCGGCCATCCAGGCCGATCACGTTCATGTTCACCCGCACGTTCTTTTCTAAATCCGTGGTGGCGAACAGGTGCGCCATTAACGATTCAACATCCACACGGTTAGAGCGCGGCTCAATCACTAAGCGGGTAGGCTCTTCATGGGTGGACTCATCGCGCAGATCGGCCACCATTGGCAGCTTTTTGGCCTGCATTTGCGCGGCGATCTGCTCTAACACCTTGGCACCACTGACCTGGTAAGGCACGGCGGTAATCACGATATTGGCCTCTTCGCGCACATAGCGGGCGCGCAGCTTGACCGAGCCACGTCCAGATTCGTAGAGCTTTCGCAGATCTTCCCTGGGCGTGATAATTTCCGCATCAGTGGGAAAATCCGGCGCAGGCACAAATTCCATCAGATCGACAGTAGTTGCTTCCGGATTCCGCAACAGATGACAAGTTGCCTCTACTACCTCAGACACGTTGTGAGGCGGAATATCGGTTGCCATCCCGACCGCGATACCCGTACCGCCATTGAGCAGCACGTGAGGCAAACGAGCAGGAAGCACTACCGGCTCTTGCATCGTGCCATCGAAGTTAGGAGTCCAGTCCACGTTACCCTGCCCTAACTCACTGAGCAGCACTTCAGCAAACTTGGAAAGTTTGGCCTCGGTGTAGCGCATGGCAGCAAAGGATTTGGGGTCATCAGGGCTACCCCAGTTACCTTGCCCATCCACCAGCGGATAACGATAGCTAAACGACTGGGCCATTAGCACCATCGCTTCATAACAAGCGCTATCGCCATGGGGGTGAAACTTACCCAGCACATCACCGACGGTACGTGCCGACTTTTTGTACTTGGCATTGGCGTGCAGCGCCAACTCACGCATGGCGTAAATAATCCGCCGCTGCACGGGTTTCATCCCATCGCCAATATTGGGCAAGGCGCGGTCTAAAATGACGTACATCGAGTAGTCGAGGTACGCTTTTTCGGTGTAATCGCGCAGGGACAGCCGTTCGACGTCACCCTCTGCTACCTGAATATCCATGTCGATCATATCCTACCTTGACAACAAACCCGCCCCAGTCGGGGCGGCTGATAAGCGGACACGCGGCCACTTAACATGGCACGCTATGTTAATTGATACCTTTCATGTGATGCATTAGACAGCGCTGGTGCCTGCGATACCGCCTGCGCACCGCCGTGAAACTCATCTAGCAAGCCTTTTAAGCGCTGAGCCTGTAACGACAGTTCATTAGCAGCCCCTGCGGCCTGGCTAACCAAGCCCGCATTTTGCTGGGTCACTGTATCCATTTGCGTTACCGCACGGTTGATCTCGTCAATGCCGTTGGTTTGTTCGCTGGAAGCTTGGCTGATTTCGCTAATACGTGCCGTTACTTCTTCAATCGCCACCACAATCTCTTTCATAGCGGACTCAGCCTCTTGAGCATAACCGCTGCCAGTCGCAATCTGCTCAGACGTGGTTTTGATCAGCCCATTAATATTCCTGGCCGACGCCGCACTGCGCGAGGCAAGCTCACGCACTTCACTGGCAACAACCGCAAACCCTCTTCCGTGCTCACCTGCACGCGCTGCTTCTACCGAGGCATTCAGCGCTAATATATTGGTTTGAAAGGCAATATTTTCGATCACTTGAACAATTGAAGCGACTTCAACAGAGCTTTCGTTGATCGCTTCCATGGATTGCGCCAGTCTCGATACCTGTTGGCCGCCGCGCTTTACTTTATCCGCTGATTCTTTCGCCCTCAGGTCTGCCTCTTGAGCGTTGTCAGCGTTTCGCTTCACCGTAGTCGCCATCTCTTCCATCGTTGATGACGTCTCCTGAAGAGAAGCCGCCTGCTGCTCTGTTCGGCTAGAAAGCTCGGTATTGCCTGCCGCTATTTCAGTGGATTCGCTGGCGATAGCATCTGCCACGCTCCGCACGTCACCAAATAGTTGCTGCAGCTTCTCCGAGTATCGATTAACAGCACGGCGCAGTTCACCAATCTCATCCTCGCGATAGATCGTTAGCTCTCGACTCGAGTTATCCTGACCCAACTGATCAATTTGACGAGTAGTACTGCGTATTTGCGCCAGCAAAATACGACCACCCCACCATCCAAGCCCCAGTAAGAGTGCCAGCAAGGGGACAATAAATAGCAGTAGATCACGTGTTAGCGTACGTGCCAAAGCCGTGACTTGTTCGCTAGGGGTTACTAATCCAAGCGTCCACCCCGTACGCGGCATGTCAAACAAACGTACTTCAGCAGGTTCTGCTAACACGCCTGCGCTTTCGATACTGGCCTGTTCATGGCCAGCACTCATCGCCGCAACAACAGGCTGAAGCCAGGGCATATCGCGGACAACGTCAGATAAACCCTGCATCTCATCCGAGGACTGCTCAACGCCCGGCAGATCAATCACATTGCGCTCTTTATCCAGCACGAAAGCGTAACCGCCTGTACCGCCGCCGTTTTCTGCAAGAAACTCAGCCACGCCGCCTAGCTGCATATCAATGGTGGCCACCCCTGAAAAAGCGCCATCGATATAATACGGAACGCTACAGGTCACCATGGCAACCCCTGTCGCTGGGTCGCGGTAAGCGGCAGACCAAACACACTGCCCTGGCGTCGCATTCCGGGCGCTGCTGTACCATGCTTCGTCGTGGTAAGGCGCAATAGTGCTCGCGTTATAATCATCCAGGAACTCCAGCTCTCCCTGGGTATTACGTGCCCAGAAGAAGCTGAAGCGCTCTACCCCTGGTGAAAAAGCGCCCGGCTCAGGCCAGATACCGCCTCCAGCAATCGTCATATTGCCGTTATCATCGACCACATTTGGCAGTGCTTGCTGGTAAATCGCTTCATCTTGAGGAAGCGACTCGGCTAGCGCTGCTAAACTAGAGGTATTCCCCTCAACGCGAGCCAACTGGCCATTCAGTGCATTCACAATAGAGCCGCCGGTACGCTCAATTAGTGACTGACTTGCATCGATCACCAGCGGCTGACCGCGCCATGCCATTACGCCGTAAATACTGACAGCCATCAGTAGTGTTAACACCACTGCAGACAACGTTAACTGCCGAGAGATTGTGTTGAACAAAGCCATTCCCCTGTCTATGAGCGTTTTGTACGCGTCTTAGTATGTAATAAGCTACATATTCAACTATCGGCCAAATAGCACGGCACTGTAATAATGCCTGTTAACGTCTACCTGACGGGTTGGCTTCACGCTTCTGGTCGTTACGATTAGGCTGATGGCGCCTCTATAGGTGTAACTACACCTCTACATCAGCAAGGTTACCGTAATCCTCCAGCCATTTTTTACGGTCACCGGCGCGTTTCTTGGCCAGCAACATATCCATCATTTCCATGGTGCCATCGCCCTCTTCCAGCGTTAACTGAACCAGACGACGGGTTTCCACTGACATGGTGGTTTCACGCAACTGTAGCGGGCTCATTTCACCCAAGCCTTTAAAACGTTGAACATTGGGCGTGCCACGCTTTTTCGCCAGCTGTTTGAGAATGGCGGCTTTTTCGCTCTCATCCAGGGCATAGTGCACTTCTTTACCTAAATCGATTCGGTAAAGCGGCGGCATAGCGACGAACACATGTCCGGCATCCACCAAGCTGGGGAAGTGCCTTACAAATAGCGCGCACAACAGCGTCGCAATGTGCAGGCCATCGGAGTCAGCATCAGCCAGGATGCAGATTTTGTGATAGCGCAGCTTTTCAAGGTCTGCGCTACCGGGGTCAGCACCAATGGCCACAGCGATATCATGCACTTCCTGGGAACCGTAGATATCGTGGGTATCGACTTCCCAGGTGTTGAGGATTTTTCCACGCAGCGGAAGAATGGCCTGGGTTTCCCGATTACGTGCCTGCTTAGCACTGCCGCCCGCCGAGTCGCCTTCGACTAAGAACAGCTCGCTTAGGGCAGGGTCCTGGCCGGAACAGTCGGCGAGCTTGCCTGGCAGCGCGGGGCCGGAAGTGACTTTTTTACGGGCGACCTTCTTGGACTTTTTCTGACGTTGCTGGGCGGCGCTGATCACCATTTCCGCCAACTGTTCGGCCTGTTCGATATGGTGGTTAAGCCATAGCGAGAAAGCATCTTTCAACACCCCAGAGACAAAGCCCGCAATCGTGCGCGACGACAAGCGCTCTTTGGTCTGCCCGGCAAACTGAGGGTCAAGCATTTTAACCGACAGCACAAAGGAGGCTCGCTCCCATAAATCATCGGCGGTTAGCTTAATGCCTCGGGGCAATAAGCTGCGGTATTCACAGAACTCCCGCAGCGCTTCCAGCAACCCTGAGCGAAAGCCATTAACATGCGTGCCGCCCTGGGGTGTGGGAATCAGGTTGACGTAGCTTTCTAATAACGCTTCGCCACCTTCGGGTAACCATTGAATCGCCCAGTCAACACCATGCTCGTCGTCACTAAAATGGCCTACGAAGGGTTCGTTGGGCACCACTTCATAGCCATCGGTAGCTTCAGCCAAATAATCTCGCAACCCATCGGCATAAGCCCATTCAGTTTTAGTACCGTCAGGCTCTACCAGCGTAACGGCCAACCCAGGACACAGTACCGCCTTGGCACGTAGCAAGTGTTTTAACTTTGAAAGCGCAAGCTTTGGGCTGTCGAAGTAACTCTCATCTGGCCAGAAGCGCACCAAGGTCCCTGTTGCCTTCTTGGCGGCTTTGCCAATTTCATGCAACTCTTCAACTTTCTCACCAAACTCAAAGGCCATGGCGTGGCGCGCGCCATTACGGGTGACTTCAACATCTAAGCGCCGCGATAAGGCGTTAACCACCGACACGCCAACCCCGTGCAAGCCACCCGAAAAACGATAGCTGGAGGATGAAAATTTGCCACCAGAGTGGAGCTTGGTAAAGATTAGTTCGACGCCCGACACGCCATGTTCAGGGTGCAAATCAATCGGCATACCACGGCCATTATCCTGCACTTCAATGGCACCATCGCGATGCAGCACTACGCTGATAGCCGATGCATGCCCGGCAAGGGCCTCATCAACACTGTTATCGATGACCTCTTGAGCGAGGTGGTTAGGCCGCGAGGTGTCGGTGTACATACCGGGACGCTTACGCACCGGCTCGAGCCCTGATAGGACCTCGATGGAACTCGCGCCGTACTGGGAGGCATCAAACTGGGTCATGTAGCGTCGGTTCCTGAAAATCGTTTCCTGAAAAATAGTCCTGGCAGCCGCACTGCGTCATTAAACCTACTGCTTCAAAGCGCGACAAGCCTCCGACAAAGGAGCACAGGATAGCGGAAAAGCAAAAAGCTGTATATCCAGCCATGACAATCGGGGTAGCGTACTATTCCTGTTCTGCCGCCCAAAACGCCTCAATCAAGCCACGGCTGGAAACATCCATGCGGGAAATATCACCCTCTCCATCAATTATCGCCTGGGTGTCGGTGGCAATTTTTTTGCCCAGTTCAACGCCCCACTGATCAAATGGATTGATATCCCAAATGACCGCCTGAACAAACACTTTGTGTTCATACAGGGCTATCAGAGCGCCCAGGGTGAAGGGTGTTAGCTTATCTAGCAGTACCGTCGTAGAGGGCTGGTTGCCGCGGTAGCGCTTATGCTCCGGGCGGGGGCCATCATCATCCAGGGCGTCATCCCCCAGCATCAAAACCCGCGACTGGGCAAAACAGTTAGCCAGAGCCAACCGGTGCTGCGCTTTTAGATGGCGACGTGTATCTGGGTCTTCCACCTCATCGTAGCGCTTCAGCGGCGCGATAAAATCGCACACGACCGGCTGGGTGCCTTGGTGAAGTAACTGATAAAAGGCGTGTTGAGCGTTGGGGCCAAGTTGCCCCCACAGCACTGGGCAGGTCGAGTAGTTAACTGCCTGGCCTTGGCGAGTCACCGACTTACCGTTGGACTCCATCTCAAGCTGTTCAAGATAGGCAGCAAAGTATTCCAAACGCCCATCGTAAGGCAGTATCGAGTGGGCACGAATATCCAGGAAATTGACGTTCCAGATACCAGCTAACCCCAGTAGCACTGGTAGGTTGTCTTCCATTGGCGCATCACGGAAGTGGCAGTCCATGGCATGGGCCCCCGCCAACAGTTCGCGGAAGTTATCCATGCCAACGACAAGCGCAATCGGTAGGCCGATGGTGCCCCACAAAGAGTAACGCCCACCGACCCAGTCCCAGAACATCAGTTGGTGGTCTGGGGAAATCCCCCATTCACTCATCTTTTCAGGGCTCGCCGATACACCAATGAAGTGCTGGCGAACAATCAACTCTGCGCTCAATGGTGCTGCACTGGGGAGATCACCATGTGCCGAGAGCTTTCCTAACAACCAGTCTTTGGCCGTATTAGCATTGGAAAGCGTGTCGATGGTGGTAAACGACTTGGACGATAAAACGAACAGAGTTGTTTCTGGATTAAAACGACTTAGATAATCCGCCAGTTGGGAGCCATCCATGGTAGACGCAAAGTGTACGTCCAATGGCTGCCCCTCTTTTGGCCGATAATCCGCCAGCGCATGGGTGACCATTAACGGGCCAAGATCCGAACCACCAACACCTAAATTCACCACATGGCGGATAGGTTTGCCGGTTGCACCACGCCACTGCCCCGCTTGCAGTCGCTGCACCAAGTGTTCCATCTGGGCAAGGCTCTCGTGCACAGCGGCCACCACATCTTCCCCTTCTACCTCAAGTGTGGCATCAGCAGGTAACCGTAAGGCCGTATGTAGCGCCGGGCGATTTTCACTGACGTTTACACGTTTCCCACTTAGCAGTGCATCAATCGCCCCAGGCATACCCGCTTCGTGCGCCAACGCGAGCAAATGTTCAAGGGTGTCATCATCCCAGCGCTGTTTGGATAAATCCAAGGTCAGTCCGGCTACCTGACGAGTGAAGTTCACCCAGCGACTGTCGTCATCACCGAACAAGTTTTTTAAGTGTACGTGCTGTAGCGCTTCAGCATGATGCTTCAACGTCTGCCATGCGGGTAGCGTATCGGGGGTTGTGCGTGTTGCTGAAGCCATATGCCTTCTCCTGTGGCGTCATTCCATGCAGCAGGAATCTGTTATAAACAGGCCTGTTCTGGTGTATCAAGGGCGCGTAAACTACGCAGCCTCATTAATAATCCTGGCTTGCCCATGAGTGATGCATCTTACCGCGACGCTATCTTTTCAACACCCTTAGATAAGGTGGCAAGGTTCTCCTTCGACGAACAGGTCGTTGCGTGCTTCCCTGATATGATCCGCCGTTCGGTGCCCGGTTACGGGCAAATCCTCGGCATGTTGAGCTTAATTGCCCAACGCCATCTGCGCCACGGCGCTCATGTTTACGACCTAGGCTGCTCGCTGGGCGCATCAGGCCTGGCGCTGGCTGGCGCACTCCCCGCCGATGCCTTTCGCTATACTGGAGTGGATCTTTCGCCCGCCATGGTAGCTAGGGCCAAACAGACTTTTTTGGAAGAGTGCCCAGACCACGCCATGCAGATCAAGGAGGCCGACATACGCACCCTTGATTATGCACCTTCCGGCATGATCATTCTTAATTTTACGCTGCAGTTTCTACCCCCCGCTGATCGCGATGCGCTGTTAAAGCGGCTTTACGACGCCCTTGAACCAGGCGGCGTGCTGATTTTGTCGGAGAAAACCATCGATGCCGATGAGCGGGACAATGCCTGGCGAGTCGAGCGCTACCATGACTTCAAGCGCGCCAATGGCTACAGCGATATGGAAATCAGCCAAAAACGCACCGCGCTGGAAAACGTGCTGATTCCCGACACACTTGATGCCTTGCATGGCCGCTTAGCCCAAGCGGGCTTCCCCCGCTCCATGACCTGGTTCCAGTACTTGAACTTTACCTCGCTGATCGCCTTCAAGGAGGATTAAGGTGCCGCTGTTACCCGACGATCATCGCGCGCTTTATCAGGCATTTTTAGATCAAGCCAGTCAGGATGCCACACTGACACCCTGGCTTGCCAAGCTGCCAGAGCAGTTGGCCAATGGATTAGATCGCCAGCGCCATGGCGACCTGTCCGCTTGGGAGAAAGCGGTTGCCAAACTACCTGCTCTGCCCGAGGAGCGCCACGTCGATCTCACCAGCGACACGGTGAGCATTGATGTCGCTTTGAGCGATAGCCAGAAGCGCCAGTGCTTTAACCTACTGCGCAAACTATCCCCCTGGCGCAAAGGCCCCTTCCGACTGGGCGGCATCGATATTGACACCGAATGGCGCTCCGACTGGAAATGGCAAAGAGTTGCTCCGCATCTCGCGCCGCTTAAGTACCGTAAGGTGTTAGATGTTGGCGGTGGCAGCGGCTACCACGCCTGGCGCATGACTGGTGAAGGCGCAGCTTTTGTGCTGGTCATAGACCCTTCGCCACGCTTTTATTGGCAGTTTCAGGCAGTGCGCCACTTCGTTGGCGATGCCGACGGTGGCCGCACGCAGTTTCTGCCGGTAGGCATTGAAGAAGTACCAGAAAAGCTAGGCTTTTTCGATACGGTATTTTCCATGGGCGTGCTCTACCATCGCCCTTCACCACTTGAGCATTTGCAGCAGCTAAAAGAGGCGCTAGCCCCCGGCGGCGAGCTGGTGTTAGAAACGCTGGTCGTTGAAGGCGATGAGCAAACCGTGTTTGTGCCTGGCGAACGCTATGCTGCCATGCCTAATGTCTACTTCCTACCCTCTTCAAAAGCGCTATGCCACTGGCTGGAGCGGTGTGGTTTTACCAATGTGCGAGTGGTCGACGAAGCGGTAACAACACTTGACGAGCAGCGCTCAACTGAGTGGATGACCTATCAATCGCTAGCGGATTTCCTCGACCCCAGCGACCCAACACGCACCATTGAAGGCTATCCCGCCCCACGACGGGCGGTAATCATCGCCAATCGAAACTAATGCGGATACGTTATGTCGTATTTTAGGCAAAACTGATTTTAATGAAACAGTTCTTAATTACATAGCCAGTAATGTCCTAGTTCATAATGACATGGCTAGTAACGACATAGCTCATAACGACTGAGCGGTTCTTGTCGGCACAAGCTCACTAACAGAACATCGAGGAGTGAAGATGGGTTTTTTAGCGTGGATTTTGTTCGGCCTTATCGCCGGTGTTATTGCAAAAGTAATTATGCCTGGTAAAGATCCAGGTGGCCTTATCATTACTATTCTACTCGGTATCGCCGGCGCATTCGTTGGCGGCTGGATCGGCTCACTGGTTGGGCTTGGCACCATGGGTGACTTTAGCTTTGGCAGTTTTGTGACCGCTATTGTAGGTGCATTGGTATTGTTGGCTGGCTACCGGATGATCAAGAAGTAATTTGTCTGCATCCAACGCACAACGCTGAAAAGCCGCTCAAACAGAGCGGCTTTTTCGTTACTCATTTAGACTACCCAAATCTCAACGCCGCAAAATCACCAGCCAGCGACCAAGATTCATCACGCTGGCCAACGAAGCAGCGACGTAGGTGAACGCACAGGCGGTAAGTACATGGCGAGCACCCGGCATATCATAGGGTGGCACGTACTCTTTAAGCAGCGGCAGCGCGCGGTTAAAACTAGCATCAAACTCGACAGGCAGCGTCACCAGGTGCACCAGCGCGGCGGTACCAAAACTGATGACTGCCATGGCGATGACCGCTGCCAGCCCACCCGGCAGCCGTGTGAGTACAAACAGAAACGGCGCTGCCATCATTAAAATAGCACCTAGCTTTTCTGCCTTTTGCGCCACTTGTACCAAGCGGCTACGAGCTAGCAGCGGCGCGTAGCCCTCATGATGTTGAATAGCATGTCCGACCTCGTGGGCTGCAACGGTCACCGCCGTCAGCGAGCGGCCATCATAGTGGTCCGGGGTAAGGCGTACGCAGCGCGATTCCGGGTCGTAATGATCGCCAAATTCGGTGCGCTCTACTGTCACGCCTTCAACACCCAAGCGCCGCAGCAGGTGCTCGGCAAGTTCCGCGCCGGTGCCCGGGTAATCATCCCGCCCACGAGTGTGGCGTTTTAACACCCATTTTGCCCATAGATTAGGCAGAACAAAAATGGCCAGCGCCAATACAATTAACACAATGACCATGATCACACTCACCGCTGATTAAGAACCTAAATTAACGACCCGCTAACCCGTGTTTAGTTTTACCATGAGCACAAAATAGGCGCACTCACCTGCAACTATTCAGGGTCATTGTGATGCGCGTCTACATCGCGTTGCACAGCCTGTAGCCCTCTGGCAGAAATGTCGCCTTTGGCGTAGGCATGCTCGGCGATCAAAACGCTGTCAGCAGCAAGCACTAATTCACAATCGATATGAGCAAGCTCCTCCCGCAACCGCTGAATAGCTTGTTCCCGCTGGGGATCTTTATCTACCCTGCGAATATAGATCGCTTTGATGCGCGTGGGATAAGCCTTCACTACCTCAGTATAAACCTCTGGATCGTGTTGGCCGCTATCGCCGATCAAAATACAGGGCATATCATGATAGAGCGTTAACATGCGGTCGATTAAATCGCGCTTGTGGGCTTCAGCTCGCCGTGGCCAGGGGCGACGCAGGGATATCCCCCACTCGCGTAGGAATAAAATAGGGCCGACAGGAATTCGGTTAAGCTGAAAGAAGGTTTCCAGCATCTCATAGATTGCCCAGGGCCCTCGGGAAACATACAAAATAGGCCGCTCTGCTTTCTCGGTTTGCCCGCGATACAGCGCTTGATAAAGCGACGCAACCCCAGGAAAGGCTGTACGGCGATGAGGTTTACGGACAAACAGGCGATACAGCATTTTGAACTTTTCGGCGACACCGGTGAACATGACGGTGTCGTCAATATCACTGATAACCAGCAGGTCTGCCTCAGGAGGCGGCACGTAAACCTCAACGCTGGTGCGGATTGTCGAGTGGCCGTCTGCATGAACCATAATATCGGCGCGATGCCAGGAAACATCGACCGGTAACGCGGTACTAATCGGCAGGTGAGCATCAAAGTAGCCATCACGGTCAGTTATCAAGCACAGCTGGTTATCACCAATGCGTATATCCACTTTGGCATTAGCGAGGCCGCGCCGAAAGATACGCCGGGCCACGTCTGCGGTGTCCCGTAACATCCCCCGCCGAGGTATCGCCCGGCCTAGTGCGGCCTGACGAAACACACGCCCCATGACAAACACTTCCTGCTGAGAGCCGTAGCCGCGATAGGGATGCACCATCATGCCCCCATGACCGCTGTCGCGCTTCATCGGCTTTGCCACCACATGAGCCAACCGCTTGGCAAAACTTACCCACGGGTGATACCACGCCATTATTGGCACCCACCCAAGAAACACTCACTCACGTCATCGGCAACCGCTATATTTTGCGTCATTCCAAACATTATTCACTTCCTGTGATGACTCAGTTAAATGGCTAAACGATAACCAGTGTGGCGTAACGGATGGGGTCCCTCAACCGCTAGAGGTCATATTGCTAAGCGTTGTACAGCACTTCTCCCAAGCCGCTCACATTATAGCCTCGCAAAGCCCTCGCCCGTTGGGTAAAGCGCTCCTGGCGAGTAAACGCGATAAGCGCCTGTAGGGCAGGTTCAAAGTAGCTACGCCGGTGCATCACCAAATCAAATGACTCTTCGATTAGCGGTATAAACTCTATGTGCTGGCGATGGGCAGCCGCCTCCACCCCAAGTCCCACATCTGCTTCGCCCTGAGCAATAGCTAGCGCCAAGTCATCTTCGCTTAACGAGACATTGGTTGCCCAGTTAAGAGTGCCCGGCTCAATTGCTGACCTCTGTAGCAGACAACGCAGTAACTGCGCCGCACCTGCATCAGGCTGACGGTGGGCAAGCGTAACCTGCTGCCGAGAAATATCATTGAGCGACTGAATACCCCGTGGGTTACCAGGCGCCACCAGCAGGCCTTGCTGGCGCTTCGCCCAATGCAACACGATTAAATCCCGCACTCCGCCTAGCCCCAATGCAGCTGGCTCGTTATAGCGCCCGGATTCGAAGTTGAGTAAGTGAATACCTGCCAGCATGGCTTTACCTTCCAGCAAGCGGCGCAGGCCATCGCCACTGCCGTGGCACAGCGAGGCCAAATCACTACCGCTTTCGCGAACCGCCCACTCCAACAATGGGTCTTGGCTACCCGCCACTATCCAAGGCAATGGTGAACGCTGCGCCTGGTCACCTTCTAAATGGCTAAGCACCCACATATCGATATGCTGACGAGGAAAGAGCAATTTTCCGGTGGCGCGGCTACAAGGGATCTGGCCCTGGCGCACCAAGTCATACACCTTTCGCTCTTTTAAGCGCAGGTAGTCGGCCACCTCTGCCGTAGTAAGGAATTCCTTTAACATGCTCATGCGCCTCGCAATTTACTGCATACAGCTGCATATATTTCAGGACAAAGTGCATTACATCAAGTTTGCGTACATTATGCTAGCTGAAGCACCTAAGGTGATTGAACACACATGATGTCGGCTGTTAAAAAACGATGCTGAATAACAAAAACAAGGGTGCGAACGGCAATGTCCCCAAGTGATAACCCCTTTTACACAGCGTTTGCATTGATTCTGGGCATGGATCAGGGGCTAATCGCTATCGTGACGCTGTCACTGCAGGTATCACTGATTGCCGTACTGCTTGCTAGTGCACTGGCATTACCACTAGGCGCTGCACTCGCCCTTTGGCGCTTCCCTGGCCGCAATGCGTTGATTGTGCTGCTCAACGCGCTCATGGGCCTCCCCCCAGTGGTCGCTGGGCTATGTGTTTACCTGCTGCTTTCCCGCGCAGGGCCGCTAGGTCAGTTTGGGCTGCTGTTTACGCCGACGGCTATGGTCATTGCACAAACCATCTTAGTGTTTCCGATTATTGCCGCGCTTACTCGCCAACAAGTAGAGACACTGCATAACGAGTATGCCGAACAGCTGCGCTCTCTTGGCCTGAAGCCGCTACGCATGATGCCTACTCTGCTGTGGGACGCGCGTTTCGGGCTCTTAACCGTAATACTCGCAGGCTTTGGTCGCGCCAGCGCTGAAGTGGGTGCAGTGATGATTGTCGGTGGCAATATCGATGGCGTCACCCGTGTGATGACCACCAGCATTGTGTTGGAAACCAGTAAAGGCAACCTACCCCTCGCGCTGGGTTTGGGCATTGTGCTGCTTAGCCTTGTGACACTGATTAATGCGTTGGCCCACATGGTCATTGAGACGGCCAAGAGGCGGTTAGGATGAACGCGTCGGTTTTTCCACCGTCTCTTTTGACGGCCGTGCCTGCACTACATTTTGAGCAGGTCAGCTTTGAGCATCGTGGTCATCAGCTACTTGCCCCCACCACGCTGACGTTATCAGGCTGCCAACGCACGCTCATTATGGGCCCCAACGGCGCGGGAAAGAGCCTGTTAATGCGCTTGGCTCACGGTCTGCTAAGCCCTAGCAGTGGCAACATTCATTGGCAAGAAAAGCCGCCCGCCCAAGCCATGGTGTTTCAGCGTCCGGTACTGCTGCGCCGCTCGGCAATCGATAACCTGACCTATGCTCTGGCGGTCAATGGAGTGCCGCGTCGGCAGCGCAAACACATCGCCCTGCAGGCACTCGATAAATTTGGTTTAGCCACCCTTGCGAAGCGCCCAGCCAGGGTGCTCTCCGGCGGCGAGCAGCAGCGCCTTGCGCTTGCTCGTGCCTGGCTACTCAATCCTGCCGTGCTGTTTTTAGATGAGCCCACTTCTGCCCTTGACCCTGCCGCTATCAAGGCGGTTGAAGATGCGGTGAATGAATTTCATCACAATGGCACGCGCATCATTATGACCACCCACGATTTGCATCAAGCCCGCCGCCTAGCTGATGAGGTGGTGTTTATGTATGGCGGCCAAGTGCTAGAGCACACACCAGCCCATCGCTTTTTTGAAACGCCAGCTTCCACCCAAGCGGGAGCCTTTCTTCGCGGCGAACTTGTTTGGTAATCCCGAGAGCAGCCTTATGAAAAAAAACACAACGTTAGCTACCGCCAGCTTATTAACCTCAGGACTAGCAGGCCTCTCGTGGAGCGCCTCGCTACTCGCTGATGATAATTTCATTACCCTAGCGTCGACGACATCGACTGAGAACTCAGGGCTATTTGACGCGATTATTCCGACCTTCACCGACGCCACGGGCATTAGCGTTCGCGTGGTTGCCGTCGGGACAGGGCAAGCGTTTGAGATTGCCCGGCGGGGGGACGCCGACAGCTTGCTGGTGCATGATACGACGGGTGAAGAGCAGTTTGTCGCCGATGGCTACGCCAGCGAGCGCCAGGACGTGATGTATAACGACTTTGTGGTTGTCGGGCCAAGTGACGACCCCGCCGGCATTAGCAGTAGTGACAGCGTCGTCGAGGCGTTGGTGCGTATCGCGGAAAGCGAATCACCCTTTGCATCCCGAGGGGATGATAGCGGTACCAACCGCGCCGAACTGCGCTTATGGGAAGACGCGGAGATCACCCCTCAAGGAGCATGGTACCGCGAGTTAGGTAGCGGTATGGGGCCAACCCTAAACACCGCTGCAGGCATGAACGCCTACACGTTCACTGATCGTGCGACCTGGGTGGCGTTTGAAAATCCGCAAGACTTAACGCTACTGTTTGAAGGCGACACTGCACTGTTTAATCAGTACGGCACTCTTCTTCTTTCTGAAGAGCAGCACCCGCACTTGAAGCATGATTTAGCGGCCCAGTGGCACCAGTGGTTGGTGTCTGAAGAAGGACAGCAAGCGATTGCCGATTTTGACGTCAACGGCCAACCGCTGTTTTTCCCTAACGCGCAGTCTTTGTCTAACACACAGTAGCACCGCCCCAAACGTAGAAGCCGCCTTGATCTCAATGACCAAGGCGGCTTCTTGATTCTGCTAACGTACTAAATTTAAATAAAGTACTAGGCTAGCGCAGCAAATCGCGCACGTCCTTCGCTTCCCAATGCGGAAAATGCTTACGCACTAGCGCGTTCAAATCACGCTCAAAGGCTGCCCAATCGGTAGCGCCGCTGGCCTGCTCGCGTACATCGGCTGTCCCACGAATCATGCCAGCGCCAACCGTTACGTTGGTCAGTCTGTCAATGATGATAAAGCTACCTGTGCCAGGGCTTGTGCGATAGTCATCCACTGGAATCGCAGCCGTTAACTCTACCTCGCAGCGTGCAATCGCATTTAAGACCAGCGAATCCGTGGCGTGTCTTTCAAGCGTATTGACGTCGATTTGGTACTCGATATCACTTACCTGACCCGACAGATCGCGGGTGGCGAGCTTAAAGTCATAAAGCTTGCCCGGTGTTAGTGCATCTTCATGCATCCATACGATACCCGCCATGAACGCATTAGAGAGAGGTAAGTCAGCATCCGCACTGACAATCCAATCACCGCGGGAAATATCAATCTCATCTTCCAGGGTAACGGTAATTGCCTGTCCTGGATAAGCGGCGCTTAAGTCGCCGTCAAACGTTACTATTCGCTCAACCCGTGACGTTTTACCCGATGGCAGCGCTTTCACTTCTTGGCCTGGGTGTAGAATGCCTGCCGCCAAGGTGCCGCAATAACCACGAAAATCCAGATTCGGGCGATTAACGTACTGAACCGGAAGGCGTAAATCAGTGAGGTTTTGGTCACGACTGATTTCAACACTTTCCAGCAGTTCAATCAGCGTTTTGCCTTCATAGCCTGCACCGAAATACCAGGGCGTCTGATCACTGGGATTAACTACGTTGTCGCCGTTCAGTGCCGACATCGGTACAAAGCGGATATCCGGCGCACTAAGGTTGGTGGCAAATGCACGGTATTCATCAACAATCTCGTTGAAGCGCTGCTCGGAGACCTCCACCAAGTCCATTTTATTTACCGCAATCACCAAGTGCTGAATGCCCAGCAAGTCGGCAATAAAGCTATGGCGACGGGTTTGAGTCTGCACTCCATAACGCGCATCAATCAAAATAATCGCTAGGCTTGCCGTTGAAGCGCCCGTGGCCATATTGCGGGTGTACTGCTCATGCCCTGGAGTATCAGCAATGATGAACTTACGCTTTTCGGTGGAGAAGAAGCGATAAGCAACATCAATGGTAATACCCTGCTCTCGCTCTGACTGCAAGCCATCCACCAACAGCGCCAAATCAACCGTATCACCAGTAGTGCCACTGGTTTTAGACGCTTGGGTAATCGCCGCCAGTTGATCTTCAAAGATCATTTTAGAGTCGTGCAGCAGTCGCCCGATCAGCGTGGATTTACCGTCATCAACGCTGCCACAAGTGATAAAACGCAGTAGGTCTTTGTTTTCGTGCTCGTGAAGGTACTGCTCGATATTGTCAGCAATTAAATTGGATTGATGAGCCATTAGAAGTACCCCTCGCGCTTTTTCTTCTCCATTGAACCGACCTGGTCACGGTCAATGGCACGGCCACTGCGTTCACTGGTTTTGGTCAACAGCATCTCTTGAATAATCTCGGGTAGCGTGGCCGCCGTTGATTCCACGGCACCGGTCAGTGGGTAACAGCCCAGCGTCCTGAAGCGCACAAACTTCTCTTCAGGCACTTCACCTGGTGCCAGGGGCAAGCGATCATCGTCAACCATAACCTGCATGCCATCACGCTCAACTACCGGACGCTTGGCGGCGTAGTAAAGCGGTACAATCGGAATAGACTCAAGATAGATGTACTGCCAGATATCGAGCTCTGTCCAATTCGAAAGTGGGAAGACGCGAATTGACTCGCCCTTGTTAACGTTGGCGTTATATACATTCCAAAGCTCAGGACGCTGACTTTTCGGATCCCAGCGGTGGTATTTATCGCGGAAGGAGTAGACACGCTCTTTAGCCCGTGAGGCTTCCTCATCACGACGCGCACCACCAAAGGCCGCATCAAAGCCATGTTTATCGAGCGCTTGTTTCAGCGCCTGGGTTTTCATGATATCGGTATATTTAGCACTACCGTGGTCGAAGGGGTTGATATTGGCGGCCCGCCCCTCTTCATTGGTATGCACAATCAGCTCCATTCCCGCTTCTTCTGCCATGCGGTTACGAAACTCGATCATTTCACGAAACTTCCAGGTGGTGTCCACATGCATCAAAGGGAATGGCGGTGTCCCTGGGTAGAATGCTTTACGCGCCAAGTGCAGCATTACCGAGGAGTCTTTACCGATGGAGTACATCATGACCGGGTTACTAAACTCAGCGGCGACTTCCCGGATAATGTGGATCGATTCAGCTTCTAGCTGCTTTAGGTGGGTCAAGCGTGCCGCATCAGGTGCGACAGGCACCTCACGCTGGGACGCCGACGGCGCAGAAAACTGGTTCATTACCTACTCCCTCACAAAACGGTGCTTGCACGTGCAAACGCTATTTGCCGCCTGACGGTAGCGTTGCCGAAAGACGGTTATTTGAGAGTAGGGTAACGCCGAGTTAATAATAACCCAAAAGAATTAATAACTATCTTTTTATATCTTTATTGCCTAACCGTGTCGTAACAGGAGTGACATCACACAACGACACGCTCCACCCAGGTCTGCCATTCACTGCCATGGAGGTCAATAATTCGATAGCCGGGCCGAGAAGCTTCATCAATCGCAAACTGCTCAGCGCCGGGTAAGAACTGGTCCGCAATGGCGGGACAGCCATAGACGTCAATCTCGATATCCTCGGTACGGTGTGGCTGGGCGTAGGCTTGGTGTGCATGGCCAAACAGAATAATTTTAACCTGAGGGCAACCGTGTAACAGTTGCCAAAACGCATCGCGATCCTGAAGGCCAATCGCGTCCATCCACACAGCGCCCACATCAACGGGGGGGTGGTGCATCACAATCAAGGTTGGGCGATCATCTTCTTCTAGACGCTCAGCCAGTGCGTTTAAGCGCTCGGCACCTAATTCGCCATACGGCTGACCTTCCACATGGGTATCCAACAACAGTAACCGCCACTGCGCTAGGTCGACCTCTTCCACCAGAGTGTGCTCCGCTTGCATGAAGGCTAGCTGATCGTGATTGCCAGGAATCCAGAACCATGGGCACGGCAACGATGCCAACGCTTGGCACGCCAATGTATAAGAAGCAGCCGTTTCGTCTTGGCTCACATCACCGCTGAATACGACGATATCAGGCCGCTCAGCAATCACCGCTTCCAACACACGCTCGAACTGCCGAAATGGGATCCCCGCTCGTGAACGAGCCTCTTTATCGGCATGAAGGTGCGAATCGGTAATCTGAACCAGTCGCATCAGGGTAACTCCGGCATATCATAGGCATGCCCATGGGCTAAGCCGTGCGCCAGCCACTCGCCCAGAAAGCGATTAAGCTGCAGCTTCTCATCTGGCTGGTGCATTCTTGCATTCGGATAACGATAGCGGCCGCTAAAGTGGCGTTCACGCTGAAAATCGGTCACTTCTGCCATGCGCACATCGTGGTAGAGATGGACACGCATTCTGGGGCCTTCGATAACGGCGTCCAGCGGCCCACTCTGGGTCACCTCCACCATCGTGGTATAAGGCGCCTGCTCGAGAATTTTGAGATGTAAATCGCCGAAATGCTGGTCGTCGCCATGCAACGCGATATCGCGTCGCTGGCCACTTTCCATATCACCTACCAAACGAAGCATGCGCATATAGTTGGCGCTGCATTCGCCTTGCAGAGACTTTAAATCGGTGACATAGGCGGTTCTAGCCATGTTCACTCCTTTTAAGATTCGCTTGGCCTAAGCCCTTGTTACCAGAGCCCTTGTTACCAAAGCCTTTTTTACCAGGGCTTGTTCTCAGGGCTTGCTACTAGGACTTATCGCAGCTCGATAAGAAGCGGCACGCAGCGAAGCGCGTTGGCTCGCTAACCAATGTAGCCCAATCAAACACATGGCGTTGTCGAGTCTTCCCTGCTCCAGGAGTTCCCATGCCGTCGGAAAAGTTACCACGTGAACACGGATATCTTCGTGCTCATCATCTAGCCCATGAATGCCCCCCATTCCCTGGGTATCAACTAAACCACAAAAGAGTGTCACGCGTTCGTTACACGCACCCGGGCTGGGGTAGTAGGTGTGCAATTTGGTCAACGCGCCGACCTGACAGCCTGACTCTTCCATGGCTTCACGGCGGGCAACATCTTCAAGGGACTCGTTTTTATCTGCCAACCCCGCCACCAACTCTAACTTCCAAGGAGAAAGCGGGTCGTCAATCGCGCCAGCGCGAAACTGCTCGACGAGCACTAAGGCGTCACGAGCTGGATCGTAAAGCAGCACGCCAACAGCGTCGAAGCGGTTATGCACCTCACGGCGCATCGTCCCGCTCCAGCCGCCTTCAAAGAGACGATGACGAAGCTCTAGCGCTTCCAAGCGAAAAAAACCCTGATAAAGGGTCTCACGCTGAATAAGCTCGACATCGTCTCGGCCTAACTGAGGCGGCGCTGACGCATCGGGCACTAATGAATTAGGGCTAGATGCCATGTAGCACTCCCAGTGTTAACAATCGTTCTATTATCAATGCTTACTACTGGGAATGCCAATACGCCTATCAACCTTAGCGCTATAAGCTTTGGTGAAGCGGCTACAGCTCGCCGAGTAACACCTCAGCATCCCGGCGCAGCGCTTCATCAGATGTTTGACGGTTCTCGCGTGCAGTACCGTTTACCGCGCGCTGGGCATGCTCGCGAGCAGCTTGGGTATTCCCTTCTTCTTTCAAGAACGCCGCGTAGTAATAGTTCACATCAATACCGTCTGGGCGGATCTCTAGTGCGCGCTGAAACATGCGTTCTGCGGTATCGCTGTTACCAAAGCCTAACGGCCTGCCTGGTGCACGGTCATAAAGTGCACCTAGTGTGACATAGGCCGAGCCATTACCGCCTTGCGGGTCAATCTCAATGGCCCGCTCCAGCACATCGCGAGCATCGCCTGCGGTACCTAATGCACCAAGTCCACCACGTTCACGTGCGTAAGAAGCCAACACAATGCCCTGCCAGATCAGTACCTCTGCTTGATCAGGGTGCTGGCTAGCCAGTTGCTCAGCCTCACTGACCAGCGCTTTTAGGGTACTCTCGCGCTCGTTAGCAGGCATCTCAGTGACCGTGTGTTCCCAGCGGTTTTTAAGCGAGAAAACCTGACCTTCATAAGCCAACGCGCTTAACGGGGCAAGTGACAGCGTGCTGCCTAACGCAGCGGCAATGAGTAAACGAGAAAAAGGGGATGTGCGCATAATAAGCTCCTGGGTTATTTTTGTGCTTTTCTAACAAGTCATACGTTTAGTTGTGGGGCCTTAAATCAGCCACCCTCATAATGTAACGAACGTTTGAATGAATCGCCAATTAATAAGCGCTTTGTGAACAACACTGCCATTAGCGTAAGCTGGTGCTCTTTGAGGAGGTGAAAAACGCAATGAAAGGCCGAAATATGACGCGCTGGCGCGACCCAGCGAAAGACCCGCGCCAAGAACCTAAGAGCAACCTGATCACTGCAGAGGGTGCGGCTCGTCTGCGCGCTGTCTTGGATCACCTAGCGCGGGTTAAACGCCCTGCCATTTCGGCCAAAGTCGGTGAAGCCGCCGCCCAGGGTGACCGCAGTGAAAATGCCGATTACACCTATAACAAAAAAGAGTTAAATCGCGTTATTGCTCGTATTGGCTAACTAACGAAACGTTTAGACGAACTGCAAATTGTTGACCGTCTGCCCGCTGACACCAGTAAGGTTTTTTTTGGCGCGTATGTGAGTCTGGAAGATGAAAACGGCGAGCAAGTTCATCTCAGAATTGTTGGCCACGACGAAATCGATACAAAAAAACGCTGGATCAGTATCGATGCCCCCATGGCCAAAGCACTGCTGGGGAAAGAAGTAGACGATGACATTACGGTGCTCACGCCCAATGGCGAAACGTTCTACACCATCACGACAATTCGATATCCGGGCATGTGATCACCGTCTACTTAAGGCGATAGGTCTACTCTTCTAACGAGTAATCTACCGTGGTGACGACTCTGATTCGTTTGATGTGGGGTGTATAGCTATCAAGATCCTCAATAGAAAAGTAGCCCTGGGTCGCTTGGCGTATTCCCCCTACACCGCTACCGGAATCTTCGGCAAACTGCTGAGCTGCATTGCGCGCATCAGCAGTCGCTTCAGCAATCATTTCAGGCTTGATCGCGTCTAGACCCGTAAACAAAAACTCGGTCCGGTATTCGTAGCTAGGCGATAGCAGCACGCCTTGACGTACCAAGGCAGTGGCTTGGGGCACTGCATCTATCACACCACTGACATCATCAGTACGCAGCAGCAACGTGGCCTCAGCACGATAACGCTCATCTGGGCGCTCGCCACCATACATATTGCTGAATTGATCAGTGATACGTGGTGGCGTTACGCTTACGTTGCCCATATCGAAACCACGGGCATCCAGAAATTGGCGAATCAACTGCTCATTGCTGGAAAGTTGCTGCTCTAAGTCAGAAAGCGAATTGGCATTAACAGTATAATTAAGTGGCCATAGCACCATATCCGCCGCCACTTCGCGCTCGGCCAAGCCACGTACAGTGACGCTGCGTGAAGATTGCTGCCAAACCTCAGCAGCCCCTTTGAAGTAACTGCCTCCCCACACTAAACCCAGCGCCAGCAAACCGCCCAAGATCAACGCACTGCCTATAATGGCCGTCGTACGAACGTTTCCTGTCATTTCCATCCCCTTCACACGTGAAGCCGAAGCGCGGCTCACTATTGGCATCATAGACGCAAATAGCAGCATAAGCGGTGATCAATAAGGGAAATGCAAAGAAAGATAAATGCGCTGCTATTTACCGGCCAGATATACTTTAAAGCGCCGATTATCTGCCAGTGTTTCAAAGTCTTGAAACACCCGCTGCAAGTGATCGGGATAAGGCAAAAAGCCGTTCGCAACGATCACCAGACGCCCCCCCGCACGTAAATGCGCAGGGGCCTCGCTGATCAAGCGCTGACTCGGGCCATAGGTAATCTCTCGCTCCTGATGAAACGGCGGATTGCTAATGATCAGATCAAACTGCTCACCTTCAAGCGCTGAATAAACGTCGCTCTCAAGCACCTGACCACTCAGTTGATTGGCTGCTAGCGTTCGGCGACACGCTTCCGCTGCAAACGCACTGACATCCACGGCGGTGACCTGATGGCCTCGCTCGGCAAGCCAAGCACTGATAATGCCGTCGCCGCAGCCCACATCCAGCACGTTGAGGGGCTTTTTGGGCAAGCTAGCCTCAATGCTTTCCAGCATTAAACGCGTGCCTTCATCGACCTTGCCGTGCCCAAAGACGCCAGGATGACTCACCAGTTTTAAATCTAGCGCTTCAAAGGTTTGCCACGCATTGTCCGGCTGCTCCATCGCTATCGTGCGAGTGGCAAACAGTGAGCAACGCCGCGCGTTATCGAGCTTATCGCAGCGCATGCCCAACTCGCTGAGTATTTTTGGCACACGCTTAATGCCGCCCTGGTGCTCGCCTACAACGTCGACTGGGGTGTTTTCAGGCAGCACGTGGCATAGCCATGTTAGCCACCAAATCCCCAGTTGATGGGCTTTCGGCCAGAACAGCACTACCTGCCCAGCCTGCTCGACAAACGGAGCATCAAACGGGCTGGCGGCTGCTTTACCACCGGCCACCCACTGCTCACGCAGCGCCACATGATCACTTATCATCGCCGTGGAATGCGCTTGCAACCACGCATCTGCAGGCGGCGCAACAGGCCATAAATTAGCCGATTGGCCATAGAAACGTTCAAGAAGTTGGCAAGCGGGCAGTTGAGCGCTCATACATCAGCCTCGGGTTTGGTAAAAGTATAAAGTAAATAGCGGCCTAGCCGCCAGTGAGGGTCTTGGCGACAATACTGCTTTTCGAGCGCCAGCAGCGTTGCCTGATCACTCTCCTCTGCAGAAGGATGGCGTAAATAATCCTGAAAAATTCGTATCCCGGCAACGGCCTCCATGATCAGGCCGTTATCCGCCCCCCACTGGCACACTTCGTCGTGGGTAACCGGTGAGATAGGCGTTAACCGCTGTCGCTTACCTTTGCCCTCAAGCTGGTCGCTAAGCGCTTTTTTTAAGTTGCCTTTGATGACGTTGGAGAAACGCAACGCATCGCGGTTAAACACCATCAAACTTAACTGCCCACCAGGGGCGAGAAGACTCGCTAGCGTTTGCACAGCCTGCTCAGGCTCACCCACCCACTCCAATACGGCATGGCAAGTAATCAGCGACCAAGGCCCAGGGGCTTGCTGCGGCAACAACTGAAGTGGCGCGGCAAGATAGCGAAGCTGTTCTGGCAGCCAGGCACCTGCGGCACGTCGCTCGGCATGCCACGCGCTGGCATGGGCCAACATATCCTGGGAAGGCTCTGCCATGGTCACCGCGTGTCCACGCTCAGCAAACCACCCTGAAAGTTGTCCTAAACCACCACCCACATCAAGCACAGGCTGCTCTGTGAGGCGCAGCATTTGCGGCAACAAATAATCCAGCATCGCCAGGCGCAGCTCGCCACGGGGCGCTTGATAAAGCGAACGGGAGAACTTATCGACCAGACCGTCGAAATAGCGATCTCCTGCTTGAGTTAACTCATAGCTTTTTGAAGTACAACTTTTTGAAATATGGCTTTTTGATGTATTAATTGGATGCATGCATGGCGCCAAGCGTTGATTCAAAGCCGCGTAGTTTAACCTGCCTAAGAGTAGAAGGCTTGCCTAGTCGCCTACTGTTCGAGCCACATTTAAAAGTAAGTGGCCAAATGCTCTTTCACGTTTAACTTGTCATCTACTAGCAGTAGCTGGCGCCACTTATCAAAGGTCAAACAGGGATGGGAGGCGCCAAACGCGACGATATCACCAACCTCAACATCCTGAGCCGCTTCAGGAAGGCGCACAAACGTGTGCTGATCCATCAGCTTCGTCACTTCCCAGCCAGCGACCGACAATGGATGCGAGAGCTCACTTCCCTCCCGGAAACGCTGTAAAGCAATGGGGAACTGGTCGTGGCCGATATCGCGCTTACCGAGCGCCACAATAGCAAGCTCAGGTTCCGGCAGCGACTGCACTTGAGCAAAGACTTCCAAGGCTGGCTCAAGCCCCTGCTGCAGATCCGGCCGACGTTTTAGTACTGCAGATTGCGCTTCACGATAAAGGCCATGATCGTGGACGACGTAGCAACCAGGGCGTAGCACTGGGGTAAATCGCCCCTGTAGCGGTGCGCCGTCAAAGGCTTCTGCAATCACGTCATACCAGGCGGAACCTGATGCAGTGACCATAGGATTCGCCTCCGAAAAACGTCCAGCGGCCTCAAGTTCCACTGCCACTTCCACTAACTGCTTGGCATAAGCACGAACACAGGTCTCCGGGTTATCGCCGTGCACCACACCTTCATAGCCTTCTAGCCCCGCCAGTGAGAGCGCGGGCTCATTAGCAATGGCTTCCGCGAGTGATAGAATCTGCTGCTTGCTGCGACAGCCACAACGTCCTCCGGGCACACCCACCTCAATTAGCACTGCTAGCGTCAATCCTCTCTCGGCAAAAAAGCGTCCCAACTGGCTTACGTTCTCTTGGCTATCGACTACACAGTAAAACGTCGCACCCTGCTCAAGCAGGCTAGCGATGATGGCCATATTAGCTTGGCCGACCAACTGATTCGCCATTATCAATCGGGTCACACCGTTAGCGTAGGCAGCACGACACTGGGGCGCGGTCGCCAAAGTGATGCCCCATGCCCCCGCCTGCAGCTGACGCTGAAAAAGCGCAGGTGCCATGGTCGTTTTGCCATGGGGTGCCAAGTAAGCACCATGAGCGTCAGCGAATCGCTGCATCCACGCGACGTTATGCGTCAGTGGGCCTTCATGCACCACTGCGGCGGGCAAGCTGACGCCTGATAGAAGGTTTGATCCTAACTCCACACCGCCTTTATCCATCGCTAACGTCGTTGTTTGCATTTGCCTATTATCCTTTGGAAAAACAATCTGCTTTTTACGCTATCATGCCGCTGATTTTCCTCTCTTTGACTGCCGCACCGCAAGCTCTACACCACGCAGCCCGCCTAGGCTGTGGATACACGACACTGCCAATCATCATGCTGTTCCATCGCAGCCGCCAGCTGTAGCAGTTGCTTATCCTCACCAAGACGCCCCACCACTTGCACGCCAACGGGCAACCCATTAGCCGCCACATGGAACGGCACTGACATAGCAGGCTGGCCGGTAAGGTTCGCCAGTTGCGTAAACGGGGTACGGCTAAGCGCATCCACTGCCAAGTGTTTCAGCATCCCTGCCTTTAGCGCCAGTGATGGCAGACCTGGAATGGCTAACAACGACATTAATCGCTCGCGAGACGCAGAGGGGTAAAGTTCCCCTATCGCTGGGGCAGTATCTGCCGCAACAGGTAACACCAAGGCATCATAGCGCTGGTGAAACTGGCTCATCTGCTCAGCGGCCGTATGCCAATAGCGCTTGGCTAGCTCGTAATCCCTCGCCGAAAGCTTAGCGCCCAGCCTACCAACGGCGCGGGTAGACGGCTCAATGGCTAACCGATGCACCGGCACACCGGTTTGCTGGCTTACCCACTGAAGGTCAGCGGCTAAATGGCCAAGGTAGAGCGTCAGATAACTATCGGCCAAGGCTTCTCCATCAACCGGTGGGTCACACCACTCCACCTCGTGCCCCATGTCGGCCAGTGCCTTTGCGGCCTTCTCAACCGCTATTTTCACCTCTGCACTTAATTGGGTATCCAGTCCGTAACTTAAAAAATTACCCAGCGACACGGCGATGCGTAGTGGCTTAGAGGAGGCTGATAAGGCATCCACATAGCCCGTTTCCCGCGGTACGGGGTAAGGCCCAGAAGGCGCCATGCCGTTAATCTGTTCTAGCAACGCTGCACTATCGCGCACGCTACGGGTGATGGCGTGCTCGACCACCGCGCCCTGCCACACTTCGCCATGGGCAGGCGCAAGCGGCACCCGCCCGCGGGAAGGTTTAAAACCGAACAAACCACAATAACTGGCGGGAATGCGGATAGAACCACCGCCATCGCCTGCCAGCGCAATAGGCACCATCCCGCTAGCGACCGCCGCTGCGGCACCACCGCTTGATCCGCCGGGGGAATAGCCCTTTCGGCATGGGTTTTGCGGATGGGGAAATGCCTTGGGTTCCGTAATCCCCATCAGCCCTAATTCCGGCGTGGCCGTTTGTCCAACCAGCACTAGCCCTGCCTCCCGCACACGACGGATAAGCAGCGAGTCTTCTTTGGGGCACCACGCTGATAATGATGAACTTCCGAATGCCAGCGGCTCACCCGCTAATGCCATCAATAGATCTTTACTTAACGTTGGGACACCAGCAAATATCGAGCTTCCCGACACTTGGTCACGCTCGTGTTTCGCTTTGTCGAAGCGCGTTCTAACCACCGCATGAAGAGATGGGTTAAGCGTTTCAATCGCAGTCACCGCCGCGTCGAATACCTCAGTCTGGCTGACGTCTCGGCGGCGAATGAGTTCAGCAAGACCGGTGGCGTCGTACTTCTGGTAGTCCTCAAGTTGCATCGCATTAACTCCGTTTAATTAAAAACGACGCTTTATGCGCATCTAGCGTCGCTTAATGACAATCGCTATCTCGCTATCTCGCCATACTTAAGTACGTTTTCCATCGCTACTGTCAAGGAGCGGCCAATGAACCGCAACGTTATTTTGACCTGTGCTGTCACCGGCGCAGGTGACACCACAAGCAAGAACCCCAATGTTCCTATCACGCCCGAACAGATCGCGAACGACTGTATTGACGCCGCAAAAGCCGGTGCCAGCGTGGCACATATCCATGTACGTGACCCTAAAACCGGCGGCATCAGCCACTCTCTCGAGCATTTTCGTGAGGTGATGCAGCGTGTGCGCGAGGCCGAGGTGGATATCGTCATGAACATTACCGCCGGTGGAGGCGGCGATTGGATTCCTGACGCTCAGGATCCCACCCGCGGTGGCCCCGGCACGGACATTCAAACGCCCGCCCAGCGCCACGAGCCGATAGGCGAACTCTTGCCTGAGCTCTGCACCCTAGATTGCGGCAGCCTCAACTTTGGCGATATGGTCTACGTAAACCCCGCCAACTGGCTACGCGAACACGCCCGCTTGGTACAAGCTGCTGGCGTCAAACCGGAGCTAGAGTGTTTTGACTTAGGTCACGTGAGGTTCGCCCGCCAGTTACAGCAAGAAGGGCTAATTGAGGGCACCCCTCTTTACCAGCTCTGCCTGGGCATTCCCTGGGGGGCTGAAGCCGACACCGAAACCATGCTAACCATGCGCAATAAGCTGCCGGAAAACGCTCAGTGGGCAGCCTTCGGTATTGGACGCCACCAGATGCCCATGGCAGCTCAAGCGGTACTACTAGGCGGCCATGCGCGCGTTGGCCTTGAAGATAATCTCTTTCTGAAAAAAGGCATCCTGGCCACTAACGGCCAACTGGTAGAACATGCCGCCACTCTGATTGCGAACCTTGGCGCCCGAATAATGACACCTGCAGAGACACGCGCTCACCTGTCCCTACGCGATCCACACACCGGGAATATCAGCACGGGAGGTGACGTATGAGCCGCCAACTTAGCGTGATAGGAACCGGCGTCATTGGCAATGGCTGGATTGCTCGCGCCTTGGCACAAGGCTGGGATGTCGTGGCCTTTGACCCAGACCCCAATGCACCCGAACGCACGCGTGCCTTTATTGACAATGCCTGGCCCTCTTTACAACGTCTTGGCTTGGCAGAAGGCGCTAACCCAAAACGCTTACGGTTCGTCGATAGCGTAGAAGAGGCGGTTATTGGCGCTGACTTAATTCAGGAAAACGTACCTGAGCGACTTGAGCTTAAGCGCGAAATGCTTGCGGCGCTGGATTCAGCTGCGGAAAAGCACGTCATTATCGGCTCTTCCACATCCGGCTATAAACCCAGCGACTTGCAGCAAGACTGCCACAATGCTCCTGGGCGAGTTATCGTGGCTCATCCCTTTAATCCGGTCTATCTGCTACCGCTAGTGGAGCTCGTTGGCGGTGAAGCGACCGCGCCTGACGAGTTAGCACGCGCCCACGATCACTATCAAGCACTTGCCATGCGACCACTGGTGGTGCGCCGGGAAATTGAGGGGCATATTGCAGACCGCCTGATGGAAGCGCTTTGGCGCGAGGCGCTGCACCTAGTCAACGACGGCGTCGCCACTACCGAAGAGATAGACGCGGCGGTGGTCTATGGCTGTGGCCTTCGCTGGTCACTGATGGGCACTTTCCTCACCTTCCATTTGGCTGGCGGCGAGCCGGGCATGCGCCATATGTTGGAGCAATTCGGTCCGGCGCTAAAACTACCGTGGACAAAGCTTGAAGCTCCTGAGCTTACCAACGAACTTATTGATCGTGTGGTGGCAGGCTGTGAACACCAGGCCGCAGGACGCTCGGTGGCCGAGCTTGACAGCCGCCGTGATGACTTTCTGGTGGAGCTACTCGGCCTAGTACAAAAATATTGGCCTGAAGCCGAAGGCTTGGAAGGACGTATCTGATGGTGATTTTAGAAAGCCGCGTCAATTCGGGATGGGTCGATTACAACGGCCATATGAACGATGCCGAGTATGCCCGTGTATTCTCGCTGGCAGTAGAAGCTTTGATGGAACATATCGGCTTAGATACCGCAGGCCGGGCACGCCACGGCTACACGATTTACACCCTTGAGACGCACCTCTGTTATCGCCGCGAGGCCCACGAAGGGCAGCCACTAAGCGTAGAACTGACCCTGTTGGATCGCGATAACAAGCGCCTGCATGTCTTTTTCAAGCTGAATGATGAAGCAGGCAACCTGCTAGCCACCAGCGAGCAGATGCTGATGGGCATTGACAGCAACACCGGTCGCCCCGCGCCGTTCCCGGCCCCCATTGAGGAAACTGTTGCGGCTCTGCCTCAAGCCGCCCCTTCGGCCTGGCCGGAGTTGGCGAGCCGCACTATCGCTATACGTCGTTGAAGCCTCAGTGAAAAAACAAGAACCGTCCGCTAACCCGGACGGCTGATCGGGACTGCCGGCCCGACGCCCGGCCCATGAGGATAAGAATATCGCTACGCCAACTCCCCCCCATCGTCCCAATCCGCCTTCGCACAACAGCTCACCTAAGGTCGAGCTCAGCACTGACTACATGGTGACTGAGCTGGCACAAGGCGGTTTCTTCCAAGGCATGCACAAAGGCATGACACTTACTGCTAGCGGCCTAGTGCTGCTCTTCGTACTTTTTACTGGGCTTGGCTCAGATATAGCCAGCAGTGTATTTGGTGCAACACGCACCTGGATTGAAAGCACTTTCAGCGGCTACTACCTAGTTACCGTCATGCTACTACTAGTGGTATGTGTTTTTATTGTCTCCAGCCGCTATGGCAGCATACGGCTCGGCCCCGACGACAGCCGCCCCGAGTTCAGCAACTTTGCGTGGTTTGCAATGCTCTTCTCTGCGGGTATCGGCATTGGCATCCTGTTTTTTGGCGTCGCTGAGCCAATCTTTTATCTTGACGATACCGGCGCGTTTGGCTACCCCAACAACCCCCATGCAGACATGGCGGGAGCCACTTCCATTGGCTACGAACGCGCTATTGATGCATTACGCGTTACCGTTTTTCACTGGGGGCTTCACGGTTGGGCTATTTATGTGATCGTCGGTATGTCGCTGGCTTATTTCGCTTATCGCAAAGGATTGCCTCTCGCACTGCGCTCAGCGCTTTACCCCTTTATAGGTGAACGTATCTTTGGCCCTATCGGCCACCTCTTCGATATCCTCGGTGTGCTGGGCTGCGTCTTTGGTGTAGCTACGTCGCTGGGGCTTGGGGTCAGCCAGATGGCCGTCGGTTTAGAGCGACTTGTGGGTATCGATCCTGGGCTAAATACTCAGCTGATGCTCATCGCCGGCATTTCAGTTATCTCAATACTTTCCGCAGTGACTGGCGTGCGCGGCGGTATTCGACTTATTTCTGAAATGAACATTTGGGTGTCATTGGTCGTGGTGGGGATTTTTCTCATTGGCGGACCCACGCTGTGGCTAATCATGGCGTTTGGCGAGACCTTGCTAGACTACGCTATCAACGTCATTCCCATGGGACTTTGGTACGCAGATGAGACAGGAACAACCACTTGGCAACAGGGCTGGACAATCTTCTATTGGGGCTGGTGGCTGGCCTGGGCTCCCTTTGTCGGGCTGTTCATCGCCCGCATTTCCAAGGGCCGCACTTTGCGTGAGTTTGTGCTTGGCGTCCTGTTAGTCCCTACCCTGATCATCTTCATTTGGCTAATCATTTTCGGCGGCAACGCCATGCATCAGGAGCTTTATGCAACGGGTGGCCCTGGCAGCGCCGGTATTATCGAGCTTGTTAACGCCTGGAACCTGCCCTCAGCACTGTTTGCCACGGCTGATGGCATTGTCGGAAGCGGCACGTTTGGCTGGATACTCTCCGCCATGATGGTCTTCCTGCTGATGAGCTGGTTTGTCACCTCTTCAGACTCCGGCACCTTGGTACTAACCACCATTTTGTCACTAGGCGACAGTGAGCCACCCAAGCGCTTCCGCATTTTCTGGGGCGTGGTCATTGGTTTAGTGGCGGCAGTGTTGTTGGTTGCCGGAGGCCTGAACGCACTGCAAACAGCGCTTATTGCTGCTGCCTTACCGCTAAGTGTTGTTGTGCTCGTGATGACCGCAGGTGTACTACTTTCGCTATTCCGCGAGACGCTCGATGCACGACGCAAAAGACGCTGATCTAACCATCCCGATGACATCAGGCGTGCTTAACGGCAGCGCCTGATTGTCAGTGAGAGACAGCATCAAACCAACGCAGCAACGACTTACGGGTGGAGCCACTAATGGGCATTAACGCTTTTATAACCCGCTTCGATGCGGGCTTAAAAGATATCGAAAATGGCTCTCCTGCAGTGGCACGCCAACGTTACGATCAATTATGCCAAACGTTTGCGCCGCCTAATCCGTCAGGCATGACAATCACTGACGAAACCTGGAAAAGCTTAGCCCTCCGACACTTTATCCCTGCATCCGCTCAGTCTGGCCAAGTGCTATACATTCACGGGGGAGGATTTACCCTGGGGTCTATTGACAGCCATCATGGCGTTGCAGCAAGCCTTGCAGAGCAGCTAAAGCGCCACGTTATCAGTGTCAGCTATCGCTTAGCGCCGGAGGCGGGCTACCACAACATGCTAGAAGACTGCCTCAAGGTCGCTGAGGTTATAAAGCCCATCGCAGTGGTAGGTGACAGCGCTGGCGGTCGCATAGCCATAGATTTAGCGCCCTTACTGCACCGTCCCGTGCCCCTAGGACTCATCTATCCGCCGGTCGGCAAACTAAACCAGCAGACGCTGGGGGCCGATGCGCCGTTACTTAGCCGACACGATGTCCTGTCACTCATTCCCTACTGCCCGTGGATTGGGAACCATGTCGATACACTTCCACCGGAAACGCAGATTGAGGTTCTTTCAGTTGAGCACGACCCTTTGACCGCACCGCTCGAAAAAGCCATTGCGGCCTGGAGGAACAACGGTATGCCGGTAGGCTATCGCTGTGCAAAAAACATGGTTCATGCGGCATTACATGCCCACGCGAACCTGCCTGAAATGCAAAGCGCTTGGCAAGATTTTTGCCAAGCGCTTAACAAACGGTTAACACGAAATATTGGTTACTGGTAAGTCGAACGTACCGCCTGTATCGCTGGCTGCCCATCTTTGCTCGTCACGCCATCCAGCCATGTCTCTACCGTGTCTAAATTAGCACTAATCCACTCAGACGCTACCTCGTCGGCGGGACGATCCTCATAGCTGTAGTCATGCACCCACGCGTTTTGATCCTCAATATCCACTACATACTGTGAAAGAAAACGATGCAGTTGGGGATCATCTTCGGCCATATTGGCCGGAACGATGGTCCAAACAGTGCTCTCAATTTGAGCAATGCCCGCCTCATCGGCGTCATCCAGATAAGCTATGTCGAAACTGACGTTCATCCAGTGGGGCTCCCAACCAACAAAGGTCACCCACTCTTCATTCGCCATTTTTTGCTCTGCCTGCGCCAACATAGCGGCGGTGGAACTTTCACGCAGACGCCAGTCTCCTAAGCCTGCAATGTCATTATCAATAGCCGCCAGAATGGCCGTGTTAATCCCGGTGCCCGCCTCGATGCCCTGAATATCACCGTCGAAACGGTCACGGTAGGCGTCCAGGTCGGCCACCGATGTCACACCGGCATCATAAACGTACTGAGGGACAACCAGGCCAGAGTTCGCCCCCTGGATATTGGAGACCAGCTTTTCAATTTTATTATCAGCAACCAGTGGCTCAACCATATCGGTTTGCACCGGATACCAGCCTCCTAGATAAACATCCACATCGTTACGCGCTAGCCCTTCAAGAATCACGCTCACGGCCAAACCACGTTGGCGTGTTTGATAGCCCATGGCTTCCATGAGTTGCGCTGCCACTTCAGATTTCACGGTGACACCTGGCCAAGGGGGAACGCCCAAACTTACTTCGTCAAGTTCAGCGGCGGCAGGGCCAGCAATCGTAAGCGCTGCCAGTCCTGCGGCGCAAAGCGTGTAAATACTCTTTAAACCACCGTGCGCGTTCTTCATTGTAATGTCCTCTTTTATCAATATACGACATCAGTTTGCCTGCTAAGCCGCAGCAGAAACGACACTAAGCGACATTACTTACGCACAAAGCGACATTCGCTTCGAGAACACTCAACTATCTGCTTGTTGGCGCGCTTCAATCGGTGAGCGGCCAAAGTGTGCACGGAACGCACGGGCAAAGCTCGAACTAGAAGTAAAGCCACAGGCCACACCTATGGCAAGTACGCTCATATCGGTCTCCGTCAACAACCGCTGGGCACGGCGTAAACGAAGTTGCTGATACCACTGGCGAGGAGATACATTCAAGTGCTGTTCAAAAAGCCGCTGTAACTGGCGAGATGACACCCCACTCCGGTGGGCAATATCAGCCAATGGAAGAGGCTCTTCTAGATGCCTCTCCATCAGTGCAACGGCCTCGACCAAACGCCGATTGTGGGTGCCTAAACGCTGAGCTAGCGACATTCGCTGCTGATCGCTACGGCTACGTAAACGCTCGTGAATAAGCTGCTCGGAAACATCAACCGCCAGCTTGGTTCCGTGACGCCTGGCGATCACAGCTAAGGCCATGTCCATGGCAGCGGCACCACCCGCACAGGAAAAACGCCGCTCCCCGATCTCAAACAACTCATCGGTTGTTTCAATCGTTGGAAAACGCTCACGGAATACCGGCAAGCTTTCCCAGTGCAAGGTGACCCGCTCACCCTTCAGCAATTGGGCGGCTGCTAATATAAAGCCTCCGGTGTCCAACCCACCCAGGGCACATCCCGCTTGATCAAGCCGATGCAGCCATGAAATGAGCGCTCGGCTTAAATGATCTTCAGGCTCAAAGCCGCTACACACCGCCAACGATGGTAGGTCGAGACCCTCGCCCATCGGCTGATCGACTAATAGCGTCATACCATTGCTTGCGGTGACAGGCTCACCATCACGACTAAATAGCGTCCACTCAAACAACGTTTGGCCACTAATACGATTGGCAATGCGTAGCGGCTCCACCGCAGAAAAAAACGCCATCATTGAAAAGCGCGGTAGCAATAAAAAACCAACGCGCTCAGGCAGTGGACCAGAATAGTTCAGGCGCAAAAAAACTCCTCAGCTCAGCGGTTTGTTCTGATATCGCTCACGATTACTAGTGAATAAGAGACAGCATATTAACAATAATAACGAACCGTTATTCAGAGCATCACACATCTTGGCACCCGCTTCCGACAATATCGCTAAGCGTTTGCTAAACACCAGGCAGCAGTGGTAGCTTTGAAAAAAACGATAAGAAGTGTTCCCCCATGTCGCACGATTACCTGTCATTGTTATCGCAGACCTATCGGCTTTTACGTAGCCGCTGGGTAGATGCGGTAGTGCGCACAGGTGCTTACCCCCTCACCCGTACTGCTCTCAGCGAGTGGTATAACGAATAGCCTGATCGATCCGTCATCAGATTTTCCCGAGCTCGTCAATTGCTGACGAAATCAGACGTATCGATTAAGGAATTTATTCATGTCGACTATCACGACGCGCCGTACCCTGAAACACTCCCTACTCGCCCTCTCACTGGGTGGTGCATTAATCAGCAGCCAAGCAGCTTTTGCTGACTCACCCGGGGCGCTCATTATTGCAGGTGGTTTCTTACAAGAGAGCCACCAAGATATCTTCCAAGCGGTCATCAACCCCATCGACAAATCCGCCGCCGACATTCGCCTTGGCGTCGTACCCGCTGCTACCGGCAATATTTCCGGCAACTATGGCAAAATTGTTGAGGCGTTCACTCGCCTTGGTCTTGCAGAAGAGAACATTCGCCTGCTTCCACTAGCGGTTAACGATGACAAACGGACCGAAGACGTTGATGAATCAGAGTGGGTAGACAATGGTCGTGATGAAGAACTGGCTGCTTCTATCGACGAGCTAGATGCCATCTGGTTCCTAGGCGGCGATCAAACCCGCATCACCGCAGTGCTACTGGAGGAAGATGGTAGCGATACGCCAGTGCTCGCCGCTATACGTGACTTCCATTCACGGGGTGGCGTTCTGGCAGGCACCAGCGCTGGGGCAGCAATTATGTCTTCCTCCATGCTCGCAGGTGGCGATAGTCAAGGCGCCCTTTTTAAGGGGTTCAGTGATGACTATGAGAGCATGAATAATCAAGAGTTTGGCCCTGCCGTTGTACGCCCAGGATTAGGCTTTTTCGAAGCCGGGCTGATCGACCAACACTTCGACCGCAAAGCCCGTCTTGGCCGACTGCTAGCCGTGATGCTAGAGCATGAAGATGGACAGCCACTAGGCATCGGCATTGATGAAGGCACCGCGCTCATTGTTGATAACGACGAGTGGCAAGTGGCAGGCAGTGGGGGCATAACACTAGTGGATACCAGCGAAGCGACTCGCCCTTCATCAGGATTTCCAATCAGTGTAGAAAACGTTCGCCTAGGCTATTTACTACCGGGTGATCGCTACCTACCTGAAAGTGGTGAATATCACGTTCGCGAAGGTGCTTATGAAACCTCGGGGAATGAGTATTTCGATGTCCCTGTGAGCCTGCAGAGTGGCTTTCTGAGCGCCAACCGCAACTTGCAGGAACTTATTGGCTTTGACCTGCTAGATAATTCAGCCACCGAACAAGTCACTTCGCTGCTAGTAGGCGACGAAAACCAAGGACTTCGGATCGTTTTTAGCCAAGACGAGCAAACCCAAGGCTACTGGAGTCAGGACATGACGCTAGATCGCTACAGCTTTGAGAACGTCCGGATGGCTCTAGAACCACTGCGTGTAGAACTGCATACACCTTAACGCAGCCATGAACGACCATCACCAGCGATAAAAATGCGTTGCCGCCGGGCCTTTCTGACCCGGCGTGCCATCAGCAACAGGATGCTCTCAGCCTTCGCACAAGGTACACTGGATATGTATAGACATTAGATTCATTTGAAAGGCACGTCATGACCAGCGCTCCCCCGCTTTACCTGCAAATACAGCAGCACCTGCTAGAGAAAATCCAGGGCGGTGCCTGGCCAGCACACCACCAGATCCCTCCCGAAGAGCAGCTTGCCCGAGATTTTGGGGTAAGCCGAATGACAGCCAATAAAGCGATTCGTGATCTCGTCCAAAAAGGCTACCTTACACGCCAGCCAGGGCTAGGCACCTTTGTAACAGATCGCAAGGCAGAGTCGTCTCTGGTCGAGGTGTACAACATTGCCGATGAAGTCCGCTTCAGGGGGCACCATTACAGTAATCGCGTACTCGTCTGTGAAGCCATTGAAGCTGATGACGAAATCGCTTTGCGCTTGGGCGTGCGTCTTGGCAGTCGCGTGTTTCAGACACTGCTCGTGCACTTGGAAAACGACACACCCATTCAGCTTGAAAACCGCTATGTTAACCCCCGCTGGGTACCCAATTATCTAAAGAGTGACTTTTCGGTACATACACCCAACGAAATATTGGTAGCGGCCTGCCCGATTACTGACGTAGAACACATCGTTGAAGCCGTGCTCGTCGATCAACAAACCGCCGACTGGCTAACTATCGATACCTCAACCCCCTGCCTGAGCATGGTTCGGCGTACCTGGTCAGGCGAACAGCTCATCAGCTATGCCCGCCTACTGCACCCAGGCGACCGCTACAAGCTGCGTTCCTCGGTGCATCGCCAAGCATCATAATGGCTTAGCTGATAAGGGCTTGCACAAAATAGCCTGTTGGTATGGCGAGCATCAGGCTTAATGCAACGCGAATAAACCACACCACGACCATGCGCCCTACGGAAAGCGGAATACTCGTAGAAAGGATGCAAGGAATTGAGGCTGAGAAGAACAACACCGAAGATACCGATACCACGCCTGCAGCAAAACGCGACACAAATTCCGCTTCTGCCATCAACAGCGCCGGTAAAAACATCTCAGCAAGACCTGCAGCGGATGCCTGTGCAAGTGCTGCAGCATCAGCAATGCCCCATACCGCCACGAAGGGGTAGAAAAACCAGCCTAACCACTCAAACAGTGGCGTGTATTTAGCCGCAAGCAATCCCAGCAAACCAACCGACATGATAGAGGGTAGGATGCTAATCGCCATCACTAACCCCTCTTTAAAGTTGATCGCGACACTTTTATGCAATGCGGGCGCTCGGGCAGCTACTTCCAGCCCGGTTTGCCATGCCGTCAGCAACCGTTTACCTGCCACCGCCGCTGGTTCACCATCGTCAGCACTGTCATCCATACCGGATAGTGGCGGTAAGCGAACGGTTACGGCCGTGACAATAAACGTGATCAACAACGTTAGCCAAAAATACAGGTTCCATCCCGCCATTAAGTCCAGCGTGCGCGCCACGATGATCATAAACGTTGCCGATACGGTAGAGAACCCCGTGGCGATAATGGCGGCCTCGCGCGCTGAATACTGCCCTGCCTGATACACCCGGTTGGTAATCAATAGGCCAATAGAGTAGCTACCCACGAATGAGGCAACCGCATCGATAGCCGAACGTCCTGGCGTTCGCCAAATGGGCCGCATCACCGGCTGAACCAGTACACCAATAAGCTCAAGCAACCCATAGCTGATCAACAAAGCGAGAAAAATCGCGCCAATGGGAACAATCAAACCTACCGGAATCACCAGCTTATCAAACAGGAAAGGCAGCATATCCGGTTCATGCAGAAAGGCAGCCCCCCAGCCGGTCAGCGCCATCAGAGCGGCAATTACCCCAAGTAATTTTAGTGCGGTAAAAATGCGCTCGGTAACATTACGATTCCAGTAGCCTCGAATCAGCGGGTACGCAGCACCGGCGACAATCAGCGCCAGCGCATAAAAGCCACTAGCATCACCTAACCAGCGTCGGGCACCGGTCACCATATGATCGAGCAATATAGTGCTGCGGCCTCCTATTTCAACAGGCACGAAGAAAATCAATATCCCCAGTGCACTTGGCAGAAACAGTTTGAGAATCAGCGCGGCACTGGGCCGCTGATGGGTTGTTGTATTTGGGGGGAGCATGAGCATGCCTCTTGTTGTGTGACAGCGTTTAGTGAGCCTTCCACGCATCTTCAACACTTAATGTATATACATATACACATCAATTGAAGACCATCCTCCAATCAATATAAGTAGACATTAGTCTAACCAATCACTCTAAAAACACGCTTTATCAAAATAAAAAAATACATAAACAATTGTTTGTAAAAACAAAAATATAACAACCCTCCTTTTCACGTGTTGCATCTTTCACATTATTTTGTAACAACCATCTTGACGAATCCTCTCATATTGACCTTAATTGTATATACATTAAGGTTTGAAGATAAATTTTTGAAAGTCGCCTTTGAAAGGAGCTCCTCATGACGAATTCAACGGATCGTCGCCTCTGGCGCGATATCAGCGTCTTCGATGGCCTGCGGACATTGCCTGACCGCATGGCCGTTATCACCGAGGGAGCACACATCATCTCCTTGTCGCCCATGAGTGAGTTCGACGAGCAGCTCGCCGAAAACTGCATTGAGATGGGTAGCGGTGGCGTGATGACACCAGGTCTCGTGGATTGCCACACTCACCTTGTGTTTGGCGGCTCGCGCGCTGAAGAGTTTGAAGCGCGGCTTGAAGGGGCTAGTTATGAGGAGATCGCTAAACGCGGCGGCGGTATTCTCAGCACCGTTCGCGCTACGCGCGAAGCTAGTGAAGATGAGTTGTTAAGGCTCGCTAAACCGCGTCTTGAAGCGCTGATTGCCGACGGCGTTACCACCGTAGAGATCAAGTCTGGCTACGGGCTAACCGTCAAAGATGAACTCAAGATGCTGCGCGTCGCGCGTCGCCTCGGCAAGATGCTGCCCGTAAAAATAGTCACTACGCTGCTGGGTGCTCATGCCCTTCCCCCAGAGTACAAGGATGACAGCGACGGCTATATCGACTTGGTCTGCCAGGAGATGATCCCCGCCGCAGTGGCCGCAGGACTGGCCGATGCGGTTGATGTTTTCTGCGAAAAGATCGCCTTCTCGGTGGAACAGTGCGAGCGAGTGTTTAAAGCCGCCAAGGCCCATGGCCTACCCATTAAGGCCCACGCCGAGCAGCTCTCTAACCTGGGGGGAACGGCCATGGCCGCTCGCCACGGTGCGCTGTCTGCTGACCACATTGAATACCTGGATGACACTGGCATCGCCGCCATGCGTGAGGCAGGTAGCGTGGCGGTCATACTGCCCGGCGCATTCCATACCTTACGTGAAACGCAACACCCGCCTATCGCCGCCCTGCGCAACGCTGGCGTTCCAATGGCGGTGGCTACCGACGCCAACCCCGGCAGCTCCCCACTATTTATGCCCACGCTAATGCTCAACCTGGCCTGTACACTTTTCCGCCTGACACCCCAGGAAGCGTTGTCAGGCATGACGGCCCACGGGGCAACTGCACTAGGGCTAGCGGGGAAAGGGCTCATCCACGAAGGTGCAGAAGCCGACGTCTGCGTATGGGATATCGATGCGCCAGCTGAGCTCGCTTACGCCGTGCAGCCTGGGCGCCTTCGTCAGCGTTTATTCCAGGGAGCGCTTACCCATGGCAATTAACAGCGCCTCTACCAGTACGTTTACCAGTACATCCGTCGAGACAGCCCTCGATATGTCACTCTGGGCGGGCCGTACAGATCCAGAGCCCAACAGCGAGCGCTGGCATCAGAAAATTCAGCCGTTGAGTGAAACGGCAGCGCCGGGCTGTGCCTTATTAGGTTTTGAAAGCGATGCAGGTGTTGCCAGAAACCAGGGCCGCACCGGCGCCGCACAAGGCCCTTCGGCACTGCGTAAAGCGTTGGCACCGCTGGCCTGGCACCGCACAGGGCCAGCCTACGATGCGGGGAATGTGCGCTGCGAAGGCGATGCCTTAGAAACAGCCCAACAGGCCCTCGCCGATCACGTATCGGCGCTGCTTAAGGCGGAGCATTTCCCCATTGTGCTGGGTGGTGGCCATGAGGTGGCCTACGGCAGCTGGCTGGGGCTTGCCCAGCATCTCGCTGACAACGGTGAGAAGGCCCCGCGCATCGGCATTATCAATTTTGATGCCCACTTCGATTTACGCGCCCCCTCCCACGTGCGTTCTTCGGGCACCCCCTTTACGCAGATTGCCGATCAATGCGCCCAACGCGGCTGGCCATTTCGCTACGCCTGCTTAGGCGTAAGCCGCGCTGCCAACACCCGCGCCCTGTTTAACCGTGCCGCACAACTCGGCGTCATGGTTCGTGAAGACCGGGACTTTCAAGCGGCACACCTTGAGCGCATTCAGCGCGACCTAGAGCGCTTCATGGTGCGCTGTGATCATCTCTACCTGACCATCGACCTGGATGTGTTGCCCGCTGGGGAAGCCCCTGGGGTCAGCGCCCCTGCCGCTCGGGGCGTCTCACTTGCGTTGATTGAACCGCTGATTGAAGCCATCCGCGACAGCGGCAAGCTTCGCTTAGCCGATCTAGCCGAGCTAAATCCCGCTCACGATATCGATAGCCGTACCGCCCGCGCGGCAGCCCGGCTTGTCTTTCAGTTGGCGCTCGACACCTAGCGTCCTGAATCAATTATTCAATTAATAACCAATCCATCACTAGCCAATAACTAATCAACTAACAACAAACCGCCACACCAGAGGAGTCTCGCCATGTTAGCGAACGATAAACGTCACGACGCATCCCGTAAGATTGCAGCCCCCACCGGCAGCCAACTCAGCTGCAAAAGCTGGCTGACCGAAGCGCCAATGCGCATGCTGATGAACAACCTCCACCCTGACGTGGCTGAACGCCCCGAAGATCTGGTGGTGTATGGCGGCATTGGCCGCGCCGCCCGTGACTGGGAGTGCTACGACAAAATTGTTGAGACGCTCCAGCGACTGGAAGACACGCAAACCTTACTGGTGCAGTCCGGCAAACCGGTAGGTGTATTTGAGACCCATAAAGACGCCCCGCGAGTACTCATTGCCAACTCCAACCTGGTGCCCGCCTGGGCCAACTGGGAACACTTCAATGAGCTGGATCGCAAGGGTCTGATGATGTATGGCCAGATGACCGCAGGTTCCTGGATTTACATCGGCTCTCAAGGCATTGTTCAAGGCACCTATGAAACCTTTGTTGAAGCGGGCCGCCAACACTTCGACGGCAACCTAAAGGGGCGCTGGATTCTCACTGCTGGCCTTGGCGGCATGGGTGGCGCACAACCGCTGGCTGCCACCCTGGCCGGTGCCTGCTCGCTGAATATCGAGTGCCAGCAAACCAGCATCGATTTCCGTCTGCGCACCCGCTACCTGGATGAGCAAGCCGACGATCTTGACGATGCACTGGCGCGGATTGAGCGCTATACAGCCGAAGGTAAAGCCATCTCAATTGGCCTGTGTGCCAACGCGGCAGATGTACTGCCTGAACTGGTCAAGCGCGGCGTGAAGCCCGATATGGTGACTGACCAAACCAGCGCCCACGATCCGCTACACGGCTACTTGCCGGCAGGCTGGACCTGGGAAGAGTACGTCGCCCGTGGTAAATCACAACCCCAAGCCACCGTTAAAGCCGCCAAGCAGTCGATGGCAGTGCATGTTCAAGCCATGCTCGACTTCCAGAAAATGGGCGTGCCGACTTTCGATTATGGCAACAATATTCGTCAGATGGCTCAAGAAGAAGGCGTGACGAATGCCTTCGATTTCCCCGGCTTTGTGCCAGCCTATATCCGTCCTTTATTCTGCCAGGGAATTGGCCCGTTCCGCTGGGCGGCGCTATCCGGCGACCCAGAAGATATTTACAAAACCGACCAGAAAGTCAAAGAGCTGATCCCCGACGACCCGCACCTGCACAACTGGCTGGATATGGCGCGGGAACGCATCAGCTTCCAAGGTCTTCCGGCACGTATCTGCTGGGTCGGCCTGAAAGATCGCGCTCGTCTTGGCCAAGCCTTTAACGAGATGGTCAAAAACGGCGAGCTTAAAGCACCGGTGGTTATCGGTCGCGACCACCTGGATTCCGGCTCTGTGGCGAGCCCCAACCGCGAGACCGAGTCGATGATGGATGGCTCTGACGCCGTCTCCGACTGGCCGCTGTTGAATGCCCTACTTAACACCGCCGGTGGTGCCACTTGGGTATCGCTACACCACGGTGGCGGTGTCGGCATGGGCTACTCCCAGCACTCGGGTGTGGTTATTGTCGCCGACGGCACCGATGATGCCCACGCACGCCTTGGCCGCGTGCTGCGTAACGACCCAGGTACTGGCGTTATGCGCCACGCCGATGCAGGCTACGAAATCGCTAAAGAATCTGCCCGTGAAAACGGCCTCGATTTGCCGATGCTGAACCGCTAGACATTTAACAACGACAAGGAGTACGAATCATGCCCCACCTTGATATTCAGCCCGGCAAAATGACACTGGCGCAGGCGCGCCAGGTCTTTCAATCACCGGTCAAGGTTAGCCTGCCAAGCAGTGCTGACGAAGCCATTCAAAAAAGCGTGGATTGCGTCAACCGTGTGGTCGACGAGAACCGCACGGTCTACGGCATTAACACTGGGTTTGGGCTGCTTGCTCAAACACGTATCGCCGATGAAGACCTGGAAGCGCTGCAACGTTCACTAGTGCTCTCCCATGCCACCGGCGTGGGCGCTGCGATGGATGACAGCCTTGTACGGCTCATCATGGTGCTTAAGGTTAACAGCCTGGCGAGGGGCTTTTCCGGCATTCGCCGGGAAGTCCTCGATGCGCTGATCGCCTTGATCAACGCCGAGGTGTATCCGCATATTCCGCTAAAAGGCTCGGTGGGAGCCTCCGGTGATCTTGCGCCGCTGGCCCACATGAGTGTGGTACTGATTGGTGAAGGCAAAGCGCGATACAAAGGCGAATGGCTCTCCGCTGAGGAAGCGCTCAAAGTCGCCGGTCTTAGCCCCATTGCGCTGGCTCCCAAAGAGGGCTTGGCACTGCTCAACGGCACCCAGGTATCAACCGCTTACGCGCTACGCGGCCTGTTCGATGCCGAAGACCTGTATGCCGCCGCCACGGTCTGCGGCTCCCTGACGGTTGAAGCCACGTTAGGCTCGCGCTCGCCGTTCGATGCGCGCATTCATGAAGTGCGTGGCCAACGCGGCCAAATCGACGCAGCGGCGGCTTATCGGCATCTGCTCGGCGAAACCAGCGACATCGGCGACTCCCACGCCAACTGCGATAGAGTGCAGGATCCTTACTCCCTGCGCTGTCAGCCGCAGGTAATGGGGGCAGCACTGACTCAAATTCGCCATGTTGCCGACATACTGGCGGGTGAAGTCAACGCGGTATCCGACAACCCATTGGTGTTTGAAGATACCGACGACATTATCTCCGGTGGTAACTTCCACGCCGAGCCGGTCGCCATGGCTGCCGACAACCTGGCGCTTGCCATCGCTGAAATCGGTTCGCTGGCGGAACGACGCATCTCCTTGATGATGGACAAGCACATGTCCCAGCTGCCGCCCTTCCTGGTCGAAAAAGGCGGCGTCAACTCCGGGTTTATGATTGCCCAAGTCACAGCAGCCGCCCTGGCCAGCGAAAACAAAGCGTTGGCGCATCCGCATAGCGTAGACAGCCTGCCCACCTCAGCCAACCAGGAAGATCACGTTTCCATGGCACCGGCGGCGGGCAAGCGGTTATGGGAAATGGCCGATAACGTGCGTGGCATTCTCGCGATCGAATGGCTAAGTGCTTGCCAAGGGCTCGATATGCGCCACGGTTTAAACACCACCGAGCCACTGGAACAAGCCAAACAGTTGCTGCGTAAGCATGTTACCCATTACGACCAGGATCGCTTCTTTGCCCCAGACATTGAAGCAGCCAGCGACCTATTAGCCGCCAGAACACTAAGCCACCTGCTTCGGCCTGGCACCCTACCAAGCCAGCACTAAGCGGCTTTTTCTATCCCGCAGCAACAGGCTGCGGGGTTCCACTGCATTCAATCTCAACTAAGCCCAATTAAAGCTAAATCTAATTCCAGCTAAATCCAATTCTAACGACAAGAGTAGCTATTCATGAATGCTATCGTTTTGGCCATTTTAGTGATGGTCAGCCTCAGCTTGGCTCGCGTTTCCGTTGTCTTTGCCTTAATCGTCGCTACATTGGTCGGTGGGCTTTATGCAGGCATGCCCGTCAATGCCATCCTTGATGCCTTTAACGACGGCCTTGGCAACGGTGCCACGGTGGCACTGGCCTATGCCGTGCTGGGCGCTTTCGCCGTCGCACTCTCACGTTCAGGCATCACCGAAGTAATGGCAAACCGTGCCATTGCGCGTTTTCATGTGGATGATTCCGGCAGCAGCCGCCGCATGGTGACCTATACCTTACTAGCCGCCTTGCTAGCCGCGGCGGTCAGTTCTCAGAACCTTATTCCGGTTCACATTGCCTTCATTCCTGTGCTGGTACCACCGTTACTGAAACTGATGAACCACCTTCAGCTCGACCGCCGCCTGGTGGCCTGCGTAATTACCTTCGGTATTACTGCCCCCTATATGCTGTTACCAGTGGGCTTCGGCGCTATCTTTCTGAACGACATTTTGCTCACCAACCTGAATGAAAGCGGTGCCGAATTTGGATTGGAAATCACCCGCCAGATGGTGCCCATGGCGATGGTGATACCTATTGGAGGCATGGCATTAGGCCTGGCCGTAGCGGTATTGTTTAGCTATCGCAAAGGGCGTAACTACCAAGACCGCGACCTTGCCAAGGGTAATGAAACCCCAGCAGAAGCAGCCCAGCATTTGAAAGGTTGGCAAAAAGCCGTGCTGGCGATAGCACTGGTTGGAACCGTGGTCGTTCAGCTCTACACCGGTTCGATGGTGCTGGGTGGTATCTTTGGCTTTGCTCTGCTTTCACTAAGTGGCGTTTTCCGCTGGCACGAACAGGACGGCATTTTTACCGAAGGTATGCGCATGATGGCCCTGGTCGGGTTCATTATGATTACCGCAGCGGGATTTGCCAGTGTGATGCAGGCCAGTGGAGAGGTTGAAGCGCTAGTAAGCAGCTCCACAGAAATAATTGGTGATAACAAAGGCTTGGCAGCGCTAATTATGCTGCTTGTGGGCCTTTTCATTACCATGGGTATCGGCTCTTCTTTCTCGACGATTCCCATCATCGCCTCACTTTACGTACCGCTTGCGCTGAATTTTGGCTTTTCACCGCTGGCCACCGTCGCGCTGGTAGGTACCGCGGCCGCCTTGGGCGATGCAGGCTCACCCGCCTCCGATTCGACGCTTGGCCCGACCGCCGGTCTCAATGCTGACGGCCAGCACGACCATATCTGGGACAGCGTTGTACCGACCTTCTTGCACTACAACATCCCGCTGATTGCCTTTGGGTGGATAGCCGCCATGATCCTATGACGCGCAACCCCATATTTTTACAGCAATGACTTTCCCCCAAAACCAAACTACCCCGCTCGAATGAGCGGGGTAGTTTCGTCAATAAACGCTAGTACATCACTGTCTTTATTAGCGGTAATTACTCGTTATTGCTATTCATATCGCTATCACTTGGACGCAACACCTTCGGGTTGGAGTTTCCCCATACCGTATAAAGGTCGGCGAGTAACGCACCATTGAGGTCTTCAAGTTCACCAATCGTGATTCGCTCCTCGCCCTGGAGCCCGTAAAGCACCACTTCATCACCCGGCGCAACTCCCTCCACATCCGTAACATCGACCATGGTCGTGTTCATTGACACTTTACCCATGACCGGTACTCGCTCACCGTTGACCAGAACAAAGGCGGCGTCTGTGAAAACACGCCGATAGCCATCAGAATAACCAACTGGCAAATTCGCCAATAAGCTATCGCGCTCCAACACCCTCACGTTATCGTAACCAACCCCGCTGCCTTGCGCGTAATCGTTGACAGACGCTACCCGCGTGCGAAACGACATTACTGGCTTGAACTGCTCATAATGGGGTAGATCTCCATAGAGCAAGCCACCCGGACGCACCATATCAAGGCGTGCTTCAGGCACTTCCATGGTGGCAAACGAGTTGGCGGCATGAAGAATTAACCCATCACGGTCCAGGTTTGCGGTCTCGATTAACCAATCACTTTGCTCGTGAAATACTTCCAACCCTTGGCGGACAAAGTCCTCATCCTCAAAGGCAAAGTGGGTCATGATGCCCACCAATTCCAACGATGCTAAGCCTTGCAGCTCTAAGGCTTCCTGGCGACCTGCTTCACTATCAAGCGCCATACCATTACGCCCCATGCCGCCCGCATTCAGGCCTAAATGATAGCGCAGTGTCACTCCTGCCTCAGCCGCATCGCTGGCCGCTTGGCGCGCGGCTGTTATATCCCCGAACAGCTCTTCCATGTCGTAATCGAATGCGCCGCGCACCTCTTCAGGTGTCGCACTACGGACGCGCATTAAACGTCCATCGAAGCCAGCCGCCCTAACAACGCGGGCTTCTTCATTACTTGCCACACCAATACAAGGAATGCCTAACGCGATCACGGAAGGCATTAAATTAGCAATGCCATGACCATAAGCATCGGCCTTCATAATGGCGCAAAGGTCCGCTTCTTCGCCCAGCAGTTCCTGAACACCACGAACGTTCCCTTCAAAAGCCGATTGCGAGATTTCCACCCAGGCATTGGCACTCAAGTGCTCAGGGCTATCAACCAGCAATGCCTGGTCGCTAAGCAACGGCGCCGCATAGCTTGTAGTGGTAACGGTGGCAGCAACAGCGGCAGCTAACAGGGTTAGTGGATATTTCATTATCAAATCCTTGATTAGTTTTCATTGTTAAAAACCCACTGCTCACACTAACCTGCCCTAACAATTCTTAACGATAGCGCGTGCCGCGTTTATTAAAAAAAGCAGTACTAGGACGCAATAAACTGACGCAAGTCCCCTTCTCTAGCGTGCTTCCAAATACTTAAGCTAAGATTACTTTAACCATGCATCAAGTGACGTCTCAAGCGCCATCTCAAGTGCCGTCTAACCTAAGATTTGGCCAATAACAGACTCAACGAGTGGTTGGCTACACCTTTTATCAACGTTTCGAGCATGAGCTTGGCCAACAATACTTGCTTTTTAAAACACTAACTCTTTGAAAAAAATATTAAAAATCATGTCGCGACACGAATAATACCTGGTTAACTGTTAATCAACGTATCGTAAAAATGTTGATGTTAGACGATTTTATAGAAATTTTTTATGGCATGACCACCGCGCGTGTGATTAAACTGGAGGTGCAACATCGTTTCGAAATAGAAACATTGATGCCCTCTATAACTCTAAACGCTACCAACAAAGAGGTTTTATGAAGCTCTCAACATCCGTGAAATGCGCTCTTGCGACCTCCATCGCCGCTTCCATCATGGCTAGCCAAGCGCTCTATGCAGATACTGTTCGTTTACGCATGCATACGTTTTATGGCACCGAAGTTGATCATATAGCAGCTGACTTGCGGGACCGGGTAAGTGAAGCAAGTGATGGCACCATCAACATACAATTCTTCCGTGGTGGCGAGCTGGTTAGCAGCGATCAGTTTGTCGAAGCCGTAGCCCGTGGGAGCATCGATATCGGCCACGGTGTTGGTAGCTATTGGCCTGGCACCGTTGGCATCGGCACTATCGAAGGGGGTCTCCCTGGAGCTTGGGTAAACGTTGAAGAAGCTCGTGACATATTTGCCAATCAAGGTCTTGATGAACTCATCGCTGAAGCTTACGCAGAACAAGGCGTCAAACTGATTGGCCGTGGCTTTGGTAGCGATTATGGCTTAGTCACCCGAGAGCCTGTCACTAGTCTGGAAGATCTATCCAGCATGCGCATCCGCGCAACCAGCTCCATTGCAACGGTGCTGGAAAAATTCGATATCCCAACGGCCTTTATTCCCGGTGAAGAGCTCTACGTAGCACTCTCGACTGGCGTTATTGACGGAGCCGTTTACGGTGGCCCTGTAGAGTACGAACAGCTGCGAATTAATGAAGTGGCGGGGTACTACACCGATATCAACTTACTCAACCCAGGCTGGACAGAAAACGCGTTCATCAATCCCAACTCCTGGGAACGTATGAGCGAAGAACAGCAGCAAATTTTGGTAGATGAATTGGCTCAGTATCTGGACGACGTTCACAACTGGCTTGAAGAAGGCAACCAACGCATCATCGATGAAGGTGAGCTGTTTGAATTCGCCACGCTGCCGGAAGAAGACTCGCAACGTCTAGCCGAAGCATCCTTGCCAATTTGGGAAGAAGAGGCAGCCCGCTCTGAGCGAAACGCAAAAGCCGTTGAAATCTTAATCAACAACGCCAAAGCGCAAGGACGACTGAGTGAGTAAGATCAGCCGATATCTACGTTTTCAGGATGGGCTTTCCGACTGGGTCGGACGAGTCACCGCCTGGCTGACGCTAGGTATTATCGGTGTACTGCTCTATGAAGTAGTCGCTCGCTATATACTCAATGCCCCCACTGTGTGGGGGCACGAACTAGCGACGATGTTCTTCGGTGCGCTGAGTATCCTGGCTGGCAGCTATCCCCTCCGCCACCAAAGCCATGTGCGAAGTGATGTCATCTATCGCCTGCTGCCTATGCGCACGCAAGCGTTCTGTGACGTGATTGTGTTTTCACTAGGCATTTTGGTGCTGAGCATATTTTTCACTATGGCCGTGGAATTCGCCCACCGCTCCTGGCTAATCGGCGAGTATTCCAACCGTAGCATCTGGCGTCCACCGCTCTGGCCGATAAAAGCGACCATTCCAATCGCCGTTGGATTTCTAATTCTTCAGAGCGTAGCAGAGCTAGTGCGGGCCATCGTGCGTTTACTTGGCATTCCCTATGACGATCCGCGAGACGACATTAGCGACGCTGATTAAAGACAGCCTGGCGTTGTTTAAGCCTAGACTTAGCTCAAGTTTATAAGCCCCGTTTATAAGCCCCGTTTAGTCGTTGTGTTTACTAGCGCTGCTTGAACAACGGACTGCTTAAACATCGTGCTGCTTAACCCTCGCTCTATTTCAACGTGGCTTTACCGTGAAAAATAAGAGACACACCCCGGCACATCCTCCTGGGTATGCTATGCAAAGGGTATCCCTATGTTAAATTTAGACCCCATGATAATTACGGCGATCATGTTTCTCTCCATGATCGTCCTAATGGCAATAGGTGCTCCGCTAGCGTGGGCATTGATGATATCGGGCATGGGAAGTGCCTACATGATGTTTGGTCCTGGGGGCTTGGACTTCTTGTTATCATCGGCATATAGCACCATGGATAACTTTCTCCTGGTGGCCCTCCCGCTCTTCATCTTTATGGGATTGGTACTGGAACGCTCCGGCATTACAGATGATCTCTTCGAAATGATGCATAAGCTAATGGGGAGCCTTCCAGGCGGACTTGGGATTGGCACCATTCTTATTTGCGCCCTTATCGCTGCCATGGCGGGTGTTTCAGGGGCTGCTACCGTCAGCTTAGGGATCATTGCATTGCCAGCAATGCTTAAGCGCGGTTATCACAAGCGGCTTGTCACCGGTACTATCATGGCAGGTGGCGCACTAGGCTTTTTGATCCCACCCAGTATCTTAATGATTGTCTATGCGTTTCTTGCTCGCGAATCCGTAGGAAAGCTATTTGCTGCGGGCTTAGTACCTGGCCTAATGCTGGCCGGTATTTACATGGCGTATATATTGATACGCTGCCGCATAAATCCTGCCTTAGGCCCCGCAGCGCCAGTAGAAGAACGTTTTAGCGCCAAAGAAAAGCTGATCTCTTTACGCCATGTTATTGCTCCTGGCCTTTTGGTCACCGCCGTACTGGGCTGCATCATCGGAGGGGTCACCTCACCTTCTGAAGCTTCAGCAGTGGGGGCAGGCGGTGCAATGCTTATTGCGGCGCTAAGGGGCCGGCTTAATTGGAGCCTTCTACGTTACGCAATGCTCAGCACGACCAAAATAACGGGTATGTTGCTTTGGATTGCCATTGCAGCGGTGTTCTTTAGCCGTATTTATATGGGCTTGGGCGCAGGTATGATCGTCAGTGATTTTATCGATGACTTCGCGCTGTCACCCTATACCGTCATCATCATCATGCTGGTTAGCTTTTTTGCGCTTGGCATGTTTCTGGATGACTTTGCGATCCTGTTCATCACGATTCCGCTTTATGTGCCGATCGTACGTGACTTAGGGTTCGATACTACCTGGTTTGCGGTGCTGTTCATTATAAGTATGCAATCCGCTTATCTGACACCACCCTTTGGGTATAACCTGTTCTATATGCGATCAGTCGCACCAAAGTCTATTACTATTGTCGATATCTATCGTTCGGCGCTGCCTTATGTTGCTCTGCAAATAATTGGTTTAGCTCTTATCGTACTATTTCCAAGTATTGCGCTGTGGCTACCCAACCTACTGTTCTAAACAAACGTATCAAACGGCTATAGACAGAAACTCAACCCAAAAGGCCCTAATCATTAGGGCCTTTTCTTTTATTCTTTCTTCGATCCCTTCTTTTGCCTTGCCTTATGCCACGCCTTGTTGACGCATCACCTGTGTAATAATAGGCACAGGGGACATCAAGTGTTCGTGCATCAACGACACTGCTTTATCTTTCCGACGCTCAAGCGTGGCGTCTACTAAAGCGGCATGCTCTTGGCGTTTTGCTTCAAGGGCCTGAGCAGAAAACACGGTTTCCTTAAGCCACAAAAAGCGGTAGCGCTGAACTTTATCAAATAGCCCAGCGCGCACTTTCATCAAATGAGGGGAGTTGCAGCCAGCTACCATGGCAGTGTGAAAATCACTATGCCGTCTGTCCCAAATATCTAACAGCCCTTCTGACGAGCTCATTTCTGTCAGCTTTGCTAATTGATAAGACTTTGCCAGAATATTGGCTTTCCAGGCATCATCGCCACGCTCTATCGCAAGCCCCAACATCATGGCTTCGACCTGCGCACGGGCATCATAAATATCTTTAAGCTCAGCGAGCGACATGGGTGCCACACGATAGCCACGCTGGCTAATGGCCACCACTAAATGCTCAGCAACAAGCTGGGAAAGTGCTTCTCGCAGAGGACCAATACCCAGTTCATAGCGCGCTTTAAGAACACTCATACGCAATTTTTCGTCAGGCTGAAAAATGCCTTTAATAATGTCTATCTTAAGTAGCTTATAGGCACGAATACCCAAGTTTTCCTTGGCATCTGCCGTTTCGTCTGGGAAGAATGATGAATTCATGAGTATGCATTTCGCAAAGTGGGTAAAAATCATAGCACAATTTGTAACACCTGTTTGAATGTGCTCAACCCCGCGCACTCAATAACTCAGTGCAATAAGAAATAAAAAAGCCGATGCAGACTAGCTGCACCGGCTTCTATCATCATATGTAAGGACTTAAATCAGGGCTTAAATAACCCACAAGCATCAGACGCTACGCCGTAAGCTCTTCCAGCAACGCTTCAACAATCGCCAAGCCTTCTTCAAGTATCGAGTCTTCAATAGTGACCGGCATTAAGAAGCGGATTGTATTACCGTAAAGCCCACACGAAAGCAGGATAAGACCCTTCTCGCGTGCGCGCTTACACATTGCTGCGGCCAGTTCTGCATCCGGTTCTTGGCCAGCTGAAACAATATCCAATGCCGCCATAGAGCCTAAATGACGTACATTTTCTACACACGCAAAACGTTGCTGCCACTGAGTAAAACGCTGCCCCAGCACTTCTCCTAAGGCCTGGCTTTTCTCAAGAATTTTTTCCTCTTCCAGCACTTCAAGCACGGCTAAAACAGCAGCGCAAGAAACGGGGCTGCCCGAATAGGTGCCACCCAAAGAGTTAGGGCCTGATGCATCCATATGCTCAGCCGTACCTACCAGCGCGGAGATTGGCATGCCCCCCGCCATGCTTTTGGCCATGGTAATGATATCCGGCTGAACGCCACTATGTTCAATAGCAAACAATTTGCCGGTGCGGCCAAAACCTGACTGAACCTCATCGACAATCATCAGCATGCCGTGCTCGTCGCAAATTTCACGCACCGCTTTAAGGAAGCTGGCCGGTGCAGGATAGAACCCACCTTCACCCAACACAGGCTCAATGACGATAGCGGCGGTGTCCTTCGGATTGGCATCGGTCTTAAGGGTCATTTTAAGGCCGCGAAGAGCGTCTTCTTCACTCACCCCATGGAAAGGAACCGGATAAGGCGCACGGAACACATTGCCAGGCATGCTGCCGAAGTCAGCCGAGTAAGGCGCCACTTTTCCGTTCATGGCCATGGTCATAAACGTACGGCCATGGTAGCCACCATCAAAGCAGATGACGTTATTCTTACCTGTGGCGGCACGGGCCACCTTCACAGCGTTCTCTAGCGCTTCAGCCCCAGAGTTGACGAGCATGACTTTGGCATGACCGCGCACAGGGGTAAGCTGACTGAGCTTCTCAGCCACTTTAACGTAGCCTTCGTAGGGAATGACGGTCTGGCACGTGTGCATCACTCGACCTAACTGCTCACGAACAGCCTCGACTACCTTCGGGTGACAATGGCCAATATTAAGCACGCCAATACCGCCCGCGAAATCAATAATACGGTTACCATCCGCATCCCAGATAATCGCGTTCTCAGCACGGTCAGCGAATTGGGTTGCGGGGCTGGCGGCACCATTAGCGACATATTTTTGTTTAAGCTCATTCAGCTGTGCATTGCTCATTTTCATTTACTGCTTTCCTTATTAAATTAGTGAAAATCGCTTACAGGCCGCCAACACAGACGTATTTCAACTCGGTAAATTCATCAAGGCCATGACGTGAGCCTTCACGGCCCAGCCCGGACTCTTTCACCCCACCAAAGGGCGCTAGCTCGGTAGACAGAATTCCTTCGTTAACCGCCACCATGCCGTACTCCAGCCCTTCCATGACGTGCCAAATCCTGCGGTAGTCACGTGCATAAAAGTAGGCTGCTAGCCCGAACTCAGTCGCATTCGCCATGGCAATGGCTTCGTCATCCGTCTCGAAACGGAACACAGGCGCTAAGGGGCCAAACGTCTCTTCACGGGCAACCCGCATGTTGTCGGTCACATCAGCAATAATCGTTGGCTCGAAGAACGTGCCGCCCAACGTGTGAGGCTTGCCACCACAGACCAACCGCCCACCCTTTTCCATCGCATCAGCAATGTGGGACTCGACCTTTTCAACTGCGGCCTGATTGATCAACGGGCCTTGCATAACGCCTTCATCCAGCCCATTGCCCACGTTCAGTTGCGCCACGCGCTTAGCCAGCTTTTCGACAAAAACGTCGTAAACGCCACTCTGAACCAAGAAGCGGTTCGTACAGACGCAGGTCTGGCCAGAATTGCGATACTTGGAGGCAACAGCACCCTCAACGGCGGCGTCTAGGTCGGCGTCATCAAACACGATGAAAGGTGCGTTACCACCTAACTCCAACGATACTTTTTTGACCGTACCTGCACATTGAGCGAGCAGCTTTTTACCAACAGGTGTGGAGCCTGTGAAAGAGAACTTACGCACGCGGGGATCGGTGGTTAGCACCTCCCCTATCGGTGCAGGCTGGCTGGCAGTGACCACATTGATCACCCCAGCGGGAAAGCCAGCGAGCTCAGCCAAGCGCGCCACTGCCAACGCCGTTAGAGGCGTTGCTTCTGCAGGTTTGATCACCACCGTACAGCCTGCTGCTAAAGCGGGGGCGCACTTACGAGTGATCATAGCCAGCGGGAAGTTCCAGGGCGTAACAGCGGCCACAACGCCAATGGGTTCGCGAAACACCAGAATGCGTTTATCGACACCATGACCCGGCAAGGTTTCACCTGCCATGCGCTTGGACTCTTCGGCATAAAATTCGACAAATGATGCGCCATAGGCCACTTCACCCCGGGATTCTGCCAGCGGCTTGCCCTGCTCCAACGTCATTAGCCGAGCCAAGTCTTCTTGGTGCGCCATGATGGCATCGAACCAGGCGCGCAACAGCGTCGCACGCTCTTTCGCTGTACGCTTTTTCCAGCCAGGTCCTGCTGCCTCCGCTGCGGCAACCGCTGCTCGTGCACCATCCGCATCCAGGTCTGGAACTTCTGCTAATAGCTCACCATTTGCAGGGTTAGTGACCGCAAAGCGCTTTTCAGCACCGCACCACTCTCCGCCAATAAATGCGTCAGGTATCAAAATATCGGGTAACTTACTCATCTTGTTTTCCTTTTTGCCATGACATTAGAGCTTGCTCTCGAACGCTGGCCGCGCCTCCCACGAACTCACTACAACGCCATTGCCTGTACTTCCGAAAGCACTACCGAGCCAGCTTTTTCATTTTTCAGATAGGCAGTATCAAACGTAATGACCAACAAAAATATCTACATTTAAAAAAAACGTCAAAATATATTTTTAACATATACATAAAAAAGTGCAGAGATATTTGATGACATCGAAAATGATGACTAGGCTGCTAACAGGATTTGTACAAAAAGCGAATCACCTCAGACAGCTTTGGTATAAATTCTTGTCAACGAAGATGGATCAAAATCGGCATCTTGAAACTGTCGTTCTTGAAAACATGTTGTTCTTGAAAACATAAGGAGTGTGACGCTATGTCCAGCCCGGAGCATAAGCAGAAAATCTGGAAGATGATCAAGGATATTAAAGTAGGTATGTTGGTGACGTTGGATAACGAGGTTCCACGAGCGCGCCCCATGCACCTAGTGCAAGACGAGTATGATGGCAAGCTGTGGTTCTTCACACGACGCAGCGCCGAAAAGGTATTTGAAACAGAAAGCGATCACGACGTTTGCCTTAGTTTCTCCGACCAGGAAGATGGCGTTTATGTATCGCTTTCAGGTAAAGCCAACCTGACCGATAACCGCGAGCTGATTGAGCGCTACTGGAACCCCTTTATTGCCGCTTGGTTTCCAGAAGGTAAAGACGACCCTGACGTAGCACTGCTAGAAATTGACGTGCAAATGGGCGAGCACTGGAAAGCAAAAGAGAGCAAAGCCTTCCAGCTCTATGAAATCGCGAAAGCCAATCTGAAAAAAGATGCCACCCCCAACATGGGCGAAAATGAAAAATTCGGCGGCTAACGTCACCTTAAAGCGCCCTACCCACTGGGCGCTTTTTAGTCTGGTAACACTGATGCTGATAGGCAGCGGAACGTGGGCCGATGATGACTCCCGCGCCGACAGTACTAATAGCGACAGTACCAACAGTGACAGTGCTAACAGCGAGTGTGGCCTGACTGATCAGCAACAGGAAATGCTAACGCGGGTGAACGAGGCACGAAACAACGCCCGTCAATGTGGTGATCAATCATTCCCAGCAGCCAGCCCGTTAACCTGGAGCTGTAAACTGGAGGCCGCTGCCGCCATGCACGCCAACGATATGGCCAAAAACGACTACGTTAGCCATTCAGATCCTGACGGCGCAGGGGTTGAGCAACGCGTCAATCAACAAGAGTACGCATGGCAAGCGGTGGGTGAAAATATTGCCGCTGGGCATACATCTGTCGCTGCCGTGGTTAACGGTTGGTTAGAGAGCCCCAGCCATTGCAGCAATATGATGAACGACACCTTCACCGAGATGGGCATGGCAAAAGCCGACAATGCTGACTCGCGGTATACCACCTTTTGGGCACAGGTGCTGGGACACCCCCGCTAACCCTTCTTAAAACTCACCGTAGTTGACCGCTGAAATTGCGTTCTTAGGCGAACCATCTACCAGCTTGGTGCTGTAGGTCAAATACACAAAGGTTTCAGTTTCGACATCGTGCATACGCACCACGCGCATGTTTTTGAAAAGTGCGGATCGACGTTGGTTAAAAACAACCTCTTGCTCGTCTACCTCGTCAGGGTCGAAGACGATCTCTCCCGTTTGCCGACACGCCACGCTCGCCTCGCTAGCTTCCTCAGCAAGCCCTACCGCACCTGAAATCCCGCCCACTTGGGAGTAGGAAAGATAGCAGGAAATCCCTTGTACTTTCGGGTCGTCAAAGCGCTCCACTTCAATCGTACTGTTCGGTCCGATCAACCTAAACTCTGTACGCACGCTGCCAATATGGGCATCCTGCGCCAGAAGCGAAGTAGTCAGCATTAACGTAGACATCATCACAAGCGACGTAATGGCAACCGGTGTTGAGAAACGCATAGCAATGTCCTTAGCAGGTGCAGCAGAAACGGCAAGCCAAGAGCATACCTGATACGACGACCAGCTGTGCTACTTCGAGCCGGAATTCAGGGCTGAAATTACGTTTTGGCGTTCTAGCCATGCTGCCATCTATTTGTTTATTGGTGCATATTAGCACCTGTAATTAGACGGCCAAATTCACTATGCCACTACACAGCTCTGATTAAAGTGTCAAAGCGGATAGCGCGTGTTATTACACCAAATTGGTGAAATATTGATGCTGGTGAAAGGAGTATTTTTATATGCCGCTCTGGGAATAACCAGAAAATGCAAACTACTTTTTAAACCTATAGCAGCAGGATGATCTATATATTTCCCCTAACCGAATTCTATCCGGTTGCGACCATGCATTTTTGCTTGATACAAAGCTTTGTCTGCACGTGCATAAAGATGCTTAAAAGTAGCTTCGTTTTTACATGCTATCGCTACTCCTAGACTCATTGTAACTGAGGTAGCAACGCCTAATTGTTTTTGTGTTAGATCACTCGTTTTTTTACGCAGCCGTTCTGCTAGCTGCATGGCGCCATCAACATCTGTATCTGGTAATAGTATACAGAACTCTTCACCTCCAATCCGAGCTAACACATCTATTTTGCGAGCTTCATCTTTTAGCACTCCCGCAACTACCTGAAGTATTAGATCACCGGCAGGATGACCAAATGTGTCATTTATATACTTGAAGTTGTCAATATCAATAAGAATCAAGCCCAAAGGACTACCAGAGCGCTGGCTATGTTTACAACAATGTTCTGCAAAGCTCAGCAAATAGCGACGATTGCCTAATTTTGTTAGCTCATCAAACTGACTGAGGCGCTTAACTTTTTGGTGTTCGCGTTTAAGTCTAAATAATGAAATCAGAAGTCCTAGTATCAGTATCAGGGTCATAAAAGCCAGCACCGATATGGTGCGCCCCAGTCGCTCCATGACAATGCGCTGCTTGGCTGCTTCTGAGTGCACCATTCCTTCAAAGGTACTGTAAACCTGAGCCAAGTCGTTTTCGATCACTTGGCCTTGATACAGAAACTTTTCGATTGAGTCACCTAAGATAATTCCATCGAGCTGCTGTCGCATCTCAGACAGACGCTCCTTAATATCCTGTAACCTTGCCAGAGAGGCATGATAATCTGATTCGGAAAGCAGATTAGTCTGCAGACTAAAACTTATTCCATCAATATGTTGCGGTATCCGCCACAGAAGATTCTCCAGGCGACTAAATACTTCAGGATCTCCAGGATGATCGCGTAAATCCTCTAAAGCGTTTCGAAACATAACGGCATGCGTCTGAGAACGTACAATCACTGCTACAAGCGAAGTATAATTAGACCCCATTTGCTGACGAACATGTAAACCATATAACGCTATGGCAATGGCACAAGTACCCGTTATCAGAATAAAAGCTAACCCCAGCTTCCAGCCTATTGACTTTATAGCCCGCAACTTCATTGGACGATGATATCTCGAATTGACCAGACCCAATGGGTCATGTCGGCTGTTCCTGCTTGAACAGACTCTGCCTCAGCCGGGACAATCAACAACGTGGGTCCAAAGTCAGTCAGCGTTAGAGGTTCTCCATCGAGGCGGGTAACGAGAAGATAATCCCGTTTGAGACGATCTTCTGAATTTATAAAAACGCTGTAATCGTCATGAGCGATGAAACGAAGCGTTGCCGCTTCATCAATATTTTGAGCAGAGAGCAGATCTTTCAGCCATACGCCTGCAAAACTTCCATACAAACCTTTGAAATGCTGAAAATTTGTAGCATAAAGTGGCAAGGTTTCGATGTCAGCACGGCTAATATAACGGCGTCCTTCCTGAGTATCCACCATCAATATAGGAGCCTCATCTTGTGAAGAAGCAAAAGTGCCTGGAACGGGCTTAACTTCAGCTGCCAGTAAAATAGTAGCAAAGAAAACCAGCGAAACTGAGTGTAACCACCATATGTATTTTCGTAAGCCAAACGACGGGATATTATTCATTATTTTTATAACTCATTGGAAAAAAAGGTTTCTATAAAAGTTACTTACTGACCAAATTATATCCAGCGTATCTTGTATCAAACGATAATGTACTGTCTCTCAAGGTAGGTCAAAGTTTGTATCAAATGTTTATGTGCCCTTTGGAAATAGTGCTGAACTTAATGCTCAAGCACCTTTTCTGTGGTTGTAGATCATGGACAGCCGTAAAGGAGGCGGCACTTCATTGAGCTTGTCACTGCCTCCCCCTTTCCTGAAGTGCTTCTTATCCTCTCTATGTTTATATGCCGTTTTCTGAAGCCATTTATCTTTCTGAAAATATCCCCAGAAGAGACCTCGCGGAGGCAGGCTGGAAGTTGGTGACAAGACAGGGAACAGCCATGACGCCTACCCAACAATCTGACGACACAGTCCGCGCAGCTGATCCAGCCAAGGAGGAAGCACTCAGCTGGGCTGCGTCATGATCGGTGAAACTCTCCAAGGCCCGCCTCGTTCAGATGTTCTACGGTTATCGTTTCTGCCTTCCCATCCGCGCCCATGGTGAATTCGACCTGCGAAACCGAGCCCTCTGGTTGGTTCTCTGTCACCGGGAAGGCGACAAAGCGGTCGCCGTCCCAGTGGATCAACCGCAGGCGCTGTGGTGCGGGGCCAACCTCGAGCACCAAGCCGTCAGCGGTCTCACGTACCTCAGCCGCCCCGAAATAGGCATTGTCATAGATCCCAGTATAAGCTTCGGCAGGCCGGGCTTCGGTGGGCTCAGCCGGAGGTGTCACGCCCAACAGATCCCCGACCGGGGCCGAGAGCGGTGCGATGCGCGGCCCGTAGGCCGCTAGCCAGTCGCGTTGTTCCACACCAAACTCTGCGCGATCAAGAAAGCTGGCAGTCAATGCCTCGGGGAGGCCGGTGGGGCTGGCATTGGTCAGCACGATGATCCCAAGCCCTAGGTCCGGCAGCATCGAATAGGAGGTCGCCGCACCAAAGGCGAAGGCGCCCGAATGGCTCAGCACAACGCGTCCGGTGGGGCGCACGCCGACACCAAAGCCGTAGCCATAGGTGCCAGCCCGATCAGCCGCTTCACTGGGATGGCCGCTGATGGCATGCGGCGAAAGCGCAGGCACGAGAGCTTCGGGTGCAATCAGCTGCTGCCCTTCAAAACGCCCGGTGGAGAGCACCAGTTTCATCCATTTCGCCATGTCTCGCGCGCTGGAACTAACCCCGCCCGCCGGACTTTGCGCATCGGGCTGGCGCAGATCTGCCACTCTGAAGCCGTTGGCATCCGGCACATGGCTTGCCGCGCGATTATCGCGCGCCATGTAATCCGAGTGGCGCGAACTGGTCACCTCCATGCCGAGCGGACCATAGAGCGCCTCTTCCGAGAGCGTTGACCAGTCCTTGCCGGTTGCGGTGGCTCCCGCCTCGGCCGCAGCGGTCAGGCCGAAGTTCGTATAGGCGTAATCGGCCCTGAACTGCCCCATGGGCAGCTGCGCCAGCCGCTCCAGCACCGCGCGACGGTCATAGCCTATATCCTCGAGATCATCACCAGCGTGATCCGGCAGACCAGAGCGGTGCGCATAGAGATCCCCGATGGTGACATGATTGCTGACCCACGGATCGCCCAGGTCGAACCATGGCAAGTGGTTGCGAACCGGATCGTCCCAACTGACGATCCCATCCGTGACCTGTGTGGCCACCACTGTGGCTCCGACAGATTTGGACAACGAAGCGAGCATAAAGACTGTATCCGCATCAACCTGTTCCTCCGCGCCCTCCGCCCGCAGCCCCCAGCCGCGCATCAGCAGTGTCTCTTCCCCATGCACCACGGCAACGGCGAGGCCTGGTACTCCGGTCCGCTCCAACATATCCTGCACCAGCTCATCCAGCGAGGCGACTGCTTCGTCGATCCGCGTCTGCGGCACCGGCAACAGGTTCACCCGTGCAGGAGAGATCGCAGGGTCCGGCAAGGCAATGGTCGGCAGCGTCCCCGCATGGAGCGGGGCATTGAGTGCAAGCAACGCTGCGGCAGCGCTTAGAATGCCCAAGGCCGACCTCAGAAGGGGGCGTGCGGCTTTCGGTGCGGTCATATCAGGGTCTCCTGTGGGATGGATAGCGCGACGGGCGAGGCGATGCCTCCTGCCGGATTAGAATGGCATTGCCAGCTGGAAAATTAGCTTGCCCCCCTTGTCTTCCACTATGTCAGAACGGGTCCAGGGAAGCGCACCGATAACCTGGAAATTCAGCTGTTCCTCTAACGTTCCACCAAGGCCTACTCCATAGGAGCCAAGATACATGTGTCCGGTGACGTCGTCGGACCAGGCTGCGCCGTAATCCACGAAGGCCGAGGTTGAAAGCGTGGGCAGGAATGCTAGCCCGATATCGATCTCGTGGCTTAACTGGGCCGAGGCCGCTGCACCTTTGTCGCCAGAGATAGTGCCGCTATCGAAGGCTCTGCCATAAGTCTCGCCGCCAATACCGAACTGAACAGCGCCCGGCAGGGGCCTGCCAGCGTATTGGCCGCGAGCCAGCAATGTCATTGTCGTCGTCTCGCTGAAAGCCTGTGTGTAGTCCAGTTCGGCGGTAACAAAGTGGAAATCATCCGGCACCGCGCCCATATCAATATCCGAGTTCGTGCCGAGATTCACCGCTCCTTCGAGGTTGATCTCGGATGTCTCAAAGCTCTGACTATATTGCAGTGAGTTCGTCACCCAGCGGATCCGGCTACGGGCAGCGGCCGAGCCAAGAACGTCGACGTCATCGTTACGCACCGTCAGTTCAGCCTGCCCCCAGAGCGAGCGGTCCAGCGTCCTCAGAAACGGGTAGGACATAAACGCCGTGCCCATGGCGGATGTCACATCGATGTCCGGCGCGCCGGCTCCCCCGTCGGGGTGTTGGCGCAGGTAAACAAAACTGTAGCCCGCGTTAAGGCCGTTCGATCCGAGCGGATAGCTTTGCATCATTTGAAGCAAGGTCATCCGGTCAAGGTGTTGCGGTGTGATGACACCGGTCAAATTGGTGGTCTCGAACTGGTTCAGGACATCGTTAAAGGTCACCACACCGGCCATTTGTAATGGGCCAACGGTGTCGGATCCCAGATTGTCGAGTCCGATCATTCCTGAGCTTCGATATTGTCCGATCTCCAGGCGCAGCACCCCGCCGCCCGTCGCGCCTTCGGGGCGCACAAAAGTCCCTTCAATCGAAAGTCCGGCAAGATCACTCATCAACAACAGTTCACGCTCGGCCGCCTTTACCCGAATAGGATGCATGTCGAGAATACGTTGCAGGTAGGGTGCCAACCGTGTCTCGATGCCAGGAATATGACTGTTGATCTCGATGCGGTCGACATAGCCTTCAAATACCTGCAGCCGGATCTGTCCGTCAGAAAAATCCTGCACCGGCACCACTGTCTTGGAAAAATAGCCCGCAGCGAGATAGGCCGCGTCAACAGCATCTGCCATGCGGTAAAGATCAGCCAGCGTAATTTCGGCACCGATTCGGCCCTGCCAGATCGGCGTCAACGTCGACAAAGGTAGGGTCCGCGCCCCATCAATGCGCACCGAAGCCAGGCGAATACGGATGCTTTTGGCGCGCTCTAAGTCGATCCTGTCGCGCTCGTCCTGCACGCCGATGGCGACACGGCCGACCTGAGGCGGCGGTTCGTAGCGCTGTAGGATAACAGTTTGCCCAGATAGGATGCGGTTGACGTCTGGCAAGCCCTGCGACAATGCTGGGCTCGCGTAACAGGCACAAAGCAGAGCGGCAACACCCAAGCGGAGAGCTGAGGAACGGCTGTGCTGGAACAGCAATGTCAGCGCGCTCACTCTGCTGAGGCCGTCGATGTCATAGAAAACGGATGCCCGAGGGCAACGGATAGCGCTTCAAACACGCGACTAGCGGGCGAGCTGCATGCAAGGTCGTCGGGGTTGTCCGGTAGCACGTCCTCATCCCCGCAATTCCCCGAAGGGATGTCGCTGTTGGCCTGTACGACTACCGTTGTATCCGTCGTCGTGTCGTAGAACACCGTCGTGTTGTAACCGGGCAGCTCACCTGTGTGGCCGACCCAGCCGTCAACGCACCCCATAGCGATGCCGTAGCCCGCCGGCTCTGGGAAGGACCGCAGACGCTCCTGCTGCGCCTCAGCGCCCAGCAGGCCCTTGCCTGTGCCGAGGGAGCGTCCATACACCAGCAGGTCGTCGAGGGTCGAGATCATTCCACCCGCTGTCCATCCCCAGGACGGATCCCAGTGTGTCGCGTTTGAGGGTGCAGCCGGCGTTGCAGCATCGCCTTGCAGGGTAAATCCCTGCGGATAAGGTTCTGGCATGAGGGCAGCACCGTCAGGGCCGGTGGTCTCTGTCAGGCCCAGCGGGTCCAGGATCATCGAAGTAAAGACAGTGTCTATATCTTGCCCGGTCACCTGTTCGATCACGAGGCCCAGCAGCACAGTATTGGTGTTCGAATAATTGAACTTCTCCCCTGGTGCAAAGATCGGCGAGCCGGGGAAGGCAAAATCAAGCAGGTCTTGCGGAGTATAGTGCAAGCTAGGATCTGAGAAAAAAAGATCAAGGAAGGGATCCGCCTGAGTATAGCTCAGCAAGCCGCTGGTCATGCTGGCTAGATGGCGCAGAGTGATGATATCGCCGTTGGGAACGCCAGGCACATACTGGTCGATCGTATCGTCGAGCGATAGCTTGCCAGCCTCGGCCAACTGCATCAGGGCGGTGCCGGTGAAGGTCTTGGTGACCGATCCGATCCGTGTGTGCATGCCGACTTCCATCGCAGCATCGGTTTCGGGGTCCGCGCCCCCCCAAGCACCGCTCCAGCGGCCCTCGGGTGTGACAACGCCCGCAATAACCCCAGGCGCAGCGGCCCCGTCTAACGCCCTGCGCGCGGCAGCGTCGAGGGCGCGGGACAGGGCCTCAGGCAGCGGCGTGTCGGGTAGCGGGATGGCCGCGGGAGCCGTCACTGCAGCCGGGTCGGCCACGCAGAGCTGCTGCGACTGATCCTGAGCCTGCGAGGTAACGGGGGCAGCGAGGGCTAAAGCCACGGTGCAAACCGAGAGGCCGGGCCGGAACCAGCGGGCTGTTCTGTGTTGGAACCGGATGACTGTCATGTGCCTGCCCCTCTTCTGTTGTGCGCATTTTTGCTTATATTTTCTCGAAGGCGAAGATAGCTCATTTCTGATTGCAAACAAATAAGTGTAAAGTTCAATTAGGGTTCAATATTGGTATAATTCGCGCTTTACTAAGCCATTTACTTAACTGCTGCCGCCATTCACGCGCAATGGCTTCCGGCAATAAGTCTTGAGGCCCCATAAAACATGACTTCGGAAGATATCGAGGTAAACCTATGCGAAGGCATCCTACAGTGCGGTGAAGTACAGATACGCCTACGCCCCAAGACACTGTCCGTACTGGTGGCACTGATAGAGCAGCAAGGAGAAGTGGTCAGCACGACTGATTTGCGGCGCATGATATGGGGCAACGGCCCTGGTAACGAGGCGGGACCCAAACAGTGCATCCGCGAATTACGCCAGATGCTGGATAACAACGCCCAAGACATCAGGCTAATCGAGACAGTGGGCCGCCGGGGCTACCGGCTAACGCGTCCGATCCCGCTGATCGGCGATGCGTCTGAAGATCTCGTGGCGGCATCGACAGTGTTCTGCATCGGACGGGACAAGGAGCTGGAAACCCTAAGTGAAAGGGCCGCCGCCGCCAGGCATGGTCGACGGGCGATGGCTTTGATTTCGGGCGAAGCAGGAGCCGGAAAAACACGCCTTCTGGAAGCATTTGAGGCTAGTTTACCCCAGCGCACGCCACTGTGGATTGCTCGGGGTCAGGCCATCGCTCACCCTGGCGCACGCGAACCCTACGGGCTGCTGATGGATGTATTGACGCAACTCATGGTCGGACCTGAGGAGGCCACGCTGGCGCGGCTTCTGCCACTCGTCGCTCCCTCTTGGGTCAAGCAACACTCCCCCGGGCGTCGCTTGGAGGCCGAAGCGTTGGATCGTACTCGCCACAACTCAATGCTGCGGGAATTCTCGGCGCTGATGGAACGACTGACCCGTAGCCGTCCTGGAGTTCTGGTGCTAGAGGATCTGCACTGGGCAGACCCTAGTACGCTCGCCTGGCTAGCCGCTTGGGGGCTGCAACGCACACCGGCGCGATTACTGGTTCTGGGCAGCTATCGCGATGACGAACTAGACCGCGCCGGGACGCTTGCGACCACGCTGGGTCAACTAAGTCGGCAGCCAGACTGCAGGTTGATCACCCTTGACGGTCTAGATGAGTCTGCAGTGTCTGGATACCTTGCAGAACGGTTCAAGGACAACTCCTTTCCTCCTGGTTTGGCGCAGGCCCTCGCCCACCGAACCGAGGGCCATGCCATGCTCATTGATGCGGCGACAGACGTTTGGCAGGCGCAAGGCCTTGTGCGGCGTGACGAGGCCGGCTGGCGGCTTTCATCCACACCCGAGGCGCTGGTCGCAGCCATCGCCCCAAGTGTCCGTACCCTGATCGAAACCGAACGCACCAGCCGCCTGCTGGCTGAGGAACGCAGCTTGCTTGAAACCGCCAGCGTGGCGGGACCGACCTTTCCCGCCATCGATCTAGCCGACAACCGCGACGGGGTGGAAGCGGCGGAGCGGCAGCTAGAGCACCTCGCGCGGAACCGACGATTCATCACCCGCGCGGGCCTCAGCCATCGGCCCGACGGAACAGTGGCCACGCGCTATGCTTTCCGGCACGCGCTACATCACGAAGCGCTCTACGATGGGCTGCCGGCAGCGAACAGGCAAGGCACGCACAGAAGGGTCGGTCTCCGACTAGAGATCAGCCACGGTCACGCAGCGGGCGAGATCGCCCCCGTGTTGGCTGATCACTTTGAACGCGGCGCCGACTGGCCGCGCGCCGCACACTATCGTGTGCTATCGGGGCGGCGTGCACAGGCTCGCGGCGCCTCCATAGATGCCGTAGAGCAGTTCCGCCGTGCGCGGGATCTCCTAACTCGAGGCAGCGGGATTGGCACGACGAAGCCCGAGGTCGATCGCGCTACCGAACTCGATGCCCTGCTCGGGCTCGGGGCGGCACTCATCGTCTCGGATGGGTTTACTGCGCAAGAACTTCGGGAGGTCTACCGCCGCGCGGGTCAACTAGCTGCCGAGGTCGGCGATCCCGCCACAACGATCCCGGTTCTTGCAGGGCTCTGGAACGATCACCTGACGCGTGCTGAACTGACCCGTGCCGAAGATCTCGCGCTAGGGCTGCAGTCACTCGCGGGGCAGGCACCGGCCCATATGGCGATGGTAGCCCATAATGCCGTCGGGCAGACCCGGTTTTTCACCGGCGACCTACAGGCCTGTACCACGGAAATCGCCGCCGTGCTGGAGATCGCACCGCGACATGCCGAGCAGGACGGTAATGTACTTTTCGGTGAGGACCCCGAAGTTGTTTGTCGACAGTACGCGGCTTGTGTCGCCGAATTAACCGGCACCTCGGCAGAGGCAGAGCGGCACCTCGCCGCTGGCAGTGCGCGCGCTGACCGATTGGGCGCCGCCTTCGGGCGCGCCCAAATGCTATGGTGCGGGGCGGTCTGCTCACGTCTACGTAGCGATATTGAACTAACCCGTGACCGGGCAGAAGCGTTAGTCGCTCTGTGCCGGACTGAGGCGGTGCCCGTTTGGGGCGACGCAGGCGAGATGCTGGCAGGCTGGGCGCAGGCAATGTCCGGAGACACAACCGGGGCCTCGCGGATTGCGACGGGTCTCTCGGCCTTCAGTGCGATGGGCGTCAGGATCACGCTACCCTTCTGCCACGGACTCGCCGCAGAGGTTGCGGGAAACATGGGCGATCCAGTCGCTGGGATGCACGCCTTGCGTCAGGCTTTCGCGATCGTCCGGGCGAGTGGCGAGCGCTGGTACCTCGCCGAGCTTCACCGACTACGTGCTGGGCTGGCCCAAGAGGCGGGCCGCCTCGACATCGCCCGCCAGGCGCTCGCACGTGCCGAAGCCGTGGCACGGGCACAGGGGAGGGTCGAACTGACCATGTGAAAACGGCGGTACGAAAGTTGGCCGCCCTAGCGGCAGGATGAGCCGACTTTTAAAGGCGGTAAGGTTGTATTCAATATCAGGTGGTAATCGTACTAAGTTGGGTAAAGATTCGCTAACATCCAAAAGAAATACCAACGGGAAACGGCGATGCGGATGCTGCTGGTTGAAGACCACCCTACCCTGGCCGAAGCGGTGGCCCATGCCTTGGGCGATGCCGGTTTTGCCGTTGATACGGCCCGCAACGCATCCAGCGCACTCGCGATGCACCAAGCGGCTAACTATGATCTGGTGCTGCTGGATCTTGGCCTGCCGGATGGCGATGGCCTGACGCTGCTGCCACGTCTTAGCGCCAATGGCCAAACACCCGTGATTGTCATGACGGCCCGGGACCTGCTCTCTGACAGGCTGGCCGGGCTTGACGGTGGAGCCGACGATTACCTTGTCAAACCCGTGGAAATGCCCGAGCTTATTGCCCGGTGCCGGGCTATATTACGGCGGCCAGGCAAACGCTCCCAGACAATACTCAGCTACGGCTCGCTGGCGTTTGATACGGCTTCCCGAATGATCAGTGTCAACAACACCCCCTTGCCTCTCAGCCAGCGTGAAATAGGGGTTCTGGAACAGTTGATGCGAGCCCAAGGGAGAGTTCTATCACGGGAGGCACTGGAAGCTTCGATTTACTGTTTTGATGATGACATTGGTCCCAACGCCCTTGAAGCCTCCCTCTCACGCCTGCGGCGAGCGCTCAAACCCACGAAGTGCGGGCTGACGATCATCACCATTCGCGGTGTGGGCTGGATGCTGGTGGAAGATACCTCCTCATGAGCCCCAGACCGCCTACACTGGCCAGGAACCTGACCTACCGTCTGGTCTGGATACTGCTGGTCACCATCGTGATGAACGTCATCGTGGTGGGGACGTATTACAGTGCCGATCAACCGTCACTGGAACGGGAGGCCATCGAAAAACAGCTTTCCCTGCTGCAGGAGGCCATGGAAAGTACCGACCCAAACCTCCATGCACAGGCAACCGCGTTATACCGCTCTTATCCACATAGTTATGGCTTTGCCTTGCTGGATGCCCAAGGCCGCCTGCTGGATGCCGAGAACACCGCGCTGATACCGCCAGAGGCGCTGGAAACAGACCTGTTTACCCAGCACTGGCAGACCCGCCTAACAACAGCGGACGGGGAGGTCATTTTAATGTCAACGGCGATTCAGCGCCCTGAAGGAAAGGTCAGGCTGGTCTTTGTCATGCACGATGATCCTGGCCACCTTGTCCGACGCGCCCTGGCCCGTGAGTTTCTGACTCATATCTGGATTCCCATTCTTCCGGTGGCCGTCATCATGCTCGCGGCCAACCACTTCATGATCCGTCGCGGCCTGAGCCCTGTCACGCATGCCGCCAACTGGGCGCGAACCATCCAGCCCGGCCAACCTGCACCGCCGCTCAAAGATACCGCGCTTCCCGCTGAAATTGACGACCTAGTTCACTCCACTCAGCGCACCCTGAAACGCCTGAACATGGCCCTTGTGGCCGAACAGCGCCGAGGTGCAGAAATCGCCCACGCCCTGAGAACACCCATTGCCGTGTTGACGGCACGTCTAGCCGCCCTTCCCGACGGTGAAACCCACACCAAACTGCGCGCCGATCTGGCCGCACTTTCCCGCACCGTCCACCAGGTGCTGGCTAGTTCTAAGGCCGATTCGCTCGATATTTCCTCGCTCTCCCGCAGCGACCTGAACAAAATTGCCAGAGATGTCATAGCGACCCTGGCTCCCTTTGCCTATCAGAACGGCGTCTCGCTCTCCTTACACCCATCTTCAGAGCCTGCCATCGTCAAGGCCGCTCCCGAGGGCGTCGAGCTCGCGCTAACCAATCTGGTGGAAAATGCAGTGCTGCACTCAAACAGCCAGCGGGTGGATATACGGGTAAGCCCTGAAGGTACGCTGAGTGTGCGTGATTTCGGCGACGGTATTGCCACCGATGCCCTTGCCCATCTGTTTGACGCCTTCTGGCGAGGGGAAAATGCCTTCCCCGGCGGTAGCGGCCTGGGGCTTGCCATTGTTCAACGCCTGCAGCTGGCCCAGAAAGGCGCTATCAAGGTATCCAACCATCCCGCAAGGGGTGCTGAATTCATTCTGATCTATCGTAATAAAAACTATCGAAATAAAAATAACGTTTAAATAAACGCACCTTCGTCAGGTTCCCGTCAGGTTGTCGACGTAATCTGCAAGGGCAATAAAGGATTTGCCCGCAACCAGGTTTGGAGGTGCGCAATGAAAAATATCAGACAAGTAAATTTACGCAATACCAACGAGTGGCTCTCTGGCGATATTGATATACGGGTGCCCAAAAAATGGCTTGCCATTGGTGCGGCCATTCTTGTCACCCTGATTCTGATTGCTCTGAACTGATGGAGGAAATACCCATGAAAGCATTGACCATTGCACTCCTCGCACTTCTTTCAGCACCTGCTTTGATGGCGAGCCAGATCACCCCCATCGGCGACGCGCAAAAAGGCAATATGGTGACCTTATCAGGCACTGTTGAGCGCATTTCGGATACCGACGAGTTCCGGTTGCAGGATGCGACAGGCAGCATCAATATTTACGTTGGGCCAAACTGGGTGCCCACTCAGGTAGGCGAAGCCATCCAGGTGACCGGTTTTGTGGATGATGGCTTTGGCCCCAGGGAAGTCTATGCCCGCCAGCTCATCCACGCGGACGGCAGTGTGGTTCAGTTTGAGCACCAGTATGAGTGACTGCTCCCCGCCCTGAGTCGCTACGCGACCACGGGCGAGGCTTCTCACGTCTTAGGCCGATGCAGGTGCGTTACCGGTCTTACACAGGCCTCAATGGGCAGAAGCCGACAGTCCTTTGGCCTTTAATTTTAAGATGCCTTGCTGGCAAATATTGATCGCGGCGTTTACGTCACGGTCAATATCCTTTGTGTCGCAACTAGGGCAGTCCCAGGTGCGGATACTGTGGGGCATTGACTCAACCTTGTGACCACAGCAGGAGCAGGTTTTGGAGCTGGCAAACCACTGGTCGATTTTTACCAGATGTTTGCACTGCTCCTTCGCCTTGTACGCCAGTTTTTCGCTCAGGCTACCAACTGGCATCAGCAAGTGGAGGATCCGCAAGGAGGCCTGCAGCTAAGGAAGCAGTGGCTACTTGGTATCAATATAAAGACTCGAGCATTTTAGAACGCATTGAAAAAGGTATCTAAAATTCATGCTGATTTAGTCGAAGGATATCGTCGCGATTTTGGCAAGTATGCAGGCAAAGTCGATGCAACGCTGATTGAATCTGTGTTCAACAACATTACGTCACAGCTGTCTCAAGTTGCCGATGCGTCCGTTAAGCGCTTTAAGTTTAAATATGTGCATGAGCGTAAATCACGTTATAGCGATTTTGAGACTGCCATCCACTGGTTAACATGTTGCCGACTAGCCTTGGCGAACTACCCCTTTGAAGGACAGCCAAGATCACCTCTGGCGGCCTACAAAAAAGAGAATATGGTGAAACTATTTCTGTTTGATGTTGGGCTGCTCAACCACATGCTGGGTAGCAGTTACAAAGAGCTCAAACAACAAAACTATGAGTACAAAGGGTATGTGGCAGAAAATTTTGTGCAACAAGAGCTCACGGCCATTGGCGTTGATCCAAGCTATTCGTGGAATGACGCACGCGCCGAAATTGAATTTATTTTAGCAATGGACGAGGGGGGCATTGTCCCAGTCGAAGTCAAAAGTGGGAAACGCACGCGAGCCAAATCACTGGCGTCCTACATCGAAAAATGCTCACCAAGCAAAACATTTAAGTTAACGGGCACACAGGGTCCCTCAGCCCTAGAGCCAACCAATATTGTGATGCCCCTGTACTATACCCAGTTTTTACCGCAAAGGATCTGGGCTGGAGAATGGCAGCTAGCCCCCAGGAAACTCCAATAAAGATATTGCCCTGAAAGCATTCCTTTTAAACGTGACGGGTAGATCGATATTCTTCCTAGCCGCTGCGCTTCCAAATATACCCCCAGCTCATCCAGTTCAGCGTATTCGTCGCTTGTGAATCTGGCATGTCTTTGAGTAGTGGCGCGCCCCGCGATAGGCCTTCCATCCATGGATAGCGTCTCACCCCAGGTCACAAGGGACCGATGGTTCGCAGTATGACGGCCAAATCACTGGGTAGCCTGGTGAACGCTGGGATGTTTACAACTTCATCCGTTAACGCCACCAATACGCTAGGTGATGTGATCGCCAGCGATTCAAACACGGAGCGAATATCACTTCCACCACCGCCTTGGCGCTGCCAGTGCGCCAGCTCATGGAGCTGACCTTCATGCAGCATGCTACGCTGGATAATCTGGCTATCGAACTCGATGACGTCTACCGGCAGGCGATCGCAGGCCGCTAAAATACCGACAAGCTCGCTTAAAAAGTACGGTAACGCCCGCTGACAACTGCTGCTAGTTGGTAGTAGCTTTGAATTTTTCGGCGGCTTTAGCACACAAGCATTGACGCTTTAAGCTAGCAGCCACTGTCTTGCGGTTGATCGGTATTCCATCATCTTGCAGATCCGGGGCTAAGTTCTAACCCCATGCTATCTGGAGGGTAATAATTTTCGTGCTAGGTTTGGTTGAGTTTATCTGTCGAACGGTTAGTGCCATGGCGGTATACCGAGCATCTTCGAATGGGGGCATATACCATTCTGTATACCATTTAGCAGCGGGATTTGGAAGGAACAGCTAGGAACGATGAGGAGCTAAAGACTTTTTATTTCAGAGTATTGTACTCTTTTTAGGCCTTCTCAGGACTTCTCAATAACCCCAGTTGGCGTCCCTGGCAGGAGTCGAACCTGCGACCTGCCGCTTAGGAGGCGGCTGCTCTATCCTACTGAGCTACAGGGACTTATGGGGCGCATAGTATAGCGTGTTGGTGAGTGTCAGCCAACCGCGCAGTTAAATCCATCCTACAAGGCGCAGCACAAAGATACCCGTGGTGACGGTGACGCTGGCCATTAAGGTGGTTATCGCGATGATATTGGCGGCCAACGCTACATTGCCGTTAATTGCTTTTACCATCACAAAACTGGCGGCAGCGGTTGGGCTGGCGAAGAATAGAAATAACAACCCTAGCTGCTCTCCAGAGAACCCCACCGCCCATGCGGCTAGCGTGGCGAGCAGCGGCAGTACAATCATTTTCATGCTACTGGCGCTTAATGCTGTTTGACTGCCGCTACGCATGGTGGCAACCGAGAGCGTGGCGCCGACACAGATCAATGCCAGGGGTAACGTTAGCGAGGCGAAGTAATCACCTGAGGTAATCAGCCAACTGGGAAGTGGAATCGAGAATGCAGTGAATGGCAACGCAGCAACTACAGAAATAATCAGCGGGTTGGTGATGATATGCTTTAGCAGGCTGCGCCACTCTGTTGACTGGCCGGGCTGATAGGCCGCCAGAGCCACCACCGAAAGTGCGTTATACATCACAATAACCACACCAAGCAGCAGGCTACCGGCCGAAAGCCCGAAATTGCCGTACATCCCCGCCGCCAGCGCTAACCCAACGATGCCGCAGTTACCACGGAACGCGCCCTGCACATAAATACCGCGGTCGGCTTTGGGCACTCGATAGCTAGCCCATACCCAGCTGATAAAGAACTGGCCGAGGGTAGCGGCGGCAAAAAACAGCAGTAGAGGCAAATCCAACGCAACGCTTAGGTCGGCTTTTATCAAACTCAAAAAAATGAGGGTGGGAAGCGTTGCTTTGAAAACGAGAGCTGACGCCGTGGAGACAAACCCACTGTCGATCCACTGCAAACGCTTCAAGCCAATACCTACAAACACCATGGCGAAGACAGGTAACGTGACATCTAGCGTGCGGGAAAATAGCTCGAGTAAGTTCACGAAAGCCCTCTCAATCGAATAAGCAGACGCTTATATTCTACCGTCACCCGAGGTTTGTCGACTGACGGGAATGAATAAGAGACTCAACACAGAAGGCTAGCTCGGAATTGCGACGGCCACGTGTTATTCAAAGCATGCCGCTATTCAAATAACGACAGTGGGTCTAATGCCCTTGTCAGTTTGACTACTACACTGTCACGCCCCTTCCCTTTGGCATCGTAACTGGCGGAGTCCGCCCGGGAAAGCGCAGCGTCTACGTTAGTGTCGGTCTCATCGAAGCTGGTCACACCAATGCTCAGCGTCACTGAGTACTCTTTGCCCTCGTGAACAACCGATACTTCACTCACTGCTTGGCGTAACGATTCAGCGATACGTTGCGCTTGGCCTAACGTACAGCTGGGCAGCAACACGCCGAACTCATCGCCACCTTGACGCGCCACGTGGTCGCTGCGGCGAACTTCCCACGCCACTACCTGAGCGATACGGCGCAGCATTTCGTCCCCTAACGCATGCCCACCTTCATCGTTAATGGGTTTGAAATGGTCAAGATCGAACATTAATAGCGCTGACGGCGTACTGGTTTTTTGGAAGTCGGCAAAGGCTTCTTCAAGACGACGCTCAAAACCACGGCGGTTGAGCAGCCCAGTTAATGGATCATGCTCTGCTTCCCAGCGTTGAAGCGCTTCTTGCTCACGGCGCTCGGTAATATCTTTCACCACGCCAACCAAGCCAAGCGAGTTACCGCCTTGGGAAAGCATCACCACACGGGCGTGAACATCCAGCCATAGCATCTCTTTGTCACTGCGAATAAAGCGCAGCTGACGCATGTAATCATTGCCGGTTTTTAAGCTATGCATCCACATGTCTTTCGCGCCGGAGCGATCATCTATATGGATCTGCTCAAGCCAGGCTTCCATAGGCATATCAGACTCAATACCCAAGATGTCTAGTAGCGCGGGATTCATGTAGGTAATGTTGCCGCCAAAGTCAGCCACAAACATTCCTTGGGGCGAGGCATTAAGCACCGAGTCCAAAAATGCTTCACGCTCTTGAAGGTGCCCAACAAGCTGCTGACGTTCACCTTCAACACGATTAAATGTGCTGGCTACTTGTTCCAGCTCTTGCATATTAGTCGCAAGATCAACGTAAGAACGGCGGCCAAGCCCTACATCACCAATTTGTGCTTCCAGGCGACTGAGTGGCGTTAAAATACGCGCCAGCAACCACCATAAAACGGGCATCATTAATAACGCCGTAACACCCCAGATCCACCATAGCTTATGAATAAAACCAGAAAGCGGTTGCTGCGCTTGTTCGATGGGTAGATAAAGCCCTACTACCCAATTCGCCGGCCACACCTGTGCGTAGGACTGCAGACCAATTCGGCCATCAAGCAAAGTACCAACGCCATCGCCCTGCCAGCCATCTAGCGCCAGATCCAACAGAGGGATAGCCGTTGCATCAAAGGTATCATCGTTAATTAGCGTTCTATTCGGGTGGTATAACACTCTGCCAGTGGCAGTGGAAACCGCAGCGTAACCTTCACTACCCAATCGAATAGTTGCTAGGCGTTTGAATAACCCGCTGCTATCTAAACTAACCACACCGCCAATCATGCCTCCGAACCGGCCTTCACTGTCTAATCGCGGCACGCTCACTAACACCATCGGCATTTCGCTAGCTCGGCCAACAAAAGGCTCGCTGACATAAGGCCTGCGCGTACCTTTCAGCATTTTAAAATATTCAAGCTCCGCTGTATCAAGGCCCACGCGCCCCGCAACAGCTGGCCAATCTGACACTATTGTCCCATTGCTATCGCTAACAACAATGGCGTCAAACCATGCCAATAGCGCATCGTTTTTGCGCAGCTCATAGCCAAGCCATTCGGGATCATCAGACATTCCAAGGACGCTACTTAGCCGGTCTAATGCTTGGAAACGGTGGTCGATCTGTTGGGTAACTTCATCTGCTATCAGGTCAGCTTCGTAACGCATGTGGGCCATGTTGGTTTCTTGCACCATGATTTTACCCACCTGCCACGCCATCCCTAGCACCAAGCCGGCCATCAATAACAGCGCACACAAAAGCCCCAGCAGCAGCCGGCCTTTTAATGTGCTAAGAATCGGTTTACTCAGCATCGATTTCCTAAACATCGATCTTATGAACATCGGCGTTCTGCAGGCAGGGATCAGACGCACCAATCACCCTTTTTCCGTAACCATTTACTACCACTGCGTCCAATGAATCTGCCCCAATCGCGTTGTAAACCGACAACTTACCAAAATGGCGTGAGAAGTGCGCGTTGGTGTAATTCAACGTGGTTGTTTTTTTGACATGTATCATTATGTAACAAAGGACCCTCTTGCCGTAAGACCACTTTAGGCTTAATTGATAAGCTAGACCTTTTCACGTATGTTCGCCGCTTTAATTGTTTGCGTTTATATTTACGCTTGTTTTTGACACCATTCGGCTCTTTCATGGCAAAACTAATAGCAGGCTATACATCTCCCGGTATTACCAAGATCAACGCTCTTGCTTCTTTTTTGCCTGAATACTCACATTTTTCACGCATAAGGCCACTGAGCCCTAAACCGAATGTGGTCGTTGGATGGGGTCTTAAGCCCACTAGTGATCGTGCTCGACATTATGCCTCTCGCCATAGCCTACCGTATGTCGCTCTAGAGGATGGCTTTCTTCGTTCTTTAGGATTAGGGGTTGAAGGCTATCAGCCTCATAGCATGGTAGTCGATTATACGGGCATCTATTATGACGCCTCTCGACCTAGTGATTTAGAAAACTGGCTCAATCATGACACGTTTGACGACGATGAACTTGCTCAAGCCCAACGCTGCATTGAGCAACTATCACGTTATCGCTTATCAAAATACAACCACGCGCCTGATTATCCGCTTCCCGCTGTAGGAACCGACAATGCTGGTACTAACAGTGTGTTGGTCGTGGATCAAACCGCAGGCGATGCCTCTATTCACCATGGCGGTGCTAACGCAGACAGTTTTCGGCAAATGTTAGCGTGCGCTCTAAATAATCATCCTGACGCCGATATTTTCATTAAAGTACATCCTGACGTCATCGCAGGCAAAAAACAGGGCCATCTAGCAGACGCTCACGAGAATCCTCGTTGCCACATTGTTAGCGATAACATTAACCCTTGGGCGCTATTTGATAGGGTTAAGACCGTTTATGTCGTAACAAGCCAGTTGGGGTTCGAAGCATTGATGGCTGGCAAGCAAGTACACTGTTTTGGCCTCCCCTTCTATGCGGGGTGGGGGTTAACCCATGATCAGATCAGTTGCACTCGCAGAAGGGTTCCGCGACGCCTGGAAGAAGTATTTGCCGCAGCCTATCTTCGCTACACCCGGTATGCCAACCCCTACACGGGCAACACCGCGACGCTAGAAGAGACGATTGCCCTGATTGCTGACCAAAAGCGCCAGCAAGAGCGTCTGCGTGGGGAGTGGGTGGCCTGCGGTTTCTCGTCGTGGAAAAAGCGCTTCATTGGCTATTTTCTTGGCCCAGCGGCAAAAATTGTATATCAGAAAGAGCTGCCAGCTGCTTTCGAAGCAGATGTTAAAAAACCAAATTTACTGGTGTGGTCCAGTCGTATTAACGATGACTTTAAAGCCCGCCACCGCGACCATTTAGCGACATTATGGCGAATGGAAGACGGTTTTATCCGATCGGTTGGCCTAGGGGTAGATCTTGCTCAGCCACTATCCCTGGTCATTGATCGCCTGGGCATTTACTACGACCCCAGCCAACCTAGCGAGCTAGAAAACTTGCTTAATACCGCCGACTTCAGCGATGACTTATTAGAGCGGGCGGCACAGCTGCGCGAACGGTTAGTCGCGTTAAAGCTTTCCAAATATAATGTACCGGGCAAAGAAGCCATTGAATTACCCGCCAACAAACACATTATTTTGGTGCCTGGCCAGGTAGAAAGTGATGCGTCAATTGCCACTGGCTCACCAGAGATCAGTACTAATAGTGCGCTTTTGAAAGCCGTTCGAAATGCTAACCCCGATGCCTTTATTGTGTATAAAGCTCACCCTGACGTGATTACCGGCGCTCGTATCGGAGCACTCGATACCCACGCCAAACGCCTGTATGATCTTGATGCTAGTCATATAGATATCACCGTGCTGCTAGCACGCGTTGATGCAGTGCATACCATGAGTTCGCTCACCGGCTTTGAAGCACTGCTTCGTCAACGCCAGGTATACACCTACGGCCTCCCGTTTTACGCAGGCTGGGGATTAACCCAGGATGCCATGCACTGTCCGAGACGAAACCGGGTGCTGTCACTGGATGCGCTGGTAGCAGGAACACTGCTTCTATACCCAAGCTACGTCGACCCTGGCTCTCGGCAGCTGTGTAATGCTGAAACGGTAGTCAGCCTGTTGGAGCAGGCTAAATTACAACAATTTAAGTCTCAAAAACATATGCTTACATGGAAGCAGCGACTATATCGCTGCTATCGTAACTTATTCATTGGAAGTCATTAAGTTGAAGCAAAAGCGCGCATTCTTATTTCTCCAAGGCGTCTGCTCGCCCTTTTACCAGCGTCTAGCCCGTCGGCTAACCGACGACGGACACCGCGTGGTAAAAGTTAACTTCAACGCTGGCGATATCGTCTACTGGCAGCGCACTCACAGTCAAAACCATTTGTTTCGCGGCCCGTTAAGCGAGCTACCGGCTTATATCCAGTCGCTCTGGCAACGCTACGACATTACCGACCAAGTTCTGTTTGGTGACCGCCGCCCAATTCACCGCCCGGCGGTAGACTTAGCGCCCGCTGCTGGCATTCGTACTCACGTCTTTGAAGAAGGCTATTTTCGTCCTTTTTGGGTCACCCTCGAACGCGAGGGCGTTAATGGACACTCGCTGCTACCCAGGGACCCCAAATGGTTTTTCGAAACGGGCAAAGCGCTGCCCAAATTACCCGCACCGGTCCGCTTTCGCTCATCTTTTAAAATCCGTGCCGCTCACGACATGTGCTATCACCTAGCGGGGTTAGCGAATCCCCTGGTGGCTCCGCACTACCGTAACCATGCGCCTATCACTGCACCGGTGGAGTATGCAGGCTACGCCAAACGCTTTACCTTACTTCGATACTGGAAAAGGCGCGATGCAGTACGGATTAAAAACCTGATAGAGGGCGGAAAGCCTTATTTTATGTTGCCGCTGCAGCTCAACACCGATGCTCAGATTCGTGACCATTCGCCTTATGCCAATATGGAAGAGGTGATGGACCACGTCATGGGTTCATTTGCTCTGCACGCCCCTAGCGATTCACTGCTGTGCATAAAAAACCATCCGCTAGATATGGGGCTGGTTAACTACACGGACATTATTCAAAGGCTCGAGGATTTTTACGGCCTCCAGGGGCGTATCGTTTACCTGGAGTCAGGCAACCTCAATCCATTGCTGAAACACGCTACGGGCACCGTCACAGTGAACAGCACGGTCGGCATTGTTTCCCTTGAAAAGCAGTGCCCCACTTTTGCGCTCAGTGACCCTATCTACAATTTAGCGGGCCTCACTTACGAAGGCGCTCTAGATGAGTTTTGGCATCAGCCACCGCTGCCCAGCCAAGCGCTGTTTAGCTATTTTCGCAATGCCGTGATGCACACCACGCAGATTAACGGTGGCTTTTACTGCCAGCCCAGTATCGATTTAGCCGTGAACAATGCAGCGCGTATACTGGAAGCCTGCCCCTCACCGTTGGAGAAGTTGCTGTGAGCGCTGGCGTAACGACACATCTCTCTTCTAGCACCCCACGCTGCGTGCTGATTACCGGAGCCACCGGCGCAATAGGCGGGGCGCTAGCCCATGCTTATGCAACCCCCAATACGTACTTGGTGCTACATGGCCGCAATCAGCAGGCGCTTGAAGGGTTGGCAACGGCGTGTCGAGAAAAAGGCGCGCAAGTATCGCTTTCATCGGCCAGTTTGACAGACGAAACCGAACTCAACGCTTGGCTCGATACACTATGCAACGAACACGTACCAGATATTGTGATTGCCAATGCGGGTATCAATACGCACCCAAGCGAAAGCACACTAGAGCCATGGGACGAGGTTCAAGCGCTATTGGATATTAATTTGAAAGCGCCGATTGCGATGGCACAGCGCCTTGTGCCTGCCATGCAAGCACGAGGCAGCGGTCAGTTGGTGTTTATTAGCTCATTGGCGGGCTGGCACGGCTTACCAACAACGCCTAGTTACAGTGCCAGCAAAGCGGGCATTAAAGCCTACGGAGAAGGCCTAAGAGGCTTACTTGAACCCCATGGTATTGGCGTGACCGTGGTGATGCCTGGCTACGTCACCTCACCCATGTGTAACGCCATGCCTGGCCCGAAGCCTTGGGAGTGGTCGCCAGAGCGCGCTGCCAACGCCATACAACGTGGTATTACCGCTAACCGCGCTCGTATTAGCTTTCCCTTTCCGCTGAACTTCGGCACCTGGTGGCTAGCTGTTCTACCTGCTGGCATTTCTCAATGGCTCGTTAAACGCCTTGGCTTTAATCATACCGGGGGCGTGTAGCGTGCAGCTCTTACTGTCATCCACGTTTATTAGCCCGCTTTTAGTAGGTTTACTAGGCAGCCTATTGTTCGAGGCGCTGCTAAGCCCTCGCCCTCGCCCGCTCTGGAAGCGCGGCGTTGCTACAAACATCGTCCACCTTGGCAGCTGGTTACTGTTGTTTGGGATCTTTATTCTGCTTCTGCAGCGCCCTTGGTTTGCTGTCGTCTTCGTTCTATCGCTGCAACTCGTGGTCGTGCAGTCCAGCAATACCAAATCACGCACGTTGAACGAACCCTTTATCTGTCACGACTTTGAATACTTCTGGGATGCTGTTTTGCACCCACGCCTGTATGTGCCTTTTTTTGGCATTGGTCTTGCCATTGCTGCCAGCAGTGCCGGGGCGATTGCCATTGGTAGTTTTTTGGTTTTTGAACCATCGCTGATCCGCCACTGGGGCGGCACAGCGTTTCTAGTTAATAGCCTAGCGCTGATAGCAACCGGTGCGCTGTTTGTTTGGCTGGGGTGGCGCAAATTGCCGTCTATCACGCTTAACCCTGTGATTGACCTAGATCGGCTGGGGCTATTTTCCAGCCTGTGGACATACGGCATTGCCCTGGCCCACTCCAAACCGCCCACACCAGACGCATCGCCCTTCCATCGATTGACTCAACACTGCCTTGAGCAAGACGCCCATGCGACGCTGCCTAACGTTGTGTTGGTACAGAGTGAATCGTTTTTTGATCCTCGCCCATGGTGTAGCGAGATTGCCGCTGACTTACTGCCGAATTATGATGCTACGTGCAGGGAAGCTGTAGCCAAGGGAGCGCTGAATGTGCCCGCATGGGGCGCAAATACAGTGCGAACCGAATGCGCCGTGTTAACTGGCATAGCACCTGATGCCTGGGGGCCGCGCCAGTTCAATCCTTACCGCACGCTATCGCGTCATACGTTGCCCAGCATTGCCAGCGCCTTTAAAGCCCAAGGGTATCGAACTGTTTGTGTTCATCCTTACCCTGCTACGTTTTATCTGCGAGACAGCGTTATTCCAAAACTGGGGTTTGAGACGTTTGTCGACATTAGCGCCTTCGAAAGCCAGGATAAGCATGGTCAGTACATTGGCGACCAAGCGGTTGCACGAAAGATTGGACGCCTGCTTGAAGATAACGATAATAGGCCACTCTTTGTATTTGTGATTACCATGGAAAATCACGGCCCTTTACACTTAGAAGCACCCGAAAAGGCCGGGGTAGCGTCAACATTGCCTGCAGCGCCGTGGCCGCTGCCGCATCATTTGCGCGATTTGGCCGTTTACCTGCACCATCTAGGTGAATCGGATAAAATGCTCGAAAGCGTTAAAGCAGCGCTAAACTCAGCTGTAAGACCAGGACTGTTGGGCTGGTACGGTGACCACGTACCGATACTGCCTGCCGCATATAGGCACTATTCGCCTCCTGCTAGCAGCACCCCGTACATGATATGGTCAACGGAAATAGATCGTAATTTGCATGACAAACCGCCCATTGAGCGCGAGTCGTGCACGCTGGAAGCAAACGAACTTGGCGTCTACCTATTTAAACAAGCGTTTGGACGCGATATAAGTAGCGATGTGATCAAGGCAGAACCAGAACCTCAGGAGCAAGAATGACTAAACGCGTTGCCATTATCGGCGCCGCCCATCGTTTCCCCGGCACCACACCTGAAACGTTCTGGCAGGACCTGCAAGCCGAAAAAGACCTCGTCACCCAAGTGGCCCCCGACCGTTGGAGCCACGATGCTTTCTGGCATCCTGACAAACGCCACCCTGGCACCAGCGTCACGTTTGCCGCGGGTAGCCTGGGCGATATCAGCGGCTTCGACGCAGAGTTTTTCGGCATTTCGCCCCGTGAAGCGGCGAACATGGATCCGCAACAGCGCATGCTGTTAGAACTTACCTGGGAAGCCATGGAAAGCGCGGGCATCGTGCCCAGCACCCTCCGCGCCAGCCAATGCGGCGTTTTCCTTGGCGTCGCCAGCCTTGATTACTCCTATCGCCTGGCCGATGACATGTCAGCGATTGATGCCTCTACCGCGACAGGTAATACCTCAAGTATTGCGTCTAACCGGCTTTCTTACGTCTTTGATCTGCATGGCCCCAGCATGTCGCTGGATACCGCCTGCTCATCTTCTATGGTCGCGTTCCATCAAGCGTGCCAATCAATTCGCAGCGGCGAAACCAACATGGCGCTGGCGGGGGGCATAAGCCTGCACCTGCACCCGTATGGTTTTATTATTTTCTCGAAGGCCAGCATGCTCTCCCCCACTGGGCGCTGCCAAGTCTTCGATGAAGCCGGCAATGGCTACGTGCGTTCAGAAGGCGCCGGGCTATTTTTGCTAAAAGATTATGATCAAGCCGTGGCCGATGGCGATAATATCCTAGCCGTGGTAGCAGGCTCAGCGGTTAACACTGACGGCCACAAGTCCGGCCTCACCGTGCCCAATCCCAGCGCACAGATTGATTTAATGCGCCGCGCCTACGAACAAGCGGGCATTTCGCCGGACGAGATCGACTACCTTGAAGCTCACGGCACCGGCACCGCCGTTGGCGACCCCATTGAAACTCGTGCTATCGGCGAAGCACTCGGCAAGCACCGTAAAACGCCGCTCCTGATTGGCTCAGTGAAAAGTAACCTTGGTCATTTAGAAACGGCCTCTGGCGTTGCCGGACTTGCTAAAGCGCTCTACAGCCTGCAGCACCGTGAAGTGCCCGCCACGATTGGCATACGCAACCTTAATCCTCGTATCAAATTTGATGAGTGGAACATTAGCGTTGTTACCAAAGCCCAGGCGCTCAAAAAACAGGGCCGCTTGGTCATTGGCGTTAACTCCTTTGGTTTTGGCGGTGCCAACGCTCACGTCATACTGGAAAGCGCTCCAGAAAAAGCATCAACACCTCGCCAAGTGCCCGATACCCCGCTGCCACTTCGCATTAGTGCACGAAGCCAGGAAGCGCTGGCAGATAATGCCCGCGAACTAGCGAATTTCTTACGCGAAAGCGATCATGCTTTTTATGATATTGCTCATACGCTGAACAGCCACCGTGAACAACACACGCATGGCGCGCTCTGCTTCGCCCAAACACCGGAAGCCGCCGTCAGTGCGCTCAGCCAGTTTGCCGAAGGTGAAACCAACAGCGTTGTGACACTTGAGCGCTTAGCTAACGCCCGCGGCCCAGTGTTCGTATACGACGGCAACGGCTGCCCATGGGAAAACATGGGCCACGACCTGCTGGATAGCGAACCAGCGTTTAGCGATGCCATTGATCGTGTGGATGCCCTATTCCAGAAACATGGCGATTTTTCACTGCGTGACGAGCTGGCGGGCCGCAACCAGTCAGAAGCCGGCGTTGGCCGCTTTGATCGCACTGAAATCGCTCAGCCGGCACTGTTTGCACTGCAGGTAGCGTTAACCGAATGGCTTAAATCCAAGGGCATTGTGCCCACCGCCGTATTCGGCCATAGCGTTGGCGAAGTGGCTGGCGCGTGGGCGTCCGGCGCACTGACGCTAGAAGACGCCGTTAACGTTATTTACTACCGCAGCTTCTACCAAGGCAAAACCCGTGGCCTTGGGGAAATGACGGCCGTCGCCATGAGCGCGGAAGAGATCGCTCCCTGGCTTGAAAAACCCGAATTTAGCAACATCAGCTTGGCGGGCATTAACAGTCCCAAAGGCATCACCTTAGCGGGTGACCGTGACCAACTAAGCGCCATTGAAGCAGCCCTTAGCGAACAGAGCACCTTTGCTAAGCGCCTGCCATTGGATTACGCCTTTCACAGCCCCGCCATGGACAGCATCAAAGCTGGCGTTTTAGAAGCCTTGGCTGACATTCGCCCGCGCACCACAACGATTCCTTATGTATCCACCGTCACGGGCACTATCAGTGAAGGCACACAACTGGATGCCCATTACTGGTGGCTCAATATTCGTGAACCTGTTCTATTTGATAACGCCGCGACGGTGCTTATTGAGCAGGGCTATAACGTTTTTGTGGAAGTCGGCGCCCATCCTATCCTACGCCGCTATCTGAACGAGTCCCTGCGCCAGCAAGAGCGCAGCGGATTAGTGCTAGGCACCATTGAGCGTCATATGTCAGGCGTAGACGGCTTAACTCGCTGCCTTGGCCAATTGCTGCTAAGCGGGTTAACGCTTAATAGCCACCACTTTTTCCCCGTGGAAGGCCAGCGAGTGCTGCTGCCACGCTACGCCTGGCAACGCACCCAGCTTTGGGTGCAAGGCACTAACGATGGTCAGGGGCTGCTTTCCCGTTATTACCAGCACCCGCTATTGGGCTACCCATTGGCGCAGCAGGATCACACCTGGGAAAGCCAGTTGGACACCAAGCGCCAGCCATGGCTTGCTGACCACGTCGTCGGCGAAGGCGCAGTCTTCCCGGGCGCTGGGTTTGTGGAGCTGACGCTTGCCGCGGCCCTGCAGCAGAAAGACACTCCGCTTTTAGACATTGAAGAGCTGGAGATTCGCGCCCCGTTGCTTCTGGATGGCCCCAATGGCCGCACCATGCGCTTAACGCTGGACCCAGACGACGGCCGCTTAGCGATCCACTCCCGCGAGCCTGCAACCGGCAGCGAATGGCAGCTAAATGCTGTTGCTCGCCGTATGCGCGAAAGCCGAGGCTTTTTGCTCAACCGCCAAGTGCCTAGCCTGCCTAACCGCGCACCTGACTATACCCTGGTCGAGCATTTGCAGATGGCCGAGCGCATCGGACTGCATTACGGCCCTGCGTTCCAAGCCATTAGCCGTGGCTGGATTGAAGGCGACTGCGTCATAGGTGAAATTACCCTATCCGATAGCGTTCAGTCGCAGCTCGATACGCTGCACGTTCATCCGGGCATTCTGGACAGTGCTTTCCAGATGTTTATTCCGCTGCTGGCTCAACACAGCGAGTTTGCAGCGCAGTTAGCCTTCGTGCCAGTTCGCGTTGGGCGCATTCAGGTTAACGCTGAAGCCGGTGCCCCCGTGCTAGCACGGGCCGTGATGGGTAAACGCGCACCTCACTCCTTCACCGCCGACTTCGAGCTGTATGATGCTGCTGGCAACGCCGTGGCCGTACTCAGTGAAACTCGCTTCAAAGCGATTCGCCTGAACCGCGCCCACCATCAGCATTTTAGCTACCTGGATGTTGAGTTAACGCCTGCCCCGCTGACCGCGGCAAAACTACCATTGCCTGACAATGCATTCACCCGACTAGCAGGGCTAAGCGATGCGTTTGCCGCCAGCACTGGTCAACGCTATGCCCAAGAAGTATCACCGTTACTTGATAGCCTTAGTGAAGCTTTTTCTGGCGTTAATGTTGACAGTGGCGAAGATCAACTCGCACCCGAAACCATTTGGCAGTTACTGGTACAGGATTACCCCGATTATTTTGCCCCTATTCATATGGTGGGCCGCTTAGGGCTGCACCGTGAGCAACTCACCAGCGGCAGCGATACACTTGAAAGCTTAGGCATTACGGCTGAGCACCTGGCGGGCATTAACCGCGTCCTTATCGGCGAAGACGGCTGGCAAGTGCTAGCGGCCGAGCTTGGCGCATTGATGGAGGCCACGCTAGCCACGCTGCCCAACGGTCAGCGAGTGCAGCTGTTGGAAGCGGGCCCTTGTGCTCCTGCCCTTGGCCAGCGCCTGCTCGAACAGTTGGCTAACACGGCACTCATCGCGAAAGATGCGCACCACTACCGTGCCATCACCACCAGCGACACAGCTCGCCATCAGGCGGAACAGCTTCAAGAGCGCTTCCCGCTGATAGATGTTCAGCCGCTGGACGACTCATTGCCCACGCTTAGCAGTGCAGAAAAAGCCCAACTGGCGTTTATCAGCGTGGACGTGACCCAGCCCGAACGCACCCGCCAACTGATTGAAGCCCTGCCTGCCCAGCTTGCCCCTGGTGCTCAGGTAATGGTGATCAGCGTTCACCCCAGCCGTTGGCTGGATGATTTGCTGGCCACACCAGGCATCGACCAAACGGCCCTGGAACAAGACACCCTACGCGATTGGTTAACCAACCAAGGCCTTAGCGTTTCGCCGCCAGTCGAGCTTGAAGAAAACGGCGCTTACCTGCTTCATGCCCAATACGCAGCAGGTGATGACTTACCGATTCAAAATGCGGCAGAGGCATACCACCTAATTGTCTCTGACGCTGAGCACGAAACACTCGCCGCCCAACTTGCAGAGCGGCTAGGCACGACCAACACATGGCTAACCGTCAGCGATGCAACTCCGCAAGCACTGTTAAATACAGCGCTGAGGGAACGCCAAGACGCACCTGCCGCACTCAATGTGATTGACCTACGTGGGCTAAAGGGCAGTACAACCACCGCCCAAACCCAACGCTGTTACGCAGCACAGCAATGGTCGCTGGCATTAGAAGCAAGCGGGCTTGAAAGCCAAGGCAGCCGCGTCACGCTTTGGCTGTCGACCCAGGATGCCAGTACAGGCGATGACGCCGCGCTATGGGGCTTTGGCCGCTCGCTAGCAAATGAAGCGGTTGGCCATAGCGTCACGCTGATCGACCTACCAGGCACACCCAGCGATGCGACGCTAAACGCGTTTGCAGCGTCACTTGCCATGCCAGATAATGAAAACGAGCTGGTAATAACCGTTGAAGGCGAACGGTTTGCCACGCGTCTTCGCACCCTGCCCGCGCCTCATCCAGAGAAACAGGCAAGCGCTGCGCCTCATCAAGCAATGACGCTGGGCTTTACCTTGCCTGGACAACTGCGCCAGCTGCAGTGGCGGCCACGCCCGCTGCCTGAACTGGGTGCAGATGAGGTAGAAATTCGCGTCAAAGCAACCGGCCTCAACTTCCGCGATGTCATGTACACCCTTGGCTTACTGTCCGATGAAGCGATTGAAAATGGCTTTGCCGGGCCAACCCTAGGGCTTGAGTTTTCGGGGGAGGTTCTCGCGGTTGGCGCCAATGTCCAGCACATTGCGCCCGGCCAAGCGGTCGTAGGCTTTGGGCCAGCCAGCTTCAGCGACCGGCTGATTGCCAGCCAGCATGCCGTAGCGCCACTGCCTGAAGGCGTGAGCTATGCCGCCGCTGCGACGATTCCTACCACCTTCTTTACGGTGTACTACGCGCTGAAACATCTGGCACGCCTGGAGCCTGGCGAAAAAGTACTGATTCACGGCGCCGCTGGCGGCGTAGGGATCGCCGCGCTGCAAATTGCCCAATGGCTGGGTGCCGACATCTATGCCACGGTCGGGTCTGAAGAGAAGCGCGACTTCCTGCGCCTCATGGGTGAAGAACGCATCTACGACTCCCGTTCGCTGACGTTTGCTGAAGAGATCCTAGAGGACACTCAAGGCGAAGGCGTAGATATCGTACTGAACTCTTTGGCAGGCGAAGCGATCAACCAAAACCTCCGCGCATTGCGCCCGTTTGGCCGCTTCCTAGAATTAGGCAAACGTGACTTCTATGAAAACACCCATATTGGCCTGCGCCCGTTCCGCAACAACTTGAGCTACTTCGGCATCGACTCCGATCAGCTGATGAAAGTGCAGCCTGCCCTCACCCAACGCCTGTTCGGTGAAATGATGGCGCTGTTTAACGATGGCACATTAAGTCCGCTGCCGTTCACAGCGTTCAGCCACAGCCAGGTGATTGACGCCTTCCGTTACATGCAGCAAGCACGCCAAATCGGCAAAGTCGTGGTCACCTACGAACAACCTATTGCGCCGCCGCGTGACGAACTCTTAGGCACGGGCGCCATGACACTGGCTGCCGATGCCAGCTATCTGGTGACCGGTGGACTAGGTGGCTTTGGCCTAAAAACTGCCCAATGGCTGGTCAGCAAAGGCGCACGTCAGCTTGTCCTGCTAAGCCGTAGCGGCCCCGCTAGCGAAGAAGCCCAGTCAGCTATCGCAACCTTCGAAGCCCAAGGCGTGAAGGTACTAGCAGCAGCATGTGATATTACCGATCACGATGCGCTAGCGAGCGTTATGGGACGCGTCCAACGCGAACTTAGCCCGCTGCGTGGCATCGTGCATGCCGCGACGGTGATCGACGACGGCTTGATTCGCAACTTAGATGCTGAGCGCATTCAAAAGGTACTGGCTCCTAAAATTGACGGTGCCCGTCACCTGGACGTCCTCACCCGCGACATTGAGCTAGACTTCTTTGTGCTCTACTCCTCGGCTACCACGCTATTTGGTAACCCAGGGCAGGCCAATTACGTTGCCGCTAACCACTGGCTAGAAGCCTTTGCTGCCCGCCGCCGCGCCGCTGGCCTTCCTGCCACCTGTGTACGCTGGGGTGCCATTGAAGATGTCGGTTTCCTGGCACGCAACACGCGCACACGAGATGCGTTGCAAGAGCGCTTAGGCGGTTCTGCGCTGCGCTCTGATGATGCCCTCAATGTGCTCGAGCAAATGTTGCTAACACCTGGGCCAAGCCTTGGTGTTCTTGAGCTTGAGTGGGGAGCACTGGCGCGCTTCTTGCCCACAGCCCAAGCACCACGGTTCAACGAAATTGCCCGCGCCAGCGATGATGATGGCAGCATTGACCACGACGACGATATCAGTGCTCTACTGGCCGACCTTTCGCCCGAAGAGTTACATAGCACCATTACCGACCTACTGCGCGCAGAACTGGCCAGTATTCTGTTGATTGATGAAGAGAAAATCGACATTAATCGCTCGGTGTACGATATGGGCTTTGATTCACTCATGGGCGTTGAATTGATGACCGCCATCGAGAACCGCCTAAATGTGCAAGTACCGGTAATGGTGCTGAGTGAGGCGTCAACGTTGAACAAGCTGGCAGTTGTGCTGATTCAAAAGTTACATCAGCATGACAATGATGTTGAAGAAGCGCCACAAGATGCGTTAGCCTCTCTGGCCGCTCGCCACGGGGCGGACGGGCTCAACAATGAGACGGCTTCAACATCGACCACCGAGACACCATGACCGTAAAGCGCTCTGAACTGAAACGACAGCTGCTGGAACAGGCACGCAAGCGCCCAACGCCCCGAGCCACCAGCCCCCAAACGCCTGCTACGTCAGGCGCTGAGGCAACTCGGACGGTTCCCGAGCGCTTTACACGATTTGATGCCCACCCGGGCTATCAACAGCTAGTCATGATGCGTCAGGGCGCAAAACAGCTAGGCCTGATAGACCCGTTCTTTAAAGTCCACGACGGGCTCGCCGGTGCCACCAGCGTGATTGATGGACATTTGTGCATCAATTTCGCCAGCTATAACTACCTGGGTTACTCCGGCGACCCGCGGGTTGTTCAAGCAGCATCCGATGCAGCGGCTCACTACGGCACATCCGTATCGGCCAGTCGCGTTGTGTCGGGAGAACGTCCTATTCACGGTGAACTAGAACAGGCGATCGCCAACATCTATGGTGTTGAAGACGCCGTTGCTTTTGTCAGCGGTCACGCGACAAATGTGTCCACCCTTGGTTATCTGTTAGGCCCGAAAGACCTCGTGCTTCACGACGAGTACATTCACAACAGCTCGTTAGTCGGCGCGCAACTTTCCGGCGCTAAGCGCATGTCTTTCAGCCATAACGATCCCGCCGCACTGGACGCCCTGTTAAGTCGTCACCGCCATCAATTTGAACGCGTACTTGTCGTTATCGAAGGGCTTTACAGCATGGATGGCGACATCCCCGACTTGCCCCGCTTTATTGAACTAAAGCAGCGCCATCAGGCGTGGTTGATGGTAGATGAAGCGCATTCGTTTGGCGTCATGGGCGACACTGGCCTAGGCTTACGAGAGCACTTTGCGGTTGACCCAACCGATGTTGATATTTGGATGGGCACCATGAGCAAAACGCTATCAGGCTGCGGGGGCTATATCGCAGGCAATAAAGCGCTGGTAGAAACGCTGCGCTACTTTGCACCCGGCTTTCTTTATAGCGTCGGCATGCCCGCCCAAGTGGCTGCTCCCTCGCTTAAAGTACTGGAATTGATGCCCCAGGAAACCGAGCGCGTTACCCAGTTACAGACAATTTCGCGCTACTTCCTAGAGCAGGCACAAGCTAGGGGAATGGACACCGGCCACAGCATTGGCTCTGCCGTCGTACCCGTTATTGTGGGAAGCTCGCCGCTCGCGGCACATCTCTCTCATGCGCTGTTTGCACAGCACATTAATGTGCAGCCTATTCTGTATCCTGCGGTTCCTGAAAAAAGCGCTCGGCTACGCTTTTTTCTTTCCTGTGAACACACGAAAGCCCATGTTGACCAAACGCTGGATGCACTCGCGCTACTGCTCGCAAACGCCAAAGGGTGATTTATGGAGGAGCTCGAAACCCAAGCAAAGTGGACCAACCCCTGCTGGTATGTGATTCAATGCAAAGGCGGCGAGTCATTTCGCGCCGCTGAACACCTCACCAACCAAGGGTACGAGGTGTTCCACCCCGTACTTAACGCCAAACGTAAGCGCCAAGGCAAACTCACGCTGGTGACCGAACCACTTTTCCCCTATTACCTGTTTATTCGTTTGGATCAGATCGTCAGCAACTGGCGGCCAATTCGCTCCACCCGTGGCGTACTGCGCCTACTCACCTTTGGCAATACGCCCATTGCCGTGCCGGACGCCTTGGTAGATACCCTACGTGCACAGCCGCACCGTCAGGAAGGCAGCCACAGCTACTTCTGCGCAGGGGAAAAAGTGACGATCACCGACGGGCCATTCAGAGATTTAGAAGCCGTCTTTAAACGCTGCAAAGGCGAAGAGCGCGCCATTGTGCTGCTTAACGTGCTACAACGCCCACAGGATGTCGAGATATCTGTCGACAGCTTACAAAAGCGCGAGGGGTGATACTCTCACATCGCGGGTGTCACGAATCTCGCGAGGGACGAGCGAATGAGGCACCCGCGTTGGCGGCAGAGCCGCACAACCTTATCGATGAAATTGCTTCTCTCGCTCGGGCTGCCAGAAAATAGCATCAATACGTAGACGTACTTCGGTGTTGTTGGGTAACGGCCATTCAATAACATCGCCTACTCGCAAGCCAATTAACGCTGCGCCAATCGGTGCCATCACCGAAATGCCATCCTCGACGCTTTCAAGCGCATGAGGATACACCAACGTTCGAATCATCTGACGCTCGCGGGTCAGGTCAGTAAAGCGTATCTGGCTATTCATACTGACCACATCCTCAGGTATATCCTGAGGGTCAAGCACCTCTCCGCGGGCCAACTCTTCTTCCAGTAGCTCCGCCACCATCATGTCTTTTTCAGATGCAGTATCAATCAGGCGCTGAAGTCGTTCAGCATCAAGACGGTTAATGATAATAGGAGGACGCTGCCCCATTTCTACTCTCCTTGGAAAGCAATCAATAGTGATGTTAGTGAGTGTAAAACGCACCAACGAAAACAGCCCTTCCCCAAAGGGAAAGGACTGTGTCACGACAGTGTATGTGGTTTAGCTAATAAAAGCGATTAGATAACGCCCTGCTCAATCATCGCATCGGCCACTTTGCGGAAGCCCGCAATGTTTGCTCCCAATACAAGATTGTCAGGTTCGCCAAATTCGCTTGCTGTATCCGCACACTGACGATAAATATCCGCCATAATCTGTTTAAGCTTCTGGTCAACCTTCTCTAACGGCCACTGTTCCATACTGCTGTTCTGGGCCATCTCCAACTGGCTGGTCGCCACACCACCCGCATTAGCTGCCTTGCCAGGCCCATAGGCAATTTTAGCCTCCAAAAAGACATCTACCGCCTCTTTGGTAGAAGGCATGTTCGCCCCCTCGCTCACGCAGGTAACGCCATTGGCTAACAGTGCCTTGGCATCGGCTTCGGTCAGCTCGTTTTGCGTCGCACAAGGGAACGCCGCCTCGCCTTCAATACGCCAAACCGCGTGGCCATCCTGCGGATAATCGCGAGCCGGAATATAGTGGGCTTCGGGATGATCGTGCAGATAGCTTTCCAGCGATACACGCTGTACTTCTTTTAACTGTTTTAGCAAACCTAAATCGATGCCGCTCGGGTCGTGAATCATCCCTTTTGAATCACTACAGGTAACTGGCCTCGCACCTAGCTCATATAGCTTCTCAATAGTATAGATCGCCACGTTGCCCGCGCCAGATACCAAGCATGTTTTACCACGCAAGGCTTCATCTTTAGCTGCCAGCATGTTCTCGGCAAAATAGACCGCACCGTAGCCAGTGGCCTCTTTCCGGCCAAGAGAGCCGCCCCAGTTTAGCCCTTTCCCAGTCAGCACGCCTTCGTAACGCCCCGTTAAACGCTTATATTGGCCAAATAGGTAACCAATTTCTCGCCCACCAACGCCGATATCCCCAGCGGGCACATCAGTATGCGGCCCGATATGACGATAAAGTTCCGACATAAAAGCCTGGCAGAAACGCATGATTTCGTTGTCAGACTTCCCCTTCGGATCAAAGTCAGCACCGCCTTTACCACCACCAATCGGCAACCCCGTTAACGCATTTTTGAAGATTTGCTCAAACCCTAAAAACTTAATGGTGCCCGACGTCACGCTGGGGTGAAAACGCAAACCGCCTTTATAAGGGCCAAGCGCCGAATTAAATTGCACGCGATAGCCTTTGTTCACCTGTACACGGCCGGCATCATCCACCCAGCTCACCCGAAACATCACTTGGCGTTCCGGCTCAACAATACGCTCAATAATGCTGTGCTGATGGTAATGCGGCGCACGCTCGAACAACGGGCGAAGACACTCAAGCACTTCCTCAGTGGCTTGATAAAACTCAGTTTGTGCAGGGCTACTTTTCGCTAAACGCGTCAGCGTATCGTGGACATAAGGCATAAACAGGCACCCTTTTATAGTTAAAAACGTCGATTTGCTGGCCAGAGCGATGACGTATTTAACTGCGAGCACGTAAACCTGCATACCCTATGCCGGTTCGGTATAGGCAAAAATCGCATCAAAAATAGACTAAAGTGGTAGCTAAATCGCCCCGTTTTGGTGCAATTAACAAAATCTAATAAACGATTTATTAACGAAAAAAAGAAAAAAGCCCCACATACCGTGCGTGGCGTGGCATAAAGAACCGCGCCAAGAACGAGCGAATGAGGCACCCGTGATTTAGACACGGCTACCCTAAGTCATCACATTCAATGTTTCTAAACAACAAGCAGGCCTACCAAACATTATCAAGCAGTCGCAAAATACCGCCCCACCAACTGCCGATACCAAAACATTCTAAAAATATTGATGACGCCTAGCAATATAGGCAATAAATAAATAATAAAGAATGCATTTTTCATAGCTGGCAAAAGATTAGGTAACATAAAAACAACTATGACGCCTAAAAAAACAGCAAGGTTAAAATAAAATGCTTGTCGCTCATATCCACATAAATTAACCATAACAGACTCAACAACACCAAGCTGAGCGGTAGCAATATAAAACCCAAGCGCAGCCACAAATACAATCGATGCTAAAAAATCATCAATCTCTACAAATACATACAAATAAATAAAAATAAAGAGCGTTAAAGAAGGAAACAACGTAGCGATAATAAGCTTCACCTTATAGCGCAGGCTTAATACAAACTGACTATCAAAATGTTTCGCCAATATCATTTTAGATAAAGCAGCCGTGCCGTTATTGATCACCCCCCTAGGAACGGCAGAGATCGAGCTAAAAACCAAGGCCGCAATGGAGGCAACAATCGCGATCTCGCCGCCGCCCAAAGCGGCAAAAAAGGAAGGAAGAATGAACCTCACGCCCCCGCTTGCCGCATTAGACATACCTACTACTAGGCTAGAAACCGCTTTATCTTTAGATATCAAGGCTACACTATCTTCGCTAGGTGCCTCGCGCGCTTGATAAAAACGCCAGGCAAAGACAATACACAACGATGCTAAATATGAAAAAGATAAAAAAACAAAAACAGCAGAACCATCAACCTTACCCTGAACAACATAGACACCTAATAAACAAAAAACAAATAACAAACCTATCAAAATATCGTTAACCAATAGCCGATAAAAATCTTTTTTAAAGATAAGATAATTTCTAAAAACCTGATAAACCGACGTAGAAATTATCAAGAAAAACAATGATAAAAAATCCGGAATAATCAAAAACCACGAAACCATCAGCAAAGCGACAAGGGACACCGCCCCCCCTACAACAACAGATGACAAAGAGTAGCTTAAAAAAGTATTAATGCTATCTTCTTGCGCCATCCCTTTAACCAATATCGTAGAAAACCCTATACCACAAATCATCACAAAGAACGCGGCAAGCGTATACTGCGTAGAAAAAGCCACAACCTCTTCGCCAGCGATAAAGAACATAGAAAATGTAATAACAAATATTCTAAAAGCACCAGGCGTAGCTGCTGTAATGATTGGTAATGAACGTAAAACAAAGCTCGGCAGCGGTGCCATAAAGCAATCTCTTGTAGCCAAATGAAGAAACTAGCGCAGGTCAAAGTATACTCGCCAATGGCTATACGATGGAAACCAATCAAAAGTAGCCTGCTAAGCACACCCCTCCTCCGCACCGCTCCAACCCAGCCGCGGGTGCGCCGTAGGCTTACCACGCGCTACAAAACCACTGAAATCAACCGATAGCACCTACCGTAGCGCGGTGTAACGAATCTCGCGAGGAACGAGCGAATGAGGCACCCGCGTCATCGCCAGCGCCGTGGGCTTACCACGCGCTACACAACCACTGAAATCACCCGATGGCCCTACCGTAGCGCGGTGTAACGAATCTCGCGAGGAACGAGCGAATGAGGCACCCGCGTCATCGCCAGCGCCGTGGGCTTACCACGCGCTACACAACCACTGAAATCAACCAATGGCACTACCGTAGCGCGGTGTAACGAATCTCGCGAGGAACGAGCGAATGAGGCACCCGCGTCATCGCCAGCGCCGTGGGCTTACCACGCGCTACACAACCACTGAAATCAACCAATGGCACTACCGTAGCGCGGTGTAACGAATCTCGCGAGGAACGAGCGAATGAGGCCCCCGCGTCATCGCCAGCGCCGTGGGCTTACCACGCGCTACACAACCACTGAAATCAACCGATGGCACTACCGTAGCGCGGCGTAACTAATCTCGCGAGGAACGAGCGAATGAGGCACCCGCGTCATCGCCAACCGAGCCACCGTCGCGGGTGCGCCTTAGGCTTACCACGCGCTACAAAACCCCTTAAACCAACCGATGGCCCCTACCGTAGCGCGGTGTAACGAATCTCGCGAGGAACGAGCGAGTGAGGCACCCGCGTCATCGCCAACCGAGCCACCATCGCGGGTGCGCCGTAGGCTTACCACGCGCTACACAACCACTGAAATCAACCAATGGCACTACCGTAGCGCGGCGTAACGAATCTCGCGAGGAACGAGCGAATGAGGCACCCGCGTCATCGCCAACCGAGCCACCATCGCGGGTGCGCCGTGGGCTTACCACGCGCTACACAACCACTGAAATCAACCAATGGCACTACCGTAGCGCGGCGTAACGAATCTCGCGAGGAACGAGCGAATGAGGCACCCGCGTCATCGCCAACCGAGCCACCGCCGCGGGTGCGCCGTAGGCTTACCACGCGCTACAACCCCCCTTAAATCAACCAGTGGCACCTACCGTAGCGCGGTGTAACGAATCTCGCGAGGAACGAGCGAATGAGGCACCCGCGATGGGTGGGCCGCCCCATAGCTTCAAATCCGCTAAGTGTTGAATAACTATTTAAACACAACGTCAGAATGGAATTTTCATCGCCCACTCATGCTATTAAGCTAATAAGAAAGAGCTTGCTGCAAGGAGGCATCGTGGCTACTTATCGACGGGCATATATTCCAGGCGGAACGTATTTTTTCACGGTAGTTACCCATCACCGTCAGCCGCTACTTGCTGAGCAACAAAATATAGATGCTCTCGGGCAAGCTTTCCGTCGGGTAAAAGAAAATGCTCCTTTCATCATGGATGCTTTTGTCCTACTTCCTGACCACTTGCATTGCCTTTGGACGCTTCCCAAAGATGACACTGATTACTCATCTCGATGGCGTGATATTAAGAAATACGCTTCAAAAAACTTTCTACTTCCTGGTAATGCCACCGGCACTTGGCAACGGGGATTCTGGGAGCATGTCATACGCGATGAGCAAGATTGGCAACAACACATGGATTATATTCATTACAATCCGGTAAAGCATGGATGGGCCAACGCACCTCGCGATTGGCAGTGGTCCAGCTTCAAACGGTGTGTGAAAAAAGGATGGTATCAAGATGACTGGGGAGCAAACGACGCACCATCCATAGCAGATATCAATGGCGAATAACGATCTTCAACTGCATTCGCATCAGAGGCCACCGTCGCGGGTGCGCCGTAGGCTTACCACGCGCTACACAACCACTGAAACCAACCGATGGCACCTACCGTAGCGCGGTGTAACGAATCTCGCGAGGAACGAGCGAATGAGGCACCCGCGTCATCGCCAACCGAGCCACCGTCGCGGGTGCGCCGCAGGCTTACCACGCGCTACAAAACCACTGAAATCAACCGATGGCACCTACCGTAGCGCGGTGTAACGAATCTCGCGAGGAACGAGCGAATGAGGCACCCGCGTCATCGCCAACCGAGCCACCGTCGCGGGTGCGCCGCAGGCTTACCACGCGCTACAAAACCACTGAAATCAACCGATGGCACCTACCGTAGCGCGGTGTAACGAATCTCGCGAGGAACGAGCGAATGAGGCACCCGCGTCATCGCCAACCGAGCCACCGTCGCGGGTGCGCCGTAGGCTTACCACGCGCTACAAAACCACTGAAATCAACCGATGGCACCTACCGTAGCGCGGTGTAACGAATCTCGCGAGGAACGAGCGAATGAGGCACCCGCGTCATCGCCAACCGAGCCACCGTCGCGGGTGCGCCGCAGGCTTACCACGCGCTACAAAACCACTGAAATCAACCGATGGCACCTACCGTAGCGCGGTGTAACGAATCTCGCGAGGAACGAGCGAATGAGGCACCCGCGTCATCGCCAACCGAGCCACCGTCGCGGGTGCGCCGCAGGCTTACCACGCGCTACAAAACCACTGAAATCAACCGATGGCACCTACCGTAGCGCGGTGTAACGAATCTCGCGAGGAACGAGCGAATGAGGCACCCGCGTCATCGCCAACCGAGCCACCGTCGCGGGTGCGCCGTAGGCTTACCACGCGCTACAAAACCACTGAAATCAACCAGTGGCTCCTGCCGTAGCGCGGTGTAACGAATCTCGCGAGGAACGAGCGAGTGAGGCACCCGCGTCATCGCTAACCGAGCCACCATCGCGGGTGCGCCGTAGGCTTACCACGCGCTACAAAACCCCTTGAATCAACCGATAGCACCTACCGTAGCGCGGTGTAACGAATCTCGCGAGGAACGAGCGAATGAGGCACCCGCGATGGGTGTGCCATGCACGATAAAATGGTGCAGCTTCCTTGTGTGAATAAGCTCAACTAAAAAAGCCGCTACAGTGTGAACTGAGCGGCTCCATATACTTACATTGATACCCGTGAATCTTACACGTCATAACCTGCTTCGCGGGCGAGCGTGGTGTTGGCTTTCAGCCAGCCTTCAATATGCCCACAATCAAAGGTGCGGCCATGCATACGGAACGCCTGCACGGTTTTACCTTCCTGCATCAAGCGGTCGATGGCATCTGTTAGCTGGATTTCATTACCCGCACCAGGCGGCTGGTCGCGCAGCAGCTCCATGATGCGATATGGCAGCACATAGCGGCCAATAACCGAAAGCCGTGAAGGCGCTTCCTCAGGCGTCGGCTTTTCTACAACACCGCGCATATTTGCACTCTCACCGGCGGCAGGCTCGTCGCAATCAACAATGCCATAACGGTAAACGTCTTCCTGGGGCACCGCTTCCACCATGATTTGCGAAGCGTTATTTGTATTCCAACGCTCTACCATGCTCCCCAGGTCACAGGCCGTATTGCCAACTTGTGGCTTCACCAGCACATCCGGAAGAATGACCGCAAATGGCTCGTCTTTATCTAACAGGTGCGCGGCACAGAAAATCGCATGACCCAAGCCTTTGGCATTAGGCTGACGAACGCTAGTCACCTTGAGCTTTTTAGGGGAAATCGCGGAAAGCGTCTCTAGCAACGCATCCTTACCCTTACTGGCCAGTGAATGCTCAAGCTCAAAGTGGGCATCAAAATGGTCTTCAATGGCTGATTTACCAGCCCGAGTCACCAAAATGATTTCATTGATACCCGCCGCCAGCGCTTCTTCCACCACGTGTTGAATGAGTGGGCGATCCACAACGGGTACCATTTCCTTCGGGATCGCCTTGCTGATGGGCAGCAGACGTGTGCCGAAACCGGCTACCGGAATAATCGCTTTACGCACTTGGGTCATCATTAACGTCCTTTCTGTTGCGGGTGCGCTGTAGGCTTACCACGCACTACAAAACCGCTCTATTGGTTGCCATTGGCTATTTTAACATTATGTCTTCAAAACGCCGGAAAGCAGCGTGGTGGCACTCTCAATTAACTCATCCAAGTGCTGTGGGCCTTTGAAACTTTCAGCGTACACTTTATAGAGCGATTCAGTACCACTGGGGCGGGCAGCAAACCAGCCATTTTCGGTAGTCACCTTCAAACCACCGATAGCCTCTCCGTTACCAGGCGCATTAACCAACACAGCGGTAATCGGGTCACCGGCTAGCGTGGTTTCCGTAACACTATCAGCGCTAAGCTTCTTAAAGGCCGCTTTTTCTTCTGCTGTACAGGCAGTATCTACACGCTTGTAGAATGGCTCACCAAAGCGCTCGGTTAAAGAACGGTAGTATTCACTGGGTGTTTTCCCAGTGACCGCGGTAATTTCAGCCGCTAACAAGCAAAGCGCAATGCCGTCTTTATCGGTAGACCAAGCATTACCATCGCGCGTTAATAGGCTCGCTCCGGCGCTCTCTTCACCACCAAAGGCAAGCCAGCCATCGTGCAGCCCTTCAACAAACCACTTAAAGCCAACCGGCACTTCAAACAGTTCACGCTGATGGGAAGCGACAATCCGATCAATCATCGAAGAGGACACCAGCGTCTTACCGATATTGAGCGTTTCCGCCCACTCAGGTCGATGACCAATCAAATAATCCACGCACACCGCTAGAAAGTGATTCGGATTCATTAACCCATTAGCATCCACAATGCCGTGGCGATCAGCGTCAGGGTCGTTGCCAAAGGCGAGATCAAAGCGGTCTTTGATCTTTAACAGGTTAGCCATGGCATCAGGACTAGAGCAATCCATGCGAATCTTGCCGTCATGATCCAACGGCATAAAACCGAAGCTGGCATCTACCGACGTATTGACCACCTCAAGATTCAAACCATAATGCTCGGCCACCGCCTGCCATACGGGCAGCGCTGTTCCGCCCATGGGATCAACACCAAGAGTGAGATTAGCGTTTTGGATAGCGGTCATGTCCACCACGCTGCCCAACTGAGCCACATAGTGAGCAGTGAAATCGTACTCTTGAGCACATGCTAACGCCTGCTCTAACGGTACCGGAGAAATATCACATAGCTGGCGTAGCAAATAGGCATTCGCGCGAAGCTCAATCCATTTTGTTGCTTCAGTATCAGCAGGCCCACCGTGGAAGGGATTGTACTTAATGCCACCATCTTCCGGCGGATTATGGGATGGGGTAATAATCAAACCATCAGCTAACGCAACGTCTGGCAGAGCCTGATCTTGAGGATGCTGTTGTTGAGGACGATTGTGCTGCAGTATCGCACGGCTGATCAGGGGCGTAGCGGTAACACCATGGTCTTTTTCAATGAATACGGGCACTTTATTAGCGGCCAGCACCCGCAAAGCACACTCCCATGCGGGCTTTGAAAGCGCATGGGTATCGAAGCCAAGGAACATAGGGCCTTGATAGCCTGCCTCAGAGCGGTAATCAACCACCGCTTGAGTAATCGCAAAAATGTGTGCCGCGTTAAAGGTGCGATCTGTGGCACGTCCTCGATGCCCCGATGTACCAAATGCGACACGCTCTTTTGCTATTGAAGCATCTGGGGTTTCATCAAAAAACGCTTTAACGATGGCATCCATTCTACTTGCTCCCTTATTAACATTTGGCTGGTCCACACGCGCCTGCCAAAACCTTATTGCACGCTGCAGATTACCGATTTCACAGGCGTCTTTTGCGGCCTGTTGCGCCATATTAGCAGTCGCGGCTGGATTATTAAGTAGCTGCTCAATGGCAGACTGCCAAGCTTCAGGTGAATCCTCTACCAATAGCCCATTAATGCCATGGCTAATCACGTCAGTATACGGATAACGGTTAGAATAGACGCCTACGCCGCCCATCGCAGCAATATCCAGAAATTTAATAAATGACTTGCCCTGATTAAAGGGTGTGTTTAGCAACGGTGCCAAACCAATGTGCAGCTGGCACCTAGATTGATAACTGCGAAAAGCGTGCCAAGGTAGCGGGTCAGGCGCCAAAACATTGGGTAACTCCGCCAGAGCTTTGGGAGTGTACTTGCCTAACATCAGCTCAAGTTGTGTATCGGAGCGCGTTTGTTGAAGCGCCTTCAAGGCAGGGGCAATGTGCATCAAGTCATTCAGATGCGCCCGAGTACCGTGAAAACCGATTCGCCACGGCGTTGAGGATGAAGGCGGTAGTTCAAAGTGCCCCCTCTCTGGCAGCGTAGCGATAAGAGGCGGCGTTAACACTGAAACGCAGCGGTGATAAGGACGAAAACGCTCGGCTAACCCATCACTGCAAGCAATCACCTCATCACTTAATGCTAAAAAGCGGGGTTGAAGCTTAGCAATACGCGCCATGCGTTTTCGATAAGCGGGCGGCAGTGTGGGATCGTGGGCGGCTGCCTCGATATCATCATCAATTAGGTAACCGATATAACCAAATGCTTGGCGATGACGCTCTAACCAACGCAGCCAACTCAGCGGTAACGAGCGGCATAACAACACATTTGCGCCAGCATAATGGCGTAAAAAAGAGCGTCCATAACGCCAAGCCGCACCAAAAGAGCGCGAAGTAACAGCGCGCTCAATCGTTGCCCCCTGACGTCGCAGCGCCGGAGCTGCTGATTCGAGAAAGTAGATATCTTCAGTCGGCAGGCCACCATCACTAAGAACGACCCAACGCGTGTGGTTACTACTCACTCTAGCCCTCACTTGAGAGAAAAATCTTCATGCACAAGCGTTAAATTGGGATTGTAAGCAGGGTCACTGTCCAGATGATTACCCCAGGTACGGCGCATGTAAGCAACTTCGCTTAGCCAGCGGGCACGCTTGGTAGGCGTATCATCGGCACCGCGAGAGATAGATTCATGGTGGTAAAGTTCAGCAAACGGAGACCACAAGTTGCGGTAGCCTGCTTGTCTAACCTTCAAGCACAAATCAACGTCGTTATAGGCAACGCTTAATTTCTTTTCGTTTAAACCGCCCACGTTATTGAACACGTTTTTACGCAGCAGCAAGCACGCCGCAGTCACCGCAGATAAATTCTGAACCAACTTCAACCGTCCCGTGTAACCGTCACTCTCACGGGGGAAGAAACGATGCGCATGGCCTGCAACGTCCCCCAAACCAAGTATTACACCGCCATGTTGCAGCATACCGTTTGGGTAATAGAGTTTGGCTCCGACACAGCCAATTTCAGAACGACAGGCTTGGCTTACCATTTCGGTTAGCCAGTGTTCATTTACCGGCTCTACATCATTATTGACCAAACCAATGATGCTGCCATGGGACTGCGCAGCGCCAAAATTATTGATCGCTGAGTAGTTAAACGGATGATTCCAACGCAATACACGGACACGCGGGTCGCGCTTTGCCACGTCATCCATGTACGCCATGGTTTCTGGGCAGTCGCTCTGGTTATCCAGAATCAGCAGCTCAAAATGAGTGTAAGCAGTGCGTTCTAAAATGGCATCCACACAAGGCCGCAAAATATCAACACCATTGCGGGTTGGCACCAACAAGCTCACTAGCGGCGCTGGGTTGGGTATTGGCCACTCAATCCGCACTGAGCTCTCCAATAACCCTGGATGCACCACCGCTTTTGCGCTAGCTACTTGCTGCTTCAATACGCTGCTAACCAGCGAAATAGCATCCTGCTGGTGAAGCGGATGAGGAAAGTCTTCGCTACGGTGATACAACATAGCAGGCAAATGACACACCGACTTTTCGTTGCCGTGAGTCACTTTCCACATCATAAAGGTGAGCGCCAGCGCATAATCAACCGCAGCCCGACTGGTCAGGTGAGACAGCAGATCCGTCTGCTCAGACTCCAGCTGCCAAAGCAACCGCCGCTTATACAACGCTATGCGGCCAATGTAGTTAGTCGAAAGCAACAAATCCGGGTTCCAGCCCGGCTTAAAGTTGGGCTTGCAACGCTTGCCATCAGCTCCTAGCACGTCTTCATCCGTGTAGAAAAGCTGCGCGTCAGGGTGATCGTTCCACGCTTTCGCCAACTGGCATAAGGCTTCTTTCGCTAACTGATCGCCCCAGCTAATCCGCATGACCCCATCGCCCTGGGTTTGAATAAACCCTTGGTGGTCTAACTTTGCCAAGGTGCGATGATAACTATGGATCAAGTTGATACGGCTAGTCGTAGGAATATAGCGCTCTAACGCTTTCCGCTGTGTATCGGTGATCTCAGCGGAAAGCACAATAAAGACTTCCCAAAAAAAGTAACTTTGTGCTTTTAAGGAATTAATTGTGGCAATGAAAGGCGCTTCCCCCTGCTCTAAATCACTCAGCGTCACTGGCATGATGATTGAGAACAGGGGCGCTGATTTCAGGCCCGCAATAATCGACTGAGGATCTTCAACAGCCTCTTTCTCGGTTGTATTTACCCACCGTGAATAGTCTTCAGACACATGCTGTTTTGCGTGGGTTTGGTTATATTCTTCCAGAGCGATACTGCGCCAGCTACGTGCTTGGGCAACCGACTCCGTGTGGAGATAACGCACCACGTCACGCGTTCTCATCCCCTTATAACTGGCGTGATTATTGATCAAACGGCGCGCTAAGCGGCTTTGGGCAAACCAAGGCGTTAGCCACACCCATTCCACCGCCAAGTGGGCCAAGGCCGCTTCGCTGGCCAAAAAAGAGAACGCGATTTTTTTTACGCCTCGCGGTACCCAAAGAATCCGCTTAGTCGTTTTACCTGGGCGCAACGACACCGACGTTTCGATAATGCCTTTGTGGGTATAGAGAAGAATCGTGGCAGCGCCATAAGCATCTGCCCCTAACCCATCCAACTCCAGCATATTCCAGCCAGGAAGTGGCTTTTCTCCATCACAAACACAGTAGGTACTTGCCTTTACTGGTGTATTAACATTTGCTGCAGCTTCACTTTTAAAGACAGGCGCATCTACTACGCGAATACTGGGATTACGCCGCCAGAATGGGGGCACACTGCTGTGCCTCCCAATGGCAGCCATCATTTCTTTTAAACTGACAATATGCTGCCTCATCGCCATCCTTAACCCATTCCGTTACCAAGGCAACACTCACACAAGTAGGCTGCTGGCAGTCTGTTCCCAACGCAGCAGCCCCAAGGCTTGAAGGTAGTCATCTGATGCGATGATACGCTTTTCATGAACGTCTTCAAACGCCTTCTCATCCAGCTGTGCACACTTTTGGTGAATCACCTCATCCAAACTATGGGTAACCGTCGGTATCTGCACTACAAAACGAGCATTGGTCTGAGTCGCCAGATACGCGGGAGCGACCGCTTTAACCAACTCAGGGTCAACACTCCCCGCGCTATGCACAAACACAATGCGCTGAAACACTCGGCATAAATAATTAAACATGGAGTAACTAGAGGAAGAGCCGAATATCAGACACGTGCCCGACATTAACGCCTCAGGATACTCAATCACCAGTAATCGGCCAAAGTTAGGCAAGCCATTATCGTAGGTCTTGTAACGAGAATGACTAAAAGAAATCAGTACATCAACATTAGACGTTTGCTTCGGGGTTAGCTTATTACCAAGATCGCCGCCCATGGCCTTATTTTTATAGCGGTCTTTTTTAAACAGCGCCGCACAGGCTTTCTTTTCCACACCTAGCTTTACCGCTAGGGCAATCGTTGCGGCCAACGCCCCATGATGGGTCCAGTGAGTATCCGTAGGAATAAACGCTCCATCGCCCAGGGCTTTCAGTTCCTTAACAGGATAAACCACACCAGCAGAAGCAGTTAAGCTAAGCACTTGGTGCATAGGGCCGGAAGCGCCCTCTTCCCGTGGGTGATAACTTGCCCCCATCACACTCTCTTTAGAAGGGGCTACCAATAATGCCCAGGGCACGTTACCAGCAGCATTTTCAAGCTGATGAAGATAATCATCCCAGCCTTTTATACCGGCTTTAGTAAGACGCATGCGCCCCATAAATTGGTCAACGCTACCGTTAGTGTCGTTATCTAAAAACAGCCAACCCTGCTTACCTTGCAACACTTTCAGTTGCTCTGCGGCTTCGACATCCCGCGTATCAACCGTAACGTCTTGCAGTAGCCAGCGTGCATCCTCAAGCGCCAGCCATAACCGGAAGCTACCCAGCTTGGGTGGTACAGTAAAACGAAAACCACACACGCGTTGGGGGTGACCTTCAGCCGGCACTGCAAAAATATTTTTGATAACGTCCGGGCGATCAACGTCCAGAGGATGGCACAGCTCAAAGGCAGACTGCCATTCCGCCACAATACGCACTTGTGAATGCATTTCGGCCAGACTTGCTGGCAGTAGCAACCACCCTTGCACAACCCGCCCTGAAGGTTGAAAGCGTGAACCGCGCTGTTCAGAAGGGTAATCCAACGCCCAACGATCAACAGGAGAGTGCCCATTCGCGGTAGTGGAAGACCACTCTTTCAAACGGCGTTTCAGCCACCGGGTTAAATCCGAACCAGAAGAAGGCTGAGCGGGAGATATTTTATTGGCTTGCTCGTTTATCTCCGAGCCACTCCTGACCTGCTTTTTATCAGCAAGTTGCTGCAACCATTTCATTTGTTTTTTGACCTTAGGCGCGAGTTCAGCGGCCAAATGACACGCGGCATCGTTGCGGTCATGGCGCATAAAATAGTCGCGCTGCTTTTGATAATTAGGCGTAGCCGCACTGCCCCGTTTAGCTTTGCCTAGTACAAATTCTTCTACTGACTTTACCAAATAGTGATTAATACGCGCCCCGTCCCAAACAACGTTTCCGCTTAGTCCAAATCGCTGCTTGCCTTGCTTATCCTTACGCGGCACCAACGGTTGGCCAAGACTATTCACGTAACAGCCTCGTTTTAAACGGGCAAAGTGCGGATTATCGAAACGCTCTACATAGTGCGGGCGAACCACACTTTTAATATGATGATTAGGCCCGAATTCTTGGTTGGCGCGCTGGGTAAAACGTTCAATAACTAACCCATCATCGCGGAATTTTGCTCCATTGGAACCAAAACAGGCCCAATTCAAGCCTAGCGCACCAACGTCAGGCGAAACAAAGCGCTCTTCTAACCACGCCAATAGCGTTAGCCCTTCAAGATCTGGTAATAAATACTCGTCAGCATCAATAAAAGCAACTAAATCTATGTTTTTAGGACATTTTTCTAAAAGCGACTGGTAGGCAGGCAGTTGAGGAGGCGTCTCACCTGTTGGCACTGAGATCAGTGTTACTAAGCCCTGATCAGCGAGTACCGATAAAAATTCTTTGGTGCCATCAGTGCTCTCATTATCAGCCATCAAAAAATGGCTGGCCCCCACCGCAAGATGGAACGCCAGCCACTCAACCAAGCTGTCTAGTTCATTTTTAACAATGGCAGCAATCGCAAGCTTCAAATAAAACCCCTCATCATTCGAGACTACATACAAAATTCATCGCACTGCGTGAGTGCGTAAGCGTTAGCCAATGCTACGCGCAGCTCAACAGCGCTAAAGCACGCTTGCGCACGATGACGAGCAGATTGCCCTAACTGTCTGCACTGAGCAGGATCATTCGCCAACATCGCCACCTGTTGGGCAGCAACCGATGAGTCGCCAAATGGCACCAATATGCCAGTGTTAACATCGCCATTTTTAGCAGCAACGACCAGCTCGCTCAAAGCGCCCCAATCATAGGCTACAACAGGCCTAGCAGCGGCCATCGCTTCTAGTACAGTACGCCCAAAAGACTCCTGGAAGCGGGATAGGTTCACCACTATATCCAACTGAGCCAGAGCCGCTTCAGGATGTTCCACATAGCCTGCAAAACGCATATTACTGGGTGCTTTTCCCTGAGCTTGGCGGCGAAGCAGATCATCAATAGCAGGCGTTTGCGCACCAAACAGCACCACCTCAACGAGGGGAGACAAGGCCTGTAGATGCCTCGCCATTTGCTCTACATCCTTCAGACCTTTTTTAGCCACGTTGCTACTTAACATGCCCACGCGAACGCCTGCCTGCGGTACGAAGTTCACCTCTGGCAAGGTAAGCAACGGCAGCATATCGATGGTATTCGGCACAATAGCAAGGCGTTTGGGTGAACCAAACAATGCAAACGCCTCGGCCACACACTGGGAGTTCGCCACGACAATATCTGCTAGCTTATGCACGTGGCTCACTAACTCATCGGGCGTCGCTCCCAGAAGGTCACATAAGCTCTCGTCGAAAGCAGGCAGTTCACGCACATGCACAAGGGAAGGAATGCCCGCCCGCTTTGCCGCAAGGTATGGCTCATGCAGCACCGCCGTATTACCATGCAGTGCCTTGACGTTGTAGCGAGATAGTAGCGCTTCAAACTGTGCCACTGTTGTTTCGTTGGCTTGTTTTCCCCCCTGCCACCAACCATAGGGCATCACCACCAATGCTTTACAACGCTTCAGCAGCGCCTGTTCGTAGGCCACGTTGTTGGCTTCTGGTAGCGTCACCACCACATTCCAACGCAATTCGCCCATCGCATCCAGCACATCTAGCAGGCTGCGTTCCGCACCAAACAGCGTACTGCCCGCTTGATGAGCACAAAGCATCACGGTAGGCCGGTTTGCAAAGGCTTTCTCACCTTGCCATTCGGGCAGTGGCTGATAACCCTTTGCCTGCCCCACACTTAGAAAATGAGCCAGCGGATTAAGGTTAGTTTCTCCCACTTCTGGATAACGGCGCACATAACCAGAGGTCGAAAAACCTGGGCCAGGATCACGCCCTTCGCTTGCCCCGCTTTCCACGTAGTGGTTTAACGGTTCAACGGGCGTCTGCTGCAAATCTATATAGCGGGTAAGGTACCAACCCGCATCCAACAGGCCAGATTCACTAATCAGCTCAAACTCACTAGGCGGAGGGTTGGGAGGTGCCGTGTCTCTAAGCATTCCTGCCGGGGCCGTAAACAACCGCTCAGCGGGTGCAATAGGCATATTCAGGCCCTGTTTCAGCCCCTGTGCCGACCGATGCCAACGCGCTGCCGCCTGCATATAACGAAAGCGGTTGCCGGTGAACTGGCTTACTAAGTGAGACGAGGCATGCTGACTTAACGAACCACCATCGGCGAGCCCAAAGGAAAGTGGTACGCCTGGCAGCACGTCACTAACGCTGCCCGCACCGAAAGCGGCCTCGACCCGCCAGCGCCATTCAGTATCCGCATTGACCTTGACACCATCCCAATAGCCTAGGGCTTCAAATACCTCACGACGAAACATCAACGACGACATGTTTGGATACACCCAACCGAACTCATCCAATCGCCAACGGTGGAACATAAGTTCAGGAGTGACCCGTACCCAGTGAGACAAACACGCTTTTATAGCGGACTGCCCGATTAACGCCTGGCATTGCAGGGCTAGCTTTTGAGGATGCGACCAGTCATCGCTATCGTGGGTAGTAATAAATGGAGCAGTGGCCGCCGCCATACCCGTATTACGGGCAGCGTAAGCCCCCTGGTTTTGGGAATGACGCAGCACCACCAGTTCTATATGGGGCGGTACACTGGCCTGAAGCTGTTCTACCTTGGCAACGCTGCTATCGGGGCTAGCATCGTCCACCACGATAATTTCCAAGCGCACATCACGCTGACAAAACAGGCTGGTAAGTGCCATTGTGATAGTGCGCTCCGCGTTATACAGCGGAATAATGACACTAACAAAGGGGGAGTCGTGAAGGGTGAAGGGTGAATCGTGAGTGGTGAGGGGTGAGGGGTGAAGAATAGCCCCACTAGCGCGTGATAAGTCTCCACCAAAGTCAGTACTGGAATAGTCAGGCGCAAGATTATTCAAATGCAGCGGCTGCTCAGGGTCAGCCAACGCAAGCGGCTGCAATCCCTGAGCTTGAAAACAGCGATTAATCACCGCCAGCCACTCTGATTCAAGGTCTGGATCGGGCGTTAAGCTTAGCCGCTCTTTCGATAAGCTGAGCGCATTTGCCCTGGCCAACGTGGTATCTGCTTGGTGTGGGTAATACATTTCTAAAAACGCTAACGCTTCAGCTAACGCGTTATCGCACTGAGAGGCATGGTCAGCCTGCTGGCAGCAAGCGTCTACCACCAGCAACGCCGGGCCAGGAAAACCGAAGCTCGGCAGTTTTCCTTCGGATAGCAAAACCTCTAATACGGCTGACCAGTTCGCTTGCCAGGCATACCACCGAGCGAGCTCCCAACGAGCGGACAAGCGTTCAACTGTCGTCGCATTGTTAGCGGTTAGTAAGCGTTGCAAGCGTGGCAAAACAACGGCTTCAGCCCCTCGCCATAACGCATCCCCCCAGCCAATGGCTTGGTTGCGGCATGCCAAACGCCCTTCTGCTTTGCCATGGTGCTGGTAATGCTCCCATGGGTCGATACCGGCAGCCGCCACATCGGTGTAAGTAGCCAAATACCACTGAGCATCAAAGACTTCCGCATCAAAACCGCTTTCAGTAGCGTTGGTTGCATTCTGATGAGCAACGCGTCGCCACTTATTTAATAAGGACTTGGCTAACAAGGACTTGGTCAGAAAAGAGAGCATGGCAACCTATTATAAAAACACACTAAGCTTAATCGCTGCCAAACAGATCACGGGTATACACTTTATCCGCCACATCCTGCAGCTCATCCACCATGCGGTTCGCCAAAATCACATCGGCTTTTTGTTTAAACGCATCGAAATCACGCATCACTTTAGAATTGAAAAATTCATCGGCATCAAGAGCCGGCTCATAGACCACCACTTCAATGCCCCTGGCTTTTAGGCGTTTCATCACACCTTGCATAGCGCTGGCGCGGAAATTATCAGAGCCAGTTTTCATAATCAGCCGGTACACACCCACCACTTCTGGGTTACGACGCATAACGGATTTTGCGATGAAATCCTTGCGAGTGCGGTTTGCCTCAACGATGGCCTGAATCATGTTGCTAGGCACGTCTTGATAATTGGCCAGCAGCTGCTTGGTATCTTTAGGCAGACAATACCCGCCGTAACCAAAACTTGGGTTGTTGTAGTGCTTACCAATACGCGGGTCTAAGCCTACGCCTTCAATAATCTGCTTGGCATTCAACCCATGCGTTTCTGCGTAGGTATCTAGCTCATTAAAGTAAGCCACGCGCATCGCCAAGTAGGTATTAGCAAACAACTTGATGGCTTCGGCTTCGGTACTGTTGGTCAGCAGTACATCAATATCCTGTTTGATCGCGCCCTGCTTCAGCATCTCGGCGAAGACCGCTGCACGCTCAGAACGTTCACCAATGATAATCCGCGATGGATAGAGGTTATCGTGAAGCGCCTTTCCTTCACGCAAAAACTCAGGAGAAAAAAGCAGGTTTTGGGTATTAAAACGCTCGGAAGCTTCGGTGGTGTAACCTACCGGCACGGTAGATTTAATCACCATCACCGCATCCGGGTTAATGCGCATTACCTGAGTAATCACTGCCTCAACACTTTGGGTATTGAAGCAGTTGGTTTCTGGATCGTAATCGGTCGGCGTAGCGATAATGACGAACTCCGCCTGTTTATAGGCGGCTTCAGCATCCAAAGTAGCCGTAAAGTGCAAGTCTTCCCTCTTTAGAAACGCTGAAACCTCAGCGTCTTCAATCGGAGAGACACGGTTATTTAGCTTTTCAACTTTCTCAGGCACGATATCAACGGCCACCACCTCGTGGTGCTGTGCCAATAACATCGCGTTTGAAAGGCCCACGTAGCCCGTGCCAGCGACTGCAATTTTCATCTATCCTCACCCAAAGTCATTACACACGATGCCAGATTATTGATTAATCACGCTTATTTACCAAGCGATTAGGTTAGATAGAAGGTAATGCTTTGGCAATATGCTCGGCGCACCATTTGGCTAGCTTTGCATCACCAGCTTCTACCATCACACGAATCAGCGGCTCAGTGCCGGACTTGCGTAACAGCACACGGCCATTGGCAGCGAGCTTTTCTTCTGCCTCAGTAAGCGCTTGCTGAACCTGTGCACTTTCGAGAGGGTCTTCATTTTTACTGGCTTTAAAGCGCACGTTAACCAACACTTGGGGTAATTTGTTCATGCCCTTCTTAGCCATATGAAGCGTAGTGCCCTGGTTTAGCAATGACGTCAGCACGCGTAGCGAAGCAATTACCGCGTCACCTGTAGAGGCATGATCAAGACTCAGCAAATGACCAGAACCCTCCCCTCCTAAGCGCCATCCCGTACTTTTCAGCTGCTCCATGACATAGCGGTCACCTACTTTGGCGCGCACAAACGGCACGTCAATCGTAGCCAATGCTTGCTCAAGCCCCAAATTGCTCATCTGGGTGCCAACAATACCGCCTGTGTAGCCCGCAGCTTTGGCATCTTTCGCCAGCAAAAACAGCAGCTCATCACCATCAACGACCGCTCCGGTGTGGTCAACCATCATCAGGCGGTCGGCATCGCCATCCAATGCGATACCAAGATCGGCTTCGTTCTCTAACACCGCAGTACATAGGCTGCGCATAGAGGTCGCGCCACAGTTCGCATTAATGTTTACCCCGTTGGGCTGGTCATGAATGCTAATAACGTCAGCACCTAACTCTTTGTAAACAGCCGGCGCAACTTTGTAGCCAGCGCCATTCGCGCTATCCACTACAATTTTCAGCCCGCTTAAGCTTAATGTACTAGGCAGCACAGCTTTGCAGTATTCGATATAACGGCCAGCAGCATCGTCTACACGGCGCGCTTTACCTAATGCTTCTGAACTTACACACTCCATACCGCCTTCCAGAGCGATATGCAGCTTATTTTCAATCTCCTGCTCTTGAGCATCGGTCAGCTTGTAGCCACCCTGCCCAAATATTTTGATACCGTTGTCGTCAAAAGGGTTATGAGAAGCACTGATGACCACCCCCGCATCTGCGCGGAAGGTAGAGGTGAGGTAGGCCACCCCAGGCGTAGGCAGCGGCCCGACCAGCGCCACGTTGACCCCCCCCGCCGAAAAGCCCGCTTCCAACGCAGACTCCAGCATGTAGCCACTTGCTCGGGTATCTTTGCCGATCAACACTTCTTTAATACCTTCTGCCCCCAGCACTTTGCCAGCGGCCCAACCCAGCTTCATTGCAAAGTCCGGGGTCATGGGGAATTCGCCAACACGGCCACGAACGCCATCGGTGCCAAAATATTTACGCATGTTAAAACCTGAATAGTGAGTGGTGAATAATGAAAAGTGAATGGTGAGCACCCCCGCGGGTGCGCTGACGCTTACGCCGCGCTACAAAACCTGTTTATTCAATACGTTTGTAGCGCGGTGTAACGAATCTCGCGAGGAACGAGCGAATGAGGCACCCGCGAAGGCGGCGAAGCCGCCCCTGGATTTACTCCACCGTGACGCTTTTCGCCAAGTTACGTGGCTTATCTACGTCCGTGCCTTTTACAAGCGCCACGTGATATGACAACAACTGAAGTGCAACCACGTGTAACACGGGCGAAAGCAAGCCGTAGTGTTCCGGCATCATCAGTACATTCACACCTTCGCTCGACTTCACGGCACTATCACCATCAGCAAACACGTAAAGCTGCCCGCCACGAGCGCTCACTTCCTGCATATTGGCCTTTAGCTTTTCTAACATCTCATCATTGGGCGCCACCACCACCACTGGCATATCCGCATCAACCAACGCTAACGGGCCGTGCTTCAACTCCCCAGCTGGGTAAGCTTCTGCATGAATATAAGAAATTTCTTTAAGCTTCAGCGCACCTTCCAACGCAATCGGGAAGTGGCGGCCACGGCCTAAGAACAGCGCATGGTGCTTATTAGCAAAATGCTTCGACCACGCTTTGATGCTTGGTTCAAGTGCCAGCACCTTTTCAACTGCGATGGGCAAGTGGCGCAGCTCGTCCAGATAGGCTTTCTCATCTGCTTCATCTAGACGCTGATTCGCTTTTGCCAACAAAAGCGTGAGCAAAAATAGCGCGCTAAGCTGAGTGGTAAAGGCCTTAGTAGAGGCAACACCAATCTCCGGGCCAGCACGGGTAATAAAACGCAGCAGCGTTTCACGCACAATGGCAGATTCAGGTACGTTACAAATCGCAAGCGTATGGGTGTGCCCCATTGATTTAGCGTGCTGCAATGCGGCGAGCGTATCAGCGGTTTCACCAGACTGTGAAATCACTACCACTAGCTGGTTAGGATTCGCCACGCTTTTGCGGTAACGGTATTCACTGGCAATTTCAACATTGCACGAAATACCGGCGACTTGCTCGATCCAGTATTTAGCCGTCATGCCCGCGTAGCTAGAGGTACCACACGCCAAGATCAGTACGGAATCTACCTGCTCAAAAACGGCTTGCGCTTCTGCACCAAAAATACCCGGCTGCAGTTGGCCTGCGCCGCTCAGCATTTCTAGCGTGTTACCCAACGCTTGCGGCTGCTCAAACATCTCTTTTTGCATATAGTGATTAAACTCACCCAGCTCGACTGCATTGGCAGAAAGGCTGGAGGTAATCACTTCGCGCTGAGCCGGTTGGCCGAGAGCATCGACCAGGGTGATAGAGTCGCTGGTCAAACGCGCGACATCACCATTTTCTAGGTACATCATCTGCTGAGTGACAGAAAGCAGTGCCGAGGCATCTGAAGCGGCATAGTGGCCGTCATCAGCAATACCTAACATCAATGGAGAACCCTCACGGGCAACGACTAAGCAATCCGGCTCCTCTTCGCTAACCACCGCCAGGGCGAAAGCGCCTTGCAAATGCGCCACAGCGCAACGCACTGCAGAAAATAGATTTTCCGCTGGTTCGCCAACTTCACCTTTAAAGCAGGCTTGAATCAAGTGGGCGATGGTTTCAGTGTCGGTGTCTGAAGTGAACTCATACCCCAACCCCTGAAGTTTCTCACGCAGGGCTTCATAGTTTTCAATGATGCCGTTATGCACCACCGCCAAACCACTAGAAATATGCGGGTGAGCGTTACGTTCAGCAGGAACACCGTGAGTCGCCCAACGGGTATGGGCAATGCCCACATTACCCTCGACGCCCTTCTCTGAAACGCGGGCTTCCAGTTCTGATACTCGGCCCTTGGCACGGGCCCGCACCAAAGCTCCAGAAGCATCTAGTACGGCTAACCCAGCAGAGTCATAGCCACGGTATTCAAGCACCCTCAAGCCTGAAAGCAAAAACGGGGTACATTCCCTTGCGCCAATGGCGCCAACGATTCCGCACATACTCAATCCTTTAATAACGACTTATAACGACGATGGCTTTCACTCGCATGCAAAGAGCCATGTGCAAAAAACCATTTGCAATAAACGAAGAGCAAAGGGCCATTTGCAAAGGGCTATTTACAAAGACCAGTCACATAAAACAGCTACAGAAGATCGGCCACAAGAGACCAATCACAGCCACCTTTAGAAAACCGATCATAGAAAGTATCCCATGAACGGCCCCTTAAGGGGGAGCATCTTACACTCCCTATGGTTAAGGCTTCAAAGTACAGCCTTCACCCATTTCCCCAAACAACAAAATACGGATTAAGCTTTTCGCTGGGGTTGGCGTAGCTAAGCTGTTTACCCTCTAACGCTTCAACCCGGCCACCCGCTTGAAGCACGACTGCATGAGCAGCACCAGTGTCCCAAAGGCAGGTAGGGCCTAAGCGGGGGTAAGCATCAGCCTTTCCTTCTGCAATTAAGCATAGTTTAAGCGAACTGCCCATGGGCAGCATTTCATGCTTGCCCAGCTTTTCAAGCCACGCTGCTAAATCCGGGCTGGTGTGCGAGCGACTACCCACGACACGCCAAGCCGACGCGGCTTCCGGTTTACCTGCAACTCGAATTTCATGGCGTTCGCCATTCGCTTCCACCTTGAAAGCACCTAAACCTTCAGCGGCGACATAAGCGGTTTCAAGCGCCGGCGCGGTAACAACGCCCAAAATCGGTTTGCCGTTTTCAATTAGCGCAATATTAACGGTGAACTCGCCGTTGCGCTTGATAAACTCTTTTGTACCATCTAGCGGGTCTACTAACCAATAACGGCCATTGCTATCTACTCCCGAAAAGCCTTCTGCATCTTCCTCAGAGAGTATTGGCAACTGTAATTCAAGCCCCTGCAAGCCGCGCACAATCACATTATGGGCCGCTTGATCCGCTTCAGTTAGCGGGCTTTTGTCTTCTTTTTCTTCCACGCTAAATTCGCAGGCATAAACCGCCATGATGGCATCGCCCGCTTCACGAGCAATACGCTCTACAGAATCCAATAACGCTTGATCAATCATAGTGCCATTCCCTTATGATTAAGCCACCAAACAACGGCTAGCTGCTTGGTGGCTTATCGATGCTTACATTACGCGTTCAACATACATACTATGAGAGATCAGCTAATTAGGCCACGCTCACGCAACGCATTAATCACGCTATCAGCCGCTTCTTCGGCACTCATCTCTGAGGTTTTCAGGTGAATATCTGGCGACTCAGGTGCTTCATAAGTTGAGTCAATGCCAGTGAAATTCTTCAATTCACCTCGGCGAGCCTTTTTATAAAGGCCTTTAGGATCCCGGGCTTCTACTACATTCAGTGGCGCATCTACGAAAATCTCGATGAACTCATCCGCTTCCAGCAAGTCTCGCGCAAATTGACGCTCACTGCGGAAAGGCGAAATAAACGCGGACATAACGATCAACCCAGCATCCACCATCAGTTTGGAGATTTCCGCGACACGGCGCACATTTTCAACGCGATCAGCATCGGTAAAGCCTAAGTCACGGTTTAAACCATGACGGACGTTATCACCATCGAGTAGGTAGGTATGTTGCCCCTGGGTAAATAGCTTTTTCTCAACCAAATTAGCGATCGTTGATTTACCAGCACCAGAAAGACCTGTGAACCACAGAACTGCGGGCTTCTGGCTCTTCGCCAACGCACGTGCCTGTTTATCAATATCCACGTGTTGCATATGAATATTCTGGCTACGACGAAGAGCAAAATGCAGCATCCCTGCACCCACCGTATTGTTCGTCATACGGTCAATCAGGATGAAGCCACCGGTATCGTGGTTATCTTGATAAGCATCAAAAGCAACCGCACGATTCAAACTAATCGTGCAGACACCAATGCCGTTCAAATCAAGCTGCTTCCCAGCCGTATGTTCCAGCGTATTAACGTTAACCTGATATTTAATATCGGTAACGGTCGCTGACACCATCTGGGTGCCTAGCTTCATTAAGTAAGGGCGGCCTGGCAGCAGCGGCGCCTCATGCATCCACACCAACGTTGTTTCGAACTGATCAGCCGTATGAGCAGGCTGCTCTACACCGGAGATGACATCGCCCCGAGAGATATCAATTTCATCGTCTAGCAGCAGTGTTACAGACTGACCTGCCACCGCCTCGTCCAAGTCACCATCAAAGGTGTAGATGCGTGACACCGTGCTGGATTTACCAGAAGGCTGAACGCGAATTTGATCGCCAGGGCGAACAACACCACTGGCTACCATTCCAGAAAAACCACGGAAATCCAGGTTAGGACGGTTCACCCACTGCACTGGCATCCGGAAGGGAGAGCGCTGCAAATGCTCGGCATCCAGCTCTACGGTTTCCAAATAGCCCATCAGCGTAGTGCCGTGATACCAAGGCATGTGCGGGCTTGGCTCAATAACGTTATCGCCTTTCAACGCCGACATGGGGATAAACGTAATGTTTTCCAGACCGAGCTGTTTGGCAAACGTACGGTACTCTTCGACGATTTGATCGAAACGCGTCTTAGAGTAATCCACCAAGTCCATTTTATTGATGGCAACGACGACATGCCGCATGCCCATCAATGACATCAAAAAACTATGACGACGGGTCTGAGTCAAAATTCCGTGACGTGCGTCAACCATCAAAATGGCAGCGTCTGCCGTGGAAGCGCCGGTCACCATGTTGCGGGTGTACTGCTCATGCCCAGGTGTGTCGGCAACGATAAACTTGCGCGTCTCAGTAGAGAAAAAGCGATACGCCACATCAATAGTGATGCCTTGCTCACGCTCTGCTGCCAAGCCATCGACCAGCAGCGCAAAGTCCATGTCGCCGCCCTGAGTACCGTATTTTTTAGAGTCAGCTTCAATAGCAGCCAGCTGATCTTCAAATAACAGTTTGGATTCAAACAGCAAGCGGCCAATCAGGGTGCTTTTACCGTCATCAACGCTGCCACAGGTAATAAAACGCAGCAGGCCTTTATGTTCGTGGGCCTTCAGGTAGCCTTCGATGTCTTCGGCAATAAGTTCAGATGAATGCGACATTAGAAGTACCCCTCTTGCTTTTTCTTCTCCATGGAAGCAGCGCTATCGTGATCAATCACACGCCCCTGGCGTTCTGACGTCTTGGTCAACAGCATCTCTTGAATGATGGCAGGAAGCGTATCGGCTTCAGACTCCACCGCGCCGGTAAGTGGGTAGCAACCCAACGTACGGAAACGGACCTTGCGCATCATCGGTACTTCGCCCGGCTCTAGCGGCATGCGCTCATCGTCCACCATGATCAACGCACCGTCACGCTCAACTACAGGGCGCTCTGCCGAATAGTAAAGCGGAACAATTGGAATATTCTGCAGATGGATATACTGCCAAATGTCCAGTTCAGTCCAGTTAGAGATGGGGAACACGCGGATAGACTCTTTAGGGTTCTTACGCGTGTTGTACAGCTTCCACAGCTCAGGACGCTGATTTTTCGGGTCCCAACGGTGCTGTGCAGAACGGAAAGAGAACACACGCTCTTTGGCACGAGACTTCTCTTCATCACGACGAGCACCACCAAAAGCCGCATCGAACCCGTACTTATCAAGTGCTTGCTTCAAGCCCTCAGTTTTCATCACATCGGTGTGAATCGCCGAGCCGTGGGTAAACGGGTTAATGTCTTTCTCAACCCCTTCCGGGTTGATATGCACCAAAAGATCCACACCGATCTCTTCGGCCATTTTATCGCGGAATTCATACATCGCGCGGAACTTCCAGCGTGTATCCACATGCAAGAGTGGAAATGGCGGTGAACCAGGCGCAAACGCCTTTCGTGCCAAGTGCAGCATAACTGCGGAATCTTTACCGACGGAATACAGCATTACCGGGTTTTCAGCCTCGGCGACCACTTCGCGCATGATCTGGATGCTTTCCGCTTCCAGTCGCTGCAGATGGGTGAGTGATGTCATCATTTTTCCCAACGTTGTGTGAAAAATTGTTCTCAAGTGGCCGGTCGTGGCACTACCTTAAAAAACCTAAGTATCCAAACGTCTAAATATCTACGTATAGAACTTAATTACATGCCCAGTGCCAAATCAGCAGGCACTGGCACTAGCCAAAATGAAGGCTGCTGCTCTAACCAGTCAGTTACCTCTGGGCTTGCTGACAACAAATCCCCACGAAATACCAGGGCAGCACCACCAGATGAATTTAGTGCACGAAACACCGATAGGTACGCTTGTGCTTCAGGCAGTTTTTTAAAACAACGCATTAATAACCGCCTCCCAGGGGCCATGCAAATAAATCTGGTACACGGAACCGGATGGATGAGTCACCCGCCGAACACCACCTTGCCAGCGCTGGTCGCCACCCTTCAGCTTGGCAAAAGCGGGGGCCCCCCCCTGCGAAACCAGCGCCCCTCTTGGGAGCGCTGTTTTGCTAAATGGCTATTTTCTAAGTGGCTATTTGTTAAGCACTTAAGCTTCCAAGGTTTATGCTTCAACCCTTGCGCTTCCCACCAGTGCTCAATCGCCCGCTGAGATAGCACAACGCCGTGGTGCGTAGTAAGCCATTCAGCCAAACCAGCACTGCTCCAACCTGGTGCTGGGTGCAATAAACTATTTTGTGGCTCCTGGTAAAGTGCTTGCCACAAAAGCGCCTGAACATCTAACCCGAGAACGCTGGCCTGCCCTTTTAAACGCCCACGGGACTTTACGGGTACCGCCGCCCACCCGCCTTCACGAAAAGCCTTCCAAGCAGCCGAAACGGTCGGAGCGGAAAGCCCAGTTTGCTGGCAGGCAACCGCAACGGTATGGCCGTCTAAACGGAGCTTAACCGCCTGCTTACGGCGTTCGTTTAGCAATTCAGGCGATAAATGTTTAATGGCCGGCGGATGCAGACTCTGAGTGCAACACACTCATTGGATGGTTGATGGGCTTTCATGGTACTTGGCCATCAGCTCGCTCATCACTTCTATCGGACATTTAAATCCAAAGCGTTTTCGAGGTCGCATATTCAGCTCAAAGGCAATGGCGTCCAGCTCTTCCTGGCTATGTACTGAAAGGTCCGTTCCTTTCGGTAAATATTGACGGATAAGGCCATTGATATTCTCATTGGCCCCACGTTGCCAGGGGCTATGGGGATCGCAAAAGTAAATCGCAACGCCGGTTTCTTGAGTGATTTTTGCATGTTGTGCCATTTCACGCCCCTGATCATAGGTCATGCTTTTTCGAGCGGTGGTCGGCATTCGATTCAGAGCAGCACTAAAGCCTGCTACGGCGGAGGTGGCGGTGGCGTCGTCCATTTTTGCGAGGATCAGATAGCCACTACTAAGCTCTACCAAGGTGCCTACCGCGGACGCGTTATTCTTACCTTTGATCAGATCGCCTTCCCAGTGGCCGGGCATTTCACGCTTACTGACCTCGGGCGGACGTAAGTGAATGCTGACCATGTCAGGGATCTGGCCACGTCGATCCACTTCGCCACGGCGAGGCTTGCGTGTGGTTTTACCTTGTCGCAAGCAGTGAATCAGTTCCTTGCGAAGGTGGCCAACAGGCAAGGCATAAATGGCCGTGTAGATGGTCTCTCGGCAGACGTAGGCATCGCGCAAATCAGGTAGTTTCATCGTCTTGAGCTTGCCGCTAATTTGTTCGGGAGACAAGCGTCGCCGCAACATATGCACGATGAGATCAAACCGCTCGGTGCCTGGCAAAAGCTTACGCGCAGGACGACAGACCTCTCGACGCTTTTCTCGCTGACGTTGGGCGTACCGGGCGCAGTAACCGTTCTGGGCCATTTGGTTACGGCGTATTTCACGAGAGATGGTTGAAGGAGCTCGCCCCAGGAGCTGGGCAATATGCCGAAGGCTCATCCCTTGGGCTTGACCCACTTGGATGCTGGCACGTTCTTCAATACTGAGTTCGAGGTAAGACATGGGACAACACCTTAGCGAAATGCTCAGGTGTTGCACTCAGTTTCTGCGGCCAAGGCCAATATTGAGCACAAACCTTTGATTGAAAACAATTAACAAACTACACATAACGCTATCGTTGGCAATTATTAGATACCAGCATCAAAGTCGACGTAAAACCCAGCAAGTTTCTAATATGAATTATGTTTTGTAAGGATCAACATGACCCCATGGGCCGTTTTGTTATCAATTGCTGTATTGCTAGTACTGTTAATTAGCGGAAAAGTTAAGCCTGCGATTGACTTTGTGACGCTCGCGGGCATATTTTTACTTTTAGGGTTTGTTGATACCAGCACACTGCTAATGCAATACACCAACCCCGCATTGGCCACGCTACTCTTACTGCTGCTGGTGTCACTTGCATTAGAACGTTCACCTCTGCTGGACTGGCTTTCTCGCGACTTACTCAAAGGCCACCCCCGCTTAGCCACGGCCCGGCTAATGGGCAGCACCGCTGTGCTTTCTGCCTTTTTGAACAACACAGCGGTGGTCGCCGCTTTTTTAGGGGCTATTTCACGCCAACAGCGCATTGCACCTTCGCGGCTATTAATTCCACTTTCCTACGCCTCGATTTTAGGAGGAATCACGACGCTAGTAGGCACATCTACCAACCTAGTGGTGAACTCTTTTAATCTCAGCGCCAGCGGTAGTGAGCTAGGTATGTTTCAATTTAGCTTAGTAGGTGTGCCCGTTGCATTGATCACTCTATGCGTATTGTTATGGCGAGCGAATGCCCTACCCCACCATCGTCTGGAAGATACCGACGAGAAACTCTCCTACTTTCTTGCAGCGGACGTAGAATCCGAATCACCTATGATCGGCAAGAGTATTGAGGAAAACGGCCTTAGAAACCTTAATGGCCTTTATCTATTAGAAATTGAACGCCAGGGCCGCCTAATCAGTCCCGTTGCTCCAGATGAACGCCTGCAAGCAGCCGACACGTTAGTATTTACAGGCGAAGTGAATAAGGTGCAGGCGCTACAGCGCTTTCCAGGACTCAATCTATTTGGCCATCAAGCCGATAACTTACTCGCCACCAATTTAGTAGAAGTGGTCATTTCCCACGAATCAGAGCTTTCTGGCAAAACACTGCAAGATGTTGATTTGCGAAGCATGTTTAGCGCAGGGGTTGTCGGTATACGCCGTGGTGGGAAACGCCTGGAGGGCCAGCTTGGCAAAATCCCTTTGCGGGTGGGCGACTGCTTGCTCTCAGCTGTTAGTGCCGACTTTCGTCAACATCGCAACATAGACCGTAACTTCCATCTACTCAGCGGCAGCTTTACACGTCCTCAACTCACGCGAAAAGAAAGCATTATTACGCTAGGCGGATTTGCAAGCGTTATCGCACTGGCGACTGCCAACTGGCTGCCGCTGGTTCATGGTTTACTACTACTGCTGGGCGGCCTACTGTTATTAAAAGTGATTAGCTTGGCCGAATTGCGCCGCCGCTTTCCGTTTGAACTTTGGCTGATCATTGGTTCTGCCTTGGGGATAGCACTAGCGTTAGAAAATTCAGGGGCCGCCGCTGTACTGGCAGGAGGAATGCAGTGGATGTTTAGCGGTTACGGCGTTTACGCTGCTTTTATTGGCTGCTACCTATTAACACTACTGTTAACCGAAACAGTCACCAATAACGCGGCTGCCGCACTAGCCTTCCCTATTGCCTGGAGCACCGCCCAAGCCTTTGGTGTCGACCCCCTGCCATTTGTGATGGCAGTTGCCTACGGTGCCAGCGCCTGCTTTTTAATTCCCTTTGGCTATCAGACCCACCTGATGGTGTATTCACCAGGGCGCTATAAAATTACTGATTTCTTCAAGATTGGTTTACCTGTGAGTATTACCTACTCGGCCGCGGTATTGGTTATTACACCAATAGTGTTTCCCTTTTAGGATATTTTCTGATTAGGAGCACGCAGCTCAACTAGCCAATTCGGCTACCTTGAGACCATGTCGCTCAGCCCACTGCTGGCACAAAGCTTTTAAGGATACATTCATATTATCCACCAGACACACCTGCGCGGTAGGTGCTAAGCGTGGCAACAGTATGGGCAAAAGCTTACAGAGCAACGCTTCTAGATGTTCGTCTAAAAAATCTGATGTGCCAATAATCAACAAGCTAATGCAGTTATTCTATGAATTCAGAACACAACAACCAACGCGCCTTAACTTTTAAAAATCCTAGCCTCACGAAAAGCATCAAAACAACTACCAATCAACTTAAGCTCAAAAGCTATCCATAATATCCTGATTACTAATTTCTCGCCAAGCAACAGAGCCATCAATATATTTACTAAAAAGCACCACTGACAAACCTTCAAAACCAGACTCGCAATTTATAAAAAACTTCTTCTCCTTATTATATTGATATTTTTTTACAACAACTCCATCCCACTTTTCATAGATTGTAGCCCATATCGAAAAATCATCCACCACCTCTATCAATAAACCCTTTGGCTTTTTAGAAACGTAAAAACCAGGATCTTCTTCTTTTTTTACGATTTTATTCTCTCCCGCTATGTATTTATACTTCGAAACCTCTCTTCTAAGCCCTGCAACGTTATCAGCTAAATATAATTTCAAAGCAGACACAATTAGCTTTCTTGGTGGAACCGCATGACCTGCACCCCAATTCCCTTTAAAAAAAAGCATCTTCTCTTTGCTGTAAAAAAAACCATCTTCGTCATCCAAGTCAAGCTTTTTGATAAATGGCTCAGCATGAACAGTAGTATGCCAGTCGAGAGCATTTTGAAGGTAAATAAAATCTTTATTCTTTAGGCTGTCACTCTTGGATAATAAACTAGTGCATATACCAATCGCCCCCCTTTCCTCGGAAAACTCTACTTCACTTGTTAGCTTTTTCTGTAAAGACACCTCAGACAAATGCCTCCAAAACCTAGAATTATATTTCTCGACAACCGTTTGACAATTCCAGACAAAAGCTTTATTGATTTCGTCACTTTCGCTCAAATAATATAAGCTCGCAAATCCACCACCACTTCCGCCGAATGAGCAGAAACTAACGCCCATCACTTTTGCCAAATGATTTACAATCAATATAATAGTTTTTTGAGTATTTAGCTCTCGCCACCCCAAATACCAACCAATATATATATCATCCTTTAAATAAATAACTGGATCAAAAAAAGCTACTACAGATGCACCTATCTCCTCAGCTAATGCTACACCTGTAAAATTAGGTATCAAATCTAACTCTCTTGCTTTCTCACTTAATGCTCCATTAAAGGTCAACAGAGCTTTATCGCTAAAGGTTATTCCTCTTTTGATCAAAACATCAATCGCGTTACCTCCAATCAATATCTGATAAAGCCCATCATCTATTATATTTCTATCAAGAAACTGATCAATAGATAGCGAGTAGAAACTCACTTTAAATCTATTCGCAGATCTTTTACCTTTGTTTATTTTGCTCGAAACATCACACACAGGGCATATCACTCCCAAACACTTCCACCAACCATCCCAAAAGCTATAACTACTTTCATAGCTATCGAAAGAATTCTCAAACAATTAGATTCTAGAACTTTAAAAACACTAAACAACTATCTCCACCATTAGGTTTGCAACAGCGTTAATATTAAAACTTGCGCTGGCAAAGTCAAAGATATCATCCCTCCTTCCCAGTCGAACATTAAAGCTTTGTTTTACTTGCTCCATATCCCTGTAAACCCACTCTTTCGGATAAATCTCATCCGCGCCTTCCCATGGCAATACAACCGGGGTACAGCCACTGGCGGCGCCTTCAGCTACCGCTAGGTGGAAGCTTTCGTGGTCACTTACCGAAAGAATGAAATCAACCCCAGCATACCATTGAGGCATATCATTGCCGTGAGGGTCGAAGATCACGGCATCTTTAAGCAGCGGGTCATCTTGTAAGCGACGATACTGCTCTTCATACCAAGCCATTTCTTCGGGCCGGTGCATGACCATCCAGGCGAAGTCTTCTGGCCGCTTTCCTTTTACCCGCAGAATATAATCGGTGTCTTCTTTGCGTAGCTCCTTCAGAATATCCAACGCACGGTCTAAGCGCTTGCTTTGCGGCACCATGCCGACTAAGCCCAACACTTTGCCATTGGTGGGTTGACGCGGTACCGCTTGCATGGCGTCGATATCAACGCCGTTATAGATGACCACGCCATTTTTCTTCAGTGCTGGATTGCGTTGCTGGGCATTACGCAGCATATGCGGGCCAACAAATATCACCTTATCAAAAGCATCGAAGGGCACTTGGTCAAACAACACATTGCGCAGTTCTTGAGCGTGCAAGCGCCCTACCAATCGTTGCCCTTCAATTTTATGCTTGGCATACCAAATAGCGTTACCCAGGGTCCACTCACAGAACACGGTATCGGCTTGGCGCACTAAGCGCTTACTAGCGGTTTCATTGTGATGATTATGACCGGTCCAAAAATCTAGCAATACGCGCATCCCTGCGTTCGTGAAGTAGGGATAAAACGGCTTAATAAACTTGAGATCGTGCCCTGCAATCACGACAGTTTTCTTAGGCGGCACATTGGGCGCTTGGGCATGAACTTGGGGTGGTTTGCGAAGCGTCAAGGTCAACTGGCGTGACGCCCAAGGCTGAAGCTTGGAAAGCAGCATATCCGTATCTGAGCGAAGCAGTTGCAGTGACGTATCGATAGAAGAGTTTTCCACCGCCACACCCGGCCAGCCACCTTCTTCAAGCGCCGCATGTCGACTGAAAGCAATACGCTTATGGGGGGCGTAAAACGTGGGCCAGATTAAGTCTTCGAGATCTTCCACTTCCAACCCTTCCAATGCACGCGGATTAGCCAGCAACCAAAGCGCTCCTGGAGAAGCACGTTCACCATCCGGCGTTGCACAGCGAATACCTTCCGCTTCTAGTTGTGCACGGGTACCGGCCTTCCATTCGCGACTGACAATACATACCGGGCGAACGGTTTGTGCTAACACGCGCTGGGCACCCGCCGGGGTCATTTCAGACGTATAAATAGAGTACGCTGGTGGTTCAGGTGCTTGAACAACCATACCGGCAGTGCGCAGCATTTGGGTCAGGCGTAGTTCGGTGGTGTGAGCGCGCATAACCGCGCGGGCGCCTTTCAACGCCACGCGCCAGCGGTATGCAGGGTAATGCATCAGATTCTCAAGCGCCTGGGCGGCATCGCTCTCGGTACGCACCACATGACCCGCTCCTTCCAAGTAGCGATTCATACCCAGGGCTGGGCCGGAAAGCATAGGCGAACCGCAGGCAGCCGTTTCCACAACACGGCGCGAAAACATCGTTGGGGAATCCAGCACCGAGTTGACGTTAATCTGCACCGGATGAGCTTTGTAAGCCTGGATCATCTCCTCATAACTGAGGCTGCCTGCCACATAGTTACCCAAGCCGCCGGGGTATTTGTAAGGCGATTTGGGATCATCGTGCTGGCGATCATAAAGCGTCAAGCCTAAGGGGGCTGCCGCGCTCATGATTTTGTCCATGTACTCGGTGCGTTCAGGGTAGCGCTTACCATAATAGGTACCGCCATAAGCGGCCGTTGGCTGCCATTCACGGGTAGACGGCAGCAAGTTATGGATCTTCGGTGAGGCATAGAACGGCGCACTACTGGCCGTTTGAGTCAACGCGCCAGGCGTGGTGAGGTAAGGAATAATCCTCCGGCTGTCGGTCGTAAACACGTGGTCACACTTAGCAGCGGTCGCGCGGAAACGGTCAAAGTGAACCGGGTCTTCCTTATTCCAGAATAACGACGGAATACCCTTACGGCGGCAGTGCGCCAACAAGGCATCAAGCGCTGCAAACTCATGCACGCTGTAATGCCCTACTTGACGGAACCACTGCCAGTCATTGCCCTTCCAGGCGGATTCCACAAACAGCGCATCAATGGGCTGTTCTTTAATCTGCTCACGCCAGTTGTCCGGTGAAAGCGGCACTACTTTAACGGCGCTGGCCAGCGTGTCGGTTGTAAACGTATCGCCAATTAAACCTAGGGTTAGCTGCGCTAGTGTTTTAGCGTTGGTTTGACCTTCAACTTGCTGCTGCTTGCGCTGATGCTCTACCACCGATTCACGCAGTTGCTGCAAGCTGCGGGCATAAATACTAGTAACGTGATTCCAGGTCCGCTCGCGGTCAATCCATGCACGGGCAGCCTTGCCCAGGCGCTCACGCTCTGCGGGGTTGTTGATTAGCGCTTCAATCGCATTGCTTAACGCCGCCGCGTTATCTTTTTCAAATAACCGCGCGCGTTCGCCACCTGGGCCCGCCATAACTTGGTGGGGCGACACATCGGAAAGCACTACTGCCTTACCCATTGCCATTGCTTCAAGCGGTTTGAGTGCCGACACCATTTCAGTAACCGCTGAGGAAAGCCGCGGTATCGGCATAATGTCCATGCATGATAAATAACGTGGCACCTGCTCAAACGCTACCCGCCCTGTAAAGCGGCAGTTCTTTTCAATTCCTAACGTCTTGGCGGTGGCTTTTACGGCATCAATAACCTTGCCATCCCCCACCAGCACAAAGACAAACGCTTGCCCTCGTGACTTAAGCTTGGCTAACGCTTCCAGCAACAATTCCAGCCCTTCATAGGCTACCGCGCTCCCCGCATAACCGATAACCGGCACGCCAGCAGGCAGCTTAAGCTGGGGAGCCACATCGATATCTGCAGGCCTGGGGGTAAAGCGCTCAGCATTCACCGCGTTAGGCACCACCGTAATACGCTCACGCTCCACGCCCCAACTAGCCAGCTCATCGGCCAGTTCTTCGGTTAGGGTAATAACTAGATCCGCTTCAAGAGCAGCCTGTTGCTCCAGCTCACGCATAAGCTGGTAACGTTCGGAGCCTGCCCATTCAGGCTGGGTAGAGGCTTGCGTGATTTCCCACAGACCGCGAACTTCATAAACAAACGGTAAACCCAGGCGTCGTGCCGCTATTAACGCTGGCAAGGCGGTAATATGATTCGACGCTGCCACGATAACTTCCGCACCACTGGTTTGCGCTTCACGCAGGTAGTGGTCAGCAGCTTCTGCTAGGTAGAGATCCAAGGGGGTTTTGGCAAGGTTCCAGCCAGCACACGCCGCGTAGGCCACGCCATCTACGTTGGCTTCATGGTAACCACGGGGCAATCCTCTAGCGCCGCCATCCCACGGAAAGCCAGGTCGCGTCGTCGCGCGAACGTTCCAGCCAGATTCTTGCAAGCCCACCGCGATACCATGAGAGCGAGTCGAATAGCCGTTAGTGGCATGGGGAACCGATTGGTGTAAGCAGTACAACACTTGCTGGCGGCGGCTCATCAGCCCAGCATTAGGTTGGCGAGGCGGCAGCGCCATGCCCCCTTTAAGGCGTGCTAAACCCGCTACAAAGGCCTCAAAGTCGCGCTTAGGTTTATCAAATTTAACCCCACGAGCTTGTAGGCTTTGCAACGCCTTTAGCGTATCGGTCAGGCGACCCTCTTTATAAAACCACTGGCTGGCCGTTGGGTAATCAATGTCTTCAAAACCTTCAGGCCCTTCCTGGGGTTGCGGCAACGCTAAAAGCGGTGCTGATTCGTCTGCAACAATTTCTAGGGACTCTACCATTCCCTGGGTCAAGCGGCTAAACGTCAGCACGTTGGTGTCTAGCCCTTGAAGAACCGCATTACTCTGCGAGCCTTCTTGCTCATTGCTTAACCTTTCGACACGCACATCTTCCAGCGCTTGCGCCATGGCAGCGACTAACGCCTCCGCGTCATCTGCCTTAGCAAAGCTAACGCCCTTGAACACCGGGCAAGCATTTTCTAAAGCCGGAAGCTTCGACATTACCAGCCGTTTGCCATAAGCCAACGCTTCCAATGCTTTTGCGGGTGGTACCAGCTCGCATACCGGCACTGCCTTACGAGGAATAACCACACAGTCCATAAGTGCGTAATATTTCGCCAGCTGCTCATTAGGCACACAACCTACCTGAATAAGCCACGGCTTATCAGCATCACGCTGATAATCAATAACAGCATTCGTTAGCGACTGTTCATTCCCAACAAGTAGCAACTTAACATTGATACCTTTGCTTACCAGCGCTTCACAGGCTTCAAACAGTATATCCAACCCTTCGTAAGCATAAAAACTGCCAACATAACCAATAACGTTATCGCCCTCCCAAATACCTAACCGATGCTTCAGTGCGGCATCAGCAGGCTGAATGGTAGGCAACTCACGAAGGCCATTGGGCACTATACTAATACGTTCCGGCTGAACGCCACGCTTGATCAGTTCCGCTTTCATTGGGGCATTAAGGGTAAATACCTGACTGGCTTCACGAGCGATAAAACCATCTCGCGCCGCTTCTTCTTTAAAACCTTGGGTATAGGCATAGCCTGGCTCTCGAGCGTCATTAGCGAGTTCCCCAAATCCGCGCACTTCAAAGCAAAACGGTAGCCCCATCCGCTTTGCTGCCACCCAGGCAGGTAACGCCGACACCCAGTTAGACGCAGCCACCACAACCGAAGGGCGATACACCCGAAACCGTTCAACAAAACATTCCACACTGGCATTCAAAATAGCCAACTGCCCCTGCGGCACCACACCATAAGGCCAGCGCGAATGAATGTACGTTACCCCATTCACCTCGACGTCAGGCGAAAGTTCGCGTTTAGCATAAAATGCCCATGGGCATCCAGGGCGTACAAAACACAACACCTCTAATCCCTGATGGTTCAATGCTTCTGCAATACCCTGTGTGCGAACCGCGTCACCATTGGTCGCGTCGTACTGTCCATGATTGACGACATAAGCCACCCGCCCAGTAACCGGCTGTGCAATAAAAGGAAGGCGATGCTGAGCTAACTGTTCCACGTGCTTAATCAGAGCGTCCATGTAATACCTAGTAAAAAGTGAAATTTATTAACAATAGCAATATATTAAATGCTGTTCAGTTATAAACATAAAAAGACAAGGAAAAACAAAAGGCAAATTTAGCAACAATAAAGCGACTTAAGCATTAATTAAAAATCCACCTTGCCAACAACTAATTAAACGCCAATGAAAACTGAAGACCTTTGTCTAATTTCTTCGCAGCTTCAAGAAATTTATCATCACTAATAGCCCATGTATGATCATGAGCGTTTGCATAACGAACATGTATAAAATTGAATGGGTCAGAGGAGTAAATCTCGCAACCTTTTGCTAATAAGTCTTTAAGAAATAAAGAATCCGTGCCCTGCCTCACTCGATTAAACGTCAGGTTACCTGTTTTTTTGCGGCTCCATATCAGCGTACCCCCTTGAACATGCTTGAAATAGCGATAGTGCTTGCCAGAAAATCTCAACGCAAAATCATTGGTACTTTCTACGTAGCAGAAGAAACTTGTTTTCCCAACCAGCGCAGCACCGGAATACTGCAGAGCCAAACAAGCATCTAAAAGGTAATTAGGGCCATAATAGTCGTCGTCATCTATCTTCGCGATAACGTCAGTTTCACAGCTATCTAGCGCTAAGTTAAGACCGTCTGCCAGCACTTTATCTTCACCGGTAATACGCATAAAACGGCAACTCTCAACGCCTTCGAAGGCATCGAGAACATCTTTTTCGTCAGCGCCTTCACCATGGGCCACGTAGATAACCTTAACATTGACACCATTTTGAGTATTAAGCATTTCAGCTACTCTGGGAATCAGCCAGGGCCTCTTTGAAACGCACACTGCCGTTACGGTTAACGTTTCGTCATTCAGCAAAGAGATGGATTTACTTTCCACTACCTTGCTAAGCAGCTCTGCAAACCTGTGACGAAATGTATTCTTGGAATGGACAAGCCTTACCCCCTGAGCGGCCACTTTTAATGCATAAATATCATCTTCAAGCAGACTGTCAATTTTGTCCTGCGCCTCCTGTCTACTATTGACGACCTGGACGATATCAGCCAGCTCATGGTCTAGAGAGCTTACCGGTGGAGACACAATAGGTACCGCACAACCTAATGACTCATAGAATTTCTCTACCAGTAGCGGACTAGAACAGCCCGCTGTATTGGCATTAACCATCACACTGTATTTTTTATATATTTTTTCGTTAATATCATCGAGGCTTGCAGAGGGAAATATGGACTGCTTATATTTACCTGGTAGCGAATGCCCACCATAAATATCCAGAATTCCTTTTTCCGCAGGATAATCGAAAAGCATTTCCAGATGATCGGCACGCACAGGGGTATCTTTACTGCTCCAGCTATCGGAAAATGCCAGCCGTCCGTTTTTTTCACCCTGCAACTGAGGAAAATACAACGCTTCTTGCACCGCAAGCTTCAAAAAATAGACACGGCCATGGCCAACATCTTGTTTATACCGATTTATAACCGACTCATCTACCGTAAACACATAATCAAACAACTTGGCCGCATCAATAAACATGTCGTAATTGACAGGGTCATCTTTATTCCAAAAAACAGTTGGAATTCGCTTTTCCTTACATGCCAGCAATAACGCTTTAAACGGAGCAGCAATCGCTCCGTTTATGTCCTTCTTACCGTAATGCCAAGCTGAATTTCTGTTAGGCAACACACTTCCCACAAACACAATATCTATGGACTGCTGGTCGAGCTGCTGTTCCCAAGACAAAGCATCTGCTGGAATAAAATTAAACACGTGCTTAAAGCAGCGCTCAGAGGCCTCGTCCAGCAGTGTTAAAACATTGTATGATTCATGACACGTCTTAATGGCGGCCGTCGATACGACGCCCTGATTGTCACCATAAGTGTTCAATGCCTTATATATTTCTTGAACTCTATCGACGCCGTAAAGCTTGAGCGCGCGTTCTTCGACGAACGTTTTGGATGCCACGCCTTCAGGATTAGTAGGATAATGACTGTTACTGCTTTTGCCATTTTCAACGTCATCACAATGGCTAGCGCGTTCAGCTACTCCATAAAATGCTATCTCTAGGCGCGCAGCTGCTACCCACGCCGGAAGCCCCACCCCAGCTGTTTCCGCCAGCACCGCTGAAGGGCGATAAATGCGCAATAGCTTGATAAGTTGCTGAACCACTGCTTCCAGCGTAGCTCGCTCATCGCCTTGAGCATTTTGGTGCAAAGGAGAATACAAATAACGAACACCGTCGATAGTAGTCTCTGGTGGTATATAAGATTCACCCTCAGCATTATCATCCCCTGTCCAATCAGGGCGAATCATGCATAGAGTGTCAACACCCTGCTGGTTAAGCGCTTCCGCCAGCCGATGAGAGCCGTTAGTGCTTCCCGGCGCTTGATTAATGAGAAACGCCACGCGCCCTTCTATCGAGTGGATAATCGGCGTAGAAGCCTGATGGGCCAACTGTTGGGCGTGTTTGAGAAGATCATCCATAGGTCTCTTCAAGGTCTGTGAGTGGTGAGAAGCTAGGAGTGAGTAGATTACCCTAACAAGCCCACCGCATCGATGACGCTTTCTTTAGCACGTACATTCTCAGCATCAGCGATAAACGGCTTGTGCTTGACGAGCACACAGACCACGTCCGCTTGGGCAAGTGCTTCTTCCAACGTGACCAATGTGGTGTTCTCACCTTGCAGTGTTTTTGGCAGTGATTTGATATTGGGTTCAACCACTTGTAGGCGGCAGCCTAGCTGTTGCACTTGCTGAGCAATACCTAATGCGGGGCTTTCACGCAGGTCGTCGATGTCTGGCTTGAAGGCCACACCTAGGCAAGCCACGGTAAGGTCGCTGCGTTTGGCATCGGGGTGTTGCTGGTGGTAGTACTCTAGCGCTTCTTTCACGCGGCCCAGCACCCACAAAGGTTTGTCATCGTTAACCTCGCGAGCGGCGCGGATAATTTTTGCTTGCTCCGGGCAAGAATCTACGATGAACCAGGGGTCTACAGCGATGCAGTGGCCACCAACACCGGCACCTGGTGTTAGGATATTGACGCGTGGGTGTCGGTTGGCCAGAGCGATCAATTCCCAGACATTAATATCAAGCTCATGGCAAATGGTGGAAAGCTCATTAGCAAAGGCAATATTCACATCGCGAAAGCTGTTTTCGGTGAGCTTGGCCATTTCTGCGGTGCGGGCAGTAGTGGTCACGCAGTCGCCTTCTACCACGATTTTATAGAGTTCGCTGGCTACTTCCGCGCACTTGGCAGTCATGCCGCCAATCACACGGTCGTTTTCAACTAGTTCACGGATAACGTGGCCGGGCAATACCCGTTCTGGGCAGTGAGCAATGCGGATATCTGACGCCTCACCGTGGGTTTGCGGGAAGGTCAGATCCGGGCGAGCTTCGGCTAACCAGGCAGCCATTTGCTCGGTAGCGCCCACGGGGCTGGTGGATTCCAGTACCACTAGGTTTCCAGGCTTAAGAACTTTGGCCACGGCTTTGCTGGCGGCTTCGATATAGCTTAAATCTGCTTTGTGGTTTTGGCCGTTTTCATCGGTATGAAACGGGGTGGGTACAGCAACTAGAAAGGCATCGGCAGGTTCTGGCGTGGTGGTCGCACGCAGGTAGCCTTCTTTTACAGCCGCGTGAACAATAATATCCAGCTCCGGTTCAACAATGTGGATTTCACCATTATTGATGGTGTCGACAGCATGTTGATTAACGTCAACGCCGATAACATTCTGCTTACGTGAGGCGAAAACAGCGGCGGTAGGCAGGCCAATATAGCCCAGGCCGATCATGGAGATAGTGTCGAATTGCATGTTGCATTCCTTAAGTAAAAGGCCACAAATAAATATTAGTTAGCCACGGATGAACACGGATAGTCACGGATAAGGTCAAAAGCAAAAAGACAAAAGAAAAACCAAAAAGATCTTGGGTTTAATCGTTTTATCTGTGCTTTTCCGTATGCATCCGTGGCAAAAAAGTGTTCACCAGTGGCAAGAAGTCTTCAGCTTATGAGCGAGCCAGAACGTCGCGGATTCGTTCGCAGGCTTTGCCGTCCCCGTAGGGGTTGTGAGCGTAGCTCATGGCAGTGTATGCGTTGTTATCGGTTAGCAACCGAGTTAGCTCGCTGGTAATAGTCGCTACATCGGTTCCTACCAGTTTAACGGTACCTGCTTCAACGGCTTCGGGGCGTTCAGTAGTGTCACGCATAACCAGTACGGGCTTGCCCAGCGAAGGTGCTTCTTCCTGAATGCCACCAGAATCTGTGAGGATAATGTGAGCGCGATTCATCAGATAGACAAACGGCAGATAGTCCTGCGGCTCAATCAGATGAACGTTACCTACCCTGGCCAACAGGCGATTAACCGGCTCGCGGACGTTGGGGTTAAGGTGTACCGGATAAAGAATCTGGGTATCTGGATGGCGCTCAGCGGTATCGGCTAGGGCTTGACAGATACGTTCAAAACCGCCACCAAAGCTCTCTCGGCGGTGCCCTGTCACCAAGATAAGACGCTTGCTTTCATCCAGCATCGGGAAGCGCTTGGCCTGTTCTGCCGCTAGCGTCTGATTGGTTTCTAGCTTATGGGCAACTTCAAGCAGCGCATCAATCACGGTATTGCCGGTTACGTGAATAGTGGCCGGGGCAACACCTTCATTAAGTAAATTTTGTTGCGAGGTAGCCGTGGGAGCAAAGTGAACCGCCGCCAGCGCGCCAGTAAGCTTACGGTTGCCCTCTTCCGGCCAGGGTGAATAAAGGTTGCCGGTGCGCAGGCCTGCTTCAACATGCCCTACCGGAATCTGTTGGTAATAACACGCTAGAGTGGTCGCAAAAGTAGTAGCAGTGTCGCCATGCACAAGAACGATATCAGGTTTGAAATCTTCTAGTACCGGTTTGAGCCCTTGCAGAATGCCGCAGGTAACGTCGTTGAGATCCTGCCCTGGCTTCATAATGTCCAGGTCATATTCAGGGGTAAGTTCGAATAAGGCGAGCACTTGATCCAGCATTTCACGATGCTGAGCGGTAACACAAACACGGGCATCAAAACGCTCATCCTTGGCTAGCTGCAATGCAAGCGGTGCCATCTTAATGGCTTCTGGGCGTGTACCGAATACAGTGAGTACTTTCATTCCTTGCCTTCTTTTCAGTTATCGGACCAGCGTACGACCGGAACGCCGAGCCTGTGACGTCATGCTTTGTAAAGACGCAGCTTACCGATTTTTACTCGCCACGTTTAGCCTGCGTCGTTCAAGCGGTATTCCAGTTCCTGACAACGGCGATAGTAGTACTCTAATAGTTCCTGGGTTTCAGCCAACTGCTGAGCAACAGGAATGGCATCCGAGCTTTTAGGAACCCTTTTCATTAGCTGGCCGGGCTTTTGTAATCGTTGCTCACAAATCCTGATATTAACATCAAACAGACTTTGACCATATTGATAGGCCGCCTGCTGATATAGCGTTATCGCATCTTGGTAGTCACCATGATTGAAAGCATCGTGGGCGCGTTTAACGAGGTCTTTTTCCATGGGGCGTCTCGCTGGTTGATTTATCTATATGGATAACAGAATTTAACGCATAGCGCTCGTTTTGAGAATTCTCAACCAAGCCTTAGTGTTTCTAACGGCTGGGTGAAGTAGCAAAGTTCGATTACGGAAAAATCAAAGGTCGCTTTACTGAGCACTCTAACATAAACAAGTTTTGAGACGTTTGCTCACTAGCACGATTAACGATGGCGTATTGTAGTATACCCGACCGCTTTTAGGAGTATTAGGCAAACGACAACGGCCAACGCATCTTGGAAACTGGCTGTTGATAATATGAGCGCAGCCAGACAACCGGATGCATGCTCGCGCTTCTATAACTGCTGCATGTAATCCTGAATATGTTCTGCCTCACTTCGGCACTCTGATTGTATAGTGGCATCAGCTTGGCTGAAATCGCTAATCGAAGTAGTGAGGCAACAGATACCCAAACGCCCGTGAATAATCAAAAAATGACAAAGACACGACATCAATTATGACAAACTTGAAAATTGGCTATTTGCTCGTTCATTGACGACACTCTAGTCTGACCAAAAACATTTGGCACCAATAGCTAAACCTATAGTATGCTAACAACTGTTGTTAGCGTTATCGCTGGGCCATGAGACTAGCTATCACACTTGATAGTGACAGGAATGTAAAAAACAACTAGAACATAAAACATCGGTCTAAATGTATTTTACACTCTAGAATTTACATACTTTTACTAGGCAGGGTTATTATCATCAATGACTCATGACCTGAACAGAGCTTGGCAAAGCTATTACATTATTCTCGCAATGAAAAATCCAGGCCGAGAGCAATCTCTAAACCTCCTTCCACCATCACCTCTGGTAGGTTAAAACTTAGTTCACAAGGTAATACTGAAACTGCAGCCTTGCCTTCCACTATTGCAATCATTTTATAATCTTTTGCGTATAACTCCCTCAAACGAACTTCTGTGGCAGGTGTCAGTAGCTGGCGGAGTGATGGTAGCGCTTTCCCTTCGGCGTATTTCTTGCGAAAGTAGACGGCCGGGCAATCAGAATCGACCCAAGGCAATGATGTACTGCCCTTGGTGGTGCTGTTAGAAGGTTCCTTAAACACCTGATCACAAAGCTCGTTAGGTAGTAGCTCTTGCATCTCTTTATAAACGTTGTCCATACGAATTACTTTGTTGTAGGTAATTGGCCGCAGATGCCAAACCTGAGGGTAGAGGTGACTGTCTACCTCCTCCCAGCGCTCGGTTTCAAGCAGCACCACGTACTCATGAACAAACTCGTCAAATGTCAGTAATGCCGGGTCTCGTCCGACCACTTTTTGAAGCAAATTGAGTAGGTCTTCGGCACCATCCCTCTGAATCAGCTTATTTTTATATGTCGAAAAAACACGTTCAATAGGGTCGCGATAAACAAACACTTTAAAGTTGAAGCGCTGGTCGATTTCTTTAGGATCTAAATCATTAACCTGCGCATTTTTAATCATACAACTAACGGAGGGCACATCACCAGGGCAGGCATCAGGATATAGCGCTTTAAAAAGCATTTTAAAAGAAGTAGAAGCATTTTTACGAATATAAGTATAAAAGAAAGAAACCCCCTCCCCTTCAAAAAAAAAATCAGGAGAAAAACGCTCCTTTGCGGAATGTAAAATTGAATTTTCAAAATTCATGGAACACCACCCTTATAAAATTTCTTTTAAACAACATGAGAGGCCAATCATGACATTTTCATAAATTTACACCATACTCACTCAATGACACACTTTTGCATATAGCGAGCTTTTACCTCAAAAATTTAATGTCAAAAAAAACCGCATTAAAACCTGCATTTATCACCTCCCTTTTATAAAAACTGTATAATTCAGAAAATCCTACAGGCGTTAAGATAAAACTTCATATTTAGTGAATATTTTAGCATCAACATGAGATAATCAACACAATGTAGAACCTGTTTGCCGCTAATTAAAATCACTGAATAATTTTAAAAAACCAGAAAAAATCAAGAACTTTTCTATCAATTAGGAAATTATTCAAATCGAAAAAATGATTTATTTAATTTAGCTTATAAAAACCATTTAACTTAAGCTTAACTCTCAAAACATATAGAGAACATGCAAACATACGTAATTAATGCTTGCATGTTAAAATTCAAGCAATCACCGACTAATTGCTGTATCGGCGAAACATTTTGATCCATCTACAAAAGCTATTTTATCTGGATAATGAATCACTCATCATGCTAAAAATTTTACTTAACTAACTCAAGGGGCCTATAACGAAAAATTATGCTCAATAAACAGCATAAACAATTTTTTTGTATCATTCATTTTTGTTGATACTCAGTGACTTTGCAAAAAGCTAAAAACCTCAGGCCCGAAGAAAACCACTTTCGAACTTTTAGCATAAATCCAAAACCAAGTGAAGCAAAACAACCTGAAACTACTGTCTGAATAGCTTCCATATAGCAACCTTTAACTCAATGAATGATTTCACGCATCTTAAAAGCACAACACTAACGCACTTTAAAAATATAACTCAAGCAAAATATTTTTAGCGGCCACACACTCATAACAATATAAAGACAACAACTAGTCTTGTTAGAGTTGATCAAAGCGTCGGTATGATGGCTTAAAGAAGTTATTATCATCAGCTCTTAAAAGCAAAACAGATTCTATAAACTCATCAATCTGGGCGATATCAATTCTCCTAATGAGTTCAGGATTGACTTCCCAGAAACTAGCTTCAATAAGACGAGAAACAGTTTCTTCATCAAACCTCATACCAATACACCTAGCCGGCACACCAGCATAAATAGAATATGGAAGGACAGTTTTTGTAACAACTGCCCCCGCAGCTATTATTGCGCCACTACCAATTTTAACTCCAGACATAATGTAGGAGTTATCACCAATCCAAACATCATTCTCAATCTCAACTCTTATTCTTTTTATTGGATCAGAAAACTTTATTTTTGGCGGGTTTGAATTAACTTGAAAAAAAGGATTAGTAGAAATAGCATCAAAATCATGGGCGCCAGATCCAATAATTACATTGCGACCAATACTACAGTAACGGCCCACCATAACGCTAGATCTAATAAAACCGCTATTAAAATAGCTGGAAAAACCAAAACTGACCCCACCATGCATCTCTACTTTTCCAAGCATCACTTCAGGTTCATAGCGAAAATTATCGTGTGGCTTAAATTCTTTATTATATTTTAAACTCAAAACTAAGAACTCCATGACCTAACAATCAACACTCGTTTCATAAAACTCACATATCAATCATTCACGTTATAAAGATCTTGATATAGTTTTTCTAATAGCAAGATCAACATCCGCGATAACATTATCCACTCCAAAAAAATCTAACGAATTGTATCCAGCGGAACTTATACGCGACCAAATATCTTCACGCTCATATAGATTTTTACATACTTCGCCAAGCTCAAAAGGTGATGCTACCTCTACAGAAAGCGGAGATAAATACTCACTTAATGACTGCGGCATTTCTCGGTGTATAACAGGAGTTCCAGAAACCATAGATTCCAAAGGAACCATTTCAAATGTAGCTCCAGGAACAAGACACACAGTAAGCCTAAACTTATTCAATACCCGCCCTATGTCTTGAGTGTAAGGTATCACTTTCAGATAGTTGAGTGGAACATTATTTGTATGGTAATGCTTCAATACATAAATATTGACATGCGGCAGCTTAATTCTAATTTGCTCAACCCACTTTGCTAAGTTTCCGTTTACTAAAGAAGAGTTACTAAGCTTTGCAAGATCGCCAAGGAATATTCCCTCACGCTGTGAATAAGGTTTATTCTCGTACCTCTCAAGTGAGATAGTTTTCGGAAAAGGAACAATCATCTCTTTGGTTTTTTCTTTAAAAGAGTATTGCGTTGAGTTGGAAAAACTTGCAAAAAATATTTTTGGTTTTTCAAACTCTGAATTCAATTCCCATAGTTTGTCCTCGATCCATGCTGTCCTTTGCTTATTCAAATTAAACGATAAATTAACTGCACACACGCAGCCCTCTACTGCTAATTTTTTAATATACTCAATGCAGTCACCAAAATCTGGCCTATCTGGATCAGGAGCATAAGCCAAACAAAAGTCATATTTTCTGTTTACCTCACATTCATTAAGTTCTGAAAGGCAACACACATCAACTATATGCCCTAGTTTCTCAAGCCCATTTTTTAATAAATGAGAGCTTTTAAAAACCCCCCCCTTAACATTAATTTTAAAACGACCAACAATCAAAATTCTTAGCTTAGTATTTACGTAATTAACGCTCCAATCCGTAGCACTAACTATCTTATTTTGCTTTTCTTTTGTATTATGCCTTGATCCCTTGATGCTTTTAGAGCTGTGCTGATATATAGAAAACTCTTGACTGGCATCAGACTCATAAATCTCTCCTTTTTTATGCTCGATAACTACAAAAGGTATTCTTTGTTCTTGACCCAAAACCGCAAAGTATATATCTGCCATATTGGGTGATTTAAAATCTGCAAATGATACATTAATGTGGGAAGTATGAAACCCCATACAACCTGTACCCAATACATGTACCGGCGTATCATAAGGCCTCGGAGCTCCAAAAGAAAACACTCGACGTGAGTCCTTATTGTAGTAATTTACAAAAGGCTCAAGTATTACACTGCCATGCCAACCGACAACTACCGGATAATTATAATGCTGAATTCGTTTGACAATCCTGTTGATAAAGTCTTGGGGGTATATCAAATCATCATCACATGTAAAATAATATCCATCAAAATCATCAACCCAATAAAACTTTCCTGCATCACCTATTTCTCTAGAGAAGTCACTAGATAACTTGTATGTAATTTTTTCATTATTTTCAAGAAACTCTGGAACAGAATCGTATTTATCTAAGAAAACACCTATCCTATCTACTTGATCAATCAGTGATTGAACGGTTTGTTTCAAACAGTTAACTCGCTGAGGTATCGAGGCAATGCCTACGAAAATTTTATCATTTTCCTTATGATAAAAGTCACCACTCCATGAAACACTAACGTCTTTCTTTACGACTAAATCACGTTCATAATTGCCATTAGGAGAATCTATCTTTAAGCCTTCATTTATCCCAACCGACAGATAATGTAGTAATGCCCAGTCGCCTTTCCTGAAAAACCTTGAATATCGAGCAGTATAGTCCGCACTAGAAAATTTCGGCCCTGGATCACGCAAAAGACGATACCCATATTTCACGAAATGCTGCAAAGGAGATAAGTCACCTTCAAAAACATCAGGATATTTTTCGCAATACCATTTGCCATCGAAAAAACCCGACTCTTCAACTAATTCACATACTTCTTTTTTACTAAGCAAAACTTTTCCCCTATAACTAAATTACATGTAAATTATATTTTCGCCGCAAGCTTTAACAACTTTCTTTATATCTACAAAAGTGAAAATTTCCTTACAGTAAGAGAAAAGCTCCCTCCCCTCCTGAACAAACTCATTATGCTTAACAGTCACAACAACTGCATCATAGTAATTTTTCTTCGGCACACTGATTAAATCTAACCCGTATATTTCTTTTGCTTCATTTTTATCAACCCAAGGATCATAAACGTCCACATGTAACCCATAGGATTTAAGCTCTTTAATAAGGTCCACTACTTTACTATTACGTATATCAGGACAATTTTCTTTAAAGGTCATGCCCATCACTAGCACTTTGGCACCTTTGATCAACTGGCTTTTTTCAATCATGGCTTTGATCAATTTAGAGGCTACAAAGCGGGCCATGCCATCGTTGATTTCGCGCGCTTTACGAATCATATCAGGGATGTGGCCTACCGACATGGATTTATGTACTAAGTAATACGGGTCTACTCCTATGCAATGACCACCTACTAAGCCTGGTTGTAACTTGATAAAGTTCCATTTGGTAGCTGCGGCCTCAATTACATCATTGGTATCTATACCCAGGTGGCTGAAAATCATTGCCAGCTCATTGATAAGAGCAATATTGACATCGCGCTGGGTGTTTTCAATAATTTTAGAAGCTTCAGCTACTTTAATGCTGCTGGCCTTATGGGTACCTGCTTCAATAATGGTGCCATAAAGTTGGTCGACAAAGTCTGCTATTTCAGGCGTAGAGCCAGATGTCACTTTCATAATCTTAGTGACAGGGCGCTCTTTATCGCCTGGGTTTATACGCTCGGGGCTATAGCCCGCATAGAAATCCTGGTTGAATACAAGGCCGGAAACCTTCTCAACAACAGGTATACACTCTTCTTCTGTTGCACCCGGGTAAACCGTAGACTCGTAAATTACCACATCGCCTTTGTTTATTACACGCCCAAGCATTTCAGATGCTTTCACTAGTGGGGTAAGATCAGGCTGGCGGTGGTCATCGATGGGTGTTGGCACAGTAACAATTAATACGTTTGCTGCTTTCAGGTCTTCTTCATTACAGCTAAAAGCAAGATTGGGTGCAGCAGCCAGCTCGGCCTCACTTACTTCACGGGTGTTATCTTTACCCTGCATTAATTCTTCAATGCGCGTCTTTTTAATATCAAAACCAATGGTCGGGAAATATTTACTGAACGCGACTGCCAAAGGTAAACCAACGTAACCTAGACCTAAAATAGCAATTTTGGTATTTTCCATTTGCATGGCGCTTCTTACTCCTGATTATGTTTGCAGTGCGTTAACGATACTTGAATTTGATAATTCAAGCAGAAACGGTATTATCTTTTTCTTCTAATATGCGGGTTAAAATCGCTAGCTCCTTAAAGCGCTCGTTGATATTGGCGTCTTTTTCACGTAGCTGGCGCTGCATATCGCGCATCTGCTCGTGCAATTTTTTAACTTCTGCACTTTCAATGAGTGAATTAATCGTTGATTTCTCTTTACCTGATGCTACTTGCAGGTATTTGTCGCATAAGACAACATTAACGCTAAAAAGTGTTTCTCCATAGAGCTTTGCTGCTTTTTGGTAAAGTTTTTTAGCCGCTATGTAATCACCTTCATTGAAAGCGGCGTGTGCGCGTATAACGAGATCTTTTTCCATGATGTTGGCCCGTGAATAGTGAGTGGTGAATAGTGAGTGGTGGATAGTAAGTGGCGAATCATCCGGTTGGGGGCAAAATTCGATTCTCGGCTCCGCTACTCAACTCTTAGGCTGTAGGCATTGGGGAGTGTCAACCATTGGGCAGGGCGTTGGCGGGTTTCGAGCAGCGTATCCCAATAGGAGACTAAATTGCTTTCCTGTGGATAGCTATTGCTCTCCAGCACGATATCTAGCCGCTGCGTGGGCAGTTGCTTTAATAATAGCGGTAAGGCTACTTCTCGGCTGTGGCCTGCTTCAGGTAGCGTTTCCCCTACAATGATCAGCACGCGGGCATCTTCTGGCAGCCATTGATTAAGCCGTTGCAACGTGGTTTCCGCTGAGTAAAACAGCGCTGTTTGGTCGTTGGCCTGGCACTCACCCCATGGGGCGTAAACCACATTCACCGCGTGGCTAAGGCGCTTGTTGTTTAAGCGCTCTTTGAGTTCGTCACTGACCGTTTTCTGATGCTGAATGCTCACTATGGTTTGCGGTAAATCATCGTGAGAAAGCGTCACTTCATTATGAGTCTCTTGCCGCTGGCCGTTTTGCCTAATTAAGCGTGGTTGCTCTGTCCGGGCATTGATAATGCTCTGAGCAAGTAGCTCTGTGGTGTTCAAGCTGCCGAAAATCACCACCACATCATGATGGTGGGTATCATAGTGTACTAGCAGCGCCATAGCGTAACCGGGCGCAAGCTGAGTACTGACAGGGCGCTGCCCATGTTGCAAATAGTGCGTCAGTGCCTGCTCATCACGCTGTTGGCGGGCGCTTCGGGTAACGTGCTGGCCAAGCGCGCTGGTCGTTTGCTGAATGTAGCTGCGCTGTTCGCCGAACAATGATTCCAGTTTGCTTTCTAACTGCCCAAAACGTTCGTTACTATGCTTTAACGTAGCTAGCTGTTCGCTGAGCTGGCTGATCATAGCGTCTTTTTCAGTTAGCTGCTGCTGGGCCTCAACTAGTTTAGCCTCAGATTCTTCATGCTGTTTTTTACTATTGGCAAAGTAGCGCTGGTAATTCTCGCGTTCTTCTTCACTAAGCGTTAAATTTTCTTGAAGGCTTTCTGACTGGGCCTGCTGAGTTGTTAGCTTTGCCTGCAGCGCTTTAATTTGCTCAGCGCCCTCTTCTGCTTGCTGCTTGCGATTAATAAACCAAGCGTGAGTTTCTTCCAGTTTTTTCAGCGCTTTCTGTTCGGATTGAACAGCATTTTGTAACTGCTGTTCTACAGCTTCATATTTCTGTGTTACATCTTTAAGTCTTTGCTCACTTTCCTGGTGTTCTTTTTGATGCTGCTGGCTAACTTTAATCGCTTGGTTTAGCTGCTTCTTCAGCGTATCGCGCTCTTCGGTTAGCTGGCTTAATTGGGTATCACGCTCGGCTAGCTCCGCGTCTTTTTCTTTCAACTGGGCATCTTTTTCTTTCAGCTGTTGCTGGGCTTTTTGGGCACTCTGCTTGCTGTTTTGCTCGGCTTCCGCAAGCGTTTTCTTGAGCGCATCACGCTCTTCTGTCAGCTGTTTAAGCTGACTAGCACGCTCACCCAACTGGGCATCTTTTTCTTTCAACAGTTGCTGGGCTTTTTGGGCACTCTGCTTGCTGTTTTGCTCGGCTTCCGCAAGCGTTTTCTTCAGCTTGTCGCGCTCAGTGCTTAGCTGTTCAAGTTGGCTAGCACGCTCACCTAGCTGTGCATCTTTTTCTTTCAGCTGCTGCTGAGCTTTCTCGTCGCTTTGCTTGCTGTTTTGCTCAGTATCCGCAAGGATTTTCTTGAGCGCGTCATGCTCTTCTGTCAGCTGTTGAAGCTGACTATCCCGCTCACCCAACTGGGCATCTTTCTCTTTCAGCTGTTGCTGAGCTTTCTGTGCATATTGCTTACTGTTTTGCTCGGTTTCAGCGAGCGCTTTCTTCAGTGTGTCTCGTTCTGCGCTTAGATGACTAAATTGGGTTTCATGTTCAGCCAGCTGTTCTTGAACAGCTTTCAACTTGCTATAGAGAGGGTTACGAGTAAGCTCGATGAGGAAAAAATCTGGGTCTTCAGCATCTTGAACACCAACCTCAAAACCATGCTGTTCACACCATTGAGCCAGCTCAACGTTGGTGGCCATTCCCTCGTAAAGACTCAGCGGGCTGGTACGCACCCAAAGATGAGTTAACTGATCCAGCAAACCTGAGTGATTAAATACTTGTAGCAAGCTGAGAGCGATTTCCGGTTGCTCGATAATCAAATGGGTTAGCGTGGCTTGGCTTAAACCAGCCTGTTCCAGCGCTTGAGGAAGCGTTTGGGTATCCACGGTTTGATGGCGAGCCTTACCCAACCCTGGATAGAGACTGGTTAACTCACTAGCAGGAGCCAAGCTGTTAAAGTCTTTCAGCGTATAGGCATAGCACACCGCCTCTCCACCGGGGGGGGTCACTGGCTGCTCCGTAATGTGCAAAGCAGGCAAGTTTTTTGCTAACGCCTGCTGACGATCAAGCATAGGGGAAAGCGGTGCCAATAATGTGACTTGGTTTACATGTTTTAGCAGCGTTTCGCTTTCTTCACGTAGCGGGCCAATGTGTACTAGCAGGTCAACATTCTGGCTCATGCTTTAGCCCCCTTCGCTATTGTTTGAAGCGCTGACAACTGGTATTGAGGTGGGTGTATCTCGCGATTTTCCTCTTTTCCATAGCGAAGGTAATGCAGCAACGGATGCTGGCCAGAGGCAGCGACATCTTCATAGTGAGTAAGATAAAACTCAGTACTGAACAGTGGCCCTGGGTGGCGGCCATCAATGGCACCAAACTTGATGAAATGCTCAGCGGGTTTGATATTGGCCTGAGCTACGTCTGGGTATTGCTTACAGTACCACTCGGCATCAAACAGCGGGCTAGCTTCTAGCATGGCTACCTGTGAGGGCAACGCCTTCTTGTAGCTGCGGATTTCGCGGTAAGCTACAGCTGCGTGGCGCTGGGCATGCACACGTAGCCACTGCACCAAACGCTCTAGGCGGTGTATACGCTGTTCACTTTCCGTGCGCAGAACGTTGAGTTCTGTTTGGCGCTTTTCCAGCTGCTGGCGGAGGGTTATCTGCTCAGAAGCGTTCTTTTCAAGCTCTTGCTGGTTTTGCGGGTATACCGTGAATAGCTGCTCAGATAGTGCTTGCTGTTCTACATACAACGTTTCATACGCCTGTTGGGCCTCCTGCAGGGTACTCAGCAATTGCACATTTTGCGCTGCAGTGAGTTCCTGCTGGGCAATCGCTTGCTCTCTGTGCTCAAAATCAGTGGCCCTGACTTGCTGCAACATATCGAATATTTCAGCGGCTTCTATTTGCACATTTTGCAGCGCCTGCAAAATGACTGCTTGGTCTTTCTGCTCTGTCTCCAAAACCTGTTTAAGTGTTTGGTTTTCTTTTTGCAGCGTTTGAACATGTTGCTGAATAGCACTTTGTTCTTTGCGCTGAGTCTCAACGTTCATCTTAAGTGTGTCAGAAGCCTGTCCAAGTGCTTCGTTTTCTTTTTTCAGCACCTGATTGTGTTGCTGAGTAACATCTTTCTCTTTGCGCTGAGTATCAAAAGCTTGCTTAAGTGCTTCGTTTTCTTTTTTCAACGTTTGAAGATCATTGATTCCTTCTGCTAAGAATTCTTGTGTGTTTTGGAGTTGTTGGAGCACTAGGGCGTACTCATCGTGGGTACTACTCAATTCACCTTTCAGGCGGGCAATATCCTGCTGCTGGCGTTCCTGGGCGGCGTCTGCCTCTTTTAGCGCACGACCATTTCGCTGGCCTTGCTCACTCTCCGCTTGCCGAGCGTGATATTCGCTCAGCGCTGCTTGAGCCATCTCTGCCTCGCGCGCCTCTACAACCGGGCACTCCTTGCTGCTGGCTGCCAAGTAGGCATAGGTATCTTGTAATGCTTGAGATTGACTGCTCAGATACGCCGCTGCTAGTTGATATATCGGATTTTCAGAGCGGTCTATCACTGGCGCTTTAATCACTTCTAATTCACAGCCAGGCATGTAACCAGCCAACGTCACTTGACGGCGAGCTGAGCGAAAAAGCGCGAGTAAACGTTTAGCTTGCGACAGCCAATCACTTAACGCTTCCTCGCCTGTTGTCCCGGTTGCCAGGCTAGCCGCCAGCCAAGCAACAGGCTGCGGCCAAGCGATGATACATGCATGCGCTGTCTCTTTTTTCAGCCAGCTTTTAAGTGACGCTAACGCTTCTTCACTAAACATATCAATCACCAGCAATTGGTCTTCAACGGTGCTGGCTTCATCAGTGCTGGGCTGCCCCTTTGCAATGTCGCTTAACGTTAGTTCAGTCGCGTTTTGCTCGCGCAGGGCGGCGCCTGATTCGGCCTTGAATTTATCTATTCCTACGTACACGACTAAGGACATGGTGAGAGCAGCTCCATTCTTTTCTTTAGCAATCATTAATTTTAATTAAAACGAGGGGCATTTGGCAAACTTAAGCCTTGTTTATCTTTGGCTGAAAGCATGGGTGCCCGGCTGTTTACCAACGGCCATTGAATATTAAGTGTGGGGTCATCCCAGCGCAGCGATACTTCATCCCCTGGGGCGTAGTAATCGGTGCATTTGTACTGAAATTCGGCTTGTTCACTGGTGACATAAAAGCCATGAGCAAACCCGGGTGGCACCCATAACATTTGCTTGTTCTGCTCGCTAAGCATTGCGCCAACCCACTGGCCGAAGGTTGGCGAACTTTGGCGCATATCTACCGCTACATCGAAGACTTCACCTTGGGTTACCCGCACTAGCTTGCCCTGCGGCTGTTGGTGCTGGTAATGAAGGCCACGCAGTATGCCTTGGGCGGATTTACTGTGATTATCCTGCACAAAGGTGTGATGCCCACAGTGGGCTTCGAATTCGCTTTGGCGAAAGGTTTCCATGAAGAAGCCGCGCTCATCGCCGAAGACTTGGGGGGTAATAAGCACAACATCAGGAATGGCGAGTTTTTCGTATTGCATATCTAAACCGTAAGAGGTGAAAGGTGAGGAGCTTGATGTAAGGCTTGAGGGGTAAGATTACTTTCTCCTCACTACTCACCCCTTACTTATTACCTTTCGTTTTGAGTAGGCGTTGTAGGTATTGGCCATATTGGGTTTTAGCGAGTGGTTTGGCGAGCTCAGCTAAGCATTCGTCGCTGATCCACTGCTGCTGCCAGGCGATTTCTTCTAGGCAAGCGATTTTAAGACCTTGGCGGTGTTCAATCGTTTGTACGTATTGGCTGGGTTCTAACAAGCTGTCATGAGTACCGGTGTCTAGCCAAGCGAACCCGCGACCAAGACGCTCTACGCGTAAATCCCCCCGCTGCAGGTAGGCGTTGTTCACACTGGTGATTTCTAGCTCGCCGCGCTCTGAAGGAGTTACCTGCTTGGCAATATCTACTACGTCGTTATCGTAGAAATACAGTCCGGTGACGGCGTAGGCAGATTTTGGCTTTTTTGGCTTTTCTTCGATGGAAATAGCGCGGCCCTGCTCGTCAAATTCCACCACGCCGAAACGTTCAGGGTCTTTAACTAGATAACCAAATACCGTCGCGCCCGACGTATGCGAACTGGCACGCTTTAACTGATCAGAGAAGTGCTGACCATGGAAGATGTTGTCGCCCAACACTAAGCAAACAGAACTTTCGCCAATAAATTCTTCACCGATTATAAACGCCTGGGCTAGGCCGTCGGGGTTAGGCTGTTCTGCGTATTGCAGGCGAATGCCAAAATCTTCGCCGGTACCCAGCAGGTTTTGATATTGAGGTAAATCTTCCGGCGTTGAGATGATCAGAATGTCGCGGATGCCTGCCAACATGAGCACCGAGATCGGGTAGTAGATCATCGGTTTGTCGTAAATCGGCAGGAGTTGCTTGGATACACCGCGGGTAATGGGGTGTAACCGCGTGCCCGAGCCACCGGCCAGGATAATGCCTTTACGGTTTTGGGTGTTGCTCATACTCAACTCGCTGTAATAATTTTTTTTGCCACGGATATACACGAAAAGGCACGGATAAGATCAACAACAAAAAACCAACATATGAATATTAAGAATATGGTTTTATCCGTGGACTCCGTGTAGATCCGTGGCAAAACTCGTCGCTTCCGTAGCTTAAAAATTATCTAGATATTCTTTAAGCGTTAAGGCCAGCTGGCTTTGCCAAGGTGGCATGGTGATACCTAATGCGCTTTCTAGCTTGCCTAGCGCCATGCGTGAATTCAGTGGGCGCTGGGCGGGTGTTGGATACTCTACCGTGGAGATGCCGGCAACACCCTCGGGAGTGATGGCAAGAACTTCCTTTAATTCACGGGCTTGGTTAAAAATCTCACTGGCGAAGTCGTGCCAGTTGGTTTCCCCTCTGGGTGCTAAGTGGTAGATGCCTTGGGGGATGTGAATAGAGAGCCGTGTGCCATGAGCCACGAAAGACAACGCGGTGATTTGAGCGATTAAACGTGCGGGGGTGGGCGCGCCTATTTGATCGTTAACGATATTCAGCGTGTCTCGCTCGCGGCCTAGGCGAAGCATGGTTTTCATGAAGTTGTTGCCACGGGCGGCATACACCCAGCTAGTGCGAAAAACCAGGTAGCTGGCACCGCTTTCAGACACCGCTTGATCCCCTTCCAGTTTGGTTTCACCGTAGACGCTTAGCGGGCCAGTGGGGCTGTCTTCCTGCCAGGGTGTTTCGCCGCTGCCTGGGTAAACGTAATCCGTTGAGTAATGCACCAGGGGGATGCTCCGCTTCGCGGCGTAATTAGCCAGTTGCGCGGGCAGTTTGGCGTTTAAGCGCCTTGCCTGTTCTGGTTCGCTCTCGGCATTATCAACGGCTGTGTAGGCAGCGGCATTGAGGACCAAATCAGGCTGGTGTTTTTCAAGATACGCATCGACAGCTTCGGAGTTGGTTAGGTCGAGTTCTTGGCGTGTCGGGGCCAGGATAGTACCGAATGGAGCAAACTGGCGCTGGAGCTCAAAGCCTACTTGGCCATTGCCGCCGGTGATGAGGATGTTCATGGAGAAGCCTTAACGTCAAACGATTGCGTAACCTGTAGCGCGGTGTAACGAGGCCGCGAGGAACGAGCGATACCGAGGCACCCGCGAAACTCAAGCGTCTGTTGCGGGTGCGCCGTAGGCTTACCACGCACTACAAAACCCAGTAATACCGACCTATCGTAAAACCCGTAGCGCGGTGTAACGAGGCCGCGAGAAACGAGCGATACCGAGGCACCCGCGAAACTCAAGCGTCTGTTGCGGGTGCGCCGTAGGCTTACCACGCACTACGTATTGGCGCCTAGGCGTTGACCTTGATAGCTACCGTCTTGTACGCGTTTCCACCAGGTTTCGTTGGCGAGGTACCATTCGACGGTTTTGCGTAGGCCAGTTTCGAAGGTTTCTTCTGGCTTCCAGCCCAGTTCGCGTTCAATTTTGCTAGCATCGATGGCGTAACGAACGTCATGGCCTGGGCGGTCGGTGACGAACGTGATCAGTTGTTTATGTGAATCGTGAGTGGTGAGTGGTAAGTGGTGAGAATTACCCTTCACTTTGTATGGCACTAGCTCATCCAAAATCTCACAGATAGTCTCTACTACATGTAAGTTAGTTTGTTCGTTGTGCCCGCCGATATTATAGGTTTCGCCTATACGACCTTCGGTGGCAACTTTGATCAGGGCTCGGGCATGATCTTCTACATAGAGCCAATCCCGAATTTGCTGCCCATCGCCATACACCGGCAGCGGTTTGCCAGCCAGGGCATTGAGAATCATCAACGGAATTAGTTTTTCCGGAAAATGGTACGGCCCGTAGTTGTTAGAACAGTTGGTGACAAGTGTAGGCAGGCCATAGGTGCGCTGCCAAGCGCGAACAAGATGGTCTGAACTGGCTTTACTCGCCGAATAGGGTGAGCTAGGAGCGTAGTGAGTTTCTTCTGTGAAGAGGTCGTCAGTGCCTTCTAGGTCGCCATACACTTCATCGGTGCTTATATGATGAAAGCGAAACACTGCTGCTTTATCGGCATCTTGTTGCTGCAGGTCTTTCCAGTAAGCTCGGGCGGCTTCTAGCAGAACTGCAGTACCAACCACGTTGGTTTGAATAAACGCAGCGGGGCCGTCGATAGAGCGGTCTACATGGCTTTCTGCTGCTAAGTGCATCACCACATCAGGCTGGTGCTGTTCAAACAGCTGCTGCATGGCAGGGGCATCGCAAATGTCCGCTTGCACAAATGCGTAGCGCTCATTGGCAGAGACGCTTACCAACGATTCTAGGTTGCCAGCATAGGTGAGCTTATCGATATTCACGACACGGTGGTCGGTATTCTTAATTAGCTCACGAATAACGGCAGAACCAATAAATCCTGCACCACCGGTGATTAAAAACGTTTTTCTCATTAACTATCTCATTAACTATCTCATTAACTATCTCACCAACTAACTCATCAGCCATCTCATCAACTATCTCATCAACGCTGGCACTATCGTTCGCTTTGTCGAAGCTCTAAATTTGCCCGCGCATCTTTAGCTCTGTTGCCTGCTTCTTGAACCGCTTTTTTCGCCGCGACCAGCGCCGCTTTATCATCTTGCTCTTTGGCATCAGCCAGGGTTTCTTGAGCAGCTTTTAAATCGGCATGGCAGGCTTGTAGGTATTTACGAGCGCCCACAACATCGCTAGGCAGTTCGGCATGACGTTTCTTTTCATCGACATCTGAGTGATAGGCAGCAATGGCATCATTGATATCGTCATACCAGTAGGCATTACCCTTTTTGAGATAAACCCCTGCCTGGCAGAGGTCCTTCAAAATGCCTTCTGAGTGAGACACCATTATCAAAGAGGCTTGGCCTGTTTTTGCTTCAAATAACTCTTTGGCTTTGGCTTTAAATGCACGATCGCCCACGGCAGTGGCTTCATCGGAGATGTAGACGTCAAAATCAAACGCGAGCGATAGACCGAAAGAAATACGTGATTTCATACCCGATGAGTACGTGCGGATTGGCTCATCGAAGGCAGGGCCAATTTCAGCGAACTCTTCCACGAACTTGATAACTCTCTTGACTTCTTCGGGGTCACTGCCTTGCACGCGAGCAACGAATTTAACGTTTTGGCGCCCCGTCATATTGCCCTGCATACCACCAGAAAGCCCTACCGGCCAAGAAACACGACTATGTCTAATTACCTCGCCGCGCTCGGGGGTGTCCATACCAGCAATTAGACGTAAAAGCGTTGATTTACCTGCCCCGTTCGCACCAATCAAGCCCACACTGACGCCCATAGGGATTGTGAAATTGACGTCTTTTAGTACCCAATTACTACCGTGGTGATTGTGGTAGCGTTTGTAGAGATGTTTGATTTCAATCATTTTAAATTCGTGAATAGTGAGTGGTGAATAGTGAATAGGAAATTCATGGGCAAGTAAGTTTCACCGACTCTTTAGGTGTTTAATAGGTAGCAAGCGGTAAGCGAACCGCACTACAAATTGATATCAAGCGGTTTGCTGTTGCGCTGATAAAGCGCTTCTAGTTCATTTTTGAGCGCGTGCTTGGCGGCTTGGTCACCGTGCACAAGGCGTATGGTATGGGGCCAGCGTCGCATGCGCTTTACAAAATTAAGCAGGTCTTTTTGATCTGCATGGGCGGAATAGCCGCTGATGGTGGTAATGCCAGCATGGATATCGATGCGCTGACCATCTATTTCCACCCAACCGCCCTGTGGGCCGTGTTGCTGTATCATTCGTCCTGGCGTGCCTGCGCCTTGATACCCCACAAACAATACCTGATGACGCGCATCGCTTAGCATGGCTTTTAGGTAGTTCATAATGCGGCCACCTGCACACATGCCGCTGGCCGCAATGACTACCGCTGGGCGGCTGGTTTTCGCTAAGTATTGGACAGTTTGCTCGTGAGCTTCGTGGCTTTCTACGGTGTAGAGATTTTCGAAACTGAGCGGGTGACGGCCACTGCGTAGGCGGCGGTGGGCTTCTTTATCCCAATAGGGCTTTAGCTGGCGGTATACGTGGGTAAAGCGGGCAGCAAGAGGTGAATCAACAATGATTTCCAAGTCTTGCCAACGGCTTTGCTTGGGCTTCGATTTAGCCTCGAAAATAATGCCTTCCAGCTCGTATAGCAGCTCTTGGGTGCGGCCTATGCTAAAGGCAGGCACCATTACCGTACCCCCGTTAGCGAGGGCTTGTTCAATGGCATTTTTTAGCGTGGCACGCCGTTTGCGGCGACCTTGATGCTGGCGGTCGCCGTAAGTACTTTCAAGGACTAGCTGGTCACAACTATAAGGCGACTTAGGCGCAGGCAGCAATGGTGCATAGGGTGCCCCTAAATCACCGCTGAAGACAATGCGCTCTTTGTGGCCATTGGCATGCTGGTGGGCGATCTCTACGTAGCTAGAACCGAGAATGTGCCCTGCCCTTTTGAGCTTGATGCGGGTAGTGATGCCATTGCTTGCATCCACATTTTCACCAACCAAGGTGTGCCACTTACCGTAGGGCACACTGACGATTTGTGATTCAAGCTGCGCTTGAAAGCGCTGAATCAGGTCTGCATTACGCGTAAAGCCGATCTTTAGGGCGTCTTCAATGACCAGCGGTAGCAGCATTGCTGACGGGATGGAGCAAATAATTGGGCCTTTATAACCCGCCGCCAGCAGGTAAGGTAGCCGCCCCACGTGGTCAATATGTACGTGGGTAACGACAAGAGCACTAACGGTGCTGATATCAAATTCAATTTGCAGCTGTTGAAAACTGTCTTCAGCCGCGTCTTCGCCTTGAAAGAGGCCGCAATCCACCAGTAGTGAGTGTTCGCTGTTGAGAATAAGCTGGTGACAGCTACCCGTCACCCCTGCCGCACCACCATGATGGATAATCTCAAGCATCGAAATTCCTTTTTCGGTGGCGCTAGTTGGCGTCGGTGCTGATATTGAGCAGGTAACATTGCTGGGCGGCTACGCCGCCGTTGCTGGTGCCTCGGTTTCGCTCGTTACGCCGCACTACATATTTGCCTTTCAGGTTATGTGGCATGGCGCTTCTATTCGCGGGTGCCTCATTTGCTCGTGCCTCGCAAGATTCGTTACACCGCGCTACACGTTTGCCTTTCGGGTTATGTGGCATGGCGCTACACGTTTGCCTTTCGGGTTTTGTAGCGCGTGGTAAGCGAAGCGCCCCCGCGGGCAATGTGCAGCATAGGCACGGCGTTAGATTTCAGGCAGCTTGACTTTTCAAAAGTGGCCAAGCCCCTTGCTTAGAGGCATCTAAAATAACGATTTCTGTGATTGTCCCGTCTTCTGCATAGCTAATATGCGTATTCCAGTCTTGAGACACTTCTTTGATGGTCGTTTTTTCAGACAAATGCAGCACTAAAATATCGTCTGCCTCATCGTAAGTAGTCCGCATTACTTTTCCTCCCACTCAAAATGATGCATTACCGTTTTCACTACAATTTTGTCCTCTAGGACTGCTGCAACGCATAAGAGATTGTCTTGCCTATTATCAAAATTTTTTGCCACCCACACTCGCACATCATCTTTATGCTTAACCGTGCCTGCTTCTATCAATTCGATTAACTCACCATCATTTATGTTTCTAGCAGCCATTCTTTCGCTAGCATGACGAGTGATGTGTATGTCTGAGTTAAATCGATGGCTATACATAGTTAAGGCTAGCTCATTTTTCAAATCAGGTAATGTAGCGCGAAGCGTTGACGGTAGGGAGCTTTTAGGCGGCTGCGCCGCCTGATATTGAGCAGGTAACATTGCGGGGCGGCTACGCCGCCGTTGCGGGTGCCTCGGTTTCGCTCGTTCCTCGCGACCTCGTTACGCCGCACTACATATTTGCCTTTCAGGTTATGTGGCATGGCGCTTCTATTCGCGGGTGCCTCATTTGCTCGTGCCTCGCAAGATTCGTTACACCGCGCTACACGTTTGCCTTTCGGGTTTTGTGGCATGGCGCTACACGTTTGCCTTTCGGTTTTTGTAGCGCGTGGTAAGCGAAGCGCACCCGCGACCTCGTTACGCGGCGCTACAAAATTCCACCTTAATCCCTGTGGTCCTTCACAATCATCATGATCATGCTGAAAATGAAGGCTAAGAAGATAGTGATGATGGCAAATACACTGCTGTTGTAAAGGCGGTTTGGTTCGGTTGGGTATTCTGGGAATAGCGGGCTTTGCAGCACGCTCACCTGTTTAAGCTGACGGGCGGCTTCCAAGCGGGTATTTTCCAACGCCGCTAACGCGCTGGAGTAAGTTTCTTGTGCGAACTGGGCTTGAAGCTCTAGCGTTTCGTATTCCGCAGATATGCGGTTTAGCGAATTCCCCGTTGCTTGCGCTAGGCGGTCACGCTGCTCGACGATTTGATCTCGCAATGCGGTGATGCTGCGCTCTACTTGGCGTAGCTCAGCTGATTGCGAGCTTTGGAAACTGGCCAACGCGTTACGTTGCGCTTGCAAACGGGCCAAGTCGCCTTCTAGCGTAGCCACTACTTGGTTGATGCTTTCCACCGTGGAGGTTGGCGATACTAAGCCGTACTCGTTTTGAAATTCGAGCAGCTCAGTGCGGGTATCACGAAAACGATCTTCCAGGCGAATCATCTGCTGTTCTAAAAAGCGAACCTGCTCTTCCGCTAAGCGGTGGCCCATTGTATTCATGTGGTTTTCGCCAGCGTCTAGCAGCAGCCCAGCCATATCTCGGGCGAATTCTGGTGTGTAGCCTTGGACGTGAATATTCAGAACGCCGGCATATTCATCCAACTCTACCTCAACCCGGCGCAGATAGTATTTGTGCAAGTCTTCAATGGGGACATTAGGGTCGCGCAGCTTGGCAAAAATATCGCCGTGTTCGCTGTAGTGCTGGCGAATATCGAGCTGCTCATCAAGCAGGCGCAGCATATCAACAGAAAGTAGATGCTCTCGAAGCAGCAAAAGATCGGCCGTATTCCCCCCACCGCCGCCCATCAAGGAGGAAAGGCTGAATTCCGGCGTGGCTACCTGGGGGCTTTCTAGCACCACGGTAGCCCGAGACACATAGCGCTCTTCTGCCCATACAAACCAATAAAAAGACACTAGCAAAATAGCAATAAATGCTAACGCCCAGTGGGGAGATGTTTTTACAAATCGACGCAGGGAAACTTGCATGAATTATTTTGCCTTTAACTTATCAACAAAGCGCAGGTGCATCAGCAAACCTAGCGATATTAAGGTGAAAGTGAACAGCCACATGTAAAGCATGCTGGTACCTTGCACCACTTCATAATTTTCGAAAAACCCTAAGCGAAGTGTTTCTAATCCATGAGGAATGGGGTTCAGCATTAAGTATTCCAGCAGCCAGTGAGGCAGACTATTTAATGGCAAAATAACACCAGAAATAATTAATAGTGGCAGCGAAATCATGCGAATGACAATACCTATTTCAGGCACTAATGTTGCAGCAACAGATGTGACCAGCCCTGCCCCTAAGCCTAAACTCCAAAGTGACAACCAAGCCGCAATAGCGCGTATCGCGTTATCTGGGTACATATCTAGCCCCAGCATTAATCCACCACCAATAAAGATCAAAAAAACCAAACTGCGTAACGTTCCTTCAAGAAAATTACGCACTAATACCGGGTCAATCGGTTGTACTTGGCGGTAGGCAAACAGTGCTTTATTACCATCAATTGCACCCATGCCGCGAATCATACCCTCACGCACAAGAAAAAAGCCCATCATCCCTGTAATCATCCACGGCATAAAGGGAGCATTAGTAATTAGGCGTCCACCACCACCCACAAAGCTACGAATACCCACCATAATTGCCACCAGGGCAAACGGCTCGAAAACCATCCAGAACCAGCCCATGCGGTCGCCCATGGTGCGGGAGAGCGCTTCTCGCACGAACATGGCGTACCAAACGCTACGAGTGACTTGCCAAGGCGTGCGGGCGCCTTTCGGCGCGCCTTTTACATTTGCCATAGCTCTACTTTTAAATAAGTGAGATGTGAGGCGTGAGGCGTGAGGTGTTAGTGGTTTTACCCCTCACACCTCACCCTTCACCATTTACAGATCAACTGCGACGCGAGTAGCGACAGCGATTTGGAACAATATCTGCGTGAGCGTAGAGGCTAGCTGCAGATTGTGGGTAGGTGCAGCGGGCATGACAAGAATTTCATCCCCAGGGCGCAAGTTGACGTTGCGAGCGTTTTCTACTGCACCGTTCTGACGAACAACGAGAATGTGGTCTTCATCGGCGCGGTTGGTGAAGCCACCAGCACTTTCGATGTAATCAATCACATTCATGCCAGGACGGAACACCGCTGCTTGGGGCACGAGTACTTCGCCGCTGATGAGCATGGAGTCACTCAACTCAGGAATGGTGATGACGTCGCCATCCTGCAGACGGATATCGGAAATACGGTCGTTGTAGGCAACCACCAAACGGCCACTTGGTTCTAGCTCGCGGGCACGCTCAATGAAGTTTTGGATAAGTTCGGCTTCTTGAGCGCGAATTCGAGCTTCTTCATTAGTGCTGGATTCAGCGCTTAGGTAGGTGGTTTCTAAGCGGCGTAAGCTATCTTCCATGGATTGCTGTTGCTGCTGCCTGACGCTTTCACGCTGTAGCGAGATGCTTTCCACTGCGGTCATGTTTTCAGGCACCGGAATGGCATCGAGTAGTTCGCTTAAGCGTGCATCACGGGGTAACGCGTAACGTGAAGGCCCGTAGTAACTGCCTTCCACTTCAACCACGATGGTTTCACTGCGCTTATCGGCACTGAACAGGACTTCATCGCCGCTACGAATGGTTTGGCCGTAGAACATATCAATCGGGAAATATTGGGCAATGGGCCCCTCTTCCCGGTTGCCGCGTAGCAGAACATGGGAAACACCACTTCTCAAGCGCGCCAGATTAACTAATTCAGCGCCACTTAATTGGTTGCCCAGTAGCTCATAACGGTGCTCGCGGTGCACATCACCCCCCACTGCAATCGCGGGGCCGCGCTCTTCTACCACAATGGTATCGCCGTCTTGAAACTGCGGACGGGCAATAGAGCCATTGATAAGGAAGTCGTAGAGATCGACCGTGGCAACAGTGCGGTCGTTACGCATCACGCGAATTTGACGATAACTGCCTAAGTCTTGGTCGATACCGCCTGCTTGATCGAGGAAATAGAGCACCGAGTCGTTTGGTGTGCCTGCAAAACGACCTGGGTTTTCAACATAGCCTGTCACAAAAACAGCAACAGGTTGAACACCCTGTACGTTGGTGTAGACCTGTACGTTTTCTGGATAAACCGACGTAATGGCACCGCGCACACTGCTTTCTACTTGCTGGCTATTTTGGCCCTCTACATTTAATGGGCCAGAACCAGGAATAAAGATATTGCCCTGAGCATCTACAGGTATCACTCGTTCAAACTCAAACGCTCCCCAGGCGCGCACGGTAATTTGATCACCGGGCTTTACTTGGTAGCTAGCGTTCAGGCCATCGCCCATAGCGCCACGAAACCCACCGCTAAACAGATTGGCCCCAAACGGTGGTAACGCATCAGGGTTTTGCGGCTGAGCGCTAACAGGCCCATAGGTGCCGCTTCGCCAATCGGCGCGGGGCGTATCATCCACCTGCTCTTGCTGCTCGCGAGCCTGCCCTTCCGGCAGAATAGTATTGGGCAAGCTAATGCTTTGCGCCCACCCCGAACTGCTTATGGCACTGCTGATGACAACAAAAGAAGCAACGGCAAGAGGGCGTTTAAACGAAAGCCGTTTAAGGAGACGAATAGCGTTCATTAGTAGCGCCCTTGTGCTGCAGAGGATGTAACGGAGGTGCTTTGACTCAGCACCCGCTGATTAACCCAGCCATTGGGAGTTTCGCAAGTGAGGGCGGTGCGGGCAGCGCTGCCTCCGGCTTCTGTTACACGCAGTTGCCTGCACGCTCTGCCGCTGGCGGGTAGATAGGGAGCACCGGCAATGATTTCGACGTTATCACCCCAAGGGCTGCGCACTAGGTTCATGACTGCCCCGGCTGGCGCTTGAGATAGAAAGCCATTGAGGTTGTCGTCACCCAACAGTCTAGCTGAGTCGGTATTCAGCACGTATTGGGCTTGCTGCTGTGTGCTGTTGGGATAGGTAGCGCAGCCGCTTACTACGGCAACGCTTAACGCTGCCAACAGCATGCGAGCTGGCCGCGTCAGAGAAAGTAGGCTATTTGACATGATGATTTCCAGTAAAAAGGCACGCTACCGCCCAGGGATTCTAACGGGCGTATTCCCTTGCCCTACGCTGTGCGGCTTAAAAAGTGGTTAACCTGTGCTAACAAAGCGATGCCATTGTAAGGTATTAACAAGCGAGGCTCTACGTTGACAAACCTTATACAATCAATTAATTAAATTTTGCTACATTACCAATGATACACATAAAAAAAGCCAGCTTTATGAAAGCTGGCTTTTTTCATCACGGGATCAACAACTTAAAAATCAACTTTGACTCATAGCAGGATTAGCTTCCCTCGTAAGGTTTGCATAGATACCCCAAAACGAGGCTAGTAAAAAAGCATACATCATTACACCGCTGTTATGCGTCAGGAACGCTTGAGATAGGCCAAAGTCGATATAGGTGACTGGCAGCAGCACCCCAGCGGTAGCAATGGCACGAACTGCTAAGTTATCGGCTTTTATCTGCTTGGCAAACAGTCGCATAGGGATAATGTATAGCGCTAACAAAACAAACAGGCCAATCAAACCACGCTTGGCAAAGGCGTCAATAAATTCATTGTGCGCATGGCCGTACTGAGCGGCTTCTTGATTAATAACGCCCTTCTCCCCCAGCGCCGCCATCGCTTGCTCGTAGCCGTTACTTCCCCAACCTACCAACGGTTTCTCTTGAATTAGCAGCGTTGCACCACGCCACATTTCAAACCTAGACCCCACCGAGGTAGCGCGGTTCTCGCCTGAGATATACAAATTGACATCACTAACCGCTTGATGAACACGACTTTGCACACCAAGCTGTGGCACTGCGTAGACGGCGATACCAGCGGTTAATACTGCCACAATAGCCGCTACTTTTAGCTTCGGTGAAAGCCCTGTTCCGTAAGCGCGATATAGCACCAGTAACACGATAGGAAACCCTACCCAGCCACCTCGGCTGCCTGAAAATAGCGAGCCTAGTATGCCGCCCATCGCCCCCAGCAGCATGAAAGCCACCCATCCGTTGCGCTGACGCTGAACAACTGCCCACCCAAGCCCTGCTAAACAAAGCACCCCTAACAACATACTTAGGTTGCCAAATTGGATAACGTGGGTGTGGCCTCCTGCGCGCGAAACGCCTTCAAATAACTTTTGCCACCCTGCCCAACTGCCAGCAGATATCGCCCCAACAGCGATCCCTCCCCATAAAAAAGCGAGTTTAGGAGGGTGGGCAATTACCCACCACAGCGCAGGGACGGCGAGTATAAAACGAATGGGTTTATCGATCCCCCTACTGCCTTGTGCATCCCACCAGACCTCAGCCAGGCTAACCAGTGCATAGGCCATTAAAGCGGCGATGACCCATCGATCTTGGGCGGTGAACTGCGGCAAACGCCTCATTACCAAAAGACCAACGCCCGCGAAAAACAGAACCACAGCCCCCAGCGAATAGCCACTAGGGATCACCAGCGACAAGGCTCCTAACAGAAAAATCGCCACACTAGTTAACCAGTGTGGCGTGTATAGTGTGCCGTTTGCAGGCGAATTTTGAGACACCATCAAAGCAAGGTTCCTAATGACTGTTGAACACTCGCAAAAGCCGATAAGCCTTCACACGGGCTTACATTATTACAGGGCTTATACTGTCGAGCCAACCATCACCTTGAAAAGCGTACTTTATATCATTTTGTTAGTAGGCGTTTTTATTGATAAAACCTTTAAAAACAGTCATTACAATGATCTTTAGATCCAGCCATAAAGACCAGTTATCGATGTACCAAAGATCATACTCGACGCGCCGCTGCATTTTTTGCAGGGTGTCCGTTCCCCCCCGCAACCCGTTGACCTGTGCCCAGCCAGTAATGCCAGGCTTTACCTTATGGCGTCGCATATAAGACTCAACCAGCTCTTTATACTGCTCGTTATGAGCTAATGCGTGAGGGCGCGGCCCAACTATCGACATTCGCCCCTGCAGCACATTGAAAAACTGCGGCAACTCATCTAACGATGTGCGCCTTAAAAACGCACCAATTTTGGTAATACGGCTATCGTTTTTCTTCGCCTGGGTGACCTGCCCATTATTTTCATTGTGCACGTGCATAGAGCGGAATTTATAGACTTTAAAGTGTCGCCCATTGGAGCCTTCTCGATACTGCTTGAAAAGCACCGGCCCCGGAGATGTGAGCTTAATGGCTAACGCAATCGCCGCACATACCGGCAATATAAGCAGGGAAATTAACGACCCGATCACAACATCTTCAGAACGCTTGATAAAGCGTGACATGCCACTCATTGGGGAAACGCTTAAATCGATGGCGTAATGGCCTGCCACTTCCGACATGCGATGATTCAGCAGATGCATATCTTGAAAAGCGGGAATAAAACGCACTTCCGCGGTGTGATTACGCAGCGCGTAAAACAGTGCTCGCACCGTTTCACCCATTTCAAAGGGCACGCAGATCCACACTTCCCGAGCGCTAGATTCATTGATACGTCGCGCAATGCGATCTATACAGACATCATTAAGTGGCGCTTTAATACGCTCAACACCGGCAATAGTATGGCCTTCCCAAGAGGCACTACGAATCCCTTTGGCAACATCGAGTACGTTTTGACTTGGCCCAATTAGAAATACTGGCCGACGCGCACCACCTCGCAAACGCACGTGCCGCAGCCCTAACTGAACCAGCAACCGCGCCCCGCCCGCCATTAGAAAAGACGCCACTAGCGTTAACCCTATCCACAGCCTTGAGTAACGCTCTGCGGCGTGAGCGAAATAGATTAATGATGCGGCGGTAATTCCAACGGCTAACCAGACCAACAAGAGTTTTGCCAACATGTGATAAACGGGCGTGATTCGCCAACGTTTATAGCTCTCTGACATGCTGTTGATCACTAACACCAATAAAGCAATGCAGATTAACGCCAACACATACCGCTCATGAAGCTGAAACGAGCCAAAGCGCATGAGATGTGCCAGCCAACCGCCCACAAAAATGGCGAACACATCAAAAAACGGAAATACCACCTGCGGTGGGTAACGCTCCGAAAACGTCATTGTTTTTGGATTACCCATCGTTGTTATCTCCTGCCACGTGTTTGTTCATCATCGGCTATATCGCCCTGCTGCCTATCCAGAATTTGACTTACGCCTTGAGTGAAGACCTGTTCGTAATTAAATTGCTTGCCCACCAAGGAGGCCTGCTCTGATAACACCGAACGCTGAGCAGGTGGTAGTGCATAAAATGCTTCTATGGCTTCTTGCAGCCCCTCTTTTCCATTGTGATAAAAGTAGCCATTTCTCGCTTCTTCTAAATACTCTTTTGCCGCGTGAAGCTTGGCATTAGCAATCACGGGTACGCCGCACGCGAGTGCCTCTACAGCGACTAAACCAAAACTTTCTTTAACAGAAGGAAATACAAATACGGAAAACTGGGCGATTTCACTCGGAAGTTTTGTGCGGGGAAGCGCCCCTGTAAAGGTTACCAACTCCCTTACGCTGAGCTGATCTGCTAACGCCTCTAACGCATCACGCTGAGAGCCGTCACCGATCATCACCAAACGTTTGTTGGGTATTGTTAACTCCGCAAAGGCCTGGAGTAATTCTTGGCAGTTCTTATTGGGCTCCAACCTTGAGACGCAGCCAATTGTAAAAAAATCTTCTGCTCTGATATTAAGCTCACTACTGGCGGCAACAAACTCTTCCCCAATGTTATCTGGGTAAACTTTAATGACCCGTTCAATGGGAATCTGAAGCTCATGACTTAGCTTTTGGCGAAAGTATCCTGAAGGGGCGACACACAGGTCAATCCTTTTTTGTATGCGACGAAAAAGCATACGAAACAGTGACGACTGCATGATTTGGTCTAGGTCAGTACCATGGAAACGAAGCACGATATAAAAGCGCTTGGCCTTCAACAAACTCGCTAAATACAAGATAGGCAGAAAGTAGACTGGGTAATGCACTTCGAGCACAGTTCCAGTTGGCTGCTTAAAAAGTGACACACAGCATCTGCTTAGCAGGCCTGCATAAAGCTTGATTTTGCTTAGTGCTCCGGAGGGCTTGTCTTTAATAGCCACTAGCTCGACATTTTTATCACCGAGCGCTTTTCTCCATGCCTGCTCGGTTGAGCGCACAAATGTGCCGTAGTGCGGCGCTGACTCGGATGGATACATATTAGTCCAAATCAAGACATGGCTCACAACAGCGCTCCCTTTATGCCAAGGTATGTCGCAATATTATCGCCTAGCTCGCTGCTGCTCTCTTGATCTACCAATGCTTCTTGTGGGTCGCGCCTATCAATAAGCTTGTTTAACGCACTGAAGAAGGCTGCTTTATCCGCACAAAATTCGAGTGTGGGATACTTTCCACTGAAAGCTTGAGCAGTATCTAGCTGATGGTCGTTTCGATGCTCGCCTAATGCGTATTGACGCGGCAGGAATACGCCTCGCTTATCATGGTCGAGGCATGACAAGATACTGCCCATGCCTGTATGAGACACTATCCCTTCAGCCTGACAGAACCAGTGGTAGTACTGCTCACTCGATAATGTTTTAAAAATTTCTATCGAGGGGCTGCTGAAGTGGCTATCTTCACCTATTTGAGCAACAACCTTGCCTGAGTAGCCCACGTCTGTGCGCCACTCTTCAAAATATTCAAGCAATCTATCAAAAGGCAGCTGGGTACCTACTGTGATAAAAATCATAATACCTTCCCCCAGTAGCCAACGCGCTTGTCGTTCGTGGCTAGGGGTTCCCCCTGTGTTAGGCATACGTCACAGAAAAATTTTGCAATATTTCCTGAAAAAGACAGCTTTTGATAATTTGCCATACTATCGAGCCAAATAACTTTCTTACCTTTTAATTTAGCCACAAAACAAACAATAAGCCCCGGCAGTGCACCCGTTGAAATAACAACATCTGGTTTAGCTTGCTTTAGCAGTGTTGATGCCTGGCGAAAGGCACCTAGAATTTTCCATATACCGCTATCGCGGTGCACATTCGTGAAATAGAGCGCATTTACATCATCAACCTGTACATCTTGTTCAGTTACTGCGAAAACGAACGACGTATTACCGTCATTCGCTTCACCCTTTATTTGTTTATACAAACGTTTAAGCTGTATAAAATGACCGCCAAAAGAAGCCACCATCAAAATTCTCATTTACCTTCTCCTTGAAACGAGGCACGCTTCTCTTTCACCCTATAGACATAACTGACTAAAAAAGCGGTAGCACTAGATGCGATACCAGAATTTACAACATGCCCTGCGGTTAAGCTGACCCCTATCAACGTAATAGCAAGCAGCATAAAGCAAACGCTATCTTTTGGACTGCTAGCAAACAACTGACTGGACCACTTAAGCACTAATAACCACGGGAAGTAAAAAACGAGAGGACCCACAATACCAAAGGCAATGAACACATCGACTAAATCAATCTCGACTAATGACCCCCTAACTGCCAACAGATGATCTACACCAACTCCGAAAAACACATCAAGAAAACTGAAATCGATAATCACTTGGCTAAAGGCATCTTGTAAGAAGGTGACGCGACCACTAAGCAGCGCTCCCCAGATACCGCCATGCAGGCTATAAAGATATATAATTCGATCAAGCAAGCCAGTTGCTTGAATAAACTGATAACCCAGCACTGACATAGCAAACGCACCGCCCAGGCCTAATATATAAATGACAGGAATACGTTTTACATTAAAGTACCCGCCGTGAATCAAAGCATATAAATAGGCAAGACAAATCCCAATCATGGCAACTTTAGTGGCTTTCATAAGGAAAAAAAACAGTAGCACCAGAAATACACTAGATAGCACCCAAACGTTTTTATTTTCGGCGATATAAAAAAGAACGATACTTGCTGAAGCGAGCATTAAATAGCTCATTTCATTACCAGCAATAATAAAGCCCTTGCCACCTATTCCGCCTGCGTACTGAGATTCCCCTACACCAAAAACACCCAGAGTGACGTTCGCCGCCATAGCAACAAAATAAATAAGCATCAGCGCGGCTATCTTTTCTCCACTCCAAAAGCTGCCGTTAGCACTTTCGCCTATTAGATAAAACAGCAGAGCAAGCGTCAAAAGCCCTCTTACAGCCCAAGTAGTGCTTTCCGTTGCCGCACCGTAAACAAACATTTGGTAAGCAATGCTGGCTACTAACAACGCGATCATGATCAGCAGTTGAAAAAAACGCCAGGGATGATACACCAGCAACATAAGCACAACACCTATGAAGCCCAAGGCTTTATAGGGAGCAGATATACTCGGCATTGCCACCTCCTGGTAATGGAAGTAGCCATTTAAGGTATCTACGGCTGGCCATAGCATCAAAAATATCAACAACGTGATATCGAGACAGGTTTTAACCTTTACATCCATGGCTAATCGCCACGTTGATAGGCAACGCGCACTTTTTTCACAAAAATGCTCATTACCGCAGCAATAGGTGCAAATAGAAACGCCAGCAACAGGCCTACTGCCATAATAAAGCTCCTGCCCAACCCAACAGGCTCCAGGCCTCTCACTGCCAGCTGAGATGCGTCGCCTTCATTAATACTGTCAATCCGGCGCTCTAGCAGAAACACCTTTTCAAAATAGCCCGCCTCAAGCTCACCAGCAGTTTCACTACTGCTAGTGCGAGCAGCCTCTAATGCTTCTGAGTATGCTTCAAACTGATATTGAAGATTATTCTTTAGCGTATTGACTAAATTACTTTGATCGTTTTCTATCGCTTGAACAAGGCCATCATGAAAGCGCTCAATAAGCGGTTGATGCTCGTCCTCTGACAAACTGGTCACTCTTAGCAGTAGAGTATTTCTCGGATTGTTAACACTAACTTCAAAAGGCAGCTCTAAAACACTGCTATCTGACAACATGTTACGTTGCTGCTGCTCTAAAAAAACATTATTAACTTTTGCAATAACTTCCTCAGGCGTTTCCAACCCTCTCTTCACCCCTTCAACTGTTTCATAGGAAGCGACGCTATACATTGTTGTAAATTCATACTTAACTGGCTTTAAAAATATAACTAAAACAGTAATCAATAGCACTATAACTATACAGCTAAACATTCCCTTCCACTGTCGGAGCAAGAGCACCACAAAGTCAACCAGTGTTATATTTTCAGCCTTACCCGCATCGTTGCTATCCATACACTCTCTCTCATTCCTCATGGAGCTTTTAAATACCACTTATGTGTAATGATTATTATTTCTAACCACTAATTATCGACATTGACTTACTACGCACTCATTTTTTCTATATTTTTTAACTGTTGCGCTGGGTGCTTGTGAACGATGGTGCCAACATCTTGCTCACTCATCCTCTTATTTTTTTGCGGTATAAATACTGCTAATTTCTAGGGTTATCATACCTGTTTGCTAGCAGCTATGTAACTCAACGTAGCTAAGGTTTACCCCGACTTTCTTCATTTTGGTTCAAAATACGCTTAGCCGCGACCTCAAATTTTAATACTTTTCATGAGAACGCCCTATCACAACCATCTATTCTACACTGCAGTTTAACACTCAGCGGCAGGCGCAAAGGCTCTTTTCGGATTGGCGTATTAAGACCATAAAAAAACCGGCCTCGTAATGAGGCCGGTTCTATTTTAACTAACAGGGGTTACCTGCTAAACATGGCTTGAGCCAAGCTTAGAAGTGGTAACGCGCGCCTGTCAGCCAATAAACGTTGTCAGTCAGATCGCTCAGAGTAGTTTCGTCACGATTGATAGACGGTGCGTCGCCATCAGCAACTTCTACGAAAACGTCAAACGCGCTGGAAACTTTGTAGTAAGAACCCAAAGCCCATGCGTTGCTGTCGCCGTTCTTCTCGCCTTCAGGATTGATGCCGTCGCGGCTGACGTGGTAGTAATCACCAGCGAATGCCCAAGGACCTGTGGTGTAAGTTGCACCAATACCAACTTTGTCGTAGCCGTTTTCACGAAGACGTAGGTCTTCGTTGTTTTCACGACCTTCGTAACCCAGACGAACTGACAGCTGATCGTTTACTGCGTAAGAACCGATCAAACCACCCAGGATTTCGCCGTTCCCGCCGCCACGCTCAACGTCGTCAACGAAGCCAAGACCTACAGTGATCGGGCCTTGCTCGTAGCGTACGCCACCTTGTGCAGCAACTACGTTGCCTTCTTCACGTACACCAGTAGCGCCACCAGGCACATCTTCAAAACGGCCGCGCTCGCTGTAGTGTTTCAGCTGCAGGAAGGCTGTCCAGCCTTCTAGATCAGGCGTGTAGTAACCGATTGAGTCGCCACGCGACTGTTTCGGGTGACCAGCGAATTCTAAGCCACGGTCGATGTAAACATCGAACGGCAGAGAAACAAACTGGTTGTAGAAACTGTCGAAGTTGCCGCCTTGAATGGTACCGTACTGCTTGCTTTGTAGGCCCAGGTAGCTCTGACGAATTTCAGTGAAGCCAGACTCGGTGTAACGCTCGTCACCCTTGAAGCGCCACTCTAGACGACCGAAAGCGGTCAGGTCAGAGTTAACTTCGTGGCTCATGCGCAGGCCAAGACGAGAATAGACGTCAACGAACTCTTCGCTGTTGTCAATTTTGGCGCCATCGTCATCAACCTCGGGGCCGCCACCAGCGATACCCATGGCGATACGGCCATAGACATCAAGTTTGGTGCCGTCTTGGTCATAAACGGTAGCTGCTTGAGCGGCAGCAGAGGCACCGAGGGCGCCAATGATAGCAGTCGCTAAAAGTGTCTTTTTCATGATGTAGGTTCCTTAACTAGCTTACTGTTTCGATCGTTACCGCAAACTTATCGTGAAGTCTGCAGCTGGCTTGCGGGCCATGCTCTTTATGCCATCCTCCGGTTTTTCCCGGTGGTATGCGGCATGTCCTCAACTAAGCCTTGTTATAGTCCAATGCTCGCAGGTCAAACTCTATACTGGGATTCCAGTGAACGCAATAGAAAAAAACAGTGTTTTTTTACGATTTGCATTTTTTTAAGGAACCCATGGGCAACTGGCAGGTCTCAGCGGCCGGGAAATTTTTGCTGAAGTCCTCTTAATTTATCTTCTAAACTAAGCGGCTCTGCTGTTTTAGCTTTTTCCATCGTATCCCCCCTGCCGCCCTGCACACCTACTTTCTCCGGCGTGGAGCCAGGATTGTTTGGTACTTTTTGGGGTGTTTGTCTTGATGGCTGTCGCGGCTTTCTATTTTCTGAAGGCGGCGCTTGTTTTGATGGATTGCTGTCTTGCTTATCTTTTCGCCGCTCACTGGCATGTCGCGCCGCTTCTTTATCGACTTTGCCTGCCGGGTTTCCATCTAAATCAATTCGCTCAGCCCCTTCTCGCATGGATTTCACATAACGTGGCAGATTTACATAGTTTGCTAGTGCTCGGCGAATTAATTTCCCCGACCAGGGTTCACATTGAGCTAAATCCTGATGAATGCCCACTTTTAGCGGTTTAGTATGTCCAGTGAAAAACGCGTGCGGATAGCGTTTATACCACTGGCGCAAAAGCGCTTGGGGAGAAGGCGGTTGCGGTGCTGGTTCTGCAGTTCCCTTCTCTGCAATGACGGATTCTGTAGCTACTTTATCTGTAATTACTTTATCTATAGTTACTTTATCTGTGACTACCTTGTCATCTGGTATTTTCTCTACAGATACAGCCCCTATAAGCGATGCTTCTGCGGCAGCGGCTTCGCTAGTTACCTGTGTGTCGGGTAATTCTGAGGAAGGCCTTGCATCTTCTGCCAATGGTTCAGCGATAAAGGGATCAGGCTGGGATGGGCTGTGTAACGGCTGCGAAGACGGCTGGCTCTGTGGCACCTGATCAGCCAACTGCCGTTTTAGCATTGCGTTCTCTTCACGCAACGCGTTCAGTTTGGCCTTGGTCTGTTCAAGGTGCGTTTCTAATGTTTCTAACAGATCCAGCACTGTTGTTTCGGCCATACCCCCTCCTCCTTTGCGCTGATCAGTCGGCGATCCGCTCATAAACTACAAAGTCGTATTGGGGCTGCCCTTCCGCTGGCTTGCCCGCTACACGCTGAACTTCCTGCCACTCTTCCATTGAGAATTCTGGAAAAACGGCATCACCGTCGACTTCAATATCCACTTCAGTAATATAAAGCCGCTGGGCATGGGGAAGCGCTTGCCGATAAATTTCTCCTCCTCCCATCACCATGATTTCTTCGGCGGCTTCAATGGTGGCCTGTTGGTCGGCTAATGCCAATGCTGCTGGTAGCTCATGACAAATCCGCACGCCCTCGGCGGCAAAGTTTGTATCACGGGTTACCACAATATTGAGCCGATTAGGCAACGGCCTGCCTATCGACGCATAGGTTTTGCGCCCCATGACGAGCGGCTTGGCCTGGGTCATGCGCTTGAAGAACTTTAGATCTTCAGGTAGATACCAAGGCAGCTTACCGTCTACACCAATCACCCGGTTTTTGGCCATCGCCACAATCATCGCTATTGGCACCAGGGGGTCATAAGCATTTTGCTGCTGGCTCATACCGCCACCTCCGCTTTGATATGGGGGTGCGATTCATAATCTTCGATGTGGATATCGTCAAAGGTGAAATCGAACAAATTGGTTACCTGGGGGTTAAGCACCAAACGTGGCGACGCTTTAGGCGTGCGGCTCAACTGCTCCTGGGCCTGCTCTAAGTGGTTGCTGTAAAGATGGGCATCACCCAGCGTATGCACAAACTCGCCAGGCTCTAGGCCGGTTACTTGAGCCACCATACTGAGCAATAACGCATAGCTTGCAATATTAAACGGCACGCCTAAAAAGATATCTGCACTGCGTTGGTAAAGCTGACACGAGAGACGCCCATTGGCCACATAAAATTGAAATAAACAGTGGCAAGGCGGCAGTTTCATTTCATCGACTTGACCTGGATTCCAGGCTGAAACAATCAGTCGCCGCGATTGAGGCGTGGTACGAATTTGCTCTAACACGTTAGAAATCTGGTCGACGCTACCGCCATTGGGATTCGGCCAGCTGCGCCACTGGTAGCCATAAACAGGACCAAGATTACCGTTTTCGTCGGCCCAGTCGTCCCAGATGCGCACGCCATTTTCTTTGAGATACCCGATATTGGTATCACCTTTAAGAAACCACAGCAGCTCATGAATAATAGAGCGCAGATGCAGTTTTTTAGTGGTTAACAGCGGAAAGCCTTGAGAGAGATCGAAACGCATTTGATGACCAAACACTGAACGCGTACCAACGCCAGTGCGGTCATTCCGGTCAATGCCCTGCTCCAGCACGGTGCGCATTAGGTCGAGATATGGCTGGTCAAGCGCTTCTTTCGGCGTGGACGTTATTGCAGTCACAGAAATTCCAGATTAACAGGCAATGTAGGTGGGTATTCTAGGCTGGTATAGGGGGGTAGGTCGAGCCTAATTAGGCCTCCTTCGCGGGTGCGCTTCGCTTACCACGCGCTACAAAACCTTTAACGTCAATCTATTGCGATTATCGTAGCGCGGTGTAACAAGTCTTGTGGGGAGCGAGCAAATGAGTCACCAGCAACGGCGACAGCCGCCTTGCTTAATAACAGCGCCGTTTCGCGCTGGCGCACCATCGCTGGTGCGCTGCGCCTTGCAACGCGCTACACCTTGGCATCGATGGGTTGATTACGCGACCAAGCAATGAAAGCAAGGCCCAAGGCGATCATCGGGAGCGTCAGCAGCATACCCATGGTGAACCAGCCGAAAGCGAGATAGCCAATGTGGGCATCCGGCATACGTACAAATTCAACTATAAAGCGGAAGACGCCGTAGCCTAACAGGAACAAGCCTGAGACAAATCCTCTGGCTCGTGGCTTGGCAGATACCCACCACAGAATGGCAAACAGTACGACACCTTCCAGGACGGCTTCGTAAAGCGCTGAAGGGTGGCGTGGTTCTGGTCCCATACCAGGAAATGGCATGCCCCAGGGTAGCGACGTCACACGACCTGGCAGCTCATGGTTGATGAAATTACCAATCCGTCCTGCGCCTAAACCAATCGGCACCAGCGGAGCAATGAAGTCTGTGAGGGTGAGAAACGCCAGTTGTTTACGGCGTGCAAATAGCCATGCGGCAAGTAGCACCCCTAATAAACCACCATGGAAACTCATGCCGCCATCCCATACGCGGAACACCCATAGCGGGTCAGCCGCCCACTGCCCTAGGCCATAAAACAGTGCGTATCCTAATCGCCCTCCCACCACTACACCTATGGCGCAGTAAAAGAGCAGGTCACCGATATCATCCTTGGTCAGCCCAATACGTGGCGCCCGTTTACACCCTAGCCACCATGCCGCAACAAACCCCACCACATACATTAAGCCGTACCAATGAACCTGCAGCGGGCCAAGTGAAATCGCTACAGGGTCGATCGTTGGGTAATTAATCATCGAGAATCTCTAAGCAAACAGGAAAAAACAGCAGCGTGACATAAGTGAATTACGCCAATATGAAGCGCAAGCCCACGACAGCCAACAGCGTTGCAAATGAAAATCTCAGCACAGTGGCCGAGAGGACATGAGCCAAACGAACTCCAACCCGTGCAAACGGTACGCTTGTTAGCACAATGCCGATAAAGGCTGGCCACATGACAAAGCCAGTCGTCCATTGAGGAAGAAGCGGATTCCCCCACCCCACAACAATGAACGTTAACGCCCCAACCGCCGCTATTGGTAAACCACAGGCGGCAGAAGTTCCCACCGCTTGGGTCATGCTAGCACCACAACGTGAAAGCCAAGGCACTGTCATTGTGCCTCCCCCAATACCAAACAGTGCTGATATAGCCCCCACTACGCCGCCAGCAATGGTCATCGCAACATTTCCCGGTGGTGTACTGCCAGGCTTTGGCGAAAGACCAAAAACCATTTTGGTTGCTAGCAGCAATACAAACACCCCGAATAACGTTCCCAAAACGGTGCCAGAAAGGTTGTCTGCGATAAATACACCACCGATAGCTCCCAACATAAGTCCGGGCAACAACGCCATGAACCATGGTTTATGAATACTGCCTTTTCGGAAGTGTCCTAACGCTGACGAAGCCCCCGTGACCACGATCGTCGCTAGGGAGGTGCCTACTGCAAGATGCATGGTGATTTCAGGAGCAACCCCTTGTAGGCTAAACGCAAAGACAAGCGCAGGCACAATAATTAAACCGCCCCCTACCCCAAACAAACCGGCCATGGTCCCTGCCACTGCGCCTAGCAACAAATACCCTGCTAAAATACTCAATACTGTCATTTATTTTGCACCGGGTTATTCGCGCCGGGCACCCACTTGGTAATCATGCTAAGTAGTGTCTCGGGTTTGTAGGGCTTGGCTAGCACGTCATCCATACCTGCAGCGTTATAAGCGCCATATCCGGCGCTATCAACGTTTGCGGTGAGAGCAATCAAGACACTGCGTCGCTGACCGCCACTATGACGTTCGAAAGTTCGCCAGCGGCGTGCAGTTTCTAGCCCATCTAAGGTCGGCATAAAAATATCCATAAATACCAGATCATAAAAAATCATTTGCTGGCAGTCTAAGGCCTGCTCGCCACTACTGACGCCATCTACCTGAAGCCCCTGGGTTTCCAGCATTTGACGTGCCAGCATTAAATTAACGGGCCCATCATCTACCACTAAAATACGCAGCTTGCGATCTGAAACGGGAAACGATTGTTCATAAACATCTGTTTCATTGACACTTTGCTGAACAAAGTTAGTAAGCAGTGCGCGTATATCCGCCAGTCGTTCACGCACATAGGTAATATTCTGTTGGCATGTTTCTGAATAATCCGTCTCCAACATATCGCCTAAATGATCAAACAATCCGTCAGCTTCACGCTGTAGTAACGTTAGATAGCCAGACTTCAAACGTGACTCTTCCCGCGCACGGTCGCGCCCAGCAATAAGGTGTTTCAACTGTTTTTGCTGGTGATGCAGATCATCGAGTAGGGCTTGATCGGGCCTAACTGGCTCGCTTGAAGAAGCTGGGGTCTGGGTATCCTCTTCAGCGCGTATAACATCTGCCAACAACTGATTGACTATCGCCAGACGGTTAAGCGGTAGTTCCTCGTCAAACTCTTTCGCCTGCGCATGAGCCTGATCAGGCTGCCGATTAACTAACTTGGCGGCTTGGCGCTCTAGCTCTGCCAGCTCATGCATGAAACGGGCATCTTTTTGCTTTGCACGACTCTTAACCAGCATCAAAAAAACGCCAACGTTTAAACAACTGCCCAGAAGCAACGCGAGGGTCAGCCATAGGGTGGTGCTCCACGTTGTTTGACTGGGGGAAAGCCCCCAGACTACCAACCCTACCAACACACAAAGCAGTACCAGGGCCGCCTGAATGAGTAAAAGAGGCCACAGAGTGGGCCAAACAATCGCATTCCAGAAGTGCTCTCGCTGATAGCGTTGCATAGTGTGCGCCTTCCTAGGTGGCTTCTTAAATATTACGCCTTAACATGTTGGCAGCCATAGCATGGCTAAGCATATTTATATTAATGTTAAGTGTATGTCTACGCATCAATACTGTCATACCACACTGGCTGATTGGTTTCCTGTTACTATTCGCGAGCCTTATTTATGTGCTTAATCACTTTTTCTTGGTCTCCTGGCTCTTCAATACCATTGCGCTTGGCAGGTAACCGGGATGAGTTCCATCAGCGGCCTACGGCTCCTCTTGCTCATTGGGAAGAGTACCCTGCTTTGCTGGGAGGACGCGACTTGGAAGCTGGTGGTACATGGTTAGCCGCCAACTCTCAAGGCGTTGTCGCAGCATTGACTAATGTGCGTGACCCCGCGCTGGCGACGCCGGCCAACGCGCCGAGCCGAGGCGAACTCGTTGCGAGCGTCTTACAAAGCAACGATGTAGAGGCATGGCTTAAAGCACAGGAACGCACGACCGCCCACCGCTATGCCGGATTTAATCTGTTGGTTGCCACACAACACCACATGTGGCACTTGCACCGCGGCCGTCATGGGGTAGTACTTACCCGAATCCCACCTGGGGTTCATGGCTTGTCAAACGCCACCCTTAATACTCCCTGGCCAAAATTGAACCTGGTTCGCGACGCCTTGTTAAACAGCGCCGACGAACAGTGGCAGACCGCGACGCAGCATGCGCTGCATGATTCGCAAACCGCACCTGATGAGCAGCTACCGGATACCGGGGTGGGTTTAACGCTAGAGCGCCAGCTCTCTTCCGCGTTTATTGTTGGTGAACATTACGGCACCCGGGCAACCACTTGGCTAACGCTAAACCACCAGAGGCAGGTAAAAATTACCGAGCAGCGGTTTGGACCACTCGGTCGTTTTGAGGGAGAAACCACATTGACAACACCCTGCCCCCTAGCACTCAATTAGCCCCAGCATTAATCTCGTGGTGGCATTAAGTGTGAAAGCTGCCACTCATCCATACGCTGATTGAGGTGTTCATGCACTAATGCTGGTGTATCCAGATCCATGATCTCTTTAAGCAGCGTTTGTGCATCTTGCATCGACACTCGGCGAATAGCAGCCCGCACTCGGGGCAAACTAGGGGCATTCATAGAAAGGCTGGTGAATCCCATGGCCATTAATAGCAGCGCACCAGCGGGGTCACCTGCTAATTCGCCGCAAAGCGATATAGGCTTTTCTAGCCGAGTAGCATCCTGAGCGAGCTCTTGCAGCGCGCCTAGCAGCGCTGGGTGCAACGCATCGTACAGGCTAGAGACGCGAGGATTATTGCGATCTACCGCGAGCAAATATTGGGTAAGGTCGTTACTGCCTACCGAGAAGAAATCGACCCGTTTCGCCAGCGCATCCATTTGATAAATAGTCGCAGGCACTTCAATCATTACGCCTACTTTAGGCCGTTCGACAACAATACCTTCTTCGCCTAGCTCAAGAATGGCACGATCCAGCAGACGAATCGCTTCGTCGACCTCTTCCACATTGGTAATCATCGGGAAGAGCACGTAGAGATTATTCAAATCATGCGACGCTTTCAGCATGGCACGCAGCTGCACCATCAATACTTCTGGATGATCGAGGGTTACCCGCATTCCCCGCCAGCCCAAGAATGGATTAGCTTCTTCAATGGGAAAATAGGGAAGGTCTTTATCGCCGCCGATATCCAGCGTTCGCATTACCACCGGCAGTGGCGAAAAGCCTTCTAACTGCTCGCGGTACATGCGCATTTGTTCTTTCTCACCGGGGAAGCGCTCGGTAATCATAAATGGCACTTCGGTGCGGTATAGGCCTACGCCGCCGATACGGCTTTTCAGCAACGCCGAGGCATCAACCGCCAGACCGGTGTTAACCATTAGCGGCATGGCATGGCCATCTGGCGTTTCACTGGGCAGGTCTTGCTCGTGCTCCAGTAGCTCACTCAGCGCGGTTTCTTCGGCAATCAAGCTTTCGTAGCGGGTTCTTAGCTCTGGCGCTGGGCGCACAAATAGCCGCCCCCGGTGGCCATCAAGCACTACCGGCGCGCCGTTTAAGCGCGGCAACGGGAGATCCACCATCCCAAGTACCGTAGGAATACCCATGGCGCGGGCTACAATCGCAACATGTGAGGTACTCGAGCCACGCACGGACACCAAGCCTTTTAGCTTGTCTCTTGGCACTTCTCCAAGCATGGCAACGCTAATTTCATCACCTACCAAAATGGCGTTTTCTGGATAGGTTTCTGGCGTGGAAGGCGTGTCTTCTTGAAGATGCGCCAGCACACGGCGACCAAGATCGCGAATATCTGCCGCCCGCTCACGCAAATAGTCGTCGTCTACGCGCTCAAGGTATTGCACATGGCGGCGCACCACATCGGCTAATGCCCCAGGAGCCCACTGCCCTTCACGAATACGCTTTTCAACTTCTTCAGAGAGCGCCGCTTCGCCAAGCATTTGCTGATAAACGTCAAATAGCGCCAGCTCTTGGGAAGAAATACGATTAACCAAGCGCTCTGCCGCTGCGCGAATTTCATCGCGTGTTTTGCCAATGGCTTCTTTTAATCGTGCAACTTCGTAATCTTGGTCGCTGGGAATAAGGTCGGGTACGCTGTTCAGGTCAGCGGGCGGCGTAATCACTACCGCTTCACCTATGGACATACCTGGGGAAGCCGCCACGCCTTTAAACATGGCCTGACCACCCGGAAGCGCAGGCCGTGAAAGGTTGCCGGTAGCAAGCGCGTGGGCCAGTACGCCTGCCAACTGGGCAGCCATGGTGACAAGGAAAGCTTCATCTTCATCGTCATACTGACGTTTTTCGGCTTGCTGTACGACTAAAACGCCCAACATGAGGCGCTGATGAATAATCGGCACCCCCAAGAAGCTGGAATAGCGCTCTTCACCGGTTGCTTCAAAATAGCGGAAGTGGGAGTGGGACTGAGCATCTTCTAAGTTAAGCGGTTCGCTGCGCTTAGCAACCAACCCCACTAGGCCTTCACCTAGCGGTAGCACGACGCGACCTACCGCTTGAGTACGTAGGCCTATCGTTTCCATTAATACGAGTGACTCAAGCTCCTTGTCATATAAATAGAAGGAGCACACATCAGTCTGCATGGCCTTGCGTATGCGGCGTACCATCGTTGACAGCGCGGCGTCGAGGTTTCTTGCGCCATTCACTTCTTGAATAACGCGTCGCAGCACCTCAAGCATGGACGTTTTTCTATTCACTATTATTTGCCTCGCTGAGGGATTTTCGGCCAGCTGTCACTGTTTACTTAGAACAGTTCCTTCAAAACGGTTCTTTCAAAACGGTTCTTTCAAAACGGTTCTTTCAAAACGGTTCTTGCAAAACAGTGGAGTGCACGTTATCCATCGTTATCTTGTTGCGCCAAGCGCTGAACGCGAGGAGAAAGCTCCCGTAGCGCGCGCCGATATACCTCACGTTTGAACGGCACCACTTGCCCTAGTGGGTACCAGTAACTTACCCATCGCCAACCATCAAATTCGGGTTTAGGCGTTGCCGTCATGCAGATTCGATTTTCTTGGCAGCGAATCTTGAGTAAAAACCACTTCTGCTTTTGGCCGATACAAACCGGCCGTGAGTGGGTGCGAATCATGCGTCGTGGTAGACGATAGCGCAGCCATCCCCGGGTACAAGCGACAATATCAACATCGTCGGCGGTTAGACCGATCTCCTCAAAAAGCTCGCGAAAAAGCGCTTGATGTGGTGTTTCGTTTGCCTTGATGCCTCCCTGGGGAAACTGCCACGCGTTTTGCCCTACACGACGCGCCCAAAGCAGCTGCCCCTGGCTATTGGCAATAATAATGCCAACATTGGGGCGAAAGCCGTCAGCGTCGATCACGGACATCACCTTAATAAATTTTCAGTTGTCCCCATTTTTCCACAAGGGAGACAAGCGTATCAATACAATATAACGCTAAGTGGTTAAACCAAGGTGACTCTGCGATAATCCGCCGCTTTGCGAACCATCGCTAACGACCAATATTGACGACCAACTTAACCATAAGGGGAGCGCCGTGAGTCTGGCTATTTTCGATTTGGATAATACGCTGATATCCATCGACAGCGATCATGCCTGGGGCGAGTTTTTGCTCGAACAGGGGGCAGTTGATCCAATTGCCTACCGCGAGGCCAATGAGCGCTTTATGGCCGACTACAACGCAGGCACGTTAGATATGGCGGCCTTTTTGGAAATGGCATTGAAGCCACTGGCTGAAAACACGCCAGAGCAGTTAGCTGCTTGGCACCAGCAGTTTATGGCCAGCAAAATCGAGCCGAATATCTTGCCTAAAGCAGAAGAACTGTTGGCCCGGCACCGTACAAAAGGCGATACGCTGCTGATCATTACCGCGACTAATCGCTTTATTACCGCCCCCATCGCCGACCGCTTGGGCGTTGACGCCTTGATTGCCGTTGAACCGGAAATAGCCGATGGGCGCTACACTGGCCGTGTAGCGGGCACTCCCAGCTACCGCGAAGGCAAAGTGACCCGCTTAAAGCAGTGGCTTGAGGGCCAAGAGTTCACCATGGACGGCGCATGGTTTTACAGCGACTCCCACAACGACCTTCCCCTGCTTGAACAAGTGGAGCACCCAGTAGCCGTCGACCCCGACGACACTCTTCGCCAAGTGGCCGAAGAACGCCAATGGCGTATTATGAGCTTGCGGGATTGAGCCAACTGCCCCGCGGGTGCGCTGACGCTTACGCCGCGCTACAAACCCGTTAATTCAATACGTTGCAAACGTAGCGCGTGGTAACGCATCTTGCGAGGAACGAGCAAATGAGGCACCCGCGAACGGCTATGGCTCTGCCCCGCGGGTGCGCTGACGCTTACACCGCGCTACAAACCCGTTAATTCAATACGTTGAAACGTAGCGCGTGGTAACGCATCTTGCGAGGCACGAGCAAATGAGGCACCCGCGAACGGCTAAGGCTCTGCCCCGCGGGTGCGCTGACGCTTACACCGCGCTACAAACCCGTTAATTCAATACGTTGAAACGTAGCGCGTGGTAACGCATCTTGCGAGGCACGAGCAAATGAGGCACCCGCGAACGGCTATGGCTCTGCCCCGCGGGTGCGCTGACGCTTACACCGCGCTACAAACCCGTTAATTCAATACGTTGCAAACGTAGCGCGTGGTAACGCATCTTGCGCGGCACGTGCAAATGAGGCACCCGCGAACGGCTATGGCTCTGCCCCGCGGGTGCGCTGACGCTTACACCGCGCTACAAACCCGTTAATTCAATACGTTGCAAACGTAGCGCGTGGTAACGCATCTTGCGAGGCACGTGCAAATGAGGCACCCGCGAACTGAAAAGCGGCACCGCCCAATAAAAAAACCCCGCAAGCATTAAGCCTGCGGGGTTTCGCATTACTGGGCATTGTTCTTAAAACTGTTCTCAAAACCGTTCTAAGAACGCCAGCAGGCGTGCTTAGCCGAGCAGGTGCTCAACGGCCGCGCGCTCTTCACGCAGTTCTTTCTCGGTAGCCTGCATCTTCTCTTTGCTGAACGCGTCCAACTCAAAACCTTGAACGATTTCATACTTGCCACCCTGACAACGGACTGGGTAGGAGTAGATGATGCCTTCTTCAATGCCGTAGCTGCCGTCAGACGGGATCGCCATGCTAACGATACCATCGCAACCCAGCGCCCAATCACGCATGTGGTCAATCGCTGAAGACGCCGCAGACGCTGCAGAAGATGCGCCACGTGCTTTAATAATCGCCGCGCCGCGCTGCTGTACTGTCGGGATAAAGTCGTTTTCGTACCAGTCACGCTCGACCAGATCAAAGGCAGCTTTGCCGTCTACTTTGCACTGCGCCAGATCCGGGTACTGGGTAGCACTGTGGTTGCCCCAGATAATCATGCTGTCAACGTCAGACACATGCTTGCCAGTTTTCTGAGCCAGCTGCGTCAGCGCACGGTTGTGGTCCAAACGCGTCATTGCGGTGAACTGACCTGCATCGAGGTCCGGCGCATTGCAAGAAGCAATCAATGCGTTGGTGTTAGCCGGGTTACCGACGACCAGCACGCGCACATCACGGCTAGCGTGATCGTTCAGCGCTTTACCTTGTACAGAGAAGATCGCGGCGTTGGCTTCTAGCAGATCTTTACGCTCCATCCCTGGGCCACGCGGACGTGCACCTACCAGCAAGGCGAAATCGGCATCTTTGAAGGCAACGTTCGGATCATCAGTAGCAACGATGTCTTGTACCAGCGGGAAGGCACAGTCGTTAACTTCCATGACAACGCCATTCAAGGCGTCCATGGCTTGGGGAATTTCGAGAAGCTGGAGAATGACTGGCTGATCCGGCCCCAGCATATCGCCAGCGGCGATGCGGAAAATAAGAGAATAGCTGATCTGGCCGGCACCGCCGGTAATCGCAATACGTACTGGATCTTTCATCATTGCTCCTTGATGGTTCGCCTAGTGAGGGTTCTCGTCTGAGAGTGGGTCGACAGAACTCAAGACGCAAAGATGGTATGCCCAGATGTGCAAAAACTCAATCATACATGAGACTACTACCCATTCTCTCAGCGGCTTGGTACTCGCTGCCAAACGCCAGTTGCGCTATGGTGTGTCGGTCAATAAGCATTAACTCTTAATATGACTTCCCCCTCAGCATGACTTACCTTGTGTGATTTTTTTGGGTTAATACGGATATAAATACCCCATGCGACGAATCCCCTACTCTTACGCGCTTGCTAGTCTACTGGTTCTGGCGCTTGTGATATGGCTAGCGGTTGGCGATTTCCAACGTTTTCAAAGCACGCCGCCTGATGTGAATTCCACTGAACGCGACTCAACACCCCGCGTAGAAGTGATCACCCAACAGAGCGCGCCCTATATTCCCAGGCATGTGCTGCAAGGCCAGCTAACCGCGGAAAGAGAAACACTGCTGCGTGCCAACGTGATGGGCTATGTCGCAGAAAAGCCGGTGGCCCAAGGAGAAACTGTCAGCCGAGGCGAAACACTGCTGATACTGGATAACGACGCGCTACCCCAACGTTTACAGCAGGCACGTGATGAGTTAACGCTTGCTGAGTCAGAGTACGCGGGGGCCCAAAACCTACGCCGCCGTGAGCTGATTTCTCAGCCAGAACTGCTGCGCCTGCAAAGTGCATTAAGCGCCAGCGCAGCCCAGGTAGCTCAGTTGGAAAAGCAGTTAAGCGATACCCGCCCAACCGCTCCCTTTGAAGGCGTGCTGGATCGCGTCCAGGTAGAGCTTGGCGACTTACTGCAGCCCGGCGAAGAGTGGGCACGACTGATCGACGATCGGCGACTAACCGGCACAGCATGGGTTGCCCAACAGCAAATCGGCGAGTTAAGCGTTGGCTTACCGGTCACCGCGCGACTGCTCAACGGCCGTTCGCTTTCCGGTGAAGTGTCCTACATTAGCAGCCGCGCAGAGGAAGCCACTCGCACGTTCTATATCGAAGTAACGCTCGACAATCCAGAAAGGCAACGCTTAGCAGGCGGCAGCGCTGAATTCACCGTGACGCTGCCTCCTCGCCAGGTGCATACCCTATCACCCGCTCTTTTTAGCCTGGATGATCAGGGCCAACTAGCCATCAAACACGTTGTTGAGAATAACCGTGTTGCCCAAACGGCTATTGAGCTGGTGAGTGCCGATACCGAACGCGCCTACGTCACCGGCTTACCTAACACCGTGCGGTTGATCACCCTGGGCGCAGGCTTAGTCAGCCCAGGCGAAACCGTAGCACCAGTGTCTACCCAGGAAGGTGGTCATGCGTCAGTTGATTAATGCGGCGCTAACCCACACACGAACCACCCTGCTGTTGCTGGTCGGCCTGCTGCTGGCGGGTACGACTGCCTGGCAGATGATTCCGAAGAAAGCCAATCCAGACGTCACTATCCCGATTATTTACGTCTCACTTTCGCTGGAAGGCGTTAGCCCGGAAGATGGCGAGCGCCTGCTGGTCCGCCCAATGGAGCAAGAATTGCGCGGAATTGAAGGGTTGCGCAAGTTTACCGCCCAGTCTAGCGAAGGGCATGGTTCGGTGACGCTAGAGTTTGATCCCGGCTTTGATCCGGATACGGCGCTTTCTGATGTACGCGAGCGCGTGGATATCGCCCGCAGTAGCTTACCGGATGAGGCGGACGAGCCGCGGGGAATGGAGGTTAACGTCTCCGAGTTTCCGGTCCTGAGCATTGGCCTTTCCGGCGAGCTGGATACCCGAGAACGGGTCACCATCGCGCGGCGCTTGAAGGAGGAGATAGAGGGCATTGCCGATGTTCTAGAGGTCGATATTGCTGGCGACCGCGAGGATTTGCTCGAAATCGTCGTTGATCCGCTGGTGCTGGAAAGCTATGGCGTTGATTTTGACACGCTATTTAATCAAATCTCACGCAATAATCGCTTGGTAGCTGCTGGCAGTTTGGATACTGGTGCTGGGCGGTTGGCGCTAAAGGTACCAGGCATTATCGAATCATTAAACGATGTCATGGACATGCCGGTGAAAGTTGACGGCGATCAGGTGGTTACGTTTGGCGATGTTGCGTGGATCTTGCCGACCTACAAAGACCCCGAAGGGTTTGCCCGCATAGACGGCCAACCTGCGGTAGTGCTGGAAATTTCCAAGCGTGCTGGGGCGAATATCATCGCCACCATTGACGCAGTGAGAGAGCGCTTTGCCCAGGCGGGCGACCTGCTGCCGGAACAACTGCGCATCACCACGATTTTAGATGAGTCGGTTACCGTTCAAAACATGCTCTCTGAGCTATTAAATAACGTGCTAACCGCGGTGGTATTGGTATTGATTGTTGTAGTAGCCGTGATGGGCTGGCGCATGGCGCTGCTGGTAGGCCTGACCATACCCGGTGCGTTTTTAACCGGCATTCTGCTGGTTTGGGCGTTTGGGTTTACGCTCAACATTGTGGTGCTATTTGCGCTCATCTTAGTCGCTGGCATGCTAGTTGATGGCGCCATTGTGGTCAGCGAGCTTGCTGACCGACACCTGCATGAGGGGCAATCTCCCCACCAGGCTTGGCTGAATGCGGCGACACGCATGAGTTGGCCGGTTATTGCCTCTACCGCGACAACGCTTGCGGTATTTGTGCCGCTGCTGTTTTGGCCAGGCGTGGTAGGCCAGTTTATGAAGTACCTGCCTGCCACCGTCATATTGTGCCTTCTTGCATCGCTAGCCATGGCACTGGTGTTTCTGCCTACCCTGGGTCGACTGTTTACCCGTACATCCCCTACAGCTACTGCTGAAGCCGGCCCTATCGATGAAAGCACGTCACTTGGGCGTGGCTATCGCCGCGTATTAGGGCGCTTGCTACAGCACCCTGCCTGGGTATTAGTATTTGCGGTACTGCTAATTGCACTGCTGTATACCGGCTATGCTCGCTTTAACCATGGTGTTGACTTCTTTCCCAATGTAGAACCGGACAGCGCTCAGGTTCTGGTACGCGCTCGTGGCGATTTTTCTGCCAAAGAATCCGATGCCATCTTGAAGCGGGTAGAGAACCGCTTAGGCAGCATGGGTGAAGTCGAAGCGCTTTATGCGCGCTCCTTTGCAGTGCCCGACCAACAAATGGGCAATGATGTGATCGGGATGCTGCAGTTTCAGTTTGTCGACTGGTATCAGCGCCGCCCTGCCCGCGCGATTCTGGCTGACATGGCCGAGCGCACCCAAGATCTACCGGGCATTAACCTGGAATTCCAAGAGCAAGATATGGGACCCGGTGGCGGTAAGCCAATTGTGCTAGAGGTAAGTGCCACCGACCCAGATATTGCTAACACTGGCGTTGACCAGATTACTGCACTGATGCGTGAGCTAGGCGGTTTTACCGATATACAGGATAACCGCAGCCTGCCGGGGGTCGAATGGCAGGGAAAGGTTAACCGGGAAGCCGCTGCCCGTATGGGAACCGACATCACCACCATTGGCAGTGCCGTACAACTGCTGACTACTGGCCTTCAAGTCGCTAATTATCGCCCGCCCACCGTTACTGATGAAGTGGATATTCGCGTGCGATTACCGGAACACTGGCGCACGCTCAACCAGCTTGAACGACTGACTATCAACACCCCACGTGGCCAAGTGCCTATAGCTCACTTTGTAGAAATTACGCCTGCTCCTAAAGTGGGCACCCTGAACCGTATTGATGGGCGCCGTGCTATTACCGTTGAGGCTGATTTAGCGCCTGGCTATTTAGCAGACGAGCGACTGCGGGCGCTACTGGATGCAGGCCAAGGCCAGCTTCCCGATGGTCTGATGGTTAATGTGGCGGGTGAACAAGAGGATCAGCAGGAATCCATGCAGTTCTTGATCAGCGCGTTCTTGATCGCGATCGGGTTAATGGCGCTGATTCTGGTGACACAGTTCAATAGCTATTATCAAGCAGCCCTGGTGCTGTCGGCCATTGTGTTTTCCACTGCGGGCGTTTTGATGGGGCTGCTTATTACTGGCCAAGCATTTGGGATTGTCATGGTGGGCATGGGCGTTATCGCCCTGGCGGGGATTGTAGTGAATAACAATATCGTCTTAATCGACACTTACAACGAGTTGCGCGGCCAAGGCATGACCCCGACAGAAGCAGCATTGGAAGCAGGCACCCTGCGCTTGCGGCCAGTGCTTCTCACCGCCATTACCACCGTGCTGGGGTTAATGCCGATGGTGCTAGGAATCAACGTTAATCTTTTTGCACCCGCGCTAGGGTTTAACGCCCCTTCCGCCCAATGGTGGACACAAATGTCCAGCGCGATTGCAGGTGGCTTAACCTTTGCCACTGCCCTAACGCTCTTGCTAACGCCTTGCATGTTAGTAATAGGCGGCAAGCTAAGGCGTGAGACGTGAGGCTGCATAGCAGGCGCGGCTAGGCCACCGTTCGCGGGTGCCTCATTTGCTCGTGCCTCGCAAGATTCGTTACTCCGGCTACAAAATATATTGAATGCACAGGGGTTGTAGCGCGTGGTAAGCGAAGCGCACCCGCGAGGCATCGCCACAGCAACCATGCGTGCCGGGCCACCGTTCGCGGGTGCCTCATTTGCTCGTACCTCGCAAGATTCGTTACGCCGCGCTACAAAATATATTGAATGCACAAGGGGTGTAGCGCGTGGTAAGCGAAGCGCACCCGCGAGGCATCGCCGCAGCAGCCATTCGTGCCGGGCCACCGTTCGCGGGTGCCTCATTTACTCGTGCCTCGCAAGATTCGTTACGCCGCGCTACAAAATATATTGAATGCACAGGGGTTGTAGCGCGTGGTAAGCGAAGCGCACCCGCGAGGCATCGCCACAGCAACCATGCGTGCCGGGCCACCGTTCGCGGGTGCCTCATTTGCTCGTGCCTCGCAAGATTCGTTACGCCGCGCTACAAAATATACTGAATTCACAGGGGTTGTAGCGCGTGGTAAGCGAAGCGCACCCGCGAGGCAACGCCACAGCAACCATGCGTGCCGGGCTCAACGTTCGCGGGTGCCTCATTTGCTCGTGCCTCGCAAGATTCGTTACGCCGCGCTACAAAATATAATGAATAGTGCTAAGCAGGTGACTTCATCTGCTGGGGGCTGTGGGCGGCGTGCATACGGGCGATTAGCTGATCTTCAAGAGCGAAGCGCTCTGCCAACCCTTTCGCTAAACGGTCAATCCATGCAGGTAAACGCACTAGGTTCTGCTGGCAACGCACTGGCGAGGCAAAGTCTTCGTCAAACTCCAGCACCATAGCCGTCGACATTTCTAAGCGCTCAAGGAGCTTTGCAGCGATGTGCAGCGCACTCTCGTCGTCAAATGCCTTTGCTTCCTCAGCAAGCTGGGGGTAAATCTCGAAGTGCCCTGCGCTGATGTAGTCCATCAGTAACTCACTAAAAGTATCAATGCGTGCTTTGCTAATCGCCTCTAATTCGGCGTCACAGGCATCTTTCAGCTCAATGAAGCTAACTAACAGCGAGCGGCGCTGATCAAGCCAACGATCAATCAAGCTGTGCACGCCTCCCCAGCGCTCCAGGGCATTTTTGCAATCTTCGAGCATGGGGCTTTCTCCTTACAGATAGCCGTCTCCAACTAAGCTAGACTCGCGCGTCCGGGGACAGCTGTCAATCCTAGCGGGTACGGTTTACTTAATTAAATGAGGCCAATCAATTAGCGTAAACCTTATCACTTATTTAACTCTTTTTTACAGACCATAGAATACGCAGAGGCGCGATCGCGAGCAATAAAAAGCCAATCAAGGTCCATGCAGGAAGTGATAAGCCCAAAAACATGAAATCGATTTCAGCACACTCGCCAGAGCCGGTAAGCACCATGGCAACGACTTCTTGCATCGGCAAGATATCCATCATGTACTCAAGTCCTGGGCCGCAAGTCGGCACTTCGTCAGCGGGCAAGCCTTGAAGCCATACATGCCTTCCTGCAATAAAAGCACCCGTGCCTACTGCGGCTAATCCCAGTAAGCCGTAGATAGCTTTGCCTACTTTACCGCTTGGGTTATGCAGGGCAGCGACACCTAGCACCAGCCCTGCGGCAATCACCGCGACCCGCTGAAAAATACACAACGGGCAGGGCTCCAGCCCCATAATATGCTCAAGCCCCAAGGCTAACGCCATCATTAGTACACAAAAGACGAAGCCCGCTAACGCGGTGGGGCGAACTGCTAATGATGTCATTGACCATCCTCTGGTGAAATAGCAGACAGCGCTCTGGACTCACGCGCTTTGGCAAAATAAGTGCTTAGGAACTCACTAAAGCTCTCTTGATCGGCCACTTCAATATCATGCTGCTGTTGGTGTGAGGTTTCGATCAACTGAGCAAGCAGTGCTTCACGAGAACGCAGCATGGGCGTGGATTTAAGCTTATCAGCCTGCTCTTGAGCTAGTTGCAGCAACGTATCGCTGAGCGAGCCATTACCAGCCTCTAGGCGCGCCAGCAGCTGTGCAGAAGGTGTTAGAGAAGGATCTTTCAGCCGCGGCGCTAGCTCATCGAGTGCTGCGGCATGAGGGACACCCTCTTCTACCGCATCCAATAGGCGCGCCACTTCGGCCATTTCCGCAAAAATTTGCTCGCCCCACTCCTGCACAGACGTTGCTTTACCGTTGTGGACCAAGCTCAGCGCCGGGTCGCGCCCACGCTCTACGACGAAACGGCGATTGTCGTCTAAGCGGTCGCACTCTTCGTCTGAAATCCACGGGCTATCGCTTAGTAGACACCACATTAAGAAAGTATCAACAAAACGCATCTGGGCTTCGGTGACACCTAATGGATCGAAGGGATTAAGATCCAAACAGCGCACTTCGATGTACTCTACCCCACGCGCTTCAAGCGCCTGACTGGGCGTTTCGTTGTGCTTGGCGACCCGCTTAGGGCGAATATCGCTGTAGTATTCATTTTCAATCTGCAAAATATTGGCATTTAACTGCTGCCATTCTTCGCCGTTCTTAACGCCCAGTTTTTCGTAGTCTGGCCACGGGGTGGAAATAGCATGCCGTAGGGTGTTGACGTAATTGGACAACGAGTTAAAGCAGATTTTAAGCTGCGACTGCACTTTGTTCTGATAGCCCAAATCCGACATACGCAGCGTAGTCGCATAGGGAGCGTAATAGGTGTCGTCACTCAGCGGCTGCAGCTTTTCAGGCACTTTACCTGTTGGCAGGAAGCTTTTGTCGATGGCGGGTGATGCGCCAAATAAGTAGAGCAGCAGCCAGCTATGACGACGAAAGTGCCGAATCATGCCGAAATAACGCGTAGAGCGATAATCGTTAAAAGGAATATTGGTGGCTTTTTCAAGCTCCCGCAGGGCATGCCACATATCATCAGGTAGCGATACGTTGTAATGCACCCCAGCTATGGCCTGCATAATCCGCCCATAGCGCACATCCAACCCTTTACGATAAACATGCTTCATCGTGCCAACATTGGAGCTGCCGTAGTCGGCAATCGGCACGCTATCGTTACCAGAAAGCCGAGACGGCATACTACCCGGCCAAATCCACTCATTTTCCAAGTGGTGATAGGTAAAGGTGTGAAGGTCGGATAAAAACGCCAACGCTTCCCTTGGTTCTGAATACACCGGAGTGATGTATTCCAATAGCGCTTCGGAGTAATCCGTCGTGATATGCGGGTGGGTTAGCTTTGAACCCAGCGCGTGCGGGTGCGGCGTTTGAGCAATATGACCGTTGGCGTCAACACGCAGGCCTTCTTTTTCCAACCCGCGACGCAGGCGACCCAGGCGCCCTAAGCGCGCGCTGGGGAGCAAACGCTCTACCTGGGCGGTCAGCGCAGATGGCACAGTGAGAGGTTCAGACAAAGTGAACACTCCTTCTTAGTAAGGCCCGCTTAACACAGGCCTTGTTGAAATCAGCTGGCATCGCCATGTGTTTTATCCTGCCTTCTACTAAGCGTAGAAAGCAGGATATGGCGGCAACCGTTAAATATTCAAGACGCGCGACTATTTGCCCTGCTTTGCTTTAAGCAGTGCTGCGCCGAGCGCGCCCATGGGTGCGGCTGCTTCGTTGGGCTTTCCGCTCTGGCGTTGGCCGCTCTGTCTGCGACCATTCTGCCCCTGACCATTCTGCCCAGAACTAGCCGAACGCTGACTACGCGTAGGCTTGCCAAGCTCGTCGTTAGTAGAGTTTGATGCTGTTTGCATCTGCTCTGGTTCATCGTCCAAACGCATTGAAAGCCCTACCCGCTTGCGGGGTATATCCACATTCATCACCTTAACGGTAACGATATCGCCTGCTTTTACCACACTGCGGGGGTCATCAATAAAGCGGTCGGAGAGCGCTGAAATATGCACAAGCCCATCTTGATGAACGCCAACATCCACAAAGGCACCGAAGTGGGTCACATTGGTGACGGTACCTTCCAACACCATTCCCAGCGTCAGGTCTTTGAGCGTTTCGACACCTTCACGGAATTCAGCAGCCTTAAACTCAGGGCGCGGATCACGGCCAGGCTTATCCAGCTCTTTGAGAATATCGCTGACAGTAGGCACACCAAAACGCTCATCGGCAAAGTCGGCGGGTTTAAGTGCTTTTAGCGTCGCGCTATCACCAATCAAGCCTTTAATATCTCGGCTATTCTGCTTAGCGATACGCTCTACCAGGGTGTAAGCCTCTGGGTGGACGGCGCTGGCGTCCAGCGGGTTTTCGGCGTTACTAATGCGTAAGAAACCAGCACACTGCTCAAACGTTTTCGGCCCAAGGCGGCTAACTTCCAACAATTCTTTACGGCTTTTGAAGGCACCTTGAACATTGCGTTGGGCAACAATATTTTCAGCAATGGCAGCACTTAAACCAGCAACACGGGAAAGCAACGCACTCGATGCGGTGTTGAGATCCACACCGACCGCGTTCACGCAGTCTTCTATAACCACTTCCAGGCTGCGTGACAGCTGCACCTGGGAAACATCATGCTGATACTGGCCCACACCGATGGATTTCGGCTCGATTTTCACCAGTTCCGGGAGCGGGTCTTGCAAGCGACGGGCAATAGAGACGGCGCCGCGCACGGTGACATCAAGATCTGGCAGCTCACGAGAGGCGTATTCCGACGCAGAGTAAACTGAAGCCCCTGCCTCAGACACCATCACTTTACTCAAACGATGCTCGGGCGCTAACGCCTTCAGCAGATCACCTGCCAGCTTATCGGTTTCACGACTGGCAGTACCATTGCCGACGGCAATGAGTTGAACGCCATGCTGTTTAACCAGTTTAGCGAGCACATTGAGCGATTCGTCCCAGCGATTTTGCGGCGCATGGGGATAAATGGTGGCTTGGTCGATAAATTGACCGGTCGCATCCACCACCGCGATCTTACAGCCGGTTCTTAAACCTGGGTCAATCGCTAGCGTCACTTTTTGCCCAGCGGGCGCTGCCAGCAAAAGATCTTTCAGGTTGGCGGCAAACACCTCGATAGCGGTGAGCTCAGCCTGCTCGCGCAGACGACCCAGCAACTCGGTTTCAAGCGCGGTATAGAGTTTTACTCGCCACGTCCAGCGCACTACTTCGCCCAACCATTTGTCGGCGGGGCGACCTTCATCGCTAACACCTACTTGTTTGGCAATGGCGATTTGAGCAGGGTGAATCGGTGCGTCCTCTTCACCAGGCAGACGAATCGCCAAGCTTAGAATGCCTTCATTGCGACCGCGGAACATAGCAAGAGCACGGTGGGATGGCACTTTGGCCAGTTTTTCGTCGTGCTCAAAGTAGTCAGAGAACTTCGCGCCCTCCTGCTGCTTGCCGTCTAACACACGGGCACTTAATTCGCCCTCTTGCCATAACCGCTCACGCAAACGGCCAATCAGCTCAGGGTCTTCAGCGAAGCGCTCCATTAGAATTTGCTTAGCACCATCAAGCGCGGCTTTGGCATCTTCAATGGCGGGAATATCACCTTCTTCAGGGCGCAGATATTGCGCTGCCTCGCTTTCGGGATTAAGCATTGGATTGGCCAACAGGGCATCAGCCAATGGCTCTAGACCCGCCTCTCGGGCAATTTGTGCTTTCGTGCGGCGCTTTTTCTTAAACGGTAGGTATAAGTCTTCTAGGCGCTGCTTAGTTTCAGCTGCCTGAATCGTTGCTTTCAGCGTGGCATCCAGCTTGCCCTGCTCATCAATAGCCAACAGTACGGCTTCACGGCGCTCTTCCAGCTCCCGCAAATAGCGCAGGCGTTCATCTAACTGACGCAGCTGAATATCATCAAGGGCACCCGTTACCTCTTTACGATAACGGGCAATAAACGGCACGGTAGCACCACCATCCAGAAGCTCTACCGTTGCGGAGACCTGTTCAGGTCGTACGTTTAGCTCAGTGGCTAAGCGTAAAATAATGCGTTGTTTGACATCCATAACGTGCAACTAACTCATGCAGCATTCGAGGTGCCGACAAGGTACCACAATCGCACGATGCTGGCATGAATTGGCCACGATGGGGGAGCTGCCCTCGCGGGTGCGCTTCGCTTACCACGCGCTACAACATCAATGAACTCAATGGTTGCATCCCTGTAGCGCGGTGTAACGAGTCTTGCGAGGGACGAGCAAACGAGGCACCCGCGACACTCCATGGCACATGCTCAAGCCCAGCACCGCTTCGCGCTGTCCTCGCGGGTGCGCTTCGCTTACCACGCGCTACCACATCACTGGGCTCAATGGCTGCATCCCTGTAGCGCGGTGTAACGAGTCTTGCGAGGGACGAGCAAACGAGGCACCCGCGGATGGTGTTTTATGCAGGCACGAACCGCAGTGCCACACCGTTATTGCACCAGCGTAGGCCCGTGGGCTCTGGACCATCTCCAAAGATATGGCCTTGATGGCCGCCGCAGCGGGCACAGTGGTATTCCGTGCGCGGCCACACTAGCTTGAAATCTAGCTTGCTAAGTAAGTGGCCTTCAACATGCTCGAAAAAACTGGGCCAACCGGTGCCAGAATCATACTTCATTGCACTGGTGAAAAGTACAAGATCGCACCCAGCACAGCGGTACTCACCCTCCCCAACCTCTCCGTCTAAGGGGCTTGAAAAGGCACGCTCAGTTCCCTCTTCACGCAGAACGTAAAATGCTTCATCAGACAAGCGTTCCCGCCATTCGTCTTCGCTTAATTCAAGCTTTTCAAGGTCGGGGGCTGCTTCAAGGTCTAATCGCGGAAAGCCAAACGAGACGCCAGGAAGAATACCTGCCAGCCCCGTTAGTCCCGCAAGACCTATAAAATGACGTCGCTTCATTTGCGCACTCCCTCAACACGTCAAGGACGCAGACATAAAAATGGGACAGCGCCGAAGCGCTGTCCCATTTTGACTGCTTGACTGTCCAAACGTTCGATTAGTTATCCAAACATTCGACAACCTTCACCCTGCTGTACATATCAGGTTAACTGCGGGCCTGCCTTGATAATTGCTTCGTTAACGCCTTCAAACTTCTTGAAGTTATCAACGAATTTAGTGGCTAGATCTTGCAGATGACGGTCATACGCTTCTTTGTCAGCCCACGTTTCGCGAGGATTGAGCAGGCTAGAGTCTACGCCCGGCACTGCTACCGGCACTTGAAGGTTAAGGCCTTCGATGTGCTGGGTTTCAACATCACGAAGCACGCCAGACTGAATGGCACTGATGATGGCGCGAGTGGTCGGGATAGAGAAACGTGAGCCACCTTCGCCGTAGGCACCACCTGTCCAACCGGTGTTGACGAGATAAACCTGAGCATCTTTCTTATCTACCCGCTTGATCAGCAGGTCGGCGTATTCGCGCGCAGGACGCGGGAAGAAAGGCGCACCAAAACAGGTAGAGAACGTAGCAGCCAAACCTTCAGATGAGCCCATTTCGGTCGAACCCACTTTCGCGGTGTAACCTGACAAGAAGTGGTAAGCCGCAGCTTCTTTAGAAAGAATCGACACGGGCGGCAGAACGCCAGACATATCGCAGGTCAGGAAGACAATGGCGTTAGGCTCGCCGGCCAGGTTCTCCGGTACACGCTTTTCAACGTGCTCCAACGGATAGGCGGCACGAGAGTTCTGGGTCAGGCTGTCGTCGGCGTAATCCGGCTCGCGACGATCATCAAGAACGACATTCTCCAGCACGGTACCAAACTTAATTGCGTTCCAGATAACCGGCTCATTCTTCTCAGAAAGGTCGATACATTTAGCGTAGCAGCCACCTTCCATGTTGAAGACGATGCCGTCACCCCATGCGTGCTCATCATCGCCAATTAGGTAGCGCGCTTGGTCAGCGGATAGTGTGGTTTTACCTGTGCCTGAAAGACCGAAGAACAGGCAGGTTTCGCCGTCTTCACCGACGTTCGCAGAGCAGTGCATCGGCAGAACGTCAGCTTCTGGCAACAAGTAGTTCTGCACCGAGAACATAGCTTTCTTCATTTCACCGGCATAACGCATACCGGCAATCAATACTTTGCGCTCGGCAAAATTGATGATGACACAGCCATCTGAGTTGGTGCCGTCACGACTTGGGTCACACTCAAAGCCCGCGGCGTTCAGAATCGTCCACTCTTCTTTAACCGCTGTGTTGTAAGCCTGCGGGCGCACAAACATGGTACGGCCAAACAGATTTTGCCAAGCGGTTTCTGTCGTTACACGAACTGGCAAATAGTGAGTGTTATCGCTGCCAACATGCAGCTCAGCCACGAAATGCTCACCGCTACCCAGATAATCTTCTACACGTGCCCAAAGCGCTGAGAATTTTTCAGCATCAAACGGGCGGTTCACGCTGCCCCAGTCGATACTATCGCGAGTAGAGGGCTCGTCGACGATATAGCGATCTTTCGGTGAACGCCCTGTGCGCAGACCGGTGTTTACCACCAGCGCACCGTTAGCCGACAAGCGGCCTTCACCACGGGCCACGGCGCGCTCGATAAGTTCGGCGCTGCTAAGATTAACGTGGGCTTGGAGAGCGGCTTGAGTCGTGGTCATGTCGATTCCTGGGTCTCGAATTTACCGGGCGTCACCGACGCCTTGAGAAATCATCTCAGCCTCCTATTGTTTCCAATAACCATGGGCTGAGTGCGCTGAAGTCCGGCGCATTATGGCAAAAAGAAAGCCCCCAGGAAATGGGGGCTTTAATCAAATATCTTGTAGTTAAACTACTACACTGACACTACATTTTGTGTTGCAGCGCAGTATTTTTTCAAACAACCGTTCGGCAGGCGTCCTATAGGCTTTGCTATGACTAGCGCGGTACACAAAGGGCTTCAACGCCCATGCCGCCATCCACGACTACACAATCAATGAATCACCGGGGGTGGCGCGTCCGGATTTTCTAATAAAATTTCAATATCAGCGGCTGTGTAGTGATATTTCGTGTGGCAAAAGTGACACTGCGTATCGATTGCGCCCTCTTCGCGCAAAATATCGCGCAGTTCCTCTTCGCCAAGCGTGTATAGCGCATGGCTCATTCGCTCCCGTGAGCATGTACAGCCAAAGCGTAGTGATTTCGGTTCAAACACTCTAACCGTCTCTTCGTGATAGAGACGATAGAGTACTTCGCGTTGCTCAAGCCCCAGAAGCTCTTCTGTTTTAATTGTGTCGGCGAGATGAACGCTGCGCTCCCAAGCATCAACATCTTGGTTTTGTGAGGCATCGGGCAGGCGCTGAAGTAATAGTCCACCGGCTCTCTCACCGTCAGCCGCTAACCACAGGCGGGGGGGCAGCTGCTCTGACTGAGCGAAGTAGGCTTCTAGGCAACCGCCTAGCGTATCGTGATCAAGCGCAACAATACCCTGATAGCGATGCCCTTCCCGTGGATCGAGGGTAATCATAATTTGGCCTTCACCTACCAGCTCTCGGAAACTGGCGTGTTCGCTGGGCAGTACCGCATCTTCAGCAATGCGCGCGATTGCACGCAGCTCTCCACCGGGATTGGACTCTGCCATTAATAGTGCAAGCGAGCCTCGGCCGCGCACTTCAATGCTTAGCGTGCCGTCTAGCTTTACTGTGTCGGTTAGCAAAGCAACCGCTGCCAACAGCTCACCGAGCAACTGATTAACTGCTGGCGGGTAAGCGTGGCGGTCGAGCACCTCATTATAGGCAGTGCTGAGCGTGACAATTTCACCACGCACATTGGTTTGGTCAAACATAAAACGTTGGATTTGATCAGACATAAGAAAACCGCCGGAGAAATAGAGAGAAAGCTTACCGCCATGACGAATAAACGCGTGTTTAATCGCCCTGTTGGCGCTGGAAACGCTGGATATCACGCCGCTGCTTTTTATCAGGACGTTTGAGCGGGTGCTGCATGGCTTCATTGGTGAGACGACGAGCTTCAGCTTCTTTGGCACGGCGTTGCACGCTTTCTTCCGTTTCAGCGTAGAGCTTGCGTGCTTCTGGCGCACCGCGGCGCTGGTCGGAAAGCGAAACCACTTCCACCTCAAAAATATCCCAGCCTTGAGGGACACGAATAAGCGCTCCCAGCTCGACATTTTTGCTAGTTTTTACGCGGGCACCGTCATAGTGGACTTTGCCACCTTCTATCGCTTTTTTAGCCAGGGCGCGGGTTTTGAAAAACCGCGCTGCCCAAAGCCACTTATCTAAGCGAACGCTGTCGCTCATTAACGCTCTCCTCGCTGCCCTGGCAGGTTGTCTGGCAGCAGTTGGGCAAATCGGTCTAGGGCGATAAACGCTTGTAGCTCTTTTTCTGGTCGCTGGCTATCGGGCTGCTTAATGCCCAGCAAGTGTTTGATACCGAACTCACGGGCGCTCTCGAGCACGCGCGCATTATCATCGATAAACAGCGTGCGCGCTGGATCAAACGGCTCTTGCTCTTGAAGCGCAAACCAGAAAGCCTGCTCTTCTTTTGCAGCGCCCACATCTTCTGATGAGATGATGGCGTCGAGGTAGTTTTCCAACCCTGTCAACGGTAATTTTAGCGCGAGGCTGGCACGGTCTGCGTTGGTCGCTAAAATGACACGGGGATGGGTTTGCTTCAGCCAGGTTAAAAAGTCTAGTGCGTCACTACGCAGGCCTATCAAGTGCTGTACTTCGCGTTTCAGCGCCACGATATCCACCCCAAGTTCGCGGCTCCAGTACGCAAGGCTGTACCAGTTCAGCGTGCCCTGCTCACCGATAATACGGGCACGCAGCGCTTCTTGGCTCGCTGCGTCTAGCTGATGAAGCTCAACATAGCGTTTTGGCAGGTGCTCTAGCCAGAAATGGCTATCGAAGTGCAGATCCAGCAGCGTGCCATCCATATCAAGTAGGACAGTATCGATCTCGCGCCAATCAATCATTGCCGCTCCAGTCTGAAAGAATAAGCATGCTATTGTAGCGTAACCCGTTTTTTGCAGCCACGGAGGCATGATGTCTAACCACGAATCATCACCCGGCGACACCCGCACCGGCTACCTGAAAAAGCCGCAAATTTTGGCGCGAACGAGCGTCGCCAAAAGCCGTTTATTCCATATTGAGTCGCTTGACTTGCGCTTTTCTAACGGCGAAGAGCGTCAGTTTGAACGCTTAACCGGCGCAGACCGAGGCGCGGTGATGATTATTGCCATGCCCGACCCGGAGCACGTGCTGCTTATTCGGGAATATGCGGCCGGCTTTGAAGATTATGTGCTGACACTGCCGAAGGGGTTAGTTGATCCCGGCGAAGATATTGTCACTGCTGCCAACCGAGAGCTGATGGAAGAGTGCGGCTTTGGCGCACATCGCATTGAGCCGCTGGTGGAGTTATCTCTTGCGCCTAACTACATGCGCCACCGTATGCAAGTGCTAATGGCCACCGACCTTTATCCCAAGCGCCTGCCAGGCGACGAGCCAGAGCCATTGATTGTCGAAACCCATGCCATTGAAGAGCTACCGGCCTTGCTATTGCGGGACGACTTCCACGAGGCTCGTGCCATCGCCGCCCTCTATATCGCAAGAGATAAGCTGCGCGAAGAGAAACGTGATAACGCAATGGATTTACTGTAAAGCGTTAACGGTCAACTCCGTGAGCGCGGTCGCGGGTGCGCTGACGCTTACGCCGCGCTACAAACCCCGTCAACTCAATAAGTTATGTAGCGCGTGGTAACGAATCTCGCGAGGAACGAACGTAGGCGGCACCCGCGAGAGGCGGCGGAACGACGCCCAGTGGCAGAGCATTCATTCCAACACTGAGCCGCCGTGCTGGTGCTTACAAATGATGCTTAAGCGGTATCCAGCGCCGTTGGCGGTGGCTGTCTAGGCCAGCTTCCAACAGCATCATGCTGCGTAGCGCATCGTCAATATCGACAGGCAGTGGTCCTTTATCACGAATTGCGGCAGCCCCACCTTGATAATAAGCGAGGTAGTCACCCGCCTGGGTGGCATGCTCGTGGCGTACCAGCGGTGCATCCTCAACGTCGCCCTCGCGAAGAGTCAGCGTGCCCGGGGAGTCAGCACCCCATGCAGGCGTAGGCATTTCACCCGCTTTTAAGCGATCCTCTTGAGGATCTAGGCCATATTTAAGATAGCTGCCTTTCGTTCCATTAATGCGGAAGCGCGGTGTTGATTCAGCAATCAGCGTGCCGGCACTTAGGCTGACTCGGCAGGCGTCATACTCCAACAGCGCTAGAAAGTCATCATCGGCTTTAGCGTCGTCTCTACGCACGCCGAGATCCAGCATGATGGCATTAGGCATCCCAAACAACTCACAAGCTTGGTCGAGCAAGTGCGGGCCGAGGTCATACCAAATTCCACCTCCCGGTGTGGCTTTTTCTCGCCAGCGGGCGCGAACCTCTGGCCGAAAACGATCAAAACGCGATTCAAATCCGGTGACACGACCTAATGTACCAGCTTCCAACAGCGCTTTAATGGTCAGGAAGTCACTGTCCCAGCGGCGGTTATGAAACACCGACACTAGGCGCTCTTTATCAATCGCCAGCGCTTTTAGCTGCTTGGCTTCTGAAAGCGTGACGGTAAACGGTTTATCGACGACCACGTGCTTCCCCGCCATCAGCGCTGCTTTCGCAAGCGGAAAGTGCGTGTCGTTAGGCGTAGGGATAACAATGAGATCAATATCGCTGCGCTGACACAGCGCCAGCGCCTGGCTTTCAACCTCAACATCTAAATCAGCATGCACTTTGGCGGCATCACTGGAGGATACTGCGACCAAATCCAGGCCTTCCGTTGCCTGAATGAGTGGCGCATGAAACGTTTTACTCGCAAATCCATAGCCAACGAGGCCAACGTTGATAATCGCCTTCATTACATTCCTTAGTCATTTTGACGGTTTGCATTGGGCATAAAGCAGTCCACATAAAGCAGCCCGCTTTGCACGGGCTGCTTTACATAGTGCCTAACCCTAGTCGAGCTTGGAAAGATCGCGAACCGCGCCCTTGTCCGCTGACGTTGCCAGTAACGCGTAGGCTTTCAGTGCGGGAGTTACCTTACGCGGGCGTTGCTCGACCGGCTTCCAGGCATCTTTTCCTTTGGCTTCCATCGCCTCGCGGCGCTTCGCCAACACGGAATCAGACAGTTGCACGTTAATCGTGCGGTTGGGAATATCAATCAGAATGGTATCGCCCTGCTCGACTAAACCAATCGCGCCACCCGCCGCCGCTTCGGGAGAAACATGACCGATGGAAAGCCCGGAGGTACCGCCAGAAAAACGGCCATCTGTCAGCAGTGCACACGCTTTACCCAACCCTTTGGATTTTAAGTACGAGGTCGGATAGAGCATTTCCTGCATACCCGGGCCGCCTTTGGGGCCCTCGTAGCGAATGACCACTACGTCACCCTCTTTGACCTTTCCATCCAATACGTTAGCCACCGCTTGGTCTTGGGATTCAACGACGTGAGCTTTACCTTCGAATACGAGAATAGAGTCGTCAACGCCTGCCGTTTTCACCACGCAACCATTGAGCGCGATATTGCCGTAAAGCACAGCCAAGCCACCTTCTGTTGAGAACGCATGCGCTAGGTCGCGGATACAACCAGTCGCACGATCGCCATCTAGACTTGGCCAGCGAGCGCTTTGTGAGAAAGCGGTTTGAGTAGGAACGCCACCAGGGCCTGCTTTAAAGAACTCGACCACCTCGGCGTTTGGCGAGCGCATAATGTCCCACTCTTCCAGCGCCGCTTTTAGGCTATCGCCGTAGACAGTCGGCACTGACGTGTCCAACACTCCCGCGCGATCCAGCTCGCCCAGAATGGCCATAATGCCACCCGCACGGTGAACGTCTTCGATATGATATTTCTGGGTATTAGGAGCCACTTTACATAGCTGCGGCACTTCCCGAGAGAGCCGATCAATATCCGCCATGGAGAAGTCGACTTCCGCTTCCTGGGCCGCCGCCAGCAAATGCAAAATCGTATTCGTAGAACCGCCCATGGCGATATCTAACGTCATGGCATTTTTGAACGCGGCCTTATTGCCAATCGCACGGGGCAACAGGTGGGCTTCTTCGCCTTCATAGTAGCGCTTGGCGAGCTCTACAATGCGGTGCCCCGCATTTTCAAACAAACGGCGACGGTCTGAGTGGGTCGCCAGCACGGTACCGTTACCAGGTAGCGCCAAGCCTAATGCTTCCATTAGGCAGTTCATAGAGTTAGCGGTAAACATGCCCGAGCAACTGCCGCAGGTGGGGCAAGCACTGCGCTCGACTTCTGCAAGGGTTTCATCATCGACACTATCATCAGCCGCCATAACCATAGCGTCGACAAGGTCTAGTCCGTGATCTAACAGCTTGGTTTTGCCCGCTTCCATGGGCCCGCCTGAGACAAAAATCACCGGAATATTGAGGCGCATGGCAGCCATCAGCATCCCAGGGGTAATTTTGTCGCAGTTGGAAATACACACCAGCGCGTCAGCGCAGTGGGCATTACACATGTACTCAACGCTATCAGCGATAATATCGCGGCTGGGCAGCGAATAGAGCATGCCGTCGTGGCCCATCGCGATGCCGTCGTCTACCGCGATGGTGTTGAACTCTTTAGCAACACCGCCTGCTTTTTCAATTTCACGTGCGACCAGCTGGCCCATGTCTTTTAAGTGAACATGGCCCGGCACAAACTGGGTAAACGAGTTCGCAACCGCAATAATGGGCTTATGGAAGTCGTCGTCCTTCATACCGGTGGCGCGCCAAAGAGCGCGGGCACCGGCCATATTGCGGCCAGCGGTGGTCGTACGGGAGCGATACTCGGGCATGGTGTCCTCTACATCTTTATCATGGCCTGCCGCATTCTTGGCGACAGGCAAGTGAATCCAGCGGCCTTAGATTGTGGCATGAGCGCACCGCGGAGACTAGATGGAGAGAGCAGATGGTGAGAGTAACCGCCGTGCCCTATTCGTAAGCGTCTTTTCGTCAGAGTTAAAACGTCTCCCACTGTGCAGGGTGCTCTTGACTAGCCAACCCTTGTGCCGCAGCACCTCCCCCGGAAGGAAGTTTCAGTGACGCTTTACGCTGCGCTTGATTAACCTGCTGTAGCTTTTCCCGGGCAGAATGGACATTTTCTTCCTGAGCACCTTCCAAACGGAAGGCATCCACTACATTCGCCAGCTCAAACGTCTCTAGCGCTAAATTATCGGCAGAGGCCGCGATGGTTTGTACTTTGGTGGCATTTTGCTGAGTAACATTGTCCATCTCAGCAATCGCGGAATTAATTTGGCCAATGCCGCTGCTCTGCTCGCTCGAGGCGGTGCTAATCGACTCCATAAGTTCACTGACACGGCTGACCTGCTGCATCACATTGTCGATGGCACGTTCTGCCTGCTCAACCGCGCCGCGCCCGCCGCTGACCTCTTGTGTCGTGCTATCGATCATCTTGCGAATTTCTTGGGCCGCATCCGCACTGCGGCTTGCCAAATTGCGCACTTCACTAGCTACAACCGCAAAGCCTCGGCCATGCTCACCGGCACGTGCGGCTTCGACCGATGCATTGAGCGCCAGGATATTCGTTTGGAAAGCGATTCCGTCAATGACGCCTATCATCTCCGCCATTTTTTCAGCACTTTGGGCAATACGCTGCATTCTTGCGACCAACTGCTGCATTTGCTCTCGGGTATCCCGGGTGCTTGAGGCATTCTGCACCGCCAGCTCCGTCGCTTGGCGGGCATTCTCAGTATTTTGCTGCACCGTGGAAGTCATCTCTTCCATGCTAGAGGCCGTTTGCTGCAGTGACGACGCCTGCTGTTCGGTACGTGAAGCAAGCTCTTCATTTTCTGCGGCAATTTGCTGAACAGCAGGTGTGACAACCGATACCCGATGTTCTACGTCACCAACAATGCTGGCTAAACTAAAGCGCATGGTATCCAACGAATAAAGCAGTTCACCCAGTTCGTCTTTAGTTTCACGACGCTCCCGCGCAGCCAAATTTCCTGCTGCAATCTGGAAAGTAATATGCCGCGCCCCTTCCACACTGCGCAGCACTGACCTTAAAATCACCGTGCTGAGACCTACCATCAACAGCAAGCCGAGAACCATCAACGCCACTTGGGCAATCAACATTTGCTGACGCCCCTGCCGCGCCTGCCCCACCAGCGCTTCAGCACTTGCCCGTTCATCGCTGACTAACTGGCTACTGCCCTCTCTTAGCTGCTCGGTGGTAGGCTGTACGCCGTCGTTAAAGGCTTCGAAAGCGGCAAAGCCATTTGCGTCGCTGATCGCCGTTATAGTGGTATCGACACTGCTTCTCCAGGCCGTCAAACCCGCACCAAAGGCTTGTAAGCGCTCTGCACTAGAATTGCTGTCGGTAAGATACTCGCTCCAAAGCGTTTGTATTGACTGGGAGTACTCGCTCACTGACGCGGCAACCGCTTCAACATCAACCCGACGGGGATTGCGCACAGCAGGTTCCAATTGGGTAACAACCTGACCAATTTGACGCTCTAACCGTTGAAGATTAGCGACAGCTTCTAATCCTGAACGATTTAACGTGTCCAGGCGTTCACCAGACACCATCAAGCCATACATCCCCAAACCGCCAGCTAGCCCCAGCAGAATAAGTGACGCCACCACCATGCCCGTTAACTTAGCTTTTAGGCTGTTAAACTGAAAGCGGGCAAAAAAGCCTCCCACACCACGGCGCTTTAATGCGCCCTGCGACAGCGTATAACGGCGTGACTTGCCTTTTTCGCGTATTTCTTTATAGACGGTTTCAGCCAGCGCAATACTATGAGCCGGTGCTTTGCGCCGCAACGAGGTGTACCCTACGATACGGTCGCCATCTCTGAGCGGGGCCACGCTAGCACTGACCCAATAATGATCGCCGTTTTTACGACGATTTTTAACCGTCCCCTGCCAAGTCGCACCTGACTGTATGGTTTTCCAGAAGTCTGCATAGGCTGCTTCCGGCATATCTGGGTGGCGAATTAAGTTGTGGGGAGCTCCCATCAATTCATCGCGGGTATAGCCGCTTACCTCGACAAACGCTGCATTCGCGTAGGTCACGTTACCCTTCAAATCTGAACGTGAAATCAGCACAGTCTCATCGTCGAGCGTGTACTCACGCTGAGTGACGGGTTGGTTATTGCGCATGCAGAGACTCCCCTCGGGACTTTTAATTTTGGTTTGCTTCTATTATCTCGCGTCTCAAGGGAATTTAACCTCTGAATAACTATGCAAAAGCGCCGCACTCTTCGGTGCGGCGCTTTAACCATGCGTTTTTTACGTTCGAATGAAGTACCTACGTGAATACGACGTTGGCCACATCACGATAGCGGTTCGCAAAATGAACCGTCATTCCCTCTTTTAAATAATCGGGAAGCTCTTCGTAATCGCGTTTATTGGCTTCTGGCAGTATCACCTCAAAAATGTCGCTACGGCGCGCAGCGATAATCTTCTCTCGAATACCACCCACCGGTAATACTTGACCGGTTAGAGTCAGTTCGCCGGTCATCGCCAAGGGGCGATTAATTGCCTGATGCTTAGCCAGTGAAAGCAGCGCTGTAGTCATTGTGACCCCTGCCGACGGGCCATCTTTGGGCGTTGCCCCTTCTGGCACATGGAGATGCACAAAGGCTGAGTCAAAAAAATCGGCATCAGCGCCATACTCCTGCAAATGCCCCAGCGTGTAGCTATAGGCAATATTGGCAGACTCTTTCATCACATCGCCAAGCTTGCCGGTGAGTTTAAAGCCGCGATCCAACGCATGGACTTTACCTGCTTCGATAGGCAGCGTTGCTCCTCCCATGGAGGTCCAAGCAAGGCCAGTAACAACGCCTTCGCCTTTTAGCACTTTTTCTTTGCGGAATAGGGGTGCTCCCAAGAACTCTTCCAGGTTTTTGACCGAAATTTTGACTGTTTCCAGTTGCTCTTCCAGAAGCTTCACCGCTGCCTTACGGACAATACGATGCAACTGTTTTTCCAGCTGGCGTACCCCCGCTTCACGTGCATAACCATCAATGACCTGCTTGAGTGCGGCATCCGTCAAGTTGATACGCTTCTTGGGCAAGTTGTCGCGTTTCAGTAGCTTCGGCCATAGATGGTGCTTAGCGATCAGTAGCTTTTCTTCCGCGATATAACCTGAAAGACGGATCTGCTCCATACGATCAAGCAGCGGACCTGGGATAGAGTCCAGCGTATTCGCGGTGCACAAGAACAGTACTTTGGAAAGATCCATGCGTACATCGAGATAGTGATCCAGGAAGTCGACGTTTTGCTCTGGGTCTAGTACTTCAAGCAAGGCTGACGCGGGATCGCCCTGGAACGATTGGCCCAACTTATCAATCTCATCGAGCATAATCACTGGGTTTTCGACTTCAACTTCTTTGAAGGCCTGCACTAGTTTGCCTGGCATTGCGCCCACGTAGGTACGACGGTGGCCTTTAATTTCAGCCTCATCGCGCATACCGCCCACAGAGAAACGGTAAAACTCACGTCCCAGCGCTTCAGCAATAGAGCGCCCAATCGAGGTTTTACCGACCCCAGGGGGGCCTACCAGCAGCACAATCGAACCACCCACATCACCCTTGAAGGTGCCTTCGGCAAGAAACTCAACAATTCGCTCTTTCACGTCTTGTAAGCCGTCGTGATCGCGATTGAGAACTTCCCTAGCATGAGCCAAGTCGAGCTTGTCCTGACTGGTGACTCCCCAGGGCAACGAGGTTAGCCAGTCAAGATAGTTACGAGTAGTGCCGTACTCTGGCGAGCCTGTTTCTAATACGCTGAGTTTGTTGAGTTCATCATCAATACGCGCCTGGACTCGCTCGGGCACCACCAGAGACTCTAGGCGGCCCCTAAAGGTATCAACATCGTTTTCACGGTCGTCTTTGGAAATACCCAGTTCACGCTGAATAACTTTAAGCTGCTCACGCAAGAAAACCTCTCGCTGCCGCTCCTGCATTTGAGCATTCACCTGCTCACTGATTTCGCTTTGCAACTGAGCAACATCAATTTCTTTGCGTAGTAGCGGCAGGACTTTATGCATACGTTCCGCGACTGACAACGTCGCAAGCACATCCTGCAGCTCAGGACCTTTAGCAGACGTGATCGCGGCCGCGAAGTCGGTTAGCGGGCCGGGCTCATGAGGGCTGAAGCGATTGAGGTAGTGTTTTAGTTCTTCGCCATAAAGCGGGTTAATCGGCAATAACTCTTTGATGCCGTTAATAATGGCCATCGCATAGGCGCGGGTTTCTTCATTCTCGGCATCTACGGGTTCTTTGGGATAGCTTACTTCAACCAGGTAAGGCGGCTCTTTAGACAGCCAGCGCTGAATTTTAAAGCGTTTAACCCCCTGAGCAATAAACTGAATTTGTTGATCTTCGCTCTGCAGTTTATGTACTTTGACCGCCGTGCCAATCTCGGGAAAATCGTCATGACCTAACGACTCAACACCTTGTTCACCAACAAAGGCAACACCGATGGTGTGATGAGGTGTATTACCTACCCGACGCATGGTTTCTTCCCAACGCTCGCGGTTGATCACCAGCGGCTGCACTTGAGCAGGAAAAAATGGCCGATTATGGATTGGTAGTAGGTAGATACGCTCGGGAAGCATATCGCTGGCGGGCACTAACGAGTTGACTTTTTCACCGTCTGAACGATGCTCTTCACTACTCGAGGCGTCGTCTTGCTGCGCGTCGGACTCATCGTCCGTCAGCCAGTCGAGATGTTCGTGATCGCGGTCGTAATCCTGGTCGCTCATGCGCACTCCTATAGCAGTGACTAGCGGATTGATCCGCTTAGCAATGCTTAAGGAATGTGGGCACAGAGGGTGAACTTCAACCCTTGGCACCATTTGTAGCGGTTCATCTGAAGAAGGGCAACGTCTCGAGAACTCGTCGTTGTTAAGTTTAAAACGTTGAAGATTAAGGCGTTTAAGGCCAAAGCTGGGGCATCGGTCGTCCATTAACACGTAATTCGCCGCGAATAACATCAAACTCTAATTCTCGCGTGCCAAGGGGGAGGCCTAGCCAAAGCGCTGCTACGGTTGGCGCATCGTACCAAGTGAAGTCACCATCAACACGATCTAGCCAGCGAGCACGCTCTTCTGGTGTGTCTAATCCTGTTATGGTGAGTTCATCGAGCCCACGCGCATCAAAAAAGAGCGCCCCATCCGCATTAACATTGATACCAAGCAGCGGGCTTTCAATAGCCACCGTCGTGATGTCTAAACGGGGGGAGTCGCTCAACACGCCCTTTAAATCGGGGGCCAAGCGCACCAGCAAGCCTTCTGCCATGGGAAGACTAGCATCGCCCCATGAGGCTTCCTGACGCAGCCGCAAGATGGTTTCGCGCACAGCATCCGCATTAAGACGTGAAAGCTCGGCTTCAATCCGCCCGCTTAACAGAGGGGGATCTGGCGCTTCGCTTGGGACGCTCACCTCACCAATAATCAATTCGCCATTGAGACGCAGCTCTTGCTCGTCGAGCACCATATGGCTGTGCACATCAAGCGGCGAAAGATAAATATCATAGGCAGGGTAATGAAGCGATAACGACTCAACATGGAGGTGGTCGCGTTGAGCAAAGTGATAGGCATCATCGATGTAGGTATAACGGCTTTCAAGGGATAAAGGACCCATCGTTAGCTGGGCAGGGCCATCCGTTAGCGTTAGCTGGTCGACCAGTGCACGCAATCGCCAATCACCAAACACGCCTTCTAAACGCATTCTGGCACCGCGAACAGATAGCTCACGGCCATTTTGCTGGATAACAAAGGGGGCAAGTGCCAAACGCAGTTCACTATGACCACTTAGCGTATGGTAGCGCCCTTGCCAGCGAGGTATAGACGGGGCAGAGACCTCGCCCACTGCTTTTTGCAAAACGCTATCTAAACGGGGCAGCAGCGTTCCTTCAACGTCAGTACTTAACGCACCATGACGAGCACGGTAAGTCAGCTCTAGCCGCCACGGCCGTCCTAACAGGGGCGATAAAAGCAGCTTTCCCTGAGACGTTAACCATCCTTGACGACTCTCCGTCCGACTAACTCGCCACTCCCCTCGCGCTTCCAAATCTTCTAGTGCTTGACGAAGGCTGCGTTCAAACAAAATGCTCGATAGCAGTTGTGCCACCACCCACGCCACCGCCAAGGCTGCGAGAATAGGGACGATCAGTCGTTCCTTGCGCATGCGATCTCCTTGAACCCCCCCGCGATTGGAGCCATTCGCCACCGACGTTGCGTGATCAGTTTTCAGTAATTATCTAAGTCCATTCATTATTATAAGTGGCTCAACTTCTCGTTTTTTTACAGATAGGCTATTAGTGTAGCCAAAACCATAAATGCATCGTACTCCACGCGTAGATGCCAGCCATTACGTCATCAATCATAATGCCAAATCCACCGGCAACTCGCCGGTCTGCCCAACGGATGGGCCACGGCTTGAAGACATCGAAAATACGAAAAACGATGAACCCCCATAGAGCCGCCTCCCATGAAAAGGGCACTGCCGCCATGGTTATCCAGTAGCCAACAAACTCATCCCAAACAATACCGGAGTGATCGTGTACGCCTAAGTCATGAGAGGTTTTATCGCATAACCAAACCCCAACGACAAATGCAGCGAAGACAATACCCAGATACCAGCTCAAAGGCAGGTCGGCCATCATCCAATAGAAAGGAATAGCCGCCAGAGTACCAAAGGTGCCTGGTGCCCAGGGCACCGCACCACTGCCTAAACCAAACGCAAAAAAATGGGTTGGCCGACGCCAAACGCTCGCTGGTGCTCGGTTCATGGCGCTTCCCCGCTAAAATGCTGCCATCCTTCGTAGTCACTGGGGGCAACGCCAGTCACGCCTAGCGTTTCCGTACAGCGGCCTATCACGGTCAGCGAGAGGCCACAATCGGCGAGTCGCTGCTGAGCAATAGCGAGATTATTAGGTGAGAGTGTCACCAGCAGTTCGTAGTCATCACCACCCGACAGCGCGGCTTTTATCGCACCATCGTGGCCCATCGCCTCTTGCAGTCCGGTCGCCAACGGTAGCGCGTCGACCTCTAGTACACAGCCTACTTCAGATGCCTTACGTAAGTGCGATAAATCTGCCAGCAAGCCATCCGAAATATCTAATGCCGCTGTCGCAATGCCGCGCAATGCAGCACCCGCAGCTAAACGAGGTTGAGGTAACAAATAACGGGCTAGCAGAGGGTGCGATAACTCGCGTTCGCCCTGTCGCCAAAGTGCCAGGCCACCAGCGCCACCACCCAGCGCACCGGTCACCGCAATAACATCACCGGCCTTTGCGCCTGACCGGGTTAGCGCTTGGCCGGTTGGCACTTCGCCCATCACCGTGACACCAATAGTCAGTGCCCCGGAGGTGACATCGCCACCAACCAGCGCCGTAGAATGCTGCTGGCAAAGCGTATGAAACCCTTCGGCGTAACCCGCTAACCATCGCTCGGCAGTTGCACGATCATTAAAGACGCTTTTATCAAGCGTCATTGCCATCAGGCACCAACGAGACGTCGCTCCCATGGCAGCTAAATCGCTGAGCGCCACCGCCAGCGCGCGATGCCCTATCGCGTTGGCGGGGGCATCGTGGGGGAAGTGGACGTCACTCACCGATGTATCAACGCTAACCACAAGCTGTTGACCTGCTTGGGGCACTAAAAGCGCTGCATCGTCGCCATTTTCAAGCGCTATGCCAGCTGTCGCGTGCGCCTCCTGCGGCGACATGAAGTAGCGCTGAATCAGTTCAAATTCGCCAAGCACAAAGGCCCCTTAAACGCATTATCAGGAGGCTCGCCTTACAGACGGCGAGCGCTGACCTCGGCACTTCGTAAGCGATTTGCTAGCTTATCGAGAATGCCGTTCACGTATTTATGGCCGTCGGTGGCACCAAATGATTTGGCCAGCTCAACGCCTTCGTTAATCACTACTCGGTAGGGCACTTCCATTCGCCGAGAAAGCTCGTAGGCTCCCAAGCGAAGGATGGCTAACTCAACGGCATCCAGGTCTTCTAAGCGACGGTCGAGCAACGGCGCAATTTCACGATCTAACTCCGCTTTGAATCTGACCGTGTTATGCAGCAGTTCATGAAAAAGCGCCTTATCAGCGATTTCCATTACCTTCACCCAATTTTCGTAATCTTCCAGGTCATCATCCGCTACTTGGCTGCGAAACTCAGCTTCGATAGTGGTGATTGATTTACCTGTCATTTGCCACTGGTAAATCCCCTGAACCGCTAACTCACGTGCGGCGTGGCGCCCTAGCTGCGCGGCAGAGGGCTTACGCTCACGACGTTCGCTCATTGGTTATCTCCTAACGGCAATGCACGCAGTAACGACACCATCTCCATCGCTGCCATTGCGGCTTCCGTACCTTTATTACCCGCTTTGGTGCCTGCCCGCTCAATCGCCTGCTCGATAGACTCAACGGTCAACACGCCGTTTGCTACCGGCGTATCAAACTCAAGTTGGAGGTGGTTAATGGCGGTATTGCAGCCACCCGCCACATATTCAAAATGCGGTGTGCCACCACGAATGACAGCGCCCAGCGCGATAACAGCATCGGGCTTCATGACGTTAAGTACGCGCTTTACTGCCAGCGGCAGTTCCCAAGCACCGGGTACGTGGACAAGGTGAATATTGTCCGCATCAACGCCGTGGCGTGTCAGGCTATCGATAGCACCTTCCACCAGGCTATCCACCACATGGTGGTTAAAGCGACCTACAACGATGACATAACGGCCATCGACATCCACAAAAGTGCCTTCAACTTGCGAAAGGGATTGCATCAATTTATTCCTGCTGAGAAGTTGGCTCATACGCCGTGTCATTTGGCCCCAGACGCTCGACAACTTCGAGATCAAAACCGGAGAGCGCTGAGAATTTCCACGGTGAGCTGAGTAGCCGCATTTTGCCTACCCCTAAATGGCGTAGGATTTGCGAGCCAGTACCAATCGTTAAGTAGTTACCTGAACCGTCCGAATCGCTGGTGCGAGGTTGACGCACGCGATCCAGAAAAATATCGAGTTGATCTTTCAAGTCTTGGTGAGGACGACCATCGTCAATCAGCACAAAGACACCCGCAGACGCATTGGCGATCTCTTCGAGCGCACGATGAGCATCCCAACGGCACTGTTCACCTTTCATTAACCCTACGATATCACGCAGCGTATCCGCTAAGTGAACTCGCACAGTCGTCGCCTGCTCTGGCGTCGGCTGGCCCTTCACTAACGCTAAATGGTGAGCACCTTGGATACGGTCACGGAAAACATGCAGCGCCAGCTCCCCATGGGCCGTCATTACGCTGGTAGTTTCAACCGGATCAACCGTTTGTTCATTAACGATACGATAGTGAATTAAATCAGCAATCGTGCCAATTTTAATACCATGCTTTTTAGCAAACACTTCAAGCTCAGGGCGACGCGCCATGCTGCCATCGTCATTCATGATTTCACAAATAACGCCACTAGGATCACAGCCTGCTAATGAGGCCAAATCACAGGCTGCTTCTGTATGCCCGGCACGACGCAGGACGCCACCCGGCTCGGCCATCAGCGGAAAAATATGCCCTGGCTGGACGATATCCGACGGTTTGGCATTCGCCGCCACTGCCGCTTGAACAGTGCGCGCACGATCAGCTGCTGAGATACCAGTGGTCACACCTTCGGTCGCTTCAATGGAAAGCGTAAACTTAGTGCCAAACCCAGAGCCATTGTCACGCACCATTAGCGGCAGGTTTAGCTGCTCGCAACGCTCGCGAGTCATTGGCATGCAAATGAGCCCACAGGCATAGCGCGCCATGAAGTTGATATGCTCGGCCTGAACTTTTTCGGCCGCCATGATGATATCACCTTCGTTTTCGCGATCCTCATCATCCATGAGAATCACCATTTTGCCCTGGCGGATATCTTCCACCAGCTCAGCGATAGGGGACAAACCCTCTGAAGAGGAATGCGCCATGGAATCTCCAAAATAAGTGGTCGCAATACATGCGATTTCGCGCGTCAGGGTACCTTGCTCTGGCCCCGCGCGCTAGTCAGTGCGCGGTTCCGCGATTATTCGCCAGTCACTCCCAACAGCTCGAATTTCTTTGATAGTCAAACGCTTTTGGTCGGCCATGCGGGTCATGCCGGGCAACGCAAATAGTGGTCGCGCCTCGCCTCCCAAAAGCGTAGGGGCGACAAATAGCTGCAGCTCATCCACCATATTCGCATCTAACAGCGCGCCTGCTAGGGTAGCGCCGGTTTCAACGAGCAGCTCATTGACCTGCTCATGTTCGGCCAACCAGCACAACATATCCGCGAGGTCGATTCGACCTTCTTGAGCCGCAGGCAGCACCTTAATATCAGCGCCCGCAGCTTCCAGCTTTTGGCGTTTTTCTTCACTGTGGTGTTCGGTGGTAATAATCAGCGTGCGGCCTGGTTCACGAAGGCAAGCTGCCGCTAGCGGTAACCGCAGGCGCGAGTCCAAAATGACGCGCAGCGCCTGCCGCTGACTTACCGCATCCGCGTTATCGAGCGCCAGCTGATTCGCGCGCACTGTTAGCCGAGAATCATCCATAATAACGGACTCAACACCGCTTAAAATAGCGCTTGAGCGTGCCCGCAAACGCTGCACTTGGCTACGGGCTTCTGGGCCGGTAATCCATTGCGACTCTCCAGACCCCATGGCGGTACGGCCATCCAAACTCATGGCCATTTTTAAGCGTACAAAGGGGCGTTTGTGCTGCATACGGGAAATAAAGCCAGGATTTAGCGCACAGGCATCTTGTTCCAACAGCCCAACATCTACCTGAATCCCCGCTTCCCGGAGCCGATTGATACCGCGTCCACTAACGCAAGGGTTAGGGTCAACCATTGCCACGACCACACGGGCCACTTGGGCATCCGCTAACGCAACGGCACAAGGGCCAGTGCGTCCTGTATGGGAACAAGGTTCTAACGTGACATAAGCCGTTGCGCCTTTTGCCTTAGCACCAGCGGCGTTAAGTGCGTGAATTTCTGCATGAGGTTCGCCAGCACGGAGGTGAAAGCCCTCGCCAACCACTTGCCCTTCCGCGTGTTGATCGTAGCGGACAATAACACAGCCCACCCGGGGGTTGGGGTCTGTTGTATACAGCCCTTTCGCCGCCAATTGCAGAGCACGCGCCATAAATTGATGATCAGCGCTGGTAAAGCCTCTCTCCGTCAACTCGTTCATCAAGCCTCTCCGCGATCTGGGCCGCTGTAGGCTGATGTCGGATGATCGCCTGGATCTTGAGAAAGACGGTCTATCTCGGCGCGAAATTCGTCTAGATCCTGAAACTTACGATATACCGATGCAAAGCGAATATACGCCACCTGATCCAGGTTGCTTAATGCCTTCATGACGGCTTCACCGATATCCCGCGCATTAACTTCGCGATCCCCACGGGCACGAAGCGATTGGCGAATACGCTCAACGGCGGCCTCTATTGCCTCGGCACTTACCGGACGCTTTTCAAGCGCTCGCAGCATGCCTGCACGCAGCTTGCCCTCGTTAAACGTTTCACGTGAGCCGTCGGATTTCACGACCCTCGGCATGATGAGTTCTGCGGTCTCATACGTGGTGAAGCGTTCTTGGCAGCTAGCGCATTGGCGACGACGGCGCACCTGGTCCCCGTCGGCTCCCAGCCGCGAGTCGGTCACTCGAGTATCATTAGCACCACAAAAAGGGCAATGCATGGCAGTCAACCTGTTGTCAGTACGTGCAGCGTGTCAGCCTGTGCGGATAACGGCACATATAAGCATATTATGAACTATTATTAGCAGCGGAGTAGCCACGCGCTACAACGACATGCAGTTTAAGGGCGCTTGCAAGCAAAAATAGTCGCTTCTTTAAACGCGGCGTTAACCTAGCATTGTAACGATTTGGCACACAAGCTGCAGCGTTTGTCGTAGGTTGTTTAAGAGGACTCCCCTATGACCCCATTTGAGCAGACGGTCCATCAATTCCTTTCGCACCTCTACGGCCCCCGCGCCAGCGAGATACAGCGCCGCATTGGTCAACACATTGAGCACTTTCGCCGTGCGTCACAGGCGCCAGCCACAACACAAAATATGGCGGCTGAAAGCGGTAACGCACCAACATGGAGCGAAAAAGATCAGTGGGTCATTAGTTACGGTGATTCCATTGTGGCAGAGGAAACGCCCCCACTTGCTGTGCTTAATGAGTTTCTTCAACGCTATTTGGGCGAGCGCATTAGCGGCGTGCATGTACTGCCTTTTTTTCCTTGGAGTAGCGATGATGGCTTCTCAGTCATTCATTACCGTGAGGTTAATCCAGAGCTAGGTGATTGGGAGCACATTCGCGAGCTAGCCAGCCACTATGACGTCATGGCCGACTTAGTGCTTAATCACGTATCTCGTGAGTCACTGTGGTTTGTAGATTATCTAACCGGCAGCCTGCCAGGTCGTGATTACTTTATTGAAGCAGACCCAGAAACCGATGTTTCTGACGTTATTCGGCCACGCAGCAGCCCATTGCTAGTGCCCATTTCCACGCGCCGAGGCACTCGCCATGTATGGGCGACATTTTCAGAAGATCAGATTGATTTAAACTTTGAAAATCCTGATGTATTGCTAGAGTTTGTTGGCATTTTGCTGTTTTACCTTCAACAGGGCGTGCGCATCATTCGCCTGGATGCGATAGCGTTTTTATGGAAGCGCCTGGGAACATCTTGCATCCACCTCCCTGAAACCCATACGGTTGTCCGTTTACTGCGCGCCATTGTGGATGAAATATCGCCTGGCACGCTGATAATTACCGAGACCAATGTCCCTCACGCAGAAAACATCAGTTACTTTGGCCTAGAACGGTTAGCCAATGGGGCGCCTGACGAAGCCCATATGGTCTATCAATTTGCCCTACCACCACTGCTATTGCATACACTCACCCGCGGTGAAGCCACTACCCTTCAAACATGGCTTTCCAGCCTGCCGATACTGCCCAGACACTGCACCTATTTAAACTTCACAGCGAGCCATGATGGTATTGGTGTGCGTCCTTTAGAAGGGCTGCTCCCGGACCATGAACGAGATGCGCTGCTAGAGCTGATGCATCGCTTTGGTGGCTTTGTCAGTATGCGCAGCAATCCCGATGGTAGTGACTCGCCCTATGAGATCAACATTACCTGGTTTGAGGCCATGCGCGGCACGCGTAGAGGACCAGATCCCTGGCAAATTGCCCGCTTCCTTTGCAGCCAGGCCATTATGCTCACGCTTCAGGGCATTCCCGCCCTCTATATTCATACACTGACCGGCACCCTTAACGATGTTGAAGGGGTGGAACGCAGCGGCCGTTTACGTTCAATTAATCGCCGCCGTTGGCAGCGTGACGAATTAGCCCTGTTACTTGAAAGCCCTTCAACACCAACCCACGATGTTTTTCATGCCCTTAGCCGCCTGTTGGAGCTACGGCGGGTAGAACCCTGCTTTCACCCCAACGCCACACAGCGCGTACTGCCCACACCTCCTGAATTGTTAGCCATTGAGCGAGGACCACTCAGTGACGGCCGCCGCCTGCTTGCCCTGTTTAATGTCACCGACACGCTGCTGCCATTAGATAGTGTGGGAGAAGCACTTGAGCAGGCGCTTAGCCAACATGTTTGGCGTGCTTTAGACATGCAACCCCCCGGAGAGGAAACCGCGCTACCGCCCTATGCAATAAGATGGATGGTGGCAGACACATGAAAGAGGCATTGCGGCATAACGTCTCAGCAATAGGTAATATAATCGTCAAATAATCGACTACTGTGATACTGCAGCATTCATCATTAACTGAGATAACGGTTAACTATGCTGCAGCAAAGTATCGCAATTGGTCCCCTGGGCTTCAGTCTTCATCAACTTGTGTTTGTCATGGCTTTTTTGATGGCACTTATGGTGGGGGCGATACTAGGGCGGCGGCACAATGTAGCGGTGAGCGATACGCTCATAACGGTATTTTTTATCGCCTTTATCGCCGCACGGGCAGTGTTTGTTGTGCGTTACTGGGGAGCGTATGACGGCATTATTTCCCGGCTAGATATTCGTGACGGCGGCTTTAATTTAGCGGGCGGCATGATGGCTGGACTTGGCTACGCAAGCTGGGTTCTGTGGCGCTCTTCACACCAACGCTGGCCGTTAGGAGGTGCCTTGCTAGCGGGTTGCCTTACATGGGGAATTATAGTCGGCAGCACTGCCTTAATTGAACAACAGGCGCGCCCTCTCCCAGACACTCCGTTAGTCGACCTAAGTGGCCAACCTACCAGCCTGCCTCAATTTGCCAACCAGACGCAGCAGCCTATTGTCGTTAATCTTTGGGCAAGCTGGTGTCCTCCTTGTATTCGAGAAATGCCGGTTTTTGAAGAAGCACAAAATACCGAACAAGGCATTACCTTTGTGTTCGTTAACCAAGGGGAAAACGCCCAGCATATTGAAGCGTTTATGAGCCAACATGACCTTTCACTGGATAATGTGTGGCTTGACCAACGCAATGCACTGGGGAAGGCAACGGGCGCCCATGCTATGCCCACCACCCTTTTTTACAGCGCAGAAGGAAAGCTCGTTAACACGCATTTTGGCGAATTTTCCCATGCAACCCTTCAACAAGGCTTGGAACGTTTGCGCTGAGGCAGCCTCTTACCTTGGCTCATGACGACATCGATTTACATTGCGTATCTTTTATACATAAGGACATACTTATGAAACACTTCTCCCTGTCTCGTTTAAGCAGCTTGTTACTATTAACAAGCATTGGCACCACCTCGGCTGGCTATGCCGAAGAGCTGCCGGCACCGGTTCAAGCACTAGCCAACCAAGGGCTGACGATTCACGGCCAGTTTGAGGCGCCAGGAGGCATACGTGGTTACGGTGCTAGCGTGCAGGGCCAGGATATGGCGATTTATTTAACCCCTGATGGCGACCATGCCATTATCGGCACGCTGATGGATAGCCAGGGTAACGACCTCACCGAAGCACAGCTAGATGAGCATGTTCGCGTGCCGCTGGAAGCGCAAACCTGGGAGTTGCTAGAAGAGAGCCACTGGATTCAGGACGGCGATGAAAACGCGCCACGGGTAATCTACACGTTTACCGATGCCAACTGCCCTTACTGTCGCCAGCTGTGGCAACAAAGCCGACCCTGGGTAGAAGCAGGTGACGTACAACTGCGCCATATTATGGTGGGCATCCTGGCGCCGAACAGCCCCGCCCTGGCAGCCACACTGCTAGGTGCAGACGACCCTTCTGCCGCGTTGCATGACCACAGCAAAGGCGATGCGCTTTCAGCGAGCGCCCAGCCTAGAGATATTGAAGAGCAAGTGTATGCGAACAACCAGCTTTTTGAGGAGCTAGGCCTATACGCTACGCCCACCAGCGCCTTCCAGCGCGAAACGGACAGTGGCGATTTACGTATCGACCGAATTCAAGGCTTGCCAAGCAACGAGCGCTTAATTGAGATGATGGGCAGTGAATCGCCTTAGTGCAGGCAATGTAGCTAGGCTCTAAAGCTCCCGGCCAAAAACCTCATATCAATAATTAGCCCGTGGTGTCATACCACCGCGGGCTAATATTTTCTCCTGATCCGATGCTTTGGTCGCTGCTCGTCAAACAGATTACTCGCCTGACAGGTTCTCAAAACGGGGCATCCCCACATTCCAAGGTTCGATGTCGCCTTTTTCACCAAAGTTAGCATGATCACCAAGCACGTGGCCGTCATGCTTCCGGGTTTGCCCATACAGCGAACGTTTATGGAAAGTAGGCCCAAAGCGCTCAGCGGTTTCGGCAACATCTCCTGTGTAACGGGGGTCTTGCGGACGCTCTTGGCTACTCATGTAATACGCAATATCCCAGGCATCCTGGTCACTTAACGAACGCGGCTGACCTAAAGGCATATTGTTGTAAATAAACCCAGCGGCGGTATCAACCCTGACGATGCCTGCGCCCCAATTATTAGAGCCATCCCCCCAGAGTGCTGGGAAAACATACTCGCCATTCTCATAGTGCCCAGAGCCGTCCTCTTGGTGACAAATGGCGCAATTTTCTTGGTACGCTGCTTCGCCGCGAGCGTAATCAGGGGCTTCATCTGGCTCATCTGGCGCAGGAAAACCGCGGCCATAAATAGGCTGACTGGGGTACATTGGCGCACCAGTAGCCAGCCATTGGTGATAAGCGCTCAGTGCGAGCATCTCATCACTGCCATACTCAGGTGGCGTTCCATTCATTGAGTAAGCAAAGCAGCCAGCAATGCGTTCCTCAAGATTGTTAACGTGCTGATTTTTACCCCTGAAGTCGGGAAGCGTGACTGCCGCTGCCCAAACCGGTGCACTAAACGGCTGACGCCCCTCACCTAGGTGGCAACTAGAGCAGTTCATATCGTTATAAACATTTTCACCACGTAGCTGCTGAGTATTGGTGAACAACTCGTAGCCATACCGAATAACTTTTTTTAGCTCTGGATGAATGTCGGCGTCTTCCAGGTCTGCCATAGTCGGCGGAACATGGACAAGCTCGCCCTCCTGCGGCGCAGGGAAGCCAAGTTCCACTAACCCCTGGTAGGTCGCTTCGCTTGACGGGACGGCATCATTTGCAGCGAAGGCGCTGACGACGATGCCGGTGGCTAACGAACAACCTGTTAGCGCTAACACGAGACGCTTTTTACGCAAATTCATTGTGCTGTCCCCCCTTCTTCGCTGTCAGTTTGAGCGCTAACATCCTGGGTGGCATACCACGCTGACACCGCCTGGATATCCTCGTCACTCATACGCTTGGCAATAGCCCCCATCAAATGCTGAGGATCATTACTGCGCTCATCATTTTGCCAAGCATGCAGCTGGTTGCTTATGTAACCTGCGTGCTGGCTTGCAATACCGGGAAATTCTTCGCCGACGCCCTTGCCACCCGGGCCGTGACAGCTTTTACATGACACAATATAGGCATCCCAATCGCCACGCTCTGCCAGTTGTTCGCCGCGGGTTAATAGCGCCTCGTCAGCATCATCGCCACCTTGGCCAAGCGTGATAGGCATTTCGCTATAATAAGCAGCAACGTCAACTATTTGCTGGTCATTGAGCATGTTAGCAAAGGGCATCATGGTGGCGTTTTGGCGACGCCCCTCTTTAAAATCGTGTAGCTGCTTAATGATGTAATCGGCATTTAGCCCAGCCAAACGCGGCCACGATTCGCCTCCAGGTATATTCATCCCGCTGCCATTAGCTTGATGACAGGCAATACAAGTTGCCGCGGCAGCTTGGCCGCGCTCGGCATCCCCCGTTTCGGCAAAGGCAGTCGCAGCGAAAGCGCTGGCACCCACAAGACTGGCCCCCATTAGCAAGCTAAGCTTGCCCCACTGTTTTTTATTCATATCTCCCCCTGACTGCTGGTCGTTATTTACTTGCTTATTCGTTATTTCTTACCTGCCCGTTACTTACTAGTCGTTGCCCACTTACTGCACTGACGCAGAGAGAGCTATCGAATAGCCTCTGCTATATACCCTTGTTTTTTGCCTGCTGTTGGAATGGTTAAGTGGGCGCTAAACCCACCGGTCTCAACATTTTCAAAACTCACCCAGCCATCAAACCGCTCAACAATCGCCGCCACAATCGCTAAGCCCAAACCACTGCCTTGCTGCTTGCTCACGCGCCAAAAACGTTGGGTTAATTGTTTCAATGTAGCGTCGTCGACACCGCCCCCCTGGTCATGCACAGTGAACGTTACGTGATGCTGGTCAGGGGTATACCGGACGGTTAACACTACAGGCAGCTCGCTTGCCCCATGGTGCAGCGCGTTATCCAGTAAGTTACGCAGTGCGGTTATTGCCAGCTCTCTAGGCATGGCAACGCACACATGGGGTAATTGAGTGGGAAGCTGACACTGCCCTGCGATTGCCACGCTGTCGGCAATCGCGACTTCAACAATCTCATCTACCTGGCTTGGCTCGCCGTCATCAAAGCGCATGCGCCCTTCAACTCTTGCTAACGTCAGCAACTGATCTAGCGTATGCGCCAGACGTACCACCCCCGCTTCTGCGTAGCTGAGCGCTTCTTTAGCCGTTTCACCGTCGGTTCGCTGCGCTACTTGAAGATGGGTTTTAATCGCGGTTAAGGGGGTGCGCAGTTCATGAGCGGCATCGTTGGTGAAACGCTGCTCTCGGACGATGGTCTGTTGAATTCTCACCAGCAAGCCATTGAGTGTATCAATCAACGGTTTGATCTCTTTCGGCACACCATAAGTAGACACGGGCGCCAGCGCTTCCGGATGACGACTGGCCAGCGATTCGCGCAGCCGTGACAGCGGGGCCAAACCACGCCAGACAACCACCCAGAGCGCAATCAAACTCCCCGCTAACGCCACCACAAACGGCACGACGGCTACGCGAAACACATCGCTAAGCAACATGTCCCGCTCATCCATCCGGTCAGCGGTGGTAATGACGAGATCTCCCCGCTCATAGGTGAATACGCGCCAAGTGGTATCGCCTTCTTGTCGGTAAGCGTGACCACGCTCACCCGGAGCCAGTATGGTTTCCATGTTGGCATGGGTGCGGGCGATGATATCGCCACGCGGGGAGTGAACCTGACATGCCAATCCCTCAATGGGCGGGATGGATAAGGCGCGAGCCTGACTCTGCTCCCAGACATCTTCAGGCAGTTGAAGCACGAGCCCGGCGACCATGCGTGCCGACTGAGCAAGACGCTGATCCAGTGTTTCTACAAACTTTTTCTCTAAATCACTGAGCAACCAAGCGGCGGCAATGCCCCAAAGCAACGCCAACGTCACTCCCAAGGTGAGCAATAGGCGGGCACGTAAGCTCATTGCTGCCCCTTATGAGGCGTGCCGGGGATATGAACAGCCTCTGGTTTACCTAACCGATAGCCCAACCCACGAACCGTCTCAATGACGCCACTGCCTAGCTTTCTACGTAGATGGTGGATATGCACGTTCAGCGCATTACTCTCTACATCATCACTCAAGCCATAAAGGCTATCTTTTAGCTGGTCGGCAGAGAGCACACTGCGCGGCGAATGCAAAAAAGCCTCCAAGAGCACTAACTCTCGGCGCGACAGCGTCACCAACTGGTCAGAGACTTTCACTTCACGCGCATTGGGATCCAACGTTAGCGCCCCGTGCATCGTCATACCCTGGCTACGGCCAGACACTCGCCGAAGCAGCGCATGAAGACGGGCGACTAACTCATCAAGATCGAAGGGTTTCACCAGGTAATCATCGGCCCCGCACTGCAAGCCATCAACACGGTCTCGTACCGCATCGCGTGCCGTCAGCATTAACACCGGGGTAGAGATACCTTGGTCACGCCACGACTGCAGCAACTGCAAGCCATCACCATCGGGAAGACCGCGATCGAGTATCACAACGTCACTCGCCACTGACTGCAGGGTTTGTCGCGCAGCTTGAATCGTAGAAACATGATCGACGACAAAGTCGTACACCATTAAGCCGGAACGTATTCCTGATGCGACAAGCGGATCATCTTCAATGAGCAAGACATGCATGGCGGTTTTCCTTTTATTACTACTAGCATGGCAAATTCACATTAACCCAGCATTAAGCTAGCGGTCTGTGCCATAAACCTATTTATAAAAACCAGTTACAAAAAAGCCCTTGTCTGAAGAGACAAGGGCGATAGCGGTTGTTTATACATTAGCGCTACTGGCTGGTACGTTTTGCGATAACCCAGCCTGCCACCATCGCGGCCAATAACGCTAATAGAGGCAGCGAGAGCCCACCGATGGAGGCGATGGCAGGGCCAGGGCAATAACCAGAAAGGCCCCACCCAATGCCAAACAGCGCTGCGCCACCCAGCAACTTGCCGTCTAACGCTTGCTTAGTCGGGAGCTGAAAATTAGGGCTAAACAGCGGCTCGCCACGGGCAAATACCAATCGGTAGCCCACAAACGTTGTGCCTACCGCACTGCCTAGCACAAACATCAGCGTCGGGTCCCAAGCGCCAGCCACATCTAAAAAGCCAAGTACACGAGCAGGATCCGTCATGCCAGAAATAGCTAGCCCAAGCCCGAATAGTAAACCAGCGATATAGCCAGCAGCGGTTTTTACTGTTGCACTATTCATATCATGCGCCTCATACACCACCTCCGATCATATGCCGCGTCACATAGACCGTGGCGACCGCTACAATGAGAAACACGCCGGTGGCGGCCATCGAGCGAAGTGATAAGCGTGCTAAACCACAGACACCATGACCACTGGTACAGCCGCTGCCGAGCCCAGTCCCTAACCCGACTAACAGGCCTGCTAACAACATCAGCGGCACACCGCCAGCTGGCGCACCGATCACCGCACCGGGAACATCAGCAACGTTGCCCAACCCGCCTCCCATTGCCATGACCAGTAACGGGCCACTCACCAGCCCGAACAAAAAGGCTAAACGCCACGCGCTGTCGCCTTTAGGTCTCTGGGTTATTAAGTTTCCAATAATGCCGCTAATGCCAGCGATGCGCCCCAAGGCTCCCATCAACCACACAGCGGATAAGCCTATAAACACACCACCAACGAGCCCTTGCAGGCTTGCCATCCAGTCCACGGGTGTCTCCTTACTGTATTAATGCTTGCTTTTGCAGGTTGAGATGCCCAGCAGAGGATACAACGGGCAAAAGTTAAACAGCCCAGTGGCAAGTGGTAAAACGCCGATCCACCCCCATGCACCAATGGTGCCGGTAAGCGCCAGTACAATCAGAATCAGGCCAACAACGATTCGCGCCACTTTGTCGATACCGCCGACGTTTGCTTTCATTTTCTGCTCCTCAATCATCAGAATTATTTAAAAACGGTTGATAGGGACTTTCAGATACACAACGCCATTGTCGTCGGCAGGCGGCATTTTGCCCGCGCGCATGTTGACCTGTACGGAGGGAATAATGAGCTTAGGCATGCCGAGCGTGGCATCACGCTCCGTGCGCATTTTCACGAACTCATCTTCTGAAATGCCTTCATGTACATGAACGTTTGCCTCACGCTGCTCTGCAACACTGGTTTCATGCTGATAAACGTCTCGGCCTGGCGCTTTATAGTCATGACATAAAAACAGCCGCGTTTGCGTCGGCAACGCCAGTACCTTTTGGATGGAGCGATACAGCGTACGTGCATCACCACCGGGGAAATCACAGCGCGCGGTGCCGTAATCCGGCATAAACAGTGTGTCTCCAACGAAGGCCGCGTCGCCTATCACATAAGTAAGGCAGGCAGGCGTATGGCCTGGCGTATGAAGCACGCGCCCCTGAAGACTGCCAATGGTGAACGTATCGCTTTCGCTAAACAGAGCATCAAATTGGCTGCCGTCCCGAGCAAACTCGGTGCCTGCATTAAATGCTTTACCAAAAATTTCCTGCACGTCGACAATATGGGCGCCAATCCCCGTTTTTCCACCTAGCGTTTGGTGCAAATAGGGAGCTGCAGAGAGGTGATCAGCATGCACATGGGTTTCTAAAATCCATGCCACTTCAAGGCGGTTATCGCGAATAAATTCAATAATTTGATCGGCGGAACGTACATCAGTACGCCCTGCTGCGTAGTCGAAATCCAGCACCGAATCTAGAATAGCGCAGGCGTTACTATCTGGATCCTGCACCACGTAACTAAAGGTGTTGGTCGGTTCATCAAAGAAGTGAGTAACAATCGGGCGTTGCATTCTATGCCTCCAGCTAATGGCAAGTAGTGATGCTGCTATGCACACATCATAGACCATATATGGTTATATGTTTATACTTATTTGGAATTTAAAGCCGTTTCTTGAGCATGATCAAGATTACCCGTTGGCAAACAGCCGCTGAGACAAACCGGAGAGATCAAGTAGGGGGCTTACTGAAAAAAAAGCACCCCGCTGTCTGCGAGGTGCTGAGATTACGCAATGGCGTTAACAGCTAAGTGGGATTCAAAAACCTTTTTAAATTTAAAATCCCTATAGACCTAAAGCCCTTTAAACTTAAAGTTCTATAAACTTAAAGTTCTATAAACTTTAGGATTTATAGAAATTAACAGGCACGTGGTGTTAAACCTTACCTTGGTTATCAAGCTCTACCGCTTCATGCATGCGGGCTAGCACGTCAGGCATCGCCGCTTGCACGCGGTTCCAGCTAGGAATAAATGGACGCTCGCGGGGGTTGTCTAAAAACAGATTGCCGGCTTCCAGCAAATTGCTGGCAAATAACTCCACTGCCTGCTCTTCACAATGGCGATCTAAACTTAGCCCGTTCATCGTCGCGTCGTGATCGTAGGCTTCGATGAGGTCTAAGGCTAAACGGTAGTAGGTCGCTTTGAGCGTCCGGAAATCCTCGCTGCTAAAGCTAACGCCTTGGGTAGCCAGCTTACGATACAACGCTTTTGCAATATCCAGACTCATTCGGTTCAAGCCACTGGTAGCATCCTCTTCACTAACGGGCTGATGCTTGTGGTCATAGGCGTCGGCAATATCTACCTGACATAGCTGACGGTGGGAATAGTTACGCTGCAACTCGGACAGCACGCCGATTTCCAATCCCCAGTCAGCGGGAATTCGGATGCCCTCAAGTACATCGCTGCGCATGGCAAACTCACCGGATAAGGGGTAACGGAAGCTGTCTAGATAATCCAGATAAGGTGACGGGCCACAGACGGTTTTCAAAGCACGCAGCAACGGCGTCACCATCAACCTAGAGACGCGCCCATTGAGCTTTCCTTCAGCGATACGCGGGTAATATCCTTTACAAAAACTGTAATTGAAGCGGGGATTCGCGACGGGATACATAAGGCGTGCCAGAAGGCCCCGGTCGTAGGTAAGAATATCGCAATCGTGAAGACCAACAGTGGTGGAACGACCGGAACTAAGCACATAGCCAGCGCAATACCATACGTTTCTTCCTTTACCTGGCTCTAATGCCCCCAAACCGTGACTTTCTAGCTCTTGGTCGATGGTGCGTAAACGGGGGCCGTCATTCCATAGAATTCGTGTGTGCTGAGGCAAGCGCGAAAAGAATTCCCGTGCATATAAAAATTGATCACGGTCTGCCCTATCCAAACCAACGACAATTTCATTGAGATAAGGCACTTTCACCAGCTCATCAACAATCGCCGACAGCGCAGGTCCTTCCAGTTCAGAAAAAAGCGAGGGTAAAATTAGCCCCATTGGGCGACGTTTGGCAAACTGACAAAGCTCCTGCTCAAGGGCCTCAACCGGTCGACGCGTTAAGTTGTGAAAATCAGTAATCACACCATTTTGATGAAAATCACTCATACGCTAGCCTCCCGTGGCTTTTAAACTGATGCAGCGGCTTCATTTGCTGGCGTCATTTTTAGACGCCCGTCATCTCGCCCCCACCAGTGGGCTACCCCCTCAGCCCAGCCAGTTGGCCCAGTTGCATTCGTTCGATATAGCGAGCTGTTTTGCGGCTCAACGTTAAGTGCGTGACAACCTCGAATAACCACGGCTTGATCGACGGCTTCCAGCATCGTGATATCGTTTGGGCCATCGCCCAGGCCCAATGAAAGCGGCTGGCTGCCTCGTAATGCAGTAAATCGTTTAATTAGCCACTCTACGGCCCCCCCTTTATCAGACAAGCGCCCAATCACATGCCAAAAACGGCCCCCTTGTGTAAGTTCAAGGCCATCGCCTTCAAGCGCAATGCGGAACGTTTCAAGTGCGGCTGCATTATCTTCCCAAATAAGCGGCTCACTCCCCTCCCGCTGCCGCGCTGCTTTGGCACGGGTTTCATCAAGCCCAGTTAACGCCATTACCTGTTGAAGACTTAAGTCGCCCATTCGAGTAAACCGAATCCCCAGACGCTTACGCCAAACATTTAATCGCGCTCTAATGAAACCACTATCAACACCGGTGTGTTTTATAACGACGCCATCTCGGCCATTACCAGGGCGATCTAAACGCGCATGGCACCAACCTGGCGGTAGACCAATAACGGCACCATTCTCAGCAATAAAGGGGGTCGCTGTTAGCCCAAGGGATTCCCGCAGGGGGATGAGCTCAGCGCGGGTTTTACTGGTGACCGGAATAACCGGAACCCCTAGCTGTTTAAGGCGAGCAAGCCAGGGCTTGGCAGGTGAGAAATCATAGTTATGATGATCTAACAGTGAACCGTCTAAGTCGGTGACTACCAAACGCGGTTGAAGCGCTGGATCCAAGTCGCTTGGTGACTGAGCATCGCTGGGCAACGCAGTACGCTTGTGTTCGGTCATAGCACCACCCTTTTGCAATCTTAAAAGTCGTTACGCACTTCCACTTTTAGATAAGCAACCAAGCAGTTTGTATGCCAATACAATTTTATTCTTAATAATCAAAAATTTAACTCATAAAAAGTAGCCGCTTTCTTATGAGCCCCAAAACAACGCAGCTTCGGCGCACCAAAATGGCGCGCAAATAAATGGAAAAAAATTCGACAAGGCCTTGGCAAAAGCTCATAAATAGCTATACTCAAATTGTACCCACTGACAACCTTGTACACCCCTCACCTGATGTCAGTGGGCTGCAGTGAGCCAAGCCCTTTAACACCCGCCTCCCCCGGCGGGTTTTTTTTGATCAATGCGTTAGTCCACGTGAATAACGACCTCAACGCGACGGTTTCGCGCTCGCCCTTCGGCAGTGAGGTTATCTTCTAGTGGCTGGGTTGCTGCTAATCCAACGGCTCGCAAGCGCTCAGGGGAGACGCCTGCGGCTTCCAGTGCTTCAACGATGGCAATCGCACGCGCACTGGAAAGCGCCCAGTTGGACGAAAACTCTGGGGTATTGATAGATTGGCTATCAGAGTGCCCCTCCACCCATACTTCCCCCTCAAAGCGCTGTATGGTGTCCATCAGCGACCCTACGAGCGATGAGCCACCTTCTGTTAACTGGGCATCGGCAGAGGGAAATAGCAACCGATCCTGCACACGCAAACTGATCCCTTCGGCAACCCGGGAAACTTCAACGCCTTCCAAGTTGGGTAGATATGTCGATGCTTCCACACGCTCAGTCAATCTCTCATCAAGCGCTAATGCGCTGTTGATCGCCACATCAGACACTTCTTGTACATTGACAGGAGGACGGTCAGTGAGCACTACCATGTAATCCGCCAACGGAGAGGCCGATTGACGCTCATCGGTGGGCAGTAGTAACTGCGGAAGCATAATCTCACCAGCCGATGGCTCCTTATCTGTTGGTGTTTCTTCAATGCGCGCCAATAATGGCGGCACACCCACGACAGCAGAGCGAACCTTAGGTAACCCTGCTACGCCTAGCGCAGCGCTAATCGCGAACGGACTGAGCGTATCACTACTGGGAAATACACTTGGTACCGGGCGCTGCTGGCGATGCTCTGCTAGCGCATCCGGCAGTGGTATTTCTCTAGCAGGCGACGACTCATAGCCGTACTCTTCGGCGGCTTCCTGCTGAAACCATGATGGGTTTGTCACATCAGCCGCAGCAATAATGATAACGAACAGGGCTACCAGCAGTGTCATGACGTCGATATAGCTAATCATCCAACCGCTATTACTTTCATCTTCTGTATAGGCGGTTAGCAATGAATCGTGACGCGGACCAGCGCGGTGGGCTTCAAGCATGGGGGGTTTCACTCATTCAAGTTTTTAACCTCGTGGCCGATCTAGGGTAAGCATGGCAAACTAGTCTATCAAAAGCCGTTTCGTAGCGAGAAGGAACTATCAGGTGCGCACCCGACCTATGTCATCAAGAACTGTTTCATTTTCGACAGAGTCATCAAGAACCATGTCATTACCGACCATGTCATCATCGACAATGCCATCATCCATGGTTCAACTATTGCGCCCTGCCTGTATTGGACTGGCGAGCCTGATGCTAAGCGGCTGCTTCTATGCCAACACATCGCAAGCCCCCATTGCCACTACTTACCCATATAGTGAGCAGCAACGTATGCAAGCGGCTCAACACTGGGAAGTGCTAGCCCAGCACGAAGCCGCTGGTATTCTTCGCAGTGAACGGGTTCGCTTTAGGGATTTACATATTCCAGCGCAAGAGCATGCATCAGTTAGCGCCTACTACGGTGGCGAGTTTGAGCGCGGTTTTCGTACGCTATTAACAAGCGAGCTGGTGTCGCGAGGGGGAAGCGTGATGACACAACCCAACACTGGCGGTGCCATTGTTCAAGTAGACGTGGAAGTCGTTGAACATCGCGATCGCGGCTATATACGCCCACCGTTTGGTGCTTACACCGCCCTCGCAGGCGGGGTTACCGTGGCTAGCATGGCTCTCGGTAACTGGAGCGAACCTGCGCTAGCATTAATTCCCGCTGCGATGGCGGCAGATACGACCAGCGGCAGCTGGACATATGAGGGCAAAGAGGAGGTTATCATCACTACCCAGATCGTTGATAATGACCGTATTCTCTATTCCTCTTCTAATATTTATTACATTAATGCTGGTGACCGACGTCACTACGCACCGCATCGTGTTCCTCAAGCGCCTGCAACCCCAACTGTTTCTATCACCGATACTTGGTAATTACATGCTTCCACTCTCTTCCACCCTGTTCCAGCTGCGCGGGTTAGCCGTTAGCGCTCGCTTGGTTGTCGCTGCGTTGTTTATGCTGCTTTTAGCGGGCTGCACCGCACTTGGCAATAACAATAGCATGCGAAATGCCGAGCCTCAGCCAGACCTTTCTGAGCTAGCTCACGAAGCCGCAGCGCAAATGGTCGCCAGTAACCCGGATCTTACACGCCATAGCCCGATGATTGCGGCTACTTTTGTGAGTATTGATAATTTAAGCCAATCGTCTACATTCGGCCGTATCAGCTCTGAAATTATGGCGTCCGCCCTCGCAAGGCAAGGCATGCAGGTGCGCGAAGTCAAAATGCGTGACAGCATGTTTATCGAAGAAACCGTTGGCGAATTAATTTTATCTCGCCAAGTACAACGTCTTAGCGCCCAGCACAATGCACGCTCCATACTGATGGGTACCTATGCACAAGGCCAGGACTATCTCTATGTTAGCGCACGGGTAGTACGCGCGGGTGATGCGATGGTGCTTGGCAGCGCTGACTTTAAACTCCCGCTGGATAATAACACCCGAAGCTTATTGGAAGGCCAAGGCGGCTGGTAGTCGATTCACCCCTTGCCGCTACACGAACGAGAAGGATGAACATGTCCACCCGCACAAGCAAACCACTTATCGTGGCCACTAGTCGCTTGATAAAGCTATGCGCAAACGTTACCAAGCTGCTTAGCTATATTTTTCATACTGTGCTGCCGAACAAGCGCTTCACACTGCCAGACCATGCCGCGCCCTGGCTGACGCCTAAAGATGATTCGGCTATTCCGCGCATTATTTGGCAGACTAACTTCACCAACAAGGTAACCCTTCCGGTTTACCTGAATTACTTGTTTAATCGGCTGATGGCTCCCCGTTTCGAATATCGCTTCATGATTACCGAAGCGCGGAGTGATTTCATTAAAGAAAACTTCGATGATGCCCTATTCTCCAATTATTCAAAGCTACAAATTGGCGCGGCGCAGGCTGATTTTTGGCGCCTAATGGTGCTTTACAAGTACGGCGGGGTTTACCTCGATATTGATGCACATGCCATCTGGCCACTTTCCCGCGTTGTTCCTGGCGATATTGACGAACTCTACGTCACGACACGCAAAGGTGAACTGAGCAATTATTTCATCGCCAGTAAACCAGGCAATCCCAACTTACGTAGACTGATTGATCAAGTGCAGCAAAACATTGAAGAGAACACTCTCACCAACGTGTTCGAGCTAACAGGTCCTGGCGTATTTATTCAGTTATTAGACCAACACGTGGTACCCACGGTGTCTTACCGCCACGCCTGTAACCAAGGCAACTTTACTAACGAGCACTTCCAGTACATTGATAAAAAAGCGGGCAAATGGACTAGGGAGCAGAAAAAAGTCAGCATCATTCGTCAAGAAGAGCCTTGATTTTAAGCTCGGCTTTCACGCCAATAAAAAAAGCGCTAACCGTAAAGGTTAGCGCTTTTTATTTATCGTTTTAGTTTTATTTCTTTTTGCCTTGCCATGCCGCTACTATTCGATATCACAAACCTACACGGCATAGCAAAGCGGGCACGTGTTACTTGTAAACCGGGAAGCGGCCACACACCTGCGCCACTTTATCGAGCACTTGAGCCTCGATTGAGCTGGTGTCATCGCCCTTAGCAAGCACATCTAAGATGTCACAAATCCAACCGGCCAGTTGGCTGCATTCGTCTTCACCGAAACCACGGGTAGTAACGGCAGGCGTACCAATGCGCAAACCAGAGGTCACGAACGGGCTTTGCGGATCATTAGGCACCGCATTTTTGTTCACGGTAATATGAGCGCGGCCCAGGGCGGCGTCAGCATCTTTACCGGTCACACCCTGCTTGATCAAAGACAGTAGGAACAGGTGATCTTCGGTACCACCAGAAACGATATCGTAACCACGGTCGATAAATACCTTGGCCATCGCTTGGGCGTTTTTCACCACCTGCTGCTGGTAAGTTTTAAACTCAGGTGCCATGGCTTCTTTGAAGCAGATCGCCTTAGCAGCGATAACATGCATCAACGGGCCGCCCTGGCCACCAGGGAAGACGGCTGACTGCAGCTTTTTCTCGATATCCGCATCGTTTTCAGCAGAAAGAATAACGCCGCTGCGTGGGCCACGCAGGGTTTTGTGAGTGGTTGATGTCACTACGTGTGCATGGGGCAGCGGGCTTGGGTAAACGCCTGCAGCAACCAAACCAGATACATGCGCCATATCAACCAGCAAGTAGGCACCTACTTCATCAGCGATCTCACGGAACTTAGCCCAATCGACAATTTGCGAGTAAGCAGAGAAGCCAGCAATGATCATTTTGGGCTTGTGCTCGCGAGCTAGCTCGGCCACCTGATCGTAATCAATAAAGCCCTGCTCGTTCAGCCCATACTGGATAGCATTGTAGTGCTTGCCAGAGAAGTTGGGCTTAGCTCCATGGGTCAGGTGGCCGCCAGCATCCAGGCTCATCCCCAAAATGGTGTCGCCCGGTTTTACCAGCGCTTGGAAAACCGCGCTATTGGCCTGGGAACCAGAATGAGGCTGAACATTCACGTAGGTTGCGCCGAACAGCTGCTTGGCATAGTCGATCGCAAGATTTTCAGCGATATCGACAAATTCACAGCCGCCATAGTAGCGCTTACCTGGATAGCCTTCGGCGTATTTATTGGTCAGCTGGCTGCCTTGCGCTTCCAATACGCGGGGGCTGGCGTAGTTTTCAGAAGCAATCAATTCAATATGAGCTTCTTGGCGTGCAACTTCTTTCTGCATCGCGTCAAAAAGCACATCATCGAATCCGGCAATTGTCATATCGCGGCTGAACATCGGCGGGAACCTCGTTACGAAAGGATCATCATGGAGAAACTAGGGCGCTATCATAACGCAGCCTGACGCGACTTTCATCGCATCCGCGTCAGGTCGTGCATGAGCGTATTTCATGTTTTAGCCATTAGCGAAAAGCTGACTAACTGGTCAACCACGCTACTTTAGCTCAAAGGTGAACGTAAACCGCTCGGTGTGCCCCATCGGATTCATCATGAATTGGTTAAAAGTAAACGGATTGGGCAATGCCACATTGACTGTTAAGGCTTGGGAATGACCAGCCATAATGTCGACTAACCCTGTCATTAGTTTGGTGATTTGTGAGCCTAACAGCGGCTCAAGCTCTCGGGCCTGCCCCAAGGCCTTAGAGATTGCTTGCGCTTCGGTGATACTCTCATTTGCCGCGATCTCGGTAGTTAATCGCGGCAGCAACCCTTCATCGGTATAGGCCACTACCACGTCACCACCATGCAACATTGCCGATTCAAACAGCGCAGGGTTTTGCATTGCCTGCTCAATGGAAACGCTTTTTGGCAAAGTGATCGGTACATCAAGGCTGTATTCAATTCCCGCAGCATCACTCAAGCGCAAGTAGCCATCAGAAATCAATCGGTCGGTTTCCCCCTCTTCATCCCAGCGTGAGTGGCTGCGCCCTTCGGCTAGTAACTGACCACTCCCCCCTGTGAGTAGCTTGTTGAAGGTTTCGAACTCTTGTCGCTGCTCGAGTGGCAGTAAAGGCAGCAGCCCTCCAATATCAAAAAATGCGCCTTCGAAGCCTGCATCGCCCACATAGGAATTGCCTTCTACCCAGGCGCTATCCAACACTACGCTCCAACCTTCTCCAGATAGGTTAACGCCGCTCAACTCAGCGTGTTCAACACTCTCCTCCCCTGGTGTGTCGACCCCGGTTAGCTGCTCAACGCGCAAATTAGCAAGCGAAAAAACCACGCTAATACCACTCTCCAGGTCATTAAAATCAGCACTGACTCCCTGCATATCGAACAAGCCAATGGCGCTACTGCTGGCCTCTTCAAGCGTGAGCGTCTCAATGTGCAGGTGCCCCTCAAGCGGGGGAGAATCTAGCTCACTAAAAAATTCATCAGCCGCCTCACCTTGTAGATTTAGCGTGATGTCGCGAGCGTTCATCGCCTTCCATACAAAGTCAGGAGCGCTCATTTCTTCAATCGACGGCACCGCTTGCGCAGCGTTGGGTAGTTCAATGGAGACAATACTGAAAAAAGGCTGTGGGCTGTCTGCCTCGCTAACGGCCATACCATCAATCATTACACTGTCTGGACGATGATAATCGCCTTCAACGAGGTAGCGTTCGATAGTAAACACGTCGCCATTGGCATAAGTGATAGCAATGTCTTCAGCAATGATAGTTTCAGACTGCTCATACACTTGGGCGACCGTGAATGCGCTCGCTTCATTGCCCAGCCGCTCGCGAAGATCTGCTTCAAACTGCTGGGGTGAAGCGCTCACCGCACCGGAAAGAAGCAGCAACGAAAACCCAGCGGTAAGCTGGCGATGACCTAGAGACACCGGCATGTCATGACCTCCTTGTGAGAAGCGCTAAGCATAGCACTTGGAAAGGTGCTGTTAAGCTTCACCGAGCAACCCCAAGCTGGCCGCAGGCGCTTGACGCCGCAGGCTGTAAGAAAGGGCATGTCCGATAATGCCAATCAGCAGCGCTCCCCCCAAGGGCAGAACAAGCCATAACCCCACATGCAGGCGCGGTGTTAAATCAAGCCAGTAGAGGTAAAGTGCGGCAGTGGCAAACTCTGCAAGGGCAGCACCCATTAAGCCACTAGCGAAACCGAGCAGCGCGTATTCAGCTCCTTGCACCCTTGAAATCATTCGGTTACCTGCACCAAATACACGCAGCAAGCCACTCTCATGGGCTCGTACCGGTCGGCTAGCAGTCAGTGCTGCATAAAGCACGCTAACCCCTGCCATCAGAACCAGGATAAGCACCAGTTCTACCGCTCGAGTGACCTGGGTAAGCACCTCGCGCACTTGGCCTAAAATGGCATCCACGTTAAGCAGTGATACGCCTGGGAAATCACTGACTAGCTGCCGGATTAAGCCCTGCTCTTCTTCTGGCAAATGAAACGCAGTGATAAAGCTATGCCCAAACGCTTCAAGTACTCCTGGTGGGAAAATGACGAAGAAATTCGGGTTAAAGCTATCCCAGTTAAGACTACGCAGGCTCTCAATGCGGGTCGTTATCGTATCGCCGCCTACGGAAAACGTTAGCTCGTCGCCTAACCCAAGACCAAGGCGCTCCGCTAAGCCATCTTCCACTGAGATGGGCACAACGTTAGACGCCGCCTGAGGCGTGGCCTCCACTTCGCTCATCCATCCCTGGGGCTCACTAGGTTGTGAAAACCACTCTCCGGCGACGATCTGATTACCTTCGGGCAACTCTGATTGCCAGGTAAGATTCAGTTCGCGGCGCAGCGAGTTATCTCCTCGTGCGTCGGGCGGGACAGTGTCTATCGGCGGCTGGCCATTGATAGCGCTGATTCTCCCACGCACCATCGGGTACAGCGTGCTTTGGGTCTCCACCCGTGGAGCAACCGCGTCTTCGAAGGCATCTCGCTCACTGGGCTGAATATTGATAGCAAAGTAGTTAGGGGTATTCTCCGGCAACTGATCTTGCCAGGTGGACAACAAATCACCTCGCACCAGTACGATCATCGCCATCGCAAAAAACGTGACCGAAAACGCTAGCAGTTGCCCGAGCCCTGCCTGCTTTCGGCGGGCCAGTTGCCTTCCGCCCAGCCGAAACGCTTGGCCCCATTCACTTCCACCGGAAAGCCGTTGAACAGCTTTCAACAGACCGTTTAGCAACAGCGTGCTGGCCATCCATAAAAGCCCTAACAGGGCCGCGCCACCGATGAGCAGCGCCAGTGCAAGCGAAAAACTGCCTGAGTAAAGCCACAACAGGCCACCAAACACTAGACTCGCCACTCCCACCACTAACCAAGCAGACGGCGGTAGTGGGTCAAGCTCACGACGTAACACTTTCAGCGCACTGACACGTTTAATGCGTAACAACGTGGGGCCAGCAAAACCAACCAGTACCGCAAGCGCAGTAAAAATGCCCAGCCAAAGCGGCATAATGCCGGGGGGTGGTAAAGTCATAGGCAGAAAACTTGTTAACAGCCACAACAGCACAGCCTGACCAATAAGCCCTAACAGCGCGCCTATGATAGAGGCCATTAGCGCTAGTCCCATTAGTTGCAGGGTGAAAATAGTCACCAGCTGATATTGACTAGCGCCGAAGCAGCGCAGTAACGCAGCGGTATCCAGATGGCGTTCAACGTAACGGCGAGTAGACATAGCTACCGCTACGCCCGCTAATAATACGGCTGCTAATCCGGCAAGCCCCAGGTAACTCTCAGCACGTTGAAGCGCGTTGCCCAACTGAGGGCGGTCAACACGTACATCACGTACATCTACCCCTTCACGCCTTAGCTCGGCCAGCAAGCCTTGCACTTGCTCCAGTGCTGCGGGAGGCCCCGCGGCAAGCAGTTCAAATTCGAGTCGCGACCCCAACTGCACAAGCCCTGTTGCCTCTAAGTCGGCGGTATTGAGCATTAAACGTGGGTTAAAATTACCAAAGCCGGCAGACTGATCCGCCTCACGCTCGATAATCCCACTAATCAGAAGTTCAGTTTGACCTACCTGAACACGGTCGCCTAACGCAATGTCAATCAGTTGCGCTAAACGCGGGTCTGCCCAGGCTTCTCCTGGTGGTGGACCTGATGCAATCAGTTCAACCCCGTCACCACGATCCACATGGGAAACGCCATAGTGAGGATACACATCATCAACCGCTTTCAAGCTAGCCGGTTGAAAACGCTCGCCACGACTAATCATCGACACTAGATCAACCTGATCACTCAGCGTAAAACCCGCTTGCTCTAACGTCGTGCGTAGCTCCTCAGAGAACGGCTCGCGCTGTTCGAGGACTAAATCACCTCCCAGCATTTGACTTGCCTGGCGCTCCAAACCACGCTCCAGGCGGTCTAAAAAAAAGGCGATCATGGTAGAGGCGGCAACGGCCAATACCAGCGCTACAAACAGCGCGCGAACATCAGCCGCGCGTAGATCACGCTTCAAGCTGCGTGCAGCAAGCCGCCAGTTTACATCACTCATCGCCACCCCCGTTTACAGCAGCGGTTGGTTCGAACGGCATTAACTGCCCGTTAGCCAGGCGTAAACATCGGTCGCAGCGGCGTGCAAGTGCGTGGTCGTGGGTCACTAAAATTAGCGTCGTGCCTGCTTCACGGTTCAGCGTGAAGAGCAAGTCAATAATCTGTGCCCCCGTATCAGGGTCAAGGTTACCGGTTGGTTCGTCAGCAAATACTAGCTCAGGGTCGGTAACGAATGCGCGTGCAATGGCAACGCGCTGCTGCTCACCTCCCGAAAGCTGCTTAGGCAGATGTTCTGTGCGCTCACCAAGCCCGACTCGCTCAAGCCATTGAGCCGCGGCCTGAGTTTCTCCTGCTCGGGGGGACAGCTCTAACGGCAATAGCACATTTTCCAATGCACTTAACGTCGGTAGCAGCTGAAAGTTTTGAAATACAAAACCGACTCTTCCAGCCCGCAACGCAGCACGCCCATCTTCATCCATTTGGCTCAGCGGCTGGCCAAATAGCGTGAGTTCACCATCACTGGGCGTATCCAACCCTGCCAGCAACCCTAGCAGCGTCGACTTACCAGCACCGCTTTTACCAAGAATGGCAACACTTTCTCCCGCTGCCACGCTAAGCGAAAGGTCGTGTAAGATAGTTAGCGAACGTTCACCGCTTCTCACCTTTTTTGAAAGTTTTTCAGCATGAAGTACTGGCTGGTGAGCTTGCTTGTGAGGAACCTTGCTGGCAGTGATGGTGTCGGTGGTGGGCTGATGCAAAGAGGCATCATCGGTTGGCAAATTAGCTGTTGGGTCCAAATTGGCTTGTGGATCAGAGGAGTAAGACATGAAGCATGGCATCCCTGTAGCGTGGCAAAGACTGAACCGCATGGTAACCGGAGGGTTGCTGGCACTGATAGTCATCTTTAGCGCGCCGGCACTCAACGCCGACCAACGCCCAACACTTTTAGTCATGGGCGATAGCCTTAGTGCCGCCTATGGTATAGAGCAAGAACGGGGCTGGGTCACGTTATTGGCTGAACGGCTAGAAGGGGAAGCCCAGGTTATAAATGCCAGTATCAGCGGTGAAACGACGTCCGGCGGTGCACAACGATTGGCTAACATCATCGGACAGCGACAGCCTGATATCGTTCTGTTAGAGCTCGGTGGCAACGATGGATTACGTGGCCTTCCGCCTACTCAAATGCGTTCCAATCTAGCTAACATGATTGAACAAAGCCAACAGGCTGGTGCTGACGTACTGCTTCTCGGCATTGATATTCCGCCCAACTATGGCCAAGCCTACCGTGATGCCTTCACAGGCGTTTTCCATTCGTTAGCTGATGAGTATGACGTGTCTCTCGTCCCTTTCTTGTTGGAAGACGTAGCACTTAACGGACAACTAATGCAGGACGATGGCATTCACCCCACCGCCGAGGCTCAGCCAATTATTTTAGACAACGTCTGGCCAGCACTGGAACCACTGCTCGACAGCGTGTTTCAAGCATCCGCCAAATGAGGTGACGACAGTCCTCCCTCCGCGTTTAAAGCTAGTACTTTCTAATGAGAAGATATTACTGAGGAGATAGTGCACTTCAACGCAGTAGCTTGTAGGCTTAACGCTTATTAACTATTACTCATGGCGTTTATGCCTGCCTCCTCTCGCTCCCAACTTAAACAACTTTCGCGTCGACAGTTTTTAGCTACTGTCGGCGCGGTTGTGCTGAGCGCAGGATTAGGTTTTCACGCCTCGCCTGCAACAGCCTTCAACCCCCAACGATTACGGCAGAGCATGCAACAACAGTATGGCCAAAGCGGGCTTGCTGTTTTAGAGGAGTGGTTTGCCATGTTGGAACGCTTGCGTGGGCAAGAGGTGCAAACGCAACTTCGCGAGGTAAACGACTTTTTTAACCGTCGAATACGTTGGGTTGATGATATCCATGTCTGGGGGCAAGAGGACTTCTGGGCGACGCCATTAGAGGCAATGGGTAAAGCACAGGGCGATTGTGAGGACTATTCCATCGCTAAGTACATCACGTTGAAACAGCTCGGTGTTCCCGGTGAACGCCTGCGAATGATTTATGTTCGTGCGCGCATTGGCCGCAGCCAAATCACCCAGGCACACATGGTACTTGGCTACTATTCAACTCCCAGTGCCGAGCCGTTAGTGCTTGATAATATTGCACCTTCTATTTCTCCGGCTTCTCAACGCACCGACCTAGACCCGGTTTTCAGTTTTAATAGCGAAGGACTGTGGGCTGGTGGCACAACGCAATCACGTGCCGACCCGCTAGCGCGACTATCACGCTGGCGCAACGTCGTTGAACGTATGCAATCACAAGGTTTTATTTAAGAGGATTAGGCACTATGTCGCTGATTAAACAGCTTTGGCTGGCCATTATTGCGCTACTGTTGCTTTCATTTATCGGCAGGCTTGCGATCAGCATCACCTCGAGCCGCGACTATATCGAGCAGGAGGTGCGCATTAAAAACGAAGACAATGCAACAGCATTGGCACTTTCCATGAGCCAACTCAATAAAGACGTGGTGACGCTGGAGCTGTTAATTTCCGCACAGTTTGATACTGGCTATTATCGCCGTATTACCCTTCGAGACACAGAAGGCCAGGTGCTTATTGAGCGTTCAGCCAACGAATACCGTGGAGACGTGCCCGCCTGGTTCCGCAACCTTATTCACTTCGATGTGCCGATTGGCATGGCAACGATTCAAGACGGCTGGCGGCAATTCGGTACGCTTGAACTCGAAAGCCAGCACAGCTTCGCCTATGCCTCTTTGTGGCGCATTATGCTTGAGCTTGCAGGCTGGTTCTTGCTGGCCGGTGCGATCAGTCTCGCCATCGCGACGGTCGTTGTACGCGGCATCAAGCATCCTCTGGTACGGGTTGTCGCCCAGGCAAAGGACATCAGCGCCCGACGCTTTACCACCATTAAAGAACCCCGCACGTTAGAGCTACGAGAAGTAGCCCAAGCAATGAACGTTCTGTCTGCCAATGTGCGCCAAATGCTCAGCCAGGAAAGCCAAAAACTGGATGAGTTGCGTCGGCATCTGCAACACGATCGTGTTACAGGGGCGCTCAATCGCGACGTATTTATGGGCCGCTTGTCATCATTAATGGGGAGTGAAGACGCCCGTGCCACGGGGCTGATGGTAATGACCCGAGTAGAAGCACTTGAAACGCTTAACGAGCAGCTAGGCCATCAAGCCACTGATCAGTTATTAAGTGAGTTAGTGACACAACTCCTCAAGCTGGCCCCCACACAAGAAGAAGCACTGGTTGGGCGCTTGAACGGCAGCGATTTTATACTCATGCTGCCTTTAGAAGAGGATACTAAAGCACTCATACCTCGCCTTCGCCAAGCGCTTGACACCATCGCGCTCAAGGCACCCAACATCGGCATTCGTTTACCGACTGCCGTGGTTGCCTACACGCCTCATGACGGCCGAGGTGGGTTACTGGCTAACCTAGACGACGCCCTTGCTGAAGCCGAAAGCGCGAGCGCCCGTACCACGGTGGTTGTTCGAGAGCACCAACATAACTCACTTTTTGGCAATCATGCCGAATGGCGTTCAGCGCTCAATGCCGCGATTACGTTGGGGCCCCAGCTCGCTTATTTTCCAGTTATTGATGCTCACCACAACGTACTGCACTACGAATGCCCTGCTCGCCTAGAGCTTGCCAATAACTGGCAAACAGCCGGCATGTTTATTCCTTGGATTTCGCGCTTCCACTTAGAACCTGCGCTAGATATTGCTGTGGTTAAGAAAGCCCTTGAGCAACTTGCTGGCAACCCCGCACAAACCCTTGGTATTAACCTTTCAATTGCCTCCATCACCAATGCTGAATTTGTGATTGAGCTAAGAATGCTACTCGAAAAACAACCTCAACTAGCCAAACAGCTGTGCTTTGAAGTACCCGCTATTTTGAATACCCATGCTATTGGCAGCCTTCGCGGCTTATGTACGGCGCTAAGGCCGTTAGGTTGTCAGTTCGGAATTGAACATGTCGGCGCAGAATTTACCAAACTTGCCGATTTACACGACATCGGCCTTGCCTACCTAAAAATAGACAGTAGCTTGATTGGTGGGATTCATACGTCTTATGAACAGCAAACCATCGTGCGAGGAATGGCCACGCTATGCCACTCCCTCGGCATTCAGGTGATTGCGGAAGGTGTGACTGAACAAGCCGAATTGGAGAGTCTCTTCGGCGTGGGCGTAGACGGAGCCACCGGACCAGGCGTGCGCCTGAACTAAAGAGTAGTAGTTTTGTAACTGCCAGCAAACGGCGCGTCTAACGACGCGCCGTATTAAATCAGTTCATCTTCATCGCCTAGCAAATTAATATCGTTCTTCGCCCGCAACGACTTACGCTCCATCACCTTTCTTTGTGCCGCCGCAGGCAAGTCAGTAAAACTCAGCAAGCCCTTCTCTAGCAGCACTTCCAGCATATCTTCCACCACCCGCACAAAGGCCAAGTCAGACGCAATAAACTGCGCCGACTGCCCTGTTTGCTCAGCTAAAAAAGCAAACACCTCCGGCGAATCTTCATTAATAGTGTCATTACACTCAGGCGATGGCTCTTTGCTGAGCATCACGATCTCCCCTTCGGCATTGCGTTTGATGTAAAGCATAGCGGCTTCCTCTGTAGGTAAAAGCGCTTGAGTATAGCGAAATGGCGTTCAGAGTGGATATAACAAGGCCGCCCGTAGGCGGCCTGTTTGGGTGGGTGAAGGTTATTCGATATCTAGCTTGCCTGTATTAATCATGTGCTGGATAACATCTTCTGGGCTTCCACCGTCAAAGTCAGCGAAGCTCTTACCTTCTAACCGAATAACTTGATCGGCGTTATCTTTGTCACCCGCTAAATCACCTTTAGAGTTAAGGTACAGCACTGTGTCGTCACCGTCCTCTTCTGCAACAATATAAGCATCTAGCGAGTCACCGTTTTCATAATCCAATAGCTCACCAATATCCAGTTTATCGCCTTCACCCGAATTGAAGTCCATCACTGTATCAATGGCGGGACTATCCGCAGTACCTTGGTCATTTAACTCCCACTTAAAGGTGTCAGCGCCTAGGCCACCGAAGAGCAGATCGTTACCTTCGCCACCAACCAGCAGATCATCACCGCCTTGGCCGTAGAGAATATCGTTTCCTTTACCACCATACAGCTCATCATTTCCGCCGCGCGTATCGCCCTCGACATTGAACTCAGCGTGACCGGCCTTGATGTAGTCATACAACTGCTGTTCGGTGGGCGCCTCCCCACCATTAGTGACTTTTAAATATTCTCTTAATGCAGCCATGCCTGAGCCAGCAGGTAACTCTCGACCCTCCCAGTCCAAGGCATCGGTGTTAATGGCGTCGCCAAAGATGATGTCGTTGCCATCGCCACCATTCACAACGTCATTGCCCAACTCAGCCAGTTCTGTGTTGGTCGAGCCACTTACTAGAGCGGCATTTAGCTCGTCGGCACTATTGACGATATTTACTTCGCCTTGTGGCACATAAGGCGTGAGTTTTATGTCGTCAATATAAAGCGTGGCATCACCATATGTAGTCGCGTTATTGACGCTATACACAATACGGTATTCGCCTTGCTCTAGCGCGCTGCTCGCAGCTGATCTCCAATTATATGAGAAACCTAACTCTCCCCCCTGGCCTTCAACATCAGTCCAGCTGTTACCATCCAGCTTTTGCAGTTTCCACGCTGCACTATCGAAATAGTCACGCATAATGTAGGAGAAAGAAATACCTGCATACTCCCCTGTACCAACATCAAACTGGGGGGTAGCAACTGTATAAGCAACATTGTTCACCGACGTATCACTAATTTCCATATAGCGATTCGAGCTTCCTTCTCGGCTCAACGTGCCGCCTGATGAAGGCGTGCTCCAGCTGTTGGCATTATTCCAACCACCGTTGTTACTAAAATCGGCTAATACCTCCTCCGGAATCCCGTAAGGTGCCTTAACTAAGCTCACCTTGTCCGTGTTATCGAAGTACTTAAGATTATTAACGGTAACGCCATCGCCAATACCAATGGCATGTACCGAGCTTACCCCACTCAAAGGAACGAAGGCTTCAATAGCATCCCGCATATCCTTCTCGTCCGTGACATTTCCAGCGCCGTTATTACCACTATTACTAAATGTTGGATCGCCATCCGTCAGGAAGTAGGTTAAGTTTTTATAACCATCACTCTCGCCCGGTTGCAGCGCAAACCAGTTAGAAGCCTCAATAAATGCTCCCTCGTAATTAGTGCCACCAAGACCTTGTAAACCCTCGGTTTTGGTACGGCCAATTGCAGCCAACAGCTCGTCAATGTTTTGCTCTGTGAGATTCTGAATGTTCGCTTTCAGCTCGATATTTGACTCAAAAGCAATCAGCGAAACGTTAATTACGCCATCATGATCTTTAAGCTGTTCAGCCAGCTGCAACAGCGAGTCCTTAACCAATTTCATTCTGGAAGCAGAGTAAACACTGTCATTAATCCCATCAGGATTACTGTTAACGCTGCCTCGTCCATTTAAGTCGTACTGCATAGAACCTGACGTATCGACAACAAGCGCGACATTGTAGTTTTTTCCAGGCTGAACATTGACATCCGCCCCGCCTTCGTCAGCTACAATTATGTCGTCGCCTTGACCACCTTCAACGGTGTTATCTCCGTTATTGCCGGTCTCAAGCCCACCTTTATACAGAGTGAGACTAGTGGGAACGTCTACGTTCTCGAAGTTACCATTAACCTCGATAACTTCAGCAGTAAGATCAGTGTCACCATCTGTTGTAACGCTAACCGAGCCCTTACCGTTCACATCCAATTTGACTACGTGTTCCTGACCATCAATCAATACTATTGCTGTCGGGAAGTCATCCCCAGTGAAGGTATATTGACTTGCATCCGGTGGGTTGGATGTCTCGATATCAAAGATGACCTCAGACGGACCGCTAATACTGGTCGCCTCACCATTCATTACCTCTTTATAGGCAATTGAGTGAATTAGATAGTCATCATCAAAACCAACTGCTGTGAACTCGGCTCTGCTAAACGCTTCTTCACTTCCTGGCTTAAAGGTATATGCGTTATCAACCCGATCAGACCCGCCAGGTGCATTCTCACTTTTCGTGAAGTTGCCCGCAGCATCGTAGTAAGTCACTAAAGCATCCGTTGACGTACCACCACCCGATACAACTGCCGAGCCAACCGAGTTTCCATCCTTATCGAAGAATTCAACCTTGGCTTTTTCGTTGTTGTTTCTCCAAGCAAACTGAACATCAAAGCTTTTCACTTCGTTGTTAAAGTCAACGACGATTGCCTCACTTCCTACGCCTGTAACGTAGCCTAGCTCGGTGTCATCAGCACCACCAGAAGTACTGCCTGCCACGCCAAACCCATCATGGTTTGTGTTGATGACTTTTGTCAGCGTTCCTAATTCACCATCCGCTTTATAAGCAGTCACGGTGAAGCTATCAGTGTTATCAACGTTCCCCACATTGATCACGGAGGTTTTAGTCACAGTGGCATTAATACTGACGGTGGTGGTGTCAATGGTGTCATTCACCGTCACGGTGGCGGTGTCGTCCACGTTGAGGTTTTCGAACTCGTCGCCACCGCTTTGCACACTGGCGTTGACGGTAATGCTTTCACCGTCGATATAAACATCGTCGCCCTGAACAGCGAACTCCGTCGAGGTCGCCGTGGTCATGCCGACACCAAAGGTCAGCGTGGCGCCGTTATCCAGCGCAATCACGAGCGGCTCGTCGGTCGGGGCGCTGCTCAGCGTGCCGCTGAGTGTGGCGGTGCCGGTGCCTTCATTAACCGTGACGTCGTTCAGCGTCAGGGTGGTCTCGGTGTCGTTGTCGGTGACCGTCGTGGTGACGTTGGTGTCGCCGGCCACCTCCAGGTTCTCGAGCGCGCCGGGGGTGCCGGCATTCGCTTCGCTGGCAGTGGCGATGCTGTTGGTGATCGCGTCCGTGACGTAGGCGTCATCGGCCGGCGCGTCAACGGTGATCTCGCCCGCACTGCTGTTGGCCGCAATGGTGATGACTTCCCCATTGGCCAGGGTCACGGTGATGGCGTTATTCGTCGTGACCGGAGCGCCGTTGGCGTCGGTCAGGGTCGCGGTGTAGGTGATCTGGCCGCCTTCGGCGACAGAGGCCGTTGCCGTCAGACCCACGGTCACGGTGTCGACGGTGTCATTCACCGTCACGGTGGCGGTGTCGTCCACGTTGAGGTTTTCGAACTCGTCGCCACCGCTTTGCACACTGGCGTTGACGGTAATGCTTTCACCGTCGATATAAACATCGTCGCCCTGAACAGCGAACTCCGTCGAGGTCGCCGTGGTCATGCCGACACCAAAGGTCAGCGTGGCGCCGTTATCCAGCGCAATCACGAGCGGCTCGTCGGTCGGGGCGCTGCTCAGCGTGCCGCTGAGTGTGGCGGTGCCGGTGCCTTCATTAACCGTGACGTTGTTCAGCGTCAGGGTGGTCTCGGTGTCGTTGTCGGTGACCGTCGTGGTGACGTTGGTGTCGCCGGCCACCTCCAGGTTCTCGAGCGCGCCGGGGGTGCCGGCATTCGCTTCGCTGGCAGTGGCGATGCTGTTGGTGATCGCGTCCGTGACGTAGGCGTCATCGGCCGGCGCGTCAACGGTGATCTCGCCCGCACTGCTGTTGGCCGCAATGGTGATGACTTCCCCATTGGCCAGGGTCACGGTGATGGCGTTATTCGTCGTGACCGGAGCGCCGTTGGCGTCGGTCAGGGTCGCGGTGTAGGTGATCTGGCCGCCTTCGGCGACAGAGGCCGTTGCCGTCAGACCCACGGTCACGGTGTCGACGGTGTCATTCACCGTCACGGTGGCGGTGTCGTCCACGTTGAGGTTTTCGAACTCGTCGCCACCGCTTTGCACACTGGCGTTGACGGTAATGCTTTCACCGTCGATATAAACATCGTCGCCCTGAACAGCGAACTCCGTCGAGGTCGCCGTGGTCATGCCGACACCAAAGGTCAGCGTGGCGCCGTTATCCAGCGCAATCACGAGCGGCTCGTCGGTCGGGGCGCTGCTCAGCGTGCCGCTGAGTGTGGCGGTGCCGGTGCCTTCATTAACCGTGACGTTGTTCAGCGTCAGGGTGGTCTCGGTGTCGTTGTCGGTGACCGTCGTGGTGACGTTGGTGTCGCCGGCCACCTCCAGGTTCTCGAGCGCGCCGGGGGTGCCGGCATTCGCTTCGCTGGCAGTGGCGATGCTGTTGGTGATCGCGTCCGTGACGTAGGCGTCATCGGCCGGCGCGTCAACGGTGATCTCGCCCGCACTGCTGTTGGCCGCAATGGTGATGACTTCCCCATTGGCCAGGGTCACGGTGATGGCGTTATTCGTCGTGACCGGAGCGCCGTTGGCGTCGGTCAGGGTCGCGGTGTAGGTGATCTGGCCGCCTTCGGCGACAGAGGCCGTTGCCGTCAGACCCACGGTCACGGTGTCGACGGTGTCATTCACCGTCACGGTGGCGGTGTCGTCCACGTTGAGGTTTTCGAACTCGTCGCCACCGCTTTGCACACTGGCGTTGACGGTAATGCTTTCACCGTCGATATAAACATCGTCGCCCTGAACAGCGAACTCCGTCGAGGTCGCCGTGGTCATGCCGACACCAAAGGTCAGCGTGGCGCCGTTATCCAGCGCAATCACGAGCGGCTCGTCGGTCGGGGCGCTGCTCAGCGTGCCGCTGAGTGTGGCGGTGCCGGTGCCTTCATTAACCGTGACGTTGTTCAGCGTCAGGGTGGTCTCGGTGTCGTTGTCGGTGACCGTCGTGGTGACGTTGGTGTCGCCGGCCACCTCCAGGTTCTCGAGCGCGCCGGGGGTGCCGGCATTCGCTTCGCTGGCAGTGGCGATGCTGTTGGTGATCGCGTCCGTGACGTAGGCGTCATCGGCCGGCGCGTCAACGGTGATCTCGCCCGCACTGCTGTTGGCCGCAATGGTGATGACTTCCCCATTGGCCAGGGTCACGGTGATGGCGTTATTCGTCGTGACCGGAGCGCCGTTGGCGTCGGTCAGGGTCGCGGTGTAGGTGATCTGGCCGCCTTCGGCGACAGAGGCCGTTGCCGTCAGACCCACGGTCACGGTGTCGACGGTGTCATTCACCGTCACGGTGGCGGTGTCGTCCACGTTGAGGTTTTCGAACTCGTCGCCACCGCTTTGCACACTGGCGTTGACGGTAATGCTTTCACCGTCGATATAAACATCGTCGCCCTGAACAGCGAACTCCGTCGAGGTCGCCGTGGTCATGCCGACACCAAAGGTCAGCGTGGCGCCGTTATCCAGCGCAATCACGAGCGGCTCGTCGGTCGGGGCGCTGCTCAGCGTGCCGCTGAGTGTGGCGGTGCCGGTGCCTTCATTAACCGTGACGTTGTTCAGCGTCAGGGTGGTCTCGGTGTCGTTGTCGGTGACCGTCGTGGTGACGTTGGTGTCGCCGGCCACCTCCAGGTTCTCGAGCGCGCCGGGGGTGCCGGCATTCGCTTCGCTGGCAGTGGCGATGCTGTTGGTGATCGCGTCCGTGACGTAGGCGTCATCGGCCGGCGCGTCAACGGTGATCTCGCCCGCACTGCTGTTGGCCGCAATGGTGATGACTTCCCCATTGGCCAGGGTCACGGTGATGGCGTTATTCGTCGTGACCGGAGCGCCGTTGGCGTCGGTCAGGGTCGCGGTGTAGGTGATCTGGCCGCCTTCGGCGACAGAGGCCGTTGCCGTCAGACCCACGGTCACGGTGTCGACGGTGTCATTCACCGTCACGGTGGCGGTGTCGTCCACGTTGAGGTTTTCGAACTCGTCGCCACCGCTTTGCACACTGGCGTTGACGGTAATGCTTTCACCGTCGATATAAACATCGTCGCCCTGAACAGCGAACTCCGTCGAGGTCGCCGTGGTCATGCCGACACCAAAGGTCAGCGTGGCGCCGTTATCCAGCGCAATCACGAGCGGCTCGTCGGTCGGGGCGCTGCTCAGCGTGCCGCTGAGTGTGGCGGTGCCGGTGCCTTCATTAACCGTGACGTTGTTCAGCGTCAGGGTGGTCTCGGTGTCGTTGTCGGTGACCGTCGTGGTGACGTTGGTGTCGCCGGCCACCTCCAGGTTCTCGAGCGCGCCGGGGGTGCCGGCATTCGCTTCGCTGGCAGTGGCGATGCTGTTGGTGATCGCGTCCGTGACGTAGGCGTCATCGGCCGGCGCGTCAACGGTGATCTCGCCCGCACTGCTGTTGGCCGCAATGGTGATGACTTCCCCATTGGCCAGGGTCACGGTGATGGCGTTATTCGTCGTGACCGGAGCGCCGTTGGCGTCGGTCAGGGTCGCGGTGTAGGTGATCTGGCCGCCTTCGGCGACAGAGGCCGTTGCCGTCAGACCCACGGTCACGGTGTCGACGGTGTCATTCACCGTCACGGTGGCGGTGTCGTCCACGTTGAGGTTTTCGAACTCGTCGCCACCGCTTTGCACACTGGCGTTGACGGTAATGCTTTCACCGTCGATATAAACATCGTCGCCCTGAACAGCGAACTCCGTCGAGGTCGCCGTGGTCATGCCGACACCAAAGGTCAGCGTGGCGCCGTTATCCAGCGCAATCACGAGCGGCTCGTCGGTCGGGGCGCTGCTCAGCGTGCCGCTGAGTGTGGCGGTGCCGGTGCCTTCATTAACCGTGACGTTGTTCAGCGTCAGGGTGGTCTCGGTGTCGTTGTCGGTGACCGTCGTGGTGACGTTGGTGTCGCCGGCCACCTCCAGGTTCTCGAGCGCGCCGGGGGTGCCGGCATTCGCTTCGCTGGCAGTGGCGATGCTGTTGGTGATCGCGTCCGTGACGTAGGCGTCATCGGCCGGCGCGTCAACGGTGATCTCGCCCGCACTGCTGTTGGCCGCAATGGTGATGACTTCCCCATTGGCCAGGGTCACGGTGATGGCGTTATTCGTCGTGACCGGAGCGCCGTTGGCGTCGGTCAGGGTCGCGGTGTAGGTGATCTGGCCGCCTTCGGCGACAGAGGCCGTTGCCGTCAGACCCACGGTCACGGTGTCGACGGTGTCATTCACCGTCACGGTGGCGGTGTCGTCCACGTTGAGGTTTTCGAACTCGTCGCCACCGCTTTGCACACTGGCGTTGACGGTAATGCTTTCACCGTCGATATAAACATCGTCGCCCTGAACAGCGAACTCCGTCGAGGTCGCCGTGGTCATGCCGACACCAAAGGTCAGCGTGGCGCCGTTATCCAGCGCAATCACGAGCGGCTCGTCGGTCGGGGCGCTGCTCAGCGTGCCGCTGAGTGTGGCGGTGCCGGTGCCTTCATTAACCGTGACGTTGTTCAGCGTCAGGGTGGTCTCGGTGTCGTTGTCGGTGACCGTCGTGGTGACGTTGGTGTCGCCGGCCACCTCCAGGTTCTCGAGCGCGCCGGGGGTGCCGGCATTCGCTTCGCTGGCAGTGGCGATGCTGTTGGTGATCGCGTCCGTGACGTAGGCGTCATCGGCCGGCGCGTCAACGGTGATCTCGCCCGCACTGCTGTTGGCCGCAATGGTGATGACTTCCCCATTGGCCAGGGTCACGGTGATGGCGTTATTCGTCGTGACCGGAGCGCCGTTGGCGTCGGTCAGGGTCGCGGTGTAGGTGATCTGGCCGCCTTCGGCGACAGAGGCCGTTGCCGTCAGACCCACGGTCACGGTGTCGACGGTGTCATTCACCGTCACGGTGGCGGTGTCGTCCACGTTGAGGTTTTCGAACTCGTCGCCACCGCTTTGCACACTGGCGTTGACGGTAATGCTTTCACCGTCGATATAAACATCGTCGCCCTGAACAGCGAACTCCGTCGAGGTCGCCGTGGTCATGCCGACACCAAAGGTCAGCGTGGCGCCGTTATCCAGCGCAATCACGAGCGGCTCGTCGGTCGGGGCGCTGCTCAGCGTGCCGCTGAGTGTGGCGGTGCCGGTGCCTTCATTAACCGTGACGTTGTTCAGCGTCAGGGTGGTCTCGGTGTCGTTGTCGGTGACCGTCGTGGTGACGTTGGTGTCGCCGGCCACCTCCAGGTTCTCGAGCGCGCCGGGGGTGCCGGCATTCGCTTCGCTGGCAGTGGCGATGCTGTTGGTGATCGCGTCCGTGACGTAGGCGTCATCGGCCGGCGCGTCAACGGTGATCTCGCCCGCACTGCTGTTGGCCGCAATGGTGATGACTTCCCCATTGGCCAGGGTCACGGTGATGGCGTTATTCGTCGTGACCGGAGCGCCGTTGGCGTCGGTCAGGGTCGCGGTGTAGGTGATCTGGCCGCCTTCGGCGACAGAGGCCGTTGCCGTCAGACCCACGTCACGGTGTCGACGGTGTCATTCACCGTCACGGTGGCGGTGTCGTCCACGTTGAGGTTTTCGAACTCGTCGCCACCGCTTTGCACACTGGCGTTGACGGTAATGCTTTCACCGTCGATATAAACATCGTCGCCCTGAACAGCGAACTCCGTCGAGGTCGCCGTGGTCATGCCGACACCAAAGGTCAGCGTGGCGCCGTTATCCAGCGCAATCACGAGCGGCTCGTCGGTCGGGGCGCTGCTCAGCGTGCCGCTGAGTGTGGCGGTGCCGGTGCCTTCATTAACCGTGACGTTGTTCAGCGTCAGGGTGGTCTCGGTGTCGTTGTCGGTGACCGTCGTGGTGACGTTGGTGTCGCCGGCCACCTCCAGGTTCTCGAGCGCGCCGGGGGTGCCGGCATTCGCTTCGCTGGCAGTGGCGATGCTGTTGGTGATCGCGTCCGTGACGTAGGCGTCATCGGCCGGCGCGTCAACGGTGATCTCGCCCGCACTGCTGTTGGCCGCAATGGTGATGACTTCCCCATTGGCCAGGGTCACGGTGATGGCGTTATTCGTCGTGACCGGAGCGCCGTTGGCGTCGGTCAGGGTCGCGGTGTAGGTGATCTGGCCGCCTTCGGCGACAGAGGCCGTTGCCGTCAGACCCACGTCACGGTGTCGACGGTGTCATTCACCGTCACGGTGGCGGTGTCGTCCACGTTGAGGTTTTCGAACTCGTCGCCACCGCTTTGCACACTGGCGTTGACGGTAATGCTTTCACCGTCGATATAAACATCGTCGCCCTGAACAGCGAACTCCGTCGAGGTCGCCGTGGTCATGCCGACACCAAAGGTCAGCGTGGCGCCGTTATCCAGCGCAATCACGAGCGGCTCGTCGGTCGGGGCGCTGCTCAGCGTGCCGCTGAGTGTGGCGGTGCCGGTGCCTTCATTAACCGTGACGTTGTTCAGCGTCAGGGTGGTCTCGGTGTCGTTGTCGGTGACCGTCGTGGTGACGTTGGTGTCGCCGGCCACCTCCAGGTTCTCGAGCGCGCCGGGGGTGCCGGCATTCGCTTCGCTGGCAGTGGCGATGCTGTTGGTGATCGCGTCCGTGACGTAGGCGTCATCGGCCGGCGCGTCAACGGTGATCTCGCCCGCACTGCTGTTGGCCGCAATGGTGATGACTTCCCCATTGGCCAGGGTCACGGTGATGGCGTTATTCGTCGTGACCGGAGCGCCGTTGGCGTCGGTCAGGGTCGCGGTGTAGGTGATCTGGCCGCCTTCGGCGACAGAGGCCGTTGCCGTCAGACCCACGGTCACGGTGTCGACGGTGTCATTCACCGTCACGGTGGCGGTGTCGTCCACGTTGAGGTTTTCGAACTCGTCGCCACCGCTTTGCACACTGGCGTTGACGGTAATGCTTTCACCGTCGATATAAACATCGTCGCCCTGAACAGCGAACTCCGTCGAGGTCGCCGTGGTCATGCCGACACCAAAGGTCAGCGTGGCGCCGTTATCCAGCGCAATCACGAGCGGCTCGTCGGTCGGGGCGCTGCTCAGCGTGCCGCTGAGTGTGGCGGTGCCGGTGCCTTCATTAACCGTGACGTTGTTCAGCGTCAGGGTGGTCTCGGTGTCGTTGTCGGTGACCGTCGTGGTGACGTTGGTGTCGCCGGCCACCTCCAGGTTCTCGAGCGCGCCGGGGGTGCCGGCATTCGCTTCGCTGGCAGTGGCGATGCTGTTGGTGATCGCGTCCGTGACGTAGGCGTCATCGGCCGGCGCGTCAACGGTGATCTCGCCCGCACTGCTGTTGGCCGCAATGGTGATGACTTCCCCATTGGCCAGGGTCACGGTGATGGCGTTATTCGTCGTGACCGGAGCGCCGTTGGCGTCGGTCAGGGTCGCGGTGTAGGTGATCTGGCCGCCTTCGGCGACAGAGGCCGTTGCCGTCAGACCCACGTCACGGTGTCGACGGTGTCATTCACCGTCACGGTGGCGGTGTCGTCCACGTTGAGGTTTTCGAACTCGTCGCCACCGCTTTGCACACTGGCGTTGACGGTAATGCTTTCACCGTCGATATAAACATCGTCGCCCTGAACAGCGAACTCCGTCGAGGTCGCCGTGGTCATGCCGACACCAAAGGTCAGCGTGGCGCCGTTATCCAGCGCAATCACGAGCGGCTCGTCGGTCGGGGCGCTGCTCAGCGTGCCGCTGAGTGTGGCGGTGCCGGTGCCTTCATTAACCGTGACGTTGTTCAGCGTCAGGGTGGTCTCGGTGTCGTTGTCGGTGACCGTCGTGGTGACGTTGGTGTCGCCGGCCACCTCCAGGTTCTCGAGCGCGCCGGGGGTGCCGGCATTCGCTTCGCTGGCAGTGGCGATGCTGTTGGTGATCGCGTCCGTGACGTAGGCGTCATCGGCCGGCGCGTCAACGGTGATCTCGCCCGCACTGCTGTTGGCCGCAATGGTGATGACTTCCCCATTGGCCAGGGTCACGGTGATGGCGTTATTCGTCGTGACCGGAGCGCCGTTGGCGTCGGTCAGGGTCGCGGTGTAGGTGATCTGGCCGCCTTCGGCGACAGAGGCCGTTGCCGTCAGACCCACGGTCACGGTGTCGACGGTGTCATTCACCGTCACGGTGGCGGTGTCGTCCACGTTGAGGTTTTCGAACTCGTCGCCACCGCTTTGCACACTGGCGTTGACGGTAATGCTTTCACCGTCGATATAAACATCGTCGCCCTGAACAGCGAACTCCGTCGAGGTCGCCGTGGTCATGCCGACACCAAAGGTCAGCGTGGCGCCGTTATCCAGCGCAATCACGAGCGGCTCGTCGGTCGGGGCGCTGCTCAGCGTGCCGCTGAGTGTGGCGGTGCCGGTGCCTTCATTAACCGTGACGTTGTTCAGCGTCAGGGTGGTCTCGGTGTCGTTGTCGGTGACCGTCGTGGTGACGTTGGTGTCGCCGGCCACCTCCAGGTTCTCGAGCGCGCCGGGGGTGCCGGCATTCGCTTCGCTGGCAGTGGCGATGCTGTTGGTGATCGCGTCCGTGACGTAGGCGTCATCGGCCGGCGCGTCAACGGTGATCTCGCCCGCACTGCTGTTGGCCGCAATGGTGATGACTTCCCCATTGGCCAGGGTCACGGTGATGGCGTTATTCGTCGTGACCGGAGCGCCGTTGGCGTCGGTCAGGGTCGCGGTGTAGGTGATCTGGCCGCCTTCGGCGACAGAGGCCGTTGCCGTCAGACCCACACGTCACGGTGTCGACGGTGTCATTCACCGTCACGGTGGCGGTGTCGTCCACGTTGAGGTTTTCGAACTCGTCGCCACCGCTTTGCACACTGGCGTTGACGGTAATGCTTTCACCGTCGATATAAACATCGTCGCCCTGAACAGCGAACTCCGTCGAGGTCGCCGTGGTCATGCCGACACCAAAGGTCAGCGTGGCGCCGTTATCCAGCGCAATCACGAGCGGCTCGTCGGTCGGGGCGCTGCTCAGCGTGCCGCTGAGTGTGGCGGTGCCGGTGCCTTCATTAACCGTGACGTTGTTCAGCGTCAGGGTGGTCTCGGTGTCGTTGTCGGTGACCGTCGTGGTGACGTTGGTGTCGCCGGCCACCTCCAGGTTCTCGAGCGCGCCGGGGGTGCCGGCATTCGCTTCGCTGGCAGTGGCGATGCTGTTGGTGATCGCGTCCGTGACGTAGGCGTCATCGGCCGGCGCGTCAACGGTGATCTCGCCCGCACTGCTGTTGGCCGCAATGGTGATGACTTCCCCATTGGCCAGGGTCACGGTGATGGCGTTATTCGTCGTGACCGGAGCGCCGTTGGCGTCGGTCAGGGTCGCGGTGTAGGTGATCTGGCCGCCTTCGGCGACAGAGGCCGTTGCCGTCAGACCCACGTCACGGTGTCGACGGTGTCATTCACCGTCACGGTGGCGGTGTCGTCCACGTTGAGGTTTTCGAACTCGTCGCCACCGCTTTGCACACTGGCGTTGACGGTAATGCTTTCACCGTCGATATAAACATCGTCGCCCTGAACAGCGAACTCCGTCGAGGTCGCCGTGGTCATGCCGACACCAAAGGTCAGCGTGGCGCCGTTATCCAGCGCAATCACGAGCGGCTCGTCGGTCGGGGCGCTGCTCAGCGTGCCGCTGAGTGTGGCGGTGCCGGTGCCTTCATTAACCGTGACGTTGTTCAGCGTCAGGGTGGTCTCGGTGTCGTTGTCGGTGACCGTCGTGGTGACGTTGGTGTCGCCGGCCACCTCCAGGTTCTCGAGCGCGCCGGGGGTGCCGGCATTCGCTTCGCTGGCAGTGGCGATGCTGTTGGTGATCGCGTCCGTGACGTAGGCGTCATCGGCCGGCGCGTCAACGGTGATCTCGCCCGCACTGCTGTTGGCCGCAATGGTGATGACTTCCCATTGGCCAGGGTCACGGTGATGGCGTTATTCGTCGTGACCGGAGCGCCGTTGGCGTCGGTCAGGGTCGCGGTGTAGGTGATCTGGCCGCCTTCGGCGACAGAGGCCGTTGCCGTCAGACCCACACGTCACGGTGTCGACGGTGTCATTCACCGTCACGGTGGCGGTGTCGTCCACGTTGAGGTTTTCGAACTCGTCGCCACCGCTTTGCACACTGGCGTTGACGGTAATGCTTTCACCGTCGATATAAACATCGTCGCCCTGAACAGCGAACTCCGTCGAGGTCGCCGTGGTCATGCCGACACCAAAGGTCAGCGTGGCGCCGTTATCCAGCGCAATCACGAGCGGCTCGTCGGTCGGGGCGCTGCTCAGCGTGCCGCTGAGTGTGGCGGTGCCGGTGCCTTCATTAACCGTGACGTTGTTCAGCGTCAGGGTGGTCTCGGTGTCGTTGTCGGTGACCGTCGTGGTGACGTTGGTGTCGCCGGCCACCTCCAGGTTCTCGAGCGCGCCGGGGTGCCGGCATTCGCTTCGCTGGCAGTGGCGATGCTGTTGGTGATCGCGTCCGTGACGTAGGCGTCATCGGCCGGCGCGTCAACGGTGATCTCGCCCGCACTGCTGTTGGCCGCAATGGTGATGACTTCCCCATTGGCCAGGGTCACGGTGATGGCGTTATTCGTCGTGACCGGAGCGCCGTTGGCGTCGGTCAGGGTCGCGGTGTAGGTGATCTGGCCGCCTTCGGCGACAGAGGCCGTTGCCGTCAGACCCACGTCACGGTGTCGACGGTGTCATTCACCGTCACGGTGGCGGTGTCGTCCACGTTGAGGTTTTCGAACTCGTCGCCACCGCTTTGCACACTGGCGTTGACGGTAATGCTTTCACCGTCGATATAAACATCGTCGCCCTGAACAGCGAACTCCGTCGAGGTCGCCGTGGTCATGCCGACACCAAAGGTCAGCGTGGCGCCGTTATCCAGCGCAATCACGAGCGGCTCGTCGGTCGGGGCGCTGCTCAGCGTGCCGCTGAGTGTGGCGGTGCCGGTGCCTTCATTAACCGTGACGTTGTTCAGCGTCAGGGTGGTCTCGGTGTCGTTGTCGGTGACCGTCGTGGTGACGTTGGTGTCGCCGGCCACCTCCAGGTTCTCGAGCGCGCCGGGGGTGCCGGCATTCGCTTCGCTGGCAGTGGCGATGCTGTTGGTGATCGCGTCCGTGACGTAGGCGTCATCGGCCGGCGCGTCAACGGTGATCTCGCCCGCACTGCTGTTGGCCGCAATGGTGATGACTTCCCCATTGGCCAGGGTCACGGTGATGGCGTTATTCGTCGTGACCGGAGCGCCGTTGGCGTCGGTCAGGGTCGCGGTGTAGGTGATCTGGCCGCCTTCGGCGACAGAGGCCGTTGCCGTCAGACCCACGTCACGGTGTCGACGGTGTCATTCACCGTCACGGTGGCGGTGTCGTCCACGTTGAGGTTTTCGAACTCGTCGCCACCGCTTTGCACACTGGCGTTGACGGTAATGCTTTCACCGTCGATATAAACATCGTCGCCCTGAACAGCGAACTCCGTCGAGGTCGCCGTGGTCATGCCGACACCAAAGGTCAGCGTGGCGCCGTTATCCAGCGCAATCACGAGCGGCTCGTCGGTCGGGGCGCTGCTCAGCGTGCCGCTGAGTGTGGCGGTGCCGGTGCCTTCATTAACCGTGACGTTGTTCAGCGTCAGGGTGGTCTCGGTGTCGTTGTCGGTGACCGTCGTGGTGACGTTGGTGTCGCCGGCCACCTCCAGGTTCTCGAGCGCGCCGGGGGTGCCGGCATTCGCTTCGCTGGCAGTGGCGATGCTGTTGGTGATCGCGTCCGTGACGTAGGCGTCATCGGCCGGCGCGTCAACGGTGATCTCGCCCGCACTGCTGTTGGCCGCAATGGTGATGACTTCCCCATTGGCCAGGGTCACGGTGATGGCGTTATTCGTCGTGACCGGAGCGCCGTTGGCGTCGGTCAGGGTCGCGGTGTAGGTGATCTGGCCGCCTTCGGCGACAGAGGCCGTTGCCGTCAGACCCACGGTCACGGTGTCGACGGTGTCATTCACCGTCACGGTGGCGGTGTCGTCCACGTTGAGGTTTTCGAACTCGTCGCCACCGCTTTGCACACTGGCGTTGACGGTAATGCTTTCACCGTCGATATAAACATCGTCGCCCTGAACAGCGAACTCCGTCGAGGTCGCCGTGGTCATGCCGACACCAAAGGTCAGCGTGGCGCCGTTATCCAGCGCAATCACGAGCGGCTCGTCGGTCGGGGCGCTGCTCAGCGTGCCGCTGAGTGTGGCGGTGCCGGTGCCTTCATTAACCGTGACGTTGTTCAGCGTCAGGGTGGTCTCGGTGTCGTTGTCGGTGACCGTCGTGGTGACGTTGGTGTCGCCGGCCACCTCCAGGTTCTCGAGCGCGCCGGGGGTGCCGGCATTCGCTTCGCTGGCAGTGGCGATGCTGTTGGTGATCGCGTCCGTGACGTAGGCGTCATCGGCCGGCGCGTCAACGGTGATCTCGCCCGCACTGCTGTTGGCCGCAATGGTGATGACTTCCCCATTGGCCAGGGTCACGGTGATGGCGTTATTCGTCGTGACCGGAGCGCCGTTGGCGTCGGTCAGGGTCGCGGTGTAGGTGATCTGGCCGCCTTCGGCGACAGAGGCCGTTGCCGTCAGACCCACGGTCACGGTGTCGACGGTGTCATTCACCGTCACGGTGGCGGTGTCGTCCACGTTGAGGTTTTCGAACTCGTCGCCACCGCTTTGCACACTGGCGTTGACGGTAATGCTTTCACCGTCGATATAAACATCGTCGCCCTGAACAGCGAACTCCGTCGAGGTCGCCGTGGTCATGCCGACACCAAAGGTCAGCGTGGCGCCGTTATCCAGCGCAATCACGAGCGGCTCGTCGGTCGGGGCGCTGCTCAGCGTGCCGCTGAGTGTGGCGGTGCCGGTGCCTTCATTAACCGTGACGTTGTTCAGCGTCAGGGTGGTCTCGGTGTCGTTGTCGGTGACCGTCGTGGTGACGTTGGTGTCGCCGGCCACCTCCAGGTTCTCGAGCGCGCCGGGGGTGCCGGCATTCGCTTCGCTGGCAGTGGCGATGCTGTTGGTGATCGCGTCCGTGACGTAGGCGTCATCGGCCGGCGCGTCAACGGTGATCTCGCCCGCACTGCTGTTGGCCGCAATGGTGATGACTTCCCCATTGGCCAGGGTCACGGTGATGGCGTTATTCGTCGTGACCGGAGCGCCGTTGGCGTCGGTCAGGGTCGCGGTGTAGGTGATCTGGCCGCCTTCGGCGACAGAGGCCGTTGCCGTCAGACCCACGGTCACGGTGTCGACGGTGTCATTCACCGTCACGGTGGCGGTGTCGTCCACGTTGAGGTTTTCGAACTCGTCGCCACCGCTTTGCACACTGGCGTTGACGGTAATGCTTTCACCGTCGATATAAACATCGTCGCCCTGAACAGCGAACTCCGTCGAGGTCGCCGTGGTCATGCCGACACCAAAGGTCAGCGTGGCGCCGTTATCCAGCGCAATCACGAGCGGCTCGTCGGTCGGGGCGCTGCTCAGCGTGCCGCTGAGTGTGGCGGTGCCGGTGCCTTCATTAACCGTGACGTTGTTCAGCGTCAGGGTGGTCTCGGTGTCGTTGTCGGTGACCGTCGTGGTGACGTTGGTGTCGCCGGCCACCTCCAGGTTCTCGAGCGCGCCGGGGGTGCCGGCATTCGCTTCGCTGGCAGTGGCGATGCTGTTGGTGATCGCGTCCGTGACGTAGGCGTCATCGGCCGGCGCGTCAACGGTGATCTCGCCCGCACTGCTGTTGGCCGCAATGGTGATGACTTCCCCATTGGCCAGGGTCACGGTGATGGCGTTATTCGTCGTGACCGGAGCGCCGTTGGCGTCGGTCAGGGTCGCGGTGTAGGTGATCTGGCCGCCTTCGGCGACAGAGGCCGTTGCCGTCAGACCCACGGTCACGGTGTCGACGGTGTCATTCACCGTCACGGTGGCGGTGTCGTCCACGTTGAGGTTTTCGAACTCGTCGCCACCGCTTTGCACACTGGCGTTGACGGTAATGCTTTCACCGTCGATATAAACATCGTCGCCCTGAACAGCGAACTCCGTCGAGGTCGCCGTGGTCATGCCGACACCAAAGGTCAGCGTGGCGCCGTTATCCAGCGCAATCACGAGCGGCTCGTCGGTCGGGGCGCTGCTCAGCGTGCCGCTGAGTGTGGCGGTGCCGGTGCCTTCATTAACCGTGACGTTGTTCAGCGTCAGGGTGGTCTCGGTGTCGTTGTCGGTGACCGTCGTGGTGACGTTGGTGTCGCCGGCCACCTCCAGGTTCTCGAGCGCGCCGGGGGTGCCGGCATTCGCTTCGCTGGCAGTGGCGATGCTGTTGGTGATCGCGTCCGTGACGTAGGCGTCATCGGCCGGCGCGTCAACGGTGATCTCGCCCGCACTGCTGTTGGCCGCAATGGTGATGACTTCCCCATTGGCCAGGGTCACGGTGATGGCGTTATTCGTCGTGACCGGAGCGCCGTTGGCGTCGGTCAGGGTCGCGGTGTAGGTGATCTGGCCGCCTTCGGCGACAGAGGCCGTTGCCGTCAGACCCACGTCACGGTGTCGACGGTGTCATTCACCGTCACGGTGGCGGTGTCGTCCACGTTGAGGTTTTCGAACTCGTCGCCACCGCTTTGCACACTGGCGTTGACGGTAATGCTTTCACCGTCGATATAAACATCGTCGCCCTGAACAGCGAACTCCGTCGAGGTCGCCGTGGTCATGCCGACACCAAAGGTCAGCGTGGCGCCGTTATCCAGCGCAATCACGAGCGGCTCGTCGGTCGGGGCGCTGCTCAGCGTGCCGCTGAGTGTGGCGGTGCCGGTGCCTTCATTAACCGTGACGTTGTTCAGCGTCAGGGTGGTCTCGGTGTCGTTGTCGGTGACCGTCGTGGTGACGTTGGTGTCGCCGGCCACCTCCAGGTTCTCGAGCGCGCCGGGGGTGCCGGCATTCGCTTCGCTGGCAGTGGCGATGCTGTTGGTGATCGCGTCCGTGACGTAGGCGTCATCGGCCGGCGCGTCAACGGTGATCTCGCCCGCACTGCTGTTGGCCGCAATGGTGATGACTTCCCCATTGGCCAGGGTCACGGTGATGGCGTTATTCGTCGTGACCGGAGCGCCGTTGGCGTCGGTCAGGGTCGCGGTGTAGGTGATCTGGCCGCCTTCGGCGACAGAGGCCGTTGCCGTCAGACCCACGGTCACGGTGTCGACGGTGTCATTCACCGTCACGGTGGCGGTGTCGTCCACGTTGAGGTTTTCGAACTCGTCGCCACCGCTTTGCACACTGGCGTTGACGGTAATGCTTTCACCGTCGATATAAACATCGTCGCCCTGAACAGCGAACTCCGTCGAGGTCGCCGTGGTCATGCCGACACCAAAGGTCAGCGTGGCGCCGTTATCCAGCGCAATCACGAGCGGCTCGTCGGTCGGGGCGCTGCTCAGCGTGCCGCTGAGTGTGGCGGTGCCGGTGCCTTCATTAACCGTGACGTTGTTCAGCGTCAGGGTGGTCTCGGTGTCGTTGTCGGTGACCGTCGTGGTGACGTTGGTGTCGCCGGCCACCTCCAGGTTCTCGAGCGCGCCGGGGGTGCCGGCATTCGCTTCGCTGGCAGTGGCGATGCTGTTGGTGATCGCGTCCGTGACGTAGGCGTCATCGGCCGGCGCGTCAACGGTGATCTCGCCCGCACTGCTGTTGGCCGCAATGGTGATGACTTCCCCATTGGCCAGGGTCACGGTGATGGCGTTATTCGTCGTGACCGGAGCGCCGTTGGCGTCGGTCAGGGTCGCGGTGTAGGTGATCTGGCCGCCTTCGGCGACAGAGGCCGTTGCCGTCAGACCCACAGTCACGGTGTCGACGGTGTCATTCACCGTCACGGTGGCGGTGTCGTCCACGTTGAGGTTTTCGAACTCGTCGCCACCGCTTTGCACACTGGCGTTGACGGTAATGCTTTCACCGTCGATATAAACATCGTCGCCCTGAACAGCGAACTCCGTCGAGGTCGCCGTGGTCATGCCGACACCAAAGGTCAGCGTGGCGCCGTTATCCAGCGCAATCACGAGCGGCTCGTCGGTCGGGGCGCTGCTCAGCGTGCCGCTGAGTGTGGCGGTGCCGGTGCCTTCATTAACCGTGACGTTGTTCAGCGTCAGGGTGGTCTCGGTGTCGTTGTCGGTGACCGTCGTGGTGACGTTGGTGTCGCCGGCCACCTCCAGGTTCTCGAGCGCGCCGGGGGTGCCGGCATTCGCTTCGCTGGCAGTGGCGATGCTGTTGGTGATCGCGTCCGTGACGTAGGCGTCATCGGCCGGCGCGTCAACGGTGATCTCGCCCGCACTGCTGTTGGCCGCAATGGTGATGACTTCCCCATTGGCCAGGGTCACGGTGATGGCGTTATTCGTCGTGACCGGAGCGCCGTTGGCGTCGGTCAGGGTCGCGGTGTAGGTGATCTGGCCGCCTTCGGCGACAGAGGCCGTTGCCGTCAGACCCACGGTCACGGTGTCGACGGTGTCATTCACCGTCACGGTGGCGGTGTCGTCCACGTTGAGGTTTTCGAACTCGTCGCCACCGCTTTGCACACTGGCGTTGACGGTAATGCTTTCACCGTCGATATAAACATCGTCGCCCTGAACAGCGAACTCCGTCGAGGTCGCCGTGGTCATGCCGACACCAAAGGTCAGCGTGGCGCCGTTATCCAGCGCAATCACGAGCGGCTCGTCGGTCGGGGCGCTGCTCAGCGTGCCGCTGAGTGTGGCGGTGCCGGTGCCTTCATTAACCGTGACGTTGTTCAGCGTCAGGGTGGTGACGTCGCTATCATCGACCGTGGTCACCGTAGCGGTGCTAGTCGTGTCGAGGGCTTCGTAGTTGCCACCGTCAGTGTCAGTGATGCTGAGGGTCTGGCTCTCATCGCCTTGCTGGAAGACGTCGTCGCCACGGCTGGCGAACGTGACGCTGCCTTCGGTGGTATTAGCAGCAATGACGATTTCTTCGCCGTTGGAGAGTGTGATCGTCAGGTCGGTGGCCGGGGCGTTGTTCACACGGGCGGTGACGGTGATGTCGTTGCCTTCGGTGACGGTTTCCGGCGCGTCTAGGGTGATGGTGGTGACGTCGTTGTCGTCGACCGTGCTCACCGTGACAGTGCTGCTAGTATCCAGGGCATCGTAGTTGCCGCCGTCCGCACCGGTGATGCTGAGGGTCTGGCTCTGCTCACCTTGCTGGTAGACGTCGTCGACACGGCTGGCGAACGTGACGCTGCCTTCGGTGGTATTAGCGGCAATGACGATTTCTTCGCCGTTGGAGAGTGTGATCGTCAGGTCGGTGGCCGGGGCGTTGTCCACGCGAGCGGTGACGGTGATGTCGTCGCCTTCGGTGACTTGCGCGGGGGCCTCTGGGGTGACAGTAGCCTCTAAGTCGGCATCTGCATCGGCGTCCGCATCGGCGTCGGCGTCGGCGTCCGCATCAGCATCGGCGTCTGCATCGGCGTCTGCATCCGCGTCGGCGTCTGCATCGGCGTCTGCATCGGCGTCTGCATCCGCGTCGGCGTCTGCATCGGCATCTGCGTCTGAATCGGCATCGGCATCGGCATCGGCATCGGCATCGGCATCGGCATCGGCGTCGGCATCGGCGTCGGCATCTGCGTCTGAATCGGCATCAGCATCAGCATCGGCATCGGCATCGGCATCGGCATCGGCATCGGCATCGGCATCGGCATCGGCATCTGCGTCTGCGTCTGAATCGGCGTCTGCGTCGGCATCGGCATCAGCGTCGGCATCTGCATCAGCATCGGCATCGGCATCGGCATCTGCGTCTGCGTCTGAATCGGCGTCTGCGTCGGCATCGGCATCAGCGTCGGCATCGGCATCAGCGTCTGCGTCTGCGTCTGAATCGGCATCAGCATCTGCATCAGCGTCCGCATCAGCATCAGCATCAGCGTCCGCATCAGCGTCCGCATCCGCGTCTGCGTCAGCATCAGCATCAGCATCTGAATCGGCATCAGCATCAGCGTCGGCGTCGGCGTCCGCATCGGCGTCCGCATCGGCGTCGGCATCGGCATCGGCATCGGCATCGGCATCAGCATCAGCATCGGCGTCGGCGTCGGCGTCTGCATCAGCATCAGCATCGGCATCGGCATCGGCATCAGCATCAGCATCAGCATCGGCGTCCGCATCGGCATCCGCGTCGGCGTCGGCGTCCGCATCGGCGTCAGCATCAGCGTCTGCATCGGCATCAGCATCGGCGTCCGCATCCGCATCGGCGTCCGCATCCGCATCCGCATCGGCGTCCGCATCAGCATCGGCGTCCGCATCAGCATCAGCATCAGCATCAGCATCAGCATCAGCATCAGCATCGGCATCCGCGTCGGCATCGGCATCGGCATCGGCATCGGCATCGGCATCGGCATCGGCATCAGCGTCCGCATCGGCGTCCGCATCCGCATCCGCATCGGCGTCCGCATCAGCATCAGCATCAGCATCCGCATCCGCGTCGGCATCGGCGTCCGCATCGGCATCGGCATCGGCATCGGCGTCCGCATCGGCATCCGCATCTGCATCCGCGTCCGCATCTGAATCGGAGTCGGCATCCGCATCTGAATCGGCGTCAGCATCCGCATCCGCATCAGCATCAGCATCTGAATCGGCGTCAGCATCCGCATCGGCGTCAGCGTCAGCGTCGCCATCCGCATCCGCATCTGCATCTGCGTCGGCATCAGCATCTGAATCGGCATCTGCATCTGCATCTGCGTCCGCATCCGCATCTGAATCGGCATCGGCATCGGCATCGGCATCTGCGTCTGAATCGGCGTCTGCGTCGGCATCGGCATCAGCGTCGGCATCTGCATCAGCATCGGCATCGGCATCTGCGTCGGCGTCTGCGTCTGAATCGGCGTCTGCGTCGGCATCGGCATCAGCGTCGGCATCGGCATCAGCGTCTGCGTCTGCGTCTGAATCGGCATCAGCATCTGCATCAGCGTCCGCATCAGCATCAGCATCGGCATCAGCATCAGCATCAGCGTCCGCATCAGCGTCCGCATCCGCGTCTGCGTCAGCGTCTGCATCGGCGTCAGCGTCAGCGTCAGCGTCGGCGTCGGCGTCGGCGTCGGCATCCGCATCCGCGTCGGAATCGGCATCGGCATCGGCGTCGGCGTCAGCATCGGCGTCTGCATCAGCGTCTGCGTCTGAATCGGCATCAGCATCTGCATCAGCGTCCGCATCAGCATCGGCGTCTGCGTCTGCGTCGGCATCTGCGTCGGCGTCCGCATCGGCGTCTGCATCCGCGTCGGCGTCGGCATCCGCATCTGCGTCGGCATCGGCATCGGCATCAGCATCGGCATCGGCATCTGCGTCGGCGTCGGCGTCAGCATCAGCATCGGCGTCTGCGTCTGAATCGGCGTCTGCGTCTGCGTCGGCATCTGCATCAGCGTCCGCATCAGCATCAGCATCGGCGTCCGCATCGGCATCTGCATCCGCATCGGCATCCGCGTCTGCGTCGGCGTCCGCATCCGCATCAGCATCGGCGTCTGCATCAGCATCGGCATCGGCATCGGCATCTGCGTCGGCATCCGCATCTGCGTCCGCATCCGCATCTGCGTCGGCATCAGCGTCTGAATCAGCATCAGCATCAGCATCAGCGTCTGCATCGGCGTCTGCATCAGCATCGGCGTCGGCGTCCGCATCAGCATCGGCGTCTGCATCGGCATCAGCATCGGCGTCGGCGTCGGCGTCCGCATCAGCATCGGCGTCTGCATCAGCATCGGCGTCGGCGTCGGCGTCGGCGTCCGCATCAGCGTCCGCATCAGCGTCCGCATCGGCATCGGCGTCGGCGTCGGCGTCGGCGTCGGCATCAGCATCGGCGTCCGCATCGGCATCGGCATCGGCATCGGCGTCTGCATCGGCGTCGGCGTCCGCATCAGCATCTGAATCCGCATCAGCGTCAGTATCATCTAGACCTGCCGCTGCAACGGCTAAGCCGCCACCATCAAACTCAACGAACTCGGCCCCTTCAAGGCCTCCTTCAGTGCTAAAACTAAGCGGGTCGGTTTCTTCAGCAATACGGGCAAGGCGCACAAAGCTGTTACCGCCGCCACCACCGCCGCCAGCGCCGCCGGCTGCGGTAGCATCCAGCAGATCAAGCAGGTCGCCATCCTCATCATCAAGAGCGGCGAGCAGTGCTTCTAAATCGTCATCTTGGGCGCTGGCATCGGTGGCTACAATCGCGTCAAAATCAAGCTCGGGAGTAACAGCAACTTCTTGGCCGCCCTCGACAACGTTAACGCCTGTTCCGTCGGCAAAGTCTAGTTCTACGCGACCATCCGCAGACGTGATGATCGTTTCACCCTCTTGAAGAACATCGCCAATGCGTAGTTCACGCAGGTTGCCGTCTTCATCACGTGCCCATGCCTGACCTGAAATCGCGATAACTGTTGCCATGTGCTGTATCCCACCCGCTGCTTCATTAAAGAGTTCGCCGCTTTAGTACGAGCCAATGAAAGTAAAATTTCATTAACGGCATTTTGCAGCAAGGCTAGTCTTGATGAAGGCAAATTCATATTGTACCGGTGGACAGTACGAACATAGCGATAGGAAGGAGCTGATGGACACTGAAAACTATAATGGTCTTTTAATACTCAACAGAGCGTTCCACCATGGCTTTATTCTGTTCATCAGCCAGATTGATGGCCTCGCAGGCTTTTACAAGACCGGCCATCATATTAAGTGCGCCCGAATCATTATGAAGGTGACAGCGTTGGCAAAATTCGTGCGCACGTGCAGCCAATGCAACGTAGTTAGCAGCCATGGTTGGTGAATTAAATTCAGACCAGCCTTGCTGAATATCAGTGCTTTCCCACTGACCGCTGATTACCTCAAGCACTTCCGCATGTAGCTTTGCTGATAGTGGCCAGTGTGCTCCCATCGTGTCGTATACCCAGCCCTGCCAGTCTAGTAGAAGCATATGATTGCCTATAACTGCCACGCGGGCGCTACTCGGATTTTGCACCGTCAGAGATTTGGGAAGCCTTTCCATCTCAACAATCATAAGTGGCCATAACTGCATGAAGTGCTCAACTTGAAAGCGTTGATTATCTTCTTGGGTCAGGTATGCAAAATGCGAGGCCTTAATTTTCCTCATGCGTTCAGGTAATGAGGCAAACGTTGCCGCGTATTGGGTGACGACCTTGTTCGACAAAGGGACATGACGCAAGCATTGACGCAGCTCATTCATCCAAGGTTTACGCTCTTCCGAATTTTTCCATTGGGGAGGCTTGTCCCCCAGCTCTAACAGCACAAAAGAGCACCAAGACAAACGACCATTGGCTCGCAAAACAGGCACAGTAGGAATGACACCATAGCAATAGCCACTTACTTCACTCAAAAGCGCGATTTCATGAAGCGCTTCATTTTCTCGAGCAGAGACATAGCACTTGAGCAATACATAGAGAGGGGAGCCATTGCTGTCAGTATCACGAACCAACACGTGTGCTATAGCCCGTCCATAAAGTAGGCGGCACTGAATAATTTCGGGGTCGCGGTGACAATAGTTACACTCACCCAGCCATGGCAATAGCCACAGTTTGAGCGTCGCTTGTTCAAAGCGTTGTACAAAATCTGAGATTGAAAAGAGAGAGACCTGTTGGGAGCGAGGCAAAAGCAGCATATTAATCTGCTGAAAATACTTGATGATGCCCAAGAAATTTACCAACCCATTGACGCTGGCCGCCATTAATTGGCGCATTCCTAGCAGCAGTATGAAGAGTGTCAAAAGTGGGCGCATTGTCCCATTGAGGTAATCCAGGACAATGATTAAAAACCCCAAGGCAAAGCTGACATTGATGACTGTCAGAACGTTGCCTTGCAGCGTATCCTGAATTTTCTGCACCCTTTCAAAGCGATAGTAAAAGCCAACGATCATCACCAATCCCAGCACACAGGAAACTGCCAATAGCGCTAACAGAGGGTGTAGAAAAGCGATCACAAGACAGAAGAGTACGGCAATGACCGTTGATGAGAGGGCTCCTATCACAACACCTAGTACACGCTTGCCAAGTAATCGGTGGTTGGCAACCAATCGGGTTTTATTCAAATGCCCCAGAATTGTGGCAGAAAGATGGGCAATGGCTTTTTTAACTAGCCATTGAAGAAAGGCATAGGCGCAAAAACAGAGTACTGCCAATACTATTAATACCGCTATCTTATTACCGTGGTTATTCACCGCGGGAACCCAACCATCTATGCGACTGCGCCCGGTTATCAACACTTGAAGCAATTGCCAGGGTAGTACCAAGCTTGCCAACAACATGATTTGACTTGCCACCTGCATCAACAGGATAGCCAATACACGCCAGCGAAACGGCCATAACACCGCACGCACCAGCGCCGCCATCAGGTCACGAACTTGATCCCCGTGGACCTCTCCCCTCTCATTGCGAGCCGTCTGGTTGCTCATCGATCAATCTTTGGTTCAATAAGTTGCATAAACACACGTAACTCGTCCGGTTGATCGGCTATCGGCATATACGTTGAAACGGCATGATGCAAAGCGGATAAAATGACCCCATTGTGACGCAGGCTACGCTGTTCAGCCTCCGCCCAACCATACACTGGCCATTGTTCATGATGGGCCAGCGCCGCCCCGGCCTCATTTAGTGAAGTGAAAAGTAACGGCAGAAACGCACTGCCATAAAATTCGCTCACTGCCACTACCTGGCTACCATCATGATAGCGCTTATCTTGAAGCTCCTTCGGGATGGAGCTATCTTCTTTTGAATCAAGCAGATAAAACAATCGCTGCCAAAATGGCGCTGCGCCGTAGCTTGCTTGCATCACCTCTTCAAGCGCCTCAACAGTAGCAGGCAAGGCATACCCCTCTTGCGCATCCCCTCTCAATAATGATTCCGACCAACGGGCCAATCCTTCATACACCCAACCTTGCTTGAACATCATGTGCGCATTTTGATATAAATGAAAAAGCTCATGGGCAGGGGTTAAGTTTCCTGCTGCATTCACTTGACCACCTAGGGCCATGCGAATATGGCAATCAGGCACAGTCGGACTGCGTACAACTTCATCATAAGCTTGTCCGCCACGTGATTGGTCAGCACGTAATATCACCATAATGAAGTCTGCACGCTGATAGCGGGGCATGAGCAAAGGTGGCGCAAGCTCCAATACTTCGCGATAGATTACATCGGCGGCTTTAAGCTGTACTTCCAAGTCATCAAGTCTTGTGGCGCTCAGCGTCCCTCCTTGATCAACGGCCTCGATAAAGAAGTGAACGCTATCTAAATAATCGGCATGATCCGGCTCATTTGCCAGTACATCAAGCGGTGTATCGCGCTGCAGGTAATAACATTCTCCCGCCTCTGAATGCGGCTGAGCAACCACTGGCGTTAGCCAGCCCATCATTGCGCAAAGAATTAGCAGAGCAACCCAGCCCCGCTGGAATGATGATAGGTGTTTAATCATGAGGTGGCTGTGAAAAAAGCGTGTGCAGCCCGGTGCTATGGGATGCCTTAGCAAGTACGCTATCGTGCGACATTAGATGGTCAGGCAGTGCTGACTCAAGAGCGTTGACATCCGCGAAGTGAAACACTCCAGAGGCTTCTCCACCCAATAGCGGCGCCAACGCTTGGCAATGTTGGCCACAGAGCAGAATTTTCCTAACCGATAGCGCAGCAAGAATAGGTGCGAGTTCCTGATGCAGGCTCTCTGCCTCTGACCCAAGCTCAAGCATATCGCCAATGATTAACAGCTTCTTACCTACATCCACAGGGAGTGCGGAGAAAGCCTCCAGCGCCATACGCATCGATAAAGGATTGGCGTTATACGTTTCATCGTACAGGGTGATTGGCATCCCCTGGCAGTCTATGGCCCGCACCTCGCCTCGCCCTGCCACCGCTTGAAAAGATGTCAGGCGGGATATAATGATGTCTAAAGGTAGGTGTTCGTGCCTGGCCACGGCTAATACCGCCATGGCATTCAGCAGCATATGACGCCCAGCAGCAGCCATGCTGAGTTCATATGCAGTGCCATCAAACATAATGCGCCCGCTATTCCCTGCAAACTCCAGCATGCGTATGTCTGCGTCAGGGTGTTCACCAAAACTAATCACCTGTAGGTGATAGCGCCTCGCCTGCTCAGCCAGGTAAGTATACTGAGGCATATCGCGATAGAGAATAGCGACCCCATTGGGAGGCATACTCTGAAAGATAAGCGCTTTCTTGCGGGCAATTTCGTCCAGCGAGCGGTGATACACCAGATGCGATGCCGCAATATTAGTAATAATGGCGACGTCTGGGCGAGCAAGATCCGTATTGCGAGCCATGGAACCGATGGCCATTTCAACCACCCAGTAGCGTGCTTCTTGCGGCATAGTCGCAATGTTCCAGGCAATACCAATCGGCAGGTTGGCACTGCCTTGCGTTTGCCCTACTGCACCGGTGTAGCTTAGTACATGAGCCAGCATCGCCACTGCCGTTGTTTTACCAGCACTACCGGTAATGCCGACAACGCGACCAGCATAACAACGTCGTTGCCACTGCCCTATGGCCAGCGTCGCTGCACGCACATCGGGAACTTGCAACACGGGCACGCCGATATCACGATACGCCTCGCTATCATCGCAAAGCACTGCGGAAGCGCCTTTGCTCACCAGAGATTTCACCGCGGCAAATGGCAAAAAACCTTTATCCATTTCCTTGCCCCGAGCGACAACCACCTGCCCCGGCTGAAAAGATTTTGGCCAGCAGCATAGCCCTTTTGCCAGCCACTCATTAGGCGGCACTGATGCCCATACTCCTCCGGTTGCTGAGGCGATGGCCTTGGCGTCCAGCCGATCCCCTACTCGCGGCTTTACACTGGCATAGCTTGCCTCACGCAGCATCTGCTGGTACGCCACCAGCCCCGATAAGTAGTGCTCTACATCGTCTATCCTTACGCGAAAGCTGTGATGACGAATAAAAAAGCCATCCACGATAGTCGCCGGCGCCTTAAAGTACATAGCAACTTCCGGCCAGAAAAAACCATTCAGAAGATAGTTCGCTCTGGCATGCAGTGCACGGTAAAACGCATTGACATCAAAACCGTTCAGCACATCGGTCAAACCTGGGCGTGTCTCCAGCTTGAGTAACGTTTTATGAAACGCCATCGACAGCTCAAGCAACGTTGGAAACGTAGTGGCCCGCTTGTGAATAAAATCGACATAGCCCGCTATATTGCGTACTGCAAACGCAAAATATTTACGTTCGGGACGATATGCCACCAACTCATTTGAGCAATACGCAAGCCAATGGTCGTGGGCGTTTTCGTGTCCATTAGCAATGAAGTAGTCAAACGCTTTGACCACACACTCCAGCCAACGACTATCGCGGGTATGATCGTAAAGCCGCATTAGGGCAAAGGCGGCTTCGCCATCGTAATAAATGATCCGCGCCTTTTCCTTAACCGATAAATCCTCAGCATTGAGCACATGCACAAAGCTACCATCGGTCTCCTGCATTCTCGAAATACCTAATGCCAGTGCATCCGCCAGACCAGCATAACGATCGTCCCCCGTGACCTGGTGATACTTCACCAATGCAAGAATGGCGACCGCGTTGGCTCCCAGTTTGATAATGTCGCCTGCATCCACCACATAGGCCGCGCCTTGGCGATGGATTACGAACTGGGAACATAAGCCCGAAAGCGCGCTGGCAATCTGCTGGCGTAATACACCGAGCTCCTCGTTACTTAAAAGCCCTTGTTCCGCACAGGCTTCATAACCTTCCAACAAGGCATAAGTACTACTAGCGTGGCGTAATGAATTATAAGTGTTAATGCGGCGGTCAAAACAGGGAAAATAGCCATACACATAGCGGCCATCTTCGTTCACCTGATTACCTAAAAAGCGAGTGGAGCGCGCGATTAGCTCCCCAGTGGATACCGCTGTTAGAGGTGGGACTTTTCGCCTGCCCCAGCATCTCGGCTGAGTATCCAGAGCATGCACGCTAACATTTTCGCCACTAACATCTACAAACACGCCGGTAGTCGAAAAGCTCCACACCGGCATATCATCGGCAAAGTCTGGCATCTGGCTTGAACCATGACGCGCTTTTATATACCGCTCTAGATGAGCTTGGTTGACGTCGGCATGTGCAACCTGATTCCCTGCGTACAAACAGGCATTAGCGTTAAGTTCCATCTCCGTTAGCAAGAGTCGAGGAAGTTTCTTGCCAACATAGGCTAAGCCGCTACGAAAATAGTTGCGCTTATAGCGTTTGATTTCTTGCTTTAGCGCCAGCCAATGCCACTCGCGCACCGCAAAAGGCCACTCTAACCGACACCACACCAAAGGATGCGGGAACTTTCGCTCAAGTCGTTCCAATGCCTCTTTCAACGTGGGGAGTAACGCGGCCCAGTTGCCTGCCTGCAAGCTGCTCACATCAAGCTGCACAGAGGCGACTTGTGCGCGCTCATAGCCATCGCTTGCCGAGATCAGTATTAGCTGAGCAAACTCTGCTGGCTGTGCATGCTTGTTTAACCACATAGGCATCACCGTTTCGCCAATGCCATCCAACGCATGCGCAAGGTCAACCGCCTGTATAGCTTTCCCAGCGCCTTGCTTACTTTGTAGAAGTGGGCCAAGCAGTGAAGAGCTTTTATTATCGGGCATTCAATTGCTCAAAAATATGGGCTAATGCAAAAGCCCGAAGTTTAGCGAATACGTATAAAACCTTTCGAAACACTGCTCACACTCAGACATATCAATTAGAGCCGTTCTGAAAAGCGCTCAGCAACAGGTGCTAACTTGAGTATTAACTGCAGGCGATCACGAACGGATAGCTTCTTAAATATGGCGCTTAGATGGGCTTTTACCGTACGCTCAGTGATGTCTAACTGGCGAGCGACTTCTTTGTTGGTTGCCCCGCGGGCAACCGCTAGCGCCACCCCCCGCTCGCGCTCCGTGAGCAAGTTCAAATATTCACTGTGCTGATGCCCTTCACCGTTCTGGCGGTTTTGCAGTGCCTTAAATGTTCCGCCCATCACTTTCGCAAGCAGCTCTTGCCCCACCCAAACCCCTTGATTGGTAACCACAAGGGCCACTTGGATAAGTACATCGGGTGCCGCCAGTGTGTGCACGTATCCGCGCGCTCCAAGGTCAAGCGCCTTCAGGGCCTCACGATCATTAGGCGCATAGCTGAGCAACACCACAACCGCCTTTTTTGCGATTACCGCCGGAATCAACTCATCCCAGTTTTCGACCATCGTTGTCAGCCATACCACATCACCCGACTGCACCTGATCCAACACTTTATTCGGCGTGGTGGCTACACTTTTAGGAAAAGCACTTTCCCAGCGAGCCTTCAGGCTACCATCCGTTGTTACAAACCAATGTTTCATTAGCGCTCCCCCATGGAATCTCGCCACGCCCTTAAAACAGGTTTTAGTAAGAACTGCATGACCGTTCTTTTTCCTGTCACAATATCTACCTGTGCTGTCATCCCTGGAATCACCTGAAGGCGCTCAGCAATACTTTCATCTTGCAAACTGCGAACACGAACCAAATAAAACGTATTGCCATCATCATCAGTAATCGTATCTGCGCTGATGTGATCAAGCTCAGCCTGCAAGCCACCGTAAATGGCATAGTCATAGGCAGTGAGTTTGATCGTCGCTGGCTGCCCCGGGTGAAGGAAAGCAATATCCTGGGGAGCAATGCGTGCCTCAACGAGTAGCTGGTCATCGCTGGGCACAATATCCAACACTTCTTGGCCTGGCTGGAGTACTCCGCCAATCGTATTGATATGAATACGCTGAATCACACCATCGACAGGTGAGCGTATTTCGGTAAGTCGCACTCTATCTTGAAGACCAGTGCCTGACTGCTGAAGTGCATTTAAGTCTCCTAACGTCTGAGCAAGCTCATTTCGCCACTCACTTCTACGTTCGGCACCTAGCTCAAGTAACTGCCCCTCCGCTTCTTCCACTCCCGCTTCCAGACGTGAAACAGCAGCGGCAGCTTGATTGCGCTCACCAGTGGCACGCGACACTTCACGCTGTAAGCGCAATACCTCAACTTCTGAAACAGCACCTGAGGCGAGTAGTGGGCGAGTTAAGTTAAGCTCTTGCCCTGCCATACTTGCTTCACGCTGGGCAGTATCACGACGTGCCTGCGCTTCCCGAAGTTCTTCTCGACGTTGCCGAATACGATCGTTGAGCACGTTTTCTTGTTCGCGTAGCTCTTCGCGGCGGCTTTCATACACTTCTCGTTCCTGCATCACGATACTAGGCACTTCTTGACGCAGCTCTTCAGAAGGCTCAAATGCAGTTCCAGCAGCTAACGCCCGCAGCCGTTCTGCGCGTGCTTCAAGTGCAAAACGCTGAGCACGGTTTTCGCGAAAATCAGAAACGAACCGCGTTGGGTCAATTTGCATTAACACTTCGCCAGCACTGACCACCTGCCCTTCCCGTACCATGATCTGCTCTATCACACCGCCGTCAAACGACTGAATGCGCTGCAATTGGCTTGCCGGAATAACGCGCCCCGCGCCACGGGTTACTTCGTCGATGGCAGCAACCGATGCCCAAACCACCAGCACAATGATGGTTAATAAAACAGTGTAGAGAAATAGCCGCGCACGAATGGGTTCTTGCTGCATACGCGCCCAGTCAGTATCACTCGCCCAATCACGACTGAGGTGCGCAGATGTGACACGGCGAGCAAAGAGTCGATCCATAAAAGGGCGAAATGGCTTCTGCCCTTTCTCAGAAAATCGGCCAATGGCCTCAAAGCCTTTTTGCTCACTCGTGGAGGTGGTTTTTTTCGCCATTATGACGCCCTCCCGATCTGGCCTTTGCGCAATGCCTCAACTACCGTATCGCGCGGACCATCCGCCACCACTTTCCCAGCATCCATCACAATGATGCGATCCACGAGGGATAGCAGCGATGTACGATGAGTGACAACGAGGATGGTTTTCCCTGGCGCGACATTCGTTAGGTTGGCTTTAAACGCTTCCTCACTGGCGTTGTCCATTGAACTGGTTGGCTCATCAAGCAGTAATATTGGTGGGTCTTGCACCACAGCCCTTGCAATGGCTACCGCTTGCTTTTGCCCGCCTGAAAGCGCCTGTCCTCGCTCACCCACCTCAAGATCAACGCCTTTGGGATGGCTATTAACCAATGATTCTAGACCCGCAATTTCGATCGCTCTGAGTAGCGCCTCGTCATCAACCCGGTCGTTTCCACCACCAGCGACAATATTATCCCGCAGCGTGCCAGCAAACAGGCTGACATCCTGAGGTACATAGCCAATATGACGACGAAGCTGGAGGGGATCTAGCTGACGAATATCAACGCCATCCACCAGCACCGCGCCGGATATGGGCTGATAAAAACCAAGTACCAGCTTATTCAGCGATGATTTTCCACAGCCAATACGGCCGAGCAACGCGACTTTTTCACCGGCTTTGATAGAAATCGAGACATCACGCAATGCCTCTCTTTCTTCATTGGGATAGCGCAAGGTGACTTTCTCTAAGCGGATGCTGCCGGTAAAACTGGGCTTTTCTACGTAAGCCTTGCCTTCATGGCGTTCCACGCTCTTGGCCATCACGCCATTTAAAGATTCCAGGGCAGTTGAGGACTGATGATATTGAGCCAGTAAAGCAGCCGCTTGGCTAACAGGCGCCATCGCTCGAGAAGAAAGCATATAGGCAGCAATCAACCCACCTTGGGTCAAGTTGCCTTCAATAATTTGATAGACCCCGATGATAATGACGCACACAGCTACGCTGTGCTGAGCCCACTGAGCAACGCTTGAAACCGAGGAGCTTACCATTTTGAGCTGAGCCCCGGTTCTGGATAGAAAAGCAGATGCTTTTTCCCAGTGTCGCTGAATACGGCTTTCCGCTCGCAACGCCTTAACGTTTTCTAATTGGGAAACAGACTCCACTAATAAGGCGTTACGTTGAGCACCCACCTCCCAAGTCGTTTGTGAAAGCTCATGCAGCTTGCCTTGTGCTGCAAGGGCATATAAAAGCACGAAAACAATCCCTATGAGCACTGGCAAGACAAGCCAGGGGTTGATCAGTGCAATGATGGCCGCAAAAAGCAGTACAAAGGGCAAATCCACTATGCCAAGAATGGTTGCAGAGCCGATAAACGCCCGCACCGATTCAAACGATTGAAGCGTTGAGGTAAACGAACCTGTTGACGCTGGCCGCTCCTCTAAGCGCAACCCCAACGTTTTCGCCATAATAGACGATGAGAGTTTTACGTCTGCCCGACTGGCTGCTAAATCAACAAAGCTGCTACGCATTAAGCGTAACGCTAGGTCAAAGCACAGTACGATAAAAATACCGATTGCCAGCACCCAGAGTGTTTCAGTGGCCTGGTTGGGTACGACACGGTCATAAACGTTCAGCACAAATAGCGGCATCGCCAGCGCGAACAAATTGATCGCGACTGAACCTAAAACGATGTCGCGATAAAGACGACGATTTTCACGAATAACGCCCCAAAACCAGTGCTGGTCACCGCGTTTTTTAACACCCGGTTCGGAGGCACTATCAACTCGAAATTTTGGACGCACATAGATGGCTTCACCGCTGTAACCAGCGTGAAGTTCTTCTAGTGATACTTCCGTGTCAGCTTCTGACAACTCAGGAAAAATCACTTTTGCTTTTTGCTGCTTGAGATCCAACCCAAGCAACACACAAGCACGCCCCGGCTCCAGCAATAAAATTGCGGGAAATAGGGCAGGATTTAGTCCCGAAAGCTTACTTTTCACAATATGCGCAGTAAGCCCTGCTCGCGAGGCGGCTCGCCCAAAGACAGAAGGAATTAACTTCCCTTGCTCTAAAGGCAGGCCCGCTTTTAAGGCCTCTGATGACACTTCGTGCTGATAATATGAAGCAACTGCCTTTAAACACTCCAGTAACTCATCGTGTTTTTCCTGATCACTGCCGTGGTCAGTCCGAGATACTTCCAGCTTACGTTGCGTCACTGAGGCCTCGTCATCCTAATGAATTGGTCGGAAAAATCATTCACTGAAGTTTCACCAGTGGGCATGCCCACAATGCGGCGACCTAATGGCCGCCGCTCACCAGCCACTAAATGCCACGGGTAAAGTCTTCAAGCGTGAAACCACGCGGCCCATCGACGGCGCACGCCATCTCTGCACGAGAAGAGATGTCTTCATAGCCAAGCTCATCAAGACTAGGAATATCATCACGGGCGACTTGTAGGGTTTGCATTAGCTGCCCCATCGCCGCCAGCGTCCGTGCTTGAGCCAGCGTTAAGTCAAACTGCGCATTCGCATAGGCACGGCTTGCTTCAAAAAACTCGTTCTCACTGTCCAGTACGTCTAAAAGCGTCCGCTGGCCAATATCAAACTGCTGCTGATAAGCACCACGCACACGGTCAATTGACTGCCGGTGTTCGTTTAAGTATTCCAATTGCTCGTTGAGGCGCTGCGTATCGTTATAGGCGATTTGAGTTGTTTGTCTGACATTGGTGCACGCCGTTTCGCGCTGGCTATCAGCCTCTTCAATTCTTGTGGTAGGCGCATTGAAGGCAGCATAGTCAGAGCCACCGCGATAGAGGTTCATGCTCGCGACAAGCTGAATGCTGTGCTCATCACGACGACCACCAACGGCATCATCTTGGTTATTAGTACCTGTGCGCCCTTGAATATCTAAGCGAGGCATAAAGGCAGCACGAGCGCCCTCACGCTCAGCGCGTTGCACGGCAATATTCTCAATCGCCGCATGAAACTCAGGGTTACCCTGGAACGCCAGCTCAATAGCTTGACTGACATCGGTAGGCAACTCAGCGGCAAGAGACGGCGCGGGCGTCATGTTTTGGGCTGGCAGCGCACCAACAATTCGCTGGAAGCGTGCAGTAACATCGTGAAGGTTTGACGCTTCAGACATTAAGTTTGATTCGGCCAACGCTAAGCGGCCACTAATCTGCTCAAGGTCAACCCCCCGCCCTGCACCAGAAAGTGCCCGCTCTTCAATCTGAGCAAATACTCGCTGGTGTTCACGGTAGTTATCCTGCGCTAAGCTTACCAACTCGCGATAGCGCAACACATCTAGATAGGTACGAAAAGCGTCAAGGGCAACTTCTTCACTAGCACCCAAAAGTTCGAAATAGGCGACTAACCGAGCACGATCTAAGCGCTCAACTTCACTGCGAGTGGCAAAGCCATCGAAAACCATTTGGGTTAAGGTCAGCTCAGCAAAATCACTATCGTAACTACCGCGACCATCATTTTGCTGATCTTGCCTGCCGACACCAGCGCTGACATCAATCGAGGGCAAATAGCCGCCCTGGGCAACTCGGATATCACTTCCAGAGGCACTAAAATTAGCCCAGGATGCATTTACCTGTGGATTGGTAACAATAGCTTGTTGAATGGTGCTCGACAGATCGGTGGTACCAGGCGCGTAAAGCGTTGCTGGTAACGACTGAGCCAAAACAGTGAGAGGAAGACAAGCCAGAGTAGTGACCGTAAGCGGTCGAATAGCGCGCTGTAAAAACAAAGTTTTTAGTGTCGTTTTAATACCGTCTTTCATCGCCATAGATCCCTAATGAATATTTACGCTGCTGAAGAAATAGCTGCTAAACGCCACCAACCCTGGGGCACCCTTGACTCTTTTTTACTTCGCCCTCTGGTCAATACCTCATACTAATTAGTATTGATACGACTCAGTGATACGAATTAGCGCATTTACCTAGCTTAATTTAATGGCATTAGCTGCAAAGCCGATGCTATGAAGCCAAAGTTAACAAAATTTTACAATACAAATCCTAAAAAAACATTACTTAGCAGCTTTTTGCTTGGTATCAAATACTAGGCTTCGACTGCAGTTGCTGCAGTGCTAGCCCCAGTAGAATCAGCATTAACCCGACAAACGTGGATGCTAACAGCGGCTCATCGACCACCAAATAGAGCAGCAGCAAGGAAACCGGGGGCGAAAGAAAGATCAGATTAGACACCTTGGCCGTGCGAGACACCTTTCGAACCGCCATTTGCCACAGTATAAACGCCACCCCCATTTCGAAAAGTCCGACGTAGATACCCGCTCCTAGGGCTTGCCAGCCATGCCAGTTGAGTCCGGGGCCAACTAACAGTAGCAACGTTAACACTGGCAAACCGACGCTAAAATTCTGCCATTGGGCGATTAAAGGCGCTCGCTCATCTCGCGCATTCAGCAGCCAGTAGAGCGCCCACAAAAGCGTTGAGACAAGTGCAAACACGACTCCAAGTGGGTCTGCGAAAACAACATTGAAGACATTGCCGCGGGTTGCTATTACCCAAACACCTGCGTAGGCAATAAGTCCTGCAATTACATCCATCCTTGTGAGCCGCTGCCCTAGGATCGGCACCGCCAGAAGCGCCATTGCCAGCGCCCAGGTATAATTCAGTGCCATGGCTTCTTGGCCTGGCAGCCGGTCGTAAGCGGCAAACAGCACCAGATAGTAGGCAACAGGATTCATCAACCCAGCCCAGGCTGCGGTACGCCAGCCATGGCGAAGGGCTTCTTTTAAATGCCCTTGCCTCACCACCAGCACGAACATGAACGCCCAAGACACAAGGGCCGCGAGCCACATCAACTCAAGCGGGCTCATCCAGGTAAGAGCGACCTTAAAAGCGGTAGCAACTGTCGACCATAGCGCTACGGCCCCAAGGCCATACAGCACGGCTTGACGGTCTTGGTTCATCGGTCGATATGCCCCAAATCTCGGGCTGGCTCGATCTTATCCCGCACGCGTTGCTTTAAAACTTTGATATCCGGAAAGCCGCCATCGCGTTTTCTTTCCCACAGCAATGTCTCGTCGCACCATATTTCAAAGGTGCCACCATGGGAGGGGGACAGAGCAACTTCTGCAAGGCTTTCGCCAAAGGTTGAAAGAAGCTCTTGAGCATACCAAGCGCTGCGCAACAACCACTGACACTGTGTGCAGTAACATATTTGAATGCGTGACATACAGGGGTTCCTAAACGTTTTAATGTGGCATCCTTGCTTTTCATTCTGTCACCTTATATTAGCAACTGCCAAGGAGACGCCATGGCCGAGCATCATGTTTCTCAAACCCGCGTGTACGAGTGGCTGACAGGTGATGATGACAGCCGAATGTGCGATGACATTGCCGACGAGGCATGCCATGAACAACCGCGTAATTTTTTTCTGCATCTTTGCGCCTCGTTAGGCAATAAACTCGCGGATGAACTCTCCAGCGCCCGCTTAGTATTGCCTTGGTTAATGGGCATTATTGGCGCCCCAGTATGGATGGTTGGTCTGTTGGTACCCATCCGCGAAGCGGGAGCCCTGTTACCACAACTGTTCGTGGCTGGCTTTATTCGCTTAAAACCAACGCGTAAATGGGTATGGGTAGCAGGCGCGCTGATACAAGCGCTGGCGGCATTAGCGCTAGCCCTGTTAGCGCTAGTGGGCAGCGGCTCCCTAGGGGGCGCGATGGTACTAAGCGCGCTAGTTTTGCTATCGCTAGCGAGGGGACTCTCATCAATAGCAACGAAAGACGTACTGGGTAAAACTATCGCCAAGCGCCGCCGTGGAATTCTGATGGGATGGAGTGGCAGTGTAGCAGGCGCCGCAACCTTGGTGGCTGGTGGTGTTTTAATGTGGTTTGGCGACCAACCCGGCAACGTGGCACTCGCTATCTTACTGGTTGTTGCCGCTGCAGGATGGCTACTCAATGCCGTGAGTGCAGCACGTATCGCGGAAGTGCCCGGCGCGGTTGAAGGCGGGGAGAATGCATGGGATAGCATTAAGTTAGGGCTTTCCTTACTCAAAGAAGATCGCAATTTTCTAAACTTCAATCTGGCTCGTGCCCTGCTTCTCTCCAGCGCACTCGCTCTGCCCTATTTAGCCCTGCTAGGCCAACAGCAAAGTGGCACCAACCTCGGCGGCCTTGGCCTGCTGGTAGTGGTATCGGGCGTTGCTGCGATGGTGGCAAGCCCTGTATGGGGAAAGCGAGCTGACCAATCAAGTCGCCGCGTGATGCGAGATGCGGCTATCGGCACCGTCTTTTGCTGCCTACTGGGCGCAAGTCTGGCTTGGCTACCTGGCCCATGGAGTCAAAGCGTTTGGCCCTATGCGATTATTTACGCCCTTTTGGTTATCGTTCATCACGGCGTACGACTAGGCCGTAAAACCTACTTGGTCGATATTGCCACTCAAGAGAACCGCGCATTGTATGTTGCGTTATCTAACACCTTAACCGGCGTATTGATGCTGGTAGTCGGCGGGATAATCGGTGGGTTGGCTCAGTGGCTTGGTAGCGCCCCGCTGCTGTTAATACTCGCGGGGACAGCATTCTGCGCAATGTTATCGGCCCAACGGTTACCTGAGGCAGAATAGCGCTGTCGATTGCAATGCTTCCCAACGCTCGCCATGATGGTAGGTAATTAGCGGTGATTAGCTGGGTTTTTGCTATTCTACCTTTATTAAGCAACATGAAATGCCGCTTAGCTACGCGTTGATTGACAGCGCCATAGCTACGGAAGAACGAGAGCAGCAACAGGAACCCATTGATGAAACGATCTCCTTTGATCAGCCCTGAGTTACTCGAACGTATTGTTGACGCTTCCGAGGATGGCATCGTCGTTGCAGAGCAAGAAGGCGACGAAAACATCCTTATCTACGTCAACAAAGGGTTCGAACGTCTCACCGGCTACAGTGCAGATGAAATTCTTTATCGCGACTGCCGTTTTTTGCAAAATGAAGACCGTGACCAAGATGCGCTGACCTCTATCCGGGAAGCGTTGAAAGAGGGTCGCCCTTCTCGCGAAGTGCTGCGTAATTACCGCAAAGACGGCACCATGTTCTGGAACGAGCTCTCCATTACACCCGTTTATGACGAAGCTGATAAATTGATGTACTACATCGGCGTACAAAAAGATGTGACTGAACGCGTAGAAGCACAGCAAGCATTAGCAGCGCTTCAAAAGCGCCAAGAACTGGCAGAATAAATAAAAATGTCAATAAAGCATCCGTAGGGGCTTGAACTTCAACCTGAGTGGCGGTATATAGCGGCTAAGCGCATAAAAACGCTAGGCGCTTCTTGTTTCAGCTATCGATTGAAAGAAGAAGCCGTTGTGATGCCGGTGCGCCGGCTTGGGTTGGAGGGCATACCATGAGCCGTGACCCCTTAAATCGTGAATCTTATACCAGTGATGTAATCGATGCTGATGAGTTCGATAACTTAGACGCTGTTAACGATGACCATTACGGTAAAAGCAAGCCCAGCAAAGCAGATACGCTTCGCGCCCGCCGCCAAGTAGAAGCATGGCTTGAGGAGCGCCGTTTGCAGCGCGCTATTGAAGATGATTGGGATGAAGAGGAATAACCTCATCACCTCAACCGCTTTTATTGATTGGCAGCTTAGTTACGACGCCTAATTACTAAAAGTAATTGCCGCGCGCGGAGCATTCACTAGGTTGCTGATCAACATATCAAAAAGACTTGTCTTCTTCGCTTCTGGCCTTTACCCGCGCTGAGCACTATCATCTTAGCCCTACGCCAGCAAACAGCTGCGACTCTTTTCTCCAACAACCTAACGGATTTCCATGGCGCAATACGTATTCACCATGAACCGGGTTGGCAAAGTTGTGCCGCCCAAAAAGCAAATTCTCAAGGATATTTCGCTATCGTTCTTCCCTGGCGCCAAAATTGGCGTGCTGGGCTTGAACGGTTCCGGTAAATCCACACTGCTACGCATTATGGCCGGTGTCGATAAAGAGTTTGAAGGTGAAGCTCGTCCGATGCCTGGCATTAATGTGGGCTACCTACCCCAGGAGCCTCAGCTTGATGACGAAAAGAACGTTCGCGATACGGTAGAAGAAGCCTTAGGCGCCATAAAAGAAGCCCAGGAAAAACTGGATGCGGTGTATGCCGCTTATGCCGAGCCTGATGCAGATTTTGATGCCCTAGCAAGCGAACAAGCACGCCTTGAAAACATTATTGAAGCCGCCGATGCGCATAACCTCGAGCGCAAGCTGGAAGTCGCTGCAGAAGCGCTGCGCCTGCCGCCTTGGGATGCCAAAGTAGGCAACCTCTCTGGGGGCGAGCGCCGCCGTGTGGCATTGTGCCGCCTGCTGCTTTCAAGCCCCGACATGCTCCTACTCGACGAGCCTACTAACCACCTGGATGCTGAATCCGTTGCTTGGCTAGAGCGCTTCTTGCACGATTATAACGGCACCGTCGTGGCCATTACCCACGACCGTTACTTCCTAGACAACGTTGCAGGATGGATTCTGGAGCTTGACCGCGGCCAGGGCATTCCCTTTGAAGGCAACTACTCTCAGTGGTTGGAGCAGAAAGAGCAACGCCTGAACCAGGAAGCCAAACAGGAAGTATCGCGTCAGAAAGCCATCAAGCAAGAGCTTGAGTGGGTACGCAGTAACACCAAAGGACGCCAAGCAAAGAGCAAGGCGCGCCTTAATCGCTTTGAAGAGATGCAGTCTGGCGATTTCCAAAAGCGTAATGAAACGAACGAGATCTATATTCCACCTGGCCCGCGCCTGGGTGACAAGGTCATCGAGTTCCATAACGTGACCAAACGATTTGATGACAAACTACTCTACCAGGATCTCTCTTTTACCATTCCTCAAGGGGCGATTGTAGGGATCGTGGGCGGTAACGGTGCCGGTAAATCGACACTGTTCAAACTAGTTACCGGCCAAGAACAGCCGGATGCTGGCGAAGTAGTGATTGGCGAGACTGTCGATATCGCCTATGTTGAGCAGCTACGTGATGCGCTAGACGACAAGCAAACTGTTTGGGAAGCTGTCTCTGACGGGCAGGATATTCTAAACATTAACGGCTATGAAGTTTCTTCGCGCGCCTATGTTGGTCGCTTTAACTTTAAGGGCAACGATCAGCAGAAACGTCTAGACCAGCTTTCTGGTGGTGAACGCGGTCGCCTTCAGCTTGCCCAAACGCTGAAGCAAGGCGCGAACGTACTGTTGTTAGATGAACCTTCAAATGATCTGGACATTGAGACCCTACGCGCCTTGGAAGAAGCGCTGCTGGCCTTCCCAGGCTGCGCAATGGTGATCTCTCACGACCGTTGGTTCCTCGACCGTATCGCTACGCACATCCTCGCCTTTGAAGGCGATTCAGAAGTCGTCTTCTTCGATGGTAACTACACCGAATACGAAGAAGACCACAAAAAACGCGTGGGTAACGACACGCCTAAGCGGATGAAGTATAAGCGCATCGACGCCTAATCAGCATCGTAGCCACACCGCTAGAAACGCATAAAGCCCCTTGATAGGGGCTTTATGCGTTTAGGTATGCGCGCATAATTCGGCATTCCGCCTCTATCAGCCTGCAGGCCAAGTAAACTGCCGTCCACCCATCAAATGCATGTGAATATGGTAAACGGTTTGGCCACCCATTTCGTTGCAATTCATCACCACACGATAACCGTCTTCTGCGAAGCCTTGCTGCTTAGCCAGTTGTGCAGCAGTATGCTGTAAACGCCCAACCAGTGCTAAGTCTTCTGGGGCAATATCGTTAAGCGTAGCAATATGCTTTTTAGGAATGATCAACTGATGCGTTGGCGCCTGAGGATTAATGTCATTGAACGCCAACACATGCTCATCTTCAAACACAATATCTGCAGGAATTTCGCGGTTTATAATTTTGCAAAACAGGCAATCCATACGGCCTCCTTCATTTTTGTAAGTAGCGAAACATGCTAACTAGCTAGCGAAAACGGCGCTGGGAAAGCAAATGGCGAACCAGAGGCGCTAAAATCAGCTCCATCGCTAGCGACATCCGCGCACCTGGCACAACCAACGTGTGCGGACGAGTCATAAATGAATCTTTTATCATCGCCAATAGCCAAGGAAAATCCACGGTCGATGGATCTCTAAAGCGAATCACCACAAACGATTCCGCATCAGTAGGGATATCCTGAACCTCAAAGGGGTTCGACGTATCGACGGTGGGCACACGCTGGAAATTAATATGGGTACGGGAGAACTGCGGCTGAATGTAGCGCACGTAATCATCCATGCGCCCTAATATGGTATCGATAACCGCTTCCTGGGAATATCCGCGCAGCTTGGTATCACGATCAATTTTTTGAATCCATTCAAGATTCATGGTCGGCGCAACACCCACTAATAAATCTACGTGACGAGCAATATCATACTCTTGTGTCACCAAGCCGCCATGCAGCCCTTCGTAAAAGAGTAGATCAGTACCACAAGGTAGCGACTGCCACTCGGTGAACGTCCCTACCCGATAACCCGCCTCAATTTTTTGCTTATCTTCTGCATGAATATAGTGACGGAACGTACCCGCTCCATGTTCACCGTACTCAATAAAGAGCCCTTCAAGCCGGTCGAGCAGATTGGCTTCTACTGCAAAGTGAGAAAGCTCATCTTTGCGCTCGGGCTCATCACGGAAAATCCGCTGTAGATCATCACGGGTATAGCGGTGAAAGGCATCGCCGTCCACCATGGCAGCGTGCACATCTTCACGCAGAAACATGCGCTCAAAGCTGCGACGCACCGTGGTGGTACCCGCACCTGAAGAACCTGTGATGGCAATTATTGGATATTCCCGCGACATTAAGCACCTCTCTCCTGAGCTATCGCCCGAGCTATCGCCTGCACAACGTCATCAGGCACTTTGACAGGCCGCCCTGAAGAAAGGTCTAAAAGAAGTTGGTTAACCCGAGCCGTTGCCACCACCTTACCGGTTTCTGCATGACAAATACGCTGATAAACCGCCAACGCTTTGCCTTGTGGCTCAGGGACAGCGGTTTCAATCATTAAAGCATCTGGCCATCGCGCCTCGCTCTGGTACTGAACCGCTAAGTCGACAACAACACTCGGGTACCCTTTCATGTCCCACTCAGGCAAACCTAGCGCAGCGAACGCATGCACGCGGGCTTCATGTAGCAGCGATACCAAAGCATCATGCCCCAGGTGGCGGCCGTAATTCATATCCGTGACGCGCACCGTCAAAGGGTGCCGATGAATAATTGCTGCCGTGGGGAAATCCAGCGTGACACGCTCCATGCCTAGCTCCTTGTCGGTGATGGTTCAGCGCCAGCGGGATCACCGCTGATCACTATTTTTCCCGGGCGATAGCACGGAAAGCGATATCACGGCGGAACTCAGCGCCCTCCCAGTGAATCGCTTTGACACCCTGATATGCTTGCTGTTGAGCAGCCGATACCGTGCTGCCTAATGCCGTTACACACAGCACTCGCCCACCTGCGGTTAAGATACTGCCGTCAGCAGCCTGTGTAGTACCTGCATGAAATACCTTGCACTGCGCTTGCTCTGCCTGTTCCAAACCGTGAATGACATCGCCTTTGCGGTAACTGCCGGGATAGCCGCCTGCCGCCATCACAACACCCACTGCCGCGCGGGGGTCCCACTGACACTGCTTATCAGCAAGCTCACCCTTAGCGCCAGCCAGACAAAGCGCGGCTAAATCTGACGTTAACCGCATCATGATCGGCTGAGTTTCAGGGTCACCAAAACGGCAATTATATTCAATAACCTTAGGATTGCCTTCAGTGTCAATCATTAGGCCCGCATACAAAAAGCCAGTGTATGCATTACCCTCTTCTGCCATGCCGCGCACGGTAGGGAGAATAACCTGCTCCATAATACGCGCGTCGACCTCCGGCGTTACCACCGGCGCTGGGGAGTAGGCTCCCATACCACCCGTATTGGGACCAGTGTCGCCGTCATAAGCACGCTTGTGGTCTTGGCTAGTTGCCATGGGCACCACATTTTCGCCATCGACCATGACGATAAAACTAGCTTCTTCGCCTTCCAGGAACTCTTCAATAACAACGCGTGCACCTGCATCGCCAAACGCATTCGCCTCTAACATATCGCGAATAGCCGCTTCAGCTTCAGCTTCACTCATCGCCACAATAACGCCTTTACCTGCCGCCAAGCCATCAGCTTTGATAACGATAGGTGCGCCCATTTCAGCTAAATAAGCCAAGGCAGGCTCTACTGCCGTAAAAGTTTGATATGCAGCTGAAGGAATCTGGTGACGTGCAAGAAAATCTTTAGTAAACGATTTAGAGCCTTCCAATTGTGCAGCGCGTTGAGAAGGGCCAAAAATTGTTAGGCCCGCCGAGTGAAAGCGATCGACAATCCCTTCAACTAACGGCGCTTCTGGCCCCACCACTGTCAGCGCCACTTGCTCGCGCTGGGCAAACGCAACCAACGCGTCCAAATCTGTTGCTTCAATAGTCACGTTGGTCAATTTAGGCTCGGTGGCAGTACCTGCATTACCTGGCGCTACGAACACCTGCTCGACGTCACTAGACTGCGCTAGTTTCCAAGCCAATGCATGCTCGCGGCCACCGCCACCTATCATTAAAACGTTCATTATCATCCTTCTCAAACGGGAGTGCGTAGCTGAGATTAGCTGAGAGCGTAATTAAGTTATCCGGCAATATTATGCCACAACGACTCAACCAGCGACTTCAGGTGCTTTTATCCGGTGTGTCGTCGTCATCTGTTTGATTAGGCTGATTAAGCGTTTTTTGCCAAAAACGCATATTTTCTTCTGCCAGCTCGCGCATAAACTCCATGGGAGAGTGGCGTATCGCTTGTTGCCACTGGCTTTGCATGCGCTTTTGCTGCTCTAGCATAAGCTGGGTACCCTGCTCTAAATAACGTGCCAGCGGTAAAGGCGATGACATATCGTACACACGGATCAGCTGAGCGAGCAGATCATTGGAGAAAACCTCGGCTTCACTATCGGCCTGCTCTTGTTCGATAATGATCGACAGCAAAATGGTCCGTGTTAGGTCTTCACCGCTTTTTGCATCCTCAACGCGGAAGGGCTCTTCTTCGATGATCAAACGCCGCAGATCCTCAAGCGTCACGTAACGACTTTGTTGAGTATCGTATAACCTACGGTTGGCATATTTGCGAATTACGCGCACAGCGCATCTCCTTAAACGCGGTAGAGGCTTTGTCGCCGTTGCTGCTATTGTGCCTGCAACATGCGCCTATGCAAGCCAGCTTAACGGATTAGTACCATTAAGCGTGTCTTCCTTATGACCAATAGACGACAATCATGAATCTTATTCTGCTTGACCCGAGCGAAGTGAAGGGAGCTTATGCTTACCTTACTGACGCACGACGTATCACCCATTTACGCGAGGTACACCGCGCCTGTGTAGGAGACCACTTCACCGTCGGCCTGCAGGGCGGCCAGATGGGGAAAGCGCAGCTAATCGAACTGCATAATACTCAGGCAACGTTTACACTGGAAAGCCTAAATGAGCCGCCCCCGCCGCTCCTGCCAGTCCATTTAGTATTGGCGCTTCCTCGGCCCAGGATGCTGGCACGTACCTTAGAACATGTCACGGCCCTTGGCGTAAAAAATATTACACTGCTTCACACCAAACGGGTGGAAAAAAGCTACTGGCAGTCCCCAGAACTCCGTGCGGAAAAAATTCACCATCACTTAGTATTGGGTCTTGAGCAAGCGCGCGACACACAATTGCCTAGTGTGACGTTGTGCAAAGGCTTTCGCCCTTTTCTAGAAGAACAGTTACCAGAGCAACTAAAAGACCGACGCGGCTTGGTGGCGCACCCTGGCATGCCAAATGCCTGCCCACGAAACATTGACGGACAAATACTGCTCCTTGTTGGACCAGAAGGCGGGTTTATACCCTGGGAAGTTGAAAAACTGCTAGAGGCAGGCTGCGAGGGCATGCATTTAGGCCCTCGCATCTTACGAGTGGAAACTGCCGTCACCGCACTGTTATCGCGACTTTTTTAATCGCCGATTAAACTAGCAAATGGCGTGATTAGGACTGTTCATCTGCTGGGTCGTGGGGGACGTAGGCCGCGTTTTCCCCACACTCAGGGGTTTGAAGAAAGGTATTGCGCACATCTAATAACCCTAAATGGCTAATAGTGCGGCGCCCCAAGAGCAGCGGATAGAGCATCTCTTCACGATCTCGCAGACTAAATTGCTCTTCATACACTGTGTCGCCCATGCAAACGTCCATTAGCACCACCGGACGCTCATCACGACCACCGGCGCCACGCACCTTTTGCTCTCGGTAGAGAGGCCGCTCGATCTGATCACTAAACGTTTCACCGCTCTCTTGATCCTCGAGCTTCAGACGAAATCGAACCCACTCCTCACCATCTTTCTCAAACATTTCAATATTGCGAGCATCTAATGACGAGGTCAGTGCTCCGCTGTCTAGTTTAGCTTTTACGGCGATACCCCACGGCTCAATTGAAGCATTTTCAACCCAACCAAACACCTTATCATCTGCCTGGGCAGCCGTGCTCACTAACAGTGTACTGGCCATTGCGCTAGCAGCCAGTACGCCTAAAAAAGTTTTCCCCATTACATTTCGTCCTTAGTGAGAAATTTGTATAGCCTGAAAAATTTGCATAGCTAAAGAGACTCATCGAAACGAAACATTAGCGCAGTCGTTCTAACAGCGCCTGAGTGGCAAAACCGTCGGGGGTCAACCCCTGATCACGTTGGAAAGCACGCAAGCCTTCACGCGTATTAGGCCCCATGATGCCATCCGCAGTCCCCACGGAGTAACCAGCATTATTTAAGCGCTGCTGCAGGGTACGAACATCATCACGTGTCAGCGGCGCCTGATCTCTGGGCCAAGACTGAGCAATGCCGTCACGACCAGCAATAGCATCCGCCAAGGTAGATACGGCCAAGGCATAACTCGTTGCGTTGTTATAGCGCAGAATTGCCCGGAAATTAGGCCCTACCAAAAATGCTGGGCCGTTTGCTCCTGCGGGCACAATCACCGCAGCGCTATCGAACATAGGGAGTTCACCATTCATTGAGCGCACACCTTGCGCTGCCCATTCAGCGCTGCTGCGCCGTTGTGTTTGTGAATAATCGAAGGAGTCAGGCAAGTTCACTTCAACGCCCCAAGGCTGACCAGCTTGCCACCCTGCCTTCGCAAGGTAGTTAGCCGTAGAAGCCATAACATCAGGAATACTGCCCCAAATGTCTCGACGGCCGTCATTGTCGCCATCCACGGCATACGCTTCAAAACTGCTAGGTATAAACTGCGTGTGCCCCATGGCGCCAGCCCAGGAGCCTTTCATTTGTTCAGCGGCAATGTCACCTTGATCGATAATACGTAGCGCAGCCAACAGCTCGCCCCGTGCAAAATCACGCCGACGCCCGTCGTAGGCAAGTGTTGCCAGCGACTCAAGCGTCGAGAAATCGCCAAAATTGCTGCCATAGTTACTTTCGATACCCCAAATAGCAACGATGATTTCCGCAGGAACACCGTAACGCTGCTGCATTTGTCGCGCAGTATCACGGTGGGCGGCAAGCTTTTCTAGGCCGTTATTGATCCGTGTGCTGGAAACCGCTGTATCTAAGTATTGCCAGATGGGACGAACAAACTCTGGTTGATACCGGTCAAGCTCAATCACCCGTTCCCGGTAGCGAAGCCCATCAAAAGCAGAGGCAAGGGTAGCCTCGCTAATGCCCTGCTGAGCAGCATAGCGGCGAAAATCAGCCAACCACTGATTAAAGTTGGCATAGCTAACTTGTTCTGCCGCTTGAGCATCCACTTCACTCATCAATTGCTGATTAGCAACTGCGCTAGAACTTAGCACCGCACTGCCCGCGGCTAGTGCAAAGGATAAATACAGCGCAGGGCGGATACTCATTGAATCTTTAATTTTCAAAGACATAGCATTAATCTCTTGGCAATCCTTGGCGTGCTTTCGATAATGGCTCAGAAACAGCACAGATGCTAGTCTTACCCGCCTAGCCGAAGTAAAACAATCAGATGAAACGCCACCACTACACCAGTCAGCACACAACGGAGTTTAAGGTACCAATGAGGAAATCCTTCTCGGCCATCACGACTGAGGTCGTAGCCACCAATTAGAATAAAACCTGCCACCAGCACCCACAGCCCGGTAACCACGTCGAACAATAACGCAGGCCAAGCGATTAAACTGGGCACCATCGCAATGATCAAACGTCGGCGGTTTCCTGGACGCGGCACTTGCAGAGCAGCTCCCCAATGGACGCCCCCTAGAAAAGACAAAATAACCGCACTGTAGTAGCTAAACCCATACACCGCCGTTACCTGCCAAACAGAGGGTGCCCACCAGGCGAAGAGCCCCCCGGCAATAAAAGGGATTAAGCCTGCAAGCCCAAGCAGCCAAGCAACGTGGCGGTCATTACTTAACTCACTCATATTGTACAACCCACCTTTTGAGCTCTGTCGTCCATTTTCGAGTGAAACATTACTCATCTGATTCTTGAAGTTCCGTTTTAGCCACTAGCCATCGTTGCCACTCACTTGGCTCTACGTAAGGCGCATCAAACTTAGAAGATGCTACGCGCCAGGGCTGGTGACGCCCCTGCCCTAATGGCAGCGCCTCCAATTCAGGCAGCCAGTACGCAACGTATAGCCCCTGGGGATCGTAATGCCCTGCTTGCTTCAGCACATTAAAGTAACGGTCTTGGCGGGGGGCACGACCAACACCAGCGATATAACGCCAATTGCCCCAGTTACTCGCCACATCGTAATCAATCAGGCAGTGTTCAAACCACCGCGCACCAAGGCGCCAATCGACGTTTAGATCCTTCACTAAGAAACTGGCGACATTTTGGCGCGCTCGGTTGGATATCCATCCGGTATGCTTCAGTTCTAACATGGCAGCGTCTATAAATGGCACGCCGGTTGTAGCATTACGCCACGCGTTGAACGCATTGTTAGCAGGCGGCAACGCTTCACGACCAAATAATACAGCGCCTTCTAACTGAGCCGCTCGGTGAAAGTAATCTCGCCACAATAGTTCAAAAATTATCCAATAACTGGATTCACAGCTTCCGTGAACGGCCTCCCAGTTTTTTACTTCTTGACACGCTTGGCGAGCGGATAAACAACCTCGCGCCAGCCATGGTGAAAAACGTGTGGAAAAATTAGCCCCCAATAAGCCATTACGGGTTTTCTTGTACGATTCCGCGCCGTTTTGCCGCCAGAGATACTGTTGCAAACGATCACTAGCCGCTGACTCACCTCCCACAAATACAAAGCCCTGGCGATTATCAGGCTGCCAGACAGCACTCTCTTCGCATACTGCCTTGAGCGGGGGAAACCCTCTGGGAGCTGATTCAGGCCATGGAGGAAGTGTTATCGGCGCGGGTTGCGGTGCCAGAAACTCACAATGTTTTTCAACACGCCGTCGAAATGCCGAAAAATTAGGCGGCAACTCACTCAATGCAAAGGGAAGATCGTCTGCAGCAATTAAATAGCCACTATCAGCACAAAAAAACTGACACGCAGGCGGGAGTTGTTCAGCGACGCGCGCAATATGCTGTGACTCTTCATACCCCGAATGCGCTGCCACGCGCACTTCTCGTGCACTCAGCATGTCAGCAGTCTCTAGAACAATACTGGCAGGGTCGCCAATGCGAACTAACAAATCACTGCCACGCTGCAGCAGCTCACCACGTAGCTCCATCAAGCTTTGCCATAAAAAGCGTAATCGAGCAGGGCCCAGCCTGGGAGTGTCATCGCCCGCACTCGAAGGCTCAAACCATCGCTGGTCCAGCACATAGAGACAAAGGAGCTGTTCTGGGGGAGCATCAAAATGTAACAAGGGGTTATCAGCTATCCGCAAATTATCCTGAAGCCATACAATATCAGTCGTGCTGTTCATGCACTTGCCTCCTTGGTGTGCTGTGCTGCTTGGCTTCGCGACGGCATCGTTCACTGCAATAGCGCACTTCGTCCCAGCAGCGCGCCCACTTTTTCCGCCAAGTAAAAGGACGCTGGCATTGAACACAGTCTTTTTGCGGTAAATCTTGCTTGCGTTGCATAGAGGTTATCTCGCTGCCCGACACTTACTCGCCACGCGTCAAAAACATGGACACATTATCTTATACAGTATAACTATTGTACATAAATCAGCGTACATGTTTTTGACGTTATGCTTTTCCCCTAACTCCCCCCTGCTCTTTCCCCAGTTTTTTCCGGACTTTTCCCAACGACTTTTCTCACAGCGCTTCAAATAAAAAAAACCATCCAGATGGATGGTTTTTCGAAAAGGCAATGCAACAGCAATGAACAACTATGAAAAAAGTATTAGTCGAAATACAACACAGAAAATTATGGTCAATCAATCAGGGTCTGTGGTTCGTGGATGACGCTTAGCATTTTCATGGGTTTCTAGACCGCTTTTAAGCTCGTGAGTGAGTGGATCATAGTTAGGCCTCAGCTCATCTTTTACTGTACCGCTCCAAAGGCGCGAGCCCACAAAGTAACCTGCCCTACCGATGACATGGGCAGCAATCGGTGCTGTGATTAAAATAAAAACAATAATCGCAAACGAACGCGCAACCACGCCAACTTCAGCAAAGTGCATGGCCGATGCCAGCATAATTAAAATAACCCCTAGCGCTGCAGCCTTAGTGGTCGCGTGCATGCGGGTCAGTAGATCCGGTAGCCGCAGCAAACCGATGGCAGCCAGCAACATAAAGCTCGACCCCGTTATCAACAGCGTGCCTTTGATAAACTCAATCATCTCGCGGCCCCCCACGTTCCAGAAAGCGTGCAAAACCAATCGCCGCTAAAAAGCCCATTAAGGCAATCACGATTGCCGCATCAAGAAAACTCGCGACGCCTGATTGAATAGCATAAACGCCAACCAGCCCCACTACGGTTGTAGAAAACAACTCAAGTGCAACGACGCGATCGGGCAAGCTAGGCCCACGCACGACACGCACAAAGGTCAGTACAAGCGCCAACCCCATAATTATCTGGCTTATCAGAATAACGTTATCCATTAACGAAATAGCTCCAATGCACGGTGCTCCATCTCTTTTAAGTTATTTCGAAGCTCTTCTTCATCATCCAAAAACATAGCGTGGATATAGAGCACCTTTCGATCGTCAGAGACATCAAGGCTCAACGTACCGGGTGTTAGCGAGATCAAATTAGCCACCATGGTAATTTCCATCTCGCTCTGTGCAGAAAGGGGAAATGCAATAACGCCGGGCTTCATATGCCAAGGAGGCGTCAGTATATCGAAGGCGACCCGCAGGTTAGCCTGCACTAGCTCCTTAATAAAAAAACCAACGAATCCAATAATCCGCGGCACACGAGCCGGATAGCCTTTCAACGCTTCGACTTGAGGTTCAATTAACAGCAACGCTATGTAGCCAAAAATCATCCCCACCAGCAGATTGAGGCCGGTAAAATCACCACTCAGCAGTACCCAGGCTAGCCCGAGTAAAAGGTTCCAGATCGCACCGGTCATGGGGAGTCCTCCGCACGGTCACCTATTTGCTCCGCCTGCAACTCAATCGGGTCAATTAGCGCTGCTTCAGCGCTAGCAGACACACCCAGTACGGCCTCAATGTAACCCGATGGAGACATTAGCTGATCACCGATAAGGGTCATCACCTGCATAATAGGCTCAGCAAAAACGCCTATTAATAACGACATCATGGCCAGCACAACGACCGGCGTATACATCATCCACAGGTTTGGTTTTAGTAATCGACCGTCATCACCGACGGAGGTTTGTGAAGCAGGTACATTGTTTTCTTCTGGCAAGGCTTTCCAGAACACTTCGTTCCAAATTTTCACCATGGAGTAAAGCGTCATGAGCCCTACTGCCAGTGCAAACCCTGTCGCCACATACGCCCCAGCTTCCAGGCCAGCACGAACCAGCACAAACTTAGCAAAGAAACCCGATAGAGGCGGAATGCCTGCCAACGAAAACGCTGAAATAAAGAACGCCACGGCTAACCAAGGGCGCTCGCGATAAAGTCCGCCCATTTTTTTAAGCTGATAAGAGCCTTGCAAATGATGGGTAATACCACTGATCAGGAACAGGTTCGTTTTGACAATAATGTTATGCACGATGGCGAACACACCACCCGCAATCGCTAGCGGTGTATACAGCGCCAAGCCAAGGATCATGTAGCCAATCTGGCTCACAATATGAAACGAGAGAATACGCCGGAACTCATACTGAGCAGCGGCACCCAGCACGCCAGTGACCATTGTCAGCACAGCCCCCCATAGCATTATGTCCTGCAAATAGCCCATTGTTTGATCAAAGATAAGGGTGAACACACGGAATAACGAATACACCCCTACTTTTGTCAGCAAACCAGCAAACAGCGCCGATACGGCTACTGGCGGCGTGTGATAGGAAGCAGGCAGCCAGAAAAAGAGCGGAAAGGCGGCGGCTTTAATACCAAAAGCCACCATAAACATAACAGCGAGCACTTCGACCATGCCGCTATGCTCAGCCTCATCCATTCGCAGAGCAATGTCGGCCATGTTTAGCGTGCCTACCGTGCCATACAGTAGCCCCACGGCCGTTAAGAAAATCACTGAAGCCAGCAGGTTCAACGTGACATATTTAATAGCGCCTTCCATCTGGGCTCGCTCACCGCCCAGAATTAACAACGCAAACGACGCCACCAGCATTACTTCAAACCAAACATACAGATTGAAAATGTCGCCAGTTAAAAAGGCACCTGCAACCCCCGCTAACAGCAAATGCATCAGTGGGTAATAGCCAAATTTTTCGTGACCACGCCCCGTGGTGGCCAACGAATAAATGCCCATCGCCAAACCAATGATGCCCGTCATTAAAATCATGACGGCACTCAACATATCGGCAATTAGCGTGATCCCAAATGGAGCCGGCCAACTGCCCATCTGCATGGTGATGTAACCATCAAACAAAACAGCAACAAACAACCATACACACACAAGCAGCAGCGCAACGTTACCCGCTACCGCAATAAAACGTTGGACGGGGCGAGAGCGCCAAAACAGTAATGAAAGAGCCCCAGAAAGCAGTGGCAGCAGGACGGGGAGAGCAACTTCAGGCCTCACGTGTCGGTATCCTTCATTTTGTCCAAATCATCTGCCTTTACAATTTCATAGGCACGGCGAATTAACACGACAGCAAATGCCAGCACCCCAAATGCAATAACAATCGCCGTCAGTACAACGGCTTGGGGCAACGGGTCTGCTACCTCACCTAACGGCTGTAGCATTCCTTCCGGTATTAGCGGTGGCGCTCCGCGCGTCATGCCTGCCGTAGTAAAAATCAGCAAGTTGGCCGCATTCGAAAGCAGCAGCAGGCCAATCACCAATTTCACAATAGAGCGACGTAGCATCATAAAAATAGCGGCGGCGTAGAGTAGCCCAATCGCTAGTGCCATTAGCGGTTCCATACAGGCCCTCCTGATACATTAAGGTTCATCCTTATCCACCTCCATCAGCGCCATCACCATTCCCATCACCGAACCAAGAACGGCAAAGTACACGCCTATATCGAAAATCAGCGGTGTAGACGCTTTGAAATCAATGACAGGAATAGTCCACCACTGAGCGGTTAAAAACGGTTGGCCCATAAACCAGGCAGGCACCACTGAAATCATGCCCAGCAACAGCCCAATCCCAATTAAGTCGCGAGGGTCGACCATGCGCAGCACGTCTTTGGTGGCACTTACCCCAAAGGCAAACAGGTAAAGCGTGAAGGCCCCCGCCGCCACGAGCCCAGCAATAAACCCACCCCCTGGTTCATCGTGTCCACGTAGCAGCAAGAAAATTGAAAACATCAGCTGTAGCGGCATCAAAAACCGCGCTGCCGTATTGAGAATAATCGTGCCTGATTTAACCATCGTACGGCTCCTTAACACTGGGTTTTTCGCCTTCTGTCGCTTTGCTTTCATCTCCGCCGTGGCGCAGTTTAAGCATGGCGATAACCCCAATAGCAGCAAGAGCAAGCACAAACATTTCGCCTAGCGTATCGAGGGCACGATAGTCCACCAAGATGACGTTCACAATGTTGCGACCATAAGCCAGAGGAGCACTATTTTCGATCATATAGGCTGAAATCGGCTCAAACTGATCGATACTCCAAGCGGTCATAATCAGTAGGAAAATTAGAATTCCCATTGTTGCCGCCACGGCACCATCTCGAATACGTTCCAAGTTTGTGGAAAGGTTTGAAAAACGCGGCAAACGGAAGAGCACCAAAACCAACAAGATAACGGTGAGGGTCTCAACTAGCAGTTGGGTAATGCCCAAGTCGGGCGCACTGAAGAGAATGAATATAAGTGCAATCGAGAATCCCATAATGCCGACCGAGACCACTGCACCAAGACGTGAACGAGAAATGGTCGCAAACAACGCTCCCATTACCATGGTGCCAGCGACAATTACCTCATGGAAGCGCACGTCCAGCGTCAGCGCCAGTTGAGGCGCATGGCGCACAAGTATTGAGTTACCAATCAAGGCAATCAGCACCACCAGCATGACGAGAATATAGTTGCGCATATAACCGTTTTGCAGCAGGCGTGTTTGCCATTCAGAAAAGCGCACAATACCGTTCATTAAACCTTCGTAACCCGCTTCGGGGCCATGCCGCATCACTGGTGCCAGCATTGCTAGCTTGCTACGCACACCATCCCAGCGCTTAAACAGTAAAAAGCCTAGTCCAAGACTAACAATCGACATGATGAGCGCCATGTTGATGCCATACCAAAGCGATAATGAAACTGGCAGCGGCTCACCTGCCACCGCCGTCGCGGCCGACGTAAGCAGCGCATCAGCCCCCAACATAGCTGGCGCCAGCCCTAACACAAGCGAACCAAGCGCTAGTACAGCGGGGCCAATCAGCATACTAAACGGCGCTTCATGGGGTATTTTTGGCGTTTCAAGTTGCCGTCCATAGAAGGGCCGGAATGCAATAATGGCAGCCACTGCAATCGTCAAAATAGCGGCCAGAAAAGCAAACAGGACTAACAATATCTTGAAACGCTCGGCCCCAAGCGCCGCCTCCAGCATTAGCTCCTTACCAATGAAGCCGAATAATGGCGGCACGCCCGCCAACGACAGTGTCGCAACACAGGCAATCACCGCAGTAACTGGCATGGCAGATTTCAACCCGCCCATGGCAGTAACGTCCTTGGTGCCTGTCTCATGGTCCAAAATACCGGCGACCATAAACAGCGCCCCTTTGTACATCGAATGGGCAAGCAAGAAAGTAACAAATGCCGTCATGGCGTACTCAGAACCAATGCCCAACAGCATGGTTAACGTGCCAAGCGCCATAATGGTGGAATAAGCCAACAGCTTTTTGATATTGGTGTGATGAATCGCTAAAAAGGCGCCTGTCAGCATCGTGATCGCACCGACAACCGACAGTATTCCTACCCACAGGGCTGTACCACCCAGCTCAGGCTGTAAGCGAGCCATTAAGTAAATACCCGCTTTCACCATAGTGGCCGAGTGCAGGTATGCTGATACAGGCGTTGGCGCCGCCATGGCGTTGGGCAACCAAAAATGAAAAGGGAACTGGGCCGATTTTGTGAATGCTCCCAGCAGCAAGCAAATGAGCATAGGGGCATAAAGCGAATGTTCACGAAGATCGCTCTCCATTTGGCCTATCTCATAAAGCGACCAGCTTCCGCTTGCTACCCCCAATAACACCAGGCCTGCCATCAGCGCCAATCCACCGGCAACTGTCACAAACAAACCCTGACGAGCTGATTTTCTTGCCTCAATATCGGTATGGTTAAAGCCAATTAATAAATAAGACGTGATGCTGGTTAATTCCCAAAATACGAAAAGCGTAAGCAATCCGTCAGCGAGCCCCAGCCCCAACATAGAGGCCATAAAAGCCACAAGCGCTAAATGAAACCGCGCGATATCGGTATGGCCTTTGAGATAACCACCAGCATAGATCAACACGAAAGTGCCGATAACGGTAATCAACAGCCCAAATAACAGTGACAGCCCATCAAGCAGGAAGCTCAGGCTAATGCCTAATGATGGCACCCAAGACCACTCCAACAGAAGCGGCCCCTCACTCATAACAATAGGTGCCTGACTTAACAGCCAAGCAGCCATCAAAGCAGGGAACAGTGCCAGCACTAGGCTTGTCCGTTCTCCAAACCAGCGGTTGAGCAAAGGCGACGACGCTGCCAGCACAAAGCCCATTAACACAGCGAATTGCATCCGGTGGTTTCTCCCTATAAGAACGTTTCAGTTAACCCTAAGGCAGCAGCAAGACCGAACGGCCCTAAGCGTTGAATAAATGTGATTTTTAATGCACAGACCTTATACCAAGGTTGACCAAATTTCTAGAAATCTAGGTCCCATAAAAAAGCCGCCTTAGTTAAGCACCTTGGCGGCTTGTAACAAAACGCATTATTTAGAAGCAGGAAGCCAACCGGCCAACTCATTGTTAACGACCGCTAACAGCGCATCGATGTGGTCGTCACGATCATTCAAGCAGGGAATATAACTAAACGTCTCGCCCCCTGCTTCCATAAAGCTATCGTGAATTTCCTCTTTGATCTCTTCCAGGGTTTCAACACAATCGGAAGAGAAAGCAGGCGACATAATCGCAATATGTTTGTGCCCCTGCTTGGCAAGCTCAGCCACATGATCAACGGTTTGTGGGCCTACCCACTTTTCAGGGCCAAACTGAGATTGGAACGCTGTATCCACTTCCTCTTTGCTCAGCCCCAGTTTTTCACGCATCAAGCGCGTCGTTTTCTGACATTGGCAATGGTAGGGGTCACCTTCTAGTAAGTAACGTTCGGGGACGCCATGGTAGCTTGCTACCAGCTTAGTCGGACGCGTTTCAAAACCGTCGTAAGCTTCTTGCACTGAATTCGCCAGCGCCTGAATATAGGCGGGATGCTCAAAATAAGCGGGCACCGTACGAATATAAGGCTGCCATTTCATTTTCATCAACGTACGAAATGCCTGATCATTTGCCGTTGCGGTCGTAGGCGAGCCGTACTGGGGATAAAGCGGGAAGAAAACAATCCGCTCACAGCCCTTCTCTTTCATGCGGTTGAGGACACTTTCAGTCGACGGATTGCCATAGCGCATACAGAAATCAACTTCGACATTATCGCCATATAGCGCCTTCAAACGCGCAGCCATTTTTTCTGTTTGGGCACGCGTTGTCGTCAGCAAAGGGCTCTCATTCTTTTCATTATTCCAGATGCTTTTATAAGCATTTCCAGATGAAAAGGGCCGCTTAGTCAAAATAATCAGCTGTAAAAGCGGCTGCCACTTCCAGTTGGCGTAATCGACGACACGTTTATCAGACAAAAACTCGCTGAGATAGCGCCGCATAGACCAATAGTCAGTTGCGTCCGGGGTGCCCAAGTTAGCCAACACCACGCCCACTTTTGCAGGGGGAACAGCAGGGTGATCACTTGGAGCATGGGCCAAGCGCCCTTCTCCCGGCTGATCTTTCACAACGCTATCGACCATGTCGCTAACTCCTCGGATACTTTAAATAGTTGGCAAAATCTTAACACTTTTCGGCAAAGTTGCGGCATAAAGTTATACTATCAACATTATTTGTATAACTGCAGGCCAACTCATGTCTAAGCCTTTACTACTCGTTCTTGGTGACCAGCTTTCGCTTTCATTGGCGACCCTGCGCGACGCACCAACTAACGCAGTGGTCGCCCTTTGCGAGGTCGCCGAAGAAGCGCGTTATGTGCCTCACCATATACACAAGATCGGCTTGTTTATGGCCGCCATGCGACACTTTGCTCAGGCGCTGCGCGATAAAGGCTATAACGTTCACTACAGCCGTATTGATGACGCCGATAATACCCAGTCACTCATCGCGGAAGCCGAACGCATTGCGACTCAGTACGGCTGCAATGAAGTGTGCGTGGCAAGACCTGGTGAATGGCGGCTTTGGGATGCCATGCAGCAGCGTCAAGAGGCTTCCTTACCCTGGCGAATAATCGAAGATGACCGTTTTTTCACCTCACCTGATGACTTTTCCAACTGGGCTAAAGGACGTAAACAGCTTCGCTTAGAGTATTTCTATCGAGAGCAGCGCAAACGAACGGGGCTGCTGATGGAAGGCGATACACCCGCAGGTGGTAAATGGAACTTTGATCACGATAACCGTGATCCGATTCATGCATCGCTCAGCTTTCCCTCACTTCCCACCCATTGCCAAGATGCGTTAACCCAGGAAGCGCTCAATGATGCCAAGCACCATTTTAGCGAGCACATGGGGTCTCTGGAGAACTTCAACCTACCCGTCACCCGCCGACAGGCGCTGGTGGATTTAAACCACTTCCTTGATAAGGGGCTGGCCGACTTTGGCCGATATCAGGATGCGATCAGCGACTCAGAACCGTTTCTTTATCACTCCAGGCTGTCGGCGGCGCTCAATATCGGTCTGCTAACACCCCATGAAGTCTGTGAAGCCGCTGAGCAACAGTACCTAGCGGGCCATGCTCCTATCAATGCAGTTGAAGGGTTTATTCGTCAAATACTCGGTTGGCGAGAGTATGTGCGCGGGCTCTATTGGACACAAATGCCGGCTTATAAGCGCGAAAACCAGCTTGGCTTTGAGCGCGAGCTGCCGGCCTTTTATTGGGATGGCAATACCGATATGCGCTGCTTGCAGCGCGCCATTCAAATGACCATCGACAACAGCTACGCTCACCACATACAGCGCTTAATGGTGACCGGCAACTTTGCCCTGCTGTGTGGTGTTAAACCTGAAGCGCTCTGCGACTGGTACTTAGCGGTTTATGCCGATGCCTGCGAGTGGGTTGAGCTGCCTAACACTTTGGGTATGGTGCTGCATGCTGACGGCGGTCTAATGGGCTCCAAGCCTTATTGCGCCTCCGGCAAATATATCGACAAGATGTCTGACCATTGCCAGCACTGTCGCTATTCCCCGAAACAAGTAACTGGCCCAAAAGCGTGCCCATTTAACAGCCTTTACTGGCATTTTCTGGAAACCAACGCTGAACAGCTGAACCGCAACCCACGCATGAAACTGATCTATGGGTCACTCTCACGCATGAAAGATGAAAAGCGTGACGCGATGCGTCAGCAAGCTGAACAGTTTCTTGCCTCACTACCGACCAGCCAAAGCTACGGCCAAGCTCTCCACACGCAAGGCTATTTCTCCAAGGATACTCAATGAGCCGCTTCTCTACGCTTCGTGCAAAGCCACCTGTCACGCTTTACCACGATGGCCACTGCCCTTTTTGCCGCGTGGAAGTCGCGTGGCTTGCAAAGCATCGCCATCAAGAACGCGTCACGCTAGTGGATATTCAGAGTAGTGATTTCAATGCAGCCGATGTAGGACGCAGATTTGACGACATGATGGGGCTGCTGCATGTCAAAGACAGTCAAGGAAATTGGTATATCGGCATGGATGCCAGCCGGGCCCTCTATGCAGTACTGGGCTACCGGTGGCTAGTGTGGCTTTCTTGCTTACCAGGCCTGCGAGGAGTAATGGATGCAGGCTATCGTTTTTTTGCCCGTCGCCGCGTTCGGCTGGGCCAGTGGTGGGATAAGCGTCACGCTAACAAATGAAGACGCCAATGTTAAAGTGCTAACAATGCTAGAACACTAGTGGCATACGCGACGTTAGTGGCGAACTGTAATGAGCATCGCGTCCAATCACTTCATCCTGGGGTACATGCTGCACTAAGTAAGCACGGTGAATACCAGCACGTTTTAGCTCAAGATAAACATCATCTAGTGAGCGAAACAACATTGGCTTACCACGTTGGGTCAGCATATGACGCTCACCCTCAACATCTTCGAGCTCTACTTGGTAAAAGCGGCTACCCGAATGGGTAATAACGCGTATTTCAAAATTATCGTGACCCGCAACAAATTGCTTTAGTTCTTTTAGTTCCATGGTTCCCTCCTATGATTGTTCATCATCATGGGGCACAGCATGACGGTACCCCATGACAATTTTATTACCTTGGCACTAACTGCCTATGACGGCAACATCACAAAAGAGTTCCTGACCAAAACGTCAACTTATTCGTCGAATTATTGATACTCAGACGGGTCGATTGCTTTACCTAACGAGTTGCGGTCTATCCAGTTACCACCTTTAGTTTCCTTGTAACGGAAAACCACTTTATCGCCCACCGTTACCGGCAGCTCTGAATCCTCGGTTTGGTAGCTATATTTTTCCCCTTCAACTACCAGGAAGTAACGATAGAGGTCAGGCATTCCCAACCACTCTTTAAATGGCCCTTCTCGCTCTAGTGACTGCAGTTCCCCACGGCCTTCCAACTTAGGAAGACGCTTACGGTTAACACGTCTAAAACCACCTGCCATTTGCTACTCCTGTCTATCTGCTTCGTCGGGGAGAAGCATTATACGTTCTCCCCCCCAACGCTCAAGTTAATCGCCGAACGCTTCGCCGTAGCTGTCGGGCGCAAGGTCTTCGAAGCGTGTGTATTTACCAATAAATGCCATATGTACCGTACCGATAGGCCCGTTACGCTGTTTACCAATAATCAGCTCAGCAATCCCTTGGTTGTCAGGGTTGTCGGGGTTATACACTTCATCTCGGTAAACAAACGCAATGACGTCGGCATCCTGCTCAATCGCCCCCGACTCCCTCAGATCCGACATGACAGGACGCTTATTGGGGCGCTGCTCCAACGAACGGTTAAGCTGTGAAAGTGCCACAACAGGGCATTGAAACTCTTTTGCCAGCCCTTTCAGCGAGCGTGAAATCTCCGATATCTCACCGGTACGGTTTTCAGAAAAACCAGGAATCTGCATCAGCTGAAGATAGTCAATCATGATCAGCGCCATATTGCCGTGCTCCCGCACCACTCTACGCAAGCGCGAGCGCATTTCGTTAGGTGATAGCGCGGCAGTGTCATCTATAAACAATTGCTTGTCTTTGAGCAGGTTGACCGCCGACGTCAATCGGGGCCAATCTTCATCTTCCAATTGCCCCGAGCGCACTCGGGTTTGATCAATTCGGCCCAGCGAAGAGAGCATACGCAGCATCAGCGATTCCGCAGGCATCTCCATGGAGAACACCATCACAGGCTTATCACTAGCAATAACCGCATGCTCAACCAGGTTCATGGCAAAGGTGGTTTTACCCATTGACGGACGGCCAGCAATAATAACCAAATCTGAGGGCTGTAAGCCTGAGGTCATTTCATCGAGGTCACGAAACCCCGAGGAAAGCCCCGTCATTTCACCTTTTAGATTGAACAGCTCATCAATGCGATCAACGGCTTTGGTGAGTAGCTCGCTCATGCCGATAGGACCACCGGTTTTCGGTCGCTCTTCGGCAATCTGAAATACTAATCGCTCAGCTTCGTTGAGCAGCTCATCAGCAGGCCGACCCTGAGGTGAAAACGCCCCATCAGCAATTTGATTGGCCGCACGGATTAACTTACGCAGCGTCGCCCGTTCGCGAACGATATCGGCATAGGCACGAATATTACTGGCGGAAGGCGTATTGCGAGCCAGCTCAGCTAAGAATGCCAAACCGCCCACGGTATCCAGTTGATCACGGGCTTCTAACGCTTCTGATAGCGTTATAACGTCCAGCGGCTGCCCAGATTCGGCCAAATGAATCATCACATTGAATACCAAGCGATGTTCATAGCGGTAAAAATCATCCGCCACCAACCGCTCCGAGACATTATCCCAGGCCTGGTTATCCAACATTAGCCCACCTAGCACCGACTGCTCCGCCTCAAGAGAATGCGGCGGCAGCTTTATCGCTGCCGTTTCCTGATCAGCAGAAGGCTGGTCCTGCATAGTGAGCTCCTTAATAAAAAAGCGTAGCCAATGACGATGACTATCTTAGCGGGACAATCTCAAACCCACCATAAGCGACTGCCCCACGCCAAGCGACGTTCAAAAAAACTCGACCAACCCTGCAAACATTTTTGACCGATGCTTAGAAACTATATGATTTAAAACGATAAATAATTTAAAAAGAAAAGTAGCTTAAAAGACAAGCTGCTTGAATGACAAAAATCTTAAAAAAGAGAATTTAAAAGACAAGGTTCTTAAAAGACAAGGCTCTTAAAAGACAAAGGGCGCGGGAAAACCCGCGCCCTTTGAGGCGTCAGCGTTGGCGAGAGCGTTTACTCTGCGACAACAACCACGCGGACAACAGCATCTACATCTGCATGCAGGTGTAGAGAGATGTCGTATTCGCCAGTTTGACGAATCGGGCCCTGCGGCATACGTACTTCGCTCTTGGCAACTTCGATGCCAGCAGAGGAAATAGCGTCGGCCAAGTCACGAGGACCGATAGAGCCGAACAGCTTACCTTCATCGCCTGCTTTAGAAACCAACGACAATTCGATGTCGTTAAGCTGCTCAGCACGCGCTTCAGCTTCTGCTTTACGCTCAGCGGCTTTGGCTTCAAGCTCAGCACGCTGGGCTTTGAATGCTTCAACGTTATCTTTGGTTGCCGGCACGGCTAGGCCGTAAGGAACCAAATAGTTACGACCATAACCGGGCTTTACAGTGACTTTGTCACCCAGGCCGCCCAGCTTACCAATGTTGTCGAGCAGAATGACTTCCATCTCGTAAACCTCTTGTCAGTTGCTGCGGGCAAGGCGTGCGCGAACGTTCGCGAATGTATCAATCAGCCCCAACAGCAGCACAATGAGAATCGTGGGCCAGGTCGTGATCAGCAGCACATAAAATGCCACCAGCCACAGCCCGTTCATCCCCTTTATTCCAATAAACCCATGCACTAGCGCAATGCCAGCTACCAGCAGTGGAATCCAACCAAGCATTGCCAAAGCGTGCGCTCCCAACACCATACCCACCACACCAAGCACGACTAAAACAGCGAGCTCTTTGGGCGATAGGCGCAGTGCGTGAAACTCTTCGCGGAAGCCGCCTGGGTTATAAAGCCCAGCTTGCCAGCTTCGCGCCAACGCTAAACACGCAATAGCGGCCAACAGCACCACCAGGCCTGTTACACCACCGATCACCATAGCGGCGAGCGTGGGCGCATCAATACCTTGGTTAGCAAACTCTGTCAGCATGCGATCAATCTCGGTAGAGCTTTCTCGCAGTTGCTCCAGCATTAACTGTGTTCCACCTGGCGGTATAAAAATGCCGAGTTGAACCATACCCGCTGCCGCTAATGTGCCAACGATTAACGCTTCACTCCAACGCATCCTCTCACGCAGGATAACCGCCATCAGAGTTACTAGCAGTACGCTAGCAAGTGGAATGACGTCACCTTGAGACCACCAAAAACCCGCAGGTAGTGCAGCAGCGATGATTACCGGAAGCGCAGGTGCAAAACCTTTGCGTAGGGTAACTAACGCGGCGATGGCTGCCCCTAACCAGAACAGCCAAGGCACTAGCGTCGCTAGCGCCGCCCCGCCAATGGCATAGGGCGTGCTCCGCATGAGCCATCTCGCCAGTGCCAGCATCACGTTAAACGCTTACTGATGGCTATCGGAGTAGGGCAGCAGTGCCAGGTAACGCGAACGCTTGATAGCAGTCGCCAACTGACGCTGATAGCGTGCTTTGGTGCCGGTGATACGGCTCGGAACGATCTTGCCGGTTTCGGTGATGTAAGCCTTCAGCGTGTCGAGATCTTTATAGTCGATCTGCTTGACGCCTTCAGCAGTGAAGCGGCAAAACTTACGGCGACGGAAAAAACGTGCCATGGACTAGCTCCTTAAAACGTGCAGTGGATGGAATTAGGCAGTTTCTTCTTCAGCTTCTTCAGCGCGCGGTTTGTCTTCGCGACGCGGACGCTTTTCTTCTGCCGGCTTCATCATCGGAGAAGCTTCGGTGATCGCTTCTTTGCAGCGAACAACCAAGCTGCGAATGATGGCGTCGTTGAAACGGAAGATGTTCTCGATTTCTTCGAGAGTCTCGCCGGTGCACTCAACGTTCATCAGCACGTAGTGGGCTTTGTGGATCTTGTTGATCGGGTAAGCCAAGTGACGACGGCCCCAATCTTCCAAGCGATGCACAGTGCCACCGTTTTCGGTAACAATGCTGGTGTAGCGCTCGACCATAGCCGGCACTTGCTCGCTCTGATCCGGGTGGACCATAAACACGATTTCGTAATGACGCATGGAATCTCCTTGCGGTTTGGCAGCTTCCGGTGTGTATTGACACAGCTGTATCAATGACGACAGGGAAGCAAGGAGTTAACTGAAATGCCCTTTACTCACCGCGAACGATGTCATTTGGGGCATCAAGCAGAACTGTTTTTCGTATTAACTGTTAACCAATACGAGCGCCCGCTTAAAGTTAAACGGGCGCAGGCATTCTAGTGGGCTAGTGCTTAACTTGCAAGCTGCCGCTGCCGAACGGCTTCAAACAAACATATGCCCGTCGCGACCGATACGTTCAGGCTAGACACCTGCCCTGCCATAGGCAGGTTTGCCAAGTTATCGCAAGCCTCCCTGGTTAATCGACGCATGCCCTTCCCTTCAGCACCCATGACTAACGCCGTAGGGCCGGTCATATCAATTTCAAACAGGCTGGCGTCTGCTTCACCTGCGGTGCCGGTAATCCAGACACCGGCATCTTTTAGCTTGGCCAAAGTACGAGATAGGTTAGTGACTTGGTAAACCGGCACTACCTCAGCGGCACCGCAGGCAACTTTTCGTACAGTTGCATTTAGCGGAGCGGCTTTGTCTTTGGCTACGATCACCCCATGAGCCCCCGCAGCATCAGCACTACGTAGGCACGCACCAAAGTTATGCACATCGGTAACACCATCCAACACCAACAGCAGCGGCGGTGCAGACGCCTGCCAGGCACGCAGCTTTAACCACAACGACTCTTCCCCTTCAGGAACCAGTGGCGGGCAAAATGCCACGACGCCCTGATGAGCTGCACCCTGAGTGAGCTGATCCAGCAGGTCACGGGGCTGCTCTTTAATGCGCGCACCACGGGACTGAGCACTCGCGACCACTTCTTTCAAGCGGTTACCCGCTCCCTGCTGTACCCACAATTCACGGGGCGTTTCGCCCCGCTCAAGTAGGCTTTCCAAGGCGTGAACGCCATACACTTGGTCTAGCCCATCCGGAGTACGAACAGCCGGACGCGAGCTACGTCGAGACGACGACGATTTCATGCTCAACCCTTATTCGGTGATGGTTTACGCGGGCCATTACGCGTGCGTCTTGGCCCACGGCGCGTCGGCTGCTTGTCTGTTGATGCTGCCGCCTTGTCAGCGCCACCTTCTTTTCCAGCACCACCTTCTCCACCACGACGTTTGCGCGGCTGGCGGCGTGGCCGAGGTTTCTCGTCAGCAAGGCCAAAGTCGATCTTACGATCATCCATGTCTACCCGCGCAACCTGAACCGTAAGCCCGTCTCCCAGGCGGTACGTCGTGCCAGTGCGCTCACCTTTGAGACGATGCTTCTCTGCTTCGTAGTGGTAGTAGTCAGAAGGCAGCGAGGTGACATGCACCAACCCTTCGACATAGAAATCATCCAGACGCACAAACAAGCCAAACTGAGTCACCGAGGCGATAGTACCGTCGAAAGTTTCGCCCAGCTTATCGGACATAAACTCACACTTAAGCCAACTTTCAACATCACGAGTTGCTTCATCAGCCCGCCGTTCGGTCATCGAGCAGTGTTCACCCAGCTCAAGCATTTGCTCGAAGGTATAAGGACACCACTTGCTTGGCGGATCAACCGGTGCACCTTCTACCCGGACCACCGTATTGGTTTGGCGCGGCCCACGAATAACCGAGCGAATGGCACGGTGCACCAACAGGTCGGGATAACGACGAATCGGCGAAGTGAAGTGCGCATAGGCCTGGTAAGCCAAGCCAAAGTGTCCCTCATTCTGAGGCGAATAAACCGCCTGATTCATTGAACGCAGCATGACGGTTTGAATGATGTCAGCATCCGGGCGATCAATAATCACTTCCCGTAACGCTTGATAATCCTGGGGCGTCGGCATATCGCCACCGCCAACAGAAAGCCCGAGCTCACTCAAGAACAGACGCAGCTTGTCAAGGCGCTCTGGCGTTGGGCGCTCGTGAATACGATACAGAGCGGGCAAGTCGTGCTTATCCAGGAACCGCGCGGTGGCCACGTTGGCCGCCAGCATACACTCCTCAATTAGCTTATGAGCATCGTTGCGGGTGCGCGGCACAATTTTTTCAATCTTGCGCTCATCATTAAAGATAATCGCCGTTTCGGTGGTATCAAAATCAATCGCACCACGCTCTTCCCGGGCACTACGCAGCAGGCCATAAAGCTCGTGCAGATTTTGCAGCGGCTTCACCAGCGCCTTGTGTTCATTGCGTAGCGCTTCGCCCTCGTCACTCTCGTTATCGAGAATGGCTGCCACCTTGTTATAGGTCAGGCGAGCGTGGGAGTTCATTACCGCTTCATAGAACGAATAGCGGCTAATGGCACCCGTCTTGGAGATATTCATTTCGCAGACCATCACAAGACGATCTACTTGGGGATTTAACGAACACAAGCCATTTGAGAGAAGCTCAGGCAGCATCGGCACAACTTGGCCCGGGAAGTACACCGAGTTACCCCGTGTACGCGCTTCATCATCAAGCGCGGTTCCAGGACGCACATAGTGCGACACATCGGCAATCGCCACCAGCAGCTTCCAACTACCCGACTTGGTCTTCCATGCACACACCGCATCGTCAAAGTCTTTGGCGGACTCATCGTCAATGGTGACCAAAGGAAGCTCACGCAGATCGACTCGGTGTTGCTTATCTTCCTCTAACACTTCTGCTGAAATACCGCTGGTTTGATCAAGCACTTCTGGCGGAAATTCCGCTGGGATATCGTAGCTACGAATCGCGATATCTATTTCCATGCCGGGGTCCATTCGCTCACCCAGCACTTCGATAACTTCGCCGACCGGCTGAACACGCGTAGCCGGTTGCTGGACGATTTTCGCAGATATCACCTGCCCGTCTTTCGCGCCAGCACTCGCGGTATGAGGAATGATAACTTCTTGAGTAATGCGTGGGTTCTCAGGAATCAGCACACCAAACTCAGGTGAGTTGCTACGGTATACACCCACAATCGTTTGCGTGTTTCGCGCAATCACATCAGCGATAGTGGCCTCGTCACGACCACGACGGTCGCGGCCACTAACACGCGCCAGCACATAATCACCGTGAAAAACACGGCGCATCTGACGTGGAGGCAACACTAAGTCCGGTTTTTTGCCATCTTCACGAAGCAAAAACCCAAAGCCATCTCGGTGGCCAAGCACTTTGCCCTTAATCAGATCTAGCTTGTCGATCAGCGCGTAGGCTCCTCGACGATCGCGCAGCACCTGACCATCACGCTCCATGGCAGCCATACGACGACGAACAGCTTCAAGATGATCTTCATCTTCAATGCCGAGCATGCGGCTCATGTTTTCGTGGGTTATTGGCTTGCCGTACGTTTCCAGGGCAGCTAATAAATACTCGCGGCTGGGCGCAGGATTATCATACTTTTGCGCCTCGCGCTCGGCGTGCGGATCATCACTCAACGTCCAGTACTTCATGCGATCAACATCCTTGATAGCGTTTGCGGGAGGCGGACAGCTTGCGCAGGCGCAGTGCGCTGCGGGCGAGGGGATTCAGCCACTGATTGGCTGAAAAACGTCATGTTTTGTTTGGTCATAGCTGCATTATAGCGCTGCCAGTTCAATCACCCAACCACCTAGCGCGGCAATTGTGCGATTTTAGTGATAAAAACAGTAACCGGGTCTTGCATTTAAGCGAGGCCTCGGTATCATACGCGCCACTTGCCCAGATGGCGGAATTGGTAGACGCGCTAGCTTCAGGTGCTAGTGTCCGTATGGACGTGGAGGTTCAAGTCCTCTTCTGGGCACCATCCTATATCGTGTTACCCCCTTTTCATGATGTAAAATGGTGCAGCGGCAAGCAGTAGTATTGGAAGTAGTGCTGAAAAATAGTACTGGACAATAGTACTAAAAAAAGCATCAGCAAAATGTTTGTATTCGCCCAGGTGGCGGAATTGGTAGACGCGCTAGCTTCAGGTGCTAGTGTCCGTATGGACGTGGAGGTTCAAGTCCTCTCCTGGGCACCATACGAATACAAACAGCAGTAAGATCAGTAGCAAAAATGATGTGCCCAGGTGGCGGAATTGGTAGACGCGCTAGCTTCAGGTGCTAGTGTCCGTATGGACGTGGAGGTTCAAGTCCTCTCCTGGGCACCACTTCAATGGTTTAATTCACATCATCTTTGATCAACATCCCACCATCTGCTTTTAGTAATTCATCTGCAATGCTTCCCTCTTAACGTTCTCACTGTTTATCTATAGAAACCCTAGTTTAAAAAATCTTACTTAAAAAACCGCTCAAGCGAATATCTTCGCTCTCACGGTATTTTTGCATTACTGGAAACGCCCAGGACGTCGCGCGACCTCTTCTAGCGCCCAGCCTTGAGTACGCAGTTGCCCTTCCAACACAGCTTCACGCTCTGCCGACAAATCAGGGAAGAAGTTCAGCCCTGTAAGCGACTCGATCTCATCGATAGTAACCAGATAATCGTCTAACGGCTCATTACCACGAACGTCTTGCGGCATGATAAAGGCAAGCGCCAGCGGTGCCTCTTCATTCGGTACAACGATGATCTTATAAAATGCTACTGGCACTTCCACAAAACCAACGCGATTAAATACATTGTCCATGAAGCGCTCTGGAAAAATGGGTCCAGTAATCACCTGCAAACGATCAAAGCGCGGTGCAAAATGATCCATCACTGATTCTTCAAGACGCTGCCACAGCTGGCGATTCAAATTAGGCCGCTGAGGCGTCATATTACTCATCAAGAAGGTATCGATCTGAGCATGACGGCCGTGTACCGCTGCAATGGCGTAGTTAGGTGCTAAGTGCCCGCGATCATAGCCACTGCCGGAATAGCTATCCGTACCTATTGGCCATAACGTGCGCCAGTCAGCTTTAAAATTAGGCCGCGGCCCAATACGAGTATCATCGGACACCGCTTCAACCTGATAACTGACCCAAAGTGGATTTGCCCGTATATCTGACCACCCCGCCAAGAAACCATCGTTTCTTAGCACACGGTGAAACGTTGTTGGATGCAACCCATCCCAAGTAGGCACCCCCATCCATGTATAGTCATCCTGATGTTGACGCCCCTGAAACTCCCAAAGCCCCGTTCCCACAATGACAAAAAGCACAGCGATACCGAGGCGTTTTCCCTGACGACGCCAGCGCGAAAGCGATTTTCCCAACAGTCTTACTCCCTATAGTAATGATTCTGCATCCTGCTTTTATGTCAGGTAATTTATCAGTTACCAGCCCAGGGAAAACATCGTTTCTAGGTCGTGACGGGAGTGCACCTGCATCGCATTCAGCGTTTCGGTATCGCTAATGCCCTCTACAGCGTTTAGACGCTCCGTGACCAGTTCAGCAAGGCTTTCAAAATCAGGGGTACGGGCAATAGCGACCAAATCATAGCGACCACACGTCGAATAGACTTCACTGATACCGTCTACATCAGCAAGGCGCTCAGCGACAGCTTTTACCTGACCTTTTTCAGTATTGATTAAAATCACAGCGTTTTGCATAGCACCCCCAACAACAGCGTTAATAACAATCTAATCGGCAAACCAGAGGCGAGTATAACAGGCTGTTTGCTAGGGCCAAGCTCCGCTCAATGGCGTGGCCAATTGTCGCGCTCCTCATAAGGTTATTCGCACTAATTTTGAGCATGCGCTAGCATGGACTGGAGAACTCCGGTTTATAAGATTTGTCGGAGTATTAGAGGTGGTTCACCACCCAATAACATAAGCAAAAACGTCAAACCGTGACGATAAGGAGACACCATGGCTAATCAGAGCCGTCGTAAGTTCATGCGTAACAGCGTAATGGGCCTCGCCGCCCTGCCATTTGGTGCTGGCATCCTGTCGAAGACTGCTTTTGCCCAGGAACTGCCTCGCCTTGATCCATCTAATTCTACCGCCCAGGCACTTAACTACGTTGAAGTAGCCAGTGACGCAAGCGATCACCCGGCCTATGAGGAAGGCGAACTGTGCTCAAACTGCATGTTTTTTAATGCAGAAAATGAAGGTTGCCAGCTGTTCCCGCAAAATAGCGTCGAGCCTGACGGCTGGTGCCAGTCCTGGACTGCCCAAGGCTGATGTTAATAGCCGACTAATTTTGGCGACACAATCAGGCTTGAACATTACCCCGCGCTTGCCGCGGGGTAATTATTTAGCTCTTAACTAACGTCGTTGCTCTCCTCTTCAATCGGCCACCGGTAACGACGCGTAACACGCCCCTCCTCCATTGAGACCAAGTGCACCGGAAACCCCCATAGCTGCTGCAAATGGCGAATCACCGGATATACGCTGCGACCAAGAGGCCGACGGCTATCTTGTACATGGTGTAAGGTCAACGAACGATCCCCCCGTATAGCCGCCTCGACAACTTGAATATTTGGCTCACGCACCGATAAGGCGTATTGGGTTGAAAGTGCCTCGCGTACTCGCCGATAACCTCGCTCATTATGAATTGCCGCCACTTCCAGTGTTTCCATCTGATCATCATCGACAATTAGGAACAGCTTGAGATCGCGCATCACTTTGGGGGATAAGAACTGCTGTATAAACGACTCATCCTTGAAATTGCGCATAGCAAACTCGACGGTATCGCGCCACGGACTACCGGCAATATCAGGGAACCACTCTCGATCTTCATCGGTTGGCGCGTCACAAATCCGTTTAATGTCCATAAAGATCGCAAAGCCCAGCGCATACGGATTAAGTCCGCTGTAGTGCGGGCTATCAAAGTCTGGCTGATTGATAACCGCTGCATGGGATTGCAAGAACTCCAGCATCAGGCCTTCATTCACCTTGCCTTCATCATATAAGCGGTTCATTAGCGTATAGTGCCAAAAGCAAGCCCACCCTTCGTTCATCACCTGTGTTTGCCGCTGGGGATAAAAATACTGCGCTAGCTTACGCACGATACGCACAATTTCACGCTGCCAGGGAGCCAGAAGCGGCGCGTTTTTTTCAATAAAGTAGAGCAAGTTCTCCTGGGGCTCGGAGGGATAAAGCCCTCCGCTATGCAGGCCAAGCGGATCTTCATCACTATGCAGACTACCCGGTAGTGGAGAAACGCCATTGGGCGCATCAGGAATCGTGCTCCATAACATATTGACCTGGGTTTGCAGGTAAGCCTCGCGCTCTTCTTGGCGCCTTACCTCCTCTTCAGCAGAAATAGGTGAGGGTCGCTTGTAGCGGTCTACACCATAGTTTTGTAGTGCGTGACAGGCATCTAACAATTGCTCGACCGCATGAACACCGTGGCGCTCTTCACACTGGGCAATATACTTACGAGCAAATACTAGGTAATCAACGATGGAATCGGCATCGGTCCAGGCGCGGAACAAGTAATTACCTTTAAAGAAAGAGTTATGCCCATAGCAGGCATGCGCAATGACCAATACCTGCATCATTAACGTGTTCTCTTCCATTAGATAGGCGATACATGGGTTGGAGTTAATCACCAACTCATAGGCGAGGCCCATCTGGCCGCGCTTATAGGCTTGCTCGACGGCAAGAAACTGCTTACCAAACGACCAGTGGTGATAACCTACCGGCATCCCTACGCTCGCGTAGGCATCCATCATCTGTTCGGTGGTAATCACTTCTATCTGATTGGGATAAGTATCTAGACGGTACTCATCGGCGAGCCTGGCGAGTTCTTCATCGAACCGTTCCAACACACTAAAATTCCAGTCGGAACCGGTCGCTATTGGCTTGCGGGCTACACTCATGGCGTACTCCTCGGTTCGCGTTACTGCTCTTGACTCAACCGACGTTTAAACAGTTCACGGAAGACGGGGTAGATATCCCCAGCATCAACAATTTGGCGCATCGCAAACCGTTCAGGAAACTGCGCGGCGACCGTTTCATATTCATGCCACAGCGACTGATGCTCATGAGGAGTAATTTCCACATACGCGTAGTACTGCAACTGCGGCATGAGCTGTTTAACCAGTAAGTCCCGGCAAATGTTCGAGTCATCATCCCAGTTGTCGCCGTCCGATGCCTGGGCGATATAGAGGTTCCACTGCTCGGCGGGGTAGCGTTTTTCGATGATTTTATTTACCAGGGTGAGCGCGCTGGAAACGATAGTGCCACCGGTTTCACGGGAGTAGAAAAACTCCTCCTCGTTTACCTCCCGAGCAGCCGTGTGGTGGCGCACAAACACTAGCTCTACTTTTTCGTAATGCTTTTCCAAAAACAGATAGAGCAATAAGAAAAACCGCTTAGCGATGTCTTTATGGTTTTGAGTCATGGAACCAGAAACGTCCATCACACAGAACATCACCGCTTGGCTCGAAGGCTGAGGCTGGGCCGACAGCTGGTGATAGCGCAGATCATAGGTATCGATAAACGGTACCCCTTCAATGCGCTTCTCCAACCGCTCTATTTCTGCCTTTAGCTCAACAATTCGTGCTGGGTTGCGCAACACCGGATCCTTACGCTCTTCCGCGGCGAGCGCCTCTTGAGCCTCTTTCAACGCACGCTTAATGGGTGCGCGCATAGCGATACGGCGCGCGTAGGCTTCGCGCATTGATCGGGTAATGCTAATTCGTGACGGCACCCCATCACGCGCCAGCCCCGCACGCACCATTTTTATCTCTTCAAGTGACTTCAATGGCTTTCGTTGCAAATGGGGCAACTCAAGACCATCAAACACAAACTCCAAAAACTCCTCGCGGCTTAGGGTGAATGCAAACTCGTCGTCACCTTCTCCTTGATTGGAAGCCCCCCCTTCGCCCGCGCCATCTCCGCCGCCCTGTCCGTTAGGGCGGCGAATTTTATCCCCCTCTAAAAACTCTTTATTCCCCGGCGAGACGATTTGTCGTGCTCCCCCTGGCCCGTGCTGAAACACGGGCTCAGAGATGTCCTTGGTAGGAATAGATACCTTCTCACCCCGCTCCATATCGGTAATGGAGCGGCGGTTAACCGCCTCCTCCACCGAACGCTTTATATGCTTGCGATAACGTTCCAAAAAGCGCTGCCGATTGACCGCGCTTTTATGCTTAGCGTTAGGCCTTCGATCAATAAAGTAGGTCATATGCCCTCCGATTATCCGCTACTGGGACTTGCGCACGCGTAGATACCACTCTGAAAGCAGCCGAACTTGTTTTTCGGTATAGCCACGATCAACCATGCGCGCCACAAAGTCCTCGTGCTTCTTCTGGTCTGACTTCGACGCCTTAGCATTAAACGAAATAACCGGTAACAGCTCTTCAGTATTAGCAAACATCTTATGTTCGATAACGCCTTTGAGCTTTTCATAAGACTGCCAGCTGGGGTTCATGCCATTATTTTGCGCACGCGCCCGCAATACGAAATTAACCACTTCGTGACGGAAGTCTTTCGGGTTAGAGATGCCCGCTGGTTTCTCAATTTTTTCCAGTTCGTCATTCAGCGACTGACGGTTCAACAATTCGCCCGTTTCGGGGTCGCGATACTCCTGATCCTGAATCCAGAAATCCGCATAGGTCACGTAGCGATCAAAGATGTTCTGCCCATACTCGCTGTAGGATTCCAAGTACGCCGTTTGGATTTCCTTACCAATGAAATCGACATAGCGCGGTGCCAGAAACTCTTTGATAAAGCCAATGTAGCGTTCAAACACCTCAGAAGGCAGTTGCTCACGCTCTAGTGCTTGCTCTAGCACATACAGCAAATGCACAGGGTTCGCGGCGACTTCAGTGCCGTCGAAGTTAAACACTTTAGAAAGTATCTTGAAGGCGAAACGAGTAGATAAGCCCTGCATGCCCTCATCTACACCTGCCGCATCACGATACTCCTGGATCGACTTCGCTCTAGGATCGGTATCTTTCAGGTTCTCGCCGTCGTACACACGCATCTTAGAATAGATGCTCGAGTTTTCGGGCACTTTTAGCCGCGAGAGCACTGAGAATTGCGCCAACATACGCAGCGTATCGGGGGCGCAGGGAGCTGCGTTAAGTGAGGAGTCTTCAAGCAATTTCTGGTAAATTTTGATCTCTTCGGAGACCCGCAGGCAGTAAGGCACTTTGACGATATAGACACGATCTAAAAACGCCTCGTTATTGCGGTTGTTGCGAAATGCCTGCCATTCCGATTCGTTAGAGTGGGCTAAAATCACACCGTCAAAAGGAATTGCCCCCATGCCTTCTGTGGGGTTGTAGTTGCCCTCCTGGGTGGCAGTAAGCAGCGGATGCAGCACCTTAATCGGCGCTTTAAACATCTCGACAAATTCCATCAGCCCCTGGTTAGCTCGGCAAAGCCCGCCAGAGAAGCTGTAGGCATCCGGGTCATCTTGAGAGTAAAGCTCTAACTGGCGAATATCGACTTTACCCACTAATGACGAAATGTCCTGATTATTTTCATCGCCAGGCTCGGTTTTAGAGATGGCAATTTGATTCAACCGCGAGGGATAAAGGCGTACCACCCGAAATTGGGAAATATCGCCGCCCGCCTCTTTTAAACGCTTAGCCGCCCAAGGTGACATCACGCTGCGTAGATGACGCTGGGGAATGCCGTATTCCTTCTCTAGCAGTTCGCCATCTTCTTCTGGCGAAAACAGCCCTAGCGGTGACTCGTACACCGGCGAGTCTTTAATGGCATAGAACGGGATACGCTCCATCAGCAACTTCAAACGCTCAGCTAACGACGACTTACCGCCCCCCACTGGCCCGAGTAGATAAAGAATCTGCTTACGCTCTCCCAGCCCCTGAGCCGCGTGACGGAAGTACGCCACAATTTGCTCAATGGCTTCTTCCATACCATGAAACTCAGCAAATGCAGGATAGCGGCGAATCACCTTGTTCGAAAAAATGCGTGATAGACGCGGGGCTTTCGCCGTGTCGATCACTTCAGGCTCGCCAATGGCCTCCAGCATACGCTCTGACGCGCTGGCATAAACCTTTGGGTCACGGCGACAAAGCGCCAGATACTCCTCTAGGCTCATGTCCTCTTGCTGAACGCGGGCAAATCGGTCTTGAACGTGATCAAAGATGCTCATGGAACTCTCCTGTGGCCCATCCCCCAGCAGCTACCGCCAAGCCCAAACATCAAGCGGTGTGCAATACGAGGTGTTGCTCTATCAGCGTAGTCAGCATTAGCAAAAAGTGATGACTAAACCTTCAACGCACAATTTTTAATAATTTGAGCACAGCGGAAGAGATTAAGTTGCGTTGAATACGTGATCATCATAAAAACGCTATTCAAAACGCACAGCGCCGCCTGACAGGCGGCGCAATAGCGGGAAACAACGCATCTAACAGACGTTGCTTAGAAAGTATTACTCCAGCACTTCTTTCACATCTGCCAACAGTTGATCCAGCAATTCAACGGTCGTGTTCCAAGCGCATACAAAACGCGCACCACCCGCTCCAATAAAGGTATAGAAAGTCCATCCTTTGGCTTTCAACGCCTCGATTGCATGAGGAGGAAATTCAACGAAAACACTATTGGCCTGGGTCGGAAACATCAGTGAAACGCCAGGTAGCGCCTGTAACCCTTCTGATAAATAACGCGCCATGGCATTGGCATGTTCAGCGTTGGTTAACCACGCACCGCTTTCCAATAACCCAAGCCACGGGGCGGAAACAAAGCGCATTTTAGAAGCCAACTGGCCTGCCTGCTTGCAGCGATAGGAAAAATCCTCAGCCAAATCGCGGTTAAAAAACAGAATCGCCTCACCAAACGCTAGTCCGTTCTTGGTTCCCGAAAAACACAACGCATCGACGCCTCCCTGCCACGTTAGCTCTGCGGGACTGGCATTGAGACTGGCACAGGCATTTGCGAACCGTGCGCCGTCCATGTGCAGGCGCAAATCATGCTTATCTGCCATAGCGCGTATTGCTAATAACTCTTCCCGAGAGTACACCGTGCCAACTTCTGTCGCTTGGGTAAGCGACACCACCTTAGGCTTGGGATAATGAATATCGCTACGCTTAGTGACCAGCGCTTCAATGCCCTGTGGCGTTAGCTTCCCGTTAGCCCCCGGAGAGGTCAGCAGTTTCGCACCGTTAGAAAAGAACTCAGGGCCACCACATTCATCGGTTTCAATGTGGGCCAATTCATGACAAATAACGCTGTGATAGCTGCGCCCCATTGCGGAAAGTGCCAGTGAGTTTGCTGCAGTACCATTGAACACAAAAAAAACGTCGCAATCGTAGTCAAACATTTCACGAAAACGATCTGCGGCGCGGGCAGTCCAACGATCGTTGCCGTAGGCCAAATCATCGGCTTGATTGGCTTCCAGCAGGTATTCCATTGCCTCTGGGCAGATACCTGAGGTGTTATCACTGGCTAAAAATCGTGGGGTACACTCCGAGGTCATGACGATAGTCCTTTTATCTGACGGTCGTACGGCGCAAGCTGGGTGCCACTCGCGCCTTAAATTGTTAACTGTGGTTAACAGCTACCTTGATCGACCAGTCTATCGCCATTTCAACGTTTACGTCACCCGCCCAACTCGCTTGGTTATATCATTTAACTACAGGGCAGCGGCAAGTCGTGTGCCTTGGTCGATGGCCCGCTTAGCGTCTAGCTCCGCTGCTTCATCGGCACCGCCAATCACATGAAAGCGTGCTCCCGACTGGCTTAAAGGCTCGATAAGCTCGCGAACTGACTCCTGCCCAGCACACACCACGACAGTGTCTACCGCCAGCACTTGTTCTTCACCATCCCGGCGAATGTGCAGCCCCGCATCATCAATTTTCAAATACTCGCAGCCAGTCAGCGTTTTAACGCCCCGCTGCTTTAGTGACGCGCGATGCACCCAGCCCGAGGTTTTGCCCAGGTTCTTACCCGGCTTAGAGCTTTTGCGCTGGAGCATAACAATGTCACGAGTAGAAACCGGCGGCATTGGCGGCTTTAGGCCGCCACGATCGCCCACGGCAAGGTCAACGCCCCACTCATCACACCAAGCTGCTACGTCCATTTCAGGATGCCCCTGATCGGCGAGCAGCTCTGATACATCAAACCCAATACCGCCGGCACCGATCACTGCCACACGCTGGCCCACTCGCTCGGGACGCTCAATGGCCTCAGCGTAGCTAAGCACACTGGCATGATCGGCACCTGGTAGTGCAAGTTCACGGGGGGTAACGCCGGTGGCAATCACTACCTCGTCAAACTCAGCTAATGTATCGTGGCTAGCCGCCGTATTGAGGCGAACGTCCACGGCGTATTTTTCTAGCATCACCCGGAAATAGCGCAGAGTTTCGTTAAATTCCTCTTTACCAGGAATTTTACGGGCGTAATTAAACTGCCCCCCTAGCTCACTGCGTCGCTCAAACAGCACCACATGATGCCCCCGGCTGGCAGCTGCCACAGCGGGAGCAAGCCCCGCTGGGCCACCGCCGACAACCGCTACCCGCTTTGGCGTTTTCGCGGGTTCAAGGGTTAACTCGGTTTCATGGCACGCCCTTGGGTTGACCAAGCATGACGTGAGTTTGCCCATAAAGGTGTGATCTAGGCAGGCTTGGTTACAGGCGATACAGGTATTGATTTCGTCTGAAAGACCCGCCTCAGCTTTACGCACCCATTCAGGGTCAGCCAAAAACGGGCGCGCCATCGACACCATATCCGCATGCCCATCTGCCAGCACGCGCTCGGCAACCTCGGGCATATTGATACGGTTGGTGGTGATCAACGGGATGGATAGTGCTGCTTTAATACGTTTGGTAACTTCGGTAAACGCTGCACGAGGTACGCTGGTTACAATGGTTGGCACCCGGGCTTCGTGCCAGCCAATACCGGTATTGATCACATTCGCGCCCGCGGCTTCAATGGCCTGACCAAGCTGCACCACTTCTTCCCACGTACTACCTTCTTCCACCAGATCAATCATCGACAGGCGAAAAATCATCAAAAAGCGCTCGCCCACTGCCGCGCGAATGCGTTTCACAATTTCAATCGGGAAGCGAATACGTCGCTCAAAATCACCGCCCCACTCATCATCACGCTGATTGGTGCGACGACAAATAAACTGGTTGATTAAGTAACCCTCTGAGCCCATTACCTCAACACCGTCATAGCCCGCCTGCTGGGCAAGCTGCGCGCAGCGTACATAGTCGTCAATCTGTTGCTCAACCTCATCGCCTGAAAGTGCCCGAGGCATAAACGGGTTGATCGGTGCCTGCAACGCAGAAGGGGCTACCAACTCTGGCGAATAGGCATAGCGCCCGGCATGGAGAATCTGCATACACAAATGCCCACCCGCGTCATGAACAGCATCAACAACGCGCTTATGCTCAGCTAGCTGAGACTCATCGGTAAGTGCATTCGCCCCTTGAAACACAGCGCCTTCAGCATTAGGAGCAATACCACCCGTCACAATCAGGCTAACACCCGCGCGAGCACGCTCGGCATAAAAGGCCGCTAGACGCTCAAAACCATTGGGGGCTTCTTCTAAATTGGTGTGCATTGACCCCATCAATACACGATTGGGCAGCGTTAAATGGCCAACGGTCAGCGATCGGAACAGATGCGGGTAAGCGGGCGTCTGGTTCATCACGGTACTCCTTTATATTGTTAAGAACATTCAAACAAGCGTATGACATACGCTGCCCGACGTACAGTCCTTTACACCCCTCAATCTGTCACCTTTTGGCCGCCTTGCAAAACCATTACCCATTGTGGCAAAGCACTTGCTCCTCTTGCGAAAGCACGTCACATTACCAGGCTAACGATAAGGGAACCCGCTATGCCATTGATTTACTTTTTACCTCCACTGGCCACGGTATTGATTTGGTCAGGGAACATGACAATTAACCAATTAACCGTGGGTGCCATTGCCCCCAGCAGTATCGCTTTTCTACGGTGGCTGCTGGCACTGGCAGTAATGACACCGTTTGTACTCCCTGCGGTATTACGTCATCGCGATGAAATACGCCGCCACTGGCCAAAACTGGCGCTGCTGGGATTACTTGGCATGGGGCTGTGGCAAGGGTTGGCCTATGTGGCCGCGGAAACAACGACCGCCACCAATATGGGTATTTTGGCTGCCATGGTGCCGCTTCTCACCGTATTGTTAAGCGCTCTGATCTTGCGCGAGCCGCCTACGCTTGGCGGTGTTGTCGGAGGTGTTTTGGCATTCATTGGCGTCACGGTATTGCTTGGGCGCGGCAACCCTTTGTCTCTGTTGCAATTACAGGTAGCCGCCGGTGACGCATTAATGGTAGTTGCCGCCACCTGCTACGCCCTTTACGGGGTAATGCTAAAGCGCTGGGCGATGAACCTACCCCCTTGGGTAATGCTCTATGCCCAGGTCTGCTTTGCGGTTTTATTCCTATTGCCGCCCTATTTAATGGGTCCCATGACACCGGTAGATAGCCACAATATATGGCTGATCCTTTACGCAGGCATTCCCGCCTCCATCATTACCACTTTTTTATGGATGCGCGCGGTGCGCCAAATCGGCGCGAACCAGTCGAGTATATTTATCAATTTGATGCCGCTATTTAGCGCCCTGATTGCCATGGCGTTTTTAGGGGAGCAGATCGCAGGGTTCCACTTTATGGGTGGGCTACTCATCCTTGCGGGGGTCATCATGGCGCAAACGCTGACACGCCCCCTGGTGCGTACTATCACGGCAGATAAAACGAGCAACGCACAGCAATGATACAATGGGCTAACTTCATTCGACGGCCGGGAACCCCTGAATATGTCCCTAGAAGAACTGCACCTTAATCTTCGCAACCTCACCAGCGATGACTACGAACAGCTCAAAACACTGATGGACGCGGTGTATCACGACATCGGCGGGGCGTGGCCAAAGCACACCATTGACAAGCTCATCCAGGAATTCCCTGATGGCCAAATTGCCATTGAGGACGATGGCATGCTGGTGGGCGTAGCGCTGACGGTACAAGTCGATTATGACGAGTTTTCCAACCCGCATAAATATGACGATCTGATCGGCCATCGCGAAACCATCCTTAACGATCAAGATGGCGATGCCATGTACGGGCTGGATGTGCTTATCCACCCCGACTACCGTGGCTACCGCTTGGGTCGGCGTTTATATGAAGCACGCAAAGAACTGTGCCGCTCGCACAACCTGCGTGCCATTCTGGCGGGTGGCCGCATTCCCGAGTACCACCAGCACGCTCAAGAACTTACCCCAGCAGAGTACATCGAAAAAGTCTCTCGTAAAGAGATTTACGACCCGATTTTATCGTTCCAATTAGCTAACGATTTCCAAGTAAAACGCTTACTGCGTAAGTACCTGCCAGAAGATGAGCAGTCTCGCGGCTATGCCACTCTTTTGGAGTGGAACAACATCCTGTTCGAGCCTGCTGAGAGCGTGCTAGATACCCGCCCGACTCAGGTACGAGTGGGAGCTGTACAGTGGCAGATGCGTGAGTTCGCTTCAGTGGAAGCGGCCCTTCAACAAATTGAGTACTTTGTTGACGCACTATCAGATTATCAAAGTGACTTTGCGGTATTTCCGGAGCTATTTAACGCACCGCTGATGGGTCTACAAGACCGCTCAGCCCAACAGGATCAAATGGGCGCGATTCGCTTTTTAGCGGGCTTCACTGAGCGTTTTAAAACCGAACTGTCGCGGATGGCGGTGTCGTATAACATCAACATCGTCGGTGGCTCCATGATTGAAGTCGGTGACGATGACCGGCTATACAATATTGCCTACCTGTTCCACCGAGACGGCGAAATCGAAAAGCAGTCGAAGCTGCATATCACGCCACAGGAGCGCCGCGACTGGGTAATCGAAGGCGGTGATAACCTCCAGGTCTTCGACACCGACGCAGGCCGCGTGGGCATTTTGATCTGCTACGACGTTGAGTTCCCGGAACTTGGCCGACTGCTAGCCGATCAGGATATGGATATTCTGTTTGTACCGTTCTGGACAGATACCAAAAATGGCTACCTGCGAGTGCGCCACTGCGCCCAAGCGCGTGCCATTGAAAACGAGTGCTATGTGGTGCTGTGCGGCAGCGTCGGCAACTTGCCTTCGATTGAAAACCTGGATATCCAGTATGCACAATCGGCGGTGTTCTCGCCGTCGGACTTCGCATTCCCCCACGATGCAGTGCTGGCGGAAACCACGCCTAACACCGAAATGATTTTCTTCTCGGATCTCGACCTGACCCGCCTCACGGTTGTCCGTGCCGAGGGCTCAGTGACCAACCTGAAAGACCGCCGCAAAGATCTATTTGACCTTCGCTGGCGCGACTGGTCCTGGAAGTCTGGGGCTAATCTGGAAGAGTAAACCAACAACGCCGCCCGAATGGGCGGCGTTGTTTTTAAAGCGCTTCTGGCTCAATCAGGCCACACAAGATGAGCGGGTACTCGCCCTTTACTATCAAACATGACGCCTTCATTACGCAGTTTCTGATGCTGACAATCAGCTCCGCCGTGATCGGCCAGCTTCAGCGAAGCTGCAATCACTCGGTGCCAGGGCAGTTGATGCCCCTCAGGTAAATGACGCATCGCCGAGCCTACCATGCGAGGCGTAGCCCCCTCGGTCATTGCCGCGATACGCCCATAGGTGGTTACCCGCCCAGCAGGAATCTGATCAACAATAGTATAAATCTGTTCGAGCAGTTCTGGGCGTGGCATTGTTATCTCTCATAAATCAACGTTTTACTAGAGTGTTTCGACCAGTTGATCGATGGCTTGGAACGCTTCTTTTAGCGCAGCATCACGCTGAGCGTCGCCCATATTCAATCCTTCCGCAAAGACCACATCCACATCGCTAATGCCCATTAAACCGAGCATGGTTTTTAGATGTGGCGTCTGGCTATCTAATTCAGTCCCCGCGTATTGGCCACCGCGAGCAGCTAAAATAATCGCACGCTTACCTTCAATCAAACCTTGCGGACCGTTTTCAGTGTAGCGGAAGGTTTCACCAGCGCGCAGCACGCGGTCAAACCACGCTTTCAACTGGGAAGGAATACCCAAATTATACAGCGGGACCGCCAATACCAGGACATCATTCGCCCGTAACTCTGCCAACAATTCGTCAGAGTGGGCTGCCAATGCCTGCTGTTCAGTGCTGCGCTCTTCTGCTGGCGTCTGCCATGCACCAAGTTCTTCAATCGCAAGGTGCGGTAACGCGTTAGCTACCACATCACGATGGGTAACCATTACATCGCGCTCTTCCGTTTTAGCTTTAAAATGGTTGGCTAACGCATTGGACTGGCTGTTCTCGCCTAGAATAGAAGAAGTTACAAGCAGTGCACGAGTGGTCATTGAGAATTTCCTAACGTATCAGTGGGAGCAATGAAGGCTATTTTACGGCGCTTTTCAATTAACAAAAGCGCAACGTTTCTCCTATCTCATTCGAAAAAATCGAATTAAAAATAATAAAAAGCCCCGCTCTGCTGTGCTCGCAGTAGCGGGGCTTTCGTCTATCACGTCAAAAAATAGCGCTTATTTCCGCTTTGGCCACGCGTTAGGATCTACCTTGTTTACCAATTTAGGAAATTTACTTGGATCAAATACAGGCTCTTGACCCGCTTTCAATTGAGCGTCGTAATCACGGAACAGTGCGAAGGCAATCGGCGACAGCAGCAGAATAGCCACTAAGTTAATCACTGCCATCATACCCATGGAAAGATCGGCAAAATTCCAGATAGCACCCAAACTGGCAACCGAGCCCACCATCACCATGCCCAGAACTGCCAAACGGTAAATCAGTACGGCAACAGGCGCACGACGGCCTGCCAAGTACTCAATATTAGATTCACCGTAAGAGTAGTTAGCAATTACCGAGGTAAATGCAAACAGCAAGATCGCAACGGCAATAAACATACCGCCCCAGTCACCCACATGGCTAGAGAGTGCCATCTGGGTAAGTTGAATACCGTTGTTTTCCTCGCCAGCTAGCAGTTCAGGCCCGGCCATAATGATGATGGCCGCAGTGGCGGTACAAATGACCAAAGTATCTAAGAACACGCCCAGCATTTGAATAAAACCCTGGGCAGCGGGATGATCTGGCCGTGTACTGGCAGTCGCGGCAGGATTAGGCGCCGAGCCCATGCCGGCCTCGTTGGAAAACAAGCCACGCTGAATACCGTTCATAATGGCTTGGGAAATGGCGTAACCCATTGCGCCACCGGCCGCCTGCTCTAAGCCAAAGGCACTTTTAATAATGGTCATAAAGGCCGCGGGCAAGTCGCTAATATTGAGTGCAACCACCGCCAGTGCTAATACTAAGTACAAGAGTGCCATCAGCGGCACCACTAGCTCGGCCACTTTAGCAATCGACTTTAGGCCGCCAAAGATAATGGGGGCAACTACCGCCATTAGGACTAACCCCATGGCCCAGGTGGGAATGGCAAATGCCTGTTCCATGGCCTGGGCGATGGAGTTGGCCTGTACGCTGTTAAACGCCAACCCAAACGCGATAATCAAGCAGATCGAAAACAGTACTGCCAGCCAACGTAATCCCAAGCCACGCTCAATATAACGGGCAGGACCACCACGGAACGTGTTATCACCGTGATCGACTTTATAAGCCTGTGCCAGAGTGGACTCCACAAAACTTGTCGCCATACCCACCATGGCGGTCATCCACATCCAGAAAATCGCGCCGGGACCACCAAAATAAATCGCTACCGCCACACCAGCTAGGTTACCAGTACCTACCCGTGCTGCCAGGCTGGTGGAAAGTGCCTGGAAGGAAGAAATGCCGCCGTTAGATTGGCGCGAACTGCGCAACAGTTTGAACATGTGCCCGAAATAACGTACTTGGATACCGCGGGTCATGACGGTGAAGTAGAGGCCAGCACCGATTAGCAGGTAAATCAGCACACTGCCCCATAGTAACCCGTTGCCGCGATCAACCATCGCCGTCAACAGGGGGGGAATAGTAAAATCCATAGGTAACACGCCTTTTTTACAGTTATTAAAACAGTGGAGGCGCATCATTCTTCACGGCTGCACCAAAATGGCAAGAAAAATGGAAAAATAGTGTGTTTACTAGGCCTACGTTCGAATTATCACTAGCGACCAGTTAGCGTCACTAAAATGCGGCGCGCACCTCCTTGCTCTCGGTGCTCACCTAACCACAACCCCTGCCAAGTGCCCAGCGCCAAACGGCCATCACGTATGGCTAGCGTAAGCTGAGTACCCAGCAAGCTTGATGCCACATGGGCAGGCATATCGTCTGGCCCTTCCAGCGTATGACGGAAATAGTTCAGCCCTTCGGGCACTAAGCGGCGAATAAAGGCATCTAGGTCGTGACGGGCGTCAGGATCAGAATTTTCATTTAGAGTAAGCGAAGCAGAAGTATGCATTAGCTGCAGGTGCAGTAGTCCTTGACTGCACTCAGCCAAGCACGGCAGTGCCCTGGCTACTTCATTTGTAATCAGATGAAAGCCCCTGGGCATTTCCGGTAAGTGAATCTCTTGTTGATGCCACATAAACACTCCTTTGTTGCCGGGATTGTAAGAGGTTATTGAGTACAGAAATACCATAGCCTATTTCCGCCTACTTCCGGCAAAAGAGACGCCAAAGGCAACCGTTCATAGCGCTTATTTCGCCATACTGATAGATTTAACACTTATATACCATGCTGTAATTAGGAGCGTGCAATGCTCACTTCCGCACGAATATCTGGGAAGAAGGCGGGAAAAGTCGCTGGGTTTATGGCCTTCAGCAGTCTTGTATTAACGGGCTGCACCGGCATTCCTGACGGCACTGAACCCGTCACAGGCTTTGAACTTAACCGCTATTTAGGTCAATGGTATGAAATCGCCCGCCTGGATCACTCCTTTGAGCGTGACTTAGACTGCGTAACGGCTAGCTACAGCCTGCGTGACGACGGCGGCGTGCGCGTTATCAACCGTGGGTACAACCTTACAGAACAAGAATGGAATGAAGCCGAAGGCCGTGCTTACTTTATTGACGATGAAAACGTCGGGCGGTTAAAAGTCAGTTTCTTTGGCCCTTTCTACGGCGGCTACAACATTCTAGAACTGGATAATGACTACCAATGGGCGCTGGTGTCAGGCCCGAACCGCGACTACCTATGGATTCTCTCCCGCACGCCAACCATGGATAGCGCACAGAAAGAGCGCCTGCGCCAACGCGCTACCGAGCTTAACTTCCCCACCGATGAATTGATTGACGTCGTACAAGATCAAACCTGCCCCGAACGCTAATAACAGAAGGAGCCACTATGGCCCACCGCATTGCAGTCATTGCTGGCGACGGTATTGGCACCGAAGTGATGCCCGAAGGCATTCGCGCCCTGGAAGCTGCCGCAAAGCGTTTCAACATTGACCTAGCATTCACAACGTTTGAATTTGGCAGTTGTGACTACTACTTAGAGCACGGCAAAATGCTGCCCGACGACTGGTTCGAGCAGCTCAAGGATTTTGATGCGCTGTTTTACGGTGCTGTCGGCTGGCCCGATAAAGTACCTGACCATATTTCGCTATGGGGCTCGCTACTGCAGTTTCGCCGCCAATTTGACCAGTACATCAACTTGCGCCCCTGCAAACTCATGCCCGGCATCAAAAGCCCATTAGCAGGTCGTGAGCCAGGCGATATCGACTTTTACGTGGTGCGCGAAAACACCGAAGGAGAATATTCAAGTGTCGGTGGCAAGATGTTCGAAGGCACCGAGCGTGAAATTGTCCTTCAAGAGACGGTGATGAGCCGCGTCGGCGTTGATCGGGTGCTGAAATATGCGTTTGACCTTGCTCAAACCCGCCCGCGCAAAAAACTCACCTCAGCCACCAAGTCCAACGGCATCTCAATCACCATGCCCTACTGGGATGAGCGGGTTGCCGAAATGGCTAAGCAGTATCCCGACATTGCAGTGGATAAATTCCACATCGATATTCTGACCGCTAACTTTGTACTCCACCCAGACTGGTTTGATGTGGTGGTCGGCAGCAATCTGTTTGGCGATATTCTTTCAGACCTTGGCCCCGCCTGCACGGGCACCATCGGCATTGCGCCTTCTGCCAATATCAACCCAGAAGGCAAATTCCCCAGCTTGTTTGAACCGGTTCACGGCAGTGCACCAGACATCGCAGGCAAAGGGATTGCCAACCCCATTGGCCAAATCTGGTCAGGTGCCATGATGCTAGAGCACCTGGGCTATCAAGAAGCCGCCGATACGATGGTAAAAGTTATTGAAGATGTATTGAGCGAAGGCAATAACCAAGTGCTCACCCGCGATATTGGCGGGCAAGGTAATACGTTAAGCCTAGGCCAGGCGATTGCTGAACGTATTGGCGGCTAACAAAAATGCCTCACTGTAAAAACAGTGAGGCATTGCGCTTCTAGGGTGTTGGTAGACGGGGTTAGCTCGCCAGCTTCGCAGCAATTTCCGCGACATGCTTACCTTGGAAACGGGCAATTTTCAGTTCGCGATCGTCTGGCTGACGTGAACCGTCGCCGCCAGCTAGCGTGGCAGCGCCATAGGGTGTTCCACCGCTCACCTTGGAGATATCAAACTGCTCTTCAATACCATAGCCAATCGGCACAATGACCATGCCGTGGTGGGCCAGCGTCGTCCAGGTGGAGGTAATAGTCATTTCATCACCGCCGCCGGTCCCGGTAGAGGTAAACACACTAGCCACCTTGCCACGCAGCGCGCCATTGGCCCACAGCCCACCGGTTTGATCTAAGAAAGTACGCATCTGACCCGCCATATTGCCAAACCGCGTAGGGGTGCCGAAAATAACCGCGTCGTAATCCGCAAGCTCCTGAGGAGTCGCCTCTGGCGTAGTGAAGTCCTGCTTACCACCTGCATTTTTGAATGCTTCTTCTGGCATGGTTTCGGGGACACGCTTAACAGTAACCTCAACCCCATCAACGCTTTTCGCGCCCTCCGCCACCGCAGCAGCTAACGTATCTATATGGCCGTACATGGAATAATAAAGAACCAATACCTTTGTCATTACTCACTCCTTGCAGTGTTGTCTAATCATGTTATCTGGTAGTGCTGTTAATAGTGCTAACCATTAGGGCTGTGTCTCACATGTCTTAGGCTTACCGAAGTTTGTTAACAACATAGCTCAGCTCAGCGTAGAAAAAAGCGAATGTTTTCGATGCCCTCCTTCGATTTTGTCGATGGACACCCCCCGTTCTCGCCTTGCGCTTTCAGCGCTTCAGCACTAGCTTTTCTACATCTATCTATTTTGCATTCATCTTGTTCAACAGTTTCCGCTACCAAAACAGCATCGGAGAAAGACCCCGAAGAATCCCCTAAGAGCAGCCACGGAGACAGGCATGACGATTTTCGAAGTATTACGAAAAGATCACGACATCCAGCGGGATTTATTGTCACGCCTGGTAGAAACCCAAGGCGATAGCGAAGAGCGCGATAAGCTCTATCAAAAAGTGCGTGCCGAACTTAAATACCATGCCAACGCCGAAGAACGCTCACTCTATATCCCCATGATGGATATCGATCTAACCCAGGAAAAAGCTCGCCATAGTGTCGCAGAGCACCATGAAATTGATGAAATGTTAGAGCTCCTCGACGATACCGAATACAGCGCAACGAACTGGTTAACCCACGCCAAGCAGTTACAGCATTTAGTCACCCACCATCTGGATGAAGAGGAACAAGAGGTGTTTCAACTGGCAGGCCGTGGCCTAAAAGAACAGCAAAAGTCGTCGCTTGCCACACAATATCAATCAGAAATGAAGCGACAACGCTCAGAATAAACGAATAAATTTAGCAAAAGCTAAACATGAAAACGCTTATGCAATACTGCGCATAAGCGTTTTTTTATCGATGAATTTTCATGTTCGCACCTGCGTTTTTCATGCTATCGACGTCCCCCCCTGTGGTTAAGCTTCATCATGTTAAAGGTACAGCATTACAAAAAGCTGACGCTCCCTGCTCAAGGAAAACTTCATGCTTGGCCAATGGCTTGATTGGACACTCGATGACAAACACCCTTCTCCGCGGTCAGGCCGCTTTGGCAGCGGCACCTACCAATTGCATGCACCGGGTATCTTAGAGATAACTCCGGCAGCCATTCACCCAGCGGCTCACGCCTGCGTGTTTTCAGCCGCGATACACGGTAACGAAACAGCCCCCGTGGAACTACTGGGTAACTGGCTATCTGCGGTAGAGGCAGGCACGGTAACCATTGGAGCCCCCGTGCTAGTGATTTTAGGCAATATTCCTGCCCTAAAGACCCAGCAACGGTTTATTACGACTAACCTCAACCGCCTATTTCAGCGCGAATTGTCCGACACAGGCGAAGAACCTGATCGGGCTCGCGAGCTAATGTCTGCAGTAGATGCCTTTTATGATCGTCATCAGGCACTTCCCAAACTTCACTACGATTTACACACGGCTATTCGCGGCAGCCTCTACACTCGCTTCGTCGTAGAGCCCTACGCGGAAACCGTGATCGACCCAGAGCACTGGGAATGGCTCGCAGCGGCGGATATGCAAGCGGTGCTACACCAGCACCAGCATAGCTGGACGTTTTCTCACTATAGTAAGCACTTCCACGCAGCCCAAGCCTTCACCTTCGAGTTAGGCCGAGTTGCACCGTTTGGAGAAAACGATATGGCTGCATTAGCGCCAATGTTAACGCTTATTAGCGCTCTTAGCGCTGGGGAACAGCCACCTAAAAAGCCTGCTGAAACAATGACGTTTTTCCAAGTTCAACATGAACTAATGCGTCAGGCGGAAACATTTAGTCTCTGTTTTGACGAAGACGTCCCCAATTTCAGCCGCTTTGAGCCGGGCACTTGTCTCGCAAAAGATAGCGTAGCGGGTGATTTTATTGTTGGAGACGCGCCACTGCATGTGGTATTTCCGAATGCAAAGGTAGAAATTGGCGCGCGGGCAGCGCTGCTGGTTGTTCCTACCCACGCCAGCTAACGATTCACACGCTATTACCAAGCAAAAACTGTTAAAAACTGCTTTAACAACAATAACGTAGAGGCTATTCCAGGCTTAGCAATGTGCATTAAAACGAACGTTTTTCTTATTTATCACATAAGGAAAGCACGCAATATGCGCAAGGCCTGATAGAATCGCCCCTTTTTTCGCGCCAGCCGCCTATCAAGCACGTGTTTTAAACCTGTTGCTGCTGCGGCAACCCTGTACTGGAGCCACTGTTATGGCTGATACGCCTACTCCCCTTGAAGTGCGCAATATAAAAAAGCGCTTTGGCGACACAGAAGTCCTTAAAGGCCTCTCTCTCGAAGCCCAAAAGGGTGATGTCATCACTCTGATTGGTGCATCGGGGTCTGGCAAAAGTACCTTCTTGCGCTGTATGAATCTCCTGGAACAGCCCGACGAGGGTGAATTGTTCGTCCATGGCGAACAGATTCGCTTTAAAACGACCAAGCATGGCCGCGAACCTGCTGATTGGAAGCAAGTCGTGCAAATGCGTGCCAAACTGTCGATGGTGTTCCAGAGTTTTAACCTATGGGCTCACATGACGTTGCTTGAGAACATCATCGAAGCGCCTATTCATGTCCTGGGAAAACCCAAAAAAGAAGCCATCGAGCATGCACGTGCACTGCTCGAACGCGTTGGGCTTAGCGCACGCGCCGATGCCTATCCGGCACAAATGTCGGGTGGGCAGCAGCAGCGTGGAGCGATTGCCCGAGCGCTCGCGATGGACCCAGAAGTGATGCTGTTCGATGAACCGACGTCTGCCCTTGACCCAGAATTGGTTGGCGACGTTTTGAAGGTAATGCACGGCTTAGCCGATGAAGGGCGCACCATGGTGGTGGTCACTCACGAGATGAGCTTTGCCCGCGATGTATCCAGCAAAGTGATTTATCTGCACCAAGGTTTGGTAGAAGAAGCTGGCGCGCCTGCTGAAGTGCTAGGCAACCCGCAATCACCGCGCTTAAAGCAGTTCCTAGCCCCCAAATATTGATCAGCGAGGCACACCATGCTTGATTTGCAAGGTTATGGCCCCCGCCTGATCGAAGGGGCGGGCGTTACACTTCAATTAGCAGTTCTGTCGCTTATTCTAGCCATTGTACTTGGCTTGTTAACGGCGACTGCCAAAATGTCACGCAACTGGTTCCTACGGCGCACAGCGACGGTGTACACCACCGTGATTCGCGGCGTGCCGGACTTAGTGCTAATGATGTTGCTATTCTTTGGTGGTCAAATCGGCGTTAACGCCATTAGCGACATGCTCTACTACAACTATGAAATTGATATCTATATCAATTTCAACGCTTTCGCAGCGGGTGTCATCACCATTGGGTTCATTTTCGGTGCCTACATGGGTGAAACCTTCCGCGGTGCTTTCATGGCAGTTGATAACGGCCAGATTGAAGCGGGAAAAGCGTACGGTATGAGTAATGCCTTGTTATTTCGGCGTGTTCGCTTTCCGCAAATGATGCGCCATGCACTCCCCGGCTTATCCAACAACTGGATGGTACTGCTTAAAACGACCGCACTCGTATCAGTAATTGGCTTGACTGATATGGTTCGCGTGGCCGCAGAAGCTTCTCGAGCCACCCATGAGCCCTTTGCTTTTCTACTTCCTGTAGCGGCGGTTTATTTGCTAATTGCCAGCGTATCCGAGTGGATTTTCGTTCGGCTACAAAAACGTTACGACATCGGCTTGGGGGGGCAGTGAGATGCTAGATATTTCTGCGTGGTTCAACGACCTGCTAGCTGGCAACCTGATTTTCACCCCCACCACCTTAGGCTACTACTGGGAAGGGTTAGTCACGACGACCCAACTGGTATTCCTTTCTTTGGTAGCGGGATTAGTGTTGGCAGTACCGCTTGCCATTATGCGCAGCTCGAAGCATAAATGGATTAGCTTACCTATCTACTTTTACACCTATGTCTTTCGTGGCACACCACTACTGATTCAGCTATACATCATTTACTACGGTGTGGTGTTTATCGATGGTATCCAGGAAACATTTTTGTGGCCAATCCTGCGGGAAGCTTTCTACCCTGCCTTGATCGCTTTCACGCTTAACACGGCAGCATATACCACCGAGATTTTCCGAGGGGCGATCAAAGCCACATCCAAAGGGGAAATTGAAGCAGCCAGGGCCTACGGCATGTCACAAAACCTGATGATGCGGCGTATTATTCTGCCCAGCGCCTTCCGGCGCGCTCTGCCCGCCTATGGCAACGAAGTCATCTTTATGCTGCATGCCAGCGCCATTGCCAGTGTTGTCACGCTAATGGATCTGACAGGGGCTGCGCGCTTTGTTTATGCCCGTTTCTATGCACCGTTTGATGCCTTCTTATTTGTAGCAGCGATCTACCTTTGTCTTACGTTTGCTATTCTGTATTTCTTCCGTTTCCTGGAGAAAAAGCTGCTGGCCCACTTACGGCCGCAAAACACCTAGTATCAAAAGTACCTGAAAACAAAAGTATCTAGCGATAAAAGCAGCCTCGTTTGTTGTACCGTCAAACAAACGTTGGTTCATAGCAACGTTCCCTCTTTTCGTAAGCCCCAACCTAGGGTACGTTAAAGGGGATCACATCTAGTGAACCTGTTTCTACGGAGTATAAGAATGAAAAAATTACTAACAGTGTCTGTGCTTGGCTTAGCCATTGCGGCGGGCTCTTCCGCCCCGGCGCGGGGCTACGACAATGTACGCATTGGTGTCGACGTTCCCTACGAACCAATGGAATTCCGCACAGCCGATGGTGAGCTGACCGGTTTTGATATCGACCTTGGCAACGCACTTTGTGAGCGCATCGGTGTAACCTGTGAATGGGTTGAGCAAGAGTGGGACGGCATTATTCCTGGCCTTATGTCGCGTAACTACGATGCCATCATGTCCTCCATGACGATCAACGATGAGCGTCGCGAGCAGGTGTTGTTCTCAGACCCCTACATCACTATGCCGTCTGCCTGGTTCGCACCAAGCGGCCTGGACATCAGTGAAGCCAATGAAGAAACCTTGGCAGGAAAAACTATTGGCGTGCAGCGCGGTACGCTGCAAGATAATTACGTGACCGACAACTTCAACAGCGTTGCCAGCATCAGCCGCTATTCCACCGCTGATGATATGGTGCTGGATATGGAAGCACAGCGTTTGGACATCGTGTTCCTCGACTTCCCTATCGGCCAGTCTACGCTGCTAGAAAGTGAAGAAGCAGAGTACGTTGTGATTGGCGAGCGCATTAGCGAGCCAAAAGAGTATTTCGGTGACGGCTTTGGCATCGCTTTCCGTCAGCGTGACGAAGCACTCGCTGAGAAATTCAATGAAGCCCTTGCTGAGCTTCAAGAAGACGGCACTTACGACGAAATTTTCGCTCGCTACTTTGGCGAAGAGTAAGCGCTAGCAGCATGTGTATGCCTCCCCATCTCGGGGAGGCTTATACCGCGAGAAGCCATCATGCATACACATCACTTTTCAGCGCCAATGCAGTTGCAATTGCCAGCTCTATGCGCGCTCCGCCCAGGTACCAGCGGCGATATCGCTTGCTTTTATCTGAGCGAATGGTTCGACGAATAGCCTTCCCCTCTTGGCACGCCCGTGCCATCTCACGCCCCTGCGCGTGATCTTTGTAATGCGGAAATAACGCATTACGACCCTGCGCTTAGCGCACCCCACATGCTTTAGCTCATAAAAAAATCGCCGCTAGGCATGTTATCAATACCTAAAAATCGCTTCAGGAGACTACTATGCGTTATGCAACGCTTCCCCTTGCCGCTATCTTAGCGGTTGGTTTTTCGACGACTTTTGTTCCTACTGAAGTCGAAGCCCGGGACTACGACGAAATTCGTCTTGGTGTCGACATCCCTTACGAACCCTTTATGTACCGTGAAGCAGACGGCACGCTTACTGGCTTTGAAATCGAGCTGGGTAACGCAGTTTGTGATTACCTAGAAGCAAGCTGCACCTGGGTCGAGCAGGACTGGGACGGCATTATCCCTGGCCTTCTCGCCCGTAATTACGACGCCATTATGTCATCCATGGCGATTACCGATGAACGCGCCCAACGCGTGCTGTTCTCAGAGGCCTACTACACAACGCCCAGCGCTTGGATCACCACGCAAGAGCGTGACATCAACATTGAAGCCCGCGCTAGCCTAGAAGGCCTAACCGTTGGTGTTCAGCGGGCGACGCTGCAGGATAACTACGTCACTGAGCTCTACGGTGACATACTGGAAATCCGTCGCTATACCGGCGTAGACGATGTGGTGACCGACCTTATGGCCGGGCGTTTAGACCTCACCTTTATGGACTACCCGATTGCTGAAGCCGCTATTGAAATTGATACGCCAGAGAGTGATTTCCAACGTATTAGCGACTTTATCAAACAGCCTGAGCATATCTTTGGCAAAGGGGTAGGTGTGGCGTTTCGTCCTCGGGATGAAGCCCTAGCAGAGCGTTTCAATGAAGCATTAAGCGCGCTGAAAGAAGACGGCACCTACGACGAAATTATGAACCGCTACTTCAACTACGATGTGCGCTTATAAGTACAGTTTGTAAGCACAACCTCTGCGCCGACCGATGGTCGGCGCATATTTACCACCTGTTGATTCCCCTGGGAAGCACATGCTGACTCTTGTTAAAAACGCCCAGCTTTTCTCGCCAGAACCCCGCGGCCTGTGCCATCTGCTTATCGCTGACCAGCGTATTGCAGCGGTAATAGATGCGTCTGAACCGGTGAACCTAGGGCCATTAATTACCACCGTCGATCTTGAAGGGCGTCGAGTAATTCCTGGCTTAGTCGACCCCTTGGTACACTATATTGGTGGCGGCGGTGAAGGAGGTTTTGGCAACCGAACGGCAGAACTCAGTTTAGAAGATGCCTGTGCCTCAGGCGTCACAACACTGATTGGCGCCCTAGGCACCGATGCACTAACCCGCACCCCCGCCAATTTAATTGGTAAAGCACGAGAACTCGCCGCTGGCGGTTTAACCGCCTACGCTTACACCGGTTCTTATCAACTTCCCCCGGTAACGCTCACCGGCTCCATTGCCAGCGATATTCTCTATATTCCAGAGTTTATAGGCGTGGGCGAAGTCGCCATTAGCGATCACCGAGGTTCTCAACCGACGACCCAAGAGCTAACGCGGCTTGCCTCCGATGCGCGTACCGCAGGTTTGCTGGCCGGAAAATCAGGGATTGTCTTCATCCACACGGGCGATGCCGACACTCACCTGGAACCGTTGCGCAACGTTGCTAAACAAAGCGCAATTCCGCTTTCACAGTTCTACCCTACCCATATCAACCGTACCGCTGAATTATTTGAAGATGGCCTGCGCTTTGCTCGCGAAGGCGGCTTTATCGACTTCACTACCAGCACGACACCAGAATTATTAGCAGGTGGCGAAGTGCCTGCGTCAGAAGCCGTTGCCAAAGCGCTGAGTGCGCGTATTGACCCGCGTCAGATAAGCCTATCTTCAGATGCCAATGCCTCGCTGCCAGAATTTGACGAACAGCGCCGCTTTGTTGGCTTAAAACCCGGTAGACTAAGCAGCTTGTTCGAGGTACTCGGTGAATGTATCAATGAGCACCATGTCAGTTTTGAACATGCATTAAGATGCGCATCGACAACTGCTGCCGATACGTTAAAACTGCCCCGCAAAGGGCGCCTCGCAGTAGGAACGGACGCCGACTTTATCGTGCTTGCCGATAATCATTGGGCCATTGATCAAGTATGGGCGTTGGGCAAATCTATTTACGATAGTAACGCATGATGTCAAAAAGCCCGGCTAGAGCGCTCTGCAACAACACCTAAACGTATACCGAACTTGCTCAGTCAAACCGAGTCTGTAATCCAGTAAGGAAATTTACAAGGAAGTCTCATGGCTGAACAAACCACTGCAAACGTCTCCTCTGAGGCGGCTTACGCCCGCGATGCACGCCCTTCTTCCCACTGGACTGCCTGGGGGCAATGGCTGGCGCTATTTACCATGACCGTGGATCACCTCACCCGCTATGTGTTGCCGGGTGACTGGGACTTAAGCTGGGCAGGCTCTTCTATTGGCCGCATTGCGTTTCCGTTGTTTGCAGCGATGGTGGCATGGCACGGGCTGTTTAATACTCGCAACCCGCTTCGCTACTCACGCCGCATACTGGTGATTGGCCTAGCAGCTCAGTTGCCTTATATGCTGATGCCGCGCACGTCTGACGACTTTATCCTTAACGTCTGCTTCACACTTGCCTGCGGCCTAGCACTGGGTGCGTTGGTTCGCCAAGGTTGGCAGCACTATCAGCAGCAGACCCTTGGGTTAGCGTGGCTAATGCTTGGCACAGCGGTAGGCGTGACCGTTTGGTATCTGCTGGGTTTCTGGGTGGAGTACGGCCATAACGGTTTGCTGCTGATTCCGCTATTAATGTTTGCCATGCAGGCGCTTAGTGAAACCCGCGATGCGCTGAAATCGCGCTTGTGGGCAGGTTTAGCCGCGTTTCCAGTACTTTGGATAGCCGGTCAAATGAATGCTTCAGATATGGCAAAGTCGTTCACCGTAGGTACCTGCGTGGTGGTGCTAATGCTGGCGGCGGGTGCTGCCCAGCGCGTTCCTCCGGTGGCATTGGCCATGCCACGCCGCCTATGGCTTGCCTGGTATCCAGGGCACTTTGCTTTAATTGCGCTGTGGCTGCTGCTTAGCGGCCAACTGACGGGGTAATTCCTGGCTCCGTGACACGCTTATTCAATTCCTCGCTCATCCAGGGTTGGTAGCGGCGCAGCCGAGCCCGACCCTCGGTTTTTGCTTGGTACATGGCGATATCCGCCTGCTTTAAAACGTCACCATGATCACACTCAGTCGCATTAAAGCAGGTGTACCCCATACTCGGCGTTACCGTTAACCACCGGCTCTCCAGCCGGTACTGTTCTGATAATACCTGCTGTACATTACGCATATAACGCTCAGCTTGCTCATCCAACTGCTCTAAAGAAACCTCTTCAAATAACGCTAGCAGTACGAACTCATCACCGCTTAGTCGGGCTGCCATGTCCTCTTCGTTTAAACATAGCTCTAAGCGCCGTGCCACCTGCACTAATAAATCATCGCCTGCCGCATGACCCATGGTATCGTTAATCAACTTGAAACGATCCATATCTAAAAACATCACCAATCCACAGCGCTGCTCACTGCGCCGCTCATTACACAGGCTTTCTAAGCGTTCAATAAATAGTCGTCGATTAGGTAAATCGGTTAAGGCATCATAATAAGCTTGACGATATATGATCGCTTCGTTGCGCTTGCGCTCAGTAAAATCTTCGATAATTGCCCCCCCGCCAATCATTTGGTTACTGGCGCTTAGCACTCCGTTAAAAAATGCCCTTAACGGTATACCTTCCGTTGCTCTAGGCAGTCGATAAGTACCTTCGTAATAGCCCGTGCCTTTTTCTAATGCATCATTAACTGCTTGCGCGACATCATGATCTGCCGAACGGGCCAGCATTCGTTAGCCAATAAGCTGTGCACGTCCCACGCCTAAAATAGCTAACAACTTGTTGTTACAGTCGGTGATAGTGCCTTGCTCATCAAAGTGTAAAACACCGAGCGGAGAGTGCTGAAAAATAGAGCGATAGCGATTTTCACTTTCGCGTAGCTGCGCTTCTCGCGAGGCCATGCTTACTCGCAGTGCAATGTTGTCATGAATAGTGCGACTAAAACGGCGGCTAGTGGTGACAATCAAGCCTAAAAAAAGCACCAGCATTAATCCGATCAAAACAGAGAGTGGTGACCCCTGCAGTAAAAATTGCAATTTCAGAGGCAGCAAAATTGGTATCACGAACCCTATCGATACCCACCAAACCGAAGAAAGCGTAGTAACGCCCCCAGCAGAAATACCCGCTAAAACAATCGAAAGCGCCGCGATTTGCTCTGGATGGTCATTACTAAAGAGTAAAACGCCTGTTGCTCCCCAGACGCAACCAGACGTAATTGCGCCGACAGCAAACCAACCCAACCAGCGGCGGTGCTGTTGGTGCGCAGCCGGCAAACGCATAAAGCGCTGTGCAAGCAACAAACGAAGACCAGAAATCGCGGTAAGCGCTATAAACCAGCCAATTAACACGCTAGCATCCACTACCGGCCACATCGCGGCGACCAATAGTCCACCGGCAACCACGCTGCTTAACACAGGCTGCCCAAGATTGTCGTAAAGCAAGCGTACTTTTTCACCGCGCAAGCGCAATTGTGTTAGATGATGTTCAAGTTGATAGTCACTACGCAGACCGGAGGCTGTCGCTGCTTCTGTTGCGAACGCCGCACCAGAAATTGTCGCGGGGGGTGGCATATAAACTCCCTTTCAATGAGCTGGCTTATAAACCAATCTTATTCGTTCATTCAAACTATTCCTTTGGTATCTCTTTTAGCACGTTTACCAAGTAAAAGTAGCCTAAACATGCAATAAAAAAGCCGCTCCATTTGAGCGGCTGTTAAGCAATGCAATACCTACAGTGAGCTTTCGAAACTCCATGCCACTGGCGGCGCATCAGGCAGCAGTGCCTGACAAGCGCGCACTTTTTCAAGCAACTCGGCATGCGTGTCAGCGATGACATTGACATGCGCGAGCTTACGCCCTGCCCGCTCTTCTTTGTCATAGCGGTGCAAGTGAGTATTGCCAATCGCCAGCATTGCGGCGTTGTCACCTTCCTGGCCAATCACGTTCACCATGCAGGTAGGCGCAATGGCTTGGGTGCTGCCAAGTGGTAGGCCTTGCACAGCGCGTAGATGGTTTTCAAACTGACTGGTGACCGCACCGTCCATGGTCCAGTGGCCAGAATTGTGTACCCGTGGGGCCATCTCGTTAGCTAACAGGTTGCCATCACGCGTCTGGAATAATTCCAACGCCATCACACCAACGTAATCCAGCTCATCTAACAGCATGCGAATGTAACTGTCGGCAGTCTCTTGAACGCTGGCAGCTAAATCCGGCAGCGGCGCAACGGAATAGCGCAAAATGCCGTCTACGTGCTGATTTTCCGCCATAGGGTAAAACACAACATGCCCATCACGCCCCCGCACGGCAATCATCGAGACTTCCCGCACGAAATCGACAAACGCTTCAACGATCAACTGGCGGTGACCAATACTGGTCCATGCCTCTTGAGCCTGCTCCGGCGCTTTCAGGACCGCTTGGCCTTTACCGTCATAGCCCTCAGTGACTGATTTGGCGACAACGGGGCAGCCCAACTCATTGGCTGCCGCCTCAAGCTGTTCTGCGCTCTCAACAACACGGTAAGCAGGCGTGGGAATGCCTAAGCGGTCAAATAAGGCTTTTTCTTCGACACGGTTTTGGCAAACCGCAATCGCTCGGCTTCCTGGGTAAACGGGTTTGTGCTGTTCAATTTGCTCGACCAGCGCTACAGGCAGATGCTCAAACTCGTAGGTCACTACATCGACCTTATCGAGAAATTCCGCCAAATGCTGGTTATCAGGGTCGACAATCACGTCGCCAATGCCCGCGCTGGGGTTGCCGGTCATGTCTAAAAACGTGAAGCGATTACCTAGCGGGTAGCCAGCCAATGCCAGCATGCGACCAAGCTGACCTGCACCTAACACACCGATGTTCTTTGAGATGCCAGAGCTCATTACCAGGACTCCTTAGTTCGCTTCCGCATCGGGGCGCGGGTCTGGGTTATCCAGCACCATTTGAGTTTGCTCAGCGCGGAAGGTCTCTACTGCTTCCCGTACAGCGGTGTCTTGCAGTCCGACAATCTGTGCTGCCAACAAGCCTGCATTGGTCGCGCCCGCTTTACCAATCGCCAGCGTGCCAACAGCGATGCCACCTGGCATCTGGGCGATTGAAAGCAACGAATCCAAGCCTTTAAGTGCTTTGGACTCTACCGGCACACCCAGCACAGGCAGCGCCGTTTGAGAGGCCACCATGCCCGGCAAATGGGCGGCACCGCCAGCCCCAGCCACAATGACTTGCAGGCCACGTTCAGCGGCACTTTTAGCGTAATCGAACAGCAAGTCAGGGGTGCGATGAGCGGAGACTACGCGGGTTTCATAAGGAACGCCCAGCCGCTCTAACATCGCCACCGCGTGTTCCATGACGGGCCAATCAGATTTCGACCCCATGATCACGCCCACTTTGGGTGCGCTGTTCGACATGCAAAAACTCCTCGGCCAAAGGGCCTACTAAAGCAATCAAGCGTTTAATGTGCCGTGTGCCGCAAGCGGCTCACCAGGAAATTAGAAGGCGCATAGTTTACCAGAGCTAATCGCTTAGAGCGCGTTTGTAAATAGATCGAAATTTTAATCAAAGTAGCATTGAAAAGCGCGCGACTTGGCGGCATTGTGTGTTTGTCATTTCAGACTGATGGAGTCACATGAGTACGGCATACTCAACTGCTCACGCAGAAACGCTAGATCCTCCGCGAAGCAGCCCTGACCTCGATGTCAGGGATTTAGAAAAACGTACGCGCCTCATGCGTATCATAACCCGCCTGATCGCCGTATCAGATCTGGGAAGCCGCGAAATCGCCCGCCGGGCGGGGCTTCCAGTGCAAAAGATCAGCGACCTGCTCGCCGGAAGGCTAGAGCATTTAGGCATTGACGAACTCAATGTCCTACGTCGCACGTTAGAGCTGGAGACGCCATAGCAATAGCTGCTATCGAAATTTTACTTCCTCAGCGTTTTATTCTTCATAAATCCGCCCCAGCGACCGGGGCGGCATTATTGCTCTATCACTGATCTACAACGATGACCCCACAGCTACGCCACCCAGCGCCACGATAATCACCACCATCCACGCAGGTAGCTTCCAAACGGTCAGCAGTAAAAAGCCCGTCAGCGCCAGAACAAATTCATAAGGCCCAATAATCGCACTGGTCCATACCGGTTGATACAGCGCCGCGCCTAAAATACCCACCACTGCCGCATTAGCCCCGCGCATCAATGCCTGGGCGCTCTGCCAGCGGCGAAAGTGATTCCAAAAGGGCAACACCCCCACCAACAGTAAAAAGCCAGGAATAAAGATCGCCAACAACGCCAGTAGCGCACCAACAACACCATTCATACCGGGCAACAGCGCGCCTAAGTACGCTGCAAAGGTGAATAGCGGCCCTGGCACCGCCTGGGCAGCCCCGTAGCCTGCCAAAAATTCATCTGCGGTAATCCAGCCGGATTGCACCACTTCCGCTTCCAACAGCGGCAACACTACATGCCCGCCGCCAAATACCAGCGCGCCAGAACGATAAAATGCATCCGCCACCGCTAGCCATGCAGCGCTACCAGCCAACAACGGCAGCAAACCCAGCAGCGTCGCGAATAGCACTAACGCGATAGTGCCTGCACGGCGGGATACCGGAAACTGCAGTGGCTCGCTTGCCGTAGCAGCGGCAACACTGCGGCACAGTGCCAACCCGGCTATACCGCCTAGCACAATAGCGGCGACCTGCCCCAGCGGCCCACTGACCATTACCACGACAAACACCGCCGACAACGCAATTCCCACCCGGGTTTGATCGGGGCATAGGTTACGCGCCATGCCCCACACCGCGTGGGCAACAATGGCCACAGCCACCACTTTTAAGCCATGAATGATGCCGCTGGCAATCGGGCCATCCAACACCGCCGCGCCAAACGCAAACAGCACCAGTACAATGGCGGAAGGCAACGTGAACGCCAGCCATGCCATGACCGCGCCCCAAGGCCCGGCGCGCATTAGCCCCAAGGCAAAGCCAACTTGACTACTGGCCGGCCCCGGTAAAAACTGACACAACGCCACGAGATCAGCGTAGGCGCTTTCGCTTAGCCACTTGCGGCGCTCCACAAATGCCGTACGAAAATAGCCTAGGTGTGCCACCGGCCCGCCAAACGAGGTCAAACCTAAGGCCAAGAACGCCCAAAACACTTCGCTTACCCGCCCGCTCAGATGATTCTTTTCAGCCATAGCGTAAGATTCCCCGTGTGAATAAAGGGTCCAACATAACGATTAAAACTGACACGGTGATGACAATGTGCACCATCACTCAGCCGGATAAGCCGCCCTCGCGGGTGCGCTAACGCTTACGCCGCGCTACAAAACCTAATCAATGCATATTTTGTAGTGCGGCGTAACGAATCTTGCGAGGCATGAGCAAATAAGGAACCCGCGGGAGGCGACGGAAGATGCCAAGCCGCTAACTAACCACGCCCTCGCGGGTGCGCTAACGCTGACGCCGCGCTACAAAACTTAATCAATGCATATTTTGTAGTGCGGCGTAACGAATCTTGCGAGGCATGAGCAAATAAGGAACCCGCGGGAGGCGACGGAAGATGCCAAGCCGCTAACTAACCACGCCATCGCGGGTGCGCTAACGCTGACGCCGCGCTACAAAACTTAATCAATGCATATTTTGTAGTGCGGCGTAACGAATCTCGCGAGGGACGAGCGAATGAGGCACCCGCAAATTGAGCCAGCCACCTCTATAGCGACGTGCGTTAATCAGTAACGGCGCCGGTACTGGCAGAACTGACCAACTTGGCATACTTCGCTAGCACGCCTTTGCGGTAGCGCGGTTCTGGCTGCTCCCAAGCGGCACGGCGACGCATCATTTCTTCATCGCTGATGTCCACCTCAATGGTGTCGGCTTCTGCATCAATGGTAATGGCATCGCCGTCCTGAACCAGCGCCAGCGGGCCACCATCAAAGGCTTCCGGCGATACATGGCCTACCACAAAGCCATGGCTGCCGCCGGAGAAACGCCCATCGGTAATCAGCGCCACATCATTACCCAAACCACGCCCCATAATCGCAGACGTTGGCGTGAGCATTTCGCGCATGCCAGGGCCGCCTTTCGGGCCTTCATAGCGAATCACCACGACATCGCCCGCCACCACGGTACCGTCGTTAATGCGCGCCTGGGCCTCTTCTTCAGAGCCGAACACCCGCGCCGAACCGCTAAAACGCGTCCCTTCCTTACCAGTAATTTTGGCCACTGCACCTTCCGGTGCCAGGTTACCAAACAGAATACGCAGGTGGCTTTCGGCTTTAAGCGGGTTGCCCAGCGGCGCAATAATCTGCTGATCAATGGGATACGGTTCAACATCTGCTAAGTTTTCGGCCAGCGTTTTACCCGTCACCGTTAAGCAGTCGCCGTGCAGTAGCCTGGCATCCAGCAGGATTTTCATCAGCGGCTGAATTCCGCCAATCGCCACCAGCTCGCTCATCATATAGTGGCCGCTGGGGCGTAAGTCGGCGAGCACCGGGACACGCTTACCGATCTCAGTAAAGTCGGCAAGGGTCAGTTCAACACCAATGGTGCGCGCCATGCCTATCAAGTGAAGCACCGCGTTAGTAGAACCACCCAATGCAATCACCACGGTAACCGCATTCTCAAACGCTTCGCGGGTCATAATGTCTGAAGGTTTGATATCACTAGCCAGCAGCGCCAGCACAGCCTCGCCTGCCGCTTTACAGTCGTCGCGCTTTTCTTGGGAAATGGCGTTCTGCGCCGAACTGCCCGGCAGGCTCATGCCCAACGCCTCAATAGCAGACGCCATGGTATTCGCGGTATACATACCGCCACAGGAACCCGGGCCAGGGATGGCGGTTTCTTCGATGTTTTTGAGCTCGATCAGATCGATATCACCACGGGAGTGCGCACCCATCGCCTCAAATACCGAGACGATATCGGTATGGCCTTTACCGGGCATAATGGTGCCACCATACACAAACACGCTGGGGCGATTCAGACGCGCCAAGCCCATCACACAACCCGGCATATTTTTGTCACAGCCGCCAATAGCCACCAGTCCATCAAAGCCTTCGCAGCCCGCCACGGTTTCAATGGAGTCCGCAATCACTTCGCGGGAAACCAGCGAGTACTTCATGCCTTCGGTCCCGTTGGCGATGCCATCAGAAATAGTGATGGTATTAAAGATAACCCCTTTACCACCCGCCGCATCGGCACCGTCACGGGCGAACTCTGCCAACTCACCAATGTGGCTATTGCACGGGGTCACCATGCTCCAGGTAGAGGCAACGCCCACCTGGGGCTTGGTAAAGTCATCATCATTAAACCCCACCGCCCGCAGCATCGCGCGGCTGGCCGCCTTGCCAGGGCCGTCCACCACCTGGGCTGAATGGCGGCGGGTATTATTAGTAGGCTCGGTCATGGGGAATTCCTCTTTGCTTGACTCACATCGCTTTACGCACGGTATCCGCATAGCTTGGCGATATAACGCGCATCCCGCAAGACACTTAACTTATGGCACCATAGCGCTACGCGCTATTCCCAATGCCTAATGCCGTGAAGGAACACCACCGCATGTCTGCCAATTCACACTGCTCACCAACACCGTTCTCGCCAACGTCGCTTACTCCTGGCTTTATGGTGGTGCACGCTAACCGTCTGGAAGACTTGCGCGGGCTGGCGGTGCAATGGATGCGCTTGCACCCGTTGGGGCCGCTGGAAAACGAGACTATTCTGGTGCAGAGCAACGGCATTGGGCAGTGGTTAAAGCTGGCGTTGGCGGAAGACCCGGAAAATGGTGGTGCGGGCATCGCCGCCGCGCTGGATGTCATGCTGCCTGCGCGGTTTTTATGGCAGGCCTACCGCACGGTGCTCACCCACGTTGACCAGGACGGCGACGCGGTGCCAGAAACCTCGCCGTTTGATAAATCGCGCTTGGTATGGCGACTACTGCGCCTGCTGCCCACACTAGCGGGGCAGGAAGTGTTCGCGCCGCTGGCCCAGTTTTTAGAAGTCGAACGCGACCAGCGCAAGCACTACCAACTAGCCGAGCGGCTGGCGGATTTATTCGACCAGTATCAGGTCTACCGCGCCGACTGGCTGGATGCCTGGGCCAACGGTGACGACGTGCTGATTACCGCTCGGGGAGAACCCCGCCCGCTGGAAGAGCACCAGCGCTGGCAGCCTGCGCTATGGCGCATTCTGCGTGAGGATGTCGCCGCCACCCAAGGCGATGCAGGCCTCAACAGTAGCCGCGCCCAGGTGCATCGGCGCTTTTTAACAGCCTCTGAACAGCTGGAAGGCCAGCCCTGCCCACGCGGCCTGCCTAGGCGGCTGATTATTTTTGGTATTTCATCGCTGCCCCAACAAACCCTGGAAGCGCTGGCAGCACTCTCTCGCTGCTGCCAAATCGTGCTGTGTGTCCACAACCCCTGCCAGTTCTACTGGGCGGATATCATCGAGCATAAAGATTTACTGCGCGCCAACCGCTACCGTCAGCGGCGCAAAACCGGCATGCCCGAAGCACTAGATGTGCTGGGCACTGGCGACGCCGACGATGCCCTGCATCTGCACGCCCAGCCGCTACTCGCCGCCTGGGGCAAGCAGGGCCGCGACTACCTGCGCCTGCTGGATGAACACGACGATTCGGGCAATTATCAAACCTTGTTTGAGCAGCAGGCGCTGCGTATTGATATGTTTGAGCCGTTTAACGGTGTTGATCGCGACTGCCTGCTCAGCCAACTGCAAGATGATATTCGCGAACTGCGCCCCGTGGCGGAAACCCAAACTCACTGGCCCGCGCTAAGTTCGGCAGATGACTCCATGGTGTTTCATATTGCCCACGGCCCTCAGCGGGAAGTTGAGATTCTTCACGACCAGTTGCTGGCCGCCTTCAGTGCCGACCCTGACCTTCGCCCGCGGGATATCATCGTCATGGTGCCAGATATCGACCGCTACGCGCCGCATATCGCCGCAGTGTTTGGCCAACTACCAAGTGACGACCCACGGCATATTCCCTATACGCTTTCCGACCAAGCCAGTCGCCACCGCCTGCCACTAATGATTGCCCTGGAAAAGCTGCTGCGCCTACCTGAGCTGCGTCTTTCGGTCAGCGACTTACTGGATCTGCTCGATGTACCCGCTCTGTGCCAGCGCTTTGGACTGGAAGAGCGCGACCTACCGGTACTCGAGCGCTGGATGGAGGGTGCAGGCATTCGTTGGGGGCTGAATGCCAAGCAGCGCCAGACACTTGAGCTACCCGGCGGGTTAAGCCAAAACACCTGGGCGTTTGGCCTGCGCCGCTTGCTGCTCGGCTACACCGTGGGCAAAGGCCACGCTTGGCAAGGAATCGAGCCGTTTGACGATATCGGCGGGCTGGAAGCGGGCCTTGCCGGGCCGTTAGCCACCTTGTTGGAAAAGCTCGAAGAAACCTGGGAAACCTTCTGCCAGCCCACCGATGCGGCCAACTGGGTAGCGCGACTACGCACGCTGCTGGAAACCTTCTTCCTGACTGACGAGGCCCAAGAAAGCGTAATGCTCACCAAGCTGGAAAACGGTTTGCAGCAAATGCTGGAAAGCAGCGAGGAAGCCCAGTTAAACGAACCGCTGCCGCTCTCCATGGTGCGCGAACACTGGCTGGGACAGATTGATGAACACAGCCTTTCCCAGCGCTTTCTAGCCGGTGCGGTCAACTTCGCCACGCTAATGCCCATGCGCGCCATTCCGTTTAAGCGCGTGTGCCTGCTGGGCATGAACGACGGAGAGTACCCCCGCTCTCAGCCACCGCTAGATTTTGATTTGATGGGTAGTGACTACCGCCCCGGTGACCGCTCTCGCCGGGAAGATGACCGCTATCTGTTTTTGGAAGCGCTGCTCTCCGCCCGCGACCAGCTCTACATAAGCTGGGTCGGCAGAAGCCAAATCGACAACACACCGCTACCGCCTTCGGTACTGGTCGGCCAACTCCGTGACCATCTGGAAGCAGGCTGGCAGATCAAGAACGGCACGCCACTGCTGGAAGCGCTAACCACAGAGCACCCGCTGCAGCCGTTTAGCCGCGCTTATTTTGCTAGCAACCCGCAAGTCTCGCGACTGTTTACCTATGCACATGAATGGCGCGAGGTACACGCACCGCGCACGCCTCAAGCTGCCCAATCCTCACTTCCCCCACCGGAAAACATCCCCACCAGCCTGACGCTTGGCCAGTTAGGCCAATTCCTGCGCGAGCCAGTACGCGCCTTCTTCAATACCCGGCTGGGAGTATATTTCGAGCAGGAAGCGATTGCCGAGCTGGACGAAGAACCGTTCGCCCTGGATGGCCTGCAAAACTGGCAGTTGCAAGACCAACTGATCGCCGCCCAGCGCCACGCCATTGACCGCGGCGAGCCACGCATTGAAGCACTGCACGCAGCCCTTGAGCGTTTTCAGGGCCAAGGCGTATTGGCCATGGGTGCCTTTGGCGAGCGCATGCGCGATGCCTTAGCAGAACCCATGGAAGCCCTGTTCAGCGACTACGAAGAAGCCCTGGGCGCTTGGCCGATTGCGCTAGGTGACCCAGCAGCCATTCACCTGGAAGGTAGTAACGGTATTACGCTGGAAGATTGGCTGGGGGAGCTACGCCAGGATGAGGCGGGCAACCGCTGCCGCCTTTTATTACTCAGCAGCAGCCTGGTCAAGAACGGCAAGTACCAGTGGCATCTGCTGCTGCGCCACTGGGTTGCCCACCTCGCGGGTAACCTCAGCGGTCCGATGACCACGCAACTGCTCTCCAAAGCGGGCAACATCACCCTGGAACCTATCGCTGCCGACACCGCCCGCACGCACCTGGAAACCCAGTTAAGCGCCTGGCAACACGGCTTAGAAGTGCCATTACCGCTGGCCCCCCAAGCCGCCTTTGCTTGGCTAACAAAACTGGGCACACCTGACATTGCGATTGAAAAAGGCAGGGAAAGCGACGCCTACGCCGCGGCCGAAAAAGTCTATGAAAGCGGTTACAAAACCACTGGCGAAGCCGATCAGAGCCCTTATCTCGGCCACCAATGGCCCCGCTTCGAGCGGCTATTTTTCGACCGCATCGAAGCATCTTATAATGGCCAAACACACACCTTCGCCACGCTGACGGAAGCGCTTTATGCGCCGCTGTTCAAGACCGTGAAAAAGCCAGACACTACAAAAGCCTCAAGCGGTAAAAAAGGAGCTGCCCAATGAGCCAGAACGCCTCTCCAATGCCGCTTAACCCTCTTACGCTACCGCTTCACGGCAGCCGCCTGATTGAAGCCAGTGCGGGCACGGGCAAAACCTTTACCATCGCGCTGCTCTACGTGCGCCTGGTGCTGGGCGGGCAGCACAGCGAAGACGACAGCGCCTTTGTACGCCCGCTCACCCCGCCGGAAATTCTGGTAGTCACCTTCACCAATGCCGCCACCCAGGAACTGCGCGAACGCATTCGCCACCGGCTGGTGGAAGCTGCAGCGGTATTTAGGGCCACTGATGATGCTGGTTCGGATTCCTTGCTCATCCAACTGCGCAGCCAATACCCCGAGGCCACTTGGCCCGCCTGCGCTCGCCGCCTGGAGCTAGCCGCCGAATGGATGGACGAAGCCGCGGTTTCCACCATCCACAGCTGGTGCTATCGCATGCTGCGCGAACACGCCTTTGATAGTGGCAGCCTGTTCTCGCTCAACCTGGAAAACGACCAGCGCGAACTGGAACAAGAAGTGGTGCGCGACTACTGGCGCACCTTCTACTACCCACTGGATGCCGACGCCCTGGGCAGCATTACCAGATACTGGAAATCGCCGGATAAACTCCACGAAGATGTACGCAAGTTGCTCCACGAAAGCGACGCACTCGGCAGCCAACGCCCCGCGCCAGCCGACACATTAAGCGCTGCCGACGCCGAACGCAGCGCACGCCTTGAAGAACTAAAAGCTCCTTGGCGAGCGTGGGTACATGAACTACGGCAGCTTTTTGACGATGGCCAAACAGCCAAGCACTTTGCCCCTGGCAAAATGCGCAAAGATCATCGAGGAAAATGGCTGGATAAAATTCAGCAATGGGCGGAAAGCGACCTTGTCAGTCCTGATATGGATAAGAAGGCCACTGCATGGAAGCGACTGACACCGGCGGGCATTGCTGAAATCTGGAACGGAGAGCCACCGAACCACCCAGCGTTTGGGGCGTTTGAGGCACTGCCCGCCGCCCTCAACGCCTTGCCCGAACCGCGCAACGACCTGTTGATTCACGCCGTGCAGTGGTGCAAAGTGCGTATGGAGCGGGAGCAAGAACGCCGTGCCGAGATGGGCCCCAACGACCTGCTCACCCATTTAGACCGCGCCCTGCAAGGCCCCAACAAAGATGCCCTGGCAGCGCAGATTCTGCGCCAGTTCCCCGTCGCGCTGATTGATGAGTTCCAGGACACCGACCCGATTCAGTACCGCATTTTTAACGCGGTCTATGACGTCGCCAACCCACGCCGCGACGCCGCCATGCTACTGATCGGCGACCCCAAGCAGGCCATCTACGCCTTTCGCGGCGCGGATATCTTCACCTACCTGCAGGCTCGCCAAGACACCGCCGGCCGCCACGTCACGCTAGGCACCAACTTCCGCTCCAGCCGCGCCATGGTGGGAGCCGTCAATCACTGCTTCCACTACGCCGACCAGCACCCGGCTGGGGCGTTTCTATTTCGCGAAGACGGTGGCGAAAACCCGCTGCCGTTCTTATCGGTAAATGCCAAAGGCCGCGACGAACAATTGGTGCACCAAGGTAAGCCGCTGCCCGCCATGACACTTTGGCCGTTAACAAGCGAAGAACCACTTTCCAAAACCGCCTACCAGACCGAGATGGCCGAACGCTGCGCCTCTTATATGGTGGAATTGCTCACGGCAGGCCAAAGCGGCAATAAAGAAGGCAAAAGCGGTTTTCAGAAAGGCGATGACCTAAGCCCGCTAAAACCTTCCGATATGGCAGTACTGGTCAACGGCCTGCAGGAAGCCCGTGCCATTCGCTTAGCGCTGGCCAGCCGTGGAGTAAAGAGTGTTTACCTTTCCGACCACGACAAGGTGTTCAGCTCGCCCATGGCCAAGCAGGTAGAACGCTGGCTGCGCGCCTGCGCCGAGCCGTTAGCCAGTTCCCGCAAAGCCGAAGCCCATCTGCGAGCCGCCTTGGCCACGCCAGTATTGGGGCTAAGCCTAGCCGACCTTGATCACCTGCAACAAAACGAACTGGCCTGGGAAGCGCGGGTGGAGCAATTCAGCCACTACCATCGCCTATGGCAGCGCCAGGGTGTGCTGCCCCTGGTACGCCGCATGATGGTGGATTTCGACATTCCCGCCCGCCTACTGGGGGAATTCGAAGAGGGTGAGCGCTTGCTCACCGACCTGCTGCACTTAGGCGAACTGCTGCAGCAAGCCAGCGCTGAACTGGACGGCGAACACGCGCTGATTCGCTTTCTGTATGAATCCATTGCCGACCCGGAAGGCCACGGCGACAGCCACAAGTTGCGCCTGGAAAGCGACGCGGATTTGGTCAAGGTGGTCACCATCCACAAATCCAAAGGCCTTGAGTACCCGCTGGTATTCCTGCCGTTTATCGCCAACCACCGCCCAGTGAGCGATAAAGACATACCGCTGCGCTGGCACGACGCCCAAGGCAATCTTCAGCTCAGCCTAAGCGCCGATGAAGAAACGCTGGCTACCGCCGACCGCGAACGTTTAGGGGAAGACCTGCGCAAGCTTTATGTGGCGCTAACCCGCGCCCGCCACGCGACTTGGCTGGGGCTAGCCCCACTTCAGGGGTTAGAAAATAGCGCCCTCGGCTACCTGATTAGCGGCGGAAAAACGCTTGTACCGGCGGAGCTAACCACCGCGCTGGAAGCGCTGGCACAAGGCAGCGAGATTGCTGTCAACGAGCCACCGGCACCCACTGCCCAGCGCCTTGCACTCTCTGCACAAAGCGCCGAACAAAGCGCCACGCTTGGGCACGCCCGCACGCCCACGCGCCCGGCCAAGGAACACTGGTGGATTGCCAGCTACTCGGCGCTGCGCCTTTCCGGCACGCTCACCGCCCCCACGGCCACGCCACTGGAGCCGACCACCGCCCAGGAAGCTACCGCGTTTGAAGTATTGGATGAGCCGCAGGAACTATCCCAGCTGGCCCAGCAGGAAACATTTCATCTGCATAAATTTCCCAGAGGCCCAGGGCCGGGAACATTTTTGCATGGCTTACTGGAATGGGCAGGCAGGCAAGGCTTTGCAGCCGCTGCTAACGATCAAGATTCACTCAACGATATGCTATGGCGGCGCGTACAGCTGCGCGGCTGGCAAGCATGGCAGGAACCGCTAGCAGGCTGGCTTTCAGCGCTACTCACCACACCGTTACCGCTGGCCGCGCCAAACCAACAAAGCGTCACACTGACCGAACTCAGCAGCTACCAAGTGGAACTAGAGTTCTGGCTAGCCGCCAAACGGGTCAACACCCAGGCGATTGATGCCCTGGTAAGCAAGCACTTACTGCCAGGGGTTGAGCGCCCAGCGCTGGATGCCGATACCCTAAACGGCATGCTGAAAGGCTTTATCGATTTAGCCTTCGAGCACCAAGGGCGCTTTTACGTGCTGGACTGGAAATCGAACTATTTAGGGCCCAGTGATAGCGATTACGAACCGGACGCCTTGCGCCATGCGCTGCTGGCCAAGCGCTACGACCTCCAGGCCGCGCTTTACCTGCTGGCTATGCACCGGCTGCTAAAAGCGCGCCTGCCCAACTACGACCCGCACCAGCACTTGGGTGGCTCAATGACGGTATTTCTACGCGGCAGCCGCAGCCCAGGGCGCGGGGTATTTTCCGAGCCCGCCCCGGTTGAACTGATCGAAGCACTGGATAGCCTGTTTGCAGGCGCATCGTTTTCAAGCCCCGCACAGGAAGCGACGGTATGAGTAAGCCCAAAGACACCCACACCTTCGACCTGTTTGGCGATGCCGTTGAAACACAGGATGCCCAGCCTTCACTGGCCCCCGCGCCAGTGAGCGCTCACCCTGCGTTAAGCGATACCACTGAATTGCTAACCCTATGTGAGCGCTGGGTAGCCAGGGGCTGGCTGCGCGATTTAGACCGCGCTCTGGTGCGCTTTTTAGCGGCAGAAGCACCGGATGCCCCCGCGCTGCTGCTGTTAGCCGCCGCCCTGGCCAGCCACCAGCTAGGCCGAGGGCATGTGTGTCTGGACTTAACCGCCACGCTTAACGCACCAGATTTCGCCCTTTCGCTACCACCAGAAGGGGATGATTTAACCGACTCGCCACCTCTGCCCAGCGATGTGCTGGCAACGCTTACGCTAAGCGAATGGCAAGCCGCGCTGCACCACCCACTGCTCACCAGCGAAGGCCCCGGCAACACACCGCTGGTGGTAGTGACTAATCACTCAGGTTCAGACACGCGACTCTACCTACGCCGCTACTGGCAGTACGAGCAAACCCTGCACCAGCAAATCGCCAGCCGCCTAGAAGATGAAAACACCGCACACACACAGGCAGTGAATGATAACGCCACGACGGCAACTGATAACCGTTGTAGGAGGCCAATTTATTGGGCGATGGGTGACGATAGTCACCCCGGTCTTCTCCCCCAGGCCCTGAATATTCTGTTCAAGCCAAGCGGCAATCTCGACTGGCAAAAAACCGCCTGTGCGCTGGCCGCCCGCAGCCGCTTCGGCATTATTACCGGCGGCCCCGGCACCGGCAAAACCACCACCGTGGTGCGCCTGCTCGCCCTGCTGCAAACGCTGCAACTGGCTCACTCACCCAGCCAACCGCTGCGCATTCGCCTAGCCGCCCCCACCGGCAAAGCCGCTGCCCGCCTGAATGAATCCATCGCTGGGCAAGTCAGCCAACTTCCCTTCAAAGGATTAACCACCTTATTGGAAGGAGCTTTGTGGGAGGGAGCTTTAGCTTTGGTTCGACACGTCGACGAAGATGAGGCCCCAGAGCAGCTTCAAGCCGCCATCCCAACTGAAGTCACCACGCTCCACCGCTTACTAGGCGCTCGCCCCGACACCCGCCACTCCCGCCACAGCGCCGCCAACCCGCTAGCGTTAGATGTACTGGTCATCGACGAAGCCTCTATGGTGGATATCGAAATGATGGCCGCCGTGCTGAGCGCCCTGCCCGCCAATGCACAGTGCGTGCTGCTGGGGGATAAAGACCAGTTGGCATCGGTAGAGGCTGGCTCGGTACTCGGCGATTTATGCCGCCGTGCCGAAGCCGCCCACTACACCCCAGAAACCGCCCAATGGCTGGAAAGCGCCACCGGCCAGCCGCTGCCACCCGAGTACCTGGATGCTGACGGCCAGCCGCTCGACAAAGCCATTACCATGCTGCGGGTAAGCCACCGCTTTAACGAACACAGCGGCATCGGCCAGTTGGCCCAGGCGATTAACCAGCCCAGCCATGCCCAAACTGATTGGGAAAAACAGCAGGCCGTTAGCGCCGTGCTGCGCCACGGCTACCCAGACTTACACCACCTAACGCTTGCTGAGGACACCGCGCTGGATAAGCTGGTGATTCACGGCAGCGCGGATAAGTTTCTCAATGGAGGTGAAGGCCGCACCAACCACAAAAATGAACCCATCGCCCCGCCCACTGGCTATCGCCATTACCTAAAGGTGCTGAACGCACAGCGCCCGCGTGGGGAATCGTTTGAGGACAACCCAGCGGCCTATAACGCCTGGGCTTCTGAGGTACTAAGCGCCTACAGCCACTTTCAACTGCTGTGCGCGCTGCGCAAAGGCCCCTGGGGAGTAGAAGGCTTAAACCTGCATATCGCCAAAACCCTGCGCAGCGAAAAGCTGCTGTTTGGCAGTGACTACACGTTAGAGAAAGGCTGGTATGAAGGCCGCCCGGTACTGGTCACCCAAAACGACTATGGCCTAAAACTAATGAACGGCGATATCGGCATCACCCTGGCCGTGCCGGATCCCCGCAATCCGCAACAGAAACTGTTGAGAGTGGCCTTTCCTTCATCAAGTGCCACGAGCGATGCCGATAAACCCATCCGCTGGGTACTGCCCTCCCGCCTACACGCGGTAGAAACCGTATTCGCGATGACGGTACACAAATCCCAAGGCTCGGAGTTCTTACACACCGCCCTGCTGCTACCGCCGACGATCAACCCGATTCTCACCCGCGAGCTGGTCTACACCGGCATCACCCGCGCCCGCGACTGGCTCACGGTGATGGAAGCCAAACGCGGGGTGTTGAATGAGGCGGTGACGAGGGAAGTGATGAGGGTGAGTGGGATGTAGAAGGTTGTCATCAAAACCGACATTAGCGGTGCTGGTAATGTCGGTCTTCGGCCAGGAGCGGATGTTAAAGAGTTTTCAGATTAATGATGTTCACAACATCTATTCCACGCCCCCTTCCCTAAAACGCGGAGCGTGGCGGTCTGGAAATGTCAGTTTCCGTCCTTGAATTTTGCTTTACAATTGCCGCTCATGCACATGGTACAGTAGTGCTCTCTATCCTCATGCTGGGTACCCTCAGCGATGATAATGCCGCAGCCGTTGCAGAACAGGATGCCAATCCCGTCTTCGAATTTCACAATTGCATGTTCGTAGTCCATAAAGTTCTCCGCGAAGACCCCATCCTGCAAGAACGGGTAGTAATAGCTTGTCAGCAAAAGCCGATCTTTATCTGATATTTCCTTCGATGGCGCTATCAGGCGTCAGTTCAATTTCCTCTCGACCATCAGGTTGATACAGATAATAACAACGCACCTAAACAGCAGAGGCTAAGCAATTCTCTCCCTGGCAACAGATGCATTCAGTGCCATGATTCTCGGATATGCAACTCTGCATCACCAAAGTTGGCTTGGCCGCTATCGGCCAGGAACGGGATTTTAGGCGGAACTGATATAACGCCGAGTTCAGTTACAAATACTGGCACGACATTTTAGGTACCAAAATTCGTGACAGTATTTTATCAATGGAAACGAATTATTATGTAGATAGCCTCAAGGTTGATGCTAGTTCTTGGAGCTCTTTTATGGCAACTTCTTCACGGTGAAACATCAGTTGTACTAGTAAGCAAGCGCAAGAGTCTAATAAAAACTGACTCATGCCAACTGAATATCCACTAACTTTTTCCAATTGATCTACCACTAATAAAAAGCTTGCTGCATATCTAGACTTTTCAACTGCACTCATATCTTCTGAATCTTCATGATCGTCAATCATTTCTCCAGCGATATTGGCGAGTTTCAGATATGTCTCGTTATTCAGATGAAGATTCACAGGATCCATGAGTTTAAGTCTAACTAACAGCTCCAAACAAAATAGCCTGTATTTAGGAATATCATTCCACGTATCTTCTCCCATTTCATTTGGCTGAGTAATTTTGACAATCCTATCGTAATGTCTAATTCGAGCCATCCACATCAATTTTTTTGCTGCTTCAGCATCAAAGTTTTCGTTACAGTTGATTGCAATATCACTATCTTTAATAAATGGTAAATTCCAATATTCAACCTCATCCTCTGGAACGCAAAATTTATATTCACCTGACTTTTTGTTGTGGCGAACAAGAATTGTAAGATCATTTCCAATAATCCAATTTCGAACAGTTAAGCAATCTTCGTAAATTGTCCAATCAGACTTATGTTGATCATTTTTTTCAGATGTTTTTACTTGAACGTAGATCCTGAAAGGCTCAATAACACCAGCGTCTTCACCAAATACGAAAAAGTCTTCGCCATAATCCTTTGACATCTCTGATATAGCAAACCCTGCTTCAGAAAATATCATTCTAACCTTAAGTTCGCCTAAGTCACCCAATTTATGATTGTTCGTTCTTTTTGCCATGTTAATCCTTGTTAGCCGATTGAAGTCTAGGATGAATAACGAGACTGTAGAAAAAACCGATTTCGAGCCGTCTCCACCTCCTATCATCTTAATTTATTTACTCAGCCGGTCATCTGACTGAGTAATCTTAATATCGGTATTTAGCCACTTGGGCACCCAGCTAAAGCTTGTTGAAGACGGCCTTTTGCTCTTAAAAAGCAACATACTCCGCTCCAGGCCCTTCATGACGCGGCCAAGTGGCCGTAATTCGCCAACTTCTCAATATTGTGCACCAAGCAGTAGAGCTGCCACTGACCTTGCACTTTTTTCTTACCCCGAAGGCTGAAGCGGTTCAGCCTTTTCGTTGTGCCAATGTTGCCGAAGACGGGCTCCACGACTGACATACGATGGCTGTAAACTTCTTTGCCCCTGGGGGGCTATCGACTCGATGCTTCATCCAGTCGATCAGGTAGTGCACAGCGTGTTCAAAGGTGCCTAGCTGGATCTGATCTTGGTAATTGATCACCACCATAGCGTTCTGATCGTAGCTATAAGCCTTGAAGCGCGGCATGCTGACCACTCCTCGTATTTTTTCTCGATCCTACCAAAACTTAGCCGTCAGCGGAGTTTTTATACAGGCTCAACGCCCGGCTCACGAGCCGATTTAGAGCCGCGAAGCGGCGGGAAATAGGCCGCTGTGCAGCCGATTGTTAGAGGGCGGCATTGCAAGCAGCGAACGAAGATAATTTAAGTAGATGTAATGGTTTTGATGACTCTTCCTCAACGCCTTCTTTGTATAAAGCTAAGTCAGCCACGTGCAACATATCTCTCGCTAGAACCCATCTAAAATGAGCATAAACACGATTCGATTCAACTAGATAGTAATTCTCCGCCCTTTGACCGCTTCCTGCACCAATTCTAGATACCCCAGGAAGAACCCGAAATATGGGCAACCTCGCGATCTTAAGCGCATCACGTGACATAGAAGCCTGCCAAATTCGAGCATCATTACTTCCATCACCCCATGTTTTTGGGCTTGAGTTAAAAGCCCAAGCTTGCTGAACCTTGGCACTCGTTTGTTCATGCTTTGTTACGTGAACTGCCAATCCACCACCCAGTGAATATCCGGCAACGACAAACTTCATCTCCGGAAACTCCTTCTCAACATTAAGTACATAATTTCTTGCTTGGTCATACTGACGTCGATTTATAAAAGAAAAATTTGTTCTCCAATCAGCCATATCATTCGAGCCAATGAAAACAATTACAACCTCAAATAGATTGCTCTGACTGGAATATACCTTAAAGACCTCAGCTTCGAACCCTGTCTCATCATCCTGCTCAGAAAGCGATTCAACTCTTTCAATATACTCTGGCAATACAAATAGATGGTCTGAACCACCTTTGCTATCTTTTTGGAATGCATAAGCGCCCAAGAAGGCATACAGATATCCATTCTTTGCGACATCGAGATGCAGCTCGTCTTGTACTGTTTCAATCGAATCTCTTTCCGGCAAATACCTTTCATTGCACCAAACGCTATGTGACCCGATTGCTACTTCGCCATATCTATTTCCCGCGCATCCAGCCAGCACGAACATTATCAGAATAATCCACGCAATCTTCATGAAACATCCTCATATTTTCACAACATATCTAGATCCATATTTTTTGAGCGTATCGGCTGCTGGTCATCGCTCCACGCCACATCGGTGTGCAGTAGGTGACATCACCCTTGAGCGGACAATACGTGGTGGTTTCTGAAATAGTAAGTAAATCCATTCTCACGTCTTCACGTGGGAAGTAGTGGCGTGGTGGTTAGCCGTATTCGCGGAGTTCAAGCGTATTGGTGGAGTCGGCGATTAACGTGCCGTCAACCTGCGCCTGCACGCGTTGGCTAATAGGGTGAAGCTCAATGCGTGGGGCATTTTGCATTAGGTTGTTCCCTGCGGCGTTGTTCGCTCTAGTAAAATTAGCCTAGCAGTTAAATCCGTTGAGTCCTACGCTTGCCCCATAGCACTTTAGGCTACGGGCATGACCTCGGGCAGTTTTTTGCGATTTTCTCTATACCTCAGCGGCCAGTGACTGATTCAGATCCGCTCATCCCGCTAGTAGTGGAGCTTGTAATGGTTCATGAAGCACGCTTTTTACCTCTGCTTCATGAACGCCACAGCCAGACCCGACGATACAAACGTAACGCCTGCCCCAATATTTAAGCCAGAAACCAATTTTGGTTTGTTTCTCAGCCATTCTGATAATCTAGATGAAAACACGCCCATAAGGCTGAAACCTACCGCTGTTAAAACCGCAAACCAGACCCCATAGCCAATCATTTGCCAAGTCACAGATCCCAGATTAGGGTTTACGAATTGAGGAACAAACGCGAGCACAAACATACCCGGCTTAGGGTTGAGTGCCGCTGAAAGGAAGCCCGTTGAAAATACGGTTTTTAAAGACTGTTTTTTTGCAGGCTCTAAGGAAAATAGATTTCGAGACCGAAGGACTTTAACGCCTAACCAAATGAGATAGCCCGCACCAATAATCTTGACCACATAGAAGGCTAGCTCGGACGTTTGAATTAAAAGAGTCAGCCCAAATGTCGCCGCTAGCACGTTGAAATAGAATTCCCATCCCAGACGATAAGCCAGAAACGGTTGCGGCCAATCTGCCTTGGCTTAAACCTCGTCCTATCGCCAGCATGTTATCTGGCCCAGGGGAAATCACTAACAGCAAACATGCCAGTGTATATGTAGCCAACACCTCTAATGGAAACATGTCATCTCCTTCTACCTGTAACCGAACGTCATCGCCAGCGGGACTTCCTGCTCAGGTGGTGGTTAGGAACGGTATTGCTAGGTTCGTTTAGTCATAGAGCAGAGAACTCCATTGAGTATATAGCCTGTTGCAGCCCTCCTCGCGGGGGCGCCGGAGGCTTACCACGCGCTACATAACCATTAGCCTTGATCTATTATTGTAACTACCGTCGTCGAGACTGACCTTGTTAAGTGTTTTTTTGGACAAAGGCACGGTAGCTTTGAGCCTAGCAGTCAATTCAGGTGAAGCCTGCTTCTGTTGAACATAGATGCCTGCAAGGCGCGCATTGAACGGCTTTGTTAGCCGTTGAGGTTAATATCGATTCCTTTACGTTTCATGGCGGTAAAAAAGTCATACAGCGATTCGTTATCAAAGGCGTTCATGGCGAAATCGAGTTTGAAATAGTCGCCGTTGCTTAGCACAACCGTCAGCCGCGAGGCAGCTTTGCTTTTAGCGCCGCCCTGCCCTGACGCTGGCTGTTGCATGGTATGGGTATGCGTGCCGATGTGTATTTTTTTAACATCATTCACCGGCAGTTCATGTTCAATGGTTCGCCGCCCCGAAATGCCTTTCACGATGAGCTGATTGCCTCTCAGGGAAAGCTGGTATGACGACAGCGCTGTCAGCAGCCACTTCACATAGATGTAAAACAGGCCACCCAGTAACAGCACTCCGCTTGGTAGCCCGACTGTTTGCGCGACGGCTTGCTCCATGCCAAACAACTGCATTAGTAGCCATATAGCGAGCCCGACAAATAACGCGCCGTAGAGAATGAGCGCGACCAGCACCATAGGCAACCAGGAGTAAAATGACTTCACGATCTGCTCTTGCGTGTTGAGTCTGACGTCCATGATGGCCCTCTAGGCGAGTGAAGGTGATTCAGGCTTTTTTCACAAACTGGGCGGTGACCATCATGTCGCCAGCGCCATCGACCTTGCAGTCGAGCTGGTGGTCTTTGCCTTCCTTAAGCCGCTTGATGACCGCCTTGGTGCCAATCTTAAGCACGATTGAGCTGCCTTTGACCTTGAGGTCTTTGATAAGCGTTACCTTATCGCCTTCAGCAAGCAGGGTGCCATTGGCATCTTTCACCGTGACGGTGTCTTCCGCTCCAACCTCGGAAAGGTTCCATTCGTGGGCGCATTCCGGGCAGATGAACAAGCTTTGATCCTGGTAGACGAATTCAGATTGGCAATTGGGGCAAGGTGGGCATGACATGGAAGGTGACTTCTGTGATTTGGTTGGCTGCTTATGATACTGAGCCTTTGCAGCCTTGGCGAATGCATCCAGGCAGGTGCAGCCTGTTGATGGCTCAGTGTTTGAATCGTCGCGGGCTAAAGCCACCTCCTACGGGGCGTGTGGTAGGAGGTGCAATACGATCAAACCGGCTCCAGGTGCCAGCCTTGTTCGGTTGCTAGCAGGCGGTCTGTCAGGGCTAGTTTTTCCAGAAAGGCATCGTCGTGGGATACCACCATTAACGCGCCTTGGTAACTGCGCAGCATGGTTTCCAGTGCTTGTGCTGAAGGCAAATCAAGATGGTTATTCGGCTCGTCCAGGAGCAATAGTTGCGGTGGGGAATCGGCGTAGAGGATGCAGGCCAGCGCTCCTTTCAGGCGCTCACCACCACTTAGCAGCCCGCTGGGCGTGGTGATCTTTTGCGCGCCTAGGCCTAGCTGGGCAAGCCGCATGCGCAGGTCCCCTTCACTCGCGGTTCGGTTGGCCAGCTGCAGCTGTTCGAGTAGCGTCTTTGCTGGGTCTAGATTCCCCAGTTGCTGGTCAAGATAGGCGCTTTCAGGCGTTATGTTGTAGGTTCCTGATAAGGGCTCAATCTGGCCCGCCAGCACGCGGAGCAGCGTAGATTTACCACAGCCATTCGGCCCTATGATGCCTAGTCGCTGCTGCCCTTTCAGCATTAGATTAATGTGCCGAGTGGCTCCCATGACGAACGGTAGCTCAACCCTTTCTAACTCAACCAAACAGCGCTTGGCGGCCTGGGTAATAGGTATTTCATGCAGGTTGATTTGTAGCTCGTTTTCAACCTGCTTTGCGGCGTCACGCACACGTTGATTTAGCTGCGCCTGACTGGTCGCCTGCTTTTGGCGCAGCGCGCCCGCCGAGGTTTCGCTGCGCTCTTTCTGACGATCTAACAGAATCTTAGCCTGGTTGGCTTCCTTGCCCAGCCGATTGCCGTGAGCCTGGCGTTTCTCCTGACGTTCACGCTGCTTGCGCATCGCGCGCTCTTCGCGTTGGCGTTCGAGCTTTCGCTGGCTGAGCTGATCAAGGGCAGCCTGCTGTTCATGCGCTTTGGCTTGGGCATAGAACGTGTAGTTACCGCCGTAACTGTGCAGCCCTAAGGGCGACAGTTCCACGATACGTTCCATGGTTTCCAGCAGTTGTCGGTCATGGCTAACCACGATCAGCCCACGCGGCCAGCGCTGCAGCTGTTCGATAAGCGCCTGCCGATTGGGTCGGTCGAGATGGTTGCTTGGCTCATCAAGAATCAGGCAATCGGCATTCGAGAGCATGGCGCCCATTAAAGCAACGCGCATGGCTTCGCCGCCGCTCAATGTGTTCGCTGGTGTGCTGGCTTCAAGATAGCCCAGGCCATTGCGTTCGAGTTCATGGCGAAATCGCTGGGGCATATCCCAGCGATCATCAACTGCCTCAAAATCCTCAGGCGCTGTGCTGCCAGCCTCAATGCGTGTCAGCGCATCCAACGTTGTTCGAACACCGGCAAGATCAGCGACACAAACACCCTTCGGCTGCGCCACCTGCTGGGCAAGATAATGGACGCTGCCGGGGCGCTGACAATGGCCAGTGGCTGGCTGCAACAGGCCAGCAAGGATTTGGGCTAGGACTGTTTTGCCGACACCATTACGCCCCACTAACCCGGTTGGGCGGCTATCGAACTGCTCGTGAAGATCAGTGAAAAGCTTTCTGCCATCCGACAGAACGTAGGAAACACCTTTTAAGGTGAGATAGGTATTTGTCATTTGTGATTCCAACGATGCCAAGAACTCTCTCTAAAACCCCTCCCAAGGACTATTCCAAGGACCATCCCTAGAACTATTCCAAGAACTATCCTTACTACTGGGGGCTGGTGGAGACTGGTCGTTATTGCAACGGCGGCATCAATGGTTCATTAGACAAATACCTCTGCTAAACGTGGGAAGACTTAAAACCTAATACAAATAACCTTAGTTATCTATATGACTCACTAAGCGGGCGTGACCGCCGCCACTGGGCCAACGCCTGAATATCCGCTGGCGCTGTTCGGCAGCAACCACCAATAGCTGACGCGCCTGCCGCCAGCCATTGCTCTACCCCTTGTGCCAGCGCGGAAGGGCCACTGGCGGTGTGGTCGCATGTGGCCGGGTGCCAGGTTTTGGTCACCGCGTCGTACACTTCCCCTGAATTGGGGTAGACCAATACTGGCAGATCGCACTGACGCCGGATCGCCTGAATCAGCGACTCAATGTGGGGCAAGGCGGTGCAATTCACGCCAATCGCCGCCACGCCTGGGCAATTGGCCAGGGCTGCCGCGCACTCCTCTATCGGCGTACCATCGCTGATATGTTTGCCATCCTTTGCTGAGAAGGTGATCCAGGCCTGTGCGCCGGGATGCTCGGCCAACAAATCGGTGATCGCCAGCGCTTCATCTAATGAAGGCAAGGTTTCAGCCGCCAGCAGATCAGCACCTGCCGCTAGCAAGAGTTCAAAACGTTCGCGGTGAAACGCTACCAGCCCGGCACGATCCAGATCATAGCCGCCGCGGTATTCACTGCCATCGGCCAGGTAAGCGCCCTAAGGGCCAACAGACGCAGCCACTAACGGCTTGGGGCGATCGGTTTGACCAGGCTGCCAGACTGCATCACGCGCCTGCTGCGCCAACGTGACCGATAACTGAATCAGTTCCCGCGCTTCCTGCGCTGTCAGCCCTGCCTGCATAAAACCAGGCACCGTGGCCTGATAGCTGGCGGTAATCGCACAATCAGCACCGGCTTCAAAGTAGGCCTGATGAACTTGGCGAATTTTCTCTGGGGCCTGAGCCAACAAGCGCGCTGACCAGAGGGCGTCGTTGAGGTCGCAGCCAAGCGTTTCCAGCTCGGTGGCCATAGCGCCGTCAATAACCATAAAAGGCACGTCAGCCAACAGGGCTTTGATCGGGTTCAACTCACTCATACGGGCTTTTCCTCAACGGCGTTATTCGAATGTGCAGGACAGCTCGCTTGACGTGCGCGCTCTAGCTCATTCATGGTGACATCCCTATCTTTGGCTTAGCAAACCAATCGGACCTTAGGTGCCTAGCTCAAAAAGAGCCCCATTTTAGTGCATCACGCCTTTCCCAAAAAGCATAAAAAAAGACCCGTATATTCTTATTTTAAATATATCAATTGGTGATCGTTAGTAAGCGATAGATGATGAACGGTAGATGATGGCCATACCGCTTGCCGACGGGGACTCTTCCCCGCCGCTACTGTTAGCCTACAAGAAAGACAACCCTCTAAGTGAGCAGCTTAGGGATCTCGTTGAAGCGCATCCTTCATAAGCTTGGAGAATAGCGTGTTTTAAGCTGAGAAGTTGTGTGGTTATACCGTTCCAGATCCAGCCCCAAGAACTGGGTTCCAGGGACAGGGTTATTCGTCACGGGTGGGTGTGGAACGAACCCATATGACAGGTACAGCGCTAAGGCCGCTTTGAACTCAGGCAGCACATCAAGGCATATTTTCTTATACCCACTGCTGATGGCTTCCTGCAATATTCGCTCTACCAACCTAGCGCCCAACTTACTTCCACGAGCAGTTGGACGAACATAAACCCGCTTCATTTCGCAGGTATTATCGTTCACCTTGCGAAATGCAGCACACCCCACCGGTATCTTATTAATTGTCGCTAAAAATATCTTTGACTCATCCGAGCTATACTTTTCAGATAAGCTATTAAATTCTTCATCGTTACCTTGAAAAGTAAGGTCAACTGACGTGCTCGCTATATATTCTCGATACAAATCAAGTACAGCATTTAAGTCAGCGGGAAACGTTGCTCTTTCTACTGTATACACACCTTCCTCCTGATTGCATGACACCTAGCGGTAAACCAGCACCGTTGACACACTTGTTCACTTTAGGGAAAGGTCTCTCCCAATCCTGATACCCAGCTTTTTGTGTGAGAATCAGCCCACACAAGCAATGCTTTTGCTTTGAAAGCAACCATATGAAAATTAATGGTAGGATGGTATTCTTACGTTAATACACATAAGGTATTACGAATGCAATTCCTTCGTTTAGCTCTATTCAACTTTACCCTCCTGGCCATTTCGATGCCGGTGATTAACCAGCAAACTGCATGGGCTGCTGATGAAGAGCTATATACAGAAGCTGAGGCTATGCAGCATATCGCGCTCTTTTCCAGAATATCGCTTTCTGCCTTATACAATAAAATTCGTGTTTGCCACCTGGATAGTATCTTCTATTTGCATATTGGCCAACTCAAAGATGAGCAACATAAGTCGGAAGAAGAGCTGCTAGGCATGTTTTCAGGTGACCTAAGGTCTGTGGAAACTATCGCTAGCGTATTTGCATCAGAGGAACACTATTACGACGGCGCGATGGCCGTTTATGATGAATGCGCTAATCAAAAATTAGAAGAAATGAAGTCACTAAGCTCATTCGACCAACTTCCCACCATCGACCTGGAAACTGATTAAACACCGAAAAATGCGCCATAGCCAAGCTACCGGTAACGATTCGGTTTCCGAAAGTTGCATGGGCCGTACGCCAACAAACATCTGTTATGTCACCGAATGCGCACCAAAGAATGCATTATAAAAGCCCATAGCAAGAACAAACATCACAAAGGTAATAAAACCAAAAAGGGTAACCCAATTGACATCCCGCTGTGTTAACGCTCCTCTTGGGTATCGACCAATAGTGAGCAACCATAGGAATAGGCGCCCGAGATTAAAGAATATAACCTGGAGAAGCAGCACCATAACGAGAAGCTTTAGAAGCTCGACTATGATTTTAACTAATCTGTTAAGCGCATCATCCATCACTCAAATCCTTTAGCATATAAACTATACTTCTCCAATTTATTGCGAGTCCATTGACTCGCTAGAAAGGCATTTAAACCGAAACAGCTAGTTTCGCTTTCGCTTTATAGGGAAAGCAGCACTCATGCCTAAAATTTTACTTATTAACTATCAAATATTTCTTTATATGAACCGCTAGCCACCTTAGCTTCTCGAGTGCCATCTAACTACCGACAGACAATGTCAGCCTATTGCTTATCGACCATACATATTACTGAAGCTACCTCACTGACTATTTTTACGCCACTCTCTACCCTCTGCCCACGCTTAAACAGTCGTGGACGACGACCTTACCCCAAAACTACAGCCGCCTCCTACGCGGCTTTTTCCCAACCACGCAGAAATGAAAGCAATCGCTATTGGCTTATCCCCGCCTCGGCTCCTAGACTGAAAGCTCGTTTCTTATGAGATACCCGACCTATGCGTGTTTTTTCTAATCCGGTCGGTGCCGGTTCACTCTGGTTTGATAATTTGGTGACCGCCGACGGCGTTCCTGTGGCTTACGACCCGCAAGCGCGCGCCTTTCTGCCAATGCCGCCCTTCTGTGCCAACCGCGAAGTGATCGGTTGCAACTGGATTGCCCCTAAGCAAGGTGAATTCTGCCGTGCCTGCGCGATGACCGCCCTTGCACCTGACCCTTCTATTTCTGATGCCATGCCTAACTGGGCGCAAACCGAAGCGGCTAAGCGCTGGGTGATCGATAACCTGGGCCGTTGGAACTGGTTTCGCCCGGAAGACCCCGGTACACCACCAACCTTTCATATGCTGGCCGAAGGGGGAACGCCGGTACCCATGGGGCATGTCGGTGGCGTGGTGACCATCAGTGTGGCCGAAGCAGATGCGGTGCTGCGTACGACCCGCAAGGAGGCGTTGGAAGAGCCTTACCGCACGATGATTGGCCATATGCGCCATGAAATTGCCCATATGCTGTGGTGGCGGCTGAGTTTAAGGGATGACTTTCTTGATGCTTTTCGTGAGATGTTTGGCGATGAGCGGGAGGATTACCCCGCGGCGCTGCAGCACTATTATCACAATGGCCCGCCTGCGGATTGGCGGCAGCGGTTTCTGTCTACCTATGCGTCTTCCCACCCCCATGAAGATTGGGCGGAAACCACCTCGCACCTACTGCACCTGACCGATATTACCGATAGCTTTGTGTCAGCAGGCATGACGTCACCAGCTTTGCCCTACACCCATGGCTGGGGTGCTTACGCCGAGCCGGATGCTGAGCGTTTGATTCATATTGCGGCATCATTAGTGGCCGGTGTTAACCATGTAAATCGCTCAATGGGGCTTTCGGATCTTTATCCGTTTGTGCTTTCAGATGCGGCAATGCGCAAGCTAGCTTTCGTGCATGATTGGCTGCGGCGCGGCGCCCAAGGGCTTTAATTCGCATTTGCAACTGGCCCTGGGGAAAGCAGCGCATTACCCAGGGCCGGCCATTCTTCAACGCTTTAGCTTAGCTCGAGCGCGTCAATCGCCGCTGCCACCCTTTTCCGGGCATCGCCTTGCAGTGTCTGAAGCGGCTGGGGCAAGCAAGGCTGGCTTACTTTTCCAGTGAGTTCTGCAATAGTAGCGGCTACTCGCAGGCTGCCGCCGAAGTCCCGATAGAGTGCCCATAACGGTTCAAGCGCAGCGGAAAGCGCATGGGCATGTTGTTCGTCTCCCGCTTGGGCGGCACGGGTTAGCGCCAGCGCAGCTTCGGGGTATAACCCACCAATCACCGAGTACCAAGCATCGCAGCCAGCAAGTAGCCCTGTGGCAGCGGCTGGGGCGCCACTAATGCCAATTGTCACGTCGCTGGAAATCAATCCACGCAGCCGTGCCACACGTTCTTGTGCAGCGGCCATATCATTTTGCACTGGGGGAATTTTAATCGAACGAACCTGGGGCAGTTGGGCGATGCGTCCATGCAGTTCATCGCTAAATTCAAAGTGCGTAGTACCAGGGTTGTCATAGACACATAGCGGCACGCTCAGCGAACGACAAACCGTCTCGAAAAGACTAAACACCTCATCCTCGGTCAGCTTTTGATAAGACACTGGCGCCAACAGCACGCCGCACGCGCCTGCTTGCTGGGCGCTTTCTGCATTGGCCAGCACATCGCGGGTGCGTAGCGCGCCTATGCCCACTACCACTGGTACGTCAGCGGCATGCTCAACGCATAGTTTGGCCACTCGGGCGCGTTCTTCACCACTTAAATAAGCATAGCTGCCCGTCGACCCCAGCACGCCGATAGAATCCACCCGCGCCTCCACCAAGCGTTCCACTAAACGAGTAAACTCATGCTCATGAATGCCCTGCTCGTTCATGGGAGTTAGCGGAAATGCGCTCAGGCCGGTGAACATGGTGAATGATCCTTTTAAGAGGGTAGATAAGAAGCTTTTAACATACGTGATGCTGCTTGCTGAGGCTAGAGAGTCTCTCAAGGTTAATCAGAGGTTTCTTAGCAATTATGTACAAGCATTTGATATCCAGGAGCACATAAGCTAGGTGGTGTGACTCATCAGGAGGGTTTGGCATGGCGAATGCAAGCCGGTTTCAATTCATCAAAAGTCAGCATGTGCCAACACTAACGGTGCTTCAGGCAGCGATTAAAGACTTCAGCTATGACCGTCACGCCCATGAGGAATTTGCTTTCGGCGTAACGCTGTCTGGGCGTCAGGATTTTTTTAGCGGCGGGCAGTTCCACAAAAGCCCGCCGGGCAATGTGATTCTGTTCAATCCTGAGGAGGTTCACGATGGCCAACCGGGTGGTAAGCACGCACTGGACTACCTGATGGTTTATGCTCCCCCGGACCAGGTAAAGCCGCTGTTCGCTGATGCGCTTGGACGTGAACATGCCACGGATTTTCGTTCCAACCAAACGCTGATTCAGGATGCTCAACTGCGTCACGCCATTTTGGAACTGGCGCGCTTGGTCACCTCCCAAACAGGTAGCTGCATTGATCAGGAAAATGCGCTTTATCGGGTTATCGAGAGAACCGTTCAACTCGGCGGCATTTCACAGCCTAGCCCCGTCACAAATCGTCCTGACACCCTGCTACGTCTGGCTAAGGAGTATATCCATGCTCACCTGGAAAGCGATATGTCGCTTGATGATATTTGCCAGGCAGCGCATTTATCCAAGTACCATTTCTTGCGCTTGTTTCGCCAGCATTACGGTATTACACCCCATCAGTACGTGATTAACTGTCGAATCAATGCGGCCCGTACTGCACTAGACGTCGGCGCCCCACTTAACGAGGTGGCATTACGCTTTGGCTTTGCCGATCTTAGCCATTTTAATCGGCGTTTTAAGCGCATTTATGGCATGACTCCCCACCAGTACCAACGCGATATCGCGCGTTAATCCCCAGTTTAAGAACTGCCATTAAACAAACGAGGCTTCACCATGCTAGGAATCGTCGCCTATGCCCTGGGCGCTATGTATACGCCTGGGCCTGTAAATCTGCTGGGCTTAAACGTTGGCATCAATGGCCAAGCCAAAAAATCGCTAGGTTTTTGTCTGGGAGTAGGCACCGCGATGTTTACTTACTTATTACTATTGGGCTGGGTAGGAGCCGCTTGGATCGACGATGAGGCACTGATCGTCGTGAGCGCCTTAGGGTGTAGCTATATTGTTTATCTCGCAATAAAAATTGCCCGCTCAAGCGCTGATTTAAGTAGCGACTTAAACACCCATTTAAACAACCATGACCACACCCCACATCTGCTGCGTTTTCGCGATGGGCTGGTGATGCAGCTACTTAACCCAAAAGCCATTATTGCCACCCTTCCCCTCGCCACACTGCAGTTTCCTGCGGCGGGTATTGAGGGGCTTAGCTTGGTAGTTTGGGCATTCGGGCTGGCAATATTAGCCGCTGGCGCACCCGGCAGTTATGTCTTGATGGGCAGTTTGGTTGGCCATCGTATTCAAAGCGTAGGGATCGTTAAGGGCTTTAACTGGGTAATGGCGGGGCTGCTGGTCGCCGTGGCGTTATCGATTGGCTATGAGCATGTTTGGCTGCCGCTTGATGCTAGCTAGCCTGCTGACACGGTAGGTTAGCCATTCTAACGATTTGATTGCTCGCTACATTTGCGATATGTCACACACCTTCTTGCGCCCTGGCAATAGCAGCAGAAATAGCTGACGTTGCCTGAGGGCTGTTTTTCCAGCAGGTTGTGTGCAGCATGGCGGCCACCATTTCTGCTATCTCATCAACTTGACGGGCGGCCAGCTGCGTAAATGAGTCGATACCAATCTCTTCAAAACGCTTAATGACAGTGGGACCAACGCCTTTCACACTTAAAAGTGCATCTCTTTCTGCATCAGTAAAGGCCACTTATGTCATCCTCTTGAATCTGTTCTTAAAAGGGGAAGCGATAGTAGCACCTTATATGAGCACCTCTGACCAAACCGCAAACTCATTGCCACTGGGTTCTAAGAAGTGAAAACGAAAGCCGCCTGGGAATTCAAAAATAGGCTGAATGACCTCACCACTGCTTTTTTCTACCTTAGCAAGCGTTGCGTTAATATCTGCGCTGTAAAACACTAACAATGCGCCGCCATTAGCAGTTCGGTTGCAGGTATCTGCATGATAAAAACCGCCATCTAACCCCTGGTTAGAAAACGCTGTGTATTCAGGGCCGTAATCGACAAACTCCCAGCCAAACACCGCCGTGAAAAACGTTTTTGTCGCGACTAGATCTTTCGCTGCAAACTCGACGTAATTAAGTTTTTCATGCGGGTGCATTGGCTTGTTCCTTTAAACTTAGTCTAGCGTGACTGTTTAATAACCAGCTCAACCGCTTGCTTAACGTACGCGTACATTACTGGGCAAGTGCTGGCTCTGGGGCCTGCCACGTTTAAGACGCTAATGTTGCGATCATGCACAAAGTCGGCAAGCAGCATCGCCGCGTGCAGTGGGTCTATCAGCTCAATATCGATTAGCTTGTAGGGTTTTGATTGCTGAATACAGAAAAGTGCAGTGGCTTCTGTTCCCCCTTGAAGATAAGACGCATAGAAAATGGCGGTGCCATCGGCATCCTGTACATTTTTATGGTTGCGCTGACGGTAATCGCCGCTCACTTCTTCGAGGGTATAGATGCTACTCATCGGCCCATCTTCGGCCATTCTGCCTACTGGGCAAACACCACCAATAGGGAAATCCAGTGCTAGTGCGGCATCCAATGCCGCTCGGTCAGCGCCTGTTTGGCCGCCACTCATGATTTTGGAAAGCATAAATTAGCCACGTGTCTCTGATTGAGCGGCAAACGTGTTGCCACGCGGTGTTAGTAAGTGAAAACGAACGCTGTAAAGGCTACTGCCCAAAACCGATTCCCAAGCTCAGTGCTTGAAGTCCATCAAACTCAACGCTTACGTCATCAGAAAACACCGGGTGCCCTTGTACCACCATGTTCACTGCTGCCTGAGAACCGCGGTAAGTAACGGTTACTGTCAGTTCTGCAGAGGTGTTAATCGGCGCGAATAGACCATACTCAACGTTATCAACACTCACCGAAGATAGGCCGCGATCATCTAACTGCTGCTGCACTTCTTGTTTTACGGCGACTCCGTAATAGATATAGATGCCCACATAGCCAATTGCCAGTAATACGATCAGTGAAAAGAGCTTTCCCATTATTTTCCCTCGAAGTGACAAAATCCTTATGGTTGCCGCCTTTGGCAGGCAACCGTGAGCGGTGATAATGCCTGCGGTAGTAAGTAGCTACAAGCACTGAAAAATGAACATTATTTACAAACAAGCGAGAAGGATTCTAATGGTGAGGTGTCGGGAGTAAGTGGCATGTTGTTCACTGCGAACACTTCGCTACCGTCATCTGAAACTACGGGAACGACCTTCACGAGGCACCAGAGGATTTTTGCTGTGTTCATTCCTCACCGTTGGACATGAACTAAAATGGTCGCCTCCTAGGCTGGTAGCAAGACGCGAAAAAGAGCAGGCGCTGCTGGCCTGCTCTCTTAACGTATCGTTCTTTTTACTCTGCCTGTATCAATCTGCTTGTATCAACAAACTTGTGGCTCACTCGCCTCCCTGCACCCCCTAACTCTTTCAGCCAACTCACTGACTAAGCTATGCACTCGCTCAACGGCTTCGTCAGGCGTGTTGGCATGTTCAATACAGTCAACAAGTGCGGAGCCGACCACCACCGCATCGCTAAAGCGGCCAATGGTGGCGGCTTGCTCGGCGGTGCGAATCCCAAAACCAACGGCAATAGGTAGCTCGGTATGCTCGCGCAGTTGGCCAACCGCGCTTTCCAGCCGCGCTGGTGTGGGTGCACTGCCACCCGTTACGCCCGCGACAGATACGTAGTAGATAAATCCAGAGGCGTTACCCAGCACTTTGGGCAACCGCTTGGCATCGGTAGTCGGGGTGGCCAACCGGATAAAATCAATGCCGTGCTGAGCTGCTGGCTGGCAGAGCTCTTCGTCATGCTCGGGGGGGAAATCCACCACAATCAACCCATCTACCCCAGCGCTGGCAGCATCAGAAAGAAAGCGCTCAACGCCATAGCAGTAGATAGGGTTGTAGTAGCCCATCAGTACGATTGGTGTGGTGCTGTTCTGTTCGCGGAAACGGCGCACCATTTCCAACGTTTTAACTTGGGTTTGGCCGCCTTCCAGGGCACGCAGCGCGGCTTTTTGAATCGCGGGCCCATCGGCCATGGGATCACTGAACGGCATGCCAAGTTCGATGATATCCACTCCTGCTTCTGGTAGCCCATGCAGCAGGCGGCGAGAAGTCTCGGCATCTGGGTCCCCTGCAGTAAGGTAGCTGACCAGGGCTGGGCGATTTTGCTGTTTGAGCGCTGCGAAACATTGCTCAAGGCGAGAAGGATGGTTCATGGAAAGCTCCTTGTGCACGCTCATAGGTTTTTAACGCCGAATTTGTCACCCAGGTGGTGGGCCACGCTCATCATGTCTTTATCACCCCGCCCACTTAGGTTGACCACCATTAGGTGATCGCGGGGCAACGTAGGTGCTCGCTTGGCGACTTCAGCCAGGGCGTGGGCAGTTTCGAGGGCTGGAATAATGCCTTCCTGGCGGCAGCAGATCTGGAAGGCTTCCAGCGCTTCGTCGTCGGTGGCGGAAACGTACTCTACCCGCCCCTGCTCGTGGAGCCATGCGTGTTCTGGGCCGATACCGGGGTAATCTAACCCCGCTGAAATTGAGTGGGCATCAATAATCTGGCCATCCTCGTTTTGCAGCAGGTAGGTGCGGTTGCCGTGAAGCACTCCTGGCGTGCCGCCGTTCAAGCTGGCCGCATGCAGGCCACTTTTAACGCCTTTGCCGCCCGCTTCAACGCCAATCATCTTGACGTCTGGATCGTTGATGAAGGGATAGAACAGCCCCATTGCATTAGACCCCCCGCCGACACAAGCGACCAGTGAATCCGGCAAGCGGCCCTGCTTTTCGAGCATTTGACTGCGGGTTTCATGGCCAATCACGGCTTGAAAATCGCGCACCATGGCAGGGTATGGATGCGGCCCAGCCACGGTACCGATAATGTAGAAAGTGTCATCAACGTTGGTCACCCAGTCGCGCAGCGCTTCGTTCATGGCATCTTTGAGGGTACCTGTGCCTGAAGTGACCGGCACGATTTCCGCACCCAACAGTTTCATGCGAAAAACGTTAGGCTGCTGGCGCTCAATGTCCGTCGCGCCCATGTAAATGACGCAAGGCAGGCCAAAGCGTGCCGCCACCGTGGCGGTGGCCACCCCGTGCATGCCCGCGCCGGTTTCAGCAATGATGCGTTTTTTACCCATCTGCTTGGCCAGCAGTACCTGGCCGATGCAGTTGTTAATTTTGTGCGCGCCAGTGTGGTTTAGCTCTTCGCGCTTGAGATAAATACTCGCGCCGCCGAAGTGTTCGGTCAGCCTTTCAGCGAAGTAGAGCGGGCTTGGCCGCCCCACGTAATCTCCTTGGAAGTAGGCGAGCTGGCGCTGAAATTCGGGGTCATTTTTAGCAGCAGCGTATTCGTCTTGGAGCTCTAAAATGAGCGGCATTAGTGTTTCAGCGACAAAGCGGCCGCCGAAGCTGCCAAATAGTCCGTTGGCATCGGGCAGGTTCACGAATTGATTCATCACGACCTCTGAGTGCGGTATAGAATTTTGGAATGCACTGAAGGTAGCGCAGGCAGGCGGGGATAAAAATCGATAAGATGGCTGCAACATGTGAGATATGGTCAACTGTTAACACAGCACAAACCATGCAGGAAAAGCTATGCAGGAAAAACTATGCAACACAGCATGCCACCATTAAGCGCCCTGCGTGCCTTTGAAGCGACTGCTCGGCTAGGCAGCGTGACCGCTGCAGCAAATGAGCTCAACGTTACCCATGGTGCGGTTAGCCGCCAGTTAAAAAGTCTGGATGAACATTTTGGTGTGGCGCTATTTGCCAAAGTGGGGCGTGGGTTGGTGCTTACTCACCACGGTGAGCAGTTGCAAAGCGGCGTGGGCGAGGCGTTCTCACGACTGCGTGATAGTTGCGCAGCGCTCAAGCATGAAGTGGAAGAGACACCCTTTACCCTGGCCTGCCCTGGCAGCCTGCTAGCGCGTTGGCTGATTCCTCGGCTTGATCGTCTTCACCGTGAGCTACCCGAACTAAAACTGCAGGTGGTGGTGAGTGACACTGAACAGCTCGGTAAGCCTAGTGATGCCAGCGCTACCCTGGCGTTTACTGAACCGCCCTGCCCTGCCGATATGGCGGTTATACCGCTGATGCCCGAACAGATTTGTGCAGTGGTGAGCCCAGCGCTGGCAGCGCAAATCGATTCCGCCAAACCAGCATCGCTGTTTGCTAACAAGCTGTTAGTGACCGCTTCGCGGCCTCAGGCCTGGCCACAGTGGGCCAATGCTAAAGGGTTGGAGCAACGTGCATTGGAGGACGCCCTTCAGCAGGGCCAAGGCTTTGCCCATCTTTACTATTTGATTGAAGCAGCCGTGGCCGGTTTGGGTGTCGCCATCGCACCTAAACTATTAGTAGAGGATGATTTGAGCAGCGGGCGATTAGTCGCCCCGTGGGGAAGTATCGAAACGCCCGCGCAGCTCTGCCTGTTGCTACCTAAACACGCCAACGTTCGCCGCAGCGAGCCACTGGCAGAGTGGTTTAAGCAGGTGCTTAAAGGGTGAGAACGGCGCCTTGCTGGGAGGCTGCGCCTCCATTCGCGGGTGCCTCATTTGCTCGTCCCTCACAGGATTCGTTACGCCGCGCTACAGAACCCAAGCTATTGAATTTTAATATGTCGTAGCGCGGCGTAAGCGTCAGCGCACCCACGGGGGCGGCTACATAAATGCTGTCTGTTGAAAACTATCCCTAGCAATTACTGCGGCATGCCATGCTTTGAGCTGTGGGTACGCTTCCTGCCAGTGCACTTCTGGCAGCCTGAAGGCCAAGTAATCTAGCGCAACAGCGCAGGCAATTTCACCAAGAGTAATCGACGGCGCCAGCTGACTTTCGTGGAGCTCACTGTTCAGTTGTTCCACTATTCGTTGCATGGCTCGCTGGCGCCTTCGCCCAAGCTCACTGTAATCAATCTCAGCACCATAATGTTTTCTGGCGATAACGGTTGTAAACGCAACATCCATAAGATTCTGACCGAGCCCGGCCAGGTGCAATACATCCGCTAATCGGGATTGGGGAATCATAGGCAAGCTAGAACTGACGCTATCAAGATAAACAGCAATCAACATCGACTCACTAAGTGTCGCCCCTTCGTCAGTCACGAGCGCTGGGATTCGCCCGGCGGGATTAACCGCTAGCAGCGCTTGGTCGTCGGTCCAGGGATCGCACCAGCGCAATGTAACGTCGTCTGCCAGGCCTTTCTCCAGCAAGAAAATCCGCGCTAAGCGCGCATAGGGTGAGGTCGCGTTCAGGAAGAGTTGCATTATTACCTCCGTTTCTTAGTAGTGAGAGAAACAGTAGTGAGAGGAACAGTAGAGAGAGGAATATGACGCTGCTCCACGCCACGGCTAAGCAGTACCAGCACAAAGCCGCCTACCAACATCAAGCCGCTAATCGCAAATAGCGGTGAGTACGTGCCCCACGCCACATATAGCCCAGACATTGCGTAGCCAGAAAGCGCCTGAGCGGCAGCAAAGGCGGCGGTTGCTTGCCCCCAGAGCTTTTTGTGGGCGATGGGACCGACTAATTCAGCAAGTCGCCCAGAGGTCAGCGCCACAATGCCAGGGATCATCGCGCCCACTACAAACGAGGAAACTGACTGGCTAGCAAGTGCGAGAGAAAATACGGGTAGGGATACAGCGGCAGCCTTGGCTAAAAAGGCGATGGTTAGGCCATGGTGCCAGCCTACTTGTCGCGCCAATGCTCCTACTATTAGCGGCCCGCACACGGCACCCAAGCCGAAAATGCCCCACTGTAGAGAAGCCGCTTGATTGCCTAGCGCATTTTCCCTGGCGAGATAATCCACCCAAAACACGGTATGAGGAACAAACCCGATGGCGTCTAGGGCATACGCACCAATTACCAGTAGCACGGCGACCTTTACCCCTGAATACCCTTTCTGACTCTCCGCCCCTTCGTTACCTGTCACCGGGGGTGAAGCCAGTCGCGTGACACCACGGACACCTACCAACCCCGCCAAGATGCAGAGCAGACCAAGCGCCCCCCAAGTCGCTGTTAGGCTTAATTCCAAAAGCATAGGCACTACCGATGCTGAAAGCAGTGCACCAAGACCAATGCCAGTAAAAACCAGGGCACCGACACCGGCTCGCCTTTCAGGGGGTGTTGCCGACAGAGCCATCGATGGGCCAACCACCATGAGAATAGCGCCAGCAATACCTGAGACTAATCGCCAAAAGAAGAACCAACTGAAACTGCCAGCCCCAGCACAGAGAAAAAAGCTCAGAGCAATCGCCACGAAACTTGCCGCCAACACTGCGCGAACTGGAAAGCGCTCACTCAGCGCGTGAGCAGAAAGCGCACCGATAAAGTAGCCCAAAAGATTGGCGGCCCCCAGGTAAGCCCCTTGGCTGGCGGTAAACCATCCCTCTTGAATCAGCGCCGGTAATAGCGGTGTGTAGGCAAAGCGGGCGATGCCTATTCCTGCCAAGGTTGCCATCACGCCGGTAACCAGGGCAGGCAAATCTTTACTGTTGATCATGTCGTGTCCTTACTGAATCGCTGTGCGGCAAGATTGGCGACGGGCATATTTACTAGTAGCCTACGCACACCAGCAATTCTTTAAAAACGTTTTATAATGATAGTAGCTATCTTATTTTGAGATAGAAGACGCTTAAAGGAGATGGGAATGCAGTTGAAATCGTTGCGGTTGTTTATGGCCGTGGCTGAAACCGGCAGTTTTATGGCCGCTGCGAAGCAACTGCATACGGTGCAATCTAACGTGACCACGCATATCAAAAAGCTTGAGGAAGAGTTAGGCGCGCAGCTGGTTCATCGCGCTGGTGGCGTGCGTCTTACCTCTGCCGGGCTGGCATTACTGGATTACGCGGAACGGTTGTTGGCGGTTCATGATGAAGCGTTAGCACTATTTAAAAGCCCAGAGAACGCTGCTGGGCAACTGCGCTTAGGGTCGATGGAAACCACCATGGCACTGCGCCTTCCCCCGATACTGGCGGCCTATCATGCCAACTTTCCAGACGTTGATATGACCCTGGCGACCGGTCCCACCGCCAGCTTGATCGAGAAACTCATGACCGGCCAAGCGGATGGCGTGTTTGTGGCAGGCGCTATCGATCATCATCGCTATCATTCGCTCAAGGTCTTCAGCGAACAGCTTGTACTGGTAAGCTCAACCCCTTTGACGAGCGTGCCCAGCGCTGAAGAACTACTGACAGCAACGTTTCTGGCGTTTCGCCAGGGTTGTAGTTATCGCCAACGTATCGAATTGCTGCTGGCATCTCAGGGAATTAATGCCGTGCGTGTTTTTGAATTTGGCACGCTAGATGCCATGCTTGGCTGCGTCGCGGCAGGGGTGGGCTACACCGTGCTGCCACGTATTACTATTGAAGCCCACCGGCACCGCTTCGGCATTCACACGATGGAACTGCCCTCCGCCATTGCCAATATTGACACTTACTTTGTTACACCAGAACCCGCCACTTGGTCTCCCGCCTTAGCGCGTTTCGTCGATACGTTACGCCAGGAAGCCAAGCTATAACTCTGCCCCACTCTTCATCTCATGTCTTTTGAGCAATCAAGTATGCGTGCAGTTCAGGATGTTGGTCATACTCTAGATGCTTACATACCGCGCCAAGCTTTATCAGCAGGGATAAAAACCCGTTAGTACCGAGCGATGAGTAGTAAACCGCTGGCCCCATGAAGCTGTCGGTGTGATCAGCGGGTTCATCGGTGCCACCGAAGGAGAAGATAAATACGCCACCTTCGTTCAGGCTATTAATAATTTTGGCTATCACAGCTTCCTGCTGAGCGAGAGGAATATGCCAGATGCTATCCCACGCAGTAATGACATCGTAGTTGCCCGGCAGTTGCCACTGACAAATATCCTGGTGGTGAAAAGTCACGCTTGGATGCTTCTGTTTAGCCAGCCGCAACATTTCAGCAGAGATATCAACACCTTCTGGTGTAAAGCCTTCCTGCTGTAGCAGATCAATAAAGCGCCCCGTGCAACCACAGCCAATATCCAGCGCCCTGCCTCGATTCTTCACAAACGATAGCGCTCTTTTGTGCGCGTCTATACCGTTCGTGAGGTTAAATTTTTCGCTCTGCCAGAGATGGGTAATCTGATTGTATGCACGGCCAATATCGGCGGGAGTCATCGGAGCCCTTTTTAAGACGAGATTACTGAACGATCTCCTCAATCGATCGTTTGCCATCCAGCAATGTGTATTCCTGGTTAATTATGCTCGACGTTTGCACCACATGCAGCAGCGCGTGCGCAACGTTAGCCCGGGAGATTTGGTTATCACCCGCCTCATCCATTGAGCTAGCAAACTGGCGGCTGGCTATTTCGTCGGTCAGGCGTCCTGGTTTAAGGATCACATGAGGGATATCGCTTCTGCGTAAGTGCGCATCGGCAGCGAATTTAGCCGCCATGTAGGGGCGCAACTTTTCCGGTGCTTCCAGCGGGTTTTCTGCTCTCATGGCACTAACCATGATATAGCGAGAGAGACCTTTTTGACTGGCCACATCGGCTGCGCGAATGGCGCCAAAAAGATCAATCATCAACGTTTTATCTGGCCCGGTATGCGGGCCAGACCCCGCAGTAAAGACGGCTTGGTCGCAACCTTCAAAGGCATGTTCAAATTCACCTTCTAAATCGGCTACAACGCTTTCAATGCCACGCTCGTTAAACCACGCTGCCTGCCCTTCGCTGCGAATCATTGCTTTGACAGGTGTGCCCGCCTGCTGCGCCAGCTCGCAAAACTGTTTACCAATCTGTCCGTTTGCACCAATGACTAGCGTCGTCATACTTTCTCCTTTTGAATGGCTCTCAATACTCTGAATGCAGGCGCTTTTGTTTAATTCAACCCTTGTAGCTTAGGCACCTACCTCAAGCCCTTGCCAACCATACTTCTCTACCAATGCTTTCAACTGCGGCGGTCGGTAACGGCTGGCGCGCTCGTAACGAGCTTTTACGCTGGGGTGAATCAAGGTGGGCTTATTTTGAACCACTAGCGGTCGATCTAAGGGTTGCTTGAAGCGATAAACATGCTTACGCGAGCGGTGGACCTGACCATTAGCTCCATCGGTTAGCTCATTGTGAATATGCGGCTCAGTCATCAGTCCCGCCGCTTTCGCTTCATCCAGCATCCAGGCAAGTGGGGTATCAGAGGCTTGAATGCCGTTTTGATCAGGCTTGTATGAACCGCCAACATCTGCATGAACCCCAGCAAACCATACTTGCTTTAGATCAACACTCGGCCGCGGTGTCCAAAGGGTAGGAATGAAGTCCTCGCGCTTTTCATCAATGGCAAGTGCATGGCGAGCAATGGCGACGTTGGAGCCCATTTTGGTGTCGTAGAATTCATCATCGCTTTCAAACAGCCCCATGATACTGAATGGTATACCGAGAGCCCCTACCGTATCCCAAACGCCGATAAAGTGAATATTGCTGGCAGGCTGACAATAGGTGGCCCGAAAACGCTTCGACGTCTCACCACTAGGGTGATGCGATGGCGTTGGGCTTTTGTAAATTTTCCAGGCTTCTACAATAAGGCGCGCATCACTGCGCTGGAGAATACCGCAATTGTTAATTAACCCACTAAGCGCCCTCACGGTGTAAGCGCCTCGGCTAAAACCAAACAGGTAGATGTTGTCGCCTGGGGCGTAATTTTGAACGATATAGCGATAGCCATCTAAGATATTCTTGTGAATACCTGACCCCGTAGCACCGGCGGTGATGCTGTTATGATAGGAGCCAATCCCCCAGTCATAAAACACATGCTGTTTAATGTTCCCTCTTTTGGGAGCTACTGCGCGTGCCAGTTTTAAAACGTTGCTGGGAAAGTCGTTTTGAAGATCTTCTTCCGGGCGATTCCAGGTGCCGTCGGCACATATCACGATATTGGCCATACTTAATGCCCTCCACCGGCCGCTGTTTCGACTTCAGTAGTTAGCAGCTACCGATCTCGTTCGCTTCAGTGTTGGCTTAAACTCTACCGATGAGGATAGACCACAAACGCCAGCTTGTTGCCGTCGGGGTCTCGCACGTAGGCTGAATAAAACCCTGCGCCATATTGAGGACGATAGCCAGGTGCACCTTCATTGCTGCCCCCGTTGTGCATGGCTAAATGATAGAGCGTATCGACTTCTTTGGGGTCAGCAAATTGAAACGCTGTCATGCTGCCGTTGCCAACGCTAGCGGGATAACCATTAAAGGGGAAACCAACAAAAAACCTTGGCACATTGACATCATCGGGGTCGCCGAAAGAAACACAGGCGTCATCTTGCCAACACACGTCCAGCTCCATTGTGTTGAACAACGGAACATAAAAGTGAAGCGCACGCGCTAGGTTATGCGTTCCCACCATCGTGTAAGCAATCATTATGGTTACCTCTATTATCTATCTCCTTAGGGAACACCCGCAACACTCTGCCCGCTGGGCTATCGGTGAGAAGATAAACTGCCCCATCCAGGCCGACTCGTACATCGCGAATGCGCTTTTCTAACTCGCCTATATAAAGTGCTATTACTGAGTAAGCGATGAAAAAGCATCCACTTAAGAATAGCTGATGTTGTGTCGGGGTAAGCGTTGAATGGCACGCTCACCTGTCAAAGCGTGCCTTCCTTTAATAAGCATAAACAGATCACCTATTTGGCATTTGTGTAGTGAGACCTGTAGGATAATTGAACAACTGTTCAGTTAAGGAGTTTTTATGCAACGACATCCGTTGATTGCTGCCGTTTCACTGGGTCTTTTTGCTGGTGCTGCTACGTCCACTGCACTCGCAGAGGCAACGCCACTAGAGCAGCAGCTAAAGGATCTGGAGTCGTTTCAGGTGATCGCTCATCGCGGCGCCAGCGGACATGCGCCGGAAAGCACCATGGCAGCCTATGAATTGGCTCACGAGTGGGGTGCTGATTACTTGGAACTGGACGTCCAGCTAACCTCCGATGGTAAGTTAGTGGTATTCCATGATGATACTATCGATCGTACAAGTGACGGCGAAGGCAATATTAATGATTACACACTAGAAGAGCTAAAGGCACTGGATAGTGGTACCTGGTTTAACGAAGCCAATGCCGACAAAGCAGATACAGCCTTTGAAGGAGCACAAATACTCACACTGGAAGAGCTATTTGAGCGCTTTGGTCATGATGCTCGTTACTACATTGAAACCAAGTCCCCCCTGTTAAACCCAGGTTTAGAAGAAGCCCTGGTTGAGACACTTGAAAACCATGAAATGATTGAAAATGGCCGAGTGCTGGTGCAATCGTTTGAACAGGGTAGCCTACTCAAAGTACGTGAGCTTAATGAACATGTCCCACTCATTCAGTTAGTGTGGTACTCGCCAAGCGAGGAAGATAGTGACCGCTTAGTGGAGTGGACAGGCGTTACACCAGCGCCAGCAGAGATTACTGATGAAGACTTTCAGGCAATCGCAGAGTACGCGGCGGGTATCGGCACTAACGTAACGTATAAAGGCGAAGACGTTATTGATGCTGGCTTTATCAGCCAGGCGCAGGAAAATGGCCTTCCTGTTCACATTTACACTATCAACGAAACTGATGAGATGCAGCGTTTACGGGGCTGGGGCGTCAACGGTTTATTTACCGATTACGCTGACCGGCTTCTTGAACTTGAGGACTAACCCATCGTTGCTTCATCACTCTTCACGCCCGGCTTTGACCGGGCGTTTTAGTTGATTGGAGTGAATCTGCGTAACACATCAAAAATGCGTGTAAAATTAGCAATAACTTATTTTACACAGGAGCCATACTTTCGTCGTGGGCCGTTTCGTTGATTGTGATGTAGGTAAGTTCAACAAAATTGATGTAGGGTTTAAAAATTGTGCTGTTTCCACTTGCCAATGCTGGGCCGAAGCTCAAAAGAGTTCATTCGCCATCACACAGAGTACTTATAAAACAATAGTTTACCTCTAAAGACTGAAGAGGAGTAAGCGTCATCATTTCACACACATATAGCGTGCTAGTACGAATGGCATGGTGCATGGACTTGGCGTTCAGCAAGCGATGGACAAGACTCGCGCTATGCCGTTTCTTTACTTGATACCTATCGCTTTCCAACGAATCACACGTGGCCCCGTGTGGCTGTTGCTGGCTTTTTTTTTTGCCGGACATACCCATGCACAATCCGGTGATCAGGACGCTTCCATACTTCTAGTGGCGCACCCAACGGTCGCCACGCAATGGCTAAACCGTGACACGACACGTGCTATGTTTGCCATGCGTCAACGTACGTGGCCTGACGGCGATGCAGTACAAGTGTTTGTGCTGCCAAACCGAGACCCTGTACATGCTCGCTTCACAAAAGAGCAGCTCGCCGTTTACCCACACCAGCTACAATTGGCATGGGATCGCATGGTGTTTTCTGGCATGGGGCAAGCGCCTAATCGCGTTGCTGATCAGCTCGAAATGCGCGAGAAGGTTGCCAATACTCCCGGCGCGCTGGGATATCTTGAAAGGGAGTATCTGGATGAAAATGTCCAAGTTATTTCAATGGAATGAACATTTGTCCGTTACCCGCAAGCCCACCACATTCGCACTCGCAAGCTTGTTAGCGTTGCCTGTTTGCTCGTCTGCCTGGGCAAACGAAAGCATGCTCGACACGCTGCAAGTGCATGGGTTCCTGAGCCAGGCACTGATCATCACTGACGAAAACGATTTCTTCGGCAGCAGTAGTGATAATGCGGGAAGTCTGGAATATACCGAGATAGGCATTAACGCTTCTGTTCGCCCTCACCGCAATGTGCTGGTGGCCGCTCAGGTGCTTAGCCGTCGCGCTGGCGGTGAAACTAGCGATGCTATCCCAACGCTAGATTACGGCGTGGTGGACTATCAGATGGTCTCCAACCAGCAGCGCACACTTGGCCTTCAGATAGGTAGATTTAAAAACCCCTTTGGTCTTTATAACCAAACCCGTGACGTGGCTTTCACGCGACCCAGCATCTTATTGCCACAGTCGATCTATTTTGATCGAACTCGCTCACTGGGCATAGCGGGCGATGGTGCCAGTATTTACCATGAAGAAAGAACCCAGTCAGGCGTTTTTCGCTTTCAAGCAGGCGTTGGTAAAGCACGCATAGAAGACGATGTGGATCTAGCGCTTGGGCTGGAGCGTTTTCCGGGGTCGTTCCAAGCGGGCTCTTCTGCGATTGGCCAAATACGCTATGAGGACGATGGTGGGCACTTTCTGATGGCCCTCAGCACCGCTAGCGCGAACGCCGACTATGAAGACTCTCAACCTCCATTAAATAATGGCAGCTTCCAGTTTCAGCCTTGGGTATTTTCATTGCAATACAATGACGAGCTGTGGAGCTTAACCTCTGAGTATGCGCTGAGAACGATTGAACTAGATGGCTTTAATCCCGCCATTGACCAGAAAAAAACCGGCGAAAGCTGGTATGTGCAATATACGCGCCGCATGGACAATGACTGGCAGTGGTTAATTCGCTTCGATCGCTTGGTAAACGACCGAAATGACCGTTCAGGCACTGCCTACGAACAGAATGGCTTAGGCCCTGCCCATTCCCAATTTGCTGATGACATTACCTTTGGCGTTCAATGGACGCCCAGGCCCAACCTGATGTTGGCAGGTGAATTTCATCATGTGGATGGTACTGGCTGGCTACCCTTACACAAGGACGCCGAGGCGTCGGAAACAAGTCGGCACTGGAATATGCTGCTCTTCCAGCTTTCACTGCGCTTTTAGCATTACCTGAACGGGATACGCAGAGATGACCACACGTTCGTCCTCTAAAGCGCGCCATCGGCTTAGTTTGACTTGGCGTGTTATCGCGCTGAGTAGCCTATTACTGTTAGTGCTTGTAGCACTCTTTATCTGGTTAGGCCAACACCATCTTACTCAGCAGTTAGAAGGTAGCCGTATAGAAAGCCATGAGCGGCAGCAGCGCGAAATACGCTTAGCGATGCAACGCTCATCAGATAACTTACGCCAGTTAGCGGGGTTAACCGCTGCGGCGCCGGAGCTGGGAAGCGCTCTGCAAGATAATAACCAGGATGAGTTAGCCGATGTATTAAGAGCGCAGTGGCCTTCTCTGCAATTAGAAGCGGGGATTGATGAAATCTTTGTTTTTAATACCCAAGGAGTGAGAGTTGGCTACTCAGGCACCAACGATCCTCTTATTGACCTGCCCATCCAAGGCTGGATAGGCAGTGTATTGACCACAGAATCTCCCATTACGACACTGCGCTGCGCAATGACATGCCAGCAGTTCGCTGCGGTTCCCATTCTGATGGAGGGCGCTAGCATCGGAATGGTTGTGTTGTCGCGCTCACTTGCTGACGTTACGCGACAAGCTAAAGAAGTCTCCAATAGCGAAATTGCACTGATGGTGACAGGCCGCATTGCTGGACAAACCCCTGCCGAGGCCCCCCTGCTGGCCGACTGGAACGGTCATATTTTAGCGCTAACGAACCGCGACCAGACACTCTCTGTCCTCCAGCGCGCATCTAAAGGCGTCCTTCTGAATCAACTAGTTCACATGCCTTTCGGCCTTGAATACATGGACCGTTATTTTGAATTAAGCGCGGTGTATATGGAGGAGGACGCCGACTGGCGGAGCACTGGGTATTTCCTGCTTATTTCAGATATCACCCCTCAGATCGCGGCTATTCGCACAGCGACAAACACACTGCTTGTGGTGGGCGTAGTTGGCTGGTTAGCTGCCGAGCTATTATTGTTGATGATTTTATTAGGCCCAATGGCTCGACTAAGACGGGTCGCTGGGCTATTACCCGCGCTGGCAAACGGTGAGTTTCGGCGTGTGAGGGATAAACTTCCCTTTTCTTGGCGGCATTTTTCCAACGAAATAGATAGCTTGGAAGACTCCACCCGTGAACTTTCTCACCAATTAGAAGCATTGGAACAGAGCGTTCAAGAGCATAGTGGGCAGCTAGCCGAGCGCGTTGATGAGCTGGCCAAAGAGCGAGATTTTGTTAATAGCCTGCTCGATACTGCACAAGTCTTTATTGTTGTTCAAAATAGCACGGGGCGTATCCAACTGATTAATGGCTAAACGCTAGAAAGGCTAGGGCTGAAAGACACAGATATCGTTGGACGCCATTTCTCTGACATCTTTGATCAAGATGCTCGCTTGGCATTGCCTGATGGCAACGAGAATGAAACTAAGAGTGATGCCAATGACCGTACTGTGCCTCACCTAAGTGCTCCCAACCAGGAAGAAAAGACATTTCAAACTTCGGATAAACGCTCGTTTACCGTCGTTTGGTATCACGCTTTTTTGGCAAATAGTAACGACCACAATGCTTCTAAAATATCCGTTGGACTAGACATTACCGAGCGTAAAACTGCTGAAGCACGTTTGACATGGCTTTCTGAACACGACCCATTAACGGAGCTCTATAATCGTCGCTATTTTCAAGCTGCTTTGCAGCACACTATCGCTAATCAAGCCGAAGGCGCTGTTTTACTGTTAGACCTAGACCAGTTTAAAGAGATCAACGAACTCAGTGGCCACCATGTAGGTGACCGCCTATTACGAGAAGTCGCTGATACGCTTTTCTTAAACCTTAGCCAGCGAAGCATTATTGCCCGCCTCGGTGGTGATGAGTTTGCCCTACTGCTGGAAGATATTAACAGCGAACAGGCAATTAACGTGGCGGAGTACATTTCTCAGTTGCTGGGCGGCCTTGGCTTTACAGCCGCCGGAAGAAAACATCATGTTTCTGCCAGCATTGGTATCGCGCTGTTCCCCGTTAATGGGCAAACGCCAGCTGACCTATTAGCGAGTGCCGATATGGCCATGTACAAAGCGAAAGAGAGCGGCAATCAACACTGGTACCTTCTCAGGCAGGCAGAAAATGCTAAAGATGAGCTTCAAGAACGCGTCTATTGGGTAGAGCGGCTACACAAAGCGCTAGAAAACGACGAATTTGAACTGTGGGCACAGCCCATTGTGCGGCTCAAGGACCGTGATATTAAGCATTACGAAGTATTGCTACGTATGCGCAATGACGATGGAAGCTTGGTCTCTCCGGCACAATTTATACCTGTTGCTGAGCAAAGCGGTTTAATTGTTCAAGTTGACCGTTGGGTGCTGCACCATAGCTTAGAAGCACTGACATCGCTGCAAAAAGAGGGCTTATCGTTGGCTGTGAACTTATCAGGCCAATCTTTACATGATTTAGGTTTAAAACAATACCTAGCCGACCAATTAAAAATCAGCGGCGCTGATCCCCATCATCTCATTTTAGAAGTAACAGAAACGGCTGCAATAACAGATTTCTCAACAGCCCGCAACGTGCTACAAACCGTAAGAGACTTAGGCTGCCGAACGGCGCTAGATGACTTTGGAATTGGATTTAGCAGTTTTCACTATCTAAGTCAGCTCCCTGTGGACTATATTAAAATCGATGGCTCTTTTATTCGCAGCTTACTTATCGATACAGATAGCCACACGCTTGTCAAAGCAATTGCCGATATCGCAAGAGGCTTCGGGAAGCAAACTATTGCTGAATTTGTCGATCAAGAAGCACTGATACCTGTTCTTCTTTCATATGGCATTCAGTATGGACAGGGCTATCACCTGGGGAAACCTGAAAAAATTCGACTATAGTAAGCAGCGGCACTCAAAAGGAAGCAACTGATGCTAGCTGAGAAAACCACCCAAGGGAGAGAGTTTGACGATAAAAGTAATCATAAGGAGATGATTGATAAATTTATCGATGAATATCATTTTTTTATTGCTAACACCCATGACCAAAAGCAACGCGCCTTTCGACTGCGACATGATGTTTTTTTAAAAGAATTCCACTACGAAATGCGTGAAGATGAGGCACGTTTATACGAGTCCGATGAGTACGACGATTACTCAGTTCATTGCCTTATAGAGCACAAACGTAGCGGCATTCTTGCAGGCTGCGTTCGATTAGTCATGCCCTTAAGCGGCAACGCTAGCCCACCCGATCATTTACCTGTTCAAAACAAAGGGGAGCTGTTACTTAACCATCCCACATTAACGCCGTTTAAGCTACCGACGCTAGAGACGTGTGAAGTATCGAGATTAGCTATTTCTAAAAACTTCAGAACGCGAAAATCCCACACTCCAGAAGAAGCAGCGGGTGAAGAAATCGTTTTATTTTCGCAAGATGAGGCAAAGACATTTTCACTCGTCGCATTGGGACTTTTTTTATGCACCTACTCTATTGTTGGCTTAACTACCCGCCGTCACGTTTTTGCAATGATGGAGCCTCGCCTTCCCCGCTTATTAGCGATATCAGGTTTTAAGTTTACCAAAGTGAGCGAACCGATTGTGTATCACGGCACTCGACATGCTTATTACATTGACTATCATGTGGCGAAAAAAGAGATGAGCGAGCGCCTGATCCCGTTATACGAACATATCGTAACAACATTAAAGCCTCAGATCGCTCACACATTTATCTATTAACGCGTTTTTTAAACCTGGCTCGTTCGACCATTTAAGAAAGCGCCGTTTGTCTAAAATCCTGAACTGAAACGCTGGCGAATTTTTCTAAGAAAAACACCAGCGTTTCAGGGTGCTGAAAGCGGCGTTCAAATGTCTCTTGCCCATTTTTACCGCGCCGTGTCACTTTGGCATGATATTGACTGCCTATTTTAGCGACATTAACGCTATTTTCTTGCTCACCTTCACAATGAACAGCAGATAAGGGCGAAGCGCTATCAAGCAATTTGGTAAGCTGCTTTGCAGCGTCTGCTTCTACAGGCGTTGCCCACAGAGGCTGATCACGCTTGCCGTAGTGAAACAGCACTATGATTAGCATCACCGAGAAGATACTGCTTGTTAGCATCCAGGTAAGCGCAACGCTGGAAACCGGCATGGTGAAGACCACTAGCAACTGCCCTACTGCCATGACTGCCAGTACCACGGCTAGAGGTTGCCACATACGGGGGTTCATAAACCCACGTTTCAGTATGTAGCCCCATAGCCCTACCACGGCGAGCGTTCCCAGCGCGAGGTGAGCCACCGCAAACGGCGTACCCCCGCCTGAGAAAATAGCCACTAGCCCGATAAGTGGAAGCAGGCTGTAAAAAGCCGCTAGCAGGTAATAAGCGCGCTGAAGGTTCATCAATAGCTCCTTTTATTGTTATCGGCTCTACTCTTGGTATGCAACCAGTATAGATGAACACGGTAAGCGTGCAGCGCAAGAAAGCTGTCCTTTTAAACGCCTTGCCACACGGTAACGATCGCCTCAGCTTCTTTTCATACTCGGTTCGTTTGTTACTTCATTTCAAAGCCACGCTTAACTAAAAAGTCACGCATGTGAGGACGCAGTTTTGAATCGAAGAGCGGCGTCAGGTTATGTGACCAGTCAGTCGTTTTGTTGCCAGTACTGCGTGTTTGGTAGTACGCCTGCATAGTGCTGTCAAAAGCCTCGACGTGATCAGTATCTTCACGGTAAGTATCTTCCTTGAGAATAGCCTCCACCGATAAGCGCGGTTTAACCTCAGGATCATGAGCCGGATAGCCAAGGCACATACCAAACACCGGATAAACATGGTCGGGCAAGTGCAAAAGTTCGCTGACCGCTTGAGGATTGTTGCGGATACCACCGATATAACAAATCCCAAGCCCTTCAGATTCGGCGGCCACTGCAACGTTTTGTGCCATCAGGGCAGTATCAACGGTGGCGACCAACAGCTGTTCGGTCATGCCTCGTTCAACGTTGGCGCCTGTCCGCTCGGAAGCCTCTGTGGGGCGCTTCATGTCCGCACAAAAAACTAAAAATACCGCACTACTTGCGACATACCCCTGGCCACCGGCGTATTCAGCAATTTTTTCGCGGTTAGCTGAGTTTTTGACATTAATAATAGTGTAGGCCTGCACATGGCTCGATGTCGCTGCGGCTTGGCCCGCTTTGATGAACTCTAACAGCAGCCCACGCGGAATTTCCTGATCGGTAAACTTGCGTATAGAACGGTGGGATTGAAGCAGTTTGATAACATCATTCATTTCATCTAGCCTCTTAATGCTTAATATAACGGATATTAATACTAAATTGCCCCCGCCTATTTGGCGGCTCAATGCTTTTGCTCCTCAATTCAGGTTTAACGCATGCTATTGATAGCAAGCTATACTAAAAGAAGCCATTGGGTCACCCCTAAGATAAATAACGCCGCTAGGAAGCCGATATGTCTAACGCCCCTCACACTCCGCCAGGGCAGGAATGGAATCCCAGCCACTATGCGGAACACGCGAATTTCGTTCCCACGTTGGGAAGCGATGTAATGAAGCTTTTAGCGCCACAGCCTGGCCAGCGTATATTGGATCTTGGATGTGGTGATGGTGCACTCACCGAACGCATCATTCAATTAGGTGCCGATGTGCTGGGTGTCGATGCTTCCGCTGAGATGGTCGCCGCCGCCCAACAGCGCGGGGTAACTGCTAGGGTTATTGATGGGCATCAGTTGCCCTTTGACCAAGAGTTCGATGCCGTCTTCAGCAACGCGGCGTTGCACTGGATGCTGGATCCACAAACGGTACTGGCCGGCGTAAAACGCGCGCTAAAACCCGGTGGGCGTTTTGTTGCAGAGTTTGGTGGACATGGCAACGTAGCTGCCATTTGTACAGCGCTTATTGCCTCGCTGCAGTTTCGTGGCATTAGCTCACGAGGTCGTCATCCTTGGTACTTCCCCACCCCGGAAGAGTACACAAACTTGCTTCAAACAGCGGGCTTTCATGTCGATTCTATCGAGTTAATACCTCGACCCACACCGCTACCCACCGGTATCGCTGGCTGGCTCGAAACCTTTGCAAGCCCGTTTTTGCACGGGTTAGATGAAGACCTGCAAGTAGCCATTATTGATAATACGATTAACCTGCTCTCCCACAGCCTAAGTGATGGACAAGGGAACTGGACAGCCGACTATGTCAGACTGCGAGTCTCTGCCCACCTGTAACAGCCTCGACACTCAATAGCAGCAGTGCGAGAACCCCACCGTTAGTCAACGGTGGGGTTGCGTTTATGGCGCTAGGCTAGCTGGCATTAGCTTTTGAAAGTCGTTACGCAGCTGAATCTTTCAGCGTTGCCATATCAATGACAAAACGATAGCGCACGTCACCTTTTTCCATACGTTCAAGGCCCTCGTTGATGTTGTTAATGTCTAACATCTCAATATCGCAAGTGATGTTCTGCTCTGCACAAAGTTTAAGCAGCTCTTCCGTTTCAGCGATACCACCAATCAGCGAGCCAGCTACCACGCGACGCTTAAACACTAAATTGAAAGCTTCAATAGCAGGTTCAATCGGTTCTAGCAGGCCGACAATAATATGCGTGCCGTCGTATTTCAAAGAGGTAAGGTAAGGATTTAAATCGTGCTGAACTGGGACGGTATCCAGCATGAAATCGAACGTTTCTGCGACAGCATCCATCTGCGCTTGATCACTAGACACCACTACGTGATCCGCACCATTGCGCTTAGCTTCTTCTACCTTGGCATCCGAGCGAGTAAAGACCGTCACTTCCGCACCCAGTGCTTTCGCCAATTTCACGCCCATATGGCCAAGACCACCCATGCCAATCACACCCACTTTGTGGCCTTTGCCAACACCATAGTGTTTTAGTGGCGAGTACGTCGTAACACCTGCACAGAGAATGGGTGCTGCGGATGCTAGATCAATACCCTCTGGCATTTGCAGCACGAAATGCTCGCTAACCACGATAGCATCTGAATAGCCGCCTTGAGTGAGAGCGCCGTCTTGGCGGTCAGGGCTACCGTAGGTCATCGTGAACCCTTCCAGACAGTACTGCTCCACGCCATTTTTACAGGCAGAGCAGGTGCGGCAAGAGTCGACCATGCAGCCAACGCCAACCAAGTCACCCGCTTTAAAGCGGGTCACCTCACCACCAACCGCGGTTACACGGCCCACTATCTCATGGCCAGGTACCAAAGGGTATTGGCTCATACCCCAGTCATTTCGGGCAAAGTGCAGGTCACTATGGCAAACACCACAGTATAGAATTTCAATGGCCACATCGTCTGGACGTGGCTCACGACGATCAAAGGTGAACGGAGCAAGTGGTTTGTCAGCCGAGAAGGCAGCATAAGATTTTGCTTGGCTCATGGAAACTCCTTAATAAGCATTCCGCATAGGCGGGAAAGTGCTTCCATTATTCGCTGCTAGGCATTGGATAGCGATGAGCGAAGCTACGTTTTTTTTGCTCATTTCTCTTTCTACATGCGATAAAATAACAAAAAATCTCAAAAAAACATCATAATTGTCGTTCAGCTTTAATAGCCATTCAGGTTTGGAGTTTCCATGGTGGCCAGTACCACTCTCGCAGGTAACGCACTTGCTGATTTAATCTTACCGCTAGTAACAGGTGACGGAATAAGCATTTCTCGATTGCCCAGAGTAGGCTTACTTTGCCTAGGACGGCGCCAGGAACGTACCCCGCTGATGTACGAACCTAGCTTAATTATCATCGCCCAGGGCCGCAAAATAGGTTACCTAGGCGATCGAGAGATACACTACACCCCTGGCCACTATCTCGTGCAAACTCTACCGCTACCCTTTGAGTGTGAAACTTATGGCTCGCCAGAAGCGCCTCTGCTAGGTGTATCAGTAAAGTTAGACCCAGCGTTACTAAGTGAAATGGTCACTGCCATGGGCGACATGAGCCATTCAAACCTCGCTCCGAAGCCGATGGCTTCAGTGGCGATGAATGACGGCATGCAAGCCGCAGTGCTACGCCTAGCACACGCCTTACACGACGAAGTAGAGTGCACCGCCATGGGCGAAGCTAGAGTAAGAGAGGTGGTGTTTGAAGCATTAAAAGGCGAACAAGGCCCTGCTTTGCGTGCCCTGGTTAAAGGGCACGGTCACTATTCGCGTATTGTGCATGTGCTATCGCAGTTGCACGCTCATTTTGCCGAGGACTTTACCGTCGAACAGTTAGCCCAGCAGGCCAATATGAGCATATCGACGTTTCATCAGCACTTTAAACAGATTACGCGCTCGTCTCCCGCGCAATATTTAAAGCGACTGCGCCTACTTAAGGCACAGCAACTTTTATTGCAGGATAGCCACAACGTGAACCAAGCGGCACAGGCGGTCGGGTATCGCAGCGTGCCTCAATTCAGCAGAGACTATAAGCGCTACTTTGGCGCATCACCGCTGCAGCATAGGCGTAAGGAACAGGCGCTGCGTGCTTAGCCATACCCGCTTACTACTCCACCTTGTTTGGAACAATTTTCCTGAACACGCTTATTTAGCAAAAATCTGGCGCTGGTCTTTGAACGCTTTAAACTCCAGGGCATTACCACAGGGGTCGAGCAGGAACATCGTAGCTTGCTCACCTACTTCGCCTTTAAAGCGAATGTATGGCTCAATCACAAAATCGGTATCCCTTGCCTTTAATCGCTCGGCTAAGGCTTCCCATTCATCCCACTCTAGAATTACGCCAAAGTGCGGTACCGGTACGTTGTGGCCATCGACCGGGTTAGTGTGAGCGCTCTGTTGGCCTGGTGTTTTCGGATGTTCATGAATCACCAACTGATGGCCGAAGAAATTAAAGTCGACCCAGTGATCGCTAGAGCGTCCTTCTTCCAGACCAAATACATCGTTATAAAATGTTCGGGCTAGAGCGACATCGTAAACAGGGATGGCTAGATGAAAAGGCGAAAGGCTCATGGTTATCTCCTATTGCAGCGGTTTTATTCGTTGCGTTATTTTCGATGGCCAGCCGCGTTGTCCTGCCACTGTATAGCCATCCTAGATCGCGTCATGTAAAAATAAAATCAATTGTTATTTAACCACTTTTGAAACACGTTTTAGATCACTCATTTAAAAAGAGCTTAAAGCATGAACCCCGAAGACCTTGAGAAGCTGGTAACGCACACCATGCCCTTTGGCAAATACGAAGGCTGGCTTATTGCCGATTTGCCTGGCCCCTATTTGAACTGGTTTGCTCGGGAAGGATTTCCAAAAGGAGAAATTGGTCAACTCCTACATTTAATGCATGAAATTGACCACAATGGTTTGAGCGACTTGCTAAACCCGCTGCGCAAAAATTGACCTTTCCGCCAAAACTAACAGCGGCACCATTCTTTAATGGCCTGCTCACGCTCGGAATAGTAAAACGCTTCCTGTTGGGAGGAGGATGAAGGAAAACGCCCCAACTCCGCGGCAAGCTCAAAAAAACCTGCTGCCGGAAGGCCTTTTCCACTACGGCTAATTACAAGCGTTGCAATAAAGGGCTTTTCAGCGGCGGCGTCTTCCCTCATTAGCTGTTCAAGTGCTTGTGCGATACGCTGAATAGTCTTGGGTGGCGAAAGGCCTAGCGCGTTCGCCGCTTGCTGATAGGTTATCGGTAAAGCACTGCTCGGGGTCGTCGCCAGTAGCTCTCGCAAGGGTGGTGCTAATGCAGTTGCTGATGTCATGCTTACTTCAATCTCTCAAATTGTAAAACACTCAAATTGTACAAACTGACTATCCACGCTAGATCTATTTGCATTACTGCTAACAGCAGCATAGTAGTGTGTCTTAGCCACCCCGTCTAACCAAGACAGATGCGCTACTGCAACCTATGCTAGGTAGATCAACACCGTATTCATAATGAGGGAAGACATATGGCAAAGGAGCGCTCAGATCGCTCGCTCAAAGGGGGCATTTGGCCAACGCTGCTGGCTTGGCTCAGCGTTATTGCACTGGTGGCATCTGCTCTGCTAATGGCTGGTGCTGGGCCAGCCTATCGTTGGGAGTTGATTAGCCTGGGCGACGCCTTCAACCTGATGCGCAATGGTGTCTATGCAGCAACCGCTGCCGTAGCAATAAGCGTCCTGCTGTTGCTAATCAGTGTGTTTACTCGCCGTATTGGCGCAGGCGTGGTGGCAATCTTTGTCATCGCAACTACTGCCGCGTTGTTGTATATGCCATGGCAGCAGTGGCAGCGTGCGCAGCAGGCTCCTGTCATACATGACATTACCACCGACACCCAAAACCCTCCTGACTTTGTCGCGTTAAGAGACGCCCGCGAGGCAGCACCTAATGAGGTTGATTATCCTGGAGAAGCTACAGCGCGTCAGCAACAAAATGCTTATCCTAATGTGCAGCCTTTACAAGTAACCGCGCCTAAAGCGACCGTTCTTGCGGCAGCTCAGGCAGAAGTAGAAGCGTCTAGCTGGCAGATAGCAGCGATAACAGGGAACACTATCGAAGCTACCGCGACAACCCGCTGGTTTGGCTTCGAAGATGACGTCGTCATTCGCCTTACTGAGCGACAAAACGGCGTGCAGGTGGATATGCGCTCAGCATCACGGCTAGGTGCCAGCGATGTCGGCACCAACGCACGACGTATCGAGACCTTCCTGGATAATTTAGGTAAGCGATTAGAGTAGCGGTCTTAGCTGAAACAGGCTTGATCTACCGACTGATTTAACGGTAGCAAAACAGTTTCAATGCATCTGATTAGTACGCGTGGCAGCTTCTCTGCTCAAAATTTGCTGCGCATCTAATGAGCCAATTGCCACTTCCACGCTTTTTGGAATATCACCGCTAAGCTGAAGCGCTTGGTAGCGCAACGCGCAGACACGCAAAAATGAGGTGAAATTGCCAAGATCGTGTCCAGCATCGATCGACTCATGATAAAGCCGCGTGATGAGTTGGGCCGTGTTCATCCCATCACGTTGAGCCATCTCTTCTAGAAGGTGCCAGAAGTAGTTTTCCATGCGAACGCTGGTCACCATGCCATCAATGCGCAGCGAGTGTGTGGCGCTACGCCATAGCTCAGGGTCTGCATCAATAAACAGTTTGCACATTGTTATGCTCTCTCTGCTATCGAGTAAATTGCCTGCTCTTCAGCATAGCGGCTAACAGAAAACACGCCCAGCAGCGTTGAACTCGATATCGCTGGGCGCGAAAGGAACACCTGTCAGTACCTACTTATCCAATAGCGCCATAAACTGAGCAAGCCATGCAGGGTGTGCAGGCCAGGCAGGCGCAGTGACCAAGTTGCCATCCGTCACCGCATCGGTGACCTCCAGGTTTGCGAAGTGGCCGCCGGCAAGTTCCACTTCTGGCTGGCAAGCAGGATAAGCCGAACACTTCTTGCCTTCTAGCACCTTCGCCGCTGCCAGCAACTGAGCGCCGTGGCAGATAGCAGCGACCGGCTTCTGTGTGTCAAAGAAGTGCTTCACCATCGCCAGTACATCTTGGTTTAAGCGCAAGTATTCAGGTGCACGACCACCGGGAACCACCAAGGCATCGTAGTCAGCGGGGTTAATCTTGGCAAAGTCGGCGTTTAGAGCGAAACGATGACCGGGCTTTTCGGTGTACGTTTGGTCTCCTTCAAAATCATGAATGGCCGTTGCCACGGTATCGCCGGCGACTTTGTCGGGACACACCGCGTCGACTTGGTGCCCAACCGCCATCAGCGCTTGGAAAGGCACCATCGTTTCGTAATCTTCAGTGAAATCACCGGTAATCATTAAAATACGCTTGCTGCTCATCTCAGTTCTCCTTGTCGTTATCTGTTGAGGTGCAGAGCACACGCGTGGCGTGTGAAATGAGAGTAGCAAGCGCAGCTATACAGCGGGTAGTAAACCACTACTACATGTGAAAAACGGCATTACTCGCCCGCCTAAGGTGAACGTCATCAACCAAACTGGTGGCAGCGCTGCTCATGTAGACATTTAGGCATGCCAACACCATGGGGGTAACGTCATGACAGGTAGCAGGTCGCAGGCCTCAAAGCGGTACCTCTGAGCTAAGTGTGCTAGCCTTACGAGCCACATGCGACATAGAGGAACTGAATGCTCACTATCTCAACTAACGTGACGATAGCGGACTGGGAAATCGATATCAGTCAGATCAGGGCTCAAGGCTCGGGGGGCCAAAACGTCAATAAAGTCGCCTCTGCGGTACATTTACGTTTCGATATTCAAAGCTCTACGCTACCGCCGGTTTATAAAGAGCGCTTAATGGCGCTGTCTGATCAGCGTATTAGTAAAGAGGGCGTGGTGATTATCAAAGCCCAAAGTTATCGCACCCTGGAATTGAACAAGGAAGATGCTCTTGCACGCTTAAAAACGTTGATTCAAAGCGCAGGCAAGCAGCAGAAAACGCGTCGACCAACCAAACCCACCAAAGGCTCACAACGCCGCCGTGTGGATCACAAAACACGTAAAGGCAAAACGAAGTCACTGCGTGGTAAAGTGCCGATCTCATAAGGCGTGCACGGACTAAGTGATTTTCGCCTAGCATCGTTTTTTACCACTGCATTGAGCTCGTCATCATGTCCAGCACCTCATCCAGCTACCCCCTTCCCGTTGCCCGCCCGCTGTCACCCTGCATTCAGGTATGCAACATTGACCCCGCCTCATCATTATGCCAAGGCTGCGGTCGGACGCTAGATGAGATTGCCTGCTGGGGTAGCATGACCGAGGCCGAGAAGACCCCGGTTTGGGAGAGACTTGAGCAAGAAGGTTATGTCAACACATTACGCCGGGAAGTACGTTAGTCCTCGTCAGTATGACGGTCACTCAGAATGTGGTGTAGTTCGCCACACGTCACCATCGAGTCATCGCAGTTAATCACGATCTTAGATTCTGCCAGCACATAGCTACGGCCAGTCGTGGGGTTCTCCACCACTTGATAATCGCCTTCTTGATGTGTGCCAGTGAAAGTGCCGATAAACCCCGTTTCACGTAGTGACACTGTCTCTAACTTATCACCGATTGCCAGCCGACCTTCATAATTCATCAGCGCCAAACGCGCGGAGGTTCCCGTGCCAGTGGTACTGCGACAAATAACACCAGGATGCACATACGTCGCTGAACGAGAGCGAATATAGCCTTCTGCCACTTTCTCTTCCGGCCCCATAAAATGTAAAAACGGCAATGGCCCTACATCTCCCAGGGTGTAATGAGAAAAGCCACGTTGTGCTTGTATCGCCTCAACAATTTTATAAGCACAAGCGGCCAACGCCTGCTCTTCATCGCGAACTAAACGAAAACCCAGCTCTTCGGCATCTACCAACGCATAAAAGCCACCGCTGTAAGCGACTGAGTAGGTAACTGTCCCTATTTCAGGTACTTGAATCGTGTCGCGATAGGAGTCGATATAGCTTGGCAGGCCTTCACAGGTAACTGACTCCACTACCCCATTGCACACCTTTGCTTCAATTTGCACCAAGCCTGCGGGTGCTTCCAGGTTAAAGCGCTGAATCCCCTCCTGCTTGGGCACAAGCCCGCTTTCCAACACAGCAGTGGCGGTACACAGCGTGTTAGAACCGGAATAAATCGGATCCCCCATGACTTCCATAATGATATAACCCGCCACGGCGTCCGGGTGCGAGGAGGGCACTAACAGATCTACTGACATCTCCGGAATACCATATGGCTCTTCCAACAGCAGCCGCCGCAGGCCATCGGCATCATCACGCAGGTACTCCATTTGCTGACGCACCGTGGCACCAGGGAGCATATCAATACCACCCGTTACAATACGGCTAACATCGCCACCGGCGTGAGTATCCATCAACTGAATCGTATGCAGATTCTTCATAAACATTGCTCCTAGTCGGTGGTTAAGGCAAACGGCGCACCGTGGGTTTCCCACTGCGCGTCAGGAACAATAACGATCTTTCCCAAGTAGTTACTGCCACGGTTCACAAAATAACGCTCAGCGTTATGCAGATCTGAGAGCTTAAAGGCTGCGTGCAGCACTGGCTTTAACGCTCCACTGCAAATCCATTCAATCAGTTGCTCAGCCTCTTCGCGGGTACCGTGGGAAACACCAAAAATCTGCACCTGATACAGGTAGATCCGAGTCCACATAATCTCGCTGATATTGCCGCCACTCGCGCCTGCGATGGATAGCCGCGGATAACTGTTACGTCCCTGCATATCGACAATCATGGTATCGATAAATAGGTCGGTCATCTGTCCACCAACCAAGTCCATCACTGCATCAATCGGCTTACCATCGGTAGTCGCCAATACACGCTCAACGAACGTCGATAAATCACCACGATCAATGACCGCTTCAGCACCCAACCCCATAAGCGCATCGGCCTTATCCAGCTGGCTGACAGCGTAAGGAATAGCGCCCACGATCCGACACAGTTGAATTAACGCCGTCCCGACACCCCCACTGGCTCCCGTCACCAGCACACGTTCACCTGCGCTTACGCTGGCAGACGTCATCATGTGATAAGCCGTCTGATATGAGCACATACCCATCGCAGCAAGCTCTGCATCATGCAGCTCAGGGTTGGAAACATGATGGAACTGATCAGCAGGCACTACGACAAAGTCAGCGTAGCCGCCATCAGCTCCGTGGCCGTAATAATCTGGCGTTAAATTGATATCGCGGCGCTCATCAGCGTAAATATTAAAATCGAGCAGCCCTCGTTCACCAATACGGGAGGCATCCACGCCCTCGCCTACCGCCGCCACGCGGCCAGCAATATCTGCCCCTTGGATACGAGGAAACGTCAATGTGGGCGAACCCCCCATGGCAAACGATGTGACCTCTTCTTTCCCTTTCGTAGGGTAAAGTCCTTCACGCGCTTTTCGGTCAGTATTATTTTTGGCCGTTGCCGTTACCTGAACTAGCACTTCCCCCGGCCTTGGTCTAGGGGTAATAACATCCTGCCGATACTGCAGCTTGTCTACATCACCGTGGCCAGTTAATAACATCGCAGACATCGTCTTCGGTACTTGAGGTGCTGCTTCAGCCATAAATTGACTCCCGTTTAAAACATTGGATGTACTTATCTGACAATAACAAACTTTTGTTATTACTAAAGAGATAAAAACAAAAACGGCGTCAACGGATATAAACCATTGACGCCGTTAATATTTATTAACAATTACTAGCTAAAAACAGGTACACCAATAACTAACACGTGTAGGTAAAGAGCGAACAAAATATACGCTATCAAGCCAATCACAACGGTGGCTATTGTCGCGGGAGCCGAGGTTGATACTGGATTAGCGGGATGTAGGCGATCACGCTTTTTGGCCGCCTTAAATGCCAGGATGGCCCACACCAAAAACGCTGCAAAAAAGATAATATCGCCAAGTCTTCCGTTGGCCAGCAGGTGTGAAAACGCCCAAATTTTGACGGCCAACATCATCGGATGACCAAGCTTCGCTTTAATCGCATTGCGCGGCACATAGGCTGCCACCAGCATAATAAAGGCAGGCACCATCAGCAGTGCTACCGCATGGCGTAAGCCCGTGGGGGGGAACCAAACGTAGATGGGGTCTAGGCGCATTTGGCCAAAACCATAAATAGCGATTGCTAGCCCAACCACTGATACAACGGAGTACGCTAGTTTCCAGGTGTTTTCGCCATGTTTAACAATCTGTTGCCGACGCCAGTCTTCAGCAAAGATACGCACGGAATGGCTGCCAAGAAAAATCAGCAGGCCAATAATCATGATGGTCATAAAGGTGGCTCTCAGGTTGTTTGCAGGTCATAGGTCGCCTGCGAGGATGCCACACTAAAGCTCAAACCACATGGCGAACTATCAACTTTTCGCCGACGGCGAGCGTCTGTCTCGGTTTAAAACCAGTTTTTACGTTTAAACAGCCAAATTAAACTACCACCGATACCCAACATGGCCCCCCAGACAAAAAAGTACCCATATTGATAGCGCAGCTCTGGCATGTACTCAAAGTTCATGCCATAAATACCGGCAACAAACGTCAACGGCACAAATATGGCAGTAATCACCGTTAATACGCGCATGGTGATATTTAACTGGTGAGAGGAAATCGAAATATAACCGTCGACGAGATCACCGCAAATGTCGTAGTACATTTGTGTCAGTGTATACAGGCGCTCAAAACGCTCTTCTACGTCTGTGATAGCATGCAGCGTCTCACTTTCACCCCGTGGAAGATGAGCGTAGTCATAGGCCGTAAGCTCTTGGGTAATACCTTTGTGATAACTAAAAATACGCCGCATCTTCACTAAGCGTGAACGATAGGTGGTGATTTTCCGCATCAGCACATCGTTACCATCTTCCAGTAGCTCATCTTCTATGTCGCTTAGCTCGCTTTCAAATTCCAGTAAGCTATCAATATAGAAGCCTGCCGAGATGTACATGATTTTCAGCGCCACATGCTCTGGGGATAGCGCCAGCAGCGTTTTTCCGTGCTCGTTAAAGAGCCGTTCAATACTAAGCGCCTCACCGGCGTGCAGGGTGATTAGAAAACGCTCGCCGATAAAGAAACACACTTGCTGAGGTACAAAGTTTAGCTGAGCATCAAACGAGGAAATACCTCGGTAAATAATCAGTGTGTGATGTTCAAACTCTTCAATTTTAGGCGGATGACGCTCCTTGTGGGCATCTTGAATTGCCATCGGATGACAATCAAAGCGTTCCAGTAGCTGGCGTTCACGCTCCTCAGGCTCACCTTTCATGTCTATCCATAGGTGGCTGCCAGGCGTCGCTTGCCAGTCATCGATAAGGCGTTCATCGCCTTCGCGCACATCACCTTCTGGCATCGTTAGTAGGCTGCGAATCATGATCGTCCCTGTTAATTTGGCTCACGGCTTAACGTTACGGCCTAACGCTTTGACGATTAGGCAGGTAGGCCAGTGTAACGCTGACAACGATAGACGCCAGCAGCGCCCCTAAAAAAGGCCCTAGCGTTGGAATACTGCCAGGAAAGGTAGCCGCCATGATGCCAGCAGCAATACTTCCCTGACTTAGCCAACCCGGCAGTATGGCCCCCACTAACCCAGCCATGCCGCCACCAATCGCTGCAATTGGCGTCATTCGTTGCCACAGGCCAAGTAACACAGGCACCACGATGGCAGCGCAAAGTAAGTCTGCTATCAAGAAGAGTCGCAGTACTGACAATCCTTGCAGCGCAATCAGCACCACCGGCACCATCATTGCTACCGTTATCCACCTTGCGGTGGTTAAGGAAGCCGTATGACGTTCGCCGCCACGCCCTACAATTAGCGACGCTATACCGTTTTGCAGCGTATCGACACTTGAGGTCACTAGCGTCACTGCCAGTACCAACGCAGGCAGCGCTACCCAGGCAGGCGCATCTGTTAACAGCGCAAAGAAGGGAATCGGCGGATCTCCTAACGAAGCACCGCTCATAGCGGCCATCATGCCGACACCGCCAATCACCATCACAACCATTACGGTCATACCACCGCCTAGCCAAGCGCCTCGACCTAAGCTCTGATCATCCTGGGCAGCCCATACACGCTGCCAATAGCCTTGGTGAAACAGATTGGCGGCTGTCACCGCAATCACGAGCGTCAAGGCAACGCTGAGCGCACTTGCGATGGGAATAGAGGGCATTACTGCGTCATTCGGCATCGTTGGCAGCCGCCATATCGCAACGCTACCTACGGCTAATAACAGGGCTAGCAAAAGCCATGCCTGCCAGCGATCCGTTGCAAGACTTGCTCGTAGCCCACCGATTACCGTATACACCAAGGTTGTGAGCGCAACGCCAATAATCACCAGCGCGGGGGGCACATCAGAAAGTAGCGCTGTAATAGCGCCAATCGCCGTTAGCTCCGCTGCTAAAAAACAGCCCATGTAGGCCACGGACACCAGTAACACCCAATGACGCACACCTTTGCCATAACAAGCATGGGCAAATTCAGCGATGCTTCTGCCCTCAGGCAATGCACGACGAATTTTTGGCCCGTACAACCCCAATACGATAAACGGCAGCGCAGAGCCCAGCGCATATCCCGACAGTGCCACCGGACCAACAAAAGCACCAATTTCAGGCGGTGCAAACAGGATCCAAGCGCCCATTCCCGATGCTAAGAATGAAAACCCTAGCGTGGACGCAGTTTGTGAGTTCCGTGCCGTGACATAGTCATCGAGTGACCCCTGCACATGGCGTGCACGCAGGCCCAAAAAAGCAAAACAAAATAGCGCCGCACCAAGTACGGCTGACGTTAGGTAAGGCATGTCGCACTTCCTCCGCCGGTATGAACCGGATCAGGTTCCAGGGTCTGCGCAGTGCACATTCTCAGCCCATCATGATGTGGGCTCCCCTGGCGACAGTGAATGGAGAGGCTATCCTCGGTGAAAGCGGTTCGTTAGTAAAGGCTGTGCGTTAGTAAAATCTGTCTGTGAGTAACGCCTAAGCCCACGTTTTCTTCATGCTAACGCGGTAGGCGCCCCATCAAATAAAACTCCTCGTTAGGGGGAGTACCCGCCATGGTAACTAACCGATTCGACATGCCGAAAAAGGCAGCGATGGCGCCGATATCCCAACAATCCTCTAGCGTAAAACCTGCCTGCTCTAATGTTGTTTGCCACGAGGAAGAAAACTCGCCAATCTCAATACCGCAATGCATCGCAAAATCCAGCATTACGCGATGACGCTCGCTCAGCCCAGCCGTCAGATGGTTAATAGCGACATTGTCAGCAACTAAGGGATCTTTACTATAAATTCTCAATAGCGCTCCATGAGCAACCACACAATAGAGGCAACGATTGCGAGCACTTGTGGCCACCACAATCATCTCTTTCTCAGCTTTGGTCAGCGTATCGGACTCACGCTCCATCAAAGCATCGTGGTAGGAGAAAAAAGCACGAAATTCATCAGGCCGATGAGCCAACATCAAGAACACGTTAGGTACAAACCCAGCTTTTTCTTGAACTTTCAGTATCGCATCGTGGATATCATCAGGCAGTGCATCAAGCGTTTCTGGCACATGGAAGCGGCTAAGTGGATTAGTCATCGTTACACCTCTTTTCCTGAATTAAGATTTAATTTTTTGTTGTGGTTAAACAGTTACATTATTGAGTAGTGCAATTCAGTAACAAAATACTAAACAAAGTGACTTTCAATCGCGGCCAACGCTGTCCATACTCTAAGCTATTCAATAACATATAAGCCGCGCAATGAACGCGTAAAACGGCAATTTAAAGGGACACCCAAATGCATTATTCCGAAGCGAAAGAGCATACGCCAGGGCACCTGCATACGCTGTTTGCTGACCCTTACAGTGCGTTCAAAAACGACACCGATGAGCGACAGCTACACATTCGGATAATGTTGCACACCCTTTTTGCACGGCCGTTGAAGCAGTCGCAAGTAACCCTTCGAGTAATTCATGGATGGGAAAACGGCAGTTTCGAGCCACACGACTTAAAGCACATTGACTACCCTTTGAGCTCACTGGACGATTTACAGCGAGTAACCAGTGAATTCTCCCTAGCTTCTCAGCAACGTCTACCACTACCAGCCCATGACTTTTCGCTTCTTGAAGCTCCGTTAGCCAATATTCTTGCCCACTCAGAGACTAAAGACAGCGCCGCTAATGAAATAACGCACAACACGCCAGCTCGCTGGCCTACGCTGCCAGGAGGCTTAGCGCTTTACACGCTTTTCAAGATGTATCATCGGCTAGTTTACGGCGAAGACGATAACTATCGCTGCTCTCAGTGCGAAACACCCAATGGCCTATGTGAACTTCACGAATTCCATATCGAAGAAGGCGAATTTGCACTGTTGACTCCCCACCAGCAGTCGAAAACAGTACCAACAATTTTGGTGCTACATGCCAGCCAGCTAGGTCCTATCGGCCAACTTCTAAAAAGTAGCCTGCCGTTATTTCAGGACACTTGAGTCGAAACTTAAAAAGCCCCGCTCATCACGGGGCTTTTTTCGGCGCAACTAGCTCAACGAAATAGTGCTATTAATACCGCTAGATACATTTTCTGGCTCAAACCAGCGGGCGGTGACCGTTTTGGTTTGCGTCCAGAAAGTAATCGCCTGCTTGCCGTTCGGCCCCAGGTCGCCAAGCTTGGAAGCTCGCGAACCCGTAAAGCTGAAGTAAGCAACAGGGACAGGAATCGGCACGTTGATACCAATCTGGCCAACGTCAATATCAGTTTCGAAGCGCCGTGCTACCCAGCCTGAATTAGTAAATATCGACGTACCATTGCCGTTAGGGTTAGCGTTGATAAATGCAATCGCTTCATCCAGCGTTACCACACTGACCACGCACAGCACCGGGCCAAAAATCTCTTCCCGGTACACCGTCATATCTGCTGTCACGTCGGCAAACAGGGTTGGGCCAACAAAGTTGCCGTTTGGATAACCATCTACCGTGCAACCACGGCCGTCCACCAGCAGTTTAGCGCCCTCTTTTTCACCCGCCGTAATCAAGCGCTCAACACGCTCTTTCGCCTGGGGAGAGACAAGCGGCCCCAGGTCTGCATCGCGCTGAGTGCCCGGGCCGACTTTCATGCTACGCGCGCCCTCCTCAATATCTTTCAGCCACTCACGAGCTTCGCCTACTAGCACCACCACCGAGTTAGCCATGCAGCGCTGACCAGCGGCACCAAACGCCGAGCCAAGGAGGCTATCAATCGCCTGACTGCGGTTGGCATCCGGCATGACGACACAGTGGTTTTTAGCCCCCATCATCGACTGCATACGCTTGCCTGCAGCAGCAGCGCGGTTGTAAAGCAAGGAACCCACATGGGTCGAGCCGATAAACGACAGTGCTTTAATATCCTGGTGGTCGGCGATCTGGTTGGCGACATCAGGGCCGCCATGAACCACGTTTAAAACGCCTGCCGGGACACCCGCCTCATGGGCAAGTTCAACTAGTCGCATCGTGGAACTGGGATCTTGCTCAGACGGTTTCAGTACAAAGGTATTTCCCGTTGCAATGGCCAGCGGGAACATAAAGCAGGGCAACATAATTGGGAAGTTGAAAGCTGTAATGCCCGCGCCAACGCCCAACGGTTGGTGCATGGTATAGACATCGACTTCATTAGCGGCATTTTCCGCCAGCTCGCCCAACTGCAAGGATGTAATAGAACAAGCGTGCTCAACGACTTCTAGACCGCGCCCCACTTCACCTTCAGCGTCAGGCAGGGTTTTACCGTGCTCTTCGGTAATTAGCGCGGCTAATTCAGCGGTATTTTCGCGGATTAGTGCCTGAAGCTTAAGCATGATGCGCATGCGCTTGCCCAGCGGCACTTTGCGCCACTCTTTAAAAGCTGTTTTAGCGCTGGCAATCGCACGCTCCACTTCTTCGGCGGTACAAAATGGCACCCGGGCAACCACTTCTTGGGTTGCAGGGTTTACCACATCACGCCAATCCTGGCTTTGTGACATGACTGGCTGGCCATCGATATACATAGGGATTTCACGGACAGACATGACTACCTTCCTCATCGTTGTGTTTGTTATGAGACGCAAATATGAGCCCTAGGGTATATCAGCAAGTTGACGTAAACGTCAATTAGCCACTTGATAAAGATGAAAGCCACTCAGCGTTGAGATTTACGCTTTCCATAGCCGCACTGCCCTCGCTATGCTGGCTATTAGCACCATTCGCTGCACATTGGAGTATGCGCTTTTCCTAGATGCACGTGGCCCTCACACTGGTCATCACACGAGGAGGCATCCATGCAGACCTTTAGTTGCCGCTGTGGCAATTCGCTATTTTTTGAAAACACGCATTGCTTGGCCTGCGAATCCGAGGTTGGCTGGTGCCCTGCCTGCACGCATATTGTGGCACTTGAGCCGTTACTGAATGGGGGCTACCGCTGCACTCACCCAGGCTGCGGGTCAGCCCTAATGAAGTGCCACAACTATGCGGTTGAGAATGTGTGCAACCGCATGGTGGTGAAGGCCGAGGGATATGCCGATACGTTGTGCGATTGCTGTCGCTATAATGAAATGACTCCCGACCTCAATATCAGTGGCAACCGGGAACGCTGGGCGGCGCTTGAAGCCGCCAAGCGACGGCTATTTCACACGCTTGATTTATTAGAGCTTCCCCACGGCATTAGCAGGGAAAATATTCGTGTCCCGCTTAGCTTTTCGTTTATGGCGGGTGCTCTGCCCGACCAAGGGCTTTGGCGCTCTATCGCTAGCCAAGAGAAAGTTTATACCGGCCACGCCAACGGCCATATCACCATCAATGTAAAAGAAGCCGACGACGTTGAACGCGAGCGTCTGAGGGTTGATCTGAATGAGTCCCACCGCACACTGATCGGCCACTTCCGGCATGAAATTGGTCATTACTACTGGGATTTACTGGTCAAGGGCCTAGATGAAAACGCTTGCCGCCAAGTGTTTGGAGACCATAACAACCCTACCTACGGTAACGCATTAGAGCGGTACTACCAGCAAGGTACGCCGGCCAATTGGGCATCCCAGTTTATTTCCGCATACGCCACCATGCACCCGTGGGAAGACTTTGCTGAAACCTTTGCCTTTTACTTGGATATGGTGGCCGTACTCGATACGGCACTGCATATGGGGGTTTCCCGCGCCGAGCATGATGGCACGCTGGACGGCATGCTAAGGGCGTTTCACCAAGTAGGCATGGCGGTTAACGAACTTAACCGTGATATGGGCCTGCTTGATTTAGCGCCAGGGGTCATTGCGCCTGCTGTGCGTGAGAAGCTGACGTATCTGCATCGACTGATTCAGAACGCGAACGCCAGCCCCCGTGCTTAACGTCCGTTAATCGTTATCGTCATCCCCCACTTGGCTTTGCGATTGGCGCTGTGACAAACGGGGGACCCCGTCACTATTAACAAAGTAGGTTGCGCTTAGCGTGTCGTGAATCGAAGCGAAACCAATCTGCAGCTCATCCACAAAGTCGTGTAGCTTGCTTGGTGAATGGGCTAGGGCCTGAATGTCAGCGTCCACCACATCTGCCCGTACAAGCGATACCGTTGCTGCCACGCGATCCTGCCTGGGTAACAGCTGAAGCTCGTGCCCCACCGTTTCCAAGCTACAGGCAATAGAGCGTGGAAGATTAGGATCTTGCAATAAAAAGCGCAGCACATCGGGTCCACGCACCCGCAAACGGACTTGCTGACGATACATTTGATACGCGGTGAGCGACTTCAACACACTCATCCACTGTAGATTTTCAAACGGCAGTAGCTCTTCAGGATTTTGCGGCAGTAGGCTGGCTGAACGAACATCGACAATGCGGGTGGTCATGTCTGCCCGCTCTAAATGTCGCCCCAGTTTAATGAAGGTTCGAGCGGGGCCATAACTGAGCGTTCCTTCAATTAAACCAGTCAATGTTTGGCAGCCACGAATCACGCTTTTCAAAAAGGTGTCACGCCGCCGTGGACTAACGCCATTTTCCGCGTGCTCTGCAACGCTAAGATAGAGTTGATTGACCTCTTCCCAGATCTCCCTCGGCACGACATCACGGGTGGTACGCAGGTTTTCTCGGGCGCTCGCTAAGGCGGCCAAAATAGAGCTGCCATTTTGCGCATCGGCACACAAAAAGTGCACCACGCTACGTTCATCAAAGCTTGAATGGCGCTCATTAAATGCTTCCAACGTGCCGGTCATTTCAATCAACGGCGCCCAGCCCAGGGGCAAATGGCGTGGCAAATCCAGCATTAAGTGGCTATTAACGCTCAGCAGTCGAGCAGTATCTTCGGCCCGTTCGATGTAACGCGCCATCCAATAGAGGTTTTCAGCTACGCGTGACAGCATGGCACTAGACTCCTTCCTGCTCAGCGGCAGGCGCCGCGTTCTCATCGGTTTCAACAATCCAGGTATCTTTACTGCCGCCACCTTGAGAAGAGTTCACTACCAATGAGCCCTCCACCAAGGCAACCCGGGTCAAGCCACCGGTGGTCACATGGGTTTCTGGACCGGAAAGAATAAACGGGCGAAGGTCTACGTGACGCGGCTGCGGCAAGCCATTCGCCAACGTGGGGGTGGTGGAAAGTGCCAGGGTAGGCTGAGCCATATAGTTACGGGGATTGGCTTTAATCAACCGAGCAAATTCGTCGCGGGTTTCTTTAGTGGAGCGTGGGCCAATCAGCATGCCATAGCCGCCAGACTCATTCGCTGGCTTCACGACCAATTCATCCAGGTGCTCCAGTACATAGTTGCGATCATCTTCAAACATACACAAATAGCTAGGCACGTTTGGCAGCAACGGCTCTTGGTCGAGATAATAGCGAATGATTTCGGGTACAAAGGCATAAACGACTTTATCGTCGGCGACCCCAGCTCCTGGCGCATTGGCTAACGCCACTTTCCCTGCCCGCCAGGCGCGCATTAGCCCCGCTACCCCAAGCATTGAATCTGGATTAAACGCCTCAGGATCAAGAAATTCGTCGTCTACACGGCGATAAATCACATCAACGCGACGCAGCCCTTCAACCGTGCGCATATAAACCACGTCGTCGTCATCTACCAATAAGTCGCTACCCTGCACGAGCTCAACGCCCATTTGCTGAGCAAGGTAGGCGTGTTCGAAGTAGGCGGAGTTATAGATACCAGGCGTTAGCACCACCACTTGTGGATCATCGCCGGGGCGAGGCGACATCGACGCCAACATGTCATATAGCTGGGCAACGTAATCATCCACGGGAAGGATTTTGCCGGACGCAAATAACTCAGGCAGCACGCGTTTGGTCACGTTGCGGTTTTCAAGCATGTACGAAACCCCAGAGGGAATACGCAAATTATCTTCCAGCACATAAAGCGTGCCATCACCACCACGTACTAAGTCGGATCCGCAAATATGCGCCCAAATGCCATGAGGAGGATTAATACCGACACACTGAGGACGGAAGTTAACCGATTGAGCCAGCACTTCAGCAGGTAACACTTTGTCTTTAATTACTTTTTGATCGTGATAAAGGTCGTCAATAAAAAGATTAAGCGCTTGAACACGTTGCTTTAAACCAGCTTCAGTTTTACGCCATTCACTAGCAGGAATGATTCGCGGCACGATATCAAAGGGCCATGCTCGGTCAATCATGGCGCCCTCTGAATAAACAGTAAACGTAATTCCCATGGTGCGGATGGCAATTTCTGCCGCGGTTTTACGCTCTGCCAACTCTTCCGCACTAAACCTTGCCAACATATTGCACAGCTCATCAGCCGAGGCACGTGGCTTGCCTGGTGCCGCTAGTAACTCATCGTAATAGTCACGGCACGCATAGTTATTCCAATTCACTTGGCTCATGGGCGCTCTCCTGGCGCAATGGGGGAAGCGGCAACTTCCTCTAACGTAGTGCAGGCCGACCCCGCGCAAACTACGCCGTTCTCTTCACATATAAGCACGCAAAATACATACCATCTTTTTCGCTATTTCAACGTTAAAAGGATTCTGTTAACACGCGCCTTACTCAGCTCTTCAACTGAATCGTTACTTTTAGTTTATCTTTTAGAGTTCAACTTAAAACTGAAAACAAAAGCACCAAAACAGTGCGTAAAACTAACACTAATGGTGCATTTTATGTTTTTACTCTTCTTAAACGGCTTAGTGAATTTTGCAGCTGCAAAAAAGCCTAACTACAACGATACTACCGTTACTTATCTCTCTTAACCGAGGCGTCTTAAGGGCGAATCGATTGATATAGACTTACCTTAGAGGGTGGCTTATGCCCATTCGTGTTGCCTTGCACCACCGAACTACTTATCGTTTTGATCGGCCGGTGAACTTGTCACCCCACATTGTTCGTCTGCGCCCTGCACCCCAATGCCGAACGCCTATTGACGATTACTCACTCACCGTTTCTGGAGATGATCACTTCCTCAATTGGCAGCAAGACCCGTTTGGTAACTTTAATGCACGCATCGTATTTCCAGAGCCACGCAACGAACTGATTATCACAGTCAAGCTCATTGCTTCGATGACCGTGATTAATCCATTTGATTTTTTTCTGGAGGAGTACGCACAAAAAACCCCTTTCGCCTACCCCGAAGAATTGAGCAAAGCACTGTGGCTCTACCTTGAAGTCACTGAGTCTGGCCCACGGCTCATGGAGTGGGTTAAAGAGATTCCTAGAGACCCCATTAACAGCGTTGATTTTTTGGTTGCACTTAATCAGCGCCTCAACAGCGACATCAGCTATTTGCTTCGCCTGGAGCCTGGCGTTCAAAGCTGTGAAGAAACATTGGCGCTAGGCAGAGGCTCCTGTCGTGACAGCGCTTGGCTGCTGGTGCAGATTTTTCGCCATTTAGGGCTCGCCGCTCGCTTTGTATCCGGGTATTTGATTCAACTTGCCGCCGATAAAAAAGCCGTGGTTGAGCCAAATAGCAAAGACATTGACAGCACTGATCTACACGCCTGGGCAGAGGTTTTTTTACCTGGAGCAGGCTGGATAGGCCTGGATCCTACCTCGGGCCTGTTTGCTGGCGAGGGGCACATCCCCCTGGCCGCTACCCCCGCTATCGGTAGTGCTGCCGCTATCACGGGGTCCTCGGAAAAGTGCAACACCGAGTTTAATGTGGACATGCACATCAAGCGTATCCACGAAGCCCCATAGGTAAACAGGCTCTTTTGCAACCAGCACCAACATTAACAATGTGACTTTGCGGCGTTTCGGCCAAGCTAATGCTTTCCTATTAAGGCAGGCTGCAGGATAATTCGCTGCTTATTTGCTTAGGACTACAAGGATCATGGTGGCCCCTGTCTCTCCCACGCTACTTGAGTTCGGCTCTGCCGGGCTTGTAGAAGATTACTTTAATCAGCTTGGCGAGGGACAGCCCGGCATTTTCGATGCCATGGTGGACTGTCATGGACGACTACGGCCCGGCTGGGAAAGCCTGTTAGGGTCACTGGAAACACTTGGCCCCGAGGGTCGTCTTCAACAGCAAGAAGAGATTCAGCGACTGCTGGCCGAAAATGGCGTCATCTTTAACATGCACGATGACGCCCGACGCTCATGGCGACTAGACCCTCTTCCCTGGGTCATCGACCACGCCCAGTGGCAAGCTCTCGAACTAGGATTGATCCAACGCAGCCGGCTGCTGAACGCACTCTTTGATGATATTTATGGCGCGCGTAGCCTGTTTGATACGGGTTTATTGCCTACCCAAGCATTACTCGCATCGCCGCATTTATTACTTCCCTGTCACGGTTCACAACCCAGTGACCGTCCGGCAATCAGTTTCCACGGTGTTGATGTCATTCAAGATACGGAAGGACAGTGGCGCGTCATTGGTGACCGCTTACAGGCCCCATCAGGCACAGGCTTCACCCTCGAAAATCGCATTTTAATGGCGCGAGCACTGCCTGAAATGTACCGCAATGCCCCCCTTAAGCGGCTGGCCGGCTTTCTCGACAATTATCACCGCACCCTGACGGCGCTTGCCTATCAACATCGCGACAACCCAAACGTCGTGCTGCTTACCCCTGGACCAAGCAGTCCGCGCTATTTTGAGCACGCGTATCTCGCTAACTATCTCAATATCGACCTTGCCGAGGGACAGGATTTAGTCGTCAGGGATTCACAGCTATGGCTACGTACGTTGGGCGGTTTACAGCCAGTGGATGTGGTATTGCGTCACTGCGACGATGCCTACTGTGACCCACTTGAACTTCGTGGCGACTCTCAGCTAGGCGTCCCCGGTTTACTACAGGCCGCCCGCGCTGGCGGTGTGGCGATGTCAAACGCACTCGGTGTGGGCATCTTGGAGTCATCCGAACTTGCCGATTGTCTGCCCGCCCTTTGCGAGCATTTGCTAGGCGAAAAGCTACTCCTGCCTAGTGCCAATGCCGCCACGCAACCGGCCACGGCGCCGGTATTTGATAGCCAAATGCAGCGTTTGTCGCCCACTACACTGAACTTGCGCTGTTTTATTACTCGCTCAGCGAGCAGTGTAACGACCCGAGGGCAGCAGCTCAGCGACTATCATGTTATGCCTGGCGGGTTAGCCTGGGTTGGAGCACCCGGCTCACCGTCATTAAGCAGCCCTATCGTGAAAGATGTCTGGGTCACAGCCAATACGCCACAGCCCCATGTTAGCCAGCTTCGCCAAGCCCGCGGCCCGGTGGTGGCCACTCGGGACGGCACTGACCTCCCTAGCCGGGTTGCCGAAAGCCTATTTTGGCTGGGTCGCTACGGCGAACGTCTGGACGCCAGAGCACGCTTGCTTCGTGAAGCGCTGATGCGATTAATGGAAGTTGACCAAGACGAGATAGCGGACCAGTTACTTGATGAGTTGCTGATAGCGTTGGAAATCACCACGCTCAAGAAGGATGGTGAAGGTTCCAAACCGCTGCTTGTTGGCTTTGTACAGAAACGCGCGGCGCTGCTCGCGCAGTTTGACGACACAGACTCCCAAGCCTTGCAAGCGCTGTTTAACCAGCTGCTTCGTAACGCTCGTAGCGTACGCGACCACTTAGGGGATGATTCTTGGCGCGTCATTAACCAGCTTCGCCAGCGCGTCAGCTCTTTTAATTCGAGCCTTGGTGCCAGTGCTGCGCGACGCGCCTGTGAAGGGCTTTCCGCACAAATAGCCGCCTTTTTTGGCCTGTGTAATGAAACCATGCCCCACCACTACGGCTGGCGGTTTATGGATATTGGACGCTTTCTAGATCGCGTTTTAGGCCTGCTATCGCTACTCAAATTCACGCTCAACGCGCCTCATACTCCGGGGCTGGCACTCTGGGAAGTAGTGCTGGCCACCACCGATAACTTTACCACTTACCGCAGGCGGTATCGCAGCGAACTGCACCCTGAGGCGATTCTAGATTTACTGCTATTTGATGAAACTAACCCTCGTTCGGTGGGTTACATGCTCAAACGTCTTGAGCGTCAAATGAACCGCTTACCAGGCAGCTCTTCTCCCTACCGTAACGCGGAGCGTCGCCTGTTAATCCAAGCCAATGCGGCGCTACATTTAGCCGATATTGATCGCCTCAATCACCTTACCGATACCCCCGAAGCACAAGAAGCGCTAGCGCAGTTGCTTGATCAACTAATTGAGCCGTTAACGGCACTTTCTGATGCCATCAGCCATAGCCATTTCAGTCATGTCGAGCGGCCACGCCAATTAGTTAGCATGGAGCTTGACGCATGAACTACACACTGCGGCACACCACGCGTTATCACTACAGCGCCCCCGTCACGCTATGCCATAGCGAAGCACGGGTGTTGCCACGCGAAACGCTGCATCAGGAGTGCAGTGTATCCGAGCTAGCCATCAGCCCACTGCCACGGGTTCAAGCAGAACGACGTGATGTATTCGGCAATCGTGTGCTTTATTTTGCGATGGAAGACGTTCACCAGTCCCTGGACGTGACGGTAATAACTCAACTCAATACCCAGCCGCTAGCTCCTCTGCCTGCCTTTTCTCCTGCGTGGGAAAACGTTGCCGAAAAGCTCAACAGCGATAGCCGCTTTGATATGCAGCTATACCGTCTGGACTCACCGTTTATTCGCCGTAACGATGAATTAGCTGCCTTTGCTCGTAGTTGCTTTACACCTGGCCGCCCACTCGTAGAGAGCGCGCTGGCGCTCAACCAACTGATTTACGATACCTTCGAGTACGACCCTAGTTTCACTACGCTGGCGACCCCGTTAAGCGATGTACTGGCTAACCGCCGTGGGGTGTGCCAGGACTTTGCTCACCTAGCGATTGGAGCACTGCGTTCAGTGGGTTTGGCCGCACGCTACGTCAGCGGTTATCTGGAAACTCAGCCGCCTCCCGGCCAGCCACGCTTAGTGGGCGCAGACGCCTCTCATGCTTGGTTAGCCACTTGGATTCCCGACTGGGGCTGGCTGGCACTCGACCCCACCAATGGCACCATCGCTGGCGAACAGCACCCCGTGCTCGCCTGGGGGCGTGACTATGCGGATGTCGCGCCGTTAAAGGGCGTCATGAACGGCGGCGGCGAACATCAGCTAGAGGTAGAAGTGGATGTCATGCCAGTTACCGCTGAATAAGCCCATTAGTTAACCACGGTAACCACGCGAGAAGCACAAGAGTCACTAAGGTCGCCAGCAAAAATGGCAGCAGCGCGCGAAATATTTTCAGCGGGGGCGCGCCAGTCATCGAAGAAGCGATAAACAGCCCGGCCCCCACGGGAGGCGTTAACAAGCCCATCACCAGGGTTAAGCACACCACCACACCAAACTGATAAGGGCTAATAGCGAACTGACTTTGGGCAATGGGCATTAAAATCGGCACCACCAAGATCAGCGCCGCAATGCCATCAATCACCATCCCTACTAATAGCAGTGCGCCAATCACCAGCAGCAAGAACACGAAGGGGTCGCTGGTCAGCGCCGCAATCCACGCAGCAGCCATTTGCGGGAGCTGCTCGTAAATCACCACCCAACCAAACACGCCAGCGGCGGCAATCAGCATAATGACCAACCCAGCATTAATCGCCGTGCGATTCAGCACCTGGGGCAACTGACTTAAACGCAGGTCCCCGTACACAAAGCGACCCATGATTAATGCCGCGAGCGAGGCCAGCGCTGCTGACTCAGTAGGCGTGGCAATGCCCCACAAAATACCGCCAATAATGATCACTGGAATGAGCAGTGCAGGCAGCCCCCAAAGCAGATCATGGAACGCTTGGCGGCGGGAGGGCCACTGCCCTTTGGGGTACTGCTGCACCAAGCCTACCAAGGCAATCACTATAAAAAAGCTTGTCCCCAAGAGCAGCCCAGGCAACAACCCAGCAATAAACATTTCCGCAATCGGGACTTGGGCCATGACGCCAAACAACACAAACAGCATTGAGGGCGGAATAATCGGCGACAGTAATCCACCAGCAGCGGTAATCGCAGCACTGTAGGGTTTATCGTAGCCCTCCTGCTCCATCGCTGGCACCATCGCCCGGGACATAATGGCAATTTGGGAGGCCGCCGAACCAATAATCGCCGCCATCATCATGTTGGCCACTAAATTAATATAAGCAAGGCCACCACGAAATCCACCCACCAAAATGCGCGCTAATGCAATTAACCGGCGAGTTAAACCGCCTTCGTTCATTAACTCGCCCGCCAGCATAAATAACGGAATCGCCAGTAATCCATAGCTTTCAATGGCGCTAAACAGCTGCTGCGGGTAAGAATCAAACAGCACCGTGTTGCCAGACGCCTGGATATACCACATGGCCGTCAACGCCAGCACTAGCGCAATTGGCACGGCACCAAGCAACAGCAGCAAAAAAACAGCAATCGTCATAAACGTACCGCCAGCATGATAAGCAGGATTAACGTCGCGTTGTGGTGGTGGGTTCTTGAGCCGGGGTTCGCCACTGTTTGAGTGACTGGATAAGATTCGCCCAGCCATGCAGGCTAAGAGAAAGTGCAAACCACGGCACAATTAACCACGCCCAGAATTTTTTAACGCCAAGCGTGGAGGTGTTTTCAGCGTAAATAAAATTGAATGTTTGCCCCTGAAAAGCACGGGTATCGAACCCCGCTTGCATAAGCGCAAGGGGCTGATACCAACGCCAGCAAAGCCACGCTAGCAGCAAAGCAAATAGCAGCACCATGGCATCCACCCAGATACCTATCAGTTTCCGGCCGGTTTGCGGCAGCAGATCACTTAGCAGCGTGACTGCTATCCCCTGGCGGCGCTTAAACACCGTGCCGGCAATCAGGAATGTCATCCAGATCATGGCATAAATAGCCAACTCACTGACCCAATAAAGCGGGCTACCCAACGCGCGAAACGCAATATTGGTGAGAATCAAACAGGTCACCGCCGCTGCCAAAGCAGCGGCGGTGACTTCTTCACAGCGGGCAAGCCCCGAAGAAAAACGTTGTAGCATATTACTCGTCACGTAACCGGTCAGCTTCGTCGCGTAACGTTTCTAACATAGGTGCTTTAGGCGCCCAGATGCTTTCCCACTCAGCAATGGCGTCAGAGAAAAACTCAGCATCCGCTTCAACAATGTTGATATCTAAGGCGCGGATTTCTTCTTCTTGAGCGGCGTCCATCTCTTCAAAGCCCACCAGCACGTTTTCGAGATGCTCAGCCATCGCGGTATCAATCAGCTCGCGGTCTTCTTCAGATAGCTCGCGCCATACTCGCCCAGACACGACGCCCACCATAGGGAACATCATATGGTTAGAAATCAGCAGGTTTTCCGCCTGCTCGTAAAATTTCAAAATTAAAATAGAGTCGAAATCCATATCAATGGCATCGACCTGACCGTTAGCCAGCGCGTCATACACTTCTAATAGCGGCATGGGCGCAGGGGCAGCACCTGCGGCCGTATAAAAATCACGGATCGGCTCGAAAGGGGTAATACGCAACCGCTGCCCCTGCAGATCATCGGCACTTTCAATAGGGTCACGGCTGAGCACTTGACGCATGCCTACCATGCCGTAGCCAACGCCAATTAAGCCGACTTCTTCTGGCATTAATTCGAGTAGTTCCCCAGCCGCGTCAGAACGTAGCAGCCGTGCCGCGTGATTAACGTCATCGACCAAGTAAGGCGCGTATAGTGCGCCAAAATCTGGAATACGGTTGGAAATTTCGGCAATCGTCAAGAAAGCCATATCTAACGCACCGGTTTGCAGTTGCTGAACCATCTGCGCTTCATTGCCAAGCTGCTGAGCTGGAAAAACGCTAACGCTATGTTCGCCAGCGGAGCGCTCGTTAAGCGTTTGGGCAAAGGCTTCCGCCTCAGTAGACCATAGGTGCTGTGCAGGCGTGATAAGACCGAGACGAAAATCCTTCGCTTGAGCACTCGTGGCTGAAACGGCGAGCGTGGCTGCTGCGCAGGCAAACGTAAGCGTTTTAATGCGATTCATGCAAAGCCTCTTATATCCAGCGGAAGCGCCAGGGGCGCTTCACGTGTTTTTTAATTGATAGGCTTTGAGAATACCTTAGGGTTAGCGTTAATGGCACCCGCCATTACGCTAACGCTACGACGCAGTTTAGGCCGCTTCGTAAGCCGCTTTTAAGCGGTAGAACTCATCAACAATCGCTGCCATTTCAGTAGCGTCGTACTCACACAGGCCGCTGACCACTAGTTTCTTAGAGCCCACCCCAACCGCTTCTCCATCTGACTCAATAGAGAACTCAAGCAAGGCATCGGCACGCTTGCCCTGAACCTCTAACGACGAGCTCGTTAGGGCTAAGTTGGGCGAAAAACCGTCTAGACGCTCTAAGGAAAACCCCATGCTGTCGTAAATAACCAAGGGGCGTTTAGGGTTAAACATTACCCCATGCTGCTCCATCAAAGGCTTTAAATAGTGGGGAAAATTCTTACCTGAAAACGCCACATAGCAGCGGGAAAAGGCTTCAATAGCTGCTTCATCGTGAGTAACCTCTCCACCACGAGTCACCTGCAGGTAGCACTTGCCTCCTTCATCACAGACATGTAGATCACCATTCTCTTCTTCACTAAACTTGAGAGGTGTGTCAGCTCCCACCATATTGGTGAAGCGAAATTCCATTTGTCGCGACAGCCCAAACTTCACCAGCACCAGCGTAAACAGCAGGTCACCAGGTACGCAAAAACGACGCGCATCTGGATTGTGAATCGGGTTGTAATCGCCGGCCACGCCTTTGGCGAAACGGCTGGGCTGCTCAGCAGAGATCACAACATACTCTCCGCGCTGCGCGTAAAAATCCTTGAACATGGCTTTGCTGCCTGCCTAGCGTTGAAATCGAAAACCCATTACGGTCCTACGACGCGCATAATGCCATAAAACACGCGCCGACAGGAGTCATCTGCAAGGAAGCCCGTATGCCAAACGAGAACCCTAGGTCAAAACGTCTACTCCGTGTCCTGATAATCACGCTATTAAGCGCTTTGGTAGCAGCGTTGGTATGGGCATTTGGCAGCACTTGGCTGCTGAATAGCCAATGGCTAACCAAACGACTTTCTCAGATTGAGGGGGTCGAAGTGCACTGGACAAATGCAAACAGCCTGCACCCTGGGCGCTGGGAAGTAGAGAACCTCTACTTAGCACGTGAAGACGACAGCTTGCCCATCTCCGTTGAAGCCCAGCGTGCAACGCTTTCGCTATCATTATTGGCACTCCTGCGCGGCGAACTTCACATACAGACACTGGATGCGAACGGGCTTCGCCGCTTGACCGTAGGCGATATTGCTCTCGAGGCACAAGGCCAACTGCAGGTGACGGATACCCAACTAAGTCGCGCTGCGTTAGCCGTTCCCAGCGTATCGCTGGATATTAGTCAAGGTCACCTACCCCGCCTTAGCGACCAAGCCTCGTTAGTACAAGATATCCAGCTACGCGCAGATGCCTCCCTAGGCAGTGTTACTACTGAGCAAATTCCCCGTGAGGAGCTCACCGCAGAGCTACTCAGCGCCCTATCTGCACAACTTACCATCGAGGCGCAGGCTGATGCCTGGGACGTATTTATGCCCTACTTAGAAGCGTTGCCCTGGTTGACACTTTATGGCCACGGTAATTTAACGGGGGAACTTAACCTGAGTAGCGGTGTGCTACAGCGTGGCAGCGAGTTAACTCTAAATGCGCCTGAATTGCGCTTATCAGTGAACGAGCAGCGTTTGCAACCCCGCGATACAGACGACCTGCGCTGGTTGATTGCTGAAACACCGCCGGCGCTCCACACCGCCGTTGGTGAAGGCGCTGTGCGCTTGGCGGTAGAAGACGACGAACTCCACTTTTCAACGCAACTAATTAATGTCGTATTGGCGGATACCCACCCTTATGCCATCAATACGCAACTTCGCCTAGCGACCAACATGCCCAATCAGCGCCTAGACCAACTAGACCTTCCTACCGGCGCCTCACTTGAGCTACAGGGCGAAGTCTCTCGCCTGGACATGCTTGATCGCTATCTGGCACACACATTTGATGGCCAAGGGGTTCGGCTTGCTGGTAACGGTCAAATTGAGGCTAGCGTGACGCTACGTGACGCCAAGCCTTATCACGCATCGCTAGCAATTCAGGCACCAACACTTGCGGCTGAGTTGCTTGATTTTACGGCTCAAGGAAGTGGCTCGCTAGCAGCACAACTGTCGACTGAAGAGATCATAGACGCAACGCTCACCTTCACTGACGCCCCCCTTAGCCACCATCAGCAAACGTTGATGGCCGACGCTGCCATCACGCTCAATGCGCTTAGCCCGATTAACCCAGAGCTTGCACAAGAAAACGCCACTGCCCGTCTGACCTGGCAATCTGCTCGCTTCCCCGACATTAGCGTGCTGCAAACTTACCTTAAAGCTGCCTTACCCGATCCTGCCCCATTGCAGCTGCTTAGCGGCCAAGCTACCAGCAGTGGCCAGCTCGACTTCACCACCGAGCAGATGCATGGAGAGATCCATTTAGAAGGAAAGCAATTAGCGACTCGCTGGCAACACTCTGAACAGAACAGCGTACTGGAAAGCGACGCACAGCTTAGATTATCCATTCGCCGAGCGGCTCTGGACGGCACAAGGCTTGATATCAGCGGTTCACGTCTGCGCTGGCAAGTAGCGGATACGCAGTCTACCGGCGAACAATTAGAGAGCATCTTAGTACTCAATGATGGACGTTTTCAGCGTAGCGGCAGTAACGGTGATGAAAGTGGTAATACACCGCTCAGTGGGGAGTTTTCTCTGGAGGGTAGCGTACAGCGGCTTGGGTTCTTAAATATCTTTTTACCTGACGCCCATGGCTTGGCAATTGCGGGTGACGGCCAGCTATTCGCTCAAGGGTCTTTTCGTAATGACCGCCTTCTAGCACCCACCCGCCTTCGGGTGAATGCCAACCAGCTTGAAGTGGCATTTTTAGATTACATCGCTACTGGGCGCGGCGAACTGACTGCCCAACTCGACACGTCTGAGCAGGCCCAGCTTTCGCTAGGTATTCCACACTTTTCACTTATGCGCCTGGACGATGATCGCCCTCATCTGGAAGGCCGCCACTTTGCCCTCACGACCGAAACTGAACGTTTTAGTGACGTCCTAGCGTCACCAGAGCCCGAACACTTCTCTACTCGCATTGCACTGCCTATTACAGAAGTGCCTGACTTCACCCGCTATAACCGCTATTTACCTGAAAATGCTGGAGTTACCTTGTTAGGCGGTCAGGCTAGCTTAACCAGCGAATGGCTGCTGGATGGGCTTACCGCCCAGGGCGACATGACACTGCGTGCGTTTGGTGCCGAGCTAGCGCTACTTGATCAGCAGCTAAAAGGCGATGTTGAACTGCATCTGCAACTCACCGAGGGTGATTTAGAAACGCGACGTTTCAACGCCAATGACTCATTTCTGCGCCTGGAAAACGTCTTTCGGCAAAGCTCGGAAGGTGCACAAGATGCTGGCTGGTGGGTACAACTCACTATGGAAGAAGCGCAACTTGAGTGGGACGACCCAATTCGCTTAACCAGCCAACTGCGCCTTGGCATGCGCGATACAGGCTTGCTAGCAAGACTCTTTTTAGCCCGCGCCAGACAAAGCGAGTGGTTGGGACGGTTATTGAACGTGCATGACATCAACGGTAGCGCACAGCTGCAGATCAATGGCGAGCGCATTCGCTTGCACGACCTAACGCTTACCGGCGGCCAGCTTCTGCTGCTTTCCGATGTAACCTTGGCTGAAAAAAGCGCCAATGGCGCGCTCTATGCACACCTTGGCGCACTGGGTATAGGCGTAGAGCTGATCGACAGCGAACCCACGTTGAAGGTATTGCAACCAAGGCGCTGGTTTGATCGCTGGCGAGAAGCAAATGCATTTTAAAAGAGATTTAAAAGAGAGAAGGTAACGACGAAGGAAGAGACGAAATAGAAAAAAGAGACGGATACGCCTTCCTTTAGTTAGCAACATCGCCAAAGGAAGGCTGCCGGGCTAATGTTTTTTACGCTCCCTTCGAATCATCCGCACCCGCTCTTTGGCTTTCTGAGGGGTTGATAGTGGTGCTGCAGTTTCGTCATGCGTTTTCGGTGGTAGCGTAACCCAGGCAAATACCGGTAGCGCCAGGTGCCAGTGAATCGCCGCTAGGCGCAACCCAAGCGTCACTATTAAGGCGGCTGCAATCGCAACCGTTAGTGGCGCCTCTAACGCATCGAACGCCACATACACAATGCCACCCGCCAAAGCCGCTGTTGCGTAAATCTCTTCACGAAGCACCATGGGTACCCGCTGGGCTAGCACATCACGAATCATGCCACCCGCCACGCCTGTCATCATACCCATTAACACCGCCACAACGCCTGAGGTACCCAGCAGCAGTGCTTTATGAGTGCCTATGACAGTGAATAGTGCCAACCCAAACGCATCGGCAACGGGTAGAAAACCCCGAGAAAGGCGATGAATATAGTGAAATCCCACCAAAGACACGCCCACTGTGGCTAATATCACCCACAAATAGGTCGGATCCGTCACCCAGAATACTGGGCGAACGCCAAGTACCAAATCCCTAAGTGTGCCGCCGCCAATGCCGGTCACCGCCGCCAGCACCAGCATACCGAAAGGATCCATTCGCGAACGACAGGCCAAAATCACACCTGACAAGGCAAATACAATGACACCCGCCATATCCAACCAGTAAATCACACCCGACACGCGACTCTCCTTGGAGACATGCTTAATGAGGCGAGCAGGATAGCACTCCTGTGAATACTCGGGTCATCGCGAAGGTGATGAAATCTCTAATTAGTGGTCGTGCTGCTCCAACCACTCACGCAGGAAAGCAATTTCGCTCTCTTGAGCAGCGATAATGTCCTCAGCCAGTTGGCGAATCTCAAGGTCTTCACCGTACTCCAACACAATTTCTGCCATGGCAATGGCGCCTTCATGATGGGGAATCATTCCTTTAGCAAAATCCACATCGGGGTTACCCGTAAATGACATGGCCATATCTTCATGCATACGATCATTGGCAGCTTGATAAGCTGCGATGGCAGGGTTATCACCCTGCGAATGATCCGAGGCACTATGGTGACCATGGGTATCTTGGTGGTTATGACTGCCATGATGATCAGCCAAAAGGGCGGGAGACGTCATCAAACCCGCCACAGCGCAAGCACTCACTGCTACTTTTAAAGGACTAAATAGCCGCGCATTAGCTAACTTAAATTTTACATAATCGAGCAGCATAGCAACTCTCCTGACGAGTGATAAAAGCATGAAACCGCAAGATTTAAAGTTTAAAACCTATATGCAGCACACAGGTCAATACGCGTCGAGTAGGTTACTCTAGTGGACAGCTTCATTCATAGACTGCATAGGAGCACACATGGACTGGAACCCTGCTTATACTTGGCTGGTGATTGCCCTATTGCTAAGTCTCGCAGAACTGACGTCAGGCGCAATGTTATTGCTTGCGCTGGGAATCGCTGCGGCACTGACCGCTGCGGTAACTGCACTGGGGTTATCGCTGCCTTGGCAGTTGCTCAGCATGGGAGTTTTTGCGGGTATTTTAGTGCCTTTAGGCGTTGTGGTAATTCGCCCGCGCTTTTCACCAAGAGGCGTTGCCTACGGCACAACCGGCACAGGCGTTGAAAAAGGCAACCATTACAAAACACTGACACGCGATTTTGACAACGCAACCGGCATTAAGGTGAACGGTGATTTCTATCGTTTACGTGTCATTGAGAGCGGTGATACTAAGCTGCCGCCAGGAACCCTAGTCATCTTTAAACGCTTTGAAGGTACAACGGCCTTAGTGACGCTGACACCTTCATCAGACGTTAGCCCCCAGGATGCAACTTCCCAACGCAAGGAGCCATAAGCATGAATAACCTGATGGATTTATCGATTAGCCCAGGCCTACTCATCAGCCTGATTATTGTTGTCATTGGCGTGCTCATCATCTCAAAAGGATTGGTCATTGTTCGCCAGTCAGAAGTGATGGTGATTGAGCGTCTAGGATCGTTTCACCGCGTGCTTGAAAGCGGCATCAATATCATTATTCCTTTTATTGAGCAGCCACGCGCGATCACAATGCTGCGCTATCGCAAGATGGGCGAAGATTACACCGCGATTACCAGCGATGAAATCCGCATTGATCGCCGTGAAACAGTCATGGACTTTCCTGGCCAACCGGTTGTCACCACGGATAACGTCACCGTGAGAATCAACGGCGCTCTTTACTATCAGATTATCGACCCCAAGCGAGCTGTCTATGAAGTAGAGAATATGAGCCAAGCAGTCGAGGTTCTGGCAAAAACCACGCTTCGCTCAGTGGTCGGCAAGATGGAACTAGATAAACTGTTTGAGTCTCGTGCCGAGGTTAACAATGAAATCCAGGCAGCGATGGAAGAGCCCGCTTCCAAGTGGGGTGTCAAAATCTCTCGGGTAGAGGTGCAGGATATCGCCATGCCGGAAGAGGTGGAATCTGCGATGCGCCTGCAAATGGCCGCTGAACGTAAACGCCGCGCGACGGTAACAGAAGCAGAAGGTGAAAAATCTGCGGCCATTGCGATGGCTCAAGGGCAGCGCGAGTCGGCCATTCTTAACGCCCAGGGCGATAAAGAATCAGCGATTTTACGCGCCCAAGGTGAGCAGGAATCCATCAAACTCGTGCTTAGCGCCATCGGTGACAGCGAAGAGAACAAGCGCACGGTGGTGGGCTACCTACTTGGCCAAAGCTACATCAAAGGGCTGCCCAACATGGCGAAAGACGGTGAGCGTGTATTCGTGCCTTACGAGTCCTCTGCCCTGCTGGGGTCAATGGGTATGTTCCGTGAAATGGCGGGTTCACCTGAAGACACTGTCGCTAATCATCTAAAAAACCGCAACAGCAGTGAGGGCGGCTTTCGCAGTGGCATCGTCGGCGGTGCAACAGCCTCTTAAAAAGCACTATTTCAATAATACAGCGCTAAGTGCTATTACTAGTAGCTGCGCAAAGCCTGCCAGGGCTGGTCCAAGAGAGGCCCAGCCCTTCCCCTCACCTCCCGCGTAACGTTTTTTAACGTTGAAGTAACTGCCATTATCCTGGGCTTGTTTTTAGTTAAACTGGTGGCTGGCTTTGATGTTTGCATCATGCGCGCCTCAATCAATCAGTGGGCTTGGATTGAAGCACTTATCAGCAGAAGGATCGTAATCAGGAGATTAGACGTTCATCATGCTGCCTCGTTGGCTTGCCATACGTCATTTCACCCAGTTGCTCCTAATACTGGCCACGCTTGTAATGTTTCCAAGTGGGCTTTTCGCTGCCTCCCCGCCACAACCACTGCAAAATTGGGAATATCGCTGGGGCGATTCTCCTCAGGCTTCTACTAGCCATCCACTTTGGCTGCAAAGCAATACAACAGAGTGGCAAACCATTGACTCTCCCTCCAATCCGCCTGGCCGTGAGGGGCACGAGCATCTCTGGTTACGCACAACACTGCCCGCCGGTGACTGGAACGACCCAGTTCTTTTTATCACCAGCATTAATCTTATCGGACAAGTTTATCTGGGTGACCAACTCATCTATCAATACGGAGAGTTTGACGATCAGGGCAAAGGAGATTTTGCTGGTTGGCCCTGGCATATGATCGACTTACCCGAAAATGCCGCCGGACAACAACTCACCTTTCGGCTCTATTCGTACTACACCAGTATTGGCCTATGGGGCCAAGTGCAAGTGATGGAGCGTATTGACGTACTGAAGCAAGTTATTCATGACTCCGCTCAGGACCTGGGCGTGAGCGCACTGGTATTGGTGCTAGCGATCCTGGCTAGCATTTTCGCGTTGATAGGCCCGCAGCGCCAAGGCTTCGGTGCCATTGCACTATTTGCCTATGCTTCGGGACTGATGTTGCTTGCTGAAACCCCTGCTCGCCAGCTAATTTCAGATGGCGCTTTGGGTTGGGACATGTTGCGGGCTGGAAGTTACTATCCCCTGCCAGTGGCATTGGGGTTGTTGCTCAGCGACTGGTTAGAAGGCACTGCGAAACGTTGGATAACACGATTATGGGTTATCCACTTGATGTATCTCGTTTTTGCCATGGGCTTGGTGCAGTTTGGTGTGATCAGCCTTTCACTCACCTTTCCTATCTTTGACGTACTGCTAGCTATCACACTTCCCATGATGCTGGTGCTAGCACTCATGCGCTTTCAACGGTTAACGCTCGAACAGCGGCTACTGGTAGTGAGCTTTATGTTTTATGCACCATTGTTGTTAGCCGATATGATTGTTGCCCACGGCTTTGTGACCTGGCGCAGCGTGCCATTGAGCTATGGTTCGTTAGCTTTCGCAGTCGCGAACGCTGCTATTTTTCTGTGGCACTATCGCCATACTCAACAACAGCTTGCTCTAGCGAATGAAACCCTTGAGCAACAGGTGGCGTCCCGGACAGCTGATCTCGACCGACTCGTTGAGGAGTTAGATGGCTTATCACGCAAAGATCCATTAACGGGCCTGCATAATCCCCGCCACTTCGACACAGCATTTGAGCACCAATGTCAGCGAGTACTACAACATGCCAGCCACCTTTCTGTGCTCATGTTGGATGTGGACTATTTCAAACAGATCAACGACGATTTTGGTCATGATGCAGGAGACGCTGTACTGGTGGACATCGCAGGGCTGCTGCGTCACCACCTACGTGATCTCGACGTCATCTGTCGTTTTGGTGGTGAGGAGTTTGTTGCTTTGCTGCCTGCCACATCGCAAATTGCTGCCGAGTCCAGGGCAAAAGCGCTGCTAATATCTATTTCCCAACAGGCATTTGCCCATCAGGATACTCCGCTACGGCGAATCACGCTTTCCTGTGGGGTGGCTACCTATCCTGATCACACTCAAGATCCTAAGAAGCTGCTACGACTTGCCGACGAGGCGCTTTATCAAGCAAAACACAGCGGACGAAACCGCTGTGTTGTTTGGGAAGACTCTCTTGAGGATCAAGGCTTTTTGTTCAGCAAACAGCAGACACTATGAACGTTAGTGGCGCGGCCTATTAAGCGGAATCCGTCGCCAAAAAGTGCTCCACGAACACTTGGTAGTCTTGAAAAACGCAGTCGGCATACGCAATTGCAAGGGTCGACACCACCTCAATAAACTGCGTTTCGCGACCTTCTAAACGCTGACATACCGCGTTGGCAAATGGCGCTGAATGACCTCGGTGAAGCGCCTGGGCACCGCGAAGATGTTCACGTGCCAGAATTTCACCCCATTGGCGCGCCAGCTTGCGGTAGGACTTACCCCCTGAAAGCTTGTGAGTAGGCACGTCTTTTTTGAACGGAGAGCGCTCTCGGACCGAAAACACTTTGCCGTTTATGGCCAGCCAGCCCAAGTAGGCGTCCGGATGTTCGGCAATGGCATGAAACGCCGCCGCATGACGGATGCCTTCATTAGGAAATAACTTTCGCCACGCCTGCTGTTGGGTTTTATTCATTAAGCCGTAAGCTTCCGGCGTTACTTGTTCTTTAACATCTAATATAACGTCATCGTGTTCATGATCCGCCCCACCCTCAATCAATACGTAGTAACGCTCGACACCTAATGAGCCCGTTCCCGCATCCAGGCGTCGGGCGGTATCTTTTACACGAAAGTGCTTTGGGTCATTCTCTTTTATCGGATGCTGTAGCGTCTGTTGATACTCTTGCTCAATCAAACGGCGCAGCTGGCTGGCGACATCTGCTGGTAAATTCGCTAGCTTCCCAGGTCGCTCAGCGAACATACGCCCTTTCTGACTATCGAGGGTTGTCCATTTTTCCAGCATACGCGCCCGACTCTGCTTATCGGCGACTTTGCCCATGAAAGGCTTGAGTGGGCCTTTGGCGCTATCCAAAGTCACCGCATCAATGAACAGTTCTTTAGTATGAGCATCTTTTGCATGAGCTTCTTGGGTATAACCCGCTAGCGTATGAATGTAACCCTCTAACAGCTTTTTCAGCGCTTTATCAGTCGCTTTAGAACTTAACGCTGCGTTTTCACGGCTATCCAACACCACACTGATCGCTAGCCGCCATACATCGTATTGATAGTCGCCGATCAATGCGTCGTCGAAGTCATCCATGCCGTAGCGCACTTGGTCATCGTGGTGACCATAAGCACCAAAGTTATAAACGTGCGCATCGCCTTGGAGCCACGTTTGGGTATTAGGCCATCCGCCGAATAGCGCAAAACGCCAGTCGTGCCAAACGTCTTGCCAATACAAGTGATTAGTTCCACGGAAAAATCGGTAGGGAGACGCGGCCATCTTGGCGTACTTTGCTTGGCGGTGCGCTGCATTTAGCGGCGCATTCACCTGCTGAATCGCCTCAATCACCTGCTGTGGGCGGTTATGCCCGGTTAGTGCATGGCTCATGGCGTTGCCTTTATCAGTGCGTAACAAGCATTCTGCTATATAGCCTAGGAGATAAACGTTAAGAGATTAAGTCATTTGAAAATTATGCCCATATCCAACTAGCAAGCGCGGTCAGATTGAGCAGCACCGTCATCCAAAATATACGCCTGAAGGCACGCTTTTGTGTTTTGTGGCGAAGCCATTGCTGTGCAACCATTGCCCCGGGCCAGCCGCCCAATAGTGACAACACATGCAAGGTATTTTCGGAAATCCGCTGCGCGTTTTTTTGTGCAGCGGATTTATCTACCGCATAAGTAAGACATGTCACCACACTGACCGCTAGGTAGATGAACAGCAACCACATAGGTAGCTTTTCGATGACGACCGCGACGGCCAGTAGCGCAAAAAATGTCAGCGTTATGACTAGTGACCGCCCCACAGTGCCTTTCACGTGCCGAGGTGCGCTAGCCTTTCTATTCAACATGATGGTTTTGCTCCTCTCCTTGAGCCTCGATTATTCTGTTGATGAGCCCCCATCACAACGACAGCAAATCAACGCAGACACTCACGAACGCCCCACCGCTCAAAAGCTCGGCTATTCGTGTTCTTGCAAAGCAGCTAAAAGCGGGCTTTCTGCCAACGACCCGCCCCAGCCATCGCTGTGCACCAACTCATTTAATGAAAGCCGGGAGCGCCAGCCTTTTGCTTCCAGCTCTGGCTGATCTAAAAACTCACTGACATAACCAAGGCAAAGATAAGCCAACGGATAAACATGTTCAGGCAACTTCAACGCCGTGCCTAGCTGATCTTGGTCAAGAATACTTCCCCAGCCAACGCCAATGCCTTCTGCCCGTGCCGCTAGCCAGAGGTTTTGCACGGCTAAACACGTGCTGAAAAGGTCGGTATCCACAATGCTATTGCGCCCTAGCACATGGGGGCCGCCTCGGCTACGGTCACAAGTAATGCAGAGATTAATCGGACTTTCCAAAATGCCTTGTAGTTTCAAGCCTTGGTAGCGCTCCTTGCGTTCTCCCTCAAACCGCTCGGCGGCTTTTTGGTTTTCTTGCTCGAACATCGCCACTATCGACGCTCTAACCTCGCGGCTTTTGATCACAACAAAATCCCAGGGCTGCATAAACCCTACTGAAGGTGCGTGGTGGGCAGCCTTTAGCAGTCTTGCTAAAATCTCGGGGGCAATGGGATCAGGTAAGAACTGTGAGCGCACATCGCGCCGCTCATAAATGGCGCGGTATAGCCCGTGCTTTTCAGCGTCTGAAAAGTGGTGGCTTGGAGTACTCATTGGGTGTAAGGCCTTTGATAATACAAATATAAGTGCAGCCTACCCCAGAACGTTGCTGCGTTCATGAATAGAGCAGCAACAGAGTTAGATTCCAAGCAGCGGTGAGTCGAGTGATCTGGACCTGCTAACGCCCCAGCCCGCTAATACCACCGACCAGGGCGATGACACAGGATGATCGCTAGAATGAAACAGGCTTCATTTTCGTAGCCAGCTCGTCATCTATTGCATTCGCACGTTTGGCGGCGGGCCTGCTTTCAGTGCGCTCTATGTATTCTTTGAACACCTCTTTTGGCGGAATGTTTTTCTGCATTATTTCCCACCATAGGTAGCTGCTGAGCAAGATATCCGCTGCGGTGAATTGATCGCCACAAATATACGGCGTTTTTTCCAGCGCCCTTTCCAGAGTATTAATACTGTCTTCTAGGCGGCCACAGCCAACGGCCTGGGCGTTACTGTCATCAATTTTCCACCCATAGGCCATTGCACTGGTGGCCATCTCAAAGGGACCGGCCATGAAAAACAGCCAGCGACAGTAAGCACCGCGTGCAGGGGATTCCAACGGCGGAGCCAGCTTTTTATCTGGAAACTGATCTGCTAGATAAGCCAAGATGGCCGCGACCTCGGTGACGACAGTGTTGCCGTGCTTGATCGCCGGTATTTTACCCATGGGATTAATGGCTAAGTACTCCGGACTTTTCATCTCAGCGCCGTACTCCATGGCCTTTGTCACGTAGGAAATACCTAGCTCTTCTAGCATCCAGCGCACCACACGGCCGCGGGACATAGGGTGAGTGTAAAAAATTAGTTCTGACATGCTGATCTCCTTTTTCAGTCAATGCTTCAGATGACGTGAGTTACTGCGAGATCAGGTTAATTTGTAAATAGGTGAGAACTTGTCCTATATAAACGCAATAATTTAATTCGTCTGCAATGCTTGAGTTCAGGCTTCAAAACTCGTTCCAGGAGGAAGGCCGCATGGCGAACCCCACAACACGCGTGCTTGCTGTGCTTGAATTATTGCAGACCCATGGACAGATGGGCAGTGCCGAACTAGCAGAGCGCCTCGGCGTCGACCGACGCACCATCCGTCGTTACATGACACTGCTGGAAGACATGGGCGTGCCGATTTTGACCGAGCAAGGACGTTACGGCGGCTACCGGTTAGTGGCTGGGTTTAAGCTCCCACCGATGATGTTTACCGACGAAGAGACCCTCGCTATATCCCTGGGGTTGCTAGCCGCCCACCAGCTTGGCCTTACGGAAGCAGCTCCCGCCATTGCCAGTGCTCAGGCGAAACTTGAGCGAGTGATGCCCGCCAACCTTAAAAGCCGCATGCGGGGTGTTAGTGATACCACTCGGGTAATTCTACCCCGTGGTGCACCCAGCCTTGATAACCGAGCTCTTGAAACGCTGACCAAAGCCACAGAAACCATGCGAACGGTGGGGCTTATCTACCACTCTCCACAGCAGGGACCGATAGCGCGTAGAATTGACCCCTACGGCCTAGTTTTTCAGTTGGGACGCTGGTATGTCGCTGGCTTATGTCATTTGCGGGGGGCTATGCGGTCCTTTCGTCTGGATCGTATCAGCGATGTTCACCTTCAGTGCGATACATTTATGCGCCCAGCCAATTTCGATGCGGCGGATTTTTTGAGTGAAAGCTTTTCGTCCTGGAGCCAACCCTATGAGGTGTCGCTAATACTCCACACCGATCTCAACACCGCTAATGCCGTATTCGGTTTCCAGGCTCTTTGTGCAAGCCCCCACGAACAGGTGGAAGGCGGGCTGCTAATCAATACCCAAACCGACAGTTTCGAGTGGCTTGCCAGTTGGCTGGCACAGCTCCCATTTCGGTTCACCGTACTGAAGCCAACGGCGTTGAAGGATGCCTTGCGTGAACGAGCCAATGATTTACTGGCAAGTTGTGGGAACTCTGTTAGCGACGCTAGTTAATAGCGAGATCAATTTAGTCGCCAGCGCAGCGGGATATATCCACTAGCCCTGTAAGGAGTAGTCAAATGACTTTCTGAGCAACAACGGTATAAATATGCCAATGCTTGGACTTGCCAAGCAGTGTCGTACCTTCCGTGTTGTGCTCAACAATATCTATTACCTTAAACTGATCCTTAAAAAGCGCTTGGATATCAGAATAGGTGTGTATCGATAAATCTCCTCGCCCCATTTTTGCCCAGGTGTCATTGGGGCCCATAAAATGGCCACAGAATACACCGCCCTTCAATAGTGAACGCGTAAGGTTTTGCCAAGCGCTGGCAAATAGCCCAGGATCACAAAAAAATAGGCTTGAGCATGCATTAATGGGCGCCGTTTTTGGATACACAAACCGCTCAAAGCTGCACACTTGAGAAATTAGAGTTTGATTAATATAGCGCCCTCCAACCTCCTCTAATCGAGCTATCGCCACATCACTTTTATCATAGGCATGCACCGTATAGCCGTGCTCCATCAAGAACAGTGCATCGCGCCCTGCTCCGCAGCCTGCATCAACGGCAACCCTAGGCAAGGTAGTGTCTACAACGCCAAGCGCCCGCTTTAATGGCGGATAAACCGCAGCGCTGAGTGACTTTTCGAGATATGTTTGCTCGCTCATTCCAACACCTCAACACTTTTATAAGTGAGCGCAGCATATATCGATGTGTAAGCGGTTATGGCACATATTACTGTTGCTCCAATCCCGCTAAAAACTGCTTCAGCAGAGCATCTAATTGCGCCAGTTGTTCTTCACTTAAGCCGCTAGTGAGCTGCGCCTGAGCTTCCACATGAGCGGTAACCGCCTCATCAATCAATTCAAAACCACGCTGTGAAAGAGAGATCAAAAAACCGCGCCCATCCTCTGGGTTTTTGACCCGCTCAATCAAACCAGCCTTTTCCAACAGGTTGATACGGTGAGTCATGGTGCCAGAGGTCACCATCGTGGAAGCCATCAACCCCCCTGGCGACAACGCAAATGGGGGGCCTTCTCGACGAAGGGTCGCCAAAACGTCAAAGCTTGCACCATTCAGCCCGTACTTTGTCCAGGTTTTTTCTAGTTCACGGTTTAAGCAGTAGTTCAGTCGCTTAATCCGTCCAAGGGTGGCCATCGGTGCAACATTAAGGTCAGGCCTTTCCTGCCGCCACTGATTAAGAATGCTATCCACATGATCCCTATCCACATGATCCATAGAAGTACTGCGCTCCTAATTATTGCTCAGCTCATTTATCTTGACGTCAAGAAACCCGGCATATATCTTGATATCAAGACATCAATCGAGAGCGTATCTGATGACATTATCAAACACAATTGCAACACACTCACCAAAAAGGGTCTGGCTTGCTCCACTGATTTACCTACTATCAGGTGGAGCACTACTTGGCCTATCGACAAATTTGGCTAAACTTGCCGGGGAAATGCAGCTATCAGCACTCGCATTTCTGTTTTGGTCAATCACAGGGGCTGCGCTTATTTTGCTGGCCATCTCAGCAATACGCGGCCATTTACCGCCTATCAACCTCCGCACCGTCGAGTATTACTCAGTATCCGCACTGCTTGGCGTGGCTGGCTCTAACTTGATCTTTTTCTCCGCTATCCCGCATGTGGGTGCTGGGTTCGTTGCGCTGATCATTACGCTCCCGCCGCTTCTCACCTACGTTGGTGCGCTGTTATTGAAAATAGAAAAGTTTCAATTTATTCGAGCGGCTGGCGTTATGTCTGCGCTGTTGGGGGCTATCCCCTTACCCGCCAATAAGCTTTCAGCGCCTGATGCCGATCACTTATGGATCCTCATTGCCCTGGCTGGGCCAGTGCTATTAGCCATCGGCAACGTTTACCGAACATTACGCTGGCCTGAAGGCGTATCCAGCGATGCGCTAGCCCCCGGCATGCTCATCGCCGCCGTTGTAATCCTGTTAGGAGTAGGGTTTTTACCGGTTTTTTCATTAAATGTTCCAACTCAACACCACTTGCCCATCATGCTGATTGCGCTCCAAGCGCTAGTGTTCGCTGGCCAATTCTTACTACTGTTCCTGCTGCAGAAAAGCGGTGGCCCTGTGTTCCTGAGCTTACTGGGTTCCGTTGGAGCTGTCGTGGGGGTGCCTGTTGCCATCTTCCTCCAGGGAGAAGCCGCCCCTGAGGGCTTACTACTAGGCATCGTATTAATTGGCGCAGGTGTTTTCCTGCTCAACATTGGCAAAGCCAATCCGCTTCCTAGCGCTGACCAAATCAACAACAACCCATCCAAGATTAACTAAGCCTAGATTAACTAAATCAAGGAATAACTATCATGAAAATCGCGATATTGGGTGCCGCAGGCGACGTTGGAACACGCCTTATGAGTGAAGCGTTAGCACGAGGACATCACGTCACTGGCGTAGTAGGAGCTGAAAATCAGCGTAATAAGCTGCCTGCTGAGGCAAGCTACTGTGTCGCCGATATATCCGACCCGCACCAGTTAGCGCAGGTGGTTGAGGGCAAAGATTTACTGATCAGCGCTGTTCGTCCACCAGAGGGGCAAGAAGCGCTGTTGGTGACTAACGGATGTGATATCTAGAGAGCGCCCTCGCAGAACAACGTGTGGCTCGATTACTAACCCCAGGACGCAACGGTGAGACGGTCTTACCAGCCACAGACTTCCTACCGGTGACGGCATTAGAAATTGCCAAGGTTTGCCAAGCACAATATTAACGGTGCCTTGCTGAAACGCGCACAGCGTGGACAAGAACGGAGAGTCTCGTATTTCAATGGAGGATTTTGCGGTGGCGATGCTCGATGAAGCAAAAACGCCAAGGCAGTGCCTTGGCGTTTTTGCGTACTGAGCTAGAGTGGTTAACTCAATTGGAACGGATAGACAGGCCCAACCTTTAGCAATTGCGTTAGCTCGTCCAGCGCGGTGAGCACTTCAGTGGCGAGCTGGGGGTCGGCAAGGTCATCTGCCGCTAGGCGATCACGGTAGTGGCGATTAACCCAGGCGGTCAGGTCATCGTACAGCGCATCATTCATTAACACGCGGCCGGTCAACGCTGCCTGTTCAGCTTCCGATAAAGCAACACGCAAACGCAGGCAGGCGGGGCCACCGCCGTTGCGCATGCTCTGCTTAACATCTTTAACGACCACTTCACCAATAGGGTTATTGCCCGCCAGAATAAAGTCCTGAATCGTGCGCCAGACGGCTTCGCGCTCTTGGCATTCGCTGGGCACTACCAGCGTCATGGTGCCGTCCGGGTTGGAAAGTAGCTGGGAGTTGAACAAGTACGATGCTACCGCATCTTCCATGCTCACCGCGTCTAACGGAACTCGCACCGGAATCAGTGGCGTAGACATTTTGGCGCGCAGCTCATCCAAGGTGCGCGTTTCATCCCAAAAGGCCATTTCGTGATAGAGCAGCACGGGGCCATTACCCACGGCAATCACATCGTTATGGAAGACACCCGCGTCGATGGCATCTGGGTGCTGCTGAGCAAACACCGTTTGTGCATCCGTTAGCCCATGCTGGCGGGCCACCGCTTGACTGGCTTCCAGGGTTTGCCGAGCGGGGAAGCGTTTTGGCTCACGCTCACCGCTACGCACGTCACCAAATGCTTGGCGACCATACACAAACAGGTGAACACCTGGCTCGCCATGTTCACCGCATAGTCGGGTATGATTCGCGGCACCTTCATCAGAAAAGGCAGGCGTTGCAGGCAGTACTGGATGGTGAGCAAAGTGCTGTTCATCGTGGAAAATAGCCTGTAGCACACGACCGGTGGTTTGCGGCTCCAGGTAGCGATGAAAGCTCGACTGTAGGTTCGCTGGTGTGAAATGCACCCGGCGATCAGGCGCGTCAATACTGGGGGTAACGGTGCCTGCGTTGGCCGTCCACATGCTGGAAGCCGAGCAAACCGCCCGCAGCAGCTGAGGGGCCTCTTTTGCAGCTCGGGTGAGCACGTCACTATTACTGCCGCTGAAACCTAAATCTCTTAGTGCGCCTACATCCGGGCGCTGTTGAGGAGGCAGGACGCCCTGGGCGTAGCCCGCGTCCATCAGCGACTTCATCTTGGCAAGCCCCTGTAACGCGCCCTCTTTCGGGTTGGAAACCAACCCACCATGACTCATAGACGCCACGTTGCCGTGGGCCAGACCTGAGTAGTTATGGGTTGGCCCTACCAAACCGTCAAAATTGACTTCTCTGACGTTGCTATTCACTACGTTGCTATTCACCACGTCGCTCATAGGTTGACTCCCGGCGGCAGAGTTTCTGGCATTTCCAAGGTGTCGGCTTCCATAGACGCCACCGGGTAAGCGCAGTAGTCCGCCGCATAGTAAGCGCTTGGGCGATGGTTACCGCTGTCGCCTACGCCGCCAAAGGGGGCGTCGCCAGAGGCACCTGTGGTTTGGCGGTTCCAGTTAACAATCCCTGCACGAATGCGCAGCAGAAAGTCGTCCCAGTCAGCTTTATCGCCACCGATGAGTCCTGCAGACAAGCCATAGCGTGTATCGTTAGCCAGCGCTAACGCTTCATCCCAATCGCTGTAACGATGGATTTTCAGCAACGGGCCGAAATGCTCCTCGTCGGGCACGTCCATTCCCGTTACATCAATCAATGCAGGGCTTAATAGGCTGGTGTTATCTTTAAGGCGTTGCATACGGTTAATCACCGTACCGCCCATGGCCTCCAGCTCGTCTTGCGCCTTGAGCAAACCATCGGCAGCCGCCACGCTGACCAAACCGCCATAGAACGGCGCAGCAGGTGCTTCCTCAAACTGTCCGGCCACATGTAGCTTGGCGATAGCATCAGAAAGTGCGTCGATCAGGCGGTCACCGACCTCTCCATTCGGCACCATCAAACGACGGGCACAGGTACAGCGCTGGCCGCCGGATAAAAACGCCGACTGCAAAATAGTCAGTACGGCAGCACGCTCATCGTCGACATCTTTCACTATTAACGGGTTGTTGCCGCCCAGCTCCAAGGCGAGGATTTTATCCAACTGCCCGGCGAACTGCTGCTGCAGCATGCCACCCACTTTCGCGCTACCAGTAAACAGCAGGCCATCGATACCTGGATGCGCTGCTAAGGCTTGCCCTACAGCGACACCACCCTGTACTAAGTTAATCACCCCAGCAGGCAGCCCCGCTTCCACCCAGCATTGCAGAGTTAAATCGGCAGTAAGCGGCGTTTGGTCGCTGGGTTTAAACACCACGGTATTGCCAGCGAGCAACGCGGGCACCATATGGCCGTTGGGCAGGTGGCCGGGGAAGTTGTAGGGGCCAAATACCACCATGACACCGTGAGGGCGATGACGCAGTACGGCTTTCGCACTACCCACTTCTTTTTCTCGCTCACCCGTGCGCTCATGGTAGGCCTTGATAGATAGCGCCACCTTACCGACCATCGCACCAGCTTCAGTGCGTGCTTCCCAAAGCGGCTTGCCGGTCTCAGAGGCAATCGCTACCGCTAAGTCTTCGCGGCGGGCCGTCAGCACGTCAACAAACCGTTCAACAAGTGCTTGGCGCTCAGCAAACGTTGTGCGCGCCCATTCAGGGAAAGCCACACGCGCGGCATCGATAGCGGCGCCAACCTGTGCGTTTGAAGCCGAAGCACCTTGCCAAAGCAGTGTTCCCGCAACAGGATCGTGCTTTGTGAAGGTGTCGGCATCGCCCGTTACCCAGGCGCCGTTAATCAGTTGCTGCTGTTGGGCGTGCATCGTTATCTCCTTCCCTTATGCGAGCTTGTTATGTGTACTTGTTCTTAAAAGCTATTGTGAAAAACTATCGTAAAACGCTATTTTTGAAGAGCTAGGTTTCCAACAAACGAACGTGGTCACCCGTTGTCACACCCAGGCGGTCCGCTTCTTGCTGGTTAAGCACGATAGTGTTTTCCTGGGTAGGCGCGCGGCCTATCCAACTAGCGGTGAAGTTAAGCATCTCGGTAGTGGCTGCCAGCCAGCGGCTAACGCTCTCGTCTGGTGCGCTTTGTGAAACTTCCACCTGGCAGAGCCGTGAATTACGAATCGCCCGCACGTCGTCAATATAGGCCTCCACCGTGGGGCCACCATCGAAAATATCGACATAGCCTTCCCAGCGTAGTCCTTCTTTCTTGAGCATTTCCAAAGCGGGACGCGTATGGCGGTGCACTTGGCCAATGCAGGCACGCGCCTCTTCCGACATAAACGTGGTGTAGATCGGAAACTTAGGCATCAGCTCGCCGATAAAGCTTTTCTGCCCCAGACCGGTTAACCGATCGGCTTCGTTAAAGTCCATGGGAAAGAAGTGTTTACCCAGACTTTCCCAAAAAGGGCTGGTGTTATGTTCATCAAACACACCACGCATTTCCGCCAATACTTTCTGCGGAAAACGGTCACGAAACTGAGCAATAAACAGCCAACGCGCTTTGGAAAGAAGTGCACCATTACGTAGGTGTTTATTCGCTTCGCCGCGATATTCAGGGCGTAAGAACAGCGAGCACACTTCCGCATCGCCGGTGTGATCGGAGCTTAAAAATAGCGTGTCAATCGTACGGTGCAAGTCTAACTGCACCGAAGAGTGTGCCAATGTGCCTAACCGATAATTATAAAACGGCACTTCGCGACCTACTTGGCCCTCGATGGCACAACAACCGGCCAGTTCTCCATTCTGCTCATCTTCCAGTACAAAGAAGTAGAGTCGATCATCGGCGGGTGTGCGCTCTTCAAAGGCACGGGCGGCAGCTTCAATTTTGCCAGCCAAAAACTCACGGTTATCCGGCAGTGAGGTAAAGCCAACGCCTGCCTGTTGCGCAAGTGCCTGGAGCCCATCCAAATCGTCGCGGGCAATGGGTCGAATGCGCATTACATCTCTCCTTCATCAAGCGCATCTACCGCGCTTGGCAGGGTTAACGGCGCTGCCAGCACCGCGCGCCCCTCTTCAACACCTAACCGTTCAGCGTGCTGCGGTGAAAGCATCAATTGTCCGGTAGGCGAAAGCGCATAACGCGCCACAATACAACGGAAATCGCCTAAGGTTTGGTTGGCAATCATCGCTGGCTCTGCATCGGGCAGTGCGTGCTCAGGACGTACCCTGACCGGATGCCAAGCAGCACGACGGAAGGTTTCCAATCGCTCACGCTCAGCTTTTACAATCGGCCCTGCGTCGAAAATATCGACATGGCGAGAACGCACAAAGCCTTCTGCCAACATTTCTGCTAGCGCGTCTTCATGGGCGGGGTGCTCTCGGCCAATAGCAGCTCGCGCCTGAGGCGTTAGCAGCGGTAGATAAAGCGGAAACTGCGGCATCACTTCAGCAATGAAACTTTTCGAGCGAACGCCAGCCATGTGATTCATTTCTTGGAAGCTGCGCGCAAAAAAGTGACGACCAACGCTTTCCCAAAAAGGCGACTCATTTTTGCTATCCAGATAGCCCGGAAAGGCGACCGCCAGAATGCGTGAAAAACGCTCAGGGTATTGGGCAATAAACATCAGTCGCGCACGGCGTAACAGGCTTTCTGCACTGGTACCTTTGTAGCGCGGGTTAAGCGACAGCGCGCAGAGCAGCGTGGCATCAGAAGCTTCGTGAGAAAGCGCTAAGGTTTGCACTTCTCGACGCACATTCAGCTGTTGGGAAGCATGAATCAGCGTTTCCTGGCGATAGGTGTAGTAGGCTTCCGCTGCCCCTGCCTGGGCACGAATGGTCGCCGTGCCTAGCACTTCCTCACGATCATCATCCGCCAGTACAAACATATAATGTTCGTTACCAGGGAACTCTATTTCACTGTTAAAGGCTTCCTGGGAGCGCACAATGCGCTCCTCAAGCCGATCACGGTTGGCGGGCAGATTGGTGAGCCGCGGCACCGCGTGCTCTGCCAACTGCTCCAGGGCTGGAAGGTCAGCCATTGTTACCGGTCGGATTACCAGCATCCTTAACGCCCCCTCTTGTGTGGCTTCTTGCCTATTCATGCGCTGGCAACTAGCCGCTCAATAGCACGTTCTAGACGCGCCATACCTTCAGCAATATCTTCTTCTGGAATGACTAAAGATGGCGCCATACGCAGCACGTTGGGGCCAGCAATCAGTGCCATCACGCCCTCTTCAATAGCGAGAGGTAGAATGTCTTTAGCGCGACCTTCAAAGGCATCCGACATTTGTGCGCCCATTAGCATTCCCATGCCGCGAATCTCTTTAAACACGCCATGCTTGCGGTTAATGGTTTCTAAATGCTCGCGGAACAGGTCGTGACGATGCTTAACGCCGTTAAGCACCTCGGGGGTGTCAATGAATTCCACGGCCGCTAGAGCAACCGCAGACGCCAGCGCATTACCACCATAGGTAGAGCCGTGAGTACCAATTGCTAGAGATTTCGCAATCGCATCCGTGGTTAAGGTGGCACCTACCGGAAAGCCACCGCCCAGTGATTTGGCACTGGTGAGAATATCGGGGGTGATACCGAAGTTTTTGTAGGCGTAAAGTTCACCGCTGCGGCCAACACCCGTTTGTACTTCGTCAAAAATCAGCAACGCGTTGTGTTCGTCGCACAGATCGCGCAGGCCCTGAAGAAACTCTTGGGTCGCAGGAACGATACCGCCTTCGCCCTGCATCGGCTCAACCATAATGGCGCAGGTGTCATCGCCCACTAGCTTGCGCACGCTTTCCAGGTCATTGAAGTTGGCATGCAGAATGCCGCCAGGCACTGGGCCAAAGCCTTGAGAGTACTTGGGCTGACCACCCACGCTCACAGTGAAGAAAGTGCGGCCATGGAAAGACTGATAAAACGAAATGATTTTATCTTTATGCTCGCCATGGTGGTCTACCGCCCAACGGCGGGCTAGCTTAAGCGCGGCTTCGTTAGCTTCGCCACCGGACGAGCACAAGAACACTTTGTCGGCAAAGGTGCGCTCAGTGAGTGTTTTGGCAAGCGCCAGCGCTGGCTCGTTGGTGAACACATTAGACAAGTGCCAAAGCTTTTCGCCCTGCTCTTTAAGCGCATTCACTAGCACCGGATGACAGTGGCCAAGCGAGTTCACTGCAATACCACCAGCAAAGTCAATATATTCACGCCCCTGCTGATCCCACAAGCGGCTGCCTTCGCCACGCACTGGAATAATCTGTTGTGGCGAGTAGTTTGGCGCCATGTAGTTATCGAAATCCTGACGGCTTGGGGTGTAGCTCATGGGACGATACCTCCGGTGGAGTAAAGGATAGATTCAGTATACGGGGGGCAATAGACGCCGTGCTTTCAGTATTGGGACGGTAAATTATGAAAAGCCGCGCTTATCCAAGCCGTTCTTCCCGCGGTGTAATGCCAAAGTGATTACGATAGGCGGTAGAAAAGTGCGCACCAGAAGAGAATCCGGTCATCAGCGCGATATCACCTACCGGCCGATCACTCTCTCTTAATTGTTTACGCGCATCTTGTAGGCGCAAATCCAGGTAATAGCGGCTAGGTACTGCCTGCAGATACTTTTTGAACAGTCGCTCTAACTGGCGCCGAGAAATACCCAAATGCTCGGCCAGCTCTAGCGTAGAAAGCGGCTCTTCAATATTCGCTTCCATTAACGTAACAGCATCCACCAGACTTTGCGGCGCGTGGCCCAGGCGATTACGCAGCGGTACGTGCTGGCGTTCATCGGCTAAGCGAATGCGGTCGCAGACAAACTGCTCGGAAACCTGCTCGGCAAGGCGCTGGCCGTGATGCTTGCCAATCAGCGTTAGCATCATATCCATTGCAGCAGTGCCGCCGGCACAGGTTAACCGTTCGCGGTCAATTTCAAATAGCTGCTTGGAGAGCGTGACTTGGGGGTAAGCCTGCGCAAACGCATCGAATCGCTGCCAGGGTAGCGTGGCGCGGTAGCCTTCTAATAGCCCACAACGGGCAAGCACTTCAGTGCCTCCCGCAAGGCCACCAATAGCAACGCCTCTGCCCTGATGGCTGCGCAGCCATTCATTTAGCTTGGCGGGCAGCGCATAGGGCAGCGGCGTGGGGGCACACACCAATAGCATATCCAGAGGACCAAGCGGCGCGCCTAACACATGCTGAGCTAGCAAGGAAAGTTGCGCGCCGCTGCGCACAGGCTCATCGGTTAAGCTGAGCGTAACGGTGTGATAAAGCATCTGCCCGCTTAGCTGATTGGCCATTTGTAGCGGCTCGATAGCGCTCGCATGGGCCAACAGCGAAAAACCGGGCAGCAGCACAAAGGCCACCCGCCGACGCTCACTGGCGGATGACATCAACGTACTTGGGGACATAACAAGTTGCTTTGCTGCATAGAAATCGCCGCCAACTTAGGTAAATAGCTAGTCAAAAAGCCATCTTACCCAATTGTGCAAATGAAGGCAGCGCTATGGCTCTTAAAACTAAAATAGGAGGCATAAATACAAAATTGCCGGGCACTAGGCCCGGCAACAGGAGGAGTAATGTGTCTTCGTTAACCGCCGCTATTGCCAAGCCCAAAGATGACAATGCCTGCGACGATAATGCCCATCACGATAATAATTAAAGGGAGCATTTTATGTAGCCCGTTAGGGGACTTTTTCGCTTCCGGCTGCCGTTGTGGCTGAGATGTTTCAAAGTCCTCAGGCAAACGTTCGCTCATTACGTGCTCTATCTCTTCTTCCCGGGTTTTGCTTTCCTTGGTATCCATACAACACCTCTCGCTTTCCGGTTAGATGATCAAAAACGCGGCGATTAACACTCCTCGTCGCGCTTAGCGCTATAGTGTAACGACATCAAAGTGAACATCAGGGTTCACATCTGCGTCGTAATCTACGTCATCACGCTCGAAGCCAAACAGCTTCAAGAATTCATGCTTATAACCAGCATAGTCGGTAATTTCGAATAGGTTCTCTGTTGTGACGGCTGGCCATAGGTCTTGGCAGGCTTTTTGTACGTCGTCACGCAGCTCCCAGTCATCAAGACGTAGGCGTCCTTTTTCATCGGTGACCATATCGTCATGTTGACCAGAGTAAAGACGCTCACCAAACAGGCGATTTAATTGGTCAATAGTGCCTTCGTGTAGTCCCTGCTCTTTCATGATGCGGTAGACCATGGCGATATACAGCGGCATAACAGGAATCGCGGCACTAGCCTGGGTAACGACCGATTTGAGTACGGCAACATTGGCACCGCCCCCCGTCTCTTTAAGTTTGGCATCAATAGCGGTAGCCGCGCGATCAAGATCTTCTTTGGCTTTACCCAGCGCACCGTGCCAGTAAATCGGCCAGGTGATTTCAGTACCGATATAGCTGAACGCAACGCTACGCGCGCCTTTCGCCAGCACACCCGCTTCGTCCAGGGCGCTCATCCATAGCTCCCAGTCCTCACCGCCCATCACCGTGATGGTATCGTCGATCTCTTGCTGGGTGGCAGGCTCTACTTCTGCTTCGATGATGGCGTCTTTATTCGTATCAATGGCGGTAGCGCGGTAGGTTTCGCCAATCGGCTTCAAACTCGAGCGCTTTACTTCCCCAGTATCTGGCAACTTACGCACTGGCGAAGCCAGGGAGTACACCACCAGATCAATTTCACCCATGTCCTGCTTGATCAACTCAATGGCTTTTTCCCGCGCTTCGTTAGAGAACGCATCACCGTTGATCGATTTGCTATACAGGCCCTCTTGCTTGGCAAATTTGTCAAACGCGGCACTGTTATACCAACCAGCAGTGCCGGTTTTTTTCTCACTGCTGGGCTTTTCAAAGAAGACGCCTAGGGTATCAGCGCCATAACCAAAGGCAGCCGTAATACGGGCTGCCAAGCCGTAGCCACTGGAAGCACCAATCACCAGCACCTTTTTAGGGCCTTGGCTTTTATCTAAGCCACGCGCGCGGGTCGCTTCAATCTGTTCCAGAACGTTTTGCTCGCAGCCTTTAGGGTGAGTGGTGGTGCAGATAAAGCCACGCACTTTTGGTTTAATGATCACATTGGACCCCTTTATCAGATTGATGTCGCTATCAGCATGGCGGTGCCATTACCGTGTGGGGTGTATTCTAGCGGTCTAGACGCGCTCTGTCCGCTCTTGAGCTTCTTCGCCATTCACGGCAGGATAGCGACCTGACCATTCCTTGCCGACGAGACCCGGATGAACGCACAGCAGCTAGTCGATGAACGCGGCGACCTATGGCTTGCTCTCGCACCGCTGTGGCTGGACCGTGAGCCAAGCGAGCGTGACTATGCCCATATGGTTGAGATAATCGTACAGCATGACATGTCGCTGAAGGAGCTGGAGTGGATGTTCCGCTTGGAGCTTGCTCCAGTGATGGTGAGACACCAGCTGTCAATTGCCAGTGAATGGCGAAAGTTCGATGACTACAAATTGATGAAGCAGTTGGTAAGCCATAACCTGCGCCTGAAAGGCTGGCGGCGTAAAAGTTGGGCGCTGTTTTCAGGTTTAACCACAATGATGGTCCGTCATCGCTGGGTGGAATTAATGCAACGACTGATGGTTACCCGCGGAGAGCTTTAACCGAGTGCCTGATTCTTTACCCTTCTTTATCAAGGGCGGCTTCCAGCGCAAGCCGCAGTGACAAGCCATGGTCATTGGGGGCAAACCGTGCGATCACCCTGCCATCGCGCCCCACCAGAAACTTAGTAAAATTCCACTTGATCACCTTGGTGCCTAATACGCCCGGTGCTTCCTGTTTCAGCACTACAAACAGCGGATGGGCGTTTGGACCATTCACGGAGACTTTTTCCATCAGCGGAAAGCTGACACCAAACTGTTGCTCGCCGAAGACACAGAAGGCCTCTGCGCTCTCCGGCGACTGTTTACCAAACTGGTTACAGGGGAAACCAAGTACCGTAAACCCACGATCTCGATAACGCTGGTATAAACTCTCCAGCTCTTTTAACTGCGGGGTAAAGCCGCACTTACTAGCCACATTAACGACCAGCAATACCTGCCCGCGCAGCGCCCGTAAGTTAAACGGCTTGCCTTGATGGGTGTAACAATCCTGCTCATAAATCATCATCGCAAGGCCCCCTAAATGACTCCACCAGCATAGGCTTTACCATGCCACGGGACCAGCAGTTACACCAGTGTGGCTTAAAAACTAATGGGGCCTGCGACAACGCGTAGCGCCAGCGCGATCAGCAGCACGCCAGTGATTCGATTGATCCAGTGGGCATGGCGCTGAAGCCAAGGCAATACGCGAGAATGCGAAAGCCCTACTGCCACTAAAACGTACCACCCTCCATCAATGATAATCGCCGTCGCGACGATAATGGCCTTGGCAAGTAAACTCATCTCGGGCGTTACAAACTGACTTAACAGTGCCACAAAAAAGATAATCAGCTTGGGATTACCCAGCGCCACCAACACTGCTTCTTTGGCGGCTTGGCGTGGCGTCGTCACTGCCGCATCGGGGGATAGCGCACCACCTCTGCCTGCTCGTAGCGCCTTTATTCCAAGCCACGCCAAATAGGCCGCACCACACCATGTCACTAGTTGAAATAACTCTGGGTGGCGCACGATAAGCGCACCCAAGCCCCATACGGTGAGCAACGCATAAAACCCGACGCCCAGTGCATGAAAAATCGCAGCTGTCATGCCGGGCAAGCGTCCACCTCCTAACGTATGACGCAGTACGAGTGCAAGGCTTGGCCCTGGCGACATCGCCCCCATGGCACAAATAGCAGCCAACGATAGCCAAAGTGACAGCGGCATTTTTCTCTCCTTGAAATCAGCATTATAGGCTGGCTGAGTATACGCCAACGACGCGGGTGCTTAGCGAATAAATCCGTCCACTTAAATAACACTGTTAGCATGGTACGCTGTTGGGTAAAATTTTCCCCTTTTTGAAAACGATGACGCCTGCCCTGCAGGCGGTTCATGGCTAATAAAGGACTTCAATATGGGTAGGGCGTTTCAAAACCGTAAGGAATCCATGGCCAAAACGGCCGCTGCGAAAACCAAGGTTTACAGTAAGTATGGACGTGAAATTTACGTCTGCGCTAAAGCAGGCGGCACGGACCCAAACGGAAACCTTGCGCTACGCGGTTTGATGGAACGGGCTAAGAAAGATCAGGTACCGTCTCACGTTATCGATAAAGCCTTGGATAAAGCGAGCGGCGCAGGCGGCGAAGACTTTTCACCAGCGCGCTATGAAGGCTTTGGTCCGGGTAACGTTATGGTGATCGTCGATTGTTTAACCGACAATCCCAATCGTACCTTTGGTGATGTGCGCGGCTGTTTTACAAAAACGAAAAGCAAAATCGGCACTCCCGGCAGCGTTAGTCACATGTTTGATCACTGTGCAATTTTTTCGTTTGCGGGTAGTGATGAAGAAGCCGTGCTTGAAGCACTCATGGAAGCCGATGTCGACGTCACTGACATTGAGCAGGAAGAGGAACGTATCACGGTTTTTGCTCCGCATACCGATTATGCTAAAGCCAAACAAGCGCTGATGGATGCTTTCGGTGAGGTCGATTTCGAAGTTGACGAAATCCAGTTCCTACCACAAACCCCCACTCCCATCGAAGGCGATGATGTGGTGATGTTTGAGAAACTACTGGGCATGCTTGAAGAGCTGGATGATGTTCAGAATGTTTTCCACAGTGCAGAGCTACCAGAAGAAACTGCTTAAACCGTCTCTCGGTTAAACCTCCTGTGGTTGTCGGCATCTATGTCGGCGACCTCAGGCTCTGTCATTAGTTGGCGGAGCCCTGTGAATCCAAGGCCGCATCAGGTGGCAGTAACGCCGGGGTAACGCCCGCCGCACTGAGCACCTGTTTACCACGCACGGTCAAATCAGTGATAAACAAAAATTGCTGTCGGGGATCTACTGGATAAGCGCGAATACGGTAATGCGTGCCCCAGGGTTTCTCCTCCGCCACAACAATAATCGGCTTATCAAATTTAAGGTAAGCACTCGTTAACGCGACGTCTCGTAGCGCTTTACGCCCCCAGCCAGCTTCGTGTTCCGGGTGAAGGTAAAAACTTGCCACGCATTGGAGGCTAGTTCCGCCATTGTTAGCATTATAAATGGCTGAATCCCAAAGTTTAAGATGAGGCACCGCTACCAGGTCATCGTCGGGCGTTAGAATTTCTACTGTGCGCATTCCAACGTGCTTAACTTCGCCATAAGTACCCTCAATGTTGACCCAATCCCCGGGGCGATAGGGCAGCTCAACGGCAGATACTACCCCGGCAATCAAGCTACTCACGTAATCTTTTAGGGCGAAGCCAATAGCTAAGCCAATGGCACCCAGCAGCGTTACCATGTTGCGCAATGAAGGCTCAATGACGATAGGTACAGCAACAGCCAGTGCAGTAATTAAAATCAATAACCGGGTTAGTGGCACCAGCGCAAACACTCTAAACCGCACTTGTCCATGTAAGCGATTGGCTAACCAGCTCAATCCTCGTTGGCTGACAATAATCAATAGCACTGTACTGACCAGAATGACTCCTAAGGTAATCAGCGCTTGACTATCAAACTCATTAAACAGCCTGGCGTACTGCTCTTGATCGTCCATATAAGCTCCTAAAGCGGGTCAACTAGGTAGTTACGCGATTCCAGCAGTTGTCGCACACTCGCGTAGCTTAATGGGTCGACTTGCCAGCGCCCTTGATGGCAGTTGAGAATCCCCTGGCGAGCAAGTGCTAGCCGTGCGTTTAGCGCCTCATGATTTGAAAATGGCAGCACATACCCTAACGCTTGATCCTCTAGCCCCCCATGAATGAGCAGCGTATGCAGCAACAGCGTCGCCACATCCCCTGTATCCGACGCTAGTTCCGCTTCCGCCAGCGCGTCCAATAGCCATAGCTCTTTTGACGGCTCTTCTTTCGACGGCTCTTTTGGCTGCCCTTGAGACGGCCCTTGTGAACGGCCACTATCCTCATTTTCAGCCGGTTCGCGCAGTCGCTCTCGCCAGTAGTGCCAAGCAATACCTAAATGCCCTCGACAGTGGGCCGCTAGACGTTGCAACTCTTTATAAGAACGCTCACCACTAGCGTTATCGTCATTCACGTCAGCAAGAATTGGCTGGGCCGTTCGGGAGCTATACACCGTAGGACAGACGCTACTATCCGCCAACTGAGCAAAATAGCGGGCAAGCTGCTCGCCCTCTAACGCTTGCAAGGTAACCACGGTGACGCCTTCCAAGCCCACCGCATGCTGAAGATAAGCATACGTCCAGCTATCACAACCAATCACGCCTTGCCCTAACCGGCCACTTAAAGCCCGCTCCAACAGTTCACGTACGCCCTGTAGGCCTCCAGTGTGACGTAAAAAATGCCGCTCCAAGGCCGGGATTGCCCACAGACGCTGATAGCCACAGCGCTCTACCCATTCTAGGCAACCGTCCGTAAGCTCTTTAAAGGTTGGTACAGATATGCAGTTGACGCCCTGCTGCTGAGCCCAGTGGCTAACCACTGCCCCGTGGCCACCATGAGGTGGCGAGATAAACAACACGACCGGTGCATCAGCATGCTCTTCCGTTACTTGGCCGAGGGCGTTAGCCGCCAGTGACCAATCAATGGCAGGCACCCAATGCGAAAGCGCAACTTCAGGCAGCTTACGCAGCTCACTCTCTTCCTTGGCTTGGCGTTCAGAGGCTTCTTTACCAACCACCCACGTAGTCGCTGCTCGCCAGCTACGCCGCCACTGACTGGCTTGGGTCTGCTCTGGTGTTTGAAACGACTCAAGTGCCACAACTTCCCATGGGGAAAAAGCAGACTTCGTTGAGTGCTGCGCCATAATGCCGCCTCGAACATAAATAAGTGGATTAAGGCTAGCATGCCTCATATTGTCATTGAGGGGTTAGCCGAACTTATCGTCTAAAATAAAGTCGTTATACAGTAGCTAACTAATATGAGAGCAAAGCGCAGGAGGCGATAATGAGCGTAGTTAACGTCACAATGGCAGAACTGCATGAGAAGCTTTCAAAGTGCATTGCAGGCGAACGGGTGCTTATCGATCACGAGGGAAATCGATTTAGCGCACGTATTCAACACGTAGGCTTAATGGGGTTAAAGGTCATCCCTGAAACGCAGATTAAAAATAGCACGGGTGACCCAGGCGATATAGACGGCGTAACCGTTCCTTATGATGATATTTGGGAACTTGAAGTGAAAGGCGTCGTGTATAGCCGCTTGGAAACGTAATTTTTTGCACACCCACTACTCAGTGGGCGTGCAAGCACATCATTCCAAAACCAAAAACGTTAACTAAAATAAACGCTTCCTAGCTAGAAAGTCAGACAAATCTTGCCGAAGTGTTTGCCTGACTCCTGATGACGGAAGGCATCGGCAATGTCGCTCAGTGCAAACTCACGGTCAATAATCGGCTTCAAATTAGACGCTTCGATAGCACGAATCATCTCGATTTGATGACGACGACTACCCACAATAAGACCTTGCAGCTTAGCTTGCTTAGCCATCAGCTTAGCCGTTGGTATCTCGCCTTCTCGACCGGTCAGCACACCAATCAGCGCGATATGCCCCCCAATTTTCACCGCATCAATCGATTGCGGCAGCGTACCAGGGCCGCCCACTTCAACAACATGGTCCACGCCTTCACCATTGGTTAACGCCTTAACAGCCTTGCCCCAGTCCGGCGTTTCTTGATAATTAATGGTGTGCTCAGCGCCCAGCTCGCGCAGGCGGGTCAGCTTTTCATTGGAAGACGACGTAGCAATTACCCGTGCGCCCATCATCTTGGCAAACTGTAGCGCAAAAATGGAAACGCCCCCAGTGCCTAACACCAGCACGGTATCTCCCGCTTTTATCCCACCATCAACCACTAATGCCCGCCAGGCGGTCAAGCCTGCGGTTGTTAGCGTCGCGGCTTCCGCATGGCGTTAGCCTTTAGGCTGATGGGTGAACGAGGTAGCGGGCGCAACCACTTGCTCGCGAGCATAGCCGTCAATGCCATCCCCCGGCGTGGTAGTGAAGTCGCCTACTCGCGCCTCCCCCTCTAGCCAATCAGGAAAAAACGTCGATACGACTGCATCACCGACAGCAAACTCGCTAACACCTTCCCCAACCGCTTCTACGACACCGGCACCGTCCGACATTGGAATACGGCCATCTGCAGTGGGTATCATCCCCGCTACCACGGCGTAGTCATGAAAGTTAAGCGAACTGGCATGCAGGCGTACTTTAATTTCACCGGGGCCGGGCTCACTTGGCACTGTTAGTTCAACCACGTCCAGTTTATCTATACCGCCGGGCTCTCGAAGCTGAATGGCTTGCATCGCTACCTCCTATTAAACGCATGTCGTTAAAAACGCCTGATACTAAAAACATAGTAAACGACTGGTCTAATAGGAAGTGGGGGCGTTATTTTCAAGATCAAGGTCATGCCCCAAAAAGCCCCCAGACTGGCGCTGCCACAGGCTGGCGTAAATGCCGTTATGTGCCAGCAACTGCTGGTGCGTGCCACTCTCCACCATGCGACCTTCATCGACCACAATTAACCGGTCGAGCATCGCAATGGTAGAAAGCCGATGGGCAATGGCGATCACCGTTTTGCCTTCCATCAGCGAATCGAGTTGTTCCTGAATAGCGGCTTCCACTTCGGAATCCAGCGCCGATGTCGCTTCATCCAGCACTAAAATCGGCGCGTTTTTTAGCAGTACGCGGGCAATGGCAATACGCTGACGCTGGCCACCGGAAAGCTTTACGCCACGTTCGCCCACATGGGCGTCTAAGCCGCGACGCCCTTTGGGGTCGACCAACTCGTTGATAAACGTATCTGCGTGGGCGCGGCACACCGCCTGCCACACATCGTCATCGCTGGCATGGGGGCTACCGTAACGAATATTGTCCCGCAGCGAACGGTGCAGCAGCGAGGTATCCTGGGTGACCATGCCAATCTGATGACGCAATGAAGTCTGGGTAACGTCAGCAATATTCTGTCCATCAATCAGGATACGCCCGCCCTGTAAGTCATAAAAGCGCAGCAACAGGTTTGCTAAGGTGGATTTACCCGCCCCAGAACGGCCAATTAGGCCAATTTTCTCGCCGGGTTTAATCGTCAGGCTCAGCCCGTCAAAGACATTTTTACTTTCACCCTTGGCCTGGGCGTACTGAAAGCGCAGCGCATCAAATACAATTTCGCCATTGGGCACCGCAAGCGCTTTGGCATTCGGCGCATCTTTGATCGTGGGCTCCTGGGCGATGGTATTCATGCCATCCTGCACCGTTCCGATGTTTTCAAACAGCCCGGCCACTTCCCATAAGATCCAATCCGACATAAAGCGGATACGCATTACCAGGGCAATCGCAATCGCTAAAATACCCAGGGAAATAGCGTCAAAATACCAGGCACTAATCGCCATGCCTGCCGTTCCCACTAGCAGCAGCGTATTGAGCAGGGTCAGGCAAACACTCATGATGGTGACTAGCCGCATTTGACGATGCACAGTGCCCATAAAGCCTTGCATGGCATCCTTGGCGTAGCTTTGTTCGCGTTCGGTGTCAGCGAACAGTTTGATCGTTTGAATATTGCTGTAGCTATCGACCACGCGTCCCGTCATTTGGGCACGGGCGTCGGCCTGAGCCATCGAGACGTCACGCAGGCGCGGCACAAAAAAGCGCATAATGCTTAAATAACCGATCAACCAAAGCCCCAACGGCAATAACAACCACGGGTCTGCACGGCCTAACAAAATTGCCGCCCCAGTGAAGTACACAATGGCGTAAACCATTAGATCCATCACTTTGGTGACGGTTTCACGGATAGCTAGCGCCGTTTGCATTACTTTTTGCGACACCCGCCCCGCAAACTCATCCTGATAAAAGGCTAAGCTCTGGCTAAGCATATGGCGGTGAGAAAGCCAACGGCCAATCATCGGGTAGTTACCGAAGATACTTTGGTGGGTCACCAGTGATTGTACGAGCACCAGTAGCGGCAAGCCGATAATCACCAACAAACCAACACCCGCCAGCCAGAAGCCGTGGTTCGACCAGAAATCCACTCGCTCTACATTACCCAACCAATCAACCAGGTCTCCCATGTAACTAAAAAACACTACCTCCGCCGCGGAAACCAAGGCAGTCGCTACCGACATCAGCAACAGCCACGGCCATACTGGGCGCGAAAAATGCCAGATAAATGGCAGCAGACCTTTCGGTGGCGTGGCAACCTCTCCCTCTGGATAGGGGTTCACCCGCGTTTCAAAGTAACGGAATAGTGGCGCTAGCAGACGTGACAACATGGAAGATCCTTTCGTTACCTTGGTAGACAGACGTCTTTAAGAAGATTGACGACGCAATAGCCAACGCGCCCAAAAAGGGGCCACGATCACCAATGTGACCATGCGCAGTAAGTGGTGAAATGCCACAAATACCGGGTCGATATTAAGCGCGACAGCAAGAATGGCCATTTCGCCGATGCCGCCGGGGGCTAACGCTAATAGCGCCACATCACGGCGCACACCCAACAGTTGATGGATCAGTTCAGCAAACAACGCCAAGACCACCAGTGCAAGCAGCGTCGCCACCCCGGATTGCCATAAATAGCGCCCGAGCAAGCGTCGTGTCATGCCTTGAAAACGCGAGCCAATCGCGCTGCCTAGCACCCACAGCATCAGGTTCATTCCCCAGCCGGGCAGGGTAAGGCTTGCAAGCCCAAATCCTGATAGCAAGCCCGCCATAATAAGCGGCGCAAGTAACGCGGCGCTAGGAATGCGCAGCCACCGACCCAAGGGTAATAAAAAAGGAATAGCAAGCAGCATCCAACCATGCTCAAGCGCAGCCTGGGCTGGCCCAATATCACCAGCACCGCCTTCAAACGCCCAGAACAAAGGAGGAAGAAACAGGATGACGAGAATAATACGTAGCGACTGGGCAATGGCTATACGCTGGGGGTCACCGCCACATTTATCGCCGAGCATGATCATCGCGGTCATTGCACCTGGCGATGCACCAAACCAAGCACTGACCGAGTCGAAGCCACAGCGACGATACCACGCCGCTGCAACGGCGGTGGACGCCGCAACCCCTGTCAGTAAGAGTGCTGCCGAGATTGGCCAATCCAGCACACGGTGTGCAAGTTGAGGTGTTACTTGGCTGCCCAGCACCATGCCCATGACCGCTAAAAACACGTTACGCAGCGGCTCCGGCACGCCAACATTAATCCCTTTTGCCGATACCAGCAGGTTGGCTATTAGCGGGCCTAGCATCCAGGCAAGCGGTAAACCAGTGAGATGAAAAACGACGCCGCCGAAGGCACCTACGGCAAGCGACGTTACAAGCCCCTTTGCACTTTCTGCGCTGACGCGAATGCCCTTCACGCTCCCCTCCCCCCAACCTCTAACGTTAAAACGCAATTGTTAACCTGCTAAGCGTAGACGTTAGCTTACCACTGCTAAGGGTATTAGGGTGTTAAGAGCTAGTTGTTAAGTGCTAGGTGTTTCTATCCTTAATCTTCGTCCTCGTCACCGCGAATACGTGCCTGTCGATCGGCCTCTTCTTCAATAGCATCGTCAATCACTTCTAATAGCTCATCGACATTGGCTATGTGGCTATCAAGTTCAAAATGGCCAGTCAGCTTACTATCCGGGTGTAGCTTGCCAGCTTCATACAAGGCCCACATTTCTTTACCATAGTGAGTGGTGAGAAGCTCCGGCGCGAAACGACCAAAGTAGGCGCGCATATTATCGACATCGCGCTCTAGCATCGCCGCCGCACTGTTGTTTCCCGCTGCATCCACCGCCTGGGGTAAATCGATAATCCCCGGCCCTTCGGCATCCACCAGCACGTTGAATTCCGATAAGTCGCCGTGGATCAGGCCTGCGCAAAGCATTCGCACCACGTCTTGAATCACTTTGGCGTGATAGCGAAGCGCTTGCTCCTCGGTTAAGGTCACTTCATCCAGGCGCGGTGCTACATTCCCATCGGCATCGCTGATCATTTCCATGAGAAGCACGCCATCAACAAACCCATGGGGCTCAGGCACACGTACATCAGCGGCAGCAAGACGGTATAGCGCATCGACTTCCGCATTCAACCATGCTTGCTCCTGCTCTTTTTGACCATAGCGGGTCTTCTTGGCCATGGCGCGCGAACGACGACTGTTGCGCTCTTTACGCCCTTCTTGGTATTGCACGGCCTGTTTAAAGCTACGTTGTTTAGCTTCTTTAAAGACTTTAGCGCAACGTACTTCTTCACCGCAGCGCACGACATACCCCTGCGCCTCTTTACCACTCATTAACTGCACCAGCACCTCGTCGATCATTCCATCATCAACAAGGGGCTGTAATCGCTTAGGGATTTTCATGGTTAGCTGCGTCGGCTCCTCTTTACTATCTGTGCACAATCATTAATCGATCAATAGCGAATGCGGCGAACGCGGAAAGCGCGCCCTTTAAGTTTGTCACGCTCAAGTTTGGCCTGGGCTTTTTGAACGGCGCTATGCTCCACTGCCACATAGGCACTGCGGGCCAGCACTTTAATTTTGCCTACCTGATCACCACGTAAACCACCTTCGCTGGTCAGTGCCCCCAGGATATCACCCGGGCGCAGCTTGTCTTTCTTGCCACCCGCTAACTGTAGCGTTGCCATGGGCGGTTCAAACGGCACTGAATGCTGGGGTTTCGGCAAGGGTTCCGTGGTGATTGGTTGCTCCAGTAAGCCTTCCAACCGCCCCAGCCGATAATGCTCTTTAGGCGTGACCAACGTACAGGCAATGCCGCTAGCCCCAGCGCGCCCGGTACGCCCGACCCGATGCACGTGAACATCAAGCTCACGGGCAATCTGGTAGTTAAACACCGCATCTAATTGAGCAATATCTAACCCCCGCGCGGCAACATCAGTAGCCACCAAAATAGATGCACTCTGATTAGCAAACAGAATCAGGCGACGATCACGATCCTTCTGCTCTAAATCACCGTTGAGCGCCACAGCACTAAAGCCGGCATCAACCAGTTGCTCAGCCACCGCCTGAGTTTCGCGTTTGGTATTGCAGAACACTACGCTGGTCGCTGGCCTATAAACCAGTAGCAGCTGTTGAAGGGCCGCGAAGCGTGATTCTTCGTTGGCGACTTCATAGAAGTGTTGATCGATGGTAGTGGCATCATGAACCTCGGCCACTTTGACCATCACAGGTTCACGCATCACACCTCGGGTCATGGTGGCAAGGCCGCCAGACGCACGATCATCCGGGAACGTCGCGCTAAACAGCAGCGTTTGCCGGTCGGCAGGCGTCTCAGCAATGATCGCATCAATGGTGGCTTGAAAGCCCATATCGAGCATTCGGTCGGCTTCATCAAGTACCAAGGTGGTGAGCGACCCCAGCGTAAGCGAGCCTTTGCGCAAATGCTCATCGATACGCCCAGGCGTGCCGACGACAATATGGGCGCCATGTTCCAGGGACCCTAACTGCGGTCCAAAAGGCGCACCGCCGCATAAGGTAAGTACTTTAACGTTGGGTAACCCACGCGCCAAACGGCGCAGCTCTTCGGCCACTTGGTCGGCAAGCTCTCGAGTGGGACACAACACAAGACCCTGTACAGCAAACGCTTCTACGCGCAGCTCTGCGAGCAGTGCCAAACCAAAAGCGGCAGTTTTTCCCGATCCTGTTTTGGCCTGGGCCAATACATCGCGGCCCGCCAACATCGGTGGCAGGCTTTGCGCCTGCACAGGCGTCATTGCGTGATAGCCAAGGGAATCTAAGTTGGTTAAAAGCGCGGGAGAGAGCGCGAGCGATGCAAAAGAAGTGTCAGACACAAAATTATCCTGAAGGGGCTATATTGCCCAGCAAACCTATAATGTGAAGCACCATACCAGAAAGCGCCACCCCATGCCTTGCTGCAAGCTTCGGCAAATGGGAAAGCAGCCTAGGTGCTAGTCCCTTAGATATTAGGACAAGGTGGTTGCCAGCGCTGCAAAACGCCCCTGACATAACGTTGCTAAGTCGCTTGGGGAAAGCTCAATTTCCAGCCCACGTCGCCCTGCGCTTACATAAAGTGTCGAAAATGTCTGCGCCGAGTCGTCAATAAAGGTAGGCAGGCGTTTTTTCTGACCCAGCGGGCTAACGCCACCCAGCACGTAGCCAGTGCTGCGTTCAACATCATAGGGCGCCGCCATAGCCGCTTTTTTCGCCCCTGCCGCTTTAGCAATTTGCTTTAACCCCAACTGGCTGGTGACCGGTACAATGCCGACTGCCAACTGCTTACCATCCAGGGAAACTACTAAGGTTTTAAACACTTGCTTGGCGGCAACACCCAGTTTTTCAGCTGCCTCCAGCCCGTAGGATTGCGCAGCAGCATCGTGTTGATACTCATGAAGCTGGAACGCAATCCCTGAGTGTTTCGCGCTATTAATCGCCGGTGTCATGGGGTTCTCTTAAATTAATGTCGTCAGCCAGTCTGGAAAAGGCATGTCTTCCCGATAAGTTAAATAGCGCGACATACAAAAGAAAGTCAACTGACAGGCGTTTTGAAATGAAAGCAGCGGCCGGGACAAACCGGTGGCCGTTGCTATTGATATTGCTGGTTAATTTCAAAAATCATCACGTCACTAACGTAATGCTGGTGACAGCACGCAAATTACGCCGTTTGCAGTGCTGCTCTACGCTTTCGACAATCTCTTCAGCATCATTGATTTGCTGCATATCTAATTGAATATCAACCATTAAGAAACTACCAACCTGAGCCATACGCACGTCGTCATTAGCAATATCGAAATCTGCTACTTCTTGCACCATTTCCTGACGAACGCTGCCCAAAGGCTCGCCAAACATCAATTCGCGCAGCGCACCACGCACCATGCGAATGGGCATCGGCAGGAAGTATCCCGCGATAATCAGCACCATCACCGGATCGGCAAACCGCGCCAAGTGTGCCCAAGGGGTAAGCGTCAATCCCCATGTGAGCGCAAAGCCCAGCATGACGGCGGCACTCAGCCAAGTGTCCATTTGCCACTGACGCAACTCGGCAGCCAGCAGTGATGAACGGGCGATTCGGGCATAACGGTTCAACCACCACCAAGTAAGTAAACCCCCCGCCACGTTCACTACGCCAAACATCAACGCAAGATCCAACGTTACCGGCCGTCCACCTTGTGCGAGACTCCACACAGCAGACACCATCGAAAACAGGCACACCAACGCTATCACTACGCCTTTAAGCAGCACAGCCAGCGGCTCAACGGTAAGCCGCCCAAAGGGGTAATGATCATCTGCCGGTTTGCGCGCCTGCTGTAACGCAAACAATGAAAGCGATGCCAGCACTAAACTTAATAGCGAATAGCCACTATCGAATAAAATAGTAATTGATCCACTGGCAAGCCCGAGTGCAAGGCCGGTAAAGGCAAACAAGCTGGCAGAGACAGCAGAAAATCTGAGCGCACGGCGCTCGGCGACAAAGGGGGTCACGCGAAATACTCCAGTAAAGTGTGTTAAACGCAACGCATCATAGTGAGTACACTAACGTTTAACCAATCGCTCAGCGCCAACTTTTTTGGCTCTTAACGGAGTAATCCATGCGCGCAGAACAAGTGCAGGCGTTTATTGACGTTACTGAACATGGTTCTTTTGCTGCCGCCGCGCGGCATACAGGGATAAAACGCAGCACCTTAAGTGCCACAGTGAATGCCTTGGAAGATAGCCTAGGGGTCGTGCTGTTTGAACGTTCAGGCAATAGCCTACAGCTAACTGCGGTAGGTGAAAGCGTGTTGCCAGACTGCTACCGCCTGCTAACAAGTGCCAGCCGAATCAAAAAGCACTGTCAACAGCACCTGCAAGGCGTAGAGAGCCAGCTGTGCATTGCCAGGGATGATGCATTGCCCGAAGCGTTTTGGCGACAAGTCATGCACGACTTAAAGCAGCGCTATCCGCTTACGGCCATCTCGGTGTATTTATTGCCGCCCCAAGAACACCCGCAGTTTGTCCTTCGCCAAACCGTCGATATTGCCTTTGGGCTGTATACCGCTGAAGGCGCGGACGTAAATGCCAGTAACCTTGCGCCGGTTAGCATGTGCTTAGTGGCCGCAACGTCACATCCGCTAAGCCGCCTTCCCAGCGTTACCCGCGATGATCTAGCCCAATATACTCAGGTGTGCTTAACCTATGAGCAGGGCGATAAGCTCGTCAGTGATGCACTTTTTTCGACAAATTACCTGGGCCTGACCATGTTCGAGGTCATCCGCGATGCAGCGATCAACGGCACTGGCTGGGCATTGCTACCTTACCCTCTGGTGAAAGAAGCAATAGAAAGCCACCAGCTTTGCGCGCTAAATCATGATCTCGCCCTAGACAGTCATTATTATCGCTACGTGGAAGGTGAAAGCCTGGGAGTGGTCGCCACCGCGCTGCTGACGAAGGTGTCACGCTTTTTAGGTACTACCCGTTGATGCTTTGTAATAACGTTGAAATAGAACAGTGGAAAAAATTGCTTACGCCTTCCACTCTGTTAATGACCCTGTAAAAAAGTGCTACATAAGGAGATCAAAAGGACACGCTAGAGAACCGGCACAGGCGAGTGTCATCTAAGCGTAAAGTGCATCTGCCAGTGTCGATGTTGCCGTCAACTAAGGAGTAGTTTCCACGATGGTACGACTCGATAAGAAAGCGACTAGGCTGTATGTCCTAGACACGAATGTCCTTATCCACGACCCCGCCGCGCTCTACCATTTTGATGAGCACGACGTTGTTATCCCCATGACAGTACTTGAGGAGCTAGACAAACATAAGAACGGCATCAGAGAGATCGCCCGCACGGCGCGGCAAATTAGCCGCACGCTTTCCGACTTAACCAGCCAGGTCACCTTCGACGAAATCCAGAAAGGCATTCCTATTCCCCGCATCAGTGGTGAATCAGGCCGTCTACACTTTTTGTGCTACAACGACCTCAAGCCCTTCGACTCGCTTGATGACAGCCCCGACAACCGCATTTTGGCGGAGACCTGCCGGCTACGCGATGAGCGTCCGGATGCTTCCGTTATCCTGATCACCAAAGATATCAACCTACGGGTAAAAGCCGCCGCGCTAAAAGTACCGGTGGAAGATTACCTGAATGACCGCGCTTTCTCTGACAGCGATGCGATGATTGAAGGTGCGCAGGTTTACGCCACCGCGGGACAGGATGGTGCATCGCTGTGGGAAGCGCTCAATGTCGACGTCAACGTTGAACGTGTCGACCACCACACCTTTTACCAGTTGAGTGGCAACATGCCTCGCCATTGGCATGTAGGTATGCTGGTCTCGGATAGTGAAAATGGCGCCGAGTTTGAAGCCATTGTCCGCGAGCTTTCACCATCATCTGCCCGACTACAGTTACTTACCAACTACCGTCACCACGCTGGCGTATGGGGAGTCCATGCCCACGATAGCCGCCAAAACTTCACGCTCAACCTGCTGATGGACCCGGACATTGATCTGGTCACTATTGCTGGTAATGCAGGCACCGGCAAAACCTTTATGACGCTCGCAGCGGCATTCCAGCAAACACTGGATGCCAAACTATTTGAGCGCATTGTGTTTACCCGTGCGCCAATTCCCATGGGCGAAGACATCGGATTTTTACCAGGCACTGAAGAGGAGAAAATGTCACCGTGGATGGGTGCCTTCCACGACAATATGGATAACCTGCTACGTAACGAAGAGGGAGAGTCTAGCTGGGACAACGGCGCCACTCGGCAGTTGATTGGTTCGCGGGTGCAGATTCGCGCCCCGAGCTTCATGCGTGGGCGCACGCTAAACGACACATTCTTGATTATCGACGAGGCGCAAAACTTCACCCCCAAACAACTCAAGTCGTTGGTGACCCGAGCGGGCCGAAATACCAAGATTGTTTGTTTAGGCAACGTTGGCCAAATCGACACCCCCTACTTAACTGCCAACACCTGTGGCATGGCTGCTGTTGTAGAACGATTCAGAGATTGGCCTCACGCTGGGCATATCACGCTGAAAAGCGTTGAACGTTCACGCCTCGCGCTGGCCGCCGAAGAGCTGTTGTAACGCTTGACATCGTCACCAGCCCTTTCTCACAGGCCTTTTTACCAACCAACCCAATACACCACGACATTCCTATTCACGACACCGCCCAGCTTTGCTGGGCGCCTTTGTCTAGACGATTGTTAATCATCAGGTTGACGTCGGGTATCAGGGTGTTCGCTATTCCAAGGGTTCTCAACACCAATCGTATCGGCAGCAAATGCCTTACGTTCGCCAATAGGGCGAGCTGCTCCCACCGTCGTATCGTTGCTGGTCTGGCGCTCCATCTCGCAGTTGAGTTCTGCACCAAACAGCACCACAAACGCTGATAACCAAAACCATAGCATTAGCGCTACAACGGCCCCAAGAGAGCCATACAGCTCACTAAAGGTAGAGAAGTAGCGCACGTAAAGCGACAGGCCACCTGAGCCTAGCAACCACATGATAGTGGCAAACAGCGTACCGTAGCTTAACCAACGCCATTGGGCAGAACGTCGGTAGGGAGCGTAACGATACAGCAAAGCAATAAGCACGCTCATCAGTAACAACAGCGCGGGCCAACGCAGCCATTTCAAAACACTATCCATCGGTGGCTCAATCGTCAGCGCATCAACCACTATTGGCACAATGGCAATAAACCCTAGCGACACCAGCGTCATTGTGATCAGACCAAAGGTCAACGAAACTAGCACGACACCACGCAGCAGCAGCGGACGTTTCTCATGTTCGCCATACACTACGTTTAAGCCAATCACCAGCACAGAAACACTTTTCGATGCGATATACATGGCAATCAACAGTCCTGCTAGCGCTGCCATCACACTGCCAGATTCCGTGCTTTCTACTACCTCTTGCGCCTGCTGATCAATCAAATTCGCCGCGTCCGGTGGCATAAAACGGCTAATTTCGTAAAGCTGTCGGCCTGCCTCAACAGGATCAAACAGCAAACCCCAAAGAGAAATAACGGCGGCAATGGTCGGAAATAGCGCCAGCAGGGCATAAAAAGCGATGCCCGCTGCAAAGATAGTAATCCGGTCCCGACGTGCAGCACGCAATACCCGCCAAATAATATCGAGCCACCCCTTACGGGGAATATCGTCAGGCGCTGTTGCTTCTCTGCCTCGACAGTGAGCCTCCACTCTCTCTTTTTGGCTCATCGCAGCCCCTCCCACATCAGCAAAAGCGCTGCTATCACAGCAAACGCCATCATCAAACCGCTTCCATGATGACGCATCCATGCTTCTGCGAATAACCCTTTCTTCAATTGCGCCACTAACGTTCGTTCAAATGCTAGCGAGAATGACACACTCGCCACTTTCACCTTTTCACAGGCTCGGGCCAAAGCCTCTATGACGTGCAATCCTTTTACAGAAAAGGCGCTATACAGCCACCATAAATCGCCTGCAGGTGGCGCTTGAATGACAACGCGGCGCAGCCAGCCAGTGCAAATCACAACAGCCATCACAACGACCATGACACCGACGGGGAAAGGCCAACTAAGACTTAACCATTCAGTGGCTGGCGGCACCTTGACGCTGCCGACGGGCAGTGGAAGCCACATTGGCGTTACCAGGGCAGCGACCAATGCCGCCAACCACGCGCCCCACTGGAAGGCATTACTGCCCCCTGAGTGCCGTTGTTGCCACTGACGCCACACGCAGACGCTGATCAACGCAGAAGTGCCAATGGCCGCCCAGGTAAGCAGCATAATCAGATGTTCGTGATGCATTTCATAAAGCGCACTTTTAACGCCCCATTTACTTAGCACCCCCGCCGCCAGCGCACCCGTTAGCGACACGCCTGGCAAGGCGATTAATGCAAACAACAGAGGTTGCGGCCAGCGAGGCATGTGCTCGCTAATACTGGTGCCCAGAAATAACGCTCCTTTTGCCAATGCATGATGGCCGGCAAAAAACACCACACCAGGCAATAATAGCGGCCACACGTCTTGGGCGGCCAACCCCATGGCCACCATGGCAGTGAGCATGCCCATTTGGCTGATACTCGAGTACGCCAGCACCGCTTTTGGATGACGCTGCCACACCCCATACAACGCTGCGCCAAACGCGGCTGCTAACCCGGCCACTAACATGATGTTGCCAAGTAGAGTGAACGCGGGCGACAACCCATCAACTCCCAGCGGCAATACATTTATCCACCCTAACAGCCCGGCCTTGATCATCGCGCCACTCAACACCGCGCTAGCAGGAGCAGGCGCGACTGGGTGCGCCAAAGGCAACCAAACATGAAGGCCAATAACACCCGCTTTAACCCCAAACCCAAGCCATAACAAAAGCGCCATCAAAGCACCGTAATCAGCGGCAGCAATTCCTTCGCGCACCCCCTTAAGCGTCAGGGTTTCCACAGTGCCGGCTGCCCAAAGTAGGCCACCAAGGATAAGCCCTTCGCCAATAACGGCTAAGATTAAGTATGCCCTTGCACCCAGCCGCGCTTCGTTACTACCGCTATGCACCACCAGGGCATAAGCGGCAAACGTCATCAGTGCAAAGCCCAGATAAAAACTGGCGATATCTTGAGCAATAATCAGCAGCACATTGCCCAGCAACGTCAGTGGCCACAGTAGCGCTAACCGCTGAAGTCGACGCTGGACAGCCTGATCGCCCGCCTGGGCTTTTCTTTGATCTGCTGCAAAGTACCCCCGCGCATGAACGGCCGCCAAACTCCATAGCAGAGCAGTAAATGCGAGCCAAGGCCGACTCAGCGCGTTTAACTCCCAATAACCGCCTAACATCCAGGCATCGATTGTCCATTGGACCTCGCCGCTAAAAGCCAGCAGTAACGCTGGCCATGAAGCACTCATCCAAAGCAACGAAAAATAGCGACGGCTCGCAGCCGGCGTTCGATACGCCTGCCATACAGTGCTGCCCGCAACCCAAAGGGGCCAGAGCAACGCCGCCGTCAAGAGTAGTGAGATCATGGCAGGTACTCCCCTACTGCCACGCGGGTAGCCCAATCCAACGGACTAAACGGCAACCCTGCCAACAGCCCTGCCCCAATGCTAACCATCGCAGTAAATACCGCTGGCCATAATAACCAACCGTGGGTTTCCAGACGCCCAAGACGCTGCTCATTGGGCCACTCGCCGTTCCCATGAGCGGGGCCCTCGCGGAACCAAAGGCGGTGCAAGATAGGAAGAAAATAAATAGCATTCAAGGTACTGCTCGCGACTAAAACAACCACGACCCAATACATCTGTGCCTGGATAGCACCCACCCCTAAGTACCACTTAGTAATAAAGCCCGCGATAGGAGGCAGCCCAATCATCCCCAACGCCCCCACAGTGAATGCGAAGCTAGTAAGTGGCATGCGCTTCCCGGCACCGTCCATTTCATCAATACGGTGGATGCCTAACTCTTCAGCGTAGTTACCCGCACAAAAGAACAGCGTGACTTTCATCAAGCCTTGATGCAGAAGATGCGCAAGTGCACCAATGGTACCGAAGGGGCCAAACAGGCAAACACCAAGCACAACATAGGAGACCTGGCTGATAGTGGAAAATGCCAGACGGGGCTTTAATTCCTGCTGGGCAATCGCGCGTAGCGAGCCGTAAATAATCGTGATTGAAGCCGCGACCGCCAGTACAGTGGTGACACCAAGCTCAACGCTGAGCTCAATACCGTAAAGATCATAAATCACCCGAAGGATGCCAAAGGCACCGGCTTTTACAACCGCAACAGCATGTAACAGCGCGCTAACCGGCGCAGGCGCTACCATGGCTCTTGGCAGCCACCCATGCAACGGCACCATGGCGGCTTTAACAGCTAACCCCCCCACCAACAGCGCAAATATCAGTGTCAGCAGACCACGATGATCATTGAGATAAGGCGATAACCCCTGTTCAGAAGCGAACGAGTGGTCGCCGGTTAAACTGTAAAGCAGTACTACACCGAGTAGCAGCACCACCCCAGCCGTTAAGGTATAGCGCAGATAAACACGCCCCGCTGCTAACGCTTTAGCAGTTCCGTAGTGGACGACCAACGGGTAGGTGGAAAGGGTCAGCATTTCGTAGAAAATCAGGAACGTAAACAGATTCCCGGCTAACGCGATACCCAGCGTACTCGCGACACACAGGCTGAAAAAGCCAAAAAAGCGTTTGCGGTTCGCCGCCCCTTCTAAATAGCCGATCGCGTAGATCGTGGTACACAGCCACAGTAGCGAAGAAAGACCAGCAAACATCACCCCTAACGAATCGGCTCTCAATACGAACTCAACACCACCCACTATCTGGAAACTAAAGGTGTCTTCAAACCCCTGAGAAACCCGCCCAACCATCAAGGTTACCAGGATGATTTTACTCACAGCGGCAATCAGGTTAATGCTGGTACGCAGCCGCCGCGCGTCTTCAGGTAGAAGAAAAATAACCGCCGCTGCAAAGAGAGAAATCGCTAACGTTGTTAGCGGTAGCCAAGCCGCGTTCATGCGCCACCTCCCTGCAATAGCGCCAGTGGTAGGTGAGCCAATAAGCCAAGTGCAAACGCAGCTAACGCTAAACAAAGCGCAATAAGATCCATGCCGGGCGCTAACGGCTGGTAGTGATGACGAGGCGCCGTTTCATCAAAGGAGTAGCGGAAAACGCGAAACACATAGGCAGCTGTCAGTAGCGTACCGGCTAATAGCGCAGCGACGGCTACCCACTGCTGAGTCATCACCATTGCCTGTAGCAGCAACCATTTTGCAGTAAACCCTGCGCTAGGCGGCAGCCCCATCAGCGTAACGGACGCAATCCCGAACACAAGTAGTGACAGCGGTAACCGGCGGCTCGTGCCTGACAGCCCTTTAATTGAGCTTTCGCCAGTGGCAAGAATCAGATTGCCAACGGCCATAAACATGGCCGCTTTTGCCAGCGCGTGGCCCATTAACTGCAGCCAAAACCCTTCCCAGGCCAGCGCTCCAGGCAGCGGTGAAATAGCTGGCCCCAACAGCAAGGGAAAAGCCACCATTAAATAACCCAGCTGGCCTACCGTCGAAGACGCTACCAAGGTTTTAAGTGATTCAGCACGCCACGCAATTAGCCCGCCCCAAACAATCGCTAGCATGCCTAACCATGCCACAAAGCGCGGGGCAAACAGCGCCTCGGGAAGCAAAATACCCCACAGCATGACCAGCATAAACAGCGAGGCTTTAATCACCAACGCTGCATGCAGTGCACTCACCGGTGTCCAGGCATTTTCATGCACAGGCGTTAGCCACCCGTGTAACGGAAAGAGTCCCGCTTTCAGCGCCAGCCCTGCGCCTATCAGAGCCGCAGCAACCCAAGACACTGGGCCAGGCTCAACAACCTCAGCCAGGGATTTGAGGTCAAGCTCGCCCCAATAGCCAAGCAGCAGGGCCACGCCCAGCAGATAAGCAAGCGACCCCACCAACGCTAAAAGCAAATAGCGCATGCCTGCTTTCAGCGCATTAGGCTTACCTGACAGCAGTAACATACCCACAGCAGCCAGACCCATTGTTTCTAGCGCGGCGTAAAGGGTTAAGAGATCTGCTGCTAGCCAAATAAGCGAAAGCGCACTGATCAGCACACCCATCAACGGCCACAGCCATCGCGCGTGCTTGCCAGGACTGGTAAGTTGCAAATGCCCCGGCGTGTACAAGGCAGCCGCTACCCCCACCCATTGAGTGATCATTAACATTAAACCGCTCAGGCCATTAAAACGCTGCGATAGTTCAACGCCCGCAACGTGCCATTGCCAGCGCAGTAACCCCACCTGCAGGTAGTCGACAACCAACAGTGCACCCGCCAGCAAAATTGGCAGGCACACAAGCAAAATAGGAAACAGGCGGCGCGGCCTAAAAAGAGCACCTAAAAGACCTGCAAAGATCGGCAGCACCAGCGTTGCCAGCAACGCCCAGTGGGTATACCACAGCGGTTCAAACGTGCTTTCGTGCAGGCCAAAACGCCATATCATTACGCGTGCCTCGCAGCGTCACTGTCACTTTCTAGTGCAAGCACACCTTCTAACGAAACAAGTTGCCGAATTAGCAGCACGCCCAACAAGGTACCCAACCAGGCAATGGTCAATCCCACGCTGATAAACGCCTGTGATCCAGGTATCGTGCCCGCCATTCCCGCCAGCAACAGGAACACACCAGACCCAAGAACATTGAAAGCCATTAAGCGGCGCAGCATATGCTTATGTAGTGCAAACGCCCCCATCGCGGTCGCTACAATAATGACGGCAGCGATGATCAGCGGATGCTCAGTCAATGAGTACGCCATGTCAGGCAATAAAAAGCGAATGGCACCGCCTATCATCACACTCCAGGCCAGCGCCAACAGTGCGCGTACTACACTATGTGACCAACGGTGAAGGGAACGGTCATAATGTGGCACTTTTTCGGTAGTGGCAGGGAATGCACTCAATGCATAAAAAAAACTACCACCCGTCAGCGCCAACCCTAGTACAAGCTCTGCTAACGCCAACCAGGGTGCGCCAAGCTGCCACCAAGAAAGACTCATTAATAGCGCAAATAGCAAAAACAGACCGCTCGCCCGTTTTAAGTGGCGATCAAACAGACAAGCTAGCGCCGCGGCTACCAAGCAGAGCGCTAAACCGCTTTCTACATAGTCAATTGAAGCTATCATAAGCCTTCGCTGATTCCTTGCATCGGCTACGGGGTTGGATGCAAGGCTAAGCTAGACGCTCGCTCAACCACTTGCCAATATCATTAACCTGCTGAGGGCATAGCGCATGCGCCATCGGATACTGGCGATAATTAACCGTGTAGCCCATTTCTTTTAGGCGTTCGACACCACTGCGACCTAGGGTTTCAGGAACGATGGGGTCGAAATTCCCGTGGTGTGCTTCGATAGGTATATCGCGATTGGATTCGGCTAAATCGATACTATCGGCCGTCGCAAAATAGGTCGACATAGCCAACAGTCCGCCAAGAGGTTGAGGGAATGAGAGCGCCGCCTGATAGGCTACCGCGCCTCCCTGAGAAAACCCCGCTACGATAATGCGGCGGCTGTCGATTCCTTGATCAATCTGCTCTTCAATCAGTGCCTGAATGCGTTCAGCAGACGTTTTTAGTTGCGCTTCATCCACCCGACGCCCCAAATCCATTGCGAGGATGTCATACCACGCAGGCATCACCATGCCGCCATTAATAGTGACCGCCAAGCGCGGCGCGTGGGGCATAATAAAACGCACATGCGCTGAGTCCGGCAGTGTAAGGGCTGGTACTAGCGGCTCGAAATCGTGCCCATCGGCACCCAACCCGTGAATAATAATCACGCACGCATCGGCGGGTTGACCATTCTGCGGTTCAATAATCAGTTCGCCTGGGGCTGTCATGGGCTCTTTCCTTGCTGACGTTAAAAGCGCCACCCTAGCGCAAAGTGGCGCGTTGAGCGAGTCATTTGCCTGCTTAAAACGGCCAAACCAGTGGAATAAGGGTTAAGGCAATGGCTCCCGTCAATAGGTTTAAGCCGCCACCTACACGTAAGAAATCACTGATCCGGTAGCCGCCAGGGCCATGCACCATGAGGTTCGTTTGATAACCAATCGGCGTTAAAAAACTCGCCGAGGCAGCGAACATTACCGCCACCACGTAGGGCATCGGGTTAACTCCCAGGCTTTCCGCTGCCGCCATGACCACCGGAAAAATGATCACCGCAGCGGCGTTATTGGTCACTAGCTCGGTTAACATTGCCACAACGCAATACGTAGCAATTAAAAGCAGCAGCGGGTTACCCGCCACCAACGATAGTACACTTCCCGCCAAGAAATCCGCCGCGCCGGACGTTTGCAGCGCAGCCCCTACCCCAAAAGATGCCGCAATGGTCAGCAGCACTTGGGTATCCAGACCACGCTTAGCAGCCCCCACGGAACAACAACCGGTTAATAACGCTAGCGACGCGCCCAGCATAGCGGCATTGAGCATACTTAAGACACCTAACGCCGCCAGCAATACAGCCCCCAACAAAATCGCCCAAGCCAGCGGTGCTTTTTCATGCACAGGACGCGCTGAGCCATTCAGTTCGCTGATTAAAAGAAAGTCTTTCGATTGACGGTGGCGCTCGATGAACGGAGGACGCGCTTCTAAAAGCAGCACATCGGCAGGCTGCAAGCGTACTTGGCCTAAGTTTCCAGTCACCCGCTCGCCGCCACGGCAGATCGCTAATACGGCAGCGCCATACAGTGTTCTAAAACGCCCGTCACGAATTCTCTGTCCAATAAACTGACACTGGTTCGACACCACCGCTTCCACCAAGCGACGCTCTTTGAACTCTTTTTCCAAACTCGAAGCCGCATCACGAGAAGGGATGAGCCCACGAATTTGCTGTAACTCTACAGCGGCGTCAGAGGTGCCAACAAAGACAAGCCGGTCACCTGCCTTTAGCTGCTCCCCCGGTCCCACCACACTCACCACATTACCGGCACGCTCAATTTCAACTAAAAAAAGCTCTTGAAGGTGGCGTAAACCAGCCTCTTCCACCGTACGGTCGACCAGCACACCCGCAGGATCAACTTCCATTTCGATGGTGAACTCACGAGGGTTAGCAAACGCTTTTGACATCCCCTCTCGTGAGGGCAATAAACGTGGCCCCAAGAAGATAAGGTAAGCAAGGCCCGCCAGCGCGACAGGAATACCTACCCACGCCAAATCAAATAGCCCCATCGCAAGCGCGGGGTGACGCTCTACTAACAGTCCGTGTACGACTAAATTAGTACTCGTACCAAATAGCGTAATGGTTCCGCCTAAGATGGAAGCGAAGCTAAGCGGCATTAAAAGCCGTTGGGGAGAAAGCCTCAACCGTCGACTCCAGCTCATTACAGCCGGAATGTAGGTCGCGACCACGGGCGTGTTATTAAGAAAACCACTCAGCGATGCCACGGGTAGCAAAAGCCGAACAAGCGCGCCACGTTCACTGTTAGGGCGACCTAGTACATAGCGAATAATCAGGTCAATACCACCAGTTTCGCGAATACTGGCAACCAGTACGTACATGAAAGCCACGGTAAACAAGCCACTGTTGGAAAAGCCGCCCAGCGCTTGCTGTGGGTCAATGACACCCAAGGTCATTAACAACACGACAGCACCGAGCAGAATAATATCTGGTCCCAGTCGAGACAGTGTCATTAACGGGAAGATAGTGAGCACTACCCCCACTGCTATCCAAGCATCCAGCGACATATCCTACATCCCTAACAAAAAAATCTTGGGATCATTGTGCCGCCTTCTCGATATTCTAAAAAGTTATTTTTAGAAACACAGTAAGATCAAAAAAGAATATGGGCGTGAGGCGTGAGGCGTGAGGCGTGAGGCGTGAGGCGTGAGGCGTGAGGCGTGAACAGGGTAGCGATTAGATAAAAACGAAAAAACCCCGCTTTCGCGGGGTTTTTTAGCATATTAGCGTTACACGCTAACAGCGTACATCAGAGTTACTAATTAAAGAACTTTGATGTTGGAAGCCTGAAGGCCTTTTTTACCCTGAGTGACGTCGAAGGAAACCTTCTGGCCGTCTTGCAGAGTTTTGAAGCCGTCAGCTTGAATTTCAGAGAAATGCGCGAACAGATCGTCGCCATTGTCGTCCGGAGAAATGAAGCCGAAGCCTTTAGTGTCGTTAAACCACTTAACGGTACCAGTTGCCATGATCGAAATCCTCGATGTAGCTTGATGTAGAGCCGGGTAATACCCGAGTTGCAGTGGGTAGAACAAGAAACTTTCACCAGACTAAACGCTTGGGCGTTTCGATACTGCTGACAACGTTCGACTTGCTAACCAACTGCATCCAGCATGCGCTTAACTTAGCCGCACGTCAATACAATGATGAAAAAAAATGTCAGGGTGATGACCGATCCGTTGCCATCATCCACCCCGCTGCTTTTTCGGCGATCATCAAGGTAGGTGAGTTGGTATTGCCGCTGGTAATGGTCGGCATGATGCTGGCGTCTACTACCCGCAACCCCGTCACACCCTTGACACGCAGTTTTGAATCCACGACGGCCATGGGATCGTCGTCGTGGCCCATTTTTGTAGTACCTACCGGGTGAAAAATTGTCGTGCCAATATCGCCCGCCAGCTTGGCCAGGTCATCGTCACTCTGGTATTCAAGCCCCGGCTTGAACTCTTCTGGCTGATACTTGGCAAATGCCTGCTGCTCGGCAATGCGCCGCGTAACCCGTAGAGAATCTGCCGCTACCTTGCGGTCTTCTTCCGTGCTCAGGTAGTTAGGCTCAATGGCGGGCGCAGTTTGTGGATCACGATTTTTGATCCGCACCGACCCACGGCTCGTTGGATTAAGATTGCAGACACTGGCGGTAATCGCAGGAAACCCATGCAGCGGCTGGCCAAACGCATCGAGGCTTAATGGCTGTACGTGGTATTCGATGTTGGCATGCTGGTACTCATCAGAACTGCGCGTAAAGATACATAGCTGGGATGGCGCCATGCTCATCGGACCTGAACGTTTAAGCACATACTCCAAACCAATCTTAGCCTTACCCAACAGAGTACTGGCCATAGTGTTAAGCGTTTTTGCCCCTTTCACTTTATAGACAGAACGAATCTGTAAGTGATCCTGCAGGTTTTCGCCTACACCTGGTAACACTGCTACTAACTCGATACCGTGACGTTCAAGCAGCTCTGCTGGCCCAATACCCGATAACTGCAATATCTGAGGCGAGCCGATAGCGCCTGCACTCAGCACCACTTCTTTATTAGCCCCCACACTAAGCGTTTTGCCCTCACGTAGAAGCTCTGCACCTACGCAGCGAGGTTTGCCTTCTTGCTGTTCAAATAGCAGACGATTGACGTGGGTAGAGTGCCATAAGGTGAGATTGGAGCGCTCTTTGATAGGTCTCAAAAACGCTTTAGAAGTATTCCAGCGCCAGCCTTTGCGCTGATTGACCTCAAAGTAATTGACGCCTTCGTTATCACCGCGGTTGAAATCATCAGTGCGTGGAATACCCGCTTGACCCGCCGCCTCGGCGAAATCGTCTAGCACTTGCCAGCTTAAGCGCTGTTTTTCGATCCGCCATTCGCCACCGTGGCCATGATAACGACGGTGCTCAGCATCGCCGTCACCGCCTTCGTCTAGCCGGTGGTGGTCTTCGTGCTTCATAAAATCCGGCAAGCAGTTATCCCAGCGCCAGGCGTCATCTCCAGTCAGTTCAGCCCAGTGGTCGTAATCCCGAGCCTGACCACGCAGATAAAGCATGCCATTAATGCTGGAACAGCCGCCCAAAGTTTTACCCCGAGGATAAATCAGTGAGCGACCGTTGAGCCCTTTGTCGGGCTCGGTGCGAAACAGCCAGTCGGTACGCGGGTTATTAATGCAATAGAGGTAGCCCACGGGAATATGAATCCAGTGGTAGTTATCTGGCCCGCCCGCTTCAATCAGCAGCACCTTATTATTTGGATTGGCACTGAGTCGATTAGCCATCAGGCACCCTGCGGTGCCTGCGCCAATCACAATATAATCGAAGTTATTATTAGCAACATATGGCATGAACTGGCTCCCGTAACGTAATGGCGTTACTTCGCCGTAGGCATCACAAACTCAGCGCCTGCATCGATGGAGTCTGACCAGCGCTGCATAATGGATTTCTGCTTGGTATAGAAACGCACACCTTCTTCACCATAGGCATGCATATCGCCGAACAGCGAACGCTTCCAGCCACCAAAACCGTGCCACGCCATGGGTACCGGAATCGGCACGTTGATGCCTACCATGCCCACTTGAATACGGCGGCCAAACTCTCGGGCGACGTTGCCGCTCTCGGTAAAGCAGCTGACGCCATTGCCAAACTCATGATCATTGATCAGCTCAATGGCCGTGGCAACATCTGGCACCCGCACGCAGACCAACACAGGGCCGAAAATTTCTTCTCTGTAGATAGTCATCTCTGGCGTGACGTGATCAAACAGAGTGCCGCCCATCCAGAAGCCCCCAGCACAGCCGTCGCCGGTTTGCGCAGAGTCGAACTCACGACCATCCACTATCAACTGGGCACCCTCTTCTACGCCCTTATTGATATAGCCGGTAATACGCTCATGGGCCTGATGGGTGACGATGGGTCCCATTTCCGCATCCAGCTGCATGCCATCTTTTACTTTCAGCGCCTTAGCACGTTCAGCCAGTTGAGCCACGACGCCATCCGCCACATCGCCCACCAATACTGCCACGCTGATTGCCATACAACGCTCGCCTGCCGAGCCATAAGCAGCGCCGATTAAGGCATCCACAGCTTTATCCAGATTGGCATCGGGCATTACTACCATATGATTTTTAGCCCCGCCAAGTGCTTGTACCCGCTTGCCATGACGGGCGCCCCGCTCGTAAATCAGATTGGCAATCGGCGTAGAGCCAACAAACGACAACGCTTTAACATCCGGGTGGTCGATCAGCGCTTCAACGCTGCCTTTATCGCCCTGCACCACGTTGAATACGCCATCGGGAAGACCTGCCTTTCTCAGCAAATCGGCCATCATCAGCGAGGCGCTGGGGTCAAGCGGACTAGGCTTAAGTACAAAGGTGTTACCTGCAGCAATCGCCACGGGGAACATCCACATCGGTACCATAACGGGGAAGTTGAACGGCGTGATGCCAGCCACCACGCCCAATGGCTGACGCATGGTCCAATTATCAATACCGGTACTTACCTGCTCCGTGTAATCCCCCCTTAACAACTGAGGGATACCGCAAGCAAATTCAACGATATCAATCCCCCGGGCAACTTCCCCTTGGGCATCGGTAAACACTTTGCCATGCTCTTTGGTGATCGCTTCCGCCAGTGCATCTTTATGGGCGTTGAGCAGTTCCAAAAACTTGAACATTACTCGTGCCCGACGAATAGGCGGGGTGTCTGCCCAAGCAGGAAATGCCGCCTTAGCAGCTTGCACGGCAGTATCCACGTCGCGTTCAGAGGCGAGCACAACGTTTCCGGTGACGTTGCCAGTCGCAGGATTAAAGACATTTTGAGAGAGACCCGAGACTCCCTCGTTGATCTGCCCGTTAATGAAATGGTTAATAGCGGTTGTTGTCATTGGGCTACCTTTATAAGCAGATTAAAATAACAAATTAAGTATCGACAGATTAACAAGCTCTAAAAGGTAATCAATTGAGTAATTTTTAACCTGGATATAAGCTTTACTAATAACATAACAGCAACAGGCGCTCGCTTATGCAAGAGAACTCAGCGCTACGGGCATTTGTAGCCGTCGCACGTACTGGAAGCGTTTCCCGGGCTGCTAACCAGCTATGCCTTACTCAACCCGCTGTCAGTCTAAAGTTGAAGCAGCTTCAACAGCATTTGGGGTTAACTCTGTTCACCCGTCGCCCCCAGGGGCTAACGCTAACCGCCGATGGCTATGCGTTATTACCCGCCGCTGAAAACGCCCTTGCCAGCGCCTTGGCCTTTGAACAGCGCGCAAGTGCTTTACACAGCACCCTGCGAGGAAAACTAAAAATCGGCACGATTGTTGACCCGGAATTTATTCGACTGGGCAAATTTCTCAGCCGATTGATGGCTCGCGCCCCTCAATTGGAAACCGAGCTACAACACAGCATGAGTGGTAGCGTGCTAGCGAAGGTGGAGCAGGGCGAACTGGACGTGGGCTTTTTTCTCGCCCCTCCTGGCGAAGGGTCAGGAAGCGAAGCTCTTGCTTGGCGCGAGCTGACCCACTTCCACTACCATGTAATTGCCCCAGCAGGCTGGGAAACCAAACTGATGGATACCCGCTGGGAAGCTCTAGCCAGGCTTCCCTGGATAGTCACGCCCTCGGTCTCGGCACACCACCGGCTGCTAGAACGCGTCCTAACCCCAAGTGGCGCCACGCCTAATAGGGTTGCCCAAGTAGACCAAGAAGCTTGTATGCTGGATTTAGTACGTGCGGGAGTGGGTCTTAGCTTAGCAAGGGACGCGCTGGCAATGGCCGAACGCCAGGAAAGCGGTTTGGCTGTAGCCGAAAATGTCCGTCTACCCTGCGCCCTTAGCATGATATGGCGCAAAGAACGTGCAGCGGAGCCGACGCTCAAAGCAGCATTGGATACGTTAGACACAGTATGGCCTTATCGGCTGGGGTAGCGAATAGGTTATGTAAGGTATTAGCCCACGTTGCCACTAATCGACTCTACATCGAGCGATAACTCACCACGTCCATCGGAGTACCTACAATGACCCTATTTCACCTTCTTCGCCCCTTATCTCAGCCCTTAACGCTATGTGTCATAGCTACCGCTTGTCTTGCCAGCACATCACTTCACGCCCAGTCTAATGCGGAAGCAACCTTTGCTGGCGGCTGGTTTTGGTGCATGGAACCGCCTTACGATAAACAGCCCGGCGTCAGCGCCACCATCTCTGGATATATGGGCGGCGAGCTTGAAAACCCTACCTACGAGCAGATTTCTCATGGAGGAACCGGCCACGTCGAGGTGGTGCAAATTGCCTACGATGACAGCCAAATCGGCTATGACCAGCTGTTAGAGATTTTCTGGCGCAATATTGCCCCCTTCGCCGTAGACCGCCAGTTTTGCGACAGCGGCGACCAGTACCGCTCAGCCATTTTTTACCATAACGACGAACAGCGAGAATTGGCTGAAGCATCCAAAGCTGAAATGGAAGCACGCTTTGAACAACCTATTGCTACCGAGATAGCCCCTGCCAGCGAGTTTTGGGCAGCTGAGGAGTATCACCAGGATTACTATGAAAAAAATCCCCTACGCTACCGTTTCTATCGCTTGAGCTGTGGTCGTGATGATCGACTGGAAGAGGTATGGGGCGAGGAAGCTGGCGGCCCAACATTTCAGTAGCCCACCATAAACATGCGAGTTTAACGGAACGTTTTTTACCGGTGACTGCCCTAGGGATAGCGCTTTAGTTAAGACGCTAACAATCAATTTGGGCAAAGCAACGTTTTTTCTACTAGAGTGGAGAATCAGTATTAATAGACCAGTCGGCTAATAACTGGTCTATTCTTTAACGCCCCGTTGATCAAAAGATAGGAGATCTTATGAGCAACAGCATCACAACCGTTAACCCAACCACCGGCGAAACGCTTGAGACTTATGCGCTGATGGATGCCAGCCAAGCCAAGCAGATTGTCGAGGCCAGTCATGAAGCGTTTCTAGACTGGCGGCTTAAACCTCTTGAACAGCGTGCTAAGGTGGTAAAAGCCATTGGCGAGGCGCTTAACGCCAATAAAGATGAGCTTGCCGAACTGATGGTAGAGGAAATGGGTAAGCTCCCCAGCCAAGCCCGCCAGGAAGTTGAGCTTTGCGCAGGCATCTGCGATTACACCGCTAAGCATGGCCCCACTACATTAGCTGACGAAGAGCGCAACCCCAGCAATGGCGAGCGTGGCATTGTCACTTACTCTCCCATGGGTGTTATCTACGGCATACAGCCGTGGAACTTCCCCGCTTATCAAGTAGTACGTTACTCCATCGCCAACATTATGGCGGGTAATAGCGTACTCCTGAAGCACGCTGAAAATGTCACTGGCAGCGGCCTACTGCTCGAAAAGATTTACCGCGAGGCAGGCCTACCGGAAAATGTTTTCCGCACGATCATTATCTCTCACGATGTATCTGATGAGGTGATTGCACACAAGGCGGTTCGTGGCGTCACCCTTACGGGTAGCGATGGTGCAGGTCGTAAAGTGGCGGCAAAAGCAGCCGAACACCTGAAAAAAACCGTATTGGAATTGGGCTCAAACGATGCCTATTTGGTGCTGGATGATGCGGACCTCGACGTTGCCGTCAAAACCTGCGTCACTGGCCGAGTGTTTAATACCGGACAGACCTGCGTGGCTGCAAAACGCTTCGTGGTGACCGATGCCAACTATGAAGCGTTCAAAGAGCGTTTTGTGGAAAAGATGAAGGCGCTGAAAGTAGGCGACCCCAGGTCAGATGATACCGACTTAGGCCCTATGGCCCGTGTCGATCTGCGCGATACTCTTCATGATCAAGTGGAAGAGAGTGTGCGCAAAGGCGCAAAAATCTTGTGCGGTGGTGAAAAACCATCCGGCAAGGGCGCTTTTTATCCGGTCACTGTACTGGACAACGTGACACCCGGCCAGCCCGCCTACGATGACGAGTTATTCGGCCCAGTCGCAGCGCTAATTCGCGCTAAAGACGATGAAGACGCAATGCGCATTGCCAACGACAGCCGTTATGGTCTCGGCGGCGGCATCATCTCTAAAGACGTGAAGCGTGCTACCGAGCTTGCCAGCAAGTACTTTGATACAGGCATGGTCTTCATCAATGGCTTCGGCGTTGCCACCCCGGAAATGCCGTTTGGCGGCGTCAAAGATTCCGGTTATGGGCGTGAGCATGGTGGCTTCGGTATGCTTGAGTTCGTTAACGTGAAGTCAGTAATTGTTGTTAAAGAGTGATTATCCTTAAAGATCGATGACCGTTAGCAACTAAGGCGGTAAACGCTCAGAATCATAAGTAGTAACAAGACAGCGCCGCTAGCTTTTCAACAGGCTAGCGGCGTTTTTTTCGTTGCTGGTATTTTTATGAGTTTAAATGTTGTTCAGTGGTTCGGCGCTGCCAAAATTTCAGTACTAGCGCCATCACTCCCCACGTTACTAACGCCGCAATAACATCGTCTAACACAATGCCAAAACCGCCCTGCACATACTCTGCCAGATGAATCGGCGGCGGCTTTAGCGAATCAAAGAAGCGGTAGACAACGAATGCCAGCGCCATTGCGAGCGGATGACGCGCCGCTTGTAACCCAATAACCGCCAGCGGGAACGCCAAGTACTCATCGGCAACAATGCTGCCATGATCCAACCCTGCATAGTGTCTCGCAGCGACTTGGCAAACCGGCACCGCAAGTACTAGCAGAACAGCGATGATAGCGCTCTGCTGTACCAGCGGACGGCTCAACAACCACCATGCTAAGGGGATACCCAACAGCGAACCAAAAGTACCCGGTGCCATTGGCGCTAGCCCCAAGCCGAAGCCGGTGGCTAACCAAAAATTAATCGTATCTAGCATTAACCTGCCTGCTGCGCCTGGCGTTCAAGTTCGGCGGCCATATCAGGCGAGAGATTCAGCGCGCTTGCCAATTGATCCAGCCAGGCGCGCTCCATGGGATTTTGATCGTCAGTAACAGCAACGCTGATCAAATACATCTCGCGAGCAGCCTGGGGGGAGTCGGCTTCACGGGCGAGTGCCTGAGCATCCAGCGGGGCGTTAAGCTGCTGCTCGACCCAGCGGTGCATCTCCTGATCGGCACCTAGCGCATCGATCTGCTCTGTGATGAGTGACTGCTCTTGCTCATCAATGTGTCCATCAGCCCTTGCGGCCATGATCATTGCTTGCAACAGCTCAAGGCTGCGCCGCTCTTGATACTCACCGCTAAGCACTTCTACTCGCTCGCCCTCGGATGCATTTTGAGCAGCGCTGAACGAGTTAGCACCATTTTTTCCTTCCTGGGAGCTTTGCCATGCTTTCCAGGCCAACATCCCCACACCGGCAATCGCGCCGTACTTGAGTGCTTTACCGCCCATGCTACGGCCACGCTTAGAGCCAACAAGCAATCCCATTGCGCCACCACCTAACAGGCTCTTCATATCAAAACCGCTAGAGCCGCCGCCTTGACGTGAGCTCTGGCCTGCGCCGCTACTACCACCGCCTAGCTGGCGCGATAGCCCATCAATAACGCCTTTAACATCGATACCGCTTCCGCTGCCACTACTGTTTCCACTACTTCTGCTACCGCTGGCCTGCTTCATCAACTGTTGTAAAATCTTGCTTGCGTTCATCCTTGCACTCCTAAGTGGATAGTATCTCTAGGGCTCGCTAGACGATTCACTTCCGTTATAAAACATGCTGTATGAACGCAGCATGAATTAACGCCACCCCAGGCATTAAAGAAGCGCGCCCTTCACTTCCACCGAGCTACCAAGTCGGCTGGCACGCACTTCAACACGGACAGGCATTTGCTCTTTGAGTTCGCTGACATGAGAGATAATCCCGATCATTCGCCCGCCCATTTGTAACTCGCTGAGCATCGAAATCGCTTGGTCTAATGCATCCTGATCAAGGCTACCAAAGCCCTCATCAATAAATAGCGTATCCAACTGAATACCGCCTGCGTAGGCCTGCACCACATCAGAAAGCCCTAGCGCCAGCGCCAAGGCCGCCATAAACGACTCACCACCGGAGAGCGTCGCTACCGAGCGGCTCTTGCCGGTATAGGTGTCGGCAACGTCTAGCTCCAATCCTGACGCTTTATTGCCTTTAGAGGGATCTTCGCGGCGCACCAACTGGTAGCGCCCACGGCTCATACGCACCAGCCGTTCAGACGCCTGAATCAGTACGTCGTCCAGCAGCACCCCCAATACAAACCGCTGCAGGCTGATGCGATTACCAGTCCGCCCGTTGGCCACCTCGCTGAGCGTTCCCCACACCCGATACTGGGCTTCAAGCTCGGCCTGGGCCGCGTGGGCAGCGGTCAGTTTTTGACGAATACCCTGCAAGGCCTTTAACCGCCCATCCATCGCCCGCCACTCCTCTAGTTGGGTATGTTCCTCAGCTTGGGCGGCTTGGGTGAGTGTAGTGAGTGCAGCAATATCCGGCGGCGTTTTTTCGGCCAGTTGGGCATGGTAATTCTGTAGCGCGCCTTCAAGTTCAGCCAAGCGGCGCTGATACGCCTCTACTTGGCGAACCAGGTCTTGACGTTGGTTATCTTCTAGCTTAGCAGCCTGAAAGGCAGCTTCACTTTCAAACGAACTGGCTTGTAGTGCCGTTTGCCACTCATTCTGGGCCTGCTCATACGCTTGCTGGCTACGCGCTACCCGCTGATTCGCGCCACGCAGCTGCTCTTCTGCCCGCGCCTGCTGGGTTTCGCTCGTCGAAAGCACCTGTTGTGCACGCTCCCAGGCCTGTTCAAGCTCAGCAATTTGGTTATCAAGTTCAGTGAGCGTTTGGCGCATGGCCAACGGGTTACGGGCATCTTCTGGCAGTGATTGGCTTAATTGATCGCGCTGGCTCTCTAGCCGTAACGCCTCCTCTTTGGCCTTTTCAACCTGAGGCCGCTGGGCGTTGAGCTGTTTATCCAGCGTGCCCCAGTCACGGCGTAGCTCGTCACGGGTACTGGTTTGCTGGTTAATCTCACTTTCGACATTTTTCCGACGCTCGACTTGGCGGCGCAATTGTTCGCAGGCCTGTTGCAACTCAAACGGCGGTTGGCTAGCCCACTCACCAAGCTGGTGAGTACGGCGCTGCACCTGCTCAGCGTTGTAACTATTCTGTTGTGCTAACTGGTGATCCTGACGCTCGGCGGTATGTAATGCGTGGCGCGCTTGCTCCTGGGCTGAACGGGCTGCTTCCACCTGCGCTTGGGTAACAATGTCAGTATGTTTAAACGCCGGAGCTGGGTGCTCAAGGCTGCCACACACTGGGCAAGGTGCGTCCTCTTTAAGGGTGCGCGCTAGCAATGCGGCTTGCCCTTGGTGCCAGCGCATCTCTTGCTCAGTTGCGTGGCGCTTAGCCTGTTCTGCTTCGCTGCGCCGACCTTGAAGCGCCTCTGTTGCCTGTTGTTGTTGAGCGGTAAACTCACGCCCCTGCCGCATCAGCTCCTCCAACTCCTGTCGCTGAGCTAGCAGGCTCTCGTGGCGGCTCAGCTCTGCAGGGGCGCTGGCCAACTGCTGACTTTCCGTTTGCAGCTGCTCAAGAGTAACGCTTAGCGCTTCACCTTGCTGACGAATACCGTCTAATTGAGCTTCATCACGCTTAAGTATGTCATCGGCTTGCTGCCAAGCGGTTTGTGCCGCTTGCCAGCGCGCTTCAAGCTCACTTAACTGCTGGCTTTTGTGGATAAACTCGCCCAACTGACGATGGCGCTCACGTAGTGCGGGCAGTTCGGTCTGGCGCTGGCGTGCCGCTTCAAAGGTACGCTTGGCTTGTTCAGTATTCGTACGCTGGGTAGTAAGCGCGGCATCGGCTTGTCGCTGCTCTTCTTGGGCGGTAGTGAGTGCCTGCTGCGCTTGGACTAACGCAGCACTGTAAGGTCGTAGCGCTTGAGCGTGGTCGCTTTGGGTCAAGCGGCTCTGAAAGGCGGTTATTTGCGCTTGCTGCTCAAGGTGGCGTGCTTTCTCTGCGGCGAGGCTGTCTCGCGCTTCAAATTGGCGCTGTAACGCTTGGGCTTCATCTCGTCGCTGTTCAGCACTACGGCGCTGCTGCTGAGCGGTTTCAAAACGCTGACGCGCTTGCCCTACTTGCGGGGTTAGCGCCTCTACTTCTTGCGCCAATGCCGCTTCGCTTTCCAGCTCGCCCCCGGCCAAAATGCCATTGATATGTTGGCGATGATCATTCACCGCTCGCTCTATTTGATTCGCCTGGGCACGCAGGCGCTCTTCAATACGCTGAAAAATCTGGGTTTGAAACAACTGAGAAAAAATTTTCTCGCGGTCTTTCGATTCCGCTAACAACAGTTCACGAAACTTCCCCTGGGGGAGCACCATTACTTGGCGAAATTGATTAGCATCCAGACCTATTAAAGCGTGCAGCTGGCTGTTGGCATCGGTGACCTTACGCGCCACCAAACATTCATCCTCATCACCTTCCGGGGTAAGCCGCCACAGCTGGGCTTCAGCGCTTTGTGTGGTAGTGCCTTCACCAGTGGCCTTGGGGCGCTCCTGCTGGGGCACCCGGCGCACTCGGTAAGCACTATCGCGCAGGCGAAAATCCAAGCTCACCTCGGTCAACAAGGTAGCAGCAGCTTGGTCGCAGCGCATTTGGCCGGCATCACGGTCATTGCCGGTGGTTTGACCGTAAAGCGCAAAACAGATGGCATCTAATATTGAGCTTTTCCCTGCGCCCGTGGGGCCGTTAATCAGAAACAACGGGCTTTTGCCCAGCGCAGTAAAGTCGATCGTTTCACTGCCTGCAAAGGGGCCAAACGCCTGCATGGTGAGCGTTAACGGCGTCATGGCTGGCTCTCCTGCTCACGGCTTAGGGTGGTGATGAGTTCACGCATAGCGTTGGCCTGCTCATCACTCATGGTGTCTCCGCTGGTTTGAGTAAAGAAATCGCTAAACATGTCCAACGCGCTAAACTGCAGCCGCTCGCGATCTAGCTGCTGACGCCCTCGCGCTTCCAGCATGCCGGGTTTTTCTAAATGCAGCACATTGGGGTAGACCTCGCGCAGCTTGCCCATGGGGTCAAGAATCGCGTGGCGGTCGGTCAGCCGTACTAACAGGTAGTCATCAGCCTGGGCATCGGTTCTGCCTTGTGCTAGCAGCTCAGCTAGCTCGCCTTCCAGCACGCGCACCTCTCGGTGCGGTGTTAGCGGGCGGTGTTCGATCTGGCTCACGCCCTCTTGGCCAATATCCACCAGCGTGACGCCTTTGCGCTGGTTAGCCTCTGAGAAGCTGTATTTAAGCAGCGAGCCACTGTAGCGAATATGCTCACCGCCGCGATATTGCGGCCCATGAAGGTGGCCTAGAGCGACATAATCAAACAACTGCATAGGTTCCCAGGCAACGCTTTCCGCGCCCCCCAAGGTTAACGGGCGCTCTGAATCGCTGGCACTGCCGCCATCCACAAAGCAGTGGCTCATCAGTACGGTGGGGCGGCCTACTTGGCGCTGGGTGTTGATACGTTCAACCAAGTAGCGATGAGCGCTGTCAAAGTCGCGTACATCCACCGAAAACTGGCTGCGTACATACTCTGGGTCAGCGTAGGGAATACCGAACACATCCACTTCTTCCCCATTAATCGACAGTGTCACGGGGTGATCGCAGTTGGATAGATCAGACAAAATATGCAGCCCTGCTTGGCGCAGGTGGCGCGCGCCGAAGCCGAGGCGCTCAGCGCCGTCATGGTTGCCAGAAATCATAATCACCGGCAAACCACGCTTTTCACACAATTCGCCAAGCACCTCATCTAACAGCGTGACAGCAGCGGCTGGCGGCACCGAACGATCATAGATATCACCGGCAATCAGCACGGCATCCACCGCATCGCGGTCAATAATGTCCAGTAGCTGGCTCAGCACATGGCGTTGGTCTTCCAGCAGCGAGAGGTTGTGAAACAGCCGCCCCAGGTGCCAATCGGCGGTATGAAGTAGTCGCATGGCAGGCTCAACGCAAAAAATATTGCCCATCATAGCAATCTGCATTCCAAACTGTCCTTCACCCAGCACAAAAAGCCCCGCACATGGCGGGGCTTGAAGCAGTAGTAGTCGCTGGCAGTTAGTCGCGGAACGCGTCTGGATAGGTGGTTAGATCGATTCCCCACAATAGGGGTAACAAGAAATAAACCGCCACCACAATCAGCAGTAACGCGAAAATATTCAGCCAGAAGCCATTGCGCACCATTTCGATAATTTTAATTTTACCGGTAGCAAAAATGATTGCGTTGGGAGGCGTGCCCACCGGCAGCATAAAGGCGCAGTTAGCTGCCATGGCGGCAGGCACCATCAGTACAAATGGGTGAATATCCAACGCCAGTGCTAGCGATGCCAGTACTGGCAGAATCATCGTGGCCGTTGCTGTGTTGGAGGGGATTTCGGTCAAGAACAACACCATTCCAGCGGCTAACAAGATCACCAGCAAGAAGTTAACGCCCTCCAGCACACTCATCTGGCTACCGATCCACACGGCTAACCCAGAGGAACTGAAACCAGCAGCAATCGCCAAGCCACCGCCAAATAGCAGCAGAATGCCCCAGGGTACGTCTTTCGCAATATCCCACCCGAGCAGGCAGCCGCCTTTGTTTGGCGAAGGAATTAAGAACAGCGCAATCGCCGCTACAATGGCAATCATCGTGTCGTTAATACCTGGAATGGTGAGTATTTGGCCTTGCCACAGGAAAGAACGGGTAATCCAGAAAAATGCCGCTGACAGGAAAACGACCAACACAGCTTTCTCTTCAAAACTAATGTTACCCAGTGCTTCCTTCTCTTTGGCAATAAGCGCTTTGCCTCCAGGCAGGCTGCTGAATTTAATCGGGTAAATAAAGCGTGTCAGCATCAGCCAACCAATAAACAGAAGTACCACAACGACTGGAAAAGCAAACATCATCCAGCTGGCAAAGGTGATTTCAACACCAAACAGCTCATTCACAATTGCCGCCAGGATGATATTGGGAGGCGTACCAATCAGGGTACCCAAACCGCCGATAGTGCCGCCGTAGCCGACGCCAAAAATCAGCGCTTTACTGAATTTATCGATGTCTTCGCTATGATCACCATCGCTCTTACTCAGCTCTTGTGTCACCTGATACACAATCGCAGTGCCAATAGGCAGCATCATCATAACCGACGCGGTATTGGATAACCACATCGAAAAAAAGCCAGTGCCCGCCATAAAGCCGAACACAATACTGTTAATACTGGTGCCCAATACCGAAATAATGGTGAGTGCAATACGCTTATGTAGGTCCCACTTCTCCATCGCCAGGGCAATCATAAAGCCACCGAGGAAAAGGAAAATAATAGGATTGCCGTAAGCCGCCGTTACCGCACTACTCTCAAGCGCCCCAGTAATAGGCAACAACACGATGGGCAGTAGCGACGTAACCGGAATAGGAATGGCTTCGGTAATCCACCACACAGCTACCCATAGCGTGGTAGCAAGCACCATGCGGCCTTCTATACTCAGGTCCGCAGGGTGAAAAAACAGCAGGACAAAGGCAAACAGCATCGGCCCCAGCACCAGCCCAATCTTTTGGGCCTTAGTATAAGCAGGTGGTTTTGGCGGTTAGTTACCCGTGTGTTGTTGCTCACCTGACGCATGAGGGGCTGAACGTCCCGCGCCGGAGGTTGGCAACGCACACATAAGTAGGTTTTTGACTTGGTCATGGGAGTGCCAAAGCGACTCCCAGAGTGTCATGGTGGCAGTTCTGCGCATTATCAAAGTACCGTTCGCAGTCAGGTGATCGAAAGGGAGCTTCTCACAGCAACCCCCTATGGCGTATTTAAACCAGCCTAGCTGGCTTTTTGGTGCCCTTTATTCACTGCAGCCAAGTATTAGTCCAGCGAATTGACGAAAACTACAACCAAAGTCTAACAACTTTAGTTGTAGCTGTTAGCGCTTCTTACCCTGATGTGACACTGCACTTTTATCACGGTAGGGTTGAGTCTTTTTCCAAGGAGGTACTCACGTGCTCGACCGCTTTACTATGCCGTTGACCCACCGACCACTTGCCAGTATGGCTCGGTATCTCAACAACCGGCAGATTACCCCTGACCAAGTTACCTTAGTGGCCTTTTTAGTGGGTATGAGCGCGCTACCGCTATTAGCCTTTGAATATTATGTTTTGGCACTAATGGCGATTTTATTGAACCGCCTTGGCGATGGGCTGGATGGCGCACTTGCCCGGCTAAGCGGCCAGCAAAGCGATGCGGGTGGGTTTATTGATATCGGGTTGGATTTTGTCTTTTATGCCGCGGTCGTGCTGGGGTTCGCGCTGGCCAATCCTGGGCAAAATGCGCTGGCAGCCGCGGTACTGCTATTCGCATTTATCGGCACGGGAACATCGTTTTTAGCTTTTGCTATTGCGGCGAAAGCACGCAATGTTGAACGGCCAAACTTTCCACAAAAGGCATTTTACTATTTAGAGGGATTAACCGAAGGCACAGAAACCGTTATCGCGTTAGTGCTCTTCTGCTTATTTCCTCACTATTTTCCATGGTTAGCGGGGCTATTCGCAGTCGCTTGCCTAATCACGACTGCCACGCGGCTATGGGGAGGCTATTGGACTCTACGCCAGCATTAGCGACCGCCTTACAACGGTTATTTATGCAATGTGCGTTATCGAACTGACAAAGTCTAACGTTAAGCACATCGTCCTGATAGAGAAGCATTGTTTTAAGAACCGTGCTCTGCACATTCATCAGGATGTAACCCGTGACTCTTTTTTTTCAGACGCCTTTATTTCGTCGTGTGCGCCAACACAAAGCTTCTATGGCATTGTGGAGCTCCTCTGCGCCAGTACGTGAAGAGTTGTTTAGTACAGAACGGCTTGAACAGCACGCAGGTAGTTTAGCGCTGGCGCAGGTTGTGACTGCAAGCCCACCTAAAGTGGCGTCGTTAACGCGCCGCCTAAACGATAATGCACGCGTATTACTTGCCGCTTACCGCGCTTGCGCTGTCACGCTGGCAGAGGGTCGAGATGTCGTTCCCGCTGCCGCTTGGTTACTTGATAATTATCATCTTATCGAAGCACAAATTCGTGAAATACGCGGCGATCTTCCGCCGGGTTATTACCGACAGTTACCAAAGCTTGCAGAAGGTCCTTTTGCGGGCTATCCACGCGTCTTTGGTATTGCCTGGGCTTTTATTGCACATACCGATAGCAATATAGAGCTCGCTAACTTACGTACATTTATTAAAGCTTATCAGCGCGTACAGCCACTAACAATTGGAGAGTTATGGGCGGTCGCGATAACGCTTCGCATTGTATTAGTTGAAAATCTACGCCGACTTGCCGATCAGATTATTATTGAACAAACGGCGCGCGATGCAGCGGACACACTTGCGGCTAAATGGATTGCCACTGAAAATGACTCACCAACAAGAAATGACGCCTCCAACCATCATTCAACTTACAGCGACTCGGTTAACAACGAATCGGCTAATAGCGTCTCGACAAATAATTGCTCAATGGATGATGGTTCAATTGATCATCAATTCCCTTCTTTTACGTCTCAGAAAACACCACTGTCGGCGCCTTTTATCGCTCAATTAGCCAAACGTTTACGCGGCGTTAACCCTCATACCAATGCTCTTGCCTGCTGGCTTTTTGAGCAGCTTAATCGCCAGGGCGAATCTATTGATGATGTGGTGCAAAGTACCCAACAGCGCCAAGGTGCAGCGAACGTTACTGTGCGAAATATCATTACCAGTATGCGCTTTATCTCTAGCACCGATTGGGCGGAGCTTTTCGAAAGTGTCAGCTTGGTAGATGTAAAATTACGCGAACATAGCCGCTTTGCGCAGTACGATTTTTCAACACGCAATCAGTATCGCATTGCAGTGGAAGAGCTCGCCCGCGGCTCAGCCTATACCGAGTTGGAAATCGTTGATCATACGCTAACGCTATCAAGAGAAGCACTGCCACTTACCGATGATGTCCATGAGGCAGCACGAGTCGAAGACCCCGGTTATTTTTTAGTGGCGGCAGGTAGGGATACGCTAGAAAAACGTCTTAACTTTCGCCCGCCATTGAAACGGCGATTTCGCCAGCTGCTGTTGAAAAATGGCATCAATGGCTACGTCATAATGCTGACAGCGACTACCGTCGCTTTGATGGTATTGGCCGGGTGGTTGCTGTTATCAACGCATTCAGGCGAGGTGTCGTCACTTTGGTTATTGTTATTGGCAGCCCTGGGCGTACTGCCCACGATTGAGTTCGCTACGTCTATCGTCAATCGTTTCGTTATTTATAATATCGGCGCTCAGCCACTGCCTAGCCTAGATCTTTCCAAAGGTGTTCCCCCCTCTCTTCGTACGCTGGTGGCAATGCCAACGCTATTGACCAATGAAGCTGACTTACAAGAACAGCTTGATCGGCTTGAGGTGCACCACCTGGGTAGTGATGGCGGTGCTATTAGCTATGCACTCTTAACAGATGGTGTTGATGCCCAGCAGGCAGAACTAGCCACCGATGAGGCACTGTTAAGCATTTGTGAAAAACGCATTGAGGAATTAAACAAACGCTACTGTCCTGCTAGCCATGAAAAGCGCTTCTTTTTACTGCACCGCAACCGCGTCTACAACGCAGGCGAACAATGCTGGATGGGATGGGAGCGCAAACGGGGCAAGCTTCATGAGCTCAATAAACTGTTACGTGGCGCGACGAACACGACCTTCAGGTACCCACCTTCTCTGCCAAGAAATGTGCACTATATTCTTACCTTGGACGCCGATACACGCCTGCCAAGAGGAGCCGCCAGCAAACTGGTTGGCAAAATAGCCCACCCGTTAAACCACCCTCGATTTGATACGCAGCAACGGCGGGTAGTGGAAGGCTATGCAATTTTGCAACCGCGCGTCACTCAATCGATGCCTACAGGCGAAAGAGGCTCTATTTATCAACAGCTGTGCTCTTCTCCAGGCGGCATTGATCCTTATGCCGCCGCCATTTCAGATCTTTATCAAGACCTAGTGGGTGATGGCTCGTTTGCAGGGAAAGGTATTTATAATATTGATGCCTTTGAAGCATCACTAGAGGGCCGTATCGCTGAAAACAGCCTGCTAAGCCACGATATGTTTGAGGGCATTTTTGCCCGAGCAGGACTGGCATCAGATATTGAAGTCATAGAAGACTTTCCAGACCGTTATGATGTGGTGGCCAAACGCCAACATCGCTGGGTGCGAGGAGATTGGCAGTTACTCCCTTGGCTATTAACAGCCTCGTTACCGCCTTCAGGGCGCTTGAAAATACTCGGCAATTTACGCCGATCACTGCTCCCCCCGTTACTGTTAGCCTGCCTTGCGGTGAGCTGGCAACTGCCTGTCATGATGGCCATTGTCAGTAGCTTAATGGTTATTATGGTCATTAGCATACCGGTCTTACTGTCGTTAATAACGTCGTTCGCTCCGCTGCGCGCAGGCGTCAACCTTCGTTACCACTTCCAACAATGGAGGGATGAACTGACGCTGGGATTGAAACAAATTTTACTGCAAGTAATGTTTCTCCCCGACCAAGCGTGGCGGATGCTAGATGCCATTGCTAGCACCCTGACACGCGTTTTTATAACTCGCCGCCATTTACTAGAGTGGACATCGTCGGCCCAGACGATGAAATGCCCGCACCTGACCGTTTGGGGATTTTATCGGCATATGGCACCCGGTACGTTACTTGGCGTAGCCATTGCCTTCAGTGCGTTATGGTTTAACAGTAGTGTTTGGCTAGTGGTCTTGCCGATCGCACTACTATGGATAGCAGCACCTGTGCTGGCAACTTGGCTAAGTAGTACGGCTAGTATTGCGACCCAACCTCTCATAGCAGAAGAAACCGCCCTTGAGCTTCGGCTTATTGCGCATAGAACCTGGCGCTACTTTGAAACCTTTGTAACTACATCGACCAATCTACTGCCGCCGGACAATTTTCAGGAAGAGCCTCGGCCGGTTATCGCCCAGCGAACGTCACCAACCAATATGGGTCTATACCTGCTGTCGATACTTGCAGCGCGTGATTTTGGTTGGATCGGTAACCCCAACGCGCTAAGCCGTATAGAAACAACACTTGCCGTTATGCATACCCTGCCCCGCTATCGTGGTCACTTCTTTAACTGGTATGCAATCGATGATCTACGTCCGCTAAACCCCAGGTATGTGTCTACTGTCGATAGCGGCAACCTTGCTGGTCACCTCATTACCCTCGCCAACGCCTTGGAAACCTGGCAGGACACAACGTTTTCACCTGACCCTCGCCAAGCAATAGCCGATACATTGGCATTGGCGTTCGAAGCACTTAAATGTGAAGAGCTTAAATTTGAGGTACCTGAATTTGAAGAACTTAATCGCGCTTCTCAATCAATAGAAAAATCTCTGCCCACTAAACCGCTCACTGACCAGCTTGAGAAAGTCGCCACTCTCGTAAGCGCAAATAAAACGTCATCATTAGACTTGGCAGCCCTCACCAAGCAAACCAAAAAAGCACTTAGTATCGCTGGCGACCTTTTCAATGAGCATCTCGCTAGTGACGATGATAAAGATGTGCTTTTTTGGGTGGCAGCACTACACAAAACGGCTGCACAGCATAGCGGTGACCACACAAACAACACAATCGCCAACGGCACACATGTAAAGCGGCTCCAGCAACTGGCCAGTAAAGCGCGACGGCTTGCCCTCAGCATGGATTTTGCGTTTCTTCTCAACCCTGAGCGGCAGTTACTGTCGATTGGCTTCTCGCTAGATGACGTCAGTTTGGACATCAGTTGTTATGACCTGCTGGCTTCAGAGGCACGGCTGGCCAGCCTGTTTGCCATTGCCAAAGGCGATGTAGCCACCCGTCACTGGTTCCGACTTGGGCGCGCTGCCACCCCCTTAAAAGAGGGTGCGGCAATGATCTCCTGGTCAGGCTCCATGTTTGAATACCTGATGCCGTCGCTGATAATGCGCGCTCCCGCTGGCAGTCTCTTGGAGCAAACTAACCGCCTGATAGTTAAACGTCAGGAAACATACGCCGCCCAGTTTTCAGCCCCATGGGGTATTTCTGAGTCGGGGTATAACGCACGGGACATAGAGCATACTTATCAATATTCCAATTTTGGGGTGCCTGGATTAGGGCTGAAGCGTGGTCTATCGGCCGATTTAGTGGTCGCGCCGTACGCAACGGGGCTGGCGGCAATGATCGACCCGGAGGGGGCCTTCAAAAATTATCGCCGCCTTGCAGAAATGGGCGCGCTAGGACGCTATGGCTACTACGAAGCGCTAGACCTGACCCGCTCACGGCTCCCCAAAGGCGCCAAGCTGGTGATTGTGCGCAGCTATATGGCGCACCACCAAGGCATGACCATCGTCGCCATCGCTAATACGCTCCATCATGGGCAGATGCGACAACGCTTCCACCGCGAACCGATGATTCAGGCGAGCGAGCTATTGCTTCAAGAGCGGATTCCACGGGATGTGGCTATTGCTTATCCCCGTGCCGAAGAGGTGAAATCAACCGCTAGCCAAACCATCAACGAAGCACAAACCGTGCGCCGTCTATCAACCGGCGTCAACGGACCTCCGGTGACTCACCTGCTCTCAAACGGCAACTACTCTGTCATGTTGACCGCAACAGGTGGCGGCTACAGCCGATGGCACAACCTTGCCATCACTCGCTGGCAACCAGATACCACACGCGATCACTGGGGAAGCGTTATTTTTCTCCGCGATACGCGACGTCCAAGCGTTTGGAGTGCAACAGGACAATCACTGGAATCACATACCGGCACGAATAACGACGACAATCACGTGTTATTTGCTGAAGATTATGCTCGCTATGACCATCGGCACGAATCTATTGCCAGTCACTTAGACATCCTGGTGTCTGGGGAAGATGACAGCGAAGTACGCTTGCTAACACTGACCAACAATGGACGCCAAACCTGCGATATTGATGTTACGGCTTATGCAGAATTAGTACTCACCACGCCGAGTACCGACAACGCCCATCCTAGCTTTGCCAAAATGTTCGTGGTTACTGAATACCTTCCAGCATTCAATGCGCTAATCGCCACCCGTCGGCGGCGGGACCCCAGCGAAGCGCAAGTGTGGGCAGCTCACTTCGCCGTCGTGGAAGGCGATACTGTGGGAGATTTCCAATATGAAACCGACCGCGAGCAATTTATTGGCCGGGGCAACCGTATTTCCACAGCAACGGCACTTTCTGAAGGCCAGCATTTATCAGGCACGGTAGGCAGTGTTATTGACCCTATTTTTGCATCGCGCTACTGCCTGCGAATCGCACCAGGAAAAGCCGCCCGCATCGCTTACTGGACGGTTGTTGCCGGCTCACGAGAGGCGCTGATGGATCTCATTGATAAGCATCATGATGTTAGCGCCTTTGAGCGAGCAAAAATGCTCGCCTGGACTCAAGCGCAAGTGCAGCTACGCCATTTGGGCACTCAGCCAGAGGAGGCCGCAGACTTTCAGCGGCTGGCTGCCCCACTGCTCTATCCCGACGCACGCTTTAGGGCACCCCAGAAAACGATTCAAAGCGGCGCAGCTCAACAGTCACTGCTATGGCAACACGGGATCTCCGGTGATTTACCCATCGTATTGCTGCGGATTGAATCCACTGACGATTTGCCACAATTGCATCAATTACTTCGCGCCCATGAGTATTGGCGCATGAAACGTCTCGAAGTCGATGTCGTCATCATCAATGAGCGTGCTTCCTCTTATATTCAAGATCTACAGCAAGCCATTAAAGCCACGATTCTCAGCAGCCAAGCAAGACCCCGGCTTCACAGTGGCTATGCCCAGGGAACGGTTTATGCCCTACGCGCCGACTTAGCAAGCGCCCAGTCACGCGCTCAGCTTCACTCAATTGCTCGCGTGGTGCTGATAGCGCACCGAGGATCAATTGCCGATCAGCTGTCTGTTATGTTGTCTGGTCAGAACCCCGCCAAGCCTCCGCTTGCCATTACTAAACGCGCCCTCCCCAGACCGTTGATAGATAAGGCTCATACTCCTCGCCAACTTAAGCGGCCAACACTTGAGTTTTTTAATGGTTGGGGCGGGGTTGCAAAGCAAGGGCGAGAGTACGTCACTATCCTAGAAGCAGGCAGCTTCACGCCAGCGCCATGGATTAATGTCATTGCCAATCAACAGTTCGGCTTTCAAGTATCGGCAGAGGGCGCTGGCTATCTATGGGCAGACAGCAGCCGAGAAAACCAGCTGACACCGTGGAGTAATGACCCCGTCATTGACCCAAGCGGAGATGCTGTTTACGTCCGAGATGAAGAGACGTTCGAGCTTTATACCGCAACGGCAAGCCCGATACGTGATTCAGGTCGCTACGTTGCGCGTCATGGCTTTGGCTATAGCCAATTTGAACATCAGAATGACGAGCTTAGCTTAGAACTGTTGCACTTTGTGCCCCTGGATGCCCCGTTGCGCATCTCACGGCTGAGACTGACTAATCATTCAAACCGGACACGTAAACTCTCTGTGACTGCTTATGCAGAGTGGGTTTTGGGCTCGTCGCGCAGCGCATCAGCTCCCTTCCTTATTACGTCGCAAGCACCAGAAAGCGGAGCGTTGTTAGTTACCAATCCATGGAATGCCGACTTCCCAGGCCGAGTGGCTTTTCTCGATATTGGCGAGCCACCTACGCAATGGACTGGCAATCGCAGTGAGTTTATCGGTTATGGCAAAAACCTGGCCGAACCGGCTGGGGTACGCTGTAAAACGCCGCTTTCTGGCACGTTAGGTGCAGGGCTAGACCCCTGCGCCGCTCTTCAGCGTCGCGTGACGCTAGCCCCAGGCAAAACAGCCGACATTATCGTGTTACTTGGTCAAGGAGGCTCCGACGACGAAACTGCAGGGCTGATTGACCGTTTTCGTGATGCTGATATTGATGCTGAGCTTGCCAGCATTCACGACCACTGGAATACGCAGCTCAATGCCATTCAGGTCAAAACACCTGATCGAGCGATGGATATCATGCTAAACGGCTGGTTGCTGTACCAAACTATCGCCTGCCGCTTAACGGCTCGCTCAGCGTTTTACCAAGCCAGCGGGGCCTACGGCTTCCGCGACCAGTTGCAAGATTGCATGGCATTGACGTTTAGCAACCCCGCCAAAACGCGTCAGCATTTGCTACGGGCGGCTTCACGCCAATTCCCTGAAGGCGATGTACAGCACTGGTGGTTGCCACACTCCGGGCAAGGCGTGCGCACGCGCATCTCTGACGACCGGGTTTGGCTGGCTTACGCCTGCGCGCGTTATATCGCAGCATCCCACGATATAACGGTGCTTGATGAGCCGGTGAGCTTTTTAGACGGCGCACTGTTGTCACCGCATGAGCACGAACACTTTTTCCAGCCAACCACCTCACTGGAAACCGCCCCACTGTTTGAACACTGCGCACGCGGACTGGATATCACCCTTTCGCAACTGGGTGAACATGGTTTGCCGCTGATAGGCGGCGGGGATTGGAATGACGGTATGAACCGCGTGGGTGCTGGGGGCAAGGGAGAGAGTGTGTGGCTAGGCTGGTTGCTGCTTAAAACACTTCATCAATTTGCGCCAATTGCCGAGCAGCGCGAGGCCCAAGCCTGCCACTCAGATGATCCTCAACGCGCTGTTCGTTGGTATGAACATGCTCAGGCGCTACGCATAGCAATTGAAAACAGCGCTTGGGATGGCCAGTGGTATCGTCGAGCGACTTACGACAACGGCATTTGGCTAGGCAGCAAACATAGCGATGCATGCCAGATCGATTCCATCGCCCAATCATGGGCGGTGCTTTCCGGCGCCAGCGACCCTGAACGATCGACGCTCGCAATGCACTCGCTGGAGCGCGAACTCATTCTGCACGATCAGCAGTTAGCGCTGCTTTTTTGGCCTCCCTTTGATCACCCTAAGCAGGATCCCGGCTATATAAGCGGCTACCCGCCTGGTATGCGCGAAAATGGTGGGCAGTATAGCCATGCTTCAATGTGGGCAATTTTGGCCTTTACCCAACTGGGTGAAGGTGACAAAGCACATCAGCTATTTACACTGCTTAACCCCATCAACCATGCCACCACCACGGAAGCGGCTACCCGCTATCGCGTTGAGCCTTATGTGGTCGCTGCTGATGTGTATTCTGTGGCACCCCATGTGGGTCGAGGAGGCTGGACATGGTATACCGGCGCCGCCGGCTGGATGTATCAAGCCGGTATGGAGGGTATTTTAGGCATTCGCCGGGAAGCGAGCTGGCTGGTAATTTATCCCTGTCTGCCAGCGAGTTGGCCGCATTTTACTACCGACATTACCCTTGCCCAATCGTACTATCATATCAGGGTGATCAATGCGCAAGATCCTCTAACAACGTCAAGCCAGGATCTATTAAGCCAACCCCTCCTAAGCCAAGCCCTCACTGCAACACTGGATGGCGTTTGCTTAGCAGAAACGGAGGTTGGTATGCCCATTCGAGTGCCCCTAGATAGTCAGCATCATCAACTAGAGATAGTTATCCGGCGATGTGCCCCTGCATCATGATGATGCCATGACTGATTATTTAATTTCTTGTATAACTTTTATGAATTTATTTCTCTATCAAGTGGGCAGCTAGGTGAGTAATTACCCTACGCGCCCCTACCAAGCAAGCGGGGATCTTTGGTTCAAATTAATTTTTTGCAACATTTCGATTTTGCGATTGAATCTCACGAAACAGTGTATTAGCCTCGAAGAGGTACAGGAGGCGTACAAAAGAACGCCGAGTTTAATACAGCACAGTATTTGTAATCGTTAGCATTCGAAACCGTTAGCATTCACAAGGAGTCGTGGCATGCAACCTAACCAGTTAAGCGATATTTCCCGAAAAGGCCTCCAACTGGCCATTCAAGAGATCAGGGAAGAAATGTTTGATACCCCAGAATGCGATTACACCATCGCCAAATTGCTAAGTCATTGCGGCCAGTTCAAAGCAGCTGAACGGCATATCGACGAAATGTTGATGAAGTGGGGTGTATCTCCAGAGGTAACTCGTCTGACCGAGCAGGCCTATACCGATCTAGTGACGTTTAGTCCTGATCGTACCGAGTCATTATCTTCTAGCGTGATAAGCCGCCGTCCCAATGCCGAAGTGGTTTCTCAAATACCGGCTATTGCTTAAGCAATAGCGACGTGCACGAAACAAAACGGCTCGCCCCTATCCCGAAGAATTATCAGCGAGGTCGCTGTTGGGAAGGGGCAAGCCGGTTAAAATTTTTAGTCTAAATTATCTAACGTCACCAGCAGATCTTGAGTTGATACGTCTACATTCCAAAAGGTGTAGCTATCATCTTCTTCATCGACTAAACGAATATCGAAGATAGGACTGTCATAACCCGTAATCGTCACCCGCTGAGTACCACCATCCACCAGCACGTCATTGCCGAGCACATCCTCTTCCCAGCTTTTCGAATCTGCAGGGCTTACGTACATATAGTAGAGGGTATAACCCGTACGATTAGTAATATCTACGTAATAGTCGGCGGCCATGACAAGCGACGAACTACACAGCATCAGCAGTGCAGCTAATAACACGTTAATGCGCATTGATAAACTCCTGGTTCTTTTTCTTTTTGAGAGAAGCAGTTGATCACATTGGAGGTGTCACAGAGAGCAAGACCTAGCGACTTGCGCAGTATATCGCTAACCACTCATTTAAGTGAGCGCTTTGAAGAGTTTTTAGCACGCTACGCCGCATCATGCTCACAGCTGGTAGAATACTGCCCCTTTCAGGCACGTCCACGGCCTATCGCCGCAACGTTTCCCCTTCTACTACCTGAGAGTCGCGCAATGATTGCCACCGTCTACACCGTGTTTCAGCCGCTTTTCCGGCTGGGCCTTATCCCGCAGATTTTAATTGGCATTGTTGCCGGGGTATTCATCGCCCTTTTCACACCGGACATTGCAGGCAATGTGGCACTGCTTGGCCAGCTATTTATTGCCGCACTGCAAGCGGTTGCCCCTATTTTGGTCTTTGTGCTGGTTACCGCTGCCATCGCCGCACACAAGCAAGGTCAACCAACGCATATTCGCCCCGTACTCATACTGTATGTGGTAGGTACATTAATCGCTGCGTTAATTGCAGTGGCGGCAAGTTTTCTTTTTTCCACCGAACTTTCATTAAATGCGGGGCAAATTGACGGCAATCCGCCTGGGGATATTTTTAGCGTTTTAAGAGACCTGTTACTAAATGCCGTGGCTAACCCGATTAGTGCGCTGATGGAGGCGAACTTTATCGCTATTCTGGCATGGGCCATTGGCCTTGGTTTATCGCTACGCCAAGCCAGCGATACCACCCGCCAAGCGTTAAGCGATTTGTCCACTGCTATCACCCGCATTGTCACACTGGTAATTCGATTGGCGCCGATTGGCATCTTTGGCTTAGTCGCGGGAACCTTGGCAGAGTCAGGGGTCGATGCATTGCTGAACTACGCTCAACTGCTGGGTGTCATTGTCGGCTGTATGCTGTTTGTTGCTCTTGTTAGCAACCCACTGCTCGTTTACTTCACTCCCCGCCAGAATCCTTATCCACTTGTGTTCACCTGCCTGCGCGGCAGTGCCATCACCGCCTTTTTCACCCGTAGTTCTGCGGCGAATATTCCCGTAAATTTAGAGCTGTGCCGCCGTCTAAAGCTGGATGCCGACACCTACGCTATTTCAATTCCGCTCGGCGCGACGATCAACATGTGTGGTGCCGCTATCACCATAACAGTAATTACATTGGCGACCACCCATACGCTAGGCATTACCGTCGACTTCCCCACTGCCCTACTACTGTGCGTAGTGTCTGCACTGGCTGCCTGCGGTGTTTCAGGCGTGGCCGGTGGTTCGCTCATGCTCATTCCAATGGCCGCTAACCTGTTTGGTATTCCTACAGAAGTCGCTATGCAAGCGGTGGCGATTGGATTTGTCATCAGCGTGGTACAGGACGCGACCGAAACCGCACTTAATTCATCAACCGATGTGCTGTTCACTGCTGCCGCCTGCCGAGCCCAGCAACCCTCCGGTTCTGACCACACGTTATAACGCAACATGATTGACTTCTCGCTGTTCCTTATATAGAACGTTCTATAAAAGGAACAGCGAGATAACCGAATGGATGAGCACTCACTAAGCACCCTAGGCCAGCATTTGCAGTCTCTTCGCCAAGCGCGTGGTTGGTCGCTGTCGCATTTAGCCAATAAAGCGGGTATTGCCAAATCGAACCTATGCCGCCTTGAGCAAGGCAACGGCAATCCAACTCTGGATACTATCTGGCGGTTGGCAGTACAGCTTAACGTTCCCTTCGGCACGTTGGTTGCCCCCATTAATGTGCCTCTCGGGGAAGATGGCGTGCAGGTGCAGCTGATTGATCAGGGAAAAGGCGTGCCCCAGGTAGATGCTTACTGGATGCGTTGTGCTCCCCATACCCTGCGCCACGCTGAAGCTCATACACGGGGTACTCAAGAAACGCTGACCCTGATTAGCGGCTGGTTAGAAGTAGGTCCAGAGGGAGCCACCACAGTGCTAACGCCTGGAGAGACCAAAACGTTTCCCGCCGACCAGCCACACTGCTACCGCACCCAAGACCATGAGGCCACCCTACTACTCACCGTTACTTACGGCGAACCGGGAGATGCACCATGAACCAACTTGCCAGCCACTCGCCGTGGCGTAGCGCGCTGCAAGGCGTACGCGAAGCCATTCCCCTATTGGGTGGCTACATACCAGTGGCACTATCGTTTGGTTTAGTGGCTAGCCAAGCAGGCTTTAGCACCCTAGAAGCCACCGCTATATCCGCACTGATTTACGCCGGCGCTTCGCAGTTTCTGTTTGTGGGCATGATTGCCACCGGTGCACCGCTATGGCTGGTGGTGGCGATGACGCTGCTAATTAATGTGCGCCATGTGGTATACGGCCCTAACCTAGCCGGACTGCTACCGCGCAGCCGCCACTGGCCTTGGCTAATGCACGGCCTAACCGACCAGGTGTTTGCACTGGCCTTAACTCGGCTTCCACAACTGCCTGACGCTAAGCGTTTTAGCTGGTTTGTGGGTGCATCGTTACTGGCCTGGGGCGCATGGATTGTAGGAACGTCTGTCGGTGCCACCGCGGGTGGAGCGTTTACCGCACGTTGGCCGCTGCTGGGAGAGATCATGCCTTTCGCGCTGCCCGCGCTATTTCTAACCATGGTAGCACCACGATTCACCGATAAACGCTGGGCAGCCGCCATGGGGTGCGCCATTCTGGCCGCACTGGGCTTGACCCTCTCGGGGTGGAGTAATGTGGCTATTCCGCTCGCCGCTGCCTGCGGCGCGCTGTGCTTCTACATGGTCAAATTCCAAACACGGAGGCGCACATCATGAGTATTGAGCTATGGCTAGCCGTCGCGGTTTGCGCTATTGGCACCCTGCTGATGCGCGTGGTGCCCTTCTTGTGGATGCAGCGCCGATTGGGCAGCGACACGGGCATTAATACAATGCCCCAGTGGCTGGGTATTCTTGGGCCATTAATGATTGCCGCCGTGCTGGGGGTTTCCATTGTGCCCGTTAACCCAAACGCCATTTCCTGGTTAGCCACCGCCATTGGGCTTTCCGTCACGCTGCTGGTGTGGTGGCGGTTACGCTCTTTAGGCTGGCCAGTGGCTGCTGGCGTTACGACGTTTGGTTTAGTAGAGATAATAGCGACGCTTTAACGCGGATCCACTTTTTCCATCAAGTATTCCGCTACGGCTTGGTAGGCGGGTAGCGACGTAGGATCGTTAGCCGCATTGCCCGCTACCGGGTGCGATGCAAAGCGCACAATCACCATCTCAGCGGTGGGATCAATATAAATGGTTTGCCCATGCACGCCTCTTGCGGCAAAGGCACCATGCTCGTTATGCAGAGACCACCACATGCCACGGTAACTGCCGCCCGGTAAATAACGGTAACCCGCGGCCGCAAACGCTTCCCTGTCGCCGCCTTGTCGAATGCGCTCAACAGCCGCTGCAGGAAATAGCTGCTCACCATCCAATACGCCGTCATTGAGCACCAACTGCCCGACTCGGGCCATATCTCGAAGGCCCGCACTCAAACCGCCACCTGCGAACGGCGTACCAATGGAGTCCACGGTAAAGTAGGCATCCTGCTCCATGCCCAACCGCTGCCAAAGACGCGATGACAATAGTGACGCCACCGATTCACCCGTCGTGCGCGCGACCACCCACCCAAGTGCATCGGTATTAATCGTTTTATAGCCAAAAACCTGCCCATGCTCACCTTCCGGCTGTACCGTCGCTAAATACTCATAATAGGTGCGCGGCCCAGTGTAATCGTCTGGCTTGGGAAGCGGGCTTGCCGCCGCATTGTAGGCCCAGATTTCAGCGTTGGGATCACTGTAATCTTCGCTGTAAGCAAGGCCTGTGGTCATCTCAAGCAGCTGTTTTACAGTGGCATTACCAAAAGCACTGTCGGTTAATTCCGGCAGAATATCACCTACCAACGCCTGCTCATCTAATACGCCTTCGGCCACCAGAATTTCACCTAGTAAGCCGGTCATGGATTTAGTCACCGACATAGCGCCGTGCTGGCCCGCTTCATCTAAACAGCCTGAATAAGTCTCATACACCACCTGGCCCTGGTGAAGAATCAGCAAACCATCGGTGTAGTTTTCGTTTAGCGACGCCTGCCACGACATAGGCTCACTACCGTCAATCGGGGTGAAAGTGACGTCGTTTATCGCGTCATCTAATGCGTAGGTGAGCGACACAGGCGCGCCCAACCCACGGCTAACCTGCTTGGTAGGCAGTAGTTCGCGGAAGTGACACACCGTCCAGCGCATTTTGGGGAAGCTAAAGTAGTTGGAGTCCGGCTGGCCAATCACCCGCTCCGGCGCGGGAGGAAACCCCTGCATCCACCCTAGCCGGTTAGGGTCAGACTCTTCAGCACTTAATACCGAGGCTCTCGCCTGCTGAGCATCCGCATGAGCCATTGAGCTAAGCAGCAAAGCGGGCAATGCAAGTGGCAACATCACACTAAAACGGCGATAAAATCGTGTCATAACCAGCTCCCAGGCGTACAACGCCACACGAGCGTGGCGTGACCCTTGAGTCTAGTGAATACTAATAGAATGGGTATCGAAACTGGTTCAACGTTCTTTATGATTACATTGTCAGTTCTTGTTGTTCATATCATGACTAAATACTTGACATTGGTTTCGACCGCTTTTCTTTGCACGATACATAGCGGTATCAGCATTCTCGAGCAAACTATATTCATTTAACCCATGATCGGGATAGAAGCTGATCCCGATACTGACACTAATGCCTAGCTCATAGTGACCAACATTACATGGCATCGCTAATGCCCGAAGGATTTTTTCTGCTACCCTGGCAGCATCGGTTAGTTTTTCAATTTCGCTAAGCAACACTATAAACTCATCTCCACCCTGCCGACACACACAGTCTGTATCGCGCACGCACTCAACGAGACAAGTAGCGACGAACTGCAACAAACTGTCGCCAACAGCATGGCCAAGTGAATCATTGATGCACTTAAAATTATCGATATCTAAATATAACAGCGCGACATAATGATCGTGGCGTTTTGCTAAACGGATAGCGCGAGCAAGATGCTCTGCAAATAGAAAACGATTAGGCAGTTTGGTTAGAGCATCATAATGGGCCTGATAGGCTAGTTGCTCTGCGCGAGTTAAAGAGTGCTTGGCATCATGAAATACAATCACCGCGCCTACCGTAACACCATGGCTATCATGAATAGGAGCCGCCGAATCTTCTATTTCCAGCTGACTACCATCCTGGCGAATCAAAACGCAGTCCAGCGCCAACCCTACCGTACGATTTTCTTCTATCGCCCTTAGCGCTGGGTTAGGCGCAGGCTCGTTAGTTCGGATATTGATGAGCTTTAAGACCTGATCAATTGATTTACCAAGCGCCTCTACACTTGCCCAACCGGTCAACGCTTCAGCGACACGGTTCAGATAGGTAACTCTGGCGCTCAAATCGGTCGTCAAAACAGCATCACCGATTGAATTTAGTGTTGCTTTAGCCCACCCCCTTTCTACTTGCAGGGCATTCTCGACACTTCGCAATCGCTCATCGGCAACTTGCTCGGCATCATTTTCTGTCGTCTGGGCGTTATTGCTTTGGTGACCACCGTACAGCATGACGTTTTTATCCATGTGTAGCCGTGTCCAAGGGTAAGGTTAGCGCTGCATTCCTTGCAGCGCGCAGTGCAACATCCTGTTTAGGCATATCCGTTGCCACACTGATATTGACATTAGGCGCTAATTCAATCACTCACTGTGCGCTGGCGTACACAGTTGCAAAATACTCACAGCCCAAAAAATTACCGCTTCTACGCCTACTTAAATGAACGCTATGTGCGATAACGTACAGAGTTTATTTCCAAGCACTCTATACTTAAAAGATATGTGCCTATCAACTTGAGGTGGCCAACCCTAAAACACACAATTCGGCACCTCAAGGTGGACGACTTTTCATCAGAAGCGGCGCGTCAGTTAAGGATAAGGGGAGATTCAATGCTTGAACCACGTGATTTTCAGCAAAATGCGTTGCTTGGTTTATTGCCGGAAGATGAACTGAATCGCCTCTTGCCTCATTTTGAGGAAGTGACACTTACCCTGGGTCAATCGCTGTGTGAGTCGGGGCAACACATGCACCATGTCTATTTTCCTCTGGACTCCATCGTCTCGCTGCTGTGCGTGATGGAGAATGGTGCCTCTACGGAAATTGCCGTTGTAGGCTATGAAGGCGTGGTGGGCGTGTCGCTGTTTATGGGGGGTGAGACCACGCCCAGCCGAGCGATTGTACAGAGTGCCGGGAAAGCGATACGCCTAAAAGGCCAATTGCTCAAAAACGAATTTTACCGCGCTGGCCCCATGCAGCGACTGCTGCTGCGCTATACCCAAGCTCTGCTGACACAAATGGCGCAAACGGCAGTTTGCAATCGCCATCACAACCTCGACCAACAGCTATGCCGCTGGCTGCTGCTCAGCCTTGACCGATTGCATGGCAATGAACTGATTATGACTCAGGAGTTAATTGCCAATATGCTGGGCGTTCGTCGCGAGGGAGTCACCGAAGCGGCGGGTAAGCTGCAAAGGGCTGGCCTGATCTCCTACCACCGAGGGCATATCAACGTGCTTGACCGACTAGGCCTAGAAGAGCGAGTTTGCGAGTGCTATTCGGTCGTTAAGGACGAGTATGACCGCTTGTTAAACCACCATAACGTTATGTGAGCGACAGAAGCGAGGTCGCCACCATAATGCTAACAGTGTTAGCGAGTTATGTACGCTAGCGTGCCGACGCTTGATTCACCCAATGTTAATATGCAGATGCATCGTTAAAAACAAATAACGGTACATCTGCAGCCGACATCAAAATGATAATTACCCTCATTGTGCCGTTTGCCAGGTTCTTTTAACCGGAGAGGCACATGACGTCTATTTTTCACGCTGCCGATGCCAACCACCTTCTTGCTGATCTGCCTACCGCTGAGCGGGACGCTTTTATGGCCAGTTGCGAAACCGTGCCGCTAGCGTTTGGCGAAGTACTGTTTCAGCCTACCGACACAGTCACCCACGCCTACTTCCCCATCAACAGCTTCATTTCACAGATCGTCATTCTAAATGTGGATAGCCGACTTGAAGTCGCGATGGCAGGACGTGAGGGCATGCTAGGTATTTCTCTGGTACTCGGCGTCGAAGAAGCCCCCCTACTTGCATTAGTTCAAGGTGAAGGGCTAGCCCTACGCATTAACGCCGCCAGCTTTCAACGGCTCCTGTTAAGTAGTCCTGTATTGCATCAACGCCTGAAACGATACCTCTATGTGGTCATGAACCAACTGGCTAACTCAGCAGCTTGCATTCATTTTCACCGAATTGAAGAGCGACTCGCTCGCTGGCTATTAATGACCCATGACCGCGCCAAGACAGATAGCCTGCAGCTGACCCACGAGTTTCTAGCCATGATGCTAGGCGTTCGACGCGCAGGGATTACGCTAGCGGCCATTGCCCTGCAGACACGCGGCCTTATCCGCTATCGTCGCGGAGAAATCATCGTTATTGACCGACAAGGACTGATCGAAGCGTCCTGTAAATGCTATGCCGACGACTGCGCACTGTATTCCAAGATATTGATATTAAAAGAATAACCATTATAGCCAACACAACAATTTGCTGATAAGGCAGCTAGGCATCTCTGACGTAAGCGGCGATGTAAGCCATCAGACATATGCCCCTTTCGTCCTGCCTTTACGCTGCGGGTAGCCTTTGTCCTGAATTCATGCTGAAGCCTGATATTGGCCGTTATGCACTATGCTGGTTAAACCACTGCATTACTGGGAGAGCGGTATGAATAAGGACGTCATCAACGCCATTCGAGAAAAAGAGCAACTACCCGATAGCATGACTGACAGTGAAATAGCGCGAGAATACAAAGGAACGTATACCGCCGCCAGAGCCGCCGTGAGCTTAGAGCACAAACCGCTCGATCAAGTGATCAATGACGCCATGGCCAAAATCTTTCCATTTATGCGCAATAAAAAGAAGTAAGTGCTAGTGGTTTAAAAAGCCACTACAAGAAAGTATTTCAGAAACTTTTTATGGGTACGCGCAAAATAAAGCAGGAAGCTAATACAGGCAGGTAGATTATTGCTTGATGGTGTCAGTTTTGGGGAAAGGTCAACTGCATGCCAAGGGACTTGTAACCCCCTGTTTGAGGTAAAACATTTAGAAATGGTGGGCCCAGTAGGACTTGAACCTACGACCAAGGGATTATGAGTGCAACCAAACAAACTTTGGGATCGCGCCTGCAACGTGTAAACCAAGCAATATCATAGGGTTAGTATTTTCCATTATGTACACTACTTACAAGGTAAACACCCTGTTAGCAGCCAAATGACAACCAGGCGGCGACCAGATTTGCCGTCAGGTACAAGTCATAGCAACCGACAATGATTAAAAAAGGAGTGTTCCGAATGAGCATTTTTGACGAACTCCAAGCATCGCTGCAGGAAGCCGTTGAGATTAAACAAAGAAAAGCGCAGGCCAGCCGCATTACACGCCATGACGTGGCCGATGTGAAGGCCATCCGGGCCAAGCTTCATGTCTCTCAGGCGGAGTTTGCTGAAGCTATGGGAATCAGTGTTGACAACATCAAAAGCTGGGATACCAAGCGCCGTAACCTAACCCTACAGGGCTAGCCGCTAAAGTGCTGGCGGCTATTCATGACAACCCTGCTTTTTTTCAACAAGTTTGCTTCGCATTAAAGCCTTATTTTCTGGAGGTTCCACAAAGGCAGCTTTGCTATCCTGAATAAGCGGGGCGGATGCAGATTCCGTGTCGTCTTAGGGATAGGTATGGCAAGGCGTAAAGCAAGCAATACTCGCATCTTAGAGGCCAAAAGATGAATGGGATGCGCGTTTCCTATACGAATGTCTAATAGGATATCTCTTGATACCGAGATTTAACTGAACTATAAGTTTAACTGTTTAGGCATTATTGCATCAATGGCGATGTCAAATAATGCCAACACGTATATACAATCAATCGGCAAGAAGAGCAGCGTGAATAAACACTCTTAGCTGCTGATTGATTAATAGAGCAAATGGGCTCTCTCGGGATTAATCCCGAGAGAGCCCTTTTTTTTACTACAAATATAAGAGGTCGAAAAATGCGCCACGGTGATATTTCTAGCAGTAACGATACTGTAGGTGTTGCAGTTGTTAACTACAAAATGCCTCGCCTGCATACTAAAGCAGAAGTTCTGGAAAACGCCCAACAAATTGCCGATATGGTTGTTGGAATGAAGCAAGGTCTGCCTGGCATGGATCTTGTAATTTTCCCAGAGTACAGCCTGCAAGGAATCATGTACGATCCTGAAGAAATGATGCAAACAGCAGCTACGATTCCCGGAGAAGAAACCGAAATTTTTGCTAAGGCCTGCCGTAAAGCTAATACATGGGGTGTTTTTTCTATCACAGGGGAGCGCCATGAAGAACACCCTAATAAAACTCCCTACAATACTCTGATCTTGATGAATAATAAGGGCGAAATCGTACAGAAATATAGGAAGATTATTCCGTGGTGCCCCATTGAAGGATGGTATCCAGGAGGAGAAACCTATGTCTCCGATGGCCCCAAAGGCATGAAAATCAGCCTCATCATTTGTGATGATGGAAATTATCCTGAAATCTGGCGTGATTGCGCCATGAAAGGTGCTGAGCTAATTATTCGCTGTCAGGGTTATATGTATCCATCGAAAGAACAGCAAATTATGATGTCTAAAGCCATGGCATGGGCAAATAACTCCTACGTTGCTGTTGCTAATGCTGCTGGATTTGATGGCGTATATTGTTACTTTGGCCACTCAGCTATTGTTGGATTTGATGGAAGAACTCTGGGCGAGTGTGGGGAAGAAGAAATGGGTATTCAATATGCCCAGCTTTCCGTATCTCAAATTCGCGATGCTCGGGAAAATGATCAATCGCAAAACCACCTCTTCAAAATGCTACACCGTGGATATAGTGGTATGCATGAATCAGGTGACGGCGATAAAGGTCTTGCTGAGTGTCCTTTTGAATTTTATAAGACTTGGGTTAATGATGCAGAAAAAGCAAGGGAAAATGTAGAAAAAATAACGCGGAGTACTGCCGGAGTAGCTCAATGCCCTGTAGGTAGCATCCCATATGAAGGAAAAGAAAAGGAAGCCTAATACCTAATATAAATAAAAGCATAAAGCCACCGGCTATTTTTTAGCCGGTGTGTTGTCCAATTAAAAAAACTAACAAGAGCGACTCATATGCCTTTTATAAACGATATGATTACTGACTCAGATCAAAAGAAGAAAAATATTGAAGCTTTACAAGCTGAAAACTCATCAGAAAATGATGTTATTAACTCACACATTTCCAATAGTAAAGAACTTAATAGTAGGTTTAGATTTGATATTGATACTGTTATGTCTTCTGTAAAGTCTGAAATTATTGGACAAGATCAAGCAATCCTTGCTGTGGAAGACATGCTCAAGGTTGTTCGTGCTGATATAACAGATCCGAGAAAACCCCTTTATACCTCTTTATTTCTTGGGCCAACTGGCGTAGGAAAAACTGAGATTGTTAGAGCTCTTGCAAGATCGCTTTATGGCGATGCTGATGCTTTTTGTCGTGTAGATATGAACACGCTTTCACAAGAACATTATGCTGCATCACTTACCGGTGCTCCTCCTGGTTATGTAGGAGCTAAAGAAGGTAAAACAATAATTGATCAAGAAAAACTTGAAGGCAAACTAGGCCTACCTGGCATTGTCCTTCTAGATGAAGTTGAGAAAGCTAGCAAGGAAGTGCATCAAGCTCTTTTAAATGTTTTTGATAATGGATTGCTTACAGTAGCATCTGGGGAAAAAACATACAGCTTCAGAAATGCTATAATTTTTATGACGAGTAATCTAGCGGCCCAAGAAATACAACAACTTGAAGAGAAGAATCAGCACCCAATTTATGGAATGATTACGAGAAATACCTCTGGAAGAAAAAAAGCTGTAGACACTATGGTGAAAAAGAAGATGCTCAACACATTCTCACCGGAGTTTGTTAATAGAATTGATAACATCATAATATTCAACTGGATTGAAGCTAGTACGGTTGAAAAAATTGTAGATCTTGAAATAAAAAGGCTCAATCGTAGGCTTAAAAAGCATAACTGCAAGGTGGAAGTTGAAAACGATATTGTTAAGCTTATAGCAAACTCTGGTTTTGATCGCCAATTTGGGGCAAGATCACTTCGTCGTTCCATGAGAAAAGTTCTCGAGGTACCTTTGGCTGAGCATCTTCTAGATCATCATAAAGCTGATAAAATAAATTTTAATAAAATTATTTATAAAGCACAACTTGAAAACAGTAAAGTAAAATTTATAACAAAGCAGATATAAACCATGACGAATGATTCAAACAGTAGCACGACAGTTGGCCTGTTGTTTTCTGATACTGGCGTAACGTCTGATATCGAAAGATCCCAGAGGTTTGGAGCCCGTCTTGCAATAAATGAGATCAATAATAGCGGGGGGGTAAATGGATTTCCAATCCTTATAGAAGAGCACGATTTAGGAGGAGAACCAGAGAGGTTTAGATCTTACGTTGACAAATTGATAAAAGAAAAAAATATAAAGCTTTTTATTGGCTGCTATATGTCACACACACGAAAATCAGTAATGTCATCTATAGAAAGGGCTGATGCTTTATTATTTTACCCTACTCCTTATGAGGGTTTTGAATATTCGCCAAATATAATTTATGGCGGCCCATCACCAAACCAAAATAGCGCTCCTTTAGCTGCATATTTAATTAAAAACTATGGAAATAAAATTGTTTTTGTAGGGTCTGACTACATTTACCCTAGAGAAAGTCACCATGTAATGCGTATGCTTTATAAGCAACATGGGGGGGAGATTCTAGATGAAATTTACATCCCTCTATATCCTTCTAAAGAAGAAGTAGAGCATGCGGTTAAGCGTGCTGTAAGCATGGAGCCAGATGTAGTTTTTTCAACAGTCGTTGGACATGGAACATCGGAGTTTTACAGCCATTTTGCTGATCATTATTTAAATAAAAACAGGCCTCCTATTGCTAGTCTAACTACAAGTGAAGCGGAAATACGTAAGATGATTCCTTCGGTAGCGGAGGGAAACATAGTAGTAGCGCCTTATTTTACAACTGTAAAGACAAGTAAAAGTCTTAGGTTCATTGAAGCTGCTAAAAATTATTTCCCAAGAGATGTTTGTATCACAGCTTGGGCAGAAGCCGCATACCATCAAACAATGATGTTATGTGAGTCTATCCGAAGATCTAATAGCTCTAGAGTAGAAGATATAAAGAAAGAATTATATTCCTTTCATTTTGAAGCACCACAAGGAGAAATTTGGATAGAAAAGGAAAACAATCATACCAACTTAGCCTCTAGGATTGCCGTCATCAATAGCAAGGGAGACTTTGATGTCAAATGGACATCTCCATGCCCTATCAAACCAGACCCATATGTTGTGGTACATAGACTTGATGATTGGTCGAATTTGATGCCTAAGGTTGTCTTCCCATGAAAGAATCACCCATACTTTATAGCCTCAGAGATTTGCAAGTTCTTGTTATGTATCCAGAAGGAGAAGTGAATGATTCTTTATTATTACAACTAATACGTATCGGCTGCAATGTAAGGCATTTATGGCCGCCACCTGAAAAAATTAGCTTTGAAGTAGATGTGGTATTTTCAGCCATTTCTCAGGATCGCTTCTACTCAAAAATAAAAAACTTATCCAAAGGATTTTCTAATGAAGCAACTTTTATTACTGTTATTGAATATGAAAGTCCTACTGTAATATCTCAAATGTTAGAGATAGGCGCACACGGAGTTATTTCCTTACCGATTAACTCAAACACTATACTTCCAAGCTTAGTGCTTGCTAGAAATAACAGCGAAACCATAAAAAAATATAATCGCAGCATAAACAAATTAGAAGAAAAGCTAGCGCTTATAAATGTAGTTAACAAAGCTAAAATATTATTGATGCAGAAATTTAATATAGAAGAGGAAGAGGCACATCGACACTTAACAAAAAAATCGATGGAAGAGAGAAAAAGCTTAATAAAAACTTCAGAAGAAGTTCTAGCGACTTACGACAAACAATCAAAATAGCGGAGAGTTTAAAATGATATTAGGGCTTACTCTTTTATATGTTGGAGCTGTATTATTCGTCAATGGAATATGGTTACTAGGCAAGATTAGCGATAAAGAAATATCAGTTATAAACATTCTTGTTGGCACGCTGAGCTTTCTGACCGCCTTGTACTTAATATTCCACGACCCAGGCAATTTATCTTCAATTAGTGCAGGTGCATTCACGATTCTTTTTGCATTTACATATTTATGGGTTGGGGCTAATCAGCTCTTGAAAGTAGACGGTACTGGGCTGGGGTGGTTCTGCCTATTTGTTAGCATTACAGCTGCTATTGTAGGTATAAATTCTATATCTTCATTAAGCGCTGACTTTAGCCTTTGGAATACATTTAATTGGTTTGCCTGGTCTCTGCTTTGGTTCTGCTTTTTTACTCTTTTGGCACTTTCAAAAAACATACAAAAAAGCGTGGCTTTTTACTCCATATTTTGTGCCGTATTCACAGGATGGATACCTGGAATAATGATCCTGCAAAAAATGATAACAGTTTGATTTCAAGAATTTATAAGATATGTCCTCGACAAATAAGAAAGGGGCCTCCCCCTTTCTTATTTTTAGCTAGCCTCATTGGATCTGAAATATTTCGCTTCATCATGCGATAAGACCCCCTCTGTCAGCTTAGACATGATGGATTGACCTACCCCTTACCCCTCTGTCAGCCTAGTTGTCCGGTTGGCGATATCGTCTAAATCTAACTCAGAGGGAGCGGTATGGAACTCATGTGCCACGTTATTCCGCAGAGCGCAAAGCCGCCGTACTGAAAAAATTATTACCACCGCATAACCGCAGTGTGGCGTCGGTTGCGACAGAAGAAGGCATCTCTGATGCGGCCCTGTACAATTGGTTAAAACAGTGTCGAGAGAAAGGAGTGCCTGTGCCAGGTTATCGGTGATTTTCAACCCAGTTATCCAAATAGCTGCGTTTAAGCAGCCTGTTTATTAAGCTCTATTTCATGCACTTTGCCTGGGTTCAGTGAGACCGAACCTGTCAGCGCCCAGTATCTTGTATTACCTGACCAGCGTTTTGGGTGCCGACGTTTAGCCTCTTCATAAACGGCTTTACGTTGCTCAAGATGCACATGATCGAGGCCGCGATGCCGCTCAGCTGGCGTGACATACTGGATGCCACTGTGAAGATGTTGCTCGTTATAGGCTTGCTCGAACGTCAACATCCACTGCGTACCGCGCTCAGCGATTTAAAGCCTTTGCTGGGCCACGTCGGACAGTATTTGACGGTGCGGAACAGGGCTTCCGAGTAAGGGTTGTCATTGCTCACTCTTGGTCGACTGTAGGACATCAACATGCCCAGTTCTGTCAGCCTTGCTTTGAGTGTATAGGAGGTCATCGGCGCTCCGTTATCAGAGTGCAATACGGGTGGGTTATGCCAACAGTTTTCTCGCAACAAGTCGCGCTCCAGCAGCTTTTTGGCCAACTCGCCCGACTCTTCATCATGAACTTCCCAGGCGATGATTTTGCGACTATAGATATCCATGATCAGGTAGAGATACCAGTTCTGCCCTCGTACAACAGAGGGGCAGAAGCTGATATCCCAGCTCCACACCTGATTCGGCCCTGTAGCGGTAAAGCTCGTGGGCTCAGGTACAGTGCGACATGGCTTCATGCGTCCTCGATGATGGTGTTGTTCATGCTTTTTCAAGACCCGGTAGAACGATGACTCCGAGGCGAGATAGACGCCTTTATCCGCCAATAACGGTACGATCTGAGACGGCGGCAAGCTCTGACACTCTGGCTGATGACAGGTGTTCAAAATAGCCTGCTCCTCCTCATGGGTTAGTTGATGCGGCTGGTTGCATTGCGCTGCATGGGGTCGTCGATCTTCAACAACCACGCCGCGTTCAGAACGCCAGCGTTTGAGCGTTCGTTCGCTGACATTCATTACCTCGGCGGCTCGATAACGCGATGCGCCACTGGAGACCGCTTCATCAAATAACGCCACCAGCCTTGTACGCTCATCGAGGCGTGTCAGTCGTCCTCGTCGCTGTCGGGATCTTCGCTGTACAAGGCGTCGAGCTTTTTTGAGAGCACCAGTAACGACGTCGTCTCTGCCACTATTTTATCTTTGCGACGCACTTACGCTTTGAGCTGCTTGATGGTCTTATGGTTTTCTTTACGCTGCTTGTGCGCCGCTTTTTCCTGATTTTCTTGCCGACCAGCGCCTTCGAGACAAGCCGCTTTCCACTGCTGAGATTGCTCGGGATAAAGTCCTTCTTCGCGGCAGTAAGCGCCAAGCTCCGCCTCTGACAGGGTGACGGTTTCGATGACCACGGCTAGCTTGGCTTCGGGCGACCATTCGCTGTCGCCTTGTGTGTAACCTGGCACAGGCACTCCTTTTACTCGACACTGTTTTAACCAACTATATAGCGTCGCGTCAGAGATGCCTTCCTCTGTCGCTACCGATGCCACACTGTGATTATGGGGGCGGTAACAACTTCTTCAGGACGGCTGCTTTACGCTCTGCGGAATAACGTGGCACAAGGACTCCATGCCGCGCCCTCTGGATTAGATTTAGGCGATATCACCAACCAGACAACTGGCTGACAGAGGGGGTGGTCAACCCGCCGCGACTGCGGCCAAGTGCATGGTCTGCTGGTTCTATAGATCCCCCTTTTTGCCAGCACCGCTGGCCGACCGAGTGGCTCTAATAGATGTTGAATCCACCATCCATGTATCGAGATCCATATACCCATCTTCACGCAAACGTAGATGTAAGGGAGCCAATATCCGATCGAAGGTGCCATCATCACGCAATTGGCGAAAGCGTTGATAGACCGTCTTCCAAGGGCCATAACGCTCCGGCAGGTCGCGCCACTGCGCTCCTGAGCAAAGGATCCATAGAATGCCGTTAAGCATCTGGCGGTCGTCCCGCCGAGGACGTCCCATGGTCTGTGGCGGAGAAACGATGTCTTCGATCATCTGCCAACGCTGATCAGAAAGCTCGTAACGGCCTGCCATATAACCCTCCTGCTCAATCAACAGGAATAGCGTAACCTTGATGACTTTTCAACAGAACCTAAGGTCTACTTTTGAAGCTCTCTAAAAATGGGGGGATTACTATCCAAATACATGGTCTGCCCTACGTCGATTTTTAATGATACTTTAAATGCCGAGATAGCTTCTGCCAAATGCATCGCTTGAGTTTTCAATTGCTCTGCAGCAGTAGTAGACTCTTCAACAAGCGAAGAGTTCTCTTGTGTCATACGATCCATCTCGCTGACCGCTGTGTTCACTTGTTGAATGCCATCCTGTTGCTCCTCTGCAGCGTTAACGACTTCGCTGAGCATCGTAGCAACGTGTTCAACTGACTCAACAATTTCTTTCATCCTAGCACCTGCATTCTCAGCGTGAGAGCTACCAGTTTGGATTTTACCACTGGCGTTATCTATCAAAGTTCGAATATCACGAGAGGCTTCAGCGCTATGGTTAGCCAGCTTGCGCACTTCTTCGGCAACTACGGCAAAACCTCTACCATGCTCGCCAGCTCTTGCGGCTTCCACTGATGCGTTGAGCGCAAGAATATTAGTCTGAAAGGCAATCCCATCCATCATTTTAACAATTTCTGTAATTTGGTTTGCCGCGTTAGTAATATCAATCATCGTGGCAGTGACATCATGTACAGCTTGCCCACCTTCACGTGCTTTATTTGCTGCTTGCTTGGAGAGTCTATCCGCTTGCCGTGCTGACTCAGTAGAATGTTCGACAGTACTGGTAATTTCTTCCATAGAAGCTGATGTTTGCTGGATACTGGATGGCGCATTTTTAGTACGCCGTGAAAGGTCAATACCACCACTAGCTATCTCGTTAGAGGCATTTTTGACCGCTTCACTACTTTGCCGAATAGTGATCATTACACCTTCGATACGCTCAATAAAGGCGTTAAAAGCTCTGGCGAGTTGGCTAAGCTCATCTTTACCTCTCTCATTCAGTCGTCTAGTTAGATCCGCATCTCCTTCGGAAATATTGTTCATGGCTGAAATCGTGTTATTCAAGGGATTAATAATACTGTTAACAATGACTAAAAATAAGGCCATTACAGGTAATGATAAAAGCAGGACAAGGCCAGTAATACGCCAGAACATAGACCATAGTCTATCGGCCACATGATTCATATATACGCCAGTGCCTATAATCCAGTCCCACTGATCAAAAGTTATAACTCTAGACATTTTAGGAGCTATTTCAGTGCTATCAGGAAGCTCCCAAACATAATTGACTGTAGCACGCTCACTATTTTGAGTTCTTTCAGTCATATGCTGGAATAATGGTGTTCCCTCAGAATCTTTAAAATCAAAAAAATTGACGTTAAATCGATCTTCAACAGGCAATGAAGGATCCATTATTAGCATACCATCACGCCCATAAATAAAAATATACTCACCTCCTTCATATCGAATTTTATCAATCCTATCGATAGCATTTTGCATGGCCTCTGTTTCGCCTAGCTCTCCATTTTTATACCTCTGATAGGCATCATAAACAAAGCCCCGCGCTACATCATTAACGGCGTCCAGTTTCTTCATTTCAGCCTCAATCAGCTCAGTCCGCGATTGCATAATCATGAACGCAGACATCGCTACGATGCCAATAACCGCAATGAGAATTAAACTCCACAACCTAGCTTTTATGGTTATTTTTCTAATCAATAACATTTTAATTTTTCTCTTTTAGCTTTGTTAGGTTGATGGAGCAAAAAATTAAACTTTTTTTTTAAAAAAAGTAAAGTACGCAATATGTCCAGCCTTTAACGTTTTACGGGCATTTGGCTTCATCGGCGAGGGCCGCACCACTGCTGAAGGAAGTAGAACCGCAACATCCGCTCCAGCCCGATGGGGGGGGGGCCGGCCGCGCTTGTTCGCCGAATTCGGAAAATAAGACGATGACAGCGTTTCGATCAAGCGTTGCCATGGCACCAGAGCATCAATCTGTGCCAGGAACCGTCCCGGCGAGTGACCTTCTTCTTGTTCTGATGCTCAACCTGAGCAAACGAGTTATTTTTCATCAGCTTGCGAGTTTATTGGTACTCTCAGGTAGTCTTTTGACCCTGAATTCAACTAACAAGTGCAGCACCTGCGGTTTCTAATGCTTCTGAATATTTTCCTAAGAACACCTAGGCTGGGGTTCGGTATCCCAGCCGCTTTCTTGGTCTATCAATCAGTTTGTTGACGACGCTTCGTAGCTCTGCATTCGTCACCTTCCGAAAGTCTGTCCCTTTTGGAAAATACTGCCTGATCAGATCATTGGTGTTCTCGTTTGTCCCACGTTGGCCTGAGCAGTAAGGATCACAGAAATACACAGAGGCGCTAACCGCTTTAGCAACGGCCTCGTGGACTGCAAACTCCGAGGGTAGACGTGCTGCCAACAAATAGCCACTACGTCGCTCTACCAACGTCACTATTCCCGTTTGCTTGTGTCCATAGAGCACCGTGTCTCCTTCCCAATGACCGATAGTGAGACGTTTTTCGATAGCAGAGGGTCGATGCTCAATCCCCACACGCTTAGGAACCTTGCCAAGTCCTGCGCTTTTGGCATGGGCACGATGCCTACTGCGGCGCTTGGGCTGACGGAGGTGCCTCCATAAATCGCCCCCCCTGGCCTTATCGTCCCAAATCAACGAGTAGACCCATTGGTGGCTAACCCCTATCCCCGTAAACGGTGCCATAAAGCCGCTAACCTGCTCTGCTTCTCTAAGTCTGTCAGACACAGCATTTACGAGGCTAGGAAGCCGCTTTGTCCACTTCCAGGCGCAACGGCGTCTTTGATCGCTATAACGCTGCGCCAGTGCGGGCTCATATCCCTTAGCCCCCAAGTTACGTCTAAACTCGCGGCTCACGGTACTGCTGTGAATGCCAAGCTATTGAGCAATCTGACGCTGGCTAAATCCTACATCCCTGCGGGCAAAAATTTGATATCGTTATGCTTGGGTCAGCTGTCGGTATCCCATACTCTGCTTCACTTTGGTCGGTTAGGCAGAGAGGGTACCGCTGCTGGCCCTCCTGCCTCTACCGCATGATCCAAAGTGCTGCAGTTATTCTATGAATTCAGGGACTAAAGCCAGCTTCACTTCAGCATGATAGATTCTAGTCTCGTATAGCTAGTAGTGGGCAGCTATAATAAGGAGACGATCAATAAGAAGGTATTATTAGCTCTAATGCTGACTGGTATGTTCTTCGGAGTCGGTAACGTGTCAGCGTCCACGGCTGCATACAGCGGTGATGGGGTATCGCACAGCGGAGGTACCGATAAGAACGGTTGCCATAGGGACACTAAAGCTGGCACGCGTCACTGCCACTAAGTAAGGTTTTGCAGCGCCATAAACGTCGCCTTAGGCATGCCGCACGTGACTGTCATCTTACGGATTGCGCGAAATCACGATTGTCCGATAACGACCGAGGCTGTGTGAAAACGTTCGAAGAGCCCCGGGCCGAACAAAAATCGAACAAGAATGGCGCTCTCTCGCTCATTCTGAGGCTACTGTGTTCTAAAGCTTCTCTAGTTTTCGCGTACGGGCGCCATTTTCTGGGCAGATCGAGAGTTTTAATACAGCCTCGACCCTGAGCGATCATTCCTGGAAATGCAGCATGAGCGCGAATTTTGACTATACGAACCAATATGAAATTAATAATACAAAAAAATCATAGGCTTGGGGGATTTGATGCTGCACATGGTACAGTCAATGTGGCACGGCTGTATGTTAATCTCGTGACGGCATCCCTAGTGGCAGTCGCTCTAACTTTCGCTTGCAGAAGTAAGGAGCATAACAAAGTGCACCAAATCGCTACGGCCTTCGCCGGATGGCCTACTGCGAAAGCCACCTTTGTGCACGGGGTTAGGCATACCCAAATGAAAGATATAGAGAACCTTGCGAGAGCCCTAAAGCAAAATTTTAGTGATTCAGAGTTCATGCTAGAGAAGCCCGAGTTGATAGATAGTCTCGAAGAGAAATATTCATGCGTACCCGCCGCCCTAAAACAGCTATATGAGGCTCTTGGATACGGAAGTATCGAACATTCCCATGCTCAGTTTTGACAACACATACAGTAGCGGTGGCACTAACAGTGGTACTTCCGTTGCCTGCCAATTCTTGCGGCTACTGCTGCTGGTGTTTCTGCTGGCGCCTGTCCAGGTGTTTGCTCAGGATGCCGCTATTGAGTGGTTCGAAGCGCCGGAACCGGAAATGAGCATCGAGGATATCCGGGCCCTGCCTGAATCGCAATGGAAGCAAAAGGCCAGTAATGAAACCCTGAACTTCGGGTTCAGCAGCAGTAATTTCTGGCTCAGAGTCGAGGTGTCGGCGGAACCGGACAAGCAGTTGCTGGAAATCGGTTATCCCCTGCTGGGCGACGTCCGGGTCTACTGGTTCGTCGGTGGCGAGGAAGTGGAGCGTTACGTCACCGGTAACCGCTGGATGTTCACTTCCCGCCCCATATATCACCGTAATTTTGTCTTCCCGGTGCCCTCTGGTACCGAGCCAGCCACGGCGTACGTGCGTGTGCAGACCGAGGGGGCGGTGCAGATTCCCGTTCATGTAACCACAGAGTTGGACTTCCTGGCGTCTGAGCAACTGAATTACGGTTGGGAGACAATGTATCTGGGCGTCATGGTCGCGATGGCACTGTACAACCTGTTCATTTTCATGATGGTCCGGGATCTGGCCTACCTGTGGTATGTTCTCACCGTTATTGCCTCAACTCTGGTATTGCTCAACTTCAGTGGCCTGGTATTCCAGTGGTTGTGGCCCGATCTGCCGATTATCAACCGGTATTTCGCGCCGTTGATTATCTCCGCCAACGCTTTCTTCGCCGCCATGTTTACGCTGAGTTTTTTGGAAGTGCGACGATACAGTCCTGTCGCTCACCGATTGCTGCAAATACTCGTGCTGATTAGTGTTGGCTGTTTTGTCTATGGCCTGTTCGGTAGTTATCAAATTGCCACTGTCCTCGTCAGTGTGCTTGTTGCGGTTGCTACTGCGCTGGGCTGGGGGATAGGAATGGTTGTCTGGTACCGGGGGCAGGTGCTTGCCAAGTTCTATTTTCTGGCATGGACCCCGCTGCTGTTGGGGCAACTGGTATTTGCCATCAGCAAGATGGGCCTGATTCCCACCAACACCCTGACCGTGATGGCGCCACAGATTGGCGCAACGCTGGAGGTCGTTCTGTTGTCGTTTGCTTTGGCCTATCGCATAAACCTTGAACGTCAGCACCGAATCGAGGCCCAGCGCTATGCCCTGGACATAGAGCGCCAGGCCAACCAGACCCTTGAGGCACGGGTCCAGGCACGCACGGAAGAGCTGGAGCAGGCTAATGAGCTGCTCAAGGCGGTCACAATAACTGACGGCCTGACCAAGGTGGCCAACCGACGCCGGTTTGATGAAAAACTGGAAACCGAGTGGAATCGCGCACTTCGACATGGGCAACCGGTTAGTCTGGTAATGCTGGATATTGATCATTTCAAGCAGGTCAACGATGACTTTGGACACCTGGCAGGGGATGATTGCCTGGTCAGCGTTGCTCAGGTCTGTGCCGATGAAATACAGCGATCAGGGGATCTGCTGGCGCGATACGGCGGCGAGGAATTCAGCGTGCTACTGCCTGCCACACTGGAAGATGGGGCTGTTAGTATGGCAGAACGTCTGCGTGCTGCGGTCGCAGAAACGCCGATTCATGTGGTGGGTAGTGACAGCCCGATGAACCTGTCAGTCAGTGTCGGTGTTGCCACGATGACCCCGGCTCCCGGCAGTCGCCCTGCAGAACTCATAGGCCAGGCTGATGAAGCTCTCTATGCCGCAAAAAAAGCTGGCCGAAACCGGGTGATGGTGTACAGAGGCAGCGGTAGCCGGGCGATTACCGGCTCCTGATGTCAGTTCTTCAGCTTGTAGCGGCCCGGGCCGATGAAACTAACGGCAACCCCGACGAACAGGAAGAAGCCCTGCAGTTCCAGTGACCAAACGCCATTGCTGCCCAGTGCTATCAGTTCGTGGCTATGCACCATGGCAATGACCACCAGCATGTTGAAGTCAGTCAGCAGCGCACTAATATGAGTCTGGTAGCCCAGGATCACTATCAGCGGTGCCATTAACTCGGCAATGAAGACGGCCCAGGCGAACGCATAACATGACTCAATCTCCCAAGGAACCGACTGAGATTTACGATGAAAAAGCAGCAGCAGAACTATCAGAAGTAATAATTGTTGGCGATTATCTTGCTGGACATTACGAAGCTTACGACAAGAGAACCGACTGGGAATTCGGTTATATAGGTTACGATGGTGTTTCGAAACTCACTCGACAGAGTTCGAGAGTTTCACTGATTTTTGGCCACCCAGCCAAAAAGTATGGTGCTGAGAAAAATGCTTAACAATCGACTACAGAGCGACCGATTTTCCACCGCTTCCCAGCTCCAAATCGGCGCGTGGGCCGAGCGTTATACCAGAAATGCCTAAAAGGCAGGAATTGGCCGTTTCCTATCTTAACCAAAAAAAGAAAGCTTGCCTCATTATTAGAACTGCCTCGCTGGGCAGCTCTAATTTACCCCGATATATACCTACAAATACCCTATCTCCGCAAACGACTTGCACCCGTCACTACCCACCACTACGTGATCCATTACTCGAATATCCATCAACCCCAAGGCCTCCTTAAGGGGCCCAGTGATACGCCGGCCTGAATCGCTAGGCTCAGGATCTTCCAGTCAGCCAAAACAGTGCTACGCCGATTCGTCAAGATGAGCCAGAGTGGTTGCCAGATTACCGCGTATTAGCAACCAAGCGCTGGAGAAAATAAACCCTGGCGTCTGTAACCAATTGATTCTATTTGTTAAACCAGCAGGCCTGAACGGTCGACCAAGAGATTATGAGTCCAACCAAGCAAACTTTGGGATCGCGCCTGCAATGCGTAAACAAAATCTTTTCAATGAGTTAGGGTTTTCCATGGTTTACATGACTCACATGGTTTTCACCCTGTTAGCCGCCAAATGACAACCAGGCGGCAACCAAATTACCACCGCTGCAGCAGGACGAGGGTGACTACATAGCAGGCTGCATAAAGCGGCTTAGACAGTGAATCAGGGTACAGCCTGACAAGCGCACCATTGGAAAAGCAGGCTTCTGCGCTCAGCCCTACCTTCCGTGCGCAGACGTTGAACCAATTCGTTCACTGTTTGTAAAGCTTCATTCCAGGTAGCGGGCTCATCATGATAAACCAGCGGGTCGATAAAACGCTCGTAGCGATCCTTATGGATGGGGTTGGTCTCTACGCACGCTAGACCATAGTGCAGCTCATCTGCTGAGCTATTGACAAATTGTGTATGCTGCTTGCCGAACTGAGCCACGTCCGTCTGTATTACCGCCTTTACCAACCTACGTAATATAGCGATGTCATGCTCGCAGGATGTCGCCATGTGAAGATCGTAGACATGCCTCACCAGCGTTTCATCATCTTTTTGGGAAAGGACGGAATAGCGCATAGGCCTAGACAGAGCCTGATGCTACACACGCTGAAGACGCCTGCACGAAATGTTTTTTACTGCGCTGGAGTGGTTTTGGCGGCATGGCCCCCATTGGACTTCGAGAAATGAAAAAGTGCGCCTGATAGGCACCCGTGAGCCGGGATTGGCAGCCCGGCGGGCCGCCTATTCGATCAGGCCAAATCCACATGAAGTGACGAAGAACCCAAAAACTCAGATACCCTGGAATTTGGCTTATCCGAGTAATCTCGCGAGAAAGTATTGGCCTATTTTAGCAGCTTGCTAGACTATTATTCGGATCATTTCGTAACGACCCGATTTTTCGCTTATAAAAGGAAAATTATGTGCCCTAACAATTCTGATAAAATGGCCAATCTGCGAACCCATTACATCACTCACCTAGGTCAATACGAACAACAACTGGAGGCACTTTGGTCGGCCGCGGCTGATGACCAAAGCAAGCTGTCGGATATCCAGTCAATGGCGCATCGTCTGGCCGGTTCGGGCAAGGCCTATGGATTCCGGGAATTGTCGCAGGTGGCGAGAGAGTGTGAGCAGGCACTGGAGCAAACGGAACATCTCTCACGGCAGGAACGAGCACCGGCAGGATCCGAGCCGGTCAGAGAATTGTTACGGGCATTGAAACAGATCTCGAAAGCTGAACCGAACGAGGTGGCCCATAATTACGCCCAAGATGCTGCAGAAACGAAAAGCCAGTCCGAAAACGATATTCCTGTCCTGATTGTGGATGACGATAAAAACTTCGCACTCAAACTCTCGGAAAACCTCGACTCTTACGGTTATATTGCGCACGTTGAGCAGAATATTACTCAATTGGAAAAAGCAATTGCCGACTATGACCCGCTTGCTGTGATCGTCGACATGGATTTTTTCGGCGATCGCTTTGCGGGTGCCAGGCAAGTGACTTACAGGCAACATAACGATGGCGCTCCCCTTCCCATCATTTTCATCTCTGAGCATGATTCTTTCGACCTTCGCCTGGCATCCGTCAGAGCAGGCGGCAATCATTTTCTTCACAAGCCATTGGATATTTCCAGATTGACTGCCCTGCTGCGCGCAGAGCTGAACATGGCACCTGTCGAGCCCTATCGGGTCATGATTGTTGACGATGATCAAGACTTGCTGAATTTGTATGAAAACATTCTCGATGATGCCGGCTATTCAGTCAGAACGGCGGATAACGCGCAGAACGCCCTCAATCTTCTCGATCAGTTTCAACCCGAGCTGGTACTGATTGATGTCAAGATGCCTGGCTGCAATGGCATTGAGCTGGGTCGTATCATCCGCCAGCATGAAGAATTTTCTAGCATACCGCTGTTATTTATGTCGGCGGTTGCTGGTATGGATGTGCAGCTGGCCTGTGCCCGCCTGGCAAATGACGAATTCATCAACAAACCGGTAGAACCCTGGCGGCTGTTGATGATGGTCAAGTCGCGTGTTGTGAAAGGCCGCCAGTTGCGAAGCATGGATCGCGTTTTGATGACACCCGGGGCAGACGTGGCTCAAGACCCACTGACGGCGCTACCAAAACTGGTGGAAGTCCGGCGTACTCTGAACGGCCTTTTGCAACAACCGTTTGAAGGGGTTCTGGCCGTGATAAAAATGGATCTTCGGGAGTTTCACTCCATCAATAATCTCTATGGCCACTATTTTGGTGATGAGGTCCTGCAAGGTGTTGCATGGAGGCTAGGTCAACACCTGGACAAGGACAGTATGTTGAGTCGCGAGGGCAGTGATGAGTTTCTGATTCTGAGTCAGGGGCATTCCTCGCAAAAGGCGCTTGATGAGTACGTGAGGAAATTGGTTCAGGTAGTAAATCAAACGGATATGAACTCTGAGCATGGCTCTGTCTCGCTATCGGTGGATGTTGGGGTTGCGATCGCCACGGACAACAACATGACGGCAGACGAGCTCCTGGACCAGACGGATATAGCTTTGTTTAAAGCGAAAGCGGCCAAAGATGCTGAACGGGTTTACTTTGATGCAGAGCTCAAGGCTGAGCAAAAATACCGCTTTACCCTGGAACAATCGATCAGGCTGGGGCTGGATAAACAAGAGTTTGTTGCGGTTTACCAGCCAATTTTCTCAGTGGCAGAGAGGCGCATTGTCGGGTTCGAGGCGCTGGCCCGTTGGCAACATCCGGAGCGTGGTCTGCTGGGGCCGGGGGAGTTTATTCCACTGATGGAAGAGCGGGGGCTAATTTCCCGGTTAACGGAGCAGATAATCAGCCGTGTGGTGCCTCAACTCGCCCATTGGCACACCATCAACCCGGATTGGTTTATGTCGCTGAACCTCTCCGCGAAAGATATCCAGACACCGGTGTTTATCAACAACCTGACCTCGCTGATCCACGCCCATCAGCTGATGCCGGAGAAAATCGTGCTGGAAATCACCGAGAGTCTGCTGCTGGCGGACTGGCAAAGCGCCAGTCAGGTGCTGGCGTCACTCAGGTCGCTGGGTGTTCGCGTGGCACTGGATGATTTCGGCACCGGTTACAGCTCGCTGAGTTATCTCCAACGCATTAACGCCGACAAGCTGAAAATCGATCGCAGTTTTATTGAACACTGGTCCCAAACCGGGGATGCCCGCTTGTTGCGTGCTACGGTGCGATTGGGCCAAAGTATGAACATGGATGTGATCGCCGAGGGTGTTGAAAAAAACGAAGAGCTGGCTTTTCTAAAGCAACTCGGCTGTCACCAGTATCAGGGCTTTCTGAGCGCCCGCCCCATGCTGCCGGAAGACATTGAAGCGGGTGACTGGTTTTAAATATGTCGCCGGATCACACTGACGAGCTGCTCAGAAGTCAGCCTGTTTTTCAGCAATACACTCGCGACGGCTGAAGGTGCCTCCTTTCCGATATCCTCGCCGGACAAGATGACGATGGCCGCACCGGGTTGTGCGCTCTCGATATCCGGGATCAAATCCCACCCTGAGCCGTCGGGCAGACCAATATCAAGCAAAACGGCATCATAAGCGTGCTGTTTTAGCAGCCTTTTGGCATCAGCCAGGGTTCCTGCCCGTTCCAGGCTTAAGTGGTCACTGACCATGGCCGAAAGGATATCGTGTAAATCTACATCATCTTCAACGTGCAGAATTTTCGGACAGTGCCCCTGTGATAGCTGATGCCTCACCAACTCGATCAGCTTCTGCTGGTCAATGGGTTTTGCCAGCCAAGCAATATTGTCTGCCTCGGTATCAAGCTCCAGCTGGCCCTGGTTCACTTTGGCGGATACCACGACAATGGGAATGTCAGCGGTGGCTGCCTGCTTCTTCAGCCGTCTGATGATGTCGAGACCACTGACATCCGGCAACATCAGGTCAAGGCTGATCAGATCCCAGTTGCCCGCTTCTATGGATTCAAGCGCCTCTGCACCAGAATGACAGATGGCCACCCGATACCCCGCATCCTCCAGCATAATTCTCAAGAGGCTGGCAATGTCTGGATCATCTTCCACGACCAGTATTTTGGGTGACTCACTGGATAAGCCGTCGGTATTTTTGGGAGAAAGGTCAGAGGGTGCCTTTTCAGCCGGTGATATCATTGGAAGCGAAAAGAAAAAGCGCGTTCCTTCGCCGGCGGTTGTCTCGAAGTCAATCGTGCCGCCCATGCGGGTAACCAGCTGTTGGGTAATGGCCAGGCCGAGCCCCGTGCCCCCTTGTTGACGCGTGTCTGAGCTGTCCGCCTGAGCAAATCGCTGAAATATCTTGTGGTGAAAATCCTCTGGAATACCCGGGCCCTGGTCGATCACGTTGACGGTGATATCGGTATCCGTACTGGCTGCCTCGACAGTGACTGTACCGCCGTCGGGAGAAAACTTGATGGCATTGGACAGCAGGTTGGCCAGCACCTGCTTTAACCGCTGCTCATCAACCTTGACGTTTTGCCGGGGTATCTCGCTGTACAGCGTCAGTTTGATATGGCGCTCGGCGCCGTAGGCCCTGTTTTCCTCCACGGCCTGCTCAAGAATGGGTTGAAGCGGTTGAACCTTCATATCTAAATTCACTTTACCCGTCGCGATCTTTTCGATGTCCAGCAAATCATTGATCAGGTGCGCCAATCGCTCACTGTTTCGATGGGCGGTCTTCAACAGTTTTTTGACCTTTTCGGGTATATCCCCCAGCTTACCGCTCAAAGCGAGCCCGAGAGCGCCGCTCACGGAGGTCAGTGGTGTGCGCAGTTCGTGACTGACGGTGGAAATGAATTCGTTTTTCATTTTTTCCATACGCTTGCGATCGGTGATGTCCTCGGCAACGCCGAGAAAGCCGGTCAGCTTATCCGCGTCATCGAAAATGGGGGTGACGGTCAACATGACTGGCATTGAGTCACCCCGTTTGGTCAGGTAGGACCATTCCCGCGTCTCGAAGCCCTCGCGCAGGGCGTTTTTCACGAAGACATCAAAGCCTGTGACGGTCTCGCCAAGTGCATCGGACAGCGCCACCGACCGTGCTTCTATTTCAGATGGAAGATGAAACAGCGCGGGACTTTGCGCGCCAACCACGTCATTTGAGTCGTACCCGAGCAAATTTTCAGCGCCGGTGTTGAACAGGGTGATGGTTCCCTCGGTATCGGTGGCGATAATGGCAAACTCCGTTGACGCTTCCAGAACATTGCTCAGCATGGTGGAGGTGCTGGCCAGTTCGCGGGTGCGCGCCTGGACTTGCTGTTCCAGCGTATCGCGTGCATTGTCCAGTTCAAAAAAGGTCTGGCCCAGTGCCGTGGCCATGGTCTGGAGAGAAGCCGACAAAGTGCCATACTCAAACACCGGGCTTGTTGGCATCTCAGGAGGATCACGCCGGCGAATTGTCTCAGACAGTTGTTTGCTGGCGTTGTCCAGTTGTACCAACGGACGTGTCAGAAGGCGACTGAGTAAAAAGCTGACCACAATGCTCAGCAGGGCCATCACCGCCAATAAAACGAAGCTCTCATTGCGTTTACGTTCCAGGGTCTGAATCAGCGCCCCGGCCGCCTTATCCGCTATCAATTTGGTGCCGCCCGCCAGGCCATTGATCGGCAGCTGGGATTGGTAGTGTCCCTGCCGCCAGCGATTCACCAGGCTTTCATCGGAAACCGGCAGCCAGATGTCCAGATTCTCCAGGCCGGTGATCCCGCGGCTCATTCCTGATGACGTCGAGACGACGTCGCCGGCCTGGGCAATAAGGTTGCCCTCCACATTGAGCAGCGCTATGCCGTCTATGGCATCGGTGTATTCAAAGCGCCGCAGCTCGGTTTCAAGAACTTCGGAGGCATCGGGGTTCTGCCCCAGGCGATCCGCTGTGGCGGTCAGGGCGCGCTCCATGACACTGGCCAAGCGCCTCTCCAGTTCTGTTTCGTCCTCATGGCTGTCAATGATCACGGGGATGGATCCGACGATCAGCGCCAGGGTCAGAATAACATGGAAGAGCAATTCATTTAGCCGGATATAGGGTGGCAGCCATTCAACTGTCCCCTTCTGAAACCGCCACACCAGTATCTTGACCAACAGCCCTGCAATAAGGGCATTGAACAGCCCATTCAGCGACTGCTTGAGAGCAATCATGATGGCGGGCGTCGTATCCATGCCCACCACGCCTGTATACAAGGGTAGAATAAGGGTGGTACCGGCCACGAGCCAGAAAGCCAGATCGGCCAGTACCAGATTGTTCAGGCCGCGCCGGTACAAAAGGCCGACAACAACCGCTTCCAGCGTAAAGACAAGCATGGCATAGGGATGGCCCCAAAGTACCCAGGTGTAGGCACTGCCGGCCAGCGCTACCCAGACAGCAGGCCAAAAACCCACCAACCTGATGGCTAGCATCACGACGACAGAGCCAAAAATAAAATGTATGCCAAAGAACAGGGGAAGGCTGAGCATATTGCCCAAAACCGCGAGCAGAACCAGACCGAATGTGGCGATGGCTTGCGTTGCAAAGGTCATGATTTAATCACCGGTAACTGAATATAGAACTCGGCACCACCGCCAGCGGCATCGCGATAGCCAACCTGGCCGCCAAGCTGCTGGCAGATTTCACGGGTTATCGCCAGTCCCAGCCCGGTGCCGGGCAGCTTGCGGCTATCGGTGGCGTCGGCCTGGCTGAACCGCTGAAACAGTCGTTCCTGAAACTCCGGCGACACCCCGGAGCCGTGATCCCGGATGCGGATTTCAGCGGTTTCGTCCTGCTCAATGACCGAGACTTCCACAGGGCTATTTTCCGGGGAAAATTTCATGGCGTTGGACAACAGGTTCGTCAGGGCCTGGACAAGCCGCTGGCTGTCGACCTTAACCGTGATCGCTGGCCACGCCTGGGGGGTGTTAATGTTGACGCTGTGGGAATGCAGGTATTCCCGGACAGACTCAATCGCCTCATCTAGAATGGGCGCCAAGGCTTGCTTCTGCGGCGCCATGGTCATCTTGCCCGCCACCAGTTTTTCCATATCCAGCAGGTCGTTGATCAGATGCATCAGGCGGCTGGTATTGCGCTCAGCCGTTTCCAGCAGTTTCTGCGCTTTATGCGGCAGCTCACCGGCCCCCCCCCCCGCCAACAGGCCGAGACTGCCCTTGATGGACGTCAGCGGTGTACGCAGTTCATGGCTGACAGTCGCAATAAACTGGTCTTTCATCCTGTCGAGCTTCTTGCGCTCACTGATGTCCTCGACAAGCGACCAGATGACTTTCCGGCCGTCTATTTCCTCACTGATCATGCCCTGCAAGCGTACGGGGTAGCGACTGCCGTCTTTTCGTATGTATTCTTTCTCAAAAGGGCCATAACGCCCGGTTGTGCGGAGGTCCGCGAGGGCTTTCTCCTCTTCGGGCAGGTACTCTTTGGGCGTGAAATCCCAGTAACTGAGCGCGATAAACTCTTCTGCCGTATAACCGGTTGGGGCAACCAGTGCGTGGTTGAGGTCGATAAAGCGGCCAGTCTCAAAGTCATTCAGCGCAATGCCAATGGGCGAAAACTCAAACAGGCCATGAAGGCGCGCTTCACTCTGTTCCAGAGCAATGCGTGCCTTTTGCTGTTCGTCAACATCTTGAATATACCCATGCCACTGGATACTGCCATCCAGTAAACGTTCCGGTTTGGCGTCACCCGAGACCCAGCGATAGCCATGGCGTGGGTGCGCCACGCGATACTTCATGGTCAAGTTCTCCAGCGTCCGGGCTGAGTCTTCGATGGATGCGCTCAAGGCGGCCAGGTCATCCGGATGGATACGCTCGAAAGCGGGCGTGGCCTCCTGCGCGGCCTGCTCCGGGGTTATACCATACAGATCTTCAATCTGGGGCGAGCTGAAGGGGAAGACCATTGTTCCATCGGGGAAACGGCGGAACTGGTAAACCACGCCCGGCAACTGTGCCATCAGCTTGGTCAGACGATCATGACCGAGGCTGTTGGTCAACACCTCTGAGAACCAATTGGCCAGCAAGCGGAGAAACAGCTTTTCGCTTTCGTCATAGCCTTCTTGCCTGACGCGAACAGAAGAAAAGTTCAGGGTTCCCCAGGGGTGGCCGTCCACCTCCACAACAATGCCTGCATAGCTACCCAGCGAGTTGGCTTTGTAACAGGGGTGAGCGTGATACTCAGGCTGATTCGTGTCCGGAATAAAGTACTCGCGGGTAGGCCCTTCATCGGCACTGGACACCAACAAGTCGCACCAGGTGTCGCCCAGTGGGAACTGCTGACCGGCGGCCACCGGAATGCCGTCATTGGCGTCTACCCAGGCAACGGTATAAGTGTCTCTCTCGATATGGCTGAGAATCGCCATATCTGAGCCAAGATAGTATCTGGCCTCCTGCAGGGCGTAGCCAATCTTGTCATCCAGTGAGCGATGGGTGGAGAAGGCAATATCGTTCAGCAGCATCAATGCCCTGTGATTGTGCTCCAGTTGCTGTAGCGCATCGTACTCGCGGGTGATATCCACAATAAACCCTTCAAGCACAGCCGGATACTGTGGATCATCCCGGACGCACCGGCCGCGCTCTTCTACCCAGCGCCATCCCTTGGTGCGGTGGCGAATCCGGTACTCGATGTGCCACTCCGTATTCTCCGTCATCGCTTCTGCGACGGCCTCGTCACACTTTGACGCGTCGTCGCTGTGAATCAGTTTGGCGTAACTGATGCGTTTATTCCCGATCATATCGTCAGCTGTTTAGCCACTGACGTTGTCCACTTGCCTGCTCATATAGAGCATGGTCCAGTGTTCATCTGGCAGGCAGCGGAAGGTTATACCTGGCATATTGTTCAGCAGTGATACCACTTCATCATGGCTTGCCTGTAGCTTCTGCTCCATTTCGGTGGTCTGTCTGCGCTGTCGGGCATCCGCTCGGATTAGATCCTCCACCATGGCCGCCAGCTCCCGGAGTAGAGCAATCTGAGTGTCGTCAAACGATCGCGGTTGGCGGTCGATCAGGCATAGGGTACCCAGGCGATACCCAGTATCGGTATGCAGGGGGGCACCGGCATAGAAGCGGATGTCTGGGCCGCTGGTCACCAGTGGGTTATCGAAGAAGCGCTCGTCTTCAAGCGTGTCTTCAACGATCAGCGTCTCGCTTTGATGAATCGCATGGCCGCAGAAAGAGATATCCCGGGGTGTTTCTGTTGCGTCCAGCCCCTGGCGAGATTTGAACCATTGCCGATCCCGGTCTATCAAAGACACTAGGGCAATGGGCACAGAGAAAGTATGGCAAGCCAGACGGGTGATCCGGTCAAACCGCTCCTCGGGGCCCTCGGTCAGAAGGCCAGTGTCGTCCAGTGCCTGCTGACGCTCGGTTTCATTGTCAGGAATCTCAGGGGCTTTCATAGGTTACCTCGTTCAAGGCGAACTCTGTACTTGCTGATCTGACGCACGCACCACTTGGTTTCGCCCGTCATGCTTGGCGCGGTAAAGTGCTTGATCAGCCTTTTCCAGCAATGCTTCGGCCGTATCTTTCGGAAACTGACGGTTATCTGCCACGCCTGCTGAGAGAGTACAGGTAAACGGTTCGCCATCGCTTGCAAATTTAATGTCCGCAAAATCTTCCCGCAAGCGGTTCACCAGCTTGTAGGCATGGTCGGCATTACAGTCCGGCAACACCAGTGTGAACTCCTCGCCACCGTAGCGGCCCAGCTTGTCAGTGGTCCGAAAATGCTGACGAAGCAGCGTGCCCACGGTGGCGATCACCGTGTCACCCACTGCGTGACCGTAGGTATCGTTGACGGCTTTGAAATGATCGATATCCAACATCGCGACACTGAAGGTTTGCGGGCGCCGCTGGGCTAACTGCCATTGCATCTGCAATGCTTCCTTGATGCTGGCATGCTTCAGCAAACCGGTCAGGCCATCCCGATTGCGGGTTCGTTCCAGTTGGCGCAAGCGCTGGATTCTGGCCGCGCATAATCGGACCAAAAGGTCCATGTCGACGGGTTTTCCCAAAAACGCGTCCCCGCCCCTCAGCAGAGCCTGGTTTCGCAGCTCCGGGTTGGACTCCGCAGACAGGTAGATGATGGGTAAATGTGTCCAGCGATCGGTTTGCGAAAGCAGTGCCGCGAGTTCCGCACCGTTCACATGGGGCAGCCACAGGTCCATCAGAACAAGCTCGGGGTTAAATTCGCTGACAGTTTCGAACAACTGGTCGGTCTTCTCGAGTGCCGCTACCTGCATGCCCGCGTCTTTGAGGATGGACTGAAAGTGGCTGGCAAGTTCCCGATCATCTTCTATGATCAGAACCCGTCCGGGTTCGGAGTCCTCAGTGCGAATAACCTGGGAGATGTGTGAAGCAAGTTTGATCATATCCAAGGGTTTGACAAAATACCCCTGGGCACCCGCACGCAAAGCTTCCAGCTTCGCACTGAAGCTATCCTCAGCACCGGTAAAGAATATCGGGCATTGAAAATCGTCTAGCAGGGATTGCCAGAAGTCTTGGGATTCTGGCCCTTCATGCTGAAGAGCATGGTGGTCAATCAGTAATAAATCTGGCTCTGGGTTGTCGGTTGTTTTAAGGGCGCGGGCATCGTCCAGATGATAAACACGGAAGCCAAAACTTGTCAGTTGAGACAGGGCATAACTGGCAAGCAGATGATCGCGCTCTACCAGCCATAGGCAAGGAGAGTCTGCAGCAATAGCTTGAGGGCTGGTTTCAATCGCTTCTTCGCTCTGCCCATGGCTGTCGGCCGCATGAGCGTCCCTCAGTTCAGACAACCACCTGGCGGGAGTGGCTGCTTCTTCGGAAGATTCTGACAGGTTTTTTGCCACTATTGTTTCAAACTCACGGGCTTTCTCGCCGAGCGAGTGGAAACCAAAGGTTCCGGCAGCCCCCGCCAGCGTGTGCAACGCCGAATGCAATTCACTCAGTGCGTCTTTGCATGAGGGATGCGTTTCCAAGCGGGAAGACAGAATTTCAAGCCGCTTAAATTCGGACTCCAAACGTTCTGCGTAAGCCGCTTTTAACTTTTCAATATGGCTGAGCGAACGACTGGTAAGAGACTGCTTAGCCATCGAACCGCTCCCAAATCGCTCGTATATCATCTGCCAGCGTCATGGGATCGAAAGGTTTTGATATCACCTCTGCAACGCCCATTGTTTTATAACGTTCCAATTCTTCCGGGTGAACTTTGGCCGTCATAAACACGACCAGAGTAGCTTCCGTTATGGCACCCTGTTTTTTGAGCGCGGTCAGAGTCTCCGTGCCATCCATGCCGGGCATCATGACATCCAGCAGAACCAATTGAGGCTCAAATGCCGGGATCTCCCGCAGTGCGACTTCGCCGGACTCACAGGTTTTCAATGTAAAACCACCTACGTCTACCAGAGCGAGGGAGGCAATCTCACGGATGTCTGGGTCGTCCTCGACGTAAGCGACCTTTTGCAATATGCTCATCTTTGCTAATCCTAATTGGTTGTTTTCTGGAAGAAATTCACATGAGGCAGTTTCAATGAATTAGCCCCAGAATCTTGGCGGTCTCAAGTTCCAAGTGCAACACTACTGCAGCGTGCTCGGGCCGGCGACAGCTTTCTTGAGCACCTCGGCGTAGACTTCCAGCGGCGTGCGCCAGTCCAATGTCTTGCGTGGCCGTGTATTGAGTGAGTCGGCGATGTCGTCGAGCTCTTCCTGGCTGTAGACCGACAGATCCGTGCCCTTTGATAAGTACTGTCTCAACAGCCCATTGGTGTTCTCATTGGAACCCCGCTGCCATGGGCTATGCGGGTCGGCAAAGTAGATCGCTGTCACTGTCTTCTGAGTGATCTCGGCATGCTTCAGCATCTCTTTGCCCTGGCCATAGGTCATCGATAGGCGCAGGGAGCGCGGTACCTCATAGAGCTTGTCGCTAAAGCCGACGGCCGCTGCTGTGGCCGTGGTGCCGTCCACTTTCGCCAGGATCACCAGACGCGTGGTTCGCTCTACCAGCGTACCGACGGCAGAGCGGTTGTTGGCACCGATGATGAGGTCTCCCTTCCAGTGGCCAGGCATTAGGCGGTCTTCGATCTCAGGCGGCCGCAGATGGATGCTGACCAAGCCTGGAATCTGTTGTCGTCTATCCTTGCCACGGCTGCGAGGGCGACGTTTACCGTTACCCTGGCGCAAACAGGCAATCAGCTCCTTATTGAGCGAGCCACGCGGTATAAGGTAGAGCGCATTGTAGATGGCTTCGTGCGAGACGTGGCGATCAGTATTATCAGGAAACATACGCTTCAGTGTTCGGGCTATTTGCTCTGGTGACCAGTACTTGCGCAGCAGGTAGACCACCAGTTCGAACAGCTCACCATCGAGATGCAGCTTCGGGCAACGACGAGGCCGACAGCGGGTCAGTCGGGCGCGGTAACCAGCGAGACTGGCGTCATACGCTATGCCAGGCCTGACCGTATGGCGTGTCAGTTCTCGTGAAATGGTGCTGGGTGCGCGTCCTAACTGACGGGCGATAGCACGAATCGAATGGTGACCCTGCATCAGCATGATGGCGGCTCGGGCTTCAGCAGAAAGACGGCGATAACAATGAGTCATGGCAATACATTACCTGATAGGTTAGGTGTTGCACTTGATCATTGAGACCGCCCTTTTCACTTGCAGTATACAACTCTGACGGGGCCTTAGAAGTGTCTAGGCCTAAAGGATAAAAAGACTTTGTGATATCGGATAAACACCATGATCAAGGGCTGGGTCTGGATCGGCGGACAAGCTACCGGTACTAGCTTGAGCCTTAGTGTGCCGGAGATCCTGGAACGGGGATTTACCCTTGGGGGCGATGTTATTTCGGCAGGCAGCGGCTTGAGCCGGATCGCCTACACCATCCTGGCGCTGCCTGTTGTCATCCTGTACACGCTGATTGCTGCTTATGCCTTCTTTGTGCTGGCTGAAATGTACGTGGTCACGGCAGCAGGCATTGTTCTGCTGGGTTTTGGCGGTTCGCAGTGAACGGCGGATTACGCCAAAAAGTACATCACCTACACCATCAGCATCGGAGCCAAGCTCTATGTGATGTTCTTGGTCATCGGCGCGGGTGAGCAATTTATCCACCAGTGGGCTGTGAATCAGGATCATGAGTCGTTTCGGGCTATCCTCGCCATCATTGGGGTGCTGTTGATGATGGCTATTCTGGTGAAGATGATTCCTGACGCGGTTCAGGGAATCATCAACGGGGCTTCTCTCGGCAGTGCAACGCCGTCTGTAAGCGGCATGGCAAGGGCTGCCGGGTCTGTCGCGGTAGGGGCTGGTGTAGGCGCTGCGGGTGGCGCTATGGCCATGCGTGAAGCCTCCAAGCTGGCTGGTGAACAGCTCAGTGGCAGTGGCGCGCTCGCTCCGGCGGTAGCTCTACAGGTGCTGGAAATGGGCCGCTTCCCATGCCGGGCTCTGCCTCGTCGTCGAGCGGTGCCGCTGCGGGCATGGGCCACGCTGGAAAGACTATGAAGAACCTGACAAAGGCGGCAGGTGAAACCTTGGGCGGTAAGATTATGGGTGACTACAACGCCAGTCACGGCTCGTTCGGCGGCTCTATGGCTCAGAAACTCCGGGCTGAACGACTCGGCATGTCGGAAGGCGGTGGCGATTCAGCCCATATGGGTGGCAAGCAGAACAGCGGCCAGACAGGTGCCATGAGCGGTACTATCCAAGCTGCATCACCTTCTGACGGCGGCAGTACGCATAATCAGCCCCCCCCAAGCTACGCATAATCGCCCCCTCTTTGAATCGGCAAGTAGCGAGCATGGCGACTCAGAGCAGCCTTACATGTCACCAGCAAGGAGCATAAACGATGATCAATGAACGCCCGCAAGCCCCTGTTTGGTATCTAATAGCCTGGTTGGGAATAGTGCTGTTGCTGGTTGGCTTCGCTGTCATCGGCTCATGGATAGCCTGGCTGATGTTGCCGGTATGCTATCCCTTCATCATGAAAGCCGTCTTATGGCGGCCAGAGCATCAAGATCGCCGCAGTAACTTTGATGCCTGATCGTGCCCATTGAGGCTATCTGTCGCGTAGGGGCGGTACGCATAATCGGACCCCCTACGCATAATCAGACCCCATCGCTAAACTGACATGTTCCAACCATGTTGGGCGCTACCCGGTGTTTTAACGCCAAAAAGGGGCGGCGATATCAGCTGTGGTGTCGAAACCAGCTGGGTTATCCCATCTATAATAAGAAGAATAATATTCTGATTATTATTATGGTCACTGGCATTCTTTTAATGCCGCCTTGCAACGGCCTCAAGAGCTAGTCCAAGTAGTGTCAGGGTTTGGCACAGGTGCTGGGTGACGGCCTTCTTTTTTGGCGTTCAAACATCGGCCTCCGGCCGATTGATCAAGCCCCTTGTGCTTGATCAGTTAAGGTGTAGCCACCCGCATCCAGCGGGTGGTTACACCGCCTGGATATCCTGATATATCCTGAATATCCTGCTAAAACCGTAAAGAATCGGGCCGGTGTGGCACGCTATCGGGCCGCTGTGACACGCTTTAACCTATCGCTGGCATCTACCTCAATGCCGATTTCTACCAATCTGTCTGAATCCTCCTTAATGCGCCGTCGGAAGTTGCGGAGCGTGGTACTGCTCGCAGCAACACCGCAAACAGCGCGGATCAGTGTGTCCAGAAACCAACCGCCGACTGGGTTGTGTTTGTGGGTAAGCACATGCCGGGCAACTGCCTGGCTGATTCCATGTTGTAGTCTGGCAATCGGTGCAGGCGAGTAGTACAACGACAAGTCCTTTTCCATCAGCATCACCAAAGCAACACCCAACCGGACACGCCACAAGTGTCGTTCGCCGCCTGTGAGCGGGTCGCGGCGGGTCATAGATGATGGGATCACATGGTCAATCAAGCCGCCAATGATACTGTCACTGCTCCGCTCCAGCTCCGGCGTCACGATTTCCACCGTGGCAGCTCGCAGATCGATCAGTAGCTTTTTGATGCGACCATGGCTGACTGGTGGTCTGATAGCATTCGATGCAACTTTGCCGGGTCAACTAGTAGCTCGACGCCTCCGTCAGAGATTTCACGACGCCGTTCGGCAACATACAGCATGGACTCGACGATATCGGCATGACGCTGCCCAAGCCTACCGGTTACACGGCATCGGCCAAAACTCGTATTCATCCACTGTCCTGCACGTTCTTGGGGGCGCTGGCTGGGTTGATAGATCATTACTCGAGCCTGCAATGCGGTACTGGTCGGGGCAACTCGGTTACCAGTCATCATCTCCGCCTTTGCCGATGGACTTCAGCTTTACAGGCGAGGGGCGCTTATGCCGCTCAAGTACAGCAGGTTTGAGGATGCCGCCTTCGTGACGCCTAAACCAACATTCTTGGAAAGGCGCGGCGTAGTTTACTTTGCTTACGCCGAAGCGGACGAAGTACCCACGCTGGCTTCTATCAACCCCCCATTCATCGGCCTCGGCTTGCGTCATGCCAGACAGGTAGGATTGCCACCGGCTATTATCGACAAGTACGGATGACCCTCGGCTCGCGTGCTGTTGGTCGCCGCTCCCCATCATTGCAGCACTCTTGTTGGAGTGGTGCAAAAAAAGGACAGAACAACCAGTGTCAGCAGCTATGGCCTCCATGCGGCCAATAACTTGGGTCATAGGCCCGCTGGCGTTCTCTTCCTCGATGTGGAAGCGGCGCAGGGTATCCAAGACCATCAGGCGACGACCCTCGGCAGCCCGTTTAATCCCATCGAACCAGTCTGGGGTCATGATATTGGGGCACCTGCCGATCAATGGTTCAATCAGCAGTTGTTCAGCCACAGCTTGCCGCTGTTCCGGCTTGAGGTTTGCGCCCAGCGCGTGTAGTGGGTGATAAATAGCAGTTGGTGGATCTTCGGCCGGCAGGTATATCACTTGGCCTGTGGGCAACTCACCCAATCCCAGCAGATCGGTGCCACCGGCAATCTGAGCAGCCAATTGTAGAGCAAGCATGGACTTACCTGTCCCGCCAGGTGATATAAGCGCACCGACAGTGCCCGCTACCATATGGGGTAAAACATAATCAAGCGGCGGCGGCTCATTTTCAAATGCCCACATCAAATCAATCGCCATATCTCACCCCCTATCACCGCAGAGCCGGTCACTGTCCAGCAGCTCGGCAATTTGCGAAGTGCGGAAATAGACACGCCGACCAACTTTCAGCTTTGCCTGGTTAATCTCTGCTGCCCAAGGGTTACTTGTGCGTAGGCTTATGCGCAGACCGTCTGGTGAGCGGTCAAGAACAGTGGCCAGTTGGGGAAGGCTTAGTAGTGGGCCGAAACGGTCGAGAAGGGAATCCTCGATAGTCATTGTGTAATCCTCCGTAATTGATACTTGCCTTACGAAGGTTATGAATATCTAGCTAGCTTGTATACTTACGATATATCGTAAGATATTGAAAAATAAGACTTAACCGCACTATAAGCGCACTGCAACCGCATTCAATCGCACTATAAGCGCACTCTATAAGCTCAGCTCAATTTTGGCGTACTCAATATTCTAAAATATTCTAAATGACAGAGAATTATTCACTCTCATTGCGTGGAAGTTTTGGGGATGCTGCTTGGCGCGGTTTTTATTGCGGGCAGGATGTGTAAAAGGTCCACCGCCAGCAAGCTGGCAGTGTCCGTTTACAAGTAACTTACTCGCCCTTTTGGGCTCGACGATGTTGGTATTCGAGTGGCACAGGCCTTACAAGTCTATTTCAGTCACGCCTTTGAGCGTCGCTGCTCAATAGCATCGAGCTGGTCTACCAGGTCTTCGGCGCGTAGGTGGGTGTAGCGCCGCAGCATTTGCATGGACTTGTGGCCGCTAATTGCTGCCACCTGCTGATCACTTAAACCAGCTTCGACTAATCTGCTCACAGCCTCATGGCGAAGGTCGTGAAAGCGGAAGTCATCCAGACCAGCTTGCTTCTTCGCCTGGTTCCATAGTTTGGTATAAGCATAGGGACCCCGCTTTCCATCCTGGCCAGGCTCACCGAAGAACACTAGATCACAGTCGAGCGGGCGAACTGGGTTATTAAGCGCTTGTTTGAACGCTTCGGTTGCCACTTGAGTCAACGGCACTAGGCGGGCTTCGTTGTTTTTGGTGTCTGTAAGGCGCACCACGCGGCGTTTAACGTCGACCTGATTGCGAGTGAGGGTCAGGATCTCTGAAGAGCGCATACCCGTTTCCAGGGCTACTCTGGCGATCCAGGCTAGCATTGGGTTGCTATGCTGCCGCAGAACAGCAAACAGCCGCTTTTCCTCGTCAGAATTCAGGCGACGGTTACGCCCTTCTCCTGGGCTAGGCTTGCGGATGTTCTGGACGGGATTATAGGTAAGTCCCAGTCCCCATTCCTGTATGGCCACGGTGTAAAGGTGTCCGAGTAAGGCAAGCTCCAGGCGCACGGTATTAGGGCTGATAAGCTGCCCACGCCGTCCTAGTGAGTTGAGTCGTTTATCACGGTAGTTGGCGATCAGCTCTGGGGTCAGCGCTGCAAGGGAGTATTTGCCCAAATGCTCAATAAGCGTCGTCGCTTTTTGGCGTTCACTTTTTTGAGTACTGGGTTTCTTAGTAGGCGTGATATCGGCTAAGTAGCGCTGCAATGCTGCTTCAAGCGTCATGCGCTCTGAGGCACTACGTTGGATATAAACACCGCGCACCATTTCATCTTCAGTGCGGCGTGCCCAATCTTGAGCGTCACGTTTGGTGCGGAAGGTCTTTGCGATGGTTGGCCAACCCGACTTGCGGATGACGGCTTTCCAGGTTGCAGAAGGGGTCTTGACGATAGTGGCCACAAAAAATCTCCAGGGTCTGAAAGATCGGCACTGTACCGAAACTGTACCCTTGGACTAGGGGACTCACCAGAGACAATTGCTAAGTTACTGATTTTAATGGTGGGCCCAGTAGGACTTGAACCTACGACCAAGGGATTATGAGTCCCCTGCTCTAACCAACTGAGCTATAGGCCCGCAAAGCGTGCATATAATAGCGAATGTGTTCGGGCGAGGCTACCCCTTGTAGCGCTATCTTGTGGTGATAGCAGTAATTTTTTAGGGGCACTTATTTAAAAGCGTGAGGTCTGGTAATGAGTTCCTAATGCGGAGACGCGCTGTGAAAGCTTTGATTGCTCTTATCCCGCTATTGTTGGCGGTGCCGGTTCATGCGGATTGGCAGCTAGACCCTGGCCAGTCGCAGGTGCAGGCGTCTATTACTCAGTTAGATGGCGATGCCCCACAAACCCATCACCATCAGGTGAATAATTTGCAGGGCGATATTTCTAACGATGGCACCCTGCGCCTGCCGTTACGCTTGAGTCAAACGGATTTGCTGACTCGCTTTGGTGATTTACCGCCGTGGGTGGGCTTGCTGGCCAATACCACGCTGGTCACACTGGTCGCACAAATGCCGCCGGAGCGATTGGATGGCCTGGATATTGGTGAATCCATGGTGGAAACACTCACCTTTCGGGTACAAACCGACCTGATTAACCAGGAAGAGTCGGTGCCGCTGCGCTTTACCCGTGAAGGGTTAAACGAAGTGCGAGTTACCCACGCTGAACCCATGGCGATGGATGGCCGAGCGCTGATGGCCAACAGCACGGTGCGAACCGTGCTGTCGTTGCTAGGCTATCAAGAGATTGATGAGCATGTACCGATTACCTTAAATGCCCTTCTGGTGAATCGCTAGCACGCTAAAAGACGTGTTCAATGGCTAAGTGTTTCCACATCCCCTGCCTGGGCGGCGCCGGTTTGTACTCGCCACTGGGCAGCATAGTGGCCATCAGCCACCAACAAGCTTGAGTGGTTACCGCGTTCAGCAACGCGTCCTTGCTCAATCACCACGATTTCATCGGCATGCACAATGGTCGAAAGCCGGTGGGCAATCATAATCACTGTACGGCCATGGGCGATGCGTTTTAGTGAACGTTGAATGGCGGCTTCAGTTTCGTTATCCACCGCGCTAGTGGCTTCATCCAGCACCAGAATTGGCGGATCTTTTAGCAGCGCCCTGGCCAGCGAAAGCCGCTGACGTTGGCCACCAGAGAGTAATACCCCTCGCTCGCCAACCGGGGTTTCCAACCCTTGGGGCAGTGTTTCAATAAAACTCCAGGCTTCAGCGGTTTTGGCGGCGTCAATAATCGCGGCCTCCGAGGCATCAGGTTTGCCGTAAGCAATGTTATCGCGAATGCTGCCTTCAAACAGGTACACATCCTGGCTCACCAACCCTATCGCTTGACGCAGCGAGTGCATGCTGACCTCCGTGATCGGCTGACCATCGACCAGTACGCGACCGCTGGCAGGGTCGTAAAAGCGCAGCAGCAATTTGATCAGGGTCGATTTGCCGGAACCGGTAGCACCTACCAGCGCTAGGGTGTTGCCTGCAGGCACGTGGAGATCAACGCCACTCACTCCCACCTGGCTAGAGGCATAGTGGAAGCTCACGGCTTCGAACTGCACCTCGCCTTTCACAGGTGCAGCGAGAGGCGCTGTACTTTCATCTTTAACCGTAATCGGCACTTCCAATAGGTCAAGAATCCGCTTGGTGCTGGCCATCGCGCGCTCGAACAAGTCGATCACTTGGGCAAGGCCAGTGAGCGGCCACAGCAAGCGCTGGGTAAGGAAAACCAGGACGCCGTAAGCGCCTACATTCAGGCTGCCGTTCAGCGCCATCATGCCGCCGACGGTGAAGGTGGCGAGAAAGCCCGCCAAAATCGCCATACGGATGACGGGTATAAACGCAGAGCTGACCTTTATCGCCCGGCGGTTGGCTTCTAAATAGGCTTCGCTGGCATCACGGAGGCGCTCGGCTTCCCGCGCTTCACTGGTAAAGCTTTTGATGGTGGCAATGCCACTTAGGTTGTTGGAAAGGCGGCTGGCAAGATCACCCACCTTTTCACGCACATCGCTGTAAAGCGGCCCGGCTTTGCGTTGGAAGAAGAAGGCGCCCCAGATAATGAGCGGGATCGGCGTGAACGCCAGCAGTGCAATCAGCGGTGACAGCACGAAGAACACGGCGCCTACCGCTATTACCGTCACACCAACTTGAATCAGCGCGTTGGCACCACCGTCCAGGAAGCGCTCCAACTGGTTCACGTCGTCGTTCATGGTGGCGACGAGCTGACCGGAGCTTTTTGATTCAAAAAATGCCATGTCCAATCGCTGGGCGTGCTCGTAGGTGTCTTGGCGCATATCGGCCTGTAGCCGCTGGGCAAGGTTTCGCCAGAGGATTTGGAACAAGTACTCGAACAGCGACTCCCCCGCCCAGATAAAGAACGTCAGCACCGCCAGAATGGTGATTTGTTGGTGGGGCGTTTCAAAACCCAGCCGCGCTACAAAGCTGTTTTCCTGGTTAACCACCACATCAATCGCCACACCGATCAGGATTTCCGGAGCGATATCAAATAGCTTATTAATAATGGAACAGGCGGTGGCCGCAGCAATCCGCCGCCGATATCCTTTGGCATAGCGCAGCAATCGCACGAGTGCTTGAAAGCTTTGGCTGTGAGCCCCCTGACTTCCTGAAGGTTTAGCGTGAGAATCGGGTGGAGAAGAAGCCACATCGGTTCCTTTTAAAGTTATAAAGAGAGTTATATAGAGGGTTGTATGTAGAGAGCTATATACAGAGAACTATATAAAGAGAGCTACTACGTAACCTTTATGCTGGCTGAGCCACGCGGCGCACGTTGGCCAATAAAGGGCTTCCGGTATCCGGGTCAAGCAGCAGCGTGCAATCTACCTGGTAAAGCTCGCGCACCAGCGCGGGTGTCACCACCTCGGCGGGCGCCCCCTTAGCAATAATCTGGCCATCGCGCATGGCAATCAGGTTGTCTGAATAACGGCAGGCACTGGCGAGGTCATGCAATACCATCACTACCGTACGGCCATGGCAAGCCAAGTGGCGCACTAACTCAAACACTTCAATCTGGTGGCCTAAGTCTAGTGCAGAGGTCGGTTCATCTAGTAACAGTAATGGGGTCTGCTGGGCAATGGTCATCGCGATCCAGGCGCGCTGGCGTTGCCCGCCGGAAAGCGCTTCTAACGGCCGGTCGGCGAGCTCTTTCAAACCAGCAGCATCGAGCGCGTACTGCACCACGCGCTGGTCTTCCGCCGACCATTGACGCAGCCAGCCTTGGTGGGGCTGGCGGCCAAAGCGAATTAACTCGGTGACGGTTAGCCCTTCCGGAGCCACCGCTTCTTGAGGCAACAACGCTAGCTGGGTGGCTAACTGGCGCGCGGGCAGACGCTGAATATCCTGACTATCCAGCAGTACTGCTCCGCTGTCAGGTTTGTGCAGGCGAGCCAGACCAGAAAGTAGCGTTGATTTGCCACAGCCGTTAGGGCCAACAATGGCCGTTACCTGCCCACTAGGTAAGCTAACGCCCAGGTCTTCAATCACTCGACGTTGGCCGTAGCTCATACACAACGCATCGGTAGCAAGCGTTGGTGAAAGAGATGTGCTATTCATGGGCGGCTCCGTTGTGGGCGCATTAATATCCATAGCAGCCAGGGGCCGCCAACCACCGCTGTAACAATGCCAACGGGAATTTCAATTGGTGCCAAGAGAGTGCGCCCGGCAAGGTCGGCCAGCAACATTACCAGAGCACCTGCTAATGTGGCGGCCAAAATCGGCACATGTCGAGCACTGGAAAGTGAACGAGCAACCTCTGGACCAATCAGCGCAACCATGCCCACTGGCCCCGCCACAGCAACCGCAAAGGCGGTGAGCACGACGGATAGCATCAGGATTTGCAACCTGCGGGCTTTAACACGAAGCCCGAGACCACTGGCGGTCGCGTCTTTAAAACGCAGTAACGTCAGTGAGCGTGCCAGCGCCAAGGCGGCAACTATCCCTAATGCCAAGCCAATTCCCAGCAGTTGTACTGCCCCGCTGGGGCGTGCATTAAGTGACCCAACCGTCCATGGATAGGCAGCGTTGGCGGTATCAATCGCTACTCGTGCCAACATCAGTTGGGTGACAGCACCAAACACCGCCCCCACGCCAATGCCCGCGACAATAAACCGGTAACCTTGGGTGCCACTGCCAGCCGCAAGGCCAAAGGTCAGCACGGCGGCGGTCGTCGCGCCAGCCAAGGCCATCGCTGGCGGCGCAATAGACACACCCATGCCCACAATAGAGGCCACCGCGAAGGCCGTCGCGCCGTTATCAATACCGATAATACCTGGCGTAGCCAGACGGTTGCGGGCCAGGGTTTGCATCAAAATACCTGAAAGCGCGAACGCCGCCCCGGTAAAGCAAGCAGCGATTAAACGCGGTAAGCGCAGCTCCTGAACCATAAAAGCCGTCATCATATCGCCCTTCCCCAACACCGCAGGAATGACCGCACTGGGCGCCAGCGGTACGCTACCTAAGCTTAGGTAGAGCAGGCACGCTGCCAGCAACGCAATCAACAAACCGATATTGACCGCTAGTGCGCGCTTTTCGAGAAGAAAACTATAGCCCCAACGGGGCAGCGCGATATGCCAGTAGCCTTCCGGCGCTGGCACGCTATTGGCATATTCCGCGGCATGGTTTGAAACAGCATGGCTTCGGGTGGCAACGTCCGTTAAAGACGGATGATTCGCCATTATTTTCATATCAACACATCACCAAGATGACACCGTGACGCCTGGGCGGCATGGTGGTAAAAAACAAGGCGTTATAGCATCGGGAGCCGTTTTGCACGCACCACGGCTATTAATACCGGCGCGCCGCATAGCGCGGTGAGTACACCCAATGGCAGCTCGGAAGGTGCAACGACAACACGCGAGATAATGTCCGCCGTAAGCACAATCAGTGGGCCAATCGGCAGGCAAAACCACAGCGTGCGGCGAATATCCGGCCCGGCAAACGCTCGCGCTACAAACGGCACCACCAGTCCTACAAAGGCAATCGGACCGGCAATCGCAGTTGCCGCGCCAACTAGCAGTGCTACGCAGCCTACGGCTAACCAGCGAATCAGCGTGGGGTGATGCCCCAGGCCACTCGCCGCTCGCTCACCTAGCGCCAGCGCTGCCAGAGGCCCCGCCATAACAACCACCGCGATGGCCGCGACCAATAAGCTCGGCAGCCCCGCCACAAGATCATCCAGTCGTCTTCCGGCAAGGCTGCCTACCACCCAAAAACGGATCTCATCGGCAGCGCGCTGGTCATACAGCAGCATTAATGAGGTGAGCGAGCCTAACAATCCAGAAAATGCCGCTCCCGCCAGCACTAGGCGCACGGGGTCATTTCCCACCCCACGAAAACGCGCCACGCTGAGAACACAGACACAGCCCACCAATGCCCCTAGCTGGGCAACCGAAATGCGTAGCGTGGCAGCGCTGGCCCCTAGTACAAGTGCCAGTGCTACCGCGAAGGCCGCTCCGGCGCTTACTCCCAGCAGACCAGGCTCGGCAAGCGGGTTGCGGGAAATGGCTTGCAGCAGTGCCCCGGCAACACCCAGCGAAATGCCGACGACAATGCCAATTAGGGTGCGCGGGGCGCGTAACTCCCAGACGATAAACTGCGCTTCACTGTCGCTTGCGCTCTGCAGCAGCCCCAGCACTCGCCGTGGCCCCACCTCACCAGCCCCAATCAGCAAACTAACGATGCTCACCGCCACAAGGGCGGTGAGCAGAATAAGCATCCATGTACGGGGAGCATAGCGCCGACTGGCGCTGCCCAATGTGCTAGGTAGTGATGTCACGGCATCTTTCACGGCAACAATGCGTTCTCAATGTCATCCAACATGGCCTGAGCAGCCAACGGGCCATTGGCGCTGCTCCACAGCTGGCCATTCACCGGTACGACCCGGTCTTGCTTAACCACGTTCAAACGAGTGAAGGCTGCGCTCTGCTTCGCGGCATCTAACGCCGCCTGGCCATCGGCATTAAGCGTGGCCAGGAATAGCCAGTCGCCGTCCACTTGGGAAAGGTTTTCAAGACTAAGTATATCGCTATGGGGGTGCCCTTCATCGACCAGTCCAGCATCCTGAACCTCTAACCCCACTTTCGCTAATAGGCCAGTGGCGATCAGCTCTGTGGACATTACCATCGGGCCATTGGGCATCCAGCGAGCCAGAACCGCAGTGCCACCCACTCCGGCAGCATCAATAGCGGCTGCCAGTTCGCTAATGCGGTGATCGACGTCCACAATGGCGTCTTCGATTTCCGTTTCACGATTGAGCGCCTGGCCATAAAGCCGCGCTTCCGCTTCCCAACTATCGGGCGCTAACGGTTGGGTGTGCGGCACCACGGTGGGTGCGATGCGAGATAGCAGTTGGTACTGCTCTTCCGGTAGCGGAGCAGCGGCCAGAATCAGGTCGGGCTGTTGGGCCAGTACGGCTTCAATATTGATTTCACGTACCACGCCGACAATCTCAGGGCGCTCGCCATTTAGATGAGCTTCTACGTATTCAGCAACATTATCACCGCCGCGGGTAGTGACCGCGCCAACCGGGGTGACGCCTGCGGCCAGGGCGGCATCTAACGCGCCCTCATAAAGGGTGACAACACGCTCTGGCGTATCGCTAACCTCAACGTCTCCGTAGGCTGTGTCCAACGTGCGCGCCTGAGCAACGCTTGCCAACGACCCACCTATTAATAACAGTCCGCTTACCACAATACCTACTAGTCCGTTGCGCAGCGACAAGTAACCCATATGTGACTCTCCTGAGTGTATGTGGCGCTGATAATAACGATTCTCAAAAGCACTTGCATTACTATTCCAACGAATTGCACGTTCAGGATGCTGCAACGATAGTTTAATTAGCCGTCTAACAACCTCTATAGGCAATTTTTTCACACAGCCCTGTTCGATATTTAGCAACACAATGTTCGATGAAACAAACTCGCATATGGGAACTTTTCTTCTTAGAATCACCAACTCGCTTGATAACCATTTTCATTAGCAAATAAGTTTCATCTCAGGGGACCACCATGCCACGCTTCACTCGCACCGCTTTAGCCAGCGCCGTCGCTCTAAGCGTCACCGCCACCGCGGCCTTAGCCCAAGAATCAGAACAACTGGACAATATTGTTGTATCTGCGAGCGGTTTTGAGCAGGCACTGGTGGATGCCCCTGCCAGTATTTCCGTTGTTTCTCGTGAGGAACTGGAGCGCAAGCGCATTACCAGCGTGGCTGATGCGTTACGTGATGTAGAGGGTGTTGATGTTGGTGGTGCAGTCGGCAAAACCGGTGGCAGCAATATCAGCATTCGCGGGATGCCTAGCGACTATACGTTGATTCTTATTGACGGCCGTCGGCAGAACGCCGCTGGCAGCGTCACACCTAACGGGTTTGGCGAAACGTCTCCCAGCTTCTTCCCGCCTGTCTCCAGCATTGAGCGTATCGAAGTGATTCGTGGCCCAATGTCGACGCTATATGGCTCTGACGCCATGGGCGGTGTAATCAACATTATTACTCGCCGAGTAGACCGCGAGTGGGTTGTTTCAGTAGGAATTGAAAACACATTTAATGAAGATCGTGATTTCGGTGATCGCCGCGAAATTAATCTTTATACGAGTGGCCCGCTTATTCAAGACACGCTTGGCATTCAGGTGCGCGGTCGCTTATATGAACGGGACGCATCAGAGCTTACTTACACTGACGGCAACGGCAATCCCATTGACGTTAGCCAGCGTGGCCCCAGCCCCGTTGAAGGCGATACCTACAACCTGGGCGGCAAGTTAACCTGGACACCAAATGCCGATCATGACCTGTGGGTGGATGGTGAAGTTAATCGACAGCGCTATAACAACGACGAATGCCAGCTCGGTACTCTAGACGGCCGTACCCGTAGTTGCGCGCCAGACCCTGGAGTCGCAAATGGCTACGCCGACGAACTGCGTTTTGAACGGCAGCAAGTTGCTATTGGCCACACTGGGCGCTTTGCATCAGGCACGCTCGAATCCAGCTTGATGCGCAACACCACAGAAACTAAAGGCCGTACGATTCCTGGTGAAAATGGCGTTGCCTATGACGGCTTCCCTGGCATCGTGGGCGGCGCGCCTCGCGAGCTAGAAACCACCAATACAGTGTTAGACAGCAAATATATCATGCCGCTAGGCGACCACATGACCACGGTGGGCTTACAGTGGTGGGATGCTAAGCTCGATGATGGGTTAGCAAATGAGACCTTTGAGCAAACCACATGGTCACTCTTTGCAGAAGATGAGTGGATGCTACGCGACGATTTGGCGCTAACGCTTGGTGGTCGCTACGACCATCACGATGCCTTTGGCAGCCAGTTCAGCCCGCGTAGCTATTTGGTGTGGAACACGACGCCAAACTGGACACTGAAAGGCGGCGTCAGCCGAGGCTACAAAACGCCCTCTCTGAATGACCTGCATGCGGGTATCAATGGCGTCACGGGCCAGGGCACCATACTCACTATTGGTAACCCAAATCTTGAACCAGAAACCAGTACTAGCAGTGAAATTAGTGCACATTACGACAGTCAGGCAGGTTTCACCGCTAGCGCCACACTGTTTTATAACGAGTTTGACGACAAAATAGCCAGCGGCAACGACATTGTTGTTGAGAACGATCCGCTCGTGCCCGACGGCGTCTATAGCCAAGACGTCAATATTGATGAAGCCGTCACCCAAGGTGTCGAGCTTGCTACTAGCTATCAATTCACACCAGATTGGCGTTTATCGGCCAACTACACCTACACCGATAGTGAACAGAAAAGCGGTAACAATCGTGGTGAGCCACTGACCGATACGCCAGAGCATGCGTTCAATGCCACGCTACGCTGGCAAGCCACGCCTCAGTTGGACACGTGGCTTCCCGCCGAGTACCGCAGCGAGCGCTACCGTAACCGTGAAAGCGTTAGGGGCGCGCCCTCTTTCGACGACCTAGGCGACTTCAAAGCCTATTCACTGTTCCACTTAGGCGGCAGCTACGCATTTACCGAGCAATTTAACGTGAGTGCCACCATTTATAACGTGTTCGATAAAGATTTTGTTGATTATCGCGCTTACGGTGACGGCACTAGCTTTGGCAATGTGTATGCCAATAGTGAAGAAGGGCGTCGACTGTGGCTATCTGCACGCTACGAGTTCTAAACGCTGCTAGCTAGAAGGTTCTGTTTACTGTTTCAATGAAAACTTGCTGCCCTGGCCATGTGCCAGGGCTTTTTTACGCCGTAAGGTTGGGCGTTAGCCAATCTCTATGCTGGCAATTCATTAAGTTAATCTCTCGTAAGCGCCAAGCTTAGGTACTATCAACCAACTTCCACGCCCGCTTAACAGCGAATTCGATGTTTATTAGGAAACTGTCTGTTATGACCGCGTACCCGCTTGTCCGCTATTTTGCCTTGGTTCTACTGTTGCTCTGCGGCCTAATACTTTCTGGCGCTTCCTTCGCGCAATCAGCCCCCAGGGTCGAACTCGCGCCCGTAAACCATGAGCCAATTTATACCGAAACAAATCTAGTCGGCACCGTTAACTCCCTGGAAGATGCCCTACTTTCAGCATCCGTGTCAGGGCTTATTATTCAGATAGCGGTTAATCCTGGCGACCACGTCGCCAAAGGAGACAGGCTAATCGCACTGGAAGACGACCTGGCTCGTTTTGACGTAGCAGCGGCGGTTGCCGCAGAGCAGGAGGCCCAGGCCGCGCTAGCGGAAGCAGAACGACTACTGCGCGAAGCGGAGTCGGTGGGCGTGGGGCGAAACATCGCGGCGACTGAAGCCAGCGCTCGTCGTAGTGCCGTTAACGTAGCCCGTGCCGCTCGCTCACGCTTAACGGCGGAACAATCGCGTTTAAGCGCCTTACTGGCTCGCCATGAAATTAACGCCCCTTTTAATGGTGTCGTTAGCGCTCGCAGCGTTAATCTCGGTGAGTGGGTCACACCGGGTGATAGCGTTGCACGCCTCGTTAACCTTGATGAACTGCGCGCTGATTTCCAGGTACCCGAAGCCTTTTATGCTGCCGTTCAAGACGAAGCGTTGATCAGCCTGCGCGTGGGCCAGCAAACCCACGAGACCACTATCGCCACCATGGTGCCGATCAGTGACCCCAGTGCCCGCACATTTCTATTACGCGCCCATGTGCCCGATGCAGCTTCACTATACCCAGGTAATGCAGTGGATGCCGTGCTGCGGGCGTCGACCGGCAGCGATGGGCTGACGGTTCCCCGCGATGCGTTAAGCCGCTACCCAGACGGGCGAGTCACCGTATGGGTGGCCACCCCTAACGAAAACAACACCTATCAGGTTACTGAACAGCGTGTGCAGTTGGGTATTAACTTTGCCGACCGCGTGGAAATTATCGAGGGCCTCGCCGGTGATGAGCAGGTAGTCATTCGGGGTAATGAATCGCTGGTCGAAGGTATCAGCGTTGAGGCTGTCGCGGCGGGGAGCGAGTAATGTTTGCAGCCCTACTGCGCCAGCAAACGCTGGTCACTGTTATCGCGCTAATCTTCCTGCTGCTGGGCATTGCCGCCACGCTGCGCATCCCCGTTCAGATGATTCCCGACATTGAAGCCCGCACAATAACGGTCGAAACGCGCTGGGCGGGAGCGACACCCCAGGATATCGAAAAAGAGATCCTCATTGAGCAGGAGCAGTACTTGCGCAATGTGCCGAATCTTACCCGCATGACGGCGATGGCCGAAAGCGGCAGCGCTGAAATTGAGCTTGAATTCCCGTTTAGCGTGGATATGACGGCAGCGCTGATTCAAGTAAATAACGCGCTCAGCCAAGTATCGTCATATCCCACCAATGTGGACCAGCCACGGATTGTTTCTGCCGCCTTTTCGACAGACGCGTTTTTACGCTTTCACGTGGGTACGCTACCCGGCAACCCTAAGGCGTTAGACATCCAACTGATGAGCGACTTTATCGACGACCGTGTGCGGCCTCGCATGGAAGGCGTTAAAGGGGTATCGGAAGTCGGCGTCAATGGCGGCGCTCAGCGGCAGCTACAAATTTTGGTCGACCCTGGCGCGCTGGCTCAGCGCGGGGTTTCACTTACCGAGCTACGCGATGCTATCACCCAGCGTAACCGGGATATCTCCGGTGGTGAATTAGAAGCCGGTAAACGCCGCTATCTGATACGCACGCTGGGCCGCTTTGATGACGCTGAGGCACTGGCGCAGCTGGTTGTCGCTCGTCAAGGGGATAGCATCGTGCGGCTTGCCGACGTTGCCGAGGTCCGCCAGGGGCAATCTCGCTTAAGCCAGCTATCGTTTTATAACGGCCAACCGGGCATTGGTATGGACCTTCGGCGGGAAAGCGGTGCCAACGTCATCGATATCAAATACGCCATTGAGGAAGAAATAGCGGCGATTAACGATAGCATTCTGCGCCCGGCGGGTATGGAAATGGTGCTGACTGCCGATGATGTGCGCTACGTGGAGGCCTCGGTCAGTAATGTATGGAGCAATCTGCTACTCGGGGCGGCCTTTGCAACGTTGGTGATGTACCTGTTTTTGCGCTCCGCTCGGGCCACCTTTATTGGCGTTATCGGCATTCCCTTTTGCACCATCGCTGCTTTTTTAGGGCTGATGCTCACTGGCCGCACGATTAACGTAATTTCCATGGCAGGCATTGCCTTTGCCATTGGCATGAGCGTCGATAACAGCATTGTGGTGTTGGAAAATATTGAGAGATACCGCCGTTTAGGGCTCGACCGCATTGAATCGGCGTTACGCGGCGTGCAGGAAGTATGGCCCGCGACGCTGGCATCGACGGCCACCACCATCTTGGTGTTCCTGCCGATTCTGTTTATAGAAGAGGAAGCCGGGCAACTTTCCTCCGACGTAGCCATTGCCGTTTCTGCTGCTATTTTTGCCTCGATGCTGGTGGCAGTCACCCTGGTGCCGTCACTATGTTCGCGCTTTAATTTTTCGATGCGCAACGAGCATGATGATAGCTCCGCGGCCTCACGCCCTTCGTGGGCTGGGGAGCGGCTTGATCGATTGATCGCCACTCCTTTTCGGCGCGGAGCGATTCTGGTAACTACAGTATTGATCAGCGGCTGGACTATCGTTGTACTCACTCCGCCAGCCGAGTACTTGCCCGAAGGCGAGGAACCTAAAACCTTTGCAGTGATGAGCCCACCGCCTGGCTATAGCCTGCAGGAGATGGCGGGAATCGCCGCGCAAGTAGAGGATTACTTTTTACCCCATGTAGACGCTGACCCAGCGGCTTTTTTAGCGGGCGACACTGAGGTGCCACCGCTGGCTTATATGAACATGCGAGTCGCCCCCACGCGGCTTTTTATCGTTGCGGAAGCAGCTGACCCAAGTGATATCGAAGCGTTAATGGACGCACTTACCAGCTACTACGAACGCTTCCCTGGCATGCGTGCGTTTGCCTCGAAAGGCTCGATTATTTCCAGTAACGATGGCGGCACCCGGAGTATCAACCTGGATATCGCCGGCCCGGATTTAGCGACCGTATATGAAGCCGCCAATAACCTCTACCGAGAAGCCCGCAATGAGTTTGGCAATCCGCGCATTCAGAGCCAACCTTCATCACTGTCGCTGGATCAGCCGCTAATACAAATTCGCCCAGATTGGGCGCAGGCATCAGCGCTTGGCTTAGCGGCAGGGGACGTCGGCTTTTCAGTCGCCGCACTCACCGAAGGTGCCTATGTGGATGACTTTTTTCTCGATGACGAGAAGATCGATATTTATCTTTATGGCCCCCAGCTGTCGCTACCTCTGGACCAACTACCCAACCTTCTACTCCATACTCCCAGCGGCGCGACGTTGCCGCTCTCTGCCGTCGCCAGCATTGATGAAACCATGGACACCAGTGTTATTCGCCGGGTCGATAGTAGCCGAACGGTGACCCTCAATGTCATCCCACCACCCAGTATTGCCCTAGAAGCAGGGGTTGAGCAGGCAGAGAGGATGCTGGAGCGTTTACGCCGTGAGGGGGTACTACCCTCGGCGGTGGATATTTCGATTTCTGGGGCTAGTGATCAGTTGAATGCCACGCGAGACGCGCTAATGGGCAACTTCTTGATTGCTATTGTGATTGTCTATTTACTACTGGTAGCGATTTTCTCCCACTGGGGGTACCCGCTGCTGATCCTTACCTCCATTCCTTTGGGCGTGGTGGGTGGCATTATGGGTTTGGCAGCCATGAACGCAGTGGGCAGCCTACTGCCACTCATTGGTATCGCTCCACTAAGTCAGCCCTTCGATATGATTACGATGTTGGGCTTTTTGATCTTAATGGGAACTGTGGTGAATAACCCCATCCTGGTGGTCGACCAGGCACGCCGACGATTACACGATAAGCAGCTATCCGTTCAGGAAGCCGTATCTCAAGCGGTACAAACCCGCCTGCGCCCAATTGCAATTACCACGCTGACAACCCTGTGCGGGCTTTCACCGCTGGTATTTTTACCCGGTGAAGGCACCGAACTCTACCGTGGCGTGGGGGCGATTGTCCTATTTGGCTTGCTGGGAGCCTCGATCGTGACGGTGACGTTCCTGCCAGCATTGATGATAAGCGTACTGACGCTTAGCAAACGACATACCCAGCCTGCCCAAGCCCAACATCCTTAAATAGCCACTTGATTCACTTAAAAATACGGCCACCTAATAAGGTGGCCGCAACGTTTAATAGAATGGCTAAACAGGTACTAGAAGGCGACATTCAACCCCAACCAAACACGGCGACCATCGTCCACGTAGCCGTACTCATCGTAAGTAATGCGCTCATCAAACAAATTATAAATACCGGCATTTACCGTGGTGCTATCGTTTAGCTTGTAACCCACCCCTGCATCCACAAAGGTATAAGAAGGTGCCACCACAGAACGGCTTGATGGGCCAGTAGTGGGCTGACTCTCTTCACCGCGGTAGCTCACTTTTGTCCATTGGCTGAGTCGCGAGTTGACCTGCCAGTCAAGCGTAGCCGAGACCTGGTGGCGCGGTAGCTGCGTCAAAGGCTCGCCAGCATATTGGCCACTTTTTTGTTCGGAGTCAGTGAAGGTATAGCTAGCCGTTAACGAGACTGCATCTGTCAGCGGTGCTGCCAGACTGGCTTTCACCCCTTGCGTAATCGCCTCATCAACGTTGACGCGATAAGTAGGGTCGCTGCCAAAATCATTACGACCATCGGTACAGATATCGATAGGGCAAGCAATACGAGTAATTTTATCGTCAAAGTCGTTGTGGAACAGCGTCAAACTGCCACTTAGACCTGCATCATTGGCGTAGAGCAGTGCAATCTCTTTGTTAAGCGACGTTTCAGGTTTAAGGTCCGGGTTACCGTAAATATTGCCACCGCGGCTGACCTGCCCCCAATCGGGAGTGATTTCACGCAGACTTGGCGATCGATAGCCGGTTGAAACGCCCCCTTTAAGCGTCCAGTCAGGTGTCACATTCCAAACACTGTAAAGGCGTGGGCTTACGTGGCTGCCGAAGTTATCGTCGTCATCGACGCGTAAGCCACCGGTCAACGCCCAGGTGTCGGTCAGCATCCACTCATCTTCTACAAACAGCGCCCGCTGGCTATTTTCGATTTCAGTCCGGTCAGATATCTTGTTGGTGGTGGTATCGCTCAGCGACTCCTCTTCGTAGCTCGCTCCAACGGTCACTAAGTGCATACCTAGTGGGATCACCGCGCTAGTTTTAGCGGTGGTGTTGGTAATTTCGATGTCGCGGGATTTGTTGTCGCTACGCTCACGCTGCACAAAGGTCTCGCTAGTCCCCCAGTCAAAGCGGCCACTGTGGGTAACGGCAACGTGAGTGTTGGTGTACTCGCCGATGCTGTCGGTACAACCACCTTTGCAACCCTCAGCAGCGGCAGAACGCCCTACCCTTGAGTGGCGATCCTGTTCGGTAATGCCAGCTTCGGCGGTGAAGTCGTGATTATCGTTCGCCGCGAAGCTCAACCGTGCAGTTAGACTTTGCAGGCTTTTCTCTTCGTAGCCATTCAAAATATCATCTTCATCCCGTTCAGACGCACGCCCATAAAGCTGCAGCCCTAATCGCTCACCCACTAACGGCCCGCTTAGGTAGAAATTCGCTTGGCGGCTGTCTCCAGAATTGCTGTTCTCTTGAAGCACTGTGTCGAGCTGCACATTGCCGTGCCATTCATCGGCCACTTTACGGGTAATCACGTTGATCACCCCACCAATAGCATCTGAACCGTAAAGTGTCGACATTGGCCCACGTACTACCTCAATGCGCTCAATCGCTTGTAGCGGCGGGAGCCAATCTTGTTCGAACCCCGCGCTACCATTCGGGCGTGATTCCCGAGAGTTTTGCGGACGTCCATCCACCAAAATCAAGGTGTACTGAGAGGGCATGCCACGAAGTGAGATATCATTGCCGCGATCTCCTGCACCGCCACCGGTGACAATCACGCCAGGCACATCGCGCAGCGCGTCAGTGATATTTTGATAGTGGCCACGCTCAAGCTCTTCCCGAGAAATAACGCTAATAGAAGCAGGCGCACTAGTAATTTGCTGTTCAAAACCTGACGCGTTAACCACAACATCATCTAGTCGAGGCGTTTCTTGTGCCAGCACGGCACTACAGGCCAATGAAGAGATGACGCTGGCCAATAGCGTGCGACGCAAACGAGAGAACATAGCTGGGTTCCTTTGATGTGAAAGAGCATCTGAAATACAATGCGAATTATTAACATTCGTATTTTTGCATAGTCTTTGCACAAAGAGGTCGCACAGCGCGTTCAGCCACCCGGAACACAAATGCCAATTATTTTCATTCACATCATTAGATGGCACAATAGCGTTTCAATTGCTGCCCAGTGGCTCCGACCATGTACGATTTTGATGAACTCGCCGCGTTTGCCGATGTGATGACCACCGGTAGCCTGACGCGCAGCGCACAAAAACTAGGGCTTGCTAAATCAACGTTGAGCCGCCGCATTAGCCAGTTGGAAGCCCGATTGGGTCAGCCACTGCTCAGGCGGCAAGCCAACCGGTTGATCCCCACTGAAGCAGGGCTGCTGTTTCATAACTACTGCACAGAACTGCTGGCGATGGCGGCACATAGCCAGGAAGCGTTGGCAGAACTCCGTGAGGAGATCAGTGGAAAAGTAACGCTGGAAGTACACGGGGCATTGGCACGAGGTTGGATGGCAGGTGTTGTTGATGCGTTTTTAACCCGCTATCCAAAGGTGGAATTAACCCTTCATACCCGAGAGTCACCGCCCACTAAAATGCACAGTAACAGTGTGCACATCTGGCTAGGGGCAACGCACGAATGTGGTCTCAACCAGGAGCGGTTGGGGCACTTGACCCGTGGCCTTTATGCCAACCCCAGCTATCTTGCCAACGCTGGTTACCCTCAGCATCCAAGCGAGCTAGAGGCACACGCGTGGATTGATTTACTCGATAGCGCTTCTAGCGGGCTGCTGTTACACCATACTCATCACGACGACTTTCTCTTTAATGCGCCCCGCTCGCGGCTGCGAGTCGATCTAACGGTGCTTCAAATTGATGCCATTGCCTATGGCCAAGGCATTGGGTTGCTGCCTCACTGGGTGGTTGAAAAACGTGAGCAGCATCATCCCGGCGACTTAGTCAGTTGCTTGCCTGGCTGGGAACCCGCTCCACTGCCGATCACCATGCTGTACGCTTACGGCCACCACTCACGCCGGGTTAACGCACTGCTCGAGTTTTTACGTGAGCAAGTCCCCGCCGCCTGGCAACCCCGTCACTCAACCGCTAACGTTGATTAACCAATTCACCTTGCCAGTTAGCGGCCTAATTAACGACAATGAGCCGCTAATCATCGTCAAGGAATAGTAATGCTCGCCGAACTTTTTGCCGTGATGGCTCCGGTACTTGCCGGTGCTGGGCTGGGATATTTATGGGTACGCTTAGGGCATCCCTACCCCGTCGACTTTATTACTCGGTTGGTGTTTAACATTGGCACACCCGCGCTGGTGCTCGCATCACTTTCTGGGGCTAATATTGATGCCAATAGCTTTGGGCAGATGATGTTTGCCACTACCCTAGTGATTCTCACCATGGGCGCGGCGAGCTTTGTGGTAGCCAAACTATTGCGCCGCAGTTGGCGCGTATTACTCGCCCCAATGATGTACCCCAACACCGGCAATATGGGGCTACCCGTTGTCCTGTATGCCTTTGGCAGCGCAGGATTTGCCTATGGCATTACGGTGATGGTGACAGTCTCACTCTTTCAGTTCACGTTAGGGGCCGTTCTTAATAGCAACGGAAGCCCGACTAAAACGTTGCTTAAAACGCCCACCGTCTATGCCATTTTGATTTCGATGGCGCTGCTATTAACCGATACATCACTTCCCCCTTGGCTGGCCAATACAGTCGACCTAATGTCTGGTTTCACCGTACCGCTTATGCTGATTACGCTCGGCGTCTCCCTAGCCAGCATCCAGGTAAAAAGCCTGCGCTCCGGCATCGGCTTTAGTCTGGTGCGCATTCCCCTTGCTGCTGGGGCTGCGTGGCTAATTGCGGGCTGGGTTGGCCTCCCCCCTCTGGCGCAAAGCATTCTAGTGCTGCAAATGTGCATGCCTGTAGCGGTGTTTAACTACTTGTTCGCCCAGCGCGCTCAGCGCGAACCCGCGTATGTCGCCAGCCTCGTTTTCTGCTCTACGCTACTTGCCCTGGTGTATTTGCCGATACTGCTAGCGTTTCTGATGTAGCAACACAAGGAACCCCGCCTGGTTTAAGCAGTCACTGCTAAACTGGAACATGATCATCACTAGCCACGACGACAGGAGTGACCATGATGCGCCAAGCACAAGAACGCCATACAGTGTTAATGATTCCCTTTCAACGCTGGTTTCTGACAGCCATTGGCGGGCTAATGTTGGCAGGTATTTTCAATAATGCCCAAGCAGAAATGGTTCACGATACGATTGAAACCGATCAGATGACCTTGTCACTTGAACGCGTGGCTAGTGGGTTGAGCAGCCCTTGGGCCGTTGCTTTTTTGCCTGACGGTCGTTTTTTAGTCAGCGAACGCCGTGGCCAACTAACACTGGTAGATCAAGACGGTAACCAGCGGACACTTGAAGGGTTACCCACGGTCAGCCATCAGGGTCAAGGCGGGCTTCTCGATATCACCCTACATCCGGCATTTGGTGACGGTGAACACAACTGGGTTTATTTCACTGGGAGCAACCCCGACGGTAATCACAGCCGTTCAGCACTTTCACGGGTTAAGTGGCAAGAGGATTCACTGGGCGAGATCGAGCACCTTTTTGAACAGGATCGTGCCTCTTCACCCGGCCGTCATTACGGTTCTCGTTTGGCATGGCTAGCAGACGGCACCCTAATAATGAGTATTGGTGACCGCGGCGTTAACCCATCCCGAGCCCAGGCACGTGACGACCATGCAGGATCAACGCTGCGTTTAACCGACACGGGCGACGTTCCTGATGACAATCCTTTTGTGGGCGATGACAGTACCCTGGATGAAATTTATTCCACGGGCAATCGCAACATTCAGGGTATGACGGTACTTAGCAATGGTGAAATTTGGGCGACCGAGCATGGCCCGCGCACAGGCGATGAACTTAATCACATCAAAGCAGGCAGTAATTATGGCTGGCCGGGAGTTAGTTTGGGTAATGATTACAGGACTAATGAGCCGATCGGAGTCGAATCGAAGCCCGGCATGGTCGACTCGGTTTACCGCTTTGAGGGTCGTTTTGCGCCTTCGGGCCTTACCGAAGTCACCAGCAGCGCGTTTGGAGACTGGCAGGGGCAGCTATTAGCTGGCGGTTTAGCCAGCGAAACGTTGCTGCGCCTGCAATTGGAAAACGACAACGTTGTGGATGCAGAGGTTATTCTTGACGGCCACATTGGCCGCATTCGTGATGTGCGCCAAGGGCCTGGCGACGCCATTTATTTGCTAACCGATGGCGATCGGGGCAGCCTTTACCGTTTGCAGGTGGTTAATTAACCCATACTAACGTTATCTGAACCGCTACTCTTTATACTGCCTGTCTACACTGTCCCTGCTGTTCACTGATGAACGGCTGATATTCATCATGGATGCCTGATGCGACTACGTAATTTAATTATTTTGACGGTGATCGTGCCGCTGTTTGTCATTCTAGTGGTATTTAGCCTAGTGGCTATCAAATCACTGGAAGATAACGTGCGTTCCAAGCTGCAAACCGAAGTTGAGATTATCACGCGGGCACTGGGCACATCTCTGAGTTACGCCGTCGCTCGCGATAGCGACACTCCGTTAGAAGAAGCGCTGCAATCCGCTTTTTCATTTCATCGTATCTATGGTGCTTATGTGTTCGATACCCAAGGCCGAGAGGTCTATGGGCTTGGTTTGGGCAAAGACCTGTTTACTTCGAATGAGATTCAGCAGGTTATCGAACAAGATGACCTATACAGCAATTACCGCCAACAGGAAGGCTGGACGTACTACTCAGCGTTGATTCCGCTGCGGGCGCAAGACGGTACGGTGCAAGGTGTTCTGCAAGTAAACCGACTTAATACCGGCATCGAAAACTATACGGGCTTTATCAGCATTGTGGCGGTACTGGTGTTTGTGATTGGGGCTGCCGGGATTGTTTTTAGCATCTGGTGGGGCTTTAGGCACTATATTGAACGGCCGCTCAATCGCCTTTTACACGTGATGTTACTGGTGGAAGATGGCGACCGCAGCCAACGAGCCACCGTAGATGGCCCGACGGAATATCGCCGCTTAGCATCAGGCTTGAACGGCATGCTAGATGCCATGGCAGAAAAAGATCGCGATATTGATGCCCGCCGGCAGCGCGAAATCGAATTAGAAAAGCGCCTGCGCAAATCCAAAAAGTTGGCCGAGTTAGGTGTTCTAGCAGCCGGTGTGGCCCATGAAATTGGCGCGCCGTTAACCGTCATCAATGGCCAAGCCCAGCGTTTAGCCCGCAGGGACACCATTGGCGACGACGAACGTGCACGACTAAGCCGTATTCGAGGCGAAGTAGAAAGAATTGTTCAAATTGTTCGCCAGTTAATGGAATTAGGCAGACAACATAACGTAGAGAAAGGCACACAAGCGTTGGATCAGCTTATCCTGAGTGCCAGTGAGTTAGTGGAAGAGGAGCTGGAACCACGAAATATCCATTTGGATATTGATCTTCCCTCCCCTACCCCCCATTTATTGGTCAATGGGCAGCAAATTGTGCAGGTACTCACCAATTTATTGCGCAACGCAGCGCAAGCGCCTGACGTTAGCTGTATACGCCTTAGTGCCAAGCAGTACAGTGAAGAGCTAACGCTTTGGGTAGAAGATGACGGACCTGGCATTCCAGCGTCGCACCATCAGCAGGTATTTGACCCTTTCTTTACGACCAAACCGGTGGGCCAAGGCAGCGGCTTAGGGCTCTCCATGGTACATCGCATTATTAACGATCACGGCGGGGCGATTGGCGTATTTAATAGCGGCCTTGGCGGCGCTGGATTTGAGATTACGCTCCCCCTTAGTGAAACCGCATCCGCTTGAGGAAAACGTTTGTGACCCATCAGGAACCCCTTTTACCTTTATTGGTAGTGGAAGATGACGCCGCTATACGTGAGTTATTAGAAGAAGAGCTCAACGACGCGGGCTACGACACGCTAGGCGTTCCCAGTGCCGAGGACGCCCTGGCGCTACTTAGCCATACACCTGTGGCGATGATGATTACGGATGTACGTCTTCCTGGAATGACCGGCATTCAGTTGCTTCAACAGCTGCGCCAAAGCGGCAGCGAGCTGGGTATTATTGTCATTACTGCGTTTGGCACCATTGACCAAGCTGTCGAGGCGCTAAAGCTAGGAGCCGATGATTTTCTAACCAAGCCATTGGATTTAGATGCGATTCGTGAGGCGGTCTTTCGCGTCTTAGAGCGACAGCGCTTGTCGCTTTCTCACGATACCGAGCTGAGCCACTTTCATGGCATTGTCGGAAAAAGCTCAAGCATGCAGTCTCTGTTTCACGATGCATCCCGGCTTGCTAAAAGCGATGCGCCTATTTTGATTCTAGGCGAAAGTGGTACCGGTAAAGAACTATTGGCCCGCGCTATCCATCAAGAGAGCAAACGCCACGAAGCACCTTTTGTGCCTGTTAACTGCGCCAGCATTCCTGCCGATCTAATGGAAAGTGAGTTTTTTGGCCATGTAAAAGGGGCATTCACCGGGGCAAACGAAGCGCGTCGTGGCCTGTTTCATAGCGCTCAAGGCGGCAGCCTGTTTTTGGATGAGATTGGCGAAATGCCCGTTAATCTTCAGGCCAAACTGCTACGTGCGCTGCAAGAAAAGACCGTACGGCCAGTCGGCGGCGAACGTGAGGAACCGGTAGATGTCCGTATCATTGCCGCGACTCATCGCAATCTTGAAAAAGAGATCGAACAGGAAAACTTCCGAAGTGACTTGTTCTATCGCCTTGAGACGTTCTCGCTGCGCATCCCTCCGCTGCGTGAGCGGGGCACCGATATTGAGCATCTCGTGTTTGCATTAATCGACAAACATGCTGAAGCGCAGAGCAAGCAGGTTGAACAAATTGAGCCCGAAGCCCTGAATAGCCTGCTGAACTACACCTACCCAGGCAACGTACGCGAACTGGAAAACGCCATTATGCGGGCCGTAACATTGAGTGAAGAAGGTGTATTGCAACACAAAGATTTGCCAGAGCGGCTGCGCGAACAGGCCAGCCAACATAACGGCTCGGAAATAACGCCGACACTCAGCGGCGAAGTGTTGCCCGGCACTCAAGTTCCAGCGCCTGCGCCTACCCGTTGGCCCAGCCTGGAAGAAGTAGAAAAGCGCTATATACGCAAAGTGTTAGAAGCCACCGGCGGCAATAAGCGGCGTACTGCTGAAGTGTTGGGTATTGCTCGACGAACGCTTTATCGTCGTTTGGAAGATAACGAGGAATAACTTGGTGCAAATTGCCGGCCACTAAACAGTGAGACCGGCTATCTGTGTATATGCCGACAGGCTTTGCGCTACATGCAAAAATAGGGCATGCGTTGGATTCCCTCTTTTTAAAGATGGCTTTCCAACATAGTCACTGCCACAAAAAAACCCCCGCGGGCGCGGGGGGAAAAGGATGATAAACCGTGTGGAGCAGCCGCAGGGAACAGACAGCTGGGTCGATTTATCATCGTAGGGAGCGTTAACGATTACTGACCGTTGTTCATCTCATCGTCGTTCTCATCAGCACCTGGCATCGGGTCGGTGCCTTCACCAAATCCTGGATTTTCCTCGGGATCTTCTACGTTGCTAACGTCTTCACTGGGCATCGGTTCTTGTGATGCCGCTGCATCATCGCTTAGCCCTGGGTCGCTCATGGCAGGGTCATCTGCTACTGCGGGTTCATCGTTCATCATAGGATCCGACGTAGTGCCCATAGCGGCATTATCGTTCGCAGTAGATGTTTGTCCAGTAGAAGAGGTTGCGTCCTGCTCCATCGTTTCTGGCTGTTCAGCAGGCGGCATAGCGTCGTCACCATTACCACAACCGGCGAGCGCAAGTGTGCTTACGGTGGCCGCTAACATGCACAGAGTAAGTACACGGGGGCGTTTGGTAACTTGATTAACGTGTTTATCCATAAGGCTTACCTCCCTTCTAACCAAAAAATATCGCTTAACTACATACCTCAATACACGATTCACGCCAAACAACCTTAATCATTAAAAATTAATATAAAAATCATAACTTTAAAAAAATAAAAAAACATAAACTGAATCCCGAGCGAATTGTTACTGCGGGTTCAAACTGACACATGTGACGACTTTTGACGCTTGGTGGAAGGGGCGTTGTGACACACCCTACCCACTTATGTATAATAAATATTAATAAATAACCAAACCTTAACTTAATTTTTAATTATGAACCGTTTTGTGTCGCTGTTTGCAGGGAAAGCCATCTGGTACTGGGAAGCGAGCTGAGCAACGACACAAGGCTGCTCATTCACGCAATAGGCACCGCTGATGGACGAAACCCGCCCTGTCAAAATTCAGGTCCGCGGCTTAAGCAAGGTATTTGGCAAACTGCCGAAAAAAGCCCTTGAACTTCGCGACCAAGGTTTAAAACGCCCTGAAATTCTTGAGAAAACTGGCCAAACGCTAGGTCTATCAAACATTTCATTCGACGTCTATGAAGGCGAACTGCTCGTCATCATGGGGCTTTCTGGTTCTGGCAAGTCAACGTTAATTCGTTGCCTAAATCGCCTGATTGATACCACTGAAGGTGAAATCATAATTGATGGCGAAAACATTCCCACGCTAAGTGAGAAAGCGCTTTTAGAGTGTCGCCGCCGCCATTTTTCAATGGTTTTTCAAAACTTTGCGCTTTTCCCGCACCGCACGGTACGCCAAAACGCCGAGTTCGGGCTTGAAATTCGCGGTGTAGATAAAGTAGAGCGTAAGCAAATTGCCCAAAATGCGCTAACGCAAGTGGGGCTAGATGGCTGGGAAGAGGCTTATCCGAATCAGCTTTCCGGTGGTATGCAGCAGCGTGTCGGTCTAGCCCGTGCCCTGGCGAATGATTCCACCGTGCTATTAATGGATGAAGCCTTTTCAGCGCTTGATCCTTTAATCCGAAAGGATATGCAGCAAGAACTGTTACAACTGCAATCTAAAATGCAGAAAACAACCGTCTTCATCACCCACGATTTAGATGAAGCACTCAATATTGGCGACCGCATCGTGCTACTTAAAGATGGCGAAGTCGTACAGATCGGTACACCGGAAGAAATATTAACCCAACCTGCTGATGACTACGTACGCCGCTTTATCGAAGGCGTCGATCGTTCGCGGGTGTTAACCGCCGAGAGCGCCATGCGCCCCGTGCGTTCTACCGCCCGTGAAAGCGACGGCCCGCGCACTGCACTACACCGTATGCGTGACCATAGTATTGATTCAATTTATGTCACTGATCGTGACCGCCGCCTAATAGGTCTGTTAGAGGCCGAGTCGGCAAGCAAGGCTATTGATGCCAAGTCAGAAACGATTACTGATTACCTGACTCAAGACTTCCGCAAAGTCCCTCCAGAAGAACCCCTGCAAAACCTGTTCGCTATGTTTAGCGATAAAAGCTTCCCCATAGCCATCATTGACGAGCAGCAGCGGTTGCTTGGTGTCGTTGTGAAGGGCGCGGTACTGGATGAATTAGCACGAGCAGGAGAACAGTAATGGATATTCCAAGCATCCCCCTTGGCGATTGGATTGAAAGCGGCCTGACCTGGTTGACCAGCGAATACTCATCTGTAACCCGGGCAATTTCACGCTTTACTCAAACCGGCATAGACGTCCTAAACGATAGCTTGATGTGGTTACCTGAGTGGGCGCTACTTGGGTTAATCACCCTACTCTGCTGGAAGTTAGCGGGTGTTCGCTTAGCGATTGGTTCAGTGGCCGGGCTAGCCTTAATTTGGAACCTGGGCCTTTGGAACCCGATGATTGAGACGCTCACGCTAGTGGTCTTCGCGACCCTGGTTGCTGTGGTTATCGCATTACCTGTAGGCATTGCGGCGGCATTATCTAATCGGCTTTACCGATTGATTATGCCGATATTGGACTTCATGCAGACCATGCCTGCGTTTGTTTACCTGATACCGGCGATTCCATTTTTCGGCATTGGCTCCGTATCCGCCATTTTTGCGACGGTGATTTTCTCGATGCCGCCTGCTATTCGTTTCACAACGTTAGGTATCCGTCAGGTACCGGTTGAGCTTATCGAAGCCGCCGATGCCTATGGCGCGACGCGCAGCCAAAAACTTTTCAAGGTTCAGCTTCCACTCTCGCTACCAACAGTGATGGCAGGTATTAACCAGACCATTATGCTGGCACTTTCAATGGTGGTTATCGCCGCCATGATTGGTGCAGACGGCCTGGGTAGCGAAGTGTGGCGCGCGATTCAGCGGCTACGCCCCGGTGATGGATTTGAAGCGGGTATCGCCGTGGTCATTCTGGCCATGCTGCTTGACCGTTTAACCCAATCATTACGGAAAACACGCCGCTCACAGTGAATCAAGGAAGGTCACGCGGCCACCATCGAGCTGCGTTGACCGATCTTCTTGATCCACTCTTTTTGCATGTGCATGCTGATAGCACGCCTATAAATTTTTAGTTACGTAACGTTGGAAAGCATTCTTACTACGGTTGTGGCGCTTAACCACTATATTGATAGACGCCAGGACTATTTCCCCAAGGAGCAAGTGAATGAAAAGTCGTACGTTGAATCACCGCATCCGCCTCGCCTCATTAGCCCTCATTGCCGGCACTGGCGTTGCCGCTGGAAGTTTGGCCCATGCCCAAGATCAGGGCACTATCAACCTTGCCTATGTTGAATGGTCGTCTGAAGTAGCGTCTACCAACGTAGTCGCTGCTGTATTAGAACAAGCGGGTTTCGAAGTTGAGCTAACCTCACTTTCTGCCGCTGCGATGTTCCAGGCGCTTTCTACTGGCGACGCCGATGCCATTGTTGCCGCTTGGCTAACCACCACCCACGCTGACTACATGGAGCGTGTAGGTGACAAACTTGAAGATCTCGGCATGAACTTGGATGGCACCAAGCTAGGTTTGGTAGTGCCGGCTTATACAGATGTTGATTCTATCGCTGACCTAAACGACAACGCCGACAGCTTTAACGGCGAGATCATCGGTATTGACCCCGGTGCGGGCCTGATGGCTCTTACTGAAGAGGTCGTGGATACCTATGACCTCGGGCTGCGCCTGCGTAGCGGTAGCGGTGCCACCATGACCGCCGCGCTTTCAAGCGCTATTAACAATGAAGAAGATGTTGTGGTGACTGGCTGGACGCCACACTGGATGTTTGCCCGCTTTGACCTGAAATACCTTGATGACCCAGAAAATGTCTATGGCGGGGCCGAGCAGATTCATACCGTGGTACGCCAAGGCCTAAAAGATGACATGCCAGAAGCCTACGCCATTCTTGACGCCTTCGAGTGGACACCCGAGCAGATGGGCGAAGTCATGCTGATGAATCAGGAAGATGGCAGCGACCCCTATGAAAATGCTAAGCAGTGGGTTGAAGATAATCAAGAAGTGGTAGAGCAGTGGCTTAATAGTTAATGCCATTAGCCAGACGATGAAGCAACAGAGGGCTGCGGCCCTCTGTTGTGATTGATAATATCGCTGTAATAAAAGCTAATTTTCAAGGCTGCATGCAGCCCGTTGAATAAAGATTAAGCAACGTTTGCTATTGTACTGATGGTACGCCCGCCAGCTAATGCCTGTTAGGAGTGAGATGTTGATGTCAAAACATAGTACTCCTCGAATGCATAGCCGTTTTTGTTCAACATGGAGAGGCTAAAGTGGATAATCCTGATTCAAAACGCTCCCCAGATGAGCCGGTCTCAGAGGGCATTCCCGCCCCTGACGGCCCAGCAAATCTAATAGATACCGATTACGTTATCGGCCAAGACAACATCACCACCAGTACGATGGGCGTGAACCTTGATCTACATGGCAAGGTATTCACCATCTCGTCAATTGTGGTTCTACTGTTTGTCATCTTAACACTCGCATTACAAGACACTATCGCACCGGTATATGACGCTATTTTTAGCTTTCTGACCGGTAATTTGGCGTGGTTCTTTATTTTTGCCGCCAATATTTTCGTTATTCTGTGTCTTGGGTTAATTATTTCGCCGCTAGGCAAAATCCGCATCGGCGGGGCTGATGCAAAGCCCGACTTTACCTATGTGGGTTGGTTTTCAATGCTATTTGCCGCAGGCATGGGCATTGGCCTGATGTTCTTTGGCGTAAACGAGCCGCTGACCCACTTTGGAACATCCTTTGATGGTGGAAGCTGGGCACCGTTAGCGGGCGCCGAAGGTGATGCTGCAGGTGCGGCTGCACTGGGTATGGCAGCCACAATCTTCCACTGGGGCCTACACCCCTGGGCGATTTACGCGGTCGTGGCGCTGTCACTTGCCTTATTTTCGTTTAACAAAGGGCTACCGCTGTCTATGCGCTCGGTGTTCTACCCCATACTCGGTGAACGCGTATGGGGCTGGCCGGGGCATCTAATCGATATTCTGGCAGTATTTGCCACACTGTTTGGTTTGGCAACGTCGCTTGGTTTGGGCGCAACCCAAGCAGCGGCAGGCTTGACCTACCTGTTTGGCGCACCAGAAAGCGATATCACGATGATTCTGCTCATCATCGGCATCACGATTATCGCTATCGGATCAATTATGGCCGGGGTCGATAAAGGCGTTCAACTGCTCTCAAAAATCAACATCGCTATGGCGGCAGTGCTGCTTTTCTTCGTTATTGCCGTTGGCCCAACGTTGCTCATCGCCACAGGTTTCTTTGAAAACCTGCTTAACTATGTTGTCCACTTGCCAGCACTGTCGAATCCGTTTGGCCGTGAAGATGCGAACTTTAGCCAAGGTTGGACTGCCTTCTATTGGGCTTGGTGGATCTCCTGGTCTCCGTATGTAGGTATGTTTATCGCACGGGTTTCCCGTGGCCGTACTGTGCGCGAATTCTTGGTTTCGGTTCTACTAGTGCCTTCCATTGTATCGGTACTCTGGATGACCACCTTTGGCGGCACCGCCATTGACCAGTACGTTAGCCAAGGTATTGAAGCCGTGCGCGACGCGGGCGTGGATCTGCAATTGTTCATCATGCTTGAACAACTGCCGCTGTCACAAATCACCTCGTTTGTTGCTATTTTGCTGGTCATTATTTTCTTTGTGACCTCTTCTGACTCTGGCTCACTGGTTATCGACTCTATTACCGCAGGCGGCAAGGTGGATGCACCGAAGCCACAGCGCGTGTTCTGGGCGATTATCGAAGGAGCTATCGCAATTGCGTTGCTGCTTGGCGGCGGTTTGACCGCACTGCAAACCATGGCGGTTTCTACTGGCTTCCCGTTCACCATCATCTTGCTGGTGGCATGCTATGCCATTATCAAAGGGCTGATGAGCGAACCTAAAGCGGTATGATGTGAATCTCAATTGCACTAAACCACAAACGGGCAGCCAAATGGCTGCCCGTTTGCGTTAAGCGATTCCACCCCTTAAACCCAAATATCTTTCAACCGTGTCTCAGGCGTGTAGTGGTGACTGATCTGCGCTTGTAACAACTCGGCTGTCGCCAGTGCGTCGACCAGTGCATGATGACCTTGATAGGCAGGCAAACCATAGCGTTCACGGCTTGCATTTAAGCGAATCGAAACAGGCGGACGCCCCAGCCAGCGGCGAAATCGTGCCCACAATGTTTGTCGATGCATACGCGCCTCAAGCGACATGGTATCGATCATCGGGAACATCACCCCTTCTCCCCGCCGCGCTTTAACGGCAGGATCGAGAAAAGGACGTTCGATATTGCGAAAATGCACCACCACCAATCGCCCAGCCAGCACAGCTAATAGCTCATTCAGTACTGCGTCCAAGTCTGGTGCAGTGGCTATTTCTGAGTGTGTGATGTGATGGTAAGCAATGGACTCCTCATCCAAGGGCCTAGGAGGCTTCACTACCCAGTAACGACGCTGGGCGAGCGGAATGCGATCCAGTGTGAAAGGCACCACACCAATGCTGACAATCGCATGACGCCGCTCATCCAGCCCCGTTGTTTCCATATCTAACGCCACCATCGGCACTTGCGCGATAGGTGTATCAGGGTTGGGTAGCGGCGTTGCAAAAAATTGCCTAAGCGCATCATCATGGGTTTGTTCGGCACGCTCAGCCATATAGCCTATCCAGTTAGCTTGAACTACTTTTTGGCGGGGCCGGATTCCATGCATATTATCGCCCCTGCCGCTGAGCGGGCACTGGATAGCGGAACTTCAAGAATTTTTGCGCGTTGTTGAGTACTTGAAAAGCATCTTTAAGCGTGTGACGCTCGCTATCCTCGACATTCTCCGGCTCGATATTGTTATCGGGGAAACGGTCTTCCTGCAGGTCTATCACTTGATGGCGAATCCGCGACATACATAAAAACTCAAACGCGTAACTGAGCTTATCGCTTACGCCCGTCGCAAGTAGCTGGGTATTGCTAATATCGTTTAAGCGCTGGAAAGAGTTTTGCGCTTTAGACCCACAGGCCAGCGCATGTACCCGAATAAGGTCAACCATGGGGGCAGTACCACGCCGCTTTAGGTTGATAGAATTATTATGTTTTCCATCCTTTTCCATCACAAACGTGCGGAAGAACCCAAGCGGCGGCGTTCGATTCAGCGCATTACGGGCCATGGCTGCCAAAAATAGTGGCGACTGAGGAGCCGTTTGGGCAATCAAGTCCTGAAGCGCTTCAACCAAGTGGTCTTCGCCGTAAATGCTGTCTAAATCGAAGAAGATCGAACTATGAAGCAGCCTTTCAGGGGTTGGGTTCGCCATCCAATCTTGAAAATAGCGCTTCCAAACATTCAACGGCTGACGCCATTGGCGGTTGGTCGCCATTACATCGCCTTTGCAGTAGGTATAACCGCAAGCATCTAGGCCATCGCTTACAAAGGCAGCTAACGCGTGAAAGTAGTCGTCATGCTCGTCGGGATTGAAATCGTCTGACAAGATCAGTGCATTATCCTGATCGGTGACGATACTTTGCTCATTTCGCGCCATGGAGCCATTAACCATAAAGCAGTAAGGCACAGGCGGTGGCCCTAGCTCTTCTTCAGCAAGCTCTAGCAGTCGCCGCGTAAAACTACGCCCAATGGTCGACAAGGCACTTCCCACCATCTGCGAATTAGCACCCTCTTGCACCATTCTTACAAAAGCAGCGCGTACATCTGGAGCAAGTTTCGCTAGCCCCTGGGCACTGGACTGGTTGAAAATATTGCTTACCAGATACAGCCCACTTTGCGTCTCGTAACGAATAATATCGGAAAGGTGAACAACACCCACCGGACGCTGGCGATAGAGCACCGGTAAGTGATGAACATTGTTGCGCAGCATCGTCAGCATGGCTTCGTAAACCGATGCATCCGACTGAATGGTAATTAACCGTTCGGAAACAACCTCTCCAATGGCCGTTTGCGCTGACAGTCCTTCAGCTACAATGCGGGTGCGGAAGTCACTATCCGTCAGAATGCCGCACATTTGCCAGGTTTTGCCTTCGCTATCCTGAAAGCTGTAGCGCGGATTATTACTGCCTTCATTAATTACCAACACCGCCGACGCTTGAGCCTCATTCACTTGCTTAGCGGCTTGCTGAACGGTGGTGGTGGACTCAACCATGACGGGATAACGCGTTACCAATTTGCGTATCCGCGTGACCATCATGTCGTTAGATTTCTTCTGCTGCTCTGCTGCGGTTTCTAAACGGGGGCGCTCGAGTTCAACAAAGTCAGCAAAATCGTCATCTTCTTCACATAGCCGTTGAAAGACGGCGTTGGGAATAAAGTAGATTAGCGTATCTTCGATCGCTTTAGCGGGTAACCGAACTTTATGGTTTCTCAGCAGGCTAAAATGCCCAAAGATATCCCCCTCGCCCAAGCGGTTATAAAGCTCACCTTGACGACGATATACCTCAACGGCTCCGCTACGGATATAGCACAACTCCGTGAGCATATCGTCAAACTTTAATATATCGCTCCCGGTTTTGTAGTAGCGTACTTGAACCTGCTCGGCTATAGCGTCTAGCAATACATCCGATAAGCCATCAAACGGGGGGAACTGCCCCATATGCTGACGTATTTCTAACAGTTCAACATCCATGCGATCTCCTGCACTTGGCGCGGCAGCATCATCAATAGATGAAGTTTGTCTTGGATAACGTGTATCGTAAACCCTCCAGTCACAAATGAGAGTTAACAAAAGCAAAAAACCCAGCGTAGAACGCTGGGTTTGCATTGGGTCAAACGGGTTATGCTACATAGGTGTCTAGCTCAAGGAGAACTACCATAGAACCTATCACCATAACTTTGAACCAGGGTTGTCATAAACAGAGTTACGACTGGTTAGCCATTTCCTGAACACGCTGCATCATTTCAGGGTCTTGCTGGATTGACTGACCAATGGCGTTAAAGGTATCAACATCTAGACCACTATCTTCAACGACTTCAATCATGCGGTCGTTGGCTTCAGCGCGAACTTCCTGTTGGGTAGTTTCATCTTCTGCTTCCTGCAGACGCTGTGTGTACTCTTGAGAGATCACGGCGATTTCTTGAGAAGCATCGGCGAACTGTTGTAGTTGCTGATCAGAAAAGTCCTGAGCGGGCGCTTGCTGGGTAGCCATCGGATCCTGAGCAGGGTCTTGAGTTTGCTGCGCGTGAGCGGTGCCAGCCAGAAGACCTGTAGCGAGAAGAGCAGCAGAGAACAGAGCAGTCATACGTTGCATAGAAAGAAACCTCATTGATGCGTTATGAATGTGCACCGTGTGACGCGTTGTTCAGGAACAGGTTCAACTTTTTATGTAAAAGTTAGTGACAGAAAGAACGTAACGTAACAAAAAAGCACGCAAAGAATCCCTATGCAGAGGAATTATGGCCAATAATATCAATCACTTAAAAAACATTAACATGGCTTCTTTAGGCCTTGCCGCGATGCCTGGTTTATTTGTTTTACTCTGGAGCACGGGGTTCATTGGCGCAAAATTTGGCCTTCCGTACGCAGAACCTTTCACGTTTTTGTTTATTCGTTTCGTACTCACCCTGATGCTGCTTATTCCACTGACGTGGTTAATGCGCATCGCATGGCCTTCATCGCCAGCACTCTGGCTACATATAGGTGTTTCAGGGCTTTTGGTACACGGTACTTATTTAGGTGGGGTTTTTTACGGTATTTATTTGGGGATGCCTGCTGGGCTTGCAGCGTTATTGGTTGGCCTACAGCCGTTGCTAACGGCAGCCTGTGCTGGCCCGCTGCTGGGTGAACGCTTAACCACCCGCCAGTGGCTGGGGCTACTGCTTGGCCTTGTGGGCATATGTCTTGTACTGGGCAGCAAGCTAGAGTTCGGCACCTCGCTTTTTGCTGGATTTGGCCTTGGCGCCTTAGTTAGCGTGATGGCCGCCTTGGTGGGAATTTCATTGGGTACGCTTTATCAGAAACGCTACTGCACTAGCATGCCACTTCTTTCCGGGGCGGTTATTCAATACATAGCGGCAGGCATGCTACTGGGCATTGGGGCCCTGCTGTTTGAAACCCGCCAGGTCGAATGGAGCATGACGTTTGTGCTCACTCTCGGCTGGCTAGTACTTATTCTGTCTATCGCAGCCATCCTGCTGTTAATGGCGTTGATAAAAAAAGGCGAAGCATCGCGCGTTGCCAGCCTGTTTTATCTAGTGCCACCGGTTACCGCGCTGCAAGCATGGTGGCTTTTCGACGAGCGTCTTCCACTGCTCGGACTGGCAGGCATGGTCATTGCCATTGCAGGAGTGGTCATGGTGGTACGTAAACCTAGCAGTAAAGAAAAAGCTTGAAGCGTTACAATCGCTCCAAGTAGCGGACACCGCCTAGATTACGCATCTGCTGAAGAATCCACTGGCTGCGGCGCTCTACCTGAGCGTCTGGCCGTGACGCGCTGCGGGTACGCGGACTAGGAAGAATAGCCGCTAGTAGGCTTGCTTGCCGTTCGGTCAATGCACTTCCAGACGCCCCAAAATAGTGCCCCGCCGCCGCTTCTAGTCCAAATACTCCTGTATCCCACTCAGCGACATTTAAATACACTTCCAGTATGCGTTGCTTGCTCCATAGCATTTCAATCAGCAACGTAAACCATACTTCTAGCCCCTTGCGGGCCCAGCTACGGCCGCTCCATAAAAAAACATTCTTGGCTGTTTGCTGGCTTAACGTGCTGGCCCCCCGCAGCCGCTCACCATCAAGACTGGCCTTCAGGGCACGCTTTAGCTCAACTAAATCAAAACCACGATGCTGAGGAAAACGCTGGTCTTCCGCTGCTATCACCGCCAGCTTGGCATTGCTGGATAGATTTTCCCAACTTCTCCATTGGCGTTGTATATCGATAGGTTCGCTGTTTATCCAGCTTTGAATTTTACGCTCTACCATCACCATCGAGCCAGGAGGCGGGACAAATCGGAATAGCAACACCAGCGCAACTGAAAGGACAATAAAAGCCAGCGCGCCACGCCAAATAAGACGCCATATCAAACCAAGAAAACGGCGCAACGCGCGATTAAGCATTTCGATATCCTTAGCGCTTCATGAGGTGTTCTGCATGATAGCGCAAATGCTCCTCGATGAACGAGGCGATAAAGAAGTAGCTATGATCGTAGCCTGGCTGGCGGCGCAATGTCAGCGGGTGATCATGCTCTTCACACACCGCTTCCAAACGCTCCGGCATCAGCTGCTCATCCAGGAACTGGTCGGCCTCACCTTGATCGATAAATAGCCGCTGACGAGAGGCACCATTAGCGACCAGTTCACAGGCATCGTACTGGCGCCAACGCGACTGGTCGTCGCCCAAATAACTGGTGAATGCTTTTTGTCCCCAGGGGCAGTTCATTGGGTTAACAATGGGCGCAAAAGCGGAAACCGAACGGAACCGGCCAGGATGGCGCAACGCCAAGATTAACGCCCCGTGACCGCCCATGGAGTGACCACTGATCGACTCACGCCCGTTCACTGGGAAGTGCTGACGCACCACCGAAGGCAGCTCTTCAATCACGTAATCATACATGCGGTAATTCGATTTCCAGGGGGCTTGAGTGGCGTTTACATAAAAACCAGCGCCCGACCCTAGATCATAACTTTCATGTTCACCGGACAGCTCAGTGCCGCGAGGGCTGGTGTCGGGGCAAACAATCGCCACCCCTAGCTCAGCAGCGATGCGGTGCGCGCCTGCTTTCTGCATAAAGTTTTCATCGTTACAGGTCAGGCCCGACAACCACCAAAGCAGCGGTACGCGCTCATTCTCAGCCTGAGGCGGCAGGTAAACCGCGAACACCATGTCGCAATCCAGCGCCCGGGAGTAATGGCGGTAGCGCTTGTGCCAGCCACCAAAACTGCGATTGGCAGACACCAGTTCTAAAGTTTCACTCATGCTCATGGGCAGGCTCCTTGAAAAGATGAAAACGCGGCGGGTTTCCCCTACCGCGCTCATTTACCCTATTACCAATGATACTCAGTAATGCAGCACGGTACGAATGCTCTTACCTGCATGAAGTAAATCAAAGGCTTCATTAATTTTCTCAAACGGCATGTCGTGGGTAATAAAGTCGTCGATATTCAGCTCGCCATTCATATAGCGTTCGACGTAACCCGGTAACTCACTACGACCTTTAACACCGCCAAACGCAGAGCCTTTCCAAACGCGTCCGGTGACCAGTTGGAAGGGGCGCGTGGAGATCTCTTCGCCAGCGCCCGCGACACCGATGACAATAGACTCACCCCAGCCTTTATGACAGCACTCAAGGGCCGAGCGCATTACGTTAACATTGCCGATACACTCAAAGGAGTAATCAACGCCGCCGTCAGTCATATCGACGATTACCTGCTGAATCGGATCGCTGTAGTCTTTCGGGTTGACGAAGTCGGTCGCGCCAAACTGCTTGGCCAATTCAAATTTATCGGGATTTACATCGATAGCAATAATCTTCGAGGCTTTTGCCATTACCGCCCCTTGGATGACCGCTAAACCAATCGCGCCCAAACCAAAAACGGCGATGGTGGAGCCTGGCTCTACTTTTGCCGTATTAAGTACCGCACCAATACCGGTAGTAACGCCACAGCCCAATAGGCAAATTTTATCCATGGGTGCTTCTTTGGAGACCACCGCAAGCGACACTTCCGGCAGCACGGTGTACTCACTAAAGGTCGACGTACCCATGTAGTGATGCAGCATTTTGCCATCTAGCGAAAAACGCGAAGTGCCATCAGGCATCACACCTTTTCCCTGAGTAGCGCGCACGCTGCCACACAGGTTGGTTTTACCGGAGAGGCAGAATTTACATTTTCCGCACTCGGCAGTGTATAGCGGGATAACATGGTCACCCGGCTTAACGCTGGTCACACCCTCGCCAACTTCCTGTACCACACCAGCGCCTTCATGGCCCAATACCGCTGGGAAATTACCTTCAGGATCAGCGCCAGACAGGGTATAAGCATCGGTGTGGCATACGCTAGTCGCTGCCATCTTAACCAATACTTCGCCCGCCTTCGGGCCTTCTACATCAATTTCGACTAATTCAAGCGGTTTACCCGCTTCGAGTGCTACGGCGGCACGTGATTTCATCATGCATCTCCTTAATGGTCACATAAGAATAAATACTGTCTTTATCTGACTTGTTTTAATCGAATCAGATTTAATGGCTGCAGTGTAGGTCAGCTAGGCGAGCAGGATAAAGCGGGATACACTCACAAGATTATTGCTACTGAGCAACAATCACAGATTAATCAAGGACTGCCCGTGCAACGCTGGGATCGTATTGAGGCATTCGTCGAGGTGGTAAGGCTGGGAACATTCTCGGCCGCTGCACGACACTTAAAAGTATCGACATCGCATATCAGCCGCTTGGTGAGCCAGTTGGAAAATCAGTTGGGCGTTCAGCTTTTGTACCGCACAACACGGCAAATTCGCTTAACCGATGCAGGGGCAATCTACGTTGAGCACTGCCGCCATCTCTTTGATGGCCTGCGCGATGCAGAGCAAGCTATCAGCGAGCTTCAGGCAAATCCGCGTGGGCTGCTGAAGCTGACCTCAGCGACGACGTTTGGCGAGCGCTATATCGCTCCACTGGTTAATGACTTCCAGTGTCTGCACCCGCAGCTTGAAGTGCATATGCACTTCACTAATCGCCCCGTAGAAATTATTGAAGAAGGCTATGATATTGCTATTCGCATGGGGGTACTCAAAGACTCTAGCCTGATTGCTCGGCGGCTGTGCGAACGGCAGGAGTATGTCGTGGGATCCCGGGCTTACTTCCGCCAGGCTCCCAGGCCACATACGTTATCGGAACTTAGCCAGCACCGTTGCCTGATGGGCTCACGCCCTAACTGGTTGTTTGAAGTCAACGGGCAGCGCCGCGAAGTTAAAGTGGAAGGCTGCTGGAGCGGCAATTCTGGGCCCGCGCTGCTTGACGCCGCGCTTAAAGGGCTGGGGCTTGCCCAACTGCCGGATTACTACGTAGCCCCCTATCTTGCCAGTGGTGAACTGGTGTCCGTGTTGGAGCCTTTCCAACACAACGATACAGCGGTATGGGCGGTGTATCCCCGTCACCGCCACCTATCACCCAAAATACGCCAGCTCGTCGATTACTTGGTAGCCAATATTGATGCGACGCTACCGCCCCGCCCGTCTGGCTAACACTCGATGGCGTTAACAGCCAAGCCACCTTTTGACGTCTCTTTGTATTTATCTTGCATATCTCGGCCAGTGTCACGCATGGTACGAATCACTTTATCCAACGATACAAAATGGTCTCCATCACCATGCATCGCCATTCTTGCAGCATTGATCGCCTTCACCGAGGCAATGGCGTTTCTCTCAATACACGGCACTTGAACCAATCCCGCTACTGGGTCGCAAGTAAGGCCAAGATTATGTTCTAGACCAATTTCAGCAGCGTTTTCCACCTGTTTTGGCGATCCACCCAGCACTTCAGCAAGCCCAGCGGCTGCCATAGCACAAGCAGAGCCGACCTCCCCCTGACAGCCAACTTCCGCGCCGGAAATCGATGCGTTCTTTTTACATAAAATCCCCATCGCTCCCGCCGCCAACAAAAAGGCCACTATGTCATCGTCACAGGCATCTGGCTCAAATTTCAAATAGTACGCCAGCACAGCAGGCACAATACCAGCGGCACCGTTAGTCGGTGCGGTGACCATCCGTTTACCCGCAGCATTCTCTTCATTCACCGCCAGAGCAAACAAATTGACCCAATCCATCACTGTGAAGCTCGACACAATCAAACGTTGATTCTGTGGAGGTGAAAGCAGTTGTTGATGCAGCCCATGGGCACGACGACGAACGTTCAAACCACCGGGCAAATGCCCCGTCGCTTTTAGGCCATTTTCAATACTAGTACGCATTGCTTGCCAAATCGTCAGTAGCTCTGTGCGAATCATCTCTTCACTGCGCCATGCTTTTTCGTTTTCAAACATTAACTCACTGATACGCAGACCATTTTCTTGGCAGAGCGCTAACAATTCATTAGCCGTTTCAAAAGGGTAAGGCAGCGCCGTTTTGTCTTCTTCTAACCCTCCCTGATCGGCGCAGGCTTTGTCGACATAAAAGCCACCACCAAGGGAATAATAGGTATTTGTCGCGATAACCGTATCGTGTTGATAAGCCGTTAACACCATGGCGTTTGGGTGAAATGGTAAGCACTGTTCGTCCCATTCAATATCCCGGGTACGATCAAACGATAGCGTCTGCCCATTGGGCAGCGTTAGTTGAGCGCCTTCATCAAGCGCGCGTAGTCGCTCAGTAATGGTATCTGGATCAATTGACTCTGGCGTTTCCCCCATCAAGCCCATGATGACGGCACCGTCAGTACCATGCCCGATGCCGGTAGAGGCTAACGAACCATGAAGCCGAACCACAATGCGCGTCAGCGACGGTGGTGTAACAGCTTGGCTAAAATCGCGTGCAGCACGCATCGGCCCAACCGTATGAGAGCTTGATGGGCCAATCCCAATTCTAAAGAGATCAAAAACGCTTATTGCCATTGTGTTGTCCGCCCCTCAGCGGTAGTTGTTGATTACCTGTTAGCTACGTTACTGTGCAGCCTTAACCCACCATTAGTCGAGCAGTTCACATTAAGTTCGGCGTGCGGGCATAGAAGGGTGACGATATAATGAATATTCTTCTATGCGTGCTTTTGAGCATCTCACTTAAAACGTTATCTTTCCGATAAGGATGTTGGTATGCCCTCTTCCCCACCGCAGTGGCCAATCAGTTTCGGATATACGCTCCTGCGTGCAACGCTTTATGTGCTTTTTATCGCAGGTATTGCCCAGGGCGGTTATTTCGAAGCTCTCTATCTACCTAACGTGCGCTATACCGAGCTAGGCTTTACGGAATTCGCCCAAACTCTGGTACTGGCCAGCTGTTGTGGCTTATTAATTTATGTGCGCCAAGTACTCAGAGTGTGGCCTACCGTCACGCTTCTATTGCTGGCATTTGTAGCTGCGTCGCTGGTGCGCGAACAGGATTACTTTTTAGATCACTACGTCGCAGACAACACCTGGAAAGTACTGGTATCGTTAATTGTAATACCTAGCCTTGTATGGGTAGTCGTGCATCGCCGCCGATTTATTGAGGAATTCTCTCATTATAGCAACACGTTCGCGTTTGGACTTTTCACTGCTGGCGTTCTTGTTACCTATATCTTCTCTCGCCTTTATGGCCGCCAAGACTTCTGGCGAGCCGTCATGCAGGACGACTATATCCGCGAATTTAAAGATGTCGCAGAAGAAGCCATCGAACTTTTAGGCTATAGCTTGATTCTATTTGCCATGATTGAGCTTCTATTGATTGCTCGGCGTATCTACAAGACGCGCCAAATCCCTCGCTAAGCCTCACTCGCTATCCCATTAGTGCCCTTCGCTATCGCCGCCTAACGCTCTGTATAGGCGGCATTTCATTTTTTACATCTCGCTATACGCAAAGCCATTTGCGCCGCTGTTGGCTTCAACGTAGTGTCGTCCGCCAGACTTATGGGCATTTTTGCTGAAAAATAACCTACTGACGACACAAATCTTATGACAAACTCACAAAATCGCGAAGAAAACCTAAAGCGAGGGGCTTTTACTCGCTTTCTAGATAGCGTTGAGTGGCTGGGTAACCTTCTTCCACATCCTGTTACTCTATTCGCTATTTTATGTGTGCTGGTAGTAATCGCCAGCGGCATCGCCGGAGCATTAGGTGTATCTGTTGCTGATCCTCGCCCTGCTAACGCAGGTGAATGGATAGCGGTTAATTCGTTGCTCAATGCCGAAGGCCTGCGTCGTTTAGTCACTGAAATGGTGACCAACTTCACTAGCTTTGCACCGCTGGGCACGGTGCTGGTGGCCATGCTCGGGGTCGGCGTTGCTGAACACTCCGGCCTGCTTTCAGCCAGCATGCGGGCGCTGGTTCTCAACCGCTCGCCGCGTATTGTCACTTATGCAGTGGTATTTGCCGGCATCATGTCGAACATGGCGGCTGAGCTTGGCTATGTCGTATTGATTCCTTTGGCGGCAATGATCTTCCACTCATTAGGGCGTCATCCATTGGCGGGCCTAGCTGCCGCATTCTGCGGTGTCTCTGGAGGCTACAGCGCTAACCTACTGATCGGCACCGTTGACCCACTGTTATCGGGCATTACCCAGGAAGCAGCGCGCCTTCTCGACCCAGCTTACATTGTGGGTGCAGAAGCCAACTGGTTCTTCATGTTCGCCAGCACGTTCTTCGTCACGCTTATTGGTGGCTTTGTTACTGAGCGCATCGTAGAACCCAAGCTTGGTAAATTCGACTCCACCTACGCTGATAGCGATATTGATAACCAACGCATGGAAGGGCTGTCAGCATCAGAGAAACGCGCCTTAAAAGGGACTGGTCTTGCGACATTAGCTTTAGCCGCACTGGTGGCTGTCATGGTAGTGCCCGAAAGTGGCATATTGCGCAACCCCGAAACAGGGCTGATTAGCGGCTCACCCTTTTTGCGTGGCATTGTGGTGATTGTCGCGGTGTCATTCACCTTATTGGGTTTCGTCTATGGCCGCTTAGCAGGCACCATGCAAAATGATCGCGATATTGTCGATGCCATGGCGAAGAGTATGAGCAGCCTCGGCCTCTATATCGTTCTGGTCTTTTTTGCGGCGCAGTTTGTTGCGCTATTTAACTGGAGCAACTTTGGCACCGTGACAGCCGTTGCAGGTGCCGACCTGCTGCAGTCCTTAGGGCTACGCGGTCCAGGCCTATTCGCGCTGTTTATTATTATGTGCGCGTTCGTCAATCTATCTTTAGGCAGCGCCTCAGCTCAGTGGGCCGTGACGGCTCCGATCTTTGTGCCAATGCTAATGCTGATGGGCTATGCCCCAGAAGTGATTCAAGCGGCGTATCGGATCGGCGATTCAGTGACCAATCTAATTACCCCCATGATGAGCTACTTTGGCTTGATTTTGGCCGTGGCAACCCGCTATCGGAAAGATATGGGAATTGGTACGTTGGTGGCACTCATGCTGCCCTACACGCTATTTATGCTGATTGGCTGGAGCCTGCTGTTCTTTATTTGGGTATTCGTTTTTGGCTTGCCTGTCGGCCCTGGGTCAGCCACGCATTACACGCTGTAAGCTTTATCAACATATAACGCTCATGGCATAACGCAAAAACCCCGCCGTTCTATGAACGGCGGGCTTTTTGGTCATGGTGGCGACTATCAATTCACCACTCTCTACTTACTAGAGCTTACTGTTCACTCGTCGAGGAACGAGCGCAGCGGCTCAGAGCGACTCGGATGGCGTAGCTTGCGCAACGCCTTCGCTTCGATCTGACGAATCCGCTCGCGAGTAACGTCAAACTGCTTACCCACTTCTTCTAGCGTGTGGTCGGTGTTCATATCGATACCGAAACGCATGCGTAGCACTTTCGCTTCACGTGCGGTTAAACCGCCAAGGACGTTACGCGTCGCTTCGATCAAGCCTTCGCCAGTAGCCATATCAATCGGCAACAGCATAGTGCCGTCTTCGATAAAGTCACCTAAGTGCGAATCGTCGTCGTCACCAATCGGCGTCTCCATAGAGATCGGCTCTTTGGCAATTTTCAACACCTTGCGCACTTTGTCTTCCGGCATTTCTAGACGTTCGCCCAGCTCTTCCGGTGTTGGCTCGCGGCCCCTTTCCTGCAGCATCTGGCGAGAAACACGATTGAGCTTGTTGATCGTCTCAATCATGTGCACCGGAATACGGATGGTGCGTGCCTGGTCAGCGATCGAACGCGTAATCGCCTGGCGAATCCACCATGTGGCATAGGTCGAGAACTTGTAGCCGCGGCGATATTCGAACTTATCAACCGCTTTCATCAGACCAATATTGCCTTCCTGAATCAGATCCAAGAACTGCAGACCACGGTTGGTGTATTTCTTAGCAATCGAGATCACCAAACGCAGGTTAGCCTCAACCATCTCTTTCTTGGCACGACGCGCTTTCGCTTCGCCGATAGAGAGTTTGCGGTTAACCTCTTTGAGGTCGGCCACGGTGAGCTGCACCATGTCTTCTTCAAAGGCAATTTTGCGCTGTGAGCGAGCAATATCAGCGCGAAGTGGCTCAAGACGGTCAGCATATTTGGGCTGCGCTTCCTGGAAAGTGTCCAACCATTTTGGATTAGACTCGTACCCGGGGAACGACTTAATGAACGTCTTGCGCGGTACTTTAGCTTTCTTCACGCACAGCTGCATAACCGCTTTTTCTTGGGCACGCACCTGCTCAACACTAATACGTACTTGACCGCCCAGCCTCTCAAAATGCTTCGGCACTAGCTTGATTGGCGAAAACAGTTCGGCTAAACGAGCTTGCTCACTTTTAAGTTCAGCACTGCCACGACCATGTTTCGCGAACGCAGCTTCAACAGCGGCATTCTGCTCACGGATTTGTTCGAAACGAGCTTTCGCTTCTTCCGGATCTGGGCCACCTTCACTGGCAGTGCTGTCGTCATCCTCGTCGTCTTCGTCGCTATCGATATCATCATCGCTTAGCTCAGGTTCGGCTTCGGGTTCAGGCACTTCGGCTTCAGCAACGCCAGGGATCCCTTCATCAGGATCAATAAAGCCAGAGAACAAGTCGGACAAGCGACCAGGCGCTTCTTCATCCTGCGTGGCGTCATAAGCATCCAGGATAGAAGCGACAGCGCCGGGCAAATACGCCAGCGCTGACATTACTTCCCGTGTGCCCTCTTCTATCCGCTTGGCGATTTCGATCTCACCTTCGCGGGTTAGAAGTTCAACCGTACCCATTTCACGCATGTACATGCGTACAGGGTCGGTAGTGCGACCGACGTCGCTTTCCACGGCGGCGAGTGCCGCAACGGCCTCTTCCGCAGCGGACTCGTCCGTGGAGTGATCCGACATCATCAAAGTGTCTTCATCTGGCGCTTCTTCAACGACACTGATACCCATGTCGTTGATCATGCCAATGATGTCTTCCACTTGATCCGGGTCGGCGATATCCTCGGGTAGATGGTCGTTGACCTCGGCATAGGTCAGGTAGCCCTGTTCCTTGCCGCGCGCGATCAACTCCTTCAGACGTGACTGCTGCTGCGCATTTCCAGCCATAGAAACCCTATCTCGACGAAGAAGAATGAAACACCTGGGGCGCTGAATCGATTAAACTCAACAAGCCGAACAGTATAGCGTAAATAGCAGGATTTTTTCCAGCGAAACGTATTTGCGCGGTCATTCAGGTGTGTTAGGTTGTTCGGTTAGGCCAGCGCCTGGCGACTGACCCTTTATTTGGTGCCAACGTTAGGGAAATTCAACCCTAGCGCCTCAAACTCTGTTTCAGGTTCTCATCTTCCAAACCCTGATCTTTCAAAAACCGACATCTCGCAGCCCGCTTAGTGTCGTTGAACAAGCTCCATGACTAAGCTTGCCAAACGTTGCCGCTGCGCTTTATCTAGCTTCTGCCCAGAACGCTCTAAATCCAGCAACGCTTGGTACTCTTCCTGAGGCGAGCGCTTGCGCTGAACCTCCACTAGATGCTCAACCAGCCCTGTCAGCTCGGCCTCTCGGGTACCCTTGGGAATCAGCAGCTCCCGTGTCGCCAGCTCAGCCAATACCTGCCCTTCATGACTACCCTGAAAATGTGCCAACACCACTTGCGGGCTGCGATAACGCCCTGCACGCAGTAACTCAATCAAGTCACGACATAGCGGTGTTTCTTCATCTTCCGGCAACCAGTCCAAGGAGTCTGGTAGCGATGCCACTAAGCGAGGCTCATGCAACAGTAGCTGCACAATACGCGCCACGGTAGAAAGCACTTGCGGGCGACGCTGCTGAGAACGCCCCTTTTGTGACTTTTTACCAGAAGGCTTTGCGCTGGTCGGCTGTTCTTCATGATGCTCAAACGACATCATGTCAGGCGACTCAATCGGCTCCCAGTGTGCGGCCTCTTGCGAAGACGCTTTCTGTGCTTCTTTTTGCGCACTGGCAGTTGCTCGTTTATCAAGCAGTGCTTTCAGCTGCGATTGCGCCAACCCACTACGCTTAGCTAACGCCTCCAACAGTAACGATTTGAGCATGCCTTCGGGTACTTTGTTCAATGCTTCAAGCACCTGACTTGCAAACCGCTCACGCCCTTCTACTGTATTCAGGTCACGTCCCTGGGCCGCCTGCTCAAAGAGAAACTCAGATAGCGGCATCGCACAGGTAACGCGATCCTGAAATGCGTCGCTACCTTCACGGCGAACTAGCGTGTCAGGGTCATCACCCTCTGGCAGAAACAGAAAGCGCGCTTCACGACCGTCGATCATCTGCGGCAGTGCTGTTTCTAACGCACGGGTGGCAGCTTGACGTCCTGCACGGTCACCGTCAAAGCAAAACACCACGCGGCTGACTAAACGAAATAGTCGGCTGAGGTGATCTTCTGTCGTAGCAGTTCCCAAGGTTGCGACTGCGTTATTAATACCGTACTGCGCTAGCGCTACTACATCCATGTAGCCTTCAACAATGACGAGCTGCTCAAGCTTGCTTGAGGCTTGGCGCGCCTCATACAACCCATACAGCTCACGCCCTTTGTGAAAAACGGGGGTTTCGGGCGAATTCAGATACTTAGGCTGCTCATCGCCCATTACCCGACCGCCAAACGCAATGGTGCGGCCCCTTAAATCCCGAATAGGAAACATCACTCGATCACGAAAGCGGTCATACGTCCGCCCTGTGTCTTCACGGTGAATTAGCAAGCCGTACTCTATTTGGACAGACTCACCAATACCTCTCGCGCTTAAGTGCTGCTTCAGGGCTTCCCACCCGCCAGGCGCATAGCCAATACCATAGGCACTGACAACGTCTTGCGATAAACCACGCCCTTGCAGATAGCGCTGCGCTCCCTGCCCTTCCTGCATTTTTAGCCGTTCTCGGTAAAAACTGGCAGCAAGCTCAAGAAGGTTAACGCCCTCTTTGCGCTTTTTTTCGCGCTGCTGGGCGCGTGGATCATCGGCACCTTCACGAGGAACCTCTACCCCCAAACGACTAGCTAACTGCTCAACCGCATCGGGAAAGGGCAGTTTGTCGTATTCCATTAGAAAGCGTAGCGCATTACCGTGGGCACCACACCCAAAGCAGTGATAAAACTGCTTATCGGCGCTGACCGTGAACGATGGGGTTTTCTCTTGATGGAAAGGACATAGCCCAGAATAGTTACGCCCGGCCTTTTTAAGCTGCACACGCTCACCAACCACCTCGACCACATCAACGCGGCCTAACAGGTCATCAATAAAACGTTGTGGAATCTGGCCTGCCATGAACTACGGGCATCCTCGCGCAAAGCGCTAGCTCACTTGCCTAGGGTCATCGGGCATACTGCCAGATCACCATAAACAGCGATGAATCAAAACAAAAACAAACGGCCACCTAGTGGCGGCCGCTTGACATCCCTCTTGAGACGACCAGCTAACTGCTCCGGCCCCCTCGGGTACGGATCAATAGAGCCGTTCGAAACGCTTTTGCTCACGCTGAATCTTCTTGGCGTGGCGTTTTACGGCAGCTGCCGCTTTGCGTTTACGCTCAGCAGTCGGCTTCTCATAGTGCTCGCGGCGGCGTACTTCAGAAAGAACACCGGCTTTTTCGCAAGAACGCTTGAAGCGACGCAGGGCGACGTCAAACGGCTCGTTATCACGTACTTTTACAGAAGGCATTAAGCACTCACCTACCTTAAGGAGTCTTGAGTTCGGATAGTACGTACACGCTTAAAGACGCAGTGTACGACCCAGTTTTACAGCGCACAGTAGTCTAGTCTTGGTTGGCGATCTTTGCAAATGCTTACGCGCCTTAAGCATGAGAATGCTAAACTAGGGTGCTGATTAACAGCACTGCTTTTTAACCTGCAACTTTTTAACTTACAACGAGTTCTTCTGCCATGCGCGTACTGGGCATTGAAACGTCTTGCGATGAAACGGGCGTCGCGATTTACGATACTTCGCACACAGGCGGCAGCGGTCTGCTTGCCGATGCGCTGTATAGTCAAATTGCCATGCACGCCGAATATGGCGGTGTGGTACCCGAGCTGGCTTCTCGAGACCATACACGCAAGCTATTGCCGCTGATTGAGCAGGTGTTGCACGACGCCAAAATGACACGGCGCGATTTAGACGGCATTGCCTACACTGCAGGCCCGGGGCTAGTAGGCGCACTGATGGTTGGGGCCAGTACAGCGCACGGCATGGCGCGCGCTCTGGATATCCCGGTACTTGGCGTACACCACATGGAAGGCCACCTATTGGCCCCTATGCTGGAAGACGACGCCCCTGACTTTCCCTTCGTAGCCTTACTAGTCTCTGGTGGGCACACTCAGCTTGTCGAAGTACAAGCTCTCGGGCACTACCAGTTACTTGGTGAATCAGTCGATGATGCCGCTGGCGAGGCCTTTGACAAAGCGGCCAAAATGCTTGGGCTTGCCTATCCTGGCGGCCCTCACGTTGCTAAGCTTGCCGAGCAAGGCGACCCAAAGCGATTTCGCTTTCCACGACCAATGACCGACCGCCCCGGCTTGGACTTCAGCTTTTCCGGCTTAAAAACCCATACGCTGACCGCTATTCGTCAATTAGACGCTGCTGGCGAGCTAGACACCCAGGCCAAGGCTGATGTGGCGAGAGCATTTGAAGAAGCGGTAGTAGATACGCTGGTTATCAAATGTCGCCGCGCATTGGATCAAACCGGATTGAAACGCCTAGTGGTAGCAGGCGGCGTTAGTGCCAATCAACGCCTGCGCGAACGCCTAGCGATTGAAACAGAGAAACGTGACGCACGATCTTATTATCCTCGCGGGCGCTTTTGCACCGACAACGGCGCGATGATCGCTTATGTAGGTGCACAGCGATTGGCGGCGGGTGAGCACGATGAAAGTGGCGTTATGAAGGCTACGCCGCGCTGGCCGTTAGACACCTTAACACCTACCTAATGCCGGCTTTCTACCACCTGCTTAGCCGCGTAAATGCGGCTCTTCTCCTCGGCGCAGGCGGCGAACATTCAGCCCATGGCGGATAAGTACTAACAGGCTGAACCCACTCACGACCACAACATAATCGGGTGCTAGCCAGACGCAGGCCAGCGGCGCGATGAATGCACTAACGAGCGACGCTGCCGCTGCCATACGCAGCCGCCAAACAAGCAGCATCCAGCACACCGCGCTAAGCAGCGCCACGCTGGGCACCAATATCAGCAGCACGCCAAACGCACTGGCTACCGATTTACCGCCGCGAAAACTATGCCACAGCGGATAACTATGGCCCAGCAGAACGGCTAATCCGACTGCACCCTGTAGCCACACAGGTAGCTCCAGTAATTTGGCTGCCAGCACCGCAGGCGCTCCTTTTAACGCATCCAGTAGCAGCGTGGCGACCGCTAAGCGCGGCCCGTAAAGGCGTAATACGTTTGAAAATCCGGGATTACGCGAACCGCAATATCGCGGATCAGGAACACCTGCCAGTCGGCATACGCTCAGCGCCGCTAACCAGCTTCCGCTTAAGTAGCCCACCACGATCCATATCATGCTGCTCACCACCTTGACTCTTACCCAGCGTTAGATCTTACCCAGCTGTCGTTTCGCGCTATCCTCAAGTACAATCGCCCGCTTGTTGACGCTAGGGGGAAAACCTGTGGATCGCATTTTGATCGAAGCGCTGGCAGTAGATACCGTCATCGGTGTGTACGACTGGGAGCGCACTATTGTTCAGTCTCTGAGCTTGGACTTATCGCTCGCAACGGACATCCGTCCCGCTGCCGCTGCCGATGATTTATGCCTGACACTTGATTATGCAGCCATTTGCCAGCGAATTCAGCGCTTTGCCGACGAGCACCAATTTGCCCTTGTCGAGACCTTTGCCGAGCGCCTAGCGAAATGCTTACAGCAGGAATTTTCCATTACCTGGCTGCGCCTTACCGTGCGCAAGCCGGGTGCCGTTCCACAAGCCGCTAGCGTCGGCCTTGAAATCATCCGCGGCACGCTTCCATGAGCTTGGTTACTCTCAGTTTAGGCAGCAATATTGATCCCGACACCCATATTCGCCTGTGCCTAGATGCGCTTGAAGACACGTTTGGCCCCCTTCAAATATCACGCATTTTTGAAAGCGAGCCGGTGGGATTTAACGATAATCGCAACTTTTACAACCTTGTGGTTGCGTTTGATAGCGATTGCTCGGTGGGTGAGCTTCAAGCGTGGTCTAAGCAACTTGAAATTGCCCATGGGCGCACTCCCGATATGATTAAGTGCAGCCCTCGAGCACTGGATATTGACCTGCTTACAGTAGGTGGCATTTGCGGCACCATCGACGGTGTTCCCCTGCCACGAGGAGAAATCACGCACAATGCCTTCGTTCTACAGCCGCTAGCGGAGCTACTACCCAATCAGTACCACCCCGTCTATGGTTTGCCTTACGCTGCGCTATGGCAGCGCTTTAAAATGGGTAGTCAACGTTTGTGGGCCATCGATTTTCATTGGCGTGGCCGCTGGATTTCCCGGGCAGATCCTGCGCCAAAGACGGCATCAGCTCGCTGAACAGAACCTACAGCCAACTCTTAGCGCACATTTAACAATGCACGCGCCACTGCCTGCTGGCGGCATTCACGTAGCGCCTTACCTAAGGCTGCTCCACGATATCCTTCGTGCAATAGCGCTTGAGGGTCAACGCTTTGTGCGGCATGCCACGCACGGCTCAGCGGTTCAACCGCTTTCTCGGATAAACGCTTGATGAGCTGTAACTGCGCATTGACCTGCGCGGGCTTACGCCAACCATCCAAACGCTCCAGCCAGTGCAGAACGCGTTCTTCGTTTAACGGCTCAGCCAAAACGCTCATACTCATTGCCACATGGCGCGCAAGCTGCGTCACCGCATTAGGCAATCGCAATCTTATCGCCAGTGCATCACGCTGAGCATCATTCAATACCGACACCAACAACGCGTAGCGCCAGTGAGCCAGTGGAAGTGAGCTATCGATAGCCACCTGCGCGACCGTCTCAAGCGCCATCGCCTCAAGCGCGTTTGCCAGTACAACGTCATCTGTTAGCTCAGGCCACCAAGCAGCCAGCGCCTCGCAACCGTTTAAGGCGGTGAAGTAACGGTCAGGATTTGGTTCACCCAACGCTTTTTCGGTTTCGACCCACACTCGCTCCGCAGCAAGGTGGCTAAGCTCACCACTGCGGCTTACATCTCGCATTAGTTCGAGGGTTTCAGGCGCAATGGCAAACCCTAAGTGCGCATAACGGGCAAGAAAGCGTGCAGTGCGAAGCACCCGTAAGGGATCTTCACTAAATGCCGGGGACACATGGCGTAATAGGCGCTGCTCAATATCTCGCTGACCATTAAAGGGGTCGGTCAACGCACCATCAAAGCGCTGCGCAATCGCGTTGATGGTTAAATCACGCCTTGAAAGGTCTTCTTCTAAGGTCACATCAGGACTTGCGTGTACTTCAAAGCCACCATAACCGTGGCCAGACTTTCTCTCAGTGCGCGCTAGCGCATACTCTTCGGCGGTATCAGGATGCAGGAATACCGGAAAATCGCGCCCCACTGGTTTAAAACCTCTCCGCTGCATGATTTCTGGCGTGGCACCGACGACGACCCAATCATTATCCACTACCGGCCAGCCTAACAGCGTATCGCGCACTGCCCCGCCAACACGATAAACGTTGAGTCCTTTGGTTTTCGCATCTACCTGAAACACGGCTATCGCCCTTTTTTAATGCCTCGTGTTTTAATGCCTCGGCTGACAGCTCGGTACGCTGGTGCGTTCACCCGATTCTAGGTTGAGAGCGGTTAACGACCCGCCCCACACGCAACCAGTATCCAGCGCTTCAACCTTTATCTTTGCGTTCGGGGTGCAACCCTCTAGTGCCGCCCAGTGTCCGAATAACAGTTGAAGCGCATCTGCTCTTGGGTACTGAAACCATGGAGCAAACCCTTCAGGAGCACTTTCCAAGCCTTCTTTGGCAGCGAAGTCTAGCCGACCATTAGCGTCGATAAAGCGCATTCGGGTAAAGACATTGACGAGACAGCGCAAACGATCAACCCCTTCCAGGTCGTCACGGAACTGGTCAGGCTGATTACCAAATAACTGCGTTAAAAATTCACCCGCACGCTCACTGAGCAAAGCCGCTTGCACTTCTTGACTAAACGATACCGCCTGATCGGCGCGCCACGTGGGCAACACGCCCGCATGGGTCATCAGCGTGTTATTTTCATAAATTGCCAATGGCTGGCTTTGCAGCCAATCCAGCAACTGCTCGCGCTGCGGTGTAGCAAGAATGTCGCTTAGGGTGTCATTTTTTTTCAGTCTGCCGCCGCCACGAGCCGCCACCAACAAATGAAAGTCGTGGTTACCCAGCACGCATCGGGCAGCACTGCCTAACGCCTGCACTTCCTGCAAACAGGCGAGCGAGCCAGGGCCGCGATTGACTAAGTCGCCGACAAGCCAGAGCGCATCGTTTGCTGGATTGAAGCTCAGCTGCTCTAGCAAACTGACAAACTCGGCATGACAGCCGTGCAGATCACCAATGACATAGGTGCTCATGGCTACCCCTTTTAGAGAATGGTCAATGAAGCTGACGCGGCACCGCTAGCCTAAAAGGTGCAATGGGCACATCGAAAGCACGCTGGGTGTAGGTATTAAGCAGCGTATAAGCGCCTTCCATGACGCCTACCGGCGTTTGCAGAATAGCCCGACTGGTGTAGCGAAAACGCTGCCCAGGGCCAATTAATGGCTGCTGGCCCACCACTCCTTTGCCACGTACCTCTTGGCTGTCGCCGTTACCTTGGGTAATTTTCCAGTAGCGCGCCATGAGCTGCACGCTATGAGGGCTTTGGTTATGCACCGTCACGGTGTAACTAAACACAAAGCGCGACTCACTGTCGTTTGACTCGGCAGTACGGTACTCAGGCGCGACGCTAACTTCAATGGCAAGACCACTCACGCGCCTTCACTCCCCTTACCACTAAGCGCTTCATCAGCAGCCACTTGGTTGGCAATGGTGACGTACTCCGCAACCGTCAGGGTTTGTGGACGCCGTGCGGGATCAATACCTAGCGCTTCTAATGTTTCTGCACTCACCCTGCCTTTAAGATTATTGCGCAGTGTTTTACGCCGCTGACCAAACGCCAACTTGACCAGCTCAAACAGCAGCGCTGGGTCATCAGCTGTTTGGGGCAAGCTTTCGTGAGGCGTTAGCCTAACAATGGCGGAGTCAACTTTAGGTCTGGGAACAAAGGCTTCCGGCGGTACGATGAACAGCTGATCAACGTGGCAGTAATACTGAGCCATCACCGACAAGCGCCCCCAATCAGTGCTGCCTGGCTCAGCGGCCAAGCGCTCAACGACCTCTTTTTGCAGCATAAAGTGCATATCGGCAATGGCGTTACCCATGGTTAACAGATGCACAATTAACGGCGTCGAGATGTTGTAAGGCAGGTTACCGACGACTCGTAGCGCAGGACCATCTCCTTTTAGCGCGGCGAAATCAAACTTTAGCGCGTCACCTTCATGAATAACAAAGTCGGGGTAGTTAAAAAACTGCACTCTCAAGCCAGGAATAAGGTCACGGTCTAATTCAATGACTTCAAGCTTTCCTGCCGCCTCTAGCAACGGAGCAGTGAGCGCGCCTTGTCCAGGGCCAATTTCGACGAGTCGGTCGCTTTCGCGGGGTCCAATGGCACGGACAATACGCGAAATGATGCCGAGGTCACGCAGAAAGTTTTGACCAAAGCGTTTACGAGCGCGGTGCTGCTGAGGCACTTGAGACATCTAACAGTGTTCCTTGGAGGGTTGATTCATAAAGCAATTAAGGCATTGCCGCGCTGAGCAGCAAGTCGCTTTGCCAGCGCTAAGGCAACGCCTAAGCTATTGGGGTCGGCAATACCGCGGCCAGCTAAACTGAGCGCAGTACCGTGGTCGACCGAAGTACGTACCAGCGGCAGACCAAGTGTAATATTCGCCGCCTGACCAAAGCCTGCGTATTTTAGCACTGCCAGCCCCTGGTCATGATACATCGCCAGTACCGCATCAACGCCCGCCAAATGGCGTGGTGTGAAAAGCGTATCGGCAGGTAGAGGGCCTTGAACATCCAAACCTTCAGCGCGCAGCGCCTCCAGCGCAGGGATAATAACATCGAGTTCTTCGCGCCCTAAATGACCATCTTCTCCGGCATGGGGGTTTAGCCCACACACGGCAATGCGTGGGGCGACGATCCCAAACTGGTTTTTCAGATCAGTCGCGAGCAAACGGCTAATACGGGTGATTTTGTCGTAGGTAACTGCATCTGCCACTTCACGCAGCGGTAGGTGAGTGGTGACAAGCGCGACGCGTAGGTCACTGCTGCCCTGCCAACGACTCGACTGGGCGTGCAGCGCCTGGTCAGTAGCCAATAACATCACGACTTCATCAACTCCACAGGCATCGCGCAGCCATTCGGTGTGGCCAGTGAAGCTGGGAAAGCCTCCCTCGATAATCACCCCTTTATGAAGCGGCGCGGTGACCATTGCCGCTGCATGCCCTTGCTGACAGGCGTCTACAGCGATTTGCAGCGTTTCTAGCACATAGCCTGCATTAGCAGAATTGAGCACACCAGGAATGACTGGCTCGCGCAGTGCAGCGTGCCACACGACCAATCGCCCTGGCGAGGAAGCCTCCCTACTTCCAGGGGCTGCTTCTACCACGTCTAGATGAAGCCCAAGTAGCGCCGCACGCTGCTTCAGCAACCCCGTATCGCCAATGGCCACCGAATTATTCAGTTGGCCATTGGCGGCCAGCATCAGCGTAATCTCTGGCCCGATGCCCGCAGGCTCTCCGGTAGTAACCAGCAGTGGCGCGTTATTGCTCATTAGGATGGCTCATTAAAGGCGAATATCAACGAAGGCCTGTTCACGCATTTCACGCTGCCAAGTCTGCAGCTCTTCGTTCGCACGACGCTGGAAAATAGCCTGACGAACCTGCTCACGACGGCTTTCTTCCGTCACGTCCTGACGGCGACGTTCAAGCACTTCAATCACGTGGTAACCAAACTGGGAGCGCACAGGCTCAGATAGCTGGTTAACACTCAGTGACCCCATGGCCTCTTCGAAGGCTGGCACCGTTTGTCCTGGGCGTACCCAGCCAAGCTCACCGCCATTCATGGCACTGCCACGGTCGTCACTAAATTCACGAGCAACAGACGCGAAGTCTGCCCCTTGCTGTAAACGCTGACGTGCCTGCTCAGCACGGGCGCGGGCCTGGTTCTCATTGCGCGTTGGCGTTAACTCCACCAAAACGTGGCGAGCACGCGCTTCTTCAATGAATGCCTGACCTTGCTGAGATGGCTGCTGATTCAAGAAGCGTTCAACGTCACGATCAGTCACGGTGACACGCTGACTAATTTGGCGCTGCTGCACTTGGCGCATCAGTATTTCGCGGCGTCCCTCTTCACGCACGTCAGCCAGCGTCATGCCATCCGCTTCCACGGCATCGGCAAACTCTTCTAGCGTCATGCCATTAGACTCTGCAATGGAGCGCACTTGGCGATTAAGCTCCGTGTCGTCCACGCTAAGATTGGCCTGGCGAGCCATCTGGAGTTGGATTTCATCCATCACCATGCGCTCTAGCACCTGCTGTGCCAGTTGGCTACGGGGCGGTAAGTTACCACCTTGGGCCTGCGCCTGTTGCTCCACCTGGGCAATGCGGTCGTCAAGTTCGCTGCGCATGATGACCCCGTCATTGACGACAGCCACAACGCTATCCAGCATTTGCCGCTGGGTCGATTCAAAATTTTGTGCGTAAACCGACAGCGGTACAAGCGTAGCACTCGTTCCAAGGCAGAGCGCCATCATGCCGCCAGCAGAAAGCAGTTTTGCCCGCTTTTTCAAGCCATCGGTCAGCAGGGTCTTTCTGGTAGTCATAAAGAATCTCTTTCAGTCAGTCGCCATTTAACAAAATCGTTACAGGGGCGTTGGGCGGTAGCCAGGAATGGCCTGTTCAAAGTAGCCGTCAGCCTGTTGACCAACGCCACCAAGGCCACGGAATACAAAGCGTAAAAATAACCCGCGGTCGTTAAAGTCATCACCCACGCGGGCGGTGTCGTTATCGTCTACCCACTCACGCCATACCAGCTGTAAGCCATAGCAGCAGTCGTTCCACTGAACACCGGCCAGACGTTCAAGCGCACGGTCATTGGTTTGATCGTGCAGGTAGCGACCAATCAAATCAATCCTCGGGCTGGCTTTCCAAGCAAGTGACAGATCCCACTCTTCTCGACTGTAATCTCTAAAGCCGTCATCACCGGGTACGACGCCTGGATCGAAACCTTCGATCTCCCAACGATAACCAAGGTTCACTACGTGACCGGCGGGATGACGATAACGTGCATCAACGCTAGAGCGCTCGGTCTGTTCACGCTGGTCGTCGTATAACCATTCATAGCCTGCGCTCCACCGATCATTAATCTGCCAATCGAGCCTTGTAACCAACGGAGAACGGTCGCGGGTAGCCTGGTAGCGGCTTAGAGGGTTCACGTTAGGATCATCTTCTGGATGAGCAGGTAGCGTATCTGGATCGCCCTCGCTATCGATGCGACGTTCGGAAAAATAAACACTTTGCCCAACCCCTAGGGTCAACCGATCCCGTCCAGAGGCGTCTTCAATAAAGCGAGATTGTACGCCCAGCGACACGCGATTAAGGTCACCTAAGCGATCTGCGCCTGAGAAGCGATGAGGAGACCATAGCTGATCCCACGAGAATGCTCGCTCGCGGCTGTCAAAATCAGGCAGTTGCGTTTGATTAGTGCGCGGGACGTACGCATAGTTCAAACGTGGTTCAAGGGTCTGGCGATAGTCTTGACCACGCAGCTCAAGCTCACGTTCAAACACAAGGCCACTATCAATTGATGTGACCGCTGCGCTGCGGGTGGGAGACGTTCCCCGGTCAGTGACGCGATCGCCATAATCCAGCTCATAGGCGGTATGCCAAAGCTCGGTACGCGGCTCGATATAGCCCCAGGGCTGTTCAAAACGCCAACCGATTACCGGCGTGAGGTGCAGGCGCGTGCCGGTGGCAGCTTCGCGTTCTGGCACCTGTCGCTCGTCTACGTCACGCCAAAAATAAGTCGCGTTAGAGCGCCATTGTGTATAGAGACCGTTGCTCAACTGCCAGTCAGAGTTGGCTGTCAAACTTGGCAGACGGTAAAAGGGTTTGTCGGAATCACTTAACGGGTCTTCCAACCTCTGAAAGCCTTGGGCACGGGCATCTAACCGCCAACGCTCGCCGCGGTAATCTACCTGAGCTAACCGCTCCATACTAACGCGTTCATTATTGCCAAACTCACCACCAAAATCATCAAAATAGCGCCCATCACTGGCGGCACCATAACGTAATTGGTAATCACTGCGAGGCGTCAGTGTCCCTGCATGTTTAGCATCGATATACCAGCGGTCATTACCTTCAAAGCGATTATCACCATTGTTACTGCCGTCATCGCTCCTGATATATCCACCGTCTACCGTTCCTCGACTCTCTTCAAGCAAGTAGCGGTACTCACCATTGAGCAGCAGACCACGATCCGACATCCAGCGCGGCGTAATAGTGGCATCATGATTGGGCGCTATATTCCAGTAAAAGGGCTGAGCATAGTCAAACCCCTCATTGGAAAAGCTAACAGAAGGTGACAGCAACCCTGTATGGCGACGGTCATCAATGGGAAAACGCAGCCAGGGCCAATAGAAAATTGGCACGTCTTTAACTTCTAAACGTGCATGTCGCGCGGTGCCAAATCCTTCAGCTTGGTTCAGCTTTATATCGCTACTAACGAGTTGCCAGCTATTCGTGCCTGGATCACACGTCGTAAATGAAGCATTTCGCAGACGATATTGCTCTTCACCGGTTTGCTCTAACTGGCTGGCCTGGCCCCGTAAATGCTGTTGGTAAAGCACATAGTGGCTGTTGCGTAACGAGGCCCGATCATCGTTCAGCATTAGTGTAGCTTGCTCGCCACGCACCAACGCTTGGCCATCACGTATGGCTAGATTACCCTCTGCATCTACTCGCTGGCGGTCTGCAGGTAAGTACATCTGCGCCGCTTGCAGCTCCGTGTTTCCGCGACGTAGTACAACATCGCCGCGCAACAGCGCTTCACCATCTGCGGCGTAATCGACTTCCTGAGTCTCAACCGACAACGTTTCAGGGTTATCTTCCGCTGGCAAGCGGTAGCCAGGCATCACATAACGCCCTCGACACAGCTGGTGCGGTGCTTCATCTTGGCTCCAGGCCTGCCAGTCCAGCGCCTCAGCAGGCAGCGACTGGCCTTGTGCCAACGCTGAAAATGAGGCGCCAGCGAGCAAACTGCCCAACAGCGTGTGCGCAACCGGTACGGTACGCGAGATTCGCTTGCCCATGTTCGTTATCCTTGGCATCCAGAATCGGTATTATACAGCCCGCATGATGCCCGACCAGCAAGGAGCTTGCATGTCCTCTTCTAGGATTGACGCCCTCACCCAGTGGGCGGCTGAACAAAATGGCCTAAATAGCGCCGCTATTCGACTCTCTCCAGCCGGTGGTGACGCCAGTTTCCGGCGCTATTTCCGGCTAACACTGCCTCATGGCGGCACTCAAATAGTAATGGATGCGCCCCCCGCCCAGGAAGACTCAACGCCTTTCGTCGCTATCGGAAAACGCTGGTACGCGGCAAAACTGCCCGTTCCGAATATTTACGCCGCCGACCTCGACGCGGGTTTTTTGCTGCTTGATGACCTTGGGGATACCCCTTTACAGGCGCTATTCACTGATGAGGCGCGTATTCAACAAACCCATTTGGATGCGCTGACCTTGCTTGCCAAGTTACAAAACCACGCTAATCCCGCCACGCTACCGCCATACGATGCGGCGCTGCTGGGTCGAGAGCTAGACCTCTTTCCTGAGTGGTGTTTAGGTAGTTGGCTGTCGCTACCAACGCCTAGCAGTTGGGATGCACTGCGTGGATACCTCATTGAACAGGCACTTGAGCAACCCGTTGTCAGCGTACATCGCGATTATGATGCGATGAATATCATGGTGCACGATCAGCAGCTATACATGATTGACTTTCAAGACGCAGTTGCTGGGCCAATCAGTTACGACGTTATTTCCTTACTACGCGGACGTTACTGCCGTTTTTCTCAGGCGCAGTTTATGCAGTTCGTCGACTCCTTTTATCGCCAAGCGCGACAAGATGGGCGTCTCTCTCGCCATGTCAGTAACGATGAATTTCTGACCCAATGCCAAGCGATGGCCGCTCAACGCTGTCTAAAAGTACTTGGTATTTTTTGCCGCTTAACGCTTCGCGATGCAAAACAAGGCTATTTATCACGCCTGCCGCATTTTTTGGCGCATTTAGAAGATAGCCTAACTGCGCTTCCCCAGCACAGCGAGTTTGCTGAATGGGTAAGTGACACACTGCGTCCCGCCATTGCCCTACGTTTAGCGGAAAGCACGTTATGAAGGCGATGATTTTAGCCGCGGGCCTAGGCAAACGGATGCGGCCACTTACCGACCACTGCCCAAAACCACTGTTACCGGTAGGCGATAAGCCACTTATTGTGCACCATCTCGAACGGCTCAAGCGTGCTGGCATTGATGAAGTGGTCATCAACGTGAGCTATCGCGCAGAGCAGATCATGGCAGCGCTAGGTGATGGAAGCGACTATCAGTTACGGATTCTTTGGAGTCATGAAGAGACCCCCTTAGAAACCGGTGGTGGTATTCAAAAGGCACTGCCCCTTCTTGGCGATGCTCCGTTTCTTCTGGTCAATGGGGACGTCTGGTGCGATTACACTCCCTCAGAATCGTTGCTACGGGGAAGTGACCTAGCCCATCTTGTGCTAGTAGATAACCCTTCTCACCACCCCAGCGGCGATTTTTCCCTTATCGACGGGCGCGTTGAAGTGGAAGGCCGCCAGCGCCTCACCTTTGCAGGTATTAGCCTGCTACACCCTGAGCTACTTTCTGATCAGCCGCCAGGGGTGTTCGCCCTGGCACCGCTGCTTAAGCAGGCGATGGCTGGCAACCGCGTCAGTGGTGAACATTTTTCAGGCCACTGGGTCGATGTGGGAACCCCAGAGCGACTAGAGGTTCTTGAACGCCATCTTCTGGCGTAAACGGGCAGTAGCGACGAAGAAGTGCGTCTACCGCTAGAAATGTTATGCTTCGCGACCTACCTATAGGTGCCTAGATGAGGAGAGCGACGTGAAAGCACGGGTAAAATGGATAGATGGTCGCCAATTTGTAGCAGAGTCCGGCAGTGGGCACAGTGTCGTTATCGACGGCCCTCCTGACCACGGAGGCCGCAACACCGGCCCCCGCCCAATGGAAATGCTGTTGATGGGCATGGGCAGTTGTACCGCCTTTGATATCTTGAATATTCTTGATAAAGCCCGTGCCGATGTCACCGACTGTGTTGCGGAGCTTGACGCTGAGCGTGCCGATGAAGTGCCCGCTGTGTTTACCAAGATCCACGTGCACTTTGTGGTGACTGGCCGCAACTTAAAAGAAAAGCAGGTACAGCGGGCAGTTGAACTATCTGCAGAGAAGTACTGCAGCGCGTCTATCATGCTGGTACAAGGCGGCGTTGAGATAACCCACTCTTTTGAGATTGTCGACGCTTGAGCTACTCGGAGCGCCATCTTCCCTGTTTATTAAAAAAAATAGCGCGCCTGGATGCATACCATGCGCTTGGCGGGCATAATACGCTCGCTTGTTTTTACCCCTACTGCGTAGCAAACGGCCGCTTTGCAGAAAGCGACCACAGCATCACGGTGACAAGTTTTTATCGGTTCCGGCGCTGGCTCGTCGGGGTGTCTTCATCTGCCATAGGGAGGTTCGGACGTGTCAGATAATCTCCGACTCCACGGGTTTAATAACCTGACTAGCTCGTTGAGCTTTAACATTTACGACATCTGTTACGCCAAGACCGAAGAGCAGCGTGCGGCTTACATCGACTATATCGATGAGCTTTACAACGCCGAACGTTTGACGCAGATTCTAAAAGACGTCACCAATATTATCGGCGCTCATGTGCTCAATATTGCTCGTCAAGACTATGAGCCCCATGGGGCCAGCGTTACGATCCTGATCGCTGAGCACGAACTGGATGAATCCAATCCAGAGCAAACCGAACCAGGTCCTGGGCCGCTACCTGAAACAGTCGTGGCACATCTTGATAAAAGCCACGTGACGGTGCACAGCTACCCTGAGTCGCACCCTGATAACGGCATCAGCACCTTTCGATTAGACATTGACGTGTCTACCTGTGGCCACATCAGCCCGCTGAAGGCGCTGAACTACCTAATCCACAGTTTCGACTCTGACATTGTCACCATGGATTATCGGGTTCGCGGTTTTACCCGTGATGTCGATGGTAAAAAGCTGTTTATTGATCACGACATTACCTCGATTCAGGATTACTTGGCAGAAGATACCAAGCACGCCTACCAAATGATCGACGTGAACGTCTATCAAGAAAACATGTTCCACACCAAAATGCTGCTGAAAGACTTCGAACTTGATAACTATCTGTTCGGCACATCGCGTCGCGACATTACATTCGAAGAAGCACGGGACATTGAAAGCCGGCTGCGCAAAGAGATGCTAGAAATTTTCTACTCTCGAAATCTGGACTAACGCCTGCTTTCAACGTTAACGAAAAGCCGTTCTGCCACCCTAGCAGAACGGCTTTTTTTGTTTATCACTTCGCTAACGAATGCTACTAGTAAACGCCTGCCTCCCCTTCCGGGCGAGTTTTAAAGCGCCGATGAAGCCATAGGTACTGCTCAGGATGCTTGCGAATAGCCTGCTCGATAAATTCGTTGACCCTTGTTGCATCGGCCACTTCATCACCGCTTGGAAAGTTATCAAGCGCGGGCAAGCAAGTGATGGTATAGGTCTGGTTATCTGGGTTTCGGTGATACATCAGCGGCACTACCGGCGCGCCCGTTAAACGGGCAATTTTAGCCGTAAGGCGAATGGTCGCCGCTTGCTGACCAAATAATGGTGCAAATACGCTAACGTCGCGACCATAGTCCTGATCAGGGGAGTACCATACGGTTCGCCCAGCTTTGATGCGCCGCACCATGCCACGCAAATCATGCCGATCAATCGCTTGGCCGAAAACTTGCGAGCGAGCACGTGTCATAAATCGCTCAAACAAGGGATTATTATGCGGGCGATAAACCGCATCCGCGGAGAAAAACAGCGAATGCAGCGCACCGCCTAGATCCAACGTTGAGAAGTGCACCCCCACAATGAGCACACCTTTTCCCTGAGCTTGAGCGCGCGCTAAGTTTTCCTGACCATGGTAGGCCACACGGTGACGCAGACTCTCGGCATTACGGCACCAACCCGTAGCGGTCTCTACCAGCCCCATCCCATTGGCAATAAAAATCTCTTTTCCCAGCCGGTGCTGCTCATCGGCACTTTTTTCAGGGAAACAGAGTGCAATATTTGTCTCAGTGATATGCCGCCGACGCTTTATGAAACGCCATGCTAACAAACCAATTACTTTCCCAACCCATAGTTTAAGCCGCCAGGGAAGCCAGGCAACAACATGCATTGCGCCTATCGCAAGCCAGGTTGGCCAGTAGCGAGGGTGTGCAAATGACCGCGGATAAGAGGTTTTAGACATACTGATAACCGTTTAAGCGAAGGCCCCATGATAGCGACGCGGCGCTCTTGGCAGCACTCCCGTTAATAAGGTATAGCTGATGGTATCGCAGTAGCGTGCTACCTCATCAATTGGCAACACAGCACCGTCGCTGGCGGCTCCCCACAGCACGACTTCGCTACCGATGGCAGCTCCCAGCACGTCGGTGACATCGACGGTTAGCATATCCATTGAAACCTTGCCAGCAATCGCACAGCGCTGACCATTCACCAACACAGGGGTACCGTCGATGGCGTGGCGATCATAGCCATCGCCATAACCTGCCGCGACGACGGCAATGATAGAGCGCCGCGATGCACGCCAACGGCCACCGTAACCAACGGGTTCGCCTACCTCGAGTTCACGAAGGGCAATAATTTCGGAGCGTAAACTCATCACTGGGCGCAACTGACGGGTGATCTCGTTGGCTTCTTCCAGCGGGTCACTGCCATACAGCATGACACCTGGGCGATTCCAGTCACCGTGGGCGTCCGGCCATGCCAATGTTGCTGGAGAGTTTGCTAAGCAAAGAGGCGCATCAAGCGCTTCCGCCAATGTCGTTAAAGCGGCCATTTGCTGATTAAAGTAGCTTCCCTCACGTGCATCTGCTGTCGCAAAGTGGCTCATCAAATGCAGCGCTGTCACCTGTGGTGCGTTAACCAACCGCTGCCAAACGTCAGGCGCTTCGTCTAGGGAAAAGCCTAAGCGATGCATACCTGAATCAACTTTCATCCACACAGGGATAGGCTGACGGGGTGAAAAAGCTAATAAGGCAGCCCCCTGCCACTCACTGTGAACACTGATCCAGAAATTGTACTGGTCAACCAGCGCCAGCTCGTCAGCGGTAAAAATACCTTCAAGCAATACAATGGGTTTTTTAACCCCCCCTTCACGCAGGCTAATCGCTTCTTCTATACACGCGACAGCAAATGCGGGCACATCGGCTTCCAGGGCGCGCGCGCATTCAAGCGCACCATGACCATAAGCATCCGCTTTAATAACGGCTACCGAGCGACTTTGGGGCGCGCAGCGGCACGCTAGCTGATAGTTATGACGCAGCGCGTCTAAATCAATATGGGCCACTAAGGGGCGCATCACGTTTCTCACTTACACAGTCAATAGTTAACGGTTGATCAACCAAAGGGCGTCAGTTCTAAAAGCGTATTCCTAAAAGCACATTCTAAAAACGTACTACAAAAACGCATTATAAAAACAACGCACCGAGCGATTAACTCGGTGCGTTATGGTCTGCGTGACGCAATTGTTTACTGCGATTAACTCTCGAAAATAGCGTTGAGAGAAAGGCCCTGCTTTTCCAAAGAGCGGCGCAGTTTCTTGAGTGCTTCCACCTGAATTTGCCGAACACGCTCGCGGGTTAGACCAATTTCAGCGCCAACTTCCTCTAACGTGGCTGCTTCATGGCCTCGCAAACCAAAGCGGCGCACAACTACCTCACGCTGCTTATCGCTAAGCTCATCCAACCAGTGGTCTACATGTTCGCGCACATCGCCATCAACCAGACATGCTTCCGGCCCTAGCACTTCGTCATCAGTTAACGTGTCGATTAACGGCTTATCGCTTTCGCCCCCCATGGGGTAATCTACTGAAGAGACGCGTTCGTTGAGCCCAAGCATCTTCTTAACCGTTTCTACTGGTTTGTCGAGATGATCGGCGATCTCTTCTGCTGTGGCCTCATGGTCAAGCTTTTGGGTCAGCTCACGCGCTGCACGCAGGTAAATATTTAGCTCTTTAACCACGTGAATCGGCAAACGAATGGTGCGCGTTTGATTCATCAACGCACGCTCAATAGTTTGTCGAATCCACCAAGTGGCATAGGTAGAAAAGCGGAACCCCCGTTCAGGATCAAACTTTTCTACAGCCCGGATTAGCCCAAGGTTCCCCTCTTCAATCAAATCGAGCAGCGTTAGCCCGCGATTAAGATAGCGCCTGGCAATTTTAACAACCAGACGGAGGTTAGACTCGATCATCCTTGACCGTCCAAGCGGGTCGCCTTTACGCGCTAAACGGCCATAGTAGACTTCTTCTTCCGGCGTTAATAACGGCGAGAAACCAATTTCATTGAGATAGATTTGCGTCGCATCCAAGCTTTGAGTCGATTGACGCTCATCGCGGCCCAACGCTTTTTCAAAGGCGTCTTCCTCCGCGGTGACATCATCGGCACTATCCAGCGCTTCTTCAACAGCGTCCAGGTCAACCTCCTGTAAATCCTTCTCCAGCATACTCATGGTAGTATCCCCCGTTATTTCGCCTAACCGCCATTTAGAAAAGTAAAGGGTGGTCGCACTCCCTGTGCACTTGCACCATTATTGTTATATGACGCCCTACTCCAGCTATTCGGGTACCCCAAGCACATCAACTGAAAGGTTCGCTTGGCAATGGTTAACGAGACGGCAGATAGTCCAGCGGATTTTGAGGTTGTCCATCACGACGCACCTCAAAGTGCAATTTGACGCTGTCTGCATCGCTGTCACCCATAGAGGCAATAACTTCTCCCGCTTCAACGACATCATTTTCTTTAACGCTTAAGCTATCATTATGCGCGTAAGCACTTAGATACTGATCGTTGTGTTTAAGTAGTATTAAGTTACCGTACCCCCGTACGCCACTGCCTGCGTAGACCACTATTCCTGGCCCTGCCGCTTTAACAGGTTGCCCCTTTTGGCCTGCGATATCAATCCCGGCGGTAATTGAGCCACCCTGACCAAACTCCCCGGTCACCTGACCAGCCGTTGGCCATTGCCAGTTAACATTATCAACAGGCGTAAACGTGCGTGCGGAGCGGTCAACGCGTGCGGTTTGGCTCGGCTGTGCAGACTCAACTGGCGGCGCTTCCACTGCGGGTTCTGGCTCGGGTGCTGGTGGCGTTGGTTCAGGTTCGGGTTTTGGTTCTGGCTCAGGCTTCGGCTCTGGCTCTCTTGTGGGCTCTGGCTGAGCCACCTCAGGCGTTTCTACCTGGGGGGCGTCGACACTACCCGAACTCGCACTATCAGTCACTTGCTGCGCGGCTTCCACCGACGCTTGCTCAGCACGCTCCGCTCGCTCAGCCGTTAAACGCTGGTTACGCTCAATCGCACTTTCATCGGGTAGCAACCAGTCCAATTGCTGATCGTTGCTTGCCACGGAAGTCGCTTGAGGATTTAGCCCCGTTGCGACAGCGCCCGATGCAGGGCGCTCTGGGGCAGAGGAGCCTGCTGACTGATTAGTTGATGCTACCACCCCTTCCCGCAGCGCAATGGTTTGGCCTGGGTAAATTTGATAAGGCGCATCAATATTATTGATTTGCGCCAGTTGGCGGTAATCAAGATTATGCTGCCATGCGATACCATAAAGGGTATCGCCTGCCTTAACCGTATATTGTGGTGAGTCTGCTACCGCGCGGCGCGCCTCACTCAAATCACGCACTTGTGGGGTGTTTTGCTGCTGATTGGCGCAGCCGCTGACAGCCAACGCCAATACTGACATTATGAAAACCTTACGCATGAAAACCCTACTCCTTTTCAACGTCGCGCGCGTTTCCTATTGATCTATGCCCGGCATAGTGCACTGCGCGACGGTTTAATAACACCACCAATAGTGCGCCAACCACCATTAGTGCCACAACGCCTACCGCTTGTGCAGATGCACCAGACAGTACCGCATAGTCACTAGGCAACAGATAACGATGAGCCAACGGGATCATTTGTCCATCAGGGCCAAGCTGATAACGTAATAGCTCTTTCCACGGCCATAACACGGGTAACGAGCCAACAATAAAGCCTAACAAAAGCTGTAACGTAGAATCATGGTGGCGACGCAGGAGCCACGACAGTAGTCGCGAAAATAGCGCTAAACCAACAACACATCCCATGCCAAAGAGCATGATAATACCGATATCGAAGCTTCGAATAGCCCCTAAAATGGTGCCATAAAGTCCCATAGTAAGCAGTAAGAAACTACCAGACACTCCAGGCAACAGCATGGCGCTAATAGCAATACAGCCAGCTACCATAACTACCAGAGCTTCGTTACCGATAAGTAACACCAGCGGCATCATACCTGGCAGCGACTTAGCCAACAGCAGCCCCCCAACCATGGGTATTAGGTACCAAAACTTCCAACCTCGGCCCGCCTTGGCGACAACAAACCCCGATGCGGCCACCAAACCGAAGAAAAATCCCTCAATCAACAGCGGGTGCGCTTCCATTAGCCAAAGCGCTATATGAGCAACACTGAAAAGACTAACTGCGACGCCAAGCAACAGCGGCACTAAAAAGGTTAAATTCAAGTGCTGAGCAAGCGCTAGCCAGCCGCCACGACGCCATGCGGTAAAGGCACTGGGGCCAAACTGTTTGATGGTATTAATGAATTCCTCATAAATACCGGTAATAAATGCGATCGTCCCGCCTGAAACACCGGGCACCGCATCGGCCGCCCCCATTCCTGCGCCTTTTAAAAACAGCTCTACAAATCGACGCTTCAATCCACCACTCCTTGCAATAGGGGTACAAAGCGCACGGGTTCAAGCCGACGCTTTTCAAAGGCACTACCAATGCGTTTTATTTGGGTGAGCCATTGGCTGCCGTCAGGTTCTTCCAACGGAGCAATCAGCACACCGTCATGGCTAAGCTGCTCCAATAGAACTTCTGGCAGCGTTTGAGCACAAGCGGTTAACAGAATCACGTCAAAGGGCGCTGCTTCTTGCCATCCTTCACCACCATCAGCCACTGCCAGCGTCGCAGGCGCATCAAGCCGCCAAAGCCGCTCTGCGGCGCGCTGATGTAATGCATAAATGCGTTCGACCGAGTAAAGCATTGGCACCAGCCGGGACAGTATTAACGTTTGATAACCCGAGCCGGTTCCCACTTCAAGCACGCGCTTTGGATCAGCTCGCAGCACCAGCTCGGTCATACGGGCAACCGTTAGTGGTTGCGATAGTGTCTGACCAAAACCGATGGGCAGCGCGGTGTCTTCATACGCGCGATGAGCCAGCGCTTCATCAACGAACAAGTGCCTTGGCTCACCCGCCATAATATCGAGCACCCGCGCGTCTTGAATACCTTGCTGCTCAAGCCGCTCTACCATGCGATCCCGGGTGCGCTGAGAGGTCATGCCTCGTCCGCGCAGTTCGCTAGGCGAAAGCTCAGGCAAAAGCATCCAACCAGTCCTGCACGTCGCTGCGCGCGGGATGGCGCGTCAAGTCTGTTTGTAGCGGGGTAATTGATACATACCCCGCCTCGATAGCAGAAAAGTCGGTATCTTCACCATCGTCCGCATTGGCCGCAACGGGTGCTATCCAGAAGCGCGTACGACCACGTGGATCTTTTACTGGAACTGGTTTCTCTGCTGGTCCGCGATAGCCTAAGCGGGTCACTCTGACGCCTTTAATCTCTTCCCACGGAACATCTGGCACGTTGACATTCAAGAGTGTGCGAGGTGGCAGCGATAGCTGATCAGCAGCACCGATCAAACTGGCCGCTACTTTGGCTGCCGTCGTGAAATAGCGTTCACCACACAGCGACATTGCAATGGCGGTCATGCCCAAATTGCGCCCTTCCATGGCAGCCGCCACGGTGCCTGAATAGAGCACATCATCACCAAGATTACTGCCGTGATTAATCCCCGAAATCACCAAGTCAGGACGCTCATCCCAAACCCCGTTGACGCCCAAATAGACACAGTCGGCGGGCGCCCCGTCCACACTGTAAAAGCCGTTATCTAACGCGGTTAAAGAGAGCGGACGGGAGAGTGTCAGCGAGTTACTGGCGCCGCTGCGGTCTCGATCAGGAGCAACCACACGTAAATTCGCATGGGCGACTAGCGCATCATGAAGTGCCCGTAAGCCCGGCGCATGGACACCATCGTCATTGGAAAGCAGCAGTCGCCGCATCAGCGTCTCCTTTATAGATGCCTAGTAAAGATAACCGCACGCGGGGCGCATTAAGCAAAATCTGGATGAGCAATTAACTCACTCACCACCGCCGTCGCAAAACTTCCCCGTGGTAAGGAAAATGAGAGTACCACGGCATTAGGTAATGTCTCGATACTAGGCGAAATTAACCTTGCTCGCAGCGCCCGATGAGAGCGTTTCACACCGCTTTTCACCAACCCCTCGCACAGCATTGGATGACACGCCAACAGCCGTTTTTCGTAGTCTGCCACCTGATATTCGGCAAGTTCCCCGACACCCCACAGGGCACCGGTCGGATGGATATCAAGCGCTGCGGCACGACCGATCAAGTCGTCGTCCACTGAGTCAACGGTAAAGACACTGTGTGTGCCATCCAGCATGAGCATATCGCCCGCTAGAGGCTGGCACCACGAGCCATCCGCTAGGCGCTCACTCAACAGCTCGTTAAACAAGAAACTGCGCGCGGTAGAAAGCATCATTCCCTGGCGGTCATCCCGCTTGCGCCAACCTTTAGCTAAAAGGGCTTCTGCACGCTGTAAATTTCGTCCACCAGGCCCAAAACGCTGGGGACCAAAATAGTTAGGAACACCTTGGTGACAAAGCGCCTGCCAACGATCAAAGAAATGATTTTCCTCAAGCGCCTCACCGCTAAGCCGCAAAGTGAAGTGGTTTGTGCGATGGACACCGCGTTTGAGTTTTCGGGGGTGCCTCGCCTGCGCCAATACCGTAATACCCAATGCCGCTAATGAGGCGCTCAAATCACTTGGTGCCTCGCGGCCAGGCAAATGCACGCTTAACCATTGCCGGGTCACTGCAACACGATCCTTCATCCCGGAGTAGCCCACATCCCGAAGTGTTACACCACAAAGACGGCTGACGCTTTTTACCACATCTAACGTGGTTTGATGTCGCTTTTCAAGACGCAACCACAAATGCTCGCCATGATTTTCAGGCGTAAAATCCAGCTGCTCGTCGACAACAAAATCTTCTGGCTGAGCACGATAATGGCCTGGCCTGGGAGCACCGAACTCGGCATCTAAGCAGCGCTGCCAAGCGGGTAAGTTAAGCATTCAGCGCCTCTTGGTGCTCAATCAGCACCACTGCCTCAGCGGCGATACCTTCACCTCGTCCGGTAAATCCAAGCCGTTCGGTCGTCGTGGCCTTAACATTGACCTGCCCGAGGCTAATACCTAAATCTTCAGCGATGACAGCGCGCATTGTATCAATGTGCGGCGCCATTTTAGGCGCCTGTGCCATTAACGTGGCATCTAGATTAACCACAGAGAAACCCTCTGCGTGAACCAGTTGAACCACGTGACGCAATAAATGGCGGCTATCTGCACCAGCCCACGCTGGATCGGTATCGGGGAAGTGCCGCCCAATATCACCGAGCGCACAGGCACCCAGTAGTGCGTCACTGACAGCATGCAGCAACACATCGCCATCCGAGTGGGCAACAAAACCATGTTCGAAAGGCAGCTTTACGCCACCAATCATCAAATGGTCGCCAACGCCAAATCGGTGCACGTCAAATCCGTGTCCAATTCGCATTAACAACTCCTTTCAGATTCAGAGGATTGGGCGACTTGCGACGCCATGATGGCGGCAGCAAGGGCAAGGTCATCAGGATGGGTGATTTTGAGATTGTCGCGACGCCCACTAATCAGTTTGGGGGCTTGCCCAAGTGCTTCAACAGCCGAGGCCTCATCCGTTACCACACAATGGTTAGCGACAGCGTATTCAAGGGCACGGTGCAAAAGCGCATAGCGAAAACTTTGGGGTGTTAACGCATGCCATAGCCGCTCCCGGGGCTCTGTCACGGCACTTAGCTGTTCGGCATTGGCCCGCTTCATAGTGTCGGCAACCGGCATCGCCAAGAGCGCGCCGCTTGGGTGTTGCTGTGCGGCGTGATAAAGCGTTAGCAAATCAGACGATGTAATGCAGGGGCGCGCGACATCATGCACCATCACCATATCGTTTTCTTGCGCGTTAATAGCGTGCAGCGCATTTAAAACGCTATCCATTCGCTCAGCACCACCCGCCACTCGTTGCCACTGGGAAAAGGGTACCCATTCAGGATTGAACCAACGATCATCACTGTCCAGGCATAGCACAAGATGCGCAGCGGGGAAGGCTCTGTGCAGTCGGCTAAGTGTATGGGCAAGGATAGGCTTTTCACCCAGCGACAGGTACTGCTTAGGCTTATCAGCACCCATTCGCTTGCCTTGCCCTGCTGCGGGTACAATTAGCCACAGCGAATGACTCATTCGTTAGTGTCCTCGCTAGGCAAGCCTGGCTGGGTAACTAGCCCCGCATTGATGCCCACGAGCTCTGCTTCAATCGCCACACCAGGCACCCAAAAGAACTGTTCATCGCTACGCACCATGCCCATGTCGCTACGAGCACGTTCTTCAATCGCATCCAGGCCGGTTTTTAGATCGGTGACTTCAGCCGCTAACCGAGCGTTACGCTCTCGCATCGGCACATTGGCAGCCTCTTGAACGGCAACGCGCTCTTCGACCAGCTGTAAATCTTCCCAGCCACCATTACCTAGCCAGAGCTGGTATTGGAAAAACCCCAATACCGCAAGCAGCGCAACCGTTAGCCATTTATGCATCACCGCATTCCTTTGTTTAGGCCTAAACGAGGCGCATTATGCCATTAAGGGCTATTTCCAGCGAGTCACGCCTTACCTAAATGGTGTTTCATTTAAACGGTAATGCGTCGTTCGCCGCCTCACGATAGGCGCTGATATGGGCACCCTCTTCGTGGCAAAACTGGGCGACACCAGCCGCTAAACCAGGGTGAACAAGATAGTGCAACGAACGCACCCGCTCGGGAGCAAAACCGCGCACCAGCTTATGCTCCCCCTGGGTGCCGGGGTCAAACAAAGAGAGCCCTTTTTCCAGACAAAATTCAATGCCTTGGTAGTAGCAGACTTCGAAATGAAGACAGTCAGCAACCACCTCGCTCCCCCAATAACGGCCATACAATGTGTTCTCGCCACGAAAATAGAGGGCGGCGGCGACGGGCTGGTCATTCAACAGCGCCTGAACCAAAACAAGCGCCTCAGGCATCGCATGGCGCAAATGCTCAAAAAACGCGTCATTTAAGTAAGGAGGACGTCCCCGCTCATGATACGTGATCGTGTAACAGCGGAAAAAGTGGGCCATTGCTTCCTGAGAAATGGCCTCGCCCTCTAAACACCGTAACGTAAAGCCTTGCTCGGCGACCAAACGACGCTCACGCTTAATCATTTTGCGGCGTTTTGACGTAAGGCTAGCTAGAAAACCATTAAAATCACCAAATCCGCGATCCCGCCACTGGAACTGAACGCCTTCTCGAGCAATTAGCTCGGGAAACTGGCGCTGCCAAGCATCCACTTCATCATCCTGCGCAAACAGGAGGTGCCAACTCGATAGCGCTTGCTCTTCGCAATGGGCTTGCCATGTCGTTGCTAATAACCCGCGTACATCATCGCCGTTGGCGTCATCGGCGATTAAAGTACGCGTACCTGGAACCGGGGTGAACGGAATGGCACTTAATGCCTTAGGGTAATAATGGCCGCCTGCACGCTCCAGCGCATCGGCCCACCCCCAATCAAACACATACTCACCGTAGGAGTGGTGTTTGCGATACATGGGCAATGCGCCCACTAAGCGGCTATCTTGCCATACGCAGAGGTGGCAAGGCTCCCATCCGGTAGCCTCGCAGACAGAGCCACTGCTCTCTAACGCATGCAAGAACGCATGTCGCAGGAAAGGCTGCTCGTTACTGACTAGTGCGTCCCATTGGGCGGCGTCTACGGCGTCGATAGTGGGTAGCATAATGCATGACAGTGAGCGCGAAAGCATGATGCCTCCCGTGGCATATCGGTAAAATAGTGAATGAGTGACCTTACCACCAACTAGGCTGTCAGTGCCTTTGTTGAAGCTGTCATTTCTGTTCGGAGTGCGGTATTCAAGTAGCAGTGACAACCGTCTATTGTTATTAAGAATTGACCCAGGAGCCGCCATGAAACGTGATTTAACGCGCCTGTTGCACGCTCAGCGTCATGCGGCTGGCCAAGCGCCCTTCCCCTCACTAAGTACACGACGAGAGCGTTTAGCCCGCCTTGCACGAATGACCAAGCATCACCAGCGGGACATTATCCACGCCATTCAAACTGACTTCGGCAAACGCAGCGGGACAGAAATACGCCTAGCGGAAATTAGCGCGGTGCTGCAAGCCACTCGTCATACTCGGCGACACCTCTGGCACTGGATGCGTCCATACGCTGCCAACATGCCGTGGCGCTTGTGGCCCGCCCGCGCCCGCATTGCTCCTCAGCCACTTGGCGTGGTCGGCGTTATGTCGCCTTGGAACTACCCGTGGAGCTTAGCACTGATGCCTGCTATCGATGCTTTCGCAGCGGGCAATAGCGTCATGATTAAGCCAAGTGAATATGCCCCTAATACCAGCGCCCTTCTGGCCAAGCTGGTACCGCAGTACTTTACCGATGAAGAACTGTGCGTTGTGGAAGGCGGCCCCGAGATAGCAAAAGCGTTTAGCGCACTACCCTTTGATCACTTGGTTTTCACCGGCTCCACGCAGGTGGGCCGCCAAGTCGCGCTTGCCGCTGCCGAGCAGTTAACCCCAGTGACGCTTGAACTGGGTGGTAAATCACCCGCCATCGTGGCGAGTGACGCGAACCTAGATCGTGCCGCCGCATCAATTATTTTCGGCAAGGGGATGAACGCTGGTCAGACCTGCATTGCACCAGATTATGTACTGGTGGAAAGCCGCCACCTGGAAGCACTTATCCAGGCACTTAGCCGAGCTATCGAACAGCAGCGCCCAAGTGATAAAGAGTCCACTGGCTTTGTCAGCCCGAACCACCAGCAACGCAGTGAACGGCTGATAGCGCAAGCAAGAGATCACGGCTGTCGAATCATTGATGTCGGGCATCATGCACCAGCACTCGTTATCGATCCAACCCAAAACCTCGAGCTGATGCGTGAGGAAATTTTTGGCCGTGCGTTACCGCTTATCAGCGTTAAAAGCATCGACGACGCGATTGCCTTTGTTAATGCCCGGCCTCACCCATTGGCACTCTATGCCTTCACTGACAATAAATCGCTGCAAACAACCTTGCGTCACGCCACTCGCTCTGGCGCGCTGGTATTTAACGAAACACTGCTCCATCACGCAGTTCCATCGTTGCCCTTTGGTGGCGTTGGGGAAAGCGGTACGGGGGCTTATCACGGTCGCCACGGTTTTGAACGATTCAGTCATTTACGGGGCATTTTTTATCAATCAAAGCGAGCCACAAGTTCACTGATAAGGCCGCCCTATAAACGCTGGCTATTAAAATTACTGAGGATTGGCTAAAGCTTATCAATTAATACCCGATAATTATTACTATTCGCCAATTAATTATCTAGTTGAGCGCACTTTTTTGAACGAACTATTTTTTTGGACGCACAATGCAAGCCGCAGATTTTCCTGAGAATGAATACCAGCGCTTGGCGGCATTGCATGCTCTCCAGGTACTTGATACACCCGCTGATAAAGCGTTTGACCGAATCACTCAGCTTGCTTGCGACCTCTTTGACTTACCTATTGCGCTAGTTTCTCTCGTTGATGCTGAACGACAGTGGTTTAAATCCCACCAAGGACTGGCTGCCAGTGAAACCTGCCGAGACCTATCGTTTTGTGCCCACGCGGTGGCGCTTAACGACATTCTGGTCATCGAAGATACACTTGAAGATCTGCGCTTTGCGGACAACCCTCTGGTCACGGGGTCGCCGCACATTCGCTTTTATGCCGGGCAGCCACTTCAGCTGGCCGATGACCTGCCCGTGGGTACGCTGTGTTTAATTGATCGTCAGCCGCGCTCGTTTAGCCAGCGTGACCGAGCCATCCTAAAAAGCTTAGCGGGGCAAGTAGAAGAGCTGCTTCGCCAACATCAAATACGTAGAGCCTTGGCTCAAACCACGCGTCGCTACGAGGCACTGTTTAACGAAAGTGCCACTGGCATCGTTCGTATTGACCGCTCTGGTAGCGTGTTGAGCATCAACCCCTTTGCGCTAACAATGCTGGGCTACCAACAACATGAAGTGGTCGGTAACAATGTGGCGATGTTTACGCCTGAAACGATCAGTGCCCACCATGACAGCTTTCTTGCCAATTTTTTGGCGGGCAGCGAACCCAAGGTTATCGGCCGAGGCCGAGAAGTAGAGGCGCTCCATAAAGACGGTCATTTGATACCCGTCCACCTTGCTGTCAACGCCATCCATAATGAGCAAGGAGATGTTGCTGAGTTTTTGGGCATTTTGACCAATTTAACCGAGGTTTATAACGCCACCCAGCGAATTCATAAAGAGCAAAGCCTGCTTAAAGTGCTCCACCAAGGCATCACGGACTATCAGGCACTAATGTCGGTTGAGCAGCTGTGGACGTTTTTAATGGAAGCGCTGCGAGAGCTCACCGACAGTGATTACGCCCTTATTGGAGAAGTGCTGCCAACCGACACCACCAATGCACTCAAAATACACGCTATCACCGACCTCTCATGGAGCCATGAGTCCAGGCATCTGATGGAACGTCTACGCAGCGGTGATATGACGCTTACCAACCCTAATTCACTTTTAGGGCGCGTCTTTGCCCATGGCGATGTCATTATGACTAACGACATTTATCGCCATACTAAGCGTGGTGGTTTCCCACCAGGTCACCCACGTTTAGATAACTATTTAGGCGTGCCGATTTTCAGCGGTGACAGCCTTATTGGTATGTTTGCCATCGCGAACAGTAACCAGCCATTAAACCAGACCCTTTTAGACTGGCTTCAGCCTTTTACTGACACCTGTGCGCTGCTCATTAACCTCTATCGCCAAATGGCCGAGCGCGAACAAGTCACCTGCGATTTGGCAACCGCTCGGGATCAAGCAGAACAAGCCAACAAGGCGAAAAGTGAGTTTCTCTCTTCAATGAGCCACGAGTTGCGCACGCCGCTTAATGCGATTATCGGCTTTGCTCAGCTGCTGGCAAAAGGCCGACGTGATCCACTGAGTGAAAAGCAGCAGCGCCAGGTGGGGCAAATCGAGAAAAGCGGTCAACACCTGTTAAGCCTGATTAATGAAGTGCTGGATTTAGCAAAAATCGAAGCGGGCTACATGACGCTTTCATTAGAGCCTATGCTAATCGAAAACGTATTAGACGATGCCTGCACAACGCTGGAAGCCAACATTGGAGCGGCCAATATCACCCTAACGCGTGATTCATTATCGCCAGCCTGCATGGTGATGGCAGATTACACGCGGGTAAAACAAATACTGCTCAATTTGCTTTCTAATGCGATTAAATACAATCGAGAAAACGGCACAATCCACGTAAATATTGAGCCGATGGGTAACGAACTAAAAGTGAGCGTTATCGACTCTGGGCATGGCATTGCGCCAGAACGCCAGCAAGAGCTTTTTGAACCGTTTAACCGCTTGGATGCAGAGCACGGCCCGATCGAAGGAACAGGTATTGGCTTAGCCATTACGCGTGAACTGGTAGAACGAATGAAGGGGCAACTCGGTGTTGATAGCCAGCCGAGCAAAGGTTCTACCTTTTGGTTTACGCTACCCATTACCGAGCACCTTGGCGAGCACGAACCACCGCCGCTGAGCAGTACCATTGACACCTCCGGAGATTCTCAGCGCGCATTTAGTCTGCTTTATATTGAAGATAATCCTGCTAACCAGCGGCTTATGGAAGATATCATTGACGATTTTTCTGCTGTACAGCTGCGCGTCGTGGCGAGCGCAGAACTCGGCTTGGAAATCATGCGCCACTCGCTGCCTGATCTCGTCTTAATGGATATCCATCTACCCGGAATGAATGGCTTTCAAGCGCTCGACATTATGCAGAACGACCCAATGCTAAAGCAGATCGATGTCATTGCGCTGTCTGCCAATGCGATGGAACGTGACTTACATTATGGACTGGCGGCAGGGTTTGCGGACTATCTTACAAAACCTATTGATATCGATAAATTGACCGCATCACTTAATCGATTTATCACTATTGCACCAAGGACGGCGCCATGAGCCTGACCCATAAACACCTCCTCGTGGTGGATGACAACAGCATCAACGTAGAGCTGTTATTAGACCTGCTGGACGACCATGGCTTTGAAAATGCGCATGGCCTAAGCGACCCGCGCCAAGTACTGGCGCATTGCAAGCAAACGTTGCCAGACCTGATACTGCTTGATATTCGCATGCCTTACATGGATGGGTACGCGGTTATCAACCAGTTGCAAACACAGTTTGGTCATCACACCCCACCGATCATCATACTCACCGCACAGATTGATGATGAAACACGTCACCGTTCGCTTAGCATGGGCGTACGTGACTTCGTCACGAAACCGTTCAAACATGATGAGGTGTTACAGCGCATCCGTAATACGTTAAGCGTTGAGCACCGCTACCAAGTCCGCAATCAACAGGCAGACACGCTCGAGCGCATGGTGGCAAAGCGCACCAAAGAGTTAGATCGCCAGTCTCGTACCGACCCCATCACCCAATTGGCGAATCGCCGCGCACTCACTCAAATGCTTCGTGAAGCAGCATTGCGAGGCACGGGAACAGGGCTTCTCTTCATTGCCCTGGATCACTTAGACGACGTCATTAAGCTGCATGGCTATGGCGTCGCTGATAAATTGATGGTTCATATCAGCCGTCAGCTTTCGGCTAAACTCAGTCAGCAATGCCAAATAGGTTTGTGGGGAGGTAGCGAGATACTGGTCATTACCGCTCACGCCGATCTCGAAGCGTTACGGCACTCCGCTGCGCAGCTATTGAGTTGTTTCGATCAAGACCAGGCACTGGGTGACCTGCTACTGCCCCTGAATGCGCGTATTGGCATTAGCTGGGCGAATGCCCATTTCGAAATTGAACGCCTTGTGCATATGGCTGGCTTGGCGTTGCCGCAAAACGGCACGCTGCGCGTTCAATGCTACAACGAAACCTTAGAAGCGCAACAACGCCAACGACTGAACCTTCAGCAAGCTATCCGCGGCGCGACCGAGCGCGGAGAGATGTCCCTGGCATTTCAACCTAAAGTGTCTCTGGCAACACAGCGTGTCATCGGGGCTGAAGCTCTTTTACGCTGGCACCATCCTGAATTAGGCCATATTTCCCCTGGGGACTTTATTCCCCTCGCAGAAGCAAGTGGTGATATCCTCTCTATTGGTGAGTGGGTGCTTGAAAAAGCAATGCAGCATATTGTCGAATGGCGACTAAAAGGCTTGTTGGATGATCACTTCCACATTGCGGTAAACGTTGCAGCCCGCCAGTTGGCGCGCAAAGACTTTGCTCAAACGCTGCTTTCCAAGCTGGCTGAGTACGAGATCCCTGCACGTTTTTTCGCGTTGGAAGTTACCGAGTCAGGCTTATTAAGCGATATGCACAACGCACGCACGCAACTGGCTCAACTTGCTGAGGTGAACATTGCCGTCGCGATTGACGATTTTGGCACTGGGCACTCTTCGCTTGCTTATGTTAAAACGCTGCCTTTCTCCACCCTGAAAATAGATCGTGCCTTCGTTATGGATCTAGAGCACGACGCGGTAGATCGTCATTTAGCTCTTACGATTACCCAGCTTGCCCATGCCGTTGGGTGCGACGTAGTGGCAGAAGGTATTGAAACACTTGCCCAGGCGGACTACTTACGTTCTATTGGCTGTGAAGCGGCGCAGGGGTATTACTATGCCCGTCCGCTAACCGCCGACGCTTTTTTTACGTGGTGCAACGAATGGGCACCCAACGCTCAAAAAAATATTGCCATGGAGTCTGTTGATGGCGCATGACCTGCTTGACCGCTTACGCGAACGCTTAGAAGAACTAAACCGCTCAGAACGCAAAGTTGCCAATGTCATCCTGGAGGATCCAGCGGTAGCCACCAGTCTGAGCATTGCAAGTCTTGCTCAAGCGGCCAGCGTCAGTGAGCCTACGGTCAATCGGTTCTGCCGTAACTTCGGTGCCAAAGGCTACCCGGATTTTAAAATCAAACTTGCTCAAAGCTTGGCGGGCGGCACGCCCTATGTCACGCGGGCTGTCGAGCCGGGCGATAGCGCTTCGCAATACACCCAGAAAATCTTTGGCGCGACGATTGCCGCCTTAGATGAAGCACAGCGGGAAGTTGATATGGCCGCTGTGGAGCGCATGGTTGATTATCTCACCCAGGCGAAACAGATCCATTTCTTTGGCTTAGGCGCCTCAGGTGCCGTCGCCCAGGACGCCCAGCACAAGTTTTTCCGTTTCAACTTGCCCGTCATGGCCTATGTGGATGTGCTGATGCAGCGTATGGTGGCCGCCGCCTGTCATACGGGAGATGTGGTGGTGATTATCTCGTACACAGGCCGCACCAGAGAATTGGTCGATATCGCACGCGTTGCTCGCGAAGCAGGCGCCGTGGTGTTGGGTATTACCGCTCCGAATTCCCCGCTTTCGTTGGAATGTACCGCGACTCTCGAAGTGGCCACCCCCGAGGACACCGACCACTATATGCCCATGACCTCGCGGATGATTCAATTAACGCTGATTGATGCCCTAGCCACTGGGGTTACCCTGAGGCGCGGCGAAGACTTCTTACCGCACCTAAAGAAAATCAAAGATAGCCTGCGCGATACCCGCTTTCCCGTGGAAAAGGCAGGTAAGTAATCAACATATGACTTAGCTGCTGACGGCAGTGGTAACCGTAATTTCTACTTTTAACTCATCAGCAGGCAGCGGCGCGCATACACAGGTGCGTGCCGGTGCATAGCCTTCAGGTACCCACGCATCCCACACTTCATTCATGGCGGCAAAATCATTGCCGTCTTTGAGATAAATCGTCGCGCTCAATAACTGTTCGCGGCTAGAACCAATCTCTTTTAACAGCGCATCAACCCGCGCCAGCATACTTTCGGTTTGCGCTTTAATGCCTTCATGGCGGGCCTCGGGGCCAGTTACCTGGCCACACAAATAGGCCACGCCTTGATGAATAACGGCACGGCTCATACGGGCTTTTGTATCATGACGCTGAATTGTCACGGTTCAATCTCCTAAGTAAGACAAAAAAAGCAGTGTAACCCGCCATTGACTCGTTGCCTATGCCTTCTTAATCAAGCGTTCTCCGTGGGCACAGGGCGATGCTCGAAAACTCGCCGCAAAACAAAGCTGGTGTGGGCGCCAGTAACCCCTTCAATACGGTTGATTACGTGCAGCAAAAGGTGCTGATAGTCGTCCATATCACGTACCAGTATCTTGAGCTGAAAATCCGCCGCTTGGCCGGTGATAATCAAACACTCAATCACGTTAGGAATTTTACGAATATGGCGTTCGAAGTTATCAAACCGCTCAGGGGTATGTTGATCCATGGAAATATGCAGCAGCACCATCAGTTGATAGCCTAACTGTCGTGCATCAACATCGGCCCGGTATTGAGTAATTAACCCGTGCTCTTCTAGCGCACGCACTCGGCGCAAGCAGGGGGATGGGGAAAGCCCTATACGCTCGGCTAACTCCTGATTACTAATCCGTCCCTCCTGCTGTAACACATTCAGAATATGGCGATCAAAACGATCAAGCTCAAGCGGCACGACTGGCATAACAAGCAGCTCCTACCAATAAAAACAAAATAATCGATATTTACTGCCAATTATTAGCGATATAACCACACTTTCGCAATAACCTTTCGCCTAACTTCAAGTAAACTGTATTGACTGTCACAAGCAGCCCCTACACGGTGCCTTACCCAGGCACCTGTTAACGCGGCTTACGCCACAAGCGGCCGCCCAAATAATTCACCGCCCTCAGGAAACTCACCATGTCTGCTTTTAATCATCGCAAATACCGCCCTGCTCCGCGTGTTCCCGCATTCAACCGCCAATGGCCTGACCGCGACCTAACTCAAGCGCCCATTTGGCTAAGTGAAGACCTACGCGATGGCAATCAGGCGCTATTAGAGCCGATGACGGTGGAGCAAAAGCAGCGCTTTTGGCACCAAATTATTAAAGTAGGCATTAAAGAAGTGATGGTGGGCTTTCCCTCGGCTAGCCAACCAGACTACGACTTTGTCCGCTGGCTAATTGAAGAAGACCAAATTCCAGACGATGTCACTATTGCGGTACTCGTTCAGTGCCGTGAACACTTAATCGAGAAAACCTTTGCATCGCTGGTGGGCGTCAAGCGCGCCATTATTCACCTTTATAACTCCACCTCTACCATCCAGCGCGAGCGGGTGTTTGAGATGGACCGTGACGGCATTACCGATATTGCTGTGCAAGGCGCTACCTGGGTGAAGACCTATGCTGCCCAGCACCCAGATGCTGATTGGCGTTTCCAATATTCACCGGAAAGCTTTTCTAGCACTGAAATCGATTTTTCACTGGCCATCTGCGAGGCCGTGATGGATGTTTGGCAGCCAACACCAGACAACAAATGCATCCTCAACTTGCCCACCACGGTAGAAGTTGCGGGGCCGCACCATCATGCTGACCAGATTGAATACTTTTGCCAGCACATTAGCCGTCGCGACAGCGTGATTATATCGGTACACACCCACAACGACCGCGGTGGCGCCGTTGCTTCAGCGGAGTTGGCATTGTTAGCGGGAGCCGACCGTGTCGAAGGCACGCTACTGGGTAACGGCGAGCGTACCGGCAATATGGATATTGTTACCCTGGCGATGAACCTATACAGCCAGGGTATTGATCCGAAGCTGGATCTTTCCAACCCGGACGAGATCGTTCAGGTGGTGCATGAGTGTACCGGTATCACTATGCACCCGCGCCACCCCTGGGTCGGCGAGATGGTGTATACCGCGTTTTCTGGCAGCCACCAGGATGCTATTCGTAAATCACTCAAGCATCAAAAGCCCGACGAGCCGTGGCAAGTGGCCTACTTACCCATTGACCCACATGATATTGGCCGCGACTACAAAGCCGTTATCCGGGTGAATAGCCAGTCTGGCAAAGGCGGCATGGCCTTTTTGTTGGAGCGAGACTACGGCATTAATTTACCGCGTTGGATGATGCTGGCACTTGCTCCTTACGTACAACAAGAGAGCGAGCGCCGTAACGGCGAGCTTTCCAGTGAAATTATTCGCCAAGTAATGTTTGATAATTTCACTCAGAATGCGCCACTGGCATTGGCCGATTACCGGCTATCTAAAGGGCAGTACGAGGGAATAGAAATAACCCTTTGGCAAGGCTCTGAAACACTGCGCCTGTCAGGTACCGGCAACGGCGCCATGTCATCCTTCACTGATGCTTGGAAGAAGCATTCGGGCAGCAACGTCGCAATTATTGACTACAGCGAGCATTCACTTGGCGGTGACAGTGAAGCCAACGCGATTGCCTTTGTGCAGCTGAATATTGATGGGCAACGACTTTGTGCCGTGGCCGAAGATAGTGACACCGTTAGCGCATCGCTGAAGGCGCTGCTGTCAGGCATTAATATGGCGCAGGCCACCAAGCAGCATCAGCAGGAAGCCACTGCTATTGAGGTCTAAGCGCTCACTCAGCACACTCGATACATTTCAGCACTAACGGGTCCCAGGTGAGGCGTTTGGCACCAATCCATTCGCCACACTCAATGCATTCGCCAAAGTTCTGCTGTTCAATACGCTGCAAGGCGCCGCTAATACGCTTAAGCGACATTTGGCGGCGCTGCTCTTCTGCCTTTGCCATTGCTTGGCCCTGCAGCGCATCCATACGTGACAGACGCCCCACCGACGTTTGGTCAAGCACCACCGTCTCTCTTGAAGACGCGCTTTCAATGCTTTCTTTTCGCAAAGAAACCTCTAGCGCCAACAGCTTTTGGCGTATCGCGGCGATGTCTACCTCAGGGTGATTCATCTGCCTCTCCTAATGACTTCAGCGCAGAATTAGCACCGGCAAATGGGCATTGCGTAACATGGCGGTCGTCGTGCTGCCAACCAGCAAGTGACGAATACGCGAATGGCCATAGGCACCCATGACCAACAAATCGATGCCGTGCTCTTGCTTGTAAGCGCGCAACGTTTCTTCCACTTCACCAGCGCGTATTGCTCCTTCAGCGTGGTGGCCAGCAGACTCAAGAACATCGATTGCCCACTCAAGCTGTGATCGGTTTTCTGCCGTCTCAGCGCCCACGATCACGACATGGCAGGCAGCACCTTCAAAGAGCGGGCTTTTGGCCAGCATCTCAACGCCTTTGCGGGCCGTTTTGCTTCCATCAAACGCCATCATCACGTTTTTAGGTTGCGTAAACTGCTTAGGCACCATCAATAGAGGGCGATGCATCTCGCGCACGACGCGTTCAAGATTGGAGCCTAGATGGCCGCTAGCTTGATGCGCGGTTTCGCCACGCTTGCCTAACACCAGTAAGCGCATCTCTTTTTCGTTTTCAACCAAGGTTTCTACCAGCGTACCGTTACGCTGAAGGCAGAGTGGATCCGTAATACCGGCTTTCATTGCGCGTACTTTTGCCGCATCGAGCATATAACGCCCCTGCTCACGGGCAACTTTCGCGCGCTGTTCTTCAATATCAGATAGCTTTTCTAGCAAATGCTCTCGAGTCCCTAAGCCTAAATTCCCGGTTAGATCAGGCTCTGTCACCTGAGAGTGGTTATCCAGGGTATGAATAAAGCTTAATGGCGCATCAAGTGCCTTGGCGGCCCAGACAGCATAATCACAGATACTTTCCGAATACTGAGATCCATCAATAGCGGCGAACACGCGATCAGACATAAAAGCGACTCCTTGAGCGGGTGCGTTAAGATTTTTATTATTCTCACTCTTTTTTACACGAACTTATTGACCAGCGACACCTTAACGCGTTCTTTCCGTTCATCCCTATCGTTATAGGGTGGGTGGTACACTTAGCGGCCTATTAACGCGTTCAGTTAAAGGAGTCACGATGGGGCATGGTATCGCGAGCATGCTACTGGTAGCACTTGGCGGCGCGTTGGGCGGCATGAGTCGCTATGCCGTGTCTAACCTTATGGCCCACCTGCTGGGCAAAACCTTCCCATGGGGCACCTTACTGGTGAATGCCAGCGGTGCGTTTATAGCGGGCGGGCTACTCGGATACTACGGCGTGCCAACCACACAGCCGCTGTGGCTATTTGCTATTGCAGGCCTGTTAGGTGGCTACACCACTGTTTCTTCATTTAGCTTACAAACTATTGAGCTATGGCAAAGCGGCCAAGCGCTGCGTGCCGCCTTAAATATTGCCGCTACTTTACTGCTGGGCATGGTGATGGTCACGCTCGGTTGGCTATTGGCTATGGGGTTGCTGCTATGAGCTGGCAAGCTTACCTAGCCGTCGGGATTGGCAGCGGGATTGGCAGTGCACTTCGCTACGGGGTATCTCTCGTGTCTTTGGCAGCGTTTGGCGGCTATTTCCCCTGGGGCACGCTATTAGTTAACGTGCTGGGCTCTGGGGTCATCGGTTGGGTTGCCGCTACCGCCTCGCGTTTTCCTAACGCCAAGCTGGCGCACTGGCAGGCGCTGTTAGTCGCCGGCTTTTGTGGCGGCTTTACCACGTTTTCACTTTTTAGCCTGGAAACCTTGCACCTTATTCAGCAAGGACTCTCTGGGCTAGCGCTGCTTTATATATTCGTCAGCCTACCGCTTTGGTTACTGGCGGCCTGGCTAGGAGAACGTATAGCGCTTTCTCGTCTATAACCGTAGGTATTTTATGCGCGAGCAGTTAGAGCGGCAGCAGTCCTGGGTTTACCTGGGGTTTATCTGCCTAGGGCTTATGCTGGGCCTAATAGCCCCCATACTCGTGTCATCGTTTGAACAGCTGCTATGGCCGCTGCTCGGTGTTCTGCTCTACGCCACCTTTACTCAAATACCGCTATTAGATATCAAGCAAAGCGTTGCCGATACACGCTTTATGGCAGGGCTGCTGATGGGCAACTTTATAATCATCCCTGCGCTACTCGGGGTGTTGGTGCTAGGTCTTTTAGTACTGGGGCTGCCACTTCCCCCACCGGTGATAGCTGGGGTTTTGCTAGTGCTGCTGGTGCCTTGCACCGATTGGTTTATTACCTTCACGCACTTAGGCAAAGGCGATGCCGCCCGCGCTGTCGCGGCAACGCCGCTACTGCTGGTCATCCAAATGGTCGCGTTGCCCGTTTATCTTTGGCTATTTTTAGGCGGCGAGTGGTTTCAGCTAACTTTTTCTACCGACTTTCTCAGCGCCTTTGCTGGCTTAATTATGCTGCCCTTGGGATTGGCATGGCTGACGAAATTAGCGGCCCAGCGCTATCACGCCATTGAGCACGTCACTGAACAGCTTGGTTACTTGCCAGTGCCGCTGCTGGCATTGGTAGTATTGGTCATTGCGGCAACACAGGTTAATAGCGTGCTAGCGCTTACCCATGTATTGGTACAGGTAGTGTTTATTTTTGTGGGCTATTTAGTAGTGGCGGCATTTATAGGTAAAGTGCTGGGCAGGCTATTTAAGCTTCCCGCCACTAGCGCCCGAACACTTGCCTTTAGTTTTAGTACGCGCAATTCGTTTGTCATGTTGCCTATTGCGCTTACTCTGCCCAATGGATGGCAAGCTGCAGCAGTTGTTATTGTTTTTCAATCGCTAGTGGAGCTATTTGGCATGGTAGTGTTGATACGCTGGGTACCCGGCAAGCTAATTCCAAGCCACCTATAAAAAAACGCCGGCCCCTTAGCGTGGTGACCGGCGTTAAAGCGTGCGTATTGTTTAACGCAATATCAGCACCGGTATTCGGCTACCGCGTAACATCGCCGTTGTAGTACTACCAACCAGCAAGTGGCGAATACGCGAGTGGCCATAGGCGCCCATCACTAGAAGGTCGATAGCATGCTCCTTCTCGTACGCTTGCAAGGTGTCGTCTACCTCACCGGAGCGGATGGCGCCTTCGGCTTGGTGGCCAGCGTCGCGTAGCGTAGTCAGCGCCCACTCAAGTTCGCTGCGGTGCTCTGCAGTTTCAGCACCCACAATCAGCACATGGCATTCGGCACCTGCAAATAACGGCGAGCGCGCCAGCATCTCCACCCCTTTCCGGGCAGTTTTGCTACCGTCAAACGCAATCAGTACCTTTTCAGGTTGCTTAAAGGCTTTAGGCACCATGAGAATTGGGCGGTGCATTTCACGCACCACACGCTCAAGGTTAGAACCTAGGTGGCCGCTGGCATGGTGAGCCGTTTCGCCACGCTTGCCTACCACCAATAAACGAATGTCTTTCTCTAGCTCTACCAAGGTTTCGACCAGCGTGCCGTTAAGCTGGCGAACAATGGGATCAACGACCCCATCTTCCACTGCCCGTGCCTTAGCAGCTTCCAACATGAGCTTGCCTTGCTCACGGTTCACCTTGGCGCGCTGCTCATCAAGCTCGGAAAGCTCTTTCATCAAGCGCTCGCGGGCACCAAACCTTAGGTTACCTGACAAATTTTGTTCTTCTGGTACAACAGAATGATTATCCACCACATGCACAAAGCTAAGCGGGGCATTTAATGCCAAGCTTGCCCAGGCGGCGTAGTCACAGACGCTTTCTGCATATTGGGAGCCGTCAATCGCGGCGAGTACATGTTCAGTCATATCGCTCTCCTTGCGGTAGTTAGTGGCCGCCCATCAGCTTTTCAACCGCTTCAGGATCGTTGTGTACCGCGTAACGATCTACCACGGTGGCACTGGCTTCACTCAAGCCCACTAGTTCGACCTCGGTACCTTCACGGCGGAACTTAATCACCACGCGGTCCAGGGCCTGAACAGCGGTAATATCCCAGAAGTGGGCACGGGAAAGGTTGATGGTGACCTTATCGATGCTCTCTTTAAAATCGAAGGCGGCAATAAAACGCTCAGAAGAGGCAAAGAACACTTGGCCAACCACTTGGTATTCACGCTCTTTACCGGGCTCTACTTCTTTCGAGCCGATATACATGATGTTGCCGACTTTGTTAGCAAAGAACATCGCCGCCAACAGCACACCAACAAACACGCCAATAGCCAAGTTGTGTGTGCCTACTGTTACGACAACGGTAGCTACCATCACAACGTTGGTGCTCATCGGGTGTTTTTTCAGATCGCGAATCGATTCCCAACTGAAGGTACCAATCGACACCATGATCATGACTGCCACCAACGCTGCCATGGGAATCTGCGAGACCCAATCAGCAAGGAAGACCACCATCATTAATAGCGCAATACCAGCGATTAACGTTGAAGTACGGCGACGGCCACCCGATTTAATGTTGATCACTGATTGGCCAATCATCGCACACCCCGCCATACCACCGATCAAACCAGCACCGATATTAGCGATACCTTGACCTTTACACTCGCGGTTTTTATCACTTTTGGTGTCGGTTAAATCGTCAATAATGGTGGCTGTCATCATGGATTCCAGCAGTCCCACCACGGCCAACATTAGCGAGTAGGGCAATACGATCATTAATGTTTCGAAATTCAGCGGCACATCAGGCCACAAAAACATTGGCAAGCTATCCGGCAGTTCACCCATGTCACCTACACTGCGAATTTCCATGCCAGTCACCATGTAAACAACAGTGAGGACGACAATACATACCAACGGCGATGGAATGGCTTTGCCAACCACAGGCACATAGGGAAAACCGTAAATGATGGCTAAGCCTGCAATCGTCATGACATATACATGCCAAGTAACGCCGGTTAACTCAGGCAATTGGGCCATAAAGATAAGAATTGCTAGCGCGTTTACAAACCCGGTAACCACCGAACGAGACACAAAACGCATTAGCTCAGCAAGCTTTAAGTAGCCTGCAATAATCTGTAGTACACCAGTAAGCAGCGTGGCCGCCAACAGGTACTCCAAACCGTGCTCTTTTACCAGCGTAATCATCAACAACGCCATGGCACCGGTTGCAGCAGAGATCATACCCGAGCGCCCACCAGTGAAGGCAATGATGACGCAGATCGCAAAGGAAGCATAAAGGCCCACTTTGGGGTCTACGCCCGCAATAATTGAGAATGCAATGGCTTCAGGAATCAGCGCAAGCGCAACGACAATCCCCGCAAGGGTGTCGCCCTTGAGGTTAGAAAGCCAAGATTGTTTAAACTTTTCGTACATGCGAAGGGTCCATGGTTAAGGTTTGAAGATTGGCCAAAAGCGGGCAGACAACGCCACCAAGCATTGGCACGCTGAGGATGTACCACTTTTTATTGTGAAGATAAGCTGGCGTTTGATACTGAGACGACCACGCACTACATGATATGAGCGCGGCTAAATTTAAGTACCAGAAAGCAATGACAGCGCGATGAATGCGCAGCCATTGCCTTAAGAAAGGCAGGGAGCTAGGGCGGAGTCATCAGCCCAGAATAGATGTGAGTAAATGCGGTCATTAGTAATATTCTGTACGGTTGCAAATAAGCAAGGTGCGACAAAGCGCAATATTCTAACAGCATCATAGCCGCATTGCATCTCACGCCACTCTCGTAGTCCTCACTGAGACACACAAACACGCCCTCACCTCTACTTAGGCAGGGTGACCTCGCGCCTGATTGTGGCGTACCATTGCGCCACCAAAAACGATGACAGTTGCCAACGTTTTATGTTGAAGCGGCACACACATTCACGTGCCGAATATGCCCGCCAAAGAGGAGAAAGAGATGATGAGCCAGTCAATTGCGGTGATTAAAGGCGACGGTATCGGCCCCGAAATTATGGATGCAACCCTGCGCGTGCTTGATGCGCTGGAGTGTGGTCTGAATTATGAGTTTATCGATGCTGGCCTGGCGGCGCTCGAAAAACACGGCACGCTAATTCCTCAGGAATCGCTTGATGCCATTGAGAAATACGGCATTGCCCTGAAAGGCCCGCTGACCACACCCATTGGCAAAGGCTTCTCCTCCATCAACGTGCAGCTACGTCGTCACTTTGACCTATACGCCAACGTGCGCCCTGCTATCAGTTTCCCCGGCACGCGCTCGCGCTACAACGACATCGATATGATTACCGTGCGGGAAAACACCGAAGGCGCCTACCTCTCTGATGGCCAGGAAATGATTGATGACGGCAATACCGGCATTTCAGTCATTAAGGTGACCCGCCATGGTTCCGAACGTATTGTTCGCTATGCGTTTGAACTAGCAAAAAAGAACGGCCGTAAAAAAGTGACCGCCGTACACAAAGCTAACATCATTAAAACCAGCTCTGGCCTATTTTTGGATGTCGCTCGGGAAATCGCTAAAGAGTATCCAGAGATCGAATTCCAGGAAATGATTGTGGATAACGCCTGCATGCAGCTGGTGATGAACCCCCACCAGTTTGATGTAGTCGTCACTACCAACCTGTTTGGCGATATTCTTTCCGACCTCTGTGCCGGGTTAGTCGGCGGTTTAGGCTTGGCACCAGGCGCTAACATCGGCGAAAAAGCCGCTATTTTTGAAGCGGTTCACGGCTCAGCACCGGATATTGCCGGACAAAAAATTGCCAACCCTTGCGCCTTACTGCTGGCAGCCGCCCCAATGCTCGAACACTTGGGCATGAACGAAAAAGGCGACGCTATTCGTCACGGAATTCGTGCAGTGTTGGAAACGCGCCGCGACATGGTGACACCCGACATGGGCGGCACCGGCACCACCGATACGTTTGCCCAAGCGCTCGTAGAGCACTTAACCGCTTAACTGTTCAAGCGCTTCTCCCCCATCACCGCAGCGTATTTTACGCGGTGATGGGATCTTTGAGCTTTAAGCCTGACTTTTATTAGCTTAGGGAAGCTCACATTGCCTATCTCCTCTCATCAAACTGCAGAACACTTCAGTCTTATCCGTCCTCGCCTGCTTGCATTTGCACGCTTGCAGCTTAGGGAGAATGCTGCCGCCGAAGATGCCGTTCAGGAAACGTTACTCACCGCGTTTGAAAAAACCGGTTCATTTGAAGGGCGCTCAGAATTTGAAACCTGGGTATTTGGCATCTTAAAATTTAAGCTTCTTGACCATTTGCGTCAGCAAAAAAAACAGGGACGCTGGCAGCCGCTAAATGACTCAATAGACGAGGACACGTTAGATCGGCTATTCAAATCAAACGGGCATTGGCAGCCCAGTGCCCGTCCTCATGACTGGGGAGAACCTGAACATATTTTAGAGAATCAGCACTTCTGGCAAGTGTTCGATGCCTGTTTAATAGCGCTACCCGACAGTATCGCGCGAGTATTTACCTTACGAGAACTGATGGGATTATCGACACAGGATATTTGTAAGGAACTCGACATAACAGAAACTAACTGCTGGGTTATCTTACACCGAGCACGGTTAAGGTTAAGAGCGTGCTTGGATAACGGCTGGGGTCAGTAGGAGCCAACAACGATGCTAATGTGCCGTGAAGCAACACGTTTGATGTCATTTAAACAAGATAGAGCACTCACTTTTCGCGAACGTGCTGCACTCCGCATCCATCTCTCTATGTGCAGCGCCTGCCGCGCCTGTGCCCGCCAGTTTGACCTGCTTCATACAATAGGCAGCCACCACCCCACTACGTTAAACCAATCAACCGATAACGAGGGGCCTCATGAACCCCGCTAACGTTTTCCATAAACAGAGAACTGCGCAGAGAGCAGTAGTAACATGCCTGGTTTCCGCGCCATTCTTGTTTTCTGTGGCCAATGGTCAAGAGATACGCTTTACACCCAACCAAATCATGACTTGGCCCACTCGTAGCTTTGAAGGCGAAACACGCTATTCAATTGTTGAAAAATCAGGCCAACGGGTGCTTGAAGTCAATGCTCAGGGGCAGGCCTCGGCACGCTACCTCGAGCGCGATATTGATTTAAATGAAACGCCCTATCTTCACTGGTGCTGGCAAGTAGACTCAACCTATCCGGGCGTTGATGAAACGACCAAAGCGGGCGATGACTATCCCGCACGGGTTTACGTAGCTCACAAGACGGGCATTCTGCCTTGGCAGATCGAATCGGTTAACTATGTCTGGGCCTCTACTCAACCCCAGGGTGCTTCGTGGCCAAATGCATTTACTGACCGAGCGCAACTGATGGCCTTGCAAAGTGGCAATAGCGCGGTTGGGGAATGGGTGGCAGAAGTACGCGATGTCCGTGCTGACTACCAAGCACTTTTTGGCAGTGCCCCTAGCCAAATCAGCGGCATAGCCTTAATGAGCGATGGTGATAATACAGGCGGCAACGCCACCGCGTGGTTTACCCAACTAGGCTTTTCTAGCCTTCACACTCCCCCGGCATGCCCAAATAGTTAGACAACGCTGGCACCCTATCTCTCTTTATTTTTATACAAATCCATTACAAGTAAGTGCCTTTTATTAAGATCTGATCTATTATCAACCTATTCACGGATAACAACAGACCAGATTTAAGGGACTACCAATGCTCGCATATTTTACTTCTGACGCCTTACGTAGCGCCCTAAACCAACATACTGCTTGTATCTACTTTTCATCGGAAGGCATTATCCAAGAGGCTAGTGAGCAATTTTTAGCCTCTATGGGTTACTCATTAGCTGACATTAAGGGACATCATCACCGTATTTTTTGTTTTCCTGAAGAAACGTCCAACCGTCAATATGATGATTTTTGGAAATCACTTGCAGCCGGTGAAAGCCAACAGGGGCGCTTTCGGCGCGTGAATGCACTTGGCGAAGAAGTATGGCTTGAGGCTACCTATTTACCGATTAAGAATCGACGTGGCAAGGTTGTGCAGATTTTTAAAGTAGCCAACGACGTGACCAAAGAGCACCAAAACGCCGCTAGCGAACGCTCCATTCTTCAAGCTCTAAATAGCTCAATGGCAGTGATTGAATTCACAACCGACGGCTATATTCTGGATGCCAACACTAATTTTGAACAAGCAATGGGGTACCCACTGCACAAAATTCGTGGCGAGCATCACCGACTTTTCTGCGATAGTGATTTTTACCGAAAACACCCAGACTTCTGGCAACGCTTAAGCCAAGGGGAGTATAAACAGGGTAAGTTTTTACGCCTAAATGCCAAAGGAGACACCGTTTGGCTGGAAGCTACTTATAACCCTATCTTTGATGACGAAGGTAACGTGGTAAAGGTGGTTAAATTTGCTACCGATATCACCCAAGCAATGCTGGCAACAGAAGCTGCTAAAGCCACGGTAAGCAGCGCCCAAGCATCGTCTAGCCAGACCGAGCGAATTGCCCAAAATGGGTTAACCCATCTGCAAACTGTGCTTTCTGACTCACAACATGTCGCCCATACGCTCAACGAAGCACAGCAGCTAATCACTGCGCTAAACCAACAAGCGGAGCAGATTAACAAAATTACTGCATCAATCGCGCAAATTGCCAGCCAAACAAACTTGCTTTCATTAAATGCAGCGGTGGAGGCAGCAAGAGCGGGTGAACAGGGTCGTGGATTTGCTGTTGTAGCAAACGAAGTACGCCAGTTAGCCAAAGGGTCAAGTGAAGCGGTGAGCGAAATCACTCGAGTTCTAAAAGAAAATAATGCACTTGTCGCACGCACCACCCAGGCAATGCAGCAAGTGGTCAAGCAGGGTGAAACCAGTCAAACGAGTGTTAAAGAAATAGCGTCAATTGTGAGTGAAATTTTACAAGGCGCGCAGAATGTATCTCACTCTATCGAACGGCTCGCTTTAGCACCTTCATAAGAAAAAACTCGCCATTTTCATGGCGAGTTTTTCAGTCTTAAACGAGACAGCGTTAACTAATTAACGCAATTTCGTTTTACGCAGGTACGGCAGAACTGCCTCGAACTCACCGAATTTCTGCTTGGCATCTTCATCTGACACGCTCGGCGGAATGATAACATCCTGACCAATCGTCCAATCAGCAGGCGTGGCAACACCATGTTGTGCCGTGGTTTGCAGGGCATCTAGTGCACGCAAAATTTCGGCAAAATTACGCCCTACTGTCATGGGATAGGTCATGGATAGTTTCAGTTGCTTATCTGGCCCGATAATAAACACCGAGCGAACAGTGGCACTGTCGGCTGGTGTGCGGCCATCAGGTAGATAAGCTTCTTCTGGCAGCATGTCGTAAAGCTTCGATACGGTTAGCCCGTCATCAGCGATGATCGGAAAGTCGACTTCACTGCCGCTAACGGATTGGATGTCGTCCCCCCAGCGTTTGTGGTCTTCTACGCCATCCACAGAAACGCCAATGACCTTGGTGCCGCGCTTTTTCCATTCTGCGCTGAGGGTAGCAACAGCACCAAATTCGGTGGTACATACTGGGGTAAAATCTTTAGGGTGAGAAAACAGGATTGCCCAACTATCGCCAATCCAGTCATGAAAACGAATCGGGCCTTGGCTAGTTTCTGCTTCGAAATCTGGCACTACCGAATTGATACGTAATGACATCGTTCCTCCTCATTAGGGTCAAGTGACCTTAATACCTTATATGACTTTCAACGCCTTCACTATAGAACGTTTTGTACTATAGCAATGATACACACGCTGTATTCAATCAAGCGACTTGTCGTCTTTCTCTTCCCGCTTAATGCGTTTTACCCAGCGCTGTTTTGCATAATGGCGCAAGTTCGCCACACTGTCGGTTTCATCGACAATATCTTGACCTAATATAGTCTCAATAATGTCTTCCAGGGTGATAAGGCCCACAAAAGTGCCGTGTTCATCATAGACCACCCGCATATGCAGATGGTCTTTTAACATCGACGTAAACACCTGCTCGACATTGTTCGAAACGTCTACACTGCCAATCGGATGCATCAGTTCACGCATGGTTTTGGCGTCATCAGCGTGATACATATCAGCCTTATGCACATAACCAAATGCCTGCTCGCCGTTATCCATCACGGGGAAACGAGTGAATGGCGTTTTGCCATACTGCTCGTCAAACTCCTTAACCGTCATATTAGGTAACACCGTTTCACAGACAGTACGGGGCGTCATCGCTTTATTGACCGCAATTTCATGCAAATTCAGCATGTTAATAATGGTGCGTGACTCATCCGCATCCAATACTTTCTCTTCCAAACCTACCCGCGCCAGCACTTTAATTTCATCGCGCAAATCAACGTCATGTTCTGACTTTCCTAAACGGCGCGTAATCTGTTCGGACATCCAGATAAACGGTAGCAATCCAATGATCATAGGGTTCAGTAGCCGTGGCAACACGGGGGATAAACCTCGCCAATAGGTAGCACCAATCGTTTTCGGAATAATTTCGGAAAGAACTAAAATCAGCATGGTCATGACGGCAGACACAATGGCAATAGATGCTTCGCCAAACACGACCGCGGCCTGCGCCCCCCCTGCCGTTGCACCGACGGTATGCGCAATGGTGTTGAGAGTTAAGATCGCGGCCAACGGCCGATCAATATGCGTTTTTAGCTTGGTCAGCGCTGCATGAAGTTTGGGATTATCTTCTTTTTGCTTGGCGATATAGCTTGGCGTAATAGACAGCAGCGCCGCTTCAAGGATAGAACACAGAAAGGAGAGCGCGATTGAAATGGTAGCAATCGTGATGAGAAGGAACATGAGAGCTCATAGTGATGGATGATGCGTCGTATATAAGGCCACGGGAGCCTAGTGTCAATGAGCAAACACACCTTTTGACATCTTTATTTTCATTCAACCTGCTAACGACATTTCTCACCACTGCCATTCGCATCTCGCTACCGCATCGTGGGCGTGCAAACTTTCAGCATGAACCACCTTTAGCTGGAAGCCTGAAATATCAGCCATCTTTCTCAGCGCTCGATCTAGGCGCTTTGCCGCATCTTCACAGAACATCAGATTCTGGCCATTGGCAAGGGCAAATGCCTGCTCATCGATACGTTTAACCGCTGTCTGTAACGCTGTCCCCAGGGCGTTTTCAATACGCTCAATAAGCTCAGCAAGCGGTATTTCACCGTTCCCCGCCAGCCGTATGGAACAGTGAGCGACGCTGCGCTGGCTATGCGGCGTCGCGAGAACGCCCTCTTCACTCCCCAACCACGCAAGTACGGCCTGCTTGGTTAACGGTATCTCTTCAAAATCTTCCGCAAACGCTTGCTGAATTAGCTGCCGCGCTAATGCAGCGGAACAGGGGCATGTTGAGGAGTAACCAACGCATACGTCTAGCTCTACCTTGAAACCTGACGGTGTGAGCTGGCTGCGCAGTGTAAACGGGTAGCCTTTCCAACCTGACAAAGGGCTGATGAGCGCATCACGCTTAAGCAACACGTCCCCACTAAACGTTAGGTAAGCGCTCTCAGATAACGCCTGGTGGCTCTCCAAAAAGGTGCCAAGAACGCGATGAAGTAACGTAGGCGTTAGTGGCTGGTATTCTAATGCATCCAATGCGGTATACAGCCGTGACATATGGATACCACGAGCATCAGCTTCTTCAAGGCTAACGCCGGCTGACACATTGGCGTTTACCTGGCTTCCCGCCAGCTGTACTGGCAAAGCAATGCCTTCCATACCTACCCAGGAAAGCGTGCCCGGGAAAGGGGCCGGTTGTTGGGCAATATCAGGTAAGGTAAAAGCCGTCATTAAATTGCCTCGTTAGTGGGTGAGATCGTTGATGAGATCGTTGGTGCGACAGAGGGTGTGAAAAAACTATAAAGCTCGCCCACAGTGGCAGGGGCGACGTTTTGAGTAATGAAAACAAACCGAGAAATGCGGTCACTAACACAATGCATAGGCAGGGGCGTCGGCGGATGAAAAATGTGCTGGACGCCATGCAACGCCAACGGTTCCTCTCGATCGGTAAGGTGCACAATTGCTTTAATGCGTAGCATTTTCTCGCCCATCAGCAACATCAACAGATCTAGCCAATTTTCTAGAGCCTCTGGCGTAATTAGCGCCTCGACGCAAAAACAAAACGCATTGATATTCTCTCCATGACGAGTCAACGTTGGCTGACTAGTGGGCTGCATAAAAGCAGCGCTATTGACACTCTGCTGACTCTTCTCATGCTCGACATCTGTGGCATAGAGAACGCTATAACGTGCTGATTTAAGCCACTGGTCTACCTGGTATCGTTGAGAATCGCGACGCAAAAGCCCTGCGCCTACCAACAACTCAGGCGAAAGATTACCGTTCACTCCCTGCCACTGCTCTGCTGCCGGATTGATGGACGCCAGTTGGTTAGCCAGTGGTGTTAGGCGGACTTCGTCGACCAGGTCAGTTTTGGTGATGAGTAATCGGTCTGCTATCGCTACCTGACGCTGTGACTCACGATGCGCTTGCAACGTTGACTCACCGTTCGCGGCGTCTACACAGCACACCACGCTATCCAACTGGAAACGGTGAGAAAGCCAATGATCGGTCATTAACAGCTGTAAAATCGGTGCGGGATCGGCAAGACCTGTGGTTTCAATGACAACACGGGCAGGTGCTGGCTTTCCTTCTGCCAGAAGCGCGTCAATGGCCTGCTGTAACGTGCGGCTCAAGTCTCCTCGCAATGTGCAGCACAAACAGCCGCTACTCATCTCCACCACCGCTTGCTCATCACTTTGCGTAATCAACTGATGATCAAGACCAATATCACCAAACTCATTAATCACGATTAGCGTGTTTCGCATTGACGCTTGGCGTACCCAGCGATTGAGTAGCGTTGTCTTGCCACTACCTAAAAAACCGGTCAGCACGTTAACCGGTGTCAGCGTGGAGAACTGCATCACTCCCCCCTTGCCTTGCGGAAATGGTGCTCTTTACGCTCCTGGCGCTCCTTTGCTTCAATGCAAAGTTTTGCCGTTGGACGAAAAAGTAGGCGTTGAATACCAATGGGCTCGCCAGTTTCTTCACAGAAGCCGTACTCACCATTTTCGATACGCTGTAATGCTGCATCAATATTATTGATCAACCGACTTTCGCGATCTGCTTGGCGAAGTGACAACCGTAGCTCCTCCTCAAACGACGCCTGGTCAGCCTCGTCGCTATCTCTCTCATGGGAGGCGATAGCCGTTTTCACCTCGTTTAAATGCGCCTCAAGCTCCGCACGTTCGTTCAAAAGCCGCTGACGGAAAAACGCAAGCTGTGCGGCATTCATGTACTCGTCTGCTGATGAGGTCAACAGCAAAGCTTCCTCAGCTTTTTTTGCATCTAGGAATTCAGCGCCACTATCTGTTCTGGCAGTTATTGACTGATTGATATCGGGTTGCAATGTATGGCCTCCTATTGATAAAAACGTTATAACATAACAAATAGAGCTCTGCGACCTAACCTCTCAATGCTAATGCACTGCTAAACGTAACAGGAGACCTACATGCCCACCCCACACTCTTACCAGGCTGCATCTTGGGTACTACCACAACACGCCGCACTGGATACTGACATCAGCGTACTGCCACGTATTTTTGAAGAGCAGATTAATATCGCCATTCTGCAACGCGCCCTGCCCGCTGATGTAGCGCTAAGCGCAAACGCACAGTGTCAGACCTCGCGGGACTGGCAATACGCATGGCTTGGCAGCCCTACAGAGGACTTTAAAAATGATTTACGCCGTAAGCTACCTGACCCAGCAGCAGGAGAGCCGCTGGTTGACGATGTTGCAACCGTCGCTGAAGCCATCGCGTTCCTGTTTGATACCGATACTGTGGGCATTCGACTACGCTTATTAACGGCGGCGATGTGTCCACGTTTTCATTGCGACAACTTGCCAGTACGTTTAGTGACCACCTATGTTGGCCCAGGCAGCGAGTGGTTGCCTGAAAATGCGATTAACCGCGCAGGGCTGGGTGCCCCAACGCCTAGTCGCCCCGAGATTATCAACGACCCAACTGCCATTCAGCGTTTGCAGGCTGGTGACATCGCGTTAATAAAAGGCAGTGGCTGGGTAGGCTGTGAAGAACATGGCCTAGTACACCGCAGCCCTTCTTTGGATGAAGGACAAAAGCGGCTACTGCTAACCATTGATCCCGCTTAACGCCTTGAACTTGTCACTAATCCGTCATTCCCCCCTGATAAGGTTTGATAAATTAAATCGCTCATGGGAATGATCATGCATAACAAACTATTACTTGCAGGTGTCATAAGCATCTCAATGTTAACGTCCGCAGCGCATGCAGAGTCATTAGGCAATTTAGCTTTTTCTGAAACAACGCCTTATACCTCAAACATGACCCTGAAAGATGATTTCAACATTGTGGGCAATCACGATTTAATGGCGATGGATGCCATTAATAGCAATGGTTTTGCTAACGCCATTATCGAGATACCAACAGGCACATCTGCCAAATGGGAAGTTAGCAAAGAAGACCCAAACGCGGTTTATTGGGAGTATAAAGACGGCGAGCCGCGCGTCGTGAATTACTTGGGTTACCCCGGAAATTACGGCGCCATTCCTGGTACTGCCCTGCCCAAAGAACTTGGGGGTGATGGTGACCCATTGGATGTCATCGTATTAGGTCAGGCGATACCGCGCGGTGCAGTCGTTGATGTCCGCGTCATTGGCGTTTTAAAAATGCTAGATGACGGTGAACAAGACGACAAACTGGTGGCAGTACTTACCCAGGATTCACCGTTTGCTCATATTGAAAGTATGCAGCAACTCGATAGTGAGTTCCCTGGTGTTAGCCAGATTGAATCGCCCCGGATATTTTAGACACCCGTTAGGCTCTTAAAGTAACGCCTTTCATAATCAACCGGTGACAAGTTATCACTTGTGCCGTGTCGGCGCTTTGGGTTGTAAAACATTTCAATGTAATTGAACACGTCACGTCTAGCCGCTTCGCGTGTTGAATAAATCTGTCGCTTGATTCGCTCCCGCTTGAGAAGTTGAAAGAAGCTTTCAGCAACGGCGTTGTCATGACAGTTACCACGTCGGCTCATACTGCCTACCAAGCAATTCGCTTTCAGAAAGCTTTGCCAGTCTCCACTGCTAAACTGGCTCCCTTGATCCGAATGCACCATCACCGTTCCTTGTGGCTTGCGTCGCCAGACTGCTGATAACAAAGCATCCAGTGCCAACTCCGTAGTCATGCGAGACTTCATCGACCAGCCAATCACTTGACGGGAAAACAGGTCGATAACTACCGATAGGTAAAGCCAGCCTTCGTAAGTGCGGATGTACGTGATGTCCGTCACCCAAGCAATATTTGGCGCTGTTACTTCAAACTGACGGTCTAAATGGTTAGGGGATACGGCAGTCGGTTTCCCATCGCCATAGCCGCCAGGGCGTCGTCGATAGCCCGTCTGAGAGCGTAAACCTTCCCTATTCATAAGACGCGCCACACGGTGCTTCCCACAAGCTTCGCCAGCTTCACGCAAGTCCTGGTAGACCTTGCGATAGCCATATACACCGCCGCTTTCAAGCCAGGAGTGCTTGATCAATCCCAGCAAGCGCTCATCTTCCCGCGCTCGATTAGAGAGCGCTTTTTTACACCATGCGTAGTAACCGCTGGGGTGCACTGCCATCATCTGACACAAGCGACGTACCGAATATTGGCTCGAATAATTTTGAATAAACGCGTACCTCAGTCGGACTCCCTGGCGAAGTACGCGGTGGCCTTTTTTAATATGTCTCGCTCTTCTAATACGCGTTTGAGTTCGGCCTTCAAACGACGGTTTTCAGCTTGGAGATCATCATCCTCTTGCCGTTGTTCTACCGGCTTATCGTATCGCTTAATCCAGTTGTACAGGCTGTGACCTGACACGCCTAGCCGCTCAGCGACCTCGGCCACGCGATGGCCGCGCTCTACCACTTGTTTGACGGCTTCGATTTTGAATTCTTCAGTGTAGCGGGGATGGCTCATGGTTCCTCCTAGATACCTTTAGTATAGGGCCTGGAGGTGTCTATGAAACCTGGGGCGATTCAGATTGTTGATATCTGGTTTGCAAATTACAAAGGCCCTGATGGTGGTATGGAAGGTCTAGGGTTTGAAGATGCCGAATCAGCGTTAGCCGTACTAGAAGCAGCTGCTGAGAATTTTCAAGCCACGCAATAACCTGATCAAATAACACCGTCGTGGTTTAAATCGCTTAAACATCACTGCTCTACTGATAGAGCAGTGATGTTCTATGCCTTACCTTCTATGCCTTCCCCCATGTTTAACCATTAGCAATAGCGGCACTTTTACACTTCACGCTCTTAACGGAAGCGCCGCACCAATGGCGATGAAAATTCCACCACAAGTGCGATTAAAGCCGCGGCCTACGTGCTTCAACCAGTGGCGAATCCGGTTAGCCATATTGGCAAGCAGGCCTTCAACTATGCATTCAATAGCCACAAAGGTGCCTGCCAGCACAAAAAACTGCAGGATTAAACTACCTTGCGGGTCGATAAACTGGGGCAGAAACGCACTGAAAAACAGCAGTACTTTAGGGTTGGTAATCGAGGATAACGTACCTTGACGATACAGATGCCACCCGCTTGCGCGACTAGCCGTTACATCAATTTCCCCATTAATGGGCGGTGAGCGCCATAGCTGAATACCCAACCAAACAAGGTAAGCCCCGCCTACCCATTTCAATACGGTTAGCCAAATTACTGATGACTTGAGCAGTGCACCAATGCCAAATAGGCACAAGGCAATAATCAGGATGAACCCAGTAGCACCACCGGCGATGGTAAAGAGCGTTTTACGGCTGGCATGCAATGCACCATGAGTAAGCGCAAGCAGACCGTTCGGCCCTGGCGAAAGCGATAAGCCTATGCAGGCGACTAGGTATAACAGCCACGTATCCAATAGCATTTCAATGCCCCGCCAGCCAGTGAGTGTGCTTGTGGTGCCAGCATGTCACCGTTATTCGGCGTTTTCCATTGGTTAATGGACTAACACTAAAACGCCCCCAATAAGGAGGCGTATTACCGATATTACGTGCTTACATTGACCGTTTAAGCAAATACTTCGGTCCACTCACTGCGCTTAGCCAGCAAGCCTTTGGCTAGCTTTTGGGCACCTTCCAGGCTGTGGCTAACGGCCCAGCCACACTGCATCTCATTGCAGGCGGGCACTTCTGTGGCGGTCAGCACGTCGTTGAGTGTTTGCTCGATAATGCTTAGCACGCCGTCATAATCATCGTGGTTAATCATCGCGATGTAAAAACCGGTTTGGCAACCCATCGGACTGATATCAACCACTTTGTCGGTGTGATTACGCGACATCTCAGCCATCAAGTGCTCCAGGGAGTGCAGCGCGGGCATCTCCATGTGCTCTTTGTTGGGCTGGCAAATACGCAGATCATACTTGTGAATACGGTCGCCATTTTGGCCTTCTTTAATATCGGCCAAACGCACGTAAGGTGCTTTTACCTTGGTATGATCCAAGTTAAAGCTTTCAACGTTCATTTTCTTTTCAGTCATGTTGGCTCCGTCATCTTGGTACAACGCTTACTTATTCTACACCTTTAGTGCTTTTTACACCTTGGGAGCATCAAAATTCCACGGTTCGTCGGTATAAACACACACATTGGCATCTTCAATATCGCCGTCGGGTGATTCGACGTGCTTAGCGAAAAAATCTTGAATCTCTTTGCGCTGACAGTGGGCTTCAAACTCTTCACGGCTAGCCCAAATTTCATGAAACACGATTGGGTAGCTGGTGCCCTGGGCAAACGGGTTATCGATTTGCCGAGTCACAGTGTAGTGAATACAAGCGTCTTCGCGATGGGTGTTTGGCTCTAATGATTGCAGCGCTTTAAATACCGCTTCTTCTTTTCCAGCTTTGGGCTTAAAGCTGGCGATACAATAAATTTTTTCCGACATGCTAGCTTCCTAACTGATTAAAAGGCCATCATTATGCGCGGCCATTGGGCATATTGACAGCCTTTACGCTGCTGCGTTCACGATACTACTGAGCCGCACTTTCGGCCACATCGCGCAATACATTAGCCACATTATCGAGCGGTAAATCGCACTCCTCCAGGCGGTGGCGCTCGGCGAGATAATGCGGGTCATTCCATTCGATACGCACGCCATCATCTGTTTCGCGCACGACCATTTTTTGCGGCAAATCTAACGCGACCCTGCCATTACACTGCATCATCGGGGTGCCAACGTTAGGATTACCGAAAATAAACGTCGTGGTGGCAGGCAGCGACAGCTCGTTGTTGGCAGCATTTTTAGCATGATCAATACTTGCCACCAACATAAGCCCTTTTTCCTCAAGTGCTGAGCTAAGCTGGCCGGTTACCTGCTCAAATGAGCTCTCACTATCAACATGCTCAATTCCCATTGAAGAGGATGCTAATGCAGGTTGAGCCATGATTGATAGGGCAGCTACTGCGGCATAGTAAGCAAAACGCATACAATCTCCTTAATATGTGGGATACCGTTATTTAAGTAAGCGGTAGGCGAAGGATTCAAGATCAGCGATAGTCATGTCTGGCTCTCCACCCCAGGGGTCGAACGGCGCATCAGGGTGGCGGCGCACCCAGGCGCTGTGTAAGCCTGCATGCGTTGCTCCAATCACATCAAAAGGATTGCTGGAAATTAGCCATGTATGTTCAGGGCGCGCTTCTAAACGTGTGCGCAAATAAGCATATACCGCGGGGTCGGGCTTGAAGCGTTTTACATCATCGACACTCACCACTGCATCCATATGGCTCTCCACGCCTGCGCGGGCCAACAGCTTAGTAACAGCTTCTTGGGTGCCGTTAGAAAATGCCACACAGCGAATTCCTGCATCACGCAGTTGGTCTAGGGCAGGCACCACGTCGGGGAATGCAGGTAACTCCGCATAAACCGCCATCAAGTGGTCATGATCGTTATCAGTGAGACCGCTCTGCATTGCGCGATCAGTGAAAACTAATGCCTCGCGGGTGCACTCTGAAAACGGTACATAGGCTCCCATCAAGCCATGGCGAAAGCTGTATTCCAGCTGTTTTTCCCGCCAGCGTTTAGCGAATTCCTCAGCTTTGGAGACATCACTAAGGCGTCGTTCTAGCTCAACCGTTACCCCTTGGGTATCAATGAGCGTGCCGTATACATCAAAAGCGAGTACCGGTTGCATGATAGCTCCTAGTCTAATGGGTCGAATAATGATGGGAGATAAGTGATCTCATGCATTTAGCATAGCTGCCCTTATCAAAAACAAAAACGCCGCTGCGATATAGGCAACGGCGTTTGGAGAGCGTTAAGCGCTATTAAATCGTAAAGGCGGCTTCTTGCTCACCGGTTTTAAGATCACCTGAACGCACCAGCTCATCGGTAACGCGGTCAATGGCACGCTTGGCGCGACCAATCATCTCGTCAACTTCACCACGGTTAATGGTCAATGGCGGTGCAAAGCCCAGAATATCGCCCTGTGGCATCGCACGAGCAATCAAGTTTTCTTCCATTGCCGCTGCGGCAACACGCGGGCCAACTTTCAACGCCGGGTCGAAATGCAGACGCTGTTTGGCGTCTGGTGAGAACTCGAGAGCGGCCATTAGGCCAACACCGCGTACGTCGCCCAGCAATGGGTGGCCTTCAAAGGTGGCCTTGAGCTGCTGCTGAAAGTAACCGCCAGTTTCAGCAGAGTTACCCACTAGATTTTCGCGTTCGATAATATCCAAGTTAGCAAGACCAGCGGCACACCCTAGTGCGTGACCTGAATAGGTCCAACCATGACCGATGGGGCCAAACTCTCCGGTACCCTGTTCCAGCACTTTCCATACTTTGTCGCCAACAATCACGCCAGAAAGTGGCTGGTACGCACTGGTTAGCCCTTTAGCGATGGTGACCAAGTCAGGCTTCATGTTGTAGTGGTGGCTACCAAAGTCAGAGCCGGTACGGCCAAAGCCACACACGACCTCGTCGGCAATCAATAGTACGTCATACTTGTTTAGCACTGCTTGAATTGCATCCCAATAGCCTTCTGGCGGGGGCACGATACCACCCGTTCCCAGAACAGGCTCACCGATAAATGCCGCAACGGTGTCGGGGCCTTCTTCCAGAATCATCGCTTCCAGCTTATCGGCACAGTAGGCAGAAAACTCGCGTTCTGTCATACCGTGCTGCTCTGCCGCGCGCAGATAGTAGTGCGGTGCTTCAGTGTGGCGAATGGTATCGATTGGCAGGTCAAAATGGTCGTGGAACGCTTTAAGACCGGTTAGTGAACCAGAAGCGATGCCGGAGCCGTGGTAACCGCGCATGCGCGAGATCACTTTTTTCTTCTGCGGACGACCTAGCACGTTGTTGTAGTAGCGCACAATTTTGAGCTGTGTTTCGTTCGCATCAGAGCCTGACATGCCGTAGTAAACTTTGGACATGTTCATGCCAGCGATTTTCAGAATACGCTCAGAAAGCTCGATCTGCGGCTCGTTCGAGTGACCCACATAGGTGTGGTAATAAGAAAGTTCTAGCGCTTGCTTATAGATCGCTTCGGCAACTTCAGTGCGCCCATAGCCGATATTAACGCAGTAAAGGCCCGCAAAACCGTCGATAAACTCACGGCCATCTTTGTCTACGATATTAATGCCTTTGCCGCCAGTGATAACACGACCAGGCAAGTCGCCTTGGGCGAAGTCGCGAAGGTGGGTAGAGGCGTGAAAAGTGACTTTACGGTCGCGTTCGATCAGATCCTGATGCAAGCTCATAACGTTCTCTCTATACAGTAAACCTCCCCACTGTGTGGGGAGGATGCTTTAAATTAGTGAAACTGATTGGATAACTGTGTGCTGTTAACTACCAGACACTGAGCCCAAGGCTCCCAGGCAGTAGTACTTTGTTTCTAAATACTCATCGATACCTGTAGCGCCGCCTTCACGGCCAAGGCCGGACTGTTTCACGCCACCAAAAGGCACCGGCGGACCTGTCATTTTCACCGAGTTGACGCTAACCATGCCGTATTCCAGCGCACGCATTAGCTTCCAGATACGGCGAATATCATGGGTATAGATATAAGCCGCTAAGCCGTATTCAGTGTCATTGGCCATTTCAATGACTTCGTCGTCGGTACTATAAGCGGTAATACCGGCCACAGGTGCAAAGTTCTCTTCGCGCCAAACTTTCATTTGCGGTGTCACATTGGTCAACAGCACCGGCATAAAGAAGTTTTCGCCGGGCGCTTGGCTTTGGTCACCCGCTATCATAGTGGCGCCTTTGGAAATCGCATCATCGACAATCGATGCTGCTTTTTCGACAGCCTGACGGTGAATCAGCGGACCAAGGTCAACTTCTCCATGCAAGCCATTCCCCACGGTAAGTGCGGCCATACGCTCGGTAAATTGCTCAACAAATTCATCGTGGATGGATTCGTGAACCAGAATGCGGTTGGCTGCTAGACAGTCTTCCCCAGCCGTTTGAAATTTGGCCGACACTGCGGCATAGGCTGCCTCTTTGGGGTCCATATCCGGACCAACGATAAACGGCGCGTTGCCACCTAGTTCCAGCGATAGACGTTTGACCGTATTTGCGCTCTGCTCAATCAACAAACGGCCGACACGGGTGGAGCCTGTGAAAGACAGCGCTCGGATACGCGGCTCGCTGCACAGAATTTTAGAAACTTCTGCAGGATCGCCCAGCACGACATTAAAAATACCTTCTGGAATCCCAGCTCGCTCGGCAAGTTCTGCCAGTGCCAGCGCAGAGAACGGCGTCTCATTGGCAGGCTTGATGATCACCGGGCAGCCTCCAGCGAGTGCCGCCGCTGCTTTGCGGGTAATCATGGCCAGCGGGAAGTTCCACGGTGTAATCATCGCCGCAATACCTACCGGCTCCTTAATGGTGCCCAGTGATGCGTTGGGAATATGGCTGGGAATGGTTTCGCCGTAGGTGCGTTTACCTTCTTCAGCGAACCAACGCACGAAGCTTGCACCGTACTCTACTTCACCACGGGCATCGGGCAAGGGCTTACCCTGCTCCAACGTCATGATGGTGGCTAAATCTTCACGGTTGGCTTGAATCAAATCGTACCAAGCCAGCAAACGTTCGCAGCGTTCGTCGGCGCGAAGGGCGCGCCACTGTACAAAAGCGGCTTCAGCGGCATCTACGGCGGCAGTAATTTGTTCGGCTTCTAGCAACGGAATATGGCCAATGGCTTCATTTGTCGCGGGGTCATACACCGCTTCTTCGCGGCCGCCATCACCGTGGGTCCATTTACCGTCTACGTAGGCGTACTGCCGGAACAGACGCGGATCTTCCAAGCGCTTAGTGAGCGTGGTCGATAGTGTGGTCATGGGCACCTCCCCAGGTTGCAGCCAGTTACGGTGAAGCCAATCGTGGGCGACAAACCGTTGCACATAAAATATTGCAATAAATATAGGTAAGCAGCCCAACGTCTCGTTAGGCTGTTTCAGTGTGTCTAGCGTAAGGGAGATACCGCACGAAGTGTTTTTGAAAGGGCCGGAGAATTCCGGCACTTTTTTTGTGAAAGCCTACTTTATGGCGTTTTTTTCTGGCGGCGTCGTTTTTTTCACGCCTCTGCGGGGTTCAGCAGCGCTTCCTCGGTAAACACCACCAGCCCTAACTCCGGCCGATAGCCATGAATCTCAGTGACATCTAACGCCTGAAGAAAGTACAAAATTTCTTCACTAATCACCTGCCCCGGCACTAATACCGGAAATCCTGGCGGATAAGGGATGACAAAACTAGCCGACACAACATCACGTCCAGCACGCATCTGCGCCTGCAACTTGCCATTATCGAAACGTAGGTACTCGGTATTTTCTTCGTCGTAACTCAGAAAATAGGCGCAACGAATATCGCCCTGGGGCGTATCGGGATTCGGCCGGAAGGCATCGTGAAAGCGACTGAAGTCAGGCAACGGCGGCAGATCATGATTCAGCGAATGCACCTGATTTTCGATGATCTTGCGCTCGGGGCGGCTGCTGTCCTCCAAGCGATATTCAAACTCTTTGGCCAGCTTGATCAGTACATCCAGCAAGTAGGCAATCGACCCTCGCGTGGTGCCAATATTGGTCATGAACAGCACGGTGTTGCGTGAGGTCTTGTTAATTTGAATACCGTACTTATTCATCAGGTATTCGTTTTTGAACGTATCGCCATCAACCCCTGTATTGCCGATGGCAATAGTCACGCGGGAAGGGTCAACGACAAACTCGTCACGCGCCCAGGCTTCCTCCATTTTATTCCAACCCGTCACTGGGTCAAAATAGGACTCGACTCCCGACTCACGGTAAGCTTCGGGCACCATGTCGCTATTCTTCAATACGCGGAAATACTTCTGCAGCAATGGGTGAGTATAGAGTTGTTCGCGTAGCGAAAGAGCCGTCTCTACCTGCGCATGCACCAGTTCAAAACCTTCCATTTCCGCCTGCATTCGTCCCACATCCAGCGACGCGACAATCTGGTAATTGGGCGAGGTTGAGGTGTGGGTCATGTAGGCTTCATGGAAAGAAGCCTCCACTTTCTGGCGAAAATCCTGATCCCAAACGTGAATCATCGAACCTTGGCGCAACGAGGTAAGCGTTTTGTGGGTCGAATGAGTCGCATAGGTACGAATGCGCACCTCGTCTGGGTCGGGCATCAGCCGCTGGTCAAGCCAGGTCGCGTCGTCTTCTGGATCAAGCTTATCAAACTCAGCTTTCCAAGCCGCATACTCTTCTCGGTAACTCTCGCTGCGATAACGATCTCTCAGCGTACGTGCTGCATTCATGGCGGTACGTGGCCGGTAAGTCGGATTAAAACCAGCAAAGGCAAACCATGCTTCATCCCACAAAAACACTAGATCTGGTTTAATTGCCAAGCACTCTTCCATCACTCGACGCACGTTATACACAATGCCGTCGAAGGTGCAGTTGGTCAGCAACAACATCTTAACTTTGTGCAATTGTCCGGAACGCTTGTAGGACAGCAGCGTTTTCTTGATTTCATGCAGCGGCACCGCACCGTACATGGAATAATCGTCGAGTGGATAGGAGTCCAGGTAACTAACATGGGCACCAGCTAACACCATGCCGTAATGATGCGACTTGTGACAGTCACGGTCGATCAACACGATGTCTCGCGGCTTGATCAATGCCTGCACGACAATCTTGTTGGCGGGGGAAGTACCGTTGGTTACAAAGAAACTACGACGCGCCCCAAACGCCCGGGCGGCATACTCTTGCGCCTTTTTAATCGGCCCAAAGGGTTGCAACAGTGAGTCGAGCCCGCCTGACGTTGCCGACGTTTCAGCCAGAAAAATATTAATGCCGTAAAAATCGATCATATGCCCTGCCCAATGAGAGCGGGTTACCGACTTGCCCCTGGAAATGGGCATGGCATGAAACACCCCCGTGGGTTTTCTACTATATTCACGCAGGGCATCGAAAAACGGCGTGCGATAGCGATTATCAATGGCACGTAGAATCGTATGATGCTGCTCGATGTAATCCGTTTCACGGTAGAAGATACGGTTGAAGTGCTTAATATCTCGGCTCGCCGTGGCTTCGACATCGCCACTGGTAACCAGAAATTGATCAATTTCTGGACGCAGTTCATGAATCATCGAACTCAGCAGAATACTGCGTTCAGCTTCGCTATGGTGTTCCAGCTCATTTTCTGAGAGGCCTTCCAGATAATTACGCAAAGCGCTGAGGTTGTACTTTGATTTATACGGAAACTCGTAGCGGATCAGGCACGCCTGAATATTTGGGTTGACCAGTACAGCAATCAACGCATCTTCAAAGCTTTTTACCGTCACTACATCGTAGACAAAGCGATCTTCAGGACGGCGCATATTGTGGAACGCTTCACGCACCACGTCTTCTTCCTGGTTAGAAAGATTGTCCACTATTAACAGTTCAAAATAGGGCTGTGCCGAACTGTTAGACGCCGGGTGCCCACGGCGTAGCTGGTTAAGGGCATCAAGTGCCTCCATGTCTTCAGCACCAGCATCAGTCTCAGAAAGATCCACCTGCCGACGACGGTAGGACTCACTGATCAATGCTCTTACCAAACGCTTAACTACTTTATCCAACAGTGCATATTCACCACGATTGAATAGCGTCCAAAGGTGGCGAAAATCCTCTTTAGACGGGAATGCGTGGTAATCCTCAATGATTTCTAAACGTGTCAACTTGATGTCGATAGCTTTGATCAAGTTTTTGGCGCGACCTTCCTCTTTAAGGCGCGTCAAAATACCCAAATCACGTTTAAGCTCATTCCAGGTATCAGCACGAAGTTGGGAAATTTTGTGATAAAAACCCAGGGCGGTGTAGGAAGTTTCGGTTGGATTATTCTCTTGCATGACGACACCCATCCTTTGTAGGTATTTATCTGGAAAAGACGCTTGCCTGAGCAGCAGTGCTAAACCAGCCATACAGCCCGCGGGAGCCATAGCGCACGGTAATTTGTTCTTCGGGAAACACATCGAAGTTCAAATCCAGCACTCTGCCAGGCCAACGGAACTGAGTAAGTCTTTCCTTGGTGCGATATACCGCGGTATACACTGTACCCAGGCCACGCCGATAGTCGTGGCGAAATAGAGGGGGAGCGGAAAATGCCGAAATTAGTCGCTCGTCAGTGGTCGCATCGTCGTCCACCAGAATCGAGAGCTGACGCTCGCGAATCAAGGTTTCTGAGGCCAGCGCATGGGCATACCATTCGATTTTCTTTTGGTGATTGGTAGCCACGGCCACCCGCCGGATGCTGGCGCGGCGATCTGGCGCAATCATCGCTGTGACATAACGCCCACAGGCATCCGCGACGGTAATGTTATAGGCCATGTGAGTAGGCACTCTTTCAAGCACCTTCGCCGCTTCGGGCACCGTATCGCAGAATTCGAGAATATAGCGAAGAATAATCGGAGCGCCGAAGCCATCCCCCACCACTTTGCGCCCACCGAACGCTAGCGAAACAGCAAGTCCCGAATCATTCATCCCATCTAGCACGCCCCACAGGCAGTCAGACATGGCGATGACACGACGCTGATTCCAGCGCGTATAGAGAATAGTGCCCTCGCACAATTCCGGCGGATAATCATAGTTGCGTGCCAACACAGTGGATGTCGGCCTTGTCAGCACCGCCTGTGAGCAACCGGTAATATACGGCGGCGGTCGGTACAAACTCAGTAGCCGTGACGAAAGATCCCCTCCACCGGCTACTTCACATAACGTGCGGTAAGTAGCCAGCAGTTCGGGCATGTGCTTGCGTAAGGCGTTGTGACACTCCAAATAAGAGGGACGCTCACGCTCGCCTTCGGCTAGGTACCAGGGCTCATAGGCAGGCCAGTGGTAATGGAACAAAGACTGCCACTTCGGCCCCGCCACCTCTTCATGGACGGTGCGAAACGTCAAGGCCTTGTCTAGCTCCACACCAGGCGCCCGGCCTGCAGCAAATTTGCCGTCCATGATTAAAGAATTTTGAAGTTGCCACCGCCGATAGCATGGCTGACGGCAACTTCCTCCACCACTGGGTCTTGCAAAGCCTGCCCTGTGTACTGATTACGGATGCCGTCTATCCAAGCTTTGGCCCGCTCATTTAACTGGAAGTCATCATCCATCAATCGGCCTCGGGTAATCAGAATACCCAGATCGGCCCCTTCATAGCGGAAGTCTCCTGCACCACTAATACGCAGGAAAAAAGCCTCATGCTCGTTCTCTGCCGCATGGGGGTGGTAGCTGTAATGATCATAAGCAATCTCACCTTGATCATTCATGCGCCACACACCAGTAGTAGGCGCCTGGGTTAACAGGTCAACACTTTCATCGGTATGTTTGATAACCAGCTGGCTCCAGCTATCGACACTTTCAGGATGCGCCCAACGCTCATTGATATCATTGATATCCAAGTCAAAGTCGACGTCTGAAAACTCGAGCAAGTGGAACAGGAACAACGGAATATCGGAGTGGGCAAAAGCCGCCACATTCGTTAGGGAACTCGCCCCAGTCACACGTGGGTTAAGCTCGCCTAAATACACTTCATTGGTATCCATATCGATCAGGAAATCGAGTTCGAAATATCCTCGATACCCTTCTTCGCGCAGTGCCTCACCAAACTTAAAGGTGTATTCACGCGCTAAGTCGCGCACTTCCTGACTAAAGGCGCCGGCGAACATTTCGTTGCCGCACCAACCACCCTTATAGGGCGTTAATGTTTTAAAGCCTACAAGCTCTGTCATCAACGGGCCAACGACCGTACCGCAACGCGTGGCGCAAGCTTCTATCGCCGAGCCACGACAGTTGATGCGCTTCATGATCTTAACCTCAGGTTCGGCTTCGATCTCTTCGGCATGCTTGTAATAGTCTTCTTCACTGGCAATAAAGAAGGTGGTGTGACCGGAATCCCCAAAAGCGGTCTGTACAACCAAATCGTTACCGAGCGCCTGGCTGACCTCGATGAGCTCTTGGTAACTGCCTCCCCTGGCCAGCACGTTAGGCACGCTGGGTACGCCTGCCTTATTGCCAATGCGCACCGTTTCAATTTTGTTATCCATCCGCTTACGCAGCTCGGCTGGGGGGAAGGCAACCCGCAGACCTAACTGCTCACAAATTTCTTCGGTGTGCTCATCGAACATTAAAAACGACGCTACCCCAGCGCTTTCGCCATTGGCTCGTGATTGAATGAAATCAATGACTTCTTTATGCTCAAGCAGGTAGTTATTAATGTCTTCAATGCTCTCGAAATCGCGAGGAAACTTCTGCTTGGGCACAAAGACATTACGCTGCTTACCTTCAAAGCAGTCGATATAATTAATATGGCGGAAGCTGCCTACCCAATCACCAATACCCAGAAGATTGAAGTTCGTCGCAGAAATGAAGTAGACCGGTTCTTTATTATTTAGAAAATGTCTACGAACATCCGCAATGGAAGTGATTTTAGTCATTATTTTCGCTCCTTGTATGACAGATACTGAAGGCTGTGTGTAATTAGTGCTGCCTAGGAGTTTCGCTAAATATCGCGATATCCGCCTAAATTGATCATCCAATTTGGCGCGAAATCCGTTCTTCTCGTGATGATGGGTCAAGCCAAATAGACTCCTAAAAAATGTCTTGGTCAGTACGTACCGGTTTAGCAAGTGGTCCTAAGGTGTCTAGGAAAGGAGAGGATCCGTTTTCGCTACGGTATATCGAGAAATCGACCTCACGGTCACGGAAACTTTTAAGCGGCTGGCCCAATCCGCGCAACCCGGTTTCGCGTTCTCGACGGACGCGGTTGAGGTCAATTTCGATCGGAATGACCTCCTCACCAATACCAGCTTGATGAATCACGTCGCCTGAAGGACCAACCACGATGGAGCGACCATTACCCAGTGCGCCAGCACCATTAATATCGAAGAAGTAGCACTGGTTGATCGCCGCATTGGTACGGGCAATCGACAGCTCGATATCCCGGTCAATGGTATCGGTCATGGTGGGATGAAGAATGACTTCAGCACCCATGGAAGCCAAGGTACGGGTCGTTTCGGGGAACCACATGTCATAACAGATAGAAACGCCAAAGCGACCTATCGTGGGAACATCGAAGACCACAAATTCATTACCGCTTTCAACACCCGCTTCATAAGGGCGAAACGGGAACATTTTGCGATAACGCGTCACAACTTGGCCCAGTGGGTTAATCACCACCAAGGTATTGTAAATATGCTCGCCTACTTGCTCGAACATTGAGCCAGGAATTAACCAGATACGGTGTTGTGCGGCCATTTGGCAAAACAGTGCCTCAGTATCACTGGGCAGCGTCTGGGCATGGAGCGGTGAAGCCCCCATCGGCATTAATTCGCTGAACAGCACCATCTGCACCTGAGGAAAACGGTTCATTAGCGCATCGATCCGATGGCGCATAGCCTCGGTATTGTCGCCATGGTGCAGGGCATGCATTTGAACACCGGCAATGGTGAAATATGACATTAGCTTCTCTCTGCGTCAGGCGATCTGACTGTTTTAGCTTAGCGAATTAACTTTTATGGATATCTTTCACTAAGCTAGTGGTGAGTGGCATTAATTTTCATACTAAGCCAACGGAACGCTGAAATGGCGTTGATCAAACACCTGGATAAATTGTTAAATTCGATTTACACAGGCCGATATTACAAAAAGTCGATTGAGCCGATATCCGGCTCGGTTCGTTTGACCGATTTGGTCACGATATAGGTGAAATAGCGCTCTATTCCCACATCCGAGACCAACCAACTATCGATCAAACGTTGATAACTGTCGATGGAAAACACCTCAAACTTCACTAGGTAGTCAACGCCACCGCCTACCGCCACGCACTCGGTAGCGTCTGGTGTTTGCATAACTAAAGCTTCAAAGCGGGCGAAGCTCTCAGCATTGTGCTGTTTGAGTTCGATCTGCACCCACACGGAGTTGCGCGGCATTAACACATCGGCATTAATACGCGCCGTATATCCTTCGATAACGCCCGCGTTTTCAAGTCGTTTTACTCGCTCCCAGCAGGGGCTTACCGAGAGATTGATGGCTTCCGCCAGCTTCGACTTGGTGATCCGCCCATCCCGGGAGAGGATATCGAGAATTTTTAAATCATAACGGTCCAGTTTCATCATGCCGGATGTCACGCCTCCAGGCGTTCAACAACATCGGCAATCACCGCCAGGGTGTCCCCCATATTGATTAACGATGGCGCACGGCGAGCCATCAAGATGCCGTCACGCTCCGCTTTGTACGCCACAGGAGCGGTACCGCTACGGGTCATATCGTAGACATAGGCAATGGTTTGGCCTTTTTTCACCTCATCACCCAACGCCACTAACAGCTCTAACACCCCAGAGTGCTGGCTTTGCACGTAGCAGCTGGCATCTGGCATATCGAGATACATTTGCCCTTCTTCAGGCATTTCTACCGAGCCTTCCACAAAGCCGTAATGAATCAAAAAGTTGCGTACACCACGCTCAGCAATCGCAATACTTTGAGGAGTGGACGTGCCGCCGCCGCCAAGTTCGTTGGCCACAAACACTTTACCCTGGCGCTCACAGGCAGTGTCGAACAGTTTTTCTGCATCTAGCTCGAACATCACCATGGCATAAGGAGCACCGAACGCTTTAGCCCCTTCCAACGCCGCCTGCTGTTGAGTCTTGTCGTCTAAAACGTGGGAGGCGCCGAACGGTAAAATATCCAGCGTACGACCGCCCGAGTGCAGATCGAGCACAACATCGCTAATGGGGACCAACACGCGGGTAAAATAATCAGCGATTTGCGTCGTTACTGTGCCGTTTGGATCACCTGGGAAACTACGATTTAAATTGCCTTTATCCATCGGTGACGTGCGCTTTCCGGCCATGACAGCAGGGGTGTTCATACACGGCACAATAATTACCCGCCCACTCACTTCTTCCGCTTTCAACGTGGAAGAGAGCTTCAACAGCGACGTAATCCCCTCGTATTCATCGCCATGATTCCCACCGGTTAACAACGCCGTGGGGCCTTCGCCATTTTTGACCACGGTGATAGGTATCATCACCGCCCCCCAAGCAGACTCATCGGTTGAAATCGGTAGTTTTAAAAAACCGTGCTGTACACCATCGGCGTCGAAATCAACGGTGGCAGAAATAGGGCTTGGCCGCAGTTGGTTCGGTTGAAGCGTCATCGTATGTCCCTTGTATTGTTTAGACAGCTACTTAACAAACAGCTGGCGCGGAAAATTGGCCAGGGTTTCACAGCCTGTCTCGGTAATCAGAATGCTTTCGGTAATTTCCAACCCCCAGTCCTCTACCCACAAGCCGGGCATAAAGTGGAACGTCATACCTGGTTTAAGAATAGTCTCGTCCGAGGGGCGCAGACTCATCGTGCGCTCGCCCCAATCCGGCGGGTACGAAATACCAATAGGATAACCACAGCGCGCGCCGCCACGGTCAAAACCATACTTATCCATTGCCGCACCCAGCGCCATCGCAATATCCGCCGTACGATTGCCTGGCTTAGCCACTGCTAGCCCATTTTCAATACCTTCCAACAAGGCAGATTCCGCACGAATAAAGTCTGTCGGTGGCGTACCTAAAAACACGGTGCGTGACATGGGCGCGTGGTAGCGCTTGAACACCCCAGCAATTTCGAAGAACGTGCCTTCCCCTTTGCGAAATGGCGTATCGTCCCAGGTAAGGTGCGGCGCAGCAGCGTCTTTTCCGGTTGGTAACATCGGGACAATGGCAGGGGAATCACCACCAAACACTTTGCCGTTCTCGTCGATAAACCCTTCAATGCCCACGCGGTAAATTTCCGATACCAGCTTACTTTTTGGCAGCCCGGGCTCAATAACCTCCAAAATGCGTGTGTGCATACCCTCAACAATTCTTGCCGCCACGCGCATATAGGCAATTTCTTGAGGCGACTTAATCGCCCGACACCAGTTCACCAGAGCGTTGGCATCCATAAAGCGCGCATGAGGAAGTTCACGCAGCAAGCTTTGGTAGGCTTTAGCAGAGAAATAATAGTTATCCATCTCCATGCCCACCACACCGGTATGCCAGCCGCGGTCTGGCATAATCGATTGGGCAAGATACTCCATCGGATGCATGTCCGGATTTTGAACATAGTAATCCGGATAGTAGGTAATATTGTCGGGGTCTATCCAGCAGGTGCGCAGCGCGCCGTTGGCATCCATACGGCGGCCAAACCATACAGGTTCGCCTTCTAGGCCCACCAATACGCATTGATGAACATAAAAGGACCAACCGTCGTAGCCGGTCAACCACGCCATGTTGGAGGGGTCACTGACGATTAGTACGTCAATGCCTCGACCAGCCATTTCTGCACGCACCTTCCACAAGCGATTTGCATACTCTGCACGCGTGAAAGGCAGGGAAACCTCAGTCATCGGGCAACTCGCCATCAAAGATCACTAAGAACCAGCGCCATCTATTGTAGGTTAGGTACGCTGGGCCACAGGATCGACCTGGCCACCCCCGCAGTAGGCCTGCCAATGTCGTCTTAGGGCGATACTAGCACCGACCCTCGGTTGCCGGTCAAAGCCTTTATGACAAAAATTGCGGCAAGCCGTGGTAGCGTAACCATAGTTAACATACAGTCAGGAGGAAAAATGAAAATAGTCATCCATATTGACGATTCAACCCAGTGGCAAGCAGCACTGGAGAAGGCGTTGCCTCAGGCCACGGTACTAACGAGTGATGCACCAGCAGATGAGCGGAAAAACGCCGACTACCTCGCCATTTGGAAAGCACCAGAGCATTTACTGCAGGAACAAAGCCAACTTAAAGGCATTATCAATCTTGGGGCGGGCGTCGATTACTTACTGAAAACACCTGGCCTACCCAGCGATGTTCCTATCGTTAAGTTACGTGATGCTGGCATGGGCGAACTCATGGCTGATTACGTGCTATATGGTGTACTGCACTTCTACCGCAGCATGGACCGCTACGCTTCCCAACAGCAGAGCGCCACCTGGAAGCCTCAAGCCGTGCCTGAAAAAACACAGTGGCCAGTTGGAATATTAGGCCTTGGCGCAATCGGCAGTTTCGTCGCCTCCCACTTGTCGCAAGCTGGGTTCCCCGTACTTGGCTGGAGCCGCTCGCCTAAAGAGATTAATGGCGTGCGCTGCCTACACGGTGACGAAGGTCTTGATGAACTGCTTGCCCAAGTGCAGAGCGTGGTCACCATTTTGCCCGACACCGCGGCCACTGAGGGTATTCTTAACGCCGAGCGGCTAGCGAAACTACCCATAGGCGCCAGCGTTATTAACCCCGGCCGTGGCAGCCTAATCGATGAGCAGGCGTTGCTTGATGCGCTCGGTGACACGAAGAATCCAGGTCATCTGCGTGGTGCTCTGCTAGACGTTTTCTGCGAAGAACCTCTTCCTACCGGCCACCTCCTTTGGCAGCATCCAAACGTGATAGTGACGCCCCATATGGCAGCGCCTACGCCGCTGAATGACGCCATTGATCAAGTCATTTCGTATATTAAGGCATTTGAGGCGGGTGAAGCGTTAGCAACGATTAGCCCAGAAGCAGGCTACTGACGCTTCATCATGTGCACGCTATACTGCTCAGGGAACCAAGCGCTAGCTAAAGGCTCTTAGGAAAACACTTTAGAAGGAGGAAGGGCCTTTGCGTCATGTCACAATTGGCAACAGACAGCGTAAGTCTGCGAGCGCAATGTTGGGCGCTTGCATGCTTTCTCTGTGCGGCTTAGCGGCAGCAAATACTCATCAACAAGATGAGCAGGCTCTGCAAGCGCCACACCCCTTCCAGGCCCAATACCGCTTAGAAATACGCGGTTGGCCAGGTGCGACCATTACCCATACGCTCAGTAATGAGGGGCTTCACTGGTTAAGCAATATGAATTTTGCTGTCGCGATTGCCCGCGGGGAAGAGCGTAGCCGTTTTTCGATAGACGACACCACAACCCGCTCTTTGCTCTATAACAGCAGTTATTCACTATTGGGTGTAGGCGACAGCTACCAGCTCAATGAAAGGGATATTACTTCGCTTGATCGCCAAGCTGCTCTCTTTGACCTTTCCCGTCGCGCGGGTCATGAAAGCTGCACGATTAGTACCCCCTGCGATATCGAGTTTGTTGATCACCGCGGGCGTGACGAACACTTTCGATATTATGTCGATCAGCAGAATGCCAACGAGCCCAACACCATTACCGTACCTGCAGGTGAGTTTAAAGCCATGCGTGTCACGCTAATTGATAAAGAAAAGCCCGACCGGCACCTACAAATAAACTTCCACCCAGACTGGCCAGGACTGATCCTCTCCGCGGAATATCAAAAAGAGGGGCGCCGGCAAACTTACCTAACCATGACCCAATTCAACCCCGCTGGGGGTAACGCACCTTAAATGCTTTCTGGATTACTGATTGTTTTATTGCCCCTCTTGTTGGGCTATTTAGTACGCGTTCGTTCTCCCCGCTTACTTAATCTCATCAACCGAGCCGTTAATGGCTCAGTTTATTTGATTCTATTATTTATGGGGGTCAGCCTTGCGGGCCTTGAAAACCTGGGCAGCCAACTTTCACGGTTAGGGGGGAACGCGCTACTGCTGTTTAGCATTACCACGGTGCTCAACTTGGGCGCCCTATGGTGGCTATCACGCCGAGTGGCTTTGAAGGCCGGTGGTTCACCGGTGGTGAAAAATGCCCCTACCAGCAAACTCGCCGCCATGCAGGGCTCGCTAATGTTGGTAGGCGTGGTGGCAAGTGGCGTAGCGGTTGGGCTACTGCTCGGCCCGCTTATTGGGGAAGCGCTGTTTACCACCGCCGACTGGCTGGCGGAATGGGTGCTATACGCATTGCTGGTGCTGATTGGCTGCCAGCTACGCAACTCTGGCATGCCACTTAAACAAATTTTGCTCAATCGCCTAGGGCTTGCCATCGCGGTAACCCTTGCTCTGAGTTCGCTACTGGCCGGCTTGTTAGCCGCCCCACTTCTTTCGCTGAGCTGGAATGAAGGCTTAGCCATGGCGTCAGGTTTTGGCTGGTACTCACTTTCGGCTATTTTGATTGGCGACCAGCTTGGTCCGTTAATGGGCGGCGTGGCGTTTTTCAACGACCTTACGCGGGAACTGCTGGCCTTTATTATGATTCCGCTCGTTATCCATCGCCACACCGCGTTAGCCATTGGTTATGGCGGCGCTACCTCCATGGACTTCACTCTGCCGGTGATTCAACAGCACGGCGGTGTGGCCTGTGTCCCTATTGCCGTGGTCAGCGGATTTATCCTGTCACTGCTCTCTCCACCACTGATTCTGTTTTTTCTTTCACTGTCGGGTTAGCGATAGCAGGCAATCATTGGGTAGGATAAGCAGCGTTATTTGTTTAATACGTACTCTTTTTTTAAAAAGTACTCACTGTTAAAAACGCGACTGCTTCACTGCCCAGGATGCCTGCCCACCATGCTAAACGGAATTTGGTTAAGCTTTTTCATTGCTGCGTTTGCAGCGTCCTTGTGGCAGTGGCTAGTTGGTGGCGATAGCGAGGTTTTTGCTCGCTTAGTGCAATCGCTGTTCGATATGGCGCGGGTCAGCGTGGACATTATTTTAGTGCTATTAGGCACTATGACGCTTTGGCTGGGCTTTCTTTCGATTGCCGAGAAGGCAGGCATGATTCGCCTACTAGGCCGCGTGCTTGACCCGCTGTTTTCCCGCCTAATGCCAGAGGTGCCACGTGACCACCCCGCTATGGGGCTAATTAGCATGAACTTTGCGGCCAACATTCTAGGTTTAGATAATGCCGCCACACCGATTGGCATTAAAGCCATGCAATCGCTGCAAAGTCTCAACCCGAGCCGCGATACCGCCAGCAACGCACAAATTCTGTTTTTAGTGCTGAACACGTCATCACTGACGCTGCTACCCGTCACGATCTTCATTTATCGTGCTCAGCAAGGCGCGGCAGAGCCCACCCTGGTTTTTCTTCCGATTTTGTTGGCTACCAGCGCCAGCAGCCTGGCAGGACTTCTGGCCGTGTCGCTTATGCAGCGCTTAAAGCTTTGGCAGCCCGTAGTGCTGGCCTATTTAGTTGCCGCTGCGCTGGCGCTCGGGCTATTAATTACCACCCTGGCGGGCATGTCGGCCCAGGCACTAGCGGCAGCGTCAACACTGGTGGGCAACCTAACGTTATTCAGTATTGTCATGATGTTTTTAGTGGTCGGCGCACTGCGTGGTGTGAGGGTGTATGACGCTTTTATCGAAGGTGCAAAAGAAGGTGTCAGTTTTACTGTCACCCTACTGCCGTATCTTATTGCCATGCTGGTGGCGGTTGGTGTGCTGCGTGCTAGCGGCGTCTTGGATGCGGGGCTAAGCGGCATTCGCTGGTTGGTGGAAGGGATTGGCTGGGACACTCGTTTCGTAGATGCGCTGCCTACCGCCTTTGTAAAACCCCTTTCTGGTAGCGGCTCGCGGGCAATGATGATCGAAACGATGAACACCTTCGGTGTCGATAGTTTTCCTGGTTTGCTGGCCGCTACCCTACAAGGCAGTACTGAAACAACATTTTACGTGCTAGCGGTCTACTTTGGCGCGGTCGGCGTTACCCGTATTCGCCATGGCCTGGGCTGCGCGCTCATCGCTGACGCCGCGGGCATTATCCCCGCCATTGCAGTCTGCTACTGGTTCTTTGGCTAACGCCGCTTGGCAATTAATTTACAACACTCGTAACAACAATAGATCAGGTAATTTGCTTCATGCATGCTCAACACACGACATTACATAACGAGCTTCACGCGAGGCCTCCCATCTATTTTGAGGGGCCTGCTTGCCTTCATCACTACGCTTTTACGCTTGAAGGCGATGATGTTACTAGGTTGCTTGACCGCCTAGCAGAGGTAACAGAGGTCACTGTCACACCCGATCAGGTGCAACAAATAGTCAGTTGTCAGGGCTGCTCGGTGAAATGGGAGCGCCACACCGAGTTTTTTACGCTAACCATCAAGCACGACAACAACAGTAACCCTCGACTATGGCCAACACCGCCTACTTTTTTAGCCCGTGTGCTAGCAGACTTTGCCGATCAAATAATCAGTGCCAGCGTATTGCGTGTAGAAACTGCCAATCGTTGGGCAGGCAGTGTGGACGCCTATGGATTAGATCAGCCAGCGGGCTCCACGGTGGGCGGCGGTGATGCCACAGTTTGGAGCGATTTCAATCTGGATGATCAGCAAAGAAACCGATTGCTAATGGTTAACGATAATCTGGATAGCTATCGACTGGGCAGGATGGCAAGGCGCTTATTTGATATTGAGACTTACCGCATAATGGCGATGCTGGCGCTACCGGAAGCCAAAGCACTCAGCAGTGAGCTACAACACTATGAAACGGAGCTGTCTGCGCTCTCTCATCAACACGCCGAACAGCACACTTCGCCTGCTGAGCCGTTGCTTAACGCCTTGACACTGCTCTCGGCAAAGCTCGAGCGTTGTGGCGTACAAACACGCCAACGATTTAGCGCGACTGATGCCTATGCCAACATCGTGTTGGCGCGTATCAATGAGCTGCGCGAAGAACGTATCGGTAATTATCCTCGGCTTGGCATGTTTATTTTGCGTCGTTTTGAGCCTGCCGTGCGTTACTGCGATGCCATGAACCGACGCGTTGAAACGCTGGCCACCAGTGCCACACGATTAAACGACTTGCTGCGTACCCGCACTCAGGTCGAAATCGAGGGGCAAAACTACAAAATTTTGCAAAGCTTGGATGCCCGCGCTAGCAGTCAGCTAAAAATTCAAAAGGCCGTTGAAGGCCTTTCGATCATCGTCATCAGCTACTACATTTTCAGCTTAATGAAATTAGGGCTGGAAAGCTTAAGCGCACTAGGTGTCGATATTGAACCCAACGTTGCCGCCTCCGTCATAGCCCCGTTGAGTGCGCTTATTATAGCCATCTTAACCTGGCGAATTTGGAAGGTTAAAAAGCACAAGTAAGTAATTCGTTAGCTGCATTCGCCTCGTAGTGAGCCGCTAAGTGCCTTGCGTAGTGCAGGGCCGCTCACTCCACGGCCTAGCAGTACCGTGAGCTTCGCGACGGCGGCTTCCAGCGTGATATCGCCCCCCGCAATCACACCGGCTTGGTTCAGCGCCGCGCCGGTGGCGTAAGCTCCCTGCACGACCTCCCCTTGGGCACACTGCGTCACGTTGAGCAGTGCTATCCCTCGTTCATTACCCGCCGTTAACGCCTTTAGCAGCTCGCCTTCAAAGCTAGGCGGGTTGCCCACGCCGTAGCTATGCAGAATCAAGCCTTTTAGTCGTTCATCGGCCAATAGTGCCTTGGCGCGGCGCAGCGACATACCGGGATAGAGTGGCAATATCGCGACCGCTTCTTCATCCACCTCAATGGGGGCAAAGTTAGGGAGCCCGCTCAGCAGCGCAGAGGGCTGAGGGAAGGACATAGCGATGCCAAGCTCGGCAAGCCAGGGGAAATTGGGGGAGTCGAAGGCATCTAAGCCCTGAGTGCGCACCTTGCGTGCACGGTTGCCGCGCAGTAGTCGGTTATGAAAGGCCAGGCTCACTTCACAAGGTGTCGCGGAGTGCGCCACCAGTTGCAGTGCACTGACAAGATTATTCAGTGCATCGCTACGGGGCTCACCCAGAGGAATTTGGGAGCCGGTGAAAATCACCGGCTTATTTATCGCACCGAGCATAAACGACAGTGCAGCAGCGCTATACGCCATGGTATCGGTGCCGTGCAGCACCACAAACGCATCGTATGCTTGCCAGTGGTTTTCTAGCTGTGCCACTAAACGGTTCCAGGCGCCGGGCATGAGTTCGGCGCTATCAATCAGCGGCTGCATTTCCAGCACATCAAAGGATGGCAGCCTGTCGGTGGCGCCCAGCGCTAAGTGTGTGGCTAAACGCTCAGCCAACCCCGCGCAAGGTACGTACCCGTGTGGCGATGGCTGCATACCAATGGTACCGCCGGTGTAGAGCATGAGTACGCGGGGCATGGGCGCTCCTTTTCTTATCGCGTTGATACGTGTGCGGGCTTACTTAACAGGTGCGTTTTCCAGACGCTGCTTTAACGCTTCGGCCTCTTCAGGCTCCAGCTCCCAGGCTTTCGGGTCTAACTCAAGATCCGGGTGCTGATTGGCATCGAAGATCGGCTGCTTAATGCCCTGGCGACGCTGGCTATCGTAATCATTAAGAATGCGTAGGCCGCACTTGAACAACAGAATCAGCGCCACGAGGTTGACCACGGCAAGAAGGCCCATGGTGACATCGGCAAAGCCGAACACGGTGCCAAGATCTGTGGTCGCACCCCAGCACACCAGCAACACAATGGCGACACGGAAAGCGTTAAACAGATTCTGGTTGTCGCGGCTAAAGAAGTTGAGGCTGTTCTCGCCCAGGTAGTAGTTGTACAAAATAGTACTGAATGCAAATAGCAGCAGCGCAAGACTAACAAAGGTGCGGCCCCATTCGCCTACATGGTCGGCTAGCGCCGCCTGAGTAAGAGCGATACCTTCAACGCCAGAGCCTGCTGCAGGATCGTACACACCGCTTAGCAGGATCAGAAACGCTGTGGCCGAGCAGATAATCACGGTATCGATAAATACCGAGAACGCCTGCACGATACCTTGGTTGGCCGGGTGCGGTACATAAGCTACCGCCGCCACATTAGGTGCACTGCCTAGGCCAGCTTCGTTAGAAAACAAGCCACGCTTCAAGCCCATCATAATGGCAGCACCAATACCGCCACCGACCAGCGGCTCAAGGCCGAAAGCACTTTTTACGATTAGCGTGATAACACCAGGGATTTCACCAATGTTCATGGCGATGACCAACAGTGCAATGGCGATATAGCTGCCCGCCATGAAAGGCACCAGAAACTCTGAAATGCGCGCAATACGCTTGATGCCACCAAAAATAATCAGCCCGACCAGCATGGCCAAAGTAATTCCGCTGTAAAGCACCGGTACACCAAAGGCGTCGCCAAACGAGGTCGCTACCGCGTAGGATTGCAGCGCGGTAAAGGCGAAGCCAAAGGTTAACAACAATAGCACCGAGTAAAACGCGGCCAGCCAGCGCCACTGTTTGCCTAACCCTTTAACAATGTAGTACGCCGGGCCACCGCGATAAGTGCCATCGCCTTCCGCTTCTTTATAGGTTTGCGCCAGGGTACATTCTAAAAAGCTAGTCGCCATCCCCATCAGGCCCACCAGCCACATCCAGAAAATAGCCCCAGGGCCACCTAGCGTAATCGCGACCGCTACGCCGGCAATATTACCGCCGCCCACGCGACCCGCCACGGACAGAACAAGTGCCTGAAACGAACTTAAGTGGCCGTGTTTATTACGCTTAAAGGCCTGACCCGACCCCAATATGCGAAACATTTGGCCAAAATAGCGAAACTGCACAAAGCGGGAAGCAACGGTAAAACCGATGCCAACGCCCACCAGCAGCACTAGCAGTACCTTTCCCCAGAGGAGCTCGTTGAGCATATCAAGCATGTGATTTTCTCCGCGTTTTTGTATTAGCGTTATGTTGGAATTCGCGTCGTTTTATTTCGCGCCGTTTTAAAACCGCGCCGCGGAGAACGTTTTACCAAGCATGGGGCAGAAATAAATTTGGCGCAGCGGTGCAGTTGTGTGCACTGACTGCGCCAACCACTGCACCAAAGTGCATCACATAAAAACGGTGCGCGCCTTTGTCAGGCTGCGCACCGTTCTTTCACGACTGCTTTTGAAAAGGCTCGATAGAGGGACGCTTTTTATTTAATCGCTTTTGCTGCCCGAGCCGCATGGAGCTTTTTGTAACTTTCGATCAAGCGCTGATGGCGCTCCAGACCTTCTAACTGCATGTTAGTCGGCGTTAGGCCATGGAAGCGTACTTCGCCACTCACCGAACCCACGACAGCCGCCATGGTCGTTTCACTGAACATGCGCTGGAAGTTGTGCAGATAATCGTCAAGTTCCAGCTCATCATCCAATACAATTTCCAGTACCGCGTTCACTGCCTGATAGAACAGTCCGCGTTCAACGGTGTTGTCGTTGTACTGCAGGAACATCTGCACGCAGTCCAGCGCCTCTTCATGGCGTTGCAGCGCAAGGTAAACCAGCAGCTTCAGCTCTAGTATCGTTAGCTGCCCCCACACGGTGTTCTCATCGAACTCGATACCAATCAGCGTGATGATATCGGCGTGATCATCCATTTGGCTCTCTCCCAGCCGCTCGACCAGATCAGTGAGCTGATCGTCGTCGAGGCGGTGCAGGTTGAGGATATCCTCGCGGTAATCCAACGCCTTATTGGTGTTATCCCAGATCAGATCTTCGATGGGATACACTTCTGAATAACCTGGCACCAGAATGCGACAGACCGGTGCGCCCAAGTCTTCGTGTACTGCCATGTACACTTCGGCCCCCAGCTCTTCAAAGATCTCAAACAGCGTGTCGGCTTCTTCTTGGTTGCTGCCGGAGAAGTCCCATTCGCTGAACTCAAAATCGGGTTTGGCACTAAAGAAGCGCCAAGAAACCACACCCACCGAGTCGATAAAGTGCTCAACAAAATTGTTAGGCTCAGTCACGGTTTGCGAGTTAAACGTTGGTAGCGGAAGATCGTTTAACCCTTCGAAGCTGCGGCCTTGCAACAGCTCCGTCAAGCTACGCTCCAGCGCCACTTCAAAGCTTGGGTGTGCGCCAAACGAAGCAAATACGCCGCCAGTACGCGGGTTCATTAAGGTGACGCACATTACCGGGAACTGGCCACCCATGGAGGCATCTTTTACCAACACTGGGAAACCCTGAGCTTCCAAGGCGTTAATGCCTTCCACAATGTTCGGATATTTTGCCAGTACCGCTTGCGGCACATCCGGCAAGGTTAACTCCTGTTCGAGGATTTCGCGCTTCACCGCCCGCTCGAAGATTTCCGACAAGCACTGCACCTGGGCTTCCACTAGGGTATTGCCCGCGCTCATGCCGTTACTTAGGAACAGATTTTCGATTAAGTTGGAGGGAAAATAGACCGTTTTGCCATCGGACTGACGTACAAACGGTAGCGATACAATGCCCCGATCTTCACGCCCGGAGTTGGTATCAATCAGATTGGAGCCACACAGCTCGCCTTCCGGGTTATAAATAGCCAGACAGTGTTCGTCGAGGATTTCAGCGGGAAGCTCATCGTTCGGCCCCGGCTGAAACCATTTTTCATTGGGGTAGTGAACAAAGTCGCTGTTGGCAATTTCTTCACCAAAGTACTGGTCGTTGTAGAAGAAGTTGCAGCTCAAGCGCTCAATAAATTCGCCCAGTGCGGAGCACAGCGCGCTCTCTTTGGTAGCCCCTTTGCCGTTGGTAAAGCACATAGGAGAGGCGGCATCGCGAATATGTAGCGACCAGACGTGGGGCACGATATTACGCCAGGAGGCGATCTCAATTTTCATGCCCAGGTCAGCCAGCATCGCGCTCATATTGGCAATGGTCTGCTCCAGCGGCAAATCTTTACCTGGGATGTAGGTAGCGCTGCCTTCCGGCGCCCCCATCAGCAGCGCCTGGGCGTCCTCATCGATATTCTCTACCGTTTCAATCTGAAACTCGGGGCCGGTTTGAACAACCTTCTTCACCGTGCAACGGTCGATGGAGCGCAAAATACCCTGGCGATCCTTTTCAGAAATATCTTCCGGCAGCTCGACCTGGATTTTGAAAATCTGCTTATAACGATCTTCCGGGTCGACGATATTGTTCTGGGACAGGCGAATATTCTCGGTAGGAATATCTCGCGCGTTGCAGTAAACCTTGACAAAGTAAGCCGCGCACATCGCCGACGACGCTAGAAAGTAGTCGAACGGACCAGGGGCTGAGCCATCGCCTTTATAGCGAATCGGCTGATCGGAGATAACCGTAAAATCGTCGAACTTGGCCTCTAAACGGAGGTTGTCGAGATAATTGACTTTAATTTCCATGAATGGGCATCCGGAGCAATGAGTGTGCCTCGGCTGTTGAAAACATAAGCCGGTAGGCGGATTTCTGTCCATTATCCAGTTTTTCACCCGCTTCGTCTTGGGAAGCATTGCACTGACCGCTCCAAGGCCTCACATTAGCCTCACCGTCGCCTTCTGAGAACGTTGAAACCATCCCCATGCATGATGATTTTGTGGCTAACTTACGCCTGCTGTGCAGCTATTACCCGTCTATTGCGGACGTTTGCCGTCGCTTATCCATTAACCGTGCCCAATTCAACCGCTACCTCAGCGGGCGCTATTATCCAAGCCATGCCGCGCTGCAGCGTATTTGCCACTTTTTTGGTGTCTCGCCAGAAGATATTGCCCTGCCTCACCACGACTTCCGAGCGCTGGTGCAAACTGGCCAACTCAATGCGGACGCGTCACCAAGCACACTACCCTGGCCCAATGCGTTGATTCAGCGGGGTAGCGAAGGCATGGAACGTTATCTGGGTCGCTACTTCGAGCTTTACCACTCGATGTCGCGCCCAGGGCATTTGATGCGCACGTTGGTGTGCCTAGAAGCCAGAGAAGGAGGCGTGGTGTACCAGCGAACCGAACGTATGCAAGTCGCTCTGGGAAGACGGCCCTGCCATAACCGTTACGTAGGAACCGCCGTTAAACTTGCAGACCGGCTATTTTTGGTTGACCACGAGACACTCAACGGCCACGAAATCACTCAAACTATTCTGTTTCCCAGCTTTCAAAGCCAAGTCACACGCTTAACCGGATTAAAAATGGGGGTTGCCGATAATAGTGAGCGGATGCCCTGTTGTGTGCGAGTGGTGTATCAGCGCTTAGATGAACAAATAAGTCTGCGATCTGCGTTGGCCCAGTGCGGCCTGCTACCACTGAATGACCCATCGCTAGATGATTCACTGCTGGCAGCCCTGCGCAACGATGTGGCTAGCGGAGAGCACCACTTTCGCGCACGTCACTAGCGGCTTGCTTCGCAGAGCGCCGATGGTGTCAGCACATGGGCAAATAAAATCGACTCGAAGTGCTCCATGGGAGTCACCGACTTAAGCGTTTTGGCACGAAGTATAGCGCCTTCCCACCCCGACAATATAAAGCTAGCAAGGGCCTCTGGAGCAATTGCTTTATCGATATTCCCCTGATGTTGCGCTTCTTTCAGACAAACGATAAAACGTTTTTCCCAGCGCTGAAACACCAGATTAAGCGCATCGCGGAAGGTGTCGCTTTGACCAGAAAGCTCCTGTCCCAGGTTACCAATCAAGCAGCCAGTGGTGTGGTCGCAGTCCAACATATGCTCACGCCCTGTGGCGAAGTAACGCCGTATGCGCTCTAACGGTGGTAAGGAGACGTCTTCAAGCAGTGCTGCCAGGCTTTCATCGTACTGGCTGGGAAAGCGCTCGATCACCGCCAGCCCAAAATCTTCTTTGCTGGAAAAGTAGTGGTAAAACGACCCTTTAGGCACGCCGCAGGTTTTTAAGACGGCATTAATACCTGTCGCATTGTAGCCCTGCTGGGCAATCAGCTCGGCACCGGTATCAATTAACTTATCGCGAGTAGCGGTGTTTTTCATGACGTCACATTAACCAGTGAGTTTAGTGCTTTTCAAAATAATAATGACAGGTATTGTTAGGCCCATCAGCGGTTAGACAGCACGATGCAGCGATGCTTGATGGGTTGCACGCTATTTGCACATTGCTTACCTAATCATTGCTTGCGTATCGGTGATGCTAGCATGATACGCCATTTTCTCTGGAATTTTCGCCCTCAGCCAACGGATGCCGCGCGGTAATGACCTCCTCTCACTCTTACGCTCCCTCTCAACAAGGCCGTGTCGGTTTCGGTGCCTTGGCAGCGCTACTGGTCTTCGTTGGCGGTTTAGCCTTGGCTTGGTGGATTATCAGCCAGCCACCCCGCGTTGAGCGACGGCCCCCCCCCCCCGCCGCACCACCCTTAGTAGATATCATTACGGCTGAAGAGCGCCTTCAAGCTCCTATGCTTAACGGCTTTGGGCGAGTAGAAGCTGAGAAATCCACTATGCTAGCCAGCCGGGTTGCTGGTCAGCTAGAACGCTTTGGCGAAGGCGTTCTCCCAGGCCAGGTCGTTGAACAAGGAGCACCGGTTGCTTATATCGATCAGGCCGATTTACGCCTTATTTTGGAAGATGCCGAAGCGCAGTTGGCCAACGCTCAAGCACAGTTAGCGCTAGAACAAGCGGAGCAACAGCGCGCCCGAAGTGAGTATGAATCTTTTGGCCGCCAACTTAGCGCTGAGCGCCGTGCACTGGTGCTACGTGAACCACAGCTACGCCAAGCTCAAGCTCAACTAACACAAGCACGCGTGGTGCGAGACCAAGCGGCGCTTAATCTTGAACGTGCCACGTTAGCTGCCCCTTGGCGGGCGATGGTGCAAGACCGTTTGGTCGGTGCGGGCAGCCTGTTAAGCCAAGGTACTGAAGTACTCAGCTTGGTCGGCGTCGAACAGTTTTGGGTTCGCGCTTCGTTGCCGGGGGATATTTTGGGTTGGCTAACGCCAGGCAGCCGCGTCACGCTTACCAGCCAAGGCTGGCCGGAAGGAGCAAGCAGAGAAGGTAACTTAATTTCTATTCTGCCAAACCTGGAAGAGAACGGCTTACAGGCGCAGCTTTTGATCGCCGTGAATGACCCGCTGTCGCTAGAGCAAGATGGCCCTGCGCTGCGTCTTGGCGATGTGCTGCGTGTTGCCTTTCATAGCACAACCCAGGAGCCGCTCATCGCCTTGCCTTCTGCCGCATTGCGTCCCGGCGAGCAGGTATGGTGGGTAGATGATGAAGATCGCCTACGCAGCACCCATGTCACCCTGGCCTATCGCGGGCAGGAAACGGCGCTAGTACGCAGCGGTTTAGTACCCGGACAGCGGGTGGTTATTGCCGGCTTGGCTCAGCCTCGTGAAGGCCAACAAGTCCGTATTCGCCAGCGGGGCGATACGCCAGCCAGTGATGAGGAAAGCCCATGATTCGCCGTGGCCCACTCGCCTGGATGGTCGACCATGGCGTTGCCCCTAACCTGATGATGGTGCTATTTATCGTCGGCGGTTTAATGGCATCCCTGGCCATCAAGAAAGAGGTTTTCCCGGAATTTGAAACGGAAATCATCCAAGTTAGCATCAGCTATCCTGGTGCCACGCCGGAAGATGTTGAGCAAAGTTTGCTGCTACCAGTTGAAGCTGCCATTGCCGACGTGGAAGGCATCGATGAATTAACCGCCAGCGCTGGCGAAGGTAGCGGCGTAGTCAGCGCCACGCTGATCGATGGCGTTGACGTGATGCGGGCCTATCAGGATATCCAGCAAGCCGTGAATGCCATCACGACTTTGCCTAACGCAGCGGATCCACCGCGTTTTACCCTAGCTGGCCGCTCTCGCAGCGTGGTGAGCCTACAAGTGTATGGCTCGGTGAGTTTAGCCGCACTTCATGACGCCGCCGAAGATGTGCGCGCCGAGCTACAGTCTACTAGCGGCATTTCTCGCGCAGAGCTCTCCGGCAATCGCGAACGTGAAATCCAAGTGCTTTTGGATGAGGAAGCCATTGAGCGCTTTGGGTTAGATCATCAACAACTTGCCAGTCGAATTGCCGCAGAAGCACTTGATCTTGCCAGTGGCCAGCTCACTACCGCCGAAGGCGAGTGGTTGATTCGCTACCAAGGACGCCGCAACAGTGCGGATGAGTTTGCCGCACTCCCCATTCTCACCACCGCCCAAGGTTCTCCCGTTGTACTGAGCGATATTGCGCGCGTAAGAGAAGGCTTTGCCGAAACCGATCGCGAGGAGTTTTACAACGGCGAGCCGGGCTTATCGGTAGATATTTATCAGATTGGCGATCAAACGCCGACCAGTATCTCACAAGCCGTCTACGGTGAGCTGGAGCGGCTGCGCGCCAACCTGCCCAACGGGGTACGCCTGGATATTTCCAGAGACAGCTCAGAAATCTACGAAGATCGCCTGAACCTGCTGCTCAAAAACGCCTGGATGGGCTTAGCACTGGTACTGATTCTCATGGCACTGTTTCTTGAGGCTCGGCTGGCCTTCTGGGTAACGCTGGGCATTCCGACGGCATTTTTGGGTGCAATGCTGTTTCTACCTTGGATTGGCGTCTCACTCAATATGATGTCGATGTTCGCCTTTATTATCGCCCTTGGCATCGTCGTGGACGATGCCATTATGGTCGGTGAGAATATTTACAGCTACCGGGAGCAGGGCTATTCCCTGCGCGATGCCGCGGTGAAAGGTGCTCAAGAGATCGCCACACCGCTTACCTTCGCGATTCTGTCCAATATTGTTGCATTCCTGCCGCTACTGTTTTTACCCGGTTTTTTAGGGCTTATTTTTGCTACCGTGCCGGTAGTCGTTATCACGGTATTTATTATTTCTCTCGTGGAAGCTCTGTTTATACTGCCCGCCCATCTCGCCCACGCCAGCAAACCCCGCAAAACACCCGTATGGCAGCGCCCCATTGAAGCCGTTCGTTTACGTATGCAAAAGGGCCTGCATCACTTCACTTACCAGCAGTTTGAACCGTTTTTACAGCGTGCGCTTAATCAACGCCTGCTGACGGTCTCCCTGGGCGTTGCCTTGCTATGCGTCGCGCTGGCCTGGGCAATGAGTGGCCGACTTGGCTTTTCACTCATGCCCAGGGTGGAATCTGACCAAGTTCAGGCCAGCGTTACCCTACCGATTGGCAGCAACATTAGCGTTAGCCGCGAATTGAGCCAGCAGTTGCTGAATGCCGCCGAGCAACTTAGCGAACGCGAGGCAACCCTCAGTTTTAGCAGTACCCGCAGCCGCTTGGATGGTGAAAGCTTGCAAGTGCGTTTAGATATCGCCAGAGAAAGTTTAGATGCCTGGCCTCCATCTCGAATTGCCCAGGAGTGGCGCGACTTAACGGGTGATTTAGTCGGCGCGCAATCTGTGCGCTTCGAGTCAGACTTCGGTGGCCCTGGTAGTGGTGCAGCGCTGAGCCTGCGTTTATCCCACCCAAACACCCAAGTGTTAGAAGCGGCTGCTGCGCAACTGGCTGAACTACTAGCCGAATATGGTTTAACCGATATCGATAGCGGACTGGGAGACGGCAAACCGCAGCTTGAAATGCGCCTATCTGCCGAAGGGCGCGCGTTAGGGCTAACAGGGAACGACCTAGCCCAGGCGCTACGCGGCCCGCTACAGGGTGCCACTGCCATAGAACAATTTATTGGCCGTCGAGAAGTCAGCGTTGAGGTACGCCTGCCAGAGCAAGATCGCGACAGCCTCAATGAGCTTTATCGGCTGCCGATCCAGACGCCTGACGGCCTAAGCGTCCCGTTATCACGCGTGGCAGATATCACGTTGAGCCAAGCTTCTAGCAGTCTTCAACGCATCGATGGTCGGCGGATCATTACGGTTACCGCTGACTCGGAAGGAGACCAAGCGATTAATCAAGTGCTAGCCACGCTGCAGGAAGATGTTTTCCCCACCCTTAGCAATACCTGGTCAGGGCTTGAAGTGAGCATGGGTGGGCGGCAACAAGATACCGCCGACAATTTAGCCACGCTACGCAATGCCATGTGGCTAATGCTGGCCGCGCTGTATGCGCTATTAGCTATTCCTTTCCGCAGTTACCTTCAGCCACTACTGGTACTAGCCGCTATTCCATTTGGTATTGTCGGGGCCGTTGCAGGTCACATGCTCATGGGGTTCGGGCTATCGATTATCAGCCTACTCGGTATGCTGGCACTTTCCGGCGTGGTGATTAACGATGCCCTAGTACTGATTGACTATGCTAACCGTAAGCGTCGTGAGGGCATGGATGCCCGCGAAGCAATCGTCGCCGCGGCGACTCGCCGCTTACGGCCAATTATGATGACGACACTCACCACGTTTTTAGGCTTGGCACCGATGATTCTAGAAACCTCTCGCCAGGCGCGCTTTATGATACCCATGGCCATTTCGCTAGGGTTCGGAATGTTATTCGCCACGGTCATCTTGTTGCTGGTAGTGCCCTGCCTCTACCTGGGTTTAGAAAACCTGCGTGAACGACTCAGCAAGCCACCCCAACCAAGCCATGAGGGAGTCAGCTAATGCAACTGCTCGCTTCGCTACGCCAGTGGCGGCCCTCCCGACTGGGTCTCAAGCTTTTTGTGGCTATTTTAAGCGTTAACGTAGCCATTGCAGCGAGCGTGTTTTTAGCGGTGACTTACAGTATCGATCGCGGTTTTTTAGAATATCTAAATCAAGCCCAAGAGCGGCGCGCTACGCTACTGGCAGATGGGCTCATTACTCGCTGGGAAACCCAGGGCAGTTGGGGGTGGTTGGAGCAATCCCCAGAACGCTGGCCCTATATTGTGCGCTTTGAGCTTGGCCAGGAACACCGTGACCGCCCTCCCCCCCTGGGGGAGGCTCAGGACTTTGCTTTACGCAATAGCGACGGCCGCTTTGTTGTCCCTCCTGTTGATACTGCTCGGGGATCAAACGGTTGGCGATGGCTCACCCTGTATAGCGACATGACCCCAAGCGGTAACAGTGAACCAATTGGTGAACTCGGCTTTCGCCCTCCGCAAGATATGATGGAGCGCATGGAAAGCCGCTTTTTAGAACGCCAACAACGCAACTTAGTGCTTATTGTTGTTTCACTTGGATTAGCATCGCTCTTACTAGCGGGCGGGCTTTCTTGGTGGTTAGGGCGACGCACCCGAGCATTAGCAGGCGCAACGCTACGCTTGACCGAAGGCGATTATCACACCCGGTTGTCAGAACGCGGTCGCGATGAACTTTCCAGTTTAGCGCGCGACTTCAACGTCCTGGCGGCCACCTTAGAAGCTAGCCGCGACGCCCGAGCACGATGGGTGTCTGACACGGCGCATGAGCTGCGCACCCCGTTGGCAGTGCTGCGTGGCGAAATCGAGGCAATGCAGGATGGCATTCGCCCGTTAAACCAGGAAAATCTTGGCTCACTTGCCCAGGAAGTGGCACAACTGGAACGGTTAGTTACTGACCTGAGACTGCTTTCTCAAAGTGATGCAGGCGCATTAGATATTCAGCTAGCCCCAATGAACCTCAGCGAAAGCTTGAAAGGCCGTTTATCCGACGCCGACCGCTGGCTAGAAGAGAGCGGCCTGACACTGTCAAGCCAGCTTACCCCCGGCATCATGATACAAGGGGATGCCCAGCGCCTGCGACAGCTATGGAGCAACCTGCTAGATAATAGCTGCGCCTATACACAGCCCCCAGGTGAGCTACGTGTTTCGTTAACCTGCGTATCTGGCCACGCCGTGATTACCTGGGAAGACAGCTCCCCAGGCGTGCCTGAAAGCGAGCTTTCACGCTTAACCGAACGCCTGTATCGCGTGGAAGGCTCACGTAACCGCGCAAGTGGTGGCAGCGGGCTGGGACTCTCCATTGCCAGCGCATTAGTTAATGCCCATGGCGGCATACTTTCGCCTGGCGCCTCTGAGCTTGGCGGCTTGAAATGGACGCTGCGCTTTCCGCTGTTTATTGCTTCTTAACGTCAATTACTTCCTAACCCAAGCGAGCTGACTATGTCTGAGAATATCCCACCCCAGGACGCCTCACTGCTTATTGTTGAGGATGAACCTAAAATTGCCCGGCTAATGGCGGACTACCTGGAAAACAATAATTTTGCGGCAACCATTATTGCCAACGGCAACGACGTTATGCCCTGGCTTACCCAGCACACCCCGGCATTAGTACTGCTAGATGTGATGCTTCCAGGTAAAGATGGACTAACGTTGTGTCGAGAAATTCGTCAACAGTGCCCCAACCTGCCAATTATTATGGTGACCGCGAAAGTCGAAGAAGTTGATCGTTTACTAGGCTTGGAGCTAGGTGCAGACGACTATGTTTGCAAACCCTTTAGCCCTCGCGAAGTGGTTGCCCGCGTAAAAGCCGTACTACGCCGTAGCCACGCCGCGGCGCAGGCCGATGACGCGCACGACTTCACCAAACAAGCGCCGGTGACACTCGATGAAGAAGGCTGGCAGGCGCTTGCTAATGGGCACGACCTCGGCCTCACCGCCGTAGAATTCCAACTGTTGCGCGTTATGATGCAATCTCCAGGACGTATCTTCAGTCGCGAGCAGTTGATGGATCACATGTACCGGGATAACCGCATTGTCTCGGAACGCACCGTGGACAGCCACATTAAGAAGCTACGCAAAAAAATCCATGAAGCGCTCCCCGAGCTGGAGATCATCCGCTCCGTTTACGGAGTCGGTTACAAGTATCAACCAGAAGGATAAACCGTCTATTTGCTATCTTTTATGTACTATCTTTTATTTACTATCTACGGCTGAACCTGACGATTCAAAAAGGCGATACCGGCTTTAATAGCACTGCCGCGAAGTAGGAAGCTGGCAAAATGGCCGTAGCCACGCTGTAAGTAAAGCTCACTTTCGGTGCCCTGAGCCTGGAGTGCTTGATAGAAGTCAGTCGCATGATCAACGGGTACTAGCTGATCCCAACTGCCATGAAACAGAAAAAACGGTGGCGCCTGAGGGGTGATTTGCCGCGCAGGTGAAGCCAGTGCATAGGCCTCTGGTTTTTCGGCGCGGGTGCCGCCAATAAAGTCGACCACCAAGCGACCGTCATCAAACTTCAGCAGGTCACTGGGTAGACCGCCTACTAACACGGCCGCCAACTGGGCTTGCTCGCCGCCATAAGGATCGCCAAGCGGGCCTTTATCGTCAGCCAGGGCAAGGAGGCTTATCAAATGCGCGCCTGATGAAAAGCCAACGCCTACGATACGGTTAGTATCCACCTGCCAACGCTCAGCGTTGCTGTGAATCCAGGTCATTGCCTGCTGTAAATCATGCAGTTGTTCAGGAAATCGGTACTCGGGTGCAAAGCGGTGTTCAATATTCACAGTCACATATCCCTGCTCTGCTAACTGCTCCGCAATACTCTCCATGTCGTCAGGACCACGATTGCGCCAGCCACCACCATGGACAATGAGTGCGGCAGGTCGCCGCTTTGCGTCTGGTGTATTCGGCAGCAGCACCTGGGCGTTTAATGCTTGTGCCCAATCATCGGGCGTATAACGTTGGGCAGGTAGTCGGGTGAACGTCTGCGGAGCATTCAATGCTCCCTGTTCAATGGCAGGTAGGCCTTGGCTGACTTGGTGCGTTGCACCACAGCCGCTAATTAAGAGGGCAAGTGCGCTTAGGCTTAGGTATCGACGCATAACGCGTAAATCTGGCATTCAAAACTCCTCAATACGACTTTTCAACACGTGTTTTGAAAACAACGGCCCCTCACCCAAGCAATTGTGACCGCGTAAGCTACGATAAGGTCACGGTTGTTGCACACTTTGTGCAAACGTTTTACACCAAGCCCTAAGATACTGACATCGACAACTTGCCACTTTTTAAAATGTTCCGAGGTCTGCTATGAACATGACATTACGCCAACTATTTGCTCCTGCACTACTTACCGTTGCTCTGATGCCGTTAGCCTTCAGCGCCCATGCAGATCACCACAATAGCGCTAGTATTGACCGCGAAGCGATGCAGGAACGCATGGAAGAGCGCCGCCAGGAAGTTTATCAGCGCGCCGGACTAAGCGAAGAGCAACAAACTGCCTTAAACGAAGCACACGCTGAACATCGTGATGCCATGCTGTCGCTACGCGAAGAGCATCAGGCTCAGGTGGCCGAGATCCTCACCGAAGAAGAGCAACAGGCACTGCGCGATGCCATGCGCGACATGCATGCTGAGAAGCATGGCGAGCGCCGACATGGTGAAGGCAGTCATGGCAAGCGCGATCATGAGCGTCGCGGACACCACGACGAGTCTGCCGAGGAAAGTACCGCAGAGTAAGCGTTTATTAAACGTCAAACCCCGCTCTAACGCCCGGCTTAGCCGGGCATTTTTGTTTCTATACTCCTGGGAAACGCTCTAATTGTTGGGCTGAAAGCTTCACGTCGACTTGAAGTGAGCACTTAAACCGCGTATTTTATTTGAACGTTCATTCAAAAATAACGCTGTTTTTAATCCTTGTCTTAACAACAGGAGTCCGCCTCCATGGCGAAAGACAACCCCAACCTCCCCTCACGCGACCGCCTCAATCCCGTGGTTTTCCACGGGAGTGTGGCGGGCATTCTCGTCTTCTTGGTTCTTACCATGGTGTTTACCGAGCAGGCCGGCGCTTTTTTCGATGCAGGGCTTGCCTGGGTAAGTAAAACCTTCGGCTGGTACTACATGCTGGCGATTGTGGCTTATCTGGTATTTGTGGTGATTATTGGCATGTCGCGCTTTGGCAGCATTCGCCTTGGCCCAGATCACTCTCGGCCTGAATTTTCGCTGCTGTCATGGTCAGCCATGCTGTTTGCTGCGGGTATCGGTATTGCCCTGCTGTTTTTCAGCGTTGCCGAGCCGGTTGCCCACTATCTGGCACCGCCCGACTTAACGCCAGAAAGCCAAGCTGCCATGCGTAACGCCGTTGTTCAAACCTATCTGCACTGGGGGCTCTCCGGCTGGGGGCTGTACGTGTTGATGGGTATGGCTTTGGCCTACTTCAGCTACCGCCACCGCTTGCCGCTGGCGATCCGTAGCGCACTCTACCCAATTTTGGGCAAGCGTATCCATGGCCCGATTGGTAACGCAGTGGATATCACCGCCGTGATCTCCACCGTGTTCGGTATTGCCACTAGCCTGGGTATTGGGGTGATGCAGCTCAATTACGGCCTCACCTATATGTTCGGCGTGCCAGAAACTCTTACCGTGCAGGTTATTTTGATCGTACTGGTCGTGGTTTTGGCAACTATTTCCGTGGTGACCGGCGTTGAGAAAGGCATCCGCCGACTCTCTGAGTTCAACATGCTGCTCGCGCTGGCACTGATGCTATTTGTACTCTTTTCAGGTGATACGCTGGTATTGCTAGATAAAGTGGTTAATAACGCCGGTGACTACCTCTCGGGCTTTGTAGGCGCTAGCTTTGACACCTACGCATTTGCCGATGAAGGCGCTCAAGAGTGGAAAATGTGGTGGACTATCTTCTTCTGGGGTTGGTGGATTGCCTGGACACCGTTTGTCGGCCTGTTCTTGGCACGCATTTCACGTGGCCGCACCATTCGTGAATTTGTCGCCGGTGCGCTGTTTATTCCACTGGCCTTTATGATGGTGTGGATGTCGGTATTCGGTAACAGCGGCATTGAACTGGTGGCCAACCAAGGTGTGGTTGAGCTGGGTGAACAGGCGCTCAACACTCCGCAAACAACACTTTATACACTGCTTGAGTACTACCCTTACGTAGGCCTTACCGCAGCGGTGGTAACGGTATTAGGGATTGTGTTCTTTATTACTTCTGCAGACTCCGGTGCGCTGGTACTGGCCAACTTCACCTCTATTTTGAGTGATGTTAACCACGATGCCCCGATACGCCTGCGTATTTTCTGGTCGGTGGTGATTGGCTTGATCACCATTGCTCTGTTGATGGCTGGCGGCCTAAACGCCCTGCAAAGCGCCGTGGTGATTACCGCACTGCCTTTCTCATTGGTAATTTTCGCGGTCATGGTGGGGATGTATAAAGCCCTGAAGCTAGAAGGCAGCAAGGCCGATGCACGCCGTATGATTGCCGGTGGCGCGCCTGGCGGCGACTGGCGCGAGCGTTTGGATCGTGCGCTAGATACCTCTAACCGTGCGGGTGCCGCGGCAACCATTCAGCACTCTATTCGCCCAGCGATGACGCAATTTGCCCAAGAGCTTGAAAGCCGTGGCCAAACCGCCAACGTGACCGAGGAGCATCTTGATGGCGAGTCGCTTCCCAATCTGACGCTGCAGGTCGATCTAGGCGACGCGACCAGCTTTGTCTATCAGGTATGTCCGCACCGCATGCGTACACCAAGCTTCATACCTGCGGATGACGACTTCTATGTACGCTTGGACGTGTACTTAGCTGAGGGCGGTCAAGATAAAGACCTGAACGGCTATACCCGTGGCCAGGTGATTGGTGACCTCGTAGCAGAGTACGAACGCCACCTGCACTTCCTCACCCTGGCAGGCCAACAGATGGGCCATGTACAAGCAATGCCTGGCACTATCGGCGAACCGCCGGAAGATTCTCAGATGTAACGGCGTTAGCCTTTAAGTGAAACACGAAATCCCGGCCTACGAGCCGGGATTTTTTTATGCGTCAACGACTCCGCGATGCGCTTTCTCCTAGTCTTTCCGGCTGGTGTTTCTTAATGGTGCCGCTCGAAAGCTGCCAATTGGGTAGGCTGACCAAGTAGGGGGGGCCATTCCCCAATGCCACTAAAACGCACGCGATAACCGTTACGGCGTGCTACGCCATGGGCCCAATCACGAAAACGGTCGCGTGACCATTCAAACTTGTGGTCTGGATCACGAAATTCACCGTCGGCCAAATCGAATAGCGGGTTGTATTCACTATTCGGGGTAGTCATGACTAAGTAACCAGGGCGTAATCCGCCAAAAACCCCCAACTCAACAGCAGATAAACGCTCAGGCGGTATATGCTCAATGGTCTCCACCATCGCTGCGCCCGCGAACCCGATGAGTGCAGGATGATGTTCAGTATAAGAACCACACACCAGTTCTAAGCGCCCTTGGCGAGCTTGCGGCAGTTGCCCTAATCGAAATTTTGCCTGAGCCAGTAGTTCTCCGCTCAATTCCAGGCCTACCAGTTTCTCGAACTGTGGCTGGTGAAGTAAATATTGCAAAAGCCCACCCGAACCACATCCTAGGTCCAGCACTTTCCGAACACCGCTAGCGCGCAGCAGATCCATCACGTGAAGAAGCCGCTGCTGATGTAAATCCGGTGCCTCTATATCGCTCATGGCCTGCCTTGTATTGGGTAAAGGCACTATGATGAAGCAAACCATTGCAGCCTTATAGCAATAAGGTGCAAAACGAGGGGGTGAAGCAAAAAAGTGCGAGAAAAGCTGTTAGCCCGCTCAGACACACAGCCTGAGCGGGAGTAATGACGTTTAGAAAAACCAGTAGGTTTTTACTTTGCGGTTAGTGTTCAAGCGCGATTTTAGGCACTCACTAAATCAGTGACCCGCTATTTTACTGCGCGTAAGTGCTGCATAGACATATTTTAGCTCGCCATATCCAGCACGATGCGGCCTTCTATCTTGCCGTCAATCATACGCTGGAAAACGTCGTTAATATTGTCTAGTGTGTCGGTCGCCACGGTCGCTTTGACTTTGCCTTCGGCGGCGAAATCCAGCGCTTCTTGAAGGTCACTGCGCGTTCCCACGATAGAGCCACGAATGGTAATACCGTTAAGCACCGTGCTAAAGATCGGCAGCGGGAAGTCACCCGGTGGCAAGCCATTGAGCACCAGAGTGCCACCACGGCGCAGCATGTTTTGCGCTTGATCAAACGCCTTCGGCGATACCGCTGTGACCAGTGCTCCATGGGCACCACCAATGGTTTTCTTCAGATACGCTGCTGGGTCGGTTTTCATCGCATTAACCGTCACCGTGGCACCTAGCCGTTCGGCTAGGGCTAATTTACCGTCGTCAATATCAACAGCAGCGACGTTCAGCCCCATTGCCTTTGCGTACTGCACCGCCATGTGCCCCAGGCCGCCGACGCCTGAAATAACCACCCACTGGCCGGGGCGGGTATCGGTCATTTTCAAACCTTTATAAACCGTCACTCCCGCACACAGTACTGGGGCTATTTCGATGAAATCAACGGCGTCCGGTAGACGACCTACATAGCCTGCATCCGCCAAGGTATAGTCGGCAAACCCGCCGTTGACCGAGTAACCGGTATTTTGCTGGGACTCGCACAGGGTTTCCCACCCGCCCAAACAGTGTTCACAGTAACCACAAGCAGAGTAGAGCCACGGCACGCCTATACGGTCACCCTCTTTCACATGAGAGACGCCTTCACCCACCGCCACTATATGTCCTACCCCCTCATGACCTGGGATAAAGGGTGGTGACGGTTTCACCGGCCAATCGCCGTGTGCTGCATGTAAATCAGTGTGGCAAACGCCAGAGGCCGCCACCTTCATCAGCACCTCTCCCCGCTTGGGGCGAGGCACGCTTACTTCTTCTATCGTTAGTGGCTGGCCGAACTCACGTACGACTGCCGCCCGCATTGTGTTATCCATGATGCGACTCCTGATGGTTTTCGATGTGGCAACTTGTGATTGCTCTTATCGGTAGAGTAAGCGTCAGGGGAGTAGCAAAACGCCCGGCAGCGGCCGGGCGATATCACTGCAGAATAGCGTATTAGAAGAAACCTAGCGGGTTAATATCGTAACTCACTAGCAAGTTCTTAGTTTGCTGATAGTGCTCAAGCGCCACTTTATGGGTTTCGCGACCTACGCCTGATTTCTTATAACCGCCAAACGCAGCATGGGCGGGGTACTGGTGATAGCAGTTAGTCCATACACGACCTGCTTGAATGCCACGGCCCATACGGAAGGCGACGTTAATGTCACGGCTCCACACGCCTGCACCCAGGCCAAACTCGGTATCGTTGGCAATGGCGAGCGCTTCTTCTTCATCTTTGAAGGTGGTAACAGCGACCACAGGACCAAATATCTCTTCCTGGAAGACGCGCATCTTGTTGTTGCCTTTGAGCAGTGTCGGCTGGATGTAGTAACCGCCATTGATGCTGTCATCCAAGCTCTCTTTATCACCGCCAGCAAGGAACTCGGCGCCTTCGTCGCGCGCGATGTCCATGTACGACATGATTTTGTCGAACTGTTCTTGAGACGCCTGAGCACCTACTTGCACGTCGGTATCCAGCGGGTTGCCACGTTTGATTGTTTTAGTCCGCTCAACCACCTTGGCCATAAACTCGTCATACATGCTCTCTTGAATCAACGCACGAGAAGGACAAGTACATACTTCGCCTTGGTTGAAGAATGCCAGCACCAGGCCTTCGACGGCTTTGTCAATAAACGTCGGCTCGGCGTTCATGATGTCAGCGAAATAGATATTGGGCGATTTACCACCCAGCTCCACTGTCGAGGGGATAATATTTTCTGCGGCACATTTAAGAATGTGCGAGCCAACCGGCGTCGAGCCAGTAAAGGCAATTTTGGCAATACGCTTGCTGGTGGCGAGTGCTTGGCCAGCTTCTGCACCAAACCCATTAACAACATTCAGTACGCCGGGTGGCAGCAGGTCGCCAATAACTTCCATGACTTTCAAGATAGAGGCAGGGGTTTGCTCAGCTGGCTTCAGTATGACGCAGTTACCAGCGGCAAGTGCAGGACCAAGCTTCCAAGCAGCCATTAAAATCGGGAAGTTCCAGGGAATAATTTGGCCAACAACGCCCAGTGGTTCATGGAAGTGATAGGCAACTGTGTTGGCATCGATATCCGCAGCCGTGCCTTCTTGCGAACGCAGGCAGCCAGCAAAGTATCGGAAGTGGTCAACGGCAAGCGGAATATCCGCGTTCAGGGTTTCGCGGACCGCTTTCCCGTTGTCCCAGGTTTCGGCGACAGCCAGCATTTCAAGGTTTTGCTCGAGGCGGTCGGCAATCTTAAGTAGGATGTTACTGCGCTCTTGAACGGAGGTTTTACCCCAGGCAGGTGCTGCTTTGTGAGCTGCATCCAGTGCTTTCTCAATATCTTCAGCGCTAGAGCGGGGAATTTCGCAGAATACTTGGCCGTTCACAGGGCTTATATTGTCAAAGTACTGGCCGTTGACGGGGGGAACAAACTCACCGCCGATATAGTTGCCGAAGCGTTTTTCAAAGGACACAACGGAACCAGCATCACCCGGGTTGGCGTAGATCATGGTAAAGCTCCTGAGTATTATGATTATTAAATAAGGTGCCTACCCAGTGTTGGCTACACGCGCCATTTACGATATAGCCCGATGGCAGGACGCACCCTCATCCCTTGGTAGGAGACGCCATGTACTCGTTGTTAGTGGCAGATGACCATCCGCTGTTTCGCGATGCCCTGAACGCGGTGATTAGCGCTGGATTAACAGATACCCAACTGTTGGAGTCGGACAGCTTGGCGGGGGCTATTAACACGATAGACACCCACGATGAGCTTGATCTGCTATTACTCGATTTAAGCTTGCCCGATGCCGATGGACTAGAAGGGCTGACAATACTTCGAGAAAGGTTCCCATGGCTTCCCGTCGCCATTGTCTCGGCACATCAGGAACGCCAGTTGGTGTTAGACGCAATTACCCAAGGTGCCGTTGGCTATATTCCAAAATCAACCCCCCGAGAGCAGTTGTTAGCGGCACTTAACCAAATTCTTCAGGGACAACTTTATCTGCCTGCGGATATTATGCGCCAGCCTCCCCCACGCATGGAGTCATCAGCATTGACGTCTTCATCGGAGGTCTCGCGAGAACGGCTAATACGCTTAACCGACAAACAGTTAGATGTATTGAGCTGCATGGCGCTAGGGATGTCCAATAAACAAATCGCGCGAGAACTGTTCATCGCTGAAACTACGGTTAAAACGCATGTCTCGGCTATTTTACGTAAGTTAGGCGCAACCAGTAGAGTGCATGCCATCGTCATCGCAGGCGAAGAGGAGCTAGGTGCTTATCTTGCCAGACGCACCTCCACCAACTAGTCACCGACCTCCCGTTAAGCGTGGTTCTCTAAGAGCGTTCCCAATAGCATCTTTAAGCGAAGTGGCTTAAGTGGTTTTAATAAACAGTGCATACCTGCTTCGCGTGCAGCCCTCTTCAAGGAGGCTTCATGATTGGCAGTAATGACCACTGTGGCTAACCCCGGGGAACGACGGCGCAGTCGTGCAGCTAGATCGATCCCATTTTCGCGGTGATCTCCAAGGTGGTAATCCACCAGCAGTACGGCCGGGCGTTCACCATCACTCGCCGCTTCCAACGCACTCACTGTAGCAGCCGCCCTCACTCGGCATCCCCAACTGCCCAGCAATGCCTGCATCCCTTCTATAATCGCGGGATCATCATCAATCACCCATACGACGCAGCCTTGTAACGGATCGTCCTGCCAACGTTCAGACGCAGGTAATGCTTTTTGAGCATGCGTAACGGTCGATGCGCCAGCGTTTGGAGCTGCATAAGGTACTAACACAGAAAATAGCGAGCCACGTCCAAGCTGTGAGGTAAGCGACACAGGGTGCTCCAACATGGTGCTGATTCGATCGACGATCGCTAGTCCCAATCCAAGCCCTCGGCTGTGGCTACTCTGGGACTGGTTGGCGCGGCGAAATTCCAGAAAAATCGCCTGACGCTGCGGCTCTGGTATACCTGGACCGGTATCGCCCACCATAATTTCAAGGCCGTTGGCGCGTCGTCGACAGCCAAGCAGTAAATGGCCATGCTCGGTGTAACGCACGGCATTGCTGAGGAAATTGCGCACGACACGCGCCACCAACGCTAGATCTGAATCGACCACCACGCTCGACGGTACATAGTGAAGCGTCAGCCCACGCACGGCAGCCACTTGCCGATACTCTTCTGCCAAGGCATCTAACAGTGTGCTCACCGCAAAAGGAGCTTTGTCCGCGTGGAGTACCCCTGCATCTAAGCGGGAAATATCCACCAGTGTGCCTAAGAGCCCTTCGACATCTTTTAACGAGCGCCCTATGTGCCCTACTAAGACTTGAGAGGACTCGGGTAACGCATGTGTTTCTAAGGCACTGGCGAATAACCGGGCAGCGTTTAACGGCTGAAGCAGGTCATGACTAACCGCCGCTAAAAATTTCGTTTTAGAAAGGTTAGCCGCCTCTGCTTCGGCGTTCGCTGCCAGCAGTCGTGCATTCACTTGGCTAAGTTCGTCTAATGTGCGGTGAAGTGCATCAGTGCGTTCGCGCACTTGCTCTGCCAGCAGCACCGAGCGCTCAAACGCTGCATAGGGAGCGCTGTTGGGGCTTGCTCCGGACTCCACACGCTCCATCAGCGCCTGGCAAACCTTACGCAAACGACGGTTTTCCTCGCGCAGCGTGGCATTATCCTGCGCTGTATCGCTATCCGCCGCTAGTTGGAAGAGCGCCAAAGGCCACCCCCGTAAAAGTTTGGTTTACGTGCATGCCATGATGCTGTTCGCCATAGGTATTAAACCCCACCACCCGTGCCTGACGAAGCAGCGCTGATGCCTGACCCAGCTGTTGCAATGACTCAAGCGCCATGCGTCGTAAAAAACAGTCGCAACCTATAATTGCAGGCGCTGTTGCACCCAGGCGTTGTTGCACGCGCTGTAACATCACCTCTAGATCTAAGAGTAACGGCGTAGGCCGCATCGCGGTTAGCACGATGCCCGTTTCTACCGCACAGTAGAAGGTTAAGCTAGCATCTTCATTCACACGCTGTATTGAACGGATATAGTGTTGACCGCCGATATAAACCGCCAGCGGATGCTGGGCAAAAATGGATGGCGATAGCGCATCAACAGGACAGTCGACTAACGCTGCATAAACCTCTGCGGCGGGCAAACCGTTGAGTTCTAACACTCGGCGCTGTTCCCGATCAGCGTCTGTCACTACTAATTTATGGGCAAGCGGCTCAAGATGATGGGTAGAAAACACCTCAAACGGCAGCCGCGTGTTAATCATTACCACCACGGCGGCGCGGGTATGAAACTGTCCATTCGCATAAACATGGGTGTGGGCAAGATGATTATCATCACCAGCCGAGCCACCAAAGCTGGGAATACGACCAAGAGCGGCATCTAAGGTTGCTAAAACCTGTTCTTCACGGCTGGACAAGCCATCTAGCAAGGTGAGCGCAAAGCTATGCTCGTTCACCGGTGCTACAGCCTGCTGCCGGCAACGCTCCAGCAAGGTATCCACGAGGGGTTGTGCACGGCTAAGGTCAAAGTGTTCAAGGTCGTCTACCAGTGCGGTTTCAATCGCAAACACGCGGCGATCAAAACCTATCGCTACTACAGAGCCTCGGTCATAGCCTTGCGGTGTAATTTCGCCCGCCGTCGTGCAACCACTCATCGGCACCATATCAAACGCACCGCCAAGGGCGGCGGCTAGTTCCTCTAACGGATACTCAGCACTGCAAAAAAATAACACAAAGCCTAAGTGCTCATGGCCTAGCTGTTGAGCCAGCTCACGGGCGGCTTGGAAGGGATTTAGCTGATTACTGGCGGCGGTCTGAATACCGCTATTCTTCGGTGCTATCGTCACGGCGCCATTTCTCCAACGCTGCATGAGTTCGCGAAGCGGTTTGTCTCAGCAGGCTCAGGGTTTCATTAAAATCCTGCGGTGAAGAATCGCTGCTACTGGCGATTATTTCGAGCCGTTTGGCCTCGGCGGCCAAACGTTCTGCCCCTACGCCGAGCGATTCGCCGCGCAGTTGGTGTGCTAAGCGCGCCACTTGCTTGGTTTGCTCCGCCGTTAGCAATGCCGTGCTTCTCAGGTAAGCAGCCAACTGAGCAACGTAATCACTTACTTGCTGGTGATATAGCATGATGAGTTGATCGACACTTTCAGCCCCCAACGACACAGCTAGTGTCTCTAGTGTTTCACGGTTAATCAGTGGCTGGAATTCATGCTGCTCCAGATCTGAAGGCAACACCGGCAAGGCGTATGGGCGCGAAACCGTAAACAGCTGCAGTGACAGCACATTGCTAAGGGTAAGTAAGGACAGCGGTTTAGTAATATAATCACTCATTCCCGCTGCAAGGCAGCGCTGGCGAACACCTTCTACGCCCCCAGCCGTCATGGCAACAATAGGCACATCAGCCAACCAACCACCTTGAGAGCGAAGCCGTTTAGTCACGGTAATGCCATCGATATCCGGTAGCTGGATATCCATAAAGATGAGATGCACTTGCTGAGCCTGCACCATGTCTAGAGCATCCTGGCCATTTTCAGCACAGACTACGTCGCAACCGAGACGAGACAGTAGCCCAGTGGCGACTTTACGATTGACGGCATTATCTTCCACCAGCAGTAAGGATATGCCCGCAAAATCTAGCATCGGTTCAGACGGCAACGGGGCGTTGACGGGGCTAGCTTCTACCAGGGGCAACTCACACCAAAATGTGCTGCCCTGTCCAGGAGTGCTACGAACCCCTAGTCGTCCTTGCATAGCTTCGCTCAGACGTTTACAAATCGCCAAACCTAATCCAGTACCGCCGAACCGGCGAGCAACGGACTCATCCGCTTGCTGAAATGGTTCAAATAGTGACGCCTGTTGCTCCTCATTCAAGCCACAACCGGTATCACGAACGTCAAATGACAGGCACTTTACCGTGGAATAAATACATATATTGACCTCACCATGGTCAGTAAACTTAATAGCGTTGGCAATAAGATTAAGCAAAATCTGGCGCAGTCGGCTGGCATCGATCATTACCCATCCAGGTACTAAAGGATCGATATATAACGTTAACTGCAGGCCTTTAGCTTTAGCGCGAGGCTCAAATAGCGATATGACGCTGTCGACTAATGGTTTAAGGGCAGTGGGCGAGGTTTCAAGCGTTAGGTGCCCCGCTTCGATCTTTGAGAAATCAAGAATTTCATTGATCATCGCCAGCAGTTGATTAGCGCTGTCATGAATCGTGCGGGCATAGTCTTCTACTTGCGCAAGGCTAGATGGCTCTCGCAGTAACTCACTCATACCAATAACCCCGTTGAGTGGCGTGCGAATTTCATGACTAACCATCGCTAAAAAGTCTGATTTAGCGTGATTTGCAGCCTGTGCCTGCGTGGCAGTGACTTCAAGTTGACGGCTCAGTTGCTCTTGCTCACGACGAGCGGCGGCGCTTTCTCGCATTTCGCGCACGAGAAATACAATTACCAGCAATACCGCCAAACTCATACCGACCAATAACGACATTAAAAGCTTATATAAAACACTTAATAGAACTCGCTCTTCAGTCGCAGACTCCGCTAGATAACCATTAATAGCGATAACAAATCGCTCTGTAAGCCGGGTGAGCACCAGCAGCTCTTCCTCTAGCTCAGTAATCGGTAGTTGAGTTAGCGACGCGTAAGGCTCAAACATGGGATCTAGCGTATCTAGCTGCTGCTGAATTTGAGCTAATAATGCTTTTGCCATGCTGATATTTTCTAACAGAAGGCTCACTTCGCCCTCTTGCAACAGCATAATTCGGCTATACAGCAGTTCGAAACGCAGATTTAAATCATCTTGATCGGAAGGTGAAAGCGGGCCGCGAGTGGTCGCAAGTAAATGGTTGAATAGCTGAATCGCATCGCGATCAAGCTTATAGGCTACCCAAGCCGTATCTTCTCTCAAGCTTTGCGTCAAATTATCCTGACGCCAAGCTGCTAAGGCTGCCACTACCAGTGCTGCTGCGAACAGCAGAACGGTAATCATGGCAACCACTTTAAAGCGACGCGGATAACGCAGCAGGCGGGGCGCTCGAGAAATAGACCGACTAACGGACATTTATCTGCATGACTTGCCAAACAGCTCTAAAACGCATTTTTTCGCTCAAAAGAGCCTCATCTTGGCTGAAAGGATAGAGCACCCACAAAGGGCCATATTCACGGATAGGGATGCTTTGCCCATTCCGCTCTAATGCTAAGATCACATCGTACTCATAAAAATCACTGACCGGTATTTCCGCTTCGAACCCGTTTAAGGCAGAAACGTAGACGCTATTTCCAGAACCATTTCCAGAACCATTTCCAGAACCATTTCCAGAACCATCTTCAGAACCAGTCAGTCCAACATGCTCTAATAATGTTCGCATTAACGGTCCGCTATATGCACTGCTGCCTTCTGTCCACGGCGTGCCCGTTTCAAAGGAGTGCTGTGGCAAGGCTTGTAACATGGCAAGATCAAAGCGCGCCTCCTGGGCTGCGTTGAAATGTGTTATGCCACCGTTAATTGTCAGAATAACAGGCCCATCTGGCAACTCTAGAAACCCTCTTTCCCGCTCATGACCCGCCAGGGGAATGCTGAACACCAGCATAATACACCCCAATAACAACGCTTTCACAACGGTTACCTCACGACACAATGCCCTGAAAATATGGCCCATTTCTGCCAACCCTCAGGACAAGCAGGACTCTGGATAAAAAAAGAGATAGCGCAAAGGTTACGCTATCTCTTCTACCGGGTCAGGTTAAATGCTTTTTTGCTTGATGCCTAACGTGAGTCTCAACGTTTCCGTAGCTCTTACCTCTTACTCGCTCTAGGTCTTAAGTTCTTCGACTGGCTCAATACGAACTAGATCCTCATAGGCATGCCAGCTTGCATGGCCTAGCACGGGCAGTATTAGCGCAAAGCCAATGTAAAAGGTCATTACGCCTACCAGTACACAACCGGTGAGAATAACGGCCCACAGCAGCATTGGGCGGAAGTTGCTAGCCACACAACGGACACTGGCTTCGATGCCTTCCATAAAGGTCAAGTCATGATCCATCAACGTGGGAATCGCCACTGAACTAATTGCAAACGCACCAAAGGCGAGTATACCACCTGCAACCGTGCCTACTGCAATCATCCCCAAGCCTTCAGGCGTGGTTAGGAGTGATGTATAAAGGGTGGCTGGGTTAGGTACTTCAAATCCAAAGAACAGCGCAAACAGTAGTGTTGCCAGACGAATCCAGGCGAGGAAGAAAATCATCATCATCACCCCCATCATTGCCAATTGGCCTGCATGTGGGCGCCAACTTCCGAAAGCATCTCCCAAGTTAGGTACTCGCCCATGTTCAATAGCGCGACTAATACCATAGGAACCGACTGCAACGAGTGGACCAACAAACATAAACCCAGCGATCATGGGTAATAACCAGTACCAATAGCCAAGTGTTACTGCGCCCGCAGTAATGGCTATGCTCAATCCCACCCAAAACATGCCGTAGGTTAAACTAATAGCTGTTGCACGACGAAAATCCTCAACCCCCGCGGCAAGCCATGCACGCGGCCGATCCATACCAACCTTATTAATAGTAATTTTCACGTTAGACATATCTGCTCGGTCGTGCGTTTTTGTTGTAGCTGCATTCATGGCATGACTCCTTAGATTTACCCCACTGCAGCGGTGGCCTTTTAAACCCAGGTCAGGTTGGAGTAACGCTTACCGAATACCTGAAAAGAGTTGCCACATGCATGAGTTCGTTAACCATGAGTTAATGGCTTAACGTACCTTTAATGTAGCTGAGCATTGACAGGCTGGGGCCGTCTAAAGACATCGCGTACAAAAAATCCTGCTTTCATGCCATTAACGCCAATTTATTCGATGCGTTAGCCAACGTTAATATAACCCCACAAACAAAAACTCCAGGCCAAATGGCCTGGAGTTCGTTTAACAAACAACTCGGTACTGAAACGTCAGCGCACGATCATTACCGATACCTTAGAATGATGAACCACATGTTCAGCATTAGGCCCCAAGACATAATCTACAAATTTACGCTTGGTATGTGATGCCATAACGATCAGATCCACATCCAGTTTCTTACCAGCCTTGATAATCCCCTCCCATGGGGATCCATCCACAGTGACACTTTGCACCTGAATGTCCTCAGGCACTTTCTCCTTAATGAAGTCATGAAGTGCCTCGGTTATCGCTGTGTGCGCCTTTTTAGCGAAGTCCTTGGGAAAATAGGAACCCACCATAGGCATACGGTAATCCGGCAGTACCGTAACCACATGTAGCGAAGCACCAAAAGTACGACATAACGTCAGGGCTGTAGGCAGTGCCTTTGACCAAGAAGCTTCCTCATTCAAGTCCACCGGCAACATGATCTTGCTGTACATGGCATTCTCCTTCATGCAGCAGCGGTAGCTGACGTGTTATTACGACGCCGGCGCTGCATCAATACAATCAGCCCAAAAACCAGGAACGCAGGAATCCACATCAGTTCTTTAGTCCAACGGTCAACAGGAGCCAATACCTCGATGATTTCTTGATCGAAATCTAAGCCGAGATCTGCTGCTTGGCTGCCATAAGCCACCATATCAACAGTCGCTGTTCCATCCTCAATAAAAAGCTCCATGCCAAGGTTATCGAGCCGCTCTTGTCCTGTTTCCCCCTCTGGCACCGGAAGTATCATGTAGGTCGTCATCGGATCGCCGTAGTCATCAAGACCTGCAATCTGCAAACGCAGAGTAGAGTCTTCGTCGACACTGCCAAGCACTTCAACGAATTGATCGGGAGGTATCGACTCATAGGGGTCATGGATCATATCCATCCAGAAACCGGGGCGGAACAGCGTGAACGCGATCAGCAACAGAATGATAGATTCATACCAACGGTTGCGTGTAATCATGAAGCCCTGGGTCGCCGCAGCGAAGATCAGCATGGCGATAGTCGAAACGACAAAGATCAGAACCCCCTGAAGAAAGGTCACATCAATTAGCAGCAGATCGGTATTAAAGATGAACAAAAACGGCAATGCCGCGGTACGAAGGCTGTAATAGAAAGCCTGGAAACCTGTCCGAATGGGATCGCCACCCGATACTGCCGCCGCCGCAAAGGACGCCAGTCCCACCGGCGGCGTAACATCCGCCATGATGCCGAAATAAAACACAAACAGGTGCACCGCAATCAATGGTACTAGCAGGCCATTTTCAGCACCTAAGCTGACGACAACTGGCGCCAGTAACGCCGATACTACAATGTAGTTAGCCGTCGTAGGCAACCCCATGCCAAGAATCAAGCTGAGCACTGCTGTAAGCAGCAAAATCAGCATCAAGTTACCCATGGCAAGCGTTTCCACTACCTCAGCCAGTACCAGACCCACCCCGGTCTGCGATACAGCACCGACAATGATGCCGGCGGTGGCAGTGGCGATGCCAATACCAATCATGTTGCGGGCACCAGTGACTAAGCCGCTCCACAGATCCATAACGCCTTCACGCAAATCCGCAGCCATATCGCCGCGACCCCTGAAGATCGAAGTGATGGGACGTTGAGTAAGAATGATGAAGATCATGAAAACAGTGGCCCAAAAAGCCGACAGCCCTGGCGACAAGCGCTCGACCATCAGACACCAGACCAACACAATGACAGGCAAAATGTACTGCAAGCCAACCAGCACTGTAGGCTTCGTCTGCGGCAGCGAATAGATTGGTTGGTTAGGATCATCAAGCTCAAGTTCGGGGTAACCTGCCGCCAGTTTGAGTAGTGCAATATAGATCACTGTCAGCCCAACGGCCACCACCCAGGGAGTAGCGTCGCCCAGTACTGGTTTGAGCCAACCAAGGCCATAATAGACCCCTAGAGCGGTAATCATCATCAGTAGCAAACCACCGAGAAAACCGATCACTTTATTGACCATCGGCTTAGGCGGATTGCTACTCTGAAGCCCCTGCATATTGGCCTTCAGGGCTTCCAAGTGAACAATATAGACCAGTGCGATATAAGAGATCAGTGCAGGCAAGAAGGCATGCTTAATTACTTCGACATAAGAAATACCTACATACTCGACCATCAGGAAGGCAGCAGCCCCCATCACCGGAGGCATAATCTGTCCGTTGACCGATGACGCCACTTCGACAGCGCCCGCCTTTTCGGAGGAAAACCCTACCCTTTTCATCATTGGCACCGTAAAAGTACCGGTGGTCACGACATTGGCAATCGAAGAACCGGAAATCAAACCGGTCATTGCAGAGGCGACTACAGCAGCTTTCGCTGGACCACCGCGATAGTGACCAAGCAGCGAAAATGCAACTTTTATAAAGTAGTTGCCAGCACCAGCCTTATCTAGCAAAGCACCGAACAACACAAATAGAAACACGAAGCTAGTTGAGACCCCCAGAGCGATACCGAAGACCCCCTGAGTCGTCAACCACTGGTGATTAATCAAACCGAATAGACTAACGCCACCATGTGAAAGAATGCCCGGCATCCAAGGGCCAGCCAAGCTATAGATAAGGAAAACTGACGCCACAATCATCAACGGCGGGCCAAGCGCACGACGGGTCGCTTCAAGCAGTAGCAGTATCCCTGCGATACCAATAATAACGTCCTGCATTATTGGCGCGCCGGGGCGCTGGGATAGCTGCTCGTAAAACATAAACATGTAAGCGCCACAAAAGGCTGCCGTTGCTGCAAGTATCCAATCCTGGATCGGAATACGGTCACGAGGCGAACGCTTGAGTGCCGGATAGGCCATGTATGCCAGAAACAGCGCAAAAGCTAAGTGGATAGAGCGGGCTTCAGTGGCATTAAAAACACCAAACCCCAAAATGAAGGGCACTGGAGAAGCAATCCACAATTGAAACAGAGACCACACCGCTGCAATGCTCACCAGAAGCTTACCGGGCATGCCGCTCGGTTTACGGGCTCCCGTGTCACTGGAGGCTACCATATCCTCCAAGTCTACTCCGGCTCCCGAAGGTCTATTCTTATCTTCAGTCATATGCCTGCCCTTCTCCGAGACGATTGACGCCTAATTGCCATATCGAAATGCCCTATAAACATTCTAAGCTAAAATGCGCGGTACCCTGGGGTAGCCGCGCATTTCTTACCAAGGTAACAGTACGTCAAGCTATACGGTTACTCGATCCAGCCTTGTTCACGGTAGTAACGCGCTGCCCCATCATGCAGAGGTGCAGAAACCCCCTGAGTTACCATTTCTTCCGGATCAAGATTCTCGAAGGCCGGATGCAGGCGTTTGAAGCGATCAAAGTTGTCAAAAACTGCCTTGACGGTCTGGTAGATGACGTCTTCATCAGCCTCAGCAGTTGTTACAAACGTAGCCGCCACACCGAAAGTTTCGACATCTTCGTCGTTACCACGATACAGCCCCCCCGGAATTACCGATGTTGAATAGTACGGGTATTCATCAACGATGCCCTGGATGTCTTCGTCATTAAGCGAGATCAGGCGAGCATCAACGGTGGTGGTAGCTTCTTGGATGGAACCATTGGGATGGCCCACCACATAAACCATGGCATCAATGTTATTATCGGAAAGAGCTGCCGCTTGCTCTGCGGCATCAAGCTGAGATGCTAAGGAGAAGGTATCTTCAGTCCAGCCTTTCGCATCCATCACCACTTCCATGGTGTTGCGCTGACCTGAACCTGGATTACCAATATTGACGCGTTTTCCTTCTAGGTCATCGAGTGTTTCGATTCCTGAGTCAGCACGCGCAAGCAGAGTCAAAGGCTCACCGTGAACACGGAACACAGCCCTAAGCTCTTCATAAGGCTCCCCTTCGAAATTCCCAGTGCCATTGTAAGCTTGGTACTGGACATCCGACTGAGCAACACCCATGTCCAATTCGCCAGACTTGATGCCATTAATATTGGCAACAGATCCACCTGTGGAAGGAGCATTACATTTGATATTTGCGTCTTCCAGACGGTTCACCAATCGACAGATCGACTGACCGACTACGTAGTACACACCTGTTTGGCCACCGGTGCCGATAGTGATGAAGCGTTCCTGTGCACCCGCCGGAGATGCAAACGTAGCGGCCGCAATCAGCGCGCCAGAGAAGGCGGCAGTGGAAAATACATGGCGTTTCATGGACACACCTCTTTATCTTGATGTTGTGAGCGTTATACGCTTTAACTCCACCTGCTAAACGATTCCCTCAGGTGTTTTTTTGCCAAAACGTTTTCAAGACAATCTGTTATCAACGTCGACTAACACAGCCGACACTTACTACTTTAGCGAAAAAAAACCTACTTGGCGAAGTACACGGCAAGTCATTATGGGTTTATCGCTTAGATACTTCCTCGTGCTTGCTATTCAGTCCCTCTGCTCAGCAAATACACTTAATGCTTAGTGGTAGTGCACAAAAAGCATGGCATCACCTACCACAAGCAGCTCAAACAACAAATTCAGATTACTCATGTACAACGTTTAGTTACCGTTAATTACCATGCCGTATTTGCATAGCGTATAGCGGGTAGAGCATCTTAGGGTCAATTCAGGGCACGAACTGAGGTGTGCTTCAGATGTTATAACCAAGTACCGATGGCAACCACAGAGCAATACTCGGAAAAATAGCCACCAGGGCTAAAGCACACCCCATCGCCAAAACAAACAAGAATGCCCAGCCCAGCGTCTCTTCCAAGCGGATTTTTGCAACCTCTGTCGTTACCATCAAATTCACCGCAACCGGCGGAGTAAATTGCCCAATAGCGATGTTCATAGCCAAGAGAATGCCGAACCATACGGGGTTCCATTCAAAGTGCTGCATCACCGGAATAAGCACAGGCATCATGATGAGGTAAATAGAAATAGCATCAAGCAACATGCCAGCGACCAGTCCCGCCAGCATGACAAGCACCAGCAGCAAAACACCGTTATCCGTTAAGCTAATAATCCACTCTGCCAAATGGCGGAAAGTGCCTAGCATCGTACCGGCCCAAGCAAAAATACCCGCCAGGGCGATAATCAACATCACCACCCCAGAAATAATCGCGGCCTCTCCTAACAACTCCCACAGGTCACGTAACGAGAGCTCTTTCGTCAGAAATAACCCCACGACGGTGCCATAAGCAACCGCCACTACGGCGGCTTCGGTCGGGGTAAATAGGCCTGAACGCAGCCCTCCTAAAATGAGTACCGGAGCAAACAAGGCGGGTAACGCCTGCCGGAACGTCGTGCGAACGGTCAACGTTTCAGCACCCTCTACTGGCGTCCCCTCCCAGCCATAGCGCTTAGCGACAATCATTGCAGGCACCAGCAGCGCCAGCCCTGCCAAAATGCCGGGAAAGAGGCCTGCTGCAAATAACGCGCGTAGATCAACGCCAGGTACCACAATCGAGTAAAGAATTAGCGCCACGGAAGGTGGGATTAGGATAGCGGTGGATGCCGATGCGGCAATGAGTGTTGCGGAAAATGGCTTTGGATAGCCCGCTTTTGTCATGCTTGGAAGCATTACCATGGCCACTGCAGCTGCATCCGCAGGGCCTGATCCACTCATGCCCCCCATAATCATGCACACCAGCACCGCAACCAGCGCCAGACCGCCATGGCGAGGCCCAATAAGCGCCTGCGCAAAGCGTACCAAGCGTAACGCCACACCAGAGCGCTCAAAAATCAGACCTGTCAGTATGAATAGCGGTATCGCGATTAAAGGATACTTGGCAATGCTGTTATAGGTATTGGTGCCCAGCGTTGCCAACATATCTGGCGAAAGCCCGGCCACAATACCCACTGAGCCAGCTAACGCGAGCGAAAATGCAACTGGCACACCCGCTATCAAAAATCCGGCAAAGGCGAGAATCATCCAGACATCAGGCGTCATCAATTAGCCCTCCCTTTAATCGATCACGGGTTTGCTGAACGAGACGCCATACCATGGCAGTTGATAATACCGGTAGCCATACCAAGTACCACCATTGGGGGAGCCCTAACCCTGGCGATAGCGATTCCCACTGATACTCTTGCCAAGCCAGCTTTCCACCGTACCAAGTGATTAAGCCCAGAACGGTAAACCCACACAGCGCTTGAAATAGAATAAGTGCACTGCGCCAACGCCTAGGCAGCGCTCTCTCTAAAAAACCGATACGAATATGGCGGGTTCGCCTAAGCGCCACCGATGCTCCTGCAAACGTTAGCACTACCAGTAAGAATACGGAAAACTCTTCGGTAAACGAAAATGAGCCGCCTGTTAGATAACGCGTGACCACATTTCCCAAGCTAATCAACGAAATAACAATAAGTGATAGCGCGCCTAGCCAGCGCTCAGGGCGTGCATCGGGAAAGCCTTTCATGGCAGCCTCACAACAAAAGCTACCGGCCCTGAAGGCCGGTAGTTAAAACACCAAAGGAGTTATTAACGTGCGTCGATAGCCGACTGAGCCGCGTTAACCACATCTTCGCCAATCCGCGGAGCCCATTTTTCATACACGGACTGGGTGGCTTCAACGAAGGCTTGGTACTGTTCATCCGTTAATTCGGTAACCGTCACACCGCGTTCTTGAATAGCCGACAGGCGCTCGCTTTCTTCCTCACGAGTCATGGCGATTTCCCACTCTCCCGCTTCAATTGCCGTTTCACGTAACAGCTCTTGTTGCTCTTCATCGAGCGATTGCCATACCTGCTGGTTAACCGCAAAAATCAGCGGATCATTCATGTAGTTCCAGAGCGTTAAATGTACTTGCCCCACCTGATCAATACGCGCAACATCAAACACTGAAAGCGGGTTTTCCTGCCCATCAACCGCGCCAGTGGTTAACGCTGGCTGGGCGTCCGTCCAGCTCATCTGCGTTGGGTCTGCGCCAAGAGCAGAGAAAGTGTCCTGGAACAGTGGCGAGCCAACCACACGGATTTTCAGACCATCCAAATCCCCTGGCTGACTAATCGCTCCACGAGAGTTCGAGACCTGGCGGAAGCCATTTTCGCCCCATGCCAGAGGCATAACACCACGTGATTCGATCGCTGCAAAGACCAATTCCCCCGCTCCCCCACCGGTAACGGCATCCACAGCGGCCTCATCGGGAATAAAGAATGGCAAAGAGAATAAATTCAGTTCAGGTACCTGGGGCGACCAGTTAATGGTCGAGCCTACTGCAGCGTCAATTAGCCCGGAACGCATAGCCGAAAACTCACGGGTTTGGTCGCCCGATACCAACTGGGAATTCGGGTAGACCCGCAGCGTTAATTCACCACCACTGCGCTCCTCCACCAACTCCGCCCATTTTTCCGCCGCCTGCCCCCAAGGGAAAGCGTCAGACAAGACAGTGGAAACCGAGAGCTCACGAGCTTGCGCAGAGAGCGAAGCAGATAGTAGGGCAGCACCGGCCAAGCCTGCCGTTAAACGAGCCATAGAGCGTGTCAGCGTCATTATTGTCGATCCTTTTTTATCAGTTGGTATTCAGCGATAGCTATTATTCACCCTCAGTCCGCCGCTGCTTGCTAAAAAAGCGATAAAGCGGACAACGCTCCATTGTAGGCACTCATGCGTTTAAAGGAAGCCAATCGTTAGCCTTTCGCAATCAACTTTGGAGGGATGAACATCGAGTTATTACGCTGCAGTAGCGCTTACTGATATGCTGAAACCACTTTTTATTTATTACCAATGGACATTAACGTGCCACTACGCGACCTGTTGTTAGGCCTATTTGTCATCGCTATTTGGGCGCTGAATATCATTGTTATCAAAATCGGCGTAGCAGAGTTTCCGCCGCTACTGATGACCACCCTGCGCTTTATGCTGGTCGCTACCCTGTTGGTGCCATTCTACCCTGTCGCCCGTGCTCAGTTGCCTTTTTTGCTCTTGCTTTCGTTTACGTTTGGCAGCCTGCATTTTGCACTGCTATTTATTGGCTTAGGCCAAGCAGAGGCAGGCACGGGCGCACTTCTGGTGCAGATGGGCACGCCTTTTGCCACGCTGCTAGCGGTGGTGTTTCTCAAAGAAAAACTGGGGGCAAAGCGCATCGCGGGGCTGTTGCTCTCTTTCGCTGGCGTCATTGTGCTGGCCGGCGGGCCAACGCTACCCTCGCCGCTGCCGCTGACCATTCTTTTGTTAAGCGCCTTGGGCTGGGCAGTTTCCCAGCTGTTGATTAAGCGCGGCCCGCCTATTGCTCCATTAGCATTAGCGGGCTGGGTAGCGCTGTTTGCGATTCCCCAGGTCGCGCTAGGGTCTTGGCTATTTGAAACTGGCCAGTGGCAAGCCATTCAACAAGCGAGTTGGCGGGGGTGGGCGGCGATGATTTACACCGCCGTGATGTCATCAATTATCGCTTACGGCATTTGGTACGCCTTACTACGCCGCCACCCTGTGAATCGCGTGGTGCCAATGACCTTGCTGGTACCGGTACTCGCTGTTGGCTTTGGCGCGCTGTTAATGGGCGACAGCCTAGGTATCCATAAGCTGTTAGGCGGCGGGCTCGTGGTTGCCGGTATTGCCCTGATCGTGCTCAACGTTGGCAAACGTCCTCCAGCAAAGGCCCTTTAGCAAGTTGATTTCGGCGTCCTGTTTCTAAGTGCTCGTTATAAATGCTATACATCAGGACGGCAAAACCCTGCCAGCGCAGGAACTGATACGCAGTCACCCACCTGAATACCACGCTCAGCAAAGTAGCCTGCGTTAACTTCCAACGCGGCATGGTAAGACGCACCGGCTGGGGAAGCGGGGCACTCGCGGGGCGTATCAGATGCGCAGGGTTGCATGGTGTTAATCGCTACAATGCGACCTTCACCGTTGATAAAAGCAATATCCAGCGGGATTAACGTGCGGTACATCCAGAAGGCATTGCCAGCGGGCTGTTCGCTCTCAAATCGAAACAGCATGCCACGCGCTTCTGGCAGGTGCTCACGTTCCATCAAGCCCCGCTGTCGCTGAGAGGCGGTCTCGGCCACTTCAACATCTAATCGGTGAGGGCCTTCCTGGCTGTGAATCGCCAGCGGTAATGTGGAGGTTTGGCGAGACTCATCCGCCCAAGCGTTCAACAGCGGCAACGGTAAGCTCGCCGCTAGCGAAACCCCCAAAGACGTCTTCAGTAGCTGACGGCGCGTAACGGTCATGACAGGTTCCTTTTATGATGAGAAGACGTGTTATCGGAAGACAGGCTGTTTGAAGGCATATGGCGTGACGGCATAGCAACATGCTTTCCCGACATAATATGAATGCCTTCAGCAAGCAGCGACACATATACCTGCTCCCCCAGCGCTAACTGGTTGCGCCGAGCGGCATGAGTAGCGATATCGAAACGTAGCACATCGCCATGAGTAACGCGCAGCGAGATCGAGGTGATACCGCCAAGTACGACCATTTCATGCACCGTAGCAGCCACCGGATTTTCGCGTTCACCTTGTGAAGGTCGGTCACGTCGGTGGAGTACAATATCGGAAGGCGGTAAGTACCAAGCCACTGTTTCGCCTAACGGCAGGGCCACTAGGCCTTCGGCAACTTCTAAGTGGTACTCTCCCCACTGCAACCGTTGCTGGCCATTAATGCTGGTAATTTCACCCTCAAAAATATTGTGACGGTCTAACAGCCTCGCCACCAACGGCGAAGCAGGCCGCCGAAACAAAGCTTCAGGGCTACCCTGCTGTAGGCTGACGCCGTTATGCAGCACGCAAATTTGATCTGCCAACGCCGCCGCTTCTTCCAAGTCGTGAGTAACCAGAATAATCGGGATAGAGATCTGCTGACGCAACAATGCTAGCTCTCGCTGCAGTCGGCGTCGGGTCACTTGGTCAACGGCTGAGAAGGGTTCATCTAACAACAATACCTGCGGCTCGCGGGCTAAAGCGCGTGCAAGCGCCACGCGTTGGCGTTGCCCGCCAGACAGCTCGCTGGGAAAGCGTTTTTCCAGCCCTTCCAAGCGCACATTGGCAAGCCACTGTTTCGCACGGAGCGGACGTTCGGAGTGAGGCAGGTGCCCCATGGCGAGGTGGACATTCGCTAGCGCATTGAGATGGGGGGACAATGCATAGTCTTGAAACACCATGCCGATTTTGCGCTGCTGGGGAGTAAGAGAGTGGCGCCGCTCAGTAGCCAACCAAGTGTTGTCCATACACGCCACATGGCCCAGCTCAGGCTTGTACAAGCCAGCAATGGTTCGCAGTAGCGTGGTTTTGCCACTACCGGACGGCCCCACCAACGCCAGAAGTTCGCCCGCCGGACAGCTAAATGACGCGTCCAGCGGTATCGGGCCGCGCTGCTTGGCCATCACCTCCAGTCCACTGTCCGAGATCACCTTAACCACGCACCCACCTACGTCTGCCTGCAAGCCCATACACCAGGCCCAGGGTCGTTAACGACACTAGAAGCAGCAGTGCCGACATTCGTGCAGCCCCCTGTTCATCAAATGCCTGTACCCGATCATAAATGGCAATCGCTAGGGTGCGAGTTTCACCATCAATCGCGCCACCGACCATTAAAATCACCCCGAACTCCCCCAGCGTATGAGCAAATGTTAATGCCGCCGCAGAGAGAATGCCCGGCCACACCAGCGGTAGCTCAATGCGTAAAAATGTTTGCCAAGGGCTCAATCCGCTGCACCAAGCAGCTTCACGCAAGTTAGTCGGTACGTTTTCAAACGCACGCTGAATAGGCTGAATCGCAAAAGGCAAATTAGCGATTAACGAGGCTAGCAATATACCGCTAAAGGTGAAGTTGAGTCCGCCCCCCGTGAGCGAGGCCCAAACACTTCCCAGAGGCGCATCGCGACCAAATTGCTGTAGCAAATAAAAACCGAGCACGGTGGGCGGTAACACTAACGGCAACGCCACTAACGCTTCGCAAAGTCCTTTACCTCGAAAGTGTGCAGTGGCCAACGTTCGGCCTAGCCACACGCCCACAGGCAGTAAAAAGAGGCAGGTCAAGCCTGCTAAGCGCAGCGATACCGAAAGCGCCGTCCAGTCCATTAATCTGTATTAAACCCGTACTGTTGGAAAATAGCCTGCGCGTCTGCTTGCTGAAGCCATGCATAGAAAGCCTGCGCTACTGCTCCTGCCTGAGGTGTTAATACCATGCGTTGGTGCAACGGCGTGTGCCACGCTTCAGGGATCAACACAAACTCGCTACGCTCACTAAGTGCTGGAGCAAGCACCAAAGAGTACGCTACCAACCCACCGCGGGCATCATCCGAAAGAGCAAACTGCAGCGTTTGCGACACATTTTCACCTTGAATGCGCAGCGGCTCAGAAGCTTGCCATAAACCAGCGTTTTGCAGTACTTCTTGGGCAGCAACCCCGTAAGGAGCGTGTTCTGGGCTGGCAATGGCAATACGCTGACGCTGCCCGGCGTCACGTGCGGCGATGGCCTCATGCACACCAGCAAGCGGTGTCTGCTCATCAGGTGGTGAATACTTTCCTTTAGGCTGCGCCCACGCCAGTCGACCACGGGCGTAAATAACGCCCTCGTTATCGACATGGCCCTCTTGATAAAGCGCTTGTACAAATGTTTCGTCCGCCGAAAGAAACAGCTCAAAGGGGGCCCCTTGAGCAATTTGGCGGCGAAAATTTCCGGAGGAACCAAAATTGAGGCGCAGAGCATGTCCCGTTTGCTGAGTAAAGCGCTCCGCGGCCTCTTCCAATGCAAACTGCAGATTAGAGGCTGCCGCAACGATAGGTGCGCCTGCAAACGCAGGCGCAGTAACAAGCAGTAACCACGTTAATAGCAGTATTCGCATCGATCAGCGCTGCGCTTGCTCAACATGCTGTTCGGTAATTGCCATTATTTTCATGGTATTGGTGCCACCATGGGCATTCATATGATCACCTCGAGTCAGAATCACGTGATCGCCAAGCGTAACGACACCCTGTTTGACCAGCAGTGTCAGTGCTTCGTCATTCAACTCTGTGGCACTCATTTCAGAGGTATCAAACGGCAGTGACACGACACCACGATAAAGCGCCATACGACGCTGGGCAATGGGAGTATGGGCAAGCCCAACAATAGGTAAGCCTGAGCGAATACGCGAGGCAATTAGCGGCGTATAACCCGAGGAGGTCATACAGGCAATCGCAGTAACGCCTTTCATATGGTTAGCAGCATACATTGCCGAAAGTGCAATGGTTTCGTCTGGCCGCGAAAAGCCTTCGTGAATACGGTGCCCTGACTCTTGGGCAGTTTTCTCACGCTCGGCGCCTAAACATCCCCGCGCCATAGCCTCTACGGTTTCTAGTGGGTAGTCGCCTGCGGCTGTTTCGGCGGAAAGCATTACTGCGTCACTACCATCCAGCACCGCATTGGCAACATCAAACACCTCTGCGCGGGTAGGCAGTGGCGCTGAAATCATGCTTTCCATCATTTGTGTGGCGGTAATCACGGCGCGGTTAAGCGAACGCGCGCGTTTGATCATACGCTTTTGCACGCCGACCAGCTTGGCATCACCAATCTCAACACCCAGATCGCCACGCGCCACCATGACCGCTTCCGACGCTTCGATAATGCCGTCAAGGGTTGCCTCATCTGCCACGGCTTCGGCACGTTCCACCTTGGCAACTAAGCCAATATCCTTGCCTGCTTCACCGAGTAAACGGCGCGCTTCAAGCATATCTTCCGCATGGCGGGGAAAGGAGATAGCCAGGTAATCGACACCAATCTCAACAGCGGTTTTTAGGTCGATTTTATCTTTCTCGGTCAACGCGGGAGCAGAAAGTCCTCCGCCCTGCTTATTAATACCTTTATGGTTGGAAAGCTTACCGCCTACGACCACGTCGGTGTGCACCTGCTGGCCCTCTACACGGGTTACATCCAATACCACACGGCCGTCATCTAACAACAGGCGGTCACCGGCTGCCACGTCTTCCGCCAAGGTTTTATAGTCGCAGCCCACTTGGTTAACATCACCCGCATCGCCATCAAGCGCCATATCGAGGACAAACGACTGGCCCTCTTGAAGAACCACAGCACCCTCTTTGAAGCGTGCGATACGAATTTTAGGGCCTTGAAGATCGCCCAGCGCCGCTACGCTTCGGCCCAGTTGGGCGGCGATTTCCCGCACGCGCACTAAGCGTCGACGATGATCGTCTGCGGTGCCATGAGAGAAGTTTAAACGCACCACATCAACACCCGCCGCTAGCATGGCTTCTAAGACACCTTCCCGGTCGCTGGCGGGCCCAAGGGTGGCGACAATTTTAGTACGACGGATCGAAGAGAAGTGCAGTGCGTTCATAATTTTCCTAATTATTAATAGAATGAGAATAAAAACTTATATAAGCGTTCATCAGCGTGGGGACGACTACCTCTGGCGCGTCACCATTTTACAGGGCAACTACTGTGTCAACGCCTGCTGGATGAACATCTCGCAATGCTGCCGTGCAGGACGGTTTTGCAGCCCCGCCCAGTAATGTTCGAATTCAGGACGGCGTGGCAGGGGTCCAAACTGCATTCCCCATCCAATGTGGGAGCCGACATAAACATCGGCGGCGCTAAAAGCATCACCAGCGATGTAGCGGCGTCCATTGACGGCCGCAGCCAGAGCCTCAATCACCGTCGCAAAGTCGCCAGAACCTAGCCGCATCCGCTGCTCTGCATTAGGTTGGAAGCCCAAGCTATTAAGCGAGGCAGCAGCTTCTAGCGGCCCAGCAGCGAAGAATAGCCAGCGATAATAGTCGTCTCTTGCTGAAAGCGGCGGTGCCAAACCCGCCTCGGGGAAGGCATCGGCAAGATAAGCACAGATAGCGGCAGCCTCCGTGACCACTCGCTCACCGTGGCGAATAGCCGGCACCTTGCCCATCGGGTTGATGGCTAAATAGTCTGGCGAATGCATTGTGGCCCCGTACTCCAGGACCACTAAGCGATAAGGTACACCCAGCTCTTCAAGCATCCAGTGCACAATGCCTCCCCGCGAAAGGGGGTGGGTATAGAAAATCAGTTCGTCAGACAGTGCGTTGGTCGGTTCGCTCAGCGCTGGGGGAGGTAATTGAGCGCTAGGCGGGAGCACATAGCCTTGGCCTGGTTCACTAACAATCTCGACCCCAACGGCTCTAAGCACAGCAATATCTTTGTAGAGAACACTCAGCGGTATACCTAGCGCTTCAGCCAGATCCGCACCGCTGACTGGATCGTCGTAGTGACGCAGCATTTTGAGTAGTTTTGGCAAACGGTGGGCTTGTGACATGCTGGTCTCCTACGCGCAATGTGCGCTCTATTTTTCTCGTTCAGTCAAAAGCTAACCTGAGCAAGATGACAACCGTATGCTGTTAGCGCAAGTTATTCGCCTAGAGTAACGGTAATATCAAGCGAGTACTCATCGCAGTTATTGCCATCCCCTCCCCTATCCACCACTAAAAACTCGCCCTCACGCTCAAGCACCGACTGAATAGCGTGCCAAGTACCTGCACGGTAATTGACGCCCTGACGACCATCAGTGACAAAAGCGCGGACATTCGCTGCGTCAATTGTGTCTCCAGGGGGGGCTACCACCACAATAAAGCGCTCTTGATGTAGCGGCATAAAGGCCTGGCTACCCTGAGGGTGGCGCTCTAAAAAAGTTAATTCCAACGGTAACGTAATCGGCTGGCTGACAAAAATATTAATCAGCGTATGGGCGTTGTCACCTAGCGTTTCTACACGTGCTAGGTCGTGGTGACGCTGGGTACGACCTGCATTAATGGGAAACGACGCTGACGTGCGGGCATCAATCACATCGCCAAAAGGCGCAAACGCCTCGGCTGTTAGCGGTTCGGCTATCAGTTTAATCATTATAAAATCCTAAAATAGTCTGCTTCGCCGAGTAAGCACACAGCGAAGCAGCCAACGCCAGAACTTAAATACCAGAACTTAAATACCAGAACTCAACGTTAGAGCTTAAGTGCGGCGTGGCGATTGACGTCTTTGTACAATAAGTAACGGAATGGCCCTGGGCCGCCGGCGTAACACGCCTGGGGGCAGAATGCGCGTAGCCACATAAAGTCACCAGCCTCTACCTCAACCCATTGCTGATTAAGGTGATACACAGCTTTCCCTTCCAACACATAAAGCCCGTGCTCCATTACATGGGTTTCGTCAAAGGGAATTACGCCGCCCGGCTGGAAAGTCACGATATTGACGTGCATGTCATGGCGCACATCAGCAGGGTCGACGAAGCGCGTGGTTGCCCAGCGGCCTTCGGTTCCCGGCATTTCGAGTGGGGCAATGTCTTGCTCATTGGTGACAAAGGCCTTCGGTACGTCTAGCCCTTCCACAAACTCATACGCCTTGCGAATCCAGTGAAAACGCACAGGAGAAGACGACTCATTGCGCACTTGCCAGTGGCTACCTGGAGGGATAAATGCATAGCCACCGTGGCGCATCGTGTGGCGCTCGCCCGCCAGAGTAAGCGTTAACTCGCCTTCCACAATGAACAGCACGCCTTCGGCTTTGGGGTCTAGCTCCGGCTTTTCGCTGCCGCCCTCAGGCTGAACTTCCATGATGTATTGAGAGAACGTTTCAGCAAAACCAGAAAGCGGACGCGCCAGCACCCATAATCGAGTGCCTTCCCAGAAAGGCAGGTTGCTAGTGACAATATCCCGCATCACGCCTTTGGGAATTAACGCATACGCTTCTGTGAATACGGCACGATCAGCGGTTAGCTGGGTTTGCGGCGGGGGCCCCCCCGTAGGGGCGTAGTAAGGAGATTTATTCATTATTTTGCCTTTCAGCGGGTTGGAGCGGGATGGTGTTCTGCCCAATGGCGAGCAATATCCACACGACGAGCTACCCATACGCGGTCATGAGCCTCGATATGGTCTAAAAAGCGCTGCAGAGCACGGAAACGTCCAGGACGTCCTAGCAGTCGACAGTGCATGCCAATAGAGAGCATTTTGGGCGACTCATCTCCCTCAGCGTAAAGCACATCGAAGGCATCTCGCAGATAGGTAAAGAAGTGATCCGCCGTATTAAATCCTTGCGGGGCAGCAAAGCGCATATCGTTAGTATCTAGGGTATAAGGCACGATGAGATGATTATGCTCACTACCTTGGCTATCGGTCACAGAGGTCCAAAACGGCAGATCGTCACCGTAATAGTCGCTATCGTAAAGGAAGCCGCCTTCCTCCAGAATCAGCCGCCGCGTATTCGGGCTATCGCGCCCGGTATACCACCCCTCAGGCTTTTCACCGTAAAGGCGCTGGAAGATGTCCACGGCTTTCTGCAAATGCTCTCGCTCGACATGCTCGGAGACTTCTTGGTAATGGATCCAGCGATAGCCGTGACAGGCAATTTCGTGACCCAGTTCTTTAAACGCTTGGGCGACATCAGGATTACGTTCTAATGCCATTGCCACACCAAATACCGTCAGCGGCAAGTCACGCTTTTCGAACTCCCGCAGAATCCGCCAAACGCCAGCTCTAGAACCATATTCATAGATCGATTCCATACTTAGATGGCGATCTGGATAGCTGGCCGCGCCAATAATCTCAGACAAAAACTGCTCTGACCCTGAGTCACCGTGAAGTACGCAGTTCTCCCCGCCTTCTTCGTAATTCAACACAAACTGAACAGCAATCTTAGCGTTGCCTGGCCAGTTGGCATGAGGGGGGGTGCGGCCATAACCCGTCAGGTCACGAGGATAAGCATTCGATGGTCGATCAGATGAATGGGACATTCAACGGCTCCTTTAGTGGTTGCAGAGCATTTTATTGGTATTAAAGATCTACAATACAGGAAATAATTGTATACAAAATAGCGCCTTTATAGAACAACCGCAATCCAACAGCCGCTTAATTAGCTGAGATGATTAGCATTTTAAAACAAGCAAGACGCTAACCTGTTGAAACTTGAACACCTGGTAAAGCCGTACCTACATTTAAACAACGTAAAAAGGCTTGCGATCCACGCAAAACCGCCCTATTTTCGTATACAAGATGCTCAACTTTGTCTACCAGCGAGCGATTCAACATGCATATCCGCATTATCAATCCAAACACAACAGCCTCTATGACGGCTGCCATTCATCAGGCCGCCCAGCGACAGGCAGCGGCATCGACAACCGTTACCGCCACCCAGCCCGATGCGGGGCCAGTATCCATCGAGAGTCATTTCGACGAGGCCATTAGCGCAGTAGGCGTTGCCGAAGAAGTTCTTAAAGGTGAACGCGAAGGTGGCATCGATGCTTACGTGGTTGCCTGCTTTGGCGATCCAGGCTTATTAGCAGCCCGAGAGCTAACCCGTGCGCCAGTCATTGGCATTGCGGAAGCAGCCTTTCATCTGGCCACGCTCGTCAGTACCCGCTTCTCAATTGTAACGACGTTAGGGCGTACCGGCATTATTGCAGAACACTTGCTCGAACAGTATGGGTCCCGCCACCACTGCCGCCGCATTCGCGCTGCAGAAATTCCGGTTCTCGATCTTGAACATCACCCTGATGCCGCCTTTACCCGCATTGTTGAAGAGTGCTGCCGTGCCCGCGATGAAGACGGCATTGGTGCCATCGTTTTAGGGTGTGGCGGAATGGCGAACTTAACTGAAGAGATCAGCCGTGAGGTTGGCGTACCGGTGATAGAGGGCGTTAGCGCTGCATTAAAGCTTGCGGAATCCTTGGTTAGCCTAGGTCTCCACACCAGCAAACACGGTGACCTGGACTACCCCCGCCCGAAGGCATTTACCGGCAAGTTCTCTGCACTCTCCGACCTCAAACTCCCCTCACCAAGGTAAACATAACTTAAAAAAACACACTAATAATCCTGACCTTAAAGACACACCCTAAAAACAATAACCTCAAAAAATAACTGCATTCCCGTTAGCACGCCATGCCGCAAGCATCCCTTGAGCGCGTAATGCGCTCAAGCTGCCAATAACACCGATAATCTTGCGAGGACGGAAACATGAGCAACTCCAACCCGATTCTTACGTCAGAAGAATCGTCTGATGCGAACGTCGCAACAGACAGCAAAGCACCAGGCGCTGAAAGCTTAGCACCGCAAAGCACGCGAATTATGGGGCGAACCTCCTACTTTTTAGCCTGGTTTGGTGGGTGTGTCTCAATTGGCACCTTCGCCATGGGTTCAAGCGTGGTGGGCACCTTAAACCTACTGCAAGCCACACTAGCTATTGCGATTGGCTGCTTTGTAATCGGCATTGCACTAGCGATTAACGGTGCAGCTGGCTACAAATATGGCATTCCTTTTATGGTGCAGGCACGTAGTGCCTTCGGCTTTACCGGCACCCGTATTCCTGGTCTTGTAAGGGCTGTGCCTGCGGTAGTGTGGTATGGCTTTCAAAGCTGGATTGGCGCAGGTGCACTGAATATGGTGTCTGCCACGTTGTTCGGCTTCGATAATTTAATTTTCTACTTTATTACCTTCCAATTTCTGCAGATTGGTTTGTCGGTGCTGGGCTTTCAGGGCATTAAATGGCTTGAGAATATCGGCAGCGTCTTTATTTTGCTTTCGCTGATGTATATGTTTTACGCCACAGTACAACGCTACGGCGATGAACTGTCGGCCAGCATTTTGACCATGGAAGGCTCTTGGGGCTTGCCGTTCTGGAGTGCCACCATGCTGTTCCTGGGCATCTACAGCACCATGATGCTCAATGTCAGTGACTATTCACGAGAGCATAAGAAAGGTACCAAACAGAGCCTGTTAACCACCATTTACGCCATGTCGATTTTGCCGTGTACGCTGTTTATGGGCTTGATTGGCTACATGGTGTCAGAGGCAACGGGCACAGCAGACCCCATCCAAGTATTTGCGAACGCCGTGGACAACACGCCACTACTAATGACCACGCTGCTATTCATCGCTTTTGCGCAGGTAACCACCAACGTGCTTAACAACGTGGTGCCACCCACCTACATATTGATGGACGTATTCAAACTTAAATTTCCGGTCGCTACTATTATTGTTGGGTTACTGGCATTTGCCACCTTCCCTTGGAAGCTTGTTCAGCCTGAGTCGGCTGCTGGCCTACAACTCTTCGTACAAACGTATTCGGCGTTCCTTGGTCCTATCTTTGCCATTCTCGTTGTGGATTACTACATCATCCGCCGCCGCACGTTAGATATCAGCAAGCTTTACGACCCTTCCGGCCCTTATCAGGGGCTCAACATTGCCGCCTTAATTGCTACAGTGGTGGGCATTATTGCCGCGCTGACATTCTCTTCAATCTCTTGGTACGCAAGCCTGATACCCGCAGGGCTGACCTACTACCTACTGATGAAACATTGGTCTGCCTGCCAGCGTTTCACTCAGTAAATATGCCTTGTACCTGCCTGCCCACTATGTGTGGCAGGCACACATTTCGACAAGAGAGCATTGATGATGAATAAACCGTCTGACAGTGAGCTCGACATACAGCACATTGACCCCACCCTTTACAATGAAGATCTTGCGCCCTTAAAACCCCAAGACCGTAACTGGGGAGCGTTTGAAATCTTCAACGTGTGGTCGAACGATATTCAAAGCCTGTTTGGCTACACCCTAGCGGCGTCACTGTTCCTGTCCTATGGACTGAATGGCTGGGCGGTCATGACCGCGATCATTCTGGCCGGCGTCATTGTTATGTTTTTGGTTAACCTGACCGGTAAACCAAGCGTCAAATACGGCATCCCTTTTCCTGTTATGGTTCGCGCCAGCATGGGAGTGCGAGGGGCTAACTTGCCAGCGATGTTACGCGCCATCGTTGGCATTTTTTGGTATGGCGTACAGACCTACTTTGCATCGACGGCTGTGGCGCTGCTCATCACGGCACTTTTGGGGGCAGGCAATGGCAGCACTTTTCTAGGCCTATCAGGCGTTGCCTGGGTGTCGTTCATTATCGTCTGGTTATTTCAAATCGCCATTTTCTGGCAAGGCATTGAGCGCATCAAGCACTTTCTAAACTGGGCAGGCCCGCTGGTTTACCTAGTGATGGTCGTACTCATGATCATTGTGTGGTTCCAGGCAGGCAGCGAACTACTTCCCGCAGTGAGCACTATTTTTAGCGGCAGCGGTGAGTACAGTGGCAGCAGCCTTGGCGCGTTCCTGGCGATTGTTGGCACCATGGTGGCCTATTTTGCGGCGGTAGTGATTAACTTTGGTGATTTCACCCGTTTTGTGAAAACAGAGCGCCAAATGAAGCTTGGCAACTTGCTCGGCCTGCCACTGAACGTCGCGTTTTTCTCATTTATTGCGCTGATCATCACTGCCGGAACATTGGTGCTGTTTGGGGATGCACTGACCACCCCCGCTGATATTGTTGAACGCGTTGACTCTCTGCCATTGACCATTGTGGCCGCACTCACGTTCTTTGCCGCGACGGTAGGCATTAACCTGGTGGCTAACTTCATCCCCCCGGCTTACGACCTTGCCAACCTGTTTCCCAGCAAAATCAGTTTTAAAATGGGAGGCCTGATTACCGCAGTGATTGCCTTCTTTGTGGGCGCGCTGTGGATCTCAGTGATTAGCCAAATCGGCGTGCCTGGCTTTGTGAATACCCTGGGTGCAATCGTTGCGCCGTTCTACGGTATTATCGTGGTGGACTACTATCTCATTAAGCGCCAGGAGCTCAATATGCAAGAGTTGTTCTCCTCCGCTCCCAGTAGCGCCTACTATTACGTAAAAGGCTGGAATACCCGCGCACTGATTGCCTTCAGCGGTGCAGCGCTGTTCTCGCTTTCTACGGTCGTCGTGCCCGCGTTCGAAAGCCTTGGCGGTTATGGCTGGCTGCTTGGCGCGGGGTTAGGAGGGCTATTCTACTTTGGCTTAATGCGCCAGTTTAAGACTGCGCCCGCTCCTGCGGTATAAACACTCAAACAGCATTTACTACCTACCTTCACAAAAAAGCCCAGGCCTTCAGGTCTGGGCTTTTTCACTGCCTATTTTCACCACTGAATAGACTTAACCACCAAAAATCTGCTGCAAGTCTGGCACATTCTCTTCTTCTTCAACCATTGAAAGTGAGGCTTCAATCGCTTTGAGATGGCGGCTCATAAACGCTTTCGCTCGCTCGCCGTTACCCGCCTCCAGGTAGCCGATCAAATCATCGTGATCGTGGGATTCACAGCCTAAGTGGCCGCGATGACCGTAAACCGCCAAAATCAATGATGACCGTGAACACAACCGCTCAACAAACTCGGCCAGCGTTGCGTTACCCGAAAGCTGGGCAAGGCGCACATGAAAATCCGCAGACAAACGGATGGCGATGCTCTGCTGGCCATTGCGCAACGCCTGACGTTCTTGGCGAGCCATCTCACGCAGTTCAGCGGCTTTTTTCTCTCCGATCCGCCTTGCCACGTCAGGCATTAGTCCACACTCAATCATCTGGCGTGCGTCGAACACATCCTTAGCCTCTTCGGCAGTAGGCCGTGTCACGCTGGCTCCACGACGTGGCGTGAGCGTCACTAATTGCTCTAACGCTAAGCGCTGCAAGATTTTACGAATGCCGGTACGGCTGATGCCAAAGACATCAGACAAGGCGTCTTCGCGCAGCCGAGCACCCGGCTTTAGCCGCTGCTCTACAATGGCGTCGCTAACCGCACGATAGATTGACTCGTGACGCTCCTCGCCTTCTTTTTCCGAGGGTCTTTGCTTTAACGCCGCCTGCGCATCACTCATAGGGTCTCCTGTCTGCGACTTTAATCACTCCTCCCACGCGGCAATGATATCGCGCTCTTCATCACTCATGTTGGTGATATTGCCAAGTGGCATATACCGACTCGCGACGACTTGCTGGATTTGCGCCTGATGGCCCAGGATTTCATCCCAAGTATCAAATGCGAAGCCTGCGGGCGGCGCTGAAAAACCAGCATGTTCAGGGTTACGAGCATGGCATTGAGTACAATGCTGATCAATTAACCCCGAAATTTGAGCTTGGCTGGGCACGCCCGCGGCGCTTGCATTACCAGCATTGGAGCTAGGTGCTGCCACCCAGAATGCTAATAGAATAAGCCCTATCCCAACGGCAGGATAGGCAGGCTGCGTTTTTCCTGCATGCATTAATACAAAGAATTGCCTAATAAGGGCTCCGGCAAAAATAAACAGCACCATCACTACCCAGGAAAGCTCGTGGGAGTAGATGAAAGAGTAGTGGTTACTCACCATCAACAGCACTACCGGCAACGTAAAGTAGGTGTTGTGCACCGAACGTTGCTTGCCCCGCTTGCCATCTAATGGGTTAGGCGTCTCGCCTGCCTTCATGGCTTTCACCATGCGGCGTTGGCCGGGAATAATCCAAAAGAACACGTTGGCCGACATGGCAGTGGCCATCACAGCCCCTGTTAATAAGAAAGCGGCACGCCCGGTAAACATCTGGGTGCTTAAATAAGCAACCACGATCATCATCACCGCAACTGCAACGCTGAGAAGACCATCACGGTTCATGTTAGGGCTTATGCGTTTACATAGCTCGTTGTAGACCACCCAACCACCGAGCAAGAAAGCCAACGCAAGAAGATTGGCTTTCCAGCCTGTCATACTGGCTGCCCACGCCCAGTTACTGTTGGGGTTAACTAGATAGAAGCCTGGGTTTGCCATATAAAGAATAACGAACAGGGCAAAACCCGAAAGCCACGTCGTATAGGCTTTCCAGAACGACCAGTGAAGGTCATTCGGCAGCTTGGCAGGCGCGGTGGCATACTTTTGGTTATGGTAGAAACCGCCGCCATGCACGGCCCACATCTCTCCAAATACGCCCTTTTCACGATCTTCGGCTGCTTTCGGCGTTCTTAAGCCGTTATCCAGCATGACAAAATAGATCGACTCACCGATCCAGGCAATAGCCGCGATAACGTGCAACCAGCGAAGCAGTAAATTAACAAAATCAATAATATAAGCTTGCATAACAGACCCTCTCAGCTACCGCGGTAGGTGGAGTAGCTGTAAGGAGATAGCAGCAGCGGCACATGGTAATGCTGGCTGGCATCCGCAACGCCAAAACGTAAAGGAATTACGTCTAGAAAGCGCGGCTCTTGGGAAGCAATGCCTTGGGCGCGTAAATAGTCACCTGCATGGAAAACCAGCTCATACTCGCCTACCGTTAGGGCATCACCTTCCAAAATAGGCGCATCACAACGACCATCACTGTTGGTGATGACACTGCACAAGTGTTCGCGCGTGTTCCCTGCCAAACGAAACACGTCAATAGTGATCCCCTGACCGGGCTGTCCTTTGGCGGTATCGAGTACGTGAGTAGTTAACCGTCCCATAGCAACTCCTTAATAATCACGGTTGTTGATCATAGTTGTTCGACTTAACCTATTGGTCAAAGAGTACCGTTGATGCTATTTATTGTATACAGTATTTCCATTATTAAACACACTGGAGAGATTTAGTGTCTACCTCAACATCACTCACGCTTTCGCCCGCCCCTAGCACATGCAGCTTGGAAACATTTACTCAACATTACGGCGATGTGTACGAACACTCTCCCTGGGTGGCAGAAGCTGCCTGGAAGGAAGGGTTAAGCGATGTGCATGACGCACCGGACGCGCTAGCTGATCTAATGGGACTTATGCTGCAGCGGGCAACACCTGAACAGCAAATCGCTGTTATACAGGCTCACCCTGACTTAGCAGGCAAAGCGGCGATGTCGGGCGAGCTGACTCAAGACTCTACCCGCGAACAAGCAGGCGCTGGGTTAGATCAGTGTACGCCTGAAGAGTTTGCCCGCTTCGAAAAACTTAATGCCGCTTACAAAGAAAAATTTGGCTTCCCCTTCGTCATTGCCGTAAAGGGACTTGATCGCCACGCCATCTTGGCAGCGTTTGAAGTACGCTTACACAATGGTTTAGCTGAAGAGCGTGAAACGGCCATTAAGGAGATTATCCGTATCGCCCGCTTTAGGCTAAACGTACGGGCTGAGCAGCAGCTGCCGTAATTGGCACATCACCGCGAAAAGCCACTTACCGCATACAGCCACTCTTTTTTGTACCTGGCGAGATAGCGCTCCACAACGCTTTCAGATGCGTGTAAACAAAAAAATGCCGCACCTGATGATGACGGTGCGGCATTTTATCTATCAATTAATAGCGTTTATTGCTTAGCAGTTTCCACTGCTTTTTTAGTGGTCTCTTCCGCCATTTTCTGACTCTCTTGCATAAAGTTTTGGCTAATAGAGGTGACTTTTTCAGAGTCTCCTTTCATGCGCTCCATTAGGTCAGACGCTGTTTTTTGCTGACTTTCCATGGCTTTTTTGAAGCTGTCGGCATCTTTCACGTCTAACCATGTACGTGCCTGGGCAATAGTCATATCTGAGTAAGCACGTGCTGCATCCATTTGCGCGCTAACAACCTGCTGATAGTAGTCAAGCGCTGCCAAGGTATAAGAACGCATTGGCGATACAAAGACAGACTCAAACTGCTGGGTGGATTTCTCTGCGGCCTTGTTCATCACATAATCTCCTTAAGTGAGCTAGCGATTCGACACGCATCGATGAGCGGTCGATGATCAGGCGGTTGCCTTTACTAACAACAAAGCTAGCAGTGCTTTTTGTGCAGCGCAACATGATTTTTTCATAACATTGCGACTAGCCACCGACAACAACAACCCCATCAACCAACCAGTGACTACTTAGCGATTGCCAAACAAGTATTTACGTGCATGCTCATCCATTTCGCCCCCCGCCTGCGGGTTGACATCTTCGATCAAAGAATAAGCTTTTCGGACAGCAGGGCGTTGCGCTATTTCATCAAACCATCGTTCTAAGTCAGGAAACTCTTCTAGCGTTTGGCGCTGCTTCTCCCATGGCACAACCCATGGATAAATCGCCATATCTGCAATGGAGTAACGATCGCCGCCCACGTAATGCTGCTGGGATAGGCGTTGATCTAGCACACTATACAAGCGATGCGTCTCGCGAACGTAACGTCCGATAGCGTATTCAATTTTCTGCGGCGCGTACTGGCAAAAATGATGGTTCTGGCCCGCCATGGGACCTAACCCGCCCATTTGCCAATGAAGCCATTGCAGCACGACATAGCGCTCACGACCCTCGGAAGGCAGAAACTGTCCGCACTTATCGGCCAAGTATTCTAAAATAGCACCTGACTCAAACAGTGCCAGGGGCTGGCCGCCGTCTTGAGGCGCATGATCAACAATGGCAGGAATGCGATTATTCGGCGCAATGGTTAAGAATTCGGGATCAAACTGCTCACCACGCCCTATATTGATAGGTTTTACCCGATAAAGAAGCTTAGCTTCTTCAAGCATGATGGAGATTTTGTGGCCATTGGGAGTTGTCCAGTAATACAGGTCAATCATTGCCATCTCCTCTCACACATACGGCATAAGCCGCTTGTGTGGCTTTACTAGTGCGTACGATTGATACAGGCGGCAACGCTGCCGCCTGACACATTATAGATCACGAATAGTGACGGCCTTACCCGCGACTGCGTCGTGCACCTCCAGCATACGCTTAAACCACTCATCAACCGGATCATTAGCGTCAACTAATCGCTCAAGTGACACGGTATATGCCCACATCATGCTGCCAAATAGTAGGTAATCTGCTCCGCTAGGTGCTTCTCCATCCAAAAATGGGCTAATCCGAAGCTGATCACGCACAGGGGCCAACAGCTGTTTCAGCTGTGCTCGGCCCTGCTCTGGGTTATTGACCTCTTCCAATCGCATACCAAAACGGGCTTCGCGAGTCTCTCGGAAGTAGGCGCGATCATCAGGATGGATGGCCGCTAATAAATCTAGTGCGACCGTTCGAAAAAGTGCCGGGGTAACGCTACGCTCAACATAGAGCTTAAAAAATTGGACACGCTGATAGCTTACCCCCTCTCCCAATACTGGATTGGCAGAGTAAGCCTTATCTAAGTAGCGCATGATGTCGAAGCTATCAGTGACAACAGTGTCACCATCGGTTAACACCGGCACTTTGTCGTAGTTAGCAAAGGCAAGTGCCTCTTTATCACGAAAACGCCAAGGAACCGTCGTATATTCCAGACCTTTGTGTGCCAGTGCCATACGAACGCGCCAGCAATAGGGAGAAAAGCGTAAGCGTTCATCGCGTCCGCATAAGTCATAAAGGATTATTGCCACCGTGACGGCCTCCTTATTGTTAAGAAACGTGGTTAGAACCAATTATCCGCTAACAACAAGGGGCGAAAGCCAACAAGGACGCAAGGGGCGAGATTCACTAGCGACGGACATTATCCTGGAGCAATCGCATGACCTGAATGGGCGAGAAATTTTATCTTCTCTCGTTTGCCCCTGTACTGCTCTCTTGGATGGAAACTGTACTGTCTATTAGTCTAATAGCTTGCTGGCAGACATCCTGCATTGAGGAAATTTAAAAACAAATAAAAACAAATCGTTAAATTTAAAAAAGTGGCTCATGACCTACACCTACAACCACCCATAATTGGTAAGACCAATTATCCAATATAGCCATTTTTTCTACCTAACCGTATCTTTCGCATTGACCCGACCAGCATTGCCACGAACGCTGGCATCTGCCGAGTACACCAAATCAATAACAAGGGGCCATTCCTAACATGAATGAAACTACACTTGCACTTCTGGCATTTCTGCCGCTGTTGCTTGCCGGTATTTTGCTCATTGGTTTTAAAATACCCGCAAAAATAGCGATGCCGATTGTTTTCCTGACGGCAGCCATTATTGGTCTGACCGCTTGGGATATGTCGTTTAGTCGCGTTGCCGCGTCTACCATTCAAGGGCTGATTCAAACAGCAGGCCTTCTTTGGATTATCTTTGGCGCTATCTTGCTGCTGAATACGCTTAAGCATTCTGGCGGCATCACTGCGATTCGTAACGGTTTTTCAGGCATTAGCCCTGACCGTCGCGTTCAGGCGCTGATTGTTGCCTGGTTGTTTGGCTGCTTCATCGAAGGTGCTTCAGGATTTGGTACACCAGCCGCCGTGGCTGCACCACTGATGGTAGCGCTTGGCTTCCCTGCGCTGGCAGCGGTTGTTGTCGGCATGATGATCCAGTCCACACCGGTTTCTTTTGGTGCCGTCGGCACGCCGGTTGTTGTTGGTGTGGGTAGCGGGCTTGATCGCGCAGGTATTACTGCTCAGTTGGAAGCCAACGGCTCTACGTGGGACGTGTTTTTCCAGCAAGTCACTAGCTCTGTGGCCATCACGCACGGCATCGTAGGCATTTTGATGCCTTTGATCCTGGTATTGATCATGGTGCGTTTCTTCGGTGCTAACCGCTCCTGGAAAGAAGGTCTATCCATTGCGCCCTTTGCGATCTTTACTGGCATTTCGTTCGTCGTGCCTTACATGCTGGTCGGCGTTTTCTTAGGCCCAGAATTCCCGTCTATGATTGGCGCCATGGTGGGCTTAGCGATTGTTGTACCCGCTGCTCGCAAAGGCTTCTTGCTGCCGAAAGATACTTGGGACTTCCCTGAATCAACTTCATGGCCAGACGAGTGGATCGGCAACCTGCAAATCAAGCTGGATGACGTCGCTGGCAAAGCGCCAATGTCAACTTTCAAGGGCTGGATTCCTTACGTTTTACTCGCCGTATTCTTGGTTGCTTCACGCATCGTGGAACCGCTGAAAGACGCGTTGACCTCCGTCAACCTGAGCTGGAACAACATTTTAGGCGAGGCCGGTGTTAGCGGTGGCGTCCAGCCACTTTATTTGCCTGGCGGCATTATTATCGCGGTAGTCATCGTCACCTACTTCTTGCACCGCATGAACCCACAGAAAATCAGCGCTGCCGTGTCTGAATCTACTAAAACCATCTTCGGTGCTGGCTTTGTCTTGATCTTCACCGTTCCGATGGTGCGCATCCTGATTAACTCTGGCGTGAATGGTGCGGACCTTGTGTCAATGCCCGTCATGATGGCCCAAGCGGTAGCTAACAGTGTGGGCGGTATTTATCCCTTCTTTGCACCTGCGGTCGGGGCGATGGGTGCCTTTATTGCCGGTTCAAATACCGTTTCTAACCTAATGCTAGCGGAATTCCAGTTTAGCGTTGCCGAAACACTTGGGTTGTCTACGGCGATGATGGTAGCTCTGAAAGCCGTTGGTGCAGCGGCGGGTAACATGATTGCGATTCACAACGTCGTCGCCGCATCAGCAACGGTTGGCCTACTGGGCCGCGAAGGTACAACGATTCGTAAAACAATTATTCCCACAATCTACTATCTGATCTTTACTGGAATCATCGCGCTCATTGCTTTTTATGTAATTGGCATTACCGATCCTCTGATGTGACAGGAAATCGTTAATCAACATTGAGCCATCTACGCTGGGTAGCCTTTGGGCTACCCAGCAACCCATCAGAAACGTTCTACTGCTCAGTAAGCTAAGCGATATCAACGCGTGATTAGCCTTTTCACAGTATGCAAAAGTTTTCCAGTGCCGCCTTATTATTTATGGAAAGCTTTTCCATAAAGTGATTAGATACTTTCTGCCCTCCTCATCCACAGGAGCTAACATGAACATTCTTTTCGATGAACGCCTCGACGGCGAATTCATTCACCGCGATAAAGCAGACGTATTGGAAGATCTGCAGAACGCTGTGCCGTCCTTAACACTGCTTCACCGTGAAGAGGATTTACACCCTTTTGAATGCGATGGCCTTGCCGCTTATCGCATCCTGCCCATGCTGGTTGCATTACCAGAGACTCTGGAGCAGGTAGAAGGCCTTTTAAAGCGCTGCCATGCATTGGGCGTTCCGGTCGTTACTCGCGGTGCAGGTACGGGACTTTCAGGGGGGGCTTTACCCCTTGAACGCGGCGTCCTGCTAGTGATGTCACGCTTCAACACCATCATTAACGTTGACCCGGATGCTCGTATTGCACGGGTACAGCCAGGCGTGCGCAACTTAGCTATTTCTGAAGCTGCTGCTCCTTATGGGCTCTATTATGCGCCCGACCCATCGTCACAGATTGCATGCTCTATTGGCGGTAACGTGGCGGAAAACGCGGGAGGCGTGCATTGCCTCAAGTATGGCCTCACTGTTCATAACGTAATGCGCGTTGATGTCATGACGATTGAAGGCGAGCGCATGACACTAGGTTCCGAAGCACTGGATGCACCGGGCTTTGACCTCCTCGCCTTGATGAATGGCTCTGAAGGCATGTTGGGTGTGGTCACTGAAATTACCGTAAAGCTGCTGCCCAAACCCGAAACCGCCAAGGTACTCATGGCCAGCTTTGATGACGTAGAGAAAGCGGGCCGTGCTGTTGGCGACATTATTGCCGCGGGGATCATTCCTGGCGGATTAGAAATGATGGATAAGCTGGCCATCAAGGCTGCAGAAGATTTCATCAAGGCTGGTTACCCCGTTGAGGCAGAAGCCATTCTTCTGTGCGAATTAGATGGTGTTGAAGCCGATGTGGACGATGACTGCCAAACCGTTCGCCGAGTCTTAGAAAAAGCAGGGGCGACCGATATTCAGCAAGCTCGCGATGAGGCTGAGCGCGCCAAGTTTTGGGCAGGGCGAAAAAACGCTTTCCCCGCTGTGGGCCGCATGTCGCCTGATTACTACTGCATGGATGGCACGATTCCTCGCCGCGAACTCCCACGCGTCCTTAAAGGTATTGCCGCCCTATCGGAAGAGAGTGGATTGGCGATTGCCAACGTTTTCCACGCCGGTGACGGCAATATGCACCCGCTGATTTTGTTTGATGCCAATAAAGAGGGCCAGTTGGCCCTGGCAGAAGACGTCGGTGGAAAAATCCTGGAGCTATGCGTGGCGGCAGGCGGCTCTATTACTGGCGAACACGGCGTCGGCCGCGAAAAAATCAATCAGATGTGCAGTCAGTTTCAATCCGATGAGCTAACGGTATTCCATGCATTGAAAGCCGCCTTTGATCCACAGCGCTTACTCAACCCAGGGAAAAATATTCCTACCCTGGCGCGCTGTGCTGAGTTTGGTGCCATGCATGTGCACAACAACGAACTACCGCATCCGGAACTACCACGCTTCTGATGCCACTCCTAGCCGACTGACCACTAGGAAGCATAATTATTAGGAATCACCATGACTGAACTAGCGATACATGCTGCCGATCGAGATATCGCTGACGACCTGTGCGAACAGGTGCGCAGCGCCTATACCGACCGCACGCCACTGCGCATAGTAGGTGGCGATACTCGCGCTTTTTACGGACGGCCGGTAGAAGGCAACGCCCTCAACATGGCGGCACATAGCGGTATTGTCTCTTATGACCCGGTAGAACTTGTGGTTACTGTCCGTGCCGGTACGCGGTTAAGCGCACTCAACGCAGCTCTAGCCGAAAAAAATCAAATGCTGGCCTTTGAGCCACCAGCGTTCAGCGATGCCAGCACCATTGGCGGTGCCGTCGCCACCGGCATGTCCGGCCCACGCCGTCCATGGGCTGGCGCAGCGAGAGACTTTGTCTTAGGCACCCGTGTGATCACCCAAGAAGGCAAGCTATTGCGTTTTGGCGGTGAAGTTATGAAAAACGTCGCCGGATACGACCTCTCACGCTTGATGGCAGGCGCTCAGGGGACGCTAGGTGTGCTCGCTGATATCTCATTTAAAGTACTTCCCATTCCCACCGCCAGCCACAGCCTTCGCCTAAGCATGGATCTTGAAGATGCATTGGGTAAGCTCGCCGAACTAGGGCGACAGCCACTGCCCATTACCGCCGCCGGATGGCACTCAGGCGAGCTATTTATTCGTTTGGAAGGTGGCGCAAGTTCAGTTAATGCGACCAAAGAACGCCTGGGTGGTGAGTCACTTCCTGGCGATTTTTGGCAGCAATTGCGCGACCATCAGCACGCTTTCTTCAGCTTGAACGAAGGGCAAGTACTGTGGCGCTTGTCATTCCCCCCCAATACGCCGCCGCTAGCCTTGGATATTCCTCAAAGCGATATTTTTTATGATTGGGGCGGCAGCCAGCGATGGATAAAAACCAACGTGGCTGCTGATACGCTGCGCACGGTTTGCCAGCAAGCAGGTGGTCATGCCACCTGCTTTACCCCCCATGCCCAAGGCGGAGCAGAATCGCCTTTCACCCCACTCAACCCCGTGGTCGAAAAGTATCATCGCAACCTGAAGGCCGAGTTGGATGCCTACGGCATTTTCAACCCAGGCCGTCTTTATGCGGCGTTTTAATCAGGAGAGCTGACATGCAGACGCACTTTACCGATGCTGATCGCCAAAAACCGCATATTCAGGAGGCCGAGCGCATTCTGCGCACTTGCGTACACTGCGGCTTTTGTAATGCCACCTGCCCGACCTATCAACTACTAGGCGATGAACGAGATGGGCCTCGCGGGCGCATCTATTTAATGAAAGAGCTACTGGAAAGCCGCGATGACGATGATCAGGTCACCGAAGAGACACGCCTACATTTAGACCGCTGCTTAACCTGCCGCAATTGTGAAACCACCTGCCCTTCGGGTGTGGAGTACCACAAACTTTTGGATATCGGTCGCGCAGAAATCGATCGCCGGGTTCCTCGACCCATGGCTGAGCGCGCCCAACGCTATGCGCTGCGTAAAATGCTGGTAGACCCTAAGCGCTTCAAAGCACTTCTAACCTTAGGGCAACCCTTCAAGCCCCTGGTGCCTGGCAAGCTACGCAGTAAGATGCCACCGGCGCCAGTAGACGCAGGCCAACGTCCTGATAACCAACGTCACACACGCAAAGTGCTAATATTAGAAGGTTGCGTTCAACCTGGCCTTTCGCCAAATACCAATGCAGCGACGGCTCGACTGCTAGATCGACTCGGCATTAGTGTGACCCCGATCAGTGAAGCAGGCTGCTGCGGTGCCATCGATTTCCACCTTAATGCCCAGGACGATGGCCGTACTCGCATGCGTGCCAATATCGATGCATGGTGGCCACAGATAGAACAGGGTGCTGAAGCCATTGTTCAAACGGCCAGCGGCTGCGGCGCGTTTGTCAAAGAGTATGGCGACATGCTCAAAGACGCCCCAGCCTATGCCGAGAAAGCGCAAAAAGTCAGCGCACTGGCAAAAGATATTGTCGAAATACTGCGCGATGAGCCAGTTGAGAAGCTGCAGCTGAAAGAGCATCAACGCCTCGCGTTTCACTGCCCTTGCACACTGCAGCATGCCCAGAAGCTTAATGGCGCGGTTGAAGGCGTGCTAAGCAAGCTCGGGTTTGCGCTAACGCCGGTAAAAGATGCGCATCTATGCTGTGGCTCCGCAGGCACCTACTCGGTCACTCAGCCGGAGCTTGCCACCCAACTGCGCGACAATAAGCTCAACGCGCTAGAAGCCAGCAACCCAGAGGTTATCGTCACTGCCAATATTGGCTGCCAAACCCACCTTGCTAGCGCCAATCGCACCCCGGTACGACACTGGGTGGAAGTGGTTGATGCTGCCCTGGTATAAACACTAATTCACTTTGCCGCGCTAACAAGCTTTTACAAGCAAACACGAGCGCGGCTCTTTTCTCCCCTTGATAAAAAGGAACGTTTGATGCAAACCAAAGCTGTTCTCGGCCAGACCGATGTCATTCAGGTACTAGATGCTGCTCAAAAAGAAGCCGATAACAACGGATGGCCAGTTACCATTGCCGTCACCGATGATGGAGGGCACTTGCTCGCTCTGCGCCGCTTAGATAATGCTGCACCTTTCAGTGCAGATGTCGCTACACAAAAAGCCCGCAGCGCAGCGTTGGGCCGTAAAGAGACACAAGTTTTTGAAGAGATGATTAACGGTGGCCGCACTGCATTTTTGTCTGCTCCGCTACAGGGCCTGCTATCAGGTGGCGTTCCCATCATTGTAGATGGCAACGTCGTCGGCGCTGTCGGCATCTCAGGCGTAAAACCCGACCAGGATGTACAGATTGCTAAAGCAGGTGTAAGCGCTATTGCCTGACGCTAGCGTGCAGCTTAATGGCTGCACGCAATACGTTTGAGATACTAAATTACACGCAATAGAAAAAGCCCAGATCAATGATCTGGGCTTTTTTAGAATTCGTTCGACTAAATTGAAAAGCCGATAAGTGCTTAAATGGCGGACCGGACGAGACTCGAACTCGCGACCTCCGGCGTGACAGGCCGGCATTCTAACCGACTGAACTACCGGTCCACTTTAAGTCACTTCTTTCTAACCATAAAACTAGCTATTTAGAAACGGTTCAGAGGCGCTTCAAAACATCAAGCTAAATGGTGGGTGGTACTGGGTTCGAACCAGTGACCCCCAGCTTGTAAGGCTGGTGCTCTCCCAACTGAGCTAACCACCCGGGCATCGAAAGCTGTATGCTTTACAATGGGTACAACTACACAAGCTATCGTGGCGGACCGGACGAGACTCGAACTCGCGACCTCCGGCGTGACAGGCCGGCATTCTAACCGACTGAACTACCGGTCCGAATAGCGATAACTTATACTACACAGTAAAATTGATGATGGCGGACCGGACGAGACTCGAACTCGCGACCTCCGGCGTGACAGGCCGGCATTCTAACCAACTGAACTACCGGTCCACTTAATGCATCAATTGCTACTATTTCACATACTGCTTTACGTTTCAAAACAACCAAATAAATGGTGGGTGGTACTGGGTTCGAACCAGTGACCCCCAGCTTGTAAGGCTGGTGCTCTCCCAACTGAGCTAACCACCCGCTGGTCACGTGGCGCTGCATTCTACAGGAGCTTAGGAAGATGTCAATACAGTGCGTTTAAATTTCCGATTTAAACCAGCGCATTGCCTTTTGCTACTCGTATCCTGCTGCACCTGCTTGGTGAGCGCGGACGAAGGATGCCGCAAGTATGGCCGCTTCGTCAATCAAAACCTGCTGACTTAACCCAGAAACACGTCTGGGTTTAAAGTCATGATCCCCATCAGCAAGCCAAGAAACGTTAATATTATCAGGCAGGATGTAACCTGAAACCTCGTCTACGTTGCCAAAGGGGTCTCGTTCACCTTGCAGAATCTGCACAGGGCAATTAATAGCGGGAAAGTGCTCCAAGCGGGTTTTATCTGGCTTTCTAGGGGTATGGAAGGGATAGCCAGCGACAATAACACCGTGGCAATGCACGTTATAACGTAGCATTTTATAACCTAACATTTCACTGGCGAACAAAGTCGCAACACGCCCACCCATTGATTTACCGCCAACCCATAAGGGCTGATCGCTTAAAGGTGCAAGTAGCGCGTACCATGAGGCAAAATTAGCCACCGTTTGCTTAATTGGGGGCGGCGGACGGCGTTTACCCTGCTCGTTAATTTGCTGCATATAAGGGAAATCAATTGCCAGCACCTGTACACCTTGGGCTGCCAGCATCGCGGCAAATTGCCGCATAAACGCAGAGCAATGACCCGCCCCCGCGCCATGAGCGAGCATTACTCGACCAACCTTAGGCAGTCCCACGATTGAGAGCGGGCCGTGCCCAGCCACCATAAACCGCTGCACAGCGGGAGTAGCTAACGCATCGCTCAAAGCTTCTGGGTGTATATCGACAAAACCAGAATCAGCGTAATACGACACGATTAACTCCTAATAATTCAATGTTACTTCTATTGGCGTGTTCAGCTTAGGGCGTGGCTGCGGTAGAATCTATATCGGATCTTGACCTGCATCATCAAGCGGGTGGCCGCACCCGTGCAAAATGCTAATGCAAAATGCTACGGGTTACCCCCTAACCGCGTTCGATGGGAACATGAAATGAGCACAGCACTGGAACACCCGACCTACAACTACAAGGTAGTTCGGCAGTTCGCGATCATGACCGTTGTGTGGGGCATTGTAGGTATGACGCTCGGCGTTATCCTTGCCTCCCAGCTAGTTTGGCCGCAACTGAACCTCGGCTTACCTTGGACAAGCTTCGGGCGTCTTCGTCCGTTACACACTAACGCCGTTATCTTCGCCTTTGGTGGCTCAGCGCTATTTGCGACGTCCTACTATGTCGTACAGCGTACCTGTCAGACTCGTCTGTTCTCTGACAAGCTCGCAGCGTTCACCTTCTGGGGATGGCAAGCGGTTATCCTCTCTGCTGTAGTGTCATTGCCGCTCGGCTATACCACTACCAAGGAGTACGCAGAGCTCGAATGGCCAATCAATATTTTGATTGCGGTCGTATGGATCAGCTACGCCATTGTCTTTTTGATGACGATAAAAAGGCGCGCAACGTCTCATATTTATGTAGCAAACTGGTTCTTTGCGGCATTTATCATAACCGTTGCCGTACTACACATCGTTAATAACGCTGCCATACCCGTGACACCAATGTACTCCACGTCGATTTATGCGGGTGCGGTAGATGCGATGGTGCAGTGGTGGTATGGCCACAACGCAGTTGGATTCTTTCTAACGGCAGGCTTCCTGGGCATGATGTATTACTTCGTGCCAAAACAGGCAGAACGCCCGATTTACTCCTATCGTCTCTCAATCGTCCACTTCTGGGCGTTGATTATGATCTACATGTGGGCAGGTCCTCACCACCTGCATTACACAGCGCTGCCTAACTGGGCACAGTCGCTGGGTATGATCATGTCTATTATTCTTCTTGCGCCATCTTGGGGCGGCATGATTAACGGCATGATGACGCTATCGGGTGCCTGGCATAAGCTGCGTACCGACCCTACCCTTCGCTTCTTGGTAGTCGCACTCTCGTTTTACGGCATGTCGACCTTCGAAGGGCCGATGATGGCAATTAAGACAGTTAACGCGCTATCCCACTACACCGACTGGACCATTGGTCACGTACACTCGGGCGCACTTGGTTGGGTAGCAATGATTACCATCGGCTCAATGTACCACCTAATCCCACGCTTATTCGGGCGCACTGAAATGCACTCCGTCAATTTGATTGCCGTGCACTTCTGGTTAGCTACTATCGGCACGGTGCTATATATCGCTGCTATGTGGGTCAACGGCATTATGCAGGGCCTAATGTGGCGCGCGATTAACGCTGACGGCACGCTGATGTATACCTTCGTGGAGTCCGTCGAAGCTAGCGGCCCAGGCTACTTTGTTCGCTTAATAGGTGGCCTATTCTGGGTCGTAGGCATGCTGATCATGGCATACAACGTTTACATGACTGTCAAACGTCGCGAAACGATTGGTAGCTATTCCGCGCCACAAGCCGCTTAAACCGGGGAAGTTGAGACCAATGAAACACGAGATTGTTGAAAAGAACGTTGGCCTGCTCGCCGTGTTGATCCTGGTTGCGATCAGCTTTGGCGGCCTGGCCGAAGTCGTGCCACTGTTCTTTCAAAAGCAAACGACCGAGCCGGTTGAGGGTCTTCAGCCCCTCACCGCACTGGAGTTGGAAGGACGTGACATTTATCGCCGTGAGGGCTGCGTAGGCTGCCACTCACAGATGGTTCGCCCGTTCCGAGCAGAAACCGAGCGCTATGGCCACTACAACGTAGCCGGCGAACAGGTTTACGAGCACAACTTCCTGTGGGGCTCTAAGCGCACCGGACCGGACCTTGCTCGCGTAGGCGGACGTTATAGCGATGACTGGCACCGCGCACATATGTATAACCCCCGTGACGTGGTACCCGAGTCGGTCATGCCTGCATATCCTTGGTTGTTTGAAAACACCCTGGATGGCGAATCAACACCGGCAAAAATGCGCGCCCTGCGTCAACTAGGTGTGCCCTATGACGATGACGATATCGCCACTGCGACAGAAGAGGTTCGCGGCACCCAGGAAATTACCGCACTGGTGGCCTACCTGCAGCAGTTAGGAACCGTGCTCGAGGGCACTCGTTAAGTTATGGATACGGGAACTTTCCGCGGTCTTATCACGCTGATTTTGATCGTCGCTTTCATTGGCATCTTTATATGGGCCTATTCAAAGCGACGCAAACCAGACTTCGACGAAGCAGCCAACCTGCCCTTCGCCGATGATGATAAGCAACCGCCCCGTGATAAGCATACTTCGCCTAAACACGAAGTGGATTCCCGCCACGACAGGGGAGATAAAAATACATGAATAATTTATGGGGTGACTCCCTATCCAGCTTCTGGAGCGCCTGGATTATTGTCATCACGCTGGGCACTATCGCACTAAGCGTTTGGATCTTATTTGCCACCCGCCGAACCGATAAAACGCCAGATGCCGATGGCAATGTCGAAACCACTGGCCACGCGGCCGACGGGATCGAAGAGTACGACAACGCACTACCTCGTTGGTGGTTCCAATTGTTTGTACTCACCGTCATTTTCGCCTTGGGTTACCTGGTGCTTTACCCAGGTTTGGGTAACTACGCAGGCGTGTTGGGCTGGTCCCAAGAAAGTCAGTGGGAAGAAGAAGTTGCTGATGCCGAAGAGCGCTTCACGCCGATTTTTGCCCAGTATCAGGAAATACCTATTCCTGAGCTGGCAAGAGACGCTGAAGCAATGCGGGTAGCAGAGCGTGTTTACTTGAACAACTGTGCGGTATGCCACGGCTCTAACGCCCAAGGGGGCTACGGCTTCCCAGACTTGACTGATGATGACTGGCTTTATGGTGGCGAGCCGGAAAACATCATGATGACATTGAATAATGGGCGTAATGGGTTAATGCCTGCTTGGCAACAGTTAGGTGAGAATAACATTGAGAACCTCACCCAGTACGTACTCTCCCTCTCCGATTTGGAGCACGATGCAGAGCGTGCAGCCAGCGGTGAAAGCACGTTCCTTGCGGCTTGTGCCGCGTGTCATACACCGAGTGGAACGGGCAACATCGCCTTGGGCGCACCCAATCTGACGAATGATATTTGGCTTTATCAAGCGCCAGGGCAAAGTGTTGCCGACTCTGTCCGCCAAACGCTGCGTAACGGTCGTAACGGCCACATGCCAGCGCAAGCGGCTTATATCGGTGAAGAGCGTGTTCACCTAGTGGCAGCCTATGTCTACAGCCTGCGCTTCAACGACTAGTTTCTCGCTAGCTGCATAGATCTATAGGCGTATAAGGGTGCGGTTTCATACCGCACCCTTTCTTCATCCATCGCTCATCCAGACCCCTTCTCTATCCGTTACACTATTGTTTAGCGACACGGCATACCGCTGCGTTATCTAGCGTCGTAGGTTTTAACGCCACGATATCCATGCTGCCGCCTATTCTTGCCTTATTGAGCTGCGATCATCGCCATGGAAAAAATACCTAGCCAAGATATTACGCCGCCGCCCGTTGGGCACCATACCCCAGGTGAAAGCACCACTCAGGATATGTATGCTAAGCGCCGACATATTTATGTGCGCGAAATTAAAGGCCTCTTCCAAAAAGTAAGACGCTGCGCCAACTGGGCACTGATGCTGGGCTTTTTCCTGCTCCCTTGGCTGAACTGGGGCGATCGCCCTGCCATATGGTTTGACCTGCCAGGCCGAGAGTTCCATATTTTTGCTGCTACTTTTTATCCGCAAGAGTTTGTATTGCTTTCGTGGCTGCTTATTATTTGTGCCTTTGGGCTATTTTTTATCACCGTCTTTGCTGGGCGAGTTTGGTGTGGCTATACCTGCCCACAAAGTGTCTGGACATTTTTGTTTATCTGGGTTGAGCATCGCATAGAAGGGTCTAGAAACCATCGTATTAAGCTCGACAAGCAGTCAATGAACGCTGACAAAGCGTGGCGAAAAGGGGCTAAACATACCGTTTGGTTAGTGATCGCCCTGGCTACCGGGATTACTTTCGTAGGTTACTTCACTCCTATTCGCACGCTTGTAATGGAGTTACCGACGCTAGAAGCCCATGGCTGGGCCTATTTTTTGGTTGGCTTCTTCTTAGTATTTACCTATTTAAATGCGGGCTGGCTGCGCGAACAGGTGTGCATTTATATGTGCCCCTATGCACGCTTCCAGTCAGTCATGTTTGATCGCGACACGCTGATTGTGTCGTACGACGAAACACGCGGCGAGCCAAGAGGTCGACGCAAGAAGTCGCTTAGCCACACTCAGGCGAGAGAAGCTGGCTTTGGCGACTGCATCGACTGCGAGCTATGTGTTCAGGTTTGCCCGACAGGTATCGATATTCGTGATGGACTCCAGTATGAGTGTATTACCTGTGCCGCCTGTATTGATGCCTGCGACAGCGTCATGGACAAAATGGGCTACCCTAAAGGGCTCATTCGTTACACAACGGAAAACTCGCTGGAAGGCAAAAAAAGCCACATTTTACGCCCCCGACTACTGGGCTACTTTACCGCACTGATCATTATGGTGGTTGCGTTTGCCTGGGCGGTTAATGACCGCATACCGCTTAGTTTCGACGCTGAACGCGAGCGCACACAGCTCTACCAAATGACCCGAGAAGGGCAAATCAGCAATGTTTACAGTCTCACAGTGCGTAACCTCGATAACGAGCCACACACTTATCAAATCAGTGCGTCAGGCTTACCTAGCTTAACGCTAGATAATACATCGATTAGCGTACCAGCTGGCGAGTCACGCATTCAGGTAGTGACCGTTCTCGCAAATCCACAAGACCTGAGCCAACCCAGCCACCCCATTACTTTTGTGCTACAAGCACAACAAGATGAGCAAATCCGTCAAGAGCGTGAAGCCCGCTTCTTAGGCAATGCCAGGAGATAAATGCGTTATGTCAGACCCTACGATTACGCCTTGGTACAAACAGTTCTGGCCATGGTTTTTGTTAGGCCTGCTGTTCTCATCCATTGTGGTCAGCACAACCTTTGCGGTTTTGTCGATTAAAAGCTACGACGGTATGGTGGTGCAGGAAGATTATTACGAGCACGGTAAAGCGATTAACGTGATATTCGCGAAGCAAGAGCAAGCCCGCGCCTTGAACTTAAGCGCCGAGCTACGCATTGACCCGCTTACCAGCGATATCGTTATTGATCTTGCTGGTGATGCTCGCCCAGACAAGCTCTATCTAGATCTTATTTTCCCCACCGAAGACGACCGTGACCAGTCGTTTGTACTTGAACATGTGCGTGAAGGTCGCTACATCACCCAAGGGCCTGACAATTTGCGCTATCGCTGGTATCTACAGCTGCAGCCAGAGCAGGGTAGTGAAGCAGATTGGCGGTTAATCGGCGAAGCACGCTTCCCTGATGAAAACACTATTGCATTACTACCTGGTGGGCGCTCGGAGAACGAATGACCACGACCGCCCTCAGCTGCTACCACTGCGGCAACCCGGTGCCCGAAGGGGCACCGTGGTGTATTAACATTGACGACACCCCCCACCCGCTGTGCTGCCCCGGTTGCGAAGCTGTCGCTCATGCCATCGTCGATGGCGGGCTAGAAAGCTACTATCGCTATCGCACAGAAATGCCTGAGCGCCCTGACGAGCGTCAGGCTGTCAAAGCAGAAACCTGGTCAGTGTTTGATGACCCAGGGCTACAAGCCCAGTTTGTTCACCCAGAGGGTGACGAAGGACAAGTACGAGCCACACTAGCAATAGACGGCATCACCTGTGCAGCCTGCGCCTGGCTCATTGAACACCGTTTGAATGCACTTGATGGCGTCACTTCTAGCGCGGTCAACCTTACTCATCATCGTCTACGTGTTAGCTGGGACCCTACTGTCATCAACCTCTCACAGCTGTTCGCTGAACTAGCGGCCATTGGCTACGATGCGCAGCCCTATGAACCTGACCAAGCCCAAACGCGCTTGCAACATGAAGAACGCATGAATGTGCGCCGCCTGATTGTCGCGGCAGTCGGGATGATGCAGGTCATGATGTTCTCCATTCCCATTTATGTGTCGGGGCCTGGTGAGCTTAGCGAAGACTTTTACGCTCTGTTTCACTGGCTATCGTTTGCCCTAGCTACGCCCGTGGTGTTTTTCTCAGCACAACCTTTTTTCCGTAACGCGCTGCGTGACCTGAAAACGGGCGTTCTTGGCATGGATGTGCCGGTCTCGCTAGCCATTGGCGGCGCCTATTTGGCGAGCAGTTATGCAGTGCTGTTTAACGTTGGCGATGTTTATTTCGACTCAGTCGCCATGTTTACCTTTTTCTTGCTATTTGGCCGTTATGTAGAAGGTAGGGCCAGGCGGCGCAGCGGCCACAGTGGCAATGCGCTGAGCGGAGTTTTGCCAGTGTCTGCTATTCGCCTTGAAGCTGATGGCAGTGAACGCATTCTGCCTGCCAGTGAACTTAAAGAAGGCGACCGCGTGCTCATCAAGCCCGGTCATGGCGTTCCCGCTGATGGCATTATCGAAGACGGCGAATCCAGCCTGGACGAGTCGATGCTGACCGGTGAGTATTTGCCAGTGACTCGACGGGTAGGCGAAAGCGTGGTGGGTGGCAGCCAAAACATGGAAAACCCGCTCACCATAAAGGTAACCCATGCTGGCAATAGCGCCAGAGTGGCCGGTATTGTCGATTTAACCGATCGCGCCTTTGCAAGTCGCCCACGACTTGCCCAGATGGCGGCGCGTATGGCGCACCTGTTTGTATTACGGCTGCTGATCGTTACCGCGTGTGTCACAGTCGCATGGTGGTTTATTGATCCATCTCGCGTGCTATGGGTGCTGCTCTCGGTATTAGTAGTCACTTGCCCTTGTGCACTGGCACTGGCCACCCCCACTGCGCTGACAGCAGGACATGGTCAACTGCGCCAGCGAGGCGTACTGATTACTCGCGCTGACGCGATAGAGTCACTCTCCAACGTTACCCGCGTGATTTTTGATAAGACCGGTACGTTGACACGCGGTGAGATGCAACTGACCCAAACACACCCTATTACTCAACAGCATCTCACCAACAGCAATACGCCGCTCAGTGAAGGGCATGCAAAAGCCATTGCAGCGGCGTTAGAAGCGCACTCTGAACACCCAATTGCCAGGGCTTTCCGCCCATTCCGAGATGCCACACTGCAAGCACGCAACGTTAAAAGCGTGACCGGAAGCGGCCTAGAAGGCACTTTGAACGGCGCAACGTGGCGATTAGGCAAACCCGATTTTGCTACAACAACCGCGCTGCCTCCGCCAGGAACCGGCCAATGGCTTTTACTCAGTGAAAACAGTGTGCCGCGTGCTTGGTTCAAGCTGCACGATGGCATCCGCGAGGATGCGGCCCAAACTGTTGCCGCACTTCAAGCCCGCGGACTGGAAGTAGAGCTACTTTCCGGTGACACACAAGAGGCGGTAGAGAGCTTAGCTGAGCAGCTCAACATCACCACTTGGCATGCTGGCAAATCGCCTGAGGGCAAGCTGGAGCGGTTACGTGAGCTGCAAGCCAGCGGTGAACGTGTCGTGATGATTGGTGACGGTATCAATGATGTGCCGGTGCTGGCCGGTGCTGACGTCGCCATTGCCATGAATGGCGCCACAGATCTCGCCCGCACCCGCGCCGACGCTATATTGCTCAGTCCGCGTCTAATGCGTATTTTTGAGGCAATTGATATTTCCTGCGCCACGCGTCGCATTATGCGTCAAAACATGATGTGGTCGGTTTGCTACAATTTTTCGGCACTCCCTTTAGCGGCAATGGGATTAATCCCCCCCTGGCTTGCTGCGATTGGCATGTCGCTAAGCTCCCTGGTCGTCGTAGGTAACGCGCTTCGTCTTACGCGCTGGCGTACGCCGTCCGCCCCTCAGGTTGCCCTATCAAAACCGGTGACGGCATGACGATCTTATATTTACTGATTCCACTTTCACTGATACTACTGGGCCTCGCGGTGTGGGCGTTTTTCTGGGCCGTTAAGCACGACCAGTTCGACGACCTGGAAGGCCCGGCCCATCGTATCCTATTCGACGATGATGAGAATGACCTGCCCCCTGAGCAGCGCGCAGCACGAAAAAAACCCGCCTCTTCTTCGCAAGATAATCAAGAGCCACCCGCATGAATCCTACGGGCTTTGATTTACCGCCCCTACTAGCCGCGTTTGTATTTGGCTTAATGGGCGGCGCCCACTGTATCGGTATGTGTGGCGGTATTATGAGCGCACTAACCTTTGCCGTGCCGCCTAGCATGCGACACCCTGCACGCATGGGTGGGTTGCTGATTAGCTATAACGCGGGACGTATTCTCAGCTATATGGTGGCGGGTGCGATTGTTGCTGCACTTGGCACACTTATTTCACTCTCACCGACTGCACGTATTGCGCTGCAGGCTTTCGCCGCATTAATGCTTATCTTGATGGCACTCTATATCGCTAACTGGTGGAAGGGGCTGCTAAAAATAGAAGCAGTAGGGAGGCACCTTTGGCGCTATATAGAGCCGGTAGGGAGACGTTTGATGCCTGTCGTACACCTTCCTCAAGCCTTCACCCTAGGCGCACTATGGGGCTGGCTGCCCTGCGGTCTGGTTTATTCGATGTTAGCTTGGAGCCTCGCCATTGCAGACCCACTCGATGGCGCTCTCCTAATGGGAGCTTTTGGCCTGGGTACACTCCCCGCCCTACTGGCAACGGGTCTGGCAGCACAGCAGCTCAGCCATTTAATTCGCCATCCCGCCACTCGAAGCATTGCCGCCCTGTCGATCATCAGCTTCGCCCTTTGGCAGCTATGGACGCTTATTCCCCACGCAGCGCATTAGGCAGATACTCCTATAGCTTGATATAGCTCAACGCTTTCCAAGTAACGCCGAAGTAGCATGCCAAGAGAACCCTGAGCGACTGCGCTCAGTCACTCCTTTTGTTTATTTTTCACTTCGGAGCGCTCGCCATGCCCGTCCATGCCACTGCCGCCTTCTCTCTTCCCAACACTGAAGCGCCTGGGGCCACAGCCTGGGATGAAGCGTTGCTTCGTCGCTACGACAAAAGTGGCCCGCGTTACACGTCTTACCCAACGGCTCTCGCGTTTCACGAGCAGTTTAGCGCCGATAATTTTACCCAGGCGCTAGAGCGCAGTAATGAAAGCAGCCGACCGCTATCCCTATATGTGCATGTGCCCTTTTGTCGAAAAATTTGTTTCTATTGCGCGTGTAATAAAATCGCGACGAAAAATACCGCCCTTGCGGAACCTTACCTTTCTCGGCTAGATCGAGAAATGGTGCTTACGGCCCGTCATTTAGACACCTCTCGCCCGGTGCAACAGCTACACTGGGGCGGCGGCACGCCCACGTTTCTTACCTTGGCTCAAATGGGAGATCTGATTGATCGCTTAGATGCCCGTTTCGGTTTATCTAGCTCAGCTGATCGCGATTACGCCATTGAAATAGACCCCCGCGAAGCAGACGTGTTTACCTTGCGCCACCTACAGTCACTCGGCTTTAATCGGCTAAGCCTTGGCGTACAGGATTTAAACCCGCAGGTACAAAAAGCCATCAACCGTGTACAGCCCCGGGTACTCACCGAAACGTTAATGGAAGAAGCCCACCGTCTTGGCTTTCGCTCGCTCAATCTTGATTTAATTTATGGGCTACCATTTCAAACGGAAAAAAGCTTTGCCGAAACGCTGAGTCAGGTTATCGAACTAAACCCGGCACGGCTGTCCGTATTTAATTATGCGCACATGCCCACCCGCTTTGCTCCTCAACGACGCATTAACGAAGCAGACCTCCCCAGTGCCGATGAAAAACTGGCTATTTTGCATACCACCATTGAAATGCTGACTAACGCAGGCTATGTACATATTGGTATGGATCACTTTGCGCGCCCTGACGATAGCCTAGCGCTTGCTCAGCGTAACGGCACCTTGCAGCGCAATTTCCAGGGCTACTCTAGCCATGCACAGTGCGATTTAGTTGGATTAGGCGTATCCGCCATTTCACGGGTGGACGACGTTTACGCACAAAACCCGACTCGGCTTGACCAATATGAAGCGGCCTTAGATAAAGGTAAGCTAGCAACCGTCAAAGGATTAAGGTTAAATAAGGATGACCTAATACGAAGAGACGTTATTGAAAGGCTAATGTGCGACATGCATATTGATTTAGCGGACGTTGGAAAGCGTTGGCACATCGATGCTAATGACTATTTCTCCACCGCAACTGAACAGCTGGAAATAGCTGAGCAAGACGGCTTGATCACTCGCCATCAGCAAGTTATTAGCGCCACTCCCACTGGACAGCTGCTGATTCGCCACTTGGCGATGGCCTTTGATGCTCGCCTAGGTGACCAACCTACTCAGCGCTACTCGAAGATTGTATAAGCTTCTTGAGACGTCTTGCCCCTGGGCCTATGATGGCTAACGAGAAAGGGAGAATAATATGCCACACCCCGTCAGCCAACGACGTTCACTGCTGCAAGAGGCGCGCTGCCAAACCTGTAGCTTAAGCTCGTTGTGTCTACCGCTCGCCTTAGAGCTTGAGGACATGAGTCAGTTTGATGCCATCATCCGTCGTCGCGCACCACTCAAAAAAGGCGAGCCACTGTTTCGCCAGGGTGATCGCTTTACCAGTGTGTATGCCGTTCGCTCAGGCAGCCTGAAACAGGTGACCAGCGAGGGTAACGGTAATGATCAACTGACAAATTTCTACCTTCCCAGCGAACTGGTGGGATTGGACGGAATTGATGAAGAGCACTACCCCGGCAGTGTGATTGCGTTGGAAACCACCACGGTGTGTGAAATCCCGTTTGACCGCCTGGATATGCTTTCCGAAGAGCTGCCCGAACTACGCGGTCAGCTGTATCGAAGTATGAGTAAAGAGTTGCGTGACGACCGCCGTATGATGCGTTTACTGTCGCGCAAGACAGCCGACCAGCGGCTGGCGAGCTTTTTGGTCACTCTCTCAGACCGTTTCCGTCGACGAGGGTACTCGCCGTACAGTTTCAGACTCTCCATGTCCCGCGCTGACATTGGCAATTACTTAGGCTTGGCGGTAGAAACGGTCAGCCGTATTCTTAGCCGCTTTCAACAGCAAGACGTGGTGGCTGTTTCAGGTCGCGAGGTTAATATCCTAGATATGCGACGCCTCATCACATTGGCTGAAGAGGAAGAGCTAACGGCTAATCCACGGTAAATGCTTGAATACGCCCTTCCATCAATGCCGCTTGTTTGGCTTCAAGGCCAGCAAAGTCAAATAAATGGCGGGCTGCCAGCTGTGAAGGCGCTACATTGGTCACTGCCTTAAACATGCTTTCTAGACGTCCTGGGTGTTTTTTATCCCATTCCGCCAACATATCTTTGACGACTTGTCGCTGGAGGTTCGGCTGGGAGCCACATAAATTACAGGGAATAATGGGAAATTCCATTAAACGAGAAAACTCTGCAATATCTGCCTCCTTGCAGTAGGCAAGGGGGCGAATCACAATATTTTTACCATCATCAGATAAGAGTTTAGGAGGCATTGCTTTCAAGGTGCCGCCAAAGAACATATTAAGAAACAACGTTTCTAAAATATCTTCACGATGATGCCCTAGAGCAATTTTCGTCGCCCCAATCTCCTCGGCAAAGCCATAAAGAGAACCACGTCTTAATCGTGAGCAGAGCGCGCAGGTCGTTTTGCCCTCAGGGGTTTTCTCTTTCACCACCGAGTAGGTGTCGCGCTCTAGAATGTGGTATTCAACACCCACTTTATCCAGGTACTGGGGCAACACATGCTCTGGAAAACCTGGCTGTTTTTGATCCATATTAACGGCGACCAAGGAGAAATTAACCGGCGCATTGCGCTGCAGGTTAAGCAGTATCTCCAGCATCGTATAGCTATCTTTGCCACCAGACAGGCACACCATCACCTTGTCGCCTTCGCCAATCATTTGATAATCAATGATGGCGTTGCCAACTTCTCGCCGTAAGCGCTTTTGTAGCTTATTGAATTCACGCTTCTGCTTGGCGTCGTGATGCTCGGACTGAGTCTGTAAGTGATCAACAGAAGTGCTGCCAACAGCAACAGTTTTAGACGCAGCGGGATCAAAATAATCAGGTTGTAGCATGGTGTAGGCACTGCCGATGGTAGAAGAAGCAGCAGGCATTCTAACAATACTCACCACGTCCACCCAAGATAAACCCGTGGATTCATCGTATGCGGGTCGTAACCCTACCCCTGCTGGGCGATCTCACGCTGCAAACGCAGATACAAAAGCGCACTTGCGGTTGCATCCCCCAACCCCCCCATCCATTGGAGAGCGGGCATTTGCCAACGAGCAAGTGCTTCCGTTAGGCGGCCGCCCGTCTCGCACTGTGGATGTAAGCGACGCAACTGGCGATAGTGCAGTTTTCCCACATCGACCTGGGCATTAGGCAAACCAAACCCCAGCCCTGCTTTAAACAAATGATTAAGCTGTTCCACCGAACGGCCTAGCTGCCAACCAATTAGCGGCCGATTACCGATGAATTCAGCCAGCGCTCCAAGATGCTCAGCGTTAGGTGCCAGTACCGTGTCCGTCGCGTACAGCTGATGATGTCGACGCAGCGTAGAACCATTGTTGTTTTGCTCTCCTGCCAAAGTAGCCACCCAGGCTCGGCTGGTATGCACTCTCCCCGGACTTAAGACAACAGCCGCTACGCTGAGCACCGGAGATTGACCTGGGCTAACCTGACAGGCAAGCGCGACCATTTCCTCGCCCATGTAGGGCTGAAAAAGCCATGCGTAGGGGGAATCTGCCCAGCGGCGGCGGTCGCTTTCGCGCTGCATTAACGTACGTAGCGAGCCACTGAGTAATGACATATGCCGGTCTAACAAGCGCATTCCGCTCACGAATACTCCAAATGATAACGATGGGAGAGCCGCTGTTTAAAATCTTTTACGATGTGCAGCGCCTCACGCAATAAATCGCGCTCAAGGGATGAGAGTTCTTGCACCACCACGCGGTTGCTGCGCTGCTCAGTCGACGCTTCCGCTGTCTGCAGCTGTTGCTTTAAACGTAGTTCGGTAAACAGCGCCAGCGCCTCGCCCAAATCGTCAGCAAAACGGCGATCAAGACGACCATCTTCAGCCAGAGCGTCCAGCCGGTCTAAGGTAGAAGTCGCGTTAATTCGTCGTTCGAGCGCCATTGTGCGCACCCCATGGACAATGGGGAAAATACCGCCTTTTTTAATATCAATCCCATGCTGGGGCTTTTTTAAGGAACCAAATAGCGTTAACGGCGTAGAGAAGCGCAGCGCAGCGCGTGCAAAATATGACAGCAGTAACTCATCCCTAGAGCAGCGTTCAAACAGCGCCGCACGCACGCTATCTAGCAGTTGCGGATTGCCAGCAACACCATGGGCATCCAGCAAAATTGCCAACTTCATTAGGCTATCGCCATCTCTTGCACTCACCCATTTGGCAATGTTGTTTTTCCATTGCGACACCGTGCCAACCCACTCAGGATTAGACACCATGATATTACCTGGGCATGGAGGATAGCCAAGCTGAATCAGCGTTTGGGTCAGCGTATTCATATCTTCGGCAAGCGAAGGCCATTGGCTGTCATCAGCTAGAATCAGGCCATTATCCTGATCTGTTTTAAGAATTTGTTCACCGCGCCCCTCACTACCCATGACCATCAGGCAGCTTTGGGAGTGGTACTGTTCAGGAATAACAAATGACCACGCCTTATTCATAATTCGGCCATTCAACGCGGCCAGTAGATCCATGGCAAAACGTAGCTTTACCCCTTGCGCCATAAGCGCATTCACCAGCTCTGGCGTGCGTTGGCTGGCAGCCGCTAAGGCTTCTAAGCTATTAGCCTGTTCCACCTGCAAGCTAACGACATAGCTACGGCTCGAAAAATAACTAAGCACATCCGTCAGCTCTACCACCCCTTTCAGGGCCCCCTGCTCCATAACCACCACGCGCGTTACTTTATGCCGTGTCATTAGCACAAGCGCTTCAAATAGGTACTGATTCGGGGTAACGGTCACCAACGAGAAATGGGCCACATCCTCAACGGGCGATGTATGTTCATAGTTATTCAGCACGACGCCATTGAGCAAATCGGTTTTAGTGACAATGCCAAACTCGCCCTGGGTGTTGACTAGCAAGCTATCCGCATGGCTATCGTTGAGTTGACGCACCGCGCTGGCAATATCTGTTGATGCGTCCATGATAAGGGGTTCGCGCATGCATTCGCTGACCTTAGCCAACATAAAGCCGGCCATGGTCACACCGCCTTCGGCACGCTTTTCAGTCATCAAGCGCGCTTTGTGCGATAACGACTGCTTGAAGAAATTTTCGAAGTCAGGATGATGACGACACAGCTTTATAAAGAGCGCCTTAGGCATCACATAACATAAGCATTCTTGCTCGGCTTGGAATCGGTAGCGACTCTTACCATTCAGAATACTAATAGCACCAAACAGATCACCAGCCGTGTAGTGCCCAATCCGTGCACTGGATGCTGGCAAGGTAGGGTCAAGCTCAGCGACTTCGCCTTTATGAATCAAAAAAACTGATTCCCCCGCTTGCCCCATCTCGATAATAATTTCATCACGATCAAAATAGGCGATGTCCATACTACGACGTACGTGGTCACGCCCCTCATCATCAATTAATGTGAAAGGCAATTGGGAAAGATCAACGTCAATCATGAGTGACCCCACTTAATCGCGATGAAGAACAAGAATGGCTTAAGGTTTGATTGTTTTTTAACCAGCGCCTTTTATTATACCTTTTGCTATACCGCTAACGTCTTAACGACGTTTGTTTAGCGACCAAAGTAGCGACATGACTTAGCAAACTTGGCCATTTAATATACCACCTATTAAAAGTAGCAAACATTGCTTTTAAGCGACCCATAGACCATCGTCCTATCACATAGACAGAAACGTTCAAAAAACTTCAAAAACAAGTATTTATTTTCCCATACAAACATCACAATACGCCCTGAAAGCTCATTGATACCAAAGTCTGGGATTTATTTTTTGCAATTATTGCCCACTATTAACAACGGGCTATACAGGATGTTCATGTGATACTTGTTAAATACTTATCAAGACACTGAAGAAAACCTTGCCAATCCATTAACCAGCAGAGCAACTTAACTGACAAGGTGATGCGTCTAATCGCACTAAATCATCACAGACAACTAAAAGAGCGGTTTTCTATGAAGGATTGCCCTGATGGATCACACGCTATCCTGAGTTAACTTTCCAACCCTAAAAATCACAACTGGAGAGCACCACAATGGCAGATGACAAATCCAACGCTGCTGAATACTGGAAAGCCAACGTCCGATTAATCTTTGGATGCTTGGTCGTTTGGGCGTTCGTTTCTTATGGATGTGCCATCCTTTTTCGTCCGCTATTGGCGGGCATTCCCGTTGGTGGGACTGACTTGGGCTTTTGGTTCGCTCAGCAGGGCTCCATCCTCACCTTCATCGTGCTGATCTTCTTCTATGCCTGGAGAATGAACAAGCTCGATGCAAAATTCGGCCTTGGGGAGTAAGCCAGTATGAGCCAGTTTGCAATTAACCTATTGTTTGTCGGCGCGTCGTTTGCGCTCTATATCGGGATTGCGATATGGGCACGAGCCGGGTCGACCAAAGACTTCTACGTCGCCGGTGGCGGCGTTCACCCTATCACCAACGGCATGGCCACTGCCGCTGACTGGATGTCAGCCGCATCGTTTATTTCAATGGCCGGTCTGCTAGCTTCTGGCGGGTACGCGAACTCCACCTTCTTAATGGGCTGGACCGGCGGCTACGTTATCTTGGCAATGCTGCTAGCGCCTTATCTGCGTAAGTTTGGCAAGTTTACAGTGCCCGACTTTATCGGTGACCGCTTCTACAGCAACACTGCGCGCTTCGTCGCGATTGTGTGCTTGATCGTTGCCTCTGTTACTTACGTCATCGGTCAAATGACCGGTGCGGGCGTTGCTTTCTCACGCTTCTTGGAAGTTAGCAACACCTGGGGTATCTGGATCGCAGCATTGATTGTTTTCCTGTATGCCGTTTTCGGCGGCATGAAAGGCATTACCTACACTCAAGTCGCCCAGTACGTAGTGCTTATCATCGCCTACACTATTCCGGCGGTGTTCATTGCCATGCAGCTAACCGGCAACCCGATTCCTATGTTCGGCATGTTCAGTACTCATACTGAATCCGGCATTCCGCTGCTGACCAAGTTGGACGAAGTAGTCAATGCGCTTGGTTTCCGCGACTATACTGCTGACGTCGATAATAAGCTGAACATGGTGCTGTTTACCCTGTCGCTGATGGTCGGTACTGCTGGTTTACCCCACGTCATTATCCGCTTTTTCACTGTACCGAAAGTTGCTGATGCACGCTGGTCTGCTGGCTGGGCTCTCGTGTTCATTGCACTGTTGTACCTCACCGCACCAGCGGTTGGTTCCATGGCACGTCTAAACTTGGCTACCACCGTCTATCCAGATATGGCAGGGCAGGTGGAGAACTACGAAGAAGCTGCCAACAATCCGATTCTCTACGAAGATCGCCCTGAGTGGGTTCGCACTTGGGAAGAAACAGGGCTTATCGCCTTCAACGATCTCAACAATGATGGCCGCATCCAGATGTACAACGATGCTGTCGACTTTTCTGATCGTGGCTGGGAAGGTAACGAGCTAACCGTTAATAATGACATTCTCGTACTGGCGAACCCTGAAATTGCCAACTTGCCGGGCTGGGTTATCGGCCTTATTGCGGCAGGTGGTATCGCTGCAGCTCTTTCAACAGCGGCTGGCCTACTATTGGCTATCTCGTCAGCCATTAGTCATGACTTGATCAAAACAATGATCAATCCGAAAATCTCTGAAAAGGGTGAAATGCTGGCAGCACGCATCTCAATGGGCGGTGCAATTCTTCTGGCTACCTATCTCGGGCTTAATCCACCCGGGTTCGCAGCACAGACCGTTGCGCTTGCCTTTGGTATCGCCGGTGCCTCACTGTTCCCAGCGCTGATGATGGGTATTTTCTCCAAGCGCATGAACAGCAAAGGCGCGATTTGCGGCATGCTAGCGGGCTTGATCTGCACCCTGCTCTACATCTTCACCTACCTCGGCTGGTTCTTTGTACCCGGCACCAACATGCTGGCCAACACGCCAGATAATTGGATCCTGGGCATTTCACCGCTCTCCTTCGGTGCAGTAGGTGCGATGATTAACTTTGCAACTGCGTTTGCTGTCTCTAGCGCAACGGAAGAGCCTCCGCAGGAGATTCAAGACTTGGTAGAAAGCGTTCGTTATCCGAAAGGTGCTGGTGTAGCGGTCGACCACTAAGTCATAATCGGATCCCTCTTTGGCACATTGCCATTAGATTCGGAATCGATACTTAATCGGGCTTCCTTAGGGGAGCCCGATGTCATTTAGAAAGGATATTTTATGATCTGGCATCTTGTTGCCGCTGTATTTGCAGGGCTTGCCGCCGCAGGGATAGGCCTATTACTTAGAACGCTTAGCCGTAAACGGCTGCCTAAATGGATTGTGCCCGTTTTTGGTGGCTTGGGCATGCTGGGGGATCAGGTCTCAACCGAATACAGCTGGTTTGAACACAAGCGCTCTCAACTACCTGAAACTGCCATCGTCATTTCCAGCGATACGTCTAGCGCTGTGTGGCGTCCATGGACCTTTGTGTTTCCGATGACGACTAAATTCAGCATCGTTGATAGCGACAATGTACGCGCTCGTCACATTGACAATGAGTTGATTGCTGAGTTTATTCTCTACCAATTCGAACGCCGCCATACCGATATACTGACCACTCAGCCTTATGTCTTGAACTGCACACACCGTGAGATAATCCCCCTGAATACAGAGACTGGCGACGCTGAATTAAGCGAACGCCGCACGCTACAGGAAACCGCCCCTTTGTTAACAACCGTTTGCCAACTTGCCGCCGACCAGCAGACGTGATGCCCCTCCTTCGCCTAGAATAGGGCCTTTATTTAGATGATCGTTTTTAAATAGTGGTTATTAGATAGTCGCTAGGCGAAGCTTTCAACGTGGGGAGACGACATGTTTCATGGCGGGCTGCTGGTCGCGGGATCACTGCTTTATATTGCGGTGCTGTTTGGAATTGCCTGGTTCGGTGATCGCCGTGCACGCACTCACGGCGCCAGCCGCCGACGGCCAATCATTTACAGTTTGGCATTGGCAATTTACTGCACCTCGTGGACGTTCTACGGCGCGGTGGGACAAGCTGCGACGGCAGGCTGGTCATTTGCCAGTATCTTTGTCGGCCCGATCTTAACGTTTCTGCTGTTTTGGCCTGTTCTGGCAAAAATGATTCGCGTTGCCAAACATCAAAACGTCACGTCAATCGCTGACTTTATTGCTTCCCGCTACGGCAAAACACAGTCTCTTGCGGCGTTTGCCAGTTTAGTCGCCCTCATTGGTACCCTGCCCTACATTGCCCTGCAGTTAAAAGCGGTGTCTACCACCTTTAGCGTTCTTACCGACGCAACGGATATGACCCATACGCCGCTGTTTGGCGACACAGCGTTTTATGTCGCTATCGTCATGGCAATCTTCGCTATCCTTTTCGGGACTCGCCACACAGATGCGACGGAGCACCACGAAGGGCTGATTCATGCGGTAGCGTTTGAATCTCTGGTAAAGCTGCTGGCCTTTGTTGTCCTCGGCGCGTTTGTTACCTGGGGCATGTTTGATGGCCTGGGCGAACTGATGGGCCACGCCGAAAGTCAATTGGAGTTGCAGCGCCAGCTAGCCAATCAAGATTTTGGCCAAAGCTTCTGGGCGCAAACGCTGCTCGCGATGCTCGCCATACTTTGCCTGCCACGCCAGTTCCATGTGGCAGTGGTGGAAAATATTCATCCAGACGATGCAACGAAAGCACGCTGGCTATTCCCTCTTTACCTACTCGCGGTCGCCTTTTTTGTTGTGCCTTTGGCGGCAGCTGGGCTACTGCTGTTTTCGGAAAGTGGGGTCGAGCCTGATACTTACGTACTTGCTCTTTCGATGGCGTCCGGCCAGCAGTGGCTGACCCTTTTAACCTTTATTGGCGGATTTTCTGCCGCGACAGGCATGGTTATTGTGGCGGCAGTGGCAGTTTCTATCATGATTTCTAACGAGATCGTGATCCCAGCGCTCTTCAGGTTGCGTTGGTTCGACACCAAAGCTCGCGACTATGGCCGCTTAGTACTCCGCGCGCGCCGCCTTACCATTGTCGCTGTTCTGGCAATGGCTTACGGCTTCTATCAGCTCATTGCCGAATTCACCTCGCTGGCCTCAATTGGCATGCTGTCCTTTGCGGCCGCCGCTCAGTTTGCCCCCGCACTCATCGGCGGGCTGTATTGGAAGCGCGGTAACCGCCTCGGCGTTATCGTTGGCATGAACGCAGGCTTTGCGATTTGGGCGTACAGCCTGTTAATGCCTGCAATGATCAATGCCGGTGTGCTTCCTCAAGCATGGCTAGCGGGTGGCCCTCTTGGGCTTAACTGGTTATCGCCCACAACCCTATTTGGCTTAAACCTCGGCGATCCATTTACCCACGGTGTCATGCTGTCGCTGGGTATCAACTTATTCTGCTATATCTTTGTTTCACAAGTGACTTCTCAGCGGGTTGTAGAGCGTATTCAGGCATCGCTGTTTGTCGATAGCGTTGAAACCCGCCAAACATCCGTAAACCGCCCTTGGACAGGCGCCACTACTGTTGGCGACCTTAAAGTACTTTGTGAGCGTTTTCTGGGGGCAGGCCAAGTAGATCGCGCGTTTGAGGATTACGCACGACGCGCGGGCAAACCCATGGAAGATAGTTCACGGGCGTCTATCGACGTCATCCAATTTACCGAACGCTTTCTTGCGTCAGTGTTAGGTGCATCGTCAGCACGAATAGTCGTTAACTCAGCACTTCAGGGGCGCGGCATTGGCATTTCAGATGTCATTTCAATCGTTGATGAAGCCTCTCAAGTCTTAGAGTTCAACCGCGCATTGCTCCAAGCCACCATTGAAAACATCAACCAGGGTATTAGCGTGGTTGACCAAAATTTGCGCTTGGTGGTGTGGAACCAACGCTATTTAGAGCTGTTCCGCTTCCCTGATCACTTGATACGGGTCGGCGCCCCCATGGATCGCATTTTTCGCTACAACGCGCACAACGGCGAATATGGCCCAGGAGACCCAGAGGAGCACGTCCAACTGCTGCTAGACAACATTCGCGACGGCCAGCCCCATCGTTATGTGCGCTATCGCCAAGATGGCAGCGTATTGGAAGTCCAAGGCAACCCGATGCCTGGCGGTGGTTTTGTCTATACCTATCAAGATATTACTCAGCAGAAGCGCATCGAAGAGGCGCTGATCCGCTCTGAAAATAACATCCGTATCTACACCGATAATGTACCCGCGCTGATTGCCTACTTTGATAAAGAGTGCCGTTACTTATTTACCAACCGCGCTTACGAACAAGCTTTCGATATTGATCGTAATGCCGTGATTGGACGCCGATACGAAGACGTATTACCGGTAAAAAAAGCCGAAGAGCGCATGCCATGGGTTCAGCGAACGCTGGCAGGCGAGCGCGTCAGTTTTGAAGTCTCAATGCGCGTTAATGATGCCATGCGCTATATGCTGGTCACCTATACGCCCCACTTTGGCGATAGCCAATCGATTTTAGGTTTCTTCGCGCTTTATCAAGACATTACTGAGCGCCGCCAAGCTGAAATCGCCTTGAAAGAGACTAACGAAACTCTGGAAGAGCGCGTTCGCGAGCGCACACAAGCACTTTCCGAGGCCAACGCGGCGCTGCGCCAAGAGAACCGTGTGCGCGCTGAAGCAGAGCAAGCGCTGCGCCAAGCGAAGCAATTAGCTGAAGATGCTAACGCTTCCAAAACGCGCTTTTTGGCTGCCGCCAGTCATGACTTGTTACAGCCGCTGAACGCAGCCCGGCTGTTTACTTCCGCATTAATGCAGAACGTCACCGCTAGCGATACCCAGCGTACCATCAGCCATATTGATAACTCACTTCAAGCCGCTGAAGAACTGCTTGGCACTCTGCTAGATATTTCAAAGCTTGATGCGGGTGCCCTCACACCGCGACGCAGCCACTTTGCACTGGCGGATATTATTCGTCCACTGCGTGCCGAATTTGAAGTAATGGCCGATGACCGTGGACTGGATCTTGTCGTCGTACCGACGCAACAATGGGTAGATTCCGATCCGCAGATGCTTCGCCGGATTGTACAAAACTTTCTATCCAACGCGATTCGCTATACCCAAGAAGGTCGTGTACTACTAGGCTGTCGCCGCCAAGCAGGACGACTTTCCATAGAGGTGTGGGATAGTGGGCCCGGTATTCCTGAGTCTAAGCTAACGGAAATTTTCCAAGAGTTCCGCCGATTGGATCAAGTCTCGCGTCATAAAGAGAGTGAGAAAGGGCTCGGCTTAGGCTTATCAATTGCCGACCGTATGAGCCGCGTGCTTGACCACCCAATTAAGGTTCGGTCCTGGGTAGGTGTGGGGACTGCATTCTGCGTCAGCGTTCCCATTGTTGCCGCCCGTGAAGTAACCTTAGCAGACCAAGAACCCCAAAGCCGCCGGAGTGGTAATAAGCTAGCGGGTACCCGCATTGTGTGTATCGATAACGAAACGCTCATTTTAGAGGGCATGACGGCCATGCTAAGCGGCTGGGGATGTGAAGTATTTACCGCGACCAGCATCGGCGGTGCAAAATCGATTCTGCGTAACATGGACGGCGACCCCGACGCCATCTTGGCAGACTATCATCTGGACAATGAAGTCACGGGGCTAATGGCACTCGAGGCCCTCAGTGAGCGCTTCGAAGGAGCCGTACCGGGCATTGTGATTACCGCCGACCGCACTGAAGCGGTGGCCGAAGAGATTAAGCGTGCGGGTTATCAACTGCTGCTTAAGCCGGTCAACCCTGCCGCGCTGCGCGCGCTTTTAACTCGCACCCTTCAGGCTAGCCGAGCAGGAGGGAAAACGTAATGATACGTCATACCGTCATTCCCGAAGGGGGTTATCGGGAATCCAGTTTGACCTTACCCGCTGATGCCTGGGAGCCTGCTTCAAAATGGATTCCCGCTAAAAGCACGCGGGAATGACAGAGCAGCGAGACAAATGCATCACACCGTCATTCCCGAAACGAGACAGATGCACCATACCGTCATTCCCGAAGGGGGTTATCGGGAATCCAGCTTACCCTTCAAGAAGAAACTTTCGGCGGTTCCACTTCAAGTTTCTGAGCAGCAATAACAGCCTGGGTGCGCGAGTGCACTCCCAGCTTGCGCAGAATAGCCGTCACGTGGGCCTTAATAGTGGCTTCTGAGACGCTAAGCTCATAGGCGATCTGTTTATTCAACAAGCCTTCCGTCAGCATATTGAGCACACGAAACTGCTGCGGCGTCAGTGAGGCAATTGCCTCCGCAAAACGCGACTCTTCTTCGCTGGTTTCATCTAAGACGTTCGCCAACGCTTCTGGCAGCCAAACTTCCCCTTGCAGGATTTCCCCCACCGCTTCAGCAATCAACTGTAGCGAGGATGATTTAGGAATAAAGCCTGACGCGCCGTAGTCAATTGCACGACGTACTACATAGGGCTCGTCACTGCCTGAAACAACCGCCACCGGAATATCGGGCATCTGGCCACGCAATTGAATCAAACCTGAAAAGCCATGCGCTCCTGGCATATGGAGGTCTAGCAAAATCAAATCAGCATCAGGGTGTCGATTAACGACCTCAGTGGTGGCTTCCATGGTGTCGGCTTCGACAATCTCAGCCTGGGGGGCTAACTGGCGCAACGCCTGGGTGAGCGCTGCACGAAACAGCGGATGGTCGTCTGCGACGATAAACTTATGGGCTACTGCCATGGATATTCCTCCGGTTCCTCGAGCAGCGGGGTTGGCTACCGCCGCGACGCTAGGCTCATACGGTTGAAGCATGGTACCCCATGGGCTTCGTCATTCCCAAGCATCACATGCACTATTTGTCATTGATACGTCATTCAAACAGAAATAACAGTGCCGGCTTCATGGCCGGCACTGCAACGGATCTATCCAGTTTGCCTTATTTAATATAGCAAATGAATGACATCCGTCATTTAAAAGTGCTCCCACTAGAAGGATAACTGGGGGCAAAAAACATTACTGGTTGGCACGATGCTCAATGAGTTCGTCCACCACCGACGGATCAGCCAGCGTGCTGGTGTCCCCCAGGCCATCACACTCATTGGCCGCAATTTTACGTAAAATGCGCCGCATAATTTTACCAGAACGTGTTTTTGGCAGCCCAGGAGCCCACTGAATTACATCTGGCGATGCAATCGGGCCAATATCTTTACGTACCCATTGAGTCAGCTCTTTCTTGAGTTCATCCGTGGGATCAATACCATCATTAAGTGTTACATAGATATAGATGCCTTGGCCTTTAATATCGTGCGGGAAACCGACGACGGCGGCTTCTGCCACTGCCGAGTGAGCAACCAGAGACGACTCTATTTCAGCAGTGCCCATACGATGGCCTGAGACGTTAAGTACGTCGTCAACCCGGCCTGTAATCCAGTAATAGCCATCCTCATCCCGACGGCAGCCATCTCCTGTAAAATACATGCCGTCGTAAGTAGAAAAGTAGGTCTGTACAAAGCGTTCGTGGTCGCCCCAAATGGAGCGCGCTTGGCCCGGCCAGGAGTCGAGAATGACTAGATTGCCTTCCGTCTCGCCTTCTAATTTATGGCCTTCATTATCCACCAGCGCGGGGTTCACACCAAAGAAGGGCGTTGTAGCAGAGCCAGGCTTCAGATCAGTAGCGCCAGGAAGTGGCGCGATCATAATGCCGCCCGTTTCGGTTTGCCACCAGGTGTCCACAATAGGACACTTCTCATTGCCAATAACGCGATAGAACCACTCCCAAGCTTCTGGGTTGATAGGTTCGCCTACAGAACCTAGCAAGCGCAGTGAGTCACGTTTGCTAGAGTCCATCACGTTATCACCATGCGCCATTAATGCACGGACAGCAGTAGGCGCGGTATAGAGGATATTGACCTGATGTTTATCAACAATTTCGCCCATACGGCCATGGCTTGGATAGCTCGGCACGCCTTCAAACATTAGCGTGGTTGCACCATTGGCAAGCGGTCCGTATACAATATAGCTGTGGCCTGTCACCCAGCCTACGTCCGCAGTACACCAGTAAACTTCGCCTTCTTGATAGTCAAAAACGTACTGGTGGGTCATCGCCGCATAGGCAAGGTAGCCGCCAGTAGTATGCTTTAAGCCCTTAGGCGCACCGGTTGAGCCAGAGGTATAGAGAATAAACAGCGGGTCTTCAGCATTCATGGTTTCGGCTGGGCATTCGCTAGATTGCTTATCTACCAGCTCGTCAAACCAGATGTCGCGCCCTTCCTGCCACTCAATATCACCGCCTGTACGCTTCACCACCAATACGTTTTTGCACACATCGGTGCCATCGCGCGTCAGGGCCGAATCAACGTTCTCTTTGAGGGGGACGTGTTTACCACCACGCACCGACTCATCGGCAGTAATAACCAATTTAGAATCAGCACCGATCACCCGTTGAGCGACTGCGTCCGGCGAAAAGCCGCCAAACACAACAGAGTGCACTGCACCAATACGGGCACATGCCAACATGGCCATGGCCGCTTCGGGAATCATCGGCATATACAGCGTCACTGTATCGCCTTTCTTTCCCCCCAGCGACTTCAGGCCGTTGGCCAGCTGGTTAGTGCGCTCATAAAGCTCACGGTACGTAATATGTTTTGAATCGTTAGGATTATCTCCCTCCCAGATAATCGCTGTTTGGTCGCCACGCTTCTCCAAATGGCGATCTAGGCAGTTGGCGCTAACGTTTAGCTCACCATCTTCAAACCAGCGAATATCAACATTATCGCGTGCAAAGGAGGTGTTTTTAATCTTGGTTGGCGCCTTGATCCAATCAAGACGCTTTGCTTGCTCAGCCCAGAAACTCTCCGGGTCGTCCATGGACTGCTGATACATTGCCGCATATTTATCTTTATCAGCCCATGCACTGGCAGCGATACTATCGCGCACTGGATAGACGTTTTTATGCTCGCTCATGAAGTTGCCTCTGTCCGTGAAATTGCACTCTCTAGAAAATGGTGTCGGTATTATTGTTAGTCGCACCGACGCGCTTAATATTTACCTAGCATAAACCTCCCAACGCCGGCTTCCCTTTAGACATTGGTATTAACATTTTTAATATTTAAAACAATAGGTTAAAACACTTTCAAGGTTTTTTAAAAGCACTGTAGACCAAGGTCTGATCACAATGACGGCAGCGATAGCGACGCCCCTTTACCACTAAAGAATGACGCCTGGCTGTGAAACAATGCGTTTGACAGTCACATTGATAATAATATGGCCGAGACTGGGCATCCTGAACATCAAAGCGATGAGTCACCTTAGGCTCAAGGCCAAACAGGTCTCGCATGACAGCTTGCCATTCTCGACCATGCGGTTTGAGCCGCGTGCCATTGGCTAAATGAAAGACTAACCAATGCGCCATTTCATGGGGAATCACCTCGTCAAAAAACGCCTGCCGATTATTGCTCAGTAAAACAGGATTAAAACGCAGCCCGCCACGCCCTAGATGCGCCTGCCCTGCTGAGGCACCTTTTAGGTCGAACCACACCTTTGGCGCTGGCAGCGCAGGATAGACTTCTTGGCAGCGTTTTAACGCTTCATCAGTTCTGTCTCGCACGGCGTGCATGAGCGCCTCTGAAGATAGTGTCGCAAGTTTTTCAGCAGGCCATGGGGGCAGTGGTAAAGTCTTCATTAGTGATAAACTAACCAGTAACGATGTTGCCAACGAGTGTTGCCGATCAACATCTTTTTCTCAAAGACGATTTTTATGATGAGGCCCCCTATGGCAGAGCGCAATAACGTTTCCGCAGCAACGTCGCCCAATACTCCCCCGCCTCAGCCGCTGCTTGACGACGAGCAACTTGATAGGTTGGATGATTTCCTTGACTCCGAGCAAGTGGGCGAAGATGCACTGGATCTTATTTCTGCCCATGGCTTTTTGGTGGCATTGGCGGTCGCCCCTAGCGAATTACCCACCAGCCAATGGTTAACTGAGCTGTTTCAGGGAGAGCCAAGTTATCGGGACGATGCCGAACGAGACGAGATTATCCAACTGCTAACACTGCTACGTGACAACGCCGTCGCAGTGCTTGAACAGGGTGGTTTACCAGAGTTACCCTTCGAGCTAACGCTAGATGGTATCCCCGCTGAGGAAACGCCCATCGGCGACTGGTGCGCGGGGTTTATGGAAGGTGTCTTTAGCGACGAAAGCGCGTGGTTCCAAGATGACGAAGAAGCTGCCGCCACGCTACTGTTGCCCTTTATGTCGCTCTCAGGTTTATTCGATGATGAGCCAGAAATGGCTGAGATGGCCCAAGATCAGGCCAGTCAGGAAACCTTTGTTGCTCAATTGCCAGAATTAGTCCTGGATCTTTATCTTCACTACCGCGTGCCCCCCGAAACGCCAAAGCCTAAGCCACGCAAGAAAACCCCTGCCAAAGGTAAAAAGCGTCGATAGCCGATTGTTAGCCGCACATTATTTAAGACGGGTGACAATACCATCCACTACGCCATAGACCCACTCTCGGGCTCGCTGCCACCAGGGTCGTGCGGCCCAGGCGGCAGCATCGACTTCTTGGCTGGCGGCAAAGTTACGCTCAAACAGCGATTGAACTTGCTTGGCGAAGGCTTGGTTTTCTACTTCTTGATTAGCTTCAAGGTTCCAGTGCAGATTCCAATGGTCGAAGTTGCATGAACCAAGACTGACCCAGTTATCTGCTAACACAAACTTGGCATGAATAAACGTGGGCTGGAACTCAAAAATCCGCACGCCGGCTTTTAACAACGCTTGGTAAAACCGTTGTCCTGCATAGCGCACACCTGGGTGGTCATGTTTACTACCCGGTAATAGTAAACAAACATCCACGCCACGCCGTGCTGCGCGAATAAGACGTCGGCGCAGCGTGAAGGTCGGCACAAAATAAGGTGTACATAGCCAAAGTCGCTTGTTTGCCTGATTTACCCGCGCATAGAGCGAGTGGCGAATAGCTTGGTAACGATACCCCCTCGCTGACATTACACGGCCACGTATGCCATCAGCATAATGCACTGCTGTCCGCTGTGGCGGCAACACTGAACTAGCCTGCCCATCACCTGCTTGCCGTGTTAACCGGGAACGCCATAAACGGCGAAAAAGCCCTTCCCAATCAGCGACCACAGGGCCTTCGATGCGCACCGCAATTTCGTACCATGCTTCCAGAAACTCATCCACCGCGCCAAATCCGCCGGTAAACGCAACCTCTCCATCCACGACAACAATTTTGCGGTGATCACGGCTTAAGTTACGAGCCAGCGAGTGAAAACCAATGGGATTAAAGAACCGTAATGCGACACCTGCTTGCTCTAGGCGTATGCGGTCACGATGTTCCAATCCCATAGAGCCATAACCATCGAGCAGCAAAAACACCTTTACACCGCGCTCAGCAGCGTCGATCAGCGCATTACTCATCTGACTCGCTAACTTACCTGATTCCATCAAGTAGAGCTCCACCAGCACGTAGTACTCCGCTTGACTAACCGCATCAAACATAGCTGGCAAAAATCGCGTTGCTTCCGGCAACAGAGTAGTGCGGTTGCCTTCACGCCACACGTGCTGCATAGAGACTCCTTCTCTTGATAAAACGACTCAGCGACGAGCCAGCGAGCGATGGACATACAAATCGTAACGGCTCGTTTTACCTTCCAGCGTATGCTGCGGCGCAGGGCCATCGATAGGGGGAGCTTTGCGGGGGCGCTTGACCACCACTCGATGCGTCGCTACATCCAGCGCTGCTTCTAATAAGCGCGGTGCATCATCGTCATCTCCCGCCAGCTCTCGAAACAAGCGCATCTCTTTTTTGACCAACGCCGACTTTTCACGGTGCGGAAACATCGGATCAAGATGAATAACCTCAGGATCAAAGGCCGCGCTTTCCACAAGGGCAGCCAGCTGCTCAGCGGCATCGCAATGGCGGAGCGTCATACGCAAGGCAATCTCTGCTGTCGTATCTGTTTTTGCGGCACGCGCGAGGCCATCTTGAAGCAGCGCGGCAATCGCCGCGACACGTTCAATTAATAAGACATTTGCGCCCAGGCTTGCCAGTACAAACGCATCGCGGCCCAAACCAGCCGTGGCATCCACAACGTTAGGCGTAATGCCTTTAGCAAGCCCACAGGCTTTTGCCACTAACTGCCCGCGACCGCCACCAAACTGACGGCGATGAGCTGCCTTTCCAGCGGCAAAATCCACGCTAAGCGGTTTTCCGTATTGGCGCTCATCACCTGACAGTGCCAATTGGCCATCAACGTAGCCAAGCGCTAATCCTGAAGGCAACACAAGCGTCTCTGGGCTTACCATGTGGCTCATGCTGGCTTTTTCCAGGCAACATCGTTGCGCAAGTAAATCGGCTGGGCTTCATGAGCTGCCTGACCTAAGCCCGCTTCTAAATCTCGAGCGGCGAGCCACGCCATCTCTTCTGCCCGTGGTTCAAGATCAGTGAGATGCTGAGACATATTGGTTTGTACGCTTAATGCAAAGTCATCCCACAGCGTAAACCCTGATCCCACCCCCACCCAATCGGTTTCCTCGGTGGGTAAACGAAAGCTAGCAGGCGCGACGACCACTTCGTCACTTTGTAAACTAAGCGTGTCATTTAAACAGTGCCAAGTAGCTGCATAAATCTCGCCCATACGGGCATCTAGCGCGGTCACTACATGGCGAAAATGGTAGCGGCGATGGGCCTGAAGCGCGAGCGCTTCCAAGGTAGAAATACCCAGCAATGGACAATCTAGCCCAAATGCCAAGCCTTGCGCTGCACCTGCAGCGATACGCAAGCCAGTGAATGAACCGGGGCCACGCCCAAATGCAACAGCATCTAGTTGCTTTGCCGAAATATTGGCCTCAGCGAGGATGTCATCCACCATCGGCATTAAGCGCCGGGTGTGGGCACGTGGCGTCATCTCAAAACGTGTCAAACACTCCTGCTGGATTCCTTCCTGGCATACTTGTTGACGTAGCAATGCCACTGAGCAGGCACTAGACGACGCATCTAGCGCAAGAAGGTGTAACGATGACATCGGTTTTGCACTCCGTAAAATAGACAGCCATTATACCTTTACGCGGCACCAACGACGATGGCCCGCAGGTAACCTGCGGGCCATCGTGTGGTTGACTAGCAATCAATGCTTAGCAAAGAGCTTCTTTTACTTGCCGAGTAATATCAGCCACGCTGCCTACACCTTCTACGCGATGATACTGCGGCGCAGCGTCAGGATCTTCCTTCGCCCACTGCTGATAATAGTCTACTAACGGTGCGGTTTGATCGTGATAAACCGAAAGACGGTTACGCACGGTAGACTCTTGATCATCTTCACGCTGAATCAGCGCTTCCCCAGTCACGTCATCTTTACCCGGTTCTTTGGGCGGATTATGGTCGACATGGTAAACGCGTCCAGACGCCTGATGAACTCGACGACCAGCGAGACGGCTAACAATTTCTTCATCAGGCACGGCAATTTCCAGCACGTGATCCAACTTAACGCCGCCTTCTTTCATCGCATCTGCTTGCGGGATGGTGCGTGGGAAGCCATCAAACAAGAAACCATTTTCACAGTCAGGCTGACTGATGCGCTCTTTGACGAGATCGATGATGATATCGTCAGATACCAAGCCACCGCTGTTCATGATCTCTTTTACTTTGAGCCCCAGTTCGGTGCCGTCCTTGATGGCCGCGCGCAACATATCCCCGGTGGAAATTTGAGGAATCTTAAACTGCTCACAAATGAATTGAGCCTGAGTCCCCTTCCCCGCGCCGGGGGCACCCAACAGGATTAAACGCATGGCACTGCTCCTTGAATGTTAGTGTTAGATATGAATAATTTTAAATAATGGACTGACAATAACCGTGCCGTTCGGATGACACAACTCCCCAAAAGCCTGATAACGCATTTTTTTAACATTTTCTTAAGCAAAAACAGTCAGGTGGCAACTCCTTGTACTTTGGTCACCCCTTCCTTGCAGGCCTACTGAACTGTTTTAAACACAAGCGGCGCCCTATTGGGCGCCGCTTGTGGCTTACTCTGAGACGATTACAGCAGTAATCGGCGAATATCCGTCAGCACATCGGCCAGGAAGGCCGTAAAGCGGGCGGCATCCGCACCGTTAATCGCCCGGTGATCGTAAGAGAGCGATAGCGGCATCATTAAGCGCGGCTGGAAGGCACTGCCATCCCATACCGGCTTCATCTGCGCTTTCGACACCCCAGGATCGCCACTTCCGGCGCATTAACGATCGGTGTGAACGCGGTTCCACCAATCGAGCCAAGGCTCGAAATGGTGAAGCAGCCACCGGTCATCTCATCACGCTTAAGCTTCTTGGTTTGCGCTTTCTTGCCGAGCTCCGCCATCTCCTTGGCAATCTCAATCAAGGATTTTTTATCGGCGTTGCGCACTACTGGCACCATCAGACCATCAGGTGTATCCACGGCAATTCCGATATGCACGTAGTTTTTCCATACCAGCGTTTCGCCGTCGCCTTTCAGGCTAACGTTGAACTGGGGAATTTACGCAGTGCAAAGGCACAGGCTTTAACCATAAACGGCAACGGTGTCAGCTTGGCGCCTTGGGCTTCGGCTTCAGCCTTCATGGCTTTACGGAAGCTTTCAAGCTCGGTAATGTCGGCCTCGTCGAACTGCGTCACGTGAGGCACATTGAGCCAGCTGCGGTGCAGATTGGTCGCACCCATTTTAAGCAGGCGACCCATCGGCTTCTCTTCCACGTCGCCAAACTGGCTGAAGTCGACTTCTGGTATCGCGGGAATGCCAGCACCACCACTCGCTGCTGGGGCAGCCGCTGTTTGTGCTTTACCTTGGCTGGCAATGGCCTGTTTCACGTAGGCCTGCACATCTTCTTTCAGCACCCGGTCTTTCGGGCCGCTAGGCTTAACAAGACCAAGGTCAACGCCAAGCTCACGGGCCAGCATGCGTACTGCTGGGCCTGCATGTACCAGCTTCCCATCGCGGGGCTTATGAGAGGCCATCTGCGCTTCAGGGCTAGGCGTACCTTCTGGTGAAGCGGTAGGCTTAGCACTTGACTGACTGGCATTAGAGGACTGAGCTTTCTCCGGCGCCGCTTTTTTAGGGGCTGCCTTCTTGGCACCAGCTACTTCTATATAGCCAATCACATCGCCTTCAGAGACAGTGTCACCCTCTTTCACAGTAAGCTCTAAAAGCTTGCCTTTGTAAGGGCTCGGCACGTCCATCGATGCTTTGTCAGACTCCAGAGTGATAAGAGGGTCTTCTTCGTTGACCTCATCACCTGCCGCCACACCAATTTCAATAATCGGCACGTCAGAAGAACCTGACAAATCCGGCACACGGATCTCTTTGCGCTCAGGCTCACCGCTACCGCTATCTTCTTCAACGACAGACTCTTCAGCGGCCACTTCTTCCGGCGCGCTGCTGGCTTGACTAGCGGCTTGCTCTTGCGGCGCGTCTTCGCTGTTGTCGCCACCTTCACCAGCGATTTCCATCTGGCCGATCACGTCGCCTTCCGAGACGGTATCGCCTTCTTTGACCGTGAGCGCAACGATCTTACCACCGTGCGGGCTGGGTACATCCATCGAGGCTTTATCCGACTCGAGGGTGATCAAAGTGTCTTCGGCGTTGACGTCATCGCCAGCGCTGACCGCGACTTCGATGATTTCAACGTTGTCTGAACCACCCAAGTCCGGCACTTTAATATCGACCGTTTGCTTGCCGCCACCGGCTTTCTTCGCTGCCGGCGCGGGAGCTTCTTCCTGCTTCGGTGCGGGGGCTTCGTCGGAGGAACTGTCAGCCGCTGCTTCCGGCTTGGCATCGCCACCACCTTCGACTTCCAGCTCAACGATGTCGTCGCCTTCGGAGACGCTATCGCCTTCTTTGACCAGCACTTTGAGCACCTTGCCGCCTTTCGGGGCCGGGACGTCCATGCTGGCTTTGTCAGATTCCAGGGTGATTAGGGTGTCTTCCGCTTCAATGACGTCGCCTTCTGACACCGCAATCTCGATGATTTCGACATCGGTATCACCACCGATATCGGGAACTTTGATGATTTCGCTACTCAAGGTCGCGCTCCTTCCAAATCGGATCGAGCCGGCGGGCGTTTGCCCGCCGGGCAGCGGTTTAGCTGGTCAGCGGGTTCGGCTTGTTGGCGTCGATGCCATACTTCTTCAGCGCCTCGCCGACATGCTTGCGATCAAGCTCACCGCGGTCCGCCAGCGCACGTAGCGCCGCCACGGTGACGAAGTAGCGGTCTACTTCAAAGAAGTAGCGCAGCTTCTCGCGGGTGTCGGAACGGCCAAAGCCGTCTGTACCCAGCACGGTGTACTCGCTTGGCACCCAGGCACGCACTTGGTCGGCGTAGAGCTTCATGTAGTCGGTGGAGGCAATCACCGGGCCGTCACGGCCTTCCAGGCACTTCGTCACGTGGGGCTTGTTGCCCTCAACGTCCGGGTTCAAGAAGGCTTCACGCTCCAACAGCAGCGCTTCGCGACGCAGCTCGTTAAAGCTGGTCACGCTCCAGATATCCGCGCCAATGCCCCAGTCGTTGGCCAACAGCTCTGCGGCGGCTTCGACTTCGCGCAGGATGGTACCGGAGCCCATCAGTTGCACGCGGCCCTTGTCGCCTTTCGTTTCGTTGAGCAGGTACATGCCTTTGACGATATCGTCGGTGGGCACGTTGTCGATTGCTGGGTGCTCGTAGTTTTCGTTCATCACCGTCAGGTAGTAGAAGCAGTTCTCTTTGTCGGAGAACATGCGCTTCAAACCATCCTGGAGGATGACCGCCACTTCGTGGGCGTAGGTCGGGTCGTAGCTGCGGCAGTTGGGATGGTGGAGGCTTGAATCAAGCTGTGACCATCCTGGTGCTGCAGACCTTCACCGTTGAGCGTGGTACGCCCAGCAGTGCCGCCGACCATAAAGCCGCGGGCTTGCAGGTCACCTGCGGCCCAGGCCAAGTCACCAATGCGCTGGAAGCCGAACATCGAGTAGTAGATGTAGAACGGCAGCAGGGTAACGTTGTTGTTGCTGTAGGACGTCGCGGCGGCAATCCACGCAGACATCGCACCGGCCTCACTAATCCCTTCTTCGAGAATCTGGCCTTTCTGATCCTCGCGGTAGAACATGATCTGGCCTTTATCGACCGGCTCATATTTCTGACCTTCCGAGGTGTAGATGCCGAGCTGACGGAACATGCCTTCCATGCCGAAGGTACGCGCTTCGTCAGGAATAATCGGTACGACATGTTTGCCGAGCTTCTTATCCTTGACCAGACCGTTCAGGACGCGCACGAATGCCATAGTGGTCGAGACTTCGCGCCCTTTGGAACCACCATTTGCGAGGCAAAGGTTTTGTCGTCCAGGCTGGGGATCTCCAGCGCCTCAAAGTCACTGCGGCGGGCCGGCAGGTAGCCGTTCAAGCGTTCCCGCTGCAGGTGCATGTACTTAAGCTCGGGAGAGTCTTCTTCCGGCTTGTAGTAGGGCACGTCTTTGAGCTGTTCGTCGGTGATCGGAATACCAAAGCGGTCGCGGAATTTGCGCAGCGCTTCGTACTCCATGCTCTTGACCTGGTGGGCTTCGTTGGCGGCTTCGCCATCGCCGCTGCCCATGCCGTAGCCTTTAACGGTGTGCGCCAGGATGACCGTGGGCTTACCGTTGGTCTGGTTGACCGCTTCATGGTAGGCCGCGTAGACCTTGAACGGGTCGTGACCACCGCGGTTGAGCTTCCAGATGTCTTCATCAGACAGGTCATTGACCATCGCTTCGGTTTCGGGGTACTTACCGAAGAAGTGCTCACGGGTGTACGAACCGCCGTTGGCCTTGTAGTTCTGGTACTCACCGTCGACTGCTTCATCCATGCGTTTTTGCAGGATGCCTTTCTTGTCCTTCTCGAACAGCGGATCCCAGTGACGCCCCCAGACGACCTTGATGACGTTCCAACCGGCACCACGAAATACGCCTTCGAACTCGTCCATGACGCGGGAGTTGCCGCGTACCGGACCGTCCAAGCGCTGCAGGTTGCAGTTGATGACGAAGATCAGGTTATCGAGGTTTTCACGACCCGCCAGGAAATCGCGCCCAGTGACTCCGGCTCATCACACTCGCCGTCGCCCATAAAGCACCAGATCTTGCGGTCGTACATGTCTTTCAGCTCACGGTGATGCAGGTACTTCATCACGTGAGCCTGGTAAATCGCTTGAATCGGGCCAAGGCCCATAGACACCGTGGGGAACTGCCAGTAGTCCGGCATTAGCCACGGGTGCGGGTAGGAAGACAGACCATCGCCGTCGACTTCGCGACGGAATTTGTCCATCTGCTCTTCAGACAGGCGGCCTTCCAGATAAGAACGCGCGTAAATCCCCGGGGCAACGTGGCCCTGAATGTAGATCAGGTCGCCTTCAAAATCGCCTTTGGGGCGCGGAAGAAGTGGTTAAAGCCGACATCGTACAGCGTAGCCGACGACATAAAGCTGGCAATGTGGCCGCCCAGCCCGGGGTTGGCGCGGTTATTACGGATGACCTGAGCAATGGCGTTATAACGGATCAACGACCGAATGCGGCGCTCCATAAACAGATCGCCGGGCATCGGTGCTTCGCGATGCACAGGGATCGTATTCCGGTGCGGGGTTGTCACCGAGAAGGGCACCTTCATCCCGTCCCGGCGCAGGCGATCCGCCAAGCGGGTCATCAGGTAGCGGGCACGATCTTCGCCCTCACGATCCAGTACTGATTCCAGGGATTCTAGCCACTCCGTGGTTTCGAGCGGATCGAGATCTTCTCTTGTCTCCAGACTCATAGAGGTCTCTCCGAATGACGATAAATGACAATGAGCCCCGCCAACCCTTAGGGCCTGGGGCGGCTGCGGTGTTTAGCCACCACAGGCCGGTAAAACACCGACGCCTAAGCGTCGTGCAGGGGTTTTCTTTCTACATTCAACAAGCTACGCACTTTTTGATGTAGTAAAGCTACACAATTGTCGTAAAAGTTAGCCTTTTGTATATGCGAAGATACCGCAAAGTCGTCACTCTGCCAATTCTAGTAAGCCCTAAAAGGCTATCGAAAACAGAGTATTGCACCGCAACATAAAGAAATAATCAGACTTTAGTCGAATCTACCAAACGCTCAAAAATGTAGCCAAACTACCGTTTTATTTACTTATGAGTGAAGTACTTAATTAAATTTTCTACGCTCTTTGATAAATTTATTCGCCCAGCGCTAAGCATCTAGCTGTTGATAATAATAAGCCCAATCAAAGGCTGGCCCTGGGTCAGTTTTACGCAGCGGCGCCACATGGGCATGGCCAGTAATGCGTGACTTATCCAACTGTGGATAGCGCGACATTAGCCATTGAGTTACCGCTACCAACACTTGATATTGCGCTTTGGTAAAAGGAGTCACGTCATCCCCTTCTAACTCAATACCTACTGAAAAATCATTTAAGGCTGTTCGCCACGTCTTTTGGTACGAATCAAGCCAGCATGAGCGCCCGGCATGCCAAGCGCGATGATCCGTATCAACAAACTGTAAGCATTCGCCATCGCGACGAATCAAAAAGTGAGCCGATACCCTAAGATGTTTAATCTCAGCGAAAAAGGGGTGGTCTCCTGAATTTAACTGGTTAGTAAATAGCGCCTCAATGGCATCACCACTAAACTGTCCTGGCGGCAAGCTAATAGCATGAATAAGTAGCAGCGAGACCTCACTATTGGGGCGCTGATCGCAGTTGGGCGATACTACTTGCCTAGCGCTTGACCACTGACCCTCAAAAGTTGTTCTTTTCATAACAGAGACGCTCTCCTCTACGTTGACGCTCTCTTTCACTATAATGCCCAACACACCCAATAACGCCTAGAGAACGCACCGCCATGCATTATGAAAACGCTCTTGCCGAAGAGATACGCGCTAGCGCAGCCCGCCTACTGGCTGAGGACGTTGGCCCTGGCGATATTACAGCGCAGTTAATCCCTGAGCACCAATGGGCACCCGCCAACATCATTACTCGCGAACCCGCGGTACTTTGCGGCGTTGCCTGGGTAGACGAAATTTTTCGGCGCTTAGATAACCGCGTTACGCTACGTTGGCAGGCCGCAGACGGCGACTTCCTTCAGGCAGATCAGTGCTTTTTAGAGTTAGAGGGGCCTGCTCGCAGCCTACTGACGGGCGAGCGTGCGGCCTTGAACATGCTGCAAACATTATCTGCCACGGCTACCTCAACGCGACATTACGTTGATTTAATTGAAGGCACTAATGTTCGCCTACTGGACACTCGTAAAACACTGCCAGGATTGCGTCTAGCCCAAAAGTACGCAGTAAACTGCGGTGGTGGACATAATCATCGTATTGGATTGTGGGATGCATTCTTAATTAAAGAGAATCACATTGCTGCTTGTGGTGGTATTCAAGCAGCCGTTGCGCAAGCCCGTAAACTGGCAAGTGACCTGCCAGTAGAAGTGGAGGTGGAAACGTTTGAGGAGCTTGATCAGGCACTAGCCGCAGGAGCAGACATTATTATGCTCGATAATTTCGCCTTGGAAGACTTGCATGTAGCGGTCGAAATAAACGGAGGACGGGCAACACTTGAGGCCTCTGGCAATGTCGGTGCATCAACGTTAAAGGCAATTGCCGATACCGGCGTTGACTGCATTTCCAGCGGCGCACTCACCAAAGACCTCAAATCGATCGATCTATCAATGCGCATTACCCACACTTTCGACGTTTGATGCGCTCAGGTTTCGACAGCGTTAAGCTTTTTGACTAAGCGATAGCGTTTCAAAAGTTCGCCACTGCGTTCTACCCACTGCTCGCCGAGGTTAGTAAATCCTCGGCGAAGCAGGCGCTCATAAAGCACTGAGCTTGCTTCAATTTCTACACGCGAGACACCCTGCTCAAGCAACATACGCTCAGCGTGTATCAACAGTGTGGTACCGATCCCACGTCCAGTGAGTGAAGGCCACACATAAATTGTCTCTATACGTTTGGCCGCAACGTCTAACTCTAAAAACCCTACACATCGCCCATCACAGCTTGCGACCAGCGTGGTGTAGAGTGTTTGCCTCGCCGCCCAGGCGCTTGCCTCACGTGGTAATGCATTCGCCCAAGCTCGGCGTTCGTCTACACCATAGTGTGAAGCGGCACCCTGCATCACAGCGTGATAAAACACCTCTGCTTGATCAGCTGCGTCACGGGCAAATCCTTCACGATAAGTAATTCGTGGAGTGGGCGCAGAAGGTGTTTGGCTCACGTCAGTACTTGGCATGTCTTACATCTCCACTATTTATCGCACCTTAACGTGTCATTGCATCCCAACCCGATGCTTGACTGCTTTATACTTCGGTTTTACTTACACGTAAGGTGTGTCATGCGCGAAATATCAATAAATGAGTCGTTTAACGTTAGCCCAATAGGCTACATCGAAAGCGATTATCCTGATAAGTTTGGCATTCCTCGACAACCAGGGCTAGCGACAGCGGCGAAAGCGACGCTGGTATTAACGCCCCCCTTCAACACACCGTTAAGCGTTCGTGGACTAGAAGCATTTAGCCACTTATGGATCAGCTTTATTTTTCACCGCAGTCCTGAAGAATGGGCCCCACTTGTACGCCCTCCCCGGCTGGGTGGCAATAAAAAAATAGGGGTCTTCGCAAGCCGAAGCACGCACCGTCCTAACCGTTTAGGGCTATCGCTTGTTGAGCTAGTAGGTATTGATACACATACCGGTGTACGCCTATTGCTCAAAGGGGCAGATTTGATGACAGGTACGCCCGTAGTAGATATCAAACCTTATCTGCCCTGGACTGAGGCACTCCCACATGCACGCTCAGGCTTTGCCCCAACATCACCACCTTTTTACCCCGTAGAGTTCTCTTCTGCGGCCGAAACGGCGCTCGCTCAACGCGCAGATGCTAGTGATTTAAGGCAGCTCATTACCCAAGTATTAGGCCAAGCCCCACGCCCCGCCTACCATAATGGCCAACCAGAACGGGAATATGGCATGCAGTTAAGAGATGTCAATATTCGTTTTCAAGTACAACAAATTCCTGAACTAGGCAACGTCGTTCATATAGTCAGCATTCAAAAAATAACTAACAATTGATGCATCGAGGATAAATAGGCTAAAGCTCACAAAAAGGAAGCTTCATTGTAAATTGACTGCCTCTACCGAACTCACTTTCACAGTAAATCTCCCCGCCATGTTTAGCTGCTACCGTTTTAACTAATGCTAGCCCCAGCCCATGACCTTCCGCCACACCATCTTTATCACTGCGCCTAAAGTCATCAAAAATATCGTTAATCTCCTTAGACTCAATACCAACGCCATTATCAGAAACCTGAAGCACAACCCATTGATCCTGCCTGCACACATGAACATTAACTTCGCCACCAGAAAGCGTATACTTAACGGCATTTTCAATTAAATTAAACACCGCTCTTGCAAGATAGCTTTTATCGCCAACTATCGGAGCTCCGTCTTCATCTTTCAGCTCGCTGACTATTTTAACATTTTTCACTTTCGCAAGTGGATAAACTTGATCAAGAACTTCCATAACAACATCTTCAAACAGCACAAACTCTTTTTTCAAATCAAATGACTTAGCCCTCGTTAGATTAATAAAGTCATTAATCATCCCAAGCCCCATCGTAAGGCATTGCTCCAAATAGCTGTAAAAATCAGCTTGCGTTGCAGCCGATGCTGGATCTTTTTGGGCCTCTAGAAATGCTAACGCTCTCGCCTGGGGGGCTTTCATGTCATGTGATAAAAAACTAAGCATGCTAGATCGCTGCATTTCAGCCTCTACTTCACTTGTCAAGTCAACCAACCACACTACCCAGCCTCCAGCGGCACTATTGGTCGTTGTAGAAAGCTCTCCCATTTCCAGTCGATACGTACGTCCATCTCTGTCAGTACATAAGCCACCTATTTGAACGCCGTTGACATCAATGATTCCAGCTGGCTGGGGCGGCCATATTGTCGAAAAACCCTCTTTTTCTTCAAAGGTTAGAAAGGATGGCAAAGCATCAATGTGATCGATGGCAGGCTCACCTCCCTCCCAACAAATTGCCAATGCTTTCTTATTTGCCAACAGCACTTCACCCTTCTTATTTAGTATGAAGATAGGGAGTGGTAACGAGTGCATTGCATCTAATATAAACCGCCGTCCTTCCACAATTCGGCCTAACGCAAACTCAAGGGCTTGCGACTGCTGATACAGTTTCCCACCTTCACCTCGAATGTCATCAGGCTCCCTAAATGGCAAAATAGATGGCTCTTGATATAACAATTCCAGCTCGCGCTTGAACCAAGACAGTAATGCAGCCTGGCTCTGCCAAACAATTGCAATGAAGGCAATACCCAGTGCTATTAAGCTCGCAAAAGGGGGCCACCACCACCTAAAGTTCAGCGCTACTAAAGAAATGAATAACACCCCCACACCGAGCGATAGCACCACTAATAGCAAATAGCGGAACCTTAGCCACAAAGCCAATAGCATTAAGATAATAATAGGCAGACTTGCAAAAAACGCCCCTAGCCAGCTATCTACTTGGCGTATATACGTTTCATTTCGTAAGGCATCGAGCAAGTGTGCATGTACTTCAACACCTGGCATTAAACCTGAAGACAACAACGAAACATTGTAGCGATCGCCCAAACCAAGGGCAGTCATGCCTATTAAGACAGTGCGGTCTCTGAGCAAGGAGGCAGGTACATACCCCATTAATACATCGTGGTAAGAAACAGTTGGATATGAGCCAGCCGGACCGCGAAACGGTATTCTTATTGCCTCAGTTGGCCAATTTGATGTATCACGCTCTTCGGTTTTTTCTGCATCCGCAAGAAGGGTCATGAGCTGTGGCCATACATCATCACGACGTTCAATCAGCAACTCGATTGATCGAGCTACGCCATCAGTATCAAGCATCACATTGATATGCCCAACGCCCTTGGCGGCAGATAATAATGGAGGAGGAGGGATTAAGACATCTCGTACACTACCTTCCAATAAAGAGTCAGAAAGTAGTGCCATAGGCAGATAAGTGCTTCCATGGCGCTGCATAGCGTTGGCAAGCCGCTTATCTTCCTCAGGTTGGCGGCTCGGGTCAACCAATAGGACGTCCAAAACAATGGATTGCACACCCGCTGCGTTCAACTGATCAATCAGCTGTGTGTGAACATCTCTAGGCCAAGGCCAACGCCCCAATGCTTGCAGGCTGGGCTCATCGATCGCTACAACCAAAATATCGGCAGAAGGGGGCTCTGATTGCCTGGAAAGCCAAGCATCATAAAAAAAGTTATCAGACAGTAAGGGAGACAAACTATAAAGAAAAAAAGCAATGGGCAGTAACAAACTGCCCATTGCACACCATGTCATCACGACCCGCCGATGTAATGCTCTAGAAAGGCTACTGCCCTGTGTCATTTAGTGTTCCAGTATCGAGAACCACAGTCATGTCTGTACGTTCATCTAAGCTGACCACACGCCAGAATATCTCGTGACCTGGCAAATGGCTTACTTTTAAAGGACCATTATTTTGAGGCTCATAGTCTAATAAAACTTTCATAAATTCGCGGTCAGTTGCTAGCTGCAAGCGATAGGTCATTTGTGCTCGATGGAGCCACTCGAATATCCATGCACTTTCCTCCTGCTTAACGGACACTCGATTACCACGATGATGAATAACGAAAATGGCGCTATCACCTTCAATACCAAACTCATCTATAGCGGCTATTCGCAAATGGTAAAACCCCGGAGAAAGTGGTTCGAACTGTATCTGGCTGCCTTGAGAGCGTTGATCACGTATTATCGTTAGAAAGTTTGGATCACTCGCTATTTGTGCTCTATAAGCCTGTCCCTGCACAGGAGACAAAACATCTATTTGTATGGCCTCATTTGAAAGCGAAGTGATATCCACGTCCTCTGGTTGGCGCAAGAGGCGTACTACTTGAATACTCCCTGTTTCATCAATACGTGCCCCTTCACCCTCACTAACTGAGGCTTCTGAAGTACCCATTCGATTTTGAGCAGCGACACTCCCTTCATAAACCGACGTTATCAATGTTTCGTCTGCATAGCTTGCCCGAAAGTGAGTCCCCCGAACACCTAGGACACCCGTATTTGTTTCTATGTTGTATGCTCGCCTCAGCATGCGATTTGCAGGTACATAAGATTCTATCTCGCCATGTTCTAGTTGAAACGTGACTCCTCTCTCCCCTTCACGCTTTAGCACAATGCGTGAATTAGAAGGCACTACCGCCCTGGCACCATCACGCATTTGCAAAGTCAAAGCAGAGCCTACTCCGGTTTCAATAATAGATCCCAGCTCAATAATGTCACCATTCTCCAAAAGAGTTTCACCACCCTCTTCGATTAACCATGCTTCACCTGAACGGAACAGAACCGACAGCGGAAAGGGATCGAAATCACTGAGATCCACCATGGTATCGGGCTGAAGCTTGAAGGGGTCAGCTATCGCATTTAATTGTTGCAACGTGGGCCATTCGTCAGGAGTACCATAATAATATTCGGAAATGTCCCAAAGCGTATCGCCTGGCATCACTTGATGGTGTGTATCAGATGCGTAGGAAAGCCCCCAAGTCAGTAAAAACACACTTCCGAATACAACGCCTGAAAAACGTTGTAACAGCGACTTAGCTTTCAAGCTACTCCAGCTTTTTCTTTTATTCATAACGCCACCATCTTTGATACACATAGGCACGCTCGGTAATGTATTTGCTGTTCAAATAGCACTAATTTCTATTAAAAAATCACTCAATTAGTGTATTAGATATCCAACCTAAAGTGGGTGCATTGTCCTGTTGGAAATAGACTTGGCTCCATCCATCCATACTTCCCAGCACGTAAACGGCGGTGCCTCTTGTCAATGATGCAATACGGTCAAAATCCGTACTTGCTCCCGCACGAATATTAACGCGACTTCCGGCAATTTGTTTTTCTTCAAGATTAGGTAGGCTGGCATTAATATTTTCTTGCGCTAAATCATTGCCACCTTGACCAGCCATAACGAACCAAAAAACCGCCCAGGCATGATTACGATCAACTCCATGTCCTCTAGCATGCATGGCACCAAGATTATTTTGCGCGAACGGGTCATTCTGCTTCGCAGCACGCTCATACCACTCAAACGCACGAGTATAGCTTTGCTCTACTCCACGACCTGTTTCGTAAAGGCTACCGATATTGTTTTGTGCTGCCACATGCCCTTGCTCAGCGGCCAACTCAAACCATCTCGCCGCAAGCTCAGCGTTTTCATCAACGCCCTGCCCTTCCAAATACAATAAGCCTAGTTGAAATTGTGCCGCAGCATTGCCTGATTCGGCAGCCCGCTCAAACCACTGCGCAGCTAATCCTGAATCACCTTCAAGACGTTCAAGAAGATAAAGCTCAGCCAACCTAACCTGGGCGTCTGCAAGCCCATTATCCGCCGCAAGTCGATACCATTTATAGGCTTCATCTAAGCTGGCACTAACCCCTTGGCCGCGCTCGAACATCATTCCCAGTGCAAACTGAGAGTCTGAATTACCTCGTTCTGCTGCCGTGCGCCACTCATGGATAGCGGAGGCATAATGGCCACGCTGATATTCACCAAGCCCAGCCTCGTAATCCGCACTGGCTAGCGTGCTAATCCCGACAATAATAAGGCTCAACCAGGGTAGCATCCTCATATTTAAGCCTTCCTCCACAAAAGCCCGATAGACTTTCGTCTACCGGGCGTTCAACAATATTAAGCAATCTCACAGCTTGCGAGATTACTTCACTGGCGTTACCGACTTCGTCACTTCTGCCAGTATACGGGCATAAGTATTGCGGGCTGTTTGCGTAATCGCCAGTTGATCTTGTAAACGCTGTAGCTCTTGGTCTGTGACTCGTAGATTTTGCAGCTGCTCTCGCCCCTGCTGTCCCAGACTTTCAAGCGTGTACTCTTTACCGTCTATCGTGACAGTTGGCTGCGTTGCTTGTTCGCCAACGGCAACCGCCGACTCACTCTCATTAGCAGTTACTTCTTTTTCGCTTTGATTGGCTTCACTTTTACTAGCGGCTCTGCTTTTTGCCGGGCCTGTCGTGCGCTGTTTGCTCATAAGGAACCACCTCCTAAATCAATGTGAATTGAATATTGAATAATAAGAATAATTATTTAAATATGCGGTTAAGAATCTTCTTCAACCGATTCTTCCTCAACCGGCTCTTCTTCAACCGCTTCAATAGCATCAGCATCTTCAGCTGGCGTACCGATACGCTCATGGGTCAGCACACAAAGCACACCCGTGCGTGTATGCTGAATTTCAAAGTTTGTATCGCAGTAAAGAGCCATCGTGTTCAACACACGGTTTTCAAGTATTAGCGGGTTTTGCAAGTCACTTTCGTTGATGGCCAAACGCGCCAGGAACATACCACCTTCAGGACACCCTAGCGCTTGTTCATCACTTGCTGCTACACACACTGAGCTTTGATCCACAGTGTTCTTAGATGGTTGCTCCTGCTGTTCTGCCATTACGCCCATGCTAAATATAGACAGACCAACTGCCACCGCGCCTGCCGCTACGAACGTAGTGATATAGCCAACATACTTCATTATTCAACTTCCTAAGTTTAGGTTTTCAAAAGCAGGGATAGTGTTGTACCCCCACCGTTAATAGTTACCTTTAGTACCAGTTCGCTATATAAGCAACTAACGAGCCGTCTCAGTAACCGTAATTTCCACTCGCCTATTTGGCCTCAAACACTCAGTCACACTTGGCGTTGCACTTCTTCCTGGGCACTCTACAACAGGGTCTGCCATACCACGTCCAGCCGTCATAATGCTCGATCGACTAATCCCCTGATTAGCCATACGGGCACCTACCGTTTCAGCACGAGAGTTGGATAACGCTAGGTTATACGCCTCGCTACCAAAGCGATCTGTATAACCAATGATCAACACACTTGGGCTCACGAAGTCACTTGCGATCGTTTGAGTCACTTGATCAACAGCACGACGTCCCTCTAGCGTCAACGTATCACTATCGAAATCAAATAATACATCGCCTGATAGCGTCAGCTTCTCTTCACGCGGCTCAGCAGCGATCTCTTCCACTTCGATTGGCACTAGTAGCGCAGGACACTGCGCATCCCGCCAGCGAGTGCTTTCTAACGCCATATCATCGTCATAGTGCACTTGGTATTGGCAAGTAATGTACTCATTTCCATTGCCTGTATAGAGATTGAAAACATAGTTCCACTCTCGAACACCAAAGAACCCTTCCGTGAAGTGAGGGTTACCGATTAACTGGCGTACTTGATCTTTTGTTTGGCTTTCCCGAATACGCAAAATGTTTTCAGGGTCAACAAACTGTCCGCCGTCGTACCAGTTGCCCGCTAGCGCCGGAAAGCCATCTCCGGCGTCGCGCAATTCGGTACGGTCGTTGTTGGGCGGGCTAGCACAGCCCGCTAAAACGAGAACGGCGGCTATACTGGCGGCCCCAAGGGCCGCCTTTGTCATCATGCGATTGCTACGGTTGTTCACGTCGCTCTCCTTTACCAGTGCCAGCCAGCGCCAATACCTGCGCCGAAGTTGCTTTGCGAGTCGCCCGTCACCTTACCTTGGATAACCCAGCGGCCATTGTCTGAGAGGCGCGATACACCCACAGAGACCGCAGATTCGCCACCGTAGGTACCTGCCCCCACACCTACCATGCTCTTACCAGGCATCCAGGCTTGCGGCACCGTAGAGGCGGCGATCGCGCTAGCAGAACCGGCGTTAGCATTACGTTCAACGCTGTCGATACGGCCATGCACGTTGATAATCTCGTTCTCAAAACGACGACCGAGGTCATTCAACTGCCCCACGTTGGCAGCATCGTTGGCATTAATACCTGGCGCCACATTGGTGATGGTGGTGCCTTCATCGCCTTTCAGCGTGATAGTGCTGTAGTCCACATTGCCGTCTTCATCGCGATCGTAGTTCACCGCACCACGCTGTACCGCATCCAACTGACGAACGTTAACCGCGTCGGTGTCTTGGGTACCGCCTGCCACGTTGGTGATCTGACGCTCATTTCCTTCACTACCCACAGAAACAGCGCCCTGTGTGGAAGCAACGGATTCGTTGGAGAAGCGCTCACGCTCACCGTTCATGCCTTCACGGTCAGCAACGGAATCCGCACCAAGTGCAACACTGCCTTCGGCATTGGCCTGTGCTCCAGCCCCCGAGGCAACGCTACGGTCGCCTGCAGCAACGCTGCTTGACCCCATGGCGATGCTGTCGGCCCCTTGCGGGTCTGCGACAGGGCCTTCACTGTTGGCTCGGAAGTACTTGGAACCACCCTGCTCAATGTCAGTGATTTGGTTCTGCACATCCCATAGCTGGCTGCCGTTCACCGCATCCGAGCTGTTTTGCGCAATATCACCGGGTGCCACATTGGTGATCTTCGTACCGCCATCGCCTTCCAACGTAATCGTGTTGTAGTCAACACTGCCGTCGTCGCTGCGGTCATATTTCACTGCGCGATCATCCAGGTCAGCCAAGTCGTTGGTGATATTACTGATATCACCTTCAACATTGGTAACGCGGTTGTCTAGTGCGCCGACCGCCTGGTTGGTGGCATACAGCTGGCTTCCGTTAATAGCATCCGTGCTCTCAGCCGACACTCGGCCTGCCGCTACATTGGTCCCCGTACGTTCAGCCCCGACGCTGCCAACGCTGACAGTGGCTACCGGAGAGGCGCCCGCAAACTGGTACGTTTGGCCTGCAATCTCTATCGAAGCAGTGCTTACCGCCTCAGCGGTGCGAGCACCTTCACCTAGTGCTACGCTGCCTTGATGCGATGCAATGGCGTCGTAACCCATGGCTAACGCGCGATCAGCCGAGGCGACGGCTTCGTAGCCAACAGCGGTCGAACCTTGCCCTTGAGCAAAGGCATCGCTCACTGCTAAGCCGCTGTCGTTGGTGCGCACGTAGCGGATGCCACGGCCGTTATTGGTCACATATTCGTTGCTTATATCACCAGTAACGTTAGTGACAATGCTTTCCAACTGGTAAAGCTGAGAGCCGTTAATAGCATCTTTGCTATCAGCCGATACCGAACCATCAGCCACATTGGTGATTTTGTTATCACCCATGTCGATTCCATCGCCGCTGATGACCGGACCATCTTCACCTACAGCAATGCTATTACCGATCTTGAGATCGTCGTTCAGCGCCAGTTCAAGCGTCTGCTCATCGGTAAGCTTGGTGATGATGTTACTGGTACCTTCCTCATCAGCCTCGCCTACGATGTCCAGACGGTCACCCAAACGGCGTTCGGTGTCCTCACCTTCGTTAGCACCAAACGTCAGCGGATTGTTTGCAATCAACTGATCACCAGCACCGTCAACATAATCCTTGTTGACGATGTGAGTGCCTTCGGTGATATCACCGGTGTAAGTGACGTTGCCATCATTGTTCGCGAAGAAGTTATCGCCCAGCTTAGTCTCACCAGTCACAGTAAGATTGTTGCTGGAGATACGAGCGCCATTGATGGTGGTGTCGCCAAGGGTAATGCCTTCGTTGCTAATAAACGTATCACCTAGTGTGATGCTTTCCAGATCTGTCAGATTCTTCGCCATCACTAAGTTCAGTTGTTTACTATCGCTGTCGATGCGCAGGTTAGCGCCTGTTGCATCAGCATCTTCCGCCAGTTCACCAGAGATAGTCAGTGTTTCGCGCAGTCGCTTAGCGACTTTTTCTCCAGTATCGCCTGCGAAATAAATCGGGCGATCACCCAGTTCATCGATACCGCCGTCCACATAGTCTTTGTTGACAATGTGGTTGCCTTCAGTGATGTCGCCGGTGTAAGTGACGTTGCCTTCGTTAGTCACAATGAAGTTGTCGCCCAGACGGGTTTCGCCTGCCACCGTGAGGTTTTCATTCACCGTCATATTGTTGGTGGTGATGCTGTCACCATCAATGAAGGTGTCGCCCACGGTGATGCTGTTGCCGATCTTGAGGTCGTCATTCAACGCCAGCTCAAGCGTTTCCTCATCCGTTAGCTTGGTGATGATGTTGCTGTTACCTTCCTCATCAGCCTCGCCTACGATGTCCAAGCGGTCACCCAGGCGGCGATCAGTGTCGTCACCTTCGTTAGCACCAAAGGTCAGCGGCGTGTCGCCCAGCTCAGTCACTGAGTTATCCACGTAGCTCTTGTTGGTGATGTGGTTGCCTTCGGTGATATCACCGTCGTATGTGACGTTACCTTCGTTGGTTACGAAGAAGTTGTCGCCCAGCTGCGTGGTGCCTTCCACCGTCAGGTTTTCGTTGATGGTGGTGTTACCCGCTACCGTTAGGTTCTCGTTCAGGAACGTGTCGCCCTCAACGGTTAGGTTCTCGTTCACCGTCATGTTGTTGGTAGTGACGCTGTCACCATCAATGAAGGTGTCGCCCACGGTGATGCTGTTGCCGATCTTAAGATCGTCGTTCAGCGCCAGTTCGAGGGTTTCTTCATCCGTGATCTTGGTGATGATGTTGCTATCACCTTCCGCACCTTCCTCGCCTACGATGTCCAGGCGGTCACCCAGGCGGCGATCGGTGTCGTCACCCTCGTTAGCACCAAACGTTAGCGGCGTGTCGCCCAGCTCGGTCACTGAGTTATCCACGTAGCTCTTGTTGGTGATGTGGTTATCTTCCGTCACCGGGCCGTCGTAGAACGCTTCGTTGTTCACGATTGAGAAGCTGTCACCCAGGTAGGTGTCACCTTCAACCGTCAAGTTTTCGTTGATGGTGGTGTTACCCGCTACCGTTAGGTTCTCGTTCAGGAACGTGTCGCCTTCAACGGTCAGGGTCTCATTCACCGTGACGTTATTGGTGGTGACTTGGTTACCGTCGATCAGCGTTTCGTTGATCGTCAGGCTGCCATCTTCACCCAGGTCGATGTTCTCGGCCAGTTGGATGTTGAGCGTGTCTTCACCATCGGCCACGACACCGATGTTACCTTCAGTCAGACCACCTTCAGCACCACCTTTAACGTTGGTGGTTTCACCCAAGCGACGCTCGAACGGTGTACCACTGTCGCCTGCAAAGGTCAGCGGCGTATCGCCCAACTCAGTGACGCTGTTGTCAACGTAGCTCTTGTTGGTGATGTGGTCGCCTTCGGTGATGTCGCCGGTGTAAGTGACATTACCTTCGTTGTTGACGAAGAAGTTGTCACCCAGGCGGGTCTCGCCCTCAACGGTTAGGTTCTCGTTCACCGTCATGTTGTTGGTAGTGACGCTGTCACCATCAATGAAGGTGTCGCCCACGGTGATGCTGTTGCCGATCTTAAGATCGTCATTCAACGCCAGCTCAAGCGTTTCTTCATCCGTGATCTTGGTGATGATGTTGCTATCACCTTCCGCACCTTCCTCGCCTACGATGTCCAGGCGGTCACCTAGGCGGCGATCAGTGTCGTCACCTTCGTTAGCACCAAACGTTAGCGGCGTGTCGCCCAGCTCGGTCACTGAGTTATCCACGTAGCTCTTGTTGGTGATGTGGTTATCTTCCGTCACCGGGCCGTCGTAGAACGCTTCGTTGTTCACGATTGAGAAGCTGTCACCCAGGTAGGTGTCACCTTCAACCGTCAGGTTTTCGTTGATGGTGGTGTTACCCGCTACCGTTAGGTTCTCGTTCAGGAACGTGTCGCCTTCAACAGTCAGAGTCTCATTCACCGTGACGTTATTGGTGGTGACTTGGTTACCGTCGATCAGCGTTTCGTTGATCGTCAGGCTGCCGTCTTCACCCAGGTCGATGTTCTCGGCCAGTTGGATGTTGAGCGTGTCTTCCCCATCCGCCACCACGCCGATGTTGCCTTCGGTCAAGCCGCCTTCAGAACCACCTTTCACGTTGGTCTGCTCACCCAGGCGACGCTCGAATGACTCGCCGCTGTCGCCAGCGAAGGTCAGCGGCGTATCGCCCAACTCGGTCACGCTGTTGTCAACGTAGTCCTTGTTGGTGATGTGGTCGCCTTCGGTGATGTCGCCGGTGTAAGTGACGTTACCTTCGTTGTTGACGAAGAAGTTGTCACCCAGGCGGGTCTCGCCTTGTACCGTCAGGTTCTCGTTCACCGTCATGTTGTTGGTGGTGACGCTGTCACCATCAATGAAGGTGTCGCCCACGGTGATGCTGTTGCCGATCTTAAGATCGTCATTCAGCGCCAGTTCGAGGGTTTCTTCATCCGTGATCTTGGTGATGATGTTGCTATCACCTTCCGCATCTTCCTCGCCTACGATGTCCAGGCGGTCACCCAGGCGGCGATCAGTGTCGTCACCTTCGTTAGCACCAAACGTTAGCGGCGTGTCGCCCAGCTCGGTCACTGAGTTATCCACGTAGCTCTTGTTGGTGATGTGGTTATCTTCCGTCACCGGGCCGTCGTAGAACGCTTCGTTGTTCACGATTGAGAAGCTGTCACCCAGGTAGGTGTCACCTTCAACCGTCAGGTTTTCGTTGATGGTGGTGTTACCCGCTACCGTTAGGTTCTCGTTCAGGAACGTGTCGCCTTCAACAGTCAGAGTCTCATTCACCGTGACGTTATTGGTGGTGACTTGGTTACCGTCGATCAGCGTTTCGTTGATCGTCAGGCTGCCGTCTTCACCCAGGTCGATGTTCTCGGCCAGCTGGATGTTGAGCGTGTCTTCACCATCGGCCACGACACCGATGTTACCTTCAGTCAGACCACCTTCAGCACCACCTTTAACGTTGGTGGTTTCACCCAAGCGACGCTCGAACGGTGTACCACTGTCGCCTGCAAAGGTCAGCGGCGTATCGCCCAACTCAGTGACGCTGTTGTCAACGTAGCTCTTGTTGGTGATGTGGTCGCCTTCGGTGATGTCGCCGGTGTAAGTGACATTACCTTCGTTGTTGACGAAGAAGTTGTCACCCAGGCGGGTCTCGCCTTGTACCGTCAGGTTCTCGTTCACCGTCATGTTGTTGGTGGTGACGCTGTCACCATCAATGAAGGTGTCGCCCACGGTGATGCTGTTGCCGATCTTAAGATCGTCATTCAGCGCCAGTTCGAGGGTTTCTTCATCCGTGATCTTGGTGATGATGTTGCTATCACCTTCCGCATCTTCCTCGCCTACGATGTCCAGGCGGTCACCCAGGCGGCGATCAGTGTCGTCACCTTCGTTAGCACCAAACGTTAGCGGCGTGTCGCCCAGCTCGGTCACTGAGTTATCCACGTAGCTCTTGTTGGTGATGTGGTTATCTTCCGTCACCGGGCCGTCGTAGAACGCTTCGTTGTTCACGATTGAGAAGCTGTCACCCAGGTAGGTGTCACCTTCAACCGTCAAGTTTTCGTTGATGGTGGTGTTACCACCAATGATAGTGTCACCTGCAATATTGGTATCACCCGCAACGTTAAGGTTCTCAGTCACGTCGACATTGGTGAACTCGACATCGTCTGCCGTCGCGACAGTGATATCTTTGCCGTCACGCGTGATGGCGATGTTCTTGCCATCGAGCATCTGAACGGTGTCACCTGGCGCTACGTTGGTTGCAACGTCGCCGTTGGTCTGAACGTTCCAGCCCTTGTTCGCCACGTCGCTGACGTCAGTCAACTGATCCAGGTTCACCGCGTGGTCGCCTTCGGTACCGGCTGCCACGTTGGTGATCTGGTTGCCACCCATGTCAACGGTCGTGCCCGCCAGCAAGGTCAGGCTGTCACCAATGGTGGTGCCGCCGTTCAGGGTGGTGGGGCCGTTAACCGTGAGCGAGTCATTAACCGTGACATTGTTGATGTCCAGATCATCGCTCATGGCGATTTCCAGAGTCTGCTCATCCGTCAGCGTGGTGCTGAGGTTGGCGTTGCTGGTGACGACGTCTAGACGCTCACCCAGCTTACGATCAGTCGTAGTGCCAGCATCGTCGCCAAACGTCAGCGGGTTGTTGTCGATCAGGTCGTCGCCCGCCTGAGTGACATACTTCTTGTTGACTACTTGGTAGTCGTTAGTGATCTGGTCAGGCTCAACGTTGTAGATCGCTTCGTTATTAACGACCGAGAAGTTATCACCCAGGAAGGTATCGCCCTTCACCGTGGTGTCGCCTTCAATGGTCGTGTTGCCCGCGATCGTCGTGTTACCACCAATCGCAGTATCACCCGCAACGTTAAGGTTCTCAGTCACGTCAACATTGGTGAACTCGACATCGTCTGCCGTCGCGACAGTGATATCTTTGCCATCACGTGTGATGGCGATGTTCTTACCATCGATCATCTGAACGGTGTCACCTGGCGCTACGTTGGTTGCAACGTCGCCGTTGGTCTGAACGTTCCAGCCCTTGTTCGCCACGTCGCTGACGTTCGTCAGCTGGTCAACGTTAACCGCATCCGTACCGTCAACACCTGGTGCGACGTTGGTGATGGTGGTGTTACCTGCATCAATGCCTGTATTAGTGATGCTCGGGCCACCAGCGATGGTCAGGCCATCGTTGTTAACGGTGGTATCGCCCATGACAACGCTGCCGTTCAGGCCCAGGTCAACGTTTTCAGCCAGCTTGATATTCAGAGTGTCAGTGCCGTCAGCGACCACACCAATGTTGCCATCGGTCAATGTGCCGATGCTGCCACCTTTGACATTAGCGGTTTCACCCAGCTTGCGATCAAACTGAGTACCGCTGTCACCCATAAAGGTCAGCGGCGTGTCGCCCAGCGCGGTCACGCTGTTATCTACATACTTCTTGTTGGTGACCTGGTAATCATTGGTGATCTGATCGGGCTCAACGTTGTAGATCGCTTCGTTATTAACGACCGAGAAGTTATCACCCAGGAAGGTATCGCCCTTCACCGTGGTGTCGCCTTCGATGGTCGTGTTGCCCGCAACGTTAAGGTTCTCAGTCACGTCAACATTGGTGAATTCGACATCGTCTGCCGTCGCGACAGTGATATCTTTGCCGTCACGTGTGATGGCGATGTTCTTACCATCGATCATCTGAACGGTGTCACCTGGCGCTACGTTGGTTGCAACGTCGCCGTTGGCTTGAACGTTCCAGCCCTTGTTTGCCACGTCGCTGACGTTCGTCAGCTGGTCAACGTTAACCGCATCCGTACCGTCAACACCTGGTGCGACGTTGGTGATGGTGGTGTTACCTGCATCAATGCCTGTATTAGTGATGCTCGGGCCACCAGCGATGGTCAGGCCGTCGTTGTTAACGGTGGTGTCGCCCATGACGACGCTGCCATTCAGGCCCAGGTCAACGTTTTCAGCCAGCTTGATATTCAGAGTGTCAGTGCCGTCAGCGACCACACCAATGTTGCCATCGGTCAATGTGCCGGTGTTACCGCCTTTAACGTTGGCGGTTTCACCCAGCTTGCGATCAAACTGAGTACCGCTGTCACCCATAAACGTCAGCGGCGTGTCGCCCAGCGCGGTCACGCTGTTATCTACGTACTTCTTGTTGGTGACTTGGTAGTCATTGATGATCTGGTCAGGCTCAACGTTGTAGATCGCTTCGTTATTAACGACCGAGAAGTTGTCACCCAGGAAGGTATCGCCCTTCACCGTGGTGTCGCCTTCGATGGTCGTGTTGCCCGCAACGTTAAGGTTCTCAGTCACGTCGACATTGGTGAACTCGACATCGTCTGCCGTCGCTACGGTGATATCCTTGCCGTCACGCGTGATGGCGATGTTCTTACCATCGATCATCTGAACGGTGTCACCTGGCGCTACGTTGGTTGCAACGTCGCCGTTGGTCTGAACGTTCCAGCCCTTGTTCGCCACGTCGCTGACGTCAGTCAACTGATCCAGGTTCACCGCGTGGTCGCCTTCGGTACCGGCTGCCACGTTGGTGATCTGGTTGCCACCCATGTCAACGGTCGTGCCCGCCAGCAAGGTCAGGCTGTCACCAATGGTGGTGCCGCCGTTCAGGGTGGTGGGGCCGTTAACCGTGAGCGAGTCATTAACCGTGACATTGTTGACGTCCAGATCATCGCTCATGGCGATTTCCAGAGTCTGCTCATCCGTCAGCGTGGTGCTGAGGTTGGCGTTGCTGGTGACGACGTCTAGACGCTCACCCAGCTTACGATCCGTCGTAGTGCCAGCATCGTCGCCAAACGTCAGCGGCGTGTCGCCCAGCGCGGTCACGCTGTTATCTACGTACTTCTTGTTGGTGACTTGGTAGTCATTGATGATCTGGTCAGGCTCAACGTTGTAGATCGCTTCGTTATTAACGACCGAGAAGTTGTCACCAAGGAAGGTATCGCCCTTCACCGTGGTGTCGCCTTCGATGGTCGTGTTGCCCGCAACGTTAAGGTTCTCAGTCACGTCGACATTGGTGAACTCGACATCGTCTGCCGTCGCGACAGTGATATCCTTGCCGTCACGTGTGATGGCGATGTTCTTACCATCGATCATCTGAACGGTGTCACCTGGCGCTACGTTGGTTGCAACGTCGCCGTTAGCTTGAACGTTCCAACCGGTGTTAGCCACTTCATTTACTGCTTTCAACTGGCTGACGTTGACCGCATCGGTATCTGTCGCACCAGCTGCAACGTTGGTGATGCGACGCTCATTACCGGCAGAACCAACAGAAACTTCGCTAGCCGCCGAGGGTGCTGCAACGGCAATCGGATTGCCATTAATATCCAGCGGCTGATAAGCCGCCGTGCCCAGCGTGCTACCATCGGCGACAGAACCTGCGCCCAAGGCCACACTGTTTTCCGCCGTTGCTTCCGAGGAAGCCCCCATTGCCAGAGAGAAATCTCCCGAAGCCTTCGAGTTACTGCCATAAGCAGCAGCGTAGTCACCATTCGCCCTAGAGAAGAAACCTGTAGCAGTGCCGTTTTCTCCCGACGTTTCAGTTTGCCTCCCGACTGAAACGCCTCGATAACCACTCGAACTAGAGGAACCAACCGCTACCGAATCTTCGCCAGCTGCCATTGAAAGCTGCCCCAAGGCAACACTCGCTAGACCTGATGCTTTTGCGTTTGAGCCAATCGCAGAAGAGCCTAAGCCTGAAGCATTCGCTCTAGTGCCAATAGCAGTTGCGCTAATGCCAGTCGCCGCGGCGAAGCCGCCCAAGGACGTAGTGCCAGGCGCTGACGCCAAAGCATTTGCACCGACAGCCGTCGCACGATTACTACCCGTTGCCTGTGTATTGAAACCAATCGCGGTGTTTTCTAACCCTGTAGCGACAGCCTTCACGCCAGCGGCCATTGCATTTACACCAGTGGCGCCATCGTTTTCGTAGTTACCTTGAATAGTGCCGCCATCGTTAACGCTGTAGTAGTGCGTTTCTTTACCGTCGACATAGTCCTTGTTGACGATGTTATTGCCATCAATGATGTCGCCGGTGTAGCTGACGTTACCTTCGTTGTTAACGACGAAGTTATCGCCCAGCTTAGTTTCACCAGACACGGTGAGGTTGTTGGTAGTGATGCTGTCGCCATTGACGATAGTGTCACCAACTGTCAGGCCGTCGTTGTTAACGGTGGTGTCGCCCATGACGACGCTGCCGTTCAGGCCCAGGTCAACGTTTTCAGCCAGCTTGATATTCAGAGTGTCAGTGCCGTCAGCGACCACACCAATGTTGCCATCGGTCAATGTGCCGATGCTGCCACCTTTAACGTTGGCAGTTTCACCCAGCTTGCGATCAAACTGAGTACCACTGTCACCCATAAAGGTCAGCGGCGTGTCGCCCAGCGCGGTCACGCTGTTATCTACGTACTTCTTGTTGGTGACCTGGTAATCATTGGTGATCTGGTCAGGTTCAACGTTATAGATCGCTTCGTTATTAACGACCGAGAAGTTGTCACCCAGGAAGGTGTCGCCCTTCACCGTGGTGTCGCCCTGGATAGTGGTATTGCCGCCGATATTGGTATCGCCCGCCACATCCAACTGATTAGTCACATTGACGTTAGTGAAATCAGGCGAATCTGTCATTTGCAGATTGATGGCACCCGTTAGCGGGTCAGTGACCGTTTTCAGGTTTGCACCGGTGTAGGCACCGCCAGAGGTTGCCTCACCCTGAATCGCTAGTGTTTGACCGAGGTCACGATGAACATCAGCGCCTTCATTGCCTGCAAAGTCCAGACCTTCGGTCGTCAGATCCGAAGTGACTTGGCTTAACTGGTCCTCAGACGCAGCCTGGCCAGAGGTGAAGTTGTTCGGGTCGAAGGTTTTGTTGGTCAGGCCGCCAATGGTGCCGCTATTACCATCAATAGTGACAGGATTGGTCGAGCCAATATTGACAACATCCGCCAGCCCAAGCTGTACACCATCCGCCGTGGTGGTAGAGGTAACGTTGGGATCACCCTTAACATTAATGGTGTCGCCTAGCGCGTAGTTGTTGGCCGTCGCACCGTCACCAAAGTTGATGCCTTTACCAATCTCGGTGGTGTTGTTCGTGATATTGGTAGTGTTGTTATCAACATTGGTATTCGTCGCAAACAGCTGGCTACCGTTAACCGCATCAGACGAGGTATTGCTGATCTCACCATCTGCCACGTTGGTAATCTTGTCGCCGCCCACATCCAGGCCATCAACCGTGCTGGTAATGACGGTATTGTTGGTGGCGTCGCCGATTGTTACCTGATTGAACTCGACGTTATCAGAGGTGGCCACTTTGATGATCTGGTCACCATCGCGGGTAATATCGATGTTTTTGCCATCAATAAACTGGACGGTCTCGCCCGGCGCAACGTTATCGGCCACTTCCGCATTAACCTGAACACCCCAGCCAGCGCCAGCCAAGTTATTGACCGATTTTAGCTGGGCGACGTTAACCGCATCGCCATCCTTTGTGCCCGCAGCTACACGAGTGATTTGACGGCTGCCGATATCTACCGAGCCACGGGTAGCAATGGTATCCAGAATAGCCTGCTCATCAGCAGCGTCAGCCCCTGCTGGAACAAACCCAGCAACGCCTGCGCCAACCGTAGAAAGCGAACCTGAACCCAGCGCAACACCTTGCTCACCCCTAGCCAGTGCTCCGTTACCAAGTGCAACAGCGTTCTGCGCCGTTGCCTCTGACGATCTGCCGATAGAAATAGCGAAGTCTTGAGTCGCCTTAGCCAGCTGACCTATGGCAATACTGCTATTGGGCCCACTAGCGACTGCTTCGCGCCCGATTGCCATAGCCTCGAACCCGATAGCTTGAGCTCCGTCACCAACCGCAAGGGCGTGATCTTTCGTTGCACTAGCATTGGTACCAGCTGCCAGAGATTTCCAACCCGTGGCACCGTCGTTGTTGAAGTTACCTTCAGGGGTACCATCATCCTGAACACTGTAATAGTTAACACCACTTTCAGCCGCCATGGTTTCCACGGCCTTCAGCTGAGAGACGTTAACTGCATCATCATCCTGAGTACCAGCTGCAACGCTGGTGATCTGGCGACTGCCCACATCAACAGCGCCACGAACGGCAGCTGTATCCAGGATCGCTTGCTCTTGTGCCGCATCTGCGGTGGCCGGAATGTAACCATTTACACCTGGACCAACGGTTGAAATGGAACCAGAACCTAACGCGACGCCGCCATCCACTAACACTTCCGTGTTGGCACCCAGCGCGGTAGCACCTGAACGGTTCGCTAGGGCATTTTTACCCAACGCAGCACCAGAAACGTCAAATGTTTCTGGGTTCTCATTTGGATCATTGTCTTCACGCCATGTTGCCTGAGCACCATCACCAAACGCCGCACCGCCATTAGCAGCTCGCGCCACAGCACCCTGAGCGACAGAACCTGCCGCCCAGGCATCACGACCGATGGCCAGGGCATCTACACCAGTGGCTCGAGCATTAGTACCTACGGCAATTGCATCATCAACAGACGCAAGACTTTCGGTACCAATCGCAATAGCTCGCTCACCAGTTGCGTTCGCCTTAAAACCGTTAGCAACGCCATAATCTCCAGCATTGGCTCTGTTACCAAAGGCATTACCATACTCACTGGCATCTGCTCGAATCCCTATTGCAAGCGAGCCGAGCTGCATTGCACGGGCGTCATACCCCATTGCGACAGCACCCAATCCATCAGCAATAGCCGGTGCCTCAGCAGCCGGTGAAATAGCGATGGAAGCATTACCGGTAGCCTGCGCACCACCACCGATGGCGGTACCCGAGTTAGTGGTACTGCCAACGACCTTGCCTGCAACAGCATCAAACCCAACAGCGGTGCCATTAACAGCGCGCGAACCCGCACCTACTGCTACGGTGGGCATTGGATCGCCAACTTTATAGCCATTTGGATTAGAGGTGCCTGACAATGCGACAGAGGTGAGCGCAATATTCCTTGACAGCGCCCCATCACCTACCGCAACCGAACGAACACCCTCGGCTCTGGCACTGGTACCTAGCGCGCTAGACCGATTACCGGTAGCCGTTGCATTGTAGCCATAGGCAGACGATACATTGCCGCTGGCCGTGGAGTACTCACCAAAGGCCTGACCGCCGTTGCTGGCATTAGCACCGGTACCTACCGCCCACGAGCCAGTAGCAACCGCGCCACGGCCGATGGCACCAGTATCAACACCTGATGCTAAACTATCTTTACCAATCGCAATTGCATTGGTGGCTGAAGCCTCAGCATTGGTACCCATTGCAACGGTGTTTTCAACCGTTGCTTGTGACTGCTTACCTAAAGCAATGGCGCCATTAGCACTGGCAACTGCATCGCTACCTGATGCCCAAGCATTCTCAGCACTCGCTTTAGCACCACTACCTACCGCTGTACTACGGGATCCACCGGCTTCAGAAAATTCACCTAGCGCTATGCTGTAATCGCCATCGGCTTCAGCAAAATTACCCACACTGGAGGCACTCACACCGTTAGCTTTAGCAATATTACCTAGCGCTAAACTGTAATCGCCATTGGCTTTAGCTCCATTGCCCAGACTAGATGCCTGTACACCATTAGCCTCAGCAAAATTACCTACAGCAAGACCATAGTTAGCTCTTGCCTTTGCATTATTACCAAAGGCCGCGGCATCTTCGCCCACCGCTTCGGCACCAAAGCCCACCGCGAGAGCAGACATAGGGTTACCGGAACCGTCCACACCGCCTTCGGCGTATGCTTCATCCCCAATGGCGATATCGCCAGCCTTAGCTGCTTCCGCAGCCCCAATGGCAACGGAACGATTCCCCGTTGCCTTTGCATCACCACCGAGTGCGCTCCCCCCCTTTCCGAGGGCCTTTGCACCATACCCAAACGCCATAGCCGCTTCGGCTGCTTCCGCTCGAATACCAATAGCAAGCGAACCCAGCTCATTTGCCCGGGTGTCATACCCCACTGCAATAGCACCCAATCCATCAGCTATGGCAGGTGCATAAGCAGCGGGCGAAATAGCAATGGAGGTGTTGCCGGTGGCCTGTGCACCAGCACCAAGGGCCGTGCCGGTGTTAATTAAACCATCCCCATTTCCAGATTCACGTCCAGCGACCGCATCATGGCCGATAGCAGTCCCTGAATTCGCCGTTGCCCCCGCCCCCACCGCCGTGGTCGGCAAATAATCACCCACCTCGTAACCATTTGGATTACTGGTAGGGGCATCGTACAACGCCTGGGTTGTTACACGTATAGACTCTGCCACCGCGCCATCGCCCATGGCGAGAGAGCCTACACCTTTAGCTTTTGCCTCCGGCCCAAGTGCGACAGAGCGAACCTCCGAAGCAGTTGCATTCGTTCCCAACGCCATAGCCCAATTGGCTGACGCAACTGTTGGGCGATTGCCAACGGTGCCGATGGCAATGGAACGGTGCCCCCTCGCGACAGAACCACCACCAATAGCAGTACCCACACTGCTAGTCCCATCACTGTTCGATCCACCCGCTGCAGCACGATGACCTATGGCAACACCACCTGTCGCGGAGGATGCACGCCCAATAGCAACGCCGCTCTGCACATCAGGATTGGGAGGAAAAACAAGGTCAACGCCAGTCGCTTCAGCACCCCAGCCAATAGCGATCAAACCGTCACCACAGGCTTTCGCCCCAGAGCCAATGCCAATACGGGTGTTATTAAACCCCTGATTGGCACAGCTATCTGCATTCATTAACGCATCAGCCTGCACTGGAGAAACCAGCGTTATTGAGCCAACGGCGAGTGCCACTGCGGCGACCACGGGGCGCAGCAGAGCGGGAATATTTGAGGCGACTTCCGGTGCCGGCAGTTGGCCGACCACCCCTTGCCGTGTGGCCGCTTTATCGCGGCTGCGTGCCGCTTCAGATGTCACCACCAACCGACCAAGCGTACGGTTCCAGATTAGGCGAAATACGTTATTCATTTACTGAGAACTCCACTAACCATTCAGATGAGGAGGCGATTTCGCCTCGCACAGTTTTTCCCTTGGCCATCTCGGTGCGATGTTGAAGCTCAGGGGCAAACCAAACCTGGGGCAACATCATTCCGACTGGGCAACTGTCGAATGCCATCACGCAGTTAAAAACCATTTCATAGCGCTGCGATAGATAAGCAAACGACCTTTGCAGGTACCCTTGAGGCTCTGTGTAAAAACACAGAATCTTATGAGCACCGTTCAAGGCGTTTATTTAGTGGGTACATTCTCTTACTTAGATAAGCACTAACTCAACACAGTGACATGATTGTTAATACTCAGTAATTAGAGCAAAAATCGATACTATCTCCAGGCATTTAACGACATTTAATATTTAAAAATTAATTACAATATTTCAGCACCCCTTTTTCTCTAACGAACAATATTTTCAAAAAGTTAAAAAAGAAAGCACCAATAATAAAATAAAATAAAAAAACAAATAAAAACATATACTTATATTGATAAATAAAACAAACAAGAAACACCCACCTCTATCTAAAACAACAACTAACACTAAAACAAACAACATTAATAAAAATACATTTAACATTTAAAACTTTTTATCAATCGGCTTTTTCTAAAAAAATACTTTTGTTTTTTACCATTGTTAATACTGTGCCATTAGCACTACGTCTAAACAGATGAAAATACTCCTTCCGACTTAGTTAACTGTAATTAACTATTTGCATTATCGGATCATTTTTGTAGCAAAGTGTTAGCAAGGTAATAAAATGCCCGCGTGACATTTACCTATAAAGGTCATGGCATACACGGGCATTAATGTGATGACAGAGGAATTTTTTTGTTGATTTAGCTCTCGTATTGCAGCGTTATCTCCACCCTTCGATTGGGTTTTAAACACTCTCTAACGCTTGGGGTCGCTATACTGCCAGGGCAGTTCACTACAGGGTCGGCCTGCCCTCTTCCTACCACCTCTAAGCTGGCACGCGCCACCCCTTGGCTAGCTAAGTAATTGCCGACTGTTTCAGCCCGCGCCTGGGATAGACGTAGGTTGTGTTGTTCATCACCAAAGCGATCAGCATAGCCGACCACTCGTACATTGGTGGGCGGCTTGGTTTCATCGAATGCTGCTACTATCCTTTCTAAGGCACGCCGACCTTCCAGGGTCAGCTGCGCGCTATCAAAGTCGAACAGCACATCCCCTGGCAGCATTAGCTTCTCTTGGCGTGGCTCTATAGCGAATTCCTCCACCTGGATAGGAACTAACAGCGCTGGGCATTGTGCATCACGCCAGTAAGTGCTTTTGACGCGCATATCACGGTCAAATAGCAATTTATACTGGCAAGTAATGTACTCATTGCCGTTGCCAGTATAAAAATTAAAGGCGTAGTCCCACTCGCGCACGCCAAAAATACCTTCGCTAAAGTGCGGATGCCCCAATAATAGACGTACTTGGTCTTTGTGTTGGCCTTCAGAAATGCGCAGTACATCATCGGGATCGACAAAATCCCCGGTTTTCAGATACGTGCTGTCCAAATCAGGAAAGCGAACTTCCCCCTCGTCTGTTAGCGACGCATTTGAAGCACAGCCTGCTAACCCGATCACCAGGCCAATTGCTAATATCGTGGATCGATTTTTCATGGTCACGCCCTATTCCGTCATACAAGCCTATTAGTAACAGAAACTGGGGAGAGAGAAGTCTCTCCCCAAGCTTGCGAATTAATCAATCACCCCTGAAATACCGACACCAATAGTGGCACCTGCCCGTGAACCAGCAATGCCTGCGTTTAAGCTCCAGCGGCCATTATCCGCAGTACGGCGAAAGTTGATGCCGACGGCACTTTCACCACCGTGGTGGCCACCCCCTACGTGGTAAGTAAGCTTACCGGGCACATAAGGGGCGTGCCCCATAGCAGCAACCGCTGCAATGCCTGCATTAGCGTTGCGCTCAACCTTATCAATGCGGCCGTGAACATTGTTGATTTCATTAGCAAAACGCTGACCCAACTCATTCATTTGGCCTACGTTGACGGCATCCCCAGCATTAACACCAGGCGCCACATTGGTAATAGTGGTGCCGTTGGCATCAAAACCTGTTTGCGTCATGCTAGGGCCATCTTGAATCCTTACGCCATCGTTATTGATTGTGGTGTTACCAGTGGTGACGCTATTCACATTTAGCTCTCGATTAAGCGTAACCTGAACCCCCTGCCCTGTAGTACGAGTAGTGATGTTGTTATCTCCAGTCACTGCAACGGTATCCCCGAGCTGACGATTAACCGGCTCACCCTGGTCGGCACTGACATTCAGGCCTTTGTCTAGCGTGGTGTTAATGTTGCTTATGCTGTCAGTGTTACCTGCAATCTGGTTACGGTTACCTTCGATATTAGCGGTGTTGCCAGCGACATCCTGACGTGTCGTGTGAAGCTGATCTCCTGAAACTGCATCCGAACTGCCCGATGCAATCTCGCCTGGCGCTACGTTAGTAATTTTGGAGCCACCATCGCCTGCCAGCTCAACAGTATTTTTATTGATGGAACCATCATCGTTTCGAGCATACTCGACTGCGCCTTCTCCGCCCCCTTGGGGTATACCTGCCACCGTTTCAGTAAGATCGCCCAAGCCACCTTCCACGATAGTTAAGCGATCATCGAGCGTATCCATAAACTGGTTGGAGGCGTATAGCTGGCTTCCATTGATGGCATCGGTACTGGTTGCGCTGATCCGTCCTGCCGCTACATTGGTAATGGTTCGCTCGGAACCGGCGTTACCAACGCTAACTGTGGCCACTGGATTTACACCTGCGAACTGATAGGTCTGGCCTCCAATCTCCACCGAGGCAGTTCTCATAGCCGCTTCGGTGCGGGCACCTTCACCTAGCGCCACACTGCCTTGGTGTGATGCCATTGCTTCGTAACCCATGGCCAGCGCACGGTCACCCGTAGCACGCGCTTCGTACCCAAGGGCTGTGGAGCCTTGCGCTTCGGCAAACGCATCGCTCACATCAAGGCCCTCATCGTTGGTACGCACATAGCGAATACCTCGACCGTTATTAGTGATGTACTCGTCACTCAGATCGCCTGCGATGTTGATGACCCCACCTTCCAGGTTCTTAATCAGATCCTGAGTCGCCCAGAGTTGCGAACCATTAATGGCATCGGTGCTGTCTTCACCAATACCACCTTCGCCTACCCCACTAATAATGGTGTTCCCACTATCATCCACATTGTCTGCATTGATGCTGACACTACCTATATCAACTTGATCAAAGCTAACTTCATCTGCGGTAGCCACTGTGTAGATAACCTGTCCATCATCACCGATGCGATCAGCAACCGTCATGTTGTTACCAGCTTCCACTTCCGTTTTGGCAGCGGTGACACTGCTACTAAGGTTATTGGCAACGTTTTGCAAATCACCGGCGTTAATGACATTCCCTAGCGCATCGCCTTCTAGCTCGTCCAGCGGGGTGTCACCAACCCCACTTGCCGCATTGGTAATCTGTTTATTACCAGCATCGATACCTTGTGTAGTGACACTTGGGCCACCTGTGATCACCAAACCATCGTTACTAATAGATGTATCTCCCACCGACACGCTATTACCGATACGCACATCATCGGCTAGACGATAATCAATCGAAGTACTGCCGTCTTCGCTACGCATATGGGAAATCACCACGTTTTCATCGCCGCTAACAAAGTCCACGTTCGCGTTAGGCCCTACATTGCTGCTAACAGTACCTGTTTCATTTGAGGTGGTGACGTTCCATCCTGCGTTAGCTGAGCTGCTAACCTTTTCCAACTGACTGAGGTTCACGGCGTCGTTAGCATTCACCCCATCAGCCAAGTTGCTAATGGTGGTGTTGTTCATATCAATGCCGCCGCCAGTGAGCGTCGGGCCGCCGGTGATGGCGAGGCTGTCACTGTTGATGCTAGTGAAAGTAACATCATCTGCCGTGGCGATCTTGATGCCCCCCGCCTCATCACTGAGCACGATGTTATCGCCGGTCACGAAGTTGGCGACGTTGTCGTTCTCATCGAGGGTTTTCACCTCGGTGCCGTCGATCTGGGTAACTACGGTTTGGAGCGCCGAATCCGCCAGTGTCAGGCTGTCTTTTGAAGCTTGGCTAAGATCGACCGCGTAGTCAGTGACGTTATTGGCATCGGGGGCAGCGGCGGTGACATCTACCGCGCCGGAACCGGCACTCACTGATGCGCCCTCGGCATTAACGGTGTAGATATCCTGACCGTTCACGCCAGTAGCCTTGTCCACACTGGCCACATTGGTGCCGCCCGCGACTTCAGTCTTCGAAGCGGCAGCGGAGTTTTCCAACTGGCTGAGGTTGACCGCATCTTGCGGGTTAACTCCAGGAGCAAGATCACTGATAGTGCCGCCATTCATATCAATGCCGCCGCCAGTGAGCGTTGGGCCGCCCGTGATGGCGAGGCTGTCACTGTTGATGCTAGTGAAAGTGACATCATCCGCGGTGGCGATCTTGATGCCGCCCGCCTCATCACTGAGCACGATGTTATCGCCGGTCACGAAGTTGGCGACGTTGTCGTTCTCGTCGAGGGTTTTCACCTCAGTGCCGTCGATCTGAGTGACCACGGTTTGCAACGCGGAGTCGGCCAACGTCAGGCTGTCTTTGCTGGCTTGACTGAGATCCACCGCGTAGTCGGTGACGTTGTTGGCATCGGGCGCAGCGGCAGTGACGTCTACTGCGCCGGAACCGGCACTCACTGATGCGCCCTCGGCATTAACGGTATAGATGTCCTGGCCGTTAATACCGGTGGTTTTATCCACACTGGCGATATTGCTGCCGCCCGCGACTTCGGTCTTTGAGGCCGCTGCGGCATCGTCTAGCTGATTAAGATTGACCGCATCAGTACCCGCCACCCCAGGGGCCACACCCGAGATCGTGGTGTTGCCGGCATCGATACCGGTGGCCCCGATGTTGACGGGGCCTGCCGTCAGGGTGTCGGTCTTAACATCCGTGAAGGTGACGTTGTCCAACGTGGCAATTTCAATGCCGCCCGCACCGTCAGGGCTGAGCGCCATATTCTTGCCCGTCACGAAGTTGGCGACGTTGTCATTCTGATCAATCGTCTTAACCGCAGCACCGTCGATCTGAGTGACCACGGTTTGGAGCGCCGAATCCGCCAGCGTCAGGCTGTCTTTTGAAGCTTGGCTAAGATCGACCGCGTAGTCAGTGACGTTGTTGGCATCGGGGGCAGCGGCAGTGACATCCACCGCACTGGAACCGGCACTCACTGATGCGCCATCCGCATTAACGGTGTAGATATCCTGGCCGTTAATACCGGTGGTTTTATCCACACTGGCGATATTGCTGCCGCCCGCGACTTCGGTCTTCGAAGCGGCTGCGGCATCATCTAGCTGATTAAGATTGACCGCATCAGTACCCGCCACCCCAGGGGCCACACCGGAGATCGTGGTGTTGCCGGCATCGATACCGGTGGCCCCGATGTTGACGGGGCCTGCCGTCAGGGTGTCGGTCTTAACATCCGTGAAGGTGACGTTGTCCAACGTGGCAATTTCTATACCGCCCGCACCGTCAGGGCTGAGCGCCATATTCTTGCCCGTCACGAAGTTAGCGACATTGTCGTTCTGATCAATCGTCTTAACCGCAGTGCCATCGATCTGGGTGACCACGGTTTGTAGCGCAGAATCCGCCAGTGTCAGGCTGTCTTTTGAAGCTTGGCTAAGGTCGACCGCGTAGTCAGTGACGTTATTGGCATCGGGGGCAGCAGCGACGACGTCCACCGCTGCCGAGCCTGCGCTAACGCTCGCGCCCTCGGCATTAACGGTGTAGATGTCCTGGCCGTTAATACCGGTGGCTTTATCCACACCGGCCACATTGGTGCCGCCAGCCACTTCAGTCTTCGAAGCGGCAGCGGCATCGTCTAGCTGATTAAGGTTGACCGCATCAGTACCCGCCACCCCAGGTGCCACACCGGAGATCGTGGTGTTGCCGGCATCGATACCGGTGGCCCCGATGTTGACGGGGCCTGCCGTCAGGGTGTCGGTCTTAACATCCGTGAAGGTGACATTGTCCAACGTGGCAATTTCAATGCCGCCCGCACCGTCAGGGCTGAGCGCCATATTCTTGCCCGTCACGAAGTTGGCGACGTTATCGTTCTGATCAATCGTCTTAACCGCAGTGCCATCGATCTGGGTGACCACGGTTTGTAGCGCAGAATCCGCCAGTGTCAGGCTGTCTTTCGAAGCTTGGCTAAGGTCGACCGCGTAGTCGGTGACGTTATTGGCATCGGGGGCAGCAGCGACGACGTCCACCGCTGCCGAGCCTGCGCTAACGCTCGCGCCCTCGGCATTAACGGTGTAGATGTCCTGGCCGTTAATACCGGTGGCTTTATCCACACCGGCCACATTGGTGCCGCCAGCCACTTCAGTCTTCGAAGCGGCAGCGGCATCGTCTAGCTGATTAAGGTTGACCGCATCAGTACCCGCCACCCCAGGGGCCACACCGGAGATCGTGGTGTTGCCGGCATCGATACCGGTGGCCCCGATGTTGACGGGGCCTGCCGTCAGGGTGTCGGTCTTAACATCCGTGAAGGTGACGTTGTCCAACGTGGCAATTTCTATACCGCCCGCACCGTCAGGGCTGAGCGCCATATTCTTGCCCGTCACGAAGTTGGCGACGTTATCGTTCTGATCAATCGTCTTAACCGCAGTGCCATCGATCTGGGTGACCACGGTTTGTAGCGCAGAATCCGCCAGTGTCAGGCTGTCTTTTGAAGCTTGGCTAAGGTCGACCGCGTAGTCAGTGACGTTATTGGCATCGGGGGCAGCAGCGACGACGTCCACCGCTGCCGAGCCTGCGCTAACGCTCGCGCCCTCGGCATTAACGGTGTAGATGTCCTGGCCGTTAATACCGGTGGCTTTATCCACACCGGCCACATTGGTGCCGCCAGCCACTTCAGTCTTCGAAGCGGCAGCGGCATCGTCTAGCTGATTAAGGTTGACCGCATCAGTACCCGCCACCCCAGGTGCCACACCGGAGATCGTGGTGTTGCCGGCATCGATACCGGTGGCCCCGATGTTGACGGGGCCTGCCGTCAGGGTGTCGGTCTTAACATCCGTGAAGGTGACATTGTCCAACGTGGCAATTTCTATACCGCCCGCACCGTCAGGGCTGAGCGCCATATTCTTGCCCGTCACGAAGTTGGCGTTGTTATCGCCCTTGGTCAGGGTTTTGACATCAACACCGTCGACCTGGGTCACCACGTCCTGCAGCGCGAATCCGCCAGCGTCAAGCTGTCTTTCGAAGCTTGGCTAAGATCAACCGCGTAGTCGGTGACGTTGTTGGCATCGGGGGCAGCGGCGACGACGTCCACCGCTGCCGAGCCTGCGCTAACGCTCGCGCCCTCGGCATTCACGGTGTAGATGTCCTGGCCGTTAATACCGGTGGCTTTATCCACACCGGCCACATTGGTGCCGCCAGCCACTTCAGTCTTCGAAGCGGCAGCGGCATCGTCTAGCTGATTAAGGTTGACCGCATCAGTACCCGCCACCCCAGGGGCCACACCGGAGATCGTGGTGTTGCCGGCATCGATACCGGTGGCCCCGATGTTGACGGGGCCTGCCGTCAGGGTGTCGGTCTTAACATCCGTGAAGGTGACGTTGTCCAACGTGGCAATTTCTATACCGCCCGCACCGTCAGGGCTGAGCGCCATATTCTTGCCCGTCACGAAGTTGGCGTTGTTATCGCCCTTGGTCAGGGTTTTGACGTCAACACCGTCGACCTGAGTCACCACGTCCTGTAGCGCAGAATCCGCCAGCGTCAGGCTGTCTTTGCTAGCTTGGCTAAGGTCGACCGCGTAGTCAGTGACGTTATTGGCATCGGGTACAGCAGCGACGACGTCCACCGCTGCCGAGCCTGCGCTAACGCTCGCGCCCTCGGCATTAACGGTGTAGATGTCCTGGCCGTTAATACCAGTGGCTTTATCCACACCGGCCACATTGGTGCCGCCCGCTACTTCAGTCTTTGAAGCGGCAACAGCGCCTTCCAACTGGCTTAGGTTCACGGCGTCGTTAGCATTCACCCCATCAGCTAGGTTGCTAATGGTGGTGTTGTTCATATCAATGCCGCCGCCAGTGAGCGTCGGGCCACCCGTGATGGTCACGTCATCAAAGACCACACTGTCGGCCGTGGCAACGGTGATATCAGCGCCGTTGCGAGTAATATCAATATTCTTGCCGTCGATAAACTGAACAGTATCGCCGGGCGCCACATTGGTGGCCGTGTCACCGTTGGTTTGAACATCCCAGCCAGCGCTGGCCAGTTCATTAACCGCCTTTAATTGGCTGACATTGACGGCGTCAGTATCTTCTGCACCGGCAGCAACATTGATGATGCGACGCTCATCACCCACAGTGCCCACTGAGACCTCACTTGTTGCCGTGGGTGCTGCAACTGCAATCGGATTGCCACTTGAATCTAGTGGCTGGTAAGCCGCAGTAGCAAGCGTGCTGCCATCAGCAAACGAACCAGAACCTAAGGCAACATTACCAGTGCCCTGGGCTGACGCACCGCTACCAATGGCAACAGCTTCTATGCCGCCATCAAATAAATCTGTTGCGGCCCGAGCACCTTGGCCAATCGCAATTGATCTATTGCCACCAGCCAAGGCCCCCGTCCCTACCGCTACTTGATCTGACCCAATGCTGGCTGTGCGTGCACCATCGCCCATGGCTAGCGAGGAATTACCATCGGCCAGCGCATTAGTCCCCGCCGCCAGCGCATTGATGCCGGTCGCACCGTCGTTGTCGTAGTTACCTTGCTGGACTCCGTTATCATTGACACTGTAATAACGGGTGCGGTTTTCATCGAAGTAATCGAGATTAACCGCATCACCACCGTTTATCGGCGCCCCCACATTGGTAATGGTATCACCGCCCATATCAATGCCGTTGTCATTGAGCGTTGGACCATTGTTGATTGTCAGGCTATCAGCGGTGAGGTTCGGGCTAGTGGCAATTTCAATCGCGCCACCCAGATCGCTCAGCTCGATGTTATCGCCGCTGATAAAGTTAGCGACATTGTCGTTCTGATCAATCGTCTTAACCGCAGTGCCATCGATCTGAGTGACCACGGTCTGGAGCGCGGAGTCGGCTAGCAGTAGGCTGTCTTTGCTGGCTTGACTGAGGGCGACCGCGTAGTCAGTGACGTTGTTGGCATCGGGGGCAGCGGCGACGACGTCCACCGCACCGGAACCGGCGCTCACTGATGCGCCGTCCGCATTAACGGTGTAGATGTCCTGGCCGTTAATACCGGTGGCTTTATCCACACCGGCCACATTGGTGCCGCCAGCCACTTCAGTCTTCGAAGCGGCAGCGGCATCGTCTAGCTGATTAAGGTTGACCGCATCAGTACCCGCCACCCCAGGGGCCACACCGGAGATCGTGGTGTTGCCGGCATCGATACCGGTGGCCCCGATGTTGACGGGGCCTGCCGTCAGGGTGTCGGTCTTAACATCCGTGAAGGTGACGTTGTCCAACGTGGCAATTTCTATACCGCCCGCACCGTCAGGGCTGAGCGCCATATTCTTGCCCGTCACGAAGTTGGCGTTGTTATCGCCCTTGGTCAGGGTTTTGACGTCAACACCGTCGACCTGAGTCACCACGTCCTGTAGCGCAGAATCCGCCAGCGTCAGGCTGTCTTTGCTAGCTTGGCTAAGGTCGACCGCGTAGTCAGTGACGTTATTGGCATCGGGTACAGCAGCGACGACGTCCACCGCTGCCGAGCCTGCGCTAACGCTCGCGCCCTCGGCATTAACGGTGTAGATGTCCTGGCCGTTAATACCAGTGGCTTTATCCACACCGGCCACATTGGTGCCGCCCGCTACTTCAGTCTTTGAGGCCGCTGCGGCATCGTCTAGCTGATTAAGGTTGACCGCATCAGTACCCGCCACCCCAGGGGCCACGCCAGAGATCGCGGTGTTGCCGGCATCGATACCGGTGGCCCCGATGTTGACGGGGCCTGCCGTCAGGGTGTCGGTCTTAACATCCGTGAAGGTGACGTTGTCCAACGTGGCAATTTCAATGCCGCCCGCACCGTCAGGGCTGAGCGCCATATTCTTGCCCGTCACGAAGTTGGCGTTGTTATCGCCCTTGGTCAGGGTTTTGACGTCAACACCGTCGACCTGGGTCACCACGTCCTGTAGCGCGGAATCCGCCAGCGTCAGGCTGTCTTTGCTAGCTTGGCTAAGATCGACCGCGTAGTCAGTGACGTTATTGGCATCGGGGGCAGCGGCGACGACGTCCACCGCACCGGAACCGGCGCTCACTGATGCGCCGTCCGCATTAACGGTGTAGATGTCCTGGCCGTTAATACCGGTGGCTTTATCCACACCGGCCACATTGGTGCCGCCCGCTACTTCAGTCTTCGAAGCGGCAGCGGCATCGTCTAGCTGATTAAGGTTGACCGCATCAGTACCCGCCACCCCAGGGGCCACACCGGAGATCGTGGTGTTGCCGGCATCGATACCGGTGGCCCCGATGTTGACGGGGCCTGCCGTCAGGGTGTCGGTCTTAACATCCGTGAAGGTGACGTTGTCCAGCGTGGCAATTTCAATGCCGCCCGCACCGTCAGGGCTGAGCGCCATATTCTTGCCCGTCACGAAGTTGGCGTTGTTATCGCCCTTGGTCAGGGTTTTGACGTCAACACCGTCGACCTGGGTCACCACGTCCTGTAGCGCGGAGTCCGCCAGCGTCAGACTATCTTTCGAAGCTTGGCTAAGGTCAACCGCGTAGTCGGTGACGTTGTTGGCATCGGGGGCAGCGGCAACGACGTCCACCGCACCGGAACCGGCGCTCACTGATGCGCCGTCCGCATTCACGGTGTAGATGTCCTGGCCGTTAATACCGGTGGTTTTATCCACACTGGCGATATTGCTGCCGCCCGCGCCTTCAGTCTTCGAAGCGGCTGCGGCATCATCTAGCTGATTAAGATTGACCGCATCAGTACCCGCCACCCCAGGTGCCACACCAGAGATCGTGGTGTTGCCGGCATCGATACCGGTGGCCCCGATGTTGACGGGGCCTGCCGTCAGGGTGTCGGTCTTAACATCCGTGAAGGTGACGTTGTCCAACGTGGCAATTTCTATACCGCCCGCACCGTCAGGGCTGAGCGCCATATTTTTGCCCGTCACGAAGTTGGCGTTGTTATCGCCCTTGGTCAGGGTTTTGACGTCAACACCGTCGACCTGGGTCACCACGTCCTGTAGCGCGGAATCCGCCAGCGTCAGGCTGTCTTTGCTAGCTTGGCTAAGGTCGACCGCGTAGTCGGTGACGTTATTGGCATCGGGGGCAGCAGCGACGACGTCCACCGCTGCCGAGCCTGCGCTAACGCTCGCGCCCTCGGCATTAACGGTGTAGATGTCCTGGCCGTTAATACCGGTGGCTTTATCCACACCGGCCACATTGGTGCCGCCAGCCACTTCAGTCTTCGAAGCGGCAGCGGCATCGTCTAGCTGATTAAGGTTGACCGCATCAGTACCCGCCACCCCAGGTGCCACACCGGAGATCGTGGTGTTGCCGGCATCGATACCGGTGGCCCCGATGTTGACGGGGCCTGCCGTCAGGGTGTCGGTCTTAACATCCGTGAAGGTGACATTGTCCAACGTGGCAATTTCAATGCCGCCCGCACCGTCAGGGCTGAGCGCCATATTCTTGCCCGTCACGAAGTTGGCGTTGTTATCGCCCTTGGTCAGGGTTTTGACATCAACACCGTCGACCTGGGTCACCACGTCCTGTAGCGCGGAGTCCGCCAGCGTCAGGCTGTCTTTGCTAGCTTGGCTAAGGTCGACCGCGTAGTCAGTGACGTTATTGGCATCGGGTACAGCGGCGACGACGTCCACCGCTGCCGAGCCTGCGCTAACGCTCGCACCATCAGCGTTGATGGTGTAAATGGTCCCACCATTAGGGTTATCACTTTCTGCCACACTCGTAACGTTTGTGCCTGCTGCCACACTAGTTTGCGTAGCAACAAGCTGGCTGACATTCACCGCATCATCAAGTTCGGTACCTGCCGCAACGCTGGTGATCTGGCGGCTTCCGATATCCACAGCTGCTTGAGTGGCCACCGTACCATTAATTGCGGCGGTGTCTGCTGCCGTCGCACCAAAGGGTACATAGCCCACTATGCCTGCTGCGGTATCTGCTACCGAACCAGAGCCTAGTGCCACTCCTCCCGCCTGCGTGACATCCGCATTATTACCCACCACCATGGCATCGGGGACATTGATGTTATTGTCGTTGCCGATAATGCGGCTGCCGTCAGCGGTAGCCGCAAGGATGTTACGGTTACCAAACACACCGGCATTATTAGCTTCGATGGTATTGTCGTTGCCCAGTGCGTAGCTGCCTGCGCCCGTGATGATATTAGGATCACCGATAGCGCCAGAACCTGTTCCAGAAACTTCGTTAGCAAAACCAATACTAATGCTTCGTTCACCAGAAGCGATAGCACCCGTGCCTATTGCCAGAGAGTCGACCCCTGATGCCTTGGAGTCAAAACCTACCGCGATACTTTGCAACTCAGTGGCTTCTGAGCGCCGCCCCATCGCCACACTACTTTCTGCCAGTGCTTTTGCCGCTGGGCCTACCGCCAGCGAAGCAAGTCCCTCAGCTTTTGATTGAATACCCAGGGCATTAGCAAACTGTGCTGTTGCTTCTGAGCGCTCACCAACTGCTAAAGAGCTAGCTCCAGTCGCCTGGCTTTTATTTCCAAGGGCTGTGCTTGAAAGCTCCGATGCAATGGTTTCTCCACCTATTGCTATCGCATTGCCACCTAATGCTTGCGCTCCTCGAACTGCGTTACTTCCAATGGCGATCGAGTGTAAGCCAGAAGCAAGCGTTGAGTCCGCCACTGCTAGTGGCGTCGTGCCATCCCCACCGGCACCCCCAATCGCAACGGCATTAAGCGCCGTTGCTTGGCTGCCAAAACCTAATGCTGTGCCACTCACGCCGGTAGCACGACTTTCTAAACCTATTGCCGTCGCCCAACGTGCAGCCCTAACATTAAAACCAAATGCTGCCCCACCAGCTCCAGTGACCTGACTAAAAGTGCCATATACAGTCGCTGCCGACTGGCCATTACCACTGGCATTACAGCCAGCAACGGTTGAATAAGTTCCGCTACCATCAATAGGATCAAACGTGGTGCTAGGTGTAACTAATCTTCCAATTACCGTTCCTCCACCAACTGAAACACAGCTACCACCATCTGAGGCAAATTTGCGTGCCTCGGCGTCTGAAATGCCCAACGGCAGTAACAACATCGTGGCACAGGCGAGCAATAGTGCTTTGGGTTTCAGTGGTGTGAATAACCGGCACTCTGTCGTTTTCTGTACCGGTATTGGCGGTTGTCCTACCTGTTTACTGCCATTCCCCGCTTTGTGCTGAGAGCGAGCGGCTTCTGATGCCACAACCAGACGACCTAAAGTGCGGTTCCAGATAAGGCGAAATACGTTATTCATTGCGCTTCTCCCTTTTCACATCAGCGGGGGGAACCACCTATGTGAAAAATTACGGCATTGTCAGGCGGGGTATCTAAATGATCGATTTCAGGCGGTGTTTCCCAAAACAACAGGTCAACAACTAAGAGTTATTTAAGTTATCCTGCATAAGCATTTACTTAAAAAACGACAGACACCCAACAAACATTTAGATAAGGAGTTTATTTATTTTTTTACAGCAAAATAACAAACTCTCAACACAATGAAACGATTGTTAATAAAAAAATCAGCACTAATCTTTAAACTTAACTAAAACCTGTATAAAAAGTTAAGCCATGTAAATCAGCCATAATATATTTTTCAAAAAGCACAAACCAACTAAAGCAACACATACAAAAAAACCGAAGCTTTAAAAGCTTCGGCTAAAAGATCGGCATTGCTAAAAGGCTTAGCCGTTAACTAACTATTAGTAACTATTACCTCCACTCTGCGATTGGGCCGTAAACACCCCTTCACGCTGGGCGTGGCCATTTGGCCAGGGCAATCTACTATTGGGTCAGACTCCCCTCTTCCTAGCAATGTTAAGTCACGGCGCTCTATCCCTTGTGATACTAGATAGCTACCGACCGCCTCCGCACGCGACTGAGATAAGCGCAGGTTATATTGCTCATCTCCGAATCGGTCTGTGTAACCAATGATGCGAACATTCGGCGACGAGTAGGCATTAAGAACCATTTCTGCCACCCTTTCTAGGGCGCGCCGACCTTCTAACGAAAGTTGATCACTATCAAAATCAAACAACACATCGCCTGATAACGTCAACTTCTCTTCACGCGGCTCAGTGGCAATCTCTTCCACTTCGATTGGCACTAGTAGCGCAGGACACTGCGCATCCCGCCAGCGAGTGCTTTCTAACGCCATATCATCGTCATAGTGCACTTGGTATTGGCAAGTAATGTACTCGTTTCCATTGCCTGTATAGAGATTGAAAACATAGTTCCACTCTCGAACACCAAAGAACCCTTCCGTGAAGTGAGGGTTACCGATTAACTGGCGTACTTGATCTTTTGTTTGGCTTTCCCGAATACGCAAAATGTTTTCAGGGTCAACAAACTGTCCGCCGTCGTACCAGTTGCCCGCTAGCGCCGGAAAGCCATCTCCGGCGTCGCGCAATTCGGTACGGTCGTTGTTGGGCGGGCTAGCACAGCCCGCTAAAACGAGAACGGCGGCTATACTGGCGGCCCCAAGGGCCGCCTTTGTCATCATGCGATTGCTACGGTTGTTCACGTCGCTCTCCTTTACCAGTGCCAGCCAGCGCCAATACCTGCGCCGAAGTTGCTTTGCGAGTCGCCCGTCACCTTCCCTTGGATACCCCAGCGGCCATTGTCTGAGAGGCGCGATACACCCACCGAGACCGCAGATTCACCACCGTAGGTACCTGCCCCTACACCTACCATGCTCTTACCAGGCATCCAGGCTTGCGGCACCGTAGAGGCGGCGATCGCACTAGCAGAACCGGCGTTAGCATTACGTTCAACGCTGTCGATACGTTCGTGAACGTTGACGATTTCGTTTTCAAAGCGACGGCCAAGCTCATTCAACTGCCCTACGTTGGCAGCATCGTTGGCATTAATACCTGGCGCCACATTGGTGATGGTGGTGCCTTCATCACCTTTCAGCGTGACGGTGCTGTAGTCAACATTGCCATCTTCATCACGGTCATAGTTCACCGCACCGCGCTGAACCGCGTCCAACTGACGAACGTTAACCGCGTCGGTGTCTTGGGTACCGCCTGCCACGTTGGTAATCTGGCGTTCGTTGCCCGCGCTACCCACGGAAACAGCCCCTTGAGTGGAAGCCACCGATTCGTTGGAGAAGCGCTCACGCTCACCGTTCATGCCTTCACGGTCAGCAACGGAATCCGCACCAAGTGCAACGCTGCCGTCAGCCGTTGACTGAGCGCCGGCCCCCGAGGCAACGCTACGGTCGCCTGCCGCGACACTGCTTGGCCCCATGGCGATGCTGTCAGTACCTTGTGGGTCTGCGGCAGGGCCGTCGCTATTGGCGCGGAAGTACTTGGAGCCCCCTTGTTCAATGTTGGTGATTTGGTTCTGCACATCCCATAGCTGGCTACCGTTCACCGCATCCGAGCTATTTTGCGCAATATCACCGGGGGCAACATTGGTGATCTTCGTGCCGCCATCGCCTTCCAAGCTAATGGTGTTGTAATTAACACTACCGTCATCGTTGCGGTCATACGCCACCGCACGGTTATCCAGGTCTGCCAGGTCGTTGGTGATATTACTGATATCGCCTTCAACAGTGGTGACGCGGTTGCCTAGCGACCCGACCGCTTGATTAGTGGCATACAATTGGCTGCCGTTAATCGCATCAGTACTCTCTGCCGACACTCGGCCTGCTGCGACGTTCGTCACCGTACGTTCAGCACCGACGCTGCCAACGCTGACCGTGGCTACCGGAGAGGCGCCCGCAAACTGGTAGGTTTGACCTGCGATCTCTACCGAAGCGGTACCAACCGCAGCGGCAGTGCGGGCGCCTTCCCCTAGCGCAACGCTGCCTTGGTGGGAGGCAATCGCGTCGTACCCCATCGCCAGTGCACGATCTGCCGAAGCGACGGCCTCGTAACCAACAGCGGTGGAGCCTTGCCCTTGGGCAAAGGCATCGCTCACTGCTAAACCACTGTCGTTGGTGCGCACGTAGCGAATGCCGAGGCCGTTATTGGTGATGTACTCATCGCTTCCGTCACCAACAACGTTCGTAACGCTGTTTTCTAACACTTCGATCCACTGATTCGTGGCGTAAAGTTGAGAGCCGTTGATGGCATCTTTGCTATCGGCTGATACATCACCTTCGGCTAAGTTAGTAATCCCCTCGTTACTAATAACAGGCCCGTCTTGCCCTACGGTAAGGCTATTACCGATCGATAAATCATCGGATAGCCCAAACGCGACTTCTTCACGATCATTAACCGTGGCCTGAGTAATGAGTATGTTACCGTCATCACTTAAGAGGTTAACTTCACCCGTTGGGGCCACATTGCTAGCGTCACCATCTTCAACGCTCAAGTTCCATCCAGCGTTCGCCGTAGCACTTACCTCTTCAATAGCCTGGTTAGAAGCGAAAAGTTGGCTGCCATTAATGGCATCAGTGCTGGTCGCACTAACTCGCCCCGCTGCCACATTGGTGATCGTGCGTTCATTACCCGCGCTACCAACGCTGACGGTACTCGTCGGTGTAGTGCCTGCAAATGAGTAGTCATTGCCAATCAGCGTAATGCCCTGGGTTTCAACCGGTTCATCTGTGGTGCTGTTGCTGCCTAGCGCTACACTTTGATCATGGCTAACCGTCGCCCCTGCCCCCAGGGCAATACCCTGCTGAGCTTCAGAACGGGCGTTGGTACCGAACGCAATGCCATCTGACAGCAGTACTTCGGCACTATCGCCAATGGCAGTGCCGCCTGGAGCCATTTGCCCCACAATCGCGCCATTACCAATACCAATGCCGTTATCACCGTTAGTGACCGTGGTTGGGCCAACCGCAATACTGTCGTTCCCTGCCGCAAGTGAGTCAGGCGCCTTGGAGTTAGCGTGGAAGTACTTCGTGCCCGTATCCACCACGGAGCCTATCGCTCCCTGAAGCTGACGCACGGTGACAGCGTCTTGCGCTTCAGTACCATCGGCAACATTAATAATCTGACGGTAAGAATCGCTGTCCCCGACGGAAATCGCACCAAGTAATTCTTTGTCGGTGGTGTTGTACTCAATGGTTGCCGAACCCACAGGAATAAAGCCTGATTCTGGCGCTAAAGCACGGTCAGAAATCGAGCCGCTACCCAGTGCCAAGCTATCTCGAATCGGTGCATTCGCCCCAAACCCCATGGCTACGGCACCTTCGCCGCTGGCGCTAGCGTCTACGCCACTAGCGATGGCATTCAACCCAGTGGCACCATCGTTATTAAAGTTACCTCCGATAGTGCCGCCGTCGTTCACGCTGTAGTAACGAGCACGATTTTCATTAAAGTATTGAAGGTTCAGCGCATCACCTTCGTTTACTGGTGCGCCTACATTACGAATGACTTGATTATTAGCATCAATGCCGCCACTGGCGGGGATGCTGGGCCCGCCAGCAATAGTGAGGCCATCGTTGGTGACGGTGGTGAGGTTGCCGCTGCCATCGTCTACGCGCAGGCCAGCATTGGTGAGTTCACTGTTGCCGGCGGTGACGCTGTCGAGATCAAGGTCACGATTAAGGGTAACTTCCACCTCACCGGCATCATCGATGCCTGTCTGCGCGACGGTGAGATTACTATCCCCAGTGAACGTTACCTCGCCATTAGGACCTATATTGGCGGCATTGGTACCGTCGGTGACATTCCAGCCCGCATTGGCTGCGGCACTTACTTCTTCAATGGCTTGGTTAGAAGCAAACAGCTGACTACCGTTGATGGCATCAGTGCTGGTTTCACTAACACGACCAGCCGCTACATTGGTCAACGTGCGCTCGTTGCCTGCACTGCCAACACTCACCGTGCTATCCGGCGTGGTACCTGCAAATGAGTAATCATTGCCAATCAGCGTAATCCCCTGAGTAGCCACCGGCTCATCCGTTGTACTGTTGCTACCTAACGCTACACTTTGATCGTGGCTAACCGTCGCCCCTGCGCCCAGGGCAATACCCTGCTGAGCTTCAGAGCGGGCATTAGTGCCGAACGCGATTCCGTCGGAGAGCAATACCTCGGCATTATTGCCAATGGCGGTACCACCCGGTGCCATTTGACCAACAATTGCGCCATTCCCCATACCAATGCCGTTATCACCGTTAGTGACCGTGGTTGGCCCAACGGCAATACTGTCGTTACCTGCCGCAAGTGAGTCTGGCGCCGTAGAGTTGGCGTGGAAATACTTAGTGCCGGTATTAACTACAGAGCCTATTGCCCCCTGTAGCTGGCGAACCGTGACGGCGTCTTACGCTTCAGTGCCATCGGCAACATTAATAATCTGACGGTAAGAATCGCTGTCCCCGACGGAAATAGCGCCAAGCAGTTCTTTGTCGGTGGTGTTAAATTCAATGGTTGCCGAGCCGGCTGGTATAAAGCCCGATTCAGGCGCTAAGGCTCGGTCAGAAACCGAGCCACTACCAATCGCTAAGCTGCCACGTACTAGAGCATTTGCCCCAAAGCCCATGGCCACTGCACCCTCGCCATCAGCAATAGCGCCTACGCCGCTCGCCATCGCATTCAAACCGGTGGCACCGTCGTTATTGAAGTTACCGCCGATGACACCGTTATCGTTCACACTAAAGTAACGAACGCGGTTTTCATTGAAGTATTGAAGGTTTAGTGCATCACCATCATTCACTGGGTCGCCCAGGTTGGTGATGGAGTTGCCACCCATATCAATGCCGTTACCATTAAGCGTTGGGCCGTTGTTTATCGTCAGGCTATCAGCCGTAAGATTAGGACTCGTGGCAATTTCAATCGCACCGCCGTTGTCGCTCAGCTCAACGTTCTGGCCACTGATAAAGTTGGCGACGTTATCATTCTGGTCGAGGGTTTTAACGTTGGTGCCGTCGATTTGGGTGACCACGGTTTGTAAGGCAGAGTCGGCCAGCGTCAGGCTATCTTTGCTAGCTTGGCTGAGATCCACCGCATAGTCGGTGATGTTATCAGCATCGGGGGCGGCGGCAGTGACGTCTACTGCGCCGGAACCGGCGCTAACACTCGCACTGTCCGCATTCACGGTGTAAATAGCTTGGCCATCAGCACCAATGGTCTGGTCAACGCCCGTCACGTTAGTGCCACCCGCAACTTCTGTCTTCGACGCCGCTGCGCTGTTTTGCAGCTGGCTGAGGTTGACGGCATCTTGAGCGTTCACGCCATCTGCGAGGTTGCTAATGGTGGTGTTATTCATATCAATGCCGCCGCCATTGATGGTCGGACCGTCAATAAACATCGCGCTATCAAAGGCTACGTCATCGGCTGTGGCCACGGTGATATCCATATCACTACGGGTGATATCGACATTTTTGCCATCCAGGAACTGGACCGTATCTCCTGGAGCAACATTGGTCGCTATGTCACCGTTGGTTTGAACATCCCAGCCAGTATTGGCAATCGCGTTGACCTGCTCAATGGCCAAGTTAGAGGCAAACAGCTGGCTGCCATTGATGGCATCGGTACTTGTCTCACTCACGCGGCCTGCGGCCACATTGGTCAACGTGCGCTCATTGCCTGCACTGCCAATACTCACCGTGCTATCTGGGGTGGTGCCCGCGAAGGTGTAGCTATCACCGGCAATCGTGACGCCACTGGTGGCCACCGCTTCCTCTGTCACGCTATTGCTACCCAAGGCGACACTTTGATCGTGACTAACCGTCGCGCCTGCGCCCAGGGCGATACCTTGCTGCGCTTCGGAGCGGGCATTCGTGCCGAACGCAATGCCATCGGAGAGCAGCACTTCGGCATTATTACCAATGGCAGTGCCGCCTGGGGCCATTTGACCGACAATCGCGCCGTTACCCATGCCGATGCCATTGTCACCATTGGTGACTGTATTAGGCCCAATAGCAAGGCTATCTTCTCCAGCCGCAATCGCGTCAGGGTCATCGGAGTTGGCACGGTAATATTTTATGCCGGTGGTAATCACTGAGCCCACCGCGCCTTGCAGTTGGCGCACTGTCACGGCGTCTTGAGCTTCAGTACCATCGGCAACGTTAGTGATCTGACGGTAGGAGTCATCATCACCCACCGAGATTGCGCCGAGCAGCTCTTTGTCAGTGGTGTTGAACTCAATGGTGGCAGACCCTGCAGGAATAAAGCCGGAGTCCGGGGCCAGGGCGCGATCCACTACCGAGCCACTGCCCAGTGCCAAGCTATCGCGAATCGGGGCACTGGCACCAAAGCCCATAGCCACTGCACCATCCCCGCTGGCAGTGGCATTAACACCAGAGGCAATGGCGTTCAGGCCCGTTGCGCCATCGTTGTTGAAGTTGCCGCCAATAGTGCCACCGTCATTCACACTGTAGTAGCGGGTGCGGTTGGCATCGAAGTAGTCAAGATTGATGGCATCACCACCGTCTACCGCCTCTCCAACATTGGTGATGCGGTTATCGTTCATATCAATGCCGTTGTCATTGAGCGTCGGACCACCATTGTTGATGGTCAGGCTATCCGCCGTCAGGTCTGCACTAGTGGCGATTTCAATCGCGCCATTATCATCACTCAGTTCGATATTGTTACCGCTGATAAAGTTGGCGACGTTATCGTTCTGGTCGAGAGTTTTGACCTCGGTACCGTCGATCTGGGTAACCACAGTTTGGAGCGCAGAGTCGGCCAGCGTCAGGCTGTCTTTGCTGGCTTGGCTGAGATCCACCGCGTAGTCGGTGACGTTGTTGGCATCTGGCGCAGCGGCAGTGACATCCACGGCGCCAGAGCCAGCGCTAACGCTCGCGCCGTCGGCATTAACGGTGTAGATGTCCTGGCCGTTCACACCAGTAGCCTTGTCCACAGTGGCTACATTGGTGCCACCAGCCACTTCAGTCTTCGAAGCGGCAGCGGAGTTTTCCAGCTGGCTGAGATTGACGGCGTCGTTAGCATTCACGCCATCAGCCAGGTTGCTAATGGTGGTGGCGTTCATATCAATGCCGCCACCCGTCAGCGTGGGGCCACCGGTGATGGTCACATCATCAAAGACCACACTGTCGGCTGTGGCGACGGTGATATCGGCACCGTTGCGAGTAATATCAATATTCTTGCCGTCGATAAACTGAACAGTATCGCCGGGAGCAACATTAGTAGCCGCATCACCGTTGGTTTGAACATTCCAACCAGTATTGGCGACATCGCTGACCTGCTTAAGCTGGTCTTCACTGGCCGCTTGGCCCGAGGTGAAGTTATCAGGATCAAAGGTGGTGTTAGACAGGCCGTTAATGGTGTCACCACCACCAGTATTGACAGTGACATTGCCGAACTGCGGTGAATCAACAGTGGCGATTGTAATATCCGTGCCGTTGCGGGTGATGGCAATGTTTTGACCATCAAGCATCTGAACAGTGTCGCCTGGGGCAACACTGGTCGCTGTATCACCATTGGTTTGAATATCCCAGCCCGTGTTGGCAATCGCACTGACCTCTTCAATGGCTTTGTTAGAGGCAAACAGCTGGCTGCCATTGATGGCGTCGGTACTGGTTTCACTCACACGGCCTGCCGCGACATTGGTCAACGTGCGCTCGTTGCCTGCACTGCCAATACTCACCGTGCTATCTGGGGTGGCGCCTGCGAAGGTATAGCTATCACCGGCAATCGTGACGCCACTGGTGGCCACCGCTTCCTCTGTCACGCTATTGCTACCCAAGGCGACACTTTGATCGTGGCTAACCGTCGCGCCTGCGCCCAGGGCAATGCCCTGCTGAGCTTCAGAACGCGCGTTAGTGCCGAACGCAATGCCATCGGAGAGCAGTACCTCAGCATTATTACCAATCGCAGTGCCACCTGGGGCCATTTGCCCGACAATCGCGCCGTTACCCATGCCGATGCCATTGTCACCATTGGTGACTGTATTAGGCCCAATAGCAAGACTGTCTTCCCCAGCCGCAATCGCGTCAGGGTCATCGGAGTTGGCACGGTAATATTTTATGCCGGTGGTAATCACCGAGCCCACCGCGCCTTGCAGTTGGCGCACTGTCACGGCGTCCTGCGCCTGAGTGCCGTCGGCGACGTTGGTGATCTGGCGGTAGGCGTCGCTGTCACCTACAGAGATCGCACCGAGCAACTCTTTATCGGTGGTGTTGAACTCAATGGTCGCGGACCCGGCTGGAATAAAGCCGGAGTCCGGGGCCAGGGCACGATCCACTACCGAGCCACTGCCCAGTGCCAGGCTATCGCGAATCGGTGCACTGGCACCAAAGCCCATAGCCACCGCGCCGTCTCCACTGGCAGTGGCATTAACACCAGAGGCAATGGCGTTCAGGCCCGTTGCGCCATCGTTGTTGAAGTTGCCGCCAATAGTGCCACCGTCATTCACACTGTAGTAGCGGGTGCGGTTGGCATCGAAGTAGTCAAGATTGATGGCATCACCACCGTCTACCGCCTCTCCAACATTGGTGATGCGGTTATCGTTCATATCAATGCCGTTGTCATTGAGCGTCGGACCACCATTGTTGATGGTCAGGCTATCCGCCGTCAGGTCTGCACTAGTGGCGATTTCAATCGCGCCATTATCATCACTCAGTTCGATATTGTTACCGCTGATAAAGTTGGCGACGTTATCGTTCTGGTCGAGAGTTTTGACCTCGGTACCGTCGATCTGGGTAACCACAGTTTGGAGCGCAGAGTCGGCCAGCGTCAGGCTGTCTTTGCTGGCTTGGCTGAGATCCACCGCGTAGTCGGTGACGTTGTTGGCATCTGGCGCTGCGGCAGTGACATCTACTGCGCCGGAACCGGCACTCACTGATGCGCCGTCCGCATTCACGGTGTAGATGTCTTGGCCGTCAGCGCCGGTGGTTTGGCCAACACTGGCCACGTTTGTGCCAGCAATGACTTCCGTGCGGGAGGCTGCAGCAGCTCCCTCTAGTTGGCTAACGTTGACAGCATCTTGGGCGTTCACGCCATCAGCCAGGTTGCTAATGGTGGTGGCGTTCATATCAATGCCGCCACCCGTCAGCGTGGGGCCACCGGTGATGGTCACATCATCAAAGACCACACTGTCGGCCGTGGCGACGGTGATATCGGCACCGTTGCGAGTAATATCAATATTCTTGCCGTCGATAAACTGAACAGTATCGCCGGGTGCCACGTTGGTAGCCGTGTCACCGTTGGCTTGAACATTCCAGCCAGTATTGGCGACATCGCTGACCTGCTTAAGCTGGTCTTCACTGGCCGCTTGGCCCGAGGTGAAGTTATCAGGATCAAAGGTGGTGTTAGACAGGCCGTTAATGGTGTCACCACCACCAGTATTGACAGTGACATTGCCGAACTGCGGTGAATCAACAGTGGCGATTGTAATATCCGTGCCGTTGCGGGTGATGGCAATGTTTTGACCATCAAGCATCTGAACAGTGTCGCCTGGGGCAACACTGGTCGCTGTATCACCATTGGTTTGAATATCCCAGCCCGTGTTGGCAATCGCACTGACCTCTTCAATGGCTTGATTAGAGGCAAACAGCTGGCTGCCATTGATGGCGTCGGTACTGGTTTCACTCACACGGCCTGCCGCGACATTGGTCAACGTGCGCTCGTTGCCTGCACTGCCAATACTCACCGTGCTATCTGGGGTGGCGCCTGCGAAGGTATAGCTATCACCGGCAATCGTGACGCCACTGGTGGCCACCGCTTCCTCTGTCACGCTATTGCTACCCAAGGCGACACTTTGATCGTGGCTAACCGTCGCGCCTGCGCCCAGGGCAATGCCCTGCTGAGCTTCAGAACGCGCGTTAGTGCCGAACGCAATGCCATCGGAGAGCAGCACTTCGGCATTATTACCAATGGCAGTGCCGCCTGGGGCCATTTGACCGACAATCGCGCCGTTACCCATGCCGATGCCATTGTCACCATTGGTGACTGTATTAGGCCCAATAGCAAGGCTATCTTCTCCAGCCGCAATCGCGTCAGGGTCATCGGAGTTGGCACGGTAATATTTTATGCCGGTGGTAATCACTGAGCCCACCGCGCCTTGCAGTTGGCGCACTGTCACGGCGTCCTGCGCCTGGGTGCCGTCGGCGACGTTGGTGATCTGGCGGTAGGCGTCGCTGTCACCTACCGAGATCGCACCGAGCAACTCTTTATCGGTGGTGTTGAACTCAATGGTCGCGGACCCGGCTGGAATAAAGCCGGAGTCCGGGGCCAGGGCACGATCCACTACCGAGCCACTGCCCAATGCCAGGCTATCGCGAATCGGGGCACTGGCACCGAAGCCCATAGCCACCGCGCCATCCCCGCTGGCAGTGGCATTAACGCCGGAGGCAATTGCATTCAGGCCCGTTGCGCCATCGTTGTTGAAGTTGCCGCCAATAGTGCCACCGTCATTCACACTGTAGTAGCGGGTGCGGTTGGCATCGAAGTAGTCAAGATTGATGGCATCACCACCGTCTACCGCCTCTCCAACATTGGTGATGCGGTTATCGTTCATATCAATGCCGTTGTCATTGAGCGTCGGACCACCATTGTTGATGGTCAGGCTATCCGCCGTAAGATCTGGGCTAGTAGCAATCTTGATGCCGCCAGCCTCGTCACTGAGCACGATGTTATCGCCAGTGACGAAGTTGGCGACGTTGTCGTTCTGGTCGAGAGTTTTCACCTCAGTGCCGTCGATCTGAGTGACCACGGTTTGCAACGCGGAGTCGGCCAGCGTCAGGCTGTCTTTGCTGGCTTGACTGAGATCCACCGCGTAGTCGGTGATGTTATTGGCATCTGGCGCAGCGGCAGTGACATCCACCGCGCCGGAACCGGCACTCACTGATGCGCCGTCCGCATTCACGGTGTAGATATCCTGGCCGTTCACGCCAGTAGCCTTGTCCACACTAGCCACATTGGTGCCACCAGCCACTTCAGTCTTCGAAGCGGCAGCGGAGTTTTCCAGCTGGCTGAGATTGACGGCGTCGTTAGCATTCACCCCATCAGCCAGGTTGCTAATGGTGGTGGCGTTCATATCAATGCCACCGCTAGTGAGCGTGGGCCCACCGGTGATGGTCACATCATCAAAGACCACACTGTCGGCCGTGGCGACGGTGATATCGGCACCGTTGCGAGTAATATCAATATTCTTGCCGTCGATAAACTGAACAGTATCGCCGGGTGCCACGTTGGTAGCCGTGTCACCGTTGGCTTGAACATCCCAGCCAGTATTGGCTACTTCATTAACCGCCTTCAACTGGCTGACGTTGACCGCATCGGTATCTGTGGCACCAGCAGCAACGTTAGTGATGCGGCGCTCGTTACCAGCACTACCCACTGAAACTTCGCTATCCGCCGTGGGCGCTGCAACAGCAATCGGATTGCCTTCACCATCCAGCGGCTGGGAAGCCGCAGTGCTCAGTGTGCTGCCGTCGGCTAGGCTATTCGAACCCAACGCCACACTATTGGCCGCCGTTGCTTGCGAGCCCCCACCCATTGCTAGAGATAAATCCCCCTCAGCTTTAGAGTTACTGCCGTAAGAGGCAGCGTAGTAACCGTTAGCTTTAGAAAAGAAACCTGTCGCAGTGGCATTATCTCCCGTGGCTTCGGAGAGCGGCCCCACGGCAGTGCCTCGATAATCACTTCTAGCGCTATTACCAATCGCTACAGCATCTTCACCGGCGGCATTTGCAAGCCGCCCCAAGGCAACACTCGCCGTGCCCGACGCTTGAGCGTTTGAACCAATCGCAGAAGAGCTTGAACCTGACGCGTTCGCTCTAGTGCCAATAGCAGTTGCTGTACTGCCAGTCGCCGTAGAAGACTGCCCCAAGGATGTCGAACCAGGAGCCGACGCCAGAGCATTAGCCCCAACAGCAGTCGCATCATTGGCACCCGTTGCTTGGCTATTGAAACCAACGGCGGTGTTATTTTCACCTGTAGAGATGGCCTCTACACCGGCGGCCATTGCATTTACGCCAGTGGCGCCATCGTTTTCGTAGTTACCCTGAATAACGCCATCGTCGTTAACGCTGTAGTAGCGGGTGCGGTTTTCATCGAAATACTTGAGGTTGAGTGCATCTCCTGCGTTCACCGGATCACCCAGGTTGGTAATGGTATTGCCGCCCATATCAATGCCGTTGTCATTAAGCGTTGGGCCATTGGTGATCGCTAGGCTATCAGCGGTGAGGTTCGGGCTAGTGGCAATTTCAATCGCGCCACCCAGATCGCTCAGCTCGATGTTATCGCCGCTGATAAAGTTAGCGACGTTGTCGTTCTGATCAATTGTCTTAACCACGGTGCCATCGATCTGGGTGACCACGGTTTGTAAGGCAGAATCCGCCAGCGTCAGGCTGTCTTTGCTAGCTTGGCTAAGATCGACCGCGTAGTCAGTGACGTTGTTGGCATCGGGGGCAGCGGCGGCGACGTCCACCGCACCGGAACCGGCGCTTACTGATGCGCCATCCGCATTCACGGTGTAGATGTCCTGGCCGTTAATACCAGTGGCTTTATCCACACTGGCCACATTGGTGCCGCCCGCTACTTCAGTCTTTGAAGCGGCAGGAGCGCCTTCCAACTGGCTTAGGTTCACGGCGTCGTTAGCATTCACCCCATCAGCTAGGTTGCTAATGGTGGTGTTGTTCATATCAATGCCGCCGCCAGTGAGCGTCGGGCCACCCGTGATGGTCACGTCATCAAAGACCACACTGTCGGCCGTGGCAACGGTGATATCAGCGCCGTTGCGAGTAATATCAATATTCTTGCCGTCGATAAACTGAACAGTATCGCCGGGCGCCACATTGGTGGCCGTGTCACCGTTGGTTTGAACATCCCAGCCAGCGCTGGCCAGTTCATTAACCGCCTTTAATTGGCTGACATTGACGGCGTCAGTATCTTCTGCACCGGCAGCAACATTGATGATGCGACGCTCATCACCCACAGTGCCCACTGAGACCTCACTTGTTGCCGTGGGCGCTGCAACTGCAATCGGATTGCCACTTGAATCTAGCGGCTGGGAAGCCGCAGTAGCAAGCGTGCTGCCATCAGCGACCGAATCAGAACCTAAGGCAACATTACCAGTGCCCTGGGCTGACGCACCGCTACCAATGGCAACAGCTTCTATGCCGCCATCAAATAAATCTGTTGCGGCCCGGGCCCCTTGGCCAATCGCAACTGACTTATTACCTCCCGCTAAGGCCCCCGTCCCGACAGCCACTTGATCTTCACCAGTACTCGCTGTGCGAGCACCATCGCCCATGGCTAGCGAGGAATTACCATCGGCCAGCGCATTAGTCCCCGCCGCCAGCGCATTGATGCCGGTCGCACCGTCGTTGTCATAGTTACCTTGCTGGACTCCGTTATCATTGACACTGTAATAACGGGTGCGGTTTTCATCGAAGTAATCGAGATTAACCGCATCACCACCGTTTATCGGCGCCCCCACATTGGTAATGGTATCGCCGCCCATATCAATGCCGTTGTCATTGAGCGTTGGACCATTGGTGATTGTCAGGCTATCAGCGGTGAGGTTCGGGCTAGTGGCAATTTCAATCGCGCCACCCAGATCGCTCAGCTCGATGTTATCGCCGCTGATAAAGTTAGCGACATTGTCGTTCTGATCAATCGTCTTAACCGCAGTGCCATCGATCTGGGTCACCACGTCCTGCAGCGCGGAGTCCGCCAGCGTCAGGCTGTCTTTGCTAGCTTGGCTAAGGTCGACCGCGTAGTCGGTGACGTTGTTGGCATCGGGGGCAGCAGCGACGACGTCCACCGCACCGGAGCCTGCGCTAACGCTCGCGCCCTCGGCATTCACGGTGTAGATGTCCTGGCCGTTAATACCAGTGGCTTTATCCACACTGGCGATATTGCTGCCGCCCGCAACTTCAGTCTTCGAAGCCGCTGCGGCATCGTCTAGCTGATTAAGATTGACCGCATCAGTAACCGCCACCCCAGGGGCCACACCGGAGATCGTGGTGTTGCCGGCATCGATACCGGTGGCCCCGATGTTGACGGGACCTGCCGTCAGGGTGTCGGTTTTAACATCCGTGAAGGTGACATTGTCCAGCGTGGCAATTTCAATGCCACCCGCACCGTCAGGGCTGAGCGCCATATTCTTGCCCGTCACGAAGTTGGCGTTGTTATCGCCCTTGGTCAGGGTTTTGACGTCAACACCGTCAACCTGGGTCACCACGTCCTGCAGCGCGGAGTCCGCCAGCGTCAGGCTGTCTTTGCTAGCTTGGCTAAGGTCGACCGCGTAGTCGGTGACGTTGTTGGCATCGGGGGCAGCGGCGACGACGTCCACCGCACCGGAACCGGCGCTCACTGATGCGCCCTCGGCGTTAACGGTGTAGATATCCTGGCCGTTAATACCGGTGGTTTTATCCACACTGGCGATATTGCTGCCGCCCGCGACTTCGGTCTTTGAGGCCGCTGCGGCATCGTCTAGCTGATTAAGGTTGACCGCATCAGTACCCGCCACACCAGGGGCCACACCGGAGATCGTGGTGTTGCCGGCATCGATACCGGTGGCCCCGATGTTGACGGGGCCTGCCGTCAGGGTGTCGGTCTTAACATCCGTGAAGGTGACGTTGTCCAACGTGGCAATTTCAATGCCGCCCGCACCGTCAGGGCTGAGCGCCATATTCTTGCCCGTCACGAAGTTGGCGTTGTTATCGCCCTTGGTCAGGGTTTTGACGTCAACACCGTCGACCTGGGTCACCACGTCCTGTAGCGCGGAGTCCGCCAGCGTCAGGCTATCTTTGCTAGCTTGGCTAAGGTCGACCGCGTAGTCAGTGACGTTATTGGCATCGGGTACAGCGGCGACGACGTCCACCGCTGCCGAGCCTGCGCTAACGCTCGCACCATCAGCGTTGATGGTGTAAATGGTCCCACCATTAGGGTTATCACTTTCTGCCACACTCGTAACGTTTGTGCCTGCTGCCACACTAGTTTGCGTAGCAACAAGCTGGCTGACATTCACCGCATCATCAAGTTCGGTACCTGCCGCAACGCTGGTGATCTGGCGGCTTCCGATATCCACAGCTGCCTGAGTGGCCACCGTACCATTAATTGCGGCGGGGTCTGCTGCCGTCGCACCAAAGGGTACATAGCCCGCTATCCCTGCTGCGGTATCTGCTACCGAACCAGAGCCTAGTGCCACTCCTCCCGCCTGCGTGACATCCGCATTATTACCCACCACCATGGCATCGGGGACATTGATGTTATTGTCGTTGCCGATAATGCGGCTGGCGTCAGCGGGAGCCGCAAGGATGTTACGGTTACCAAACGCACCGGCCTCGTCAGCGTCGATGGTATTGTCGTTGCCCAGTGCGTAGCTGCCTGCGCCCGTGATGATATTAGGATCACCGATAGCGCCAGAACCTGTTCCAGAAACTTCGTTAGCAAAACCAATACTGATCGTTTTGTCACCCGAAGCGATAGCTCCCGTTCCTAGAGCTAATGCATCTGTCCCGGTGGCTTGGCTTTCCTTACCCATCGCCAAACTATTAACGCCAGTCGCAGTCGCTTGATTACCCACTGCAACAGAATCATTACCTTGGGAACTGGATGAAAAACCTAGGGCTGTAGAACGCTCACCGATTGATGTCGCCTGATCACCGATAGCGGTAGCATTTAGCTCAGCTTGAGTATCACTACCAATCGCGACTGCACGGTTTGCCGCCGCATTGGCAAGTGTCCCAATGGCAACAGATTGCACACCTGCGGCACCAGACTCACGCCCAAAAGCGACGGCATCCTGCTGACTTGCCACAGCCCGCGTACCAAAAGCGAGCGAGTCAGTACCAATAGCCTGTGTATTTTGGGTAGTATAATCTCTTAGAGAATCTGCAGATCCAATGGCAATAGCTCGCGGCCCAGAAGCAAGTGACGACTGCCCCATTGCTACAGAACCATCACCAATGCCAGCCGATACATTACCGAATGAAATAGCATTTCTTCCTAATGAGCCAGACTCTCGGCCTATTGCCATCGCCCCCCAACCGGTCGCAACCCCTCGGTTACCTAACACAACATTGTTATTGCTACCTGCATAGGAATAGGCGCCAATAACCGTCGATGCACCATTATTGGCAACAGGGGATTCAGCGATTGAATTAGCCCCAATAACAACAGACCCCTTGGAGCGCGCCTCAGCGTCCGTGCCAATAGCCACTGCTCCACTCACGGTTAAACCACCTGAGTAGTCAATAGGCAGGCCCAGACCAATGACATTGGGATTGCCCCAATACAAGGTAGTGAGGCCATCATCATTTGCAAAAGTCCCGTCACCGACTTTGAGCCCGGCGCCAGCCCCTGTAAGTGTTGCGCTTTTAGCAGCATAACTGGGCTCCGACAGTACCAAGCTACCTGCCACTATCGAAGCGACCGCTGCGGTAAACAACAAGCATTTCTGTGTAACGCCAGGACTTTCAATATGTCCAACTAAGCTTTTCCGCGCCCCCGATTTGTGCTGAGAGCGAGCGGCTTCTGATGCCACAACCAGACGACCTAAGGTGCGGTTCCAGATAAGGCGAAATACGTTATTCATGCCCTTTCTCCGATAAAAATAGCCAGGTTTTTTTGTAGTTAGTTTTCCTAGTCTCTTGGGCGATGGGTATGAAACACCTAGCTTAGCTGGCACTTTCAGCTTGGCTTATAAACCATATTATTTTGTTTCATAAGAATTTTTTATGAAACTATTATTAATAGTCTAAAGCCCCCGCCGCTTGAAACATTACTTAATATTGAAGCTAGCATAGGGAGTTGACCGCCTCCACAAGATGAATAAACGTTAATTTCTAAATTAATGAATTTTCTTTTAAGCTCTTATTCAAAAACACCAATTAAAAAACACAATTTCCGTTTAAAGCCCAACAACCACATCACCTTTATTGATAGTAAGCACTTACTATTAAACTTATAAAAAAATCGATTAAAGCTAAAAAAATCTGCTGTTAACTTAAATTTATTTTTTAGATGCACTCATCAATTTACATTTCAGCCGACATGCGTATTCTTGGGAGTAGCCAACCTGCAACGTAGATTGATCATGCTAAAGTTTGATCATGCTGTTGCTGCAGCACCGGTAGGGAAAGGGCTTGAGGATACTAAGCACTACTTGACAGGCACGTTCAGAGGCCTGCTGTTATCATCAGCAGTTAACAAAAGAAGCGCTTAACAAGCTTTTCTACTTGCAAAGCTCATATTTCGGAGCAAGTATCTAACTATGGCACTTTGGCCCTTTTTCTAGATCTAGGAACAAATTCGCAACCTATGCTGCTCACTTTCACTGACGAGACCTGACTTGGATACAGCCTATGCGCATTGCAGTAGTAGAAGATGAGAAGGTGGTATCAGAGCGCATTGAAAAAGCGCTTATGGATGGCTTTGCCGAACGAGGAATAGAAGCAAACATCTTCTCATTCGAGACCAGCAAGGCATTTATTCATACCGCCAGCCGCAATACGTTTGATTTAGTCATACTTGACTGGCATTTGCCTGACGGCACCGGTATTGCGCTGCTCAATTGGATGAAAACCTACCTACAGATTATTCCTGCTGTCCTAATGGTAACTCTGCGGCAGGAAGAAGCCGATATCATACAAGCCTTAAATGCGGGAGCTGATGACTTCATCAGCAAGCCTTTTAGACCGCGCGAACTGGCTGCAAGGGCCTATGCTTCAACTCGGCGCCACTCACTACGCACTCCTAGTGTTGCTCAGCAGCAAACATTAGAGTTTGGTCGTATTAAGCTTAATACCAACCGTGAAACGGCATACGTAGACGGAGAAGAAGTATCGTTGACGAGGCAGGAGTTCCGCTTAGCATTTCTACTGCTAAACCAGCTAGGCAGTCCGCTTTCACGTTCTTACCTATATGAATATGTATGGGGTAAAAGTGATCCGCCTGGCACACGTACGCTAGACGTTCATATTCACCGGGTGCGTAAAAAACTTAATCTAACGTCGGAGTTTGGTTGGAATCTTGTTTCTGTTTACGGCTATGGCTACCGATTACAGGCGCTCGATGAACTAACTGACGAATCATCAGGCGAATAAAACGCGCTTTTAGACCTCAATAGAAAAACCCGCTTAGGAAATAGGCATCCTAAGCGGGTTTTTACTGTGCGAGCATATCAAAACAGATGTGCTCTGCCATTAATCGATATGAATACCAATCCGTCGAGCCACTTCTTCGTACGCTTCAATAACGCCGCCTAGACCCTGACGGAAGCGGTCCTTATCGAGTTTTTCCCGGGTATTAGCATCCCACAAACGGCATCCATCCGGGGAGAACTCATCACCGAGTACTACGTCGCCTTTAAAGATACCGAACTCAAGCTTGTAATCGACTAGCAGCATGTCGCCTTCGGCAAAAAGCTGTTTGAGAACATGGTTCACTTTAAAAGTCAGTGACTTCATTTTCGCCAGTTGCTCAGGAGTTGCCCAACCAAAGGTCTCCGCTAGCGACTCGTTAATCATAGGATCTCCCTTTTCATCGTTCTTTAAGAACAATTCAAAGGTAGGCGGATTCAAGCTGATGCCCTCTTCCACCCCCAGCCGCTTAACTAGGCCACCTGCTGCAATGTTGCGCACGACGCATTCAACAGGAATCATCTCCATTTTTTTTACTAAGCTTTCAGTATCAGAAAGCTGCTTTTCAAAATGGGTAGGAATCCCGGCCTCTTCTAGGCGCTGCATAATAAAAGCATTGAAGATGTTGTTCACTTTGCCTTTACGGGCCAGTGACTCTTTCTTTTTACCATCGAAAGCACTGGTATCATCACGAAAGTGCAGTACCAACAAATCAGGATCGTCGGTGGTATAAACTGATTTCGCTTTACCAGCGTAGAGTTCTTGGCGCTTTTCCATAGGGGCTCCGAAGGGTTTCAAAATCAAAAATTAACGTAGGTAGCCGGAGACACGCTCAAGCAGCTCGCGCTGATCGTCAGCATTTAAACTACGCTCGCTGGCATTAATCGCACGCAGAATGGTCTTATCGCCGTTAGATTGAAGGGCAAGACGAATCTGCTGCGACATACGGCGCACATCGGGGCTGAAGACGATTTGCAGTGGATTGCGGCCCCGCTCAGTCTCAGTCATGTACTCAACCAGGAATTCATAGTTTTCAGCGGAAGTGGCTAATAGGTCACGCTGACCTTCAACACTAAAGTCGAGCTCAAGATAGTGATCCAGTTCTGCCCAAACTCGATCTATAGATTGGGGGATCACAACTTCCCACTCGTCGCCCTGCTGACGCATTTGAAGCGTCTGCTCTTGTGCGAGCCGTTGAGCCGTCCAAGAAGAAGCGCTAGCAGTGGCACTACGTGCACCTAAATACTGCTCTAAGGCATCAAGACACCCAGCGACGCTTTGCCCTGCTTGCTCGCAGCGCACCTCGCTGCTGCCTGCCCTAAGCGCACTCTGTAACGTTAGCGTGGCTTGAGAGGTTACTATGACACCTTGATTCGCATTGCTTTGCAGCACACCTAGCTGGCGACTATTCGCAAACGCTTCTAACTGAGGCCAAACGGCTCCCGTATCTGCCGCAACCACAAGCCATGTCTGATTACCCACCTGACGACGTTCAACGAATTCAGGTTCTAAACCACTCCCAATCGTTAACGTCTGAGGAGGGGCAATCTCGGCCGCTTCGTCGATACGGCTACCCTGCACTGACACCTGTGGCACAGGCATTGCATCACGATAACGCTGAGTGTTGCGGGTATCTGGAAGTAATAAGGGAGGCGCTGGGGCGGCTTCAGTGTAATCCAAATTGCGGTCGTGGTAGTAACCATCGCGCGCGCATCCAGCAAGTGTGACAGCCGTTGCGAGTGCCAGCGGTATCCATTTAAGCGCACGTTTTTCAAGCACAGAGCTCATCAAGCCACCTTAACAGTCAACAGATCGAGTACCCGGCGAGTAAAAAAAGCACGCCGGGTAGCAATGGGGTTGCGTCGAACTACTCCTCTACGACGCCCGCCAACTGCAGCGCTTCACTAACAGTGGCGTGGTACTTTTCCGAAAGCCAAGTTAACGGCAGACGAATCCCTGCATCCATATACCCCATGCGATGCAGCGCCCACTTAACCGGGATTGGGTTTGCCTCGATGCCTAAATTAGTATGCAGCGGCATCAAACGCGTATTAATTTGGTGAGCTTTATCCGAATCACCAGCAACAGCTGCAGCACATAGCTCATGCATCGCTTTAGGCGCTACGTTCGCAGTAACGGAGATATCGCCGTGACCGCCCATTAACATAAAGTCACAGGCGGTGGCATCGTCTCCGGAGTAGAGCATAAAGTCACTGCCCTTCAAGCGGGTAATTAGATCCTCAGCGCGCTCAAGGTTCCCTGTAGCGTCTTTCAAACCGATAATATTCTTTACTTCAGCCAGGCGCACTACCGTTTCATTATACAGATCAGAGCAGGTGCGACCGGGAACGTTATAAAGAATTACCGGCAATTTGCTCCCTTCAGCCACCGCCTTAAAATGCTGATAGAGACCTTCCTGAGTCGGCTTATTGTAGTATGGGCAAACCGATAGACAGTAATCTGCGCCGACTTCGCTGGCGTAGCGTGCTAACTCAACCGCCTCTGATGTGGCGTTCGCTCCCGTGCCGGCGATCACCGGAATACGGCCATTCACCTCTTCTACCACGCTGCGAATCACATCAAAGTGCTCAGCAAACGACATAGTAGTAGGTTCGCCCGTGGTGCCCGCTGCGACGATGGCATCAGTGCCATTATCGAGGTGGAAGTTCCCCAGACGACGAAGCGCCTCCCAGTCGATGTCGCCATTGACCTTCATCGGCGTCGCCAGGGCGACAATGCTGCCTGTGATCATCCGTTTGTTCCTCACCTGCAAAATTATAAAATTAAGCTACTGACGATGTTCATTTAAAATCGAGCATTGAAAATCGAGAAGCTTCGACCATAAGGGCTCTGTTTATAAGAACCTGTCCAAACGAGCCCTGACCATTAGAACGAGCACATCGGGGCGATTTAACTTACTGCCATTTTATGCCTTGAGTACTTTGCTGTCGTCCCAAGGAATGCTGCAGAAAGCAAATGGTACTCAGGCGACTCGAACCTGTACAGCGTAAAGCGCTGAGAGTTTTCTCATCCACTCAATACCGAGCGTTCATTCGCTTTGACATAATAGCGTTACTTGCGTGTAATCAACTAAGTAAACCACCTCATTAAAGGAGCTATTCATGTCAGTGAAACTCAACCAATCGGTACCTGACTTTTCCGCCCCAGCCACTGGTGATACAACGGTGACGCTGTCTGAACTGCGCGGCAAGCAGGTGGTCATCTATTTTTACCCCAAAGCCAGCACCCCCGGTTGCACTACCGAAGGCGGCGATTTTAGAGACCGAAAGCCACGTTTCGATGCTGCTAACACGGTCATTATTGGCGTTTCCAGAGACGGCATCCGTGCTCAAGAGAACTTCAAGGCAAAGCAAGATTTTAATTTCGAGCTTATCTCCGATAAGGACGAAACTGTGTGCCAGCTGTTTGACGTTATCAAACTCAAAAAAATGTACGGCAAAGAGCATCTTGGCATTGAGCGCAGCACCTTTCTAATCGACAGTGAGGGTAAACTTGTTCAAGAGTGGCGCGGCGTTAAAGTACCTGGGCATGCTGATGAAGTACTAACAGCAGCAGAAGCGCTTCATACCAACTAATAAAGCCAAAAGCGCCGCATCCTTTGCGGGCACCTTATCCGCCCTGACTAGGTAGTTTTTGTAGCGCGTGGTAAGCGCCAGCTGCCCCCGCGGGTGCAGCGCGAAGCAGTGCTGTGACTGATCCGCGGGCGCCTTTTCCGTTCGTCTCTTGCGTACTACGGTGAGATGGTGCCTGCTAATGTTCGACCGCTGGAAGCTGCTTTCCTCCTTCTTTCTCTGCAATTCCTCTTGGCCATGCATACACCAACGCTTTGAGCAGTGTGGCCAGGGGTATCGCAAAGAAAACGCCCCAAAAGCCCCATATGCCGCCAAAAAACAGCACTGCGACAATTATGGACACCGGGTGGATATTGTTCGTTTCTGAAAACAGAACTGGAGCAAGCACATTCCCATCAAGCGCTTGAATAACGCCGTAAGCGACAAGCACATAAGCAAACTGCTCACTGATACCGAAATGAAATCCTGCAACCGCTGCCACAGGAATGGTGATCACCGCCGCTCCGATGTATGGCACCAGGACAGAAAAACCCACAAGCACTGCTAACAGGGCGGTGTAGGGCAAACCAAAGAAAGCGAAAGTAAAAAAAGCGACCGTACCAACAATAATGATTTCTATCGATTTACCGCGTATGTAATTCGCAATCTGACGATCCATTTCATGCCAGATACGGGTTAGCAGCGTACGCTTTTGCGGTAACAACGACAGCGTAAAACCTACCAAAGACTGGCGGTCCTTTAGCATGAAGAATACCAGTATCGGCACTAACACCAGGTAAATAATCAACGACATAATATTGCCAAGCGATGCTAGTGAAAGTGTTAATGCACGCTGTCCCAGCTGGCTAATTTCCCGGCTGGCAACGCCTATCCAGCTTTGCATCTGATCGGGTGTTATTAAATTAGGATAACGGGCTTGAAGTTCGTCTAGCCACCCTTGGCCGCTAGCAAACATTCGAGGGGTTTCCTGAACAAGCCCGACAAGCTGATTCCATATCAGCGGCATCAATATAAAAGCCAGCGTCAGCAATACACTGACAAACCCCACAAACACGACGATGACAGCCAATAAATGGGGCACACCTCGCCGGGTAAAGGCGCTCACGACACCCTGCAGCAAAAATGCGACCACAAGCGCGGTGAAAAACGGTGCTAGCATTCTGCCAAACCAAATAATGGCCGCAAAACCAGCGATCAATACAAAGAGAAGAATCAACGCTTCTTCGTCTGAAAAGTAGCGATCAATCCAACTTTTCAGAATAGTGCGCATGGTCATGAGCGAGACATCCCTGCTTTACGTATCCAAAAATAGTACACATCGCCATGCTGCTCGCGTGCTTCTAACACATGATCACTAAGCTCTGTGAAAGACGCCATATCACGCCACGAACCAGCATCGGTTGCTCTTACTTCAAGTAATTGACCAGGAGCCAGCCCTGCCAGTGCCTGTTTGGCTTTTAATAATGGCAGCGGGCAGTGCAACCCGGTAGCATCCAATACTGTATCGGGCTTAATGCTATCGTTTGACTTAGACTCTGTTTGCTCGGACATACCCTCTCCCTCAAAATACCTACTTGATCAAAATACCTACTTGAATACGGCATTGTTACATAAACTATTTCTTTAGAAAGGTCGCTGAGAATTTGATTTAACGGCACTTCCCTGCCTGAATCAATGTCACACCGCTGTTTGCTGCGCATATTACTTGAACAATGAGGATGCCATGCTGCACCTTCGACTCGCACTTTCTCGCCGAGCCTACACGCTAGCGCTTATGCTGAGTATCGCCAGTGTTAGCCCACCTAGCCTTGGCTTCGACGATTATCAGCTCCCTACCCTAGGCGGCGCTTCAACCTCTGTCAGTAACGAGGAGTATCGCCTAGGTCGCGCTTGGCTTCGTCAATTTCGTGCCCAAGCGCCACAGTGGCAAGACCCTATCGTAAATGACTACCTAAACAGCCTAGTTGCACGCCTTGCTCCCCATAGCCAGCTTGGTAACCTTCGCACGACCACCGTGATGGTTGATAGCGGCTCTCTCAATGCTTTCGCAGTACCAGGGGGAGTCATAGGCATCAATTCAGGGTTATTCGCCTTTGCTGAAGACGAAGGAGCCTTTGTATCGGTTATCGCCCACGAACTGGGCCACTTATCTCAACGACACTACGCCAGGGGCAGTGCGCGTGCAGAGCAAACACAGCTTCCTGCAATGGCCGCGATGCTTGCAGGAATGCTAATTGCCGCTAGCGGTGGCGGTGAGGCTGGCATGGCCGCCGCTATGGGTTCCCAAGCGGCGCTAATCCAAGATCAATTATCTTATTCACGACGCTTTGAGCAAGAAGCCGACCGGATTTGCCTACAGGCGATGGCAAGTGCTGGATACAACCCAGACGCGATGGTGCGGATGTTCGGTGCCATGCAACGGATGGCACGACTCCAAGGCGGCACGCCACCAGAGTTCTTACTCACCCACCCAGTCAGCGATAGCCGACTAAGCGATGCTCAAGCACGCGCATCACAGCTAAATATTGCTGACGCCTATACCAGCGACACTTTATACGACATGATGCGTGCCCGCGCGCTTTTGAGTATTTATAACAATACACCGCAGCAAGCTGCTTCACGGCTTGCTCAAGAAAATAGCGAAGAACAAGCGCAGCGCTACCTGTCAGCGCTAATCGCAGCTCGAAATGGTCAAACAGACAACGCTCTGCAAACCATCGACCAACTGGCCCGTGAACTACCTGACTACGGCATGCTACCTGCTTCTGCCGCCGCTGTTGCACTGGAAGCGCAACGCTATGAAGAGGCTATTACGCGTAGCCAGCGCCTACTGCGTATCATGCCCAACTACTTACCTGTTCAATTGGTATTAGCTGAAGCCCAGCTCCAGCGCGACCCGCAAGCCGCTTATGAATTATTACGCGACATGACTGCTCAGTACCCTGAAAACCCTCAGGGGTTCAACCTACTTGCCGAAGCGGCCGGACGTAGTGGTTATAACGGTTGGGGGCACTTAGCGCGAGCAGAGCACTTACAGCTAACAGGTAGAGTTGACCGAGGTATTCGTCAGTTGAGCATCGCAAAAGATGCTGCGCAGCAAGAGAACGACCAACAGGCACTAGCACGCATTGAACAACGCCGTGAAGCGTTCATTGAATATCGCGAGGCACTAGAGAAGTTCTGACGTTACTAAAAGAACAGCCCGAATGCCTTCGCATTCGGGCTGTAGCCTTCGAGCTGCCATGGTGAACCTATACGCTAGGCATTAAAATTCAGCATTCTCTCTAATGGTTTTAACGCCTGCAGTCGCAGCGTGTCATCTACAAAAATTTCACCACACCCGTCGCGCAACGCACCAGCCAAGTTATCCAGAGCGTTCATCGCCATCCACGGGCAATGCGCGCAACTACGGCAAGTCGCGCCATTACCCGCAGTGGGCGCCTCAAACAGTGTTTTATCGGGCACCGCCTGCTGCATTTTAAAGAAAATACCGCGATCAGTGGCAACGATTAATTTGTCATTGGGCAGGGTCTGCGCGGCTTTGATCAGTTGAGAGGTTGAACCTGCAACATCGGCCAGTTTGACCACGGCATCCGGTGATTCTGGATGCACTAGCACCGCGGCTTCAGGATAAAGTCGTTTAAGATCTTCAATCCCTTTTGCCTTAAACTCTTCGTGAACGATACAGGCACCGTCCCACATCAGCATATCGGCGCCGGTCTTTTTCTGGATATAGCCACCTAAGTGCTTATCTGGCGCCCAAAGTATTTTTTCACCTTTGGCTTGAAGATGCTCAATAACCTCAACCGCAATCGAAGAGGTAACGACCCAGTCAGCACGCGCTTTCACGGCAGCAGAGGTGTTGGCATATACCACCACGGTACGGTCAGGGTGCGCATCACAAAAAGCACTGAACTCATCAGCAGGGCAGCCAATATCCAGCGAACAGGTAGCTTCCAGAGTGGGCATTAATACACGTTTTTCTGGCGATAGAATTTTCGCTGTTTCCCCCATGAATCGTACACCTGCAACTACCAGCGTTGTTGCATCGTGGCGTGCGCCAAAGCGCGCCATTTCAAGGGAGTCTGCAACACAGCCGCCAGTCTCTTCGGCCAGCTGTTGAATAGCATCATCGGTATAGTAATGAGCAACTAGCACCGCATTGTGTGCCTTAAGCAGTTGCTTGATTTCAGCTACCCGCGCCTCGTCTTCCGCAGGAATGCGGGTGGGGCAGTACGGGCTGGGGAGCGGAGCGTCGAGCTCAGCTTGAGTAGTCATAATAGTCATCGTGTCTACCACTGTGACGAACAGGGAATCCCCCTGTTAAACACCGGTCACGGCGTGTGCACTCCGCAAACGCCGCACTCGATGCGACGAGCCGCTGCGTCTCTCGCGGTGACTCGTCGCTCTGCCCGCCATTAGCGCGGACAGCGCTACCGTGACATCATTGGTAGCTATAACTAAGACTATTGTGGTGTTAAATCGTTGCCCGCTGCAAGCATAAAGTGTGCGTTAGGACGCTTTATCACCGAATAGCAAAACGCCCCTGGCAGCAAGCTACCAGGGGCGTTAAATTTGGTGGGTCGTGTAGGATTCGAACCTACGACCAATTGATTAAAAGTCAACTGCTCTACCAACTGAGCTAACGACCCAAATTTTGCTACGCACCTAGTTGACTACTTGGCGCTATAAATCAGTTCGAGTGGTGGGTCGTGTAGGATTCGAACCTACGACCAATTGATTAAAAGTCAACTGCTCTACCAACTGAGCTAACGACCCCCTCGAACGGATGCATATAGTACGGATAGAGCTCACTAATAGCAAGCCTTTTTTACCTTTTACCAATAAGCATCCGTCAAAATCACTCTTATTAATTACCTTTAACTATTATCAATTACGCTTAGGCTTGCGCATTGCTTGAACCGGGCGGCGCTTGTGTTTATCACGGCTCCAGCGGTTTTTCTCATCAGGCGTTAGTGCTGGCACCTTGCGGGTTTCGAGACTTGCCAACGTGGCCAAGTCATCGACCTCATCTTGGGAAAGCTCAACCCACTCACCTGCCTTGGCGCGCTTATCAAGGAAGATGTTGCCGTAGCGCACCCGCTTCAGACGACTAACCGTGAGCCCCTGAGATTCCCATAGTCGACGCACTTCTCGGTTACGACCTTCTAAAATAACCACGTGGAACCAGGTATTAATACCTTCGCCACCAAACTCCTGTACGTCAGTAAAGCGCGCTGGCCCATCCTCTAGCATCACGCCATCAACCATGGCAATAATATGCTCGCGCTTGACCTCACCCATCACTCGAACTGCGTACTCGCGCTCTACCTGAGTCGAAGGGTGCATTAGACGGTTAGCAAGCTCGCCGTCTGTGGTGAATAGCAGCAAGCCACTGGTGTTAATATCCAAACGACCAATGGCAATCCAGCGTTCACCTTTCAGGCGTGGTAAGCGTTCAAACACCGTGCGACGCCCTTCTGGGTCTTTGCGCGTGCACAACTCGCCTTCCGGCTTGTTGTACATAATCACGCGGCGCGGCACTTCCTCTTCGGGCCGCAGCGACACAGGGCGATCATCAAAACTTACTTTGTCGCGGGCTTCTACTCGGTCGCCTAACTTGGCTACTTGGCTATTAACCTTTACTCGACCATCGGAAATGGCAGTTTCCATTTCACGGCGTGACCCCAGCCCTGCCCGGGCCAGTACTTTTTGCAGCTTTTCGCTGGTGGGGGGCGTGGTGTTATTGCTCTGACTCATGGTCGTCTGACCTCACATCGTTAGTCTGCGTGCGCGCATCATCGTCATTGCGCTGCGCACGTGCCGCTAGGCGCGCCTCTAAATCGGCAAAACTCAGCGGCTGGGTTAACGCCGTCTCGGCGTGTTGATCAGCAATCTTAGCTGAAGCTATCTCTTCACTCTGGGGTGGCGCATCCTGCACGGTTTCAGGCATTTCGTCCAGTGCTGGTTGTGTCTCATCTTGGTTGCTTATGCTTTCTGCTTGATCACCAATACACTCTTCTTGGGCACTTTCTTCTTGGCCATTAGTGCTTTCTTCTAGCGGATTCCCATTGTCACCTTGCTCAATAGCAATGTCGCTATCCTCGGCATTGACCAATGCATGCATCGGCGGCAATGCGTCCAAGGTTTTCAGGCCAAAATCATCTAAAAAGCTGCGGGTAGTGGCGTAAACAGCAGGTCGCCCAGGCACATCTCGGTGGCCTACCACACGAATCCACCCCCGCTCTACTAGCGTGCGCATAATAGAGCTGCTGACACTCACACCGCGCACGTCTTCAATATCCCCCCGCGTTACCGGCTGGCGATAGGCAATCAGCGCCAGCGTTTCCAGCAGTGCCCGAGAGTAACGCTGCGGCCGCTCGTCCCATAGGCGCGATACCCAATGAGAGAGACGAGGCCGAATACGCAGCTGAAATCCAGACGCCGTTTCCACGAGTTCCAGCGCCCCTTCTTCATGACGCAAAACAAGGCGAGACAACGTGTCGCGAAGTGCTTTTTTGGAGGGGCACTCATCTTCTAAAAACAGCGTTTCAAGCCGCTCTAAGGAAAGCGGCTCGCCAGCGGCAAGCAGCGCTGCTTCAATAATATCGTCTAACGTGGTGTCTCTCACGATGACTCCTCGTCAGGTTCAAATACCGGCTCTTCAAACGCACGCTCTTCAAACGCAGACTCTGAGGCGTCATCGTCTGAGTCAGCCACTTCAAATGCGCTCTCTTCTCCATCCGTGAGGGCGGCACGCCGCGCACGCACATGAATGGGCGACAGTGGCGCATTCTGTACAATTTCGATCATAGCTTCTTTGGCTAACTCTAAAATGGCCATAAACGTCACTACTACTCCAGCGCGCCCTTCTTCCAGCGTAAACAACGCTTCAAACGGGGTATAGCGCTGGTGGTCACCATCGTGGTGTAACTGCTCCATAATTTTCAGCATACGTTCGCGGGTAGAGAGAACCTCACGGCTGATTTGGTGGGCTTGCGCCAGCTCCGCACGTTTCAGAATATCCGATAGTGCTCCCAGCAGCTCGTCTAACCCTACATCAGGATGAATCACCCGCGCTTCTAACGGTGGCAGCCCCGCTTGCACACTAAACCAGTCACGCCCTACCCGAGGCAGCGTATCCAATGTTTCGGCCGCTTCTTTTAAGCGTTCATACTCTTGCAGACGACGAATAAGCTCAGCCCTGGGATCTTCTTCCTCCTCGCCTTCTGCCTTCGGTGGACGCGGCAGGAGTGTGCGGGATTTAATTTCCGCCAGCATAGCCGCCATTAATAAGTACTCTCCGGCCAGCTCAATCTCCATGGCTTTCATCAATTCCACATACTCAATGTATTGATGAGTAATGGTCGCCACATTGATCGTCAAAATATCCAGGTTCTGACGGCGAATAAGATAGAGCAGCAGATCGAGCGGCCCCTCGAAGGCTTCCAGAAACACCCGCAGCGCCTCTGGTGGTATGTAAAGATCCTCCGGCAGCTGCATGATCGGCTCATCAAACAGGCGCCCAAGCGCCTCTACTACCGGTTCAGCAGTTGGCTCTATAAGCTCGTGATCAACGGTTGCGTTTGGCGTCTCGCTCACGCGGGGCGTGTTCCTTTAGTTAAACATCCATGGTTAGTTAAACGTCCATGGTAAGTTAAGTGTCCATGCTCGCCAGTGTAACAGCGTGTCGCCTATTGAGGCATTATCGCTCCCCTGCCTCAGCCGCCTTGCGATAGCGCCCTTGATAGTCAAACAGCTTATCGCGAAGCTTCCAGTGCCGTCCGACTTTACGGCCAACGACAAAGTCTGGGTGGCGCAGCCGTCGCTGCTCTTCGACCACCTCGGCCGGCGAAGCAGGCTGCCACTTAGCGCCTGGGGCACGCAGGTGATTGCTAAAAAAAACAGCAAAAAATGCCCGCCGCTGAGCAGGTGTTTCCAGCGCAAACCACTCCGCCAAGCTCGCGCCATCTTCATCATAGTAGGTCACTTTTAAACGCGGCAGCCCTCGCCCGTTGGTCGTGGCCTCTAACTGCATACCGCTGACTCGCAGTACGTTGGCATCTTTTAATTTGAGCGCGTCTTTGAGCTTATCGTCGGCATCAACCAGCAGTTGCTCGCAGCCGTGACAGCGGCGGGCGGCAATATCATTTTCAGCGCCACATTGCTCGCAGACCTTAAAGCGAAAACGAAAATCACACTGCTTTTGATCGGCGCCCTGCCTACCCTTGCCCGCCTTAGCAGTCGGATTGGGGTTATCCACCAACCCCTGGCAGCGACGACCAAAGTGCTCAATCACCAGCTCGCCATCACGCTTACCCCAGAATAAATTGGCGTGACCACACGCCGGACACTCAACCTGGACCGGTTCACTGTCACTGTCCGGTTTTGGCTCGCCCACTTCTGGCGAGTATAGGTCCCAAGGGTTACCCGCAAAATCCAGAACCAAGCAGTTGGCTTTACCCGGCGATAAACGCAACCCTCGGCCAACAATCTGCTGATAAAGGCTCACCGATTCTGTGGGACGCAGAATAGCGATTAAATCCACATGAGGCGCATCAAATCCGGTCGTCAGCACAGCGACGTTGACCAAGAATTTAAGCTCACGCGCTTTGAATGCTTCAATAAGAGAAGTACGCTCCTGTGAAGCCGTCGCACCGGTAATCAGCGCTGCTTGGTTCATAGGTAAGTAGCTGATAATTTCTTCAGCATGAGCGACCGTTGCGGCAAAAATCATCACCCCTTGACGCGCGGAGGCATACTCAACCACCTGGGCAATGATCCCTGGCGTAACGCGACTACCGGCAACAACACGGTTGAGCTCTTCCTCACGAAACAGCCCACTGGGCGCAGGGGCCAAGGCAGAAAAATCGTAGCCTTCAATGGCCATATCCAGCCGTTTAGGCGCCGCCAAAAAACCTTGTTTCACCATCAATCGTAGCGGCTGTTCAAAGACGCAGTCGGCAAAGAAGCACGCTTCATCGCCACGCACCATGCCATGGTGATGGCGGTGGTAGATAAATCCCTGCCCTAACCGAAACGGCGTAGCGGTTAAGCCGAGAATTTTTAGCTGTGGGTTCTGACGCTGCAGATGCTCAATCACTTGGCGATAGCTGGCATCTTTTTCCAGCGATACTCGGTGGCATTCATCAATCACCAGTAACGTAAAACTGGCGTCACTGAAGCGCTCCAGATTACGCACCACTGATTGCACCGAGCCAAACACCACTTGTCGGCTGGCTTCTTTACGCTTAAGACCTGCACTGAAAATATCTGCCTGAAGCCCGTAGGCTTGGTACTTGGCATGATTTTGCTCAACCAGCTCACGCACGTGGGCCAGCACCAACACACGGCCACGGGCTAGCCTGGCCAGCTCAGCAATCACTAACGACTTACCGCTCCCAGTGGGCAATACCACCACCGCGGGCGCACTGGTCGCACGGAAGTGCTCCACCACACGCTTTACCGCCTCCGTTTGGTAAGGTCTCAAGCAGGGTGGCGTGCCAAAAACAGGGGCGGTGGAAGGGCTGAATGGTTGCATGTCAGTCGAAACGCGGGGCGCGACGCTCCATTCGTGCGCTCACCGCTTCGCGATGCTCGGCGCCGGCCAAAAGCTGCTGTTGCAAATGCGCTTCAAGGGCCAGACGATCGCCATGGGCCAGCCCCGGACCGCGAGCGAACAGCTCACGAGCCGCAGCGACGGCCCGAGGTGAACGCGAGGCGATGAGTGCAGCGGTTTCCCGGGCGGCTTCCAGGGGCGTATCGCTCAGCCGACTGCCCAGGCCTAACTGATAGGCCTCTTCCCCTGACACCTTGCGTCCGCTGATCGCCAGTTCTTGGAGCACATCCTGGCGCAACGCCGCTCCAGTCACGCTAATAGCCATATCGGGGATGATGCCCCAATCGATCTCCAGCAGCGCCAGTCGTGCTCGTGGATGGAGAATACGGATATCGGCACCCAAGGCAATTTGCAGGCCGCCACCGTAGACATGCCCGTGCAAGGCAGCCACCACGGGAACGCCCACCTCACGCCAGCCTAGAGCCAAGCGCTGAACCGGGTTGATGCCCGCTTCGTCAGGCGCCAGCAGAGTGGGCAATCGCTCCGCCTCGATCATGATCGCCGCCATATCGAGCCCCGCGCAAAAGCTGTCACCATCGCCGCTTAAGACCACGGCACGCACTCCACTAAGCTGGGTCAAGCGCTGCTGGGCCGCCAGCAGGCCATCGATCATGGCCCAATCCAGGCCATTGTGATGTTCGGGTCGCGACAACATGACTTCGGCCACGTGGTCGGCGAAGGTCAGCGTTACACGTTCATTGAGGATTTGATGCATTCGAGCTCCCTGAAGAGTTCTTTGGCTCGCCACCGATTGGCGATCGCTGGGCTTGCGGGCTAATCCGCTTATAAACTGATAAACGCGTTTATGAAGTGAGTGTGGCGCGAGGATGAACGTTTTTCAAACAATCGTTTCATTTTACTCTCACCATCGCCCTACCCCATTGCCCTCGTAGCAAAAAGCGGCCCGCAGGCCGCTTTTCTTTAGCATGGCAGGACGTATCAGCCCAGCCATACACGGGCATTACGGAATAAACGCAGCCAAGCGCCGTCCTCAGTCCACTCAGCCGGACGCCAAGAGTTAGTAACCGCACGGGTCACCCGCTCAGGGTGAGGCATCATGATGGTCACGCGGCCATCTGGCGTAGTGAGGCCGGTGATCCCTGACGGCGAGCCGTTGGGGTTGGCGGGGTAACGGGTTGTCACTTGGCCGTAGTTGTCGATATAGCGCAGCGCTATCTGACTGCTAGACTGCATACTGCGCAGGTGCGCGGTATCGCGGAACTCTGCACGTCCTTCGCCATGGGCCACGGCAATCGGCAACTTAGAGCCCTCCATCCCCGCCAGCAGAATCGACGGGCTTTTCTCTACCCGCACCATCGCCACGCGTGCTTCAAACTGCTCAGATTCATTACGCTCAAACGCAGGCCAGCTTTCAGCGCCCGGAATCAATGATTTCAGTTGCGAAAGCATCTGACAGCCGTTGCACACACCCAGCGAGAAGCTGTCATCACGGGTGAAGAAACTCGCAAACTGCTCACGGGCTCGCTCATTGAAAAGCACCGATTTCGCCCAACCGCCGCCTGCGCCCAGTACGTCGCCATACGAGAAGCCCCCGCAGGCGACTAGCCCTTTGAACTCATCGAGGGAAACACGTCCTTCCAGGATGTCGCTCATATGCACATCCACTGCGTCAAAGCCGGCTTTGTGGAACGCCCAGGCCATCTCGACCTGACCATTAACACCTTGCTCGCGCAGCACGGCAACAGCAGGCTTGGCAGTGTTGATAAACGGCGCGCTGATATCATCGTTGATATCAAAGCTAGGCGCGGCGCTTAGGCCAGGATCACGAACATCCAGCAAGCTATCGAATTCGTTCTTAGCGCATTCAGGATTATCACGCAGTGCCTGCATGCGATAGCTGGTCTCAGCCCAAGTGCGCTGAGTCAGTTGACGGGTAGTTTCCAGCAGCGGCTCTTCAAATAGCGTCACTCGCACCTGGTCGTCATAACGAGGGCGCGCAATGACACCACACGTTTCAATACCCGCAACGGCGAACTGGGTGAGCACTTCTTCAGTGTGCTCGCGGTTTACTTGAATCACCGCACCCAACTCTTCGGAGAACAACGCATTGAAGGCTTCCACCGGCTCATCAATCAACCAGTCCAGCTTGATTTCCAGACCCGCATGGGCAGCAAAGGCCATTTCCAGCAGCGTGACTAGCAGGCCGCCATCGCTACGGTCGTGGTAGGCCAGCAGTTTGCCATCGCGGTTAAGCCCCTGAATGACCTCGAAAAATGCTTTCAGGTCTTCTGGGTCATCGACGTCTGGACACTCGTTACCGACTTGACCATAGACTTGCGCCAGCGCAGAGCCACCTAGGCGGTTTTGCCCATTACCCAAGTCGATCAGAATCAGGTCAGATTCATCCTGCTCCAGATTGATTTGCGGCGTCAGCGTCGCCAGCGCATCGGTCACCGGTGCAAACCCCGTCACCACCAGTGAGAGCGGCGATGTGATGCTCTTTTCGTCAGCCTCGTCACCTTCCTGCCAAGCGGTGCGCATGGACATGGAGTCCTTACCCACTGGAATGGCAATGCCGAGTGCCGGGCACAGCTCCATGCCTACCGCATGCACGGCATCATAAAGCGCCTGGTTCTCACCGGGATGGTCAGCGGCGCTCATCCAGTTAGCAGAAAGCTTAACATCCGACAGTTTGGCAATTGGCGCAGCGGCTAGGTTAGTAATCGCTTCGGCAACGGCCAGGCGAGCACTGGCAGCAGGGTTAATTAGCGCCACTGGCGGGCGCTCGCCCATTGCCATGGCTTCACCAGCGTGGGTGTCGAAGCTTGCGGTGGTCACAGCAACGTCGGCCACCGGCACTTGCCAAGGGCCAACCATTTGGTCACGGGCGACTTGGCCGGTAATAGAGCGGTCGCCAATGGTAATCAAAAAGCTCTTCGATGCTACGGTCGGCAGGCGCAATACCCTGTCCATCGCTTCACGCAGATCAAGGTTGTCGAGCATGACGCCAGACAGCTCAGGAGTCTGACGCTCAAACGAACGCGTCATCTTCGGCGGTTTGCCAAACAGCACGCTCATCGGGAGATCTACCGGCTTGGTATCAAAATGGCCGTCGCGAACTTCCAAATGATGATGCTCCAGAGCCTCGCCAACTACCGCATAGGGGCAGCGCTCACGCTTACACAGTGCGTCAAAGGTCTCCAGGTCTTCTGGGGCAACGGCCAGCACATAACGCTCTTGGGCTTCGTTACACCAAATTTCCAGCGGGCTCATTCCCGGCTCGGCGTTAGGCACCGCACGTAAGTCAAACAGACCACCGCGATTACCGTCTTTAACCAGCTCCGGCAGAGCATTAGAAAGCCCGCCAGCGCCTACGTCATGAATAAAGCGAATCGGGTTTTTATCGCCCAACGCCCAACAGCGGTCGATGACCTCCTGAGCGCGACGCTCAATTTCCGGGTTTTCCCGCTGCACTGAGGCAAAATCTAAGTCCGCGCTAGACTCGCCTGACGCCATGCTAGACGCTGCACCACCACCCAGGCCAATCAACATGGCCGGGCCGCCCATCACGATGAGCTTGCCACCAACGGGAATCTCACCTTTTTGCACATGGTGGGCACGAATATTGCCATAACCACCGGCCAGCATAATCGGCTTGTGGAAGCCGCGACGCTCGATACCATCGTCGCTCAACGTATCCTGCTCATAGGTACGGAAGTAGCCCGTCAGATTAGGCCGACCAAATTCATTGTTAAACGCTGCACCACCGATGGGGCCATCCAGCATAATTTGCAGCGCTGACTGCATGCGCTCGGGTTTGCCGTAGTCAAAGGCTTCCCAAGGCTGTACAAACTCGGGGATACGCAGGTTGGAAACGGTAAAGCCTGAAAGGCCCGCCTTCGGCTTACCGCCAATACCGGTCGCTCCCTCATCACGTATTTCACCGCCAGAACCGGTCGCCGCGCCTGGGAATGGTGCAATCGCTGTAGGGTGGTTGTGGGTTTCCACCTTCATCAGAATGTGAATGGGCTCTTGGTGGGCGTTGTAGCTAGCCCGCTCTCCCTCAGCACCAGTCAGCGGCGTAGGGAAGAAGCGCCCCCCCTGGCTACCCTTGATCACTGCCGCGTTGTCGCTATAAGCCGACAGCACGTTATCCGGCGAGGTCGCAAAGGTGTTCTTAATCATCTTGAACAGCGAGTGACTCTGGGCTTCGCCATCAATAACCCAGTCCGCGTTGAAGATTTTGTGGCGGCAGTGCTCTGAGTTTGCCTGGGCGAACATCATCAGCTCGACATCGCTAGGGTTGCGACCAAGCTCAATAAAGGCCGCAACCAGATAGTCGATTTCATCATCGGCAAGCGCCAGCCCTAACTCTCGGTTGGCTGTCGCCAACGCTTCGCGGCCGCCTTCCAAGATATCGACACTGCCCAGTGGTGCAGGGGTGTGATGAGCAAACAGCTTAACCGCGTCAGCAATGTCAGCTAGCACGTTTTCCGTCATGCGGTCGTGAAGCAGTGCGCTGATCGCCTCCAGGTGCTCGACGCTGGGTTCGCCACTCAGCGCCACCCGATAATCAACACCACGTTCGATGCGATCAATTTGGTGCAACCCACAGTTATGAGCAATATCAGTTGCTTTAGAAGACCATGGCGACTGGGTGCCTAAGCGCGGCACAACCAGGAAGCGCTGGGCATTTTCAGGAATGTCTTGGCTCGCGTGGCTGCCATAATCAAGCAGCTTGGCCAAACGCTCCTGGGCAGCATCATCCAGCGTCTCGTGGTGGTCAATGAAGTGGATATAATGGGCGGACAGCGCCACCACCTCGGGAACACGTTCACGCAACACCGTTAACAGCCGTTCATGGCGGAAGGCAGAAAGGGCGGGTGCGCCTCGCAGTTCGAGCATATCTGGGAGCCTCTAAAGCAGGAAGAGTTCGTGCAGGAAATCAATGGGCCGCAGCGCGGCAATCTCTCTATGATACTGGAAAGCGGCGGCCACACGAAATCAACAAGGTGACAGCTTCTCTCAGGCTGGGTATCGTTACAGACTGTTTCCCCTCAACAAGACACCATGCTAACGTTGATTTACCGACACTTTATGAGGCGTTCTCGCGCCTATTTCGCAGTAATTGCTACGCTTTTCTTAGCGTTAGTTCCGCGCGCCTCCCTGGTATCGCAAGGTGAACATTTAGCCCAGATTACCGCAAAAGATTTTATTACCATTCATACCCGCAACACGCCAACCACCTACTATGAAGGCCGCCAAGGCCCAACTGGCTTTGAATATGAACTGATGCATCGGTTTGCTGATTACCTGGGCGTTAGCTTAAACCTCAATGCAAGCCACCACCCTGAAAGCGTGTTGCCTGCTGTGCGAGGGCAAGGTGACCTGGGTGCAGCAGCACTGCCCTTGCTGCCAGATTCATCTGGCATTCATTACACCCGTTCAATTATTCAGATGCAGCCATTGGTGGTTTACCGCCGCGGCTTGAACGGCATTAACGAGCCGGAAAATTTAGTTGGCTTGGAATTGGGCACGCTGAGCGAGGCGGGCACCAGCCAAGCACTTCTCGCCCTTCAGCGCGACTATCCAAGTTTGAGCTGGAAAGAGTCCCATGAGCTTGAGGTAGCAGAACTGCTGGCGCGGGTGGAAAACGGCACGCTGGATGCGGCGATTATTTTTGATCATCAGTTTCGTCTAAACCGGCTTTTTTTCCCCAACGTCGAGCGCGGCTTCTTCTTGGGAGAGCCGCTATCATTAACCTGGGCGGTGCCCAGCGGGCGCGGGCTGGGCCTCTTGGAAGCTGCTAACCGGTTCCTTGAGGAGCTACAGGGAAATGGCACGCTAGAACAGCTAGTCAGCCGTTATTTTGGCCATGATGATTATTTGGAGTATGTGGGAACGCGCACGTTTTTAGCCCATCTTGATGAACGTCTGCCAACCTATACCGAGCTTTTCAAAAAAGCCGCTCGAGATACAGGGTTTGATTGGAAACTACTGGCCGCCGTGGGCTATCAGGAATCTCACTGGGACCCTAACGCAGTGTCCCCTACTGGGGTGCGTGGCCTGATGATGCTCACCAACCCTACCGCCAGCGAGATGGGCGTCGCTGACCGCACTAATCCAGCACAAAGCATTGATGGTGGTGCACGCTATTTACGCAGTATTAAAGATCGTCTGCCTGAAAGCATTATCGGTAATGACCGGCTCTACATGGCGATGGCAGCCTACAACGTGGGGCTTGGACACCTATACGATGCCCGCAAGATCGCCGAAATGCGCGGCGGCAACCCAGACAGCTGGCAAGATGTACGCGCAGCACTACCGCTACTTCAGCAACGGAAATGGCATAGCCAAACTCGCTATGGCTATGCACGCGGCGGCGAGCCCGTCATTTATGTACGCAACATTCGTCGCTACTACGAGATGATTGAGTACGTTGAGCGCAGCCGCCAGCAGTTCTTCCAGCTGGGGCAAACGCTGGTTAGCGATGAGCCTCTGTTACTCTTTGATATTATTCCACCCGTGGAATAATGATTGGCTACCCCCAATACCGCCACTCGTTGACGATAGTAGCGGGCTAGCGTTTCGTAGCAAAAAACTGTTTTAGCAATTTTTTTGCCGGCGCTGCCAGCACGCCACTGGTGACGGCTACTTGATGATTGAACCACGGCTGAGCAAGCAGGTTGGCTTTTGATTCGACCATACCCGTGCGCGGCTCTGCCGCACCATACACCAAGCGTGCTAAGCGGGCATGGACCATGGCACCCGCACACATCATGCATGGTTCAAGCGTCACAAATAGTGTGCAGCCCTCTAAGCGATAGTTATCCACCTGCTGCCCCGCCTCCCGCAGCGCGCGAATTTCTGCGTGACCACTGGGGTCGCAACTGGCTACCGGTGAGTTCCTCCCTACTCCTATAATAGCGCCTAGAGCATCTACTACCACGGCACCCACCGGCACCTCGCCCTCTTTAAAGGCAAGGTGTGCCTGGTCAAGCGCTCGGTGCATGTAAAATTCGTCGCTGCGTATCAAGACAAACTCCGCTAAGGTAGCAAAACGATCGTTTTAATTGTGCCATAGCCGCATAGATACCCTGGCAAACATTAGCGGCCAAACGGACAGCACTAAGGATACCGAGAATGAACGATGCGCTGAAGTTACTGGTAAGCTTACTAGAGCTGGAAACACTTGAAGAGACGCTATTTCGTGGCCAAAGCCAAGACCTCGGCTTCCCACAACTCTACGGCGGTCAGGTATTAGGCCAAGCATTAGCAGCTGCGGCCCGCACCGTGCCCGATGATCGCCGCCCACACTCACAGCATGGCTATTTTCTGCGTCCCGGCGACCCTCACCGCCCCGTCGTCTACCAAGTAGACACGATTCGCGATGGTGGTAGCTTTACTACTCGTCGCGTCACCGCCATACAAAAAGGACGACCTATTTTCTTCTGTAGCGCATCGTTTCAAAGCGAGGAAGAGGGCATTAGCCACCAACGCACGATGCCCAATGTAGCCACACCGGAAGCCATCATCGAAAGTGGTGACGTGAAGCATACCCGCTTCCCAGGCCACCCTATCGAGTTTCTGCATTTAAAGGGCAACCCAGACAATGCATCGCCTGCAGGCCAATGTCTATGGTTCCGCTTAGCTGGCGGAGCGCTGCCCGATGACCCAGCACTGCACCGACATCTGCTTTCCTACGCGTCAGACTTCAACCTACTGACGACAGGACTAGTCCCCCACGGCATTAAATTCACTGACCCTAAACTGCGCATCGCTAGCCTAGATCATGCACTGTGGTTACACGAAGACACTCGCCTGGATGACTGGCTACTTTACGTGATTGACTCTCCCTGGGCAGGCGGCGCCCGTGGTTTAGCCCGCGGTCATATTTACCGTCGCGATGGACGCTTGGTGGCATCTACCGCTCAAGAGGGGCTGGGGCGATATCCTCAGCAACACTAAACCGATCAACAAAACCGGCCCCCAAAACACCAACGCCCGCTATAAACGGGCGTTGGTGGGTACATTAATGTGTGCTAAACAACTGACGCACCGTAAACATCATTAATGGTTTTGAGCGGATAGTGTGCCGGGTAAGGTTTGCGCGCCACACCTGAATCTACCGCTGCCTGGGCCACCGCCGAAGAAACTCGGTCTAGCAGGCGAATATCGACCGGTGTCGGGATAATGTACTCACGCCCAAAGCTCATTTCAGTGCGCTCGTAGGCGTCTAACACTTCTTGGGGAACCGGCTCTCGGGCTAGATCCTTCAGAGCGTGGACTGCTGCCAGCTTCATGGCTTCATTGATGCGTGTCGCCCGAACATCTAAAGCACCTCGGAAAATAAACGGGAAACCCAATACGTTATTTACCTGATTCGGGAAGTCCGAACGGCCGGTGGCCATGATCACATCAGGGCGTGCCTCGCGGGCCACAGCCGGGTGAATTTCCGGATCTGGGTTAGTACAGGCGAAAATAACCGGATCTGCGGCCATTTTCTTAACTTGCTCAGCAGAAAGAAGCCCTGGACCAGAAAGACCAATAAACACATCAGCACCGTCGATGGCATCGTCTAGTGTGCGCATACCGGTATTGCGGGCGAATTCAGCTTTATACTCGTTAATGCCATCGCGATCAGTGTGAATAACACCGCGCCGGTCAAGCATCACCAAATTCTCTTTACTAGCGCCACAAGACACTAGCAAACGCATGCAAGCAATCGCTGCAGCTCCCGCGCCCATGCATACAATCTTCACATCTTCAATTCGCTTGCCCGCAATATCCAGCGCATTGAGCATACCTGCGGCGGTCACAATGGCCGTACCATGCTGATCATCGTGAAATACCGGAATGCTGCAGCGATCAATCAAGGCTTTTTCGATTTCAAAGCATTCGGGTGCTTTGATATCTTCCAGGTTAATGCCGCCCCAGGTGTCCGCAATACGCGCCACCGTATCGATAAACGCCTGCGGGCTTTCAGCATCCACTTCAATATCGACTGAGTTAATGCCTGCAAAGCACTTAAAGAGTACGCCCTTACCTTCCATAACCGGCTTACTGGCCAGTGGACCAAGGTTTCCAAGGCCTAGAATGGCGGTTCCGTCGGAAATGACGGCAACCAGGTTCCCTTTACCAGTGTAGCGATACGCATTTTCCGCCTCGCGAGCGATTTCGCGAACCGGCTCAGCAACGCCAGGGCTATACGCCAGCGCCAGATCACGCGCGGTAGCCGTGGGTTTGGTTAACTCCACAGATAGCTTACCGGGAATCGGTTTAGCGTGATAATCCAAAGCCGCTTGCTTATTTGCATCCATCATGGTCAAGGTCCAATCAGCCTAAAGTAGAAAAGTCACTCCAGAATATAGAAAAAACCCATGCGTCTCAAGCACGTAGTAAACTTTGCAGGAAAACAGTCGTTTTAACTCCGTTTCCATCATGTTCGTAACTTTTCAATATCATTTGCTGCAACTTATGCATAAACATCCCAGCCATAAAGGTTTGCTTATTGATGCAATGCGTCATTTTATGGAAATAAATTCCACTAAAAAAAGAGAAAAAAGCTAACTTTTCAACAGGCTAATATGTGCGGAAGAGCCTGTGGAAAAGTGCCTATTTAAAAGCAGCTATGGATGCGTCATCACTAAGCGCAAATAAGTCTTCAAAAGGCCAATCAGGAAAGGGAAAGGGAAAGGGAAAGGGAAAAAGCGAGCCACTGAGAATAAAAAGCCCACGCCGTAGCGTGGGCCTCATTGCAAAACACATTGTGTGTTTGCAACAGCGCAAATCCGTTAGGATTAGCCGCGCTTAACGGCAGCGCCGAAACGCTTGTTAAAGCGTTCTACACGGCCACCAGTGGTCGCTTGCTTCTGCTTACCGGTGTAAAACGGGTGGCAGTTGGAGCACACGTCCAGAGAGAAGTCCTGACCAGAGGTAGAACCAACTTGGAAGCTTGCACCACAAGAACAGCTAGCGGTGACCGTGTTGTAATTCGGGTGGATACCTTGTTTCATCTTGAGCCTCATGAGCTGTATGCCGCCACCTGATCCATTGCCAGGCACCGCATACGGGTTTGAAAAAACTGCTAACCGGTTAACCGCTCCATCCTATAGATTCAGAGCGGCCGCGCATTCTAGCAAACTAAACGCCGGAGGCCAATTGTCCGACTCTGTTTCTAACCAGGCACGCCCTCAAGGCGCGACCTCAGCACCGTTTCAAGTGCTAAAAGTCGCCCTGCCATCACCACTGCGGCGCTTATTTGACTATTTACCAACACACCAACCACCGGTTTGCGGCTGGCAGGTAGGCCTTAGAGTGCGCGTCCCCTTTGGCCGCAGGGAAGTGGTCGGCGTGGTAACAAAACTGGCCAATAGCAGCGAACTGCCTCACGGAAAGCTGCGCGCTATTAGCGAAGTGCTCGACGATGCCCCCCTGCCCAACGACTGGCAGTGGCTATGCCATTTCGCCGCCCGTTATTACCAGCACAGCTTAGGCGATACCATGCAGCTGGCCATGCCCGCCCGGCTTCGCCAAGGCCACCCCATGGGGGGACGAACACAAACCCTGTGGCTAACGCTATCACCAGGGGGGGACCTGCCGCTTCAACGAGCACCAAAGCAAGCCGAACTGTATGCCCTGCTGCGCCAGCATCCACATGGGCTGGCTGGCCGAGCAATCACTGCTCATGGTTTCACCCGTGAACAGCTTCTAGCCTTGCAAAAAAAAGGCTTCGCCCGTGCCCAGGAAACCACACTAACCGCAGCGCAACCTGCTGGCGGCAACCTACTGGCCTCGCCATCACTTCCTCTGAATAGAGAGCAGGCCGCAGCACTTGCCGTACTGCATGAAAAACTCGAAAGCTACCATCCTTGCTTACTTGAAGGCGTGACCGGCAGTGGTAAAACCGAAATTTATCTTCAACTGATAGAAGCCCTCGCCGATAAAGGCAAGCAGTCTTTGGTACTGGTGCCTGAAATAGGCCTCACTCCTCAAACTCTGGCGCGTTTCAAGAGCCGATTTAGGGTACCGGTAGTGGCGCTACATTCGGGCCTTACCGATCTAGAGCGCTTGGATGTATGGGAGGCCCCTGCCAATGGCCGCGCGCTAGTGATTATCGGCACCCGCTCAGCTATTTTCACTCCCCTCAAAAACCCAGGGGCCATTATCGTCGACGAGGAACATGATGGCTCCTATAAACAGCACGACGGGCTACGCTACCACGCCCGGGACTTAGCCGTTGCCAGGGCTCACTACCACAACATTCCCCTACTACTAGGCAGCGCAACGCCTTCGTTTGAGAGCTTGCAGCAAGCGCTTTCTGGTCATTACCGTCATCTGCGGCTTACCCAACGCCCTAGCCGGCACCCACCAGCTAAGCTTGAGTTGATTGACCTACGTCATCAGCGACGCCAGGGCGGGCTCCTGCCTAGCGCCATCGCCGCCATCAAAAGCACCTTAAAGGCAGGTAAACAGGCGCTAGTGTTTATCAACCGACGGGGGTTCGCACCGACACTGGCTTGTCATAGCTGCGGATGGATGGCCGAGTGCGGGCAGTGCGACTCACGCATGACACTCCACCGCCAGCCCCCCCTCTTAGCCTGCCACCATTGCGATAGCCGACGGGCGCTGCCGGATGCTTGCCCCGAATGCGGCAGCGGTGACCTGCGCGCCCTGGGCAGCGGCACCGAAAGAACTGAAGAAACGCTACAAGGCCTGTTCCCTAACGTTACCGTGCACCGTATTGACCGCGACAGTACGCGTAAAAAAGAGAGTTTTGAGCAGATACTCAAAGAAATTCAGCGAGGCGAGCCTTGCTTGCTCGTCGGCACCCAGATGCTAGCGAAAGGACATCATCTTCCCCATGTCACGTTGGTTGTCGTCGTCAATGCCGACGGCGGGCTCTACGCTGCCGACTTTCGCGCTTTGGAGCACAGCGCGCAGTTGCTGGAGCAAGTCGCTGGTCGCGCAGGGCGTGCCGCTCACCCGGGGCGTGTACTGGTACAAACGCTGCACCCAGATGACCCGCATTTGAGCCAACTTGCTGAACACGGTTATGGCGCACTCGCACGCAGTCTTTTGGAAGAGCGCCGACTCGCCGGGCTGCCCCCTTTTTGCTTTATGGCATTGCTACGAATTGAAAGCCCCCATGAAGAAGCAGCCCTTGCTTTGGGCCAACAGGCCGCTCAAGCACTTCAGGAATGGTTAACAATAGTAAAACTTCCCGTGCGCTGTTTAGGCCCTGTCCCGGCGCCCATGGAGCGCCGTCAAAACCGTTATCATGTACACATCATGCTGGCAGCGGACAAACGTAGCCAGCGCCACACGGCTGCTAACTGGCTGGGACAGTGGCTAGAGGCCAATCGAGAGGCACGCAAAGTGCGCTGGTCAATCGACATTGACCCGCAAACTCTCGCGTAAAGACAGGTAGATCGAAGGCAATTGGCTCGCCCGGTAACGCAATACGGCTTTGAAACTGCGCGCCAATTGCCGATAATGGCCGCTTTGCTACTGCATTTACATTTATATGAATAACTGCATTACCATTTACATGTATATGCGCATGCACACGCCGCCACCGACGACATCCGGATATTTAAATGAAAGACACCATTGTTACTTTGCTAGAAGGCGCGATTGCCGCGCTTAAGCACCAAGGCGTGCTGCCCGACGATTTACAGCCGACCATTAAAGTTGACCCCACCAAAGACAAAGCTCACGGCGACTATGCCACTAACTTGGCCCTCATGCTGGCGAAGCCTGCAGCGATGAACCCTCGCGAGCTTGCCGACCTACTGGTTGCTGCCCTTCCCGCCAGCGATGCGCTTCAAAAAACTGAGATCGCAGGCCCAGGCTTTATCAATTTCTTTGCTGCCACCGATGCGGCCGCTCAAATTGTTGCTCAAGTGCTCGATAGCGGCGATGCCTTTGGCCGCAGCCTGATCGGCAAAGGCGAGAAAGTCCAGGTGGAGTTTGTTTCAGCCAACCCGACCGGGCCTCTTCACGTTGGCCATGGCCGTGGCGCAGCAATAGGCGATTGTATTTGCCGCCTACTAGAAGCCACCGGCTACGATGTGACTCGCGAATTTTATTACAACGATGCCGGCGCCCAAATCAAAAACCTGGCGCTTTCTGTTCAAGCTCGCGCCAAGGGCCTTGGGCCAGATGATCCCAGCTGGCCAGAAGACGGCTACCGCGGCGAGTACATCGTTGATGTGGCCAATGACTATATGGCAGGGAAAACGGTGACAGCCGATGACCGTGAAGTCACCGCTAAAGCAGATGCTAATGACCTAGACGCCATTCAGGCCTTTGCTGTGGCTTTGCTACGTCGTGAGCAGGACTTGGACCTGAAAGCGTTTGGCGTTGAGTTTGATGTCTACTTCCTTGAGTCATCGCTTTATCAAGATGGCAAGGTAGAGGCGACCGTCGAGAAGCTGGTTGCTAATGGCCATACGTACGAAGAAGACGGCGCCATGTGGCTGCGCACCACTGACTTTGGCGACGATAAAGACCGCGTAATGCGTAAACGAGAAGGCGGTTATACCTACTTCCTACCGGATGTGGCCTACCACCTGAACAAATGGCAACGCGGCTTTAAAACCGTGATTAATGAGCAAGGTGCTGATCACCACTCCACGGTTACCCGTGTTCGCGCTGGCTTACAGGCACTGGAAGTCGGCATTCCAAAAGGCTGGCCCGACTACGTTCTGCATCAAATGGTGATGGTGACCCGCTCAGGCGTAGAGGTAAAACTTTCCAAACGTGCCGGCAGCTATGTCACCGTGCGCGACCTGATTGATGAAGTTGGCCGTGATGCTACCCGCTTCTTCCTAGCTGCACGCCGGGCGGATTCACAGCTGACCTTCGACATCGACCTAGCGCGCTCACAGTCGAACGACAACCCTGTTTATTACATACAGTATGCTCACGCGCGGGTATCCAGCATGCTGCGCAAAGCCGAAGATGCGGGCCAGCCCTTCAACCACGGCGTCGCTCTGGCGAACCTCGCACTGCTCGATAGCGATCAGGAAAAAGCCGTTCTTAACCGCTTGGCGCGCTATCCAGAAGTGGTTGAGAACGCCGCTAAAAATCGTGAGCCTCAGCAGGTTGCTCAGTATTTACTGGACCTTTCTGGTGATTTCCACACGTGCTACAACGCGGTTAAAGTCATGGTCGAAGACGATACCCTGCGCAACACTCGCCTAGCCCTTGGCCTGGCGACCAAGCAGGTGTTACGCAACGGTCTCGACCTTATGGGGGTCAGCGCCCCAGAGGAGATGTAAGCGATGGCCAGCCCAAAAGAAAAACCAACCCGCCGAGGAGCAACCTCTCAGCGCAAAGCCAGCAAAAGCTCAGGTGACGGATTCAAGATTCCCGGCTGGTTGTGGGGTGTGGCAGGTTTAGCGGCAGGCTTTTTCCTGGCGCAGCACCAACACGGCACCGCCCCTTGGCAAGAGCAGGAAGACACGCCCCAAGCGACCGTTTTGCCTAAGCCTGCCGACAGCGATGAGCGCAGCGCAGCGCGCCAGACCGAGAGCGTCGCCGAGCCAGCAATGCCGACGTTTGAGTTTTACACGTTGCTGCCAGACACAGAAGTCATTGCTCCTGGCGTGTCGCTACCGTCTACTGTGAACCGTCCTGAAGCAGCAGCACAGCAGGAACAAACGACGGCAAGTAACAACGCAGCAACAAACGAAACAGCAACAAGCAACGCAAGTGCGCGTCAGAACGATGACCCCATTGCTCAGGTCATTGCGGCTAATATGCGACCCGAAGAGCAAGTGGCCGCCGCCCAGCAAGCGCCTGCTACCAGCACACCTAATCGCTACATGTTGCAGTCCGCGTCGTTTCGGGAGTTAAGTGATGCCGAGCAGTTGCGTGGCCGTCTGCGCAACTTAAGCCTGCTTGCCCAAGTTAGCGAAGTAAAGGCTAATGGCGATACTTGGCATCGTGTTCAAGTAGGCCCTTATGAAGATACCCGTGAGCTTAACCGCGCCCAAGACTTAATGGCCACACAAGGCATTGAGCCGCTCCTGATCCAACTGCAGAACTAGTCTAACCACAGACTACTTTAACCAAAGGGCCAGGCGAGCTTTAATCGTCATAAGCCCCGTTTAAAAAACACTTTATCTAGCGGCTTTATTTAGCGGGCGGTTGATTTTTTATCAGCCGCCCGCATTTTGTTGTGAATCGCTTTTTTTTACGGTCTTTTAATATGGCCGATCAGTCATCGGGAGCGTGAGTCTCCCCCAAGGAGTTATCTCCATGACCACTATTGTATCCGTACGCCGCGGTAATCAGGTTGCCCTTGCAGGCGACGGCCAAGTATCACTGGGCAACACCGTAATGAAAGGCAATGCGAGTAAAGTACGCCGACTTTATCGCGGCAAAGTGTTGGCAGGTTTTGCGGGCGGCACCGCCGATGCCTTCACCCTGTTTGAGCGCTTTGAAGCGCAGCTGGAAAAATACCAGGGCCACCTTACCAAAGCAGCGGTTGAGCTGGCGAAAGACTGGCGCACCGACCGAGCGCTACGCCGACTGGAAGCGCTACTGGCCGTGGCTGACCACAGTGCCTCGCTGATCATTACCGGTAACGGTGATGTGGTTGAGCCTGAACGCGGCATTATTGCTATTGGCTCTGGCGGCAATTTTGCCCAGGCAAGTGCCCGCGCGCTGTTGGAAAACACCGAGCTTTCTGCTCGTGAAATTACTGAAAAGTCTCTCGAAATCGCCGGCGACATCTGCGTATTTACCAATCACCACGTGACGCTCGAAGAGCTGAACATCAACGACCGTTGAGGCCCTTTTTATGACTCAGATGACACCCCGCGAAATCGTCCACGCCCTAGATCAATACATTATTGGCCAGCAAGATGCCAAGCGCGCGGTGGCCATTGCCCTGCGTAACCGCTGGCGTCGCATGCAGTTGGACGATGAGCTGCGCCCGGAAGTGACACCAAAGAATATTCTGATGATTGGCCCTACCGGCGTGGGTAAAACTGAAATTGCCCGCCGCCTAGCCAAGCTAGCTAGAGCGCCCTTCATCAAGGTCGAAGCCACTAAGTTTACCGAAGTGGGCTATGTAGGCCGCGATGTCGAATCGATTATTCGCGACTTGATGGAAGCCGCGATCAAAATGGTTCGTGAGCACGCGAAGGAAGAAGTCGGACATCGCGCTGAAGATGCCGCTGAAGACCGCGTTCTAGATGCACTGCTGCCACCACCCCGCGGCCAGGAAGACCAGCCGAGGGAAGAGAGCGGCACGCGTCAAACCTTCCGCAAAAAGCTCCGGGAAGGCCAGCTGGATGATAAAGAGATCGATATTGAAATATCTTCCCATGGTCAGGGCATCGACATTATGACGCCGCCCGGCATGGAGGAGATGACCAATCAGCTACAGAGCCTATTCTCCAACATGGGCCAGCAAAAGCGCGAACAGCGCCGTGTAACGGTGAAAGAAGCACTGGTTCTGCTGCGCGATGAAGAGGCGGGCAAACTGGTCAATGAAGAAGAGATTAAAGCCCGCGCCGTCGAAGCCGTCGAACAGCATGGGATTGTCTTCTTGGATGAGATCGACAAAGTTGCCAAGGGCAGCGGCCAGTCCAGCGGTGGCGAAGTCTCCCGTGAAGGCGTGCAGCGTGATCTGCTGCCGTTAATCGAAGGCTCTACCGTTTCAACTAAATATGGCATGGTCAAAACCGATCATATTCTGTTTATTGCTTCGGGTGCCTTCCACCTATCGCGCCCCTCGGATCTTATTCCTGAGCTACAGGGGCGCTTGCCGATCCGTGTTGAACTGGATGCGCTAACACCTGGCGATTTCCAACGCATTCTCACCGAGCCATCCGCTTCGCTTACCAAGCAGTATCAAGCACTGCTGGCAACTGAAGGGCTGGATATCGAGTTCACTCCAGACGGTATCGAGCGTATTGCCGAGATCTCCTGGCAGGTGAACGAAGGCACCGAGAATATCGGTGCTCGCCGACTACACACAGTGCTAGAAAGGCTCCTCGAAGAAGCCTCGTTTAAAGGCGGCGATATGGATAGCCCTCTGGTTATCGATGCCGATTACGTCAATGCCCAACTGGGTGAGCTAGCAGTAGACGAAGACCTATCGCGCTATATTTTGTAAACGCGCTTATATCGGTATAGCCCGCAGCAGCCTGCCCGCTATTTACGCACGCAAATGCTGCTATTCAGGCTGCGCTGCGTCTAACGTTATGCACGAGAACAACATCCCTGTTGCTCGTGCTTGATCGGCGTCCTGTCGATTAAACGCTAGCCGTGGCGCTTGCCTTCACGCATTTGCTAAAGCGTAAATAGCCGGTCAATCCGCTTTAGCTCAATATCGTAAAAGGTGACGTCATCCATGAATGCCCCTATTTCTACGAATGCCCCCACCCCAACGCGGGTTCACTACCATAAACAGGCTCGAGAGTTAGAACTTGGCTACGCCACGGGTGAAAACTTTCGGCTGCCTGTCGAATTTTTACGGGTTTACTCACCTTCAGCCGAAGTACGTGGCCACGGCGGCGACACTGCCGTGCTCCAGGTAGGCAAAAAAGATGTCGGACTGCAAAACATTACTCAAGCCGGCAACTACGCTCTGAAACTGCATTTTGACGATGGCCACGATAGCGGCCTTTACAGCTGGAACTATCTTTACGACTTGGCTCAGCACCAAACAGATTATTGGCAAAACTCCCTGCAACGCCTCGAAGAGGCCGGTGCCTCTCGCGAACCTGCCAGCATTCAATTCAAACAGCTGTGACGCTTCACCTCAGTTGAAGCGCAGACAAGTTGGGGGTGAGAAGGCTACAATGTCGCTAACCATTTATTGCGACGACCTTTTGGTCGACTATTACCGCCTCGAACTCGGGAGCTAGAGCCCCATGAGCCCCACTGAAAAACGCACCACCCATTTTGGTTATCAGGAAGTCGCAGTTGACGAAAAAGCGTCTCGTGTTGCCGATGTCTTTCATTCGGTAGCTGCGCGCTATGACATCATGAATGACTTGATGTCTATGGGTATCCATCGCGTCTGGAAACGCCTTGCGATTGAGCGCGCAGGCGTTCGCCCTGGGCACCATGTGCTGGATATTGCTGGCGGCACTGGCGATTTAACACTCAAATTTTCTCGTCTGGTTGGCCCGCGGGGCAAAGTGGTATTAGCCGACATTAACGCCTCCATGCTCAGAGTCGGCCGGGACAAACTGATGGATAATGGCGTCGGTGGCAACGTTGAGTATGTACAAGCCAATGCCGAGTGTCTGCCGTTTCCCGATAACAGTTTTGATTGCATTACGATTGCCTTCGGACTGCGTAACGTCACCGACAAAGATGCTGCGCTGCGTTCTATGACACGCGTGCTAAAGCCCGGAGGACGGTTACTAGTGCTTGAGTTCTCCAAGCCAAATAATGCGCTGCTGTCGAAAGCTTACGATGAATACTCCTTCCGCCTTCTGCCGAAAATGGGTGAACTAGTGGCCGGAGACGGTGAGAGTTATCGCTACCTCGCCGAATCTATTCGTATGCATCCCGATCAGGAAACCCTGAAAGGCATGATGGAAACGGCAGGGCTTGATCGGGGTGAATATACCAACCTGACCGGCGGTATCGTGGCCCTTCACCGCGGCATTAAATTATGAAATCACCGACAATGAGGTCAGCATGCTAGTCACCCCGACCCTGTTGCTGGCCGGATGTGAACGCACGTTGAATGCCTTGCTTGCCCGCGATCCGGCCTCGCCTGCGCGCTTGTCCGCGTTAGCGGGTAGTCGACTACTGGTAAGGCTGGAAAAGCCTCACCTTCAGTTGGTACTGCACTACCACCATGCGGGGATTGATCTGCTGCGTGGCGATGATCTAGATGAAACCGACGTCGACGCCATCGTTGAGCTTACTCCGGAAACGCTCTCTGAATGGTTAAGCGGAGCCTCCATTGAGCGGTTGATGTTTGATGGCAAGCTTTCTGTACGTGGCCGCATTCACCTATTAGAAGCCACCCGTGACCTGCTCTTTGATCTGGATATCGACTGGGAAGGCGAGCTAGCTCGTTGGTTGGGTGATATGCCCGCCCATTCACTGGCCGAAGGTATCCGCCGCGCCACCCGCTGGGGGCTAAGGGCGAAAGACGAGCTGCTGCAAGACGTTTCTGAATACGTATTTGAAGAAGCCCGCTTATTACCCGGCCGCCAACAGCGCAATGTGCTTCGAGATCACTTGACCGAACTTGAGATCGCAACCGACCGCCTGGAAGCCAGGCTCAATCGCCTGCATAAGCGTTTGACACAGTTAACAGCCACGCCGACCGAGCAGTTGCACCCTGAGGAGCCGCACTAATGAGTCTGCGGTTATTGAAGATTTCTTGGATAGTCGCTCGCCATCGTTTAGATACGTTGATACCCATTGAGCGGCTACCGTTCTGGCTGCGTATCTTAATGACGCTTTCTCCTCTAAAGCTGTTTCCCGTTGGGCAGCGCAGCCGCGGCGAGCGATTGCGCCTAGCTTTGGAAGCGCTTGGGCCGATTTTTATTAAATTTGGCCAAATGCTCTCGACCCGTCGAGATCTATTGCCCGAAGATATCGCCGATGAATTAAAACGACTGCAAGACCAAGTGCCCCCTTTCCCTGGCGAATTAGCTGCCGCACGGGTCGAAAAAGAGCTTGAAATGTCGCTGATTGAGGCATTCGCTACCTTTGACCGAACCCCTCTCGCCTCTGCATCGATTGCCCAGGTGCATGCGGCAACGCTGCATAGCGGTGAAGATGTAGTCGTCAAAATTATTCGCCCCGGCATCGACCGCATTATGCGCCAGGATATGGCGCTGATGTATCAAATCGCCAAACTGCTGGGTAAAGTGCCTGACGCAAAACGCTTACGCCCTGTAGAAGTGATCCGCGATTACGAAGCCACACTGTTTGACGAACTTGATCTCTACAAAGAAGCGGCAAACACGTCGCAACTCAAGCGTAACTTCAAAGATTCACCGCTGCTGTTTGTACCGACGATCTATTGGCCATACACCCGCCGCCATGTCATGGTGCAAGAGCGTATTCGCGGCGTACCGGTGGCTGACTTAGACACCCTTATTGCCCGTGGCACCAATCTTAAGAAGCTGGCTGAGCGCGGCGTAGAAATCTTCTTCACCCAGGTCTTCCGCGATAACTTCTTCCATGCCGATATGCACCCCGGCAATATCTTTGTTAACTGCGATGACCCTGAAGATCCACAGTACATCGCCATCGACTGCGGCATCGTGGGGAGCCTTACCCGAGAAGATCAGGACTACCTTGCGCGCAACTTACTAGCGTTTTTCCATCAAGACTATTACGAAGTAGCGGCTTTACATATCGAGTCTGGCTGGGTGGGTGAAAACACGCGCGCCAACGAATTCGCAGCAGCTATTCGTACCGTATGCGAGCCCATTCTTGAAAAGCCCCTAAAAGATATTTCTTTTGGGCAGGTGCTGTTAGGGCTGTTTCAAACGGCACGGCGTTTTAATATGGAAGTACAGCCACAGCTGGTATTGTTGCAAAAAACGCTGCTTAACATCGAAGGGCTGGGCCGTCAGCTTTATCCTGACCTGGATTTGTGGAGCACCGCCAAGCCATATCTAGAAAAGTGGATGAAACAGCGTGCGGGTATCGGCGGGCTTTGGGAGTCGCTCAAACGCCAGGCACCGGAGCTTTCCCATCAGTTGCCTGAGCTGCCCGTGTTAGCGCACCAGGCGCTGAGCCGAATGGAACATGAGCACCGTCAGCGTCATCAGCAAGTGACCTCTATTAGTGCTGTTCACCAGCAGCTGACGCGCCAGCATAAACGTCATTATCGGCTGCGTATCGGCCTCATCCTGATTGCCATTGCCCTAGCTTGCCAGCCGCTAAGCAGCTGGGCATCGGCTCAAGAATGGCCTGTTTTAGCAGCTGCGGGAGTAGGCTTGCTGTTGCTACTATGGCAATGAAACAACCTGGCAGTAAGATAAAGCGCCTCAATGTTGGCCTTTGACGAAAGTGCTGGTCTTTGGCGAAAGCGCTGTGATGATTGATAAAAGGATGCCTATGACTGATTCTACCCAGACGACGCAAGTGCTAGATGCACTCGCCGAGGTCTTAAAGCAGCGCCGTCATGCTTGTGCAGAAGATTCTTATGTTGCCTCCTTGCATCATAAGGGTTTGAACAAGATACTCGAAAAAGTCGGCGAAGAGGCGACCGAAACAATTTTGGCTGCTAAGGATGCCGAGCACGGTGGCGAGCAGGCGCATCAAGCATTGATCGCTGAAACCGCCGACCTGTGGTTTCATAGTTTGGTGATGCTGTCGCACCTTGAACTGGATCATCAGCGCGTTTTAGATGAGCTAGCACGGCGGTTTGGTATTTCTGGTCATGACGAAAAAGCGTCCCGCACACAACGTTAACCTGCACTGATGAGGAAATGCATATGTTAGGTGGTATCAGTATTTGGCAGTTGCTGATTGTTCTGGGCATTATCATCCTAATTTTCGGCACCAAGAAACTGCGTAATGTGGGCACCGACTTAGGCGGTGCAGTCAAAGGCTTTAAGAAGGCCATTAACGAAGAAGAGAAAGATGGCGATAAAAAAGATGTCGACCAACCTCAGGCGAAAGTAAGCCACGAAGAGGCTGGTAACACCTACGACGTTCAAGCAGAAGAGAAGCGTGCCGCCGAAGAACGCCCCACAGAACGTAACGAAGAGCGCAAATAACCCATGCTGGATATCGGCTTTCTTGAACTGATGCTGATTGGTATCGTCGGGCTTCTGGTGCTTGGCCCAGAGCGCCTGCCGAGAGCCGCTCGCACAGCAGGTATGTGGATCGGCAAAATCAAGCGTACGGTATCCGGTATGCAGCGTGAAATCAGCGCTCAGTTGGAAGCAGAGGAGTTGCGTCAAAAACTCAACGAGCAACAGAAAAAGCTCGATGACAGCCTCAAAAAAGCCAAGCAGGATGTTGAGAGCATTGCCGACGCCCCCTCTTCTTCCAGCTCTTCAAGCGCTTCTACACCGGCCACCCAAAACGAGACCGAGCAGCGGGTTGCCAACGCTAGCGCCCGGTTAGATGATGCCTTGCAAACAGTACGCGAAGACACGCCAGCAGCTTCTTCTTCAACGCCTCATCAAAGTGCTACCGATGAGCTGCGTGCGGTTAATCCTAGCGGCGAGAATGCGCCTAGCAAGGCTAATGCTAAGCAGGCGGATATTAAAAAGGCTGATCTTACAAAGGATAGCAATCACCAATGAGCATGTCTGGCGATTCGCAAGAGCCGCGTAAAGACCAAGGCCAAGCGCCTCTTATTGAGCACCTGATTGAACTACGCTCGCGGCTGATGAAAGCGGTCGTGGTTATATTAGTCGTGTTTCTTGGCCTTTACGCCTTTGCCAATGATATCTACAGCTTTGTGGCTGAGCCATTAATGGCATTGTTGCCGGAAGGCTCACAGATGATCGCCACCGAAGTGGCCTCACCTTTCCTGGCCCCCTTTAAACTAACGCTGGTAGTCGCCGTCTTTATTGCTATCCCCTTTGTGCTGCACCAAGCATGGGCGTTTGTAGCACCAGGGCTTTACGATAACGAAAAAGCACTCGCCATTCCTATTCTGGTCTCCAGCATAGCGCTATTTTACGCAGGAGCGGCCTTTGCTTATTACGTGGTATTTCCGCTGCTATTTGAGTTTTTCACCCAAACCGGGCCGGAAGACGTTGCGGTAATGACCGATATTAACCAGTACCTGAATTTTGTACTGAAGCTGTTTTTCGCCTTTGGTGTCGCATTTGAAATCCCCATCGCGACGTTCCTGCTGATACTGTCTGGCGCGACCACGGTTGAAAGCCTTTCTAAAAAACGCCCGTACATTATTTTAGGCTGCTTTGTGGTGGGCATGCTGCTTACCCCACCCGATATTATTTCTCAAAGTTTGTTGGCCATACCGATGTATCTGCTCTATGAAGTGGGGCTATTGTTTGGCCGATTGGTACGCCGCAAGGCAAAGGCTGATGACGCTGAGGAACAAGAGACTTAACAGCGCTATCACACGCGACACACTGCTCAAAAAAAGCCTCTGCCATTGAAAAATGACAGAGGCTTTTTGCTTTTCATACGAGAAGCCGGTTACTCAGTAAGCGCTAGCCCATCATTTCATCAATGCGGTCTACCAACTTAAAGATACCTGTCGCTGCCTCGCTGATTCGGGTCGCCAGCATATAGGCAGGCGTCGTTACCACCCGATGTTCATGATCCACCACAATGTCTTCTACGCCGCAACTGCGATGCAAGCCACCCATCGCACTAATGGCTCCAGAAACCCCCGGATCATGACCAATGGTCACTGCGACTCCCTCGCCAAGCAGGCGCGGGACCAAAACAGGAGCAATACACATCAAGCCAATGGGCTTAGCCTCTTCTTTAAAACCTATCAGCGCCTCTTTTACGCTCTCAAGAACCTGCATGTTATCGCCCTGATCGGCAAAATCAGACAGGTTTTTAGCGACACCAAACCCACCAGGCACAATAACCGCATCAAAATCATCGGCATCTAGCTCAGTAATCGGACTAACATCACCACGCGCAAGGCGCGCCGACTCCTGCAGTACATTTCGCTGTTCGCCTTCTACAGGCTCTTGAGTTAAGTGGTTAATAACATGATGCTGAGCGACATCCGGCGCAAAGCAGCGATAGCCAATCCCTAACTGATCAAGGCGCAGCAGCGTTAGCGTTGTTTCATAGATTTCAGAACCATCAAAAACGCCGCAGCCTGCTAATACGATTGCTACCTGTTTGGTCATGCTTATCTCCTTATCGTAGCGCTTATTATCGCTGTTAAATCGTCGCCACTTAGCGTCGCTGAGTGACTCACTTTAGTCAGTCTATAAAGCCACTACAAGCTAGCTATCACAACCCTGCTTTCGCTGCAGTGCGAGACTGATATACTCACGTTAAGCCTTTTAGGGCACCCACTACGCGATTGTCTATGCGATTGTTTGGAGAAAGCCGTTGAACACCTCTGCTCCCCGCCATTTCCCTGCTACCCGTCTTCGCCGTATGCGTCGCGACGATTTCTCCCGTCGCTTAATGCAGGAGTCGACGCTAACGCCCAGCGACTTGATTTTGCCGGTCTTTGTGCTGGAAGGCGAAAATCAACGCGAAGCGGTTGCCTCAATGCCCGGTGTTGAGCGTCTTTCGATTGACCTGCTAATTGAGCAGGCCCGAGAGGCCTACGCGCTGGGTATTCCTGCCCTGGCTCTCTTCCCTGTTATCGGTGCAGAGCAAAAAAGCGAGTTAGCAGAGGAGGCTTATAACGCGAGCGGCCTTGTCCAGCGCAGCGTGCGGGCGCTAAAAGAAGCGCTACCTGAGCTTGGCATTATTACCGATGTCGCCCTTGACCCCTATACTAGTCATGGTCAGGACGGCATTCTCGATCAACACGGCTATGTGCAGAATGACCGCACAGTAGATACGCTACTTAAACAGGCGCTCTCCCACGCCGAGGCAGGTGCCGATGTAGTGGCCCCTTCCGATATGATGGATGGCCGCATCGGTGCCATCCGCCAAGTGTTAGAGCAAGAACACCTGCATAATGTGCGTATTATGGCGTATAGCGCTAAGTATGCCTCTAAGTATTACGGCCCCTTCCGTGACGCGGTCGGATCTGCCGCTAATCTTGGCAAAGCAGACAAACGCACCTATCAAATGGATCCTGCCAATAGTGATGAAGCGCTGCATGAAGTGGCTATGGATATCGCCGAAGGTGCTGATATGGTGATGGTAAAACCCGGCATGCCTTACTTAGATATCGTACGCCGCGTAAAAAGCGAGCTTCAAGTACCAACGTTCGCTTACCAAGTCAGCGGTGAGTACGCCATGCATCGCGCCGCTTTCGATAACGGCTGGCTTGAAGCCGAACCAGTAATTCTTGAATCACTGATGTGCTTCAAGCGAGCAGGTGCCGATGGGATTTTGACCTATTTTGCGTTAGAAGCAGCACGCTTGTTACAGCGTTAGCTTAAGGGGTCAGGCCTCAAAGATGACAAACCGGTGACACTTGTTTGTCATCTTTTCCCGGCATACTCCTATTAACGATAGTTATTAACATGAGCTATCACGCTATGATGGGTATGAACCACTACCGGGGGCAACCATGGACGATCAATCAGCAGATTCCACGCCAGTATTTTCTAGCGAGTCAACGAGTGGCGAAGGAGAAGTTTTGCCATTGCGCATCAATCGTACGCCCACCGGAGTTCACGCGAAAGAGTCTCATTTGGAAGCGGATCTTGACGACCCGCAGCTTTATTTCAATCGTGAGCTTTCTCATTTGCAATTCAATATCCGGGTGCTTGAACAGGCCCTGGATGATGCGCACCCGCTACTCAATCGGCTGATGTTTCTGCTGATATTTTCATCCAATATGGATGAGTTTTTTGAGATAAGAGTCGCCGGACTTAAACACCAAATGGCGTTAGGTGACGATACCACCGCCGCAGATGGCCGCTTACCCAAAGCTGTACTGGCAGAAATCTCGGAAATCGCACATCAGCAAATTGCCCGTCAATATCAAATATTGAACGAAACGCTGCTGCCCGCATTGGAAGCCCAGGGGCTACGCTTTCGCCGTCGCGATCAGTGGACCGATGAGCAGAAAGCCTGGGTTAAAGATTTTTTTGATAACGAGATCATGCCGGTCATCAGCCCCATTGGCCTAGACCCTTCCCACCCGTTCCCACGCTTGGTTAATAAAAGCCTCAACTTCATTGTTGAACTAGAAGGGAAGGACGCCTTTGGGCGTGCTGGTGGCATGGCAATACTTCCCGCACCTCGCTCACTGCCTCGTTTGATGGCACTGCCTAAAGCGCTGTGTGCAGAAGGCTTCTCCGAGTATATTTTCCTATCGTCGATGATTCACGCTCATGCAGAGGAACTATTCCCTGGGATGCGTGTGCGCGGTTGTTATCAGTTCCGACTGACCCGCAATGCCGATATGACCGTCGACCCAGAAGAGGTCTCAGACTTGGCGTCCGCGCTACGCGGCGAGCTATTAGCCCGCCGTTATGGCAGCGGTGTTCGGCTTGAAGTTGCCGACAATTGCCCAGATGACTTAATCAGCTTTTTGTTACGCCAGTTTGAGTTAGAAAGCAGTGACTTGTACCGTGTTCAAGGGCCAGTGAATTTAACCCGTATGATGGCTGTACTAGGTGATGTCGACCGGCCTGAGCTGCTCTATCGCCCTTATTCGCCTAGCGTGCCAAAAGCATTGAAAGGTGGCAGCCTATTTAGCGCCATTGCCAAAAGCGATATTTTGCTCCACCACCCGTTCCAGTCCTTTTCGCCTATTGAAGACCTACTGCGTGAGGCCGCCCGCGACCCGGACGTACTGGCAATCAAGCAGACGCTATACCGCACTGGCGCTGATTCAACGATTGTGAGTGCTCTGGTCGATGCCGCCAGCCAAGGCAAGGAAGTTACCGTCGTTATTGAGCTGCGGGCGCGTTTCGATGAGGCCGACAACCTGCAGCTGGCATCACGCCTGCAAGAAGCCGGCGCTATAGTGATTTATGGCATTATGGCCTATAAAACCCACGCCAAAATGCTGCATATCGTTCGGCGTGAAAAAGGCGAGCTACGCCACTATGCGCATTTAGGCACTGGCAACTACCACTCTAAAACCGCAAAGCTGTATACCGATTACAGCCTGCTGACTGCCAATAAAGCGCTATGCGCCGACGTGCACAAGGTGTTTCAGCAGCTGTCCGGCATGGGCCGCGCGCGCAAGATCGACACATTGCTCCACGCCCCCTTTACGCTTCACGAGCGATTAGTCGAAATGATTGACCGTGAGGCTCAGGTAGCACTTAGAGGTAAGCGTGGGCACATTATTATTAAGTGCAATTCGCTAACAGAGCCCAAGCTGATCAAAGCACTTTATCGCGCCTCGCAAGCAGGCGTAGAGTGCGATCTGATCATTCGTGGCATGTGCTGTTTGAAACCCGGTATCGAGGGAGTTTCGGAAAATATCCGTGTCCGGTCGATTATTGGGCGCTTTTTAGAACATACCCGCGTTTTCCATTTTCATAACGACGGCAAACCAGAAACCTGGTGCTCAAGCGCCGATTTTATGTCACGCAATATGTTCCATCGCGTAGAAACCTGTTTCCCGCTACTGGATAAAAAGCTTGCCACACGGGTACGTAAAGACTTGGAGACATACCTGGTCGATAACTGCCAAAGCTGGCTACTAAAAAGCGACGGTAGCTATCAACTGCAAGATCCTGGCAATGGCGACGCAATCAGCGCCCAGGAAACACTGCTCTATGCCTACGCCTCAAAAAGCTAGCTATCAAACAGCTAGATAAACAACAAGCCCCGCTGCCTGTGCAGCGGGGCTTAAATGACAAGTATCTATGTTCAGAAGTACCTGTGTTCAGAAGTACCTGTGTTCAGAAGTACCTGTGTTCAGAATTAACTTTTACCCCCCCTACTTACTTGCTTGTCTAGCGGGTGATCGGTTAATGCTGGTTCTATCGCGTGCCGCCTATCGTTTTTACGCATAACGCTGACGCAGTTGATTGGCAGCTTCCACCATATTCGCCAATGCAGGCTCCACTTCTGCCCAGCCGCGGGTTTTCAGACCACAATCAGGATTCACCCACAGCCGCTCGGCAGGGATTTTCTCCAACGCTTTTTCCATCAGCGCCACCATCCACGCGACATCCGGAATATTGGGCGTGTGGATATCATAAACCCCTGGTCCAATTTCGTTCGGGTATGCAAAATCCTGGAAAGCGTCCAGCAGCTCCATATCAGAACGTGACGTTTCAATAGTGATCACATCCGCATCTAGCGCAGCGATGGCACCAATGATGTCGTTAAACTCCGAATAGCACATATGAGTGTGAATTTGGGTGCTATCCTTCACGCCCGCAGCGCTTAGCTGAAAGCTTTCTACCGCCCAATCTAAATAACCCTGCCATTCATGATGACGCAGCGGTAAACCCTCACGTAGCGCAGGCTCGTCAATTTGAATGATCCGAATACCGGCTTTTTCCAAATCCAATACTTCGTCACGCAGCGCCAGGGCGATCTGGCGGCAGGTGGTTGCGCGAGGTTGATCATCACGCACAAACGACCACTGCAAAATCGTCACTGGCCCTGTCAGCATGCCTTTCATGGGCTTATCCGTGAGCGATTGGGCATATTCGCTCCACTTCACTGTCATTGGTACTGGTCGGGTGACATCACCAAAAATAATCGGTGGTTTCACACAACGAGAGCCATAACTTTGTACCCAGCCAAAGCGCGTAAAGGCAAAGCCTTCTAACTGCTCACCAAAGTACTCCACCATGTCATTACGTTCAGCCTCACCATGGACAGGCACATCAAGCCCTAGTGCTTGCTGGCGCTCTACGACGAAGGCAATTTCTTCACGCATGCGGGCTTCATAATCCGTTTGGCTCAGTTCACCGGCTTTAAATGCCCGACGAGCAGCGCGTATCTCATCTGTTTGTGGAAAAGAGCCAATGGTGGTGGTGGGAAACAGCGGTAACGCAAGCGCTCTGCGCTGTGTTGCTGCGCGGGCAGCATAAGGTGATTGGCGTTGGCTCTCTTGAGGCGTTATTGCTGCTAGACGTGAGCTGACAGCAGGCTGATGAATTCGGGTTGATTCCCGACGCTTATCCAGAGCATATGTTGCCTCGCTCACCCGCTGCTCATCAATGGGCGTTGTTCGGTTATCAATGAGCCGAGCGAGGGTCACCACCTCATCTAGTTTTTGCCGAGCAAATGCTAGCCAGCCCACCAGCTCGCTATCTAGCTCGGTTTCTTGGGACAAGTCTACCGGCACGTGCAGCAACGAACAGCTGGGCGCCAGCCATAACCGCTGCCCTAAACGCACTTTTAAGGGCAGCAAACGCTCACGTAGGGCTGCCAAATCAGCACGCCAAATATTACGGCCATCGACTAAGCCAATTGAAAGCACTTGATGAGGGCTTAAACGATCAATCACGCTCTCTACCTGACCCGGCGCACGCACAGCATCAATATGCAACCCAGCCACTGGCAGGCGAGTGGTTAGCGAAAGGTTATCACCCAGCGCACCAAAGTATGTTGCAACAAGTAGCTTCAATTGTGCCGATTGCAGGCGATGATAGGCACGCTCATACGCCTGCTGCCACGCCAACGGCAGATCTTGCACCAGAGCAGGCTCGTCAAGCTGCACCCACTCAATACCTTGGGTGGCTAGACGTGCCAGAATTTCGCTATACACATCCAACACGCTGTCTAACAGGCTCAGCCGGTCAAACTCGCTGCCTTTGGTCTTACCCAGCCATAGCCAAGTAAGCGGGCCGGTTAGCGTCACTTTCGGCGTAAAGCCTGCTTGTAAGGCTTCATCAACTTCATTAAATAAGCGGTCAGACGCTAGCGTAAACGCCTGCCCCTCATGCAGCTCAGGTACTAGGTAGTGGTAGTTGGTATCAAAATACTTGGTCATTTCACAAGCAGCTACGGGCGTGCCGCTTGGCGCACGGCCACGGGCCATGCGAAACGCGGTATCCAAATCGACGTTGCCTGCACTGATTTCCTGCTGAGCATTAAAACGCGCGGGCACCGCTCCTAGCATGACGGAAACATTAAGCACTTGATCATAAAACGCAAAATCGCCAACGCTAACAAAATCGAGGCCAGCGTTTTGTTGAGTATTCCAGTGAGACAGCCTCAGCGCCTGCCCTGTTATTTCAAGTGCTTCCCGTGAAACGTCACCTTTCCAATAGGCTTCGGTGGCTTTTTTAAGTTCGCGCTGAGCGCCAATACGCGGATAGCCGAGAATATGAGAAACTGTCATGATGAAACCTATCAACGTGAATGATTTCGCACAGTCTGCTCACCTCACAAAAATGAATCAAACTAAAGTTTCTAATATCAACCATGAAAAATACTCACAATGATTGAATTACGCCATCTCCGCACGCTACTCGCCCTTCGGGAAACCGGTTCATTAGTGGAGGCTGCTGAGCGGGTTCACCTAACGCAGTCGGCGCTTTCCCACCAGTTAAAAGACTTGGAAGGTCGCGTTGACAGCGCGCTGTTTGCGCGTAAAACACGCCCAGTGGAATTTACCCGAGCGGGACTTCGCCTCTTAGCCCTGGCAGATGAGATTTTGCCCGAGGTGCGTAAAGCTGAGCGCGACTTAGCTCGCTTGGCAGGCACCGAGCAGGGTCGATTACACATGGCCATCGAGTGCCACAGCTGTTTTCAATGGCTGATGCCAACGGTGGATTATTTTCGCGATCATTGGCCAGAGGTGGAAATCGATATCCCCAGTGGCCACCACTTCGACCCACTGCCCGCCCTTGCTAGAGAGCAGTTGGACTTGGTGATTACCGCCGACCCCCAGCCACTGGAAGGGGTTCACTACGCGCCGCTGTTTCGTTATGAGGGACTGCTGGCGGTTGCTCGACAGCATGCCTTTGCTGGCCGTCCGTTTATCGAACCACAAGCGTTAGCCGAGGAGACGCTGATCACCTACCCGGTCGAACACTCTCGGCTGGATGTGTTTACCCAGTTTTTATCTCCTGCCAATGTGCGACCAAAGGAAATTCGCACCGCGGAGCTTACCATCATGATGATGCAGCTTGTTGCCAGCGGTAGAGGCGTCTGCGCACTGCCCAACTGGGCACTCACCGAGTATTTAGAGCGGGATTACGTTAGCGCCGTAAAACTGAGTGAGAACGGCATTTGGAGTACGCTTTATGCCGCCATTCGGGAGGAGAATTTAGAAGCGCCTTGGATGCAGGATTTTTTGCGCACCGCCAAAGAGACGTCATTTGCGGTGCTGTCAGGCATTAAGCCAGCGACTCGCGACGAGGAATCAGCAGGGTAAAGCGCGCGCCGCCCAGTGAAGGACTGGTATCGACAGTGACGCTACCGCCGTGGCCTGCCATAATTTTTTGCACAATGGATAGGCCTAGCCCGTAGCCGCCGGAGCTACGTGCGCGGCTGTCATCAAGCCGGGCAAAAGGCTTGAAGATATCGCTTCGCGCCTCGGGGGGTATGCCTGGCCCATCATCTTCAATATCAATACGCACAAGATGAGGCTCATCCCATAGGCGAATCACCACTTGGGACTTACCATAACGACAGGCATTACTGACTAAGTTCTGCAAGGCTCGTTGTAAATAGCGAGGTTCGGCGTACAACTCAATTTCGGCACTACCATCCAGCGTTAACGATAGGCTTTGGTGCAACGGCGACAGCGTATCAATAACTCGCTCAGCCATTGCCCGACACTCAACCAAGGCCATTTCTAATTCTACGCCATTAATAGACTCCCCCCCCAAGCGGGCATAGGTGAGAATTTCATCAACTAAGTCGTCTAGTTCAGAAATATCAGCATCAATACCTTGAAGCTGGCGGCGTATCGCAGGTTGGTCGGTCATATCTTCAACCATTTGCACCGCAAACCTTATACGAGCCACCGGCGTGCGTAATTCATGAGAGACCGCGCGAATCATCTCTTGCTGACCTCTAAGCAAGCTTTGAACTTGATTCGCCATCCCATTGAATGCCATGCCCAGGCGGCCTAAAAAGTCTCCGCTTTCAACTTTCACCCGGGTTTCTAAGCGCCCGCTGGCGATTCTAGTCGCAGCAAGCTCCAAACGCGCCATACGAGCTTCAATGCTGCGCATGATTAAGTAAATAATTAGGCTAAGTACCACCATCAAACCGACTAGCAAAGGCAGGTGCAAATTGACCGGCAGCGTATCACCACGAGAGGTCGGCCCCGCCTGCAACCACTGATTATCACCAGGCACCCGGTAAAGCAGCATCAATGAAAGCTTATCTGACACCAGCCGAGTCAACACGCCTCCTTGAGCGAGTTGAAACTGCTGTTCGGGGGTAAGGTCAGAGGGCAGCGCTGAAAGCAGCACAAGCGGCCAGCTACCCGCGTCTAGCGAGGTGATCGCGTCGGCCCGCGCATTATGAGGCATACCGGCGAGCCACTCACCGAGTAGCACCATGCTGCCCTGCCACTGTCGTTCACTCCAAGCGGCAAACGTTGCTTCGAGCATCCACTCATCGTTGGGTATGCGTTGCCGCAACTGCCAGGGCTCTTCGGCAACTAATACCGTGCCTCGCTCAACGCGAGCTTGCTCAAAGTAGTTAAGTTCTGCATCCGCAATACGCTTAAGTGAGAGCTGCATACCGAGCTGTTCCGAAAAGCGGGCAAGCATGGCTTCTCTTTCAGCCGCCGGACTTGACGCTAACTGCTGCGTCATTAACGACATAGGTAATGCGGCGAGCTGCTCACGATAGTCTTCACGGCGAACCTGCTCAATAAAAGAGCGCCCGCCCAATGCAATAAAAAACACAACGCACAGTGCCAAACCCAGCAGAAGATAAAATCTCAGAAAAGAACCGTGGCCCAGCACTCGCCGCATGCGGTCAACCTCTCTTAGTTAACTGTCTTTCACAAAAAGATAGCCTTTGCTTCGCACTGTTTTGATCCGGTGCGGCTGGTTAGGGTCATCGCCTACTTTGGGACGAATACGCGAAACGCGCACGTCAATTGAACGATCCTGGCCATCGTATTTAATACCACGCAGCTCATTGAAAATTTCTTCGCGGGTTAATACGCGTCCCGCGTTGCTCGCCACCAGCCACAGTAGATCAAACTCTGCGCTGGTGAGATCGATGCGCTCACCGGAAAGCCAAGCCTCACGTGTTGCGTTATCTATCTCGAGATTTTCGAAGCGCAGGCGCATTTCACCACCAGGCGCTGGCGCATCGGCACGACGAAGTAGCGCACGCATACGCGCTAGAAGTACACGAGGTTGAACCGGTTTTGGCACATAGTCATCGGCCCCCATTTCCAAACCCAGCACCTGATCAAGATCATCGGTGCGGGCCGTTAGCATCATGATAGGACCAGCAAAGTTTGGCCTAACACGACGACAGATAGCCAAACCATCCTCGCCCGGCAACATTAAGTCCAAAATCACCAAGTCAGGCTGAAGCGTTAAAATGCGATCCACGCCCTTTGCACCATCCGCCTCTAGCGTCACTTGAAAGCCATTTGCCTCCAGGTATTCGCGGGTCAGCTCTGCCAAGCGCTGGTCATCTTCAATAATCAACACGTGATCTTGATCGGGATAATCAGGCATTACGGCGTCTTGAGCCCCAAGCGCCTGAAATTGCTGTTCCAAGTGGTCTACCATCCTTTATACTCACTCCGCTTAGGCAGTTTGTGTTATCACCCGCTCACCCTATATAACCGCAGGTTTCAATATCGTCCAGGATACCTCAAAACCGTTCAAACGCCTGCCCCCTTAACTCTTTCCCACCCCCATGTAATGGTTTGCCTGCTAGGTACCTTGATTCTTGCACCGCCAAACGCTAATGTGACTTTGCTAACTGTCGATAATCTGGCAGCAGGAGGACATATGGGAAACAGCAAAACCAAGAGTGTTATCAAACGCGTTTACGTACCCACTCAAGTGCGCGATCTGCCTAATGGAGAGAAACTGACGATTCCTGGGCATTATAAAGCGCCACCAAGTGAATAAAACGGCTTGCGTGATAAGCCGCTTTACGATCCGTTAGGTAGCCTAATAGCTAGGTTACTAAAAAGGCAGACCACAGAAGTGGTCTGCCTTTTTATTATCTATAAATAGCGTGTTACCCACTACCCTTTTGGGCCAAGTAGAAACCAAGCAATCAGCCCAACTAACGGGAAAAATAATAGCGCCAAAATCCACAACAGTTTTGCCAGCCCACCGGCTGAACTCTTGGCGACTTTAACAATGGCCCATACGACAATAATCAGCCAGATAAGGCCCAGTAATCCACCTACTTCAATACCCATAACTACTCCTTAGCGGGTTTGCTTCCATGAATTTTTAGCTAAGCACATCGTTTCGATGCATACAAGTAACATTCACTCCGCAGGCAGGCTCAGCACCATTTCTCCACCGCGTATTTCAATCGTCAAAAAATTAAGAAAGCTCATACCAAGCAGGACGGTATCGTTTTCCATCCCAGGGCTTATAGACCCTTGTACATCATTCATGCGTATGTTGCCCAACACAACCTCATCTAGCTGTGTCAGCGTGCCCTCTGCGCGGCCATTCGCGGTGTTAAACCAAGCACTGCGCCCTGGCTCCAGCCCCAGCTTGCTTGCTAAATTGCCGGGCACAGCCACATAGGTAGCCCCTGTATCTAACAAAAAGGTAACTGGCTTCCCGTTGATTTTTCCCGGCGCTTCAAAATGGCCGGCACGGTTACGCGTTAAATTGACAGGCCCATCATCAGGTGAGGCGTACATCACATGGACATTCGGCGTCATTACCTTTTCAAAACCACCATCCAACAGCCACGTGCCAGCGGCCAATAGCAGCACCCAAAAAAGTAGCATTATGACGATACCGCCACGTTGCGTAGCGAGGGTTTTCATATGCCACCTCCGAGCTAAGCGCTCCTTTCCCAGGCAAGTGCAGCATCACGCCCCCGCTGTTCATTAACGCCAGCACATATCAGCATCGCGATAATAAACAGTGCTACACATAATAGGATAGACGCTTGCAGTCCAATTAGCGTTTGCAAAACGCCCAGCATGACAATCCCGAACACGCCTGCCAGTTTATTGGCGAGCCCCCAAAAACCGAAAAATTCAGCGGACTTCTCCAGTGGCGAAAATACGCCTACCAATGCCCTGCTGGCTGACTGGCTAGACCCCAGACTAAGACCCGCCAGACAACCGACTACCAGAAAAACGTGCTGTGCTTGCCACTGCACGGCGTAACGGCTGTTGACCCAGTCGGTTAGCTCTGGCGTCGCCCATATCGAAACAATAGCAATGACCCAAAGCGCTAGCGTCATTTGATATGTGCGCTTGGCGCCCAATTTATCCTGTAAAAACCCAACCCCCAGCGCCCCTGCCGCGGCCGTTACTTGAACAATAATAAACATAATATTGCGCACGCTCTCTTCCCAACCAATCACCTGAGCGCCATAAATAAAGGCAAACGCAATAATGATGTAGACACCCGCCATTGAGAATAACAGCGACACTAAAAAGACCGTTAAGTCTTTAAAATAGCGTAGCTCAGCAAATGTCGACCGAACACGCTGTAACGCAATACGCCGATAGGAAACGCCATGGGGTTGCGGCACACCGCGCTCTTTCATCCACAGGAAGGTGGGAATTGCCGCTACCAAGAAAAAGCCAGCGGCAAAAGGACCTACCCAACGTATGCGTTCAAAGTTATCGGCGGTCGCCTCCCCTAACACCATCAGCGTAAAACCAGCGGCAAACAGGCCACCAATATAGCCAAGTGCCCAGCCAAACCCAGAAATCTTACCTAGCGCATTAGGAGGCCCTAGCTCCGGCAAAAAAGCGGCGATAAACGACTCACCCATCGAGTAAGCATAGTTTGAAAGTATGATTAACAGCAGGCCCACCACCACGTAGCCAGGCTCAACAAAATAGAGCATGGCGGTAGTCGCTACCGTTGCGAGATAACTTATCAATAAAAAGCGCTTTTTTTCTGCTCGATAATCCATCACTGCACCGCACAGCGGGGCAGTTAATACGACCATTAGATAGCTCAACGCTAACGCGAGACTCCACAAAAAATTCGCTAGGCGAAAGCCATCACCTCGATCACCTACAATGACCGTCGTGAAAAGCTCTCCAAACACGACGGTAATGATGAGCAAGGTGTAGGCTTGGTTGGCAAAATCAAACATTGCCCAGCCAAATATTTCACGTCGCGATGCGTAGGTGGGCGCAACCTTGGCGGGGGTAGCAGGCAGCATGCTGGCTCTCTCAAAAAGTGTGTAGTGGCATCGTCACCATTTTAACGAACGCTAATTAATGACGATAAAATGGCATGTAGTTAGAACAGCGGGGGCGGTCATTAAAAAACAAACGCCCGGCATAGCCGAGCGTGACACGCTGATCATTGCTGCTTTTGCCATCCGTGGCAATCCGGTTCATAGCAACCAGTGTGCGACCACGGCGGCAATGCCCACCACCATCGCTGTAATAACAGCAACGGTGACAAGACGATCCAGCCAACGATCAAAAACCACCCTTTTGGGCTGTTTTCTAGTGGCACCGTGGTGTCCTTGCCGGGCCATTAGCACGCGTTATCCATGTGTGCGTTCCCTGTAAATAAGCGAATAATTCAACTATTAATGCGGCGGTTGACGACGCTTGGGGCACGGCGTAGGCGTTCTTCTTCGCCTAACTGCTCTGCTTCAAATGCATCGGCACCAACCGGCGTTTCCCCGTGGCGACGATATAGCTGCGTTAGCATCGCTTTGCGGTCAGCCCGCAGCTCGCGAACCAGCACCACAATCATCATATACAAAATAAAGGTAAACGGTAATGCCGAAAGCACAGCCGCTGACTGCAGGCCAGAAAGCCCACCCGCCACAATCAGCGTTAAGCAAATGGCTGCGATCAATACGCCCCAAATAATGCGCTTATAAAGAGGCGGATTGATGGAACCATTATCGGTCATTTGCGCCACGATGTATGAGGCCGAGTCTGCCGACGTCACCAGGAAAATGAAGATTAGCATCATAGCCACTACCGACAATGCACCGGTAAAGGGCATTAGCTCAAACATCTCAAACAGCGCCACGGTAATATTGGCTTCAGTAGCAGCAGCCAACCCAACATCGCTGCCCGACATTTCCAAATGAAGCGCGGCACCGCCAAATACGCCTATCCATAGACAGGCTAATAGCGGTGGCACAAACAATACGCCAAAGACATACTCCTTGATTGTGCGACCGCGGGAAACACGCGCCACAAAGGTACCGACAAACGGTGACCAAGCAATGACCCATGCCCAATAAAAAATAGTCCAGCTACTCGCCCACTCATTATCGCTGTAGGGCGAAATCCGCAGGCTCATACCGATAAAGTTTTGCAGGTAATCGCCAATACCCAGGGTAATGGTCTCTAAAATAGCAATGGTAGGGCCGGTGATTAATACATAAAGCATCAAGCCAATACATAAAATCATGTTTAGGTTTGATAACCGTTTAATGCCTTTATCCAAGCCTGACCATGTTGATGCCATATAAGCACAGAACATGACAAACAGAATGACAAACTGCCAAAAGCCATTTTCCGGCAAACCAAACACCGCATTAAGGCCACCGTTCATTTGCAGAACACCTAAACCAAGCGAGGTGGCGACCCCCATAACGGTGGCAACCACGGCAAAAATATCCAGCCATGATGCGTATGGGCGAACTCGGGGATGTTTAGCCGTCACCGAAGAGAGCACGGAAGACACCAGCCCTGCTTGCCCTTTCCGGAATTGAAAGTAGGCAATAATCAAACCCACAACAGAAAAAGCCGCCCACTGGTGGATGCCCCAGTTAAAGTAGCTGTACTGGATCGCATAGCGCGCGGCAGCGTCTGTTTCAGCAGGCACATCGCCATAAGGAGGGTTGATATAGTGAGTCATTGGCTCAGCCATGCCGTAGAACACCAGCCCAACGCCGAACCCTGCAGCCAGCAGCATGCTAATCCACGAGAAAAAACTGTAGCTGGGCGTACTGTCTTGAGGACCAAGGCGCACTTTTCCGTACTTGCTCAGTGCTAGGCCAATAAGAAAAACCACAAAGCCAAACACTGAAAATAAGTAGAACCAGCCGAACAGTTCAGTAATTGATGTGAGCGCTGCTTGGGCTGCATTACCAAAGCCTTCTGGGAATGCAGCACCAATAACAACCAAGCCGAATATAATCACCGCAGATGCGACAAATACCGACTTACCTCCATGATTTGCCATATAACCATCCTGTTAAATGAGCATTGTGTATAACAGAGTAAAATGTACCGATAAATGCAGGCGTTTTAAAACCTCAATCTTGTACCAAACATTAAACGACACGCCCCTCAACCTAACATAGTCGTATAAAATTTCTGCGCAGCCAGAATGAAGAAATGTTAAGCCAGGCCAGGAACTTGATACCCAACCTGTGTTCCAATAGGCGCATACGAACGACGGAGGCTTTCATGCCGCAAATGAATCGCGATCAACGCAATGCTGCGTGGCAAGCTGCTAATCAGTGGCGTGCACGGGCAGCTCAGACCCAGCCGACCGGCCTAATGGGCAGTCTTAAATTGTTACTGACGTGGCTAGCGTTTGGCGCACTGATGATCGTTGGTGTCGTACTTGGGCTCTTTTTCCTGCTTATTGGCTGGGCAATGATGCCGTTTGTCCGCCATAAAATGAAAAAACGTATGGAGCAGATGCGCGCTGACCATGCTCAGGATATTGGCGGCAGTTATACTCATAGTGACGCCTCTCCAGGCCAGCACGATGCGTTAGAGGGTAGTTACGAAGTTAAAGATGATCACCATCGGCCTTAGTCAATTGCTGTCCCGCCGTTGTTAAGGCGGCGATTGAATCCAGGCAAACGCCGCTGCTAATGTCAGCGGCATAACGATTAAGCTACCTAAGTTGCCGATCAGCACCAACGAGGCCACTTTTTGTGGGGCGAGTTTATACTGCTCTGCTACTAAGTAGTTCAGAACTGCAGGCGGCAGTGCGGCGAACACCAGCAGCACGGCCGTTTGTAGCGGATTTAACGGCAGTAACCACATGAGTGGAAGTGCGATCACTAAGCCAGAAAGTGGGCAAAGCACCGCGCCCAACAACCCCGTTCGCCAGTCATTAAAATCAATTTCCAGCAATCGAACGCCTAATGCAAAGAGCATCAGTGGAATACAGATGCCCCCTAACATATGCATCGCTTCCAGCAGCCAACTCGGTAACGCGACATCAGCGACGTTAACCACTAGCCCTGCCAGGCTCGCGGCTACAATGGGCATTCGTAACAGTCGCCAAAGCGGCGTGCGTGGGTCCAACATATAAAGACCCACTGAGAAATGCAGCAGCATTTCAACAATAAACACGACCACACCAGCCGGTAGGGCTTCTGGCCCAAAGGCGAGTACCAATAACGGTACCCCCATATTGCCAGAGTTATTGAACATCATTGGCGGCAAGAACACTTTTGCATCCAACGACAGCCATTTAGCGATCGGCCAAAGCACAAGACCAGATCCCAGCACGACGGCCACCGCTGCAGTGGCAAGCCACGCATAGTCCGCCAAAGGTGCCTGCCGATCAGCCAGCACGGCAAATACCAGTAGTGGTACAAACAGCTCCATGTTGAGCGTATTGAGGCTGCGAATATCGGGGTTACGGTAACGCCCGTAAACCGCACCACAACCAGCAATTAAGAACACGGGTAACAGCGTCGCGAGAATATGACCGATCATGGTTCAAGAAAACGCTGCCAAAGTGAGATAACTACATCGCGGTGGGTTTTAAACGCCTGTGCATCAACGATTGTTTTTTCACCGGTCAACGCCGCACGATGGGTACGACTGCGATAAGCGAGGTACGCTTCTCGTAACTGGTCCGCTTCTGACTCGGTGAGATGACCGCTCTCGGCGAGGGTTTCTAAAATGCGGATATTATCGCTATACGTTATTAATGCAGGCGTGTCATGAGCGAGTGATAACACCGCGTATTGGCAGAGAAACTCGATATCGACCATGCCACCCACATCATGCTTCAGGCTAAACACCTCTCCTACCGCATTATCTGGCTGCCCCTTTGAACCCTGTCCTTGAGAGCCAAGGTGATCACGCATTTTATGACGCATGCTGACAACGTCATCTCTCAAGGCTTGCGGATCACGCTCGCGACAAAGCATCTCACCGCGGATTGCATCGAATTTTTCCGCCAGCGCGTTACTACCTGCGACAACGCGCGCACGAACCAGCGCCTGGTGTTCCCAGGTCCAGGCGTTCTGGCGTTGATAATCCGCAAAGGCATCTAAAGAGGTCACCAACAGACCCGCATTGCCCGAGGGGCGAAGACGCATATCAACTTCGTAAAGGCTACCTGCAGGCGTTACTGCGGTTAAGAGGTGGATAATGCGCTGGCCTAACCGGGTAAAAAAGACCGGTGTATCGATTGGCCTGGCGCCATCGGTAGTGCCTTTTCCATCGCTATCATGAAGAAACACCAGGTCTAAATCAGAGCCGTAACCAAGCTCAATGCCCCCCAGCTTGCCATATCCAACAATCAGAAACGCTGGCTCTCGTGTATTGAGGCCTTCTGGAACACCATGTTTACGCGTGACATGTTTCCAGGCCATTGCTAACACGGCATCCAGAATGACTTCAGCGATATACGTTAAGTAGTCGCTCACCTTCATCAGGTGGCGTGTTCCAGCGATATCTGATGCAGCAACGTGAAGCATCTGTGCATGCTTAAACACGCGTAGCGCTTCCAACTGGGCCTCATCATCATCTTCCGGTAGACGATTCAATGTTTGGCGTAGCTCATCTGCCAAGCGTGACTTGTCAGCGGGAGTGTAGAGCGTGTCCGGCGTTAGTAGCTCATCAAGCAATATCGGGTAGCGCGCCAACTGCTCAGCAATCCAGTGACTGGCCGAGCACAGCTTCATTAGGTGCTCAAGAGCCTGGGGATTTTCACGCAGCAGCGCAAGGTAAGCAGTTCGCCGTAGCACCGACTCAATCAACGGCTGAACGCCGCTAAGGGCGTTATCCGGCAGCTCACTTTCCGCGACGGCAACCAGAAGTAGCGGCATTAGCGCATCCAGCCGTTCAAAGCCGATACGCTGCATGCTTTGCACCTGGCGGGAATGGTAAAGACCATGCAACCGTTTAAGCGCTTTCTCTGGTTCCAGAAAACCAGCATCCTTAAGCAGCGCTGACGACTCGTCCTGCTCTAGTTCGCCGCGCCACAGTAACCGCCATTGCGACAAGCCAAGGTTATCGTCGCTACTCTCTGCATCGGTATCCTCTTCCGGGTCAGCGATCACTGCATCAAAGTGCTGACGAACGCGTTCGCGCACTTCATCCAGCCGTGCGATGAGCCCAGGCCAATCTTCATGTCCCAAAGCAAAGGCAACCCGTTCACGGTCTTCATCATCAACGGGTAGCATTTGGGTTTGGCGATCTTCTAGCGCCTGAATAGCGTGTTCCATATCACGAAGATACGCGTAGTCAGGCAGCAGCTCATCAACGACCGCTTGGGGCAACAGTCCCAGTTCAGGCAATCGATTTAGGGCGGTCTTGAGCGAGGTCACTTGAAGCTCGGTATCGCGCCCACCGCGAATTAGCTGAAACGCCTGGACAACGAACTCAACCTCTCGAATTCCACCGGGCCCTAGCTTGATATTGCTTTGCATGCCCTTCCGCTTTACCTCGCGATTGATCATCGCCTTGAGCTCACGCAGCGACTCAATCGCACCAAAATCCAAGTAGCGGCGGTAAACAAACGGCCGGAGGCTCGCGAGCAGCTCATGCCCACCGTCTATGTCTCCTGCGACGGGTCGCGCTTTGAGCATGGCATAACGTTCCCACTCACGGCCCTGGTCTTGGTAGTAACTGGAAAGCATCGAGAAACTGCCCACCAGAGGGCCACCGTCACCCAGTGGGCGCAGCCGCATATCAACGCGAAATACGAAACCGTCGGCCGTCATGGCATCTAAAGCGGCGATCAGTTTCTGGCCTAGCTTGGTGAAGTACTCTTGGTGCTCAAGGGGCTTGCGACCGCCTTCGGTTTCACCTTTTTCAGGGAAGGCGAAGATCAGGTCGATGTCTGAGGATAGATTCAGCTCACCCGCGCCGAGCTTACCCATACCCAGCACCACCAACCGCTGGGACGAGCCATCTCTGCGGGCCGCAGGCATCCCCCAGCGTGGGGCGTAAAAACGTTCAAGCCAGCTTAACGCAGCTTCTATACAGACTTCCGCCAGCCACGAGACTGCCTGAGCAGTGTCCCACATGGTGTAGCCATCAGGGCGATTAAGGTCGCGCCATACGATCCCGAGCATACGGGCACGGCGAAAACGGCGAATAGTGCGGTGCATTGCCTCTTCGTCATCGGCATTTTCCAGCGCATCATCTAACCAACTCGCTTGCGTTTCTTTACTTGCCGTTGCATCCAGCTCGCCAGCCACATCCAAATCAATCAGCCAGTGGGGAAAACGCGTCAAGGTCTCTAGGGTGAAGCTTGAGCCAGCCACGACGTTAGCTAATGCTTCACGACGCGCGTCAGAAAGCGCCTCCCAACTACTGGAAGGCAGCGGCTGCTTGGTCATTGAGGCAACATTATCAGCTTGGCTAAGCGCTTCACTTAATCGCTGCCATGCGCGCTGTGCAGCGGGCTTAAGCGCTGTTGGCAGCACCTCCTGGGGTAAAAACGCGTCGTTTAACTGCATACCCACCTCTCTGCCAAGCGTCTATTATGTTTGTTGATGAAGCTAATCACTGCATGGATTGAGTAGAAGCGATTTAGCCAATCAATTTTTGCCAGCCTAACAGCCCCCAGGTTAAGCCTGCCATGATCAACGACAGCATAACCGCCGCGGAGCCAATATCTTTAGCACGCCCTGAAAGCTCATGATGCTCGGTGCCAATGCGATCGACAACGTTCTCTATGGCACTATTGAGCAGTTCCACAATCAGTACAAGAAACAGGCTGCCAACCAGCAGCAGCCAGCTAATTGGCCCTTCTCCAATCCACCAAGCGAACGGCAGTAACACCGCTGTAATGCCTACTTCTTGGCGAAATGCAGCTTCATTTCTAAAAGCGGCCTTTAGCCCTTTCCACGAATAACGCGTTGAGTGCAGTAAATGGGTTAACCCCGTATGTCCTGGCTTCATGCCCGTTGCCTCGGCAGTAAAAATTAAGATTAATTGGCTAATATCATCGCATCTAAGTCCAACGATAAGGGATCAAGCACCTCGGGCCAGCTAAGGTAAGGCGTACTACCACTGCCGTTAACTAACACACTAAACACGCCCCAACGCCCCTGAGCGGTACGGAAATACCCCGCCACGGCGCGAACAGCAAACGGCTGATTGAGCGTGCCAGTCTTCAACATGACGTTATTTTGAAACGTTGGTGAACCACGGCGAATAAAGCGCATTACTCCATTGGCAGGCGACTGGAAGGAAGCGACGAAACTAGGAAAAAGGGCACTCTGGTGAAACATATCCTCCAACATCACATTGACACCATGGGCAGAGGTACGGTTATCAGTCGTCAGCCCGCTGCCGCTGTGCATCGTCAGCGGCCCGTGCCCTGACAAGCTTTGTGCGTAGGTTTCAATCGCTTGCCCCGCTTGGCGCAGTTGCGCTTGGGGCGTTTCCACCAGATTCAGCGCCAGCACGTCAGCCATGTAATTATTGGAGTAGTTCATCGTACGCAGCAGCAGTTCCTGGAGTGGCTTACTATCAATTGCCGCCAAGCGCTGCGCGCTACTCGGTGGGCGGGTTGAGCTGACCCGCCAGGGGTCACGAACACTGACACCCGCTTGATTCAGCATGCTCAGCAATACTTGGGCAGTTTTCTCTGCTGCATCGCCAGCCCCACGGTAAACATCACGGGCAGTCGCATTGGTTGAAATTTGCCCGGTAAGACGTAGAACATCACCACGCTCATCGGTAATGCGCTCTGCGCTGATGTCTGTGCCGCTATTAGCGGGGCGTGTGGTGACTTGGTTATCAATAGCAATTAACGGAGCTTGGCTATCGCATAACCCCACGCGGGCAGGCTCTCCCGCAGTCGCAGCAGGGGCTATGTTGGCGCACCAGCTACCAAAATTGACGCCTGCCGAGGTGAGTGGCGCACTGTAAGCATTGGTGACTCGAGTACGCGCATTACAGCGATCCGTGGTAATACACTCAACAGGGCCAAAGCGCCACTGACTGACCACCAGAGCGCCATCCACTTCGCGCACACCAGCAAGCTGCAGGCGCTGTACTAACCGCCAAAGGTCTTCGGTCGTGAGTCCTGGATCACCCCCACCTTCAAATACCAAGTCACCGCGCAACACACCACTTTCCACATTGCCCGTACTGACCAGTTGGCTGGTAAAGCGATGCTGGGGCCCAAAATGATTGAGTGCCGCAGCAGACATATAGGCTTTTGTAACGGAGGCTGGCGACAGCTGACGCTCAGGATTCAGGCTACCCAGTAATGCATTACTGCCGGTATCCGCATCCAGTAAGCGCGCTTCAGCGCTAATTGCAAACCCCTTACTCTCTAACTGGCCTAGTCGGCTGAAATCGGCATACAGTGCAGGGCTTACACACAAGGCAGCACTTGCCATACTTGTCATTAACGTCCGACGCCAGCGGCGTATGGATGATTTAACCGAATGATTAAAAGCTGAGAGTTTCTCGGCAGAATCGTTAACCTTTAAACACTTTGTATCTGAGCACTTAATATCTGAGCACGTCACGCTTACTTTCCTCAATGCACGTTCATTTTTGAAAAGACTTGAAGTATGACTACTCCAGCCACAATCAAACTAATGCCAATAACCGCGGGTAAGTCAGGCTTTTCACCGAAAACCATAATGCCAACCAGCGTGACCAACACGATGCCCAGGCCCGCCCAGATGGCGTAGGCAATACCGACAGGCAATGTCCGCAACACCAGGCTCAACAGATAAAATGCCACGCCGTAGCCTACAACGACCATGATGCTTGGCAGCGGTCGTGTGAATCCCATTGAAGACTTGAGGGCGCTAGTGGCGATAACCTCAGCAACAATCGCTAACACTAGATATACAAACGTCATGCCCGCTCCAATTCAATCTGTAATCGCCAAAGCGTTTGTCCGCTTTGATCATACTTTGCTTCAAACGGCGTTAGATACCTGCCGTTAGGAACCAACGATGCAATGGTTGCCTGCTTTCCCGTTACCAGGGCGGTTGCCAGAGCAAACTCTTCAACATACAGCAGCCAATTGGAGCGCACTTCTAAGTGGCCCCCAAGGGCTAGCAGTGTGGGGAAAACAGGATGCCCATGCCAGCGCATTTTTAAATGCGCGGCTTTTGGATAAGGGTTAGGGTAAAGCAGAAAGTGGCGCTCGGGCGCCCAATTTGCCTGTTCAGCAAGTCGCCAGAAGTCGACAAGGTCAGCTCGCACCAACAGCGCGTTAGCAGGCAACTCGCCATGGTCTCGACTTAGCCGGTCTTCGCTCCGGTCGACGCCGATAACCGCATGCGATGGAAACTGTTCTGCCAAACGGCGTGTTGAAAGACCCACACCGCAACCGGCATCTAAGATCAGCGGTGCTTGCTGCGTTTGAAGCCACGTATGCGCATACTCAAACGCCTGTAGAGTATGCGTAGCAATTGGCTTTCGCAGTGGGTTTTCTATGGCACGCGCCACCCTGCGCGCCACATCTTGATGCGGGCCTGGCTGATTGGAAACCACGGGTCGTGATGTATGCTGCATGCCATCCCCTGCTTAAAAAAAACGTGATTCTATCAGTCTACCGCGCACGCGGCATGACGCCGTTGTATGCCCGGTGCTATGATCACGCTCGAGAGTATTATTAAGCGCAGATGAGCAGCACTTTTTTGCTATGCCTCTGACAATAACTGTTACTAAAAACCACCGCACCACGAGGAACCCGGCTTGTCACACTTACCGGTGATTGTCGGCATGGGCGGCATCAATCCCGCCGGCAGAACCTCGGGCCACCAGGCCTTCCGCCGCACCGTGCTTGATGCTCTTCCAGCTGACCAGCAGCGCCAAACACTGGAAGGCTTGGCAGCGCTTATGCGCCTTGCCGAGCATTCCGATAACGGCTGGCATGATAGTGCCGGCCAGCCCATTGACTCCCCTGCTCAATCCTTGCGCGATCATGTGCTTAACCACACATTGATTCGGCGCAACGAGGATCCACGCTTTCTCGCCCCGGGCTTGCCAGCCAACCGACGGGCAGAAATGACGCTGTCTGAACCGGTGCGTTTTACATTGCGCCGCCGTCAGCTGCCCGAACAGCTGCCTGAAGGATGGCAGGTAGAGGACATTGACGCGAAGGAAGTCGCCGTCACCGTGCCCGCGGGTAACTTTAGTGCTCTACTGCCTGACGCCTTAGAGCCAAAGGTGCGTGCGGCTGCCCAACTGCCGAGTGGCTTCGATCCCGCCAGCCTTTACCGTAGCGTGCATCATCCGCGCGGCCTGTCGATGGCAGTATTTAGTGCTAGTGACTGCCTAGGCGCGAGCGGGCTCGCTTGGGAATCAATTCGCCAGCGGCTTGATCCTGACCATATCGCTGTATATGCGGGCAACTCCATTGGCCAGCTAGATGACCAAGGCTGGGGCGGTTTGCTAAAGAGCTTGGTCAGTGGTCAACGTGCCACGTCTAAGCAAATGCCGCTGGGCTACGGGCAAATGCCCGCCGACTTCCTCAATGCCTACGTATTAGGCAGCGTGGGTAGTACCGGTGCAGCCCTAGGTGCCTGCGCCAGCTTTTTATATAACCTACGCCTGGGGATTGATGATATCCGCGCAGGGCGTTGCCGAGTCGTTATGGTGGGCACGGCAGATGCGCCGATCACCCCCGAAATCATCGAAGGCTTTCGCGCTATGGGCGCACTGGCCGATGACGCCAGCCTGAAAGCGCTGGATTCTCTAGCGCTACTTACCGACGCTGACTACCAGCGCGCCTGTCGCCCGTTCGCACGCAACTGTGGCTTCACCATGGCGGAAGGGAGCCAGTTCGTGCTGTTAATGGACGACGCGTTAGCACTTGAGTTAGGGGCGGATATTTTAGGTTCAGTGCCTGATGTATTCGTTAACGCTGATGGCTTTAAGCGCTCTATTTCCGCACCCGGCATTGGTAACTACATCACCCTGGGCAAGGCAACCGCTTTGGTAAAAGATATGCTAGGTGAGAAAGCGCTAAAAGAGCGTACCTTCCTGCATGCCCATGGCACCAGCACCCCTAAAAACCGTACTACCGAATCCCATGTTTTCGATGAAATTGCCCGCGCAAATGGTATCGAGAACTGGCCAGTGGTTGCCATTAAAGCGTTTATCGGCCACTCCCAGGGGTCTGCGGCAGGCGACCAGTTGGTAAGCGCTCTGGGCAGTTTTGCTCATGGGTTACTGCCGGGCATCCCCACCTTAGATGCGGTCGCGGATGATGTGTACGCCAAACGGCTACGCTTCTCCACCACGCCATTACCCTTTAAGGCAGATGCCGCCTTTATCAACGCGAAAGGGTTTGGTGGTAATAATGCCACTGGCGTCGTGCTCTCTCCCCAGGTCACCGAGCGCTTGCTCACACAACGCCACGGCAGCGCAGCCATTAGCGCTTGGAAAACACGCCGGGAAGCCGTTCGCGAGAATGTCGCGGCTTATTTAGAAGGCGCTGACCGTGGGCACTATGCGCCTCGTTACCAGTTCGGTGAAGCCGTTCTGGAGGGCCCTGAGCTTGAAATCCATGCCGACCGTATTCATATTCCTGGCTATGAACACGCCGTTTCGCTCACGGCGGATAACCCTTTTGGTCAGCTTGACGAACAGGAGACGCCCGAATGAGCGATCAACGTGTGAATATTGCTGTCTACCCAGGCACCTTTGACCCTATCACCAATGGCCACTTTGACCTTATCGAACGAGGTGCGCGGATGTTCGATAAGGTGGTCATTGCGGTCGCCGCAAGCCCCGGCAAGCGGCCTAGCCTTGAGCTGGAAACACGTATTGCGCTTGCCAAAACAGTATGTGCTTCCCTACCGAACGTCGAGGTCATCGGCTTCTCAACGCTGCTGACCACCATGATGCATGAACAGGGAGCCACCATTATTCTACGTGGTCTGCGGGCTGTCTCGGATTTCGAGTACGAGCTACAGCTGGCCAATATGAATCGTGCGCAAAACCCTGAACTTGAGAGCGTTTTTCTCACCCCAGCGGTGGAAAACTCCTATATTTCATCCACCATTGTGCGAGAAATCGCCAAGCTGGGTGGCGATATTTCACCGCTCGTTCATCTGCAGGTCGCAGAGGCACTGCGTAAGCACTACACTATCTAACGATCGATATTGTTGAGTAAAACGCTCGGGTATATAACTACCTGGGCGAAAAGCCATTCGTGAGGTATGCCCATGGCCCTGATGATCACCGACGAATGCATTAACTGCGACGTCTGCGAACCTGAATGCCCTAATGACGCCATCTCTCCTGGCGATGAAATTTACATTATTGACCCCAATTTATGCACTGAATGTGTGGGTCACTTTGACGAACCCCAGTGTCAGCAAGTGTGCCCTGTGGACTGCATTCCTCTCGACCCAGAGCGCCCCGAGACACACGAGAAACTCATGGAGAAGTACCGCATTATTACTGCTGCTTAGGGTCGTTGCGACGTGCGTATTTGGACCCTTGCTTGGCCCATCATTCTTTCGAATATAACAGTTCCTCTACTAGGGCTTGTCGATACCGCCGTGGTCGGGCACCTGCCCGACTCTCGCTATCTGGCGGCCGTGACTCTCGGCGCGACACTGTTTAGCTTTCTCTATTGGGGATTTGGCTTTCTACGTATGGGCACTACCGGCTTGGTCGCCCAGGCAATCGGGCGCGAAGCACATAGTGATGTACGCAATTTACTGGGTCAGTCACTCATTATGGCAGTCGTTATCGGCGCGCTGCTGATTATCTTTGGCTCGCCGCTGATTTCCCTAGGCCTATGGCTGTTAGACGGTAGTGAAGCGGCGACGCCACTAGCACGGGAATATGCCGAGATACGGCTCTGGTCAGCCCCAGCAGTGCTTGCGAACTACGCCATCCTCGGCTGGTTTTTGGGTCAGCAGAACGCTCGTGTCACGCTAATGATTTTAGTGCTGACCAACAGCGTCAATATCGTGCTCGATCTTTGGTTTGTGGTGGGGCTAGGGATGACCAGCGGTGGCGTTGCCATGGCCAGCGTGATTGCCGACTACAGCGCGCTCGCCTTTGGCGGCTATTTGGTACTACGTCAGCTTGGTCACTTGGAAGGCTGCTTTCAACGGCAGCGGCTTTTGGTGCTGTCAGCCTACTCAGCCCTATTTAATGTTAATGCCAATTTGTTTGTGCGCACCTTAGGGCTACTGTTTGCCATGGCCTTTTTTACCGCACAGGGGGCACGCCAGGGCGACACTGTGTTAGCCGCTAATGCCGTGCTATTGCAGTTTATTATGCTCACTAGCTACGCACTTGATGGCTTCGCCCACGCAGCGGAATCGCTAGTAGGCCGCGCTTTTGGGCGGCGGGACTGGCGGGAGTTTGCAGCGACGGTTAGGGCGACAGCGCAATTCTCATTCTGGACAGCCACGGCGGCCACCCTTGCTTTCGCATTAGGGGGAAATTATTTGGTTGCCCTGCTGACGGGGCTGGCAGAGGTTCGTGCCACCGCCGCTAGCTACCTGCCTTGGATGGTAGTAATGCCATTAATTGCCGTATGGAGCTATTTATTAGACGGCGTCTTTATCGGCACCACCGCCGTGCGCGAAATGCGCAATAGTATTTTTATTGGCTTAGCGGTTTACCTACCTACTTGGTGGCTATCCCAAGGGTTTGGTAACCACGGTCTGTGGCTAGCCTTTACGCTTTTTATGTTCACACGTTCGGCGGTATTGATTGTCTACTATTACCGCTACCGCCAACACCATTGGCGCCCTCAGCGTGGAAATCTATAACGCTGAGAACATAACGCCAAACTCATAGGGCCCACTCCGTTGAAGCTCATCACGCATAGCTGCTACTAACTGGGCTACCGTAATAGTGAGTATCTGAGCAAGCATTTTAGTAAGCACCTGACAATAGATGAAAAATACGGTGTACCGCCGTATATTAGCCACGCACTTCCTAATAACGAATAAAGAGAGCACTCATGCTAAAACTCATATCAAAACCAGCAGTTAAGCTGGTCGAGCGCTACTTGCCTGATCCCTACATCTTTGTTCTGCTGCTAACATTAATTGCGTCTGTCGCTGCGATAGCCGTTGAGCGCCAAACACCGCTTGCCGTGCTGCGCATGTGGGGTGATGGCTTCTGGGGGCTACTCACCTTCTCAATGCAGATGCTGCTAGTGCTAGTCACGGGCTTTATGCTGGCAAGCTCACCACCGGTAAAACGCATTTTGCAGAAAATCGCTAGCACTGCGAAAAGCCCTGGTGGCGCGATTATTCTGGTCACGCTCGTGTCGCTCGCTGCCAGTTGGATTAACTGGGGGTTTGGTCTCGTTGTTGGGGCGCTTTTTGCCAAGGAACTCGCCCGCTTGATACGGGTGGACTATCGCCTTCTGGTCGCCAGCGCTTACTCTGGCTTCGTGGTTTGGCATGGCGGCCTTGCGGGTTCGATTCCGCTGACCATTGCAACAGAGGGCCACTTCTCCGCTGATCAAATTGGTGTTATCGGTACCGGTTCGACTATTTTTGCCTTCTTTAACCTTGCGATTGTTGTTTGTCTGTTTATTGCCGTACCGCTGGTTAACCGCTTCATGCTGCCGGATGAAAAAGACAGCGTGTATGTGGATCCAAAGCTGTTAAACGATGAACCTGAACAGCAAGGTCGTATTACCCGCCCAGCAGAAAAGCTCGAAAACAGCATGCCACTCGCCCTGCTAGTGGGCGTTCCAGGGCTTCTGTTCCTGCTCGACCACTTTCTACTTCGTAGCGGAGGATTGAACCTTAACGTCGTCAACTTCCTGTTCCTATTCTTGGCCATTGTGCTGCATCGCACGCCGCGCAACCTGCTCAACAGCTTGAATGAAGCCATTAAAGGCGGCGCAGGAATCGTTATTCAGTTCCCCTTCTACGCGGGCATTATGGCCATTATGGTGCAATCGGGATTGGCTCAGAGCATGTCTGAGTGGTTAGTCTCTTTCGCCACCGCTACGTCGCTGCCATTCTGGTCCTTCCTAAGCGCAGGCATTGTGAACCTGTTCGTGCCTTCCGGCGGTGGCCAATGGGCTGTTCAAGCCCCGGTCATGCTACCCGCTGCAGAAGCGCTAGGTGCTGACATTTCGCGTGTGGCCATGGCGGTAGCCTGGGGCGATGCCTGGACTAACTTATTGCAGCCCTTCTGGGCGCTGCCGGTGCTGGCTATCGCAGGCCTGAAAGCGAAAGACATCATGGGTTTCTGCCTAATCCAGCTGTTTGTCACCGGCATTATTATTTCCGTTGGCCTAGTATGGTTTTAGCATTAACGACGCAATAGCTTTAGAACTCTAGCTACCTACATAGCGCCCGCCCCTTGGGGCGGGCATTTTAATCTCTGAAGGTTTTTATTTATGTCAGACACCCACGCTGAACACAGCGCCCTACCCGGCCAGCATGAACTCTCCATGACCGTGTTAATGACGCCCGACATGGCCAATTTCAGTGGCAAAGTACACGGTGGTGCTATCCTTAAAAAACTCGATGAGGTGGCCTACGCTTGTGCAAGCCGCTATTCAGGCCACTATGTCGTCACACTTTCTGTCGATCAGGTGTTGTTTAAACAGCCGATTCACGTAGGCGAACTGGTGACCTTTCTAGCCAGCGTTAACCATGTGGGGCGCTCTTCTATGGAGATCGGAGTTAAGGTAGTGGCCGAAGATATCCGTGAAAAGCTGATTCGCCACACCAATAGCTGTTACCTCACCATGGTGGCGGTAGACTCGGACGGTAAGCCTGCGATAGTGCCGCCACTTGCGCTGGAAACTTCGCTACAGAAACTGAGATTTGAAAAAGCCGCGCTGCGCAAAAAACTGCGTAAGCAGGCGGAGCAAGAAGAGCTGCTAACTCATCAAAACCACCACCAGCAGCACTCTTAACGCTAACCCACACCGCAGAGCAAGGAGCCCTCATGCCCGTCAGGGAGCGCAACCCACAGCTACCTAAAACCGTTGAGTATGCGCATATCGGTTGGGATTTTTTCATCCTCGCCGCGGTTATCATCAACCTTAGCCTGTTACTATTTGACTCATTGTTTCTGATTGGACCGATTAACGACGCTATTGCCAGCCTCACACCCGGCTTTCACGTTTTTTACGACACAGTGATCCACAGCCGTTTTATTACCATCGACTTGTTTTTTGTCGGCATTTTTATAGCGGATGTACTGCTGGGCTGGATGGTAGCAATTGCCGAGCGGCGCTATCACCGCTGGTTTTTCTACCCTTTTGTTAACTGGTACGACGTGCTTGGCTGCATCCCCCCTAGCGGGTTCCGCTTATTGCGCGTACTACGCGTGGTATCTCTCTTAAACCGACTGCACCGGCTGCGCTTAATCGATGTGACAAGCTGGTCCAGCTACCGCTTTTTGGCCAAGTATTACGACATACTGTTGGAAGAACTTTCCGATCGCATTGCACTGCGGCTTCTTAGCAATGTACAGCAACAGGTCACTGCCAGCGACTCACTCACTGAGCGGGTCATTGATCGCGTTATCCTCCCTCGTAAAACTCAGCTGATTCATGAAATATCCCAGCGTCTGGAGGCGACGGTAGGCCAAGCCTATCAGCAGAATCGGATTGCTATCATGGCGTCGATTGATGACCTAGTCAGCCGAACACTACGGGAAAGCCCAGAAATTCAAAAACTACACCGCCTCCCCATGGGGAGAACCGCCTCAAACGCTATGCAGGCATCACTTAGCGGGGTTGCCCAACGGTTAGTAGATGAACTGGCCCAGGGCATTCACTCAGCGGAGTTTCGCCAACTGGTTGAGCGCACGGCCGAAACAGGCTTCAACAGCTGGCTAACTGTGGATGAAACGAGTGCGCATGTCACCGAACAAGTGCTTTACGACACTCTCGAAATGCTCAAAGAACAGATACACCACCAAGGATGGAAAGACCGTTATGAGTAGCTTGGTTATTAACAGCTTTGTTACACGGTAATGGTTGCCAATGGCGGCTGAGCCAGGCACTGCTTAATAACGCTCACTGCCTGAGTTAATGCCTGCCTATCAGTAGCAGCGCCAATACAAATCCTAATTGCCTGGGGCGCGGGCGTACTTCCCACACAAAAAGGCTCCGCGCTTGAGACTTTAACGCCTTGCAGTTGCAAGCGCTTGCACAGTTCGATGGCGCGACTCCCTTCCGGCAGCGTGAGCCAGACATTACTGCCGTTGTGACTCCGACCCAGCGTGTAACCGGAAAGCATCTCTGTCACTATTTGCTGTCGCGCGGCCAGCTCCTCAGTTTGCCACGCAAGCAGCGAAGCTGCCTCAGGCTGAGCGATCCAATAACAGGCGATATCGACCATCAGTGGCGGCACCATCCAACTCTGCGCTCTTAACCCGGCGGCAAGGCGCTCAAGCAGCACATTAGGCGTGCGCAGAACACCAATACGCAGCCCTCCCGCCAATACTTTTGCCGTACTGAAGACAAATAGCGTCCGCTCTGGAGCTAACTGATACAGCGGTGTACCGCGCTGCTCAGCAGGCAAGTACTGCACACCATCTTCTAATAGCCAGCTGTCATAACGCCTGGCAAGCGCTACCAATTGCTCACGCCGAGCCTCGCTGAGACAAGCGCCGGTAGGGTTATTCTGGTCGGGTGTCACATAGATTAGCCTAGGCGGCTGGCGGGCACACTGCGCCTCCAGCGCCTCCATGCACATGCCTTCTTCATCAAAGGCAATACCGACCATTTTTAGGTGTGCTTGCTGGGCGGCACTAATCGCACCTGGATAGGTCAAGGCATCGGTAGCAATTAGTTCACCAGGGCGCAGCAGCGTACTAAGCACAAGACTAATGCCATGCTGCCCCCCTTGAGTAATCAACAGCTCATCCGCGTTCAGCGACATACCTAACTGCGCTAGCCATCCCGCCAGCCTCTCGCGGTGACCTTCGGCTCCCCGAGCATCAAGATAGGAAACTCCCCGCGTCACTGCAGAAGGCGATTCGCTCATTGCCTTTAATGCATCACTAAACGCCTGTAAACGAAGCGGGTGAGGTGGCGGCAAGCTTAAGCTTAAATCGATGACATCGCTGTCATCATTCTGACGCCACGCCATATCAAAAACGGTTCTTTCCGCAGGTTGTTTGACGAAGGTTCCACTGCCTACTCGGGCAGTTCCCCAGCCATGGTGTTCTGCCTCAGCATACCCACGCGTAACGGTTCCTACGGTTACCCCCAACGCATCCGCTAAACGCCGCTGAGGTGGTAAGCGTTCGCCTGGAGCAAGCTCTCCGGCCGAGATGGCTGCGCCAATAGACTGGGCGATAGCGCGATAGCGTGGCCCAGAAAAGCACTCGAGTGAAGGCACCCAAATTGTCATGGTGACAATAAAACCTTTGACGTAGATTTAACCGCCATTATGCTTAAAAAAGTGACTAAAAGACAACCTAACCGAAAAATTGTATGGATACAAAATGAACAACGAATGGCTACTACTTGGCCCTGCAGCGCTTTACATGATGTCGATGACGCTTACTCCTGGGCCGAACAACATTATGCTGACTGCCTCAGGGGCGAATTTTGGTTTTCGGAGAACAATGCCTCATATGTGGGGAATTTTAGGCGGCTGTTTTCTGCTATTTTCCGGTATCGCACTAGGGCTTGGCGTTTTGTTTGAACGCTTTCCCATGGTGCAGACAACACTTCGCTGGGTAGGTAGCGCCTATTTGCTGTATTTAGCCTGGAAAATAGCCACTGCACCGCCGCCAAACCTCAAAGGGACTCAGCACGGGGTGCCATTAACCTTTTTCCAAGCCGCAATGTTTCAATTTGCCAACCCCAAAGCGTGGGTAATGGGGCTGGCGTTGATGGCAGGGTTTCTTCCCGAAAATGGCCAGCCAGTGGTAAACGCATTGGTGTTAGCGGGTTTCGCGGAATTGGTCGCGCTGCCGTGCATTGCCCTGTGGGCAGCGTTTGGCAGCGCTATTGGACAGTGGATCAAAAGTGATAAAGCCTGGCGGCTATTTAATATCACCATGGGGCTGTTAACGGCCGCCTGTGTGGTGCTGATCTTACGCTAGCCGCAGCGCAGCGCTTCAATCATGTCATTACTTTCTAAAAGAATATTTAGGCGATCTTCCCGGTAATCCATGGTCGCGGCGCTGTTAGGCCTGAGCACACGCACCTGCTGAGCACCACTCTCACTTTGCAATGTGGGCACATTGGTTTCATCAAAGGGAGCGCCAATAGCGTACTGCACTGCTTCAGCACTACAGGTGGTGTTCGTCACGCTAGAAGACTGGCCTACGGTAGGCGGCACTGGAGCTGAGACATCATCGGGTGAGCCAGCACATGCCACTAACAAGGCCGACACTGGAACTACTGATGCGAATAATACAGTGAGACTGCCCAGTTTTTTCTTCGCGCAGCGTAATGGATGATTCATTATGATTCTTCCTTGTTTGGCTAATAACTACCCAGAATGCAAAGCGGGCTAGACAACTATGCCTAACCCGCTCATTCACGCCAAGAAACATCCGTTATAAATAATGTTAACTCGCTGCGTCCTGAACAGCTTTTCCTCCCTCTTGGACGTCTTGTCCTGCACCAGAAATCGTATTGCAGCCCGCTAAAGCACCCGCAGTCATCAGTAAAATAAAGCTGCCAGCCAATAGCTTTTTCATCGCTGTTCTCCTTAACAAGTTATTCAAAGCCGGGAAGCTCCCACGGAAGCCTTTCCGTATAGGAGTACTTTCAGCGTAACAGGTTTTAATAATTACGCCTGTTTTGATCTCTACTTACCGGGCCCTTGGTAAGGAGCAAGGCGAATCAGCAGCTGCTATGATGATTTCATTATGTAAAGGAGTACTGATTTGAAAACGTTTGAACTTGACCCACGGCTAGAAGCGGATACCTTGCCGCTCGCTGACCTTACTCTGTGTCGCGCGCTGCTAATGAACGATGCGCGCTATCCTTGGGTAATTCTGGTTCCCAAGCGTGACTCAGTTAGCGAAGTTTTTGAACTGAGCCAGGATGATCAAGCCCAGCTATGGCGTGAAACGGTAGCGTTAGGGGCAGCGATGAAGGAGACATTCCACGGTGATAAGCTCAACATTGCCACCTTAGGTAATGTCGTCAGCCAATTGCATATTCATTTGGTGGTGCGCTATAAAAATGATGCCAGCTGGCCAGCGCCGGTATGGGGAAGCGGCAGTCCAGAGCCCTATGAGCTAGCCCTACAGGGCAGTCGCCGCGAGCAGTTGCTTGCCCAAATTGAAGGTTTAAAGACTTAACTTACTTCCCCAGCAAAGAGCCCTGCCTTGATGGTGGCTCGTTGAGTAATGGACCGCTGGCTGGCTGGGCGGCGCCAGCCAGGGAAAGCGATACGCCTAACGCAACTATGAGAGCACCGCCCGCAAGCGCCGCCCACCCAGCCGCTTTTTCGACCATCTGTCGGCTGCTCTGTCGCTGTAACCGCTTAGTAGCCCAACCGCGAGCCACTATGCTTGCTAGCGCCAGCACAGAAACGGTAATACCGGTACCAAGCGACATGGCGAGCACCGAAGCGACACCGACGTAAAACTGCCCCAGCAGGCTAGCAGCCCCCAACATAAGTACTGCCCCCGTGCATGGACGCATACCGATAGCGCCGACGGTCATCAACGCTGTGCGCCAGTCGAGCGCCTGTTGAGGCTCGATATGATGAGCGCCACCGCAGCAGTGGGAATGGTCATGGCTGTGGCTGTGGCTGTGGCTGTGGCTGTGATCAACAGCATCACTGGCGTGGGCTGAGTAAGCTTGGCGCAATTGTTTTATCGCCCGCCAGCATAACCAACCACCTAACAGCGCCACTAACATAAAGCTGGCTTGCTCTACCCACACCACGCTACCCATTGCTTGGCGGGTCAGCCAGCCAAGACCATGAACGAGTACTGCTACCATGGCAATGGCCGTTACCCCCTGTAGCAGGGATGCAGCAAAAGAGAGCCCCAGCGCGCGGCGGGTAGCACCGCCGTGGGATGCCAAATACGTCGCTAGTACCGCTTTGCCATGCCCAGGCCCCGCGGCATGAAAAACGCCATAAGCAAAGCTTACCCCTAGTAACGTTAGCCAAGTGTTGGTAGAAGGCGTGCGGGAGAGCTCGGTGATAGCAAGCGTTAGGGTGCGATGTAAATCACGTTGCCAAGCCAGCAACTGAAAGCTCACTCCCTGCAAATTAGCCTGTACGATAACGACCAACAGCAGCGCCCCGAACACGGTAAGCGCTCCCCATAACAGTTGTTGCCGCGTTAAAGGCATTGCCCCTCCACCAAAAAGTTATAAAGTAACACTTTATACACGACCTTCCAGGTTTTCCGCTAGTCGCATTTAACCCGCCCCGTTTCAGCAAAATGGCGGCCAAACCCTGGTTCGCCCGTTTCATCCACGTCCAGCAGCGCGGCTTGCATAACGAGTTCCGGATCGGGATCAGCAGGCAACACGCTTAAACGGCAGTCGGGCTCACCATTGAGAATCAGCGCCTGCTCAGAGGGTGCTCCGTCCTCTTCTTCGTGCACCACTTCAATATAGTAAGTTGGGTCAAAGACCTGATACTCCAGCATTCGCCCAGCCAATGGCTGAGGTGATGCCAACGGTAGAATAAACATAAATGTTAAACGGCCGTCACGCTCCAACGCAGTGTATTCAGACACCTCTCCCAGCGCTTGCGGTTCACCGTTCACACGCACCTCAGTAAAGTAGTGCTGCTGCGACAGGTTATCACGGATGTCACTGCCTAACTGATCAAGACCTTCTTGCAGATTACTGCCTTGAATCTGCTGCAACTCTTCAAACACCACCAAGCTGTAAAAAGGATCCATTCGCCACGTTTGATGCAGCCCTGTGGCTAACCCGTCGTCATCCGTTATCACCCGCACACTGAGATCGATCCAGCCATGTGGGTGAGCCATCACTGGGCTGCTGGTTAACGTGCCACAAACGCCTATTGCCAGCACTACCCAGTAACCGCGAAATTTATTCAGTAAGCTACCAAGCGGAGGTAATACGCCTATCACGGTAATTCTCCTAATTTATATTGCAGCTCAACCAGCCAGGGATCTAATACATACGGTGGCAGTGGCTGATTACCACGCAGAGCCGATAGGCTGACACGGCTGCCACCAGGCACCTCACTTACCTGCAGTTGCAAGCGATACTCTGGCCAACGGGCTAACGTTGCTTCTGCTCGCCCTAGGGCTAAATCAGCGTGCCGCACGACATAGCCTTGCTCCATCATTAACTCAATGGCTTCGCGGAACGTTTGCTCAGGGGAAGCGTTGTAACGCAGTTCTCGCGGCTCTAGCGGCTGCGTAGTGGCACAGCCTGCCAGCGTAATAATCACAAGTACTGCGGTGGCCGTTAAAAAACGCTTACGTAGTGATTTCATGCCGCCCTGGGGGTACCAGCCACTTGCTTAAATGCCGTTTGGAAGCGTTGACAAAAATCATCATTGCTAGCGCTGTAAGATTCACGCAGATCCCCTAAGTGGTCAAAGCGGCGAATATCTCGAGAAAGCCGAATATGGCCATCACGTGCCAGTAGCGACACCCGCTCTACCTCGACAGGTTGGTGGCGAAAACCACCGCCAAATCCTCTACCAACTCCCAAGCCAATGCTGGAACCACCACTCCCCAAACCGAAGCCACCAAATACCCGCGTGCTTCGCCCATAACCAAAGTCGTTATCGTAAGGGTCATAGTAGCCAATCAAATCACGCTGCCGACTAGCGGTCACCAGCCCCAAACCGGTGTCAGTCGTATCAAGTTGAAAGCCCCAGGCTTCCAACACTTCAATACTCTGTGTCAGCACCTCTAGGGGCGGTGCCGACTGGCCGGTGGAGAAGTAGCAGGCTGCCGAAGGGGCAGGCTCCGCTTGAGGAAGGCGCTCTGGCACTGCTTGGCAGCCTGTCAGTATTAACAAGCACGTCATGCTAATCGGTAGTATTGCCTTCATGAGTGATCCTCTCGCCCCGGTTACGGCTGGTGTGTCATCGATCGCCGCGCTAAGCTCGCCAGCAGCCATTCATTAAGATAAATGACAAAGAACTGCTCCAAAAAAACTATTCTCAAAAAACTATTCCCAACAATCTGTGACAACGCTTTAGAGAGGTTGTGCGATGAATGTTCTGCTTTGCCCCGATAGTTTTAAAGATGCTGTGAGTGCTGAACAAGCGGCAAACGCCATGGCCAATGGTATTCAGCGTGCTGCGCCAACCGCCACAATTCACCTTTGCCCGCTTGCGGATGGCGGCGAGGGGAGCTTGGACGCGCTTATTGCAGCCACCAACGCCGAACGCCGTCAACTAACGGTACAAGATGCCCTGGGGCGGCCGCGTCAAGCATCCTGGGGCTGGCTTAGCGAGCAGCGTACCGCGTTTATCGAATTGGCAGAAGCCAGCGGGTTGCAGCACCTAACCCCTGATCAGCGTAATGCCCTGCATACCACCACTTACGGTGTCGGAGAATTATTTCTTGCAGCGCTGGACGCTGGTGCCACGAAAGCACTGCTTTTTTTAGGTGGCAGCGCTACCAATGATGCAGGGGCAGGGATGCTCCAAGCACTGGGAGTAAAACTATTAGATCATAACGGCGACTCGCTTCCTCCCGGTGGTGCTGCGCTCCAACAGCTTGCAACGCTCGACCTTTCCACGCTCGACCCACGTTTAGACAGCTTAGAAGTTGAAGCTGCCGTGGATGTCGATAACCCACTGCTAGGATCGCGTGGGGCGAGTGCAGTCTTTGGCCCGCAAAAAGGAGCATCACCTGACGATGTCGCCACACTTGACCAAGCGATTGGTCATTTTGCCGAGCAGAGCGCCCAGGCATTGGGGCGCGATGAAAGAGAATTAGCAGGCGCAGGAGCTGCGGGCGGTATGGGATTTGCCGCTCGCAGCTTTCTTAACGCAACCCTTACGCCGGGCATTGAGATGATTATGCAGCAGGCCAAGCTACCCAACCTGCTTCCTGACGTTGACGTAGTAATTACCGGAGAAGGTCGCCTAGATGGTCAAAGCCTTTCGGGTAAAACGCCTATTGGCGTTGCTCGTGCGGCCAAACGCTACGGCAAGCCCGTCATTGTGCTGGCTGGCAGCCTGGGTGATGGATGGCAGGCCTGTCTAGAAGAAGGCGTTACCGCAGCGTTTGCCCTTGCCGATGGCCCGATGACACTTGAGGACGCTCTACCACGTACCGCTGAGCTACTCGCCGATCGCTGTGAGAGTATCGCAAGGCTTTGGCTAGCTCGGTAAGCGGGACAGCTAGCCGCTCTTGACGAAACGCCACCCCTTGAAAAACAGGATAGTCGCCTACATCTTTCTTACTAGACGCACACGCAGAGGCATATCAGTGCTGTACTCGTTGCGTAAGCGATGAGTCAGCCGTCGCCAGCTCACCGCCAAGGTCATGTTATGACGCTATTGCAGCGATGCAGAAAACTTGTTTTGCAACGTTCGCTAAGCGACTTAAGCTAAATCAAACGATTTGATGGCCGTACTGTTTCAGAGCGGTTCCAACCATGGAGGAGCACTATATGAGTGATACGAATAGCATTGGCTTACACGAAGGTAGCGCAAGCCAACTAGCTGAGAAACTTAATCACCTGCTGGCCAATTATCAGATCTTCTATATGAACGTTCGTGGCTACCACTGGAATGTCCGAGGTAGCGACTTCTTTGAGCTACATGCGAAATTTGAAGAATTCTATACAGACTTGCTCACCAAAGTAGACGAAGTGGCGGAGCGTATTTTGACGTTAGGCCACAAGCCCATTCATGCGTATAGCGATTATGTGAAAATTTCGCGTATTGAGGAAGATAAAGACGTTCATGATGGTCAAACCTGCGTGAAAGGCGTACTCACAGGTTACCAAACACTGATCGAATTACAGCGGGAACTGCTGGCAATTGCATCGGATGCTGACGATGAAGGCACCGCTGCTAAAGCCGGTGATTATATTCGCGAGCAGGAAAAAACCGTGTGGATGCTCAACGCTTACCTGAGCAAATAACGCGATGTTTACCTCGTTAATCTGAGGTAAGCACTATCAAAAACGGCACCATAGCGGTGCCGTTTTTTTTATGGCGATTTGTCTAACGAGAGTTCGCCAGCGTTTCGATGAAGTCGCGCAACATCTCCCAGAACTCGGCCACCGACTCAATTTCCACTCGCTCGTCTGGAGAATGCGCGCCACGAATCAGCGGGCCAAACGAAATCATGTCTAAATGCGGGTATTTGCTACCTAAGATGCCGCATTCAAGGCCTGCATGAATCACTTTAACCTCGGGTTCACGGCCCATTAAGGCGGCATGCCGGGCGTTAAAGGTAGCAAGCAACGGGCTTTGCGGATTGGGAACCCAACCTGGGTAGCCGTTCTCCACTTTCACTCTGGCGCCCATCAGGCCAAATAACGCCTGAAAGCGTCCCGCCATCGCATCAGTGGCACTGTCATGCAGTGAGCGCACCAACGCACAAAGATGGAAACGTCCGCTTTCCACGTTTAATACGCCCAAATTGTTCGAGGTTTCCACTACCCCCGGCACATCAGCACTCATGCGTTCGACCCCACAGGGTGCCGCATGCAGCGCAGCCAGCAGCATCGCACTGCCATCTCGGGTCAGAGGCTCAGCGTCAACCAGCTCCACACGCTCAGCTTTAAGCACCATATTGCTATCGCCACTGCCCAATTCGGCTTTCAGCGTATGGGCAAGCGTTTCAACCATCGCCAGCGCAGCGTCAACCTCATCAGCAGGCAGGGCAATTTGCGCAAACGCCTCGCGGGGGATGGCATTACGCAGCGTGCCACCATGGTAGCTAATTAACCGCGCATCAAAGGCTTCCAGTGCCCACAGAACGCGGACTAGCAAGCGATTCGCGTTGCCCAGGGGCTTATCAATATCCATCCCCGAGTGGCCGCCTTTAAGCCCCGTCAGCGCCAGCGAAATCACCTGCTCATTGTCTTGCATAGCCGTGATGGGAAGCTGTGCATTCACCACCACATCAGCGCCGCCCGCGCAGCCGATATACACTTGGCCGCGATCTTCGCTGTCTAAATTTAGCAGCAATGACCCTTCCAGCCAGTTCTCGGCGAGATTGAGCGCGCCCCCCATAGAGGTCTCTTCCTCTAGCGTAAACAGCGCTTCCAAGGGGCCGTGAGTAAGCTCAGGATCTTCTAGCACTGCCAGAATAGCGGCGACACCAAGGCCATTATCAGCACCTAGCGTGGTGCCATCAGCAAATAGCCAACCCTCTTTTTCATATGTCTGAATAGGGTCGCTGGTGAAATCATGGTCATGGCCTGCGTTAGCTTGCGCCACCATATCTAGATGGCCCTGCAGCACGATGCCTGGCGCGCTTTCACAGCCAGGCGTAGCTGGCTTACGAATGCGCAGATTGCCAAAGTCATCACGGTCGTGGGAAAGTCCCTGGGAATCAGCCCAGGCCTCCAACGTAGCCACCAGCGCAGCTTCATGACCAGAGGGACGTGGCGTATTACACAGTGTGCGAAAGTGCTGCCACACTAAACGTGGCGCGAGGGCTTCTAGATGTGCGTTCATGGAAACTCTTCATTATCGATAACCTGCTTACTTTACCCGCCTGAGCTACTGGGGAAAAGCGTGCGCTGCTCAATAATTTGCTGAGTCGCACGTCGAATCAGGCGCACCGTCTCACCATGCGCTTTCGCTAACGGTTGGTTTTGGAAGGCCCAGGCGATCAACTGCTGGTGTGCAATCTGCACGTCTTGCCCTAGCGGCCAGTGGCTAGCCTCTCTGGCCAGCGCCTGAAGCGCCGTCCTTGCCAACGCAGGGTCACGATGAGCGTAAGCTACATCTTCTATCGTTTGAACCTCAGCCGCGCTAAGCGCTAAACGAGGTATCGACGGCAGCAGTAACGCGACGATCGATGCTGGCAGTGCTGCTAACTCAAAAGCCAGTAGTGTTATCAACGAGACCGCAAATGAATCACGCAGCGATGCCAGCACTGCTTGCCCTTCGCTGGAAAGCGCACGCGCCACCATAATGGCATACTCGCCGGTAGCCGCTTCCCGAGTGATGCCTAAGCGAACAGGCACAAACCCAAGCGCCAGCCAAAAACGCAGCAGCGATGCTTCGGCACCAAAGGTAGCCCCGTACAGCGCCACGCCCTGCTGGTCAGCATTGGCTATATCGTCTTCTAACAACCGCCGCCCTAACCCTTCACGCCGCCGCTCTGGGTGAGCGGCAATGCGCGCTACCCGACGCCAGCGGGACGTTAACGCCTCACGGCTACCGCTGTGTGCTGCCAACGACTGGGCCAGCAGATGCCCTTGAGGGCGTCGCTCACCACGAGCCACTTGTTCAGCAAGTGCGGCATTAAAGCCGCCCTCTTCCCGAGTCACCAGGACGGCCTGGGGCTCTTCAGCTGCGATAATTGTGCGAATGGAGGTGCCAGGGCCATCCAGCAGTTGGCGTAAGTCGCTAGGCGTGGTGCGATAGTGGGACTGCACCAGCAAGCCGAACAGTTTCTCTAACAACTCAGGCTGCTTGGCTAACTGCGCCTGAGTAAGCGCTATAGAGGCGGTCTGACAGTAAGTACGGGCGTGTGCCTCGGGTAACGGAGCGTTGAGCAGTAGCAGCGTTTGAATAGTTGCTTCTAAGGGATCACCCGCTGACCAGCGAATAGGAGAATCTAGATGGAGCTCGCGCCACTGGGGTGCTTTTCGATTGAGCACCTCGCGAAAGCGCAGTGCAAAACCGCGCCCTGAACCTTCATAGCCATGTACGGTGGTTGCAAACGCGATACGAGGGAATGCAGCAAGCCACTGAGCTAACATTGCCGCAGGAATCGCCGCAGCCTCGTCGACAAGTAAATAGCTGCCGCTACCGCCGAGTGTTGCTTGGTGAACCTGCGCGTTTAGCGCATCAGGTGGAAGAAAACACAGCGAGCTACCACTCGGTAGTTGAAAGCGCGACGGGCTGAGCCGTTGGCCTTCTGGGCATAGCGCTACCACTCGCGCAAACAGGCTTTCCACTGAACTAAGTCGGGGTGCGGTCACCACCAATTGCGTAACGCTTTTTTGTAGCAGGCGGGCACAGGCAATCCCCAGCGCCGCGCTTTTACCTCGCCCACGGTCCGCAGTTATAACCAGTGGTCGGCGACGCTTTAGTCTCACTAGTGCATTCACCGCACGAGCTTGGTCGGCAGTCAGACAGTCGGCGTCGTCAACGGGAGTTGCACGCGAGTCTCGAACAGGCAGCCTAGGCAGCGCAAGCCTGCTACCCACCTGCCAATGAACAATAGTGCTCTCACCCGTAAGCAGCGATGCCAAACGTTCAAGGTAGTGGGCGCTCAGTGATTCCCAACACCAGGGGTGATCGGTAAAGCGGGCATAATCAGGATCAGGCTGTTCGCCCCAGTTGTCTGGCGTGATGACCACCAAGAACCCACCCGCGCTCACGGTACCCGCTAATGCGCCCAGGGCATCTGGGTCTAATCCCTGGCTACCACTGGCGTCTACGACGATTAGCTGATGTTCCGCCCCTAGCCGTGTGCGAGCTTTACGGGCTGGTAAACACGGCGCCACCGGCGTCTCATGCTCAGCCCCCACCCACAGCGGCGCCTGCCACATTCGCGCTTCCCATAACCGTTGCGCCTGTTGGCGAGCCTTATCGGTCGGCCCATATAGCCATACCAGCGCCCGCCAGCGGCGACGCTGCAAGCGGGTGGCATGGTGCCCCAAGGCCGATGCTTGCTTAATGACAGCGTTAGGTTTGTCAACGCGACAGCCTGCTCGCATAGCGTCTCCTGAGAATGTCTTTTACTTACAACTTTGGTTGTAGAATAACGTGTTTTTCAACGGTTTTAGAACTAACCATATGGTTAAAAAAATGACTAAAAAATATACAAACAATTGTTTTCAATGACCTTAATTTAAAAAAAAAGCTTCGTTTATGACGTTAAATTCCTTGAGTTACTGATATTGCGCTGCAGCGGGTGGAGTGTGCTAGCTTAGCGATGCAGCCTAGCGGTATTTACTTTACGTAAACGTAAGCCATGCTCGCTGCACTTTCCTGCTTTCAGGTAATGAACACTAATAACGCCAACCGCCAAAGTACCAGGAAACATACAATGAAAAAGATGACTAAATTCGCACTAACCAGCCTCGCCGCTGGTGTCGCTTTCGCCGCACTCACCTCTACCGCCCAAGCGCAAGAACAGTGGACAATGACCACTACCTGGCCCGAGAACCTTGACCTGATTAAGATTGATCAGCACTGGGCAGACCTTGTAAACCAACTCGCAGGTGACGAAGTACAAATTAACTTCCGGGCAGGTGGCACGTTAATGCCTGGCACTGAAGTGTTCGACGCTACCGAAACCGGTGCCATCCAAGCTTCTGGCGATTGGCCAGGCTACTGGGCAGGTTTAAACCCGGCATTCTCTCCACTGGCCACCACTACCAGCCTGTTTAACGGCGTGGATTACTTGAACTGGATTCAACAATGGGGCGGTTTTGAGCTCTATCAAGAAATCTATGGCCAATACAACATGGTGTATTTGCCTTACGGTATCACCAATAACGAATCTGGCTTCATGGGTCGCACGCCGATTGAAAGCCTCGCCGACCTTGAAGGCAAGCGCTTACGTCTATCGGGTCGTGACCAGGGCCGAGTACTTGAAGAGCTAGGGGGCTCCCAGGTTACATTGGCGGGTGGCGAAGTGTATCAGGCGATTGAGCGCGGCGTGATCGACGCAGGTGAATTCTCTACCCCAGGTGTTGATTTTAACGCAGGTTTTGCTGAAGTTGCTGATTACTGGGCGACGCCTGGCTGGCACCAGTCGGCGAGCGTTTTCGGCGTTATGATCAACAAAGATTCTTGGGACGCTCTGTCTGAAGAGACTCAGGCGAAGCTAAGAACTGCCGCCGAAGCCACCATGGCATGGTCACTCTCGTGGTCGGAGCGTGAATCCACCGATGCCACACGCAAGTTTATTGATGCAGGGGTCACCATTAACCAGTTCTCCGAGGAAGACCTGGCGCGCATTCAGGAAATCACCAACGAGGTGATCGTTCGCGGTGCTTGTGAACACCCGGATCATGCAAAAGTATATCACTCCATGATTACCTACCTAGAAGACTATGCGGCATGGCGTGATGTTACCGCGCCATTCAACATGAGCCGCACTATGGATAACCTGCCCTCACTGGAAGAGATCGAAGCCTGCCTATAAGGCGTTTAAGTGCCGCCCCAGCGCTGCTGGGGCGGTTGGTGCTTAGCTGCGGAGACCTTCCATGAATGCGATTGCCAAGGCGATCGATGCAATTAACGAGCTGCTGGGCCGCATCATCGCACCGTTAATTGCCATCATTACTCTTATAGTGCTTTACGACATCGTGTCGCGCTTCTTCTTTGGCCGCCCTAGCGACTGGGCATTTGATGTCACCAAAATGTTGTTTGGCGCCCACTTTATGCTGATGGCCGCCTATGGATTACGCCACCATGCCCATGTGGAAGTCGACGTTATTAAACGCCTGCTATCACGTAAAAAGCAGGCCGTACTAGACCTGCTCGGCTACTTGATCTTCTTTGTGCCTTTCATTTGGCTGTTATTGACTTACGGATGGCGTTTTTTTGAGCGCTCGTTCAGTCGTGGCGAAACGACCTACGGCATGGTCTCAATCCCTGTGTATCCGGTGAAAGGCGTTATCGTAGTCGCTGCAGTGCTTATTCTGTTGCAGGCGGTTGCTATCGTTCTGCGCGCCATTATGCAACTGCGTGAGGAGAAATCCGCATGAGTGCAGAACTACTGACGCTGGTGATGTTTGGCGGACTTTTAGTTGGCCTGTTTATGGGTCATCCGCTTGCTTTTGTATTGGGTGGCATGGCAGTCATCGGTGCTTATTTAGGGCCTGGCATTAACACCCTGGGTATCATCATTAACAACGTCTATGGCAACGCTATGGACAACTACGTACTAGTGGCTATACCACTGTTTATTCTGATGGCGCGCTTCCTTAACGACTCAGGCGTCACCGAAAAAATGTTTGATGCCATGCGGTTGCTGCTGGCGAACCTCCGCGGTGGATTAGCGCTTACCGTGGTTGTTGTATCTGTCTTACTTGCAGCTACCACCGGTATTGTCGGCGCGTCTATTGCCGTTATGGGTATGATTGCCCTAGTGCCGATGCTGAAATATGGCTATAACAAAGAGTTGAGCGCAGGCGTCATCATGGCCAGCGGCTGCTTGGGCATTTTAATTCCCCCCAGCATTATGTTGATTTTGATGGCGAGCTACTCGCCGGTCTCGGTGGGCGCACTCTTTGCTGGTGCATTAGTACCCGGCCTGATGTTGGGGATGATGTATGCCCTCTACGTGCTGGTGATCTGCTGGCTCAAACCTAGCTACGGCCCTAAAGTACCGGCAGAAGAGCGCGCTGAAGTCAGCACAAAACAACTTCTGATCATGCTGGGCAAGTATGTTGTTCCGCCAATGTCGTTAATTCTCGGCGTACTGGGGGCACTGTTTACCGGAGTAGCACCGGCCACTGAAGCATCTGCTATTGGTGTGTTTATCGCCTTCCTGCTTTTTTTGATCTTCGGCGACCGCAAGCTATCAACCTGTTACAACACGCTGATTGAAGCTGGCAAAACCACAACGATGGTCATGTTAGTGCTTGTCGGGGCGACGGCGTTTACCGGGGTATTCTCGATTGGCGGTGGAATGACCGTAATCAGCGACTTCGTGCTAGCGGTTCCAGGCGGTACTGTCGGTGCCCTGCTACTAATGTTGTTCCTGGTATTTATCCTCGGAATGTTCCTCGATTGGACCGGCATTGTGCTGCTTAGCTTCCCTATTATGCTGCCAATTATCTCGCAGATGGGCGTGGACATACTGTGGTTCGTCGTCATGGTGGCGGTAGTACTGCAAACCTCCTTCTTAACGCCGCCCTTTGGCTATGCGCTGTTCTATCTGAAAGGAGTGGCGCCACCGGGGGTCGAGATTGTTGATTTATATAAAGCCGTCGTGCCATTTGTGGCCATTATCATTTTCGCCTGCATACTGATGGCGCTTTTCCCCAGCTTGATTACGGGACTACCAAGTTTGATGGTGGGCTATCAGTGACACCTATCCGCTGACGCTAAACGCACGACTTCCCCCCGCATTGCGGGGGGATTTTTTTGATAGCCGCAATGTTGGCTGCAGCAGCCTAACGCAAGTGATACTATTTGCAGCTGCTATTTTTTCGCATTGACGAGCCAAGCTGCCCCTCATCCAAGGAGACAACGACGTGTCTACGCCAGCTCGCCGCTCACCATCGGCCCTGCTTTCAGGTTTTGCCTCACGCCTTTCGCTGTCGCTTAACCCTTGGTCAATCGCCCTGTTTTTGATTGCCCTCGTTGTCGCGCTTCCTATTATTGTGGTTCTTAGCCATATTTTTGTGCCGACGGAAGGCGTTTGGCAGCACCTTGCAAGCACCGTGTTACCACGTTATCTCTCTAATACGTTCTGGCTGGTGCTATGGGTAGGCATTGGCACTCTGATTGTGGGGGCTGGGACCGCGTGGCTGGTCGTTATGTGCCGCTTCCCTGGCAAGCGCATATTTGAATGGGCACTGCTGTTACCCCTGGCAGTACCGACTTATGTCATTGCCTACGCCTATACGGACTTTTTCCAAGTAGCAGGACCGCTACAAAGCATGTTGCGCGAATGGCTTGACTGGCGAGTGGGCGATTACTACTTCCCCAATGTGCGCTCTTTAGGCGGCGCGGCAACCCTAATCACTTTTGTGCTTTACCCGTATGTGTACCTGCTAGCCCGAGCGTCATTCCTCGAGCAGTCAGTATGTGTATTAGATGTTGGCCGTACCCTGGGGCGTGGCCCCTGGCGCTTATTTGCTAGCGTGGCGCTACCGCTCGCCCGCCCGGCGTTAGTCGGCGGCGTTTCACTGGTACTAATGGAGACGCTTAACGAATTTGGCGCGGTGCAGTTTTTTGGTGTAGATACGTTTACCACGGGTATCTATCGCACATGGTTTGGCTTAGGAGAACCCGTAGCGGCTGCTCAGCTAGCAGCCTGCCTACTGACCTTCGTCATTGTATTGGTTCTTCTAGAACGCTATTCGCGGGGTAAACGGCGCTACTTCCATACCACTAACCGCTATCAGCAATTACCGGAATATCAGCTGCGGGGCTGGCATGCACTCGGCGCTACCCTGGCGTGTTTGCTTCCCATTGTTATTGGCTTTTTACTACCCAGCGGCATTTTGCTCAATATGGCCATTAAAACGGGCGATAGCCTTTTCGGCACGCGGTTTATTGGCTTTGCCATGAATAGCTTGAGCCTTGCGACCGTTGCCGCTTTAATCGCGGTAGGGCTAGCCGTACTACTGAGCTACGGGGTTAGGCTCAACAATTCACCAAGCGCACGATTTTTCACACGTATCGCCGCGATGGGATATGCCATTCCTGGCTCGGTAGTTGCCGTAGGTATCCTGATTCCATTTGCCTGGCTGGATAACTCGCTGAACATGTGGCTACACGAACACTATGGCAAAATCATCGGACTGGTATTTAGCGGCTCAGCGTTTATCTTAATTTACGCCTATGTCGTGCGCTTTTTAGCTGTTTCATTTAATGCGGTAGAAGCAAGCCTTGGCAAGGTCACGCCCAGCATGGATGCCGCCTCCCGCACCTTGGGCCAAACCGCAGGTGGTACGTTACGTCGTATACATACGCCGCTGATGCGTAGCAGTCTGTTAGCAGCAGGGATTTTGGTATTTGTCGATGTAATGAAAGAGTTGCCCGCCACGATCATATTGCGCCCCTTCAACTTCGACACTCTGGCAGTGCGCGCTCACAGCCTCGCCTCAGATGAACGACTAGCAGAAGCATCAACAGCCTCTTTGACGATTGTGGTGGTTGGCATCTTACCCGTGATTTTACTCAGCTTGGCGATGCGCCGGGCGCGCCCCGGTAGCCAGGCTGAGTAGTTGAAGCGAACCGTCATTGGGAAGCAAAAAGTTAACGAGGAAAGATAAATACCTGGGAGTGGTCCAAGTCGATATCAATCGGCTGGCCCTCCTGGGGTAAAAACACGCCTGGCACACGGGCGTGAAGGTGAGCTTCCTGGCCATCTTCTCCATGCGCACATAGGTGAATAAGGCTGGAGCGCCCTAACAGCTTAGCCATGACCACATGACTATGATTATGCGGCTCTACAGGCAGGGCGCGCTCTTTGATGCGTAACGCTTCTGGGCGAATCATCACCTGGGCGTTGCTGCCTTCTGGCAACCAGCTGGCATCTACCGGCCCCACTGGCGTGGCGACAAAGCCCCCCTTAACGACGCCGCTTAATTCATTCACTTCGCCAAAAAACGTCACCACAAAGGGGTCCACTGGCGCGCAATAAAGCTCGCGGGGCGTGCCTGTTTGAACGATTTTGCCATCTCGCATCAGCGCGATACGGTCTGCCATAAACATGGCTTCTTCGGGGTCGTGGGTCACTAGCAGGGTTGCTGAGCCAAGCTTTTTCAACACGTGCAGCGTATCGTCTCGGATGCGATCACGTAGCCGCGCATCCAGGCTAGAAAATGGTTCATCCAACAGCATCAGTTTAGGCGTAGGTGCTAACGCGCGCGCCAGTGCTACGCGCTGCTGCTGCCCACCTGACAACATATGCGGATAGCTTTCTGCATAGTCGGCCATACCGAGCTGGGCCAGCAATTCCAGAGCACGTTCCCGGCGCTGGCTAGAGGGCAAACTTTTCAGACCGAAGGTAACGTTTTCCAGCACGCTAAGGTGTGGAAACAAGGCGGAGTCTTGGAAGGCGAGACCAACATTGCGCTTTTCCGGCGGCACGTGACGCTTACCTGGAGCCGCAATGGATAGACCATCAAGACTAACCGAGCCTTCCTGCACGACCTCCAAGCCCGCAGCGATTCTAAGCAGTGTGGTTTTGCCGCAGCCAGAAGGGCCCAGTAAACACACAACCTCGCCTGGAGCGATATCAAGGTCGATGCCTTTTACCACTTTATTAGCCGCAAACGTATGCTGAACACCACGAAGCGACAGTGCTAATGCAGGAGCCGACACATCGGAAAGTGACACAGTTGCCGTCATTATTTCACCATTGTCTCGTCCACCCGCGACATGATAATCGCATGCCGCTGCGAACACGGTTGAAAGTTATTTACATTCTATTTTCTATTGAGCAGAGATGCACGCTTCTTGCTAAACAGAGGATGCGTTTCATTAGCATTTAACTTGACGCCAACCAAGAGAAGCGTTTCAATACGCGATGTCGCTAATGCAACTTATTATCATAAACATTCAGGGTATTTGTTATGAAAAAAGCACGTCTTACGGCTACCGTAGCTGCCATCATGGCGGGTTCTGCTTTTGCAGGTAGCGCGCTCGCTAACGAGGTCAACATTTACTCCGCTCGCCATTACGATTCTGACGAGATTCTCTACAAAGCATTCACTGAAGAGACCGGCATCGAAGTTAATGTACTGGAAGGCGACTCAGACCAGTTGATGGAGCGCATGCAGCGTGAAGGCATTGCTAGCCCTGCTGACGTAATGCTTACCGTTGATGCAGGCCGCCTATGGCGCGCCGAGCAGGACGGCCTTTTTCAAAGCGTAGACTCTGATGTGCTCAACGAGCGCCTGCCAGAATCAATGCGCCACCCTGACGGCCTGTGGTTTGGCTTTAGTCAGCGCGCACGGGTTATTTTCTACAACCGTGAGAACTTTGATCCCAGCCAAATCAGTTCTTATGAAGACCTGGCCGATCCGCAGTTTGAAGGCCAAGTGTGCATTCGCTCTTCCAACAACATTTATAACCAGTCGCTACTAGCCTCAATGATTGAGCATCACGGCGAAGAAGGTGCGGAAGAGTGGGCCCAGGGGGTTGTGAATAACATGGCCCGCGACCCTGAAGGCGGCGATACCGATCAGATTCTTGGCGTTGCGAGCGGCGAGTGTGACTTAGCAGTCGCAAACCACTATTACTACGTTCGCATGCTGCATTCCGATGAAGATGCTGATCGCGAAGCCGCACGCAAAGTGGGTATGATTTTCCCCAACCAGGATGATCGTGGCACTCACGTTAACGTTGGCGGCGCAGGCTTAGTGGCTAACGCGCAAAACGCAGAAAACGGCATTCGCTTCCTGGAGTTCTTAGCCTCTGACGAAGCTCAGGAAGTACTTGCTGACCGTAACTACGAGTTCCCCGTCGTGGAAAGCATCAAGAAAAACCCGGTGCTTGAGTCTTGGGGTGATTTCGAGAAAGACGATATCAACATCAGCATCCTGGGTGAAAACAACCCAGAAGCGATTCGTATTTTTGATCGTGTAAGCTGGCGTTAAGTTCTGCGGCTCTACGGCTCTTAGGACTCATGAGCCGCAAGCCTAACTAAAAAAACACCTGCAGCTCAGCTGCAGGTGTTTTGCATTAGATCCCCCGTAACGAGCCCGTAACGTTTAAGCCTTACTTAGCCTAACGGGCTTAATACTAGTGGGCTTCATCCCAGTTGGCGCCGCTTTCGGCTTCAACAATCAGCGGCACACTAAGCGTGGCAGCAGCTTGCATACGCGCCCGCACCTGCTCAATAAATGCCTCAACTTGCACTTCGGCCACCTCAAACACTAGCTCATCGTGCACCTGCATGACCATGAGTGCATCAAACTCCTCTTCAGCAAGCCATGCATCGACATCAATCATCGCCTGCTTGATGATATCCGCTGCAGTACCCTGCATAGGCGCGTTAATTGCGGTGCGTTCGGCACCCTGGCGGCGGTTACGGTTTTGCGAGTGAATCTCTGGCAAGTACAGCCGCCGCCCTAGTACGGTTTCTACAAAGCCATCTTCCGCAGCTTGGGTGCGAATACGATCCATATACCGGGCAACGCCGGGATAACGGTCAAAATAGCGATCGATGTAGGTTTGCGCCTGGTTGCGATCAATATGCAGCTGGCGTGATAAGCCCCAGGCGCTCATACCGTAAATCAGCCCAAAGTTGATGGCTTTGGCACTGCGCCGCTGGTCGGCAGAGACTTTTTCAAGCGCGGTACCAAAGACTTCTGCCGCAGTTGCGGTGTGGATATCGCGCCCTTCCGCAAATGCGTTCAAAAGCCCCTTGTCTTCTGAGAGGTGCGCCATAATGCGCAGCTCAATTTGCGAGTAATCTGCCGCCACAATGCGATAGCCTGGGCGAGCCACAAACGCTTGGCGGATTTTGCGTCCCTCTTCCGTGCGAATCGGGATGTTCTGCAGGTTGGGATCGGATGACGAAAGCCGCCCTGTCGCCGTCACCGCTTGGTGATAGCTAGTGTGCACTCGACCAGTAGTTTTATTGAGCAGGCGCGGCAGCTTGTCAGTATAGGTGGACTTAAGTTTCGCTAGCCCGCGGTGCTGCATAATCACCTTGGGCAACGGGTAATCCAGCGCCAACTCTTCTAGCACCGCCTCTGCGGTAGAGGGCGCACCTTGGGGGGTTTTCTTGATCACCGGAATTTTCTGCTCTTCGAACAGAATCTGCCCCAGCTGTTTGGGTGAACCGAGGTTAAACTCACGACCTGCCAACTCGAATGCTTCGCTTTCAAGCTCACGAATACGGCGCTCTAGCTGTTGGCTCTGCTCGTGTAGGCGCTCGGCATCCAGTGCCACGCCATTGCGTTCAATCCGCGACAACACGTTAATCAGCGGCAGCTCAAGATGATCTAGAACGTCCGCTAAACGCCCTTCCCGTTCCACCTGAGGGCGGAGCGTTTCTTGCAGCCGCAGCGTGATATCCACATCTTCACAGGCATAAGGAACCGCCTGTTCCAGGGCGATCTGGTTAAACGTGAGCTGTTTGGCACCTTTCCCAGCGATCTCCTCGAAGGAGATCGTTTTTTCGCCCAAATACTTCAGCGCCAGCGAATCCATGTCGTGGCGCGTGGCGGTGGAATTCAGCACGTAAGAGGCGAGCATGGTGTCGGCCAGCGGCCCCACCACGTGAATATCATAGTTTGCTAGCACAGAAATATCGTACTTAAGGTTCTGGCCAATTTTGGTTTTTTCAGGATCTTCCAGCAGCGGCTTTAATGCCTGCAGTACCTGTTGACGATCAAGCTGTGCGGGAGCATCCAGATAGTCATGGGCCAGTGGAATATAGGCAGCTTCACCGGCCTCCAGCGCCAAGCCGACGCCTACAATGTCGGCGTCCATATAATTCAGGCTAGTGGTTTCTAAATCGAAGCAAAAACGCTCAGCTTGCTTCAAACGCTCTAACCACGCATCGAACTCAGCTTGCTCAACGATGACATGGTCATTTCGCTGGCTGGAAGGCACGGCGCTTTCAGCGGCGTCAGTAGTGATGTTATCAGGCGCGGGCTCGCCCCCTTTTACGTCATCAACACCCTCGTCGTTACCCGCCAGCAGTTCAGCCAACCACTGCTTAAACTCCATCTCTTTATAGAGTTCCACCAGGGCTTCGCGGTCTGGGTGCGCAATATCCAAGTCATCCAGACCCACGGGGAGTTCGCAGTCGGTCTTAATGGTCGCTAATTGGTAAGAGAGAAAGGCTTGTTCACGGTGCTCTTCCAGCTTCTTCGGTAACGTTTTCGCACCACGGAAGCTGAGTGTTTTGACGCGTTCCAGATCACCGTAAATAGTTTCTAACCCGCCTTCCATACCTTGTAGCAGGCCAATGGCGGTCTTTTCGCCCACCCCCGGCACGCCGGGAATGTTATCAACCTTGTCGCCCATCAATGCCAGAAAATCAATGATCAGTGAGGGCGGTAGCCCAAATTTCTCTTTGACACCCGCTTCATCGAGGGTTTCTTCTTTCATGGTATTGACCAGTGTGATGTGGTCATTCACTAACTGCGCCATATCTTTATCGCCGGTAGAGATTACCGCATCACGACCCGCCTGGGTGGCATGGTGTGCTAGGGTGCCAATCACATCGTCGGCTTCGACCCCTTCAATGCACAGAAGCGGTAAGCCCAGCGCTTTTACACAAGCGTGCAGCGGTTTAATTTGGCTGCGCAGATCATCCGGCATGGGTGGCCGATGAGCTTTATACTCGCTGTACATCTCATCGCGAAAGGTTTTTCCTGGCGCATCAAACACCACTGCCATTGGGCTTTCCGGGTAGTCTTTGATCAGACGCTTGAGCATATTCAATACGCCCTTCACGGCCCCCGTGGGCTGGCCGTTGGAGGTCGTTAACGGTGGGAGCGCGTGAAAGGCGCGATACAGGTACGAGGAGCCATCGACAAGCACGATTGGGGCACGGGCCATAACCAATTCCATTGTTAGCAACACAGTAAGAAAGTCTATTGGCTATGATACGCGTTCACGCCAATGGCTGCAGAAACAACCGTTACGAATAACGCATTTCAAACTCACACAACGCTGCCAACTGACCCTGCAAGCCGCTACAATAATGGGCTTAGCAACCTGGGCGAGATTCTCATGGCTGTATTTACTCCGCTGAGCGACGTTCAGGTCGCCGCGTTTTTGGAAAAGTTTGATGTAGGCAGCTTCGTTTCGCTACAAGGCGTTGCCGGTGGCACAGAAAACTCAACGTTTTTTGTGACCACCGATCGTCGTGAGCTGGTACTAACCCTGTTTGAACAGGGCGAACATGAAGAGCTGCCGTTTTTTGTCGAGTTGTTGGATTACCTGGATGAGCACCGTTTACCGGTGCCCGGCACTATTCATGACCGCGAAGGTATTGCGCTACACAGTTTGGCAGGCAAACCTGCTCTGCTGTTTCCACGCCTACCAGGCAAGCATCCTAGTGCACCCAACCTTGCCCAATGCCAAGCACTGGGCAATACGCTGGGGCATTTGCATGTTGTCTCCCAGCGTTTTCCTGGCCATCGGCCAAACCCGCGCGACCTTCACTGGCTGCGTGCGGTGCATCACAAGGTGCTAACCTATATCAGCCCTGACGATCAGACGCTGATGAAAAATGAAGTCGATGACTTTGAAGGTGCCTTTAGCCAGCACGGCGAGCTACCGCAAGGGGCACTCCACGGCGACTTATTCCGTGACAACACGCTGTTTGAGGGCGACCAGCTAGGCGGCATTATCGATTTTTATAACGGCTGCACAGGCGATTTGCTATTTGACCTGGCCATCGTCATTAACGACTGGGCAACCAATGAGGATGGCACGCTGAACGCTGAGCGTTATGAGGCCATTCTTAGCGCTTACCAGGCACGCCGCCCTCTCACCGCGAATGAACGTGAGCTATGGCCTACCATGCTGCGCATGACCGCATTGCGGTATTGGTTATCGCGGCTGCTGGGCGTTTATGTTGATCCACCTGCTCATGACCTAACGCCTCACGACCCTGAGCGTTTCCGAACCATTTTAAAAGCGCGCATTGCATTTGGCGCACTACCGCTCCCAGAGGTTTATTGATGATCGAATCGGTGACCACCAGCGCCCAGGCCTTACGCGCCCGTCGCACATGGAATATTGACCAATGGGGCAGCGGCTACTTCGATGTAGACGACCACGGACAAGCACTGGTACGTCCGCTAGGCAGTGACGCTGAAGGCCCCGCGCTGCCGCTTAGCGGGCTTGTGCGTCAACTGCAAACTGCGGGTCTGCGGTTGCCGGTGCTAGTAAGGTTTAGTGACATTCTGCATGACCGAGTAGAGCAGCTGTGTGGTGCGTTTGATGTCGCGATGCAGGATATCGACTATCAAGGCGGCTACACGGCGGTTTATCCGATTAAAGTTAATCAGCAGCGCCGCGTGGTGGAAGAGATACTCGCTACTTCCGAGCGTGGCAATGGCCGTGTAGGACTGGAAGCAGGCAGCAAACCGGAGCTCTTGGCAGTGCTGGCACTGTCTGATGGCGGCTCTTCGCTTATCGTCTGCAATGGCTATAAAGACCGTGAGTACGTTCGCCTTGCACTGCTGGGAGAAAAGCTGGGGCACCGCGTTTACCTGGTTGTGGAAAAGCTCTCTGAGCTGGAGCTTATATTAGAAGAGGCTCGTGAGTTGGAAGTCACCCCACGTATTGGTTTGCGGGCACGGCTGGCCTCAGTGGGTAAGGGTAAATGGCAAAACACCGGTGGCGAAAAGTCAAAGTTTGGTCTGACAGCCAGCCAAATTCTTGACGTAGTAGCGACCTTGCGCGCTCAAAATGCGTTAGAAAGCCTACAGTTAGTGCACTTTCACCTCGGCTCGCAAATTGCCAATATTCGCGACATTCAGCGTGGTCTGCGGGAATGCGCCCGTTTTTACCAAAACCTGATGAGCCTAGGTGCGCCGATTGATACCGTCGATGTTGGTGGCGGGCTAGGAATCGACTATGAAGGCACCCGCTCACGCAGTTACTGCTCAGCCAACTACTCCATGCAGGAGTATGCACGTAACGTCGTTAGCGCTTTTGCGCAGCTGTGTCAGGAAGCTGACCTGCCCCAGCCCCACCTGATCAGCGAATCAGGCCGCGCGCTAACGGCTCACCATGCCGTGTTGATCACCAACGTGATTGGCGAAGAGCGCGTTAGTGATTCGCCTCCAGAGCGTTCTTCCCAGGAAGACCTTCAGGTGGAAGCCCTATGGCGGGTTTTTGAGCAGTTAGCCGAGAGCCAAGAGCCCCGTGTTCTGGTGGAAGCTTGGCATGATCTCTTGCAGGCGGTTAGTGAATTGCAAGACCGTTTCGTAATGGGTTTAAGTGATATCAATGCCCGCGCCGAAGGCGAACGGCTTTATATGGCGGCCTGCTCCCGCCTACGCGGTCAACTCGATACCCGTAATCGCGCTCACCGAGAAATTATGGACGAACTGGCTGAAAAGCTAGCCGACAAGCTGTTCGTTAACTTCTCATTATTTCAGTCGGTGCCGGACGTTTGGGGGATCGAACAGATATTCCCTGTCCTACCGTTGAGCGGGCTAGACCAGCCCCCGACTCGTCGCGCAGTCATTCAGGATATTACCTGCGACTCAGATGGCCGTATTGATAGCTACGTGGATGGTCAGGGCGTGGAAAGCACGCTACCGCTGCCCGAGTGGGCAAGCGATGACGAGCGTTGGCTAGGCTTTTTCCTGGTAGGTGCCTATCAGGAAATTCTCGGCGACTTGCACAACCTATTCGGCGATACCGACTCCGTCGATGCGGCACTGGGTGAAGATGGTGAGTGGGTGCTTTCTAACCTACAGGCAGGCGATACGGTGGCCGATGTTCTAGCCTACGTGAATTTTGATGCGCGGGTACTAAAACAAAAGCTCACCGAACAACTGGTCACTAGCGGCTTTTCGACCCAAGAGCAGGCAAAGTTTGCTGCTAGCCTGAGCGAAGGGCTAGAGGGCTATACCTATTTAGAATAGTGCGAGCGGAAGCCTAGCGTAGCCATCGCGGCCACTGAACGTTAACCACACCGACGAAAAGGCCACCGACAATGTCAGTGGCCTTTCGCTTAACTGCTTACATTTAACTGCTTACATTTAACTGCTTACATTTAACTACTTGGCGTCATCGCCATCACACTACTCTACTACGCTAGTGGTGATTTCTAGCCCGCCAGTCAACGTTAAACGCAGCGCGGCTCCACGGGGCAATTCGCCGACCCCCGCAGGTGTACCTGTCAAAATAACGTCGCCCGGCTCTAGCGTGAAGTGGCGACTCATCTCCGCCACCAACGTCGGGATCGCAAAGATCATATCGGCACCTTCCCCGTGTTGACGCTCTTCACCATCAATCTCAAGGGTGAATGCCAACGCATTCCAATTGGGTACACGGCTTAGCGGCAAGAACGGAGATAGCGGGCAAGCACCATCAAACGCTTTTGCTATTTCCCAAGGATGCCCTTTCTCTTTCAGCTTGGTTTGTACATCACGAAGCGTTAAATCCATCGCTAGGCCAATACCCACAATGGCACGCTCTGCTTCATCTTGAGTAGCGTGGGTCAGTGTCTCTCCCACTAAAAGCGCGAGCTCGACTTCATAATGTACATCGCCTCGTGAAAACGGCGGATCAAGTGGTTTAGTCAAGTCCACCACGCTGGTGGCGGGTTTCATAAATAACAGTGGCTCATTGGGAACCGGATTATCCAATTCCTTGGCATGGTCGGCATAGTTGCGGCCGACGCAGACGACTTTGCCCAACGCGTGGGGAAACTCCTGACCATCGGTGAACTGTGGAACAAAACGCATGGCGGGGCTTCTCCTTCTCATTATGCGTGCCGCATTCGCAACGACAGGCGCAACAGTCTACCCCAGCTATGCATATGTTCCACAATCTCTTCTACAGCATTTCATACATACCACTAGTGATACGTTAGATTATGCGTCGGGCGTCCAGCGATCATCAGGCCTATGCGCCAAAAAGCTAGGACGCTGACTTGGAGCAGCAAACGGTTCAACACAACGATTATCCGGACGATTAAACACAAAGAACACGTTGCTACGGGGATCAGGCGACAAATTGGCATTAGACGCATGTAGCGTGTTGCAATCAAACAGTAGCAAACCACCTGCTTTACCTTTTGGCGCTTCAATACCATGCTTTGCTACTAACTGAGTCAGCGCTTCAGAGCTGGGCACACCAATCTCCTGTGCTTTAAGCGAGCTTTTGTGGTTATCCTCCGGTGTTTCCCCTAAGCAGGGCACGAATTCCAGATGAGAGCCAGGGATTAGCATGAGCGGGCCATTGAACTCATGGTTGTCGGTCAAGATCAGTGAGGCGCTAACGGCGTGCATATTCGGCATACCGTCTTCCGCGTGCCACGTCTCAAAGTCGGAGTGCCAATTAAACCCTTTCCCGGCAAAGCCAGGCTTATAATTAATTCGCGACTGGTGCACGTAAGGGTCACCGCCGATAATCTGCCGGGCAGCCCCCGCTAAGCGCTCGTCTATGGCCAGTTGACCTAAACGCTCCGAAAGCCTGTGCACCGCAAACAGCGAGCGAATGTTGTGGCTTTCTGGCTCGGTAACGCTGAATTCTTGATCACGATAAGCATCATTGCTCATCAACAACGTCATTTCATGGCAAAGTGCCTCCAGCTCTTCGCCCGAAATCAGGTTTGGAATAAACAGAAACCCTTTGCGTTCAAACTCATCAAGCTGTTCTTGAGATAACGGTCCTGTTAAATCCCGACCTTTAACCACCGCATCACGACGCGGCAGGGTTAGCGAAGCTGGCGCCGATGCTAGGCGCGTTGGGTACTCATCCTGCACCGTTTCGCGCTGTGCCGACGGTATATCCATCATTTCACAGTATTGCTTATGGGCAGTGACGGTATTAAGAGGGTTGTTGCTGACTGTCATCTAATCCACTCCTTGTATGATTAAATTTCAGATCAATAAAAACATGTACTAACATTCACTTGTACATAACACCATCAATAGGGTAGTCAAATGACTAGCCCTTGCAACCCATAAGCTCTACTTTATAACGTGTGTTATGAAATCTCTTTAAGCCTTAGCAATTAAGCTCTAGCAATGGCTCTTAAAAACTAGCCAAGACAAATATGCCCATAAATAAAGTCACTATCAAAACCTGTGTTTTTTGCCATTTCTTCGGGTTTTAAAAGTTTGACACTACTACGAGTTTTACGAATAAACTTTTTTTGCTCAAGTGCAGTCATACAGCGACTAACGTGAACACTAGTCATTCCTAAAAGTTCTCCAACAGTTTCCTGCGTGACAGGAAAATCAAAAACATTACCTTCCAAAAGCCCTTTGAATTTAAATCGCGCATAAACTTCAAGTAAAAAATGCGCAACCCTTTCCACCGATCGATGATGCGTACAGCTTCTGAGACGCTCTATCGTAATATTATCATTCACCATGACGTAAGATGTAATTGCTTTCCTAACTTCCTCGTTTTCTTTACAAAGCGCATGAAGATGATCACCAGAAACCTTTATAAGCTCACAATTGGTAATAGGAAAAATAATAATATCACGACTTTCAAAAAAGCTTTCACGCATACCAATAATATCGCCAGGCATAAAAATATTACAAACATCCTGCCCACGTGAATTTGTTGCATGAGATAAACTTGCCCACCCCTCTTTTATAACAAAAATATCAGCACGACCTTCGCATACAGAGAAAACCTGTTGGTTTTTCTTTAGCTCTACAGGCTTCTGGCGTATTTTTGACAGCGAGTTAAGAGACTCCTCCCCCATCTCGCCATACAACCCCAGCACCTGCGCTATGTTGATACACGCCCCGTGATTGCTTAAGCTTCCAAGCTTGCTTTTACGACTTATGTCGTTCGCCAGGGGAACTCGATCTGCAGTAAGCCCTTTCATCTCTACACTCCATTGTAGTTAGACAAAAACTGTGCACTCCAGTCAAAAAGTACAGTCTAAAAATAATTAAAACAGTTGCGCAAAGAAAAATATAGTCAATGATCAATAATTAAACAAGGTACTTTTATAACTTAAACCCGAAAACATATTAAAAAAAATCAAACATTGACATTTGTTAAAAAACAACCCCTCCTCATTAACTGCTTTAATAAAAAACGTGCTTACAAAAATTAGCAACAACATCAACCATATATTATGAGCAAGATCATCACGCTATATATTTTACCCATCATCACAACCCACGTTGGTAACAGAAAACTTCCGCCACATCCCCCAATAACTCTTAAACATAAGCACACAACTTTCGGGCTACATTAAATAACACTGTCCCTATCATAAAAAAACCCTAGCAAGCCCTGCCAGGGTTATAATTTAGATAGATAATGGATCCTAGATTTTCTCAGTTGCCGCCATTAAGGCGTTGCGCGAAGCTTACTTGCCAGAGTCAATCTGTTCTATCTGCGCACCCGAATTCGCTTTCGCCTTACCTAGACTAGGCTCCTGCCCTTCAGGTTCAGGCTGATCGCGCACACTATATTTACTACGTCCATCCAACGATGGGCCATTTGACCAGCGGCCTTCTGGGGCTTTTTTATCTAACAACGTATTCAGGTAGTAATACGAATGTTGTGTCGCTTCGTTGTCTTCCGGCGTGGCTTTGGGAATAGGCAGTTGCTTCTCGAAGCCCCCCAACTCCTCGATCACAGCCAGCCACTGTTGCTGATGATAAGTATCTCGGGCAATCAGAAAGGAAAGAAAGTCCTTCATACCATGGTCGTCGGTCCAGTTATACAGCCGTGACGCCAACCCTCGACCACCCGCTTCCGCTGCCACGTTCGCCATCATATCAGCAGCAATATTGCCCGTGGCATAAACATGGCTCATATCAAAGGGAACGCCGTTGGCGTTAACCGGCATCGCGGAAAGCCCCGATGAAAGCAAATGTCGCGGATTCGCCCCACCAATAATCGCGTTCATAACAGGGTCTTTCGCCGTCGCCTCTTGATACGATACCGGCGCTCCCTCCAGGTTAAGCGCGACGGCATGTCCCAACATTTCAATGTGGGAAAGCTCTTCGGTAGCGGTTGACATCAGCATATCGCGAATTCGATCATCGCCTCTCGCTCCCATAGCCTAAAAAAAATACTGCATGGCTACTCGAATTTCTCCTTCAACGCCGCCAATTGCTTGTTGTAGCAACATGGCGAACTCAGGGTTTGGCTTATCCACTTTAACGGGATACTGTAATTTTCCAGAGTGATGGAACATCGTGCAATTCTCCTTAACTTATAACCACTCGATAAAACTCATATTCCTTACATTAGAGTTTTGATTCCTTAATAAAATGGCAAACACAACTCAGCACTTTTTAGCCATCATAGTATTTGATCACTATATAAAAGCCTTTATCGCTCAAGTCACTTTAGGTTAGCCAAACAGAAAGGGGAATCAAGTAGAAACAAAGCAAAGGCACAACGTTTAATTTATACATAAAACAATAAAACCTGATCTGATTAATGTTTGATAACAAAGCATCAGACATAAGATAAGGTAGCAAAACATTAATAACCCGATTACTATTTTACAATGAGAAACCTAGAGAAACGCTTTATGAAAAAACTATCCATCATCGCATCGACTATGGCCATACTGCTTGCCAATGGATGCCAATCGCATTCAGCGATTCACCAAGCAGTCAAGCCTGACGAAACGCTAACCAATACGTATTGGAAACTGGTCACGCTTGAAAATCAGCCTATTACCACCGCTGACAACTATCGCGAACCTCACCTTGTGCTCCATGAAGAAAAAACACGACTAGCAGGCTCAACTGGCTGCAATACCTTGATTGGCAGTTACCGTGTTGAAGGCAAACGGATAGCGTTTGAACAAGTTGGCACCACAATGATGGCTTGCCCTGACACGCAAATGCGCAATGAACAGGCACTGCTCAGCACACTTCAGCAAGTAGACGCCTGGCAAGTAAACGGCGGCACCCTGTCGCTTAAAAACGCCAATGGCAAACCAGTAGCAGTGTTTGAGGCCGTACATCTTTATTAGTCATCGGCTTGGTGACAAGCTCACTTAATGAAAGTGCCCTCCTGCCGCTGCTGCTCTCTATGCGCCAGGATGTCGACAAAAGCGCGCACTTTCGCAGGGCGAAAACGTGCTAATGGAAAAACGACATGTATGCCACCTGAGAGCAAGCTCCACTAGGGCAAAATATGTATAAGGCATCCAGCCGCGAGGTCACCTGCACTAGCATAATCCGGTAATACCGATATCCCCGCACCAGCGTACAACGCTTCGCGTACCGCCAGCGTCGCATCGAGAAAGATAGAGGCCCGCATGAGGATGGATCGACTCCCACCCTCATTTAGAGAAAAATCCCACTGCAACGGATGAGGCAACGCTTTATTAGCAATAAACGGAAAATCTAGTAGTTCTTCAGGCTGGGAGAGCTGCGCCACCTGTTTCTCAAGATTTGGTGATGCAACCAACAACTGCCGGAAAGAGCCTATTTTCCTCGCTTGTACGCTTGGCTCGGTTAGCCAACCAACGCGAATAGCAAGTTCGATGTCTTCCGACATCAGATCGACTTTCTGATCACTCAGCGTGGCATCGACCTTGCATTGCGGATAGAGCTGGGTATATGCCGCAATTGCAGGCACCACACAGGTGACACCGTAGTCGAAAGGGGCCGCGCTGTTCTTCCTGCGCCCCTCTCCAGCCGAGGTGGAAGTGCTCAACGATGTTAACGGTGATCTAGTGAACCTATACCGTATCGTTCAAAACCACCTGGAAGAGTTCGTCAGGCAGTTCAAGTGGGCGCTTTCAAGCCGCCAGGTGTTCGAGTGGCTGAAGATGACACGCCCGGAAACGCTCACTGATATCCAGCGAGCAGCGCGCTTCTACTATCTACAGCAGAATGCCTTCGGTGCCCGCATCGAAGGCCAGACGTTTGGCCCCGCCACCACCACACCTCCAGGGCTAAACCTGCTGCGCCTGGAAGAACCACTGTCAGCAGCTCACCTGCGCTTAGCCAGCACCTTTATTGAGCACCTAAGCTGGCAAGCGTGCATCGAGCGATACGACCGCCCAGACATCCGCCGGATCTTCGCGGACTACCACATCGAAACCACCGACATCCGCTACACCGTCGGCGGCGGCAAAGGATCAGACGCCAAAGAGGTTCTGATCTTCAGTTGGGATGTGGATGCAGAACCGGCAGGGCTGTTTTAAGCGATTTAGTAGTCACTACCACAGGACACAGAAATGGTTGATATCCTAGCAATAGGCTCAGGCCTCAAAACTGCGTATGAGCTTGCTCGGGCCGCTAAAGACGTTGACGATAAAGTGCGTGTCGATACAGCGATCAGCAAGATAATGGATCAACTCACTGCTGCCCAGTTTGGTTTATTTGAGATGCAGCAGCAGTATCAACAGTTGATCGATGAAAACCGGGAGCTAAGAGAACAGATAAGCAAGGAAGAACGCTTCAATCAGTATCGATTGAAAGAAACGCAGCAAGGTGGGTTTGTATTAGAACTCAAAGACGAGTATGTGACTGAAGATAACCCGAAGCATGCAATATGCCAGTTATGTTCACAGGAAGGTAGACTGACCCCTTTGAATAAAGATCCCCAGTACTACCATTGTCCTCGCTGCAGAGTTGCCACAGAGCATACATATCATGACCTGCCTTGCTAACGCTTAGTCAGTGCCAATTATCCCGCTAACCTGTGCCAAATACGCCACGCGCTTACATTCAGTTCAGTTATGAAAGTGCCCACGCTGTAGACACTTTATAGACACATACGAAAAAGCCGCCCTTTCGGACGGCTTAATCTAATTCTCTAACGCTCTGATTTTAACCACTTTTCAGTGGTGCCGACACCAGGAGTCGAACCCGGGACCTACTGATTACAAGTCAGTTGCTCTACCAACTGAGCTATGTCGGCGCTTCGCGTTTTCTTGAGAATATGATTGCTTCACTGTTAAGCTTTGCAATCAACAAGAAATCTTGTTGGCAATGGCTGGGGGACCAGGATTCGAACCTGGGAATGCCGATACCAAAAACCGGTGCCTTACCACTTGGCGATACCCCAACGTTTGGTGGCCAGAGACGGAATCGAACCGCCGACACGGGGATTTTCAATCCCCTGCTCTACCAACTGAGCTATCTGGCCGCTGCCAACGGTGCGTATTAAACTAAAAACTCAGCTTTTCGTCAACACTTTCGTGAAACTTTCTTTCTAGTCACGTGCTTAGGGAACTTCTTGGCAGGGTCAAAAACGGGCAAAAGCCACACCAGCCGTGGGCTGCGCCAAGATTCACCCCTTTGCAGCCCTCCTTCTTAAACACTTAAGCCTGGGTTGGCGGCACGTATCCTTCGGCTTGGTCCGTGGTTTCGTTGTCTAGAAAACGTTGCATCTGATCCATTAAGTAAGCACGTGCTTCAGGCTCAAGCATATTGAGGTGCTTTTCGTTAATCAGGCGCGTTTGCAGCGCTTGCCACTCTTCCCAGGCCTGTTTAGACACCGTGGCTTGAATTTCTTGCCCCTGCTTACCCGGCAACGGTGGAAACGGCAGAGCGGGTAGCTCTTGTTGGTACTTACGGCAGAAAACGGTGTTGCTCATGGTGTACTCCTTTCTGAATAACAGTGCGCGAATAAAAGTGACAACGCGAGTGACGTTAGCGCGATGGCCCTGGCGTTGGATCTAGGGCAAACGGCGTTAGCTGGCTCAGCAGCAATTTAACCGGTGCAGCCAAGCCGAGCGCCGGCGGATCGTTAACGTCATACCATACGCCGCCTTCTCTTACGCCATTCAGCCTATCGCAACTAACCGGCTGAGGCGTAATCGATAGGCGAAAATGGCTAAACGTGTGGGTAAAGCTGGGCAGTGGTGCATGGCGTTCAGGGGAAGCCACATGATCGGCTAGCCAATCGTTTAGCTCACTATGGCGTTCAAATTGGGGCAGGCTCCATAGGCCTCCCCATAGTCCGCTGGGTGGCCGTTGCTCTAACCAAACCCGCCCTTGCCTATCCCGCAGCATTAGCATAACGGTTTCACGCGTGGGCAAGGCTTTTTTAGGTTTGGACTCGGGAAAGCGTTGCGGCTCACCTTGGGCGTAGGCACAACATACGTCGTTAAACGGACAGATCAGACAATCAGGCTTGCTGCGTTTACATAGCGTGGCGCCGAAATCCATGATGGCTTGGGTATAGTCGGCAAGACGGGTATCAGGTGTGTAATACTCAGCCAGCGCCCACAATGAGCGCTCTACCGCTGGCTTGCCTGGCCAGCCGGCAATGGCGTGCAAGCGGGTCAGTGACCGCTTTACGTTGCCGTCTAAAATCGCCGCCTGCTGACCAGAACTTTGCGCGATGATCGCGCCAGCCGTGGAACGGCCTATACCTGGCAACGCCATCAACGACTCGACGCTATCTGTGGGCAATTCGCCGCCATGGGACGCTAACGCCATTTGGGCCGCTTTATGCAGATTACGAGCACGGGCGTAGTAGCCAAGCCCTGTCCATAGGTGCAGTACGTCGTCCTGGGGCGCATTGGCCAGCACTTCTAACGTAGGGAAGCGTGCCATAAAGCGTTCGAAGTAGGGAATGACCGTGGTGACTTGGGTTTGTTGGAGCATAATTTCAGATACCCATACCCGGTAGGCGCTGCGGGGCGACTGCCAAGGTAAGTCATGCCGACCATACTGGTCGAACCAGGTAAGCAAACGGCGTTGAACCTCTTCCGCCGCCAGACACGGCGTTGGCATGTCGGCCATAGGATTTCCTTAAACAGTAAAACGGCACCCTGCGATTAGCCGTCAGCTGGCCATGCTATATGGCTGGCTAACACGCAAAAAAGCGCCGGCGGTAAGGCCGGCGCGCACTTATTGTATCGGTTCAAAACATGCATGAATGCTCAGTTAAATAGACGACGAATCCCCTCACGAAGTTCCTGACCAGCGCCTTCTCCCAGGCGCTCATCAATTCGATCCAGTGAATCGCCCAGCCGTTCTTCCAGCTCTTCTTCAACGCGGCTGCCTGCTTCATTACTTAGCAGGTCTATCACCGCTGTTTGGAAAGCCAAACGATCAAATCGGCACCACTGGGTTTTATCGTCGCTTACATGACCTTCGCAGCGAACCGGAAGCGGCAACTGCTCTAAACGCGGATTCACGCTACAGGCAGCGTCAGCGGTGTCGACCAACTTAGCATTCGCTTCAGTGGTGAAATTTAGCGTATTGAGATTGAAGTCGCCTTTGCCCTGCACATCAATGCCGGGAAGGGTGATAAGCAAATCGTCGCTTTTCACTACACCATTGCGCACTTGGAAGGTCGCGTCAAACCGCTCAAAGCGCGTATCAGGCTCCCACTCGCGTAGGGTCCCTTCGCCCTCCAGCTGCGCCACTACCTCACACATTTGCTGAGAGATATTCGTTTGTAGAATAGCTCCGTCGTTCAGCTGCGCATTTAGCTCGCCGTTAAGATTGCTGGTGAGCACATCACGGCGATTGCCCTGAGTCGTCAGCGCTCCTTCTAGGTTAAAGCGGCCTCGCAGCGGTGACGCCTCCTCACTAAAGGTTTCGATGAGCGGTGCTACCTGAACATCACTGATACGTGGGGAGAGTTGCCATTCGAGCACCTCTGCGGTGGCATCAAGACGGCCTGTCGAATTAAGTTCACCTCCATAGAAGCGCGACTCAAAGGCCGTCAGTTGGTGCGCTCCCTTCTCTCCGCGCAAACTTAGCGAGGTATCATCGAACGTCAATCCGGCCAACATAAGTTGGTCGACGCTTAGGTCACCCTCTAGCGATAGCGTGCTAAGCCATGCCTGAGGCAATAGCGCCCCATCGGTTTGAGCAAAGGCTCTGCGCAGTAAGCCTCGGCTAGCTTGCTGAGCTGTTTCGGGTCCAGGCAGATAATGATCAATATTTAGCTGGTCGCCTTCCAGATTGAAGGCTAATTGAGTACCGTCCAACGCGGCGGAAACATTACCCGTGAAGGTACTGTCATCAACCACCAAGGAAAGACGCGGAAGTGTGATACTTGCCATGTCACCTTCAATGGGACTGGTCATCGCCACATCACTTAGCGCAGCTTCGTTGGCTGTATTCAGCGTCATCCCCATCCGCGACAGCCATGGACGCAGTGTAAAAGGAGCTGCCGTGAGTTGGCCGCTGTACTGAGGGGCGTCTAGTAGTTGCTCCACATTGAGATGCCCACTGACCCGTAGCCCATCTGGCCCAGTTAATTGAGCATCTTTAAGCTGAGCAGTTTGTGCCGCAAAGTCACTTTCCAAGCCAAATGCCAACGAGAGCGCAAGGCTCCCCTGCCAATTGTCTGGATGACGTAAACCCGCGTCAACAACACCCTCGCGAATCGTAAGTTGTTGCTCACCCATTCGGGCAACTATTTCCGCTGCTTTAAGGCTAAGCTGCTGCGGGTCGCTTTCTCCAGAACGACGCGTACGGGTCGTTAGCTGTGTACTTTCAAAAATTAGTTGCTCATCTTTTAAACCTAAACGAAGGCGGGTTTCAAGATTCACTTCACTGATTAGGTCAGGCGTGCGCTCCAATACCTCTGCATCTAAGCGGTTATGCTTAGTTAGCGTAAACATGGTTTTTAGGGGGAAAGAGCGCAAAGGATTGACGTTGGTGCCTGAAATATTGAGCGGCTGCACTCGCCAAAGCGCTTGGCTTTGCTCATCACGGAAGCGGATATCAGCATTCTTCACTTCCACGCTGGCAATGTTCAGCACCACCGACAAATTACCAGCATCTGCGTTGGGACCAGCACTTGCCGGTGCCAGAACCGTTTCTGCTGTTTCGTTACCCTGTTCAGCGAGACGCTCTAGTAATGCCTGCCAATTACCTTCACCTTGTTCATTCTTCTCAAGGTTTAAGCGCATACCGTCCAGGGTTAAGCCATCAACAGCAATTTCGCCCCGTAATAGAGGGGCAAAGGCCACGCTAACTTCGGCTCGATCAATGGCGGCAAACGCAATTTCGTCCTGGGCTTGCTCTGGCAACCATGCTCTTGCCTGCTCAACACTGACCCCGATACGCGGATAAAACGACCACGTGATAGGGCCTTCCAACGCTAGGTTCAGGCCGGTTTGCTCTTCTACCACAGCGGTTAGCCGGGGCTTGAAGTCTTCTGGATCAAGAAAGGTGGTGACATACACCACTGCAGCAACGGCAACGATCGCTAAAATACCTACCGCGGCCAGCAAAATACGTAGTAGCTGATTCATTACCCTTTTCCTTTTGGGTTTAGCTCAACAAAATCACTGGTGATGGGTGCACCCGGCTGTGAGGATGGTTCATTGGCTATGGGTCGATAACCGAGCTTGGATAGCAGTACTCGATCCGCTAACGGCAGCGACGACGTTTCGATGCGCAGCACACGCCCTTCTTGTTTTGCCTGTTCACCTAACAGTGCCATTAATCGCGTACCTACACCGCGCCGCCGGGTGGGTTTACGCACGCACAGCTCTGAGAGCCACCACGCGCGGTCAGCTGTTTCTTTTACTGCTACGGCACCGAGCAGCCGATCGTTAAAATGTGCGCAGGCAAAAAAGTGCTGTCCTTTTAAATGTTGCTCAATAAAAGGGGTGACCGTTGGTGTAGGCATACGCTCTTTGGGCGCATCTTCATAAATGCGTATTAGGTCAATACGCACCTGCTCTTCTGCTTCCCAACGGGCCTGGTCGACGTAATGCAATGTCACCGGCATGGTGAAATCCTCTTTGCCAAAGCAGCAAGGCTGCTATTCTACCGCCAGCAAAGGCGGCTACCTTTCGCGCATTGTAGCGGATGGGGGCGCCGATTCACTATAATGGTCGCTTTGGCCACAGGTTATGCCTTGATCCAGCGGTGATAACATTCCACCAACACCCCTCAGAGTGCGCATCAGCGCAGGAGATGCAACATGTCAGCGCGTATTGCCACGGTAAGCCGTGACACCAACGAAACGCAGATTACGGTCAGCGTCAACCTTGACGGCGAAGGCCGCCTCCGCAGTGACACCGGCGTTCCGTTTCTTGATCATATGCTTGATCAAGTGGCTCGTCATGGGATGGTGGATCTCGACATTGACGCAAAAGGCGACCTACACATTGATGATCACCATACGGTCGAAGATCTAGGCATTACTCTGGGCCAAGCGTTTCACCAAGCAATCGGCGATAAACGCGGCATTTACCGCTACGGACATGCCTATGTACCCCTTGATGAAGCGCTTTCGCGGGTGGTTATCGATTTTTCCGGCCGCCCAGGCCTGTATATGAATGTCGACTTCACCCGCGATACTATTGGCCGCATGGACACCCAACTGTTTTGGGAGTTTTTCCAAGGCTTCGTCAACCATGCTCGTGTCACACTGCATATCGACAATGTAAAAGGCTTTAATGCTCACCATCAGGCTGAGACTATTTTTAAAGCGTTTGGGCGCGCGCTACGCATGGCAGTGGCAGAAGACCCAAGAATGGCGGGGCAGATGCCGTCCACTAAAGGAAGCCTATAATGCCGAGTATTACAGCCAGTGGTAGCTCGCTAACGATAACAAGGAGCGCTTTATGACCATCGCGGTAATCGATTATGGAATGGGCAACCTGCACTCTGTGGCAAAAGCGCTTGAGCACGTCACCCACGAAAATGTGATTATTACCCGCGACCCTCGGCGTATTTTAGGCGCAACACGCTTGGTGCTACCGGGCCAGGGGGCTATCCGAGACTGTGTGGGCGAGCTCGAACGTACCGAGCTACGTGGTTTAGTCGACGATATTCTTACCCGCCAGGCCAAGCCGCTGTTGGGCATTTGCGTGGGTCAACAAATGCTGATGGAACGCAGCGAAGAGAATGGCGGCGTAGACTGCCTAGGCTTTTTCCATGGCAGCGTCGACCGTTTTCCGGCCAATATGCGTGATGATTACGAACAGCGTTTAAAAGTGCCGCACATGGGTTGGAATCTCGTGGCACAGCATCACGATCACCCGCTGTGGGCAGGCATTGACGATAACGAACACTTCTATTTTGTGCACAGCTACTACGTCAATGCAGCTGACGATGCCCAAGTGTTTGGTACCACTCAGTACGGCAAGGTTTGCGCCCACGTGGCGATTGGCCGCGATGCCACCTTCGCCGTACAGTTCCACCCTGAAAAAAGCTCCCGTGCGGCCCTTCGCCTGCTAGAAAATTTTGTCACCTGGACGCCCTGAGAGGTTTCACTATGTTGGTAATTCCCGCGATTGATCTCAAAGACGGCCAGTGTGTGCGCTTGAAACAAGGCCGCATGGAAGATGCGACGTCCTACGGCGATGACCCCGTTGCCATGGCCGCCCGCTGGGTAGAAGCAGGGGCTCGCCGCCTGCACCTAGTTGACCTAAACGGCGCATTTGAAGGCAAACCGGTGAACGGCGATGCAGTGACTGCAATAGCACGCGCCTACCCTAACCTGCCCATTCAAATTGGCGGCGGCATTCGCTCGGCAGACACCATTGAGCATTACCTAAATGCAGGGGTTTCTTACGTCATTATTGGTACAAAAGCGGTTAAAGAACCGGATTTTGTGGGCGAGATGTGCCGTGCATTCCCAGGCCATATTATTGTTGGCCTGGATGCTAAAGATGGCTATGTGGCCACCGACGGCTGGGCTGAAGTGTCCACCCTGAAAGCGACCGAACTCGCCAAGCGCTTTGCCAATGACGGCGTTTCCAGCATTGTTTATACCGACATTGCCCGTGACGGCATGATGCAAGGCGTCAATGTGGACGCCACTGCTGCGCTAGCTCGTGAAGGCGGCTTACCCGTAATCGCCTCTGGCGGTGTCACCAATCTAGATGATATTCGTGCGCTATGTGATGTCGCCAATAGCGGCATTTTAGGCGCGATTACAGGCCGCGCTATCTACGAGGGCAGCCTGGATGTGGCAGAAGCCCAGCGTTTGAGCGACCAGCTTAGCGGAGGCAACGAATGAGCTTAGCGAAACGTATTATTCCTTGCTTAGATGTCGATGCCGGGCGTGTGGTGAAAGGCGTTAACTTTGTTGGCATCCGTGATGCAGGTGACCCCGTTGAAATCGCCCAGCGTTACAACCAGCAGGGTGCCGATGAAATCACCTTCCTCGACATTACCGCCAGCCACGAAAACCGTGACACCACAGTCGACATGGTAGAGCGCATCGCCGGTGAAGTGTTTATTCCTCTCACCGTTGGGGGCGGTATCCGCAGTTGCGATGATATTCGCACCATGCTGAATGCAGGGGCCGATAAAGTCTCGATCAATACCGCCGCGGTTACCAATCCAGAGTTTGTTCGCGAGGCCGCTGAGCGCTTTGGCAGCCAATGTATCGTGGTGGCGATTGACGCTAAGAAGGTGTCCAAAGAAGGAGAGCCTCCGCGCTGGGAAATCTTCACCCACGGCGGACGTCGGCCGACGGGCTTAGATGCCGTCGAATGGGCCAAAAAGATGGTGGAATTTGGCGCAGGCGAGCTACTGTTAACCAGTATGGATCGAGACGGTACTAAAGTGGGCTTCGACCTGGGCGTTACCTACGCTATTTCTGAAGCCGTCAGCGTGCCGGTGATTGCCTCTGGCGGTGTAGGAAACTTGGATCACTTAGTGGACGGCGTACTCAAAGGTGGTGCCGATGCGGTACTGGCGGCGAGTATCTTTCACTTTGGTGAATACACGATACCAGAAGCAAAACGCTATATGGCGGAACGGGGCATCGAAATGCGCCTCTAACGGGATCTTATAGAAACGAGCCCTTTTTCAGGAGCATTACATGCCACATTATTACCAATGGCTGGGAGGGCTAGCAATTTTTTGGCTGAGCACAACCGTCTCAGCCTTTTCTTTGCCAGATTGGCCGCCCACCTTAGAACTCGACCACACATTGGTGCAAACCAGCCTGTTAACACGTCACTTCGACCCAGACCCGGAGCACATCAATCAGCAAAAGCTAGTCAGTATTGAGTTACACAACCCTGACCGCTGGCTAACTGGGGCGGCATGGTTTAAAAACTCCTTCGATCAGCCTACTTGGTACTTCTATGCAGGCCGAGAGTTTCCTCTTTGGCAATTTTCTGAAGGGGTCAACGTACGAGCCAAGCTGACAGGTGGGCTACTGCGCGGCTATAAAGGTGAGTACCGCGACAAGATCCCCTTTAATCATTTAGGCATAGCGCCTGCGCTGCTACCTAGCATTGGCGTGCAATGGGGGCGTGTAGAATCAGATCTCATTATCTTCGGCACCGCCGGCATGATGGTGACGGCGGGGCTGCGGTTTTAACCGGTTTAGCCAGTTACTCCCCGCCTTCGTCTAAGGTTAAACCAAGATTACTGATGCCGTTATTACGCCCTAACTGACGAATCTCTTTTAGGGAGGTTTTATTAATTGGCTCGCTCACGGCGTCCAAAACAGCATCCTGGAAATCGTTTTCGTCGGCCATCAATGGATGGTCGCGAATAATCAGCGCAAGCACCTGAGCATCTTCCTCACCTTCGGTCAGCTCGATAAAAGCGCGAACGCCCGCTCGCGAGGTGCGGCTGACATCCAGCACTGCTTCAGGTGATTCGCCCTGCAGCGTATCTAGCAACGCGGATACCGATACGACGGCGTCTAACGCTCGGCGCGCTCCAAAGCTCTCATCACCTTCTGGGGGTTCGCACTCAGCCAGCTTTTCCGCTTGCCGAGCAAAGTCGATACTAGCATTCGGAACGTTTAGACGCTCCCATACCAAGCTCAGCACGGTACGCAGCGTATGCTCGTCACCTAGACCCGTGGTTTGTTGATACAAAGCGTAGTTAGGTAGCAGGCGTTCACAAAGAGCTGCCATAAACGCTTGCTGGGCGGGCAACGGCAATTGTTAAAGCCGCTGATAAAATCCTAGGGGTTTAGCCACCATGCTGATTTCCTGGGTCACAATATTGGTGAAATGAACGCGATACGTTATCGTCGCACAAACGCGACAGGAGATCCCTGTCGCGTTGTTAACATCGGCCGGCGAGGAGATTACCATGCATATCCATCTGCTACAGCACGGCCCTGACCATGGTCCCGCTCGTCTAACTGACTGGCTTGAGAGTATGGGCCATAGTTACACCGTTTTTCATCTTTATGCGGGCGAGCTAACCCCACGACCGGGTGAGTGCGATGCGATCATTATACTGGATGGCCCTGAGCCGCTAGTAAATGATCCACCCGACTGGTTTAAAGCCGAGCGAAAGCTGATTAATCGCTATCTGGATGGTCAAAAACCAATACTGGGCATTGGCTTGGGAGCACTGTGGATAGCGCAAGCGCTAGACGCTGTCATCGCGCCAGGCACTTACCCTGAAATTGGCTGGCACCAAATAACACAGGCCCCAGAAAGCGCCTTTGACTTACCCGAACAGTTTGAGGCGTTTATGTGGCATCGCTTCGTGTTTAGCTTACCGGACAATGCACTACCGCTAGGCGGCAGTGCGGCGGCACCACTACAAGGGGTTTCATGGGACGCTGGGCGTGTCATCGGCTTACTGTGCCATTTTGAGGCGACTGCTTCCAGCGTCTCACTACTGCTCGATGCAGACGACCGACCACAGCCAAAAAATAACGCAACAGGGCGTTTTCTACAAACCAATGAACAGATCCTAGAAGACGCTAGTCGTTTTCATAAGTTAGCACCGCTGCTAGACCGCGTGATGACCCAATGGCTGAAAGCGGCATAGGCCCCTGCATCAACTATTGGCGCATAAAACGCCGCTAAGCGCTCCATTGCTTAGCGGCTTCTAAACAGCTATCCCAATCGCCAACGTGCAGCTCGGTAGGACGGCTATCCCGCTGCTTTTCAAGATGATAGCGATAAAGTGGGTCGTAATATTCCGTTAACAGCGGTGCAAGCCATGCCTCGTGAGCCTGAATATTACCTAGCGCATGGGCATCAAAGGCCATGCACTGTAATCGCTGCAGACGCTGCAAACGGGCATTTCCTAGCCGCTTAGCCAAACGCTCCAAGGCATTGGCTAATTGGCGCTGCATGCGCTGCCAGCCCTCTTGCTGGCCGTAACGGGCGGTGTAGCTCTGTTCAAGTGCTTCGATATAGTCACGGCGCAACTGCTCTAAACGCCAATCCAGAGGCATCTCAATGCGTATTCGCGGCGCACGCTGTAAGGCATGCCAAAAAGTAAGCGGAATATTAGCATTACCGATTTGTCGCGACTCATCCTCTACTACCAGTTTACCTGTCAGCCCGATTAAGCGTTTGGCCAAGGCGTGTTCAAAATCAATTTGTGGCGTCGGTTCTTCTGGCTGTCGGCCAAAGGCCGATCCTTTATGGTTGGCAAAGGCCTCTAGATCAATGCCGTTACTCAATTGGTTAATAAGCGTCGTTTTGGCACAGCCTGTCAGTCCTGCAACGACCAACATCGGCTGACTGGCGGCCTCATCAATCCGCTGACATAGCCGATGACGCACCGCTTCCCAGCCACCCTCAATACGCGGCCTGTTAATACCTGTTTCGGCTAGCCACTGCTGCGCAATTTGCGAACGTAGCCCTCCACGAAAACAGTAGATAATAGCTTCTGGCTGGCGCGCTACGTACGCCTCCCACGCGTCAACGCGTGCTTGCTTAGCTTCACCGCTAACTAAGCGCTCACCCAACCCGATGGCCGCCTGCTGCCCCAGCTGCTTATATGCAATGCCCACTTGGTGGCGCTCATCATCAACCATTAACGGCAAGTTAACCGCGCCAGGCAAACTGCCCTGGGCAAACTCAATCGGGGCGCGCACATCAATCAACGGCGTTTCTTCCGCGATTAAGTTTAATGTTGCCGGAACAGTGGCTAGGGTCATCCAATAACCTCAATCAAAACGTCGCCCTGTGCAGCCTTCATGGTGCCAAACGGTACCAAGTTAATACCGTTCTCACGGCCAATACGTTCTACGTCATCTTCCCAGGCAGGATCGACGCTAATCAACAAACCGCCCGACGTCTGAGGATCGCAAAGCCATTGCCAGTGGGCATCGTCCATAACAGGCAACGATTTACCTAAGGCGTCGCGGTTGCGCAGTGAGCCTCCGGGGACAGCGCCCTGCCGACGGTAAGCTTCAGCTTCGGCTAAACGGGGTAAGCGGCGAAAATCGATCTGCGCCATCACACCGCTTGCGCTGCACATTTCCGATAGGTGCCCAGCAAGGCCAAACCCCGTAACATCCGTCATGGCGTTAACGCCTTTCACCTTCGCCAACTCAACGCCAATATGATTGGGCTTGAGCATCGTTTCTCGGGCAAGGCCTTGGTGCCCGGCTTCGAGCAAGCCGCGCTTTTCAGCCGTAGTTAATAGCCCCACACCCAGTGGTTTGGTTAGGAATAACAGATCATCAGGTTTCGCCTGGCTGTTGAGTTTTAAATGCGCCAAATCGACTAAACCGTTGACCGCCAAACCAAACATCGGCTCTGGGGCGTCAATCGAGTGTCCGCCTGCTAACGCGACGCCCAGCTCACGACAAACAGCTTGGGCTCCTGCAACAACATCACCCGCAATTTCAGCGCTGAGCTTATCCAGCGGCCAACCTAAAATGCCCAATGCCATGACCGGCGTGCCGCCCATGGCATACACATCGCTAATAGCGTTAGTGGCAGCAATACGGCCAAAATCGAAGGGATCATCGACAATCGGCATAAAGAAATCGGTGGTCGCGATCATGCCGCGGCCATCACCCAAATCATACACCGCAGCGTCTTCACGCCCCTGATTACCTACAATGAGCCGTTTGTGACCCGCGGCAGGCCCTGCTTTAGCAAGAATTCCATCCAGCACATCTGGAGCAATTTTGCAGCCACAACCTGCACCGTGACTATATTGGGTTAACCGAATCGAACTCATAATGCCTCTCCTTAGTCTTTATGTTGTTCCTCAGCATAGCTTACGTTAGAGCGCTTCCAGGGCATCGCTAAGTTTATCCACAGGGATGACCTCCATCCCCTTCGGAGCCTGCTTGGGTGCATTACCACGCGGCACAATCGCCCTTAAAAATCCATGCTTAGCCGCTTCAGCAATACGTTCTTGCCCGCTGGGCACAGGCCGAATCTCTCCCGAAAGCCCAACTTCGCCAAATACCACCAACTCTTTTGGCAGAGCGCGATTTTGCAGGCTGGATACCACCGCTAGGAGCACCGCCAAGTCAGCACTGGTTTCGAGTACTTTCACGCCGCCTACCACGTTAAGGAAAACATCTTGATCACCGGTAAACAGACCACCGTGACGGTTTAGCACGGCTAGCAGCATAGCAAGTCGGTTTTGATCGACGCCAACGGCCACACGGCGAGGATTCCCCAATGCAGACTCATCGACTAACGCCTGCACTTCCACCAGAATTGGCCGGGTACCTTCCCATACCACCATGACCAAACTACCGGGAGCCTGTTCTTCTTGGCGTGATAGGAAAATCGCACTGGGGTTTTTGACTTCTTTTAAACCTTGCTCAAGCATTGCAAACACACCCAGCTCATTCACCGCACCAAAGCGGTTTTTCTGGCCGCGAAGGGTTCTAAATCGAGAGTCAGCTCCACCCTCTAATAGCAGCGAGGCATCAATCATGTGCTCCAGTACTTTAGGGCCAGCCAGCGTTCCATCCTTCGTTACATGCCCAACCAGTAACAATACTGTGTTCGTTTGCTTAGCAAAGCGGGTCAGAGCTGCCGCAGATTCACGAACCTGGGCAACGCCACCTGGCGCTGAGCTAATATCCTCTAGGTGCATCGTTTGAATTGAGTCGATGACCAAAATTTCCGGTTTTTCTCGTTCAGCCACCGCTAAAATTGTTTCAACACTGGTTTCCGCTAACATTTTCAGCCCATTAGTAGGCAGCTGTAAGCGGTGGGCGCGCATCGCAACTTGGGAAAGCGACTCCTCCCCGGTGACATATAGAATACGCCGCTGCTGGGCGAGCTTGCAGGCGGGTTGCAGAAGCAGCGTGGACTTACCAGCGCCTGGGTTGCCCCCCAGCAACACAGCGGACCCCGGCACCAGGCCGCCACCTAGCACACGATCAAACTCAGCAAAGGTCGAAGTGAGGCGGGGTACTTCGCTGAGATCCACATTGCCAAGATCCACCACATCTCTCGACAGGTCTCCTGCATAGCCCGCCCGTCCCATGGCTGCGCCACTTCCAGGGCGCGCACTAGCCAACCGAATCTCACTTAGCGTGTTCCATTCCTGGCAGCTGGAGCACTGGCCTTGCCACTTTCGATACTCCGCACCGCATTCGGTACACACAAAGGCACTTTTCGCTTTCGCCACCGCCATGTCGCTCCTGTTGTTATCGCCACTGATTATATCGCCACTGAGATTTATGCATCAGATGACTAGAAATGCAAAAGGCGGCCAATGGCCGCCTTTAAGCATCACTTCACGCTTTATTGACGCTGTAACTGCAGCATCTCACCGTTTTCGAAACGACGACGCTCTGGGTCGATCAGCTCCAACGTGCGTTCACTAATACGTTGAAAGTAGTAGATCTGGCCATCGCCATTCGGCGTTAACTCATAGACAGTGGCAGATGGATCCGACGGCGTGCCCGTCAGTACTTCCCAGTTACCTGCATAGTTTTCGTCTGGCGGCGTTTGTGGATGATTACGATAAGTGGCGTTTAACGTGAACGTCCGTTCTTCGGGAGCACTCATTTCTTCGCCTATCATCGTCACATTCAAGTCGATGCCATCGCAGTTACGGCAAGGCAGCGTACCTTGATAATTGGCTTTAGAAGCAGTCATTCCTGCTTCTTCACGCTGATCCGTTGGGCCAGCTGCACAGCCCGCCAACAGTGCCAACATAGCCGAGCCGGCTAGCAAACTCCTAAATTGCATTGAGTGTCTCCTTATCGTGTTGGACATACATTTCTTTCGCGCGCTTGTGACAGCATAACCGCTACAAGGTGCGACGCCCACCCCCCTCACTACTTGAATGCTTGCGCTCAGGCAGTCATCGGGCGACCATGGGGTATTAACATCAGGATAATCAGGTTACCCGCATGAGCCAATACTGGAGTCCAGCTGTTAGGGAGCTTACCCCCTATGTGCCTGGTGAGCAGCCCCGCGAACAGGTTATTAAACTCAACACCAATGAAAACCCTTATCCGCCCGCACCTGGGGTGAGCAAGGTGCTGCGTAATTATGCTATCGACCATTTGCGCTTGTATCCTGATCCTACCTCTTACGCGCTGCGTACAACGCTGGCCGACAGCTATGGGGTTAGCGTGGCAGAAACCTTCGTCGGCAATGGGTCAGATGAAGTGCTCGCGTTTGCGTTTCAGGCCTTCTTCTGCCATGACGCACCGCTGGATGTCCCCTCAATCACCTATAGCTTTTATCCTGTGTACGCCAACCTTTATGGCGTCGCGCTTCGTAAGCATCCACTAACCCCACAGTGGGAGGTCGATGTTGATGCCCTGGCGAATGCATCAGAGCGCAGCGGCGTTATCTTTGCCAACCCAAACGCACCGACTGGCCATGCGCACTCCCTCGAAACCATTGAGGCTCTGCTTAAGCGCGTGACAAACCGGGTTGTATTAATCGATGAGGCTTATGTGGATTTCGGCGCAGAAAGCGCTGTTGCTTTAGTTGAGCACTACCCTAACCTGCTAGTCACAGGAACGTTCTCTAAATCACGTAGCTTGGCTGGTTTACGCTTGGGCTATGCCATTGGCTCCCCTGAGCTGATTGATGGGCTCCAGCGGGTCAAGGACTCGTTTAATTCCTATCCAGTGGATAGCCTAGCGAGCCTCATCGGCATTGAAGCTCTTAAAGATGAAGAACACTTTAACGCGTGCCGAAATAATGTGATCACGACCCGTGAGCGCACACGTCAGCGACTTGAGCAGCTAGGTTTTGAAGTACTGCCTTCGAAGGCCAACTTCGTGCTTGCCCAGCATCCCGATTTTGAAGGCGCTCAGCTATTTGCAGGCCTTCGAGAGCGAGGAGTTTTGGTACGTCATTTTAATACTGACGCACTCAATAACTTCTTGCGCATCACCATCGGCACAGATGATGAGATGGATAGCTTAATAGAGGCACTGGAAGCAATCTGCCGCTAATTCTCACATTTTCTAAGCATAAAAAATCCCCCAGGGCGCAAGCCCTGGGGGATTTTTCAAATAGTTCATAACCAATAGCTCAACAACAAAAAACCCCAGCTTCATTAGAAGCTGGGGTTTTTCTTAATAAGTGCCTGACGATGATCCGGGCGGCGCTCCGCTACTCTACTCGTCTCATCCTGAGACTCGCCCTTCGGGCCCGCTAAAGCGGTTCCCGTTTGTTCCCGACAAACGGGGTCCAGGGGAGACCCCCTAAAAAGCAAAACCCCGACCAAATGGCCGGGGTTTCTCAATAAGTGCCTGACGATGACCTACTCTCGCATGGGGAGACCCCACACTACCATCGGCGCTAAGCGGTTTCACTTCTGAGTTCGGCAAGGGATCAGGTGGTTCACGCGTGCTATGGTCGTCAGGCGTAACGGGTCATGTATATCATGCTGAACGTGTAATCGATGTTTTGTGGCGTCTCTTTCGTCTCACGCCCTTCGTGTGTCACGTTGGGCTTGAGTCGCGTATCCGGTTTTCGTTATCACTGCGACCAGACCCCTTGGGTGTTATAGGGTCAAGCCTCACGGGCCATTAGTACACGTTAGCTCAACGCCTTGCAGCGCTTCCACACCGTGCCTATCAACCAGCTGGTCTCGCTGGGCCCTTCAGGAGGCTCTAGGCCTCAGGGATGTCTCATCTTGAAGGGGGCTTCCCGCTTAGATGCTTTCAGCGGTTATCCCGTCCGCACATAGCTACCCGGCAATGCCACTGGCGTGACAACCGGAACACCAGAGGTGCGTCCACTCCGGTCCTCTCGTACTAGGAGCAGCCCTTCTCAAACATCCAACGCCCACGGCAGATAGGGACCGAACTGTCTCACGACGTTCTAAACCCAGCTCGCGTACCACTTTAAATGGCGAACAGCCATACCCTTGGGACCGACTTCAGCCCCAGGATGTGATGAGCCGACATCGAGGTGCCAAACACCGCCGTCGATGTGAACTCTTGGGCGGTATCAGCCTGTTATCCCCGGAGTACCTTTTATCCGTTGAGCGATGGCCCTTCCATACAGAACCACCGGATCACTAGAACCTGCTTTCGCACCTGCTCGACGTGTCTGTCTCGCAGTCAAGCACCCTTATGCTCTTGCACTCACTGCACGATGTCCGACCGTGCTGAGGGTACCTTCGTGCTCCTCCGTTACTCTTTGGGAGGAGACCGCCCCAGTCAAACTACCCACCACACACTGTCCTCGATCCGGATAACGGACCTGAGTGAGAACGCCAATGATGCCAGGCTGGTATTTCAAGGTTGGCTCCCCTCGAACTAGCGTCCGAGATTCAAAGCCTCCCAGCTATCCTACACAGGCAACATCAGCGTCCAGTGTGAAGCTATAGTAAAGGTTCACGGGGTCTTTCCGTCTAGCCGCGGGTACACCGCATCTTCACGGCGATTTCAATTTCACTGAGTCTCGGGTGGAGACAGCGTGGCCATCATTACGCCATTCGTGCAGGTCGGAACTTACCCGACAAGGAATTTCGCTACCTTAGGACCGTTATAGTTACGGCCGCCGTTTACCGGGGCTTCAATCAAGAGCTTCGCCTTGCGGCTAACACCATCATTTAACCTTCCGGCACCGGGCAGGCGTCACACCCTATACGTCCGCTTGCGCGTTAGCAGAGTGCTGTGTTTTTACTAAACAGTTGCAGCCACCTGGTATCTTCGACCGGTTCGGGCTCTGAGAGCAAGTCTCGTCACCCTACGCCGGCGTGCCTTCTCCCGAAGTTACGGCACCATTTTGCCTAGTTCCTTCACCCGAGTTCTCTCAAGCGCCTTGGGATTCTCACCCTGACCACCTGTGTCGGTTTGGGGTACGGTCGCACATGATCTGAAGCTTAGAGGCTTTTCCTGGAAGCGTGGCATCAATGACTTCCTGACCGTGGTCAGTTCGTTTCGTGTCTCGGCCTTAGAGCATCCCGGATTTACCTAAGATGCAAGCCTACTCACTTTCACCAGGACAACCAACGCCTGGCTCACCTAGCCTTCTCCGTCCCCCATCGCAATCATGTCCGGTACAGGAATATTGACCTGTTTCCCATCGACTACGCCTTTCGGCCTCGCCTTAGGGGCCGACTCACTCTGCTCCGATTAGCGTCGAACAGAAACCCTTGGTCTTCCGGCGAGGGAGTTTTTCACTCCCTTTATCGTTACTCATGTCAGCATTCGCACTCGTGATACCTCCAGCGAACTTCTCAATTCACCTTCATCGGCTTACACGACGCTCCTCTACCGCTCACACCTAAGTGTGAACCCGTAGCTTCGGTACCTGGTTTAGCCCCGTTACATCTTCCGCGCAGGCCGACTCGACTAGTGAGCTATTACGCTTTCTTTAAAGGATGGCTGCTTCTAAGCCAACCTCCTAGCTGTCTGAGCCTTCCCACATCGTTTCCCACTTAACCAGGATTTCGGGACCTTAGCTGACGGTCTGGGTTGTTTCCCTTTTCACGACGGACGTTAGCACCCGCCGTGTGTCTCCCACGCTCGCACTCACCGGTATTCGGAGTTTGCCTCGGGTTGGTAAGTCGGGATGACCCCCTAGCCGAAACAGTGCTCTACCCCCGGCGGTGATACGTGAGGCGCTACCTAAATAGCTTTCGAGGAGAACCAGCTATCTCCGAGCTTGATTAGCCTTTCACTCCGATCCACAAGTCATCCAAATCTTTTTCAACAGATCCTGGTTCGGGCCTCCAGTTGATGTTACTCAACCTTCACCCTGCTCATGGATAGATCGCTCGGTTTCGGGTCTATATCCAGCGACTGTGTCGCCCAGTTAAGACTCGGTTTCCCTACGGCTCCCCTAAACGGTTAACCTCGCCACTGAATATAAGTCGCTGACCCATTATACAAAAGGTACGCAGTCACAGAACAAGTCTGCTCCTACTGCTTGTACGCACACGGTTTCAGGATCTATTTCACTCCCCTCTCCGGGGTTCTTTTCGCCTTTCCCTCACGGTACTGGTTCACTATCGGTCAGCCAGGAGTATTTAGCCTTGGAGGATGGTCCCCCCGTCTTCAGTCAAGGTTTCTCGTGCCCCGACCTACTCGATTTCACATGATCAGATTTTCGACTACGGGGCTATCACCCGCTACGGCTGAGCTTCCCAGCTCATTCGCCTAATCAGTCACATGCTTAAGGGCTGGTCCCCGTTCGCTCGCCGCTACTAGGGGAATCTCGGTTGATTTCTTTTCCTCAGGGTACTTAGATGTTTCAGTTCCCCTGGTTCGCCTCTTACGCCTATATATTCAGCGCAAGATACTCATCTTATGATGAGTGGGTTTCCCCATTCAGAAATGCCCGGGTCACAGGTTGTTTGCCACCTCGCCGAGCCTTATCGCAGGCTTCCACGTCTTTCATCGCCTCTGGCTGCCTAGGCATCCACCGTGTGCGCTTCATTGCTTGACCCTATAACCCGAAGGAGTCTGGTGTCTCGCAATGATAACGATTGCCGGATACGCTTGAGACGTATCACAAAACAATTACGTATAAACACTTCAAAGAAGCGTTTATGTCAGCATGATATACATTGTTAAAGAGCGACTGCTATGCGCAGTGATAAGCGGTTGCTTTTTTCACATTAAAAGGAAAAGAAAGGTCTTTAAAGACGATCTTAAAAAAGCTCTTTTCTCTTCTTTCAATAGGAAGAAAACGCTTATCACTGCGTATCAACAGCATTCTGATCAGGTAATTCATTGTGAGCGCTTACCGCGAGGATGATGCATCGTTTAAGGAGGTGATCCAGCCGCAGGTTCCCCTACGGCTACCTTGTTACGACTTCACCCCAGTCATGAACCACACCGTGGTGATCGCCCTCTTGCGTTAGGCTAACCACTTCTGGTGCAGTCCACTCCCATGGTGTGACGGGCGGTGTGTACAAGGCCCGGGAACGTATTCACCGTGACATTCTGATTCACGATTACTAGCGATTCCGACTTCACGGAGTCGAGTTGCAGACTCCGATCCGGACTGAGACCGGCTTTTCGGGATTAGCTGACTCTCGCGAGCTCGCAACCCTTTGTACCGGCCATTGTAGCACGTGTGTAGCCCTACTCGTAAGGGCCATGATGACTTGACGTCGTCCCCACCTTCCTCCGGTTTGTCACCGGCAGTCTCCTTAGAGTTCCCGGCATTACCCGCTGGCAAATAAGGACAAGGGTTGCGCTCGTTACGGGACTTAACCCAACATTTCACAACACGAGCTGACGACAGCCATGCAGCACCTGTCTCTGCGTTCCCGAAGGCACCAAGTGATCTCTCACAAGTTCGCAGGATGTCAAGAGTAGGTAAGGTTCTTCGCGTTGCATCGAATTAAACCACATGCTCCACCGCTTGTGCGGGCCCCCGTCAATTCATTTGAGTTTTAACCTTGCGGCCGTACTCCCCAGGCGGTCGACTTATCGCGTTAACTTCGCCACAAAGTGCGCTAGGCACCCAACGGCTGGTCGACATCGTTTACGGCGTGGACTACCAGGGTATCTAATCCTGTTTGCTACCCACGCTTTCGCACCTCAGTGTCAGTGTCAGTCCAGAAGGCCGCCTTCGCCACTGGTATTCCTCCCGATCTCTACGCATTTCACCGCTACACCGGGAATTCTACCTTCCTCTCCTGCACTCTAGCTTGACAGTTCCGGATGCCGTTCCCAGGTTGAGCCCGGGGCTTTCACAACCGGCTTATCAAGCCACCTACGCGCGCTTTACGCCCAGTAATTCCGATTAACGCTTGCACCCTCCGTATTACCGCGGCTGCTGGCACGGAGTTAGCCGGTGCTTCTTCTGCGAGTGATGTCTTTCCTAGTGGGTATTAACCACTAGGCGTTCTTCCTCGCTGAAAGTGCTTTACAACCCGAAGGCCTTCTTCACACACGCGGCATGGCTGGATCAGGGTTGCCCCCATTGTCCAATATTCCCCACTGCTGCCTCCCGTAGGAGTTCGGGCCGTGTCTCAGTCCCGATGTGGCTGATCATCCTCTCAGACCAGCTACGGATCGTTGCCTTGGTGAGCCATTACCTCACCAACTAGCTAATCCGACATAGGCTCATCCAATAGCGGGAGCCGGAGCCCCCTTTCTCCCGTAGGACGTATGCGGTATTAGCCTGGGTTTCCCCAGGTTATCCCCCACTACCGGGCAGATTCCTATGCATTACTCACCCGTCCGCCGCTCGTCAGCGGGTAGCAAGCTACCCCTGTTACCGCTCGACTTGCATGTGTTAGGCCTGCCGCCAGCGTTCAATCTGAGCCATGATCAAACTCTTCAGTTTAAAATCATTGTGATGCTTACATGTCACTCGAAAGTCACATAAGTGCATCAAACTTGGCTCAAGGTTCAAACGAATTCATTTCAATTTACATTGTCATGACCGCTTGCCTTGATATTTGGTGATTTATCACCCTCATCGGCAAGCGCCCACATGAATTACCTGATCAAATTGTTAAAGAGCTGTTTTCGCTGGAAAAACTGGCTAACCGTTGAACTGGTTTGCCTCAGCGAGGAAGGCGTATTCTACGCATTTCCTGGTGTTTGTCAATCACTGTTTTAAGTGAGTGAAGCGAGTGAGCGAAGAAGGCGAGATAACGATGCTTTCTGGCGTGGCTCGTTTCAAAAAGGGTTGGAAGACATCGAAGCATGTTGCTGCTGAGTTCTTCTAACTCTCTGACAAACCGAAGTTTTTCAACTTCAATCACCGCTGGTAACGCTGTGCGTCCCCGGCAGCGGATGCGTACTTTACGGATTCGCTGCCGACTTGGCAAGGGGGTTTGCGGGAAAAAAGTGAATAAATTTTAACTTTTAGGTTTTGCTTTACGCATAACGGCCAATACGGGGCCTGAACACACATAAGCACCAAAGAGCAGCAGCAGCATTACAGAAGGTTCAACAGAGATCATTACGAACCCTAGCACCACCGCTAGAAGCACAACAAAAGGAACAGGCTTTTTGAAATCGAGATCTTTAAAGCTGTAATAACGAATATTACTGACCATGAGCACACCCGCAGCCCCCACGACAAACAACATAAGCAGCTTAAAACCTACCGCATCTGCATCAAAACTATGGAAGGTCCACACACTAGCGGCCACTAAGGCGGCGGCGGATGGGCTTGGCAAGCCGATAAACCACTTCTTATCCACACTACCAATCTGCACATTGAAGCGTGCTAGGCGCAGCGCCGCACAGGCTACATAAAGAAATGCTACGACCCAGCCTGTTTTACCGATGTCTTGTAAAATCCAGGTAAAGGCCACTAATGCAGGCGCCATACCGAACGAGATCATATCGGCAAGGCTATCGTACTCTGCACCAAACTCGCTTTGCGTATTCGTCATACGAGCAACCCGACCATCAAGGCCATCGAGCACCATGGCGATAAAAATCGCCACTGCTGCTGAGGTGAATTCGCCGTTGATGCCAGCCACCACGGCGAAGAACCCCGAAAACAGCGCAGATGTGGTAAATAAATTAGGTAGTAAATAGATGCCTTTTCGGCGAATTTTCTTGCCGTCTTCGACCGCCTCTTCAACCACTTCAGTTTCGCGCAGGAAAACGGTAGCGAGATCTTCATTACTTACGTTGTCATGACTTACCTTTTCGTGACTAGCGTCTTCTTGCTCTCCAGTACCACTATCTTCTGTTTTGTGGCCTTCTTGAGGCGCTGACTGCGAGGCCTGTTTACGCTCTTGATCGCGAGCATCCTGGGTCATAAATATCATCCGTTTGAAGTGAAGTCACAAGAACAGTGATCTCTTTTCATTCTACACGGTGAGGCTAACTCAGCCAGTCAATTGCAGCACGCAACGTTAAACGCCTCGGGGCGCGACAATGCGCGCCCCGAGGCTCTAACTAGTGCACTAGCACGATAACCGCTTAGTTTTTCGACTTATCAACCAGCTGGTTGGCAGCAATCCAAGGCATCATGCCACGTAGCTTAGCGCCTACTTGCTCGATTTCGTGTTCAGCATTCAGGCGACGACGTGCCGTCATAGACGGGTAGTTGGTGTTGCCTTCTTGGATGAACATTTTGGCATACTCACCCGTTTGGATACGCTTGAGTGCGTTGCGCATTGCGGCACGAGACTCGTCGTTAATCACCTCGGGACCAGTAACGTACTCACCGTACTCCGCATTGTTGGAGATGGAGTAGTTCATGTTGGCGATACCGCCTTCGTACATCAGGTCAACAATCAGTTTAAGCTCATGCAGACACTCGAAGTAAGCCATCTCTGGCGCATAACCTGCTTCGGTAAGGGTTTCAAAACCAGCTTTAACCAGCTCAACCGCGCCACCACACAGGACTGCTTGCTCGCCGAATAGATCCGTTTCGGTCTCATCTTTAAAAGTAGTTTCGATAATGCCGCTGCGACCACCACCAACACCTGCCGCGTAAGAAAGCGCTAACTCTTTGGCATTACCAGACGCATCCTGGTGGATAGCGATCAGGTCAGGAATACCGCCACCTTTAACGAACTCAGAGCGTACAGTGTGCCCCGGTGCTTTCGGCGCGATCATGATGACATCAAGATCTTTACGCGGCTCAATTTGGTTGTAATGGATATTAAAGCCGTGGGCGAAGGCTAAGGTCGCACCTTCTTTCAAGTTCGGCTCTACTTCCTGCTCGTAGATCGCTTTTTGGTTCTCATCCGGCGCCAGAATCATGACAACGTCTGCGGTTTTGCACGCTTCCGGAACGCTTGCCACTGTCAGGCCTGCGGCTTCTGCTTTGGCGGCAGAGGAAGAACCTTTGCGCAGTGCAACGGTGACGTCAACGCCAGACTCTTTCAAGTTGTTCGCGTGGGCATGGCCTTGCGAGCCATAACCAACAATAGTGACTTTCTTGGCTTGAATGAGAGACAGGTCACAATCTTTATCGTAATAAACGTGCATGGCGAGACTCCAAAATCGAACTTGATCAAAAAATGATCGTTATATAGGGATAGTTTATATATGTCGTATCAGCGTTGATGGCCACCCGTGCCGTCTTTTGCAGCACTGGGCTTTGGCGTTGAGATCACTGTACGCCACCGCCACCATTGCGTAAAACGCTATATTTGCAACATACTATTTCTAATTATGAAACACCGATCTTAATATTGGGCTTACTATGGATTTTCGCTTATTAAAGCATGTGGTGACGCTGGCCGAGACGCTACACTTTGGACGTGCTAGCGAGCTTTGTCATATCAGCCCATCAACCTTAAGCCGTTCGATTCAACAGGTTGAAACCGAGCTAGGCACGCGACTGTTTGAGCGTGACAATCGCCATGTCACGTTAACCCCCCAAGGGTTAGCTTTTCAGCACTATGCGAAAGAGACCTTAGAGCAGTGGGAAATGCAGAAGCGAACACTGGCCGCCGCAGTGGCACAGCTGAGCGGCGAAATAAGCATTTACTGCTCGGTAACCGCAAGCTATAGCTTTCTCTATGAACTATTAAGTGATGTGCGCACCCGCCACCCAGGTATCGAACTAAAGCTGCATACCGGCGACCCCGCCGATGCCATGTCGCGAGTGCTAGAAGGCGCAGACGATATGGCCATTACCCCCCGCCCACGGATTCCACCCAACGCCCTGGCCTTTAAATCGCTTACCCGCTCGCCACTGCTGTTTATTGCTCCTACAGAAGCCCACGATTGGTTACCCAGCCAGCCGGAAAGCTCAACAGCCGAGCAGTGGCGTCATGTCCCGATGATTCTTTCAGAGGCTGGTCTTTCAAGGGAGTACGCCAATACCTGGTTTAAAGCGATGGGCATAACGCCGCGCATTTATGCCCAAGTGGCCGGGCACGAAGCGATTGTAAGTATGGTGGGACTGGGGTTTGGCGTGGGCGTAGTACCCAAAATCGTGCTAGATAACAGCCCACTGGCCGAACGCGTGCAAGTGCTCAACGTAAAACCCGAGCTCCCCCACTACGATGTCGGGCTTTGCGTGCTTAACCGACGACTCAAAAACCCGATGATTGACGCATTCTGGGCTACTGTGACTCCGCGTTAAGCACATTACAAAACGCCATAAAAAAAGCCGCCCTAGGTAAGGACGGCTTTCTCAGCAGCGTTTTTAACGAATTGCTCAACAACTTATTCAACAAGCATGCTTCGTTTACAACGATAGAACTTTATCGCCGCGAGCAATACCAGACACTCCAGTACGCGCCACTTCGAGAATACCTACCGGCGCCATGGCATGTAGAAACGCATCCAGCTTAGCAGCATCACCGGTAATCTGTACGGTGTAGAGGCTTGGCGTTACGTCGACGATCTGCGCCCGGAAAATATCCACCGTACGTTTCACTTCATCGCGGGCAGCGCCTAGCGCTTTTACTTTCACCAGCATCAGTTCACGCTCAATGTGATTACCTTCTGTCAGGTCGACCAGCTTCACCACATCAATCAGCTTATTAAGATGCTTGGTGATTTGCTCAATCACCCGGTCATCACCCACGGTAGTCACCGTCAGACGTGACAGCGACGGATCTTCAGTCGGTGCAACGTTCAGCGTTTCAATGTTGAAGTTACGCTGGGAGAACAACCCGACCACACGTGACAGCGCACCCGGTTCGTTTTCCATCAGAATCGAGATGATATGACGCATCAGGTACGCTCCGTTTTAGACAGCAGCATGTCACGCATGGCACCCAGCGGCACCTGCATCGGGTAGACGTGCTCAAAGGGATCGACCTTCACATCCAGGAATACCAACTCATGTTTGTTGGCAAAGGCACGTTCTAGCGCCGGCTCCAACTCATCGAGGGTATTCACGGTGATCGCAGTAAATCCGTAAGCCTCAATTAGCATGTGGAAGTCCGGCAGCGATTCCATATAGGAGTGCGCATGACGGGACTTGTAGTTCAAATCCTGCCACTGCCGCACCATGCCAAGCGATGCGTTGTTGAGATTTACAATCTTGACGCCCACACCGTACTGCTTACAGGTAGAGAGCTCCTGCATCATCATCTGGAAGCTACCTTCCCCCGTCACGCACACCACGTCGTCATCAGGGAAGTTCTGCTTGATACCCATAGCGGCGGGGAAACCAAAGCCCATAGTCCCCAAACCACCTGAGGTAATCAAACGGTTAGGCTTATCGAACTTATAGTACTGAGCAGCAAACATCTGGTGTTGGCCAACATCCGTCGTCACGTAGGCTTCACCACGAGTAACACGGCACAGCGCCTCGATAACTTCCTGAGGCTTCAACGCTTCGCCTGGCTTAGAAGGTTCGTATAGTTTGCCTTCACGCTCGGCACGCCAGCCGTCAATCTTTTGCCACCACTCGGTCAGCGCTTCAGGCTGCGAAATTGACTGACCTTGAACCAGGCTGATCATTTCATTAATGACGCTAGACGCTGGCCCAACGATGGGCACATCCGCACGCACGGTTTTAGATACCGAGCTTGGGTCCACATCCACGTGAATGATTTTTGCCGTGGGGCAGAACTTCGACGTGTTGTTGGTCACCCGGTCATCAAAACGCGCGCCAATGGCGATAATCAAATCCGCGTGGTGCATGGCCATATTAGACTCATACGAGCCGTGCATCCCTAACCAGCCCAGGCACTGCCGATCACTTTGCGGATAGGAGCCGATACCCATCAACGTTGTGGTAATGGGGAAGCCGAGCTGTTTGACCAAATCGGTCAACCCTTCGCTTGCCTTGCCAGTTACCACGCCACCGCCGGTATAGAACACCGGACGTTTGGCTTTCAGCATCATCTCAACGGCTTTTTTAATTTGACCAGTATGCCCCCGAGTAACCGGGTTATAGGAGCGCATCTTGACCTTTTTCGGGTAGATGTACTCGTAACGCTCGGTTGGTGCGGTCATATCTTTAGGAATATCGACCACTACCGGACCTGGGCGACCAGTCGCCGCAAGATAGAAGGCTTTTTTCAGCACTTCTGGAATCTCAGACGGATGCCGAATTGAGAAGCTGTGCTTCACGATGGGGCGAGTCACACCCACAATATCGGTTTCCTGGAAGGCATCGTCACCAATCAGGTGGCTCATTACCTGACCGCACAGCACGACCATAGGAATCGAATCCATATAGGCAGTCGCAATGCCGGTGACCGCATTGGTAGCGCCAGGACCGGAGGTGACAAGCACCACGCCTGGCTTACCCGCTGCACGAGCATAGCCATCGGCTGCGTGAGTCGCTGCCTGTTCGTGACGCACAAGAATGTGCTTCACCTTGTCCTGGCGGAACAACGCATCATAAATATGCAGCGCCGCGCCGCCGGGATAACCATAAATGTATTCAACGCCCTCATCTTGCAAGAAGCGGGCGATCATATCTGCGCCGGAAAGCAGTTCCACTGTGTTTCTCCCCTGGAGGTCTCGAGTGCGATCCGCAGGACATCCTGCGGTGTCGAGTGCGGCGGTATGCCGCTGCCGGCCCATGCCGGCACCTGATGCCAAACCCTGGCATATGGCCCGGTTAGGGCCTGCACTCTCATCGGAAGCACTGACATATCATGAAATATACCAGCGTCTCCCTTACACGACGGTTTGCCGTGTCGGGGCGTTGGCCAGGTTGGGCGGTTAGCCCAAGCCCGGAAGTCCTTCGGCGGGTAAAGGCTCTCGCCTACCCTTCGCGCGGGGATTAGGGGTTGCCCGTTGGTTCCGCGCCCGCAAATCAGGAACCCACAAGATTCCATTAGCGCCCTCAGCCTGTCAACCTCCGATCAGGACAAACGCAACAAACGTCGCAGTAAGCCATTAAAAAAGCCCCGCTAGCAGAGCTAACGAGGCTTTTGCCCTATTTCATTGCGCAGGCTTGTTAATTGCCCACGGGTGAATTACTCAAATATCAACTTACCTTCACTCGCGCTGATATGGATGGTATCGCCTGGGGCATACTTGCCCGCCAGCAGGTCTTGGGCCAACGGGTTCTCGATGCGGCTTTGGATCGCCCGCTTAAGCGGCCTTGCACCGTACACCGGATCGAAACCAACCACCGCAAGCTGGGCCATCGCATCATCACTGATCGCAAGGCTCAAATCATGCTCAGCTAAGCGCACTTTCAAACGCTCTAACTGAATACCGGCAATCGCCTGAATTTGCTCTTGGCCAAGGGCGTGGAACACCACCACCTCATCAATGCGGTTAATCAGTTCAGGGCGGAAATGATTACCCACCACTTCCATCACTGCATTTTTCATGACTTCGTAGTCGTTATCATCTCCCCCCATGCGCTGGATGATGTCCGAGCCCATGTTAGAGGTCATCACGATCACCGTATTACGGAAATCGACTGTGCGACCTTGCCCATCAGTTAAACGACCATCCTCCAGCACTTGCAGCAGGATATTGAAAACATCCGGATGCGCCTTTTCCACTTCGTCCAGCAACAGCACTGAGTAGGGCTTACGACGCACCGCTTCGGTTAAGTAACCACCCTCTTCATAGCCCACATAGCCTGGAGGCGCGCCAATCAAGCGAGCCACGGAGTGCTTCTCCATAAACTCCGACATGTCGATACGCACCATCGCTTCTTCGGTATCGAACAAGAAGTTAGCCAGCGACTTACACAGTTCCGTTTTACCCACCCCGGTTGGGCCGAGGAACAGGAACGAGCCGTTGGGTCGATTGGGGTCAGACAGCCCTGCCCGCGAACGGCGAACGGCGTTCGCCACTGCTTCTACCGCTTCATGCTGACCAATCACCCGCTCATGCAACGCCTCTTCCATGCGCAGCAGCTTGTCCCGCTCGCCTTCCAACATTTTGGAGACAGGAATGCCTGTCCAGCGGGAAACCACCTCGGCAATCTCTTCCTCGGTGACGTTTGAGCGCAACAGCTGGTGGCTGGCAGTATCGGCCTCGCCTTCACCCGCTTCGCTGATTTTCTTCTCCAACGCCGGAATTTTGCCGTACTGGATTTCCGACATACGCCCTAAATCGCCCTGGCGGCGCGCCTGTTCAAGGTCAATGCGCGCCTGCTCCAACTCCGCTTTGAATTGGGCTGCACCTTGAATACTGGCTTTTTCGGCTTTCCAGATTTCATCCAGGTCAGCGTATTCGCGCTCTAACTCGTGGATTTGGTTGTTCAGCGCTTCAAGACGTTTCTTAGTGGCCTCGTCAGTCTCTTTCTTAAGCGCTTCGCGCTCCATTTTCAGCTGGATTAGGCGGCGATCCAGCCGATCCATCTCTTCAGGCTTAGAGTCCAGCTCCATACGGATGCGTGACGCCGCCTCATCGATCAGGTCGATCGCTTTATCAGGCAGCTGCCGATCAGAGATATAGCGGGTAGAAAGTTTCGCCGCCGCAATGATCGCTGAGTCGGTAATATCCACGCCGTGGTGGACTTCGTAACGCTCTTTTAAGCCGCGCAGAATAGCAACCGTGTCCTCTTCAGAGGGCTCATCGACCAGCACTTTCTGGAAGCGGCGCTCCAGCGCGGCGTCTTTTTCGATGTATTTGCGGTACTCATCCAGCGTGGTCGCACCCACACAGTGCAGTTCGCCACGCGCCAACGCAGGCTTAAGCATGTTACCTGCATCCATCGCGCCTTCGGCCTTACCTGCGCCCACCATGGTGTGCAGCTCATCGATAAACAGGATGACCCGTCCCTCTTCCTGAGAAAGCTCTTTGAGCACTGCTTTCAGACGCTCTTCAAACTCGCCACGAAATTTAGCGCCCGCCAGCAGCGATCCCATATCCAACGAGAGTACGCGTTTCTCTTTCAAGCCTTCTGGCACTTCGCCGTTCACAATACGCTGAGCCAGCCCTTCAACAATGGCGGTTTTACCCACCCCTGGCTCACCGATCAGTACCGGGTTATTTTTGGTGCGACGCTGCAGCACCTGAATCGTGCGGCGAATTTCATCATCGCGTCCAATCACGGGGTCCAGCTTGCCATCTAACGCACGCTGGGTAAGATCCATAGTGTATTTATTAAGCGCTTCACGCTGATCTTCTGCATTGGGGTCATCGACCTTAGCACCCCCACGCAAGCTGTTAATCGCAGCTTCCAGGCCTTTCCGGTTGAGACCTGCCTCTTTCATCAGTTTGGTGATCGAACTGTTCATTTCCAGCGCAGCCAGGAGTACCAACTCACTGGCAATAAACTGATCACCACGCTTCTGCGCTTCTCGGTCAGTTAAGTTGAATAGTTTGATGAAGTCACGGGATGGCTGAACATCGCCATCGAACTGGCTTACTTTGGGTAAGTCATCTAGCTGCTTTTGTAAACCGTCGCGCAGGCGCGAGCTGCTGCCTTCGGCTTTTTCGACCAAGGCTTTGATGCCAGTGTCTTTGGTATCGAGCAGCGCAAGCAGTAAGTGCGCGGGATCAAGCTGATTATGGCCGCGCCCAACCGCAAGGGATTGTGCTTCAGAAATAGCAGCCTGCAACTTGGCAGTAAATTTATCGAATCGCATGGAGTTCCTCCTGGGGGTGCCGTGCGTTTGGACCCACGGCGTTTCCCAATAACCTGTCTTTAATGTGCTAGGAACGTTGATGTACTAAAAATTTGATGTACTAAAAACGTTTAGCTTGACAAGTTAAATGGAGTCAGTTCCACGCATTTCAAGAGGGACGTATAACAAGCTCGAAGGAATAGCGCTGATTAATTGATCCAGATCACACTTGCCATGCGTCCAGTGTTGCCATTGTCTCGGCGGTAAGAGTAAAAGCGCGATTCGCAGGCGGTACAGAAGTGACCGCCGCTGATATGGTGAATCCCCAGCGTTTCTAGACGAAAGCGCGCCAAGCGATAAAGATCCGCCATATAGTGACCAAGACGATAGGGGCTATGGTCAAACGCTTCAGCGGTCTCAGGGTGGACCGCAACAAACGCACCATAGACCTCTGGCCCGACCTCAAACTGCGCATTCGAAATGGCTGGCCCAAGCCATACCAAAATGTCGTTAGAATCACAGTTCATAGCGGCGACAGTCGCTTCCAACACACCGCCCGCCAGCCCGCGCCAGCCCGCATGGGCAACCGCCACCTGGGTGCCCTGGCGATTACAGAACATTACCGGCAAGCAGTCTGCGGTTAACACCACACAGGCATAGTCGTTACTGCTGACAACCGAGGCGTCAGCTTCCGGCGTATCGTCTTGGTACGCCTGTTGAACACGGGCGCCATGGGTTTGGTTCAACCACAACAGCGGGCGATCATCGCCAATTTCTTTATGCAGCAAACGCCGACACAGCGCCACATGGTCAGCATTATCGCCTACGTGGGTCGCTGGATTGAAAGCTGCAAAATCATCTTGGCTCGGCCCTGTTTCCCGAGTGGTCACAAACGCCCGCACATTCGCGGGGGCTGGCCAGTCAGGTAACAGCAGCGTGGGCTTTAGATCAATCGCGTCGCTCATCTCATGGTCTCGCTATCTTCGCGCAGGTAGTCCAACAACATCAGTAGATCATCGGGCAAGTCGGCATGGAAAGTAAGCGTTTCACCACTCACCGGATGCACAAAACTGAGCTTCCGAGCATGCAGTGCCTGACGAGGAAATTCACGCAAAATCTCTTTTAACGGCGCAGCAGCGCCCGGCGGCAGCTTGGCACGACCACTATAAAGCGGATCACCAATCAGTGGGTAGCGGGCATGAGCCATATGAACACGAATTTGATGGGTACGTCCGGTTTCCAACTGGCAACGCACATGAGTATGAGCGCGAAAACGCTCAACCACCCGAAAGTGAGTCACGGCCGGTTTTCCGGAAGCCTTGACCGCTTGCCGCTTGCGGTCTTTCGGGTGCCGACCAATGGGCGCATCGATGGTGCTACCCGACACGGGCTTGCCAATCACCACCGCATCATACTGACGAGAAACGCTGCGCGCCTGCAATTGTTCAACCAGCGTCGTTTGTGCGGGCAACGTTTTTGCCACCATCATCAGGCCTGTGGTGTCTTTATCCAGGCGATGCACTATTCCTGCCCGGGGCACTTCTGCCAGTGCAGGATGATGATGAAGCAACGCATTCAACAACGTGCCGTCAGGATTGCCCGCGGCGGGATGCACCACCATGCCAGCAGCCTTATTGATGACCATCACCGCGTCGTCTTCGTACACGATATCAAGCGGAATATCTTGGGGTTCAAAACGAGTATCGTCTTCGATAGTCGCTTTTAGCGCTAATATTTCATGGCCGTGCAGCTTGGCCTTCGGCTTGACTTTAGCGCCGTCGACGGTGAGTTCACCGGCGTTGATCCACGTTTTCAAACGTTCGCGGGAATAATCGCTGAACAACTCAGCTGCGGCTTGGTCTAAACGCGCGCCTGCTAATGTCGCGGGTACCCGCTGCGTGGCTTCAACAATACGAGACATGAACAACCTCTTTAAGACGCAAACGGCTTTGCCATTATTTAATGCTGCTTAACTTTTCAAGCAGCAATGGAGTGTCGCTAAGCCTGCGTTTTGCGTCTAGGTGATTTATAGTGGGCGAACTGCGACCTATTCTACCATTTCTACTTATGGCCATCGTCGCTTTTCGGTGATTGAGGCTTGTTTGCAACGAGGATGATGATGCGCGCTTTTTCCGCTGCCAACCGCTTTGGCGTTCTAGCCTTAAGCCTTGCCCTTTTGGCAGGCTGTGCGAGTAATAAATCCACCCCCGAAGAAGAAGATGAATTCGCGGGTGTGCAAGAACGCGAACTCTATGAACTTGCGCGCACAGCGCTGGATAGCAACCGCTTTCCAATTGCCATTGAGCGACTGGAAGCTCTTGATACCCGCTACCCATTCGGCCCCCACGCCGAACAAGCTCAACTTGAGCTAATTTACGCTTACTACGAAAACAGCAATTGGGAAGAGGCACGCGCGGCCGCCAGCCGCTTCATACGCCTGCACCCAGATCACCCACAAGCCGATTACGCCTACTACCTACGCGGCCTTTCTGCTTGGCAGGCAGGGCGATTTAGCCTTGAGCGCTTGCGCCTGATTGATATTTCCAAGCGTGACTTAGGTGCTTCACGGGACGCTTACAACGACTTCCGCGAATTAATTCAGCGTTTCCCCCAGAGCGAATATGCACCGGATGCCCAGCAACGCATTGTTTATCTGCGCGAGCTGCTGGCACGCCATGAACTACATGTTGCCGACTACTACCTGCGTCGCGGTGCCTTCCTGGCCGCCGTTGAACGAGGCCGTTGGGTGATTGAAAACTATCCCGAGTCCAATGCAACACGTGATGCGCTGGCAACCATGGTAGAAGGCTATCAAGGGCTTGGTATGAGTGATCGTGCTAATGAAGTGCTTGTCGTACTACGTGAAAATGCGCCAGACCACGAGCAGCTACGTGGCAGTCGTTTTGTACCCAAGCATGGCAATGCGGATAATTAATCGCCACCTCAGGCAGTATTGATTTATACAAAGTTGTACAAAACGCTCATCAAAAACCACGCTTCGGCGTGGTTTTTTTGTTTCTTCTACAAAACACTTTCACTTACATAACGTTAACAAAATAAAAATCCATTATTCCTAAAAATAAGTTGTACAAATATTGTGCAACAACTATATTCTGCCCATCTTAATAATAAAGCACCTGCTTGGAGCTCACTGAATGTCCGCCCCCAAATCTCGGTTTTCAGAAACCAATATTAGCACTCGTCTAACATTTGCCTTTTCCACCCTACTCGCGTTGTTAGCACTTTTAACAGCTGTCGGTATTTATCAGGTCAACCAAATTGATCGTGGGTTAACGGCTATTAATGACGTGAACGGCGCTAAACAGCGTTTCGCTGTTGACATGCGCGGCAGCGTTCACGACCGAGCTATTGCACTACGCGACATCGTTATGACGAGTGATGCCAGCCGCCTGACAACGCTGAATGAAGAGATGAGTCAGCTAGCTGCCAACTACGATACGGCGATTGAGAGCATGCAGCGGGTCATGCGTGAAACCGATACAACGCCTCAAGAGCAAAGCATTCTTTCGGCTATCAACAATCAGTCGGAAGCTACACAAGTACTTACTCAGCAAGTGCTCAATGCCAAAACCGCTAATACCATTAGTCGCGCCCAAGCCCTTACTCTAGAGCAGGCTGGTCCTGCTTATGCCGAGTGGCTTAATCGCATCAATCAATTTATTAACTTGCAGGAACAGATTAATAACGCTTCCACCGCTGCTGCTCGCAACACTGCATCAGGGTTCCAACTGCAAATGCTGGGGCTAACACTGTTTGCTGTGTTAATCGGGGGGGCAATTGCACTGTTTTTGTCACGCCAATTGCTTCGCGAATTAGGTGCCGAGCCCCGTCAGGTGAAAGCATTTGCTGAAGCCATCGGTCGTGGCGAGCTGACTACTCAGCCACACCTTAAGAAAGGCGACACCCGCAGCATCATGGCATCGCAAGTCGCGATGTCTAAACAACTGCAAGCAATCGTATCGCAAGTTCGTTCATCAGCCGAGGCAGTGGCCTCTAATAGCGAACAAATTGCGGAAGGAAATAATGACCTATCGTCGCGCACGGAAGAACAAGCCAGCGCACTAGCAGAAACAGCGTCAGCAATGGAACAGCTTAACAGCACGGTTAAGCTCAACGCAGATAATTCACAACAGGCAAGCCAGGAAGCCGCTAGCGCTTCAAAAACGGCGACCCAAGGTGGCGAAGCCGTGCATCAGGTAGTCGCTACCATGAACGATCTCAACAAAAGCTCACAAGAAATTGCGGGCATTATTTCAACCATTGATGCCATTGCCTTTCAAACCAATATTCTCGCCCTGAATGCCTCTGTGGAAGCTGCGCGAGCCGGGGAGCATGGCCGTGGATTTGCCGTGGTTGCCGAGGAAGTTCGCAAACTCGCACAGCGCAGCGCTGACGCCGCCCGAGAAATTAACGATTTGATCTCTAATAACTTGGAACGTGTTAATCATGGCAACGCACGCGCTGAAGAAGCCAGCAAATCGACCGAAGAGATTGTGGCAGCGATTGAGCGAGTGACCAAGATTATGCAGGAAATTAGTCATGCTAGCGCTGAACAGAGCACCGGTGTGCAAGAAGTTGGCCAAGCGATCACCGAGATGGATCAAGTGACCCAGCAAAACGCTGCGCTTGTGGAAGAGAGCGCAAATGCTGCGAATCATTTACGTCAAAACGCACATCAATTGTTACATGCTATGAGCGTTTTCAAGTTACCAGCCAGCCAACAACATGCCCATGCGCAAACAGTGACAAGCACCCGCCAGACACAAAATCCGGCGACGAATAACGCTCCGAGCTTACCAGCCTTAAAGCGCCAACCCGCCGAATCTGCGTGGGACAGTTTTTAAGTCAATCAAGCAAACGCTGACGCTCTAATCGCCAGGCTGCCAGCCATTAACAATCGGGTAACGCCGGTCACGCCCAAATCCTCTGGGCGTGACCCGCACTCCGACTGGCGCCTGTCGGCGCTTATATTCACAGCGATCAACAAGCTTAACTACTTTATAAACATCTTCCTCATCAAACCCAGCAGCAATAATTGCCTCAGCACTCATATCGCCTTCGATATAGCTCACCAGAATGGCGTCTAGTACATCGTAATCAGGCAATGAGTCACTGTCTTGCTGGTCGGGCGCCAGCTCCGCACTGGGCGGACGCTCAATCACCCGCTCTGGAATAGCAGGCGATTGGGTATTGCGCCAGCGGGCCAAACGATACACCCAGGTTTTGTAGACGTCTTTGATGGCGTTATAGCCCCCCACCATGTCGCCATAAAGCGTGGCGTAACCCACTGCCATTTCGCTTTTATTGCCAGTAGTAAGCACCATCAGGCCTTTCTTATTGGAGATCGCCATCAGCAGAACACCGCGACAGCGCGACTGCAGGTTCTCTTCAGTGGTATCCCGCTCTGTGCCCGCGAAACTTTCTGCCAAAGTGCCCATAAACGCTTCGACCATCGGCTCAATGGGCATCACGTCATAATGCACGCCAAGCATGTCAGCCTGTTCAGCAGCGTCCTGTTTAGAGATATCCGCCGTGTAGTGATAAGGCATCATCACCGCTTGCACCCTCTGAGGGCCCAACGCATCGACAGCAATCGCCAAAGAAAGCGCGGAATCAATACCTCCGGAAAGGCCCAGCACAACGCCTTCAAAACCACTTTTATTGACGTAGTCCCGCAGCCCAGTGACCAGGGCACAATAAAGGCTCTCTTCTGGCTCAACCTCTGGTTCAACTTCACCCTGCTGTGGTTCCCACGTATCAGCGCTCGTTTGCAGCAGTTGAACGGGCATTAAGCCAGCTTGCCAAGAAGGCGCCAGCACTTTGAGTTCGCCTTGGGCATCCACACAACTGGAGCCACCGTCAAAAACCAGCTCATCCTGCCCACCGATAGTGTTCACATACACAATCGGCCGATTTACATCCTGGGCACGCTGCTCTAACAGGCGCAGGCGCTCGCTGGGCTTATCCTGATGATAGGGAGAGGCGTTTAAGCTGATCAGCACTTCTGCGCCTGCTTCACGGGCAGCATTAACCGGCGTACCTTCCCAAAGGTCTTCACAAATCAGCAGACCTAACTTGGCACCTTTGTGCTCGTAAACCAGCGGTTTGGTGCCTGGCGTAAAGTAGCGCTGCTCATCAAATACCTGATAATTCGGCAGTGCCTGCTTGGCATACTCGGCTTCCCATTGGCCGTTATACAATACGCCCGCCAGATTATAGCGCTCCCCTTCACGCACGCCTGGTTAGCCAATAATCACTAGCACATCGCGGGCGATTTTTTCTGCCATTTTAGACCGCGCTTCACGTAAGCGAGCTTCCATCGATGGGCGAAGCAGCAAATCCTCCGGCGGGTAACCGGATAAGAAAAGCTCTGGGAAGACAACAATATCCGCCCCATGCTCGATCCTCGCTTCGCGCACCGCTTCAATGGCGCGTGCAGCATTGCCGGGAATATCTCCCACTAGAGGGTCGAGTTGGGCCATTACCAGCGTTAAGTCTTGCATGGGCGTTAAAATCTCTTGAGAATCTTTAGAACACGTTGCCGCTAACCTAAGCACATTGTCACGCAAGGGCTGCCAACAGGCAAAGGTTAGCCGGCGCTCATGTTATTCTGGCTATTATTACATCCCACCATGGGAGTCATAGAGGATGAACCTTTTGATCATTCGGCTGATTATTTTTGCCGTGCTGTTCTATGTGGGCCTGAAGCTTTATGGTCTCTACCGAGAGCGCAGACTTTCCCACCAACAGAGTGAACCCGAACGCCATGAAGGCGGACAAATGGTGCGCTGCCGCTGGTGCGATGTCCATGTTCCTGAAGAGGAAGCCCTACGCGATAGCGAACAGTGGTTTTGCTCAAGTGCTCATCGAGATCGGTTTTTGCAAGAGCAACAAGAAAAGCAAACCCGCGACTAACAACGCTGCCGACCAACAATGCCAGCCATCAAGCGATCTGCTGTTGGCTGAAAGGGTGCTGGGTCGATAAGTGGCTCACGCCCTAATAGCTGATCAACCAATACATGGGTAGACGCGGGTGCAAGCACCAACCCATTGCGATAGTGGCCCGCATTGACGTACACATCAGACCACCCAGGCAGTGCCCCAATAAATGGAATGCCGTCCGGCGAGCCTGGACGCAACCCCGCCCAATGATAAGCAACCGGGTAATCTGCCAACGCAGGCACGATACTTTCTGCGGTCTGTTTGAGCGATGCCAGCGCCTCACTGTCGGTCGTTTTATCAAAGCCCGCTTCTTCTAAGGTTGAGCCTACCAACAGCAACCCATCACTACGCGGGATGATGTAGCGACCGTCTTTCAATACCACGCGCTGCACCAATCCTGGCGGCGCTTGATAAGCGATCATTTGGCCTTTTACGGGGCGTACTGGCAGGCGAATAGTTAAGCTTGCTAACAGCTTGGCTGTCCAGGCTCCACCACACACCACCACCTTTTCAGCGCGCAGCTCCCCTTGCGCAGTCGCAACGCCCAGCACCTGCTGGTCATGCGTTATAAAACGACTCACCTCGCAGCCTTCATTAAGCTCAACGTTCGGCATTGCCAGCAGCCGAGCGCGCAACGCCTGTCCCAGACGTGGATTGCGCACGCTGCCGAGTGTCGGCATCCACAACGCACTATCCTGGGCAGCAGCCACCATGGGCTCTTTCTGATGAACAAACTCAGCATTAACACGCTCTAGCGGCTTTGCTAACTCTCTCGCCCAGCCAAGCGCTGTTTCCGCATCGTCAACGTTGAGATAAAGCAGCCCTTTCTGCCGATATTCAGGATCAATGCCGGTTTCTTCCAGCAAGCGTAGCGACAATGTGGGATACACGCCCTCAGACCAGCGAGAAAGTTGCGAGATTGGCGGTGCATACCGCCATGGATAAAGTGGCGAAACAATACCGCCACCTGCCCAGGAAGACTCCTGACCGCAAATGCCGCGCTCTACTACAGTGACTTGCTGACCAGCATCTGCTAGCTGCAGCGCCGTCATCATACCGATCACGCCACCGCCAATAATTAAGAAATTGCTCACAACGTTTGTCCGCTTTGGCTTACATAAAAAACGATCATCGCGAGGTAGGCTGTAAAAAAGCACAAGCCTGGAGTCACCATGCCATCTAACAATAAAGGCGCACCCTACAAGCGTACCCAAGGCTTCACCCTGATCGAACTTGTTATTGCTCTTCTGCTTATTTCAGCATTAGCCGCCTGGGGAATGCCAAACTTTCAAGCACTTGGCCGAAACACAGCCGTTACAGCTGATATTAACAGATTGCAGTCAGCATTTTCGCTGGCTCGTAATACAGCGATTACACAGCGTAAAACGGCCACCGTTTGCCCAACAAATACGCAAAGAGACGCCTGCACCAGTGACTGGAGTAATGCACTACTAGTCTTCAAGGGGGATTCGGTAAGTCAAATAACCAGCAGCGATGTCATACGTGTCTTTCCTGCAGAGAAGACAACCACCGTGACTTATAATCGCAGTAGGCGGCGCGTGAGCTATAGCACGCTGGGCCACACAAACGGCTTCAATGGCCGCTTTTATATATGTGCAGCAAGCGCCCCAGGCAGAGTGCTCGTACTCAGCCGAATGGGACGCCTGCGCATTGATGAAACGCCCGCCGATTGTTAGATTACTAGCTTAGGCGATACCGTCCAGGTAGCGCTCAGCATCTAGCGCTGCCATCCAGCCACTGCCGGCAGAGGTAATGGCTTGGCGATAAATATGATCCATCACGTCACCACAGGCAAAGACGCCAGGCACGCTGGTTGCGGTAGCATTGCCTTCAAGACCTGATTTCACCTTGATGTAACCGCCGTTCATTTCCAGCTGGCCTTCGAAAATTCCTGTATTGGGGCTGTGGCCGATAGCGATAAACAACCCTGGCGCGTGAATCTCTTTGGTAGAACCATCTTTAGTAGACTTAACGCGCACGCCAGTGACACCGGTGTTATCGCCCAGCACCTCGTCCACTTCATAGAACCACTCAAGAGCAATTTTGCCTGCTTCGACTTTTTCGAACAGCTTATCCTGCAGGATTTTCTCGGCGCGCAACGTATCGCGACGATGCACCAAGGTAACCTTAGAGGCGATATTTGAGAGATACAGCGCTTCCTCAACGGCAGTGTTGCCGCCACCCACCACGATCACTTCTTGGTTGCGATAAAAGAAGCCATCGCAGGTAGCGCAAGCAGACACCCCTTGGCCCATAAACTGCTGCTCGGTCGGCAGGCCCAGATAGCGTGCGCTGGCACCGGTAGCAATAATCAGTGCATCACAGGTGTAAATTCCGCTATCCCCTTTTAAGGTGTACGGTTTTTCACCTAAGCTGACCTCATGGATATGGTCGAACAACACTTCCGTATTAAAGCGCTCAGCGTGCTGCTTCATGCGCTCCATCAACTCTGGCCCCTGAACACCTTGTGCATCGCCGGGCCAGTTATCGACATCGGTTGTGGTGGTCAATTGGCCACCTGCCTGCAGGCCGGTAATCAGCAGTGGCTTTAAGTTAGCGCGTGCTGCATACACCGCTGCCGTATACCCCGCAGGGCCGGAACCAAGAATAATTAAACGTTCATGACGCGTTTCCATGACACCACCTTTGTCACAATTGAGCAGATATCGTTTGCAAGAGAGTCTGCCTGAAATGGCGTCAAGTACAAGCAATTACAAGGGTTAGCCTTCGCTATTAGGCGAAGATGCCTTGAAAGCCGGGGGTGAAACACCCATGTGCTATTAAGAAGATAAGCCATACTGGGGATAAGCCACATTAAAGAAAAGCAGTGACCGTCGCGCCTAGTGAGTTGCAATTAGCGATTCGCTCAAGGCCAAGCAATCAGAGGAGAAACTTATGGGCAAGATACCCGATACGCTCACCACCCTAGAGGTGGGCAACCAGCAGTATCACTACTACAGCCTGCCAAAAGCCGCCGATGCGCTCGGTAATATTGACCGGCTCCCCAAAACGCTCAAAATTCTACTCGAAAACCAGCTGCGCTTTGGTGATGACGAAAGTGTCGACCAAGCGGACATTCAGGCATTAGTGGACTGGCAAAAAGAGGGCAAATCGAGCCGCGAGATCGGCTAACGCCCTGCCCGCGTCCTCATGCAAGATTTTACCGGCGTGCCAGGGGTTGTTGATCTTGCTTCTATGCGCGCCGCGGTTGAGAAGCTCGGCGAAGATCCCGCACGCATTAACCCGCTTTCTCCCGTTGATCTCGTTATCGACCACTCAGTGATGGTCGACAAATTCGGCAACGCCGCCGCGTTTCAAGAAAACGTCGATATCGAAATGCAGCGCAATGGTGAGCGCTACGAGTTTCTGCGTTGGGGCCAGCAAGCGTTCGACAACTTTAGCGTTGTACCGCCCGGCACCGGCATTTGCCACCAGGTCAATCTAGAGTACCTGGGTCGCACCGTATGGACGAAAGAGCAGGATGGTCAGACGTTTGCCTACCCAGACACCTTAGTCGGTACTGACTCCCACACGACTATGATCAACGGCCTGGGCGTACTTGGCTGGGGCGTCGGCGGTATCGAAGCGGAAGCCGCCATGCTTGGTCAGCCAGTCTCAATGCTGATCCCAGAAGTTGTCGGTTTCAAGCTTAACGGCAAACTGCGCGAAGGCATTACCGCCACCGATCTCGTGCTTACCGTCACTGAAATGCTGCGTAAAAAAGGCGTAGTGGGTAAGTTTGTTGAATTCTACGGTGACGGTCTTAAAGACTTGCCGCTGGCCGACCGCGCCACGATTGCCAATATGGCACCGGAATATGGCGCTACCTGCGGCTTTTTCCCAGTAGACGACGAAACGCTTAACTACATGCGTCTTACCGGCCGTGAAGATGACCAAATTGCATTGGTAGAGGCATACAGCAAAGCGCAGGGCTTATGGCGCGAACCTGGCGATGAGCCGATCTTTACCGACTCTCTCAGCCTCGACATGGACGAAGTAGAAGCAAGTCTTGCCGGCCCCAAACGCCCCCAAGACCGAGTGGCGTTAAAAGACATGGCTGCCGCCTTTGACAAGTTCATGCAAGAGGACACCAGCGCAGACACAACCGCAAAAGGAAAACTCTCCTCGGAAGGCGGCCAAACCGCGGTGGGGGTTGAACGTAGCTTTGAGCATGACACCAGCCAATCCGTTAAGCTCAACGATAATGATTTCAGTCTTGACCCAGGCGCAGTAGTGATTGCGGCTATCACCTCATGTACCAACACATCCAACCCCAGCGTCATGATGGCAGCCGGTCTATTGGCACGTAATGCGCGCCAAAAAGGACTTACCACAAAGCCTTGGGTTAAGACCTCCCTTGCCCCCGGCTCAAAAGTGGTGACCGATTACTTAGCAGCTGCGAACTTAAGCGATGACTTGAACGCGCTGGGCTTTAACTTGGTGGGTTATGGATGCACGACGTGTATCGGAAACTCCGGCCCACTGCCCGATGAGATCGAAAAAGCGATCAATAGCGGCGATCTTGCCGTGGCATCGGTACTTTCAGGCAACCGTAACTTTGAAGGCCGTGTGCACCCGCTAGTCAAAACGAACTGGCTCGCCTCACCGCCCTTGGTGGTCGCCTATGCGTTAGCCGGGAACGTACAGTGCAACTTAACGTCCGACCCGCTCGGCCAGGACAGTGACGGCAACCCGGTTTATCTCAAAGACATCTGGCCTTCTCAAGCAGATATCGCTAGTGCGGTTGAACAGGTCAACACTGAGATGTTCCGCAAAGAGTATGGTGCGGTATTTGAAGGCGACGATACCTGGAAAGCCATCAACGTTCCTGAAAGCAAGGTCTATCAGTGGCCTGAATCTACCTACATTCAGCACCCGCCGTTTTTCGAAGGCATGGAGCGTGAGCCGGACGCCATTGAAGATGTTGAAAACGCCCGCGTGTTAGCCCTGCTAGGCGACTCGGTGACGACCGACCATATCTCCCCAGCTGGCTCTATCAAGCCCGACAGCCCTGCGGGTCGTTACTTGCAGGAACATGGCGTTAAGCCCGTCGACTTCAACTCTTACGGCTCACGTCGAGGCAACCATGAAGTAATGATGCGCGGCACCTTTGCTAACGTGCGCATTAAAAACGAAATGCTGGACGGTGTGGTGGGCGGCGAAACCCGACACGTACCCAGCGGCGAGCAAATGGCGATTTACGATGCCGCCATGAAATATAAGGAGGAAGGCACCCCTCTAGTGGTGATTGCTGGTAAAGAGTATGGCACCGGCTCTTCACGGGATTGGGCAGCCAAAGGCACCCGTTTATTGGGCGTGCGCGCGGTCATTGCCGAGTCCTACGAACGTATTCACCGTTCAAACCTAATTGGAATGGGCGTGGTACCGCTGCAGTTCCCTGAAGGTGAAAGCCGTGAAACGCTTGGCTTGACAGGTGATGAAGAAATCTCAATTGCTGGTTTGGGCGATTTAAGCCCAGGTGGCACCGTGAAAATTGTCATCAAAAATGACGATGGGGAACGCACCGTTGATGCCAAGTGCCGAATTGATACCGTCAATGAGCTGGCTTACTACCGCCACGGTGGTATCCTTCACTACGTGTTGCGCAAAATGATCGGCGCAGCTTAAAGGCAAAACCTACCAATGCTTGCATCGCCCCCACCATGGTGGGGGCTTTTTTTTGCGCTCGCGTTGCTGTTTCGCTTCTCGTTAAGAAACTTAGAAAGCCCTGCGGCGATAAGCACGATATTCAGGCGACCAGCACGCTCTCTCGATACGCTCACGAAGTTCAATGCCGCTAGTTTTAAGCGCTACACCGTTTTGCTGCGCCTGGGCAGCCACTTCAAAGGCAATCGATTTACTAATGTCACGAATCCGCGACAGCGGCGGTAACAGCGCACCCTTGCCTTCTTTGACAAGTGGCGCCTCGCGAGCCAGCGCCCGAGAGGCACTCATTAGCATTTCGTCTGTCACGCGATTAGCGTTCGCTGCAATCACACCTAAGCCAATACCGGGGAAGATATAGGCATTGTTACATTGAGCAATTGGATAAGTGCGACCGTTATACACAACCGGTGCAAAAGGGCTGCCAGTCGCGACTAGCGCTTGGCCGTCGGTCCAGCGAATCACATCTTCGGGTACCGCTTCTGCCTGAGAAGTAGGATTGGACAGCGGCATAATTACCGGATGCTCGCAGCCCGCGTGCATGGTGCGCACGACTTGTTCGGTGAAAATACCACGCTTACCGCACACACCAATCAATATCGTTGGCTTCATCTGGGCAATGGTTTCTTCAAGCCCCTGACCATTCCAGTTCACAACCAGCTCAGAATCGTGGGCCAAACGGCGTTGGAAATCCCGCTGCCAGGGCTGATCAGTCGTCATCAATCCATCTCGATCAACAATAAATATCCGCGCCCGTGCTTCACTTTCAGTAAGCCCTTCTGCCTGCATGGCCACGACCACCTGCTCAGCAATACCACACCCTGCCGAACCGCCGCCGACAAACACTACGCGCTGCTGAGCAATCGTTTCCTCGCGGGCCTGACACGCCGCCATTAACGTGCCCACCACCACTGATGCCGTGCCTTGCACATCGTCATTAAAGCAGCACAAATCGTCCCGGTAACGCTCTAAAAGCGGTACCGCATTGGCCTGGGCAAAGTCTTCGAACTGAAGCAGAACGTTCGGCCAGCGACGTTTTACAGCGGTAATAAACTCTGCCATAAACGCATCGTACTCTTCCTGACTAACCCGCTCATGACGCCAGCCCATGTACATAGGGTCATCCAGCAATGCCTGATTGTTAGTGCCCACATCAATCATAATCGGCAACGTATAGGCGGGGCTAATGCCACCACAGGCGGGGTAAAGCGCCAGCTTACCGATGGGAATGCCCATCCCTCCGATGCCCTGGTCACCCAACCCTAGGATCCGCTCACCATCGGTGACAACAATCACCTTAACGTTATCTTTGGTGGCACTGCGCAGGATATCGTCCATGTGCTCGCGATCGGGATAGCTGATGAACAGCCCCCGGTGATTGCGATAAATATTAGAGAACTCCTGACATGCCTTCCCAACCGTAGGGGTATAAATAATGGGTAGCATCTCTTCCAGATGCTGAGAGACCAAGCGGAAGTAAAGCGTTTCATTATCGTCTTGGATGGCACGCAGATGAATATGCTTCTCTAAATCACTATGACACTGTTGATACTGGCGATATGCCCTCGACAACTGCTCGTCAATGGTCTCAACTTTTTGCGGCAACAAACCAATCAAGTTAAACGCTAGCCGCTCCTCTTGAGTAAACGCGCTGCCTTTGTTCAATAGCGGCATTTCAAGCAAAGAAGGACCGGCGTAAGGAATGTACAGGGGGCGTTTACTCATCGTAGACATAGGCACTCTCTTTTTATGTCGATTGCTATTGCAATGCAGCAACGCTGGGCGTTGGCGGCGTTTCGCATAATGTAACATGCTAGTACGACAAAGGTGGGAGGGACATAAATAATGGCAACAAAAAAACGCCTTGGTGGCTACCAAGGCGTTCTCAAAAAGTATCGAAATCGGTCAACCACTAGCAACTTTTTGCGACGGGTTTGCGACCTTCAACACCATCAAAAAACACCGGCCGCAGCTTTACGCCCACCATGTTGCCAGCGAACGCCGCGACCATCCATAGCCAACCATGCAAACTGCCAGAGGCAATGCCACTAAAGTAAGCGCCAATATTGCAACCAAATGCTAATCGCGCGCCATACCCCAGCATAATCCCACCAATGACAGCCGCTAATAGCGATTTAAACGGAATGCGGAAGTTGGGAGCAAAGCGCCCAGCTAAGCTCGCTGCGGCAAGCGCACCCAGCATGATGCCAACATTCATTACCGTCGTGATATCACTCCATACACTCGCCTCTAACGCTGCTGCATTACCAGGGGCTTGCCAATAGCCCCACTGGCTGACATCACCACCAACGAGTTCAAACCCTTTTGCGCCCCACAACGCGAACGCAGAGGTAATGCCCCAGGGGCGACCAGCAAGGGCCAATGTTGCGAAATTGAGTAGCGCTAGCGCCACTGCGCCAGCAATCAACGGCCACGGCCCCGTTAACCAGCGCTGACTGCCAGGCTTATCGACCAGCGGCGCCTGCTCCAAGTGGCCATGACGACGCTTTTCCATAATCACAGTAAACGCAGCAATCGCCGCAAACAGCACCAAGCTAATCGCGATACCACCACCAGCGCCTGCCACATTCACCAGCGACACAGGCTGAAATGCTGGCAAGCTCTGCCACCACGTGAAATGCGCTGAACCAATCACCGACCCGACAATAAAGAACAGCAGCGTAATTAACATTCGTGCATTACCACCACCTGCAGTAAACAGCGTGCCCGACGCACATCCGCCACCTAACTGCATGCCCACACCAAAGATAAACGCCCCCACCACGACCGAAATACCAATCGGCGCGACAAAACCACTCACGCTAGTGCCAAACAGCGAACCAGCGCTTAACGCCGGAAAAAACAGCACCACCGCAATCGCCAACATCACCATCTGAGCGCGCAAGCCACGTCCCCGCTGCTCGGTGATAAATCCCCGCCAAGCAGCAGTAAAACCAAATGCCGCGTGATACAGCACCAGCCCAAGCAAACCGCCAACAATCATTAAGAGGCCAATGTTCGCGCCAAACACCACACCGATAATCACCGCACCCAGCACAATGGCTGCTGTTGAGATTAATGGCACCCGGTTCTGACTAGGTGCCACTGCAGAAATCGTGGACATAGCTCACCTTCTAACAACGCCAAAAGCGCCTGTTAGAAACAGGCGCTTGGCTGAGTTGGACAATAATGATAAGCCTAACGCTGGCTGTAGAACGCTGGAAATTCTTTATTCAGCAGTGCATATGCTTTTAAAGAATATTGTTCTGCATTCCAGTATTGCTCTCACCATGAGTAGTTTACCAATACGCAATGATCTTAGATGCCTAATCGCTGAAAGATAATTCGCTCCAGGGCGTCGGTGATGTAGGCGCTGAGTTGTTTTTCTTCGTTTTCATTGCCTTGATCAATCCGCAGCATCGGCATAAAACTACCCGGCTCGTAGACCACCGTGGTGCGTTGGTTGTTGGTCTCTTCCCGTATGATGCGGTCGCCGTCCCAGCCGTAGTGGGTGGCGCACGGTTTTGCTAATGCGTCGTCCTAGGCCGTCGTAGCGGTAGCGGATACCGTTGAGCTGGGCGAGCTGGTTGGTGGCATTAGGTGTGGAGCTGCTCGCGGCACTGCGGTTACCGGCAGCATCCACCGGGTAGCGGTGGGCGTCGAGGCCGTGCTGGCTGGCGATTAAGCGCCCGGCCTTGTCGTAGGTGTAGGCAATGGTGGGCGAATCACCTTGCTGGGTGCGGAAGGTCATTCGCCCCAGGGCATCGTATTGGTAGTGCTGCTCACTGGCGCGATGGGGGCTGCGCAATGCGAGGTGGTCCAACTGGCCCGTGGCGGTGTAGCCACGCTCTAAGATCAGTGGCTGGGGGTGATCGCCGGTACTAACGCCGGTACTGAGGCTCAGGCGGCGCTGGGTCTCGCGGTGCAGGGCATCGGGTTCGAGGGCGATCTCCAGGTGGAGGTCGGGGGCGCTGAGACCGTGCAGGTGGCCGCTGCCGTAGGTGTGCCTAAGCTTGATGTAAGTCATGGTGAAAGATGCTTACTGACACGCTTCCCCCAAGAAGGCAGCGGGAGCCCTCCTTGGGGGGAGTACGCGACCCAATACATATCAGTTATGTTATGCAAGGCTAATTAGTAATACCCCGACACCTAGAACAAACAGTTGAGATAAGAAAAATATAGCGGCTGATTTTTCTCGAGAGGCCTGATCATTTAACAGCCTTTTTTCTATGACAATATAGCTATAAACATTTCCTAAAACACATTGTGCTACAAAAATTATCAGAACGCTTAGTATTATATTTAATTTTACAACGAGGACGATCAGGGCCAGATAAGAAGGAAGCATAACAAGAGCTTCAACCCACTTTTTACCCCAGTCTTCTTTAGCTAACTTCATTCATCTAGCCCCAGGGACACACATCCCATGTTGGTAATGCTCATCAGACAATCCATCCCCGTTACCATCATAATTGCGTGTTTGAAGAGTGCTTATCTTCGATGGATCAACTAGCGCCCATCCTCCCCATACATAGGGGTTGCTTTTAATTATGGCCCCAGTAGATATGTCTACCTTGGAAACTCCACCAGTAACTTTGCCCCAGACTTTGCTTAAACCGGCATTCCCCACTTTTTCTAACGTTGATCTAGGCGCGGGCGGGTAGCGAGAATAAGGATTGCTACGCTGCCGGCGACCAGATTGATCAATATCCCCTGGGCGATCAAACAACCCCAGCGGATCCACCATCCCCGTCGGGTTGGTCACATACCCATACAAATTCGTGCCGCCCCTTAACCCAATCGGATCCTGGCTGATATAACGCCCCTGCTCGGGGTCGTAGTAGCGGTGGCGGGTGTAGTAGAGGCCGCTTTCTTCGTCGTGCCACTGGCCTTGGAAGCGAATCGGTTGGGTGACGCCACGCACGGCGCGTTGTTTTGTGACCGCCGCCCAGTCGTCGGGCTCGGCGAGCCAACGGGGCTGGCCGTTGGGGCTGAGCAGTTGCAACGGGGTGCCCAGGGCGTCGGTGATGTAGGCGCTTACCTGTTTTTCCTCGTTCGCTCCGGCTGTGCCGTTGTTGTGTGAGACGCGTTGGTCAATTCTGAGCATCGGCACAAAACTGCCCGGTTCGTAGACCACCGTGGTGCGTTGGTGCTCGGTCTCTTCATGGACGATGCGGTCGCCGTCCCAGCCGTAGTGGGTGGGGGCGGTGGTGCCATCGGGGTGGCGCACGGTTTTGTTGATCCGCCGCCCCAGGCCGTCGTAGCGGTAGTGGGCGTGGCGGGTATAGCCCAGTTTGCTGATGTGGGTCAGTTGCCCCAGCCGGTTGGCGCCGTCGTAACCCAAGGTGAGGCGCTCGCCGTCGGGGGGTTCACGATGGATCAGATTGCCCGCGCCGTCGTAGCGATAGCGGGTGCCGTTAAGCTGGGCGAGCTGGTTGGTGGCATTAGGTGTGGAGCTGCTCGCGGCACTGCGGTTACCGGCAGGATCCACCGGGTAGCGGTGGGCGTCGTGGCCGTGCTGGCTGGCGATTAAGCGCCCGGCCTTGTCGTAGGTGTAGGCGATGGTGGGTGAATCGCCTTGCTGGGTGCGGAAGGTCATTCGCCCCAGGGCGTCGTATTGGTAGTGTTGCTCACCGGCGCTGTGGGGGCTGCGCAATGCGAGGTGGTCCAACTGGCCCGTGGCGGGGTAGCCACGCTCTAAGATCAGCGGTTGGGGGTGATCGCCGGTACTAACGCCGGTACTGAGGCTCAGGCGGCGCTGGGTCTCGCGGTGCAGGGCATCGGGTTCGAGGGCGATCTCCAGGTGGAGGTCGGGGGCGCTGAGACCGTGCAGGTGGCCACTGCCGATTGATGTGAGTCATGGTAAAAGGTGCTTACTGGCACGCTACCGCCAAGGAAGTCATCCAGTGTCTTCCTTGGCAGAGGGGGCAGCATAAACTCAGCGTCTTTTCTACAATCTCCAGCTGCTCCAAGTCATAGTCACTCCATGGAGTTCAACGTCAGTTTCGACGATGATTTTGTCATATTTTCCCCCACGCTCAAGACCTTCGCCTTTTCGTAAAAACAGAATTAAGTCATTGCTTACTATAGCTAGTCCGCCAAGGTGAGAGACTGTGGTGGTATGGCCATTTGATGTATTAAGCAAAGTTGCAGATATAGAGTGCTTGCCAAAAAAATCATCTCCCCACTTATATGTATCCTCTCTGCTTTCAATATGAGCTGGCCGCATTGAAGTTACATCAATACGAACACTTGCTCCGGGAGTTAAGACTTTTAATGGCTTTTCTGACTCAAGCTCTAAGCGGCTACCCGCTTTCATATCAACAGGCGAAGACGTTAACGTAACTAAACTCCCAGTAAATGTAACTACAATAACAAACTTTAATAATTTCAATAAGTCTAATAAAAATTCCAACATAATCACACCCACATTTTAAGTTATCATTTTGCATCAAGTTGCTATCGATACTTATCGCCAAAATTGCCACCATGATGCATCAGAGGTCGCTTTATCGGCTTCACGAAGAACATCATCAGCCCATGTTTGGCAATTACGCGCTCCAAGCACATGAGGCAATGTTCCCCGGTATGCTCCTACGTTATAGGTAGGTTCCCCCACATTTCTAGCAGAATCCCGTACAGCATTGGCATACTCGGGGTCTTCAGATATAACGGTACAGAGCGCGTTGGGTGATTCTTTTTTATCAATCCACCCTTGGCTCCAAAGTAATTGCATAGCATCATCACGCTCTTCAATATTTCCCCGTCCACAACCAAGAAATCATGGCGTAAAGGGTTACCACTCGGTTTCATTGGTGATAGCTCAGGATCAAGTGCATCTAGCCCCCTTGCACATCTCAGTGTTTGCACCCCCAGCGGATCCACCATCCCCGTCGGGTTGGTGACGTAGCCATACAAGTTTGTGCCGCCCCTTAACCCAATCGGATCTTGGCTGATATAACGCCCCTGCTCGGGGTCGTAGTAGCGGTGGCGGTTGTAGTAGAGGCCGCTTTCTTCGTCGTGCCATTGGCCCAGGAAGCGGATCGGTTGGGTGACGCCGCGCACGGCGCGTTGGTTGGTGACGGCGGCCCAGTCATCGGGCTCGGCCAACCAGCGGGGTTGGCCGTTGGGGCTGAGCAGTTGCAACGGGGTGCCCAGGGCGTCGGTGATGTAGGCGCTTACTTGTTTTTCCTCGTTCGCTCCGGCTGTGCCGTTGTTGTGTGAGACGCGTTGGTCAATTCTGAGCATCGGCACAAAACTGCCCGGTTCGTAGACCACCGTGGTGCGTTGGTGCTCGGTCTCTTCATGGACGATGCGGTCGCCGTCCCAGCCGTAGTGGGTGGTGGCGGTGGTGCCATCGGTGTGGCGCACGGTTTTGTTGATCCGCCGCCCCAGGCCGTCGTAGCGGTAGCTGGCGTGGCGGGTATAGCCCAGTTTGCTGATGTGGGTCAGTTGCACCAGTCGGTTGGCGCCGTCGTAACCCAAGGTGAGGCGTTCGCCGTCGGGGTGTTCGCGATGGATCAGATTACCTGCGCCGTCGTAGCGGTAGCGGGGGCCGTTAAGCTGGGCGAGCTGGTTGGTGGCATTAGGTGTGGAGCTGCTCGCGGCACTGCGGTTACCGGCAGCATCCACCGGGTAGCGGTGGGCATCGTGGCCGTGCTGGCTGCCGATTAAGCGTCCCGCCGCGTCTTAGGTGTAGGCGATGGTGGGTGAATCGCCTTGCTGGGTGCGGAAGGTCATTCGCCCCAGGGCATCGTATTGGTAGTGCTGCTCACTGGCGCGGTGGGGGCTGCGCAATGCGAGGTGATCCACCTGGCCCGTGGCGGGGTAGCCACGCTCTAAGATCAGTGGCTGGGTGTGATCGCCGGTGCTCACGCTCAGGCGGCGCTGGGTCTCGCGGTGCAGGGCATCGGGTTCGAGGGCGATCTCCAGGTTGAGGTCGGGGGCACTCATGCCGTGCAAGTGGCCGCTGCCGACGATATGCCTAAGTTTGATGTGAGGCATAGCAAAAGGCGCTTATTGCTATACTACCGCCGCCTCCAGGGAACGCAGCAACCTTCTTCTGTTGGGAAGATTCGGTCTCTTCCAGCCCCGTAGAATAAATGAGCCATATTTTCAGAATCACTTATGCTGTAGGGAGGTAGTCCTAATGTATTTAAGTAATCGCTGAAGTCTAGACCAGACTCGAGAAGTATTGCCGAATTATCTTTTATTTTTATTAAGAAATAACGATCACCATCATCCAAAGCAATGCCATAGAGGGTGTCGTCCGCAACAATCCATTCTGAAACATCTTGGACGAGCACTTTGTTATTAGTGCAATCTATTAGGTTATATTCATCTTTCATGAAGATTTGATCAATACAGATGTTTTCAACGATACGCGTCCTAAAGTTATACACATGCTGGAAGACTAAAAATGCTACTATAAATATAGTGATAGCAATAAGGGTCGCGAAGACTATAAGAGCTTTGAGAAGTCTTTTCATCGACACACTCCTCCACCTTGATAATTTTCAGACCACTGATCACTAATATTGTATGGCGAACCATCAGGATTCCACTCACCATCAAACAGATTAAAAGTGTCATAAGGGTCTGTAAATTCGTCATAAAAATCTATCGTTGCTTCACCTGTGTATGTGTACGCTCCGTTTGGGTAAACAGTAGTAGTGCCTGTGAAATCCCCAGACAATGTAGCTGATCCAATAAACCACTTATCTCGATGGAATCTATAGCTATTTCGAAATGTCTGGTTTGTATCAAATACCCCTGGTCCGTTTGATGCGCATATTGCCTTTGCGGTGTCATTTATATCTCTAGAGCCAAAGCGAGATAGTGCCCCTTGGGTCGTGGAAGAGTTTTGTATGGTTGATAAAAGCCCTATTTCCCTTAGGGTGACATCTGGTCCATTATTTCTGTAGTGCAGCCATGAGCGTAGGTTGGACCATCCCTCCAACCCCAGCGGATCCACCATCCCCGTCGGGTTGGTCACATACCCATACAAGTTCGTCCCGCCATTGAGACCAATCGGATCCTGGCTGATATACCGCCCTTGCTCGGGGTCGTAGTAGCGGTGGCGGTTGTAGTACAGCCCGCTTTCTTCGTCGTGCCATTGGCCCTGGAAGCGGATCGGTTGGGTGACGCCGCGTACGGCACGTTGGCTTTTAACTGCGGCCCAGTCGTCGGGCTCTGCGAGCCAGCGGGGTTGGCCGTTGGGGCTGAGTAGTTGCAGCGGGGTGCCCAGAGCATCGGTGATATAGGCGCTTACCTGTTTTTCCTCGTTCGCTCCGGCTGTGCCGTTGTTGTGTGAGACGCGTTGGTCAATTCTGAGCATCGGCACAAAGCTGCCGGGTTCGTAGACCACCGTGGTGCGTTGGTTGCTGGTCTCTTCGTGGACGATGCGGTCGCCGCCCCAGCCGTAGTGGGTGGTGGCGGTGGTGCCATCGGTGTGGCTCACGGTTTTGTTGATGCGGCGGCCCAGGGCGTCGTAGCGGTAGCTGGCGTGGCGGGTATAGCCCAGTTTGCTGATGTGGGTCAGTTGCACCAGCCGGTTGGCGCCGTCGTAACCCAAGGTGAGGCGCTCGCCGTCGGGGTGTTCGCGATGGATCAGATTGCCTGCGCCGTCGTAGCGGTAGCGGGTGCCGTTAAGCTGGGCGAGCTGGTTGGTGGCATTAGGTGTGGAGCTGCTCGCGGCACTGCGGTTACCGGCGGCATCCACCGGGTAGCGGTGGGCATCGTGGCCGTGCTGGCTGCCGATTAAGCGCCCGGCCTTGTCGTAGTTATACGCAATGGTCGGGCTGGTTTGGCCTTGCCCTTGTGAATGCTGCTGGGTGCGGAAGGTCATTCTGCCCAGGGCGTCGTATTGGTAGTGTTGCTCACCGGCGCTGTGGGGGCTGCGCAATGCGAGGTGATCCACCTGGCCCGTGGCGGTATAGCCACGCTCTAAGATCAGCGGCTGGGTGTGATCGCCGGTACTAACGCCGGTACTGAGGCTCAGGCGGCGCTGGGTCTCGCGGTGCAGGGCATCGGGTTCGAGGGCGATCTCCAGGTGGAGGTCGGGGGCGCTGAGACCGTGCAGGTGGCCGCTGCCGTAGGTGTGCCAGTTAAGGGCCGGTAACTCGCCGAACTGGCTGGCCTGGGGCGCGCCGGTAGCAGTGAGTGTGTGCTGGTGTTGCCAGCTCCACGCCGTGTGTTCGTTGGTGGCGCCTTCGAGGCTGGCATGGCGTTGCTGTTCGCCGATCATCCGTTGGGCGTGGTCGTAGCGGAACGTGACTTCGCTGTGGTCGTTGGTGACGCTGTCCAGTTGCCCATGGGTGCCCCAGTGGTAGTGTTCACTGCTGGCGGGGGCGTGCTCGGTGGCGGGCAAGTGGCGGGTGATAAGACGCCCGGCGTTATCGTAGTCGTACCGCGTCACTAGTGGCTGGCCGTCAGGGCCGGGGCGGTTGGCTTCCACTCGCTCGATCAGTTGCCCGGCGTCGTCGTAGCGGTACTGCTGTTCCCGGCCATCGGGGCCGGTCTCGCTGGCGAGACGGTCCATGGTGTCATAGGTAAAGCGGTACACCGCGCCGTTGCCCAGAGTGAGTTCACTGAGTCGCCCAGCGTCATCGTAGGCGGTGTGCTGCTGACTGCCGTCGGCCTCGATGCGCTGCACCGGACGGCCGTGGTCATCATAGAAGATCTGTTGCCGGAACCCGTGGGGCCCTTCCAACTCGACCAGCCGCCCTTGAGGGTCCACATGGTGGTGCCAGTAATGTCCGTCGGGGAGTTGGGTGGCGACTCGCTGGCCGCGTTCGTCGTGCTGGGTGCGAGTCGTCTCGTTCAGGGCGTTGGTGACACTGGCCAGATAGCCGTGGCGGTCGTAGGTGACGGTGGTACGTTGCTGGGAGCAGTCGGTCTGGGCGGTGATTTGGCCCAGGGCGTTGTACTCGCGCTGGTGGGTGGCCCCAACCGCATCCGTCAGCGTGGTGGGCCGGTCAGGAAGTGACGCGTTCTCATAGGCGAAGGCGGTGGTGCCTTCTGGCCCAGTGACAGAGATAGGATGACCACGGTCATTGCGTTTGATCTGCCAGCGCTGATCGTCGGGGCCGTCGAGGCGCATCGGCTGTCCCAGGGCATCCCGTTCGATGGTCCAGCGGCTGCCATCCGGGGTGGTCTGGCCGACCACCTGGCCGTGGTCGTCGCGCTCGATCAGCGTCTCACGCCCTAGCGAATCAATCGTGGCCACCTTACGCCCGGCACGGTCGTAGCGGAACTCGATGCGTGAGCCGTCGGCGCGGGTGTGGGCTGTCCAGCGTTTGCCGGGGCCGCTGCCCACAAAGTGGAAGCGCTCTTCGCGGCCCAGGCTGTCGGTGACCAGGGTGTGATCCACCTCGTAGCGGTACGACCGCGCCAGGCCGCCGGCTTCCTGTTGACCGATCACGCGGCCATCCGGGGCATGACGATCCCAGGTGTAGTGGGCTTCTATCCCCCGGGGACGCGATGAGCCGTCAACATATGGGTGTCCCACTCGAACTCGCGCATCACCTCACCGTGGCGGTGGCGCACGGCGATCAAGTCACCGACGGAGTTAAACGAGTAACGGACTAACCAGTCGTCCTGGGCGCTGCCGTCGTGGTCCTGGATCAGCTTGACGCCGGTTAAGCGCAGCCCAGCGTCATCAGGCTGGGCGGGAAGGACACGGTCATAGACCAACTGATAGTGACGCTGGGCACTGTCGATCACCCGTACCAGCAGGTCTGCTTCCCAGTGGTACTGGGTGGTATAGCCGTTGCGGTCGCGCTCTTCAATCAGCGGCCAGCGGGCGGTGTCGGTGTCGGTTGTTTCCTCCTGCTCTACGGTGGAAGGTGCAAACACATAATAGAGGCCGCTGGCATCGCTGAGCACAATATGCTCAGGATCACTTCGCAGCGTTTCGTCTAACGCTTGCCAGCGAGACGCGTTGCTCTCTTCATCGACTGAGGCACCCCCACGGCGTATCCATAGCTGCTCGGTGGGCGAGTGGCGCGCCTGACCGGGGGCCAGTGAGCCAAAGGTAATCTCGCGCCCCTGTGCGTCGTGGATAATACAAGCATCCGCGTTGAGGGTGATCGACAGACTCTCCCCAGGCAACGACCAGCCTTGGCCAAGCGCGCCGATGTGCGCATTGCTGGAGAGGTAGCCGCGGCTAAACACCCAGGGCCGTGGCGCCGGTAGCGCAAAATCGGTCTCGGCGGGCAGCAGCTTGGCGCCGAGCAGCGGGTTGACCGGGCTGCCCACCGCAGGCTCGCAGGCGCTGCACTGGTCGGCCAGACCATCGGCGATGTCGATATCCTCCATCGCGAGCGGCGTGGCGGCGATAATATCGCTGACCAGCAGCGGGGTTTGGTGCGGTTCTAGGGTGACGTACTCACTGGCTTCCGAGGCGGCTTCACCCGGTAACCGCGGCAGCACAATGGCGTGGCCGCGGCCACGACCGGGGCTGCCGCCGGAGTTGATCTTGACCATGGCGCCGACGATGGTCACGCCGCCGCTGTCCAGCTTGATAAAGCTGCCGCCCGCGTTAAGGGTAATTTCATTGCCCGCATCCAACACGATCTGGCTGCCCGCTTTGTGGTGCAGTTCACGGCCTGCCTCGACCAACTGCGCCTCGCCGTAGTGTTCATGGCGGGTGTCATCGACCTGGAGGTGATCATCGCCTTTGATCAGGGCGTGGCGTTTGCCGTGTACCGTCAGGTGATCATCGTGGTGGATCTCGCTGAGGCGGTCGTGGTGAACGGTGAGGTGGCTATGTCGGCGGATTTCTTCGGTGCGGTCGTTGAGGGTCAGCAATTCCAGGTCTTTTTGGGCGTGGAGCCAGATCTGCTCTTGATCGGTTTTGTCGTCAAAGCGCAGTTCGTTAAAGCCACTGCCTTGGTGGCTCTGGGTGCGCAATACCGTGCGGGTCTTATGTTCCGGCAGCGGGTACGGGGCCGGTTCACCGCGTGGTAGGTGCGGCCAGTAACCAGTGGTTGATCCGGGTCGCCTTCTAAAAACGAGACAATAACCTCATGGCCGATCCGCGGTATTGCCATGCTGCCATAGCCGCCGCCTGCCCAGCCTTGGGCAACCCGTACCCAGCAACTGGCGGTCTCGTTGGGTTCGGCGTAGCGGTCCCAGGGAAATTGCACTTTAACGCGGCCATGTTCGTCGCAGTAGATCTCTTCGCCCTCTGGCCCGACCACGAACGCCACCTGAGGGCCATCGACTCGGGGCTTGGGGGCGGGCGTCGGGCGAAAGGGTTGATCCCGCGGCATGATTACCACCTCGTTGTGGTAGCGGGTCATGCCGTCACCCCCTGCGGCATCTTCTTCCAGGGCCTGGGGCTGTTCCCCGTAGTGCACCACCGAGACCACTTGCCATTCCTGGTTCAAGCTTTCCGTGTCGTGCTCGGTGAGGGTAAAGCACAGGCCGGGGGCCAGTTCAGGTAAGTCACTCTCCGCCTCGGCGGTGGTAGCATCAGCGCGCAGCGCTTCCAGGCGGTGGCGGGTAAACGGCTTGCCGGAGGCGTCTTTTTTATAGCGCCCTGGGTAATCGAAGTGTTCGTAATCCTCCCGCTGGGCATGTGCTTCCAGGTCGCGAGCCTCATGCTGGTGGCGCTGTGCATAGGCGGGGTTCTTAAAGCTGTAATCCTTGAGCGTGACCGAGGCAGGGCGCACACGGCTGACCTGACGCAGCTTGCGCAGGTGGCGCTGGGGCGGTGTACCGCCCGCACGGCCGTGGTAGGTGCGCTCGCCGACGTTGGGCAGAATCACGGCGGCATCGGCAAATACCAAACGGTGTTGACCGCCATCCGCATTCTCAAACTCGTGAAAGTAGAAATAACCCTCTTCGGCAGCTAAGCGCTCAATAAAGGCCAGATCGGTCTCGCGGTACTGAACCAGAAACTCACGCTCGGCGGGCTCACGGAAGGCAGACACGCCCATATCGGTAAGCCCACGCTCGTTGGCCAGGGTGGTGATGGCATCAAACGGCGCGATGTCTTGAAAGATACGCGAGTTGTGACGCAGCGACAGCCGCCACAGGGCGGGGCGAATCTCGACACGATAAAAGCTGCGGCGGTGACCGCGATCACCGCGATGAAACTCACTGACGATGCCATGCACGCGGCGCAGCGGCTCGCCATCCTGCCAGATCGTCAGCGTGGCATTCTGATCCAAACAATCAGAGGGCGACAGGTCATGGGTACGGCTGGCAAATTCCACCGAGAGCACAAACGGCGCTGACAGCGCCTCGCGGTGGGTAAAACGCACCACCGCCGTGTCCTTCGCTCCGGGTAGCGATAGGGTGAATTGAAGTCCTGACATATTATCGTCCTTGAGTATCAGTGTGTTCGCAAGTGTGCGCGTCTTCATTCATTAGAGAAGCGCTAGTGTCTGATGAAGTCTTTTCGAGCGTGTAAAACCAGCCATCTAAAAAAAGCCACAGCTGACGGTCCACTACTTCAAAAATATAAGGCAACTCATTTAGCGAACGACTTTGCACACTCAGCGTGGTGATACTCTCTCTTTCCAGACCAACGCCATAGAAACTCCCAAACCGTTCACTTACTTCAGGAACATTGCCCTCTCCCTTCAGAACAGAGTGGTTTTCGATTTGATAAGCAGGGTCTTCATAGACAGAGCCATCCCAAAATAAAAACTCTCTTTTATTCACCTTAACTTGTGCGTTTAGTTGGCGAAGCGCATTTTCACGACTCGTTCGCCCTCCCCGATATTGCTCTATTTTGGTCACACAATAGGTACCATAAAGATATTCAATCAACTCATTCTTTTCTACACCACCCGCATAACTCGAAGTCAGCGTAACCAAGGCAACAAAAGATATAAGCATCTTTAATATACTTACCATCTTTTATATACTCCCTTTGAAAACATCTCCCACTCAGCAGAACGACGATTGATAAGACCCTGGTTGACTTGTCCTTGCGATTTATTCCAGGCCTTCCATGCTTCTTCAAGAGATGTAAAGGGTGTTTCAGCTTGAGAGTCATTTATTAACTTAACTACCGATGATGAACTAAAACCTCCCACTCCAATGTTGTAAGCAAGCATGACAGAAGCATCTAACTGGTGAGATTCAAGAGGAACGGGAATAACGCGGTTTACTGCATTAACAAAAGGGGTTAGATCATTATTAAAGAGTTGATCTGCTTGTTGAGCAGTAATGCCATCTTGATAAATCTGCCATTCTTGCCGAGAAATAAGATGTCCATAACCAACCGTAGCGCCTGGTACCCAGCGATTAATCTCTTCACCGGTTTGATCGTCATAGGGCATCAAGCGAAGCTCCTCAACTCCCTTCAACCACTCTCTACCTGCTTCACTCAAAGCAGTTGCTTCAGAGCTTGGAGGAGTAGCTCTACTCGTTGATTCAGAAGCAGGGGCGTTAACTAGCGCTATTGAGGATATGGTAGGGACACCACCCACGTCGGTTACATCTCCTCCCTCCCCTGAACCAGAGCCAATCACTACGCCACCGCAATCCACTGCGTGGCCGGTCAGCGCCGCAGGTTTTCCATCGATGAAAATTGTTCCTGAGCCTTCGGCAATGGCACGCGGATGAGGAGGATGCTTGGGTTTGGCGTGTGGCGCTAATGGGTCACCTACACGAGCCATCGGCTTACCATCCATTAATACCGTGCTACTACCCCCAGTCACTGGCGTTGGGGGGAAACCATCATGGTCGGTGCCTATATCACCTACTAATACAAATTTTTGGCTCATTAGCGGAACTCCTTCTCCGAGCAACTTGTTCGTCTTAGTGATACTTATCTTTGGGTCGGCCAATCATTTAGTCGCCCTGCTTACTCATCCCACATTGCAGGCGCTTCGTAGCTGGCAACATCGAAAGCATCTACGTATTGGCGAGTAAACCCCGCCGCTTCAAGGCTATCGATGGCTGAGTGGCACACCATTGGCAGACGTGTTTGTAGCGGTACACCTTTAAGACTACGGCGCACCGCAGTTAATAGTCGCGTGCCGTGACCACTACCTTTCCACTCTTGGCTGATATAAAAAAAACGCAGTTGCCATGCGGCTTCGTCATCCGCCCTACAGGCGAGCACCATGCCAAGAGGCGGGCCTTCACCATGCCTAAGTGCTAGCAGACGTCCCTGCCAATAGGCTACTTGGCCTTCTTCCCGCTGAAGCCATAAGCCACGATGCACAGTGAACTCAAGTGCACGACGCAGCGTTTCCAACACGCTGCTGTCACGCAGCACCCACGGGGAGTGTCCCTTTTGATCTGCCTTATAAACCGCCTCGATAAAGTTATCGATATCTTCGTTGCGTGCATCTGACAATAATCGCGAGCGCTTCACGCTATGGCTAATCGTTGACGTTGCAGGTTGTCGATTCGAGCCGATGGTGAGCAGTTGCTTGAACTTAGTCAGCATGATCACCTCGATCAGCATAGAGGGCTGATGGCAGTTGAAAGCCTGCGGCTAATGGGCGGGTAAACGGATTAGGAGCACCATCGGCAAACAGACGATAGCGCATCGCACCGCCAGCCACGTTAAAACGTAGCTCCAGCTCACGCTCGCTTACGCTGGTAATATCCGCTTCTTCTAGTAGGCGAAACCATGCCCAAGCGCCGTTCTGCGTGATACTCCGCGGTGAGCGGTTAATCTCACTGGGTACCATCGTGATGCGGCTTTCCGTACCGCCGCGCAGAGCATTAGGCCAAATCATAGAAACGCGTTGGCTAGCGCTGTGTGCATACTCAATAAGCTGTCCATCAACACTGATCACACTACGCCGCTTATCTGGACTTAGGCTGATAGGCTCAAGGGCAAACTCTACGTCGAGTGCACCGTCTCGGCTAAAGTAAGCGCGGCGAATCTGTTCTGCCTGTTGACCCGCCGTATAAAGGCTGTCTCGCAGCAGTGAATTCCCGTCGGCATCCACCAAATACTCGGGAGCCCCTTCAATAAAGGGTTTCAGACTGTCTTGGTAGAATGAATCTAGCGTGCCACCTGGAGCAAAGAAGTCCTCGAAGTCGCTTAACGCCACTTCCTGACTGGCATTCGGCGACAATGGATAACGGCCAGCCAAATGTGCTTGATAGGGTGCAACAACATCATCCAGCCATTGGCTTTCAAGATGGCGTGTGGCTCTAACCATCATTAACTGCCAACTTTGGTCAGCCAGACTTTGCAACATCCGACCTACCGGTTCTGGCGCATTGCCAGCGATGCGCTGCAGGTTATCGATAGGGTCATTACCCCGTAGCGATAGCCGGTCACGTACCGTCAAGAAAGCAGCTCTCCCGGTATTATTCGACTCCTCTATATCTAGCAGATAGTTTCGCAGTGCTGACACAGCTTGCTTAATCTCCTCAAGAGTTGAGGGATTACCATCACGAGCTTGGCTGAGTCGGTTGACCGGCGTAAAGGGCTGCTCAATAGCTGAGGCTAATTGATAACGCTGGGATTGACGCAATGCTTCGCGGGCTTCTTCGTCATCGACGGGCAGCTCTGGATAGAGGCTAGTATTTCGCTCAATCGCGGCTAATAGTCTATCGAGCGGCCGCTGCGGCCCTACTAAGGAGTCGGCTACCACAATAGCTTGACGAATATCGGGCAGTGGCACCAAGTGCGTATTACGCAGCGCGTCGCGCCAACTAACGTGGTAATCGCCAACATAGTGTTCCCGCAGCGCGGTTTGCAGTTGCTGTGTATCTGCATCGCTGAAGTTAATGTCCTCGCGCTGGCCTAACACCCAGGCATCAACCAGTGCTAGCTCTGTTGCGCGCGATAATTCGTTTAGAAAGTATTTCTCAAAGCCATCTCGGGTTAGCAGATGTGCCAGGCGCACATGTTCAGGGTCATCATCGCGTGCCATAAATACTCTATCGAACAGCGTGCCAACACTATGCCGGAGGTCCAATCGCTCACCATGACGATTGCCTGCCGCTTTTAGCGCTAAGTAAACACGCTCATCAATCGGTTGGCGGGCTAGCTCATGTTGTGCCGCGTCGATACTTCCTTGCAGCGGTGCCATCGCTTGCTTAGCACGTGGGCTCCCCTCAGCAATACGCCCTTCTAGGTCACTATGTTCCAAAGCATAGTCTAGATGCGTTAGCAAGCGCTCTTGCACCTCGCCTTGCTGAGGAAAGTACGCCTGCCAACGCTGAGCCATAAACCGCTCAACCCTTTCGGGTTGGCGACCACTAGCATCTGACATCATGCGTAATACGCGTAAGAGCGCCAATTTGGCGTTGCTGCCCTCTTCAGATCGGTTCATATCGTCCACAATGCCAATCATGATGGCAGGCAGAAACTGCTGCTCTAGCATGGCGAGATAGGCGCGTTCTACCTGGGCACCTATGATGTGCCCTTGATATAACCCCATATCTGCTAGATACGTTACGTGTGTACGATAGCTTTCAAAGGTTTCCATCGTGTCACGCAGCCGATCCAGGGGGTCGAGGAATTCATAACCCGAGGGGTCATCGCTTTGAAACGCTTCAGGGTGAGTCGCCAAAAACGCTGATGCGCGCTCTTCGACAGCAGTAAGCGAAATGCTATTTTTTTGGTAGAAGTGACTCCACCCTGCAACGAGGATTACACCCATTATTGAGCAGGCGGCAAGGCTGTACGTACGCATGCGTCTGCGCCGCTGTGCAACTCTGGCATTATCGCTCGCCAACCCTGTTTCCGGATAAATAACCTTCTCGAAAAGATCTTCGGTGAAGTACAACGCACTACGAGTAGCGCGGTGGGCAGACTGAACGCTATCTTTCATGCCATAGCGCCGAGCAGCTGCATCCACGAAGGGATCTTCCGGCACCCCCTGTTGATATACCGATGTGAAGTAAGCGCCACGCACGATCGCAGCAGTAGAAAAACGGTCGCTGGATAACGCTTCGCTTAAAAAGCCAAATAGGATATCTCTTAACCCGGCGAGCTGACGTACAAAACGAAATACCGACTCTCTCTCTTCACGGTCACGACACTCTGACAACATAGCGGGTAAAAGCTGGTTCACGCGAGCCAGCATGGCATCGTAATCAGCCTCAAACTCAGCTTCCCATTTGCCAGGGGTATCAATGGAAGCAGGGGTAAACGTAAAGCCAAGGGGGGTCTTTCTAGCTGAGCGAGAGTAGTGACGAAAGAAGCTATCAAAACCGTGCAACAAGTCCATTTTGCTAAAGGTCACGTATACCGGCAGGCGAGGACCATGTTGTTCCATAAGTTCGCGTAAACGGCTACGCAGCAGTGCCGCATAGGCTTTGCGCACAGCCACCTTGGCATGACTCAAACGAGCTAGGTCCAGAACCAATACCACTCCATCTAGTGGTCGTTGAGCTCGGTTGCGTTCAAGCCACTCCACAAAGTGTTCCCATAACCGACGCTGAAGCACCTGCGACTCTTCACCCTCCAGCGCCCCCTGCGTCAATAGCTCACCATCAGGGTCTATCAATACCGCTTTGTCACCAATCCACCAGTCGAAACCTAGCTGGCTCTGTTTGCTGCTCTGCCCGGAGGCTTTCATCACATGGGTAAGTGCAAAGTTCTGGCCAGAGCGGTTGATAAGACTGGTTTTACCAGCATTCTCTATCCCCATGACCAAAAACCAAGGCAAGCTATAACGACTTTTGCTTCCACCTCCCAAGCTACCAGTTATTTCTTTCAACACTGCGTTCAAAGAGTCTTCTTGGCGTTCAACTTGATCGATGGCAGGGTCTTCCTGACGAGCTTTTTCCTGCTGGCGTTCGTCATCCAGCCTACGTAATCGGCGGGCAAGGCTGACACCCCATATGATGGCCACTACCGTGACTACTAAAAGTGTTGCCAGCAAACGGTTCATTAAGGGAGCAAGAGGAGTGGTTTCCCGCACCTCCCAGTTTGGCCCCCACCACCAAATAGCAATTACCAACACGATGAGTAGTACCACCCAAAGCAGTGTTGAGAGGCGCAGAAGTCCTTTGGCTTTGTTACCGTGCGCATTGGCCCTGTTTTTCGCGGTTTGCGCCCGGGAAAAGCCAGGCACCCAGCGGCTCAGTTTTGATTTTAAGGTTGACCACATTAGCCTTTATCCCTCGTCCCTGTTGATGATGACCACTAGTGTGTCTCTTGAACCGCTGCTTTTAATCGTGACACCAACGCTGGTTCCCAATGTCCTAGCGCCAGATCCGTTACTGTTTGGTACAGCGTGTGATAATGCTGCTGCGCTAAGCTTTCCAGACCTGCTTCATGTAAAAGCTCAGCACTGGCTAGTCGCCAATAGACACTCTCCCGTGGAGAACAGGCTCTGCTTAGCCCTTGATCTAGCACTTTGAGTGCTGCACTAAGATCGCCGCCTTTCACCGCTTCCCGAGCTTCTTCCAAGCCAGCTTCCCATGCCTCATTACCATTACTGACGGCTCCGCTGTTACCCGCAGAACCATGTAGCCAGCGCATCGTTTCCTCCTCGAGGAACGCAGCACCATTGTTGAAGGTCAGTGATTCGATACCCGGCAACCGCTCCACAAACCGCAGCGTTTCCTCACGAATCGCTTCTGCACAGCATGAATAGCCCAGCTGTTTGGCCAGCTCGGCACTGAGCCGATGCCCTTCCAACCAATAAGGGCTTAGCGCGAGGCTATTCTCAATGCGCTGCCAGAGAGCGTTATCGCCCCCCTTGGAGAGGGATTCACGGTAATCAGCAATACGATCAGCAGAGACTGGGGAAAGCTCCGTTTTGCCATTTTCTTTAGCGACGGGAAGTGTCTGGATCGTGCTCCAAACCGCATAACGACGCAGACGGTAAGAGACTTGTTCGCCAGGCGATTGTTCGCCAAGGAATTCAGCCATTTTCAGCAATGCCTGACGATTTGAGCGATCGTTACCTGCTTCTAATCGTAGCTCTGGCGCTTTGGCAGTCGCAGGCGCTTCGTATCCCTGACTGGCGGAGGTCTGCTCTCCCACTTGCTGGGGCGTTAGATTTTCTGGCGCCGATGATGACTGCTCCACTGAGCGCTGAGCAGTTAACTGGCGGCTTAAATCTTCAATTGCCTTGCCGGGTAGCGATGTTTCAGTCACTTGCTTCTTTAGCTCGGCAAGCGACGCCTGACAAGCTTCAAACTCATCCTCGGCATTGTGAAAGTCGAGCCCAGATACAAGTTTGACACTCCGTTGAATAAACTGCTGCACCAGCCGCAGGCGCAGCTTGTCACCGCGCTTACCTCCAAATGGATAAGCATGCTCCCACCAAGGTTGAGCAATACTGCGTGCTAGTAGGCGTAAGGACAGTGCAAAACGCACGCTGCTGCCATCATGCTGCATGCAGTGCAGCAGGTGCCCCAGCACTTTTATGTCTTTGCCACGCTCACTCAACATACGAATTGCCAGTTCCTCAGCGGTCCCCCACTCCACTTGGCCGTGCTGAAGTGAGCCTATCTTCATCATCTCTTCATCTAATACGAGATAGTCATTGTCATCTTCTAACGACTCTCCCACGGGAAAGCCGTCTGCGTTTGCTCCCAAAGGGGCCAGTAAAGGAGCCAAATGAGATTCTGCGGTAATCTGCATATAAAACTCCTTTACCAGCGACACGCTTCACGTAGTGGCTGGATGGCTTGGCGCAAGCCGGTTGTATCAAAGTGCAGTTCATCCAGAGCGGCAACATCGCTATGTAGCGTAATACCAGTGGCATTTAGCAGTTGGCGGAGTGTATCGATAGCCGGTAGACCCCGTCCGCCGCTCACTACGTGACCACCATCCCGCACACGCCACTGCTGTTGAACAGTGCCGCTATTACTTGTCAGCCGTAAATCAACCCTGGCATTGTCGAGTGGTGCCGGAAGGTGTAATTGAAAACGAGTAATCAGTTTTTCGCAGGCTATCACCAGAATCGGGCGAGGCGGTGTGGTGCCTAACGCTGGCATGCTGATCAGCACCTCATCTCCTGCTTCCTGTACGATTAATCCAACATTCCTTTCATTACGCGCTCCTTCCTGATGCTCGATAGCATGCCAAAGACCAGGCAATTCACTATGCTCATCACTCAGCTGTGCCTGTTGAAAAATAGCGTCGTAACAGTTCAACCGTTCGAGCCGCGAAGACGCCTCCGCACATAGCTGCGCACGTTCTATCAAAGCGCTGTCATCCTGGGCCTGTAGGGGGAAACTGATCAGCGCACCTAGCATCAGCAATACACGCATTGACCACTGGTGTTTTGGCAACATCGCGTTCATTTCGTATCTAGTTCCAGTTGCTGACACTTGTGAGCCAGTGTTCGCTTCGGCAAGCCCAAGCTTTCAGCCGCCTGGGCGCGATTTCCGCCAAAGCGCCTTAAACGTTGGCGAATGATGGCGGACTCCACATCACGAAGCGCTTGGCGAAGATCGTTTATGTCATCGTTTAGCGCGAGCGACGTTGTTTCCACGCTGTCTACGGTTTGCGGTGTGCTCTCTTCTTGCTCGCCGGGCAGCACATAAGCATCGATATCGGCTCCCTCAGGCGTCATGGCACAAGCGTAATCAACGATGTTCTTAAGTTCGCGAACATTGCCGGGATACTCTCTCCGATAAATTAGCCGCAACGCTGCTGGCGTGATGCCCATCTCGTCACGTGCCTCCCGAGCACAAAAATCAGTGATGAATGACTGCGCTAATTGAGCAATATCCTCACGCCGCTCTGAGAGTGTCGGTAAGGTGATAGGGAATTGGCCTAATCGGTAATAAAGGTCAGCACGAAAACGCTGCTCGCGAATTTGTGTTTGAAGCGGTTGGTGTGTTGCCGCTACCAAACGAAGATCAGCGCAACGCTCCTTGCTTGCCCCAAGCGGCCTGTAGCGGCCACTTTCTAATACACGAAGCAGCTTGGCTTGTAGCGCTAACGGCATATCACCAATTTCATCTAGGAATAAGGTTCCACCGTCAGCCTGACTAATCAGCCCATCCCGGGCCTGATCAGCTCCTGAAAAAGCGCCTTTGGCATGCCCAAACAGCTCTGATTCCAACAATGCTTCGGGAATGGCAGCACAGTTAATCGCCATAAAGGGGCCTTTAGCCCGTGCCGAAAGTTGATGTATCGCCCTTGCTACACAGTCTTTGCCCGTGCCAGTTTCTCCTTGAAGCAGTACCGCCAAGTTTGTTTCTGCTGCACGCACTACATGTTGGCGTAGTGACTGCATGGCTGTTGATTGACCCAGCAGCTCTTCAGCTAATTGGTCAGCTAATGCTTGGCGACGAGCCCCATCGTTCAGCTTGGCTAAGGAGTCCTGAAGTACTCGTGAGCGCAGTCGCTCCCCCTGCTCTCTAGCAAGACGCGCCCATAAGCGGCATAACAAGGCTTCAAAAGCAGCCATACCGGGGTCGTCTTTCAGCGTTGTCAGCCTCGCTAGCTCGCCTGCTAGTAACATCCCCCCCAGCCACTCCTTCTTTCCATCACTGGCACGTAATGGACGAATTTGTAGCTGCAGTGCAGCAGCTAATGGAGCCACTTGTGCTTGAAAACTCGGATGATCCAAACGAATTCGTGCATCTGCCACGCTAAGCGTTAGCGCCTTGCCACCACGAATGACATGGGCATAAGGGTGATTAAAAACTCCACAATCAAACTGCCCTTCATCACCATCCCGCCCTAACCAACGACCACTTCCTTCAATATAAAGGCACTCCACAAATACCAACCCCAAGTGGTGTTGCAATAAATGCGCAGCTTGCTGGCGTAGCACAACCGTTGAGCTGCTCTCCACTAGCGTTAAAGCGATCGGCATAGCTGCTAACTCAGCGGTGAAACATCGTTCCGCAATGGCTTCATGGGAAACAGGCAGTGTCATGGTGTCAAACTACCTCTGCTGTGAAAAAGCCACTCTCGGGGTCGACACCCAGCACGACGTTTGCCACTGTTTCACGTCGCGCCATACGTTCGAGCAGGGCCCGGGAGAGAGGAGGCAGCAATTCGCCATCAATCACCGACTCCAGCATGCGCGCTCCGTTTTCACTACGAGTAGCTCGCACGCATATTGCTTCCGCCAGGGAGTCGTTTAGTACTACCTCTGCTTGACGATGGCGCTCACGGATACGACCAGCCAGCGTGTCGAGCTTGGCCGTCACAATGCTGCGAAGGGTGTCGCCATCAAGCGGTAAGTAAGGCACCACTTCCATGCGCGCCAGCAGGGCCGGTTTGAAGAACTCTGCGAGTACCGGATAAAGCGCAGCATCGAGCGCATAGACATCGTTGCCATGGGCAACGATGGCCTCATAGCCAAGGTTTGAAGTCAGGAAGAAAAGTACGTTTTTACAATCAATTATTCGCCCTTCCCCATCTGCCAGCTCGCCTTTGTCGAACGCTTGATAGAAAAGATTGAGTACATCGGGGTGTGCTTTCTCTACTTCATCGAGCAACACCACCGAATATGGACGCTGACGTATCGCTTCCGTTAAAAGCCCGCCCTCACCAAACCCCACATAGCCAGGTGGAGAACCAATCAGCCGAGAAACCGTGTGTTTTTCCTGATACTCGGACATGTTAATAGTGGTGAGGAACTGGCGGGCGCCATACAGCTGGTCGGCAATCTGCACCACGGTTTCTGTTTTGCCCACGCCACTCGGGCCTACGAGCAAAAAAGCACCTAACGGACGTCCGGGGCGACGCAAGTCGGCACGCGCCGTTAACAGGTGCCGATGAATCCGCTCAATAGCGGTATCTTGGCCTTTAATTTGTTCACCAAGGTAAGCAGGCAGCTCCGTGAGGCGTGTTAACTCATCGCTGGTCATCCGCTCAACCGGCACACCGGTCCAGTCGCCAATAACCTGAGCAATTTGGGCTTCTTCAACACTTGGGTTAACCAACGAAAAATCGTGCTGCAAGCGTGTTAACTGCTGCTCGCATTCGACCAACTCAGCACGCAACTGAACCGTGGATTGCTCATTAAACTGATCATCACTACTCTGGCCGTCGCCGCTCTGAACATCCGCTTCCAACAGCTGGCGGTGGAGAGCCACAATGGCATTCACACATTCACGCTGCTCTTGCCAGGCAGCCTCCAAGACCGTGAGCTCATTCTCAATGTTAACCAAACGCTCACTAAGCGCCTCAAGAAGAGCGGCATCAGGTTCGCGGCCTAACAGTTGCTCACGTGCAAGCTGATCCTTTTCGCGCAGTGCAGCCGTATGTTCACTTTGCAAGTGGCTCAGTTTTCGTGGTGGTGTATCAAGCGCTTGCGACAACCGTGTGCAAGCTGTATCCAACACGTCAATGGCTTTATCTGGCAGTTGACGACCCGCCAGATAACGTGCAGACAACGCAGCAGCTGCCCGCAGCCCGCTATCACCAATCAGTACACCGTGGGCACGCTCGTAAACATCTTGCAGGCCTCGAAGAATGACGAGTGCCTGCTCAACACTAGGCTCTGATAATGCGACAGGCTGGAAACGGCGTGAGAGTGCAGGGTCTTTCTCGAAGTATTTCTTGTACTCGCGCCATGTTGTCGCCGCAATTGTGCGCAACTCTCCGCGGGCTAGCGCAGGCTTTAGCAAATTGGCCGCGTCGCCACCACCTTCCTGATTACCCGCACCAATCAGCGTATGTGCTTCATCAATAAAGAGTAGTGTTGGCTGCGGTGCATTTTTGACTTCATCTATAACGGCTTTTAGGCGTTTTTCAAATTCCCCCTTAACGGCGGCGCCAGCTTGAAGCGCTCCCAAATCAAGCGTTAATAATTCCACACCGGCAAGTGCAGCAGGTACTTGCCCAGCCACGATACGAGCCGCTAACCCTTCAACGACAGCACTTTTACCCACCCCTGCATCGCCAATGACAATGGGATTGTTTTTACGGCGGCGACCAAGAATATCAAGCATCTGGTCGATCTCTGGGTCACGCCCTAAGACAGGGTCTAACTCTCCTTTTCGTGCTTGCTCAGTAAGCGAGGTTGCAAATCGCGACAACGCACTGTCATCACCGGGACCAGAAGAAGACTGGTGCGGTTGATTGGCAGCATCTTCTTGGGGAGCTTCTGCTGAGTCGACAGTGAGTCGATCCAAGTGGCGGCGCAGATTCTCCCGATTAATGTGAGCCAGTAGTCGAGCCGAGCCTGCGCCTAAATAACGCTCGATATTATGTAGTAGTGCTGTAAATATCGCGCCACTACGCAGTGTCCGGTGCTGATACTCAGTAGAAGCTAATAGCCACCCATCCTGCAGCAGTTCAATCAGTAGCGGGGAGAAGCTTGGCGTGGATACTTCTGTGTTAAGTGGTGGGCGTGTTTCTTCAGCCAGCTGAGCGCGTAGAGCTACCGTATCTACATCAACGCTTTCACAAATGCTGCGAACATCACATAAGGGCTGGTCGAGCATTGCTTGCAGTAAATGCCCCACGGATACCTCTGGGGCCTGCTGCTGTGCGCAAAGCACGGCGGCTTGCTCTAGCCCTTGGCGAGTAATGGCATTGAGGCGGCCAATAAGCGCTGATAGCTCTACCCTGAGCATGATAACTCCTAGCGATAAAGTTGATTAAGAAGCGAAGCAATCTGTTCGGCTTGTTGATCAAGCATCCATGAAAAGCCCAGATAAACGCCGGTCATAGCAACACCGAACAGCGCAAAAATGCCCCATATAGGGAAGTGAGAGGTACGCCGTTGGCGACCACGAACCACATTACTGAGTGGCTGCGTCAAGGCCTCTTCAGCAGGCTGTTTAAGGGCGGTAAGCTGGTCACCCAGCGCTCGAACAATGTGCTCATACTCTTCGCTCCCATGAGACCTAACGTGATAGCGCCCCCCGAACCCAAGACACAGACACAGATAGATAAATTCCAGCATATCTCTGTAACGGTGAGGCTCCTGCTGTAACCGCGAGAGGATGGAGAACACTTTTTCTCCCCCCCATGTTTCATTGTGAAACCTTGTCAACAGGGAGTGCTCGGCCCATTTACTCTGACGCCCCCAGGACATGCCCATGACCGCTTCATCAATGAAGGAACAGAGAACATAGCGGTACGCAAGCAGTGTGGCTCGGTCGTACCCCTGCTCTGTCAGTTCAATTTCGATAGCCGCGATCTCATCAACCACTTGCTGATAGAGACTCTCTATATCACCAGCACTGTCGAGTTGGCGTACGCGCACGACCATTCCGAGCAAACTACTGGCAGCATCTACCAGCGGATTTAAACTGTGGCCGCGCAAACGAAACCAGTAGTCCTCATCAGCATTTAGCTGCTCGGCATGACTGTGAACCAAGTGCTCTATACCGTGCTTGCTAATACTGTCTTCGTGCCGCCCCTTATGATGGGAAAAATGTTGCTGGGGCGAATCGTGCTCATCAGTGACAAGTTGTTGCATGGTTTAACTCCTGATCGCCCAAAACTGCATTTCCAAACCTGGAAATTCACCGGCGACGTGAAACGCAAATCCACTGGCATCGTTAAGCATTCCCCAGGCTTCGCTTCGGCGGTCTAACTGGAAGTAGGTGTAACCAGCGTGATAAGGCAGCTCGCGGGGAGCTACCGGCAACGGCTCCAACGGCACACCGGGCAGCTGTAAGCTAATGAGGTCACGAATACGCTCGACGCTGGCCACTTTTGTTTGCTGCAAAAACAGTTTGCGTAGTCGCTCGTTAGGCATGTCAGCCCGCACCGCGAGAATAAACTCTGCTGTTTCGATCAAACTGAGATCCGAAAGCGGCGCGACCAACAAACCAAAGCGACGTGCCTGTAGCTGAATGGCCATGGCACGTGGTTCAAGTACTGTGGAAAGCGCTTGGCGGAGCATTTTCATCAAAGGGCGAAACGCTCCCTCAGGATGATTGTGATCATAGGCCGGACACTCCGGCGGCAAGCGTGATTCATCGGTGAACGTGACCAGCTCACAAGCAATCTCGTGCATGGTGTCGTAGAGACGCTCTGGATGAAGTTGCCCTAAGCGGGCAAGGTGCTGGAAACGAGGCTGAGCCCGATTAAGCAGCTGCAAAAGCATAAAATCCGCCACATCTGCAACCCCGGCTTGATGGGGTGTGGACAGACGTTGGGCGATGTTGCGAGCACGCTCACGCATCAGCCCTGACATTTCGCCGACGAAACGTTGTAAACCTGGGGCGGCTTGAACGTTCAAAAGCGTGGGTATGAACTGCTCATCCAGCACTAGGCTACCGTCAGGACGACGTTCAACAATGCGCGCCACTGCAAGGCAGGCATAGCCACTACGGTCATCCCGTTCGAGCAATAGACGAGGGGCTACACGTGCAACATCAAGCTCTGTCGTTGCCCCATCCCGAGAATGCAGATCCCTAACGCTACTTGACCGCAGTCGATAGCGAGCTGGCAGGTCGTCATCAGGCCAGCGCACTTCACCGATACCGTCCGTTGCTAATGGCAAGCCCAAGTAGACAACTTGGTTAGTGATGCTCGTATCGCTAATTTCCAGCGGCGCAGGTTCTACATCATCATCGGGCAAATGAAAGGCCACACCATCCGGCATCACACCGCTTGCACGACTAATTGCCACCCGTCCAAAACTAAGAAATTCGTTATTAAGCTCAAGAGAAAGGAAGCCGTACAGATAATGGCTGACTCCTTTAAGCCGCGTATCCAGCAATCCTTCTAAACTACGCTGCTGCTGTTGAAAGTGCTGAGGCTTAATAAATAAACCTTCGCTCCACACCACACGGTTTCGGCTAGCCATTACTCCTCCTTCCTTAGTTCCACTTCACTGTCACGGAGGTGAACCAGCAAGTGGTAGTGCTCTCCACGGCTTTTAACCTTCACAATCTTTTTCCACTCCGCTTCATTCGGCGTGGCGTAAAATGCGATGATTCCGATATAGCGTGTTGCTTCATCAATCTCGAAAGGCTCATAGAACTTCCATTGCCCTGGAAGCAAAGTAAAGTCGTCATGGGTCAAGTAATTAGTGCCCAACGACTCTTCTAAATCTTGCTGTAACTGAGTTAAGTCGGCAGCCATCAGCATCGAGTCGTCTTTGAGTTGCAACACCTGAAAGCGTAGCGGCGTTCCATCGCCATCCACATTGGGGTTTACATTCCTTTCTGCCACCATGCTCAGATCAACAAGCGTAGGCCTGTCTTCCGGATAGCCAACGGGGATCGACGGGTCACGAATGACCTCCCAGACTTTCCCTGTCGTTTCTCGTGTTGAGGCACAGCCGGCCAACAAAATAATGAGACAGATCAGCACAATTATCCGAACTGCACTTGACGCGCTCATGCCCCCTCCCGCTGCTGGCGGCGTACCGATTGGTCGTAAGCTTGTTCAAAGACTTCCCAAAACAGTTTTTGAAAGCCTTGCTGACGACCAGAGTTCAGCTCGCGGTAATAGTGCTGGTACATTTCCCATGCCCAATCTCCTTCGTCTTCAATACGGTTGCCTATCCCTCGGTAAGCGTGAAAACGTTTAAGCAGTGTCTCGGGAGAAAAGGCATCCAGGATGGCACCAAGGGCTAGACCGATAGCCTCTTCAACAGCCGTTTGGTGTTGACCTTGGTGCCGTAAGCTCTCGGCTACGGCTTCTGGTGCAGAGAGGTGAACAGGGCTGCGCTGCGCAGAGAACATCGTTTCCGCGGTTTCACCATAAGTCATCCCAAGTCTCAGCGGGTTATCTTCAATCGGCTGTAAGCGACGGTCACGTAGTGGGTATTTACTATCATTCTGAAACTGCTGTAACAAACGCAGCCCATCAATAGTGGCTCGTAGTGTTTGCCCAGCTTCTTGTAAAAAAGCTTGCTGCTCTTCAGCATCCCGAAAAGGCAAATCAATACCCAATCCTCGAAGCAATGGGTCAGCACCTATATGACCAAGCGCCTGCGTCGTCGGCTTTTGCCAGCGATCCTCTAGCTGCTCGCCCACAGAGCGCTCCAAGTCATCTAGTTGCCGTTCATCCATGTCACTGCTCCTATGCTTTTTTGTGCCGCTGAAAGGTTTAGGTTTTATATCGGGGAGACGTACTGCTTGATCACTACGCTCCTGCTGATGCCAGTCCCCACGCTGGTCATGCTGAGTAAATGACACAGTCTCTAAAGGCTCTACTACCGATGGCTGATGCTCATCGCTATCAAGCGCCACTATAGGGTCATGCTGCTGCGAGCTAGGCATAACGCCGCCGAGTAATTCAATGGGATCGTCTTCTTTGGTTTGATGATGATCCACACGCTCACTGCCTACCGGTCGCGTGTCCGTGACCGTCATCACATCCTCATGCTCTTCATCAATCAATGTCGTTAATGAGAGGACGCCTGGCTGCCGGGCGCACCAATCACCCAGGTGTACCTTTAATCGATACTCACCTACGTTCAGCTCATCCCCATCGTTCAATGCTGCCTTTCGGTCACGACCGATAGGTAGTGTTGCGCGGTTAATAAAGGTGTGTCCGCTGCAATCCACCAAACAAAATTTACCGTCGATTTTAGTAATGTCGGCATGACGAGGATGAATTTGCCCCATATGGTCTTGCAGCAACCAATCATCGCTGTCGCCACTACCCAGCGTCCCGCCCTCTCCGTGAAAAACGTGACTACTAGATGAGCGCCCTTCAAGCTGCTCACTGTTAACAACGACTAGCGTGATGCTCTCAAGTGGATCGGCCTGCATGATTTAACTCGTCATTTGAATATGTACATGACGACGTTTAGAAGTGTCGTCACTATCTGGATTAACAAATGTTGTCCAACCCAACTGACTTGAGCCAGCATCGCCTAAACGCATGGGCTTCACCTCACTGGCTAGAAGGTCAAGCTCTAAGTCGTAGGCAAGTGGTTCACGTAATACAAAATTTACTAATGTTTTTAACGACTGATGCTCCTCACCATCGGGCAAAAAATCGCGAAAACGAGAAAGCGTCAGCCCACGTAGGCGAAGCGCAAACTTTCCTTTAACATCGGCAACTCTCTCGCCAGCCACCATATCTTCACCAAGTGTCATCCCCGTAAGGCCATTTCGGCTGAGCTGATCTGGCGGCATATCTATCCATCGATAGACCCATTGCTTAATTTCAACCTGGGCCACCTCAAAGCAGTGACTCACAATCCCACTAACCACATCAGGCGAGCGAGAGCGTCCGGCCAACAGCCCCGCATAGGAAAGCATCTTGCTCCAGTTAATCGGCGTTTCACCGCGCAAGTTGCTGTCAGCGAGACCGACTAAGGAAAAAATCGCGGCAGAAAAGCCATCCTGAGCGTTATTTTGGTAACGCACATGATGGCGATATTTACGCCATCCTCGATGGGTTAGTGTCAGCAAGCGATGATTAAAAAAGTCTAGAAAATCCCCCGCGATACCTTCATGGTGCGCCGACTCATGGGCAAGCGCTTCCAAGTAGTAGCCCGGCAGTGGAGATTGCGACCCTTGCAGCCCCAGAAAACTAACCTCCATTTCATACTGGCCGTATTCATTAGCCTCAAGAGCCAACACATCACTACTAGGAAAACCCAGTGAAGCCGAAGCTTTGTAGCGCACTCGCTGAAACACCGGCACGCTACCGCCATGACGCTGCTCCAAATCATCGTGGTGATGACGGTGCAACAGCTCCACTAGTTGAAAAAATTCATAGCGTCGCGCCGCATTAAACAAGGGCGCTAGCAGCGCTACATCAGAGGCTGCTGTCCCGCTTGTAAGCTCCATACGTAGCGCTCTTGGTTATGGCGATTGATTATTTGCAACTCATGGAAAGAGTTAATGCTGGCGTACAAGGACAAAAAGCGAGCCAGCACACTGCCAAACAGGTAAAGACTGCCTTCATCTCCAAAAGCATTTTGGTCAAGCGTCATAATTGAACGTAAACCTCGCACTGGCAGCCCTTTGCGTAGCCGATCAACTGGCTGAGTATTAATATCTACAATCCCAGTTAATCGATTGTGAGCTACGCGCTCTGCCTGACGATCCACCAGAGCACGGAAATCGTAAGCCCTAAGCACCGCACAGAGCGCATCACGATTTAGCAGTGAAAGGTAATTGAGCGATAAGTTAGAAATTAAGACCCACAGCAAACCATCATCGATGGCTGGACGCAGTACCTGTGTAGGGCGTGTAATGTTGCGAAAGGTAGCGAAAGTAGGGCTATCATTTGTACCGACACACACATCACCAACGGTCAGTTGCTCCGGCAATTCTCGATTACTACAGGTCAAACCCAGTGAAATCGTCTCACGGCGCCCAAGACATAGCTGCTCATCCTCACGTGTAAAAGCTATGTCATGATCGAAGCCGTCACCGCGTAGACTGTTGCTCACTCGCACGCGATAGTGCAACGCTTCGCGTCCTTTATCGCTTTCAATTTGATGTTGAAAACTTTCAAAGGGCACATAGCGCCGCAAGGATGCCTGTGAGCCACTTTGGGAACCCTCTAAATGACCCAGCACGCTATCTACACTATAAGTTTCATAATGTGCCGGCATCTTACTGCTTGGCCGAATACGGTACTGACTTCGCTCTCCTGTTAAGTCAACCGGTTCAGCATCGTGATCAAAGAGGTTAATCGCCGGTGTACAGTAGAGAGCTAAATGCTCATTTTTAACACGCGCATCGGTGGGTAATGGGCGAGAAAAAACAAAACGAAGCGTTACACTATCCGACGCTGCAGAAGGTAATAATTGCCCTATTCCCTGTACGTCAAAGAAATGAAACGCCTCGGGAAAGCAAAGATACTCCTGCAATATCCGATAGCCTTGGTGGACATTTCGTGGGTAAGGCAGTAACGCTTGATCACTCTCAAACCCTACTGCTTGCAACGCATTTGTAGCTATCGATTGCCGCTGTCCATTCACTTCTAGCTCCAGATGGGCTAGATAATGGCTCATCCATAGATACAGTGTCCGAGCAGTATATCCGTCGCCCCCCAAGTGTAACCTCAGGGCATCAATCCCAAGTGTATTCAAGGGTTGATCGCTGTGAACTTCTAGGGATAGCTCTACAATAGAAATCTCTCTGGTATGGCGCGCATCAACGCCACCATGAACTAGCGGATAAAGCGCCACATCGTGGCAGGGACGAAATAAACACGATGTGCCTTCAACAGGAATACTGGCTAGTTCAGTGCCTCTTTTAACTTGCTGCTGTTGACTCAGTCCGTGCAACTTGGGCGTGAACTGGATCACGGTCATACTTGGTACCGGACGCAAGTAATTAGGCCATAACATACTAATGAGCGAGTGAGTAAGTTCGGGAAATTCATCCTCTACTTTTTCGCGCATGCGACCAGTCAAGAAAGCAAATCCTTCCAACAGACGCTCTACATCTGGATCAGTGCTCCGCTCGGAAAGAAAGCGGCTAAGACCAGGGTTTGCTTCCGCAAACTCTCGGCCTTGTCGTTTCAAAAAGTTGAGTTCGTCACGATAGTAGCGATTTAGCATTCGCGCCTCTCAGGCCTATCAGTTGAGACACTGATAACGCTTGTTGTTAAGCAATAGATCAATGGTGGTTGGAACGCTTTTCTTTCCCAGCAACAACGTGGCATGAACTTGAAAACGTAGCTGCAGCCCACTGCCTAGGCTCGGCAGGGCTTCGACATCAACATCTTGAATCCGGGGCTCATAACGCTCTATGCAGTGACGAATAGCCTGCTTAATGTTGAGCTCCAAATTAAGTACACCTATCGTGGCATCATTGAAATCAAGGAGGCCTAGTTCGGGTGCGCAAGCGCTGTTTCCAGGGTGACTATTGAGCAACTCAACAAGGTGGTGCTTTATGGACGCCACCACCATCTCCAGCGGGCTCTCTTCTGCGTAATGAACGGTCTTGCTTGGCGCTGCTAAGCGTTCAAAAAGCCGACTTCCGATTCGCCCACCACGTTCCATTGCCATAGCGCTTTTGTTCCTTTATTCCTTATCAAGACGCCCAACGAGAGACAACTCAAAACTGGCACCCATGTACTTAAAGTGAGGGCGCACTGACAAAGAGACTTGATACCAACCTGGCTCGCCATTAACGTCAGAAACCTGGATAGAGGCCGCTCGCAGTGGACGACGGCTACGGACATCAGCTGGCGGATTTTCTTGGTCTGCAACGTATTGGCGAATCCATGCGTTAAGCTCACGCTCAAGATCCTGCCGCTCTTTCCAGGAACCAATCTGTTCGCGCTGCAACACTTTCACGTAGTGCGCTAATCGATTGATGATGAACATATAGGGGAGCTGCGTTCCCAACTTGAAGTTGGTTTCTGCCACTTTACCCTCAGCCGTATTGGGGAATACTTTGGGCTTTTGTACGGAGTTCGCTGAGAAGAAAGCGGCGTTATCACTACCTTTCCGCATGGTCAGAGAGATAAATCCCTCGTCTGACAATTCAAATTCGCGGCGGTCTGTAATCAGCACTTCTGTCGGTATTTTGGCCTGCAACTGACCAAAAGCCTCGTAGTTATGAACCGGCAGATCTTCGACAGCACCGCCACTTTGCGGACCAATAATATTGGGGCACCACCGGTACTTGGCGAAGCTATCTGTCAAACGCTCCGCCAATAGATACGCTGTATTACCCCACAGATAATGCTCGTGATTTTCACTCACATTTTCACGGTAATTAAAGGTTTTGATTGGATTTTCAACTGGGTCATAAGGCGTACGTAACAAGAAGCGGGGTGCCGTCAAACCAAGATAACGGGCGTCATCAGACTCACGCAAACTGCGCCAACGGGCATATTTTGGCCCCTCAAAAATCGCTTTAAAGTCTTTAATATTAGGTAGCTCTTCAAAGCTATCAATACCGAAGAAAGAGGGCGCAACAGAGGACATAAAAGGAGCATGAGCCATTGCCCCAACGGCAGAGGTGTACTGCAAAAGTTTCATATCAGGTGAAGACGGTGAAAAATCGTAATGACCGATAACACCCGCAACTGGCTCCCCGCCAAATTGCCCATAGCCAGCGTTATAAACGTGATGATAAAGGCCGCTCTGACTAATTTCAGGCGCGAATTCAAAGTCATCAAGTAACTCTTGCTTCGTTGCATGCAATAGATCTAGCTTAATATTCTCACGAAAATCAGTGCGATCTACCAACAGTTTCAATCCACGCCAAGCAGACTCTAGCTGTTGAAAGTTATTTTCATGCAAGATCTCATCAACTTGATGGCTAATTTTTCGATCTAGTTCCACGACCATACTGTCAATATAAGACTTGTTAACTTTTGGCGTCTCATCGCTATTACTTAGAAGCTCTGTAATAAACGCTGCCACCCCTTGCTTGGCAACATCGTATCCTTCATCAGCAGGGGCCATACGTGTTTGTGCCATGACCTGATCAAGAAGAGAAAGCTCTGCTTCAGCTTCTAATACCGTCTTTTTTTTAGCTGCTTCATTCATTTTTCTACCTCGAAATCGCTATACGACTGATAGATAAAAAAGTTAAATATAATTAATTGCTATCATTAGATTTATCTAGCAAATCCAACTCGCTCAAAAGCTGCTGACGTGCGCTATCATCTTCGAGCAGTTTTTGTAAGCGATTTCGGAAATTAGGCACGTTACCTAACGGCCCCTTTAAAGCAACCAAAGCTTCACGCAGCTCTACCAATTTACGCAGTTCGGGAACTTGCTTTGCTACTGCATCAGGCGAAAAGTCTTCAAGTGACTTGAATGACAAGTCAACCGATATATCATTAGGCTCTTCGCTCTCATCAAGTCGATTAGGAACAACGGCTTGCAGCGACAGATCAGCTTCTCGCATGACAGATTGAAAGTTAGCACTATCGATCAATACTGCCTGACGCTCCTCAATTGGAGTCTCCTCTTCTCTACCTTTGAAGTCCCCCACGACCAACAGCTTAAGTGGTAGCTCTGTATCAGTCTGCTGACCTCCAGTTGCTGGCACATACTTAATATTGATGCGCTCTTTTGGCGCGACAGTTCCTTGTTTAGCCATGATTTATCCCGGAAAAGTGACTAAATGTAACCGCAAGTAGTTATTAACAAAGCGAGACTAGCGAACTAAAAAACAAGTTTCCAATCGCAAAATTGTGTATTTATAGAAACAATCAAAACTGCATCGAATAAAAATAGAAGTTGACTGTTAAATCGCGAATTTTAACAGCATTTAGCAACAATAAATAAAACAAACTATAATTTGTAAGAAATATCTTACAAAAACTATAGTCAATCTCCTACATTGAAAAAATAATTTATCAACAGAGTCGACAAAAAACTTTAAAAACGTATACCCATGTCACCTTAAGCTTTGTTAAATACAATATCTTATGAAACACAATGTTGCAATTAGCTAGCAGTTAGTTTGTTAAATCACCATTTAACCATTAAGCAAATGCTCGCCGACCAGGCAAACAACCGCCTATAAGCAAGCAAAAAACTGCCTAATTAAAAATAAATAAAAAAAAGAAAAACCATAAGCAACTGTTTTAAAATTAAAACATAAAACTGGCATCTGTTTTGCAATTATCAATCTGTCCTCAGGACAACACCATTAACATCGTCAAGGAGCAGACTTATGCCAACTCCATGTTATATCAGCATTGAAGGCCAAACTCAGGGTCATATTACAGCTGGCGCCTTTACTCCCGACTCCGTAGGTAACATCTACGTGGAAGGCCATGAAGACCAAATGCTGGTTCAAGAATTTAAGCATGTAGTGACCGTGCCTACAGACCCACAGTCTGGTCAACCTTCTGGTCAGCGTGCCCACAAGCCATTTATCTTTACGGTAGCACTCAACAAGGCCGTGCCGCTGATGTACAACGCATTGGCTTCTGGAGAAATGCTCCCCACTGTTGAACTGAAGTGGTACCGCACTTCCGTTGAAGGTAAGCAAGAGCATTTCTTCACAACGACTCTGACTGATGCCACTATTGTCGACATCAACTTACGCATGCCACACGCACAAGACATTACCAAGTCTGAGTTCACTCAGCTAATGGACGTCTCTCTGGCGTATCGTAAGATCGATTGGGAACACAATGTTGCGGGCACTTCAGGCTCTGATGACTGGCGCGCGCCAATCGAAGGCTAAGCATTTTTGCTATGTCCGTATTAAAAAACCCCTTCTATTTAGAAGGGGTTTCTTGTCAGTGCAGTTTTAAATCCACTAAACAAAGCGTCCTAAGCCTACCGCGGAACGTAAGCGATCCATGGTAATGGCGGCTTCTTCTCTAGCGCGATCGGCACCTTTTTGTAGCACCGCTTCAATATGCGCAGGGTCTTCCATGAGCGCGATGTAACGCTCGCGGGGGGCGCTTAAGTGCGCATTCAAGTAATCAAACACGTGGTTCTTAGCGTCGCCCCAGCCGATACCTGCCACGTACTGCTCGCGTAGCGCAGCGGCTTCTTCATTGCTGGCAAACGCTGAAAAGATTTGGAACAACGTACAGGTGTCTGGATCTTTGGGCTCGCCAGGTTCCAGCGAGTTGGTTTTGATTTTACGCACCAGCTTCTGCAGTTTTTTCTCGCTGGAGAAAAGCGGGATCGTATTGTTATAGCTTTTGGACATTTTGCGACCGTCCAAGCCCTTCAATACTTCCCCTTTTTCATCCACAACGGCTTCAGGCTGAACAAAATACTGGCCTTTAAACATGTGGTTGAAACGTCCGGCGATATCACGCGCCATTTCAATGTGCTGAATTTGGTCGCGCCCTACCGGCACTTTATTGGCATTAAACATTAAGATGTCAGCAGCCATTAACACTGGGTAACCGAATAAGCCCATGGTGACGCCTTTATCCGGGTCTTGGTCACCGGCTTCTTCATTTTCAGCGACTGCCGCTTTGTATGCGTGGGCGCGGTTCATCAGCCCCTTGGCGCACACACAAGAAAGCATCCACATTAATTCGGGAATTTCAGCAATATCCGACTGACGATAAAAAATGGCGTTATCGGTATCTAGCCCTAGCGCAAGCCACGTGGCGGCAATTTCCAGACGCGACTCTTGCACACGCTTCGGATCTTGGCATTTGATCAGCGCGTGATAGTCAGCAAGGAAGTAAAACGACTGTACGTTGGGGTCTTGGCTTGCCTCAATGGCAGGCTTAATAGCACCCACATAGTTACCAAGATGTGGCGTTCCGGTCGTGGTAATCCCGGTCAGCACGCGGGTTTTGGCTGTCTGACTCATAGTGTGGATCCAGCTGGATAAAGGTCAAAAAAGGTAAGTCATTGTACACTTAATGCCAAACCACCGTCGCCTTTGTCTGATGGCTTTCCTCCCCTTCCTCTACTTTGATAAACACAGGTAAGCTTTGCGCTAGCAGCATTTCACTATCGGTATTGGCATTAGTAATAACCGCACCTAACGCCACTACCCAAGGCTGGCCGTCACGCTCAACGGGCGTAAATAAGCAGCTATTGTGTTCGCAGTCATCACCAAGCACCGTAGTTAATGGGTGCACTACGATATCTTCCCAGCGGAGAGTGTGATCGCTATTGATGGTGAGCACGCTGTCCCCCCACTCCAATTGATTAAAGGAAGCCACTGCATGTGAGGCGGCTATTTCAGCGCGCATTTGCGCTAACGTCGATGCCCGATAATTGCTCGCTAAGCGTTCATCCACAAACGCAGATTGCACGCAGATAACACCAATAATCAACGCACTCGCTAACAGTGCCATCACCACAACTAGCGCAGCGCCTTGCTCCTGCCGTCGCTGTCTAAGCTGCATATCGCCTCTCTGCTCATACTCCATACATCTCAGGGGCTAGCCGAAAACGCAGGCTGCAACACAGCCTCTCGATGGGTAACGTGGAAATCAATATTGGCCCCTTGCCGACCTAATGGCAGTGACACCAAGCTAACCCCTTTGGTGGCGGGCGCTCCAAGCGGGTTGTCCCGCTCACAGCTAGCGCCAGCGTCATAGTCAAAGGTGACCAGCGGCTGAGCCTCCTGCATATCCTGAACCGTGCAGCGACAGCCAGACTCAATCACCCCGCACTGCAAGCGAAAAAAAGGCGCTCCGTTTGAGTCGGTAGCGCCTTGTCTGCGTAGGGTGTCGGTAATCGATGTCGCCGCGTAAAGAAGCGCTTCCTGATGACGCCCCAATTGATCTACCTGCTTAAACGTGTGAAAGGTGCTTAAGAAAAGCTGTCCAGCACCTAGAATCACCACCATACCAATAACCATGGCGACCAGTAGCTCTGTTAACGTAAAACCGCGCTGCACATCCATGGCAGGCCTACCTTTACGGCTGGTTGGGAAGTTGGAACACGTAGCTGAAGATATCGTGGGGCTCATTGGGCCCAGTACGCAGGCGCACAACTACATCAAACTGGCAGTCTTGCCGGTCGATACGACTCTCTTGCCCCTGGGTATGACCAAGCGTTGCCGATTGACCTGCAAACCAATGGCTGAGCCATGCAGACTCAATCGTGGCCAACGGAATCGTGTCACAGTCTTGGTACGAAGAAAGCGCTGCCCACACCCGCTCTTGGGCATCTCCCGCTGCGACGTTAGCCAGCGACTGTGTATAACCAGCAATGGCGCTTTGCAGTGCCTTCACCTGCATCGCGGCGACGCCTATTAGCCCAAACGCTAAAATCACCAGCGCGATAAGCGCCTCAATTAGCGAAAGGCCGTTTTGCCTGCCCATTTACCAGCACGCCTCAGGCAGACGCTCTCCCCGCGCATTAAATTGAATATCGCTTTCACAGCCATCGGTTTGCGAGGTTGTCGCCGTCAGTAAAAAACCACCATCATCTTCACTGCCGTCGGCGACGGTAATAGAGTAGTTGCCATCGGGAGAGGCGGGAGTAAACGAACAGTCAGCATAAGCGTATTGGCGGGAGTAGCAGCGCTCAAGCTCAGAGGCTGCCTGCAACAGGCCAGCATGGGCGTCAGTACGGAGCGAGCGCTCAACATAGCGGGTATAACTGGGGTAAGCAATGCCTGCCACTATTCCAATAATAGCGACGGTAATCAGCATCTCAATAAGCGTAAAACCGTGCTGGCGAGCTTCCTGGCGTCCAGCACGGTTAGCAAAGGGTGAAGGCACTGAGCGTGCTCCTGTATCAGTTGGCCCATACGCGGAGTATGTCGCAAACTGATACGCTTTGCATTAGTCGCTTACAATCACTTGCTCACGCAGCTCTCTCGGCATAGAGAAGGTAATATTTTCCTCGCGGCCCTGAAGCTCAACAGGCACCTCTGCGCCAAATGCTTGAAGCTTGTCGATAACGCCTTTCACCAGCACTTCTGGCGCGCTGGCTCCGGCGGTGACCCCAATACGACTAACACCTTCCAGCCACGCTGGCTCAATTTGGTCGGCATTGTCGATTAAATAGGCAGGCGTGCCCATGCGCTCGGAAAGTTCGCGCAGGCGATTAGAGTTGGAGCTATTGGGGCTGCCGACGACCAAGACCAAGTCGCTATCCGCTGCTAGTTCACGCACCGCATCTTGGCGGGTTTGAGTGGCATAACAGATATCATCTTTGCGCGGCCCCTGGATCTCTGGAAACTTCTCCCGCAACGCATCAATCACCTTCGCGGTATCATCCATCGAGAGCGTGGTTTGAGTCACAAACGCCAATGCTGACGGGTCGTTAACGCCTAACTTCGCCACGTCCTGCTCATCCTCGACCAGATAAATCTGGCCACCGTGGGAAGTGTCATAACGTCCCATGGTGCCTTCGACTTCCGGATGGCCTTCGTGACCAATCAAAATGCACTCTTGACCGCGCTTAGCATAACGCAACACTTCCAAATGCACTTTGGTAACCAATGGGCAGGTTGCATCGAAGACTTTGAGACCGCGCTGCTCAGCTTCTTGTTGCACGGCGCGGGAGACGCCGTGAGCCGAGAAAATCACGATTACGTCGTCAGGCACTTCATGCAGCTCTTCAACGAACACCGCGCCACGCTCGCGCAATGTTTCGACCACAAAGCGGTTATGAACCACTTCGTGGCGCACGTAGATCGGTGGGCCGAAGACATCTAACGCGCGGTTGACTATATCGATCGCGCGATCCACACCAGCACAAAAACCGCGCGGGTTTGCCAGCTTGATTTGTACGGGTTGTGTTGGCTGAGATGACTCTGATGACTGCATAAAAGCGCCTTGATGCAATTGCATCGCCTGTTAAATGAAAACGAGTGCTTAAAATCAGTGTTTGGTGATGGGCGTTACGTTCAGCACATCGACTTCAAACGTCAACGTGCGCCCTGCGAGCGGATGGTTAAAGTCCACTTCCACACGATCGCCGTCTATGGTTTTGACCACGCCAGGCAATTCCGTTCCCGCTTTATCAGCAAATGACATCACCATACCGATTTCCGGCTCTTCATCACCAAAATCGGCGCGCTTCAGCGTTTGGATATTTTGCGGATTATGCTGCCCAAAGGAGTGCTCAGGGGTAATCTGAAACGACCCGCTCTGACCAGCGGTCATGCCTTTAATTGGGTGTTCAAAACCAGGTGGCAAGTTGCCATCGCCATACTGGAACGTCGCAGGGGCTTTCTCTTTGGTGGAATCGACTACCGTGCCATCTTCCAGCTTCAGCGTGAAGTGCAGGGTAATTTCCATACCATCGTCAATTAGGTAGTCCATGGTTCCTCACTCGTCACTCTATGGCTTTCAATCACGCTGCTGGAGCGCGGCTTTCTTGCGGCGTCGATCACCCATCACCGACTCCCAAATTAACCCTACTGCTCCCAGCGTAATGCCGATATCCGCCACATTAAAGGCGGGATAGTACCAACCAGCGGCATGGAACGATAAAAAGTCCACCACATAGCCATGTACTAAACGGTCATACAGGTTGCCCAGGGCACCACCAATAATCAGCGGCAACGCCACGGCCAGCAATTTTTCATCCGCTCTAATGCGGGAAAGCCAGACGGTTAAGCCAATGCTGGCACCAATGGCAATCAGCGCAAAAACCCAGCGCTGCCAGCCGGGGTGGTCCGCTAAAAAGCTAAACGCAGCGCCAGTATTGTGCAGCAGCGTAAGGTTGAAAAACGGCAGCACCTCAACGGGCTGGGCGTAATTCAAAAAATGGCTGGCGGTGTATTTGGTTAGCAAATCTAACACGATAATCACCACCGCTAGCCACAGCCAGCGCAGTGGCCGCCGCATCGGCGGCCACTGATTTGGATCGTTGGTGGTTGATGAAGCGTTAGGCATAGTAACGAGTCTCACCACTGCCCTCAGGCAGGTTGCTGATACAGCGACCACACAGATCCGCATGCTCAGCATGGGCGCCTACATCAGCCCGGTGGTGCCAGCAGCGCTCGCACTTCTGATGCTCGCTTCCGCTGACCGCCACTTTCAGGCCGTCAAGCTCGGTGCTTTCTGCGTTGGCGGCATCCGCTAGCGGTGCGAGATGCACTTCACTGGTGAGCATGACGAAGCGCAGCTCGTCGCCCAACTTGGACAGCGTGGCGTTCAGTTCGTCGCTCACGTAAAGCGTGACTTCCGCCGCTAGGCTACCTTTGATGACTTTGGCATTACGGGCGTCTTCCAAGCACTTATTCACCGAATGCTTCACCTCCAGCACTTGCTCCCAGAAGGCACGGCCTAGCTCAGCGCCATCATCTAAGGTTCCAAGCCCAGTGTAGTAAGTTTCCAGCAGTACGCTGTCGCCGCGCTCGCCAGGGATGTGCTCGTAAATCTCCTCAGCGGTAAACGACAGAATCGGCGCAACCCAGCGGCTCAACGCTTCGACCACATGGTAAAGCGCGGTTTGCGCGCTACGGCGGGCGAGCGAATCTGTTTGGGTGGTGTACTGGCGGTCTTTGATGACATCCAGATAAAAGCCACCTAATTCCCGTGCGCAGAAACCATGTACCTGCTGGTATACATCCAGGAAACGGTACTCTTCGTAGGCTTTTTCGATACGCCCCTGCAGCTGTGCCGCGCGATCGACCACCCACTGATCCAGCGCTAGCATATCGCCAAAGGCCACCTGGTCTTTGGCCGGATCAAAGCCATTCAAGTTGGAAAGCAAAAAGCGGGCGGTGTTACGGATACGACGATACACGTCGGCGGTACGCTTCAAAATTTCGTCAGACACCGCCATTTCACCGGAGTAGTCGGTAGACGCGACCCAAAGGCGCAAAATATCAGCGCCTAACTTATCCATCACACTTTGCGGCGCGACCACATTACCTAGCGATTTGGACTGCTTACGGCCCTGTGAATCAACGGTAAAGCCATGGGTTAGCAGCTGACGATATGGCGCATGACCATCAATCGCCGAACCGGTCAGTAGCGACGAATGGAACCAGCCACGGTGCTGATCCGAGCCTTCCAAGTACAAGTCAGCACGCGGGCCACTTTCATGACCATGAGGATGCGAGCCACGCAGCACATGACGATGCGTGGAGCCAGAGTCAAACCAGACATCCAATGTATCGGTGACTTTATCGTACTCAGCGGCGTCGGCACCTAATAGCTCAGCGGGGTCGAGCTTAAACCACGCCTCAATGCCCTCTTGCTCAACGCGCTTAGCCGCCTCTCCCATCAGTTCAACCGTGTTGGGGTGCAGCTCGCCCGTTTGCTTATGCAAGAAGAACGGAATTGGCACGCCCCAGTTGCGCTGGCGGGAGATACACCAATCCGGGCGATTAGCGATCATACTATGCAAACGCGCCTTGCCCCACGCGGGGGTAAATTCAGTGGCTTTGATGCCTTCCAACGCCCGCTCACGCAGAGTTTTACCGTCTTTACCTTGAATATCCATGCCCACAAACCACTGGGCAGTGGCACGATAAATCACCGGGGACTTATGGCGCCAACAGTGCATATAGCTGTGCTTGATGGGCGTGTGCGCCATTAGCGCATTAACCTCGCGCAGCTTCTCAACGATATGCGGGTTAGCTTTCCAAATCATCTGGCCGCCAAAGAACGGCAGATCATCGGCGTAGACACCGTTCCCCTGCACTGGGTTAAGCATGTCGTCAAAGCTCATGTCATGCTCACGGCAGGGGATAAAGTCATCCATACCGTAAGAAGGCGCTGAGTGAACGATGCCCGTGCTGCCCACTTCGGACTCAACGTAATCCGCTAGGTAAACCGGCGAGAGGCGATCATAGAACGGATGACGGAAGTTGATCAGGTCAAGCGCTGTGCCTTGCGCAGTAGCGATTACGCTGCCCGACAGCCCAAAGCGCTCTAAACAGCTTTCTACCAGCTCTTCCGCGAGCAGCAGCAGACGTTCGCCGTTATCCACAAGCGCGTAAGTAAACTCAGGGTGAACGTTCAACGCCTGGTTAGCGGGGATTGTCCAAGGCGTGGTGGTCCAGATCACAACAGCCGCAGGCTTGGGCAATTCGCTTAGGCCAAAGGCCGCCGCTAGCTTGTCGGCATCTTCTACCGGGAAAGCGACGTCGATCGCGTCGGATTTCTTATCGGCATATTCAACTTCCGCTTCAGCCAAGGCCGAGCCACAATCAAAGCACCAGTTAACCGGCTTTAAGCCTTTGAACACGTAACCCGCATCCACCATTTCCGCCAAGGCACGGATTTCGCCTGCTTCATTGGCATAATCCATTGTGCGGTAAGGGTGGTCCCAATCACCGATGATCCCCAGGCGAACAAAGTCAGCTAGCTGCGTTTCAATCTGCGCGCCAGCATATTCACGGCAAAGCTCGCGGGCTTTATCCGCGGCCAAATGTTTGCCGTGGGTGGTTTCTACCTTGTGCTCAATAGGCAGACCGTGGCAATCCCAGCCTGGCACGTAAGGGGCATCAAAGCCCGCCAGGTTCTTCGCCTTAACAATAATGTCTTTAAGGATTTTATTGAGAGCGTGACCGATATGGATACTGCCGTTGGCGTAGGGAGGGCCATCGTGCAGAACAAACAGCGGTGCCCCCGCGCGGGCATCGCGCAGGCGCTGGTATAGGTTCATATCCTGCCATTTAGAAACGCGCCCTGGCTCCTGCTTCGGCAGCATGCCGCGCATGGGAAAGTCGGTTTCTGGCAAGTTTAGCGTGTGCTTATAATCCATAGTCCGGTCAGCCGTCGTTAGCATCGGCGGCGTTATCCGCCGAAGAGAAATCAGAAGAAGCGGTCTCACGCCCAAGCGGGGCCGAGGCCAGCGGAAGAGAATTCATGCAGCCAGCGCCCGCTGCTGCAAAGTAGCGGCGCGCTCTGGCTTGATCGTGTTCAATTTGCGTTTTTAGCGCATCAAAGTCGTCAAATTTCACTTCCCCACGCAGACGCGCGCAGGGGTAAACCGTCAGCCGCTGACCATATAGGTCGCCTGAGAAATCCAACAGATGAACTTCTAGCGTGGGGCGTTTAGAGCCCACCGTTGGCCGAAAGCCAACATTCGCCACTGCGGGGTAACGCTGCCCGTTAGCCAACTCGGCCACCACAGCAAAAACGCCGCGCAGCGTTAATGGTTGAGGCAACAGCGGCAGATTAGCAGTGGGCACACCAATGGTGCGCCCTAGCTGCTGGTCACGTACCACACGGCCATGCAGTGAATATGACCTGCCAAGCAGGCGTGCAGCCACGTCAAAGTTACCGCTCGCCAGCAAAGTACGCACCCGCGTACTGGATACCCGTTCATCATCAACTTTAAAGGTGCGTGTGTGCTCTACACCAAACCCTTCCACCTGCCCGACAGTTTCAAGCAAGGTGAAGTCGCCACGGCGGTCGCAACCAAAGCGGAAGTCGTCGCCCACCACCAGATGCTTCACCCCCAAGCCCTTAATTAGCACTTGATCGATAAACTCGCGCCCGGTCAGGCTACGCAGCGCATCATTGAAAGGTAGGCACAGTACCTGTTCGGCACCATGATCGCGCAGCAGACGCACTTTTTCGCGCAGGCGAGTAAGTCGCGGCGGCGCTTGATCACCGGCAAAAAACTCCCGCGGCTGAGGCTCAAACACCACCACGGTCAACGGCACATTCAAGCGTGCCGAATGCTCACGGCATTGCTGCAAGATCGCCTGATGGCCGCGATGCACACCATCAAAATTACCGATGGTGGCAACGCAGCCACGATGAGCCGCTGTCAGGTTGTGCAGACCTCGAATGACGTGCATGGCACCTCTTTTTTAAAAGCCTTTTTTAAAAGCGTTTGATTATAACGAACGCGCTGATCAGGTGCAGGGGAAGATTACTTTCGCCCTGACCTCACCTTTTTTTCACCCTAACGCTGCATTTTTGCGCATTAGCTATTCATCTTAAAGTGACGCAGCCGCAGGCCAAGCGCGGTCAGCCAGACAAAATAAAGCCCGCCACCCAGCACCACTAACCCTGCTACCCAGCGAATGCGCTGCCACAGCTCAAAATCAAGCCATGCCTGCCAGTCGGGAGCAGCCAGATAAAGCGCAATACTCATCAACGCGCTGCCACCCACCAGCTGAACTGCGAAGCGCCCCCACCCTGGCTGAAAGATCAACACCTTCTGGCGGTAAAGCAAGTAACCCAGCAGCCCGGCATTTAAAAATGCCGACAGCGCGGTCGCCAGCGCCAATCCTGCGTGAGCCAGCGGCCAAATTAACAACAGGTTGAGCACCATGTTAGCCACCATGGCGATAATGCCCACTTTCACCGGCGTTTTGGTATCCTGCCGGGCAAAGAAGCCCGGTGCCAATACTTTGATCAGCATAAAGGCTACCAGCCCAAATGCGTAAGCACGTAGGCTCATGGCCGCCATTTGAATGTCAGTATCGGTCATCGCCCCGTAGTGGAACAAAGTAATCAAAAACGGTTCCGCCAGCACTGCCAGTGCCAGCGCGGCGGGCACACCTAACAACAGCACCACGCGAATGGCCCAGTCTAGCATCGCTGAAAAGTGTTCGGTGGACTGCTCCGCATGGCGTTTGGAAAGCGCAGGCAAGATAATCGTGCCAATCGCCACACCAAACACCCCAAGCGGCAGTTCGACCAACCTATCCGAATAGTACAGCCAAGACACGCTACCCGCCGTCAACAACGAGGCCAACACCGTATCCAGTAGCAAGTTAATTTGCGATACCGACACCCCAAACAGCGCGGGGGCCATTAGCTTCAGGATGCGCTTCACCCCTTCGTGGGCAAAATTTGGCCACGGGGTCGGCAGCAACCCAAGACGCAGCAAAAACGGCACCTGAAACGCTAACTGGGCAGCACCAGCAATCAGCACCCCCCAGGCCAGCGCCATGGCGGGTTCTTCCATTAACGGCATTAGCAGTAGCGCCGCGCCAATCAGCGAAATGTTCAGCAGCACAGGGGTAAACGCGGGCACCGCAAAGCGGTTCCAAGTATTCAGTATGCTACCCGAAAAGGCGGTTAACGAGATCAGCAGCAAATAGGGAAACGTCAGGCGCAGCATATCAGCGGTCATGGCCAGCTTTTCGGGGTCTCGCCCAAAACCGGGGGCAAATATCCACACCAACCAAGGAGCCCCTAGCATGGCAAATGCCGTAATTAACGCCAAAATGGCCGTCAGGCTGCCCGCTACCGCATTCAGTAGCTCGCGAATCTCCTGCTTACTGCGCTGGGTTGAGTACTCTGAAAGCACCGGCACAAAGGCTTGGTTAAACGCCCCTTCGGCAAACAAACGGCGCAGAAAGTTAGGGATTTTAAACGCAACGAAGAACGCATCCGAGCCGTTACCTGCCCCCAAGAAGGTGGCCACCACCACATCGCGTACCAACCCCATCACACGCGACAACATGGTCATGGCACTGACCACTAACCCAGAGCGCATCAGCCCGCGGCGCGGGGGCGACATGTTTGCTTGCGGTGGCGTGTTGGTGGTCATCACTCAATCCATAGCGACTAAAACAAGAGATCCAACGTCGCCGCGGGCAACGCGACGTATAGACACAAAAAAACCGGCCGCAGCCGGTTTTTTTATGGCGCCTGCCGGCTTACGCCGCCAGAGCCTTAATGCGCTTGTTCAAGCGGCTTTTCAGACGAGCAGCTTTCTTCTTAGAAAGAACGTCTTTATCAGCGATGCGGTCGACAACCGGCTGCATTGCCCGGAACTCTTCCATCGCTTTGCCATGATCGCCGGTGCTGATCGCTTTGATCACACGCTTGATGTAGGTGCGGACCATGCTGCGCTGGCTGGCTTTCAGGACGCGACGAGTCTCGGCCTGGCGGGCGCGCTTGCGTGCTTGCTTGCTGTTCGCCACAGGTATCTCCTTGGAGAATAAAGGTTGCCAATAAACGGCAACGGATTAACTATGTGTTTGTCGGTTTGCGTAGGCAATAACACGACATTTCCGTCAGAATCTTTCCACAACAACCAATTGATTTGGAAGCAATTAAAATGCTGCCAAATGGTGAAACGAGCAGTTCAAAACCTGCCCGTCCACGGGTCTTGTCTGAGAGGATGGCGTAGTCTATCACGCGTTAAGCGGGCTTGCCAGCGCTTGTCAATGCTTTTCCCGCGCGGATCACCACTCAACCGTTAAGGCAATGCCTGTCCCGTTGGCGCAAGAATTTTGCGCAGAAAATGCCGTGTCCGTTCATCCTGAGGATTGGTGAACAGCTGTTCTGGCGGGGCCTGCTCGACAATCTGCCCTTCATCCATAAACACCACACGGTCGGCGACGTCTCTGGCGAACTGCATTTCATGGGTCACCACAATCATGGTTTGCTGCTCGGCGGCGAGCTGCTTCATTAAGCTCAGCACCTCTTCCACCCATTGCGGGTCCAGCGATGAGGTTGGCTCGTCGAATAGAATTACATCGGCATTCGCGGCCATCGCACGCCCAATGCCTACCCGCTGTTGTTGGCCACCGGAAAGCGATGCAGGGTAAGCATCCGCCTTATCGGCCAAGCCAATGCGCTCTAAAATTTCCCTTGCCCGAGCGTGCGCCTGAGCCTTAGGCAGTTTATCAACAACAATCATGCCCTCGCTGATGTTCTCTAACGCCGTTTTGTTGGCAAACAGCCCATAGTTCTGAAACACGAAAGCGGTTCGTCGGCGTAGTGCCAGAATATCGGCACGGCTGGCACGCCGGGCATCTACTCTTAAATCGCCTACCGTGATGTGTCCCGCCTCTGGGCGTTCCAAAAAATTAATACAGCGCAACAGGGTTGATTTACCGGTACCCGATGGACCAATAATGACGATGATTTCACCCTGCTCCAGGTGCAAATCAACGTCGGTAAATACCGGCTGCTGGCCAAAACGCTTGCTGACGGATTCGAGGGTGATCATCGCTGGTACGCCTTATTCAGATACGTTTCCAGACGGCGCTGGCCCCAGGAAAGCGCTTCCACCACCACCCAGTAAATAATCGCCACCAGCAAAAATGCTTCCAGATAGAGAAAGCTGCCCGAGGCTTCTTTTTGGGTAGCGCCCATCATTTCGGTCACCCCCAGGGTAAACGCCAGGGAGGTCGCTTTAATCATATCGATGAAGTAGTTCATCAGCGTCGGCGTTGCCACGCGGGTTGCTTGAGGCAGAATAATCCGCCGCATCAATTGAGACTGGGTCATGCCGATGGACAGGGCAGCTTCGGTCTGGCTACGGTCAATACCCACAATCGCCGCGCGAATGGATTCCGCCATATACGCCGAAAAGTGCAGCGTCAGGCCAAGCACCGCGGCGGTCACCCCGTTGATGGAAATGAGCGCGTTAATCAGTTGGGGCAAACCGTAATAGAACAAAAATAGCTGCACCAATAGCGGCGTTCCGCGAAAAAACGAGATAAACAGCAGCGCCGCGCCGTTCAATACTGGCACCCGCGACACCCGAATGACCGCCAAGAGGCAGGCAATGATCAGCGCAAACACCATGGCGATACTCGCCATCTGTAGCGTTAACGGTAAATAGCTCAGTAGGACCGGCAACAGGCCCCACATATACTCCACATTCAGCATGGTTATTCCAACATTAGCTTAATCGCAATAAGCAAAACGGCCGTGGCATTGCCACGGCCGCAATCTAAAGATAGCCGTCACGAGGTAAAGCCGCGATTATGGCTGAGTGATATCAGTATCGAACCATTTTTGCGATATTTCACCTAACGTGCCGTTTTCACGCAGCTCTTCCAGAGCGGCGCCTACGCGGTCACGCTGAGCACGGCCCTCTTCATCATCACGGAACGGCAGCGCGTTTTCGATGGTTGTGAACGGCTGCCCAGCCAATGAAAGCGGCAAACCGCGCTCGCTGATCACTTGGCTTGCGCTAACGCGATCCATCACAAACGCATCGATACGGCCAAGCGCCACATCCTGCTCGACGTTAGATTCGTAGGTACGAATATCGATCTCATCGGCATTAGGCTGCTCACGCAGCAACTGCTCGTAGTTAGAACCGAGATTCACCGCAACGCTTTTGCCGGATAAATCTTCACCCCCCTGAATAGTGTCATTACCTGCCCGCACAACAACCTGGGCACCATCGTAAACATACGGCGCGGTGAAGGCGTACTTCGCTTTGCGCTCATCGGTAATGGTGATTTGGTTAGCAATGGTATCAATGCGCCCCGATTCCAGCATGCCCGCCAAGCCAGAGAAGCTTGCTGTCACGAACTCAATTTCATCGCCAGTTACATTACCAACGGCGTTCATTACATCCACTTCAAAGCCTTTCAGCTCATCACGCTCAACGTATGTAAAGGGGAAATCCCCCCCAGACATGCCGACTCGCAGCGTATCCGCATAAGCAGCGGCAGACAGCACACCACCCACAACACTAAGCGAAAGAACGGCAACGGCTTTTTTCCAACGGCTCACATTCGCCATATTTTTTTTCCTCTTTGGGGCACTTAAGCACCCTGCTTTAAACGTGGGCGCCGGTTGCGACGTTCGTCGAACATTTACCAGCGCAATAGAGCCAAGATACCAGCAAAAAAGAAATAATAAACAGCTTTCTTAGTGTTTTTTGGAATTTAGGATCAATCGGCGGTGCTATGGGGTGCTTGTCTTCACACCTCAAGAGTTTCTATCTCCCGACACCATCTGGTGCTGCCCCTAGGAGAACCCGACGTCCACCAAGTAACCTGCTTGTTACCTAGCGCTTATAATGTGCCAGGTAAAACCTTTAGGAATGCGGAAAATCAATGTCACTTTTAAGACAGCATCCCCTTCGTATACTTCCGTTACTGCTTAATGGCATCAGCCAGAATACTCAGCTGCTTGTTATAATTATCGGCCATCCATATATCTATGCCTTCATTCTAAAACGGGCAAGCATGATCTAATGTGTCGTCAATTCGCAATTGAAACTGTCAACAATGAGGTGGTATTGGCTATTACTGCCGCTTTCTCTCTTGCCCATAATAATTGGCCGTCAGCTTAATCCTGACGGCCATATAAAACCATTTAGCACTGACCACAAAACCACTCACTGCAGCCAAAAATTCACTCTACCGCCCACTTCACTTTGCATCTTTTCTCTGGCGAGTAAATCTTTATCAACTAACTCTTTTTAAGTAACCATCTGGCGCAACTGTAATCAAAAGTTTATTGTGAATATTCTTGTCAATTTCAAATTCGCTGTGCATTCCTAAGTACTTCCATACAGCCGTTTTTGGATTGTTTCCCGGCCCCCAGGGACGATCAGGAAACATATCAGCTGGCATGTCTTCTACAATGGTGTCGAATACTACACAATAGCTTCCAACACTCGTCAACGGCGCATAGGCTTCCAGCTCGGCCAGTACGTGGTCGTGGGTATGGTTAGAATCCAGACAGACCAGCACGCGTTCGTAACCCTCGGCTATTTGTTGAACCTGCTCAATTACTTCAGGCGCAATGCTGGAGCCTTGAATCATTTCGATACGTGAGGCCATAGGGTGAGCTTCAATAGCCTCCCTGTTGTGTGCGCGAATATCAATATCGATACCCAGTACTTTTCGTTTAGACTGTTTGGGATCAAGCACTGCGCCTGTCTCGATGGCTTCGCACATATCTAACAACGCGAGCATAGATGCACTTAGCATCAGTGAACCACCGTGAGCGATGCCTGTTTCGATGATCAAATCCGGCTTTATTTGCCAGATCAGCTCCTGAATGGCTGCCATGTCAACTGGCGTTTGGATAATCGGCCTACCCATCCACTGAAAATTGTACATGTATCGTTTGTCAAAGGCTCTCACTAACCACTCATTTGACTGACGATTCCATTCAGTTTCAGAAGAATAACTGCTTATTGAATCATGACTTTCTCGTAAAAACTGTGCAAATGGATTGTCGTCACTACTTTTCATATTTATCTCCAAAATCATAGCAGAAATTTCTTTCACCCTATAAACGAAACTATTTTTGACCTCCCTGTCCATAACTAATTAACTCAATAATCTTTCAGTAAATTAGCCTAAGCAAGCTTTTCCCATCAACTTTAACAGTGGTACTTCATATGGAAAAGTGAATCAGCTGATACTATAGCATGGTCTTTTAGAGGGGTTTCGCTAAGCTCCTCAAGCTCACCGCGAGATCCGTTTACTTCATACAGCGGCGCATCAAACTCTACTGAAAAACCACACTGATTATAAAACGTAACAGCTGGATTACTTGATCGAACCCTAACCCACACTTCCTTGATACCTATATCGACCATTACCCACTCAACTAAGCTGAGAAATGCCGCACGCATCAAGCCAGGACGACCTGTGTCGCTGAAACGAACAATCGCATCCCCTTCAATACGGGTTCCTCTAGCATCACCATAGGCTAGTCCCATGTAGCCATAAAGCTCTTTTGTTCCAATATCCCTAAGTGCAAACAAGATTCTCGTACTATCCTTGGCAACGGAACTTACAATCCACTGGAATGTCCGTTCAGGAGTAGCTTCGAAATATGTTAAAAATGAATCACGATTTCTATTTCGAGCCTCTGTCAACATACTAACAACAACTTTATCGACACAACCAGGATTACAGTTAATCGGATATAATGCGAAGCCTGTTTCAGCCACAGGTAACACTAGGGAAGATAAGTCTATATCACCAACCCCTTTAAGCGCTTGAAAGATATCTTGATATTTCATTTTCAACCACGGAAAGATGCTATAGATTGAATGATTCGATTTTGGTCCTTCTCGCTCATATAACTATGAAGGGGGAGCGATAAAATTTGATCGACAATTTTTTCAGTTACATCCAGATCACCTTTTCGGCAACCCTTAAAATATGTAAATTTATGCCCTGCCTGCCAATGAATGCCTGTATCGACGCCCTGTGACTTCATATGCTCACGAAGCTCATCACGATTACCATTAAGAACCCTAATATAGTAAAGGAAAGGACTAACTTCCTCAAAGTCACCCTTAGGGGCTTCTAACCACGTAATTGAAGAGAGTTCATCATAATATTTTTTACATGCTATTTGTCGAGTACTCCGTATCTTATCAAGCTTTGAGATTTGGGAAAGGCCTATTGCAGCATGCAAGTTAGCCATGTGATACCTAAACCCTAGCCCTTCAATATCATATGTCCATGCTCTTGAATTTGTATACATCTGTTCCGCAGACTGCGTCATACCAATCAAACGCATTGCCTGTAGTCGCTTTACATTTTCCGCCCCTTTAACGACAACAGCCCCACCATCAATACAAGTTACTGTCTTAACAGGATCAAAACTAAACATAGTGTATTCATGCTGATTTCCAGTTGGTCGCCCCTTATAATAAGAGCCAAAAGAGTGCGCAGCATCATGGAGAATTGGTATGTTGTATTTTTTTGATATTTTTCGCAATGCATTATGATCGCAAAGAAAAATATCATAATCCATACAGATAATACATTTGGTCTTATCTGTTATCAGGCTCTCCACCTTATCAACATCAATGCAAAGTGTTTCTTCTTTTATATCAACAAAAACAGGCTCGGCTCCCCAAGCACGAATTGCTTGAAAATCAGCAGCATTATTAAATGATGGTGTAATAACCTCATCGCCAGAACCCACACCTATCATCAACAACGAGAGATGAAGTGCTGCATGCCCTGTACTCACAGCAACAACATGGCGGTCTTCGCCGGAGGCAAAATCACAGACCCGGGTTAATTCAGCTTCAAAATCTTTTACGTAGCTACCCATACCAAGCCAACCCAACTCCAGCGACTCAACTGCTGCAGCGATTTCGCTCTCTTCAATCAGGGGCTTGAAAACAGGTATCTGTGGCTTAATTATATTTTCCATTTTTTCACTCAAAAATACGAAGTTCTGGAACAGCAATAACAAATGCCGTTCCTCTTTCTTGGATCTCACTATTTTGCTGCTGCACTTCCTCTAAAATATTCCAGGGCAAGACCAGTAAATAGTCTAGCTGGCTACCCACAAGCTGATCTGGTGAAAAGATGGGTATGTGGCTTCCTGGCATAAATTTTCCCTGTTTGGCAGGCGCTGCATCACATACAAATGGAAGTAAATCTGGCTTTATTCCAGCGTAGTTAAGCAAGGTATTGCCTTTAGCAGCAGCTCCATAGGCAGCAATTTTTTTTTCTGCACGCTTTTGCTTAATAAGAAAATATAGCAGATCATCCTTTATTTTATTTGCGCGGGACTGAAAGTCGAGATAGGTTCCCAATCGTTGCAGGCCGCGGCTATACTCCACATGCAGCATTGCCGCAACTGATTCATAATTTTCCCTATCATCCTCATCATGACAGCAAAATATACGCAAACTTCCTCCATGTGTATTCAGCTCTTCCACTTGCCAAATGCGCAGGCCTACAGACTGGAAGATACGACTTACCGCGGAGAGCGATAAATAAGAGTAGTGCTCATGATAGATAGTGTCGAACTGGAAGTGCTCAAGCAAACGCATCAGGTGGGGAAATTCTAGAGTAATCGTGCCACTTGGCTTAAGTACCGCCTTAAGCCCGCGGGTAAAGTCGTTAATATTAGGCACATGGGCGTAAACATTATTACCGATAATTAGATCTGCTTTTTTACCCTCGCGGGCTAGTTGCTTACCCAACGCTTCGCCAAAGAACTCACGTAGAACAGGAACCCCTTTCGCTTCCGCGGCCGTCGCGGTGCTGTCGGTTGGCTCAATACCAAGGCATGGGATCCCCATGGCAACAAAGTTTTTAAGCAAATACCCATCATTAGATGCCACTTCAATAACTAGGCTATCTGAATTAAGACTCAGCTCACTAGATACCTGTTCAACATAATGTTTAGCGTGGGCCACCCAGCCACTAGACGTGCTCGAAAAGTAAGCATAGTCAGGGCTGAAGAGTTCATTTGCCTGAGCATAATCCTCCGTCTGCACTAACCAACATTGATCGCAGACTTTAACTCTTAGCGGGTAATGCTTTTCCGGTTTAGCGAGTTCAGCAGCCGTAAGATACGCGTTAGAAGGGGGGGCAAAACCTAAGTCAAGAAACGTATGACTTAACGGTGTTGCACAATGCCGACAGTTCAAAGCACGACTCCTGCAAAGTTATTATCAATCAGCTTATGAGAAGCATCTCGATCCGACAATGTATTGATGGGGAGTGGCCAAGTAATCGCTAGGCTGGGGTCTTGCGGGTGCAATCCTCCTTCCATAGTCGGTTCGTAGCTTTGAGAATGACAATAGAGCATTTCAACGTCATCACTTAAGGCTTGGAAACCATGTGCAAACCCTTCAGGTATCAGCAAAGATCGCTGATTCTCTGCGCTCAGCTCTTCCGCGTACCAGTGGAGAAACGTAGGGGTACCGGGACGTAAATCTACTGCCAAATCCCATACCGCACCTTTCAAACAAGTCACCAGCTTCATTTCTGCATAAGGCGCATGTTGAAAATGAAGACCACGCACAGTGCCTCTGTGCCGTGTAAAAGTATGATTGATTTGCGCAATAGGAGTATGCCAACCAGCTTGCTTTAAAAAATCAGCACAAAAAAGTCGCTGAAGAAAACCACGGTGATCTCCAACTTGCTCTCTTTGCACAAGCATCAGTCCATTTAACGGGGTATCGCTCACGGTCAGTAGGCCCATTATTATGCTTCCTATAGTGACTCGTAGGCTGTGATATCTTCTAAACACAGCGCTTGAGCTGATTCCCCTGCAAGCTGACGTCGATACCAATTCATTGTGCGAGATACAGATTGCACCAACTGCCAATGCGGCTCAACGCCCAATACAGTCCGCGCCTTGGCAGTCTCTAACGCCAACCAATTTGCTTCATGTGGCCCTGCATGACCACCGCCCCACTCAATCTCACCACTCCCGAATGATTTGCACGCCTGTGTAATAACATCTTCCACTGTGGCTGCATCATGAGGGCGAGGACCAAAGTTATAGGCTCCTGCTTTTTTGGGGTTCTCATATAGCTGTTCTGCCAAGCACAGATAAGCAAAAAGAGGTTCTAGCACATGTTGCCAAGGGCGTACTGCTCCCGGGTGTCGAATATACACAGACTGTTCAGTACTCCAGGCGCGCACAGCGTCAGGCAATAAGCGATCTTCAGCCCAGTCTCCGCCGCCAATAACGTTACCAGCTCGAGCAGTCGCCACAGCAACCCCTTGCTCCGCCAAGAAAGCATCACGGTAACTGGCAACCACCAACTCAGCGGCTGCTTTACTGGCACTGTAGGGATCATGCCCACCAAGATGATCGGTCTCGCGATACGGATATGGCTGTTCGAGATTTCGGTATACCTTATCGGTTGTAATCGCCACAACTACACGCGCGTGTTCCAACCCTCGCAGGCTCTCCAACACATTGGCCGTACCTTGAACATTAGTAGCATAGGTAGCCAAAGGATCTCGATAGCTGGCACGCACCAAAGATTGAGCAGCCAAGTGAAACACTATTTCTGGTTTAGCTTCGTGTATGGTACGCGAAACTTTATATGTATCGCGGATATCACACTCATAGCTCTTCAAGCTGTTATCTACCTTGGCAAGCATAAACAAGCTGGGGTGTGTATTGGGCGCCAAAGCAACTCCTGTTACTTCCGCCCCCAAGCGCTGTAACCACAGGGACAACCAACACCCCTTAAAACCTGTGTGGCCGGTCACCAATACTCGCTTACCCTGCCAAAACGATAGCGAAGCTTTATTCATGACCATAACTTCCAAGGGGCTTGTCCTGAATCCCAAAGATGCTCTAGATGATTTTTTTCACGCAGGTTATCCATAGGTTGCCAGAATCCAAGATGCTCAAAAGCTTCTAGCTGTCCATTATTGGCGATGCTCTCCAATGGACGGCCTTCCCATGAACTTTGATCCCCATCAATAAAGTCCAGAACTTGCGGGTTTAGGACAAAAAAGCCACCATTGATCCATGCGCCATCGCCAGGTGGCTTTTCCTGGAAACCACTTACGGCAGTTCCGTCACGAAGCAGTGCCCCATATCGACCTGGAGGCTGTACTGCCGTTACAGTAGCGAGCTTTCCATGCTGCTGATGAAAAGCAAGCTGAGCACCGATATCTATATCGGCCACTCCATCACCGTAGGTAAAGCAGAAAGATGACTCATCGCGGACATAGTTAGCGACTCGCTTGAGACGCCCACCTGTCAGAGTTTCTTCCCCAGTATCGACCAATGTAACTCGCCATGGCTCTGCATGCTTTTCATGTACCTGCATCGAATTGCTTGACATATCAAAAGTCACATCAGACATATGCAAGAAGTAGTTAGCAAAATATTCTTTAATCACATAGCCTTTGTAACCGCAACAAATAATAAAGTCATTTACACCATAAAAAGAGTAAAGCTTCATTATATGCCAGAGTATTGGTTTACCTCCGATCTCAATCATCGGCTTTGGCTTCAGGTGAGTTTCTTCAGAAATTCTAGTACCCAGACCGCCCGCCAGTATGACGCATTTCATATAACTTATCCTATCTAGAAAAACCTAGCATTGAGAATTTCATTTGTTTTTTTAATAATTCTTTCAGACTTAGAAGAACTTAAGCTAACTAAAAGCTCTTTTAAATCATCGAGGTAATACTCAATAAAACCATTCCTATCCAATCTAACATTATTACCAGCAATTCTTTCCTCTTGACTCTCAGTCCTTGTATGAAAGTATCGCCTAAAATAGCTTTCACCATCTATATTTCTTAGCACCCCAAACCACAATAGATGACTTATCAAAACATGATCAGCAGAAATAGTAGCTCTGAATTCAAATTTATCTAGAGCTTTTCGAAGGAAGACCGAGTGTAACACGGTACAGTTTGAAAGCTCTGCAACCGATTTCAGATAACGCGCTTCTTTTTTATCATGTGAAAAGTCATAAATAGCGTTCTCCAAAAAGCCTTTCACATTAGATTCTTCATCAATGGCCACCGGCGTCCCCATTACCATCGAAGTGTCAGAATGTTTCTTTATTTCATCAACAGCAAGTGATAAATAAGATTTTGACAAAACATCATGAGCCCCTAACCACATAAAATATTTTGATCTACTATTCTTAAAAACAAATTCAAAATTTTTCGACGCGCCGATATTTGCAGGCTGTTTAAATACTTCAAAACGCTCATCACCTGCCGTTTCTTCGCAAATAATATCCAGCGTTCTATCCGTTGAGCAGTTATCAGAAATCAGGAACTTAACATCTTTGAAATCTTGATCTTTCAATGACCTAATAGTTTCTAGAATATATTTCTCTTCATTATAAACAGGCACACCAACACACAAGGTAAATTCACGCTGGTTGCTCTCAAGCTGACAAGTAGAGTGAATCACTTCTCGCTTTAACGGTACTCTCAATTTTTTTTCATTCAAAACTTCTTTATCTAAATATTTATTTGCCTTTTCACTATCCACTGCCTTCAATAACGCATATGTCATGTCTTTAATGTCGTACATTGAATGCAACAAATATGCGAGTTTAGTGCATTGACTCTCACTCAACTCAACCACCCGCTTATAGGTGGGCAGAAAAATTGCATTAACATTGACTAGCTCTGTGGCTTGAAGCCGGTTCACTGGCACGCTTTCCGAGAAATGACTTTGGTATTCCTCGTTATTGAAACAGTAAAAACGAAAACCATGGCGAGCCATCCAGTGCTGTAATTCAGCTAAATTCGGCTGGGGCTCATAGCTTGGCTGAAAAGCCACTCTAACCTGAATTAATAGCGTATTTTTTAGCGATCTCTCGCCATTTTCTAGCACTTTCATAGCATCATGCAGGTCATCTAACACCAGCATATCTACGCTGGGTAAGCCTTCGATGCTATCTAGTGCTACTGTAGTAATCGGCAGTTCAGCTAACACTTTAAGCTTTTCACGCAAGTGTTTCAGTTGTTGAGCTTCTTTTAGAGGCTTCAGCGTACTCCCTTTTTCTGCATCTAAAGTGGCGTAAAGAGTAGTAGGTTGGCCATCACCTAATAAGGCGTGAGGATAATGATGAAACTCTCCGTATTCTTTAAGCTTTTCCACTTTTTTAGTAAGCAAACTAGCTGGGTCAAAACTAATAATCGCTAGGTGTCCGCTCGACATCCACTTTGCATAATCAGGGTTTCGAGGTAGGACAGCAGCGTTATCTATGATGGTGATAGGTTTATCAATTTGCCATTCAAAAAAATCAACGTCAGATATTTCTTCACCTGAGCACTCGGGCAACTCTACTAACGCGTCTTCATCAGCAAACCACATTTCACCTTCTTTGTTGAAAGTTAGCGCTTCGGGCGCTTTACCTTCGCAATAGCGTACCCAAATAGCGCGTAAGGCGTTATTAAAATGATTCGCAAACCTTGGTGCATCACACACAGGAGAGTAATGCAAAATGGTGCGCAGCCCCGCACGAATAACCGCAAGGTTAGGTAAATCATTTGCAAGCTCTATCACACGCTGGCGGTACTCACCCCAGCTATTGGCGACCAACTCCTGCAAACCTGCATTAATTAAGTGAGTGGCACTGTGGCGACCGGCAAAAGTTGGCCCCGGCAGGGTAACAACAGGCACCCCCATTAATAAAGCTTCACAGGTAGTTAAACCACCAGAATAGGGCCAAGTATCTAACGCAATATCGATACGCTGGTAGGTGCCTATAAAGTCCTTATGATTGATAGGACCTTCTAATAAAATGCGCTCCTGCTCTATGCCGTGCTGGGCCATTTCATTCCATATACGCTGGCAATAGTCTTGGCTCTCGTACAAAGGTCCTCGCAAAAGTAGGCGGCTTTTCGGCAGTTGGTGCATTAAAATAGCCCACTCTCCGAGAAGCTGTGCACTAATTTTTGCAGCATTATTTAAACAGCCCAACGTAATATAGCGATTTTTAAGTGCAGGTAGTGACGTTGTGTTCGGTGCATACTCACAGGGAGAGTAACAAATATAGTCATCCGGCAATCGAATCAATTTCTCTGTGTATTGATCGTCGACACCTTCGGGCGTTTCGATACTATCTGACAGTAGATAGTCAATAGACTCTAGACCCATCGTATTTACCAGCCCACCTACCCACTTAATGCATAAAGGTGCTGGCCGCATGGAGATAGCTTGCAAGCAGCTACCATCACCATGCCCCGAAAGGTCAATAAGGATATCTATTTCATCATTCCGAATTTGCTCAGCTATCGCCTTTTGGCTCAAATGACGAACTTGCCGCCACTGCTTGCAAACATTACTAATTTTTTTTGTAAACTGATCATTAATATCACTGGTAGAGTAAGCATAAAAATTTATATCAGACCGACTTCGCTCCAGGGCGGCAGTAATCATTTGACCAACTGGGTGTGTTCTAAACCCGGAGGATATCAAGCCTACTTTTAGTGACTTATCTAATTTCTTAACATTCTCAGGAGAACTAAGCTTAAATAAAGAAAATCTTTCATCCCAACCTTTCGCAAAATCGATTATTTCTTCTTGAGTAACAGATGGATCATAGTGTTTAGAAAAGAAAATATTTGAATAAGCCATTACAAAATCAGGCCTTTTAGCCAAAGCTTTCTGATAGTAGCTTTCGGCTCTTTTGTACTCCCCCATATCTTTGTATAAATTACCTAAATTATTATAAACAGAATGATTTCCGGGAAATTCATTTTCCAACAGCAGATAATTTTCAAGGGCTCTACTAAAGTACTTGGTCTGGTACTGCAAAGAACCTATAAGTAAGCGTGCTTTTAATTCATCATAACCTAGCTCCAGAGATTTTTGGGCATATTCAAGCGCTGCAGCATGCTGCCCAGAACTCTGTAGCATTTCTGCCAGCCGGTACTGCGCAGGAGCGTATTGGGGTTGAAGTGCTACGGCTTTCATTTGATGCTTAATTGCTTGCTGTGCTTCTCCTTGTCGGTAGTAGACAGCTGCCAGGCTAGTGAGCATTAATGCGTCCTCAGCATTAAACTCGTAGGATCTCAATAGAGGAGCCAAAGCGGCCGAAAAATCACCTGCCTCTAACAACGTCGTACCGAGCGCTTTCCATGCAAATGCACTATCAGGGTAGTTCTCAGTCATTCGCTGTGCCGCCTGTTGAGCTTGTGACAGCTGCTTGGCGTTATAGAGCGCCATAAAAGCACCCACCTCTTTTTTAGGCACACCTAAATCAAGGCTGTTGTTTTTTATTGACTGAGGAGAAATAGTTTTTTTCTGACGTGTTTTTTTCTTAGCCATGGTGCGCTTTGCCCGAACGAAATTTATGAGTAGTTGCGTACTACTATACTCACTTCATGCTTTCTACAAACGATAAAAACCCGAGCCTAAGCTCGGGTTCTTTAGGTTTAAAACTGACTTACTGAAGCAAAGAAAGAACGCTCTGAGGGCTCTGGTTCGCCTGGGCCAGGATAGAGGTCCCCGCCTGTTCAAGAATCTGCGCGCGAGTCAGGTTGGAGACTTCAACGGCATAGTCAGCATCCTCGATCCGCGAACGGGCAGCCTGCAAGTTCGTAGAAGTCGTCTGAATATTATCAAGGGCGGTTTCAAAACGGTTCTGCACGGCACCTAAGTTACTACGCTGCTTATCAACTTCTGACAAACGTGCATCCAAAATTGCCAGCGCGTCGCTATCTCCACCGGCATCGGTGGACATCACGTCAAAACCATTCGCATCAACCGAACGTGCTACGCCACCAACGCTTGCAAGTGTTCCTGCCGCAACAAAACCACCGCCAGCAGTCGCTTGCATATTCCAACCACCGCCCGTCGCAATGCTACCATCTGCTTCAGCACTGCCGATCGTAATGGAAATAGTTTCGCCGTCTTTAGCGCCCACCTGAATACTGAATGTAGTATCTGCATCCGCATCAAACAAATTTCGTCCGTTAAACTGAGTCTGCTCGGTTACCCGATCAATTTCAGCTAGGCGCTCGTTGACCTCCTCCTGAATGGAGTCGATGTCCTGCGCGGTGTTGGTATCATTTTGTGCTTGAACGGTCAGCTCACGAATACGCTGTAAGTTATCGTTGATTTGGTCCAGTGAACCTTCAGCGGTTTGCGCCAGTGAAATACCGTCGTTAGAGTTACGAGCAGCTTGGTTCAGGCCAGTTACAGTGCTGGTCATCCGATTGGCAATGGCCTGGCCAGCGGCATCGTCAGCAGCGCTGTTGATACGCAGGCCTGAAGAAAGACGCTCTTGTGCTTGCTGTAGCGAGCTTTGCGCACCCTTCAAGTTGTTTTGGCCAATCAACGCTGTAATGTTGGTATTAATAACAGACATGTGCTTCTCCTACATATGATTACTGGCCTAATCGGCCTGCCTTACGGCTTGCTGCCGTTGTATTAATTAACGGCAGACTGAGGAGATACTTAAATTTTTACGCTCTTTATTTGTAGAAATAATGTACCAGCCTTAATTTTCAACCTAGATCTCATTTCCTTGCATGACAGACCGAACATAGACCAACCCTCATCTCCCTTCTGTGAACTATGTGTATCCAAGGAGTAAACCTACCCTCGACATGTATATCAGCTGCAGGAAACCTAAATTTATAGATTAATTGCGGCCTTTTAGATCAGACGACAGCATCCCCAACAACTTGATTGTCCAATAAAAATTCCGGCATCAGTGGGCACTGATGCCGGAACATTGGCTTACCGGATAATCGACGTAAATATTAATTATCGGGCGTTATGACATTAACCTAAATTTGGCTTACTGGAGCAGAGAAAGAACGCTCTGCGGGCTCTGGTTCGCCTGGGCAAGGATAGAGGTCCCTGCCTGTTCGAGAATCTGCGCGCGAGTCAGGTTGGAACCCTCAACCGCGTAGTCAGCATCTTCAATACGTGAACGAGCTGCCTGTAAGTTCGTAGAAGTCGTCTGGATGTTGTCTAGCGCAGTTTCAAAGCGGTTCTGCATGGCACCCAAATTGCTACGTTCTTTATCAACAGTTGATAAGCGCTCGTCCAGAATCGCCAAAGAATTGGCTTGCAGAACATCAAAACCAGCAGCGCTAACGCCGCGGGTATCGCCAGTTGCGAGATTACCCTGCGTGCCTGCGGCCAACGCGGAGAGCATGTTCCAGCCACCAGCAGCAGTAGAATCGCCGGCACCACTCGCTCCGCCAATGCTAATTGAAATAGTTTCGCCGTCTTTAGCGCCAACTTGAATAGAAAAGCTAGTACCTGAGGCAGATGCATCAAACAAATCGCGCCCGTTAAACTGAGTTTGTTCAGTAACACGATCAATTTCAGCTAGACGCTCGTTAACTTCTTCCTGGATAGAGTCGATGTCTTGGGCAGTGTTGGTGTCATTCTGCGCCTGAACCGTCAACTCACGAATACGCTGCAAGTTGTCGTTAACTTGATCCAGCGCGCCTTCAGCTGTCTGTGCCAGCGAAATACCGTCGTTAGCATTACGTGATGCTTGGTTCAGACCAGTCACTGTGCTGGTCATGCGGTTAGCAATAGCCTGGCCAGCGGCATCGTCAGCAGCACTGTTGATACGCAGACCTGAAGAAAGGCGCTCTTGTGCTTGCTGTAGCGAGCTTTGTGCGCCTTTCAGGTTGTTTTGGCCAATCAACGCGGTGATGTTGGTATTGATAACAGACATGTGCTTCTCCTACATATAGTTACTGGCCTGATCGGCCTGCCTTACGGCTTTCTGCCGTTATATTAATTAACGGCAGCTAGGGGAAATACTTGAATTTTTTACGCTCTTTTTTGTAAAAAAGTATCAACCACTAACGTCTGCCACTACTTGCCCCTTTCAATAGCACAGCCTGTCGCTAATTTCATTCATACTGGCCACTTCGGCGCCATTAAAAAACCCCAACCTTTCGGGCTGGGGCTAAAAGAAAACTGAACTCGAAAGACGCTATCTACGATTTGCCATTTGCGAATTCATCATATCCAGCTGCTGGAACAAATAGCCGCTGGGGGAGTTCATTTGCGACATCATCATATCTAACTGAGTAAACTGCTTACGATAGCGCTCAACCGTGCGCTCAATAGACGTTTCCATTCGCTCAAAGCGGCTATCCAACGACTCCACTCGCCCCTCCGCACTACGCTGGGCACTGCCCAATGCGCCATTTTCGCTTAGCACCCTATCCAATACCGCACTTACCTGCCCCCCCATACCAGCGTCATCACTGTCGCTGGCAAAAAATGCCGCCACGGCATCTTGATTGTTCGCCACAGCATCACTCATTTTGGTTGAATCAAGCTCAAGGGTGCCATCTTTTTTAAGCTCAATACCGATGTCGGATAGGCGAGAGATATCACCGCCGGGCACATTACCTACCAGCGCAGAGCGCAACTGGGATTCAATAGAACGCACTGCACGATCACCAATCAAATCGCCTGCTGCATCGCCACCGCCATTGAAAGCCGTTAGCTCACCGATTTTGGCTTTCAGATCATTATAACCTTTTACAAAGCCTTCGACGGCTTCACGCACAGCCAACGTGTTTCGCGCGACGACTACGGTATTCGGGCTATCCGCTTCGGTCACCTTTTCTACATTTAGTGTCACACCAGCGATGGCACCTTGGACGCTATTAGTTTCACTGGTAATTGCAATCCCGTTTACTTTCAAATTGGCGTTACGACCTTCGTAAGCTGTGTTCGCATCAGAGGCAAGTACGACTCCACCCGCCAGCCCCGAGAAGGCCATACCATTGATAGACCCTTCTTCTCCGGTCTTCGCGGAGTTAAGCGCCAGCCGATACCCGCTACCATCGTTGACGATAGAAGCATTAACTTTTGGACCCTCTTCAAAATCAAAATCGTTAATCTGGTCGCGGATATCTTCGAGAGAACTACCTTCCGTCAGCGCGATAGTTCGCGTAATGTCATTATTATCAGCATCTTTTCCGAAGGTTAATGTCAGGCTTGCACCGGCCTCTGTTAGGCCCTGAGTAAGCGCATCATCCCCTTGAATGCTATTAGTGGCTAAGCTACCTGCACGGGCAAGCTGTGTTACCTCCACATCATAACGCCCTGCAGTTGCCTCACTACTAGCTGTTGCCTTTATAGCGGTGCCGCCACGTATTTCGGTAGACAAACTTTGATAAAGCTTGGGATCGTTCAGCTTGTTGACCGAGGTCTGAAACTGAGACATCGCACTTTTCAACTGACCGTACCCGGATATCTTTGCTTCTTGCTGCGTTTTTTGCTGAGTGATTGGTACCAACTTTTGGCGCTCTGCGCCGCGTAGCTGTTCCAATAGGCCAGTAAGATCCAGCCCTGATCCAACGCCAAGAGAGGTGATCTTAGCCATTGGCTCAGTTCCTTGTATATTTAGTTAATGATGCTTGTATTGAGCATATCGGCAAAAAAGGCAGCAACTTTAGCGCTTATTCTCCTTGGCCGCAGAAACTGAGTGCAACACCTGAGCATTTCGCTAAGGTGTTGTCCCATGTCTTACCTCGAACTCAGTATTGAAGAACGTGCCAGCATCCAAGTGGGTCAAGCCCAAGGGATGAGCCTTCGGCATATTGCCCAGCTCCTGGGGCGAGCTCCTTCAACCATCTCTCGTGAAATACGCCGTAACCAAATGGCCCAGAACGGTTACTGCGCCCGGTACGCCCAACGTCAGCGAGAAAAGCGTCGAGAGGTCTGTCGTCCTGCGCGTAAGCTTTTGCCAGGCACCGAGCGGTTTGATCTCATCGTGCATATGTTGCGGCGACGCTTGTCTCCCGAACAAATTAGCGGCAAGCTCAAGACGATGAAACTACCTGATTTGCGCGATGCCTACGTCTGCCGAGAGACCATCTACACGGCCATTTATGCCTTGCCTGTTGGCCACCTTCGCAAGGAACTGATTCACTGCTTGCGACAAGGTAAAACCACACGCAAGCCTCGCCGTGGCGAAGTGGATCGACGTGGCCAGATCCCTGACATGGTCAGCATTCACTTACGTCCGCCCGAGGTCAGTAAGCGTGAAATGCCCGGCCACTGGGAAGGCGATCTGATCAAAGGTAAGAATAACGCGTCCGCGGTAGGCACCTTGGTAGAGCTTAGTAGTGGCTATCTGATCCTCGCAAAAATGGACGACGCCACCGCCACCTCCGCCGTAGCAGGCTTTAGTGCTGCTCTGAATCGAATGCCGACCACCGCTCGAAAAAGCATGACCTATGATCAGGGGCGTGAAATGGCACAACATGCAAAAATCACTCAAGAAACCGGCGTTGCGATTTACTTTTGCGATCCCCATAGCCCCTGGCAACGTGGGGCCAATGAGAATATCAATGGCCTTATCCGTCAATATTTACCGAAAGGAACGGACCTTTCAGTACATAGCCAGGAAGAGCTGGACGCCATTGCCTTTGAGCTGAATATGCGACCTCGAAAACGCTTTGGATTTAAATGTCCGATAGAAGTGATGAGCGAGCTGATGGCCAAGTACCATGAAAGCCCATCAACCATCCAATGAGTGTGTTGCACTCAGAGTCTGCATCCGCCCTCCCTATCAGACATAAAAAAAGCCAAGTTAGTGAAACTTGGCTTCTTTTAAACGCTAAGCCAACTGTATGGTTTTGTTTTTATTAGCTTTGTGTTTGCTGCTGATTCAAGCCTGCCAGCTGCTGTGTCAAATAATTACTGGTGGAGTTCATTTGGGACATCATCGTATCCAATTGAGCGAACTGAGTACGATACCGCTCCACCGTCTCTTCAATACGAACCTCAGTGCGGGAGAGTCGATCATCAAAAGACTCAACTCGACGCTCTGACCCACTGATAGCGTTTTGCACGGCTCCTGAATCATTCAACATCTGTCCAATAGCCTCATTAACCTGCCCCGCCATACCGCTTTTGCTATCAGGCCCTGCAAAGAAATTCGCCAAAGCATCAGGCTGATTGGCAATTGCGCTGTTTAACACGCTTTCATCAAGTTCCAAAGTCCCATCTACTTGTAGAGAAATACCCACATCAGAGAGAACTCGTAAACCCTCCCCATCCACCATGCCGCTAAGTACACTACGTAGCGTAGATTCAACAGCACGAGTAGCACTATCGCCATTAAGTTGGCCCGCTTGGCCACTTGCGGCATCAAAGGCTGTCAAATCACCGATGGTGCCTTTCAGCGTATTAAACGCCTCAACAAAAGCCTTCACTTCTTCATTAATGGCCTGGCTGTCCTGGGCGACGGTAATGGTATTGGATGTATTCGCTTCATTTAGATTTAATGTTACTCCTTGGATGGCTTCTTCTATCTGGTTCGACGAGCTGACAATATCGATACCATTCACGTTAACGAGCGCATCTAAGCCTTCTTGCACTACCTGAGAATCACTGGTGGCAACATCATCGGCTAAAATATCGCTAAAATTGGTGCTTTGAATACTGGCATTCGCCCCTGTTTCTGTTGCATTAACCGACAACCGATACCCTTCGCCATCGTTGATAATAGAGGCATTCAAGCGACCATCACTTTCAGTGTTAATCGCATCACGAATATTTTCGAGAGAACTCCCATCTGCAATAGTGATGAGGCTCATATCACTATCTGAAAATGCAAATGCCAGTTCAGTATCACCGTCGATAATCGCTTCATCTGGCGCTGCTAAGCGTTCAGTTGCAAGGCTGCCTGCTGTGGCTAGCTGCTCTACGGCAACCTCATATTGGCCAGGCTGGGCATCATCACTGGTAACCGCACGAACTCCATCTCCCTCAACAGAGGTGGTTAAGCTTTCATAAAGATCAGCGTTATTAAGTGCTAAAGCCGCTGTTTGCAACTGCGATAGTCCACCTTTCAATTGCCCAAATGCAGATATTTTTGCTTGCTCAGATTCAACCTGCTGTCGAATTGGCACTAGCTTTTGCTGCTCTGCTTCACGAAGTTTATCTAACAAGCCGGTGAGATCCAATCCAGAGCCAATACCAAGTGATGTAATCAAAGCCATAAAACACATGCCTTTTCTAAAATGCTGCTACGCTTACTACCTACTATAAATACCGTTTGTGTATGAATTATTGCGTAGCACTATTTGTTGATTTCTTCACCCTGAAGTCTCGACAAGGTTAGCTATAGCTTGAACATAACACTCTTTGCTCACCATTTACGTAACGCAAAGTAACAATTGGTAGCGAAAATATTTTAACCGAATAAATTCAATTAATTAAACTCAACTATTAATCAAACACCACCCTTAACTTTATTCATCTTTACCTTCTGAATAGGCATTGGCATAAGAGTTCACTAATAAACCGTAGTATCTACTACCATGTAGCACCCTAATAGGGACAGAGGAACTACAACCCTCTAAATATAGACCTTGGTCTAACATCTGTATTGCTTTATAATGCACTGCAACAAGCCCATTTTAGGGCCGTTTGCAGGAGAACGACTTATGCCTTCCGAGGTGTCACACCCCGCATCCACCGTAGCGTCTGCCGCTTATCATGTGCAGCGCAGCCTACGCCACTGTCTTTCTACCGTTGCTGAGCTTCTTTACGATAACGGCCATGTGCTCGAAACTATTACCTTGCCGCAGCGCGGTCTTTCCCGGCGCGAGCTGGCTCATTTGAATGGTCATTGCGCTAGTTGGAAAACATGCCAACGGGTACTTGAAGAAAGCGGTGCCGCTGAATTTAATGATTATGACCGCTTCGTGCTGACCACGATGGGCCGTGAACTGATGTTTGATATGTTTGGTCAGGGTGCTGCCGACTGCGCTTAATCGCGCTCGTTTTGCTCTGAAAGCCACGGCATTGAGAACTGATCAGTACTGCTCTATAAACCAAAGCGCCCGCAAGACCTGCAGAAGGGGCCGCGGGCGCTTTTTTATTGGCGTGGTGTGCTTAGCGCAGTCCGAGCAACGATAAAATAAACAGCACAACAACGATTAGACCAATAATGTAGATAATGTTACGCATAACGGCACTCCTTGCTTTTTGCGTTTTGGGATTTGCTTTTCGTTTCAAAAAAGGCAGCCGGGTGCTTACCTTTGAAATAACACCCCAAGCCTAGCAGTGATTGGTTATGTTTGCGTAATTTACTCTTGATGGGGTTAACCTGCCTTTTATTGAACCTCCTGTCGCTTATCGCCTCGAACCTTGTACGATACTTATTTATCAAGACCCCCAGTTCGTATAATGATGAGTTAACTTTTATCTTAGAAGGTCCATTAATGCGCAGCCCTGCTCTCCCTCTACTGCTTACACTCACCGTGTCGTGGTTTCTTCCTACGTTTGCCTTAGCAAGCCAACCTTCGGCTGAGGCGCTGCAAACGCTTGATAAAAAAGCAGGAGCGCTCAGCCGTGTGCATACGGTGGTGGTCGCTTACCGAGGCGATATTGTTCACGAACGTCATCAAGGCGGCCCTGGACCGGCTAAACCCGCCAACATCAAGTCGCTTTCTAAAACCGTGCTAGCCGCTATTACTGGTGCGGCCATTGAAGACGGCATTATTGCGTCTACCGAGCAGCCCTTAGCAGACCTGTTAGGCCAACTACCTAGCGGCATAGACCCACGGGTAAACGATATTACTGTGGCGCATCTGCTTTCCTTACAGGCAGGCCTAGAACGTACATCGGGTAGCAACTATGGCGCCTGGGTCGCCAGCAGCAACTGGGTGAACGATGCGCTTACCCGCCCGTTTGTCGATGAACCCGGTGGTCGCATGCTCTACTCCACTGGCACTAGCCATTTACTCTCTGCGGCGCTAACCCAGGCAAGTGGTGAAAGTACTCATGCCCTTGCCCAGCGCCTGCTTGGCGAACCACTGGACATTACGATTCCTGCCTGGCCGCAAGACCCCCCAGGTATTTACTTTGGGGGCAACGATATGCAGCTTTCCCCAAGAGCGCTTGTGGAAGTAGGCGAACTTTATCGCAATGACGGCATGGTCGATGGCAAGCGAGTATTACCAGAAGGCTGGGTAGAGGCGTCGTGGACGCCGAGAGGTCAATCGCCCTGGACAGGCGATGGTTACGGCTACGGATGGTTTATCACCACTTTGGCGCAGGAGCCTGTTATGTACGGGCGTGGATACGGCGGCCAAGCACTTTATGTGATTCCCGAGCGGGAGATGACCCTGGTGATCACCTCCGACCCAACACCGCCTTCGCCCGGCGGTCAGTTTCAGCAGCAGCTAAACCAGTTAGTGGTTGGCTTGCTAGAAGATGAATAGCCAAAAAGTGAGTAGCGGCTCGTTTCTACCCATTCTTATTTACTTATCCTTATTTACTCATCTTTATGGCCAAGACTCATAAGATAAAGCGCTGCGGCAAGCGCCAGCACCGAAAGCGCGAGGTAGATGGCTTCCAGTGGCGTCGTGAAACGGATATCCACCACAGCGCGGAAAAACTCAATAATTACCGCAAGAATCACCACACGGGCAATTTTGTCCTTGAGCTGATCCAGCGAGCCTACGTTAAACGGGTGCTTGGGATAGCTCACTTCCGCCTGATCGATACGGGAAACAAACAGTCGATAGATACCTAGCCCGAAGATTAGCAGCACTATCGCAATCAAATAAACATCAACGGCGATAATAATGTCTGGCACCAAGGTGTCGTGAATATCTTGAGAGCTATCAATCAAGTAGTAACGCAGTACGTCACCCACCACAGTTAAGATATCTAGCGTTCCAACAATAAACAGCATCAGTGAGCCTAATAGGCTTGGCACTACCGCCAGCATTACCAGAAAGCGCGAATTCCAAAGCGCTGTTTCAATTCGCCGCTCCCAAGGCGATTGTTCGTGCGGCGTCTTGGGTGCGGGTGGCGGCGCTGAATGTGTCTGGGATGAATGTGGCGATGATGAGCTTGGTGACGACGAGCTTGATGATAACGAACTAGGCGGTACTGGATCAGACATGGTGCGAATTTTCTCCTTTAAAAAGTCGCCGATTTTGGCGGCGCTAGGATGATCGTACGCGGGTTTATAGCACGTTAATCAGCACAACGGTAAAGGTGACCCCGGTGAGTAGAAAACCCAGCGAGAGCATTATGCCGTCTCTGGCAACTAATCCTAAACCGAACAGTGTCAGCGCTAAACCCGCGCCGTTGGCGCTAAACGGAATAAACTCCATCGGCGGCATGGCTAACGCGATGAGTAAGCACATCACGGCAGTGACGCGTATCCCGATATAGCCGGTCATCCACGCTAGGCGCACCCCTAGCAAACCATCGACCCACTTGGCGGGCTTCTTCATATACTGGATGGCTTTATCGAATTTGGTTCGGGAGATCGAGCGTTTTCCCAGCCATTTAGGTAACCAGAAAGTTTCCCTGCCGATTAATAACTGAACGGACGTGAGCACTACCAGCATCGCCATTAGAGTTGGCATACCGGGAATATCACCAATGATGGGCGCGAGCGTAATTAGCCCGGCGACCAGCAACAGTGGCCCAAACGAACGCCTGCCTACCGCGTGAACCACGTCGTCTACGCTTACCTTGGCTTTTTCACGCTCCATTCGTTCCATGGTGTTAATCAGTTCGGTTAAGTTCGATGCATCCTGCATATCACTCATTGGCGTTTTGGCGCTCCATGTCCTGTTTCAATAGCTATAACAATGGCTATGTCGACGGCTCGGGGTTACTGCTTAGGTTTACTGTTTGTTGGAGCTTGCTGTTAAACCTGCGGCGTATTAGCAAGCTTGCTGCGAATAAAGTCGCTATGGCTGACGTGCAGGAGGTCTGCCAGCCGCCGGATACGGTGCTCTTCAAGCGGGTCGATGCTGCCGTCTGCCCAGGCAAGCTGCCACATTAATGCCACTAACTCGCAGCGCTGCTCATAAACGTAGTGCTCTTTTATCAGGCTGACAAACTGGTAATGATCGACGGCGTCATCCACTTCTGCTTCCGCCAACGTCATTAACTCGTTAACGTCGCTTTCACTTAGGTGGTAGCGATTGATTAACATCTGCTTCAGTGCGGCGCGTTCAGCATCGCTTTTATCGTAATCGGCGCGCATGACTTCACAAAGCACCGCCGCCGTTGCGAGTTCTAGCGTCAGGGTTTGATTATCGCGCTGTTCAGGTTCTGCCAGCGCGCGTTGGAAAAAATTGCTAATGGCATCCAGCACGTTAAGCTCTCCTGTTATTGAATCTTGCTATTCGACTGCAGTTACCGTACTAAGTGCCTAGACACTGCCTGAAAACTGGAAGCACACCTTACACCTCACAGTTGCTCCCTCACTCCTTGCGCTTCGCCAACTGCTCTTTTAGCTGTTTGGGCACTTGCTTGATAATCAGACGATCCTGGTTTTCATCGTACTCAATGCTGGACCCAAGCAGGTGAGAGTCAAAACTAATCGATACGCCCCCAGCGCGCCCGGTAAATCGGCGAAACTGACTGATGGTGCGCTTGTCCGGCGGGATCTCTGGAGAAAGACCGTAGTCAGCATTACGGATATGGTCGTAAAACGCTTTGGGCTGCTTTTCGTCCACCAGCCCCGAAAGTTCTTCTAACGTCATTGGCTCGCCACGGCGCAGCTGTTCATTGGCGTAGTCGACCAAAGTGTCGGTTTTTTCTCGGCTGGCTTCGTCGTCGTAGTCCTCTTTTTCGACGTAATCACTGAAGGCTTTCAGCAGCGTGCGGGTCTCGGCGGGAGCATCAATGCCCTCCTCCATTCCCAACAGCGCTACCAAACCATCGGCGAGCTTTTTGCCGCCGCGATCTTTTAAAAATGACACATATTGTGCGCTTTCAGAATCGCTCTGCCACTGGGTAAGGTTTACCCGTGCTGCCAGGGTGAGCTGGCTGGTATTAAGCTGCGCAGCGGGCACCGCTTGGTGTTCTGCGTTAATGCCAATACCTTCCCGTTGATGGACTAAGCCTAGAAACAGCGTCTCGGTATCGCCCTGTCGCAGATGTGCGAACACTAAGTAGCCGCTAACAGAGAGCTGCTCTTGCAGTGTTTGCGCCAAGCGTTCTGCAATAGCAATAGAAAGCTGGGTGAAATCCTGCTCTTCTGCCATATATGCCCGCAGCCAGGCGACCAGCGGCCCAGCCTGCTCGCCCTGCTCAGCAAATCGCCCCCACCCTTTGGCTTTGGTGTTGTAGGTGTCATTTAGCGAATTCACCAAGCTTGCCATCACTGGGTCGTCGTTGGCCGCGAGTGTTGACGCGGGTGCCGCCGTGACGGTCAAGCGTTCACCATCTAGCGATGGGTCAAGGCGGTGCACAATACTTTGCAGTAGCGGCATAAGCGGGAGTTACCTTTTATTTAAGAGCGGTTTAGCTAAGAACGATTGATTAAAAAACAAGTCATCATAAGAGCGGTGTTGGCAAAGAACCGCTCAACAGGCAATCAGCGCGTTTAGGGCTTTAAGCGATAACCGGTGCGGAAAATCCAGGCAATGGTGGCAAGGCTAGCGGCCAGGAAGAGCAGAATCATCGCCACGCTGGCCGCTAGGCTGACATCGCTAATGCCGTAGAAGCTCCAACGGAACCCACTGACCAAGTAGACCACAGGGTTGGCCAGAGTGACGGTTTGCCAAAACGGCGGCAGCATATCAATGGAATAGAAGCTGCCCCCCAAAAACGTTAGCGGCGTGATTACCAGCAAAGGCACCAACTGCAGCTTGTCGAAACCATCCGCCCAAATGCCGATAATAAAGCCCAGCAGGCTGAAAGTGACGGCGGTCAGCACCAGGAAGGTCAGCATCCAAATCGGATGAGCAATTTCCAGTGGCACAAATAAGCTGGACGTTGCCAGGATAATCAGCCCCAGAATAATCGATTTCGAGGCAGCAGCGCCTACGTAGCCAACCACCACTTCTAAATAAGAGATGGGCGCTGAGAGAATTTCATAAATGCTGCCGGAGAACTTCGGGAAGAAAATTCCAAACGAGGCATTAGAGACACTCTGGGTAAGTAGCATCAGCATAATCAGCCCAGGCACAATAAAGGCACCGTAGCTGACCCCGTTAATCTCGCTGATGCGTGAACCAATCGCCGCGCCAAACACCACAAAGTAAAGCGAGGTTGAAATCACTGGCGACACAATGCTTTGCAGCAACGTGCGGCGAGTACGCGCCATTTCCGCCATATAAATGGCACGAACGGGGTAGAGATTCATGGGCGCTCCTTTACCAAGTCGACGAAAATATCTTCCAACGAGCTTTGCCGGGTGTGCAGGTCTTTAAAGCCAATGCCCGCCTTTTCCAACTGCGTGAGCAGCGCAGAAATACCGCGGCCTTCCTCTTCCTGACGGCCATCGTAGGTGTACACCAATTCATAGCCATCTGCTGCCAGGCTCAGCTCGTCTTGATCAAGGGACGCAGGCAACGCAGAAAGTGGCGCGTGCAGCTGAAGCGTCAGTTGCTTGCTGCCAAGCTTGTTCATTAGCGCTGCTTTCTCTTCCACCAATACAATCTCACCGCGATTGATAACGCCAATGCGATCGGCCATTTCTTCGGCTTCTTCAATATAATGGGTGGTGAGAATGATCGTGACACCATTATCCCGCAGCCCGCGTACCACTTCCCACATATCACGGCGTAACTCGACGTCTACCCCGGCGGTGGGTTCATCTAGAAATAGAATGCGCGGTTCATGGGAGAGCGCTTTGGCGATCAATACGCGGCGCTTCATGCCACCCGAAAGAGTCATCAAACGATTGTTGCGTTTGTCCCACAAGGCCAGCGACTTAAGCACCTTCTCGATATGCGCTGGATTGGGCGGCTTTCCAAACAAGCCACGGCTAAAACTGACCGTGTTCCATACCGTTTCAAAGGCTTCGTTGGTCAGTTCTTGAGGCACAAGACCAATACGTTCGCGGGCCTGACGATAGTGGCTAACGCTATCATAGCCATCCACTAACACGTGGCCCTGGGTTGGGTTCACCAGCCCACACACCACGCTGATTAGCGTTGTTTTGCCCGCCCCATTGGGGCCAAGCAAGGCAAAAATCTCGCCGCGCTGAATGGTTAAATCCACACGGCTAAGGGCTTGAAAGCCACCTTCATAGGTTTTGTTCAAGCCTTCAATAGTAATAATGGGATCGTTCAAGGCGTGCTCCTCACACCGCGACAGCATTGCCGCGGTGCTTGACGGATGTTCGGCGCCATTAACTGCGGCTGGTGATTTCCAACAGGTGGTAGCCAAACTGGGTTTTGACCGGGCCGTGTACCTTGTTCAGGTCACCGCTGAAAACGACTTTGTCGAATTCCGGTACCATTTGGCCGGGGCCAAAGCTACCCAGATCACCGCCTTGACGGCCAGAAGGGCAGCTAGAGTGCTGCTTAGCCACTTCTGCGAAATCACGACCGTTTTCGATCTCTTGTTTCAGTGTGTTGCACTGCTCTTCACTGCTTACCAAAATATGACGGGGGCTGGCGCGTGCCATAACAAACTCCTAAGTAATAAAAAAAGAACCTACATAACCTGTTGCTGTTTCATTTTGCCATAACCGTCATCGCGGGTGCGCTTCGCTTACCACGCGCTACAAAACCTATGGCACCTACCGTAGCGCGGTGTAACGAATCTCGCGAGGTACGAGCGAATGAGGCACCCGCGTCGTTAGCCACCAAGCGCTACAACTTTCCAACGGCAGGCCGTGAAACATCAACAGAGCATTGGCTCAGTTTATCATGCTGGTACGGCGTTAGGTGCTAGCGTTAGCTGGATTAAAGGTCAGCTAACGCACCACTAAAACGTAGCGCATCACCAACACTTGCCAAGGCGCGTTCGTGGGCGCTTACCGGAAGCGGGCCTCGGCTACAGGCGACAATTACCCACGGCCCCTGCGCTGAAGAAATACGCGAGGCAATACCTGCATCGCAACTGCGACGGTGCTGGGTACCGGTTTTATGGGCAAAATGGATGTCACTGCCCAACCCTTGTTTCAAGCGGCGCTCGCCAGAGGAGGTGCGGCTCATTACCGCCAGCAGCATTTGGCGTTGTTCCGCCTTTAAGTCCGTCATGCCCCCATGGTGAAGCGAGGCCAGCACATCCCCGTAGGCACGCAGCGTGCCTACGTTCTCACCCGTGGCTTCATAGGCATCAAAGGCGCGGTCGTAGTCAGGTTGTTCGAAGGCATCTTGGCGCACGCTAAGGGCGTGGGCTAGCGCTACCGGCCGCTGGCTAACACCATGCTTGCGCAGTGCCATAAAATCTAAACCACCTAAGCCTTGAGCATCTGCATGAAGCTGGCCATAAACGCCTTGGCGAACTCCAACGAGCTTGCTAATCGGCCCTATATCGCCGGGCCTTCCACCGCTCGCTGTCACCATGGCCTTTGCTCGTTCATTCACTGCCTCAAGCCCTACACGGTCAATCAGCATATCTGAGGCGGTGTTATCGCTAACGGTGATCATCTGTTCCAACAAATAACGAATAGAAATAGGCGTGCCTGGATCATGCCAGTTTACCGGGCCTGCGCCATCCACATAGTCACTTCGCGCCAGGGTAATCCGCTCATCAAGCGATAGCCTGCCAGCTTGGCGTTCGGCCAACACCTGAGCAGCCACCGGCACTTTTATCAGCGATGCCAAATACCACGGTTCATCAGCTTGCCAGGAATAGGCTTCACCACTAGCCAAATTCTGCACATACACGCCCAACTGTCCGCTAAACTCCTCTTCAATGGCGGCCATGCGGGCATTTAAATCGCCCTGCCAGCGGCTCTGTTTATCGACTTCATAGTACCAATCTGCATGAACGGGCAGTGCTATTAAAAGCGCTACTACCATCAGCCCGCGCTGTATCCAGTGTCGCAAATCGTGAACTCCCGTCAGTTTAATCGCGCTTATTTTAACGATGAGCCGCCATCCAGCGGGTCAACCAAATCCACAGCGCGGCACCGAGTATTAATAAGCCACCAACGCCAAGCGCCTGCGGATAGCTGTAGGATCCTTCACCTTCCAATAAAAAACGCAATACCAGAAAAATCATCACGATATGGAAAATAAAGGCTTTGAGCGCATCACTGCCAACGAGGGTGATCGGCAACAGTACTTTCGCAGCGGCTGCTCCACCCGCTAAGGCAAGCCCAAGCAGCACCAACGCGCCACCCACGCTAAACAGCATAAAGTTTATCCCTGGCGGGTGTTTTCCCACATTACGAGCCACCGCCATCATCGCACCATGAACATCGCCCCCGGCGATGGCTATGCCATAAAAGGCAGCTACCATCAGCACCCCCGCCACTACCAGCCAACGAATTAAGCGGCGGCGTAAAGTGGCATCGAAATAGCAACGTAACAGCGCTTCGCCGATCAATAATCCAGACAATATTAGCGGGGCGCGGCTAAGCTGCCCCCAGGCATAGTGCTCTTCATGGTCTACCAGAAACGCTTTTAAGAGCTCGTAGCCCCCAAAGGAAAAGCCTTGTAACCACGCTGAAAGCGCCGTTAACCCTGCAATGGTCGCCAAACGCCCCCACAGTGGCGTTCGCGCCCACAGCGGCAATATTAACGGCACCCATAGCAAGGCAATGGCATAAAAACCTAGAATCTCTACCCAGATAGCAAATCGCCCGTAGAGCAGCGTATCAACGATATCGCCAGGCGAACTAAAGGGGAGCATTTCTATAATAATCAGTGCTTTATACCAAAACCAAACCTCAATGGCCCTTACCCACAGCTTTACCCGCCGCTTGGGCCAATCGTCACCTTGCGTGTGAGACAAGAAGGCCACCGCCAACGCGATGCCAAATACTAAAATAAACAGCGAGGACGAGAATTTAGTCAACAAGTGGATAGGCACCATGCCCCAGTCGGGTACATGACGTATGCCAACTAAACCGCTAACGGCATGGCTGATAATCATCAGCCCAATGGCGATACCGCGAGCGAGATCAATCGCCTCAATACGGCCTTGCGCTTTAGGAAGCTGTGGTACCTCCTTCCAATTCAACACGTCGGCAACGTCCTTGTGGCTGATAGTAATAATAGGACTCTAACCATAGCCTATTCACTCCCTGCGCCCTACTTAACATCTTTTAACGCAAAAATGCCCCGCAACTGGCGGGGCATTTCATGGTTCATCCGTGAACCGGAATAGAAGTTAATCCTTTAGCAGTCATGGATTACCAACCGGAGTCATCTTCCTCTTCAGTTTCCCATGTGTCTTGCTCTTCTTCTTCCTCTTCATAAGTGAATTCTTGCTCTTCCTCTTCGTACTCGGTCGTTACACCTTCATTAGTAGCGCCTTCAGTGGTGGCACCTTGCTCTTGATCAGAGTCGAAAGAGTTGTAAGCGCCTTGCTCATCCTGAGTCGTTTCTTCCTGCGGAGCAGGCTCGTAATCATCGTTGCCTTCCATGCCGGCAAAGGCCAGCGGGCTAGCGATTAAACCAAACGATACGCCTAAAATGCCAAGTTTCTTGAGAGCTTCCTTTTTCATAGTCATGCCTCCTGATATGGCTTTGCTTTCACTTCAGTTTTCGGTAATCAAAAAATTCGATAGCTTGAAAACGTTGGTTAGTGGCAAGAACGTCGTGTCTTCCTAACACTGCGCTCTTGCCCAACACATTGCAGCCGCCATACCAGGAAATGCCAAAAAAATAAAAAACACTATAAATACAATTACTTGAATAAAAATCGTGCATGCCAATCTAATGCCGCAGCGATCTTTAATTAGTGATTTATTGTTTATCAATGACACATGAGCCCCGCTGCAGCATGACAGCAAGGCCATAAACTTGCTTTCAACTACTAGACAATATCGGCCATGCGCCTTAAACGTAATGAACATAATATTAACGACACGACCAGGAGGGCCTTAATGCATGCTCCCGAAGCGCGCCAGCTTCCTTTAAAAGGCGTGAAAGTTCTTGAACTTGGCCAGCTCATTGCAGGCCCTTTTGCGACCAAGCTACTAGGTGAGTTTGGCGCCGATGTGATTAAAGTTGAGCCGCCTGGCACCGGCGACCCCCTTCGCAAATGGCGAATGCTTGAGGAAGGCACCTCGCTTTGGTGGCACGTACAGAGCCGCAACAAGCGATCCGTGGCGCTGGACTTGCGCAGTGAAGAGGGCCAAGCGCTGGTGCGCAAGCTCGCTGCCGAGGCTGATGTGGTGGTGGAAAACTTCCGCCCAGGCACATTAGATAACTGGGGGCTAGGCTGGGAGGCGCTATCAAAACTCAACCCAAAGCTGATCATGGTGCATATTTCCGGCTACGGACAAACGGGGCCTTACCGTGACAAGCCCGGCTTTGGTGTGGTGGGCGAAGCCATGGGAGGGCTGCGTTATCTCACCGGCCAGCCAGGAGAGCCCTCTGTGCGCGTGGGTGTGAGCATTGGTGATTCGCTTTCCGCGCTTTACGCTGTCATTGGTACCTTGCTGGCACTGCAAGAACGCAATCGCAGCGGCCTGGGGCAAGAAATCGACGTGGCGCTGTATGAATCAGTATTTGCCATGATGGAGAGCTTGCTGCCGGAATTCGATGCCAGCGGCCAAGTGCGCGAACCTAGCGGCAGTGCTCTCCCCGGCATTACGCCGTCTAACGCCTACCGCTGCCAGGGCGGCGATTACGTACTCATTGCCGGTAACGGCGACAGCATTTTCAAACGTTTGATGGGCGTCATTGGCCGTGATGATCTGGCCAACGACCCCACGCTGGCCCACAACGATGGCCGTAGCCAGCAGGCTGAAAAGATCGACGCTGCTATACAAGCGTGGTCTGAAGAGCGCCCAAAAGAGGCGATTCTTAAAGCGCTGGATGAGGCACGCGTGCCAGCAGGCTATCCGTACACCGCTGAAGATATTGCCTTTGACCCCCATTACTTGGCGCGGGAAATGATTCAGACCTTCACCCGCCCCAACGGAAAACCCTTAAAAGTCCCTGGAGTACTGCCCAAACTGAGCGCTACGCCAGGGCGACTCGGCGATGGCGGCCCTGCGCTTGGCCAGCATACCGATGACGTGCTGGATGAGCTGGGTATTGACCAAGAAACCCGTGCCAAGCTGCGTCAAGCGGGCATTATTTAGAGCTATTTAGGCCCAATCACATGCTTCACTTCCAGGTAGGCACTTAGCCCCCAGGGGCCGAGTTCACGCCCAATGCCGCTGCGCTTGAAGCCGCCCCAGGCGGTTTCAGGCAGCACCAGCTGCTCACTGTTGTACCAAATGCTACCGGCTTTTAGCTGGCGACCAATGCGCTTTGCCCGCTCAGGGTCACCGCTAATCACCGTCGCAGCTAATCCATAAGCGCTATCGTTGGCGAGTTTAATCGCCTCTTCTTCGCTGGTAATGCTGCGTGCGCAGAGCACTGGGCCGAAAATCTCCTCTTGCCACAAGCGGCTTTCCAGCGGAACATCGCGGTAAAGCGTCGGCGCTAAAAAGTAGCCCTGCGTGGGTAACGTGCGATGGGTAATATCGCGCACTGCCGTTAGGCCTTCTTGTTCTGCCAAGTCTAAATAGCGCTGTACCGCATCGCGCTGCTTAGCGCTGGTCAACGGCCCTAAGTCGGTACCTTCGGCGAGTGGGTCACCTAAGGTTAGCGCATCCATCCGCTCAGCTAGGGCGAGATAGAGTGCTTCTGCCACGCTTTCATGCACCAGTAAACGCGAAGTCGCTGAACAGATTTGCCCGGCATTGAAGTAGATACCCGCCATTACCCAGTCGGCGGCTTGAGATGGGTCGGCGTCTTCCATTACCAGGATCGGCGATTTTCCACCTAGCTCTAGGGAGACACTGGCAGTGCGAACGGCAGCAGCTTGCATGACGGCTTCGCCGACTCGGTTACTGCCCGTAAAAGAGATTTTATCTACACCTGGGTGATTGGTTAGCGGTGCGCCAATGCCCTCGCCATCGCCGTTAAGCAGGTTCAGTACACCGGCTGGCAGACCAATTTCCAGGGCAATTTCTGCCAGTGCCAACTCGGGGAGCGGCGTCACCTCTGACGGTTTGAGCACTGCGGTACAGCCTGCCGCCAACGCGGGCGCCAGTTTCCAGGCGCTTGTCACCAGCGGGAAGTTCCAGGGCGCAATCAGCCCAACGACACCCACCGGGTCATGATACGTACGTGCCTCAACGCCCTCCATTTCCACACTAATCAACTCGCCTTGGCGGCCATCCAGTGCTTTGGCCTGCTTAGCGTAATAGCGATAACAGGCAATCGCATCGTCCAGGTCTATGCCTGCTTCAGCTAGCGGTTTGCCGTTATTAGTGGCTGGCAGAGTGATTAGCGCTTCTCGGCGAGCCTCCAACGCATCGGCAAAACTATCTAGGTACTTTGCACGCGCAGCTCCACCCAGCGCTTGCCAAGCAGGTTGTGCTTGCTGAGCGGCTTTAACGGCAGCGTCGACATCTGCCGCGTCCCCCGCCGTGACCTGAGCAATGCGCTCTTCGCGATAAGGGTTCATCACATCGAGCATGCGCGTGCCTGCTGAGGCAACCCATTGATTGCTGATGAACTGCTGATTGATAAATTGCTGGTTGATTAACGGCATCTACGTATCCTGGTCAGAAATTCTGCACGCACGCTGCCAAGCAGCCGCGCCTATTTCAATGAGTAACGGGCCATTTGAAACGCGCTTAGCGAGTGAGTTTGCAAGCTCCTCAGGGCTTTCAACCCGCACGCTTGGGCAACCAAACCCTTCGGCCAAAGTAAGAAAGTTGGGGGCTTGAATATCCACGCCCAAACGCGCCACACCGTTGGCATCCATATAGCGGCGAATTTCTTCATAGCCTGCGTTGTGCCACAGCACAATCACCACCGGCAGGCGTTCCTCCACCGCGGTAGCAAGCTCAGAAAGGGTGAACATCACCCCGCCATCACCAACAAGCGCCACCACGGGTAGATCAGCGCGAGCTAACTGCGCACCTAACGCTGCTGGCAGTCCATAGCCCAAAGTGCCTTAGCCAGTAGAAGCATTGAAGTAGCGTCTTGGCGCTGGCTGGCTGACTAGGTGGTTGCCCGCATACACCGGCGCGGTGGAGTCGCCTACTAAAATCGCCTCGGGCAAGTAGTCTGCTAGGGTTTTATAAAGCGGTACAAAGTCGCTAAAAGCCGGATCGTTAACCAGATTCAGTGCGCCCAACGTCGTGGTAGTTCGTTCACTACCTTGGCGCTGCAAGGGGTCGGGGAAATGAGCGAGTAAAAGTTCTAGGCTACGCCCGGCATCGCCAACTAACCCTAGCGTTACACGCTGGTTGCGCACCAATTGTTCGGGGTCGAGATCAATACGAATCAGCGTGCCATTAAGGTGAAACCCACCGTCAAACACGACGTCGTAGTCGGTCTCGCCGAGTTCGGTGCCCACCGCCAAAATCACATCGGCATTGGCCGCCAGTTCGCGCACCGCTGGCAGCGCGGCATTCGCGCCCAAATCCAGCGGGTGTTCGCGGCCTAGTAGCCCTTTAGCGTTGATGGTCGTCACCGTGGGGGCATCAAGCTTCTCCACCAATGCCCGAGCAGCGACTGGCGCTGCCACGCAGCCCCCTCCCAGAAGCACCAACGGCTGGTTGGCCGCTTTTAATAAACGAGCCGCTTCAGCAAGCCCCTGCGGGTCAGGCGCTGCTCGGTAAAGCGTTGGCGCTTGCCAACTGGTCGGCACCTTCACCGGCGCATTGAACAGGTCAATCGGAATTTCAATATGCACTGGGCCTGGGCGCGCACCATTGAAGATCGCAAAGGCGCGGGCCAGCACATCTGGTAGCGTATTGGCATCCAATAGCGTATGGCTAAACCGCGCTACGCCGCTAATCATCTGCTGTTGGCTGGGCAGCTCATGCAGCCGACCTTGGCCTAGCCCCAACGTATCTCGACGACTCACACTAGAGATCACCAGCATGGGGATAGAGTCTGCTAATGCTTGGCCCATGGCAGTGGCAATATTGGTCATCCCTGGGCCAGTGATAATCAGGCATACCCCAGGCTGGCCGCTAGCGCGGGCATAGCCGTCAGCCATAAACCCTGCGCCCTGCTCATGGCGCGGGGTTATATGCTTCACGTCGCTGCCTTCCAGCCCACGGTAAAGCTCTACCGTGTGCACGCCTGGAATGCCAAACAGAGTTCGAACCCCATAGGTTTCGCGCAGCAGGCGGATCAACAGCTCGGCACAGGTCATGGTTGAGTGATTGCGCGTTGCGTCAGCGTTCATAACAGGCCCTCTCAGAAGAAAAATGTGTGGGCCATAAAGGCAATAATCGGCAGTGTAATCGCGGTACGCAGTAAGAAAACCACTGCCAGTTCCCAAAACTTGATGGGAATTTTCGATTTGAGTAGCAGCGCACCGATTTCAGACATGTACACAAGCTGCGTCATGGAGAGACAGGCAATGACAAAACGGGTCAGCTCACTTTCAATATTCGTCGCTAGCACCGCTGGCAAGAACATATCGGCAAACCCGACCAGCGTGGCAGGGGCCGCCGCTTGTGCTTCAGGGATACGCAGCAATTCAAGCACCGGCACCATTGGGTAAGAGAGCCAGGTAAACAGCGGAGTAAACTCGGCTAAGATCAGCGCGACAGTGCCGATCGCAAACACCAGCGGCAGCAGTGTCAGGAAGATATCAATCACGTTGAGTAGCGCTATGCGTCCCAACTCGCGCGGCCCCGGCGCACTGCCTGCTCGACGAGTGGCCTGTAAAAGGCTGTAGCGAAACAGTCCCACTTTTTCAGTGCGCTCTTCGCTAAGCTGGCATCCGACGGGCTCATAGTAGTCATCAGATTTGCGCGAAAGTGGCGGAATCCGCGACACGATGACCGCAGCGATCAAACCAGACACCACTACCGTGAAGTAGAACTGCACGAAGAGATGGTTAATATCAACAAAGTTAGTAACCAATAGACTGAAAGCAATGGAGGCAACAGAGAAGTTGGTCGCAATGACTGACGCTTCACGGCCGTTGTAGTAACCCTGTTCGTACTGCTGGGCGGTGATCAAAACCCCCACGGTGCCCGACCCCATCCACGAGGCGGTGGCATCGATAGCGCTGCGTCCCGGTAGGTTAAAAATCACCCGAAACGGTTTACGCACCATGGTGCCGATAAACTCCATAAAGCCGAACTCGACCAGAAACGGTAGCAGAATCGCCGCAAAGAAGAAGAACGTTAGCAGTACCGGGGCCAAATCATTCAACATGACGCCACCGGTAAACGAGGCGGTGACGAACTCAGGGCCGAATTGAAAAAAGGTCATGAGGACAAAAATCGCACCTAATATGCGCATGACAACCCAAATAGCGCTTACATCAAACATATCGTGAAAGGGGCCATTTTTTGCCCAATCAGGTTTGGCAAGCTTGGCGTATAGTGTTACCACCACCGAAAGACAAAGAATGACTACCGCAATGGCGGGTAGTGCTGCCCCCAATAGCGTTTGCAAGCCGTCCGCCATCAGGCCCATGCCAATGTTAATGGAGTCGCCTACTTGAAAAGGCACTAGAAACAGCAGCACCCCGATCAACGATGGAATAAGAAACTTCAATAAATGCGCGCGGGGGATCTCCGCCGGAGACGTCGGTTCTTCCGACTTTACTTGAGAGTAAGACATACGTTTCACCTATTGGAAGTGATTATTAGAGGTGGGTTGGCGGCATCCTGGCAGGCAATAAGCAGCCTGCCATTTCTTTGTTCATTAGCGCCTTGTCAGGTAAGCGCTTTTATTTGTTCTATTTCAGGACTGGTTAATCACCGTGCTTCACGCCCGGCAGCACGCAGAGCATTTCGTACAGCAGTGTGGCGCCCATTAATGCGGTGTTACCGCTAGGGTCGTAAGGAGGCGACACTTCTACCAGATCACAGCCGACAATGTTTAACCCTGCCGCACCGCGCACAATTTCCAGCCCTTGCGCTGAGGTCAGCCCGCCCATCTCAACCGTTCCCGTTCCTGGCGCAACGGAAGGGTCCAAGCCATCGATATCGAAGCTGATATAGACAGGCACATCGCCCATCTGCTCGCGCACTTCTTCCATCAAGGGGGCAAGCGAGCGATACCAGCACTCTTCAGCGGGAACGACGCGGAAACCCTGGCCTCGGCACCAATCAAAATCCTCGGCTGCGTAACCGGTACCACGAAGGCCGATTTGAACCACTTTGCCGTGGGCTAACAGGCCTTCTTCCTGGGCACGGCGAAACGGCGTGCCATGGGCAATCGGCTCACCGAACATGTGCTCGTTTACATCGGCATGGGCATCAATATGGATCAGCCCCACTGGCCCATGTTTTTTGGCAATGGCACGTAAAATGGGCAGTGTCAGGGTGTGTTCGCCACCCAGCGTTAACGGAATGCAGTCGTGCTTAAGCACGTCATCATAAAAGGCCGTGATGATGTCAACGCTTTTGGGCAGATGAAACGTGTTGATGGGCACGTCACCTATATCGGCCACTTGTAAACTTTCAAACGGCGCGGCGCGGGTCGCCATGTTATAGGGTCGAAGCATGCGAGATTCATCACGAATCTGACGTGGGCCAAGACGCGTACCAGGTCGATTAGACGTACCAATATCCATTGGAATACCGATAAAAGCAGCATCTAAGCCAGCTGCGCTTTCTTGGGTGGGTAAACGCATCATAGTGGCAGGCCCACCAAAGCGCGGCATGATATTGCCACCGAGCGGCTGGTTAAAATCAGACATACAGATCTCCTTGGCGTTGTTTATGTTGTAGCGCTGTATTGCGTACTAATAGCGAAATACATTGCACAGAACATGCCAAGTCTCTGAACGCCCTGATAATAGGGCTTCCAGCCATCACCGATGCAATAATGCATCAAAATGACGTACACTTAAGTCAAATATGCATCGTTGATGCAAAAATGAATCAGAGATTATTCAAGAGACAATCGCTGTGAGTGAAATCGATAAGTGCGTGCTAAAAACCATTGTGGAAACCGCCAACGACCACTTCTTTATCGTCAGCGGCGAAGGTCGAGTGCTTGATATTAGTCCTGGCGCTGAGGCTGTTTATGGCGCGCCCCGGGAAGAGTTGCTAGGCAGTAGCGTTTACCAGCTTCAGCAAGCAGGCATCTTGAAGCCATCCATCACCTTAGAAGTGATGCGCACCCACCAACCAGCACAACTTATGCAGGTAACAGGCACCGGACGCCGTGTTATTGCTGACGCTTACCCCGTCTTTGTTAATGGAAAATTGGAACGTGTTATTAGCCGTTCCAGAGACTTAACCGATTTACAGTTACTACAAGACGAATATGCACTACTCCAGAAGCGCTTTAGTGAGCATTTAAAGCGCAGCCAAGCAGCCCCCGATGCAGAAGAGCAAGCGCTGGACGATGCGTTGGATAACCTGCAGGCAAGAAGCCACGTTATGCGTGAAGTCGCCTTGCTTCTCAAGCGGGTCGCCCCCTCGGACGCCAATGTATTGATGCTAGGGGAGTCAGGCGTGGGGAAAACCGCGTTTGCCAAGCAGCTTCACCGCTGGAGCCAGCGTCAGGACCACCCCTTTATTGAGGTTAACTGTGCGGCCATTCCCGAAAACTTATTTGAGTCTGAGATGTTTGGCTATCAACCAGGCGCGTTTAGCGGCGCTGCCCGTCAAGGAAAAGCAGGCTTATTAGAGCAGGCGGAAGGCGGCACACTGTTTCTCGATGAAATCGGTGAGCTTCCGCTATTAATGCAAACCAAACTGCTAAAAGTCATCCAGGACGGGAGCCTTACCCGGTTAGGTGATACACGACCGCGCAAAGTGGACTTTCGCTTAGTTGTCGCCACGAATCAGAATCTAGCTAAACAAGTAGAAGCGGGCCTATTTCGCCTGGATCTTTACTACCGTCTCAACGTCATACCGGTCACGCTTCCTCCTTTACGCGACCGCCGAGAGGATATTCCTGATCTCGTGGAAGCCTGTTTGAAGCGCCTTAACCAACGCTATGGGCGACAAAAAATCCTGGGCAACCAAGTATGGTCAACCTTAATGGGAAGCGACTGGCCAGGTAACGTCCGCGAGCTTGAAAACTGGCTAGAAAGAGCTTGGTTATCCAGCCCAACGGATCAAATTGAAGCACCTAGCCCTCACCCCTTTACGGAGCAGCCCCCTGCTAATCTAGCGCAAACTTCAACCTCTTCGTTAGTCGCCGCCTTAGCACCAGAGGAAACCCTAAAGCAGTACCTCGCCAGGCTGGAGCGCGACACACTGGAAGCGCTGAGCAAAACGCTACCCAGCACGTATGCCATCGCTGAACGGCTGGGTATCAGCCAATCCAGCGTGGTGCGCAGGCTGCAGCGTTATGGCATTAAAATCACTGTCTAACGCTTAGGCTGACATATCCTCGCCACATAAGCGTCACACAACCGAAACACCTTCATCGCACTCTGAAACATCGTTGTTTATTGCTGGTGAAGGGGTTTATGAGCCAATCGCGTATCCGCCTGGAGCGCGTCTCCAAATGTTGGGGCGCGACAACCGCTGTCGATGACATCTCGTTTGATGTCACGCCTGGGCAGTTCGTTATTTTGCTGGGGCCATCTGGCTGCGGCAAATCTACCACGCTGCGTATGGTGGCGGGTTTGGAAGGGGCCAGTAGCGGGAAAATCCATATTGGCGAGCGCGATGTCACCCTTCTTCCCCCCGGCGACCGCGGGCTGAGCATGGTGTTTCAGTCCTATGCGCTGTTCCCGCACTTGAGCGTTGCCGACAATATCGTTTTTGGCCTACGCAGCCGCAACGTACCCAAAGCCGAACAGCGCCAACGGTTAGCCCACGTCGCTGAACTGGTTGATCTTACTGACTACTTAAACCGCAAGCCTGCCCAGCTTTCCGGCGGCCAGCGCCAGCGGGTGGCGTTGGCCCGCGCGATTATTTCTGAACACCCGATCTGCTTGATGGATGAGCCACTTTCCAACCTGGATGCACGGCTGCGAAGTGATATGCGTCGGGAAATTAAAGCGCTGCAAAGCCGCTTAAACATGACGGTGATTTACGTTACTCACGACCAAGTGGAGGCCATGAGCATGGGCGATCGTGTGATTTTGATGCAGCAAGGAAAAATCGTTCAAGACGGCACACCTGACGAGCTCTATAACCGCCCGGCCAGTGCCTTCGCCGCTAGTTTCATTGGTAGCCCCGCCATGAATCTCCTGCCACTGGTAGCAGGTGAAAAGGGAGCCGTTATAGAAGGCGAACCAACGACGCCGGTCGCTCCTTTAGAAGCCGCGGGCGGGCAACTGGGTGTGCGCCCAGAAGATATCGAGCTACGCCCCGAATCTGAACCCGGCGTTCCCGCAATGGTGTTGAGCGAAGAGTACCTAGGCGCGGACACCATTGCTCATGTGGTAGTGGGCGCACATACCTTACGCGTTCGAATTAGCGGCAAACACTCTGTACCCAACTCGACCTGCCGTCTGTACTGGCCAGCAGAAAGCGCTCACTTTTTCGATCCTCACGGTACACGGCGAGACGACCTCATGATGGGCGCGCTTACGCCAACATACCGAACCGTTCCTCGTCCACCCGCGGTGGGCTCTTTCCAGCACTGACACTCGTGGAGCCGTTTATGCGTTTACGTATTCCTTTCGCTATGACTACCCTGGCAGCTGGCCTATTAAGTGTTGCTCACGCTAATGCGAATAGCGTTGACCTCACTATGTACTACCCCGTTTCGGTGGGCGGTGCGCTAACCGACGTGGTGGATAATTTAGTAGCTGAGTTTGAAAGCGAGCATCCGGATATCAACGTAGCTGCGATTTATGCTGGCAACTACGATGACACCCGCGTGCGGGCAATGTCTGCCATCGAAGCAGGCGATACACCGCAACTATCGGTGCTGTTTTCTATCGACCTATACGAGTTAATTGAGCAAAACGCCATTGTCGCCTTCGACGACCTGGTCGAAACCGATGAAGAGCGTGAGTGGCTCCATAGCTTCTACCCAGGCCTGATGGAAAACGGCCAGTTGGATGGCAAAACTTACGGCATCCCCTTCCAACGCTCGACCATTGTGCTGTTCTGGAACAAAGACGTCTTTGAAGCGGCAGGGCTTGACCCCGAAACGCCCCCTGAAAACTGGCAAGAGATGGCCGACATGGCCGCTACCGTGCGCGAAACCTCTAATGGTGAGCAGTGGGGTGTGATGGTTCCTTCTACCGGCTACCCCTACTGGATGTTCCAGGCATTCGCTTTTCAAAATGGCCACCGGCTAATGAGCGAAGATGGCACCGAAGTCTACTTCGATGACCCCGCAGCGGTTGAAGCGCTGGAGTATTGGGTATCGCTAGCCACCGAGCACAATGCCATGCCTGACGGCACCATTGAGTGGGGCACCCTACGCCAGAACTTTCTCGAACAGTCTACCGCGATGATGTGGCACACCACCGGCAACCTAACCGCTGTGCGGAGTGACGCAACGTTTGATTTTGGCGTCGCCATGCTGCCGATGAAAACCCAGCGCGGCAGTCCTACTGGCGGTGGCAACTTCTACATTTTTGAAGATACGACGGAAGAAGAGCAACGCGCGGCGATGACCTTTATTCGCTGGATGACCGACCCTGAGCGCGCCGCTGCTTGGTCAATTGAGACCGGCTATATGGGCGTTAGCCCCGCCGCCTACGAAACCGACGCGCTGCAAGACTATGTGGAAGAGTTCCCACCTGCCGCGGTCGCCCGCGACCAGCTTGAACACGGCACGGCAGAGCTTTCCACTTACCAGGGTGGCCGCATTCGCCGCGCCTTGGATAACGCCGTGCAAGCGGCGCTGACCGGTCAAATGACACCACGAGAAGCGCTTAACCAAGCGCAGCAAGAGGCCGATAGCGTGCTGCGTCGCTACGCCCGCTAAGGCTCTTCGTTCAAAGGTAATTTATAGACCTGTTCGCCGGGGTTCGCTCCGGCGCTTCCAACGTGCGGTATTCAATTATGTCCTTCACCGACCACCGCAAAATGCAGCTTTACGGCGCCCTGTTGCTGTTGCCTGCCGCCATACTGTTAGCCACCTTTGCTTACCTTCCAACCATCGCCACTGTGGTCAACAGCTTGTTTTTACCCGGCTTTCGCGGTGCGCCTACGCAATTTGTAGGGCTAGAAAACTACCACGTGTTGTTTGCAGACCCGACGTTTTGGAAGGTAGCCCGTAACAACCTGATCTATGCGCTAGGTACGATTCCTACGTCTATCGCTCTGGCCTTGGCGATGGCGCTGTTTGTAAATGGCAAATTGCGCGGGCGTGGCTTTGTGCGGATGGCTTATTTTACCCCTACTATTTTGCCAATGATCGCAGCCGCCAATATCTGGATGTTCTTCTACGCGCCGCAGATCGGCCTGTTTAACAAGTTGCTCGGCGCGCTAGGATTTTCCGGCGTGAACTGGCTTGGCGATCCAAGCGTGGCGCTTGGCTCTGTGATTGTGATGTCGATATGGAAGGAAGCCGGCTTTTTCATGATTTTTTATCTGGCAGCGCTGCAGGGGATTCCGCCAGAACTGAAGGAGGCTTCTGAGCTTGAGGGCACCAGTCGCTGGAGCTTCTTCAGGCGGGTGACCTTCCCACTGCTGATGCCCACCACGCTATTTGTGCTGATCAACGCGCTAATTAATGCAGTACGGGTCGTCGATCACCTGTTCATTTTGACCAAGGGCGGTCCGAACAACGCCACTAACCTGCTGCTTTATTACGTTTATGAGAACGCGTTCTCCTTCTTTGACCGCACCATGGCGGCCACCATCACCGTGGTCATTTTGCTAGTGCTTGCGGTGGTGGCCACGCTGAAGTTCACGGTTCTCGATCGCAGGACACACTACCAATGAGCTCAACCTCATCACTGCCTTCAAAAACATACTCGCCACGCGCGCGCTTTTTTTCAGTGCCATCGCTTGAAACCATTGCTGCTTGGCTGCTGGCGCTTATCTGGATTTTTCCGCTGCTGTACGCATTTTGGGCAGCGTTCCACCCCAGCGAATTTATGGTCAGTTTTACGCTGTTTGCGCCATTAACACTGGAGAACTTCGCTGTCGCCTGGGGGCAAGCCCCCTTTGCTCGCTATTATCTAAACACCTTTATGCTGGTAACGGGGGTGGTACTCGCCCAGTTCATTGTGTGCACCTTGGCGGCGTTTGCCTTTGCGCGCTTTCCAATTCCTGGCAAGAACATACTGTTTATGCTGGTGCTTATTCAGCTCTTCGTATTTCCCGAAGTACTGATTGTCGAAAACTACCGCATCGCTAGCGAGCTGGGGCTGATCAACACTATCACCGGTATTGGCCTGCCCTACGTAGCCAGTGCCTTCGGCATTTTTTTGCTGCGCCAAACCTTTAAGACGATTCCCCGAGAACTAGAAGATGCAGCCCGCATTGAAGGCTGCAACTGGCTCGAAATTCTTTGGAAAGTATATGTTCCCCTGGCCAAGCCCACTTATCTTGCTTACGGGTTGGTCTCCATCAGCCACCACTGGAACAATTTCCTGTGGCCACTGGTTGTGACCAATTCAGTAGAAAGCCGCCCATTAACCGTCGGCTTAGGGGTCTTCTCTCCCCCGGAAACCGGCGTAAACTGGGCCACGGTGAGTGCCGCCACGCTATTAAGTATCGCCCCACTGCTAATCGCCTTCCTGCTCTTTCAGCGTCAATTCGTGCAGTCGTTTTTAAGGGCAGGGATTCGCTAGATATTTTAGTCGCAAAGCCCGCAAAACAGGTGTATCAAACTAGGACTTATCGGTAACCCCTGCGGGAGTCGCGACTGACTACCGCTGATTTTCAGATAGCATTTAATGTTTTCCCCATTCGCCACTCCGCTTCATAGCCCCCCACTGATGCTTACGACGTGAAAACCATTGCCATAAACCACGACAGCGCCAGAGAGTATTTAATTGTCGATAACCAAAGTTCTCTATCACTGCCACAAGAAATAGCCGCCACATATCCCCCCGTTTTGCGTATACGCGAAACGATAGCGTTTCCAGTAACAACCCATTAACCGACAGCAGGATGCCCATACCAATGGCAACCAACATAAAGACGGTCAACGCTACAGGAGAAATAACCCCCAAACTGAAACCGACCAACATAAACAGGTAGCCACCTAGTTCAATTAATGCCCCCAGCCACTCAAACAATGCCATAAATGGCCATGCCAGCCTTCCCGGCGCTCCACCTCGACGACTCACCGCCATTTTGGCATGACGCGATAGACTTTCGGCCAGCCCACGCTGCCAACGACTACGCTGCTTGCCTAACGTGGCAATATCTTCGGGCGCTTCTGTCCAGCAAATAGGGTCTGGCAAATATTGGATACGATACGGAAGGGTCTTTTCACGGTGATAGCGGTGCAACCGCACCACTAGCTCCATATCTTCCCCTACAGTGGTAGTGCTATAGCCACCGATATCAATCACTCGCTCACGATTAAATAGGCCAAATGCTCCTGAAATAATCAACACCGCATTCATCGGCGTCCAGCCTAAACGGCCTAATAAGAACGCGCGCAAATACTCAACAATTTGAAAACGTGCTAGCAAATTGCGAGGAAGTCCTGCCTCAAGCAAATACCCCCCTTGAACTTTGGAGCCATTGGCAATACGCACCGTACCACCAGCCGCTATCGTGCGCTCATCCTCTAAAAAAGGTTGAACAACCCGTAACAGGCTATCTCGCTGCAAAATGGAATCGGCATCTACTGCGCAAAAAAGCTCGTGCCTAGCCGCGTTAATCCCAGCATTTAAAGCGTCTGCCTTACCCCCATTCGCTTTATCAATCACTTTTAGATGGCTATAGCGACGCGAGCGATAAACACCTAACACTTCTTTATGGGAAACACTGAGGCGCAGTGGTTCAGGATACTCCTCTAGATCAAAGGCTTCTTTCAGTTCTGCCAGGGTGTTGTCCTTTGAACCATCGTTAATAACCACAATTTCAAACTCAGGATACTGAAGCTGCATCAGCGATAGAAGCGACGTGCGAATGGTAGCCTCTTCGTTAAACGCTGGCACCAGAATGGATACAGCTGGCTCCACACCAAGGTATGGCACTGTTTCACCAAGCTCAGCACGCTGGCGCATATAGCGACGGAGGCTAATCATGGACAATACATTCAGAGCTAAGTAACCGCCATTCAGCAGTACAAAGTAACTAATAAATCCAACTTGTAACCACCAAATCCAATCAAATCCGAGCACTGCTTGCCAGCTTTCCATCACTGCTTCTCCGTCATCGCGCGACGCAACGCATCACGGCCATAACGATCCTGTAGCCCTTCGTATAGGGCGCTAAGATGGTGAGCCTCGATACCCGGAAGCGCAACTAAAGCGTCAGCCGCCGCTTGACGCACCCACCAATTAGAATCACTTAACACACGAATAAATTGCGCCTCATCATCACTGTTTGCCTGGCGCTTGAACGCAACAACAGCTTCAGCCCGCACCTGTGGCAGCGGGTGGTCGAGCGCATTTATTAACAACTCCCGGTCTTGCCGATCATGCAACTCTGCCAAACAACGTAACGACGCACACACGGCATCGCACTGCTCTTTACTCATTTCCACAGAGACAGGCGTTTGGTGAAGGCAACGCCTAGCCCATCCTGCTGCTTTAGCCGGTAACACCCACTCAAGCAACGCCACAATTCGCATGGGAGAGCCTTGCTGCAACGCCGTAAGAAGCGGCGGCCCTGCTGCTGTCCGTCCCGCCTGCTTACAGAGCGACTTAAAGCGGAGATACGCCCAATCTCGTCGTTGCATATAAAAAGGAACTAAAAACTGCATGGCACGGGCTGGGTTCATCGCAACCAGCACCTGCGCGGCCGCCAAGCTTTCTATCGCGTTTGATGACATTACCAGCGGCGCTACAGACACCCAATGACGCTCTTCACCTACATAGCGTAAGCAGGTAAGTGCTAAAAGCCGCCGGTGTACTTTTCTACTGCCTAGAAGAGCTACTACATAGTCATCCATCACTAAGTGGTTAAAAAACGCATTTAACTTTTCTTTCGTGCTGCCTCGTAGCTGGCGCTGCAAACTCACCCACATCAGCAGTAGCCAAAGGCGCTCTTCCTGGCGTTTCTGAGTTAATGGCGGGAACTTCTCATACTCGCCAATACTCCAAGCAGTGAGCACTGGGCGCCATAGCTGCGTAAAGGCAGCTCGCCTTCGCTCGCGCCTAGTAGCTAACTCAGAGAGCACCAGTACATTTAACATCATTAACAGCGTAACCGAGGCAAGCGCCATAACGCTGTAAACGGCTATCCTAAGAACAGGATCACCTAGCATAACGGTGAGCTCTTGAAGGGCCGCTAACAATAGGTCAACTAACGTTTGTAGTTCAGAAAGCACGGCGTACGCCCACCTGAACACCATAGCGGTTATAAATATCCCCCTGGCTGACCCAGCCGAGATCCCAGGCAATGGCCCAGTTCGCATCTAGCCAATGCCTGCCACGCACTCCTAGTCCTGAAACGGAACTAGTTAATACATTGCCATTCGGCAGCCCCTCTTCCTCACGCCCGGCGTTGGCACGAAGGCCAATAAAGCTTGTGTCGTTATAGTAGCGTTCAAGTGCCACTGCGTGCCCAACTGGCGTACTTGCCCCCTCAACATCACTAATGTTCAAGGTATAAGCGCCACGCCAACTTCCCCAATAGCGCTCAACCCCTAGTGCTAAACGGTCAACCTGGGAGTCCTCATATTGCGTACGGCGTATACTAGCGTTACCCAACCATCCATCAGGAAATAAGCGCTGTATGCGAAGGTCAGCGTACCAGTTAGGCAGAAAATCAGCGTCAAACGATCTACCTACTTCTGGCTGTACAAACCAGTTCTGTCCTATTGGTACAGCAGTACCTGCTTCAATGCCTTCATCCCAACTTCCATAACGACGCTCCCGCAGCACAGTGCCATACCACGTTACCCCCTCAGCAGTGTGATGCTGGGCATCAAAGCGCTGGGCCTGCCAGGAGGAGAATCCGCTGTCTAGGTGCTCATAACGCTGCGATACTTCAATTTCAGTCCGGCCTTCATCGGCCGTCACAAAGGGGGCAATACCCAAGGCTAGGACCATTAGTACTAGATGCCGCTTGCTTGCCGCATTTCCTTTACCATTAGCACGATCAACGTGAACCATCAGTTTTCCCCTTTAACGTTTACGCAAAAAACGGCGTAAGCGCGCCAATAGCTCATCTGGTTGGAACGGCTTAGTGACATAGTCGTCCGCTCCCAACTCCAGCGCACGGACAATGTCCGCTTCCCGTGCCTTGGCGGTTAGCATTAATACGGGCACATCCTCCCACGCAGGTAACGCACGCAATCGAGCAAGCACTTCTAAACCATCATGGTAAGGGAGCATAATATCTAGCAGAACAAGATCGGGCACTTGGCTATTGTTCGTCCCAATGGCAATTCGTTCTAGCGCTTGCTTGCCATCCTCGGCATGCTCTACTTGGTAGCCGTTCCGCTCCAATATAAAGCGCAATAGAAAAGCGATATCCTCTTCATCCTCGACCATTAAAATGGTGGCAGTCGCTGATGGCATAAACATTCCTTACATTAGTTATGTCATATTATTAATTATTGATGCGTAAACTAAGTATTGCTAATTATAGGTAACCGAAACCAAAAACAGCTTCCTTTGGACGGCTCTGAGTCAAAACCAATGGTTCCTCTCATCTCCTCTACAAGGGCCTTAGTAATTGCCAATCCTAGCCCAGCCCCCCCTGTACGTCGCCGATCTGAGCCATCTGCCTGGGCAAAACGATCAAATACGCGGGGCTGAAATTGCAGCGGAATGCCATTACCATTATCGCTAACGCTTACTTCAAACCAACGGCTATCCACTCGCCTTGCATTAACTTGCACATCCCCACCTTGAGGAGAGTGTTTGCACGCATTTGAAATCAGGTTAGCCATTACCTGGGCAAACCGCTCTGGATCTACTTCAACGAGATCACTATCCTCGATTGGCTCTGCCAACGCGTTGCTAAAAGGAGGGGTTAACACCGAGGAGCCAAAAATCAAGGAAACGCCAAAATTGGCTGCATAAGGCTGATTAATAGCCACAGCCAGTTCTACTAATGACTTAAGTGACACTAACTGCCATTGAAAGGTCAGCTGTCCGCTTTCAAGCTTTTCGATATCTAAGATATCATCAATTAAACGCTTTAAGCGCTGACCATTACTGTTCGCCACGGCGACCAAACGCTGCGCATCATTATTTAGCGAACCATCAATACCACTATGCAACATATCTAAGGCGCCCAAAATCACGGTTAGTGGCGTACGTAACTCATGGCTCACTGTAGAAACGAATGTCTGTTGCATCGTCATGATTCGCTGGCGATGACGCCACTGACTGATAATAGACATACTAGTAATCATTAAAAGCAGCGCCACAAAGGCAGCTCCAGCCCCCCACAGCCATCGCGATTGGTGAGCTTGGCGGGGAGCCTTCTGGGTCTGTGTATTTAAGTACTCGCGCTCGCGCTGCTCAAGGACATTGAGATGGCCACGCAGATGATCCATCGTCTGTCTACCGCCTGCCGCTAACAACCTCAATGCTGCTGCCTCCATACCATCACTTTCTCGCACAGCAATGTTATCCTCAGCAATCTGAATACGACGAGCCACTAAAACATCGAAACTTTCCAAGCGCCCAATATTTATCTCAGTCAATGCCGTTAACTGCATCAATCGGTTGAGCTTATCTTCTATCTTTGCTCGAGCTTGCTGGTAAGGCAGCAAATAGGCAGGCTGACCAGTAATTACATAGCCACGCTCACCCGTCTCTAGGTCTAGTAACGTTGTTTGGAACGCTTGGATCAGAGTGATGGTTTCAAGGTGTTTATGAACAGCAGCATTGGACGTTAAAAGCGCTTCTTGTACACGCACGCCCTGCCACCCCAACGCTATTAAAATAAAAGCCGCCAATATCAGAGCAAGCAACTGAAAGCGGCGTAGTAATAGGTGGGCAATATGCTTTGTCAATGTAACTCCAGAGAAAGACTATTTAATCAATGGGAACCCTCATATTTATAGCAGTACCATTCTTTATTATCACTGACTAACACCGCCCTTTTTGAGCTCAGACAATTGGGGCGCCACTTCGCCTGTAATGACAGGGATGGCGATTATCTTTCTCCCCGCCCTTGGCAGTGTTCGCCACGCGCTATCGCGGCGGCATCGAAGATGCCGGTGTCCAGTACCCAGGCGGTGACAAGCGTAGCGGGTGTCACGTCAAAGGCAGGGTTCCACACGGGGGCATTTTCGGGAGCCCAGACGACATCACCAAAAGCGCCGGAAGCACCACGGATTTCTGCCGCATCGCGCTGTTCAATCGGAATATCACTGCCGGATGCGCAGGCAGGATCCACCGTGGTGTAAGGCGCAACCACGTAAAACGGCACGTTATGGTAGTGGGCGGCAACGGCGAGCATGTAGGTGCCCACTTTGTTGGCGAAGTCGCCGTTGGCGCAAATTCTGTCGGCACCGACCATGACTTTATCGACTTTCCCTGCGGCCATCAGGCTGGCAGCCATGCTGTCAGCAATCAGTTGGTAGGGAATATCTAGGTCAGCCATTTCCCAAGCGGTTAAACGGCCACCCTGGAGCAGCGGACGTGTTTCATCCACATACACATGCAGCGCCACACCGCGTTGCTTGGCGATTGCCAACGCGCCAATGGCGGTGCCAACGCCTGCGGTAGCAAGCGCCCCGGTATTACAGTGGGTCAGGACGCGGTCACCTGATTGCAAAAGGTCAGCTCCCCGCTCGGCCATACGCTGACAAAGCGCGCGGTCTTCTGCAAACAATTCAGCGGCACGCTCAGCCAAGGCGGCAACCCCTTGCTCAAAGCAGGCTTCCATGGCATCCAGGCAGTACATCAGGTTCACCGCGGTGGGACGCGTGGCACGTAAGCGATCACTGACAGACTGCCAATCACCGTTTGGATGGCGCGCGGCAGTCTGCGCCAGCACAAAGGCAGCGCTCAAGCCAATCAGCGGCGCGCCACGAATCGCCAGGTTTTTAACCGCACTCTGCCACGCGTCGGGCGTGTCGCAACGCTGCCACTGCTCAGCCTGGGGCAACCGAGTTTGATCCAAGTACTCAAGGTTATCGGCATAGACCCGTAAACTGCGTGATTGAAGAAGTGGGGGCATCGTTGGGCTCCTTAATATCAGGCGCGAAGCTTATCATATAGAATGACGGCCATTAGAAGAGGCGACGCAGACCCTATGATGACGCTACAAACTGAATTGCTGAATGCCATTTCATGGGCGGCGCAGCAAGGCTGGACGCCAGCCACCGGCGGTAACTTTTCCGCCCGTACCGAGTCAGGCTATTGGGTCACCGCTTCCGGGCGCGATAAGACTCGTATTCAAGCCGAAGACCTGCTGCTGTGCGACCTGGATGGCCGGGTGCTATCAGGCGATGGTAAGCCGAGCGCGGAAAGTGATCTTCACGCTGCGCTTTATCGGCTAGACCCGACCATCAACTGCGTGCTGCACACCCATACGTTAGCCAGCACTGTGCTGTCACGGCGCTTTCCAAACGGCATTGAGCTAAGTGGCTTTGAAATGCAAAAAGCCTTAGCGGGCAACGTGACTCATGATGCCTCGGTTCTTTTACCTGTGGTACCAAATTCCCAAGATATGGACGAGCTAGCGGAGCATGTACGCCTCGGCTGGCCGATGCCCTGGGGCTTTTTGGTGGCGGGGCACGGTATTTATGCCGTGGGCGATAGCATCGCTAGTTGCCGTCGGCACTTGGAAGCCATTGAATTTTTACTGTCCTGTGTACTTGAAGAGAGCCGGTGGTCTAAATGAATAACCCAGCTGTTCGCGCCGTTGTAACCGATATCGAAGGCACCACCACGGATATTAACTTTGTGCATAAGGTGCTGTTTCCCTACGCCCAGGCCAAGCTGCCCGACTTTCTACGCGCGAATGCAGACACACCTGCGGTTGCCGAGCAAATTAGCGCCGTGCGCAGTGAAATGGGTGACCCTGATGCCACGCTGGATGCTGTCATTGCGCAGTTGCTGCATTGGATCGAGACCGACCAAAAAGCCACGCCGCTGAAAGCACTGCAAGGCATGGTGTGGGCGGACGGCTATCAGCGTGGCGATTTTAAAGGCCACCTGTATAGCGACGTCGCCCCGGCGCTGCGCCAGTGGCAGCAGGCAGGCAAGGCGCTGTACGTCTACTCATCAGGTTCCGTGCAGGCGCAGAAGCTGCTGTTTGGCTACAGCGATGAAGGCGACTTAACCCCCCTGTTTAGCGGCTACTTCGACACTCATATTGGCCATAAGCGCGAAGCCACGGCCTACCAGCGAATTATCGCTGAGCTTGACCTACCGCCGGAAGCGGTGCTGTTCTTGTCGGACGTGGTCGAAGAGTTGGACGCCGCCAAGCAGGCGGGCATGCAAACCCTGCAGTTAGTTCGCGAAGGCACCCAGGCGGGCAACACCCACGCGTGCGTTACCCGCTTTGATGAAATTGCCCTTTAGCCTTTATGGCCCATCACCTTTAAGGAGAGCCTACGATGTCGCAACTGAAAGTATTTGCTGATCAGAACCCTAACGATGCCCTGCTAGACATCACTGACGGCGAGCAGATAACTGCTGAGCTGAACAAGGTGGGTGTGCTGTTTGAGCGCTGGGCAACGCTGGGCGAGATCGCCGACGATGCCACCCAGGAAGACATTTTGGCGCTCTACCAAGACGATATCGACCGGGTGAAAGCCATGGGCGGCTACCAAACCGTTGATGTGCTGCACATGGTGCCCACACACCCAGACAAAGACGCCATGCGCCAGAAGTTCTTAAACGAGCACCGCCATCACGAAGACGAAGTGCGCTTCTTCGTTAAAGGCCAGGGGCTTTTCTGCCTGCATATTGAAGACAAGGTGTATCAGGTACTGTGTACCCGCAATGACCTGATCAGCGTACCCGCGAACACGCCCCATTGGTTTGATATGGGCCCAGCGCCAGAATTCACTGCGCTGCGCTTCTTCGATAACGTTGAAGGCTGGGTGCCTCACTGGACAGAGAGCGATATCGCCGGGAAATTTGATCGCTTGGATCAGCTTTGATTAGTGAATAGTAAATCGTAAGTAGTGAATCGTGGGAGGCAGTTGTAGCGCGGCGTAAGCGTCAGCGCACCCGCGGAAGCAGCGCGCTAGCGGTGCCGAAGGTGGCACCGAGGCCGGATCAGGCGCGGAGGCATTATCCAGGCGGCTGGCGCCGCCGTCGCGGGTGCCTCATACGCTCGTCCCTCGCGAGATTCGTTACACTGCGCTACTGGGCTTAACAATAGTTGAGTTGGGCTCATTATGTAGCGCGGCGTAAGCGTCAGCGCACCCGCGAAGCAACGCGCCAGCGTTACCGAGGTTGGCACCGAGGCGGGATCAGCCACAGTGCCATTATCGAGAAGCCCATTATATCGAGAGGGGTAAGAGTTTATAACACCTCTTGCTGGTTATACGCCCTGGCTAAATCCGCCAGCGCGGTAAGGTCACTATAGGCTTCTGGCTCCCTAATTAACGCTTGGCCCATCAGCACATTGCGTGCCTCCAGCTTGGCGCGAAGGGCAGTATCTTCAATCTCTTCAAAGTCAGCATTGTGAGCCAGCGATAAAACGCGACGATGCATTTCAATGCCGCAGTAAGCCAGCGCATCCAAACGAATCTCTTCCAGCAATGCATCACAGGCGTCATCGGCGCTGTTACCCTGGGCTTCAAACAGCGCTTTCGGAAACAGTATACCGGTGCGCTCGGTTTGCCACAGGTGGCGGAACTCAGCATCAAAGCGGGTAAAGCACGCCTCTATCACCTCAAGAATCCACGCTTGGTACGGCTCAAGTTCATCGGCTTGGCGATGGGCGGGCTGACTGAAGTAGGCCATCAAGAAGTTGGCGACGGCCATTCCTAGGTCAAAAGCCATAGGGCCATACTGGGAAAACTCGGGATCAATCACCCGCACATCGGACTCGGTGGCCATAATTGACCCAGAGTGCAAATCACCGTGCAGCATGGTTTCGGTATTCGCGGTGAACTTCATCAACAACCGCTGCACCTTGGCTTTTAAGCGCGTATTACGACGCAGCTCATCCACTACCGGCGAAAGCTCCGGCGTATGGCGGTTCATTTCGGCGCCGTAATAGGGGTCGGTAAATACCAGTGATTCCGTTATCGCAGGGATCGCAACGTTGCCTGAAAACAGTCCCACGTCGACTTTTTTCTCAGGGCTGCTTAAGGAGAGTTCCGAGCCACGAAACGCCATCCGAGCGCAGAACTCACCGATGGTTTCGCCAAGCTGAGCAACCCGCTCACCGCTGATCAGCTTGCGGCGCAGAATCGTGTGGGGGTATAGATACTCCATGACGATCAGCGCTTGGGGCTTGTCGAAATAAAACACTTCTGGCGCTATGCCCGGCGCACGTTGAGCCTGACGCACTAAGGCGTAATATTCAAAGTGGGCACGGTAAAGCGGCAGCGGCCAGCTCTCGCCTACCATACGAACATAAGGCAGCGCTTGTTTTACCACCACGCTTCCTGCACTTCCCGATACAATGAATACCAGGTTGAGATTGCCATCCCCCACTTCGCGAATCTGCCACTGCCCAGGGTTGCCGCCCACTCGGCTTGCCACTTCCTCTACATCACCTAGCCGCTGTGCCAATGTATCGACATTCAATGCCTGATAGGGCTGCTCGTGTGCCACTATTTGATTCCTCACGAAAAATGATGCTTGTTTGTCATACCCCAGCAGGGTTGTCAAATGGGCGGCTTCTTAGCCGTATTAATACTGTTATTAGTCACTCGACATTCGCCATCCAAACGCAGTTACGGCCTCGCCGTTTAGCTTCATACAGTGCTGCATCAGAATGGGCCAAAAAATCGTCTGGCGTGAAACGCTTTGTCGGGCGTAGCAGTGCCGCACCTATGCTGACAGTTACAAGACGCTGCTCATGACAACCCTCATTAGGGATATATAACGCTTCAATGCTATGCCGGATGCGCTCCGCCGCTTGCCTGACTGCTTGTAGCGTTGCATTAGGCATCAGCACCACAAATTCCTCGCCCCCAAAGCGCACTACCAAATCGGAATCACGGCTATTGGCCTGTATGGTGGTCGCCACTTGGCGTAGGCACTGATCACCTTGTAGGTGACCATAATAATCGTTGTAGGCTTTAAAGAAATCGATATCGATTACCATAAGGCCCAAAAAATTATGTTTATCAATAGCTTCCTGCCATCTTAACGGAAAAAGCGTATCAAACTGACGCCGATTGGCGATATTGGTTAATGGGTCTGTAACCGACAGTCGAGATAGCTTCCGATTGTCTTCTAAATAATAGCCAGACCATATTTTTTCTTTTAAAACAAGAAGGTATGCCGTCCTCTCGCTTCGCTCAAGACGGTAATTAGCAAATAGTGTAAACAGCGCTTTAGCAACGATAGAAAACATCGCCAATCGCTTTGCTTCTTGTGGCATGGGGTCATAGTCCACAATAAACACCAGCATTATCAAAACACCAATGCCGGATGACACACAGGCATAGCTAAAACGAAGCGGATAAATAATATTTCCCACTACCAAAATAAGACCAAAAGAAAAAACATCTAAATAAGAATAAGGCTCTGTTGAGGTTGAAAAAATCAAACATGAAACCAACATGGCAACCACAATTGTCGTCGCCATTAATGTTTCACGTATGGCTGGGGCAACACCACGATAAACCCACCACAGAATCGTCAAACCAATAGGCAGCATCACGCCTATTCTTAACTGCACCGCCGTAACAAAAGAGTCAGGCCGAAAGCTATAATCATTGATGAGAAACAAACTATAAATAGAGGCGGCTATCAGCCCTGCCACAACCATGTTGCGGCTACGGTGTTGCTGAGTATCAGCTTCGAAACGCGACTCAACCTCATCTGTAAACTTCAATCGCCAAGGGCTTTTTTCCAGCTCTTCATCCACGGCCGTAAGCAGCGCATCATTAATCATCCCTTGCCCCTCTACCGCTTGAGAGATTTTCTTTTGATTGCATCACCATGAAAAATCGAGGTTACCACCTCCACGCTTAAACAGTGTGCCACACTACCGTTTAGTTAATAGCAAACTTCTTTCAGTTTTAAACAAAACCCTATGTTACTGATACTTCAAGAACAATGACTAATGGATCTGATACCGCTAATAACTTATATAACAATTCGCTTCCATTTATATGTCTACTTTAACCAGCTAAAAAACCGGTCATGATATTTAAGAGGCATCATCATTAGCTTAAAAATCTCACCCCGCGGGCTGCCAAAGGGCTGCGCAGCCTATCGGGGAGCGGGCTATCAGTAATCACCGCATGGTAATCAGCAAGCTGACCGGCGGCACAGCGCAGCGGCAGGTCGAATTTGGTTTTATCCAGCACCAGGATACGGTATGCAGCGTGTGATAGCAGCGCTTCGCGAGCCATGACCTCGTCATCATTGTAGTCATATAAATGGCCATGACTGTCCATACCGCCCACTGAGACGATGCCGACATCCACTCGATAGCGCTGAAAGAAGCGCCAGGCATCGCCGCCAATCACATCTTGATCTCGGCGTCGTACCCGCCCCCCTGCCACCACCAGCTCACACTCCAAGGTGCACAATTTGATGAGTGCATGCAGGTTATTGGTCATAATCTGCAAACCTTGTTTGTCACGCAAGGCATCAGCCAACTGTTCTACCGTGGTACCCGTGCCTAAAAATAGCGATTGGTGATGCTGAATCAGTGAAGCGGCTTGGCGGGCAATCTGGCGCTTACCCGCTTGATTAACGATTTGGCGCTGATCGTAGCCAATATTTTCCTGATCAGGAAATGGCAACACTTCCCCGTGGCGCCGCAATACCAGCCCTTGCTCCGCTAAAACACGAACATCCCCACGCAATGTTTGTACCGACACATCAAACTGGCTAGCCAGCGACTCCAGAGGCTGGCGACCTTGCTGACGAACCTGCGCCAACACGGCACGACGGCGCTCGTTTAAGCCCATTATTTTCTTCACGTTGACGACCAATTAAGTAACGAAAGCTATTTTTTGACAGGCGAAAGCCTATCGCCATCAAACGAAAGCGTAGTGTCACGATGTTGTAAGCCGATGACAGTAGTGTGATCAGTGTTCACCTACTGGAGGTTTTATCATGTTGAAGCGCTCACTCTGCACTGCCGTTACACTTGCAAGCTTTGCTCTATCGTCGTCGCTGCTGGCTGATGACAAATTGGTGCTCTATCCCAGCCAGCCCAATAGCGACGCCCAGCAAACCGTGGATGCCTTTCAGGCTGCCTATCCCGAGATTGATGTGGAGTGGGTTCGCGATGGCACTACTCGTCTGATGACTCGCCTACGCTCAGAGCTTTCCGCTGGTGTCAGTAACCCAGACGTACTGTTAATTGCTGACAGCATGACCATGACCTCGCTCAAGCAAGAGGGCCATTTGCAGGCTTACCTCAGCCCAGAGCGGGAGGCTTATGACGAGGCGCTATACGATCCGGAAGGCTACTTCTACGGCACCAAACTGATCACCACGGGGATTGTGTATAACACCGCTGCCGAGCATCAGCCGCAGCGTTGGCAAGATCTGACGGGGCCTGACTATGAAGACCTTGTAACAATGCCAAGCCCGCTCTATTCAGGCGCAGCGCTTATTCATATGGCAGCGCTGAGCGACCACCCCGATCTTGGAATGGGCTACTACGAGGCACTGCAAGCTAATCGTGCAGAAGCTCAGGGCGGTAATGGCGGCGTGTTCAATGCCGTTGCCTCAGGCACGAAGCCCTACGGCATCGTGGTGGATTTCCTACCGATTCGCGAGGCAGCCAAAGGCTCTCCGGTTGAGTTTGTCTTCCCCGAAGAGGGCGTTAGCGCGGTCACTGAGCCCGTCGCAATTATGCAGGGCGCCAACAACCTGGACGCAGCACAGAAGTTTGTTGATTTCGTGCTTTCCCAACAAGGCCAAGAACTCGTTAGTCAGCAAGGTTACCTACCCGCCCACCCTGCCGCTACGCCGCCTGAAGGCTTTCCCGCCCGTGATGCTATCCAGCTAATGCCGATCAATATTGAGCAAGCATTGGAGCAGGAAGAAACGTTGAAGCAGCGCTTTAGCGACCTGTTTGGCGGCTAACCATGACACCGTCGCTTAACGTTGGCAGCCAGCACCGCTGGCTGCTCAGCCTAATCACACTCACGGTGGTGTTGTTAAGCCTTGCACCCAGCATACGGCTACTGGTAGAGGCACTTAGTGACCTTGGCCAAGGAAGTGAATCACCGCTGTGGAAAGTGCTCAACGCGGCGAGTACTTGGCGAGCGTTGTGGCACAGTGTGTATACCTCAGGACTTGGCATGCTGATTGCCTTGATGCTGGTTAGCCTGTTCGCCTTCGTGATTACCCTGACCGATATCCGTGGCAAAGCGTGGTTAGTGTTCTGCTTTATGCTACCGATGATGATTCCCCCCCAAGTGACGGCGCTGAGCTGGCTACAGCTGTTCGGCCCCGCCAGCCCGTTGCTGAAAAGCATTGGTATGGCTCCGCCGCTGGGTAGCCCTCAGCCGCTCTACTCGGCGGAAGGCATTGCTCTGTTGTTGGGGATTCAAAGCGCACCGCTGGTCTTTTTAGCGCTGCGCACCTCTCTGATCTCGCTACCCCGCGAGCTTATCGAAGCTGCCCGCATCAGCGGCGCGCGCCAGGCCCAAGTCTGGGGGCAGATTATTTTGCCAGTCACTCGGCACGGTTTAATTGCCGGGGCGGCGATGGCGTTTATTTCTAGCCTGGGCAACTTCGGCATTCCTGCCATGCTGGGGATTCCAACGGGCTACTACGTCTTACCTACTTTGATTTACCAGCGCATGGCTAGCTTTGGCACCGGCGTGCTGGCAGAAATGGCGGCGCTCTCGTTATTGATTGGTGTACTGGCTCTGGCGGGGGTTGCCCTTCAACAATACTGGATGAATCGTAGCCGCTTTGGCTTAGGCGGCCATAGTGGTCGCTCTCATGACTTTACCCTAGGCCGCTTTCGGCCAGCGGTGACGACCGTGCTAGTCAGCGTTTTACTGGTGATTCTCGTCGCACCACTTGCGGCGCTGGTGGTCAGCTCGTTGGTGCCCGCCATGGGGGTTCCCCTTAGCTTCGATAGCGTGACATTAAACGCCTATCACGAAGTGATTGGCCGCCAAGGCGCCACTTGGCGCGCTGTGCGCAATAGCCTATGGCTGGCAGGCGGTGCCGCGCTGGTGCTTATGCTGTGCACCCTGCCGCTGGCGTATCGCTTGCAGCGGCTGCCTCCGCGCCTCCAACAGCTCACGCTCAGCGCTATTGAACTGCCCTACGCACTACCTGGTGTGGTGCTGGCGATCGCCTGCATTTTGCTGTTCGTACGCCCTTTGCCGCTGATCAACGTAGCGCTCTACGGCACGCTCGGGCTGATCTTTGTGGCCTATCTGGCGCGCTTTTTAGTGGTATGCCTCAAACCCGTTAGCGCCAGCCTGGCCCAGCTTGCCCCCTCCTTAGAAGAAGCCGCACAACTGGCGGGGGCAGGCCCATGGCGACGGCTAACCACGATCGTACTGCCGCTGATTGCACCATCGCTATTTGCCGGGGGACTATTGGTCTTCCTGCTGGCGGTGAACGAGCTGACGGTATCGGCACTGCTTTGGAGCGCTGGCAACGAAACGCTGGGCGTATTGATTTTTAACCTTGATGAGGGCGGTGAAAGCGTGCTGGCATCGGCGGTATCGGTACTGGTGGTCCTAATGGTCGCCACACTGATGCTGTCGCTCAGCCTGCTCGCCCCTCGTTTACCCAAAGGAGTCGTGCCATGGCAGGGCTAACGATTCAACAGGTTACCAAACAGTTTGGCGACCACCGCGCGGTCAATGACCTCTCGCTAGAGATTGAACCGGGGGAGTTTGTGGCACTACTGGGCCCCAGCGGCTGCGGTAAAACCACCATGCTGCGCATGCTGGCGGGATTCGAGAACGTCAGTGGCGGCGAAATACGCCTGAACGATACGCTGCTAGCCAGCTGCCAGCACCATGTGCCACCAGAACAGCGCAACATGGCCATGGTCTTTCAGTCGTACGCGCTCTGGCCGCATATGAACGTGGCCGATAACGTCGGTTACCCACTCAAACTGCGCCGCATTCAGGGCAGTGAGTACCAGCGCCGAGTTGACCATGCCCTGGCACAAGTAGCCCTAGAGCCCTATGCACAGCGTTCGCCCCAGGAGCTTAGCGGTGGCCAACGCCAACGGGTCGCGCTAGCCCGCTGCCTAGTGACTGACCCTGCAGTTGTGTTGTTGGATGAACCGCTGGCCAATCTAGACCGTAACCTGCGTGCGTCCATGGAACACAGCTTTGTAGATTTCCACCGCCGCACCCGAGCGACGATGGTGTACGTTACCCACGATCAAAGCGAAGCCATGGCGATGGCTGACCGTATTGCCGTGATGCGCGACGGCAAACTGGTGCAGTGGGCAACTCCCGAAATGCTTTATCGCGAACCGCGCAGCGAATGGGTGGCAAGCTTTATCGGCCAAGGTAGCCAGTTGGCTATTGCCAACGGCGCACCGGGACAGCGGTTGACAGAAAGTGTCCTAATGCAAGGGATGGCAGCAGCGCAAAACACCCGCTCTCAGTCCACACTTCAGCCCGTATTGGTGCGCCCTGAGCATATTCGCGTAGATGCCCAAGCCCCCAACGAACACGATCTCACCGGGCGCGTCGAGCGGCTGACGTTTCGTGGTGAACGCTATGAGTTGCACCTGCGCTTACCCAACGGCGAAGCGTTGCTGGCTTACCATCACCGCGCGCTTGAGGAAGGTCAGCAAGTCGCTCTGCGGTTATTGGAAGGCTGGTGCCTGGAGCCCGACCAATGAGCGCCCATATTCAAATCTTAAGCGGGCTGGGCGATAAAGGCCCCGCGGCTATCGTGGTCGAAACTAACGGCAAGCGACTACTGCTGGACGCAGGTGGTGCACTGCACCCTGGAGAGTCCATTACTTGGGCAGGCGATTTAGACGTAGATGCGATTCTGGTTAGCCACGACCATATTGACCATATCGGCGGCATTTCAGAACTGCCCGATACCATCCCGCTCTACTGCACGCCCTTAGTCGCGAACGCATTGCCTAAACACCGCGCTTGGCAGCCTTTGCCAGCACGCGGATGCCTAACGGTAGAAGGTATCAAGGTGACCACCGGCCAGGCAGGGCACTCGCTGGGTGGCGTTTGGCTGCATCTGGATGTGGGTGGCGGCATTTTCTACAGCGGTGATGCCTGTTTTGAATCCTGTTTGTTTCCCTTTGATACGCCGCCAACTGCCCGCACCGCGCTATTGGATGCCTCCTACGGCAACTACGACCAGCCCCAGGAAAGCTGTTTGCAGGCTATTCGTCTGCAGCTTGACCAGCCGTTAGTATTACCGGTGCCTGAAACGGGGCGCGCCCTGGAAATGGCGCTGTGGCTGGCGGAAGAGGCCGCCCGCCGTCAGCTCCCTTTCGCCATTGACCCGATTATTCGCGATAACCTCGCCGCACTGCTAGCACTGCCAAGCGACTTACGCCGCCCAGGTCTCGACAGTGCGATTAACGCACTACTAGAACGGCAGAATGCTTCGCAGCCAGTGCTGCAGTTGGTCAGTGATCGCAATGATACGCCCGACCAATGGCCCAATTACCAACTACTGCACACCGGTTACTTAACGCCTGAACGTCAAGCCCAGCTTGCCGCATGCGAGGTGCGTTGTCAGCGCTGGAACGTGCACCTGCGTGCATCCCATCTGGTAGCGCTTGCCGACCAGCTAGGCGCCACTCAGGTAGTCCCGCTATTTACCCCACTCACTGGACACTGCTTAAGCGAATGGCATCAACGCCTGGGGCAGCGGCTGTGTACCCACCGCACCCTAGAGGCTCTTCCGCATCAGGCCACGCGCCCCACCGCCCATTTAACTTTTTAGGAAATTAACGATGTCCGCAGTGATTGTTGATGTTGACGGCACGCTTGCCGAATTCCACCCCACCGATGTACACGAATGGGTTCTTGGCCCCGCCAAGCAGTGGGATCCTTTTTTTGCCCATATGGCCGAAGCGCCGGTGATCGACGCGGTGGCCAAGCTGGTTAAGATCCTAAAGGCCCAAGGCCAGCAGATCGTGATTTGCAGCGGCCGCCCGGATAGCCACCGTGCGCATACCCAGCGCTGGTTAGAGCGTCACACCATTCCCTTCGATGCCATGTATCTGCGCCCGCAAGGCGATGATCATGTAGATGATGAAGAGGTGAAGGCCGCGCTACTCAACCAAATGCGTAGTGACGGCTTTGTGCCTTGGCTGGTGCTGGATGACCGTGACGCGGTAGTCGCCCAATGGCGCGCGCTCGGACTTACTTGCCTACAGTGCGCGCCGGGAGACTTTTAACTAACTTGTGAGGCGTGTTCAGACGCTCTTCCACCCAGACAAGCCAAGTGTGAGTCAAGCGCTGACCTAGCTGCAACGTATACAGCGGCGCACGCTCAGCGTCAGTTAATTGTTCTGGCGCTGAGAACCACATCGTTTCAATGGTCTTATACATAGCTAGCCGTTGTTCAAGCTCCTGCTTTAAAGTCTGAAACTCTTTTTCACGCGCTTCTTCCGGCCATACTTCCCACGCAAAAAATTTCGCAAAAAGAGGTGAACGGACAGGTGCGTGATCGAGCGGCTCCGACAGCCAAGCATGAAGCTCATTAATACCCAGCTCGGTAATCGAGTAGATCTTTTTATCAGGCCGATCTTGCTGCGCGATTGACTCGCATCTCACTAAATCAGCGTTCCGCATCTTGTCTAGCTCTCTGTAGACCTGCTGATGGCTGGCATGCCATACATGGGCCATGCCTGCCTTGAAACGCTGGAGCACGTCATAACCACTGCCCGGCTCACGCCTAAGTGTTACCAGCAACACTCCCCGAAGTGACATATCGCCCTCTCCTTTTTATATGCACATAGTTGCATAATAAATGACCTTTTGACTAAACTATACCTATGCATCTAGTTGCATATAAGCCGCTATTCACAACCTATAAGAAAGAGATTTGGCATGCTTACCCTACACATCACCTCTTCGTTTCTCGCCCTCGCGTTAGGCGCAGGCATACTGTTGCTAGCCAAAGGAACCCGCCAACATAAATACGCTGGCCGTGTTTGGGTTCTAGCCATGGTAAGTTCAGCCATCAGCTCCTTTTGGCTAGGAGGAGGCGTTCTGCCCGTATTTGGTCAACTAGGCCCTATTCACTTGCTATCGGTATGGATACTGTGGGCAGTATGCCAAGCGATTCGCACCGCACGCCGACAGGAAATCACTCACCACCGTGAATGGATTCGCGGGGCTTACATAGGTCTCGTGGTGGCATTTGTAGGAACATTGCTACCTGGTCGTTGGGTTTCAACGCAGCTAGGATTGTGGTGAAAATGCGCTGTAAACACTGACGCCCCGCTAAGCGGGGCGTCAGGCAATATCTGCGTTGTGTTAGCAGTGGTCAGCCTGCGAACGAGGCGTACATAATCACCACCAATACCACGAGTACAATCCCGGTCGGTACGGCGCCTTTCCAAGGGGTGAGATCGACATCACCCGAGTCTTCTTGCACCCAGGCGGTGGCGCGGGGGCGCAGCTTACCAATGATCAGCATTACGGCAACCAACAGTACGAACACAGCGGCGACAAAGTGGAACTCATGCATCACCATCGGCAGCTTGTTAAACGGCGGAACGAAATAGCCTGCGGCGATCAGCAAACAGCCACCTACCAGCGCTACTTTAGCTGCCATTGGAGGCACGCGCTTAGTCAAAAGCCCCACCAGGACAACCGCTAAAATAGGGATAAAGTAAATCGCGTTCATCTTCTGCAGGTAGCCAAACAGGCTGTCTTGACCTGCTAACAGTGGCGCAATAATCATGGTCGTTACGGCCATGATCCAGCCAAATACTTTGCCGGATTTTACGACCTCTTCTTCAGTGGCGTCTTTTTTAAGCACGCCTTTATAAATACCCAAGCTGAAAATCGTGGTAGTGCTATTTAGCGCCGAGTTAAATGAGGAGAGAATCGCCCCCACCATCACCGCAGCAAAAAAGCCTGTTAGGTACGGCGGCAACACGTTGAATACCAAGTGGCCATACGCTTCGTCCGCGCGAACACCTTGATCGGCGTAAAGGTGGTAAGCAATGATCCCCGGCAACACCAGATAGAGCGGGCCTAAAAGTTTAAAGAAACCGGTCAACAATACGCCTTTCTGGCCTTCTGCGAGGTTCTTAGCTGCAAAGGTACGCTGAATAATCTGCTGGTTCGTCGTCCAGTAAAATAAATGCAGCAACAGAACGCCAGTGAAAATAGTTGAGAATGGCACCTGCTGATCAGGGCCACCCATTGAGTTAAATTTACTCGGGTCGCTCTCTTTCAGAATGCTCCAGCCTTCCATGACACCACTGCCATTGCTCACTGCCTGAAGACCGAAATAAACAATAACAAAACCGCCGATTAGTAGTCCCACCCCATTCAACGTGTCCGATACCGCTACTGTGCGCAGGCCGCCAAATAGCGCGTACACTGCGCCAATTAAACCGACTGCCCATACCGTGGCCCACAGCAGCACCGTGCTCGACTCAATGCCGGTCAGACCCTGGAGGTCTAACATGCCCTGTAAACCGATAGCCCCTGAATAGAGGATAATGGGCAACAGCACGACGGCATAAGCAATCAAGAAAATAACGTTGGCAATCAGTTGAGTGCCGTTATCAAAACGTATTGCTAACAGCTGTGGGAGCGTCGCGATACCGCTTTTAAGAAAGCGCGGTAGGAAAAACAGTGCCAATGCAACCAAGGCAATAACCGCGATCACCTCCCAGGCCATGACACTTAGGCCATCGGTAAACGCTGAACCGTTTAGCCCTACCATCTGCTCGGTAGAGAGGTTAGTCATCAGCATTGAGGCTGCAATCAGCGGAAAGGTTAACGTCCTGCCGGCTAGAAAATAGCCACTTGTACTGCGGTGATCATCTCTGCGCGTAATGCGCCACGTAACAAAGGCCACTAGGCCGGTAAAAAAGATAAACGATGCCAGCGTTAGGGCATGCATGGGAAGGTCCTTGGGAATAGTCGCTTATCGACAGGCGACGCAGTGAATGTAGGTAAAATTACCAATATGCGCGGGCATTCTAAGGAGATGAAACGATTCAACTATTATTCTTTAGTAGCAACAAAGAATAAAAGAGGCGTTTTTTTACTACTTTAGCGCTCTTTTTACAAGGCACTAATGAAGTTGGTCACTACAGTAGGCAAGGCTAAGCCACACAGGCGACGCTACACAGTCAGTGCCACAGTGGCATTGCTTCGGCGACCGCTCTTAACGATTGAAATCATCGAATAGCGCAGCACCTTCGCCACATTATTTGCCTATCGTAGGGTATAGCGTTAATGAGAAAACTGGACAGCCTTCATAAAAGCCGCTGAAATCGTCCTATGATATGTGACTAGTAACGTTTTTTAACGCTAAGCAGCCAGCGTTAACACTTCCCTACTTACTAGCGTCAACGGTTAATTTGGAGCGGAAACGATAATGATAGCGCGTTGGAAATCCTTGCCATTACGGTTACGACTGTTTATCTCGTTTGGAACGGTATTGGCACTGGCTATGTTGCTAGCGCTCTATCTACAGGCCCGCTCACATAGTCAGGCGCGCCTGGAAAACTTGCTTAACGAAGAGCTGCCTACTCAAGTAGAGGGCCTTGCCACCCGGCTAACGCTTAGGTTGAGCCCAGCGCTAGCATTGTCGGAAAGCCTAGCCGACAGCTATTTCATTGAGCAGTGGGTGCGCGACGGGCTGCCAGATACCGATCAGCCGGACATAATGCGCTACTTGTCTCGTTTGATGGCACAGCTCGACACCGAACTGTTGTTTATCGCTGCTCAATATCAAGGACGCGGTTACTACTTTCAGTACCGCGATGGAGAGTTCCTGGAGCGTACGCTGCAAGCCCCTGGCGGCGATGATGACTGGTACTATCAATTTACCGATAGCGATGCTGCTTATAACCTAAACCTAGACAGCGATACGTTTTCACCAGAAGAAGCGTTTGTCTTTTTAAATTTCCGTAGCAGTGAACAAGCACTCAATGGCCGCCCACTTATTGTTGCTGGCGCGGGGTTAGATCTTTCTCGACTAGCGCAGCTAATTGAAGACTTCCGACTAGGCGAAACCGGCCGCGCCGCGTTACTAAATGCGGAAGGTGAGCTGCTTATCCGCAGCGATGAAACATCACTTGCAGCACTGCAGAGCAAAGAGACAAGCGGCCTGCCGCAAGGCGAGCATGAACTTCATGTGCGCGAGATCCAACGCGATAACCAAACCCTTTTAGTCTCTACCCGTTGGTTACCCGAATTGCAGCGTTATTTGATGATTGAAGTCTCCAAAGAGGAATATTTAAGCTCTATCAGAGAGCGCTTCTTGGCATCTACCGGCATCGGGCTGCTGATTCTTTTGGTTGGGCTCATTATTTTATATCCACTTACCGGCAGCTTGATTCGTCCACTGACCCGTCTTCAACGCCAGCTCAAAGAGATCACCAACAGCCTTGATCTGTCACGCCGTGTAGCCACCGATGATCAGGCCGAAATTGGCGATTTAGCGAATCAGACCAACGAACTGTTAGCGCGCTTGTCTCGTACCATTATGGCGGTTTCCAACAATGCACTGGCACTGACTCAAGTGGCAGATCGCTTAGCGCAAACGGCGGGGTTATCGGGCATTCAAGGCGGTGACATCAGTCATGAAGCGAACCAGACAATGGCCGCCGCCGTAGAAGAAATGGCCTCGTCAGTGGCTGAAATCACCTCAACCATGGAGGAGCTTTCAACTTCATCTACACAAATCGCTGACCACTCGCAATCCGTGGTAGAAGTCGCTAATCAAACGCTGGAGCGCAGCCGTAAAGGCAGCACAGCGATGCAGCTGCTACAGTCAAAAATGCAGGATATTCGCAGCGACAGCGAGCAGAGCTTGGCAGAAATCATGGCTCTGGGCGCTAAGTCTAAACAAATCAGCAAGGTCATGGAGCTGATTAACACCCTCGCTGCACAAACCAAACTGATTGCTTTTAACGCGGCACTAGAAGCATCAAGTGCGGGCGAGTCAGGGCGCCGTTTTTCCGTTGTTGCAAACGAAATACGTCGTTTGGCGGATAGCGTTACTGACTCAACCCAAGAGATAGAAGGTCACACGGAAGATATTCAAAACGCGATTAACCGTTTAGTTGTCGCCTCTGAAAAGGGGGCGTCTTCGATAGAGAAAGGCGTTGAGGTCAGTATTAATACTGCCCAAGACCTGGATGCACTACTCAAAGCGGCTAGCCAAACCAGTAGCGCAGCACAGCAAATATCACTTTCGACCCAGCAACAGAAAACTGCCAGCAATCAGGTAGTTATTGCTCTACGGGATATCGATACGGCCAGCTCGCGCAATGCACAGTCAGTGCGTAGTATTACCGAGATCAGCCAGGATATGATCAACATGTCAGCAGAGTTAAATGCACTGGTGCAGGAATTTACTCTGGCTCAACAGGATGCAAACCACCAACGCCCTTCGTGAGGATGCCGCGATGAGTGCAATTCGGGTAGTGATGGCGGACGACAGCCAACTAGCACGCGATGTGCTGCGCGACATCCTCACCCGCGATGGTGACATTGAGATTGTTGGTGAAGCCAGCAACGGGCGCGAAGCGGTGGAACTTGCCCGCCGCTTATCGCCGCAGTTGATCACGATGGATCTGAATATGCCGGTAATGGACGGTCTCAGCGCCATTGAAGAAATCATGCATACCAAAGGGGTTCCGATCCTGGTGGTAAGCGACCGTTCTGACGCCGAAACAGCCTACCGTGCACTCGATGTTGGCGCGCTAGAGGTGATGCAGAAACCGACCATTGATGATGAAGACGCACAACGACTACTCGAGCGTGTTCGACTTCTTTCAGGAGTGGCCGTTATTACCCGCCTACGGCGCCGATCAACCTCCGCCATGCCTGTAGCGTCGGTAAACGCACCACCTGTTTATCACCACACTATGCCGAAAGCTTTCCAGCGCATCATCGCTATTGCTTGTTCAACCGGTGGGCCGCAGGCGCTCGCCCATTTACTCAGCAAGCTGCCGGCCAACTTTCCTGCCCCCGTGGTGATTGCTCAGCATATCAGCCATGGCTTCATCGAAGGCATGGCGCACTGGTTGACATCGCTATGTTCGATGCCGGTTCGCGTTGCTCAACATGGCGAGCCGCTCAAGCCGAGCTGTATTTATCTATCGCCATCGGAAAGCAATCTACATGTCACGCCATACCACCGCCTCCAGCTACAGCAAAGCCCAGATAATTCACTTTATCACCCCAGTTGTGATGCGCTGTTAACGAGCGTTGCTGATGTTTATGGCCCGGAGGCTATTGGGGGCATTTTAACGGGCATGGGCCGTGACGGCGTTAATGGCATGCGCGCTATTCACTTATCAGGAGGCAATACCTTTGCCCAAAACGAAGCCAGCTCGGTTATTTATGGCATGAACCAGGAAGCGGTTAGTGCCGGTGTTATCCAGCATGTTATTTCCCTTGATGAGCTACCTGAAAGACTCATTCGTGAGACCAGTGGGCAGCAGTTGTCTAGCTGGACGAAACCGCTATGAGTTCGCTGACTCCGTTCAAGAACTTGGTGCATCGCCGCTGCGGTTTGCACTTAGAGGGGCTCGCTGAAGCCCGCCTCGTAAAAGCAATTGAGGCACTTCAAACAGAAACCAACGTGACCAACACGCCGTCACTCATTGCGCAATTAGAGCAAAACGAAGCGATGTTTGATCGCTTTATTAGTCAGTTAACGGTGAACGAAACCTACTTTTACCGGGAGCCTGAGGCACTCCATTGGTTAGCCGATACGCACCTTCCCCAGCGGTTAGCTGAAAAAGGGGCGCCACTGACTATTTTCAGCGCAGGGTGTTCTTCGGGTGAAGAACCTTACAGTGTCGCTATTGCGCTGTTTGAGCGCTATGGTGAGCGTGCCAAGCAACTCTTTCATATTACCGGTGGAGACGTTGATCAGCAGGTACTTAGTAAAGCCCAAAAAGGCATTTACAGCGGCATGTCGTTTCGAGCACTCAACCCTGCGCTTAAACGCCGCTATTTTCACCCAGAGGGTCGACGCTTCAAGATAGATGATGCGCTTCGCCACTGGGTATCCTTTTGCTCGTTCAACGTATTACAGCCAGAAGCTGACAAAATTGGCCCCTTTGACGTTATCCTATTTCGTAACGTATCGATCTATTTTGACGAAACGCCCCGCCGCGATATACAGCGCCACCTGAAACAACTACTAGTGCCACACGGAGTTTTAATGTGTGGTGTCACGGAAACATTAGGCAACGACCTGGGCGTTTTGGAACTACAGCAGGCTCAGGGGGTGTTCTTCTTCCAAGAAAGCACGCTGCCCAGTGCCTTACCTGCCAATGATGAGCCACCTTATCGCAACGATCCGTTGCCAGACCCAACGGTGTTGTCAGAGACGCCTCCACAACCACCTGAAAACGACCCCGAGCATAAGCCGATGGCATTCTTTAATGAGGCTTTGCAGGAGGCACATCATTTACTGAACCAGAATGCATTTTCAGAAGCAGCCGCGTTACTTTCTAACCTTTTAGCACAGCAGCCCTGGAGTGTGGATGCCTTACTACTGGCTGGTTTAGTCGCTCGTTGGCAGCAGAACTTTGCTGACGCCTACGACTACTTTAAGCGAGCTATTTATGTTGCCCCAGAGTGCTGGCCAGCTCATTTTTTTCAAGCAGAGCTTTTCCGACTAGGCGAACTCAACGATGCCCCCACACAACGACAGCGCGGCTACGCGGCGGTTATTCGCCTACTGGGCGCCTCCAAACAGGCCAATGGTGGGTTGAGTGTCATTGCGCCGCCTATTCCACGGGGGGATGCCTACTTCCTGGCAACTCGCTACCTTAGTGCGCAAGCAACGACACAGGGAGTGGGTTAATGGCACTGGATATTAAACGCTTTATTCAGCGCTTTATTGAAGAAGCGTCAGACCACTTGCCACGGCTGAGGGAGGGTATTGAGGCGCTCGAGCAAGGCGATGCTCATCAAGAACGTATCAATGAGTTATTCCGTACTGCCCATACGCTAAAAGGCTCTTCGCGTATGTTGAAGCTGGCGCCTATTACGGCGATCGCCCACAGCACAGAAGAACTGCTAAGCGCACTACGCGATGGGACACAAACCGCCTCGCCTGACGTCACGAGCCTTCTTAATCAGGCTACGGACGCGCTGTCTGATCTGGTTAGCCGACTTACCCAGGGCGTTTCTCCTGCAGAGCTACCCGAGGCCGACAACCAGCTTTGCCAAGCCTTGGAAAACGCCGCTGCAGGAAAGCTGTCACCCATTTCCTCCACTACTCCTGAAACAGCATCACCCGAAAACGATAACACCGATAACGTAACCCCAGACATTTCACCGCTTGCAGCGAAAAGCCCTGCTCTTCCGGCGCAAGAACTGCGCTTAACCGACACGGTACGAGTGCGCCTTGATCGCTTGGATGACGTTATTCGCCTGATGGGGGAGGTGCTATCGGGGCATCACCATCTGCACTCCCTGGTAGAGCAGGCTCGGAGTCTCGGCGTATCGTTACCCAAAGATCAGCAGGCGCCCTTTAACGCCTTTAGCCGCGAGTTGAAGGACAGCGTTCTTTCCCACGACGGTCTAATGAGTGATCTTCATGACCGAGCTCTGCAGATGCGTATGCTGCCGTTGAGCGTGGTGTTTGATCCCTTATCCCAAATGGCCAGAGACCTTGCCCATTCGCTAGGCAAACAGGTCAATTGCCGTGTTCACGGCAGTGAGATTGAGCTTGACCGACAGATGATAGATCGCCTGTCGGATCCGCTAATACATTTACTGCGAAATGCGTTAGATCACGGCCTGGAAACACCCGATGAACGTGAGGCGGCAGGCAAGCCTACGCGAGGGCAGTTATCGTTAGAGGCATGGCAAGACGGCAGCTGGGTCGTCATTGAAATGCGCGATGACGGCGCGGGTATTTCCCTAGAAGCGGTACGGAACAAGGCGCGCTCCAAGCAACTGCTCAGCGAAGAGCAGTTGCTTACCCTAACCGAACAGGAAACCTTAGAGCTTATTTTCCTGCCCGGCTTCTCAACCAAACCCCTGATTACCGACTTTTCCGGCCGAGGCGTGGGGATGGATGTCGTCAAACGAACGGTCATTGACGAGCTCAACGGTGATTTACGTCTCACCAGTCAACCAGGCCAAGGCACCAACTTTACCTTGCGGCTACCTTTATCGCTGGCCATGATGCGCGTTTTGTTGGTTAACGTGGGCGCTGTCACGCTAGGTGTAACAGCGCCTTATGTGTCGGAACTTGTCGAGCACCCATCAACGAATTTTATCGATGCTGCTGGGCAAAAAACACTGATCCTACGTAACGAGTTTGTGCCGGTCGTTTCACTAGCGGAATTATTGGGTCTTCCCTATACGCCCTCTGATTCTGATAATTTATTGTTACTTGTCGTACATCAACGCCATCAAAAACTTGCGCTAATTATTGATACCTTGGTGGATGAACGCGATATGGTGATTAAGCCATTGCCCGCGCACTTACGCCATTTGTCGCTGGTTTCTGGCATGGTCACCCTGGGGCGCAATACGTTGGTGAGCCTATTGCACGTGCCGACGCTGCTGGAGTATTCGCGCCGCTATGCACCAAGAGTGCTAGCTAAAACGGATCAACCGCTCCAAGCGCATCGTATACTCGTTGTCGATGACTCACTGAACACCCGGGAAATTGAGAAGGATGTTTTAGAAGCTTGGGGATATCAGGTCACACTGGCAGAAAATGGCCGTGATGGCCTTAACAAGGCCCTAGCTGATTCGTTTGATGCAGTGCTCACTGACGTTGAAATGCCTGTCATGGATGGCTTTGCGCTCACCGCAAGTCTGCGAGAAAATGAGATTTATCGTTATAAGCCTATTATCATTATCACATCACGAGAAAAAGAAGCGGATCGCCGACGCGGCATTGAAGTAGGCGCTGATGCGTATATTGTCAAAGGTAGCTTTGATCAGAATAATTTGGTGGACACGCTAAAAGCTCTACTCGGCTAAGCACGCGCCATGACGGAGGTTAATCATGCAAATACTGGTCGTAGATGACGACCCGTTGGCCTGTGAAATGACAGCAACGCTGCTAGAGTTCCAGGGCTATACAACGGTCATGGCCAATGATGCCATGGAGGCTACGCAGCAGTTAGATAGCCTGGACAGCATCGGGCTTATTGTCAGCGACATGCATATGCCGCTCATCAATGGGATAGAGTTCCTAGAAATGTTGCGTGAACAAGGCGTTACCCTGCCTTTTATCTTGCTCACTGGCGACTCCCCTGACTCAACCATTATGCAGACGCCAGGCTTGAACGCCTGCCTGCAAAAAGATGCGGAGCTAGAGTCCACGTTAGGCAATGCCGTGACTCAAGCGCTCAACGGTTGAACGTGTGCCATTTGCTTTACAGCACATTGTTCGCCCACATGAACAGGTAGCCTGATGTCACCATCTGCCCCGACACTGCACGAAAAGCTGAACCTGCTGCGCCAACGCTTTATTGAACAGCTACCAGCGCGTTTACAGCAAACCGCGACAAAGTGGCAACAAAGCCGCCTGTCAGCGGAGGCAGAGTCACGCTTAGCTCCCGAATTTCATCGTTTTTTCCATAGTTTAAAAGGTACTGGTCGCTCGTTGGGTTTTGAACGAATTGCCATGTTGGCAGATCAAGGCGAAGAACTACTTAAGGCAACGCCTACTTTTGATGACCAGGTTCTTGATGACCATGCTCTTGGTGACCATGCTCTTGATGACCATGCTCTTGATGACATAGACAGCCTGATCCCTCAGCTTTTTCAGCAGCTCAAAGAAGAGATTGAGTACTTACAGTCCCAGCATGGCCAACAAACAGTGCTGGCATCACTCAACAGCGTCGAATTTTCATCAGCACCACCACAGGCACGCAGCAAACGTCAGCGGCTTATTTATCTATGTGACGATGAGCCCGACCAAGTAGGCCAGTTGCTGCATCATCTTCGCTGTTTCGGGCACGAAGTGGTCCATTTTGAAGACACCGAGTCGTTTTTTAATGCGGTTATTACCCGCCGCCCCAACGCTATCATCATGGATGTGCAGTTTCCCCAAGGTAACACCGCGGGTACTGAAACGCTGACCAGCCTGAATAAATTAACCGGTGAGCGGCTAACCTCCATCGTACTGTCGTCCTATGGCGACTTTTATTCACGGCTGAGCGCAGTTCGAGCTGGCTGCAGTGGGTACTTTACCAAGCCCATTAAGCCACTGGATTTGATGTTAGCTATCGATGAACTCACGACCCCCTTGAATGAAGAACCACTGCGCGTGTTGGTAGTCGATGATGAACCCGATGCAGCAACCTACCACTCTTTGATACTTGAAGAGGCCGGTATGATCGTTCAGCAGGTTAACCACCCTGCGGACGCGCTAAGCGCCTTAGATCGCTTTAGCCCTGATTTACTGTTGATTGATGTGTATATGCCGGTATGTTCTGGAGAAGAGTTGGCAACGATTATCCGCCAGCAATCCGCGCATATTGGCCTGCCCATTATTTACCTATCCAGCGAAACAGACAGCCAAAAGCAGCTCTCGGCCATGACGGTAGGCGTGGAAGCCTTTATTACCAAGCCGGTTACCCCTGACGAACTTGTGTCTGCGGTACGACTTCGCGCCGAGCGACTACATCTACTGCGCGCGCTGATGACCCAGGACAGCATGACAGGGCTTTATAACCATAGCACCACGACTGACCTTATCGGCAAAACACTCGCTCAGGCATACCGTGAAGGCAGCCAACATGCCATGGCTATGCTCGACATTGATCATTTTAAAACCGTCAATGATACCTACGGCCATCTGGCAGGTGATCAGGTCATTATCACGCTGGCACGGTTGCTAAAAACCCGCTTGCGCATATCCGATATCATTGGGCGCTATGGCGGGGAAGAGTTTGTAGTATTGCTAAAAGGGGTCACCGCAAAGCGCGCAGCTGAACTTATTGACGAACTGCGCCACGATTTCGAACAGGTAGATTTTCATGCTGGCGGAGAGCGTTTTCGCTGTACCTTCAGTGCGGGCATTAGCAGTTTCCCCAGCCAGCCTTCCACTGAAGCGCTACGCATAAGCGCGGACCAAGCACTTTACCTAGCTAAGCGGCATGGACGCAATCAAGTGGTGATCAGTAACGACAACGGCGCAGAACACGCTGAACCAAAACACAGTGTGAAAAAACAATGACTGATACCCATCAACAGCGTGACGCTCAGCCTATCTCTCTCGAAGAGGCATTAGCGCGCCACAGTAACGATGACACAATTATCGACGTGGACGAGCCTTGCCAGCAGTTGGTGCTATTTCGTCTCGCGGGGCAACGTTTCGCCTTGCCAGGCAGTGCGGTCAATGAAATTTTGAGCGGTGATCAACCTGTTTATTTCGTACCTGGCTTGCCCGCTTCTACGGAAGGGGTGATCCATTTACGCGGCAATATTGAGTCGGTGGTGACCCTACAAGCACTTCTCGGCCTCCCCCCTGGGGAACAAACGGGCATGCTACTAGTGGTGACCGCCGCGGGCATTCGTAGTGCCGTTCGTATCGATGTTTTAGACGACGTTTGTGACCTCCCAGTCAGCGCACTAAAACCGGCACCGGACACCCTCTCCAGCCAGTTGATGCCTTATGTAAGCGCACTCTGGCAACCTGATGTAACGCCGGAAACGCGCCACGAAGAAGAGACTAAAGGCGAATTTGTAGAAGGCAGCGCGGCCATTGCCCTGCTGGATCCAGATGCTTTATTCAACGCCTATCAACAAGGCCTAGGGTAAGCCCATGGCAATTGGCGCGCCGAATCACTCCTTAGACGCAGCGTCCCACGTTGCTTTAGTATTATTTAGTGCTGGCCATACACTCGCCGCCATCGAAGCACGCCACATCGCTGGGTTAGCGAAATCGGCCCACCTACCGCGATGCGCGAATGCAGAGTGCCTGTTACTTAACGCGCCATTGTTGAGCGTAGCACCTACCCACTGGCTCACCCTTCAGGATGCCAAAGGCGCTTGGCAGTTAGGTGTTACTGGCGACGTCGTCTTAGCTCACACACCAATAACGGAACTGTTTCCGTTACCTTCTTTAGTTGCCTCACGACACGTAAGCCCCGCCCTGCGAGGCTTGACGTTGGCCAACCAAACGGTGCGCTTGTTATTTGATGGAGCAGCGCTTACCCCAGCGCTAGCGCTGCAACCATAGACAGCGAACCAGTGCACCTTTCTCTACCTGCTGGTGTGGATCAATCACCGCTAACGCGTCTGCATTAATACAGGATGACAGCACACCAGAATTTTGGTCTTCAAACGCATCAGCAATAATGCCCGCTTCGCTAAAACGTAGCGCAACACGCATGTAGTGCTGGCGTGGGCCAGTCTGAGTAGTGAAGTTAGCGGAGGCCGTCAACGTAGGTAAGGCGTTCAACGCCGGACAACCCAGTAACGCGCCCATTAACGGTCGTAAAAACAACCAAGCACCCACAAAGCCAGAAACGGGGTTACCCGGCAGTCCTACAAAACGCGCCTCGCTGCCATCTTCGCGCGGCAAACGGCCCAGCGCTAGCGGCTTACCTGGGCGAATAGCCAGCTTCCACATATCTAATTGGCCTAGCGATTCCAGCGCGGCTTTGACGTGGTCTTCTTCGCCCACGCTAACGCCACCGGTACTGACAACGACATCAGCGTCGGATGCGGCTTGGGTTAATAGCCTAACCGTTTGGGCATAATCGTCAGGCACACTGACCCGTTGCACCACCTCAGCGCCAAAGTTTTCCAGCAGCCGCTTGAGCATCGGCCGGTTCGAGTTATAGAGCTGGCCGGGCTTTAACGGCGTACCTGGATCAATGATCTCATCGCCAGTCGACAGTAGCGCTATCCGAGGGCGACGGCGCACGCTAACGTGGGTAACCCCTTGACCGGCCAAATGCCCTAACGCAGCTGCTTCCAAGCATTCACCAGCCGCTAAAAGTAAATCTCCACGGCATACATCACGCCCCTGGCGGCGCACATTGTCACCCACTGGAATGTCCGCAGGTATCAACGCACGCTCACCACTGGCCTCAACGCGCTCCTGCATCACGACGCAATCAGCCCCCTTAGGGATCTCACCGCCGGTAAAAATACGCGCGCAGCAGCCTTCCTCCAACGGCACTGCAGGGCTACCTGCCGCAATACGTTGGCTGATAGGCAGCCACTTGCCCGCATCACTGGCACGCAGGGCATAGCCATCCATCGCGCTATTATCAAACGGCGGGACGTCCAGCTGTGCGGTAACGGCTTCGGCCAGCACACGCCCAGCAGCAGCCTCAAGCGGTATACACTCTGCACCGAGATGAGTGACGTCTGCCAGTAGTGCTTCAAGCGCGGTACTTATCGGCTGCAGCTCAGCCATGCTGCCCCCGGCCTGGGATGACCAGGTTGGCGAAATTACAAGGCTTATGACGGCTATCCAACTGCTCAGCTAAAATGCCGTCCCACCCCGTGCGGCAGGCACCGGTTGAACCCGGCAGGCAGAACACCACGGTGGCATTGGCAAAGCCACCTAACGCACGGCTTTGTATGGTCGAGCTACCAATCTCATCGCCGCTCAGTTGGCGAAAGCGCTCGCCAAACCCTTCAATGCGCTTATCCAGCAGCACCGAGATAGCCTCTGGTGTTGAGTCACGCCCGGTAAAGCCGGTACCGCCCGTGGTAATCACCACCTGTACGTTTGTGTCGGCAATCCACTGGGCAACTACCGCACGAATTTGATAGACGTCATCCGGCACGATGCGTTTCTCTCCCAGGGTGTGTCCTGCTTCGGTTAAACGCTCCACCAGCGCTTGACCGGAGCGGTCGGTCTCATCCGTGCGTGTATCAGAGACCGTAAGCACAGCAACTTTAAGAGGTACCATTGGCTCACTCATCAACGTCATCCCTATTTTGCTGCATTCTTTTTAGCATGGTGCGCTTCCCAGGCAGCCTTCTGCTCGGCAGTCGCAGGCGGCTGATAGAGCTCCTTCCATTCACTATAGGGCATGCCGTAGACATACTCTCGGGCTTCTTCGTAGCTAAGAGTTTCATTCCGCGATTCAGCGGCCGACACCAACCATTTCGATAAACAGTTGCGGCAAAAATCCGCCAAAATCATCAGATCGATGTTCTGCACATCCTTATTGTCGTCTAAATGTTGTAACAAACGCCGAAACGCAGCGGCTTCTAGCTCCGTACGCGTGGTTTGGTCTAATTCATTAAACGATGACATTGGCGATCCTCTTATCACGTGGCTTTAGCGCAGCATAACAAAAGACACCGCCCGAAGGCGGTGTCGAGTGGCAATTAAACGAGTGGGCTAGCTAGGTTTGGTGGCAGAAACATCGCCACTACTACTGCCCGTTTTTTGTGCCGCGATTTCCTCTTCGCTCATGGCTGTATCCTTGACCTCCTCGTACCACAAATTGTGGTGCTCTTTGGCCCAGGTTTCATCGACATAGCCAGTGGTCATACCTTCCAATGAGCCTTCCGTGCCGACAGTCCCAATATAGATATGGCCCAGCGCGACAGCCGTCAAACCAAGCGCGCCCACCGCATGGATGATGTTTGCCCACTGCATGGTATCGCGGCCTTGGCCATAGTTAGGGAAGTCGAGTACAAAGCCGCTCGCCACCACCACCAACCCGGCGGTTGCCAACAGCCAGTACCACGCTTTCTCGCCACCGTTGGCAAAGCCAGCGTCAGGATGATGCTTACCCGTTAACCCACCGGCCTTTTTAAACCACACCCAGTCATGTTTCTTAGGAATGTTGTCTTTCAGCAAGCTGATTAACAGCACAACGAGTAACACACCAAATATCGGGCCGAGATAGTTATGCAGCACTTTGGAAGCTGAAATCATCCACGCCCAGACGGCGTCGCCAAACAGCGAGCGGAAGACGAACTTACCAAACAGTAGGTTCAGCCCTGTTAACGCCAAGGTGATAAACAGGGTGGCAACTGTCCAGTGAAGCGAACGCATTAGCAGCGACCAGCGAAAGAGCTTTCGACCTGTGCGCGGCTCATCAAGATGTTTGCGCCCAACCATAAAGTAGAACAGCGCAATCACCACGATCATCCCGCCAATCGCAATCAAACCAAACGGCGACACCCAACGGTTACGGATCTGCCGCCAGGTTTCGCCACTTGAATTGATCAGATTGTAGTTACTATCAAAGCGCGAGTCGCGGTAGTTAGGCCCCGTTTCTCCACTGCGCACCTGACGCCACTGGTCCGCACTGATACCAGGAGCAGCAGTCACCATTTCACGGTCGGTATCAGCTTGAGCAACCGCTAGTTGGGAAATGCCAAGACTTGCAACCACCAGCAGTAACAGGATCCCGACACGCCAACAGCGCTGGAAAAACGCCCCCAACCAAGGTGCCTGTGCAGGCACCCGAGAGGTCGTTGTTGTTATGGTCATTGATGTCATGACACACCTCCTTACCCTTTACGGGCAGCATCATAGGCAAGGTTGTCAGTACTGGCCTGGGGGTTATTCGACCAAGCACCATCTTTATGGCCTCGATGGACGACACGCTGACGGAAAATATCGGCAACATCCTGCGCATCACCTGCTAGAAGGGCTTTGGTAGAGCACATTTCCGCACATAGCGGCAACTTGCCTTCCGCGATGCGATTAGAGCCGTACTTCTCGTACTCCTCCTCTTTGCTCTCTGCTGGGCCGCCTGCACAAAAAGTGCACTTGTCCATCTTGCCGCGCTCGCCAAATGCATTCTGTTGTGGGAACTGCGGTGCGCCGAAGGGGCACGCATAAAGGCAGTAGCCCCAGCCAATGCACAGGTCTTTATCGTGTAGCACGATGCCATCATCGGTTTTATAGAAGCAGTCAGTCGGGCATACCGCCATGCATGGCGCATCGTCGCAGTGCATACAAGCCACTGAAATCGACATTTCATCCGCTTCGCCGTCGTTGAGTGTGACCACCCGACGGCGCTGGATACCCCACTCCACATCATTGGCATTTTTACAGGCGGTGACACAGCCGTTGCACTCGATGCAGCGCTCGGCGTCACACATAAATTTCATTTGAGCCATGGTGTTCTCCTCTCACCAGCGCGGGCATTCGCCCCCACTGGGTTCTGTCAGGTCGGTCGAGACGTTAATTGGCTTAAGCGCGCTCAATTCGGCAGATGGTGCACTTGGTTTCCTGCATCAGTGTCACCGGATCATAGCCATAGGTGGTGGCTGTGTTAGCCGCTTCGCCAATGATGTACGGGGCAGACCCGTCCGGATAACGGTCACGCAGGCTCTCGCCTTGGAACATGCCGCCAAAGTGGAACGGCATAAAGGCTACTTTGCGATCAACCCGAGGTGTGACTAGTGCTTTCACCTTCACTCGACCACCCTCAGCCCCTTCTACCCAGACGTCGTCACCATCGCGGACGCCAATATCGTTGGCATCCGCGGGGTTCATCTCGACAAACATTTCTTGCTGCAGCTCGGCCAGCCACGACATCGAGCGCGTTTCTTCACCGCCCCCTTCGTACTCGACCAATCGGCCCGACGTGAGAATAATCGGATAATCAGCGCTGTTATCGCGATCCTGAATGGTTTTATACAGCGTGGGCAGACGCATAATCGAGTCAAAGTCATCCCAGGTGGGGAAGCGTTCAACCAAATCACGACGCGTGGTGTATAGCGGCTCGCGGTGTTTCGGCACTGCATCTGGGAAGGTCCATACCACGGCGCGCGCTTTAGCGTTGCCATAAGGCGCACAACCACGACCAATCGCCACCCGCTGGATACCGCCAGAGAGGTCGGTTTTCCAGTTTTTCCCTTCAGCAGCCATTTTCTCAACGTCGGTCAGGTCATCCCACCAACCAAGGTCTTTAAGCAGTTGGTCGGTAAACTCGGGGTAACCGTCATCAATCTCGCCGCCTACCGGTGCTGAGCCTTCAGCCAGCAAATTAACGCCGTCACGCTCAATACCAAAGCGGGCGCGGAAACCCATACCGCCTTCCATGACCGGCACGCTGGTGTCATACAGATTGGGCGAACCTGGGTGGTTAAACTCTGGTGTGCCCCAGCACGGCCATGGCAGGCCATAGTAGTCACCGTCGGCAGGACCACCTTGGGCGCGCAGGTTCTCGAAGCTAAAGGTATGCCAGTTCTTCTGGTGCGCTTTTAGACGTTCAGGGCTCTGGCCGGTGTAACCAACGGTCCACATACCACGGTTGATTTCGCGCAACACGTCTTCGATCAGAGGCTCCTTGCCGTTCATCTCAAAGTTCTTCACGAACTCGTTGCCAAAGCCAAGCTTGTTGGCAAACAGGTACATGATTTCGTGATCAGGCTTTGATTCAAACAGCGGTTCAATAACTTTGTCGCGCCACTGAATAGAGCGGTTGGTAGCAGTCACACTGCCTGTGGTTTCAAACTGGGTTGTCGCTGGCAGAAGGTAAACGCCGTCAGAGCGATCATGCATAACAGCAGCAACCGTGGGATAAGGGTCAACGATGACCATCATCTCAAGCTTCTGCATGGCCTGCTGCATTTCCACCCCGCGAGTTTGCGAGTTAACCGCGTGCCCCCAGTAGAACATCGCCTTTAGCGCAGTACGCTGGGAGATGTTTTCATCTTCTTCCAGTACACCGTCTACCCAGCGAGAGACTGTAATACCACTGGAATACATCGGTTTTCCATCGGCATATTCGGTATCGTCAAAGCGCTCTTTTAGCCACTCATAGTCGACATCCCATACCTGGGACCAATGCTGCCACGCACCTTCCGCCAAACCGTAATAGCCCGGCAGAGAGTCACAGCCAAGGCCAAGGTCGGTGGCACCCTGCACGTTATCGTGGCCACGCAAAATGTTGGCACCACCGCCGGATTTACCAATGTTGCCCAGCGCGAGCTCTAAAATGCAGTACGCGCGAGTGTTGTTGTTACCGGTGGTGTGCTGGGTACCCCCCATACACCACACCACGCAGCCCGGACGATTGTCAGCTAGGCGCTTGGCCACATCAAACATCTCGGCTTCCGGTACACCGGTAATGTCTTCCACGACACTCGGCGTGAATTGAGCAACCTCTGCTCGCACATCATCCATGCCGTAAACACGCTGGCTGATATACTCACTGTCTTCCCAGCCGTTTTCGAAGATGTGCCACAACAAGCCCCAAATATAGGCAACGTCCGAGCCAGGGCGGATACGTACGAACTTATTGGCTTTCGCTGCGGTACGCGTAAAGCGCGGATCTGCGACGATGATGTCGCAGTTATTACGCTCTTTAGCAATGAGAATATGCTGCATCGCTACCGGGTGAGCTTCACTCGGGTTGGAGCCGATGAACAGAATCGCCTTGCTGTTCTGCATATCATTGAGCGAGTTGGTCATCGCACCGTAACCCCAGGTGTTAGCAACACCTGCAACGGTGGTTGAGTGACAAATACGCGCTTGGTGATCCGTGTTATTGGTGCCCCACATGGAGGCCAGCTTGCGCATCAAGTACGCCTGCTCGTTATTAAACTTGGCCGAGCCAAGCCAGTAGACGCTGTCTGGGCCGTAGGCATCACGCAGTTCAAGCAGCTTGTCACCAATTTCATTCACCGCGTCGTCCCAGCTCAGCCGTTGCCATTCACCAGCCACTAGCTTCATCGGGTATTTTAGGCGACGGGTGGAGTGACCGTGCTGGCGTAGTGAGGCCCCTTTGGCACAGTGAGCACCGCGGTTAATCGGGTGGTCAAAAGCAGGCTCCTGTTTTGTCCAGATACCTTCTTGAATTTCTGCATACACACCACAGCCTACCGAACAGTGGGAGCAAATGGTGCGTTTGGTCTCAACTGGGGAGTCTAATACGGGGGTTTTAGTCGCCGACTCGGCGCGCTGCATCATCGGCGCGCCCATAAAGCCTGCAGCCGCCACACCACCAGTGGCGACGCCACTACGCTTTAAAAATTGACGACGGGAGATTCCAAGCCCTGAAGCGTTGGGAGTATTGGTTTTGCGAGTTAGACGCATGGCAGTTCTCCTGGCATTTTGCCGTCAATCACGCAGCGACGCATAGTAAGCGCGAATATGGTCGGTTTCGTGGTAATTCGTTGTTGGTTTTTTAGGCTCAACCGACGTGGTGTTATCGGCTTTAGCTAGCGTGACGTGACCTACTGCGGCGGCCGCACCAGCGGCAGCGGTACCTAGACCAACGGTTTTCATAAACCGGCGGCGCTCAGGGTTGTGTGACGTGTGCATGGGTTTCTCCTCTATCATGCCCTTTTTCTTATGCATGGCCCGCAGGCCCTATTATTCGCTTACCACTGCGCACTGCCACTCACGGTGTGACGTCGCGCGCCGCGCCGGTTGCGTTTGTCGTTGGCTCCACAATACGCACCGATTGGTAGGCCGCTCTTTCGCTCAACGTTGCCTGCTCGCTTTCCATAAACGCACCGCCCAACTGGCCAAGCGATGCGTAAAAAACGGTGTCTACTTTGGTGAGATCGTCAAAACAGCGCTTTGACCAAGGAGCAATGTGTTGCTGGAAAAAGTAACTCTGCTCGCTGCTTTGTGCCGCAATAAGCATCGCCATGACCTCACACACAGCAGCCAAATGATCTTCTGGTTCGCGGGTATGCTCGCTTCGCTCAAACCCTAGTGCCCGAAGATCCTGACGCAGGGCAACTAATGCTGCCTCCATTAATTCCCCGTTGCGGTACCAAGACGCGTAAGGCACTACCTCGCCCTGAATGACGCCAACAAGAAGGCGAAAATGGGCACGCTGAAGGCTATCTAAACTGCTTTGGCTAGCGGCACTCGAGAGCGATGCCCAACACTCAGCCAGTCGGCTGCCGTCTTGTTCAATGTCTAGGCTGGCTAGCCACGTCAACAACTCACTGTCGGGTGCTTGCCTAAGCAGGCTGGCTAAAAGCTGATAAATATCGGCCCGCAGTGCGTCGGTATCGCTAAGTGTGGGCATTGCATCACTCATTGCTTTACACCTTTAGTTGCGCATCAGGGTCGCGGATCATGGTTTTCCAGACATCTTTGACACGACAGTCCTCGCACATTTCTAGCCGCGCTAGCGCATCACCCGCAAAATAGGGGTGGTCAGCTAGCTTCGCTTTGATCGTTGCTATCGTACTGGCGGTGGCAAACGGCTTACCGCAGCCAATGCACTCAAAGGCTGCCTCTTCGTGGCAGATATGCCGTGTGTCGCGATCAGGTGCAGCTAAAAAGCCAGGAAGCAACGTAATCGCGTTTTCAGGACACGCTTGTTCACATAGCCCGCACTGCACACAGTCCGCTTCAAGGAAGCTCAGTGCTGGCGTATCGCCTCCTGCTTTCAACGCCGGGGTCGGACAATTACTAACGCAGGCATGGCAAAGCGTGCAGGCTTCACGGTCTACTTGGATGCCACCATAAGCCGCCCCTTCAGGCATGGCATGTCGATCATTGCTAGGCGATCCCAGTGCCGTGAGTGTGGCTAGCACTTGATTAAAGCGGGCGCGCTTATGAGGTTCGGTAAACGTCAGCGCAGCGTCGGTTAACGGGGTAAGACTAGGAAGTGCATCGCGCTCTTCAATCTGCTCCGGCTGCAGCAGCTTAACCCGCGCGGTGTCGTGCCCCAGCGCTTCAAGCAGCCCGTGGGCTTGGGCGACTTGATGAGCGATGAACGCAGTTAAACGAGGCGGCATCTCAGCGTGTAACTGAATACGCACTTCAGCAGCCCCGTTCGCTAACGCAGTAAGCCACTGATCGTGACCAGCAGCCCCCAGCTCTTCAAGCGGGACATCAAGCAGATGGCCTGGCGTAACAGCATCAGCTTTGCGCTCAGCATCGAGGGAGTCATGGGTGATAAAGCGCATCACCGGCGCTTGGCCACCCGCCTCACGGTAAGCGGCAAGCCAAGTCGCTAAGGTATCTTGCTGACGACGAGTTTCCGGCAGGCGAAATTCAATCGCACCGGTTGGGCAAGCACTGGTACAACTGCCCACCCCTTGACAAAGGAATGGGTCAATCTCAATACGCGATTCAATGCGTCCCTGAATGCTGGAAATAGCATCTGCGGGGCAAACATCCAAACAGCGCGTACAGCCAACATTGCCACTCGCGGAATGTGCACAGAGATCACTATTAACCTGAAAATAACGTGGCTTATCGAACTCACCGACGAGTTCAACAACGCTTTCCAACACCTCGCGGCGCTGAGCCTCTTGGGCCAACCAGTCCAGGCGGACATAGCCTGGCGGTGGGATTTCCCATGACTGAGTTCCGTTCGGCCCGCCTGCTGCCGTTAAGTCGAGCACCACGTCAAAAACATCACGCTCAATCAGTGCTTGGGCTAGGTTGAGCGTGGCATCATCCACGGGCACTACTTCGACCTGAAAGGCACCTAGATAGCCGGTGATGCGCAGCTGAGATTGCTGGGTATCGGTTAGCGTTTGGCAGATGAGTGGTTCGCTGGCGGCTGGTAAATCGAGTGCAGTATCAGTTGTCAGCAGCGTCAACGATGCTAAGCCTTGGCCCTGTAACGCTCGGGCGGCTTGGCTAACGTCGTGTGCATTACCCATCAACAGCGCATGGCCACGACTGTGATAGGTCACGTTAGCAGGCGTTAAGTTAACCGGCCACGAGATACGCTGACGCACCGCTTCGCGGGCAGTGACATTGATCTGGTCATCTATCGATGCCAGTTGGATTCGTTGGTTCATGCATTCTCACGGTCAGAAAGTCGTTTTTCTTATAATTAAAAGTCATTGTTTTCTACTTTAAGAGTATATCTTAGCGCTTTCTCTACCTTGAGCGTATGGTGCCTACGCTTTTTTTGCCACTTTAAAGCGCATTAGCGTCTCAACGCTTCATCACTAAAACCAAATCAACCTGTTGTTTATAATAGAATTATTTCTTTTTTATACATTCGTCTACATCGTCATCAGATGAATCAGACTGGTCGTCTAGTGGCGCTTTTTGTACAACACTGCCATCGCTTGTACAGGTACTAACATCTTTCGATGGGGTAGAAATACTTTCATCCATGCTGCCCTCATCATCTGTTTCTGCTGGTCGTTCTAACGCCTCTTCTGCTTTATTTGCCCAGCGGCGCAGTTTGCCTGCCAGTTCAGTGGTCATAGGCTTTAGCTGCTGACGATAATCAGCATCGTAGTCATCCAAGCCATCGCGTACGTTGTAGTTACCGGTGGCCCATAGCCGTTTCAGGGCACGTCGGCGTAGTGCAGCGCTAACACCTGGCGCCATGAAAGCGCTGAAATCACTGCCTGCTGGTAGGTAGTCGGGGTCAGGTAAGGTGTGATCCAAACTACCAGGAAGGGGTGGCAGGTCCTCAACGGTAGCCTCTACATCCAACGACTCCTCATCACTGGCAGTAGCGCTCAACGCGCCGGCCTCTATCTCTGACTCTGCATTGCCGATGGGGGGGGGATCTAACCCTGCGTCTGCCTCATCGCTTTCAACGCCACGTTTTTTACGTGACCAGCGTTCAAGTCGGCTCACTGGGGCTGCTCCTTGGTCGGGGTTTCTTTAGCGCGACCAGCTCCCTTATGTTTCTTTTTACGCCTTTCTGGCGGTGCTTCACCATGGCGTGCCAAATAGCTTTCCAGCCATACTTGAATCGCCATTGGCATTGGCGCTTCAAGCACCTGCTGCTCACCATCAAGCCAGCCCGCCGCAACATCTTGGCTTGCGGTGATAGCGTCAGGCTTAGGTGCTTGGCCGGTAAAACCAGCGCGAACAAACAAACGGGGCGTTGCCGAGGTGAGGTTAAAGCGGTAGGCAGCACGCTCAGTCATATAAAGCTGAAGGCTAAGCACATAGTCACCCTGCTCACCTGGTGTAAGCTCAGCGATACGCCATTGCGTTAAGGTGAAGCCTCTCACCTGCTTGGGTTCTGCCACCAAGGTAATGCTCAAAGAGCGCAGATTATCACTCATACGGATAGACCACCTTAGACCTTGAACGGGTAGACAAGTAAGCCTTTTGAGCGCCATCATCGTCAACTCAGAGTGTTTTACTCAACTATTATAAGTTACATGTATGCGTTACATGGTTCTTCATTAGGTTCCAACGAGGATTGCGGATGCCCGCCCTTCAGCTAAGCCGAGCCCACTTACCGGCCACGACGACAATCGATGTGATGGATGCTTACGGTGACACTCGCCACCAGGCCATCGCCGCAGAGCGCGCGCTAACGGTTTATCTCAATAAGCGCGAAATTGTCACGCTAATGACGCTGGGCGACGACCCTGAAGCGCTTGTCGTGGGCTACCTACGTAACCAAGGATTACTGCGTCGTGCAGAAGACCTATTGGTGGTACAAGTGGACTGGGAGGTGGAAGCCGCCGCTGTTGTCACCGACTATTTACCCGACGATTTAGATAATAGACTGAGTACCCGCACCGTCACCACGGGTTGCGGTCAAGGCACCGTATTTGGCAAATTACTCGAACAAACATCGCTCTCTGAATTACCTGAGACACCGCTTGCCCAGTCGACGCTCTATCAGTTGCTAACCAATTTGAATACCTATAACGAAACCTACCGCAGCGCGGGAGCAGTGCACGGTTGTGCACTGTGCCATCAGAGCCGCGTGCTCGACTTTGTTGAAGATGTCGGACGTCACAATGCGGTGGATACATTGGCAGGCCACCAGTGGCTCAATCAGGCCGAGAGCAGCAGTGCTGATATTTTCTATACTACTGGCCGCCTGACCTCCGAAATGGTGTTGAAAGTGGCGCAAATGGGTATCAGCGTGCTGGTTTCACGTTCCGGGGTGACCCAAAAAGGCGTAGAGCTGGCAGAACGCTTCGGCGTGATGCTGATTGCTCGGGCGAAAGGCAAAAGCTTCCAGGCGATTAATACGGCTAACCGCCTAACGTTAGATGCCATTCCAGCCAAACCACCCAGCGCGCGTACGTCTAAGGAGGCCGGTATATGATCACACCTCAAACCCTCACTGGCATGATTCTCGCGGGTGGTGAAGGCCGCCGCATGGGAGGACGGGACAAAGGCCTTGAACCATTCGCTGGGCTACCACTGGTTGCCCATGTGGCTAAACGTCTTGATGGCCATGTGGCCGAACTATTGATCAACGCCAATCGCAACACTGATGCCTATGCGATGTTTGCAACACGAGTTATTGAGGATGCTGAAGGCGGTTTTAAAGGCCCGCTGATGGGCATTTACAGTGGGCTACGCGCCGCTAAAACGCCCTGGCTACTGGTTGCTCCCTGCGATTCTCCTGCCCTCCCCAATGACCTAGTGGCGCGAATGGTAACGGGCATCACCACACAGAGTGGCGAGCACGATATCGCGGTTGCGTTTGACGGCGAGCGCTTGCACCCAGTCGTCGCGCTGCTGCGCACTTCGCTTGCCGACGACCTGGCGAACGCGTTGGCTGAGGGCGAGCGTAAAATCGACCGTTGGTACGCCCGCCATTCGTGGTGCAAAGTAGATATGTCGGATTGTCCGGAAACGTTTGCCAATCTCAATACCGAGGAAGAAAAATCCCGCTTGGAGCTAGCCCTAAGCGCTGTTTCTAAGGGCCCTACCTCGAAGGAAGCGACATGAGCCTGTCATGCTTCGAACTTGGTGAGCAAATGCTCAGCGTTGACGCCGCACGGGAAGCGCTGTTGACCTTGGTTGAGCAGCCCGTTGCGGTAGAATCCGCACCACTTAGCCAAGCCTATGGCAGACGGCTAGCCACTGATATCACCGCGCCAATTAACGTGCCACAGAACACCAATTCAGCCATGGATGGTATTGCCCTGGCGTGGCCGGATCAGCAACCTCATCAAACCAAATGGACGATTGTAGGCGAAGCCTTTGCCGGACAGGCGTTTGAGGGCGCCGTGCCTCTCGGCCAATGTGTGCGTATTACCACCGGTGCCCCCTTACCGTCGGGCACCGACACCGTCATCATGCGTGAGCAGCTTATCGAGCATGGCGGTAATGCCACCATCGATACCCCCGACCGAGTTAGCCATGGCCAGCATGTGCGCCAAGCGGGAGAAGATATTGCGATAGGCGAGGTAGCTCTGGTAGCCGGCACACGGCTAGATGCCGCCTGTTTGGGGTTAATAGCATCATTGGGCTATGGTGAGGTCTGCGTTTTCAAGCGCCCGAAGGTGGCTATTTTCTCCACTGGAAATGAGGTCACGCCTCCTGGCGAAGCGCTGCCCAGTGCGGGCGTTTACGATACCAACCGTTTTACATTGATGGGCTTGCTCAACGAACAGGGTGCCGAAGTGGCTGGTTTAGGCATTTTGCCTGATGACCCCAGCATCATTCAAAACGCCCTAGCTAGCGCGGCTAGGCAGTGTGATTTAGTCATTACCAGTGGCGGCGTTTCTGTCGGCCACGCCGATTACACAAAGGAAGCGTTGGAAACATTAGGCCAATTAGCTTTTTGGCGTGTGGCTCTGCGCCCAGGACGCCCCATGGCCTGCGGCTGGCTGGGTGAATCGCGCAAACCATTTGTAGGCTTACCCGGCAACCCCGTCGCGGTCATGGTAACCTTTAGTCAATTCGTGGTGCCATTATTGGAACGTTTACAAAAACAACCCCCCGTCCCACCGAGGCGTTTACCAGCCATTACCCAAACGCCGCTAAAAAGTCGCCTAAAGCGCACCGATTTTATACGTGGCATTTATTCAAGCGATGCTCACGGCGTGTTACAGGTACGTAGCACTGGAGCGCAGGGGTCTGGGATTTTAACCTCGATGGTAGCTGCTAACTGTCTGATTGAACTAGGTGATGATCAAGCAGGCGCCCAGCCAGGCGACGCAGTCTGCATCCAACCACTGACGAGGTGGCAATGACCAAACAACCAATTGCTGAAAAACTCATTGATGATTTCGGCCGCCGTGTCAGTTATGTACGCATTTCCGTGACGGATCGCTGTGACTTTCGCTGCGTTTACTGCATGAGCGAAGAGATGACCTTCCTGCCAAGAGCTCAGGTGCTTACGCTGGAAGAACTTGCCATGGTGGCTCAGGCGTTTACCGAACTAGGCGTTGAGAAAATCCGCTTAACCGGTGGCGAACCGCTAGTGCGTAAAGGCATTGAGCAGCTCGTGGACGACATTGGCGCGCTGCCGGGGCTCAACGACTTCACCATGACCACGAACGGCGCGAGCCTACGTAAACACGCTGAACGACTCTATCAAGGGGGGCTGCGCAGGCTCAATATCAGTCTCGACTCCCTTGATCCCGAACGCTTCAAACAGCTGACTCGGACAGGTGAGTTAGCGAAAGTGATTGACGGCATTCACGCCGCTAAAGAAGCGGGCTTTAAACGCATCAAGCTTAACGCTGTGATTTTAAAGGGGCGCAATGATGATGAAGTGCTGGACCTCGTCGCTTTCGCTCGCGATGAAGGGCTGGATATCAGCTTTATCGAAGAGATGCCGCTGGGCGATGTGTCTGATCACTCCCGGGCCGAAACCTTTTACTCTAGTGACGACGTTCAAGCGCTGATCGAGACACGTTACCCACTCATGCCGTCAACGGAAACCACACCTGGGCCTTCGCGCTATTTTAAAATGGCTGACAGCGACAGTCGTGTCGGTTTTATTTCGCCCCACAGCCACAACTTTTGCGATAGCTGCAACCGCGTGCGGGTAACCGTTGAAGGCCGTCTGCTGCTCTGCTTGGGCAATGAACACTCCGTCGATTTACGTGCCGTATTACGTCGGCATCCCGGCAATATGCAGGCATTGAAAACGGCCATTATTAACGCCTTACCGCTCAAACCCGAGCGCCATCACTTCACTACCGACGGCGATGTCCAGGTGGTGCGTTTTATGAATATGACAGGGGGTTAAACGTTGTCAGCCACTCGCGTGCCTGTGCATATCATTACTGGCTTTCTCGGCAGCGGTAAAACCACGCTTATCCACAGCCTAATTGAGCAAAAGCCTGTGGATGAAAAATGGGCCATTTTAGTCAATGAGTTTGGCCAGATTGGCATTGACCAAGCGATGTTTGAACAGCGCAACGATGTCGTCGTCAAAGGGCTACCTGGTGGCTGTTTATGTTGCCAGCTGGCCTTTGTGCTACAGGCTGCGTTGGTCAACTTACTCGCCCGCAACAAGCCAGACCGCGTCATTATTGAACCATCAGGGCTAGGCCATCCCGCTGGCTTACTCGACTTGCTACGCGGCGAAGCCTTTCAAGATGTGGTGGCCGTGCACGATATTATTGCCACCCTAGATCCGCGCCGTCTAGATGAGCCCAGAGTCCGTAAACACGAGACCTTTCAAGACCAGTTGGCGATGGCCGATGCCATCGCCATCACTATGGGTGAGCAGGCAAGCGTCGAACAACACGAACAAGCACAGCAGTTTGTGACGAAGCTCTGGCCACCACGAAAGTGGGTTCACCGCATTGAACATGGCACGATGCCACTATCACTGCTGATGGACAGCGGCCAAACCAGCGCCCACGACGATGCGACCATTCCTGATACACATCGTCAAATAACAGCACCCCTCACGTTGGAAGGCGCTTTTTTTGATGTTGCTCCTCCGCTTGGCCAACCTCAACAAAAGACCGCCAGCTCCCTTGGATACACCAGCACAGGCCTTCGCTGGCACCCCAGTGAACGCTTTGATCTTGATTATTTGGCCGCCCACTTAGGTGAGCTTCCCTCATCTGCACGAGTAAAAGGCGTCTTTCATACCGAGCAGGGCTGGAAGCAGCTTAATCGAGCCGATGGAGCACTTAGTGTCGGAAGCAGCGCTTGGCGACAGGATTCGCGGCTTGAGGGGATTACCGCTGACAATGACGCCGATACCCACACGAATTTACTGACAGAACTGCAATCATCAGGAGCGCTGCTGGGCTAATGTTTTCCCAGAGCTAAGAGGGCTGAGCCAAGAACGCTTCCTCAATAGCGTCTACTGGCATAGGGCGACCAAATAAATAGCCTTGGAAAGCATGGCAGCCATGAGCCAACAACCATGCTTTTTGGTCCTCTGTTTCTACCCCTTCGGCAATAACATCAAGATTTAAGCTTTTCGCCAGAGCGATCGTACTTTCCACAATGGCCGCATTGGCACTGCTCTCTAACACTTGATGGACAAATGACTGGTCAATCTTTAGCTGATCAAGCGGCAACTGCGCAAGATACGCCAGCGATGAATAGCCGGTTCCAAAATCATCCAGAGAAAAACGTACACCTTGGGCTTTCAGGCTAAGCATTTTGTCACGAGCATCGTCTCGCGCTTCCACAAACAGCGACTCAGTAACTTCTAACTTGAGGCGTTCGAGCGGTGCTTTTGTACGAATAAAAATCTGCTGTAAGCGAGATAAAAAATCGCTATCGCGAAACTGCAGTGGGCTAATATTCACAGAAATCGTCAGTTCACGCAGATGTGGCATTGCGGCCCAACAGGCTAACTGGCGACACGCATCTTCAATGACCCACTCACCGACCTCATTAATTAGCCCGGTACTTTCTAATAACGGAATAAACTCCCCAGGTGAGACCATTCCACGCTCTGGATGCTGCCAGCGCAGCAGTGCCTCAACCCCCGTAAAGTGGCCGAAGCGATTAACCTGAGGCTGGTAATAGAGGCGCCAATGATGACTCTCCAATGCCTGACGCAAATCGGCTTCAAGCTTAACCCGTGCAAGCAGCGTTGCCTGCATCGAAGGATCAAAAAAGCGTATGGCACGACGCCCACTCGCTTTCGCTTGTAATAAAGCCATGTCGACCTGCTGAAGGTAGTCCTCGGCGCTTCGCTGACTATCGGATACGATAGTAATCCCAATGCATGCGGTCACCATGACGTGCTCTTCAGCAAAACTAATCGGCTCATCAAGCGCGACGAGAAGTTTCTGGGCAATATGTTCTGCTAAGCGCCGCGTCTGACGAGGACTTCCATCGACGCCCTCAACAAGCACTGCGAATTCGTCACTACCCAGGCGAGCCAATGTATCGGTATCGCGCAACATTTGGCCAAATCGCTGGGCAACCCGTTGCAGCAACTGATCGCCGGCGAGGTGCCCCAAGGTATCGTTAATATGGTTGAAACGGTCAATATCGACCACCAATAACGCCCCGCAGCGCTGGTGGCGGGTTAGCTCTTTTAAGGCGGCCTCCATCCTGTCCATAAACAGGCGCCGATTTGCAAAGCCCGTTAATGGATCGTAAAACGCTAGCTGATGGATCTCTTGCTCAGCGGCTTTGCGCTCACTGATATCACTCATAGTAGCAACGTAGTTAGTGAGCATGCCGTCAGCATCGTAGACAGCGCTGATTGTCAGCCACTCAGGGAACAGCTCACCGTTTTTACGCTGATTCCAGATTTCTCCTTCCCAACTTCCTGTGGTTATTACCCGTTTCCACAAACGGCGATAAAACGCTGCGTTATGGTGACCCGAGCTAAACATGCGAGGGTTCTTACCGATCACCTCGGCATCGCTATAGCCCGTTATGCGCTTAAACGTATCATTAACTTTTAAAATATTTCCCCGCGCATCCGCCACCATGATACCTAGGTGCGCCTGGAAAGCGGCCGCAGCAATCTGTAGTTCTACTTCTGCGCGCTTCGCTTCGGTAATATCACGATTCACCGATAACACTCCCTCAAATTGTCCGGCACTACTTATTAGCGGGCTTACGGTGGCATGAAAATGGTGTGGCTGTGCGTCAATGGTCAGTGGATATTCAAACCTTTCTACTTGATGAAACTGCTGCACTCTTTCAAAAACGGCGGCAAATGCGCGGGCTAAGGGAACAGGTAGGACATGTGAAAAGTGCTTTCCCAGCGCATCTTGGCTATTAATAAGTAACTGCTCAGGGGCAACTGCATGGATATAGCTAAAGCGCCCTTCCACATCAAATACAAAAATCAAATCCTGGATCGAGTGGACTAAGGCATCCATACGTGCCCCACGCGCTTGCGCTTCCGCCCGTGCTAGCTCTCGTTCTTTTATTCGCTCATGCAGCTGATAAGCTAACGTGAGACGGTTTAGGTAGTGGCGAACGCCCCAGGCCCCCAACAGCGTAATCAAACCAACGACCAACAATAATACCAGCAAGCGCTGACGCCATCCCGTCATCAGCGTGTGAAGGTCAACGCCCACCACAACAAACACCGGATATTCGCTAATCCGTTGCATGTGGAATAAGCGGTTACTCCCGTCAAGAGGTGAGATCGTGGTTAGCGTCCGAGAAAGGTTTTCGCTGTCTAACCACTGCTGCGTGTCAGGTGCATTAATTTGGCTACCAATGGTTACTCCTTCATGGGGAGGTGGGTGCCGAGCAACCACTTTTAGATGTTCATCTATCAGTGCCATGCTTTCACCTTCGTACACACGCATTTGCTTCAGCGCATCGTCCAGGATATGCGGCATGATGCGAGACATAATCACACCAGCGAAATCACCTCGGTCATTCACTAAACGCTGGCCATGATAAAGAAAGAAACGCTGCTTGCTCGCCGACCAAATAAGCGGCGTCATCATTTCGTCTTGGCCACCTTGCTTAAAGGTACGGAAAAAAGCGCTGTTGCCAAACTCCTCCCCAACATGACGATTATCGTCACTGCTTAAACGTAGACGCCCTTGGGCGTCCAACACTCCGACACTATCGATCAGCGGTACGTACTCAGTAAGATTGTCTAGCGCTCTCTGAACGGCACTCGCACGATCAGCCTCTAAGCTGTCTAGCCCTGAAGAGCCTGTTTGGTGAATATCTAGCAGCTCGGCCAGACTAAACAAGCCTTGGCTGCTTTGCCCGAACATGCCTTTTACCCATTCTGACACCACATTCGCACGGGCAATCACACGGGATTCAGCCGCATTGACTTCCTGGTGATACTGGCCTTTAAGCAACCAGCCAAACAGCGTAATCATCATACATAACGACAAAATATAGATCGTAATAACTCGCCGCTTTTGACGCCGAAAGTCAGGTAATACCTGACTTTTTTTAGTTACTCGATCACTGCGAGGTAGCAGCATTATACGTAGGCCTTATTCAGGTATCCCGCAGCACACCTGATACAGTATAAAAAGAACGTTGAAAGATACACCACAGCGGCTCCTCGTAAGCGGCTCTAGATAGTGGCTTGGCTTGTGTTTGATGTATATCAATTTTCAGCAAAAATGCTCATAAAAGTCGTTATTTTACTTAACAAGAGGCTGCCATGGCATCTTTAGGCCAAATGAGTGACTACGAAGTGCGCTTAGTGCGTATTTTTAAAACGGTGGTGGAATGTGGTGGTTTCCCCGCCGCAGAAACCGCTCTAGGCATCAGTCGCTCAGCCATTAGCCAGCACATGAATGATTTAGAAGGCAGGCTAGGCTTTTCGCTATGCCAGCGTGGCCGAGGCGGGGTTAGTTTAACCGAAGAAGGCAAAGAGATTTACCAAGCGGGGTTAACGCTACTGACCGCGCTAGAAGCCTTTAAAAGCGATGTAAATGCACTGCATCATACCATCAAGGGCGAACTGAATATCGGCATCACCGATAACTTGGTCACCTTGCCCGCTATGCATGTTACCCATGCGCTCGCCGAGCTGACAGCGCCAAGCCATGAAGTCACCGTTAATATTCACATGGAGCCTTCGGATGCCGTTATTCGGAGCGTGATGGATGGACACTTGCATGTCGGTGTGGTGCCCGCGGTTAATTTACCTACCAGCTTAGAAACGCACTTATTGTACGATGAGCCTTCGTTTCTTTACTGTGCTGCCGGCCACCCCTTGTTTAGTGAAATCGATGAAGCGCTGACGGCTGAGCAGATAGCTGCTTACCCAGCGATAACACCTCGCTACCCACTCCCTAGCGATGCACGTAAAGCGCATGATGGGTTAAATCTACAAGCATCGGCTTCTGATCGGGAAGGTGCCGCGTTTTTGATTCTCACTGGACGCTTTATCGGCTTTCTTCCAGAACACGTAGCCGCTCAATGGGTTAACGCAGAAAAGATGCGCGTCATTCACCCGGCCACCCAGCGCTACCGGATTCCGTTTGTTCTAATCACTCGCCATGACCGCCGCCCCAACCGGGTGGTGGATGCATTTTTAGGATTTGTGAAAGGCACAAAATAAATCACCAGTTTATGCCAAGCAAAAAATATCAAAGCTCGGCACTTGGCCGAGCTTCGATCATTGGCGATGTTTATATGTAGTGAGTTTATGGCTGTTTTGCCGTCTCACTGGCCAAGTGAGGCGCGGGTCCTACCTGGGAAGACGATGTTAAAACGTGGCTTGCGACATAATAAACAATCGCACCGAGCGCGGACCCTGTAAACCAGCCATAGTCATAGAACCAGTTCATGGTGCCGGTTAGTAGCGATATTAGCGTAAGCGCCACCGGCACGCCGAACGCGATAAAGCCCGCTATATTCACCGCAGGATAAGCATGGTTATCCATATATAGACTAGGCACATCTAAACGCTGCTTTTTAATTAGAAAATAGTCCACAGCCATGATCCCTGCGATGGGGCCAAGCAGGCTGGAGTACCCTAGCAGCCAGTTTGAATACATCTGTTCAAGAGATACGCCTTGAGCGATGAGTCCCGCCTTTTGCAAAAGATCATAGCCCATCAGTAAAACACCCACGGCCCCTGTCATAAGGACGCCGCGGGTTTGGTTAATCAGCTTCGGGGCAATATTCTGGAAGTCATTCGTGGGAGAAACAATATTCGAGGCGGTATTAGTAGAAATCGTGGCAATAATGATTAGCAACATGGCAAGCACTACCCAGAAAGGGCTTTCGATATAGCCAATCAAACGCACCGGGTCAGCAACCGTTTGCCCCACCAGCGACTCTGACGCCGCGGTTAATACAACGCCCAACGCTGCAAAGAAGAACATTGTCAGCGGCAACCCAATCACTTGGCCAACAATTTGATCTTTTTGGCTTTTAGCGAACCGGCTGAAATCGGGAATGTTCAGCGACAACGTCGCCCAAAAACCCACCATAGCGGTTAAGCCCGCAAAGAAGTAGCCATATACCGAAGCTCCTTCTGGGCGCGAGGGCGGTTGCGCTAATAGCTCAGTCATCGACATGTGCGGCCACGCCCACGTCATTAACCCAATCCCCACGGCGAGCAACAATGGCGCCGCTAAGGTTTCCAGCCACTTAATCGACTCTGCCCCACGAATGACCACTAGGAGATTCGTTGCGCCGAATACAAAAAAGCCAATCACCTCACCTACTCCCCCCAGCGCAGCCCAAGCGGGAACCAGTTCGGATAACAGAAGATGAATAGCCAAGCCACCAAACATAGTTTGAATACCAAACCAGCCGCAGCCAACTAGAGCACGCACCAAGCAAGGCACGTTAGAACCTAAAATACCGAACGATGATCGCAGTACAACAGGAAAGGGAATCCCAAATTTAGTGCCTGGAAAGGCGTTTAGGGTGAGCGGGATCAATACGATCACGTTGGCTAACAAAATGGCAAAAAGCGCCTCACCAACACTAAGGCCAAAGTAGGCGGTTAACACCCCCCCCAGCGTGTAGGTAGGTACACAAATCGACATACCCACCCAAAGTGCAGCAATGTTCCATTTGCTCCAAGTTCGCTCAATCGCCTGAGTGGGTGCAATATCTTTATTAAAACGAGGGCTATCACCTACGTCTGTGCCTACGTCGAGTTCAATTAACCCCTCTCTGTCCACCATTCGGGATGTTGAGCCAGTCATATAGTCTCCTCAGCAGTGCTGTTGCCCATTATATTCACGATTCCAGTCTTCTAAGAGCAATAAGCGTGCCTAAACCAAAAGCACAAACACTAACCCATTGATCAAAAAGCTGACTTACTAGGCAGACATACACTTACTTTTAGCGTGATTGTTGTTATTCGCCTTGTAGCTCTTCAAAGCCATTAATAAGCGTAGCTATTTAAAGAAAATACGCACCAAAAAGATGCGAAAAAAAGTTTTATATTCAAATTAAACTAATACAACGCTATGTTTTAAAAGAAAAAATTAAAAATCACTAACATCGTGCAGTACTTCACCAACTTAGCAAAAACAGCACTATAAGAAATAAAAATACTAAAAAATCAAAGAGTTAAGCCAACAAAATAAAATTATCAAAAAACGCTTGAAACAACACCTAATAACGGACTATGTTCAAAAAGCTGTCAAACATGACAACTTTACAAACAACAATAAGACGCTCGCTTAACCTCGCTTGCATCACTCTATTATCAATGCAAGTTTCACAAGCAAGGCTAAGCGAAAAAGGCACGGTAAGACGCCGCTGCACGCCACGTGACCACAAACTTGTTACTTGACCAGTAACGTACCGACATGCGTCCGCATGCGGTTGGCACGTATGACTTGAGAGGGCATGTTCCATGCAGAAAATGAAAATCGGCTTAATTCAAATGGGCCTCAAAACCAGTACCGACTTAGACCCTGCGGCGATCCGCGACGCGATGAATGAAGCACCCCTGCCAATGATTCAGCAGGCCGCCGAACAGGGTGTGCAAGTACTGTGTTTTCAAGAAGTATTTAACCAGCCGTACTTCTGTCCAAGCCAAGATGGAAAATGGTATGCCGCCGCAGAGCGTGTTCCAGAAGGCCCGACGTGTCAGATGATGCAAAAACTGGCTGCCGAACACCACATGGTAATCATCGTGCCCGTCTACGAAGAAACAGAGACCGGCGTTTACTACAACACCGCCGCCGTGTTTGATGCCGATGGCAGCTACCTCGGCAAATATCATAAAACTCATATTCCTCAAGTTGCTGGTTTTTGGGAGAAGTTCTTCTTCAAACCAGGAAAATCAAACTGGCCGGTCTTCGACACTGCCTACGGCAAAATTGGTGTGTATATCTGCTATGCCCGCCATTTCCCTGAAGGTTGGCGTGCGCTGGCGCTCAATGGTGCTGAGGTGATCTTCACCCCCTCCGCTACCGTGGCAGGACTCTCCCAATACTTATGGGAGCTTGAGCAACCTGCTTCCGCCGCGGCTAACGGTTGCTTCATTGCCGCTATCAACCGCGTGGGCACTGAAGCGCCCTGGAATATCGGTGACTTCTACGGCTCCAGCTACATCGTTAACCCACGCGGCAAAATCGAAGCCCAGGCCAGCGAAACTGAAGACGAGCTACTGGTGCATGAAATTGATTTAGATATGGTGCGCGAGGTACGCAATAACTGGCAGTTCTTCCGTGATCGTCGCCCAGATGCCTACCCCCGCCTCACTGATGGTGAGTAGCCCTGTTGATGAATCACACGAGGATTTCATAATGAGTTTATTGATCAAAGGCGGCACCGTCGTTACCCATGCCGACACTTACCGCGCTGACGTACTGTGCATCGACGGAAAAATACACGCCATCGGCACCAACTTGGACCTCCCCGACAACTGCGAAATCGTTGATGCCAGCAACCAGTTAGTAATGCCCGGCGGTATTGATCCTCATACCCATATGCAAATGCCGTTTATGGGCGCGGTGGCTAGCGAAGATTTTTACACCGGCACCGCCGCCGCTATGGCGGGTGGTACCACGACGATTATCGACTTTGTCATTCCAAGCCCAGGCCAATCACTTTTAGAAGCCTTTGAGACGTGGCAAGGGGGGGCGAAAAAAGCCGCCACTGATTTCGCTTTCCACGTGGCAATCACCTGGTGGGATGAAAGCGTCAAAGAGGAAATGGGTACCCTGGTGCGCGAACATGGGGTGAATAGCTTCAAGCACTTTATGGCCTACAAGGGCGCGATTATGGCCACTGATGACATATTGGTGGAAAGCTTTTCACGCTGCCTTGAACTGGGCGCAGTGCCTACGGTACACGCCGAAAACGGCGAACTGGTTTACCACATGCAGCAGAAATTACTGGCCCAGGGCATTACCGGGCCGGAAGCTCACCCACTTTCCCGCCCGCCACAGGTAGAAGGTGAAGCCGCCAGCCGAGCGATTCGAATTGCCAGCACGCTAGGGGCGCCGGTCTATCTGGTACATGTATCCACCAAAGACGCCGTCGATGAAATTGCCTATGCCCGCCAGCAAGGCCACCCAGTATTCGGCGAGTGCCTGGCAGGACACTTACTCATTGATGACAGCGTTTACCAACATCCCGACTGGGCAACCGCCGCCGCCCACGTAATGAGCCCACCGTTCCGCCCCAAAGGGCATCAAGAAGCGCTGTGGCATGGCCTGCAATCTGGCAATTTGCAAACCACTGCCACTGACCACTGCTGCTTCTGTGAAGATCAAAAAGCCGCAGGCAAAGATGACTTTACCAAGATTCCTAACGGCACTGCCGGGGTAGAAGATCGCCTTGCAGTGCTATGGGATGAAGGCGTTAACAGCGGCAAACTCTCGCCTCAGGAGTTTGTCGCCGTGACCTCCACCAATACCGCCAAAATTTTCAATCTTTATCCTCGTAAAGGTGCCATCCAAGTGGGCGCCGATGCCGATATTGTGGTTTGGGATCCCAATGGCACACGTACGATCTCCGCCAAAACTCACCATCAAAATGTCGACTTCAACATCTTTGAGGGCAAAACGGTGCGCGGCATTGCCCGTCACACGATTAGCCAAGGTAAATGGGTATGGCGAGACGGTGAACTGCACGCCGAGCGTGGTGCTGGGCGCTACTTAAAACGCCCCGCTTACCCAGGTGTTTTCGAGCTACTGGCTAAGCGTGCTGAATTAAATGCCCCGGTAGCCGTAAAGCGCTGAACAACTCCTCAAGAAAAGAAAAAAGCCAATAGGAGAGATGACCGTGAACCACTCACTTGACCACCTGCCCAGCGCACAAGAGGTCGGCACCTACGACCCACCCTCGCTGGCAAACAATTTTAGCGACCTTCATCCGCCGTTAACCCACCGCCAAGCAATGATCGAAAGCCAGCGCTGCTTGTACTGTTTCGACGCCCCCTGCGTTGAGGCGTGCCCATCGGATATTGATATTCCAAGCTTTATTCGCCAAATCAGCGAAAACAACATTAATGGCGCAGCAGAAACCATTCTGGAAGCCAACATTCTTGGCGGCAGTTGCGCCCGAGTGTGCCCAACTGAAATCCTCTGCGAGCGTAGCTGTGTACGCAACCATGATGCAGAGTGCCAGCCCGTATTAATTGGCCTGTTGCAGCGCCACGCTACTGACCATATGCAGTTCGAAAGCCACCCGTTTAAGCGGGCGGCTAACAGCGGCCGACATATCGCCGTGGTAGGCGCGGGCCCCGCTGGCCTTTCTTGTGCTCACCGCTTGGCAATGCTGGGCCATCAGGTGACCATTTTCGAGGCCGAACAAAAACCAGGCGGACTGAATGAGTACGGTATCGCCCGCTATAAGATGACCGATGATTTCGCACGTAAAGAAGTGGAGTTTTTACTCGAAATCGGCGGCATTGATATCCAGCACGGCCAGCGTCTGGGCGATAACTTAGAACTTGCCACGCTGCATCAGCAGTTTGATAGCGTTTTCCTTGGCTTAGGTCTTGGTGCCAGCCGTGCCTTAGGGCTCACTGGGGATAATGCTCCCGGCTTAATGCCAGCCGTTGACTACATTAAAACCCTGCGCCAAACCAAAGACCTTGGCAGCTTACCTGTCGCCAAGCGCTGCATTGTGATCGGTGCAGGTAATACCGCCATTGATATGGCGACTCAAATGGCTCGCCTAGGCGCGACAGAGGTAACGCTAGTCTACCGCCGTGGCACAGAGGCGATGTCCGCTACCGATCATGAGCAAGAAATTGCCAAAGCTAACGGCGTGCGCATGGTGACGTGGGCCCAGCCAGACGAAATTTTATTGGATGACCAAGGGCGCGTGGCCGGTATGCGTTTTGCCAAGACCCACGACCAAGCTGGCCAGTTAACCCCCACAGGAGAAACATTCGACCTTGCTGCCGATGCCATCTTCAAGGCGATTGGCCAAGGCTTTGATAGCGCTAGCCTGACGGATGAAACCGCCAGAGAGCTTGCCCGGGACGGCGAACGTATCCAAGTTGATGCGTTCTTCCGCACCTCAATGCCCAATGTTTACGCGGGTGGCGACTGCGTGAAACCTGGACAAGATCTCACCGTTCAAGCCGTTCAACACGGCAAACTGGCTGCCCATGCCATTCACCAAGCGCTTGCCGCTAAGCAGGAGGCCGCATGAATACACTTCCTTTCACACCACCGGGCAAGAAAAACAGCGGTGACAGCGTGGTGAACGGCGTTGACCTGTCGGTGAACTTTGCTGGCATCAAAGCTCCAAATCCTTTCTGGCTAGCCTCCGCACCACCCACCGATAAAGCCTATAACGTGGTGCGGGCCTATGAAGCGGGTTGGGGCGGCGTCGTCTGGAAAACCCTTGGCGAAGAGCCACCTGCGGTGAATGTCTCTTCACGTTACTCCGCTCACTATGGTAAAAACCGCGAGGTGATTGGATTCAACAATATCGAACTCATTACCGACCGCTCGCTGGAGATCAACCTTCAAGAAATCACCCAGGTGAAAAAAGATTGGCCCGACCGTGCACTGATTGTCTCCATTATGGTGCCCTGTAACGAAGAAGCCTGGGCACATATTTTGCCACTGGTGGAAGCAACTGGCGCAGATGGCATTGAGCTAAACCTGGGCTGTCCCCATGGCATGCCGGAACGCGGCATGGGGGCGGCAGTCGGCCAAAACCCCGACCTCATCGAAAAAGTCGCTTACTGGTGTAAGAAGCACTATTCCAAACCGGTGATTGTAAAACTCACACCCAATATCACCGACATTCGGGTAGGTGCCCAAGCGGCACTACGGGGTGGCGCCGATGCGGTATCGCTGATTAACACCATCAACTCCATCACTAGCATCGACCTGGACAATATGGTCGCAAAACCCACGGTAGGCCATCAAAGCACCCACGGCGGCTACTGCGGCAGCGCCGTAAAACCTATCGCACTGAATATGGTGGCGGAAATCGCCCGCGACCCAGCCACGGCCGAACTACCACTGTCTGGCATCGGGGGAATTTCCAACTGGCGGGACGCTGCAGAGTTCGTTGCTCTGGGCGCAGGTAGCGTGCAGGTATGTACCGCTGCAATGCTCAACGGCTTTCGCATTGTGGAAGAGATGAAGGATGGTCTTTCACGCTGGATGGCAGAAAAAGGCTACGACTCCATTGAATCGTTCTCTCGCAAAGCCGTGCCACAAACCACTGACTGGAAGCACCTGGACATCAACTTCAAAACCATTGCGAAGATTGATCAGGACCTGTGCATTGAGTGCGGCCGCTGTTATATCGCTTGCGAGGACACCTCCCACCAATCGATTGCCAAGCTCACCGAGCAAGACGGCGCACGCCGTTACGAGGTAATTGAAGACGAGTGCGTTGGCTGCAACTTATGCCAAATTACCTGTCCAGTGGAAAACTGCATCACCATGGTGCCCCAAGAAACGGGGAAACCGTTCCTAGCCTGGGACAACGACCCACGCAACCCCTTCCGCGTCGCTTCTTGAAACATTCACCACGCTTCAATGTTAGTAATGGCACCGCCCTCTTTAGTGAGGGCGGTCGTACATTATGTCTTCGTTGGAGGACGACAAATGCTCTCTTAGTCCTTATGAATCTTGATCTGGTAAAGCACGCAATAGATCACCGGCAGTACGATTAGGGTGAGCAGCGTGGCGACACCGAGCCCACCAATCAGCGCGCCCGCCATGCTGGCGAAGAATGCATCACTAATCAGCGGGATAAGCCCCAGCATGGTGGTCAGCGCAGCCATGGAAACGGGCCGAACACGGCTAATGGCAGCGCGCACAACGGCGTGATAGCGATCTTTGTGTAGTGGCAGTTGAACATTGATTTCTTCCACCAGAACAATGGCATTTTTAATCACCATCCCAATCAAACTCAGCGTGCCCAGCAGCGCCATAAACGAGAAGGGCATCCCCGTTAACAGTAGCGCAGCGACTACCCCGACAATGGTCAGCGGCACCAAAAACCAGATCGCCAACGGCTGACGGAAGTTATTAAACAACACCACCGTGATAATGAACATCATCACCAACCCAAGTGGCAGCGACGCAAATAAGCCGCTCTGGGCTTCACCGGCGGTCTCAAATTCACCGCCCCACTCAAGCCGATAACCGGGCGGCAATTCCAGCGCCTCTACCTGGGGCCGAACCTGGGCCAATACGCTAGCCGCCGTCACACCACTGAGCGGGTCTGGTTCACCATACACCGCCAGCATGCGCTCTCGGTCGCGGCGCATGATTAGTGGATCTGCTACCTGGGTCGTCACATCGCGCATCACTTGATCCGCGGTGATGTAACGCCCCTGTTCGGCGCTCCATACGTTTAGCGACCCTATGTTGTCGATATCGTTGCGCTGCTCAGGTATCGCTCTGGCAACGATCGGGATCAGGTCGCTGCCGTCACGGTAGATGCCCACCTGGCTACCACTGGTACTCAGCGCCAGTGTGGCCGCCAGATTTTCACGTGTGACGCCCAGGCGTCGTGCCGTGTCTTCGGCAAAAATAGGCACTACGGCCTGAACACGGTTACGCCAGTTGGTACGTACACTGACCATATTGGACGTATCACTAAACAGCGCCGCGACCTGATCACCTAGTTGGCGTAATACGGCGGGATCGCTGCCGTATAGCCTTGCTTCGATCTTAGCTTTCGGAGCAGGGCCGACTTCCAGCGGGGCAATTTTATAGTCGATATCGCTGTGATCTCGCTGTAGTACCGCTTCGACATCCGCCATGTGCGCTTGCTGCGCGGCTTTGTCATCAGTTTCAATAATTAGCTGTGCATAGCTGGCGTAGCGGTCTTCCGGCGCATAGGTCAGGGTAAAGCGCTGGGCACCGCCGCCTACAACGGTGGTGAGGTGGCGGACGCCTTCCATGTCCATGACCACCTCTTCCAACTCAGCCACCCGCCGCTGGGTTTCCAGAATATCGGTGCCTTCTGGCGTGCGGTAATCGACAAAGAAGATGGGCGTATTGGAGGCCGGAAAAAAGGCATTTTTGACCGAGCCAAAGCCAACAACTGCGCCTGCCAGAATGGCTATCACCAGACCAAGTGTTAGCCAACGCAGCCGGATACCCGCCACAATCACGCGGCTAAATACGCGGTACACCACGCCGTTATACGGATCTTCGTCTCCGCTGCTGGGGGCTACATTGCGAAACAGCAGTTTGAAATAGAAAGGCGTGAGCGTCAGCGCTGTCAGCCAACTTAGCAGCAATGAATACAGCAACACATAGAACAGCGAGCCGATAAATTCACCGGTGGTATCCGGCGACAACCCAATTGGAGCAAAGGCGGCAACCGCAATCAACGTTGCTGCCAGCAGCGGCCAGGCATTTTGTTTAACCACCTGATGCGCCGACTCACGAATACTTTGGCCACGCTTTAGGCCAACCAGCATGCCTTCAGTGACCACAATGGCGTTATCGACCAACATGCCCAACGCTATTATCAGTGCCCCCAGCGAGATCTTTTCCAACTGCAAGCCGTGGATGCGCATCAGCATAAAGGTGCCAATAATGGTAATCAGCAGAATAAAGCCCATCAGCAGGCCGCTGCGCCAGCCCATAAACAGCATTAGCACCACTATCACAATGGCAACCGCCTGAATCAGGCTGATTAGGAAACCAGATACAGCATCGTCCACCACACTCGGCTGGTCATAGACCACGTTGAGTTCCATCCCCAACGGTGTGCGTGCTTCTAGTTCGTCTAGCCGCTGCTCAAGGCGCTCTCCTACTTCGACCACGTTAACGCCGCTTTCAAATGAGATGCCCAGGGAAATAGCTGGCCGCCCCATATCGCGGTAAAGCTGCTGTGGTTGCTCGGTTAAGCCACGGGAACCCTCCGCGATATCACTCAGCCTCACCAACTCGCCGTTACCTTCACTAACGATTAACGCGCGTAAGTCATCAATGTTGGCAGAACTACCCGAAGGCGTTACTCGGAAACGCTGGCCTCCCTGTTTCAAGTGCCCCGAGTCCACCACCGCATTTTGAGTGTCAAGCAGTTGCTGGAGTGAACTTAACGGGATGTTCAGCGCGCGCAGCCGCTCACGGTCGACCTCAATGAAAATGCGCTCTTGTCTTACGCCCGCCAGCGACACCTTTTCAACACCATCGACCAAAGCAAGCTCACGCTTAAGAAACTCGGCATGGCCTTTTAAGTCCGGCATGGCGTAGCCGTCACCAGTCAGGTTAATCATCAGACCGAACACATCGCCAAAATCATCGTTACCCCGTGACTGACTAGCGCCTGGCGGCAAAGCGGCCTGAGCATCGCCCACTTTACGGCGTAGTGAATCCCATAGCTGCTGAAGCTCATCGTTTTGCACCGTGCTTTGCAGCTCGACGGTGATTTGAGAAAACCCATCAGAACTTACTGAGCTGATGCGTTTAATCGAAGGCATTTCTTGAATGGCTTCTTCTAGCGTCGAAGTGACTTCCTGCTCTACCTCTTCTGGCGTAGCACCAGGATACTGGGTGGTGACCAGTGCATTACGAATGGTGAATTCAGGAAACTCCAGCTGCCCCATGCTGGTGAAAGCGAGCGATCCACCAATAAGCAGTACCACGGTCATTAAATAGCTCGCGGCCCGGTGGCGTAAGAAGTAATCAACCATCTTATAGCCCCTGTTCCTTTTCCCACGGAGTTACACGCATATCGGCGCTGACACGATGGGCTCCCGCTGCCACCACACGATCATTCGCGGCTAGTTCGCCACTCACTTCCAACCCCTTAGAGGTTAAACGCCCCACCTCGACCGGTACCGCCTCTAGACGGTCAGGTGCCTGAAAACGCCACACTACCGCCTGCTCTGAGTTCTCACCGAGGTAGCCAATCGCATCGGGCGGCAAACGCCAGACAAGACGTTCGGACGCTGGTAACAGTTGGCCTAGATCAAGCCGCACGGTGGCACTCATACCATCGAGCAGCGTGATATCGTCGGGCTGCGGCAACCGAAGTGTTACCTCATAGGCAAGGCTTTGGGCGCTGGCCTGAGTGGTATAAGAAGCTAGTTGGGCAAGGTAAGGTTTTTCGCTATTGCCAAACCGGACTTCAAAGGCCATCGCCGTTTCAAATGGTGTCACCTCATCATTGCGCGGTATCTGCTGAACGATTTGCTGCGGTAAATGAAAGACCACATCAAGCTGCCCTGGCTGCTGAATCACCGCCACGGTCTCCTGCACCTGAACAATCTGACGGTTGTCTACCGGCACCTGGGCAATCACGCCATCGTAAGGGGCGCGCAGCTGAGTATTTCCCAGCTGCTCTTCGGCCTGTTCAAAGGTCGCCCGAGCGGCACGCAACTCGGCCTCCGACTCATCAAACCGCGCCTGGCTGATCGCACCGCGCTCCAAGGTGTAGCGCATGCGCTCGTGAGTTGCCCGCGCCAGCTCTAACCGCGAACGGGCACTATCCAATTCACTGCGCACATTACGATCATCAATACGAGCGATTAATGTGCCTTCCGTTACCCGCTGGCCTGGGCTCACATTAAGTTCTAAAAGCTCACCCGCCATGCGAAACGACAGGTTGCTGCGCGTGGTGGCTTCAACTCGCGCCGGGAACTGGCGCTTCAGTGCGGAGCCAGACGCTTCAAGTGCGATTAACTTCACCGGCCGGGGAGGATGTTCATTCTGGCTTTCAGCATAGGCATCACCTGCTACCAGCAGCATGGCCAGCAGTGCTGGAAGCAATCGAATCACAGTGTTACGCACAGCAGACTCCTCGGCGGTGTTATTAATACGCAGTTATCAGAATTTCACTGACATTCATGAATGTCAGTGAACGTGTATACTAATAGCCTACTGGCGACTTTGCCATTCAGTAATGCCAATATATGGGCACTTTTTTGTTAGGAGCTGCTATGTCACGCCGCAAAGCTGAGGCTGAACGCACCCGCGAGGCCATTCTTGATGCTGCAGAAACTCAGTTTCTCACTCAGGGCGTGTCGCGCACCACCTTGGCTCATATTGCCGCAGCGGCTGGCGTGACCCGCGGTGCGATTTACTGGCATTTTGAGGATAAAGCCGCGGTATTCGATGCCCTACTAGAACGTGTTCGCGTGCCGCTTGATGAAATTGTCGATGATGCAGTGCTCCGTTTAGGCCACTCGCCCACCCAGTGTTTGCAAGGGATCGCCCACAGCGCGCTCAGCGCTATCTGCTATAACTTACCCCTGCAACGCGCCGCGACCATCGTGCTACATCGCTGCGAAAAGTTAGAAGATGACCACCCGCGTATCAGCATGATTACTCAGCTGTCAGAGCATTCAAAAGCGCGAGTAGAACAGCTATTCGAGCAGGTTAAGTTAAGCGGCCAATTACGCCAGGGCCTTAGCCCTGCGAGTGCTCGTCTTCAGTTTCATAGCTTTTTAATCGGCATTTGCTTTGACTGGCTACAAGACCCGCAGCAATTTTCATTAGCAGACGAGTACGAGAGCATGATCGAAACGTTAATGCGGGGATTATTAGTGGAGAGCGCACTCTAAACGCTTTGAGAAGATAAGCTTGGCATGCAGGTTGCTTCCATCACTAGAAAATTTCCATTCACTTGATGAGAGAGAGCTTACCTATGCACATGCAGATCATTAACGCCCGCCTACGCCAGCGCCCTGAGCTTTACCGGCTTGAGGTTGAGAACGGCATGTTCACAGCGATCACCGCTCAAGACGCACCGCAAACGGTGGGAGAAGGGCACATTGATGCGGGCGGCAAGCTGCTTTGCGCGCCGTTCATTGAGCCGCATATACACTTGGATGCCGCGTTAACGGCAGGCGAGCCAAGTTGGAACCAAAGCGGCACGCTGTTTGAAGGCATCGAGCGCTGGGGTGAGCGTAAGCCCATGCTCACCGAAGCGGATATTCGCGAGCGCGCGCTTAAAACCCTGAATCTGTTGATAGGCAACGGCGTCCAGTTTGTGCGCACACACGCTGATACCAGCGACCCAAGCCTGATTGGCATTAAAACCCTATGTGCCTTGCGCGATGAACTGAAAGATAAAATCGATATACAAGTGGTCGCTTTTCCGCAGGATGGTCTTCTCTCCTACCCCGGCGGCGACCGCCTGATGGAAGAGGCACTGGAGATCGGTGCGGACGTTGTCGGCGGCATTCCCCACTTTGAATACACCCGAGAGCTAGGTGTCGCTTCCATGAAGCGAGTGATAGAGCTAGCGATCAAGTATGACCGCTTGGTGGATGTGCACTGTGATGAAATCGATGACCCTAACTCGCGCTTTCTTGAAGTGCTGGCCTGCGAAGCGTTGTTTAACGACTTAGGTACCCGCGTGACCGCTAGCCACACTACGGCAATGCACTCCTACGATAACGCTTACTGCTCCAAGTTGTTTCTGCTGCTCAAGCGATCGGGCATCAACTTTGTCTCCTGCCCCACTGAAAGCATTCACCTGCAGGGGCGCTTTGATACTTACCCAAAACGGCGCGGCGTTACCCGAGTGAAGGAGTTAAACGCAGCGGGCATTAATGTCTGCTTTGCCGAGGACTCCATCTTCGACCCCTGGTATTCCTTAGGTAATGGCAAGCTACTACGAACGCTCGATTTTGGCCTGCATATCTGCCAGATGATGGGCTATCAGGATTTCAGCCAGGCGCTGTCGCTTATCACTGACAACAGCGCTCGCACACTCAATATTGAAGCGCGTTACGGCATAGAGGTCGGCAAACCCGCTAGTTTCAACCTGCTAGAAGGTGAAGATGACTACAGCGTGCTGCGCACCCAGGGCGAGGTGCTACTTTCTGTTCGCCACGGCGAGATCATCATGCAGCGCGCCCCCGCTAAGATCACCACGCCCCCGTGGCTTGGTATTTAGAAAAAGCGTAATATAGCCGGGCTGATAGTCAGCAAAGTTCTCAGGGCGGGGTGAAAGTCCCCACCGGCGGTGATGATGACTGAATAAATTTTTGTCATCTAAGCCCGCGAGCGCTCAAGGTGATTTTTTTATTTCTTGAGGTCAGCAGATTCGGTGAAAAGCCGAAGCCGACGGTGATAGTCCGGATGAAAGAGAACGGCACCTTAGACACGCAACTTAAAAAGTGGCTTCAGCCACCTTTTGCGGTTGCCTGACGACCGGTTCCGCATGCCCTGATTCTGGTACAACTTATCCAAGAGAATGACCATGAATCAGACATTCCCGCTAACGCTTTCAACCCACACCACGGCTCAGCGCATTGCCTTTATTCAAGGCCACTGGCATCAGGATATCGTTGAGAAAGCTTATGAAGCGTTTATCACTGAAGTAGAACGTTGCGGTCTTAACGCCGAGCAAGTGGACATCTTCACGGTGTCGGGTGCTTACGAAATCCCCCTCCAGGCAAAGGTACTCGCCGAAAGTGGCCGCTATGGCGCCATTGTCGGGGCAGGCTTTGTGGTAGACGGCGGCATTTATCGCCACGACTTTGTTGCCCATGCGGTCATTGATGGCTTAATGCGCGTGCAGTTAGATACGCAAGTACCGATTATCTCGGTCGTCTTAACACCACACCATTTCCATGAGCACAGCACTCACCACGACTTCTACACCCAGCACTTTGTTACTAAAGGGAAAGAGGCCGCCCAAGCGTGTCTGAATACAATGGAAAACCTGCACCGAGCGCGCAAACTAAGCAACGCTTAAGCCTATGTTGCAGCTGCAATTAAACCTATATTGCAATTAGGTCTCTGTCGTTTGAGTCCGGCTAAACGCCGGGCTCGGCACGCTTCGTCGATATATGAGTGCTAATAAGTGCTTATGCATAAGTTTGCGAGGATTCAAGCCCCATTAAATCAGTGGTTGCCTATGATCAGTGCCCGCTTAATTTTGTGCAGGCACTTACTTCAGAAGATGACTGCTCATTAGTCATCATTTCCGTTATTTGATATCCAGCAAATACCCATAAAACGCTGTGTTGCGCTGCCAGCCTAATGATTCATATAGCTGTTGGGCACGCTCGTTCTCTACCTGAGTCATGAGTATCAAGCGCGCGACACCATGCTCACGAGCCAGCTGGGTGACGGCTTCCATCAACGCCCTCCCCGTCCCCTTATCACGACACTCCGGCAACACAAAAAGATCATTTAGCGTCCAACGGGCATTCAAGCCCACCGTGGAAACTCCAGGATAAAGTTGCACGAAACCAGTGAGGTTACCGTCACTATTTTCACTAACTAATATACGAGAGTCCGCCTGCCCAAAGCGCTGACGCAAGAAATCACGCGCCGCACCGATATCACTTGGCTGATTATAGAACTGCCGATAGCCGTCGAGTAATCCACTAAGTGCCTCTAAGTCAGCCAGTACCGCTGAACGAATATTAATCATTGCAACTACTCCATTAAGATGGTGAACAAACTCAGCTTGCCGCTATAGTGGTCTATAACAAAGAGCCACTTATCGCTAAATTGAGGGAACCAGTGAAACGACGTAACGCTGCTAGCGATTGGATTACGGAGGCACTAGCGATAAGGCTAACAGCGAATGAAGCAGCCACGCTGGTTCAACAGCTCTACCGCTCGCTTAAAGAATGGATTCAACATGGCGAACTGACGGCCGGTGATGCGCTTCCCTCTTCCCGCTATTTATCCCGCGCTTTAGGTATTAGTCGCAATACGGTGCTGGCCGCTATGGATCGGCTGCTGGCGGAAGGATTACTGATCGCTCGCCAGGGAGCGGGGCTCTATGTAGCAAAACTACCCACACGATTAAACAGAACCGAACGTCCCCCTCCTGTGCCTGCTCGCTATTCAAACCGAGGCAACATACTATTAATGCTAAGTGGAGCGTTAAGCCACGGCCATCGAGCGTTTGCACCTGGCGTCCCGGCACTCGACCTGTTTCCCCGCGAACTATGGCAACGCCTTTTGCGTCGCCACTATTATCACGCAGAGACATCATGGATGGATTATCAAGCCAGCGGCGGGCTGCCTGAGCTTAAAGCTGCTCTCTGTGACTATCTAAGGCTCTCTCGAGCGGTGCGCTGCCAGCCAGAACAGATTGTGATTACCCAAGGAGCACAGCAGGCATTTGAGCTAACTACCCAGCTACTCACCGATAACGGTGATTCGGTTTGGATGGAAGAACCTGGTTACCGCGGTGCGCAGGCATGCTTCCTCGCCTCAGGCTTAACGACAACGCTCATACCCGTAGATAAAGAAGGACTAACCCCTTCACTAGCGCCTGCGGGCACCCCCGCACCCCGGCTAATCTATGTGACACCTTCTCACCAATATCCCAGTGGCGTTACCATGCCAATACCGCGCCGACTAGCATTGCTAGAGTATGCTTCTCGTACTGGCAGTTGGATCATAGAAGATGATTACGACAGTGAATTTCGGTACGACACGCCGCCTACTCCCTCTCTACAAGGACTCGCCGAACAGGCGTCGGTGATTTATGTGGGCACCTTTAGTAAAGTGCTTTACCCCGGCTTGCGCTTAGGCTATCTGGTATTACCCAATACGCTTGCCGAAGACTTTAAGCGCGCCCAGGCGCGACTGCACCGCGAAGGTAACTACCCCATACAATCAGCGCTTGCTGAACTTATTGCCAACGGCCACTTTACTCGTCACATCGCTCGTATGCGGGCTGCTTATCGCCAACGCCAAGCCTGCCTGCGTACTGCGTTAGCGCCCGCGGTGGCCAAAGGGCTCCGGCTTTCTGATGGCCATGCAGGCATGCACTTACTGGCTGAGCTCGATAATTTTGAAAAAGAAGAGATACTCGTAAGACGTGCTAATGAAGCAGGTATTACGCTTTCTCCGCTTTCCCGCTATTACCTTGGTGAGAATAAGCGCCCTGGTTTAGTTCTCGGCTATGCAGGTTCAACGGAGAGCGAACTTATAAAAGCAGGTACTTGGCTTAGCCGCACATGGTTAAGCTTATGCTAAGGAATACACGCTAAGGAGCGCTCAATGACCGACTTTATCGCCCCCGATGGACATCCCCGCTGCCAGTGGTGCGGCGGTGCGCCAGAGTTTCTGCCCTATCATGACAACGAGTGGGGATTTCCAGTGGCGGACGACCAGCGGCTATTTGAAAGCTCTGCCTGGAAAGTTTTCAGTCAGGCTTGAGCTGGCGCACCATTCTCAACAAGCGCGAGAACTTTCGCGCTGCCTTCCATTATTTCGACTTCCATCACGTTGCCCGCTTTGGCGAAGAGGATGTTCAGCGCTTGCTCCAGGACGCAGGCATTATTCGCCATCGCGGAAAAATCGAAGCGGTGATTAATAATGCTCAGCGGGCACTGGAAATGGTCGCGCAGGAAGGTTCGCTAGCTGCGTTCTTCTGGCGCTATGAACCTACCGAATTAGCACTACCACAATCCCAAACCACCTCACCTGAATCCATCGCACTTGCTAAAGAGTTGAAAAAGCGCGGCTGGAAATTCGTTGGCCCTACCACCGCGTTTGCGTTTATGCAGGCCATGGGGCTACTCAATGATCACTCGCTAACATGCATCTCTCGTGAGCAGGTGGAACAAGCGCGGCAGCAATTTCAGAGGCCCGTGTAACAACAAAGGCGCAAGGCACTATACTTCTTGGATCACTAGCAAACGAGCGCGCCAGATGACTCGCCTGCGTATTCGCTGGGTGTCTTCTTGTAGTAGGGTATGATTTTTACACACTTATCAATACACCGAACAGCACGGGGACAACACGTTCCCAATGGGGTCAACGTGGTTCAATCGCTCTCTTCGCACACAGAATCCCGCGCTTCGATATACAAGGCATGGAGCGTGCACGTCTTTACGGCCAGTGGCGTACTGCTCGGCACGATGGCGCTGCTCTCACTGATCGACAACAACCCAGTTGCCTGCCTCCTTTGGCTAGGTGCTGCGATGATGGTCGATGGTTTCGATGGCACCCTGGCGCGCAAGTATGAAGTAAAAACTATCCTGCCCCACTTTGATGGCTCGACGCTTGATATGGTCATCGATTATCTAACCTGGGCGTTTATTCCCGCTCTGTTTATCTACTTCTTTATTGAGTTGCCGCCCAATTTCGAACTTCTGTCAGTATTTATTATTCTGCTGTCATCGATGTTCTGTTTCTGCAATGTCGATATGAAAAGCCAGGATAATTATTTCGTTGGCTTCCCTGCCGCTTGGAACATCGCTGCCGCCTATTTCTATATCCTCAACCTCCCGCCTTTTGTCACCTTTGCCGCTATCGTTTTTCTAGCTTTTCTCACCGTGTCTAAGATGAAATTCCTTCACCCGTTTCGTGTACGTCAGTTCATGCCACTCAACATCGCCGTCACGCTGGTATGGTGTGCATGTGCAACGTCACTGATACTTTCCAGTCCCGAGCACGCAGCCTGGGCACTATGGGGGTGGAGCATTGCATCCGTTTACTTCGTCGGCATGTGCGTTTGGCGCACCGCTCAGGAAGCGTTTTAACTCGGCTTTAGCAAACAATGCTCACTTTAGCGCTACTTCATCAGACCGCTGGGCTTCTTCCATCATCTCGGTGGCAAGCTCTCCCACGGTACGCACGGCATCTTCAATGGCCGGTGTTAGCGTAAATGCGTAGTTAAGTCGCAAACACTGACGAAACTTGCCCGAGGCTGAAAATAGCGAGCCAGGAGCCACATGGATGGCGCACTTGGCTAAGCGTTCATTAAGACGTACGCAGTCCACGGCGGCAGGTAATTCCACCCATAGCAAAAAACTGCCTTGTGGATAACTGATGCCCGCACCTTCTGGAAAATAGCGCTGCACCCAGTTGATCATGATGTCCCGTTGGCGCTGATACTGGCGAGTAACATAGCGCAGGTGACGCTCGTAGTGGCCTTTGGCAACAACCTCCGCCACCGCCAACTGCGGCAATGTGGCCGAGGCACCGGTAGAGACATACTTCATATGCAGCGCCTTGTCTCGGTAACACCCCGGCGCCAGCCAGCCCACCCGCAGCCCAGGCCCCACCGTTTTGGAAAAACCGCTGCACAACAACACCCGCCCATCGTCATCGAAGGATTTGATCGTGCGCGGCCTCGGCAGAGTAAAGGCCAAGTCACCGTAGATATCGTCTTCAATAATGGCCACGTCGAAGCGTTGGGCGAGTTGAAACAGCGCCTTTTTGCGCGCCTCGCTCATGGTGTAGCCCAGCGGATTGTTATACGTCGGAGTGACCTGTATAGCACGGATCGACCACTGCTCCAGCGCCATTTCCAACGCTTCCAAACTAATGCCCGTTTGCGGATCAGTGGGAATTTCCAACGCTTTTAGGCCGTTGGCTTTTAGGATCTGCATGGTGCCGTAAAAGCTGGGCGAGTCTACGGCCACCACGTCGCCAGGTTGAGTGAGGGTGCGCAGCGCTATCGATAACGCTTCCTGACAGCCGGTGGTGATCATGATGTCGTCCGGGTGCAGCAAACAACCGGACGCAATGGCCAACCGCGCTACCTGCTGACGTAACTCGGGGCTACCGTTTAGCTTGTCATAGTTAAAACCATTCAGATCATTCTTTCGATGCACCCCCGCCAGTATTTTCGACAGCGGCTTAAGCGTTTCGTAGGCTAAGTTCGGCACACCACGCCCGAGCAGAAGCCGACTATCGTCACGCTGTGTAGCGACCAGCTCTAATACCTGATCCCATTGGGATACATCTAGTGGGCATTGCGCAGGACGAGAGACAGAAGGCAGCACCGAAGGCACCCGGCTTGGAAGTACGAAGTAGCCCGATTTCGGCCGTGATTCGATCAGCGCTACATCCATTAGTTGCCGGTAGGCTTCCTGAGCGGTCGAAATACTAACATCAAGCTCCTGACATACCGCTCGAATAGAAGGCAGGCGATCACCCACACGGTAAATACCGTGCTCAATTCGCTCCCGTAAAATGCAAGCAACCTCCTCATAGCGAGTCATACTACTGCCTCCTGTTTTTTTAAACACAGTCTCCAATACAGTTTTAAATATTATCTTTCAAGCAATACAGATCCCTGCATTAACAAGCATACAGAGGTATAACATACACCATCTGTATCTTAAAAATAGAAAATCCTATATCTGTATTGCTTAGGCACGGCTGCGTAATCTGGTTGAGCACATCGCCATCAAGGAGAACCGCTATGCCACACTTCAGTCTCGCCCAAATTCGCTGTCAGTTACGTCAACTCCAACAGCGCCGTCGCAGCCGCCGCCAGTTACTAACCCTCGATGACCGACTGCTGGAAGATGTTGGAATCACTCGCACCCAGGCGCAAAAAGAAGGATGTAAACCATTTTGGCAGCACTCATCATTCAAAAGGGGGCCATATGAAAGCCGCTGAGTACTATTTGCTAGATGTGTTTACCGATAAACCTTTTTCAGGCAACCAGCTGGCGGTATTTTTAAATGCCGATGGGCTGCAAACCAGTACCATGCAGGTAATTGCCAATGAACTTAACTTGGCTGAAACGGTATTTTTAGGCGCGGCGACGAAGACGAATCACTACCCTATGCGGATTTTCACACCGACGGCTGAGCTGCCGTTTGCCGGCCACCCCACGGTAGGTACCGCGCATCTACTAGCGGAGTTAAACCTCGTCAACCGCGAGCAAGGCATTGTGCTACAGCCACCTGTCGGCGAGTTAACAGTTAATTATGAAAAAGGGGGAGCAACGTTTAAGACCGCCCAGCCCGTCATGGTCTCAGGCAGCACTATTGATCGACTCACTGCCGTTGAGCTTCTGGGGCTGGACATCCACCAAGTCATTGGCGATCCCATCATTGCCTCTTTCGGTCTGCCCTTTCATCTTATTGAGCTAGCCGACCTAGCGGCTCTAGAGCACATACAAATCGCCGGTGCAGTATGGGCAGATGCCGTTACACGCAGCGGCACTGAGCAGATATACCTTTATGTGATGGAACAACGAGCCAGCGAAGAGACGATTGTACGGAGCCGTATGTTCTCCATGCACGCCAGTATTTGCGAAGACCCCGCCACTGGCAGCGCTGCAGCAGCCTTAACCGGTTATTTAGCGTCACTCAAGCCAGAGCCCCTACACTGCAAAATTCACCAAGGTGTTGAAATGGGGCGACCCAGCGTTATCTACACCGCCGCCAATGGTGAAATTAAGTCTGGCTATGTCAACGTGGGCGGTAAGGCAGTCATCGTGGGTAAGGGTGAATTTAATCACCTGGGTTGATGATGAGATGATTTATTCTTCACCGTGGCTTTGGGCCAACGGGCAATCATCGCGGTGACAATAATGGCAAAGAAGAGCCGTGCCCATAAGATGCCCGTTATATCCGCCCCGAGCATTAAGGTCAGCAGTGTATCTTCTATAACGCTATGACAGAGGCCGAGAAAACAAAGTGCTAACGTGCTGTCGCGCTTGCTTAGCACTCCATTTTGCACGTCACGAATCAGCAGCCCTGCGCCATAGCTTAGCCCCAACGTAAACCCAATCACCGTCACATTCGCTGCCGAGCGTCCAATGCCTAATAGCCTGAGTAACGGTAGCAAGCCAAGGTGAATCCAGCGCTCTAGACCAAGCCTTTTTAAAATTTTCAGAAGCACAATCAACGCTAAGATAATCACAAAAATAAGCGCTAACGTTTCAAGCTGTGCCACCGCCCAACCGCTTAGCGTTGGTGCTGATAAAAAACTTGGCTGCCATACCAATTCAAAAGGTGCTTGTAACAAACCAAAATACGAATAGAAGCAGTGTAAAAGCCAAGCAAGCAGTAAAGCCCCACCCACACGCAGAACCAGCGTGCCCCACCAAGGTACGCCAGCACGCTTGGCAACCGCTCCCTCAACGGGAAGCGAATGCCCTACCAGCATCAATGCTCCTAGTACCGTTACCTGCTCAACACTCAAAGGCGTTTCACCGACGACTTGGAAAAACACCGCAATAGCGGTGTACAAATTGGTGAAAAGCGCCGCTGCCCACACAACACCCATTTGTTCGGGTAAACCGAGTATGTTCATTAAAGGGGCTAACACCGCCCCCAACCATTCGATCATACCGAGCAGCTCTAACCCTTTGACGATGAGCAAAGCAGGTATCAGGATTTTGAGTAACGTCACATACACGCGCAGCGCGTCTTGCAATACGCAACTTACCCCAGCTAACCATTGGTAGGTTTTCGTCGGCATTAGAGCCCTCCATTGCCATCGTTTGAACAAACGCTATGATAATGGGAGCACCGCAGAACCTTCTTTCCAATACAGCCCTAACAATCACTATTCGTTCTTTATAAGCACAGAAAGAGCATTTTATTTCATGGACGCCATTGATCGACGAATTCTTGACCAGCTTCAGCGTGACTCCAGCCTGACCAATCAAGCATTAGCAGATGAGATAGGGCTTTCACCCTCTGCCTGTTTAAAGCGAGTTAATCGATTGCGCGATGCTGGAATCATTGCGCGCGAGGTGGCTGTGCTCAACCCTGACGCCCTAGGCCAGTGCCTTCACATGGTGGTGGAAGTCACCATGGAGCGGGATAACAAGTTGCTCTACCAGCGGTTCTTGACGTCAGCGGTCAACGCCCCTGAAGTGAAGCAGTGCTATCAAGTAACTGGCGAGTGTGATTTTGTGTTGATCGTGACAGTCGCTGATTTAGATGAGTACGACCGCTTTTGCGACAGCGTGCTCTATGCCGACGACAACCTACGCAAGTTCCGCACATTACTGTCGAGAAAACGCCATAAGTTTGATACGTCCGTACAGCTCAGCCGTTGAGTACTACTCACGCCGTCAATCCAATCCCCCGCAAAATCACCGAGGTTACCGACTGTACGGCTTTTTCGAATTGCAGATCGTCTAAGGGTTTATCGTCGTTAAGCAGATAGATTTGGTAGTCGAAGTCAGCGTAGTGCTGGGTCGATGCCCAAATCATATAAAGCAGATAAGAGGGTTCAACGGGGTTAATTTGGCCGGACTCGACCCATTCGCGAATTTTCGACTCTTTCAATTTGGCCCATTCGTATAAGTTATCGCGCAGGCGCTCTTTTAGAATGGGTGCGCCCTGCATCACTTCCGCCGCCCAGATTTTCGAGCCGTGAGCACGGTAGCGGGAATGGGTCATTTTGGCGCGAATGTAGGTAGAAAGCACCACTCGCGGGTCGTCGTAAAGCTCAAAGCACAGCGCGTCCTGTTTCCAGATTTCCAGCAGCGCTAGCAGCACTTCCTGGTAAAGCGCCTTTTTAGTGGAAAAATAGTAGTGCACGTTGGATTTTGGCAGATCAGCCAGCTGGGCAATTTCCCCCATCGACGCTCCGGCATAGCCTTTTTCAGCAAACAATTGCTCAGCCGCCAGAAGAATCTTTTTTACGTTGGTTTGCCGAATTTCGTCCTGTGTTCTCGCCACGCTGCTCGTCCCTTTACGACTAAGATACGCACACAAAAAATGCACCACCGCTAAGCAGTGGTGCAGAGAAGATGGCGTAGTTAGCCTACGGCGTCAACGTTGGTTAGTGGGAAACGAAAACTCGGCACGAGTGGCTTCGCTCACCGAAGGCCAGCGCTGGGAAACCGCTTTTCGGCGGGTATAGAAGCGCACAGAGTCAGGGCCATAGGCGTGAAGGTCGCCAAACAATGAGCGCTTCCAGCCGCCAAAGCTGTGGTAGGCCACCGGCACGGGAAGCGGCACGTTAACACCCACCATGCCCACTTCGATGCCATCGGTAAAGCGTCGAGCAGCCTCGCCATCGCGAGTAAACAGGCAGGTGCCATTGCCGTATTCATGGTCGTTAATCAATTGCATAGCGTCATCTAGGCTGCCGACCCGTACCACGCACAGCACTGGCCCGAAAATCTCTTCCTGGTAAATGCACATCTCAGCAGTGACGTTATCGAACAGGCAACCGCCGACGAAATAGCCGTCTTCATGACCCGCGATTTTCAGCTCACGGCCATCGGCCACTAGCGACGCGCCTGCCTTTACGCCGTCTTCGATATAGCCCAATACCTTGTCACGGTGCTCTGCCGTCACCAGCGGGCCCATATCCAAGCCTTTATCGGTTCCCGGCCCCACCTTGAGCTCAGCAATTTTAGGCAGCAGCGTTTCAACTAGACGATCTGCCGTCTCGTCACCCACGCACACCGCCACCGAAATCGCCATGCAGCGCTCACCACAACTTCCGTAAGCCGCCCCCATCAGTGTATTGGCGGCGTTTTCCAAATCGGCGTCTGGAAGCACCACGGCATGGTTCTTCGCCCCCCCCAGAGCCTGAACGCGTTTGCCAGCGGCCGAACCACGGGAGTAGATAGCTTCCGCTACCGGCGTTGAGCCAACAAATGAAATAGCTTTAACGGCCTTAGCATCCAGCAGCGTTTCCACCGCTTCGCGACTACCGTGCACCACATTCATCACGCCTTTTGGCAACCCTGCTTCTTGCAACAGCTCGGCTACCGCCATCGCCGCCGAAGGATCTTTTTCCGAAGGCTTGAGAATAAAGGTGTTGCCGCAAGCAATCGCCATCGGATACATCCACAGCGGCACCATGGCAGGAAAGTTAAACGGCGTAATGCCCGCCACTACGCCCAAGGGCTGGAAATTCGACCATGCATCAATGCCCGGCCCGACGTTGTGGGAATACTCACCTTTTAGTAGCTCAGGCACACCGCAGGCATACTCGACATTTTCGATTCCGCGCTTCAGTTCACCCATCGCATCTTCAGGGGTTTTACCGTGCTCTTCACTGACCAGTTGCACCAAGCGGTCGGCGTGTTCCTCAAGCAATTGCTTGAAGCGGTACATCACTTGGGCGCGCTTAGCTGGTGGCGTATCTCGCCAAGCGGGAAACGCAGCTTGGGCGGCGGCAATAGCCCGCTCTACGTCGGCGGCGCTGGCGTCCGCCACTTGGCGAATCACTTTACCCGTTGAGGGATTGGTCACGTCCAGCGTGCGCTGGCTGTCGATTAATTCACCGTTAATTAGATGGGAAACAACACTCATATTTAAACTCTCTGAAATTTAGGTCAGTCGGTTATGCCAACGAATCCAGGGTGGTGGCAACGGCATCAAACAGCCGCTCTAACTCAGCGTCTGTGGAGCCAAACGGAGGGCCGAACTGCAGCGTGTCGCCGCCATAGCGCACGTAAAACCCAGCTTCCCACAAGGCTAAATGGGCATCCCTAGGGCGAATGGTGGGGTCGCCATCTCGGGGCGCCAATTGAAGTGCACCCGCTAAGCCATAGTTACGAATATCAACAATGTGATTGCGGCCTTTTAGAGCGTGCAGCTTTTGCTCAAAAGCGGGCGCGATAGCACTTACCTGAGCGGGGAAGTTGTCACGCTCCATCATTTCGAGTGCCGCTAAGCCAGCCGCACAAGCGACAGGGTGGGCGCTGTAGGTGTAACCGTGAGGAAACTCAATAGCGTGTTGGGCGCCGCCAGCGTGCATAAAAGTGTCGAAAATTTCACTGGAAGCAATCACCGCGCCCATAGGAATAGCGCCGTTGGTGATCTGCTTGGCAACGTTCATGATATCCGGCGTAACACCAAACGCTTCTGCGCCGGTGGTTGCGCCACTGCGACCAAAAGCAGTGATTACCTCATCGAATATCAGCAAAATATCGTGGGCGGTACAGATTTCGCGCAGCCGATCCAGATAGCCTTTGGGCGGCACAATCACCCCAGCAGAGCCAGACATCGGCTCAACGATCACCGCCGCAATGGTGGATGCATCGTGCAGGGCGATTTGATCAAGCAGCGCATCAGCAAGTTCAGCGCCGGTTTCGGCTTGACCACGGGTGAAGGTGTGACCTGCCTGCAGCGTGTGCGGCAGATGCGTTACGTCCATCAATTGGCCGTAGTGTTTACGATTGCCACCGATACCACCCAGGCTGGTGCCACCAATGTTCACCCCGTGATAGCCCTTGGCACGGCCAATCATGCGTGTCTTCTCGGGCTTACCTTTTAGCCGCCAGTAGGCCTTGGCCATTTTGACAGAGGTATCAGCGGCTTCTGAACCAGAGTTAGTGAAAAACACATGATCCAAGCCAGCAGGTGTAAGGCTCGCCACTTTTTCCGCCAGTTTGAACGCCAGCGGATGGCCAATTTGAAAGCCTGGCGCAAAGTCGAGGGTACCCAACTGCGCCGCCACCGCTTTTTGAATTTCTTCACGATTGTGGCCCGCGCCGCAGGTCCATAAGCCAGAGAGTGAATCAAACAGCTTACGGCCCTGGTCATCGATGTAATAGCGCCCTTCCGCGCCAGTAATCATGCGCGGGTTGGCACGGAAATCACGGTTAGCGCTAAACGGCATCCAAAAGTGCTGATTAAGCACGCTGGGAGAAGCGTTTTCTTCGTCAATAAACGCCTGAGGGGTCGTGTTGTTTTGTAGGCCAAACATGGTGTCCAGCTCCATCGCTATGAGACATAGCCTCAGCATGCGCCACTGAACATGTTTATAAAATTACGCTTTTCTTGTGTTCACGTTAGAGAATTTATACGTAACAAGCAGACGTTTATCTCTACGCTGGCAGATAACAAATTAATAAAAACGGTCAGCCGCCAGCTTTATATGTGCTAACTCATAAAGGAATGCTCATGAACTCGCTTGTAGAACCGAATACTGTGCTAGCCACTTTACGCACCGACAGTGACCGTCTTTGGCAATCGTTGATGGAAATGGCAACGCTGGGCGCGACGGCTAAGGGCGGCGTTAATCGTCAGGCGCTGACGGACCTTGACCGACAGGGACGTGATCTATTTATCCAGTGGTGTCGTGCTGAAGGCTGCACCATTCGAATTGATAATATCGGTAATATTTTTGCCCGCCGGGAAGGAAGCAATCCAACAGCCAAAACCGTCAGGGCGGGCAGCCACTTGGATAGCCAGCCCACTGGAGGCAAATACGACGGCTGTTTTGGGGTGCTTTCCGGTCTAGAAGTGATCCGAACGCTTAATGAACACAACATCACTACAAAATCGCCCATTGAAGTCGTTGCGTGGACTAACGAAGAGGGTTGTCGCTTCCCTCCCTGCATGATGGGTTCTGGGGTGTTTACTGGCGTGCTTGAATTTGACGCCATGATGGCGCGCACCGACGCCGATGGCGTCACAGTGAGTGATGCACTGGATGCCATTCACTATCGTGGTAGCGATGAGGTCTCGCCAAGTGAGATTAAAGCTTACTTTGAACCGCACATCGAACAGGGGCCGATTTTAGAAGATACCGACACCACCATCGGCGTGGTTATCGGTGGGCTTGGTCAAAAGTGGTTTGATTTAACCCTAACCGGACTTGAAGCCCATGCTGGGCCCACGCCAATGAACCTGCGTCGCGACGCCATGATGGGCGCGGCGGAAGTCACCCAAGCCCTTAACCGAATTGCCTTTGATCATCAGCCCCACGGGCGCGGTACTGTCGGCTGTATGACGCTTCATCCTGGTTCGCGTAACGTCATTCCTGGGCAGGTGAAAATGACGTTGGATATGCGCCACTGGGAGCCAGAAGCTCTCGTCGCGATGGGTCAATCCTTAGCGACGGCCGTCGAAGAAATTTGCCAACGTCATGGGCTGGAATATGAATTAACGCCCACCGCAGATTTTGCCCCTGAGCACTTTAATAAAGCCTGTGTTGATGCAGTGCGCGAAGGGGCGGAGCAACTCAACCTATCGCACATGGATATCATTAGCGGTGCTGGTCACGATGCCATGTTCGTCGGTCGTGTCGCCCCCGCTGCAATGATCTTTGTTCCCTGCAAGGACGGCATTAGCCACAACGAGATTGAAAGCGCCACTCCAGAGCATGTGCACGCTGGCTGTAACGTGCTGCTGCACGCAATGCTCAATGCCGCTGAGTTTTCCTAAATGGCTTTGCGCTACCGCACGGGGTTAAACGTGCGGTAGCCCTCTCTTTATAGCACGACGTCGTACCCTTCAAATTTAGGCGGACCAAGGTAGATACCTTCCGGTGCTTTGGCGTTAGCATGAGCCTTGCGGAACGCTTCTGACTTGGTCCAGGCGCGGAAGGCTTCTTCCGATTCCCATACACTGTGGGAGATAAACACGGTGTGATCTTCCTGACTTTCACCCTGCAGCATTTGGAATTGTTTAAAGCCCGGCACTTCATCCAGGTGAGAATCGCGGTTGCGCCATACCTCTAAAAAATCCTCTTCGCGGCCCGGGGCAATCCGAAAACGGTTCATGGCGATATACATGCACTCTCTCCTATTGAGTTTGTCTAACACGCTAGCGTAGCGGCCTGCCGCTTACGACGTCTATCCCTTGATGGTAACGTCATGGTTTTATGACGAATAAGCGGTATGAAAAATAAGTTCTATGGCAAATAAGCTCTATGGGAAATAGGCGTTATGCCGAGCAAACCCCAACCACCAGGATACGGCATGGCTAAGGCACCCATCCAGGTCGTTTGGTTCAAACGCGATATGCGCATTCATGATCATGCGCCGCTTTCCAGTGCATCGGCGGCTGGCCCTGTGCTGCCTGTTTTTGCGATTGAACCTGGCCAGTGGCAAACACCTGATAGCGCCCTGCGCCACTGGCAGTTTGCCGCTGACGCTCTAATCGACCTTTCCAACGCACTGGAGGCCATTGGCCTACCGCTATGTATTTGGCAAGGTGATATTGTCGATTTGCTGAACGCCCTAAAAGCTCACTACGGCCACATTGCCCTTCACTCTCATCAGGAAACGGGCAACGCCTGGAGCTTTGAGCGGGATAAACAGGTGCATGCTTGGTGCCAAACCAACGGTGTAGCTTGGCGGGAAGCCCGCCAGCACGGTGTAGTACGAGGACTTAGCAGCCGCTCTGGGCACCAAACCCGTTGGGAGAGCCACTGGGAAACGCTGATGTCTGCCCCGACCTGCCACGCGCCGCAAAGCGCCCAAGCAGCCCCAGGCTGGGAAGCCTTTCACCACCTTAACGTTGAGCAGCTTCCTACCTTAACGCTGGGATTTGATACCACACTTTGCCCCCAGCGCCAGCGGGGCGGGCGCAACGAAGGCCGCGCACTGTGGCGTAGTTTTGTGCAAGCACGCGGGCGGCGTTATCGCGGCTCGCTGTCTAAGCCGCTGTTAGCGTGGGAGTTTGGCTCACGGATTTCACCGCATTTGGCCTGGGGCACGCTTTCCATGCGCGAAGTTGTCCAGTCGTTACGCCGTCAGCGGCAGAAGCATGCCGACGATACCGCCTGGGCCCGCTCACTACGCGCCTTCACCTCGCGACTTTACTGGCACTGCCACTTTATTCAGAAGTTGGAAAGTGAGCCAAGTATCGAGCATCAAACGCTGCACCCGGCGCTGCGCGGCCTGCGGGAGCGCGATCCCAACCACCCTAACCTCATCGCTTGGAAGCGTGGCCAAACCGGGGTGCCGCTGGTCGATGCCTGCATGCGCAGTCTTATCGCTACCGGCTGGCTTAACTTTCGCATGCGCGCCATGTTGCTCTCCCACGCCACCTTCGGCCTAGGGCTGCACTGGCATGAACCCGCGCTGCACTTGGCACGTCTGTTTACCGACTTCGAACCGGGCATTCACTACCCCCAGGTGCAGATGCAAGCAGGCGCCACAGGCACTAACGCGCTGCGGGTATATAACCCGATCAAGCAAGCGGAAGATAACGACCCCACAGGCGAGTTCGTCGCCCGCTGGGTGCCAGAACTAGCGCCCCTGCCCTTGGAATGGCGCGCTAAGCCCTGGGCACTACCCGAAAGCCTACGCCAGCGGTTCGGCTTTCAACCGGGCGTCGACTACCCCATCCCCAACGATTTTGAAGCCGAAGCGCGGTACTGGAAAAAGATGCTATACGAACTAAGACGCACGCCAGAGGCCAGGGAATCCAGCCAAGCCATTGTGGATAAGCTCGCCAGTCAGCGACGACCTCCCGCTAAGCGCGCTAAAAAAGCAAAACCCGCCAATCACCAACAGCTTTCACTGTTTGGCGATGACGGGTTGGGTGATACCTAGAAGGACGGTTTAGCTAAGCGCTTCCAGAGACTCCTCGATAATACTCAGCCCCTCTTCCAATACTGCAGAAGAGACGGTTAACGGCACCAGAATGCGGATGCTGTTGCCGTAGAAACCACAGGAGAGCAGGATCAGGCCTTTCTCGCGGGCTTTGGCACACAGCGCACCGGTGAGTGCTGTATCGGGCTTGCCTTCGCTGTTGAGCAGTTCAAAGGCAGCCATGGCGCCTAACTGGCGGCCGTGGGCAACGGCGGGGAAGCGCGCTTCCCACACCGCAAAACGCTCGGCCAGCATTTTGCCCATCTGTTCGCTGCGCGCCAAGATATCTTCTTCTTCGATCACCTCGATACCCGCCAGCGCCGCTGCGCAGGAGAGCGGGTTGCCGCTGTAGGTGCCACCCAGGGAGTTGGGGCCAGAGGCGTCCATCACTTTGGCACTACCCACAACCGCCGATAGCGGCATGCCGTTCGCCAGGCTCTTGGCGGTGGTGAGGATGTCCGCTTCAATACCGCTATGTTCGAGTGCAAACAGCTTGCCGGTACGGGCAAAGCCAGACTGCACTTCGTCGGCGATCAGCAGAATACCGTGCTCGTCACACAGCGCACGTAGCGCTTTCAGGTAATCCGGTGAGGCGATGTAGAAACCGCCTTCGCCCTGTACCGGCTCAATCACGATGGCCGCCGTGCGATGCGGGGCAATATCGGTTTTGAACAGCGTGCGAATAGCGTCTAGCGATGCTTCTTCGCTAATGCCGTGCAGCGGGTTGGGGAACGGCGCGCGGAACACATCACCCGGCATGGGGCCGAAGTCGTTCTTATAGGGCAGTACCTTGCCAGTCATGGCCAGCGTCATCATGGTACGGCCGTGGAAAGCACCATCGAACGTAATAATGCCTGTACGGCCAGTGGCGGCGCGGGCGATTTTCACGGCGTTTTCCAGCGCTTCAGCACCGGTATTAACCAGCATTGCTTTACGCTCGGGGCCACGCACCGGCGTCAGTTCACAAAGTTTTTGGCACAGCTGCACGTAAGGGGCGTAGGAGATCACCGCCGCGCTGGTGTGCATGACTTTTTTAAGCTGCGCTTCTACGGCCGCGACAATTTTTGGATGGCGATGGCCCAGGTTCAGAACACCAATCCCCCCCGCAAAATCGATCCAGCGGTTGCCATCGGCATCCCACAACTCGGCGTTTTCAGCGCGCTCGGCAAACTGGGTTGTCGGCGTGGCGGCACCGTTGGCCACGTAGCGGTTTTTCAGTTCGTTCAATTCTTGGTTATTCATCATCGTTTTCCTTATAGACCGCCAACGCAGACGTACTTCAGTTCAGTAAATTCATCTAAGCCGTGATGGGAACCTTCACGCCCCAATCCAGACTCTTTCACGCCGCCAAACGGCGCCAGTTCGGTAGAAATCAGCCCTTCATTAACGCCAACCATGCCGTATTCCAACTGCTCCATGGTGTGCCAGATACGGCGGTAACCCGTGGCGTAGAAGTAGGCCGCCAAGCCAAACGGTGTATCGTTGGCCATGGCAATCGCTTCTTCATCACGATGGAAACGAAACACTGGCGCGACGGGCCCGAAGGTTTCTTCATCGGCCACCGCCATCTGGGTGGTTACGTCAGCAAGCACCGTGGGTGTGAAGAAGCGCTCGCCTGCGGCGTGGGGCTTGCCACCGCAGAGCAGTCGCGCACCATGATTCACCGCGTCGTCAACGTGACGCTGCACTTTTTCCACCGCCGCTTGATTAATCAGCGGGCCTATAGTGCTGCCTTCTGTTAAACCATCGCCGACCTTCAGCGCGCTAACACGCTCGGTCAGTTTGCTGACGAACGCGTCGTAAACACCGTCCTGTACCAGGAAGCGGTTGGTACACACGCAGGTTTGCCCGGCGTTACGGAATTTTGAGGCAATCGCCCCTTCTACGGCGGCGTCCACATCAGCGTCATCAAAGACGATAAACGGCGCGTTGCCGCCCAGCTCCATAGCGGTTTTCTTCACTGTGCTAGCGCACTGAGCGAGCAGGTGTTTACCCACCGGGGTCGAGCCAGTAAACGAGACTTTACGCACCCGAGAGTCGGTGGTGAGCACTTCCCCCACCGCTGCCGGTTTTGAGGCGGTAATCACGTTAATGGTGCCGGCTGGCAGGCCTGCTTCAAGCGCCAAGTAAGCTGTTGCCAACGCGGTTAACGGCGTAGCTTCGGCGGGCTTAATCACCACGGTGCAGCCCGCGGCCAAGGCCGGGGCGCACTTGCGGGTAATCATCGCCAGCGGGAAGTTCCACGGCGTAATCGCTGCCACCACACCGACCGGCTCGCGCAGCACCAGTAGACGCTTATCCGCGCCGTGACTGGGTAGGGTCTCCCCGGCCATACGCTTGGCTTCTTCAGCGAAAAACTCAATAAATGAGGCGCCGTAAGTCACTTCGCCCTTGGCTTCCGCTAGCGGCTTGCCCTGCTCCAGGGTCATCAAGCGGGCTAAGTCATCGGCGTGTTCATTGATCAGATCAAACCAGCGGCGCAGCAATGCCGAGCGCTGTTTCACTGGCGTTGCTCGCCAGGCTGGCCCAGCGGCATATGCCGCGGCCACTGCGTCGCGGGCATCATCAGCGCCTAAATCGGCAACCCGGGCAATCGTTTCGCCGGTAGCGGGGTTATCAACGGCAAAGGTCTGTTGACCCTTGCGCCACTCGCCACCCACCAGGGTGGGTACTGCATCGTGTAACCACTTTTCGATAAAGCTCATCATCTTCTCCTGGTTTACAACATGACATGCACGCTAGCAGTAATGTGTTGGCAGGCGAATGCACCCCTTTTTCGTTCAACCAGACCACTTTTCTGTTTTACTAGCTAAACGGGGAGCATCGTGACGGTAAGAGGATACGAATGGATTGCCAGGACGTGTTACAACAGCTTGTAAAACGCTATGCGCAGCAACCTGAGCGTTTGAGTAAGCAAGTGCGGTTAGAGCAAGCCTTGAGGCAGGCGGTCACCCAGGCGTGGCCGAACCAAACTCGCCTGCCATCACACCGCCAGTTGGCATTAACGTTGGGCGTTGCTCGACACACACTGTCCCGTGCCATTGCGTCGCTTATTGAAGAAGGCCTACTGACGACGTTTCATGGCAAGGGCACTTGGAGTTGTAAGAAAGAGGCGTCTGTCGCGATCACATCAACCAGCGTTCAACTTTCAAAACGCGCTCAACAAGTGTTGCGTTGGCCAGGGGCGAGTACTGTGCAAAGCGGCGCCTTTGTGCCTGGCATACCGGATATCGCCCAGTTTCCAATGCGCAAGTGGCGTCAGCTCTATGCCAGTGTCACCGTGCCGCAAAATGCTTTGTTGCTGTCTTATTCCACCGGCGGGTATGGGCCGCTTAAGCGCGCAATCCGTGAATTTCTGGCGCGCTGGCGCAACATTAATTGTGATATTGAGCAGATCATCATCACCGATGGTACCCATAACGGCATTGAGCTATGTGCCATGGCGCTCGCCGATGTGGGTGACACAGTGGCGATGGAGTCGCCCTGCTATTGGGGGGCACGCAATGTGTTTACCGCAGCGGGCTTAACGATTGAGATGGTGCCTTGGTTTCCTGACAAGGGGCACACCTTACCGAAGGTGACTGGTAACATTTCCCTCGCTTATTTGACCGGCTCTCATCACTACCCGCTCAGCGTGCCCACCCGCGCTGCTCATAAGCAGCAGTTTTGCGATGCGTTGTCGCCCACCTACATCGTTGAAGACGATTACGAATTCACCCGCGACGATCACACTAACCTGCTGTTTGACCCACACTCGGAACGCCATTTACTGGTAGGCTCATTCTCTAAGATGATGTTTCCCGGCCTGCGGCTTGGCTATTTGGTGGTGCCACGTCATTTGGCAGGCCCAATGAACCGCCTGCGCAGCGAGTTATTTCGCGAAGGCCGTATGCTTGATCAAGCGGTATTGGCGCAGTTTATTTTTGATGGCGACTTAGACGCCTGGTGTCGCCGCATCCAGCGCGACTATTTAGGGCGGCAACAGGTGCTGCACGACCAGCTTAGCTCACTGCCCAAGGTACAGAGTGTGTCACCCCCAACTAGCGCGATCAGCTTGTGCGTTGAGTTTGTATCCGGGGTTAATGATGTGGCACTTGCCCAAGCGTTGCTCAAAGAACACCTGATTGTTCGTCCGCTCAGCCCCGTGTGCGCTGAAACGGACCCTCGGACGGGATTAGTAATGGGCGTGGGCATGCTGTCGGGAGAGACTTTAGTGCGTGAAGTTCAGCGCCTGCGCCGCTGCTTGGAGTTACTACTGCGCTAGGCGGGATAGGCAAGAGTGCTGAGCGTCACGCTCAGGCATAGTTATAAAAGCGCACTCGCAAGAGCGTATTCTCAAGAACTCATTTATAAGAACTCATTTATAAGAACTTATTCACAAGGATTTTGCCATGTGTCGTCCTGTTGATAATTCGGTGCCCCTAGCGACGCTTCGCTTATTGATAGCGCTGTGTGCCGTACTGGTTGTTTCTGGCTGCGCTACCTTTGCTCCCACCCCGCCGGAAGATCAGAGCAATATCTGTGAAATCTTTCGTGAACAGCCGAGCTGGTATGACTATGCCCGTGAATCAGAGGAGAAATGGGGTACCCCTATCGCCACGCAGATGTCGTTTATCCAGCAGGAGTCCTCGTTTCGCAGCCATGTGCGTCCCGACCGCAAATACTACTTGGGCTTTATTCCCGGCCCTCGCCCATCGTCCGCAAGAGGCTATGCCCAAGCCCAAGACCCTGTATGGGGAGAGTACCGTGACCAAGCAGGCAGCTTGATGGCACGGCGTACTCACATGAAGCACGCCACTGATTTTATCGGCTGGTATAACCACCGCTCACAGCAACAGGCAGGGATCTCGTTGAGCAATCCCGAACATCTTTACTATGCCTACCATGAAGGCGCAGGTGGCTATCAGCGAGGCTCCTACCGTAGCAAATCTCACGTACTACGTGCAGCCAGCCAAGTGGCAGCCCGCTCTAACCGTTATCAAGCCCAGCTCAACGCTTGCGAAGCAGAATTTCAGTGCCGCAAGTTTTATCAAGTCTGGCCGTTTTGTCGTAGTTAAGGCCCCCTTCCATGGCGCTAATAAGTGGCGTGGCCTTAGTTAGTGTTGTGTTTTTAACATCGATGCTTTCTGGCGTGTTTGGCATGGTCAAACAATAACGGTAGCCATGCCAATGGTGTCAGAACGCCTTACCGGGCGTAGCGCAGCTGATTATTTTACAGGGGGCATCCCCAATATTTCGGAAACGATGCGGAACGCTTGTCTTAAAATAATAAGACTCCCCCGGCCCTAAGCGTCTAGCAGTGCTCCCAACAATGATTTCGATCTCGCCTTCTACGACAAAGCCAGCCTCTTCACCGTAGTGAGTAATCATGGCTTGCCCAGTGTCAGCACCCGGTAAATATCGCTCAACCATAAACGCCAGCGCACGGTTAGGCCGATTTGCCCCGACAAGCTTGAAGGAAATATCGCCGGATGCGATATCAACCAAGTCATCCGCCGAATAGAAAATCTGCTCCTGACTATCAAGATCCATCGTAAAAAAATCACCGACGCTCATAGAGAATGCGTTTAGGATTTTCTTCAGGGAACTGACTGATGGGCTAACTTTTCCTTGCTCTATTAGCGAAAGACTTGAGTGGGTGACCCCACACAACTTTGCCAGTTCACGCTGCGAAATCCCTCGCTGCTTGCGCAAGGAGCGCAAGCTCGCACCCACGTCATCCGACATGCTTTTTTCACTCCCTATCAATAAGTGAATTAAATTACGTTGACGGTCTATTGACGGGCACATAATAGCGCAAAAAAAACCCCACGGCTGTGGGGTAAACTCTCAATTAACGTGGCGTTTTGAAAAAATAATCGTTTTAATCAGCCTCAGCTATCATGTTCCATTCAGGCGCTACGGGCACCTGCTAGCCCTGTGTCGCCATCCACTGTTTGCGGCTCGTCTTCATAGGCGATACGGAAGCCAGTAAAGCCATAAAGAAGGGCAAACATTGGGCTCAGCAGCGCCAGAAAGGCATAAGGTGCATAGCTAAAGGCGCTGACCCCAAGGGTGGCAAACATAAAAGCACCACACGTATTCCAAGGTACTAGCGGTGATGTCATGGTGCCAGCATCCTCTACTGTACGAGACAGGTTTTTCAGTTTGAGCGAACGACGTTTGTACTCGCTGGCATACATGCGGGCAGGCAGAATAATACTGAGATACTGGTCACAACCTACTACGTTAGCGGCCATCGATGTTGCCACTGTAGTAGCAATCAGGCTGCCAGTGGTCTTGGCCAGTTTGAGCAGACTTTCCACGATGGTGCGAAAGAACCCCGCCGACTCAAGAATCCCGCCAAAGCTCATCGCGATAATGATCAACGAAACCGTCCACATCATGGCGCTAACCCCGCCATTGGTCAGCAGATCGTCCACCGTGACGTTTCCGGTGTCTACCGCGTACCCTTCCACAAAAATAGTAAAGCTATCGCCTAGTGGGACACCCTGAACCAAAGTCGCACAGACAATCCCCATCAGCGAACCAACAGAAAGCGCAGGGATGGCGGGTACCTTCTTGATCATCATCACGATGACGGCCGCTGGCACCAGTAGCAGCCAGGGGCTGATGATAAACAGCTCATTGAGGCTCTGCTGCAACTCGGCTACTTGTGCAGCGCCATCGCCGGAAGGCGCCATGTTCAGGCCGATAATGGTGTAAAGCACCAGAGCAACCGCTAGCGCAGGAACCGTGGTGTAGAGCATATAGCGAATGTGTTCAAACAGATCAACACCAACCACACCGGGTGCCATATTGGTGGTTTCGGAAAGCGGAGAAATTTTGTCGCCAAAATACACGCCGGAGATCACGGCTCCCGCGACCATTGCGGGGTTAAGGCCTAGTCCTTCACCGACGCCCATTAAAGCGATACCAATAGTACCCGCCGCTGTCCAGGCATTGCCGCCAGCCAACGACACCAAACAGCAGATTAAGCACGCCGCGACCAAAAAGTAATCCGGTGCCAGAATACTCAGGCCGTAATAGATCATCGTGGGCACAATCCCACCGGCAATCCAGTAGCCAATAATGGTGCCGATAATGATCAGAATGACAATCGCCTGAGTCGTCAGGCCAATAGAGCGCATGATACCCGCTTCAAGTTGTTTCCAGCGGCTACCCGTCGCAATGGCCACCGCCGTCGCCACAATCGCACTTAAAAACAGCGGCAAGTGCGGATCCGTTTCGAAGTAACCAATAAAAACCCCTAATGACGCCACCATGAATAAAATCGGTATCATGGTCGCTTTCAAACTTGGCCGCGGTGTTTCCTGATCTTCCTTTGCATTGGTGTTGGTCGACATAATGTCCTCACTCAGCATTTGCTTGTTGTTGGTGTTGATAGTGATGTAACCGTGTTAGAAACCGTTGTGCTGATCGTCGCTGAGACCATCGCGGAGATTGTTATTACGTTTCTGATACGGTGTTCAGGCACAGAGGAGCCCTTACCAGATGCCACCGTTTATACGGCGGCGCCTAGTACTGTGGATAACTCAAATTAATACGCGGTGATGTTATTAATTGCGGCTCGCTCGTCACGAACCGCTATGTTTTAGGGGCTAAGCGACATCCACACCGTTTTCACTTCACAGTATTTCTCCTGCGCGTGAAGCGATTTATCGCGCCCGTTGCCGGATTGCTTGACGCCACCAAAAGGTACCGTCTGATCAACACCGGCCCAGTTGTTCACAAACACCTGACCGGATTGCAGCCGCCGCGAGACCCGCATGATGCGGTCGATATCCTGGCTCCATATCCCAGCAGCAAGGCCATAGTCACTGTCATTGGCCAGTGCAAGCGCCTGTTCTTCCGTATCGAAGCCAAACACACTCAGCACCGGTCCAAAGATCTCCTCACGGCCAATGGACATCTCGGGAGTCACATCATCGAAGACCGTAGGCGGCAGGAAATACCCTTTGGAATTGCTGGCTTCGCCGCCCAGCTTCAGGGTGGCACCTTCGCTTTCACCTTGGCGAATATACGCCAGTACTCGCTGATACTGAGCTTCATCCACCATGGCGCCCATGAAACTATCCGGATCAAGCGGGTCTCCAGGCTGCATATGCTCGGCAGCTTTCACCACCCGGGCCACAAAATCCTTGCGAATACTGTTTTCCACCAGCAGGCGCGAACCGGCAATACAGACTTCGCCTTGGTTGTGGAAAATAGCTTCCGCCGCGCTTTGGGCGACAGCATCAAGGTGCTGGCAGTCGGCGAAAACGATGTTGGGGCTTTTGCCACCGCACTCTAGGAACACGCGTTTCAGGTTGGATTGTCCCGCGTACTGCATCAGCTGTTTACCCACGCCGGTGGAGCCGGTAAACGCCAAACCATCGACCTGCATGGAAAGCGCTAAGGCTTTGCCCACCGTATGGCCGTATCCTGGCAGCACCTGAAAGACACCATCGGGAATACCCGCTTCCTGGGCAAGGTGTGCCAAGCGCAGCGCTGACAAAGGTGATTTTTCAGACGGTTTGAGAATGACGCTGTTGCCCGCCGCCAGTGCCGGGGCAATCTTCCACGACGTCATCATCAGTGGAAAATTCCACGGCACAATGGCAGCGATAACGCCCATTGGTTCGCGCAATACCAGTCCCAACGCACGATCGCCAGTGGGTGCCACTTCACCGTAAAGCTTGTCGATACATTCTGCCTGATAGCGCAGGCAAGCCACTGTGCCTGCCAAATCACCTAGCGAGCTAGAAATCGGCTTGCCCATATCCAACGTATCTAACAGCGCCAATTCATTGCGGTGTGTCTCAACTAACTCGGCTAGACGCAGCAGCACCCGCTTGCGCTTACTAGGGTGACAGCGCGACCAAACACCACTTTCAAAGGTTGCACGGGCTGCTTGCGTCGCGCGCTCAGCATCTGGCGTATCACAGCTGGCCACCTCGGCAATCACATCTCCGGTGGCAGGGTTAATGCTGGTTAGCGTGCTGCCATCTGCGGCAGCAACAAACTCGCCATTAATGAAAGCGCGCGTTTCAAAGCTCAGTGATGCGGCTTTTGATTGCCAGTCGGCTAGGTTTTTCGGTGTATCTGCCGCCATTATGCACTCTCCATGGGGTGTGTTATCGCCAGCTTTTCAGCGGTTTTATCCAGCGCCAAACGTGCCTTGCTGACCAATTCATCAATTTCATCGCGGGTGATAATTAGCGGCGGAGACATCACCATGGTGTCGCCAACCGAGCGCATCACCAAGCCACTTTCAAAGCACAAATCACGACATAAATTGCCAGCGGAAAGAGACTTATCGAAGCGTTCACCGGTGTTCTTGTCGGCGACGAGTTCTAGTGCCCCAATTAAGCCCAACGAACGGGCTTCACCCACCAGCGGATGCTCAGCAAGTTCCTGCCAACGCTTAGCCAGATAGGGCCCCAGTTCATCGCGGACTTTCTCGACCACCTGTTCACTTTCCAGCAATTCGAGGTTTTTAAGCGCACCAGCCGCACAGACCGGGTGACCGGAATAAGTAAAGCCGTGGAAGAACTCACCGCCGTCTTCGATCAGCGTATCGGCCACGCGATCTCCCACCAGCACCGCGCCAATGGGCAGATAGCCCGACGACAGGCCCTTGGCAATCGGCATCAGGTCAGGTTTTAACCCATAGTGATTACTGCCAAACCACTCGCCTAAACGCCCAAAGCCGCAAATGACTTCATCGGCAATCAGCAGAATGTCGTACTTAGCCAGCACTTCTTTCACCGCGGGCCAATAGCTGTCCGGCGGAATGATCGCCCCGCCTGCGCCCTGCACCGGTTCAGCAATAAAGGCAGCCACCTTATCTTCACCCAACGCCAGAATTTTCTCTTCTAACGCTTGGGCACACTGCTTGCCAAAGGCTTCCTGGCTCATGTCGCGGCCTTCACCAAACCAGTAAGGCTGGCCAATATGGGTAATCCCCGGCACACACGGGCCACCTTGATCATGCATCGGCGCCATACCGCCAAGGCTCATGCCCGCAACAGTAGAGCCGTGATAACCATTTTCACGCGAGATAATCCATTGCTTTTCCGGCTTGCCTTTGATCGCCCAATAGCGTCGCACCATGCGCAGCACGGTATCGTTGGCTTCGGAACCCGAGCCGGTGAAGAACACATGATTGACATGCTCGGGCGCCAGCTCACTCAGCTTGGCGGCCAGCTTCACTGCCGGCGGGTGGGTGGTTTTAAAGAAGTTGTTGTAATACGGCAGCTGCTGCATCTGCTCGGTGGCGGCATCAACCAACTCCTGTCGCCCGTAACCGAGATTGACGCACCAAAGACCCGCCATACCATCAAGAATACGATTGCCCTGGCTGTCGTAAATGTATACCCCATCAGCGTGGGTAATGATGCGGCTACCCTCTTCGCCGAGCGATTTAAAATCAGTGAATGGATGAAGGTGATGCTGGCGGTCTAACGCTTGGTAATCCTGGGTCTGCATAGGTCGTCTCCTGATCAATTCGTTGCAACAAGCGTTCAGCAGGCAGAAAGCTGGGCGGCGCGTTGGGTACGATGCTGACGGCAGGCCGTTGCAAACCCCTGAAACAGTGCGTCATAAAAAGGATGCTCTTTAGGGCGCCACTCCGGATGCCACTGAACAGCCAGTGCGAACGCAGCAGCGTCGCGCACGGAAATTGCTTCAACTAAGCCATCAGGCGCCCAAGCTTCTGCATCCAGACCCGGTGCAAGCTGATCAATCCCCTGCTGGTGCAGTGAATTTACCTCAGCATGCTCGCTGCTATAGAGCGCCGCCAGGGCACCATCCGGGCGGATCTTTACCGTATGAGAGGGTGCATAATGGCCCGCCATATCGTCAGCGGGCGGCTCACGGTGATCAAGCATACCTGGCAGCGTTTGTACTGCCTGGTGAAGCGTGCCCCCAAAGGCGACGTTCATCTCCTGAAAGCCGCGGCAAATGCCAAATAAGGGCAACGCCTGACGTAACGCTTCATGCACCCAGCAAAGCGCCGCTTCATCTCGCCGTGCGTCATCGCGGGTATTCTCTGGTGCGCGTTCGGCACCATAACGGTCAGGAGCGACGTTGGTGTAACTGCCGGTTAGCATCAAGCCATCCAGGCTGCCCAACAGAGCGACGGCCTGCTCGGCACGTTGCTCAGGCGTCAACATATCGGCGGCTAATACAGGAAGAATCACCGGCGTGATGCCGTAGTGGTAAAGCGCCTGCAGGAATTTATCGGTCACTATCTGAGCGGGGTGGCCTTCCACTTCTCGGCAGCAGGCGATGACACCCACCAGTGGGCGAGGAGAATGAGTTGCTTGCATAGTCAAACCACTTTGTCGGTTGTTATGTTTTACTCAACAGTCACTCCAACATAGCTTGGCTTGTTTTATTTTCCAAGAGCAAAATAGGCTTTTTACAAAAAAATATACTAACTAATTGATAAATAAATACTTAATAAATAAAACCATCATCACACAAAAATAATATCACCATTTTTGTTATTAAATATTTGACACGAACGGCCACCGACGCAAGGATACTGTTAGCAGAAACACAACTAAAACGGCATAAAAATAAGGTACAACGTATGTCCTCTGCCAATAACACAGACGTTCAAAACGTAGCCTCGGACTTTCTTGACAGTCACCCTGATATCACCAGCATTGACCTGCTGATCAGCGATCTTAACGGCGTCATCCGTGGTAAACGCATTCCTAGCGACAACCTTGGCAAAGTGTTTGAAAAAGGCATCTATTTGCCCGCTTCGGTATTTGCGTTGGACATCAATGGCAACACTGTTGAAGAGACCGGGCTTGGGCTTTCCAGCGGCGACGGCGACCGGGTGTGTCGCGCCATTCCCGGCACGCTCAATCCGGTCACCTGGATGAATAACAGCCAGTATGGCCAGCTATTGATGACCATGGAGGAGATGGATGGCTCGCCATTTTTTGCCGACCCTCGCCAGATTCTGCGGCGCATTCTTGAGCAGTTCTCCGACCGTGGCTTAACCCCCGTTGTCGCCCTTGAACTAGAGTTTTATCTGGTTGATCGTTTACGCGACGAAGAAAACTTGATTCAGCCACCGCAATCGCCTTGCAGCGGTGAGCGCGCCACTCAAAGCCAGCTGTATTCGGTGCTGGAGCTAGACGAGTACGCTGAGTTTATCAATGACTTGCAGAGTGCCGCCCAGGCGCAAGGCTTGCCGCTGGATACGGTATTGAAAGAGTGCGCACCCGGCCAGTTTGAAGCCAATCTGATTCACACAGATGATGCGTTAAGCGCCTGCGACCACTCGGTACTGCTCAAGCGACTGATCAAGGGGGTTGCATTAAAGCACGGCTTTGAAGCTACCTTTATGGCCAAGCCTTACGGCCTAGAAGCCGGTAGCGGCACCCATGTTCACGTCAGCTTGGTAGATAGCAACGGACATAATATCTTTGCCGAAAACGGCGACGACCCGCTGGAGAGCGCCGCACTGCAACACGCCGTAGGAGGACTGCTGGAACTAATGCCAGACTCCATGGCACTGCTAGCCCCCAACCTCAATTCGTTCCGCCGTTTTCAGGAAGGACTCTATGTGCCCATGGCACCTACCTGGGGATACGACAACCGCTCTGTGGCAATACGCGTCCCCGCCGGGCCGAAAGAAGCGCGGCGCATAGAGCACCGAGTGGCGGGGGCCGATGTTACCCCCTACCTGTTACTGGCCACCGTGCTGGCCTCTATTCACCATGGCCTAACTCAACAGATTGCACCCGCTGAGCCAATCGTCGGCAACGCCTATGATCAAATCGCACCTCAGTTGACTAACAGCTGGACCCAAGCGCTGCACCTATTGAACAACAATCGCGTACTTGGCGAACAACTTGGCGAAGACTTTATTGAAGTGTTCATTGCCAACCGCCAAGCAGAGCGCGCCGAAACTATGCGCGAAGTCAGCGCCATGGAGTATGACTGGTACCTGCGGCACGTATAAGTTGATAAACCACCAATAGAACAGAGAGAGGCGCTGCTCGGCGTCTCTCTTATTACTTCTGCCTGTCTTACGCTGCTACTCCCGTCCTTCTATTAGATTTTTATTCCGTGTTATCCGTGAGCATCCGTGGCAAATAAAGACGGGCTGACGAACGTATTCGCCAGCCCGCTTCCAAGCAATCACCAAACTAATCAGCGCTAAACAGCCAGCCGGTCACGCATGGCGTAGAACCACGCTCCCATCGCGGAAAGCGGAACGCGTAACAACCGCCCGCCAGGCATTGGCAGGGGAGAAATCTGCGCAAAGGCTTCAAAACGTGTTTCTTCACCGCTAATCGTTTCTGCCACTAACTTACCGGCCAGATGAGAGCACGTTACCCCGTGGCCAGAGTACCCTTGCGCGTAGTAAACGTTACTATTAATGCGGCCGAACTGCGGCAGGCGGTTGAGTGTCAGCAAAAAATTACCGCTCCAGGCGTAATCAACGCGGACATCGCCAAGCTCCGGAAAGGTAGACAGCATTTTCGGCCGAATAGCCGCCTCAATACTGGCGGATGCCTGCCCGCCGTAGTTCACTCCGCCGCCATATAGCAAGCGGTTATCAGCGGTCAGGCGATAGTAATCCAATAGATAATTACAATCCTCTACCGCTTTATCGTTAGGCAGTAATCGCGCGGCTAACTCTGCAGGTAGTGGCTCAGTAGTAATGATCTGGGTGCCGCACGGCATCGCTTTACTTTCCAGCTTGGGTAACAAACCTTGCAAATAGGCATTGCCAGCCATGACGACCCGTTGAGCGGTCACGCGACCCTTGGGCGTATGCAGCGTCACCGGCTCACCGTGCTCCACGCGTGTCACGGGGGAGTGCTCAAAAATTTTGCCACCCAACGACTCTAACGCCGCTGCCTGCCCCAGCACCAAATTGAGAGGATGCAGATGCCCACCGGAGTGATCCACCAATGCGCCTACATAGCGCTCGCTACCTATCTCTCGCTTGACCTCTTTGCCTTCCAGAAGCTCCAGCTGCTGATGGCCGTAGCGCTCCCACAAAGCCTTTTGCTCCTTTAGGCCTTCCCACTGTTTCTTGTTACAGGCGGCAAACAAATTGCCTTCTTTTAGGTCGCAGTTGATCTGATACTTTTCAATGCGCTGACGGATAATCTGGTTACCCTCAAATGCCATCGCACCCAGCGCCCGGGCGGTTTCAGCGCCGTTTTGTTTCTCGATAACATCCATATCACGGCTATAGCTATTAACGATCTGCCCACCGTTGCGCCCAGACGCACCAAAGCCAATCGCCACGCTTTCCAGCACCACCACACGGTGGCCACGCTCCGCCAAATGTAGTGCTGCAGAGATACCCGTAAACCCAGCCCCAACGACGCAGACATCACACTCAACATCCCCAGCCAGCATGGGCCTTTCTGACGTGGAGTTTGACGATGCCGCGTAGTAAGACGCCACATGACCAGAAGAAGCTTGAGGTTGCATTTGCCACCTTCCTTTTGTTGATTATTTTAACCAATCTGATCATATAGACCGACGTACGAATGCGCAAGCAACAGCACCCAATGGGCTTATAGGGGCGAATAACATTTTTCCTCATAAAATAAATGTTATTAAAAAAGCAACACCCACGTATACAACACACGACTATTACACTGGAAATAGCCACCACCCGTTTTTATTCACCGCCCTCATAGAAGACACGTTTTTGTGCTAACCGGCTGCGTCATATTACCGAGCACGATTGAGGCGTAACTCGCTCCTATTGCTAGCGTTGATAATGGCAGCGGCGTAACGCTAGCAGCTGCCTATACTCACCATAGCCCCCACCGGAGAACGCTATGGATTATCAACACTACCGCACCGCCCTTGCCGAGACGCTCGCCCAAAGTGAGCTGCCCTTTGCACCTGCCGAATACCAAATGCGCCTAGACAAAGTGCGCCATGCAATGACACAGCGCGGGCTGGATGCATTGCTGCTCACGGCCCCTGCCGATATTAACTACCTGACCGGCTATCACACCTTTGAGGTATCGGTACACGCCTGCTTAGTGTGCACACCTACACAGTTGGTGTTACAGGTGGCATCCATTGAAACGGGGGCGGCAGTAGTCACTGCCCGGGTGGATGAGATCATCGGTTACCGGTGGGAAAACCTGGATGAAATCATCACGCCGCTAGCGGACTTACTCACCGCTTGCGAGCAAATTGGCATCGATGGTTGGAGCAGCGGTTTGCGAGTGGGCGTGATGGACGCGCTGACCACTTCAGTGGGCAAAAAACGCTTCTGCGAAGCAGGTGGCCTACTAGATACGATTCGTATTATTAAAAGTAGCGCCGAACTTGAAATGCTCAGCGAAAGTGCACGAATCACTGCTGCCGGTTTAGAGGCTGCGATGGCCGCTATTCGCCCAGGCATGACTGATAACGATATTGCCGCCATAGGTGCTAAAGCACTGCTAGAAAACGGCAGTGAGTTTATGAGTTTGCAGCCTATCGTGACCAGCGGGCACCGCATCGGGGTGATTCACGTTAACCATAAGCGCCGCGTCATACAGCCCAATGAACCGATATTTTTAGAATTCGGTGCCGCTTACCAGCGCTATACCGCCCCGATGATGCGCACTGCCGTGACTGGAAAACCTAGTGCTGAATTAACCGCCACCCGCGACCTGTGCCGTTCGCTGTTCGAGTCGCTATGCAGTTATATGAAACCGGGCAACACTTTTGATGATGCTGCTAAGGCGGCGGATACACTGCTGTCACCCACCCGCGATAAACTCTTCTTCTCGGGAGTGTTTGGCTACGCCGTGGGAGCGCAGTTCCCCCCTAGCTGGGTTGAAGGCACCGGCTATATTGCCCAAGGCCTGCATCGTCCCTTCGAAGAAAACATGGTCTTTCACCTTCCGCTTTGCCTGCGCGTTCCTGGCCAGTGGGGCGTAGGTCTAAGCGATACCGTAGTGGTTACCCAACACGGCGCGGAGCCACTCACCAACAACGATTGGCAGCTCTATCAGGCTACGGATAAGTAGCTAATAGATAACTGCGCTAATAGCCTAAGATTGACAGTGCGATTAACCAGCGCTATCGTCACCAAAGATGCAAATGAGAAACACTATCTTTTCTCATTTATCTGAGTTAGCCATTATTTGAGGTCGGGTAAGCACGATGACTAGTGAGCAGCGCCAGCTTCGCCAAACGTTGATATTTTTGCGCACGTCTTTCGAAGCGGTGCAGCACTCGATTGCCGGTCGGCTTGATGACCCGCTACCCTGCTGGCTAGACACCAGCATGCTCACCCTGCTGTCACGGGAACTGACCCGCGGCAGCCAGCAAGCGAAGCCGCTCTTCGCTCCTCCCGTCACTGAGCAAATATTCATCGCCTCTCAGCAGTGCGACTTACTCCTCAAGCAGTGTCCTGGCGTGCTAAGTAGCGCTGTTTGCCACCGCCAGCTGAGCGCCATCATGCTGGCGCTGACCAATGCTATTGAGCAAATCGACACGCCAGCCAAACGGCGCTGGCCTTGGCAGAGAGCCTTTACCTAAACCCAGGCTTATTTCGTTGGTGTTTTTTCCCTTCAAAAACCTCATTCCATGGCGGCGTCGTAATGGTCAACTCTTACTTGGTTAGCATTTACTAGTAAACTGGTCTATTCTATTCACCGCAATGTAATTGACCGTTTCCAAAAGGAGTTTGTCCATGGCGTATGAAACGCTTTTCAGCCCTCTGCAGCTGGGTAGTTTATCGATCCCGAACCGAGTCATCATGGCGCCCCTGACACGTTCGCGCACTCCAGACAGCGTGCCGGGCACCCTGCAGGAAGCCTATTACGGCCAGCGGGCAGGCGCAGGTCTGATTATTAGTGAAGCAACCAATATCTCCCCCACTGCCAAGGGTTATGTGTATACGCCAGGCATTTGGACGGATGAGCAAGAATCGGGTTGGAAAGGCGTTGTCGGTGCAGTGCATGCCAAAGGCGGCCGTATCGCGCTGCAGCTATGGCACGTTGGGCGCGTGTCACATGAAATGGTGCAGCCAGATGGTCAACAGCCTGTTGCACCTAGCGCGTTAAAAGGGGAAGGCGCTCAGTGCTTCGTTGAGTTTGAAGATGGCACGGCTGGCCAGCACCCTACCAGCACGCCCCGCGCACTGGAAACCGATGAGATCCCCGGCATCGTCAATGACTACCGCCAAGCGGCGGTTCGCGCCAAACGCGCAGGCTTCGATATGGTGGAAGTTCACGCGGCCAACGCTTACCTGCTAAACCAGTTCCTGGCGACCGGCACCAACCAGCGCACTGATCAGTATGGCGGCTCGTTGGAAAACCGCGCCCGCTTCCCGTTGGAGGTGGTCGACGCGGTGGTTGAGGTATTCGGTGCAGAGCGTGTGGGCATTCGCTTGACGCCCTTTATCGAACTGTTTGGCCTAACGGATGATGAGCCTGAAGCCATGGCCTTCTATCTGGCAGATCAGCTGTCCAAACGCGGCTTGGCCTACCTGCATTTAAACGAGCCTAACTGGATCGGTGGCGACATCACCTTCCCTGACGGCTTTCGTGAGCAAATGCGTGAGCGCTTTAACGGCAGCTTGATTTACTGCGGCAACTACGACGCAGAACGCGCGGAAACGCGCATTAACCAAAATACCGCGGATGCCGTGGCCTTTGGCCGCCCTTATATCGCCAACCCCGATTTGCCGGAACGCTTCCGAGTGAATGCGCCACTCACCGAGCCGAACCATGAAACGTTCTACGGCGGTGATGAAAAGGGCTACACCGACTACCCGTTTATGGATAACGGTTACGATCGTATTGGCTAACGGATTTGTGCTCCCCCCCAGCTGATTAGCTGGGGGGAATAGCTATACGCGGGGCTGCTGCTGGGTAATACAGTGTATGTTGCCTCCGCCAAGCAGTATTTCGCGGGCAGGTACCCCGATGACTCGCTTAGTAGGAAAGAGTGTCGAGAGTATGTCTTCCGCTTCGCCATCATGACGGGGGTCTAACAACGGCATCACCACCACAGAGTTGCCTATATAAAAGTTCACATAAGCCCCCGCCATACGGTCTCCCGGTAGCCTGGGGTGTGAACTGTTGAGGCGATCTAAACCACTGGCTTCATCCTCGGCAATATAGAGTGGGCCGGGTATCGGCAGCTTATGAACCGTTAGCTTTCGGCCTTTGGCGTCCGTTGCATTTTCCAGCACGCTTAATGCCTCTCTCGAAATAATCCCTTGGGGATCCTTTTCATCCTCACACCACGTCAACGCTACTTGTCCAGGTGCGACGAAGCAGCAGAGGTTATCCACGTGACCATCAGTTTCATCTAAGTGGCACCCCCGTGGAAGCCAAATAACCTTACTGATCCCTAAATACTCCTGAAGCCAGCGCTCAATGGTTTCTCGGTTCATATCAGGGTTGCGGTTGGGATTCAGCAAACACTCTTCTGTCGTGATCAGTGTTCCTTCACCATCGACATGTATTGCCCCCCCTTCCAAGACAAGAGGGGCTTCAAAACGCTGGATACCCAGCATTTCACTGATCTTACAACGGATACGCCGATCCTTATCCCAGGGAAAATATAGCCCTTCTTTCAAGCCGCCCCAGGCATTAAACTCCCAGTCAATCAGGGCAAGATGCCCATCAGGGTGAGTCACAAAGGTAGGCCCTACATCACGCATCCAGGCATCGTTACTGGACAACTCGACGACCCGAATATGCGCAGGAAGCTGGTTACGGGCATTTTCATACTGCTCATCGTTGACACCCACGAAGACTGTTTCACTTTCGGCAATCGCAATAGCCACGTCAGCAAACGCTTGCTGCGCAGGCTTTGCGCCATAGCGCCATGTGTCAGGGCGTTGCGGCCACAGCATCCAGCACGCTTCATGGGGCGCAAACTCAGCAGGCATTGAGTAACCAAGGGATGCTGGCGTTACCAGCCCACTGTTTTGAGAGGGAGCCCCTTTGGAGGCTAAGGTTGTCTGTTTCATAGGTGACCTACCAACATAAAAATGCCTGCAGCAATAGAAGCTGCAATCAACACATAGGGAAGCTGAGTCAGCGCATGGGCCATTGGCGAGCAACCAGCCCCCTGGGCAGAAAGCACCGTAGAGTCGCCATAGAAGCAAGCATGGCTTCCAAAAGCGCTAGCAGATATTAAAGCACCCACAACGAGGGGCATATGGGCATCCATACCACTGGCTAGCGGTAGCACGATGGGCATTGCAATAATAAATATTCCCCAAAAGGAGCCGGTAGCAAAAGCCAGAAACGCCATGGTGACAAATACGACAGCCGGTAACATACTGGCTGTCATTAATGGCTGTACTGTGGCAATTACAAAACCTGTTAACCCAAGCAAGTCATTCACTTCTTTCAAAACGAAACCCGCCACTAAGGTACCCAGTGGCATAATCATCGCTTTAAAGCCATCGAGAGCAGTATCGAACGTATCGTTAAAGCTTAAGAGCTTCTGAATTGCTATTAATACCAAGGTGACGACAAGCGCTACAATAACGCCTCGTAAAATATCGATTTCAAAATACCAAGTAAAGAAAATCAGCGTCGCTATGGGGAGTAAAAAGTTAATTAAGTGAGGATGCTTGGTGCATTCATTACCAACTTCAAGCGCATTCTCTTCTACCCCATCTGGCTGGGGCTGACCACCCGCTGCTCTGGCCTCGGCAGCGCGCATCGGCCCCAGGTTGGGAATCCAGCCCATTGCAACCAGGGGCACCAGCGCAGCTGCCACCCAGGCGTAGAACATAAATGGTATTGCCTCGATATACAGACCCATCCCATTACCCGCAGCATTATTGTCTTCAAGTAAACCCGCAAAGAAAACAGCCCAGGTTGAAAAAGGTACAAGAATACAGATTGGCGCTGCAGTAGAGTCGACGATATACGCCAGTTTTTCCCGCGATACATTAAAACGATCGGTTACCTTTTTCATAGAGGCACTGATAGTTAATGCATTAAGATAATCATCAACAAAGATGATCAAGCCTAATACCCAAGTTGCTAAAAGACTCTGGCGCTGAGTATGAATGCGCTTCGTAATCGCATTACCAAAGCTTAAAACGCCCCCCATTTTAACTAGCAGTGCAATTAAACTACCAAAAAGCCCGCACACTAGAATAATCCAGGTAACTGTTTCATTGCCAAGCACATCCAATAGGATATCCGAGCCTTGAGTGACAATATCGAAAGGCTGATACATCAATAGCCCGACGATCGCACCCGCAAGGAGTGACTCGATAGTACGCCTAGTAACAATCGCCATTACCAAGACAACCAGGGTAGGTATTAGGCTTAAAATTCCATAATCTTCCATTGGTCGCGTCTCTTTATCGTTGTATTAAGACTCGAAGCGGGCACAATCGTCCCCGCCTTGATACCTGTCGTTACAAGTAACCATCCGCTTTAAGAGAGAGCGTGGTAGCGGCAAAGGACTCATCTAAAATGGCCACCACATCGTCAACTATTTGGCGAGTCCAAATTAATGGGGGCGAAATAATATTGAGATGTCCCACTGGCCGGATTATCAAACCACGCTTCTGTGCCTCAGCAGCCACGCGATCACCCACCCGCGCTTCAACAGGCAACAGCTCTTTGGTGGCTTTATCGGCGACGTTTTCAATCGCCATCATGAAATGACTGCCACGAATGTCGCCAATTGTCTCGTGAGCCACTAGGGTTTTGAGTTTGCGCTCAAGGTAAGGCCCTATGTCACGCACATTTTCACACAGGCCTTCACGCTCAATAATTTCAATATTTTTAAGCGCTGCCGCACAGCTGACCGGATGACCTGAATAAGTAAAGCCGGTACTCAGTACCCCGCCAGGGCCTTGAGGGGTGCTGAGTACAGCATATAGCTCATCAGATATCAGCGTGGCACCGAGTGGGGCGTAACCGGAAGAGAGACCTTTCGCTACGTTAATAATATCGGGCTGGGTATCAAACACCGCCTCAGAGGCAAAAAAGTGCCCTAAACGACCAAAGCCGGTGACCACTTCGTCGGCAATATAGAGGATATGGTTAGCACGGCATACCGCCTGCATACGCGCATGATCCCCCTGAGGAGCCATCAGTACGCCGCCAGCCCCCATAATGGGTTCTGCGATAAACGCTGCAATATTGTCTGCACCAATTCGTTCAATCGCACTTTCCAGCTCATCAACGAGATGATCACAGTAGTCGGCTTCCGTCATGTCTTCAGGTTGACGATAGCAGTTAGCCTCACTGAGGTGAGTTACCATATGATCAAGGGTGTCGAATTCCCAGTTATTACTCTCAATACCGGTGAGGCTCGCCGCCATATAGGTGGTGCCATGATAGGCATTGGTACGTGAAAGAATTTGCTTTTTCTTTGGCTTACCCAGGCGGTTGAAATAGTAATGCACCAATCGGATGGTGGCGTCATTCGCCGCAGACCCACCGCAACTATAAAACACATGATTCAAGTGTGAAGGCGCAAGCTCAGCTAGCTTGGCGGCCAGCTCAGTGGCAGGCGCATTGGAGAGATTATTAAAGGTTGAGAAGTAAGCCATGCGGGTCGCTTGATCAGCCATCGCCTGCCCTATTTCAGCGCGACCATGTCCTACATTGACGCACCACAATCCAGCGATGCCATCGATAAAACGATTCCCACGGATATCCTCTACATAGATGCCCTCGCTGTCGGTAATTAAGTCACAGCCTTTTTCGTTGAAGAGGCTGAAGTCTGTAAAGGGGTGGATAAAGTGATCTTTATCCTTCTGCCACAGATCTTGCGAGTCGTAAGCATGCGCAGGCCTGGTCTTGGTCATCGTCTAGCCCTCTTTTTATAGGAAGCCGTTGTTGAGGCGAGTTCACAGGCTAGCGGGGTAGGCAATGCCAAGAATATATCCCCATTGGGGTATATCGACTTATCGACTAGGCACCTAAGGTGAAAGTCTCTAAATCACCCTATAAGCATAAGAAGAGGCTTCCATGCAGATTGCTATTGATGGTCAGCGACTTTGGTCAAGTTTAATGGCGATGGCAGAGATCGGCGCCACGCCCAACGGCGGAAGTAACCGCTTGGCGCTTACCCAGGAGGATGCTGCCGGTAGGCATCTATTGATTAAGTGGTGTGAAGAGATTGGCTGCCAAGTTCGTGTTGATGGCGTAGGCAATCTTTTTATCCGCCGACCTGGTAAGCGTAACGACCTTAAACCTGTGGCGACAGGCAGCCATCTGGACACCCAGCCCAAAGGCGGACGCTTCGATGGCGTTCTGGGAGTACTCGCCGGATTAGAAGTGTTTCGTTCCCTGCACGATCACAATGTAGTGACCGAACGTCCGCTTGAACTTATCGTCTGGACCAACGAGGAAGGCAGCCGCTTTGCACCAGCCATGGTAGCGTCTGGTACCTATGCAGGAGTTTTCGCAGTTGAGGAAACCCTAGCTCGACAGGATGCCAAGGGCGTTACCTTTGGACAAGCGCTTGAAGAGACGGGCTTCAAAGGCAACCTGCCTATTGGGGAGCCGCAGCTAGCCAGCTTTTTTGAGCTGCATATTGAGCAAGGCCCAGTGCTTGAAGAAGAGGAGCTGGCAATTGGCGTTGTCACTGGCGTGCAGGGAATGCGCTGGTTTGACCTGACGATTCAAGGGAATGCGGCCCATGCGGGCACCACTCCAATGTCTTATCGCCAGGATGCATTAGCGGCAGCCGCAAGATTAATTGACCGCCTATACACCCATGCGGCGTACGACACCAGCGGTGATACCAAGGTAACCTTTGGATGCCTGGAAATTGATACGCCGTCTCGCAATGTCATCCCTGCTAACGTCAGCCTGACCGTCGACCTTCGACATGTAGTGGAAGAGCAACTAGACATACTTGAAGAGCGATTTCGTAGCGAGTTAGCAGACATTACCGGCACGTTTGGCGTAGTAGCAGACCTTGAGCGCACCTGGGCCTCTCCCGTGGTTGAGTTTGACGAACAATGCGTTGCCGCGCTTGAAAGAGCAGCCAAATGTCACAGTATTCCCTACCGCCGGATGATGAGCGGCGCTGGTCACGATGCTGTTTACGTTTCACGAGTGGCCCCCACTGCGATGCTATTCATTCCCTGTCGCGATGGTATTAGCCACAACGAAGCGGAGTATTCCTCACCGGAACACTGCGCCCTCGGCGCTCAAACGCTCTGTGACGCCCTTATCGAAAACGCCAACAGCCTGGAAATTAACGCATGAACACCCCAACCACTGTCTCAACAATTATTTCAACCACGGCCCCAACCAACCAGACCGAGTGGCAAGCGTTAGCGGAAAAGCTCGATTTCGAAACCCGTGCGTATATCAATGACCGCTTTGTGGATGCACAGAGTGGTAACACGCTTACTACGATTAACCCTGCTACCGGCAGCGTGTTAGCCGAGGGCGCAAGCTGTGACGACGCTGACGCTGCACTCGCGGTTAAAGCCGCCCAAGAAGCTTTCCAACGGGGCGATTGGGCGCGGCGCTCACCGACACAGCGTAAAGTCACCCTCCTTAAGCTTGCTGACTTAATGCAGGATCATAAGCATGAATTGGCACTGCTTGATACGCTCGATATGGGCAAGCCTATTTCAAGCGCTTTGGGTGATATCGACGGAGCCATCAGCTGTTTGCGCTATACCGCGGAAAGCATCGACAAACTTTATGGTGAAGTTGCCCCCACGGGTGATAACAATTTAGGGCTTATCGTTCGTGAACCCTTAGGTGTCGTTGCGGCAATCGTACCGTGGAACTTCCCGCTGATGATGACCGCTTGGAAAATCGCCCCTGCCTTAGCAGCAGGGAATAGCGTCATCCTTAAACCATCAGAAAAATCACCGCTGTCAGCGCTGCGCCTTGCTAGTTTATCCAAGCAAGCGGGCCTGCCCATGGGCGTTTTTCAGGTTCTGCCTGGCTATGGCCATACGGTAGGTAAAGCGCTGGCGCTATCAATGCAGGTCGACTGCCTTGCTTTTACCGGCTCAACACAGGTCGGTAAACAGCTGATGCAATACGCTGGGCAGTCGAACCTTAAGCGCGTCTATTTAGAGTGCGGAGGCAAAAGCCCCAACATCATCTTTGCGGACTGCCAGAATCTCGACAAAGCTGCCCAGCATGCCGCAACGGCTATCTTCCACAATCAGGGCGAGGTCTGTATTGCAGGCTCTCGTTTGTTGGTAGAAAACAGTATCCGTGAAGACTTTGTAGCCCGCGTGGTAAAAGCCGCCGAGCAAATGCAGCCAGGAGATCCACTAGACCCAGAAAGCTTCATGGGTGCCATGGTGGACGAGACCCAATACCGCCGAGTGCTCGACTATATACAACAGGGCCAGGAAGAGGGGGCCACACTAAGAGCCGGTGGAGAACCGCTTAACGGCCCTGGGCTATTTATCCCACCCACGATTTTTGATGACGTTACGCCTAAGATGGCAGTAGGTCGCGAGGAAATTTTCGGCCCAGTGCTAGCGGTATTTGGCTTCGATAACGAAGACGAAGCGCTTGCGCTCGCTAACGATAGTGACTTCGGCTTGGCGGCAGGGGTCTGGAGTCAGAATATTGATCGTGTGATGCGTGTTTCACGCAAGCTCCAGTCTGGGCAAGTGTACGTAAACAACTGGGCAGGCCCGGACATGACAGTACCGTTCGGTGGTGTTAAGCAATCAGGCAACGGGCGGGATAAATCGCTTCATTCGCTTGACGAGTATACCGAGATAAAAACCATCTGGATGTCGTTACAGCCATAGTGGGCTGCCTAGCTAGCTTCTCAATTGTCGGGAAATTAACGCCACATGCTCAAGAAACAGCTGAAAAAGCTGCGATTGACTGGAAATATCCAAACGCTGATAAATATGTTTGCGATGTACCTTTACGGTTCCATCGCTGATATCAAGCTCGCGAGCCGCTGACTTAGTGGAGTGCCCGGCTAACAGAAGACGCACTATTTCCTGTTCACGTGCCGTTAATAACTGCTGGCCAAAGCTCGCGAAAGCGGCTTCCACAGGGGCATGTTTTTCCAGTGTTTGCTGAAAAAGCATGCCCTGCCACTTCCAGAACTCCATCAGCAGAGTCTCGATCAGCGGTGCCACATTTTTCAAGACTTGCAGGGAGCGGCGCTTCAGAGGGGCGTCTTTCTGAAACCCTAATGACACCACCATCAAGACATCTTCTCCAACACAGGCAAATAGCCCAACCTCATCGGCTAACCCTAACGACCGGTAGTAATGCGCATAATAGTCGCTAGATTCAAAACGGTCTGGTGCAAGTTCCCGCAGTCGATAGACCCCACTGTCCAGCCCGCCATCAATAGCAGTAAAAAAAGGATCCAACAAATAGGCACCACTGAGATAGCGGTCTATCGCCTGTTGACGATTTTCAGACGGGTAGTCGTCGTGAATCAGTAGCGGCCGACGACGCCCCTTGTAGGTATTAATCAGAATCGTATCAAAGCCTGCTATAGCTCGCAGCACCATCTCCAGCCGCGCCGGAAAGTCCCGATTCCCCGCAGAGCGCACCAAACTGGCAAGCTGCTTATGCCAAGCAGCACTGCCTACATTAGCCAGAAAATCACAGTCGATATCACCTATTGGCGAACAGTATTTCATAATTAGCGCTTCATTTAGGCTTTATCCAGAACGATACTGCGTTGAGAGAACACGGTAAACTCTGGTGACGCATATCGGTAATTCACATACCACGCTGGGCGGTACACCATAGGCTCAGTGAGTATTCACTGCTAGGCTATTGATTCTTCCGTTTTCACATACAGGTGAGTCATGCTCGGTTCGCTGTTCGCTCTGCTGGTGTCACTCCTGCTTGTTGGCATTACTGCCACCAGGGGGGGGCGTTTCCGCCCTGATAGCTGGTACCGTCAACTGCAGAAACCTAGCTGGACACCACCTGATATTGCTTTCCCTATCGCCTGGGGCATCCTTTATTTATTGATGGCCATTGCGGCGTGGCGTATTTATATGGCTGATGACTCCCCGTTACGCACCGCCAGCTTGGTCGTATATGGCTTTCAATTACTGGCCAATGCAGCTTGGTCATGGTTGTTCTTTGGGCGCAAGCAAATTACCGCAGCGCTGGCGGATATCGTGCTCCTGTTGGGGTTAATTACGCTAGCCATTGCGCTATTCGCTAATGTGAGCGCGTTGGCTGCTTGGCTAATGGTGCCTTACTGGCTTTGGGTGGCGCTTGCGTTAACACTTAATGCAGCTATTTTACGATTAAATAATAGGGCCTAAGCGCCGACAGATAGGACTCAATGAAATGGATATCACTTCGCTTCCTTTTTTACTCGCCATCGCTTCATTAGTGCTGGGGATAGTGGCCGCCGCTATTTTCGTCTATGTGGTTGTTCCCAAGCAACGAAGAGCCAAAGCAAAAGCCTCCGCGCCGCCGCCAACACCCAAAGCACAACCCCAGCCGCCCTCACCCGAACCAGAAACCCCTGCGCCTGCTGCGCGTACAGAAAAAGTAAAGCAGTATTCTCTGTTTGTGATTTTTGCCCACCCCGATGCCACCACGGACGAGCGCCTAGCCGAGTGGCTACGAGGAAAAGAAGCCAGCTATGATGCAGTCAAAAAGGGTTACTTAATCAGCGGCAAGCAACCCTCTAACCCGGTAACGATCGCTAACGCCTTTCCACCTGGAGAAATGCCTGATCTACTAAAAGGGGAAACCCACGAACCCATTCGTGGGATTAGCTTGCTGGTTAAGCCACCGCTGCATAAACGTCGCAATCAGCAGATGTACGTTTATGTAGAGCTCGCCAAAGAGTTAAACGACACCTTTAGCGGCAACTTGCTCGATGCCGATAGGCAACCCGCCTCCGAGTCGACCTACGCACAAATTATTGGCTAATCTAGAGCGATCAGACAACGCCTTGGCTACGCAGGTAGTCGTCGTAGCTACCGCTAAAGTCGACAAGACCATCAGGCTGCATATCGATAATGCGCGTAGCCAGCGAGGAAACAAACTCGCGGTCGTGACTGACAAATATCAGCGTGCCGGGGTAGTTTTCCAGCGCTAAGTTCAGCGCTTCTATCGATTCCATATCCAGGTGGTTAGTCGGCTCATCCATTAACAGCACGTTGGGGTTGGTGAGCGTTAGCTTGCCAAACAGCATGCGCCCCTGCTCACCACCTGAGATCACTCTGACAGACTTGTTAATGTCGTCGCTGGAAAACAGCATCCGGCCCAACGCACCGCGCACCACCTGCTCGCCGCCTTTGGTCCACTGGCTCATCCACTCAAAAAGCGTGGCATCGACAGGAAAGTCGTCGGTGTGGTCTTGACCAAACATGCCAACCTCAGCGGCGTCGGTCCACTTCACTTCACCAGCATCAGGGTGTAAATCACCCGCCAGGGTTTTCAGCAGAGTAGTTTTACCAATGCCGTTGGGGCCGATAATGGCAATCCGCTCACCCGCTTCTACGGTCATCGAGAAACGCTCGAAGAGCGGCTTATCATCGTCGTAGCCTTTGGTAATCGCATCAACATTCACTGCATTGCGGTGAATCTTTTTATTCTGCTCAAAGCGGATAAACGGGCTAACTCGGCTGGACGGCTTGATATCTTCCAGCTTAATTTTGTCGATCTGGCGCGCCCGTGAAGTAGCCTGTTTGGCTTTGGAGGCGTTGGCCGAGAAGCGGCTAACAAACTGTTGAAGCTCGGCAATTTGGGCTTTTTTCTTGGCATTATCTGAATGCTGGCGCTCGCGAGCAGCGGTGGCCGCGGTCATGTAGTCATCGTAGTTGCCTGGGAACAGGGTAATTTCCCCGTAATCCAGATCCGCCATGTGCGTGCACACGCTATTCAGGAAGTGACGATCGTGAGAAATAATCACCATGGTACTACTGCGCGCTTTGAGAATATCTTCCAGCCAGCGGATAGTATTGATATCCAAATGGTTAGTCGGTTCATCGAGCAGCAGTACATCTGGGTCGGAAAACAGTGCCTGGGCCAGCAACACACGCAGTTTCCAGCCGGGAGCAACTTCGCTCATCGGGCCGGTATGCTGTTCAATGGGAATACCTAGCCCCAGCAGTAGCTCCCCAGCGCGAGACTCGGCGGTATAACCGTCGAGTTCAGCAAAGCGCACTTCCAGGTCAGCCACTGCCATTCCGTCGGCTTCACTCATTTCTGCCAGGGAGTAGATCCGCTCGCGTTCGGCGGCCACTTTCCACAGCTCAGCATTACCCATGATAACGGTGTCGATGACCCGCTCGTTCTCATAGGCAAACTGATCCTGGCGCAGCTTCCCCAGCCGCGTGCTGCTATCCAGCATGACCTGCCCGGAAGAAGGCTCAAGCTCCCCACCCAAAATCTTCATAAAGGTGGACTTACCGCAACCATTGGCGCCAATCAAACCGTAGCGATTGCCGTTATTAAATTTGACGGAAACATTTTCAAACAGGGGCTTTGCCCCAAACTGCATGGTGATATTGGCGGTTGCGATCAAGATGTGAGCCCTGGTTAACAGTGTAATTGCGCATTCAAAGGCTCGCGATTCTACGCGCCTTTGAGCAGCGTTACACCTCCCCCCTAGCGCGCATTGTCTAGTGTAGCCGGAAGTTCGAGTAGAAAACGTTCACCATCAAGCGCTTGGCTCAACCGAGCATGTAGTATCTCAACAATGTCAGGATGCTCGCCAACAAGCGCGGTGGTCGTCACGCTCAAACCTGGGTTGCGCTGTTCCGCGGCGGCACAAATCTCGGCGATATCGCCGCCTTCCCCTGCATGACGCCCAGGCGAGAGAAACAGCATCGCTAAGATGACCGAGCCTGATTGGAACTCTGGCGTATCCAACAAATGCTCCAACAGCGGCTCGTTAAAGCGATATTCGTCGCCTTCACGGCGCTCCATGGATGCCGCTGCGACGCAGCTAACCTCATCTGCCAGTAGCACGCTTAACTGCCCGGCTAAGCGATTGCGCACGGCTGTCACTTCAGGAATCGGGCTACCGTGATCCACCAGGGCTACGTGTGGCGTCGTTCCCGTTTGGTGCTTGTCGCGCACGTTGTCGGCCAGCAGCTTGGCTAAACGCAGGTCGTTATTGCCCCGTTCATCCACCAGCGGTTGGGCCACACGAACGCTCACCCGGGGAAAACGCGCCTGCAGTGCTGCCATGCGCTCTGGCAGGTAGCCGGTCAGTGCCTTGCTTGGCCCAAAGAAGAACGGCAGCACAATGATCTCTGTCGCCCCCAGCTCGACACTGCGTTCAGCGGCCGGACCTAGGGTAATCGCGGGGATCCCGTCGATCTCTTCAGGAGGAATTTTATTAGAGTGCAGCAAGGAAGCCGCTTGCACGGTTTCTCCTAGCTGCTGGCTGAGCGCAAACGCTACACGGCGCAGGTTGTGGGTTGCCTGGGGCCGTAATGAGCCGTTATCGACGAGAAAAATAGCGCGCATGTCGGTCTCCGGAGGTGGTCAAGTAAGTCATCAATAAAGGCATGATAAGATAAGCACCTTAACCCATACGCCGTGCTCATGATGCTTAATAGCGATGTTTGATACTACCGACCTGAACCAGCAAAGAAACTTCTTCGATGGCCATACCGATATCTGGCTTTTTGGTTATGGCTCACTGATATGGAAAGCTGACTTTGCCTACCTAGAACGTCAGCCCGCCTACATTACCGGCTGGGCGCGGCGTTTTTGGCAAGGCTCTCACGATCATCGCGGCACGCCTGACGCACCGGGTCGCGTCGCGACGCTGATTCGCGCCCAAGGTGCCGTGTGTCACGGCATGGCGTACCGCATTACACCTGATGTGCTGGCACCGCTGGATGTACGCGAAAAGAACGGCTACCTGCGTGAAAAAGTGCCCCTCACTTTTCTAGGGCAATGTGGCGATAAACAGTCGGCAATGGCAACAACAGAAGGGCTAATTTACTTAGCTACCGAAGATAATCCTGCCTTTCTGGGCGAGGCACCATTGGATGATATTGCACACCAAATTGCTCATTCCCACGGCCCAAGCGGCTCGAATAAAGCTTATTTGCTGAACTTAGCCCAGGCGTTACGCGAATTAGGCACAGACGATGCTCACGTTTTTGCCATTGAGGAGCAGCTACGTCGTTATTGAACCAGGAAACGCTTTTGAAGCAAGTGGCTACCAATAGCGTGGGTAACGACGGTGGCGCGCTAAATTATTCACCAAAATGGCCACTACCAGCATGACCACGCACCCAGCACCAATGGGGATCAGCGGATACCACCAACCTAACTTGTGGACACTCGCCCCACCGGCTACCGCGATCAGCGCAGCGGCGGCTCCCGGCGGATGTACGGTGTGTGTCAGTTGCATAACCAGTATAGAAAGCGACACCGCTAGTGCCATCGAGATAGGCGTCGCGCCCAGCAATTGATAGCAACCCACCCCTACCAACGCCGACAAGACACTGCCAAACAGCACATGGCTTGGCTGGGCGAACGGGCTTTCAGGCGCTGCATAAATCAATACCGACGTTGCCCCAAAGGAGCCCACGATTAATAACTGCTGCGAGAGCCAAGCAGAGCTTAGCCAGCATATAACGGCCATGCCAGTAAAAGCGCCCAGCCACGACCAGCAGGCATCTTTCCAGCCGACGCGGGGGCGCGGCGTTGGTTCTCCTCGCATCTTGCCAAGATAGGCTTTCATTGCACTCTCTCTGCACAAAAAGAGTGCAGATGATGGCAAAATGCACCAGATAAGCAAATGACAATCCGTCATACGCTGATGAAGCACTTTCAAGAACGCGTTAAAAAACGTCCCTAAACGCACTTTCAAATACATTCTCAAACACACTTCCAGGATGATTAAGCAGCTAATGTCTAACGCCAGCAGTACCCCGTTAAACGTCACCCCTTCTAGTTTATTGCTTGCCGTGGTGGCAGCTGTCGGCATGGCAACCATCGGCGTTATTTCGCGCATTACCGGGCTAAATGCCGAAAGCATTACGTTTTATCGTTTAGGCCTTGGGGCGGCGTTTCTGCTGGCGTATTTAGTGCTGACAAAACGCCACACCGCACTCAACGCACTGCCTGGACGGCAGGTAGTCATTAGCGGCGTACTTCTGGCGTCATTTATCCTCTTTTACGTTCAGGCCATGAACTACACCCAGATGGCCAACGCTATTTTGATGATCTACCTAGCACCAATTATCGCCGCCGTGGCAGCTCACTCCCTCTATGGTGAACGCCTTACCACTGAACAAATTGGATTGATTGGCTTTGCGCTATTTGGGTTCGCGATGATGCAAGAGTTTCGTTTGAACCTTGATGATCACCAAGACATTATTGGGATGGGCTATGCCTTAGCCGCCATGTTTGCCTATAGCGGCTTTATGCTCACTAACCGTCGTTTGCCAAGTCATTTAGACGACAGGGTCTGCGCGTTTTGGCAGTTGCTAGTAGGTGCGCTGGTCATATTACCGTTTGCTCTTTGGCAGCCAGAAGGATTAACCGCCGCATCCTGGCAGTGGCCTTGGCTATTATTGGCTGGCTTCTTACCCGGTTTTTTAGCATTGCTGTGTGCCGTGATGGCGATTAACCGACTGCCCACCGCCCTGTATGGAACCCTGGCTTACTGCGAGCCGGTGGCAGTGGTGATCTTTGGCTGGAGCCTATTTGGTGAAGCGTTGTCACCTCTGCAGCTAAGCGGATGCGCACTGATTGTTGTCTGCGGCATCATGCAAGCTTCGACGGGCGGGCGCCAACCTACATCATTAGCCACGACAGGATAAACAGCGCCAGCACAATACGCACGATGGCTCCTAGCAGGGAGCCTCGTAGCAGCGCCCGAAAGCCCCGCCATAACAGCCACAAGCCAATTACCAGCACCAGAATGCTAAAGAACGACGCATTGATACCCAGGGAGCGAGTAAGGCCATCAATAAAGTCATCGAACGCGCCGAAAAAATTGGTGAAAAAGCCCAATAAAACCTCCACCACCACGCGAATAGCATCGCCAATGGCTTCGCCAATACCATCAAAAAATCCGTTTGCCTGCATGCGTCTCGTCCATCGCTAAAAGGTTTTCGATATTGTCAGTTAAAACGACACCATTGCAAAGCATGCCGATAAAGCAGCGTGCTCTTCCCTTTTACGCCCCTTAAGACGTTTACCCTATTTCACTTTTTCGACTGACGCGTTAAAACATTGTCAAAGCAATAGCGGGAGAGACTGGTGCTAGCCACCAGCGCCGAAGGAGCAACGACCCCGGAAACTCTCAGGCCACCGGACCGCTATTGTTATGGTATTTACTAGAACAGTAATTACTAACACTTTCCGAAGAGCGGTTGATGACTGCGTCACTCAGCCCACCGAAGGAGCAAGCGCCTCAATGGATGCGTGAATCTCTCAGGTTCCATGACGGAAGGGGTACACCTAGCCACTTTTTGGCTCAGTGTATCGCCCGACGCTCATACAATCTGGAGAGACTTATGCAACGCATTGCTATTATTGGCGGTGGCATCACCGGCATTACAAGTGCTTATGCCTTGGCGAAGCGCGGGTTTGATGTGACTGTTTTTGAAAAGCACCGCTATGCGGCGATGGAAACATCTTTTGCCAACGGCGGGCAGCTATCGGCCTCGAATGCTGAAGTCTGGAACCACTGGCCGACGGTGCTTAAAGGCCTGCGTTGGATGCTAAAAAACGACGCGCCGCTCTTGGTCAACCCTCGCCCTAGTTGGCACAAACTCAGCTGGTTTGCAGAGTTCATCGCCGCCATTCCCCGTTATGCTGACAACACCACAGAAACCACTCGGTTAGCGATTGCTGCCCGGGAACACTTATTCCAGTGGGCGAAAGACGAGCAGATTGATTTCGACCTCAAACAGCAGGGCATTTTACATATCTACCGCGACAAAGCTGGCTTTGATCACGCAGCACGCGTGTCGCAGTTGCTAGCGAAAGGCGGCCTTGAACGCAGATCAGTAACCCCCGATGAAATGCGCACCATCGAGCCAACGCTGGCAGGTAGTTACTATGGCGGTTTCTATACCGAAAGCGACGCCACTGGCGATATCCACAAATACACCAACGGCCTCGCTAAAGCAGCCGCCAACCGTGGCGTGCAGCTTAATTATGGCCACCACATTGACGATATTGGCGCTGACGAGAATGGGGGTTGGGTAAGCGCCACGGTAGATAACAACAGCATGAGCCAACGCTTTGACAGCGTGGTCGTTTGCGCGGGGACCGGCAGCCGCGCCATTGCCGCCAAATTAGGCGATCGCGTTAATATCTACCCCGTAAAAGGTTACTCCATCACCGTACAGCTAGATGACGAGGCCTCTCAGCAAGCCGCGCCAACCGTCAGCCTGCTAGATGATGAAACCAAGCTGGTGACCAGTCGGTTGGGGCACGACCGCTTCCGCGTGGCTGGTACCGCTGAATTTAACGGCGCGAATCGCGATATACGCAACGACCGTATTCAACCGCTGGTTCGCTGGGTAGAAGAGTGCTTCCCTGGCGTGAGCACACAACGCGTAGTGCCCTGGGCGGGCCTACGCCCGATGCTACCTAACATGCTACCCAAAGTTGGGCCTGGCCGTTTGCCCACTGTTTTCTATAACACCGGCCACGGCCACCTAGGCTGGACACTATCAGCCATTACCGCCGAAATGCTGGCGGACGCGGTAGACACTTCTCACGCAACTTCCCTCGTTGTGGGCCGTTAAATATCCAAGCAAACGGCTGCTATTTGACACAGCCGTTTGCTACCCAAAGCCGATAAAGCGCAGGGGTAAAGAAAAACGACACCAGCGTTGCCAAAAGCAGCCCAAAACCGACGGTTTGCGCGAAAGGTGGCCACAATCCACCTGCCGCCATCATCAATGGAATTAATCCGGCGAAAGTGGTGATCGTCGTTGAGACAATATGACGACTGGTGGGGCCGCTAATGACCGCTAACATGGCATCGATATCGCCTTGGCGTGCAGCCTCATCGTCGTCAAACGCAGCAATGATGATGATAGTGGCATTAATCGCCACGCCCACCAGCCCCATAATGCCAACGATAATCACAAAACCGAAGGCATGGCCGCTTAATAACAGCGCCACAATACCCATGCCCATCGCCTGAGCCCCAGCAATAAACACGATAGCTGCGCGACGAAAGGAATTAAACGCCAGCACGACCGTTGCCACCATGGCAATTACCAGCAGTATCACCGAGGCCAACAGGTTACCCACGGCTTCGTCGCGTTCGGCGGCCTCCCCACCGGGTTCAATGCGATAACCAGAAGGGAGATGAATCTCTCCTGCTGTTAGCGCGTTTTGCAGCGAGTCTTCTAGCTGCGCCATGGAAACCGCAGGCAACGCATCGGCCACCAAGTAGCCTTGCACCAACTGTACCCGTTCAGCATTACGGCGAGTAATCACGCTCCAGGCTGGCGTTAGCGATATCTCCGCTACTGCCGCTAGCGGCAACCCCTCTGCGACGCGATCACTGACTAAGCGCAGCGCGGCAAGCTGTTCCGCATCGGTACGCCATTCACCAACATAACGCACTCGAACGGGTAGCTGCTGAGTATCTTCCAGCAGCATGCCAGCAGACTGGCCCGACAGTGCAGCACCAACCTGTTCCGCTAGGCGTTGTGGCGTTAGGCCTGCATCGTGAAGCGCCGTTTGGTCGATATCCAGCGTTAACCTAGGCAGGTCGCGCTGCATGCCTGCGCGCACATGGGTCACCTGAGGCAACTGGTGCATTAGATTCGCTAGTTCGAGCCCCAGCGATGACAGTATGTCCAAGTCATCACCGTAGACCCGTAGCTCAATCGGGGCTTTAAACGGAGGCCCCTGTTCATACTTACGCACCACGCTTTGCGCCTGCGGAAAGTGCTGATCAAGTCCCTGCTGCAGCATCGGCACCCGCTGATTCGTCACCGCTAACGACTCGGCATCAACAATCAAGTGTAAAAACGCGGGGTTGTTATCCTCATTGGTCAATACGTTGTAGTACATCATGGGTGCACTTTCGCCGATAAATGCCGACACCCGCTTGATTCCCGGCAGCTCTCGGATAAGGGCCTCGGCTTCGTAGGCCAACGCTGCGGTATTGGCCATGCTGCTAGCCGGTGGCAAGCGTACTTCAATGTGGAATTGATCACGGTCTGCCGGTGGAAAAAACGCGACGTCTAACGTTGGCATTAAGGCGATGCCGCCCACAGGCACACATAACGTTATGATCATGGCAGCCACCGGATGACGCAGCGCGCTGCGTACGGTACGGCGAAAACCACGCTTGACCACGTTATCTTTTGACCCTGACGGCTTATTCGCCACATTGGCTAGCAACATCGGAGATAGCGCGGGCACTAGCAACAGCGATACCAGGTAAGAGCTCACCAGCGCCACCATAACGGCCATGGCTAGCGGGCCTACGAACTCTCCGGCGGGCCCCGGCATTAGCACAATTGGCATAAACGCCAAGATTGTCGTCAACGTACTGGCAAGTAGCGGCACGGCTAAATGGCGCAAGGCATCTCGGGTAGCGGCAATCACCGAATCCCCTTGCAATAAGCGCTCGCGAAGGGCATTGGTCATGACGATGGCGTTATCCACCATTAATCCCAGCGCCACAATAATGCCGGTAATGCTCATCTGGTGGATATCAATACCCAGAGGTTTGAAGAACGCCAACGTGAGCAGCGCCGTGGCGGGAATCGCTAGCCCCACGGTGATCGCCGAGCGCCAGCCCATGGTTAAAAATAGAATAGCCACGACCAGTACTAACCCCATCAGCAGGCTGCTAGCGACATCGCTTAAGCGCTGATTGGTATAACTGGCCTGTTCAAATACCTCCTCAACATCAAGGCCCACGGGCAATTCGTCAGCAAACGCCATAAGTTGTTGCTGAGCCCGTTCAACCCAAACATCGATACGCTGGCCGGGGGCCATACGGGCACCAACAAACACCGCTCGTTCGCCGTTAAGCAGTGCCATGGCGGCAGGCGGATCCTGCACGCCACGGCGCAGCTCGGCAATCTCACCTAGTCTAACCGTCTGGCCTTGCCGGATAGCCACGTCGACATCGCGCAATCTGTCCAACGTATCAAACTCACCGCTCAGTCCGACCGTTAGCCGATGGCCATGTGTAACCACTTCGCCTGCCGTGCGGCGGCCATCACTTGCTTCGATAGCAGCGGCCAACTGGCCTACAGAGAGCCCCAACGCATTTAGCTCTAAGGGGTCGACCATGACCTCGACCTGTTCCCCTGCGACACCAAACAGATGCGTGTACTCCGTGCCTGCAATACGCCTAAACTGGTCTTCTAGGCGTTCAGCATAGCGCTCCATCAACTGAGGATTGGGCGGGGTATCTAGCGTCCAACGCAGGGCGGCCACCATGCTAAAGGCGTAACCTCGGTCATCCAGCAGCTCTGGCGTTTGCACACCGGCTGGCAAGGGTGGCGCGATATCGCCTAACTTATCTCGTACCCGGCTCCACACCGGAGTGACATCAACAACCGCGTCTTCTAATTCAAGACTGATAACAGCGATGCCCTGGCGCGACGTAGACTCAAGCACTTGGATTTCTGAAATAGTGCGCAACTCGTTTTCAATGGGCCGCGCTACCAGCGCTTCAACCTGCTCAGGCGTAGCACCAGGAAACGGCGCGAGCACGGTAGCCATACGCGCAATCAAATGAGGGTCTTCTGCTCGAGGAAGCGTTTGAATAGCCGACAGCCCAGCCACAACCAGCAACCCCAAGGTTAATGCCACAAGACGTCGGTTAAACAACCATTCAATGCGCTGCATAAGCCACATCCTCGCTGAGGGTGACCTGCTGCCCTGGGGTGATGCGGTGAATACCGCTAGTTATTAACCTTATTCCTGGTTCGAGGGTTCCGCGCACGAAAGCTTGATCGCCCTCGGTATGCAACAACTCCACACTCGCCCTTGCCACACGAAAACGCCCCTCTTCTAGCGGCTCTGCCACCAGTACGTTCCACAACCCTCGGTCGGCAGCACGCAAAGCATCTAGCGGCACCCAATAGCCACTGGCAGACTCTGAAATTACGTAGCGGAGTTCAGCGAGATCTCCAGGCACAACGTTGCTTGAAGCGTCCAGCGATACCACCAGCGTCTGTGTACGGCTGTCGCTGTCAATGTGGGGTAGCCGAGCGCGCACCTCACCGCCAATAGTATGCTGATTAACATTGAGTGTGACCGTCTCGCCTGGGGTAAACGTCGCCGCTAACCGAGCAGGCAAACCCAGGTGCGCTTCGAGTTGCTCAATATCGATAAGCTCAAACGCGGCGGTGCCGCTAGCCACTAAACTGCCAACACTGACATAACGTTCAATCACGCGTCCGGCGAAGGGCGCTTTTAACGTGCTATCTTCAAGATCTGCGGTAAGGCTGTCTCGTTCCGCCGCCAGTGCCGCAAGGCGGGCTTGAAGTGTTAGCCGATCTGTACGGGCCTGATCCAGCGTTGTGCGGCTAGCAAAGTTACTTTGATTAAGTTGCGCTTCACGCTCTTCTTGGCGCTGGGCAAAAGCAAGGCCAGCGCGGGCTTCTTCGCTGCGTGCAGCTACCTCTGCCAAACGGCTTTCAAGGCGACGGTTATCCAGTGTCGCCAGCACATCGCCCTGTTCAACCGCATTCCCCCTATCAGCCAACACTTCGCTAACACGCCCAGCGGGCTCAAAGGCAAGCGACACAGACTGACGTGCGACCACTCGACCCGTTAAACGCACGTCCCGCTCAAGCTGTTCGGAGTGGGCAAGAGGCTGCGTAGCCACTTGCAACAAAGCGTTATCAGCCCCTTGCTGATCAGCCAGCTGGGCTCGACTGTGCTGGCTACTAAGCGTAACCACCGCGACTGCCGTAATGCTAATCATGATTAAGGCAGCCAGCGTGCCACGACGTCGGTGCCGCCAGGAAGTATTGAAGGGGGTGCCCATAATGGCCTCGAAATGGTTTATTCTTGAACGATACGGTTCACTATAATATGTGTACGCCAGCGTTCAATATTTATTTATTCGATAGGCACGGATTTTACCGAATGACTGACTCGCAACCTTTACCGCCTGACAAAAAACGCAGCGCCGGCCGCCCCAAAGATATGGCGAAGCGCAACGCGATGCTAGACGCGGCGGCCTGCCTATTTTTTCGCTTTGGACTCGAAGGGGTGACCATGGAAGCCGTTGCCCGTGAAGCAGGTGTTTCCAAAGTGACCGTGTACGGCCATTTTGCGACCAAAGAAGCGCTATTCGGCAGCGTCATTCAGCGTGAAACCGCCCTCATTCGTTATGGACTAGAACAGCTTCCCGACACTCACGAAGCCGTGCGTCAATCACTGATTGAAGTCGGCACAGGCCTCGTGCGCTTTTTGTTGGAGCCCCACGTATTAGCCGTTGAGCGTGTTATGAGTACACAGGGAAGTCAGTACCCTGAACTGCTTCTGGCCTTTTTCGAAGCCGGCCCCTGGGCCACTAAAAAGTGGCTGCAGGAAAAGCTTGAGGGGCTAGCCTGCGCGGGGCATTTAACGCTTAACGCACCCACGCTAGCCGCCGACCAACTCTGTAGTATGTGGCAAGGTATGTTAGTTATGGAGGTGCGCATGGGGGTACGCCAGCCCCCAAGTGATGAAGAGCTTCATCATCAGATTAGTCGCGCCGTAGATGTGTTTTTGGCGGCGTATGGAAACCATTGAGCGCACCACCAGTATGCAAAAAAGCCCCGTAATGAACGGGGCTTTCGCAACGCTTAGGTTTTGATTTAAACGCCCACAGGCCCGCCATCACGCTTTTGAATAACCACCGTTGCGGCTCTGGGTCGTACTTGACCGCTGGCCATAGCGGTGGCGTCTTGGGTCAGTGCGCTACCATCCGCGGGCCAGTTGCCGGGGTGCTGAATATTGATAAACAGCGCCGTTTTATCTGGCGTCGCAAAAATCCCAGTCACTTCACAGCCATTCGGCCCAACAGCGAAGCGTTTAAGTTGCTGTTGGTTACTGTTGTTAATCACCGGACCGGTACCCTGAAGCTCGTCTAGGCTGTTAGGCACCACGGCTAATAGCTGATCGTTGGTGTACTCGGTAACGCCTTCATAACCGTTATCGGTCTGAATCCAGAGAATGCCCTGACCGTCATCGCGCTGGTCAAACCACAGACCATCGGGGCTGGCAAACTGGTTCATTTCAGTAAGGCCGGAATGATTGCCTTCATCATTAGTGGCGGCACCAAACACAAACACTTCCCAGCGAAAGGCATTCGGCAGGCGACTTTCACGCCAGCGGATAATATGACCTGCTTCGTTATTAGCGCGTGGGTTAACGGCGTTAGCCGGGGCTGTCTCGTAGCCCACCCCTAGCTGAGCAATGTCATCGCCTTGATTAGTGAAAGTAGCCGCTGCGGCCTCTTCGTTACGTTTAGAGTTATTAGTCAGCGTTAGATACACCTCGCCGGACGAAGGATCTACTGTGGCCCACTCAGGTCGATCCATTGGGGTAGCCCCCATCAGGTCCGCCGCATCACAGGTATTAATAATAACGCCCGCTAGATCGTTCTCTGCCAAGCCCAAAGCCGTTGCCAGCGGACGACCATCGCGTGTTTGGGCGCTAGGTGTTAGCGGCAACCACTCACCGCTACCATCGGCATGGAAACGGGCCACATAGAGGGTGCCGTTATCCATATACTTACTACCAATAGCGAGACGGTCATACGCCTCGCCTGGGCGATTGGCATCGGCAGGGTCCCAAGCAGCGTCAGAAACGTATTTATAGACGTACTCGTTACGTGCATCGTGACCAGAGTAATAAACCACCGGCTGACCGGCCTCTAGCTTGCCTAACCAACACCCTTCATGGCGGAAACGGCCTAGTGCTGTGCGCTTAACCGCGAGGGCATCACTGTAGGGGTCGACTTCTACTTGGTAGCCAAAAGTGCGCGCTTCATTGCGGTAGTCATCTTCGGCACGCTCACCGCGTGGCGTGATATCGAAACGGGCAAACTCATCATTTTCTTCAGAGGCATCCCCCGCCGAGGTATCCCAACCATAGCGGCTTTTGTCAGTGGGGATACCAATCCGCGCGTCGTCCTGGAAGAGCTGACCGTGATTAACGAACACATTGGGCCAGTTCTCTTCGCAAGCGATATAAGTCCCCCAAGGAGTTACTCCGTGACCACAGTTGTTATTGGTACCACGGGTTTGAGTACCCACTGGCGAAAAGCGCGTTTTTACATAGTCGCTGCCCGCCACCGGGCCAGCAAGTTCCATCGGTGTCGCGCTGGTAAAACGGCGGTTATAGGATGATCCAGGCACATGCGACCAGTGACCGTTAGCATCTTTTTCGACTTCGACAATGGTGACGCCGTGAGCGTTGATTTCGGTACGCGACTCCTCCGCTGGACGCTTGCCTCCAGCGTCAGTGGGGCCACCCTGCGGAGCCCAGAGCGCATCTTGTTCGATATATTCGTTGTTGAGGGCTAACACAAAGCGCTGCGAGGCGTTATCGGCATCCAGGGCAAAACCAGCCATTCCATCGTGGTTCATACCCACGCTAGCGGCTTTACGCTCGGCGGTCATTGGCTGGTCGGGCTGCCAGCTGTCACCAGCGCTCAACGGCGTTCCCCACGGCACAAGCACTTGGGCAATATAGCCTTCTGGCACTACGACAGCATCTGTTCGCGACCCTTGAACCGCCTCAAACGCCAGCGTCAACGGCGTTTTTTGCGCCCCGTTTGAAGCCAGCGCTTGGGCGGCGCCGCCAAAGCCAAGCATTGAAGCAGCGGCCAAGCCTAAGCCGCCACGCATTACCGCACGCCGTGAAACATGCTGCGCCAACACATCCGCAAATGGCTGGTTGCTGCTCTGATTAAACAGGCGGTGATCTTCAATTTCCTTGCTCATAACGGTCCCCTTGTCACGGTTAACACGCGCTAGTTTTAAGTTAAGGAGACACTAATCAATTTAGATGACAGGGTAATGACGAGCACTCTACTGTTATATGAACGTTCATTAGCAAGCTTTCACCGACTATTAAACCTTTAGCGAAGCGTCTGCACGTTAGTTGAGAACGATGGTTAAGAGTGATGGTTGTGAGCGAGGGGGAAGTCTGCTAAATTAATGCTAATAGTTATCATTACCACAGGACATAACCTCTCATGCAGCCTAGGAAAAAAGATGTTTCGCCAGAAGGCTCACCTAGCGCATCTCGCGAGGTGACAAGTCAGGCGCTGCTTGATCAAGACGGTCAGTTGGTTATTCACCATGAACAGCGACGCTATGTGCTGCGCCGCACGAAAAGCGGCAAGCTGATCTTAACAGCGTAAGCCTTTTAAAAATAATCACTTACCTACTACTAAAATTTTTAGCCAGCCAGGTAGCCCATCGCCCCCAGCCAGCAACATTATCCATCACTTTCTGCTGGAACTGTCTGGCCCATGAAACCAACTCACACGTTAGGCCTTTGCCTTACCTTACTTCCTCTATTGCCCGCCTACGCCAATGACACGGATTTAGATCCCGTCACGGTAACAGGTACCCGAGCACCGACGGATCTGTCCCGCGCACCGCTGATTATCGACATCATTGACCGCCAAGACGCAACGCTTGCCACTGCGAGCCGCGTTGAAGACGTGCTGAGCCGCCAGCCTGGCCTGCATGTTGCTGGCCAAGGACGCCGTAACGGCCAAACGCTGAGTATGCGTGGCTTCGGGAGAAATGGTGTACTGGTGCGCCTGGATGGCGTTCGCCAAGATATTTCCACCGGACATGTGGGCAACTTTTTTCTAGACCCAGCGCTGATTCAAGAAGTGCAGATTGCCCGTGGCTCGCTTTCCAGTCTGTACGGTAGCAACGCCATGGGCGGCGTTGTTAGCTTTACCAGTGTCGAGGCCAGCGACCTGTTAGCCCCAGGTGAAGATAGCGGGGCACGTCTTTCCCTAGGTGGGGCGACGGCTAACAACGAGCTACGCGGCAGCCTGACCGCGTTTGGCCGCCGCGACACGGCTAATGGGCAAGTGGATGGGCTATTTTCTGTGGGCCGCAGCGAGTCCGGCGATATTCGTCGCGCGGGCGGTGATGAAGCAGTAGAAGATGCCAGCCTCAATAGCCTGCTGCTCAAAGGCGGCTGGATGCCAAATGACGAACAGCGGGTGTTTATTAGCTGGCAGCACTATGACGAGCGCGCCACCCAACCCGCTAATCCGCAGCAGCTATCAACCAGCGCTAGCAACCCATTACGCGACCGTGATGTTGAGAGCAATAACGTACAGCTTGGCCACCGCTGGCAACCGAGTGGTGCCACCGAAATCACCTCACAGCTCACTTTTAGCCAACAAGATATCGACGAGCCACAGGCTAGCCGTACCCTTGAACGAGTTGGCCTGCAGAGCGACGGCTATCACAGCATCGATCACGGCTGGCTTTCACAAACGCTGGTGTTTGGTGCCGAGCTAGAACAGGCCCGTCAGCGGCCTGATGGTGAAGCGAATGGTTTCCCCAAGGCAGATATTGATACCCAAGCGGCATATTTAGACACGACCCTCACTGCCGGTAGCTACTTGGCTGAAGGCGGCGCGGGGCAGTTTGACGTTGGCATAGGCGCTCGCTACGACCGCTATGACGCCAGCGGTCAAAACGATGCCGACAGCGTGCACGACCAAGTGTCGCCGCGCTTCCGCCTTGCCTGGCGACCCGACGACTCCTTGATGCTTTTCTCAGGCTACGCCGAAGCCTTCCGCGCGCCCAGCCTTTCCGAGCTTTACGCTAACGAGCGCCACTTTGCTGGGTTCTGTGCAGGGCCATTTTTCTGTACGCCCGACAACTACTGGATTCCCAACCCTAGCCTTTCCCCCGAAACCAGCCGCACATGGGAAAGCGGTGTGGTGTGGCACCAAGGCGACTGGCAGGTGCGCGCCAGCTACTTCGACACCCGTGCAGACGACTTCATCGACACTCAGGTCGATATCATGGCGGGCACAACTCAAGCCGTAAACGTGCAGCGTGCTCAGCTATGGGGCTATGACGCCCGACTTACTTGGCAACCTAACGCATTCCCGCTGCTGACCAGCTTTGTAGGTCTTTCAGAGGTATCTGGAAAGGATCGCGACAGCGGTGAGGCTCTGGGTAGCCAAACGCCCCTGGAAATGACACTGGGCAGTGACGTCGCGCTTTATAACAGCGCTGTACGGGTCGGCTGGCAAGGCCGTTTTGCTCAGGCGTTCGACAAACAGGGCGACGATGAACGCCTGCCAGGCTATGGGCTGCACGATATACACCTTGCCTGGCAAATCACCCCCGCTATTGATACCGCACTGCGCCTCGCCAACCTCGGCGACAAAGTGTGGTATCGACCTGATGGCAGCCTGGGCGACGGGCGCAGCCTGTTCGCCACCCTCAACTGGCAGTGGTAACCCGCTGCAATGTTAAGTCTAGAGGTGACGTATGATTGAGTCTCAGCAGATCGCAATTCTTGAAGCCTTTGACGCAGCTCGAGCAGCGCAGCATCGCCTGCCAGCGATTGATATTGCCGAGCGCTTATCAATCAGTGAAGGCGAACTTCAGGCAGCGCGCTTAGGCCGTGACGTGTGGACGCTGCCCCTTGCGCCGAAAGACCTTGCGGCTCGCCTCCCCCTGTTAGGCCGAGTCAAAGCGCTCACCCGCTCTCGTTTAGCCGTGCTCGAGCAAACCGGTGATTACCCTGACCTGGACGGCGGGCCGCAAACCGGCTTGCTGCTTGACCCAGGCGGCCTAGATTTACGGTTACTGTATTCCCATTGGCACTGGGCCTGCCTGATCCGCGACCCTATCCATGACCCTATCCATGACCCTGTCCGTGACTCCCTGCCAACAGAGAATGAACAAGGCAAGTGGCGTTGGAGTCTGCAAGTTTTTAACCAGCATGGCTGTGCCATTCACAAAAGCTTTGCGCTGGAAAATCCGCTGCCTCGCCCATGGGGCGCATTAGCCGCCCTAGGCACCATGGACGCCCCGGCGTTTACCCAGTGCATACCCCGTTTAAAGCGTGCCCTCCCGGAAGCACCTATGCTAGCCAGCGAATGGGGATCAATGCGCGATGTGCACCAATTCTTCGCCTTGCTTCAGCGCCACCATCTAGAGCGCATTGAAGCCAACCAGCTAATGGAAGGCCGTTATACTCGCGCGTTGCCCGTCGATGCTCTGGAAAATCTGTTAACCAAAGCAAGTCAGCGCGCACTGCCACTGATGCTGTTCGTGGCAAGCCCCGGCTGTGTACAAATTCGCACTGGCACGCTACCTGAACCTCAGCGCGCCCGCGGATGGCTGAACCTGTTTGGCGAGCAGTTCACGCTGCACCTTAATGACACCGCCATTGAGCAAGTGTGGCAGGGCAGCAAGCCTAACCGTGACGGTGGCGTCACCAGTGTAGAAGCCTTTGATGCAGAGGGGTCTTTGGTGCTGCAAATTTACGCTGAGCGCCAGGAAGGTCGCGTGGAGCGTCCCGAGTGGCGGCAGTTGCTGAATGAACTCGGCAGCCAAGAGGCCGTGGCATGAATGTCACACGCTTCGCATGCCAGTCGTTTGCCGCGCTACTGATTGGCTGGTTAACCACTGGCGGGGCGCTAGCCAATGAACGCTGGGTCATTCTGGGCGGCGATATCGCTGAAACTATCGCCGCGCTTGGCGCGGATATCGAGGTCGTTGCCCGCGACGATACGGTGTTCCACCCGCCAGAAATGGCCGCACTGCCTTCCGTAGGCTATCTGCGCCAGCTGTCGGCAGAAAGCGTACTCTCAGTGGCGCCGGATCGTGTGTTAGCAGCGGGACATTCCGGCCCAAAAGAGGTGTTGGAACAGCTAGAGGCCGTGGGTGTAACGGTTGATGTGATTGATGCCCCTGCTGACCTTTCCTCGATTGCCGAGAAAGTCCGCACAGTAGCTCAGCACACGCAACGCCAACAAAGGGGTGACGAGTTGGCAGCCTCACTCACCGCAACGCTTGAGCGCTTGGCGGCTCTTCCCCCGCTGCCTGATACGCGTGCGATGTTTATTCTTCACCATAGTGGGCTAACACCGCGAGTCGCCGGCAGCGATACCGCCGCTCATATAGCCTTGGATGCCGTTGGCCTCGACAATGCCTTTGGCGATATGACTGGCTATCAAAGTGTCGCGGCAGAGGCGCTGGCAAAAGAAGCACCCGCGCTGGTGATTATGTCCCAGCGGGGGTTAGACGCGTTGGGCGGTGAAAGCGCGCTATGGCAGTTACCGGGGATGCGCTTAACGCCCGCAGGGCGCGAACAGCGGCTTATTGTGATTGATGATCAGGCGCTACTCGGCTTTGGCCCCCGCACGCCTGACCAGCTATTTACCCTACGCCAAAACATTGAAGCGCTACTTGGCACAGAGCAGGCTAGCCGATGATTACCAGCGCTTCCCATGATCGTTATCGGCCCTCACTCCCGCTTAACCGAGCCACACGTGTGTTGAGTGGCCTGACACTGGCACTATTAATTGCCCTGGGCTGGGGTGCGGCTTCAGGCGCGCTAGGCGTGTCACCCTGGGCACTTATCAATGGCAGCGCGGACGAGCTCAGTGTCCAAGTGTGGTGGCAGCTACGCCTACCGCGCCTACTTCTGGGGGTTGCCGTGGGGGCGATGCTGGCGGGCAGTGGTGCCGCCATGCAGGGGCTATTTAGAAACCCATTGGCCGACCCAACGCTATTAGGCCTTGCCAGTGGTGCAGGGCTATTTGTAGCACTTTGGATTGTGCTATTTCAGGGCAGCGCTGCCGTTAGCCTCTATGGCCAGTTTGCGGCTGGGTTCCTAGGGGCACTTAGCGTTTGCTTAGTGGTATTTGGCATTGCCAAGCGCCAAGGTGGTGGCAGTGCCGCCGTGATGTCGCTGCTGCTAGCAGGCTTGGCAATCAACACCTTAGCTGGCGCTGGGGGCGGCGTACTGGCGTTTATTGCCAGCGATGAGCAGCTACGCCAGCTAAGTCTCTGGGGGATGGGCACGCTTACCAACGCTCTGTGGCGCACCACGGCCTTAGCCCTTGTCCTTATTGCTGTTGCCCTATGGCTGTTAATACGCAGCGCTCGTGAGCTTGATCTACTTCAGCTAGGCGAATCTACCGCCCATGCGGCAGGCTTGGATGCAACGCGCTTAAAACGCCGTGTGGTTGTTGCTACCTCGCTTGGCGTAGGGCTGTGCGTCGCGCTGACCGGCGTAATTGGCTTTCTTGGCTTGCTCATCCCCCACTGCCTACGACTTTGGCTCGGGCCTGGCCATCGCCTGCTGCTCCCCGCCTCTATGTTAGGCGGTGCACTACTGCTAGTGGTGGCCGATACCCTGGCGCGCACCCTAGGTGCCCCTGCCGAAATTCCTGTCGGGCTGTTAACCAGCTTACTGGGTGGCCCTTACTTTCTTTACCTCCTAATGCGTCGGAATCGGGCATGCTAACCCTACATCAAGCTGGTTTCACCACCACGCCCTCTATCGCGCCGCTGGACGGCACCCTTCGCCCTGGAGAACTGCTCGCTATTGTTGGGCCTAACGGCGCGGGCAAAAGCACCTTACTTAGCATGCTGTCGGGGTTTCGCCCTTGTGAACAAGGCGAGCTACACCTGGATGGAAAGCGTCTGAGTGATTGGCCAATCAGCGAGCTTGCCAATCGCCGGGCGCTAGTGGCCCAACAGGAGTTACTCGGCTTTGATTGGCAAACCTGTGAGCTGATGAGTTTAGGCAGCAATCCAAGCAGCACACTTGTTGCAGAGCTACTGCATGATTTAGACCTGACGCACCTTGCCAAACGCAGCGTGCTTTCGCTCTCTGGCGGCGAACGCCAACGGGTAATGATTGCGCGGGGTGCCTGTCAGCTACTCTCTCGACGCGCACCCACCGCCAAAGATGGCGGACTTTTACTGCTGGATGAACCCACTAGCGCTCTGGATATCGGTCAGCAGCAGCGCTTAATGCGTCAACTGCGCACCTGGGCAGAACGACATCATATGGCGATTGTCTGCGTGCTTCACGACCTCAACTTAGCTGGCACCTACGCCGACCGAGTGTGGCTGGTGCATCAAGGTCAGCGTATTGCTCACGGCTCGCCCGCTGAGGTACTTGATCCGCAACGCATAGCGGCTATCTATCATGCCGATATTACTGCACTGAGCCACCCCACATCACACCGTACGAACGGTACCCCCTGGCTAGCGCTAGATCATTGATCAACAGGGCATCACAGCAGGCTAGCCTCATAGAGAGGCATACGAAGCAGTACAAAACAGCTGTACAAAAGCATCACAAACCTTAGACTTAAACGTATATAAGTTTATCGTCTAGTGAGGTGATGCCATGTCCTCAACGCTCCCAGCGCGTCTTACCCTTGAAGAACTTTTACAACGCTCACAAACCTCCGCGCCGCGTCCTGAAGTAGAGCTGCTTGGGCTCGACATGGGCTGGTATATCGTGCGATTGCATCACAATGACTCGGTTAGTTTACTGGTCGATTCCCAAGGTGAAACCAAGCGCTTTAGCGGTACCCAATGTGTCAGCCGCGCACTGGCGCCACTTGGCTTTACCCACGGCGTTCTCACTTGGGCAGACGCCGTCGACGAAATGATCGGCAACGACACCCCGCCAGTTTCGGCTCAACAACGCATGGCTTACGGCGTTCGCGTTGCGTTTGAGACACGGCACTGATTGCTAACCCAACCACCGTTTCAGTGAAGCCAAAAGCCATGCTGGCATTAAATACCGACATGGCTTTCACCCCAGCCTATCGATAAGATTCATCATGAGCCATCAAGTGCTTTCTAGTAGTTGTGTTAAAAACTAATTTTCCAAAGGATGGACTCTATGCGCGATGAGGAAAAATACACCCATTCAGAGGAGCAACTGCTCTATCTTCAAAAACGGTTAGATGAGGAAGATACCGCCGCCCTGAGCGAGCTGTTTGCTGAACTCGATATTTTGTCGATTGCGCGCACGCTTGAGTCTTTCCCAACCAAAACTCGCGACCGATTGTGGGAGTACATTCCTGAAGCACTGCTCGGCGAGGTGCTTGCCGAAGTCGATGAAGATATTCGTGCCGACTATATAGAAGATCTTTCAGCCAGCGATGTAGAACAAATCGTTAAAGGCCTGGACGCCCAGGAAGTAGCTGAAGTTCTCGACGTCGCCGACGATGCGATCAAAACGACCGTCTATGCCAGCCTAGACCAGGAGATCCGTGCCCAGGTTGAGAACCTTCATGCTTATGAAGATGACGTGGTCGGTCGTTACATGGACCCAGAGACGGTCAATGTAAAACAGGGCGTATCACTGGAGGCTGTACAGCGCTATATCCGCATTCATCACCTATTAGATGATGAGTCACAGCAGATCATGATTACCGATAAGGATAAGCGACTGCTGGGCACGCTGACGCTCATTGATCTCATCAAACAGCCTCAGGAGAGCATCGTTGATGAGTACATGGATACCCCCTTCACGCTAAATGACCAGATGAAGGTAAGTGAGGCTGCCGCACTACTCCGCTCTAAAGAGCTGCCGTTTGTTCCCGTTTGCGATAGTGACGGGCTATTAGTGGGTCAGTTGAACGCCGCTGATGTATTAGAAATCACCCAAGATGATGCTGATATGACGTTAAAACACATGTCAGGCGTCAGCGATGAAGAAGAAGTCTTCACTCCGATACTCCGCAGCGCAAAGAGCCGTGGAATTTGGCTGGGCATTAACCTGCTCACCGCTTTTTTAGCGGCCTTCGTGATTGGGCAGTTTGAGGAGGTACTGGATCAAATTGTAGCGCTGGCCATCTTAATGCCGGTAGTCGCGAGTATGGGTGGGATTGCGGGCAGCCAAACACTCACTGTGGTGATACGCGGCTTAGCGCTCGGCCAGCTCGCCGGTAATAACAAACAGTGGCTCTATAACAAAGAGCTGTGGGTGGGGATGAGTAACGGCTTAGTGTGGTCGCTGGTCGTTGGCGGTATTTCTTATCTGTGGTTCAGCGACCCGCTGATTACGCTGGTGATTACGTTAGCCATCTTTGTGAATATGAGCCTAGCGAACTTATCGGGTGTGCTGATTCCCTTAGTGTTGAAAAGGTTGCAAATAGATCCCGCATTATCAGGCGCCGTCATTTTAACCACTGTCACTGATGTGGTCGGTTTCCTGTCGTTCTTGGGGCTGGCGACAGTGATTATTTTGTGATCAGAATGCACCCACTGACGCTGACCCTGCCGTTTCAGTGCCAGTGGGCCTGCTTTAATAGCTAATCACGTGAAAATAGCTCAATGATTTAACCGCGTAATTTTATACAGCTACCCACATACCTTGTTTATTTGAGGACTCAATCGCATCAATCAAACGATTCACCCGTGCGGCTTCGCGGAAGTCAGGATAGAGGGGGCGGTGGTTGATGATGCCCTCCACCAGGTCGCGCACCTCGATAATCTTCTGATCGTTATAGCCCAGACCGTGCCCCGGCGCGGGGCTGAACGCGGCATAGTCGGGGTGTTCCGGGCCCGCTAACAGCGTAGTGAACCCGCGCCTGCCGTGGGCGTCGCCGTGGCGATATAGCTGCAGCTCGCTCATGCGCTCCTGGTCAAACACAATGGCGCCTTTGGTGCCCGTTAGCGTGTAGGCCAAGCCCATTTTGCGGCCAGCCGCCACCCGTGATGTTTCGATATTACCGATTAACCCCTGGTCAAACCGCAGCATGGCCTGGGCCTGGTCATCGTTCTCTACCGCAGCCATACCGCTGCCATCGGCCTTAGGCCGAGTGGGTATGACGATTTGCAGTTGGCCGCATACCTCGGTAATGCGCTGCCCGGTTAAAAATTCGGCCATATTGAGGATATGCGACCCCACATCACCTAACGCACCGGCCCCAGCGGCCGCCCGCTTGGTATGCCAGTCATGGGGCTTGTGCGGGTCGAGCAGGTAATCCTCATTGTGCCGTCCACGAAAGTGAATCAGCTCACCAATTTCACCGCTGGCAACAATCTGACGAGCCAACTGGGTGGCGGAATTGCGAATGTAGTTAAAGCCTACCAGGGTTTTGACGCCCGCCTTTTCAGCCGCGGCGACCATCTCGTCAGCGTCTGCCGTGCTCAGCGCCAGCGGTTTTTCGGCGTAAACATGCTTACCAGCGGCAATGGCGGCCAGCGCCATCTCTTTATGCAGGAAGTTGGGCGCGCAGATATCCACCACGTCCACCTCACTATCTTCTACCAAAGCGCGCCAATCGTCGGTGGCTCGGGCAAATCCCCAGGCCCGCGCCCGGCTCTCTGCAGTGGCAAGGTTAACGTCCGCAAGCAGTTCGCAAACGGGCTTGGCGGGCAGTTCAAAAACGCTGGACGCCGCATTAAAGGCAATGGCGTGAGCTTTGCCCATAAAGCCGGTGCCGATTAGGCCAATCTTGAGGGTTTTCATTGTGGTTATCCCTGTTCTAAAACAATAACGCCGGGCTAGGCCCGGCGTTAAATGGTGTCGTGCCCCGTAGGCTGTTTACATGGTCGGCATGGTGAAGTGGTTGGTCTCTTCACGAATGCCGCTGGGCCAGCGTTGAGTGATGGTTTTCATACGGGTGTAGAAACGCACACCGTCGGGGCCGTGCATGTGCAGCGGGCCAAACAGCGAGCGCTTCCAACCGCCAAAACTGTGGAACGCCATGGGTACCGGGATAGGTACGTTAACGCCGACCATACCGACCTGGATCTGCTCGCAGTACTGACGCGCCGCATCGCCGTCGCGGGTAAAGATTGCCGTGCCGTTGCCGTATTCATGAGCGTTGATCATGCTGACCGCTTCGTCGAAGCTCGCCACGCGAGCAATGGCCAGCACCGGACCAAAGATCTCCTCGGAGTGAATACGCATGCTGGGCGTGACATGGTCAAACAGGCTGGCGCCGATAAAGTAACCATCGCCTGCACCGTCAACCGCTGTCTGGCGACCGTCGACCACAAGCTCTGCGCCTTCATCCACGCCGACCTGGATATAGCCCGCCACTTTCTCAAGATGCTCGCGGGTGATCAGCGGCCCCATATCGTTATCCGGGCCATCAACCAGGCCTGGCCCGACCGTGAGTTTATCCAGTTCGGCCACCAGCTTTTCACGCAGACGGTTGGCGGTATCTTCGCCTACGGGCACGGCCACAGAAATCGCCATGCAGCGCTCGCCTGCCGAGCCATAGGCCGCGCCCATCAGGGCACCCACGGCTTGATCGAGATCCGCATCGGGCATGATCACCATATGGTTTTTAGCCCCGCCCAGGGCCTGAACACGCTTGCCATGGGCTGATGCGGTAGCGTAGATGTACTCGGCGATGGGTGTGGAGCCGACAAAGCTGACCGCCTGAACACGCTCATCGGTGAGCAGCACATCTACCGCTTCTTTATCACCATTGACGACGTTAAAGACGCCATCAGGCAGGCCCGCTTCGCTTAACAGCTCGGCTAAGCGCAGCGGCGTGGAGGGATCTTTTTCCGAAGGCTTCATGACGAAGGTGTTGCCGCAGGCCAGTGCAATGGGGAACATCCACATGGGCACCATGGCGGGGAAGTTGAACGGCGAGATACCGGCGCACACGCCCAGCGGCTGCATCATCGAATAGCTATCAACGCCGGTGCCGACGTTCATGGAGTGCTCGCCCTTCTGCAGGTGGGGAATGCCGCAGGCAAACTCGACCACTTCCAGGCCCCGGGTCACTTCACCTTTGGCGTCTGAAAACACCTTGCCGTGTTCGCTGGAGATCAGGCGCGCCAGCTCATCGGTGTGCTCCTCAACCAGCGCTTTAAATTTAAATAGGATACGCGAACGCTTCAGCGGCGAGGTTTTTGACCAGGCGACAAAGGCCTCATCGGCGATGCGCACCGCTTCGCGGGTTTCATCAGCGGTGGCCAGCGCCACCTGGGCGCTCTGCTCACCGGTGGCCGGGTTATAAACCGGCGAAGTGCGCTGGCTCTGACCGGCAGAGAGCTGACCATTAAGATAGTGGGATAGCGTCTTCATACAAGCTCCTGATTAAAAGCGGTGCTGTTTAGCTGGCAACGTCGAAGCCTGCCTGCTCGGCAAGTTGGCGTAGGTTGCGGTAACTCAGGCGGGCGTAAGTCAGCGGATGGGCAACTTCCGGGTCTTGTTCGGCTTCAACCACTAACCACCCCTGGTAGCCCTGTTCGCACAGGTGGGTTAAGGCGGGCAAAAAATCCACATTGCCATCCCCTGGCACCGTAAACAGGCCATCTAACACGCCGTTTAAAAAGCTTTTGTCGCGGTTGCGTACCGCGTCCAGCACTGGAAAGCGAAGGTCTTTGCAGTGCACATGGTGGATACGCTGGCTGTAGCGTTTGGCGATGGCGAGTGGGTCACCGCCGGCACCGCGCAGATGACCAAAGTCGAGCAGCAACCCCACCCCTTCACCGGTGTTATCCATTAAGCGCTCAACGTCGGCCTGGCTTTCGATCACCGTGCCCAGGTGATGGTGATACACCAGCTGAATGCCCTGGGATTTCAGGTAGTCGCCCACCACTTCCAGGCCATGCAGCAGTCGCTGCCACTCTTGCTCGGAAAGATGCGGGCGGTGGGAGAGCGGGCGCTCCTGATCGCCGTGTACACAGTGGGTGACTTCACAAAGCACCATCACCTTCGCGCCACACTCCTTGAGCAGGTTCATGTGATCCTGAATGGCGTCAATCTCTTCTTCAGGTGTGCGTTCCAACAGCTGCGCGGAGTACCAGCCCGACACAAGCGCCAAGTCGTGGGCGCTAAGCACCTGATTCAAGGCGTCAGGTGTACGGGGGAACTTGTTACCTAATTCAAAACCACTAAAACCTGCCTCGCGACCCTCTTTCAAACAGGTTTCCAGCGGTGTTGCGCCACCCAGGCTGGGCAAGTCATCGTTGGTCCAGGTGAGCGGATTGATGCCTAAAGTAACCGTCGGCATAGCGTATTCCTTGTCATTTTTGTCTGAGTATTTTTGGCGTTAGGGCGCTTTACCCTATCGCCGACTCTCTGATGTTCTGCATTCGATTAGCGGGCCTGGCGCTGCTTGGCTTCGCGGTACCCTTGATAGGCTTTATTGACCGCTTCACGCTCGGAACCCTCGGGCACGGCCACTTCCCACCAAGCGCCGCCTTCGTGGGTGCTGGGTAAAGGGTCAGTATCCAGGGCAATCACATAAGTCGAGGTGGCGCTGCGAGCGCGCACCAGCGCCTGCTCCAGTTCCGCAATACCGCTCACCGATTCAGACTCACAGCCCAACGCTTTGGCGTGGGCGGCAAAATCGGTTTTCGGTGCGCCCGCCTCGACAGTGCGGCAGTCTTGCAGCAGGTTGTTGAAACCTGCTCCGCCGGTGGCCTGCTGCAAGCGGTTGATGCAGCCATAGCCGCGGTTATCTAACACCACCACAATCAGCCTGTGGCCCAGCATCACCGAGGTCGCCAGCTCTGAGTTGTGCATCAGGTAGCTGCCATCGCCGACCATCACTACTACTTCCCGCTCTGGCTTGGCCATCTTGACGCCCAGCCCGCCGGCAATTTCATAGCCCATGCAGGAGAAGCCGTACTCCACGTGGTAGCTGCCGGGGCCAGAGCATTGCCAGAGCTTATGCAGCTCGCCGGGCAAACCACCGGCGGCGCATACCACGGTGGTATCGTTGCCTGCCTGACGATTGACCGCACCGATCACCTGAGCATCGGTAGGCAGCGCTAGCCCTTGATCTGCGGTTACACGGCGCACTATTTCGGCCCATTCGCGTTTGAGCGTGCCGGTTTGTTCGCGCCATTCATCGCTACCGCGCCACTCGCCCAGCGCTGCGTCGAGTTGCCCCAGCCCGATCAAAGCATCGCAGCTAAGCGGCAATGCTTGATGCTTCAAGCTATCGAAACGGCCAACGTTAAGGGCGATCAGTGTTTTATCGTTGTTTTCAAACAGCGCCCGAGAGCCAGTGGTAAAGTCCTGCAAACGCGTGCCCACCGCCATAATGACATCTGCCTGCTCCGCCAATTGGTTGGCGGCTGCGCTGCCGGTCACCCCAATGGCACCCACTGCGCAAGGGTGGCTATCGGCCAACGCTCCTTTGCCGGCCTGGGTTTCGGCTACCGGGATGCCCCGCGCTTTAGCAAACTCTGCCAGGGCATCGCAGGCAGCGGCGTAATGCACGCCGCCGCCGGCAATGATCAGCGGGCGCTTGGCCTGTTGCAGTGCGGCGATGGCTTGGCGAAGTTCGAAAGCATCTGGCGGCGAGCGGCGAATGCGATGCACTTTGGGGGCAAAAAATGCCTCCGGATAATCATAGGCAAAGGTTTGCACATCCTGGGGCAGCGCCAGGGTCGCGGGGCCGCAGTGCTCAGGGTCAAGCAGGGTGGCAATCGCCTGGGGCAGGCTAGTCAGCAACTGCTCGGGGCGGTTAATGCGGTCGAAGTAGCGCGATACCGGGCGAAAACAGTCGTTGACGCTAATCGTCGGGTCACCGAAATGTTCCACTTGTTGCAGTACCGGATCCGGTTCGCGGGTGGCAAAGGTGTCCCCCGGCAGCAGCAGGATCGGCAACCGGTTGGCATGAGCAAGCGCCGCAGCGGTGACCATATTGGTCGCCCCTGGGCCGATGGAGCTGGTCGCCGCCATTAGACGCTGACGGCCATTGGCCTTGGCAAAGGCGATCGCCGCGTGGGCCATGGACTGTTCGTTATGGGCACGAAAGGTCGGCAATTCGTCTTGCACGTGATAAAGCGCTTCGCCTAACCCTGCCACGTTGCCATGACCAAAAATCGCAAATACCCCCTCAAAAAGCGCCACTTCTTGTCCGTTGATGTCGATACGCTGGGCGGCAAGGTACTTAACCAGCGCTTGAGCCATGGTGAGTCGAATGGTGCTCATCTTACGCCTCCTCGGTGTGGGCCAGCGTTTGCGGCTGCGCCTGCCTTAATTGCCGCCACGTCTTTATCAATTCGGCATAGTTTTGGGCGACTCGCGCTACCAAGCTAGCGTCGTCGATACGCCCAGCCAGCCAATCACGACTCGCACTAGCAAATAGCGTGCGGCCAACGGTGAAACCCTTACAGCAGGCATGATTGGCGGCTGCTTCAAAGCCGCGTTTCATGTCGTCCATAGGGGCGTCGAGCCCGAGCAGTACACCCCCGCGGCAGTAAGCATCCTCGCGCTCAATGGTCTCGCCCCCCGCCTGCCAAGCAACATCCGTCATTGAGGGTAGCTTCCACCAGTCTGGGCGAATGCCTAGGTTGTAGAGTCGCTGAAGGCTGCGCGGTAGCGTCGTGTTATCGCTTTGCATATCAGCGGGAGGGATTATCTCTATCAGCAACTCCAGCCCATAAGTACAGGCCGCCTGGTAGAGCTGGCGCAGACGCTCCTCCTGCTCTAGGCGCAGTGAGAGTTCATCGTCAGGATGGTAGAACACCAAGCATTTAATGATCTGTTCTCTAGGCCAGTTGCGTAGGCAGGCACCTAAGTCATCGCCATGCTGGAAACGCAGCGGGCGTGAGCCTGGCAGCTCCACCGGCCGACCAATCCACCAGCCTTTTCCACTGGCTTGATTGAGTGCGTCTTGACCCAGCACGTCATCAACCAGGATTGCGGGAGTGGAGATGCCTCCCAGCTTGGCGCCCTCTTCAGCGGCGCTGACCAAGAGTTTTTTGAGTGCTGGCAGGCGCGCGCTGTCGGCATGCTCTTCGGGGGCCATATCGGTGAGCTGGCGACGGTGGTCAAACGCCAGACCCAACACTTCGGGCCATTGCGCAGGCACTCGGGTAGTGACCCGGTGTAAATGGTTTAGGCGTTGATCGATATCCGGACGGGGTACCTCATCCCGGCGCGCCAAGTAATCAAATAACTCGTCTTCGGTGGGCATGGCGGGGGCACAGCCGTGGCGGGAGACCACCAGCGCGCCACAGGCATTGGCATAGCTGGCACTGGTTTGCCAGGATTCATTGCGTAACCAGCCACGTAGCAGCCCACTCATAAAGGCATCGCCCGCGCCCAGTACATTGAGCACCTCGACCTGAACGCCCTTGACTAGAATGCCGTCTTCAATGTGTTCAGGAATCGCGCCTTCAAACACTACACAGCCCATGGGGCCCAGCTTGCATACTAGGGTCGCCTGGCTAACCTCACGCACTGCGCGCAGTGCCGTCAAGGTGTCAGTGCTGCCACCGGCAATATGAAACTCCTCTTCGGTGCCCACAATCAGGTCAAAATCCGCCAGCCAGCGCTGCAGGTCGGTGGTGACGGTTGCATCCGCAATAAAGCGGGTTTCACCATCGCCGGGGTTGGTCAGCCCCCACAGCACGGGGCGGTAGTCGATGTCTAGCACTCGCTTCACGCCATGATGGGCGGCAGCATCTAGCGCTTTGCGGCACGCCCGGCGAGTGGTATCGGTAGAAAGGTGGGTGCCGGTAATCGCCAGCGCCTTGGCCCGGGCGATAAATTCAGGGTCGATGGCGTCGGCGTCGATGGCCATATCGGCACAGTCGCGGCGGTAAAATAGCAGCGGGAAGCTTTCGCGATCTTTTAACGCCAGCAGTACCAAGCCGGTGTGGCGCTCGGGGTCGGTTTGTAGCGCGGAGGTATCCACCCCCACTCGTGCTAATTCCTCGCGAACAAAATTGCCCATTTGTTCATCGCCGACCCGCGAGAGCATGGCAGACTTCAATCCTAAACGAGCGGTGCCGTAAGCCATATTGCCCGAGCTGCCACCTAGGTACTTGGCAAAGCTCGCCACGTCTTCTAAACGGCTGCCAATCTGCTCGGCGTACAGGTCGACCGCCACACGTCCAAGACAAATCAGGTCAAGCGGTCGGTGTTGACTATTGTTATTCAGCATAAATGTCTCCCCACGTCACAAATTCGTGGTATCGGGCAAAAGAGGGCACTGGGCATAAAAGCGTCTTGGATGGCTATCGATGAGGCTTACCTAAAATGAGAAAGCAGCACGGAATCGATCAAGGGCGAGGCTGTCATCGCCAGAGGCCCAACCTTCTACCCCCACCGTGCCGCGATAGCCTATGTCGTTCAGCGCTTGAGCAATGGCCGGGTAGTTAATCTCGCCAGTCCCCGGTTCGCAGCGCCCAGGCACATCGGCTACCTGCACTTCACCAATGTACGGCCCGCAGCGGCGAATCAATTCAATCAGATTACCTTCGCCAATTTGGGCGTGATAAACGTCCAACATAATGCGCAAGCTGGGCCGATCAACACTCTCCACCAGTGCTAGAACATCTTCCAAGCGAGCAAACGGCACACCTGGGTGATCAACGTCGGTATTGAGGTTTTCAAGCACGAAGGTGACGTCATTCTTCTCGCCAAGATCTGCCAGACGATTGAGCGTGTCGCGGGCTTTGAGCCACATAGCGCCCGTCATCTGCTGGCAAGGCTGAACGGGCAACCCATTACCATCTAGCCCGGTGCCATGCAGGTTAAGGCGCGGAATGCCAAGGCGCTTTGCTACCTCAACCGACTCAGCGGCGGTGCGAAGCAGTTCATCTGCCCCGGTGGCATCTGCCAGTGTGCCGGTGACATAGCCAGTCATGGACGAAAACGTCGCCCCGCTATTGGCCAGCGCATCAATGTCGTGCTTCGTCCAGTCCCAGATTTCGACTTGAAAGCCCAGTTCAGAAATACGCTTAACACGTTCCAGTATCGGCAAATCGCAGAAGACCATTTCAGCACAGACAGCCAGCGTGAACGGCGATGATGGGATAGGTTTATTCATCATGGCTCCTTAATATCCGTTCGCCGTTCGCGGTGAAGAGGGTTCAGTGCTGCTTGCATCGGCAGACTGAGTGTCTTGGTCGGCTAAGCTGGCCTTCTTGGCTTTATCCTCCCGCTGGAATTCAGCAAGCTCTGCATCCAGGCTTTCAAGCTCAGCGCCCCCCGCCATCATGTTGAGCACTTCTTCGCGGCTGACTTCTTCTTTGCGGAAGGAGCCCAAACTGCCGCCGCGTGACAATAGGGTGAACGCATCCGCCACTGGGTAAGCATGGTGGACATTGTGGGTAATAAAAATGACTGCAAGGCCATCTGCGCGGGCTTTAGCGATGTAGCGCAGTACAACAGAAGCCTGCTTGACCCCAAGCGCGGACGTGGGCTCATCCAGAATCAGCACTTTGGCACCAAAGTAGACGGCACGAGCAATCGCCACACACTGGCGCTCCCCACCGGAAAGCGTGCCCACCGGCTGGCTTGGGTCGCGTACATCAATACCGATTTTAGCCATTTCCTCTTTGGCAACCCGGTCGGCATATTTCCAATCAATTCGCTTTAAAGGCCCCCAGCCCACCGTCGGTTCGCGCCCCATAAAAAAGTTACGGGTAATCGACATCAACGGCACCATCGCCAGATCTTGGAAAACTGTCGCGATACCAGCGTCTAATGCATAAGCTGGAGACTTGAAACGAGCTGGCTTGCCATCCAGTAGCATCTCGCCGTGGGTGGGCTGGTGAACACCGGAAAGGGTTTTAATCAACGTTGACTTGCCAGCACCGTTATCCCCTAGCAGGCACATAACCTCACCGGAGTAGACCTGCATTGAGATATCACTTAAGGCGATAACACTGCCGAAGTGTTTGCTGACACTGCGCATTTCAATCATTGGCGTACGTGTGGTCATGTTATTTGGCCTCCATCGCCTTTTTGCGCATGTAATTGTTGAATAGCACCGCCACCAGCAACATCACGCCCAGGAAAACCTGGAACCAGTCGGTATTAACGCCGGTGTAAAAGATGCCCATTTGCACCATGCCAAAGATCAGTGCCCCAAGCGCTGCACCAATGGCAGACCCATAGCCACCGGTCAGCAAAGCACCGCCAATGACAACGGCAATGATGGCTTCCAGCTCTTTTAGCAGGCCACGAATGGTGTCCGCCGAGCCGGTATCCATCACCTGTATGCAGGCAAAGATGGTGGCGGAGAAAGCGGTGAACATGAACAGTGAAATCTTGACACGATGGACGGGAACGCCTGAGTTGCGCGCCGCATTGGCATCGCCACCGCTAGCGAAGATCCAGTTGCCGTAAGGCGTGCACAGCAGCACCCAAGTCGCTACAGCGGTTAAGCCCAGCCACCAGACAATCGAGACGGGAATACCGGTAACCGTGGGGTTGCCCGCAAAGTTGGTCGCCATCCAGCCATTTGCTGCCATCCAGCTAAATAGGCCCGTAGCGACTTCTCCAGAGAAAAGCGCCGCAAACCAATCTCCAGGGATATGATCCTGCACTCCTCCCACCTGAGTACGTCCCGTCAACAACCGACTGGTTCCAATAGCCAGGCCACGCAGAATGAACAGGAAGCCCAAGGTAACGATAAATGACGGCAAGCCCGTTTTATTGACCAGATTACCGTTAATCCAGCCCACTAGGCCCGCACAGGCAAACGCCAATAAAATTGCGGCCCATAGCGGCCAGCCATACTCCACAGCGGGGATGGCAATCAGAATGCCTGCCAAGCCAATCATCGAGCCAATCGAAAGATCAAACTCTCCGCCGATCATCAGCAATGCAGCCGCCGTGGCGATAATGCCGAGCTGAGCGGCGACTTCAAGAAAATTAATAATACCCGCTGGGGTAAACATCCCGGTGCCGCTGGAGGCAGCGATAAAGAAGGCAAGCACCAACACGGCACCGGCCAGCGCCCCCAACTCTGGGCGATTAAGCGCTTTCTTCCAGAAAGAGACTCTCTGGATACGCTCGTCTTGATCAGCCGCTGTTGGCGCAACCGATGGTTTCGTTTCAGTGGAATTCATAGCGATCGACTCCTAAGGCTCGACACCGCCGAGCCTTTTCCGATTAGGTAGTTATCAGCGGATGCCCTGACTACTCAGCTCAATGACCTGAGCAGCGTTTTCTTGAGTAACAAATCCAGGGCCGGTGGCAACATCCCCTGCAGGCAGCAGACCATTCTTGACGAACTGATCTAGGAACATGACAGGTAAGTAGCCCTGCATGTACTGCTGTTGGTCGATCGCGAAGTCCAGCTCACCCGCATCCAAGGCTTCCAAAATACCGGGTGAAAGATCAAAAGTACCAAGGGTGAACATATCGGTTGCCCCCTGCTCACGCATGGCCCGAATCATCGGATCAGCGGCCAATGCACCCAAGGTCAGCACACCACGCACATCGCTGTTTTCGTTGAGGTAAGCGACAATGGCATTGCGAATATTGGTGGGGTCGTAGGTGGTCGCTAGCTGCTCAGCATTGCCATTGAAGCCGTCGACAAAACCATCACAGCGCTGGTCAAGTCCTTGATTGCCTTGTTCATGGTTAACGCAGACGCCTTTCTCGACGCCCATCTCCTGCATGCGCTCAGCAGCCTGCTTACCTGCTTCATACTCACTTTGCCCAATGTGCAGCCGGGCACCATAATCCCTTGCCACGTCGCCACCGGAGTTAATAGTGATGACGGGTATGCCGTTATCGACAGCATTTTGCACAGCGCCGCCCAGGGCATTTTCGTCGGTAAAAGAGAGAATCAAACCATCAGGACCAGACGCCACTGCTGCTTCTACAAGTTGCTGCATCTTGGCCATATCAAAGGTGGAGGGCGCGCGATACTCCAAGCTAGCCCCGACGGTTTCAGCGGCGGCTTCTGCGCCGTTTTTCACTACCGACCAGAAAGGATCAGAGGGAACGCCATGGGTCACCATGACGAAACGGCTCTCTTCTTGTTCTGATTCCTGTGCTTGTACGACACCTGCCATTAATGCCGTGGTGGCGGCAGAGGCTAAAAGCCATTGAGATAGACGTGCCATAAACAATTCCTCATAACGTTATCGTTGTTGGTAGGGAAGTGGCATTAGATGCCTTGGCGTCATGAAATATAGATTCCAAACGTCAGTTATAGCAAATTATTTATTCTATACTTTGGTATAAATGGAATATTTATTCCAATCAACTAGACTGCATAACAACGAGTCACTTTGCTCAGTACTGCATATCCACTAGTACATAAGCAAAAGGGTGCTAGATGGGCCAACGCGAAGGAATTTGTATGCCACAACCACCACAGAGCTATCGTGAGTTGGAAACGCTGATCACCGCCGAGTACGCCACACTGAGCAAACGCTTACAGCAAACCGCGCGCTTTATGCTTGATCACCCTCAGGAAGTTGCTTTAGCGACCGTGGCCAAAATTGCCGAACAGGCGGATGTCACGCCATCCACCTTAATTCGCTTGGCCAATAGCTTGGGCTTTAAGGGCTTTTCCGAAATGCAGCAGCTGTTTCGCAGCCGTCTGGTCGATGAGTTGCCTAACTACACCGAACGAATTCGTGCGGTACGCAGCGCCACCGGAGAAACACCCGATAGCACCCAACTATTATGGGAGTTCGCTGACGCCAACCGCGCCGTGCTTGAGCAGCTACCCAGCCGTATTGATCCAGAGAGCCTAGAGAAGGCGCTGGATATTTTTGAAAAGGCCCATGCGATTCATGTGATGGGCGCACGGCGCAGCTTCATGGTCGCCAGCTACATGACCTATGCCCTGGCGCATGTGGATAAACCTGCGTTGCTGGTCAGTGGTTTGGGGGGGATGTACGGCGAGCAACTGCGCGCGATGAGCCAACACGACGCTCTACTGACCATCAGCTTCTCTCCCTATGCCGAAGAGAGCCAAAAAGCCTGCGAAGACGCCCATCAGCGCGGTCTACCCATTGTGGTGATTACCGATTCAAGCCTTAGCCCACTGGCGCGTTTCGCGGATGTTGCCTTCGTGGTTAACGAAGCCGAAGTAAAAAGCTTTCGCGGCTTGACCGCATCGCTCTGCTTAACCCAAGCCTTGGCAATTGCCCTAGGCGTGCGACAAGACAAATCCCGGGACAAAGCCCTGGAAAAAGCCTCAACTAAAAAACGTAAGACATAAACACCAAGCCAACAGCAACAACAAAATAGGAGTGCTTATGAAACTCGCGCTTATCGGCGCTGGACGCATCGGCAAGGTGCATGCCCAGGCCATTTATTCACACCCCAACGTTACGCTGGTTGCCGTGGCTGATTTTCATCAGCCTGCCGCAGAAGCCCTGGCCGCGCAGTACGCTAGTCGAGCAGCCTCTGTGGATGAAATCTTCGCAGATGATGAAATTGATGCCGTACTGATTGCTTCAAGCACACCTACTCATGCGGAGTATCTGGAGCGTGCCGCCCGCGCAGGCAAGGCGGTTCTGTGCGAAAAACCTATCGCCCTGGACTTAGCGCGCACGCGCGATGCCCTACAGGTACTTAGCGAATACCCGGTGACCTGCGCGTTAGGCTTTACCCGCCGCCACGATCCTCAGTTTGCAGCATTGAAAAAAGCGATTACCGAAGGGCGTATTGGCGCACTTGAAACGCTGACGATTATTAGCCGCGCCCCCTCTCCCCCGCCTGCCGAGTATGTGGCTGAATCCGGCGGTCTGTTCCGCGACATGATGATTCATGATCTTGATATGGCTCGCTGGTTGCTTGATGAGCCTATTGAAAGTGTCTTTGCCGTCGGTAGTAGCATCATTGACCCAGCGATTGGTGAAGCAGGTGATGTGGATACCGCCATGGTCACCCTTACCACCGCCAGTGGAAAGCTGTGCCAAATCAGCAACTCACGGCGCGCCTGCTACGGCTACGATCAGCGTATCGAAGCCTTTGGCAGCCAAGGCATGCTGCAAGCCCAGAACGAGAGCGATACCCGGCTGCGTTTTACTGGTGAAGCAGGCCAAGTGGAAGACAAACCCAAGTGGTTCTTCCTGGAGCGCTACGCCCAAGCCTACCAACTTGAAATTGGCGACTTTGTCGCCGCCTGGCAAGAGAAGCGTGCGCCACTCGCAGGTGCCCAAGATGGCCTAGAGGCGTTGCGCTTAGCCGATGCAGCGGAGCTTTCATTACGTGAAGGTCGCAAAATCCTGCTCGACGCCTCGGTCTAAACAGACGCAGACGGGTCTGTGTAGACCTTTCATATCGACAACGACTAGCTGCCAACCGAGCAGCTAGCCATCAGGAAGGAGCGATATATGGCTTTACTACTGGTACGCCCCACCGCCCCAGATGCCCAAGGCACCGTGATTGACGTTACCCCAGAATCCGCTGGCTGGACGCATGTTGGCTTTCGGGTGCATAAACTCGCCAAGGGCCAGCGCCTGGAGGCCAGCAGTGATAACCAGGAAGTCTGCTTGGTGCTGCTCACCGGGCAGGCCACAGTGACCTGCGGCGAGCACCGCTTTGAAGACATCGGCAAACGCATGGATATCTTTGAGCAGATCCCTCCCTACGCGGTTTATCTGCCTGACCATGTTAGCTACGCGGTGGAAGCGACCACGGACTTAGAGCTAGCGGTGTGCGCTGCCCCTGGGCATGGCAATCACGCCCCAAGGCTGATTTCCCCCGACAACATCAAGCAGAGCACCCGTGGCCAGGGCACTAATACCCGCCATGTTCACGATATTTTGCCGGAAACCGAGCCCGCCGATAGCCTGCTAGTGGTTGAGGTATTCACACCTGCGGGTAACTGGTCTAGCTACCCGCCACATAAACACGATGTGGATAACTTACCCCACGAATCATACCTGGAAGAGACCTACTACCACCGGATTAACCCTGAACAAGGGTTCGCATTTCAGCGGGTTTACACGGATGACCGAAGCCTTGATGAAACCATGGCGGTGGAAAATGGTTGCTGTGTGTTGGTTCCCAAAGGCTACCACCCTGTGGGCGCCTCTCATGGCTACTCGCTCTACTACTTAAATGTCATGGCGGGGCCTAAGCGGGTGTGGAAATTTCAAAACGACCCCGACCATGAGTGGTTAATGAACGCTTAACAGGGCAATACTTCGCCCGCTAACATTTAACCAATGCTATGATATTGCGCCCCGCCTGTGCGGGTCTTTTTTATGTTGCCCGTTCCCCCTATTGATAGAGGTCCACATGCTCCCCGATTACTCTGTCATCGCGTGGGTGTTGATCGTATTTTCTGTTTACCTGACCGGCGTTTCAAAAGGCGGCTTTGCAGGCGGGTTTGGTACGCTTTCGGTACCGCTGATGGCGCTGGCGATTAGCCCTACCCAAGCAGCAGGCTTGTTACTGCCCCTCTTGCTAGTCATGGATGTATTTGCGCTAAAAGCATGGTGGGGAAAGCAGGCAAACGCCGAGGTGTGGCGGTTTGTGCCAGGGTTAGTCATTGGCGTGACGATTGGCACACTGCTGTTTGGAAGTTTAAGTGATCAAGGCGTGCGATTGGTGCTAGGCGTAATCTCCGTTGTGTTTGCGGTGTATATGTTGCTGAAGCCTGTCGCGAAGAAGCCGATTTCCACCCGCTGGGCGCTGCCTGCCGCCAGCGTTTGTGGGTTTACCAGCTTTATTGCCCATGCAGGCGCACCACCGCTGAACATTTACTTGATGCCACGCAAACTCTCTAAAGAGACCTTTATAGCCACCTGCACGGTCATTTATGCGGTAGTGAATGTCATCAAGCTCGGCCCGTATATGTGGCTTGGCGAAGTCAACGTAACAAGCGCCTGGGCGTCGCTACTGTTGGTGCCGGTAGCCTGGATCGGCGTGCGCAACGGGCTGTGGCTGCAAAGCCGCGTCAACGAAGCACTGTTTTACCGACTTGTGATTCTGGCCATGTTCTTGGTGGGAATCAACTTAGTTTGGCAAGCGGTAGGTTAGTGCGTGCTTACAGTGCTACCAGCAGAAGCCCACTCAACATGATCAGTGTGCCAGCGGCTTTTGCCGTAGAAGCGGGCTCTTTTAGCCACAACACACCCATTAATACACCGACTGGAATGGAGAGCTGGCGTAGCGCCACGACGTAACTCACTTCGTCGGTTAGTGCGAGGGCCATTAGTACCAGGCCATAAGTGCAGGTCATCATCAGCCCTGTGACGACCAGCATCACTAGCCCTTGCTGGCGGATGGCGGGCAACCGGCGACGTTCCGTGGGTAGCAGCATCAGCAGCGGAATCGCCCAGGTCAACGTCATCAATGCCTGTAGCACCATAAACACCGCGCCTGCGGTTAGACTGCTATGGCCTACTATCTGCATCAACGCCAATGCCTGCTTATCTATCAGCGAATAGCCCACGGTGCCGGCGCCTGCCCATAGTGCAAACCCCATGGCTGGGGTTAAATAGGTAGCTAGCCTACGCGCCTCTGGGTGGCTTAGCGGCAGGCAGAGCCCCCCCGCCACCACCAAGGCCATGCCAATGCCATCCCCCACATCCAGCGCGCGGTTACCGAGCAGCGCAATGGATACGAGCGGCACAAGCACCACCGGCAGCGCCCGTGCGATGGGATAAAGAACGCTGACCTCCCCACGCGCATAAGCCCAGGCTAAGCCACCCATATAGAGCATTTGGCACAATCCAGAAAGCGCCAACCATCCCCAGAATGTGTTGGGTAGCGCCGCCAACGATGGCCAAAGCCACACCAACGGCAACAACAGCACACCGCCTGCCCCGTAAGCCAAGGCAAAAAAAGCCAGCGACGGTGCATTACGCTTACCCAACACGTTCCACCCAGCATGCATACACACCGAAAACAGCACTAACGCTAAGGCGGCTGGGCTCAAGGCCGCTCTCCTCGCTGTAATCGGGCATTAATGGCATCCACAACGCTTGGAAGTTCGGCGATGGTGGCAATGCTGTAGTGCGGTTTTGAGGGGGCAAATTGAGCGGCTACTCGCTCGTGGGCTGCACGGCGTTCGCTATCGCTCAGTGCTTGATACTGATCATAACTCAGCCCCAGAGCATTACCTGAACAGGTGAGTGCGACCGTCCACATTCCAGCACGGCGCCCTTCTAGAATGCCGGGTGTGGTGTCATCTACTTTGATGCAGGCAGCAACATCGCTAATGCCTAAGGCAATCACATTGGCCAGCGCCTGGGCGGGGTGCGGTCGGCCATTGGGCACCTCATCAGTGGCCACCACATGATCCACTTGCAGGCCGTTATCGACGGCTAGCGCCACCACCTTTTCCATCACCACGGCCGGATAGCCGGAGCAGGAACCTATTTTCAGCCCCTGCCCTCGCAACCAAGTGAGCGTATCAAGCGCCCCAGGAATCACCGCCGAGTGATCGGCAATTTTGGCAATCTGCAGCGGCATAAAGCGTTCATAAAGCGCAGTCACATCAGCATCAGTCGGCAGATGGCCAACTGCCAGGAGAAAGCGCTCGGCTATCTCAGGCTGATTGCACAGCGTGCGGATATGATCCCATTTTCCCATGCCCATCGGGCCGCGTGCTTCTTCTAGGCTGATCGCCACACCCAGTTCGGCAAAGGCTTCGACAAATATCTGCGTCGGTGCGAAGGAGCCAAAATCGACCAGCGTGCCCGCCCAGTCACAAATCACCGCCTGTAGGCATTGAGGAGATTGATAGTGCATCAGGCACTCCTTGATTCAGTGAAGAGAGAAACACCCATATTCGTTAGGGCGTCTTGAATAACGCTGAGTAACTGCTCAATCACCGCCGCATCCAATTGGCCAATCCAGCCGATGCGAAAACTTTCAACGTCGGTTAACTTGCCCGGGTAGATCAAAAAGCCACGCGCTTTCAGCGCTGCGTAGAAGGTCTTAAATTCAAACGCAGGGTCGGTAGGGCTCAAAAAGGTAGTGATGATCGGCGATAACCATTCATCTTCTAAAAGCGTGCTGAAGCCTAACGCCCGCATGCCTCTTACCAGCACATCACGATTGTGGGTATAACGTGCGCAGCGCCCCGGCACGCCGCCCTCTTCCCGGTGCTGGGCAAGCGCCGCTTGGAAGGCCACCACCGTATGCGTAGGCGGGGTAAAGCGCCACTGGCCAGTGCGTTCCATGTAGTCCCACTGAGCGTGCAGATCCAGGCTCAGCGAGTGGGCACGCCCCTTACCAGCAGCAAGTAGCGTCTGGGGAATGATCACAAAACCAAAGCCCGGTACACCTTCGATGCACTTATTGGCTGATGAAATCAGCACATCAATAGGCGTTTTTGTCAGACTGATCGGTATGCCTCCAAACGAGCTCATGGCGTCCACGATCAGCGTTTTTCCGTGAGCGCGTACCACCTCAGCGATGGCTTCTAGCGGGTTCAAAATGCCGGAGCTGGTTTCGCAGTGAACTAGAAACACGACGGTAATGTCAGCATCTTGCTGTAGCAGTGCCGCCACTTCGTCGGGTTGCGGTGGTAAGTAATCACCTTTGTCCAGCGTCACATAACGGCGGCCCATCATATCGAGCAGTTGAGCAGCCCGCTTGCCGTAAGCGCCGTTCATTAACACCAACACCTTGCCGTTGGGGTCGGTTGCGCAGGCCAGCGCACTTTCAACAGCAAAGGTGCCACTGCCCTGCATGGGTACGCAGGCATACTCGTCGCTTGCCGCCTCAGCCATGGCAAGCAGTTGCGTACGCACGTCCGCAGTCACACGGTTAAAGTCGTCATCCCAGGAGCCCCAGTCACGCAACATGGCTGCTTTGGTCGCGTGGGAGGTGGTTAGTGGTCCTGGGGTTAAAAGGTAAGGCACTTGTGAATGATTTATCATTTTGGTCTATACCAGATTATAAACACAATTTAACCGCTAGCGCAGCGAGCTATCTCTAGCTCGCTTGGCGCCAACGCTGAGCGTTGTTTAGCAGAACGTGGGTAAGTGCGGCGTGGAGCAGTTTAACCACCAGCGAGGTCAGGAAAATCAGCACGGCCATGGCCGCGGCGCTAGCAAAATAGCCCGCCTCGTCCAGGTGCAGCACCGCCACTGAAGCCAGCCGCGTGTCACTGTTATAGAGGAACACCACCGCTGACACTGTCGTCATCGCATTGACGAACAGGTAGACCGAAATATCCAGCACGGCGGGCAGTGACACCGGCAATGTCACGCGGCTAAACGTGGTCCAGAACGGTACTTTTAGCGAGGCACCCACGGCTTCAAACTCCGGATCGAGCTGTTTCAGCGCGGTGACAGAAGTGAGGTGGCACACTGTATAGAAGTGCACTAGCGTGTTGAGCACCAGAATCGCCATGGTCCCGTACAGCCAGTTAAGGGGGTTACCTGCCTGGTTGAAAAAGAAGATATAAGCCAGGCCCAGCACCATACCTGGACCCGCCATAGGCAGCATGGCCATAAAGTGCAGGCCTTGACGCAACGGGCGATAGCCTTCGCTCTTTTCAATCAGCCACGCATTAAAGAAAATCACCAGTGTGCCCACTAACGCGACGCTAAATGCCAGTTTGAGGGAGTTAAACCACGCACCCCAGCCACCGCCAGCTAAGCCTTGAAAGGTGTAATGCTGCAGAGTGAACGACAGGTTATAGGGCCAAAACTGTATGAGCGACGCATACACTGCGGTACCAATGACCAGCAGAATAATGCCCGCGACCGAATAACACAGCAGCGCAAACGTCCAGTCTCGCAGCGGGCTAGGCGTTGGTTGCCATGGCACTGCCCGAGCCGAAAGCTGAGCCACCTGGCGTTTCTGTATCCAACGGTCAACGATGAACGATAGCACCGCAGGCATTAACAAAATAACGCTAACCACCGCGCCCATTTGGAAATTCTGTTGGCCCACTACCTGACGGTACACATCGGTGGCGAGCACGCTGAATTGGCCGCCAATAATTTTCGGCACACCAAAATCGGTAATTGCCAGCGTAAAGACAACGAACAGACATGAAATTAGCCCGTAGCGCACTCCGGGCAGCGTAATCGTCAAAAACGTGCGCCACTTCGGCGTGCCCAGTGCTTCTGCTGCTTCATAGAGGCGTGCATCGCTGTTAGTCAGCGCCGTGGTTAGCAGCATTAGCGCATGGGGAAAAATCCAAAAACTCATGCCCATCACAATGCCGATCGGCCCATAAATAGAATGACCTGCCAGCACGTCGCGCAAAAAACCCTGGTTACCAAACAGATACACCAAGCTAATGGCGGGCAGCAACGAAGGTGCCAAAATGGGCAAAATCGCCAACATTCGAAAGAGCCGTTTGCCTGGCATACAGGTACGGGTAATGCCGTAGGCGCATAAAAAGGCGAGCCCAGCGACCACTACCGTGGTGGTGAATGCCACGCGCAACGAGTTGGCAATTGAATTGACCAGTGCTGGCGTTTGAAAGTACTGCACAAAGTTTGCTAGCCCAATAAAGTCGCCGCTGCGGTCTTGCAGGCTTTTCACCAGCATCGCAAATAGCGGGAACAGCAGGCCAATCACTAACAGCGCCACGCCCGCTAACAGCACGAGTAGGCGTATCAATGCCTCCAGCGATGGCTTTGAGGCAGAGCCTGAAAACGTACTCGCTCTCATGACTGGTTGCTCCCAGCCGGGTATAACCGGGCAGCGTCGGCAGGCAAATGGATACCCAGGTTTTGCCCTAGCCGTAACCCCAGTGTGGCGCTATCACGGCTGGGAACATCAGCCAGTAGCCATTGTTCAGTATCGCTCAGACGCAGAGATACCCGCTGAAACGCACCTAAAAACTCAATGCCCATAACATCACCGCTCAGCCCGGTGGTGCTGGCACTAAGCGCGACTGCTTCGGGGCGAATGGCCAGTTGAGCTGCTTGGTCTTTCGCGTAAGTATGCGGCAAACAAGGGCATGAAATAGTGCCTAGCAGCGCGTGGTTATTCGCCTGGGCGGTCACCTCTAGAAAATTCATGGTGCCGATAAATGACGCCACAAAAGCGCTGGCGGGCTGGTGGTAAATCTCGGCAGGCGTACCTACTTGTTCGATCACCCCGTGATTCATCACCACGATACGATCAGCCATGGTGAGTGCTTCTTCTTGATCATGGGTCACCATGATGGTGGTCACGCCAAGGCGTGCCTGTAGTGCTTTGATCTGATGTCGCAAATGGCCGCGTACTCGAGCATCCAGCGCGGAGAGCGGCTCATCAAGCAGTAACAGGCCGGGTTCAGTCGCCAGCGCCCGCGCCAGCGCAACCCGCTGCTGCTGCCCGCCAGAAAGCGCAGCAGGATATTTATGCTCGCTACCATTAAGGTCAACTAGTGCAAGTAACTCCGCCACGCGGGCATCAATCGTCGCCCGATCACTTCGACGATTGCGTAACCCGTAGGCAACGTTATCGAACACGGTCAGATTGGGGAACAGCGCATAAGATTGAAACACGATGCCAAAATCCCGCGCTTGCGGGGGCAGCGTGGAAATATCCTTGCCACGCTGAATTAAGCTACCTGCTGTTTGCTGAGCCAGACCTGCAATGGTGCGTAACAGGGTTGTTTTGCCACAGCCAGAAGGCCCTAAAAAGCATACAAACTCGCCTTCCTGAATCTGTAGCGCAATGTTATCCAGCGCGGTAAAGCTTCCGAAGCGTTTAGTGACGCCATCTATGCTTAGGTGCGCAGAGGGTAAGTGGGGTTTCGCCGCCGAGTGAGCCGTCAGCGGCGATGTCAGTGTGGTCTGCATAACATCTCCAAGCCCCGGCCTTGGCCGGGGCAACTGATTCGTGCTTACTGTTCGGTCTTACCGTCGTAGCGGCGCTGCCACTCTGCCAGCACGCGCTCGCGATTAACCGCAGCCCACTGGAAGTCGGCATCAATCATGCGATCCGCAATGTCAGCGGGGTAGTTTTCAATCGGCTGCGCCACACCTGGATAGGCCACCACGGCATAACCTTCGTTATAGAGTTCGTTAGCTTCACGGGAAACAGCCCAATCCATCAGCGTTTGTGCAGCTTCCTGTTTGGTGGTTCCCGCAACGATGGCGGCAGCTTCCATATCCCAGCCAAGCCCCTCTTCCGGGAAGATCACTTCAATTGGTGCGCCTTGGGATTTTAACCGTGCCCCACGGAAGGCAAACGACACGCCAACAACCGCTTCACCGGTGGCCGCCAGGCTGCAAGGAGCAGAGCCTGAGTGGGTATAACGGGAAATGTTGTTATGCAGACGGTCCATATAGTCCCAACCTTGCTCTTCGCCCCACAGCTGCATCCAGCTGGCTACATCCAGATAGCCGGTACCGGAGGAGTTGGGGTTAGGCATAATCACATGCCCCTCAAACTCTGGCTGGGTCAGGTCTTCCCAGGAGGTCGGCATGGGTACGCCCTGACGCTCGCCTTCAATGGTGTTGTAGCAAATGGCCGCTACCCAGGCATCCATGCCTACCCACGCAGGGTCTTCACCGTTCCGGTAAGCGGCATCAATAAATTTTGGATCGAGATTTTCAACGCCAGCGGGGGCGTAGCGTTCCAGCATGCCCTCTTCTTCAAGCACCAGCAGACTGGTGGCTGCTAAGCCCCAAATAACGTCTGCCTGGGGATTGTCTTTTTCCGCTAGCAAGCGCGCGGTAATCACCCCCGTAGAATCACGCACCCAGTTAATGGTGATATCGGGGTGAGCAGCATTGAAGCGCTCGGCGTATTTTTGCAGATCATCTGACTCAACGGCGGTGTACACCGTTAGCTCAGTGGCGCTAGCCACAGAAGGGAAGGCAACGGCAGCCGTTGCAAGCAGAGCAGTTGCAATCTGATTAGGTTGGAACAAACGGCGAAGTTTCGACATGGTAGGCTCCCAGCGTTTTGGTATAGACCAGGAGTTTCCCGCCGTTAAATGACAGTGCGATGACGCTTGTTTGACCGATTTTTTAAGTTGTTGTGTACGCTCAAGCGTAGGTTCTTGTGAGGGATCTTGTGAGGTTTCTCGCGAGCGTCCCTGTCTTCGTAACCGTGTTACTGCTGGCCCGATAGCTCAACGCTAATGCAAAGGGAGTCATGCAGCCAGTGCTCCTCATCAAACTCAATGGGCCGCTGTTGACCATCAAAAATGGCGCGGCAAATGTTTAACCCTGCCGCGCCGGGGGCAACGAGTAACTCTTCAGCATCTAATGGCGACAGCGCTTCGGACACCATGCGTATTGAGCGATTGGCCAAGTGATGCCCCCATCGCTCTCTTAACAGCCCCCACAGTGACTGTCCGCTGTAGATGTCTAGCAGCTCTGGCGCACGCTCGGGCACCACCCAAAGCGACTCCACCAGCACAGCGCGATCATCTACGTAACGGCGACGGCGAATGTGGTGAAACGGCTGGTCATCGGGCAGTTCCAGGGCTCGGGCCGCCACCAGATGAGAACGGGTCTCCAGCTTAAGTACCGCCGTGCGTGGTTGCCGCCCCTGAGCGCGCACATAGTCGTTAAAACCTGCGTCCCGGGTGGGGTCATACACCAGCCTAGCCGGTGAAATAAACCAGCCACGTCGATTGCTGCGGTGAATAAGCCCTTCCCCCTCCAGTTGCGCCAAGGCTTGCCGCAACGTAACGCGGGTAGTCGAGAAGCGCTCTGCCAACGCTCGCTCAGCGGGCAACTTGCCTTCCCACTGCGTGGCATGCTGGGTAATTAAATGACGAAGTTGTTCCGTTAACTGTAAATAGTAGGCATCAGGCATGCGCCGATTTTCCTGGCAAATTATTGGCCGATGAAGCGTCTGACGACGCTGCCATCCGCCAGTCTAAGCGCTGCCACCCTTCTACACTAGCCACCTCCGCTAGCACGGGGTCAGGGTTAACCGCCACTGGGCAGTCGACATACTGCAGCAGCGGGATATCGTTGCGGGAATCTGAGTAGAACGTTGTGTGACTGGGGATAATTTTTTGCTCGGTTAGCCACTGCTGAAAACGCAGTACTTTACCCCCTCGGTAAGAGAGCACGCCTCTGCTATGGCCGGTGTAGCTTGTCCCACTTCCCGCTTGTTCGACACTTAGCTCTACCGCCAACACATGCTCGATCCCTAGCATCGTTGCAATCGGTGCTACCAAGTGATGCGATGATGCAGAAATGAGTACTAGGGTATCGCCTGACTGACGGTGCGCTTCCAGGCAGCGCCAGGCTTGATCAAAAACACGTGGCTGCAAATGAGTAGCGACAAAGCGCTCAACCTCTTTTTGTACATCCATCACTCGGCGGCCCCGCAGCGGCGCCAAGGTCATCGCTAGGTACTCCTCTAGCTTCAACTTACCGGCATGATAAGCCTGCTGCATCTGTTCGGCACGGGCTATAAAGGTTTCGGCATCACGGATCCAACCCAGCTCGATCATCCATAAATTCCAGCGGTCGCTGCAGTCTCCATCCAGGAGGGTGTCATCAAGGTCAAACAGAGCAAGGCGCATGTGGCACTCCTTTTTTCGCGAGTTCGGCGGCGCGTAGGGTATGCCAACGATGATGACAGGACGATGACGCTATTGCTGAGAATGGTTATTGCTCGCCTTACCTATCCATAAAATGGCTTAAGGGGTTAACCACATTGCCGCGAACTCATCAGCGGGTAACGGGCGGCCAAACCAGTATCCCTGAGCTTCGCTGCAGCCCATTTTTGCTAGTAAATCGGCCTGGGCCGAGCTTTCAACACCCTCTGCAAGAGTTTTCATATCTAGCGTGTCGGCCATGGCGATGATGGTTTGTACAATCGCCCGATCATGATGGTTATCGAGCATGTCACGCACAAACGAAATGTCTATCTTCAACGCATCCGCAGCGAAGCGCCGCAAATAAGAGAGCGATGAGTAACCTGTACCGAAATCATCAATAAACAGCGCGTAGCCAGCCTGACGCATAGACTGAGTAATCGTGACCGCTTGATCGGGATCACGCATAAAATCGCTTTCGGTGAGTTCTAACGCAATGGCGCATGGAGGTACGCAGGCAGTTAGCTTAGCCACATGTGCGGTTAGCTGAGGGTCGGCAAACTGTTGGGCCGAAATATTGATTGAGAGCCTTCCCGGCAACGGCGTATTGTTGGTTTGCCAAACGCTTAGCTGACTTGCCGCTTCTTCTAGCACCCAGTCTCCCAGCATGCGGATCAAGCCACGCTCTTCCGCCAGAGGAATGAACTCGCCGGGGCTTACCCAGCCCCACTCAGGGTCATACCAGCGGCACAGCGCTTCAGCCCCCTTCAATGTTTTGCTAGCAAGACTAAACTGGGGTTGGAAGTAAAGTTGTAAACGCCCTTCAATAATGGCTTGATGCAGGCGCTCGGTCATCCATTGCCGGCGTTCCATCGTCTGACGCATCGCCTGTGTATAGGGGCATACGCTATTATCACGTCGTTTTGCGTGATGGAGTGCAATACTCGCCGCGTTAAACAGCTCGCCGCCATCCGATACATCGCTTGGATAGCTGGCTACCCCAATACTGACGTCGAGGTTAAAAACACGATGCCCCAACTGGATGGGACGCTTGATTACCTCGCATAGCTGAAACACTACTTCTTGAAGACGAACATCCTCAATGTTGGGTAGCAGTATCGTAAATTCATCCCCGGAAAGTCGCGCGACAGCACTTTTGGACAGACTGGCTTGCCGCAAGCGCTCAGCCACGGTCACGAGCAACTGGTCTCCTACCTGATGGCCATGTAGGTCGTTAACCTCTTTAAAGCGTCGAATATCCAGCAGCAGTAACGAGAGCGAGTCATCCTGACTAGTCGCCTCTTTTCCCATGCTGGCCAACAGCTCAATGAAACGTGCGCGGTTAGGCAAGCCTGTGGTGTTGTCTGTATAGGCGAGACGCTGCATGTGTCGATGGTCACGGCGACGTTCGAGTTCCGCGGCGGCACCGGGAGAGAGAATTTTTAGCACGGAGGTCGCAAATGCATTGGTGGTCAGCGGTGCTTGATAAAACACCATCATCACGCCAATGGCATCTCCCTTGGCATTATCCAGGCGGCGGCCGATCCATGCCTGGGTACTGAGCGAGGTGCCTGGCAACGTAAACGAATGGCCACTTTGAACGACGCTCTCGCGCTCAAACACTACTCGCTCAGCAGGCGTTCCTTGCAACATAAACGTTTGGTTATCTATTAACTGTCCATTAGCAACTAAACTAACGGTATGGGCTGCTGTGGCGGGCAGCACCGAGTCTCTCTTGTCAGTTGATCCCAAACGCTGTGGAACAGGTTGATCCAGTAATGCGATAAACCCGGCATCTGCTTCTAATAACGTGGCTAACGTGGCGATCAATTGGTGAAAATAATCATCTCCTACGCGTGAGGTAACCGTCGTGGCTACTTGTACTACCGCGTCCTGCACGCGTTGCGATTCGTGCTGATCAGTCACATCCGAGATAAAGCCCTCGAGATAGGCCACATGACCATCATCATCGATGACAGCTTGACCTTGCTCCCACATCCAGCGGTAGCTGCCATCCCGATGACGTAATCGGTACACCACGCGATATGGCTGACGCTGTTGAATTGCCTGCTGTGCTGCTAAATAGAGACGATCCTGATCGGCTTCATGTATGAGGGAGGCGAAGCTTATGAGCCGATTGTCTTGTAACTCGTCCGGATGATAGCCCGTGAGCGCTTCAGCACCTTGGCTAACCAACTGCATCGTCCAGTGTTGGTCATTCAGGCAACGATAGGCCATTCCAGGAAGGTGATTGAGCAATGTATTTAAACGCCGCTCACTCTCCCGAGCCACTTCTTCACTTTGACGAAGCGCTTGCTCGGCTTGGCAACGGCCTAGCTCGGCGCCCGCTTGAGCGGCCACAATGCGCAAGATTTCGTTTTCAAGCCCATCGAGCTGCATCGGCTTATTACTTAACACCGCTAAGATGCCAATGGCGGAGCCATCTGATGAAAATAGAGGCAGCCCCATGTAGCTCTCCGCACCCAGTTGGCCGAGCAACTCGTCTTTAGGAAAGCGCGCCTGAACATCACAGGCATACAAGCAAGGCTCTCGACCTAAAACGGTTTCACAAGGCGTTCCAATGAGAGAATAAGCGATATTTTCCTGATGACAATTATTTGACCAAACGGCCAACGTTGTGGCCATATTAGGCTCGGTGACCACAGCGATCAACGCATGATCAATCCCAAGCAGTTGGGCAAGTTGCTCGACAAGCGTCGTATAAAAGTCAGGTCTTCCGCTGCGCCCCAAACCTTCCGCCAACTGGCGAAAAATCTCTAACGCTTCGTTTCTGGTGTGCATTGGCGCACTCACTTTTGTCATTCTAGAGCAGCTGCCCACATAGCGCTGTTGCAATAAGCTGTTGCAATAAAATGCAGCGGGATACAGCATAAACAGCTATTTTACTGATTTACAATGCCTACATATGACACTGCTAACACACGCAGACTCTATGATTGATCGCTTAGCACATAACTTAGTGGCTGCTCGCTACGCTGGACAGCACGTTGGGAGATAACATGACGGGCCTTTCAGCAGTAAACGAAACACTTTATGCCTCGCTCACTAATGAGCTGCCCGATTTTCTTAGTAACGCGTTATTACGGGCTGCTAACCTACCTTCGCTGCCTGCTGTTGCCATGCAAGTGCTTGAAGTAGCGCGTTCTCCCCGGGCTCCTCTAAGCGACTATGCTCGCGTCATTGAACGTGACCCTGGGTTAACGGCTCGCCTTATTGCGGCCGCCAATAGCGTGCACTACCTTCGCTCAGCTCATCCTGCACAAACCAGCTTGGAAGCAACACAGCGACTGGGGTTAGACGCAACGCTTGCCACCGTATTGAGCTTCACTCTGTTTCCTTGGCCACCCGCTGAGAATGCGGCTCTACAAACATGGCGCCGCGTCATTGTTGCAGCCGTGGTAGCAAGCAAGCTGGCTCACCAACTCTGTCCCGAAAAGGTAGGCAGCGTGTTCACGCTTGCCCTGCTACAAGATATTGGCATTCTGGCGATCCTCACCACCTACCCAGACGAAGCCGAAACACTATACGCGGAACATCAAATACCTCACGCACGGTTGGTCAACGCTGAACGCCGTCGCTTCGGCAGTGACCATACGCGGATCGGCGCTTGGTTAGCCGCAAAGTGGGGTTTACCGTCCCCAATCGTGCACGCTATTTACCAAAGCCATGATGGCTTTTTAACCGATGACATGGCAACACTCTGTCTACGTTTATCCGGTTCAATCGCCGATGCTTGGCTCAGCCCTGAGCCAAGTACCGCCTTAGCAATGTTGCTTAAACAGTTAGCGGTCACAGAAACGCTGACCACGAATGCAATCGAAGCACTTTTCCATCAGCTGCCCGAACAAATTGATTTATTAACTGATATTTTGGATCTCACAGTGCCAGTGCCTGTGGATAGTCATACGCTACTGGAAGACGCACAACAACTACTCTATCAACACGCATTAACACTCACCGCACGATTAGATGCTCAGCAGCAGCAGTTGAACACACTACAGCTGCATAATTCTGCATTAGAAGAACGTAGCCGCATTGACCCACTGACTCAATTGGCTAACCGCGCCTGGTTAGAAGAACAGCTCCAGGAACGTTTTGCGCTTTGCAATGAGCAAGGCCGCACGATGTCAGTCGTGTTTATCGATTTAGATCACTTCAAAGTACTTAACGACCAATATGGTCACCAGACAGGCGACTTGATTCTAGAACGTTTTGGCAAAACGCTAGCGTCACTAACTCGTTCAGGCGACTTGGCTGGGCGCTATGGCGGTGAAGAGTTTTTAATTATCTTGCCCGATGAGACAGCTCAGACCGCTAGACAGTTAGCCGAACGAATTGCTCTGCATTTAAACGAACAACCTATGTTGAAAATTGACCAAGAAGCACTGTATATAACCGCTTCTATGGGCATAGCGTGTTTAAGCGATGGTAATTTCAGCAATGAACGTGAGCTGATAGATGCCGCCGACCAGAGCATGTATTTCATCAAACGCTCTGGCCGCCGGGGCATCTCCGTACATGGCCAAGATTGACCGTTAATTTTCTGCTATCTGTTCATTGCCTGGGGCAGATACAAAGCGATCTCAGGGAAGAGATGCATGAAGGCAATCGCCAGCAACATCAGTAGGAAGAAGGGCAGCGTGGCTTTCGTGATGGTGACAATATCTTTACCAGTAAGTCCTTGAATCACAAATAGGTTAAAACCCACGGGCGGCGTAATTTGTGACATCTCGACCACAATCACCAGATAGATACCAAACCAGATCAGATCAAACCCAGCGGCGCTAACCACCGGCATAATAATGGCCGTTACTAACAAAATCAGCGAAATACCATCCAAAAAACAGCCCATGATCAGCAGCAGCACCGTTAAAGCCACCAGCAGCATCGTGGGAGATAGACCCATTTCACCAATCGTGCGAGCTAACTGCATAGGCACTTGAGTAAAGCCCATCGCAGAGGTCAGAAATGACGCGCCAGCAATAATAAAGGCAATCATGCAAGCGGTACGCACCGCCGCAAATAACGAGCTGGTAAAGATGTCTCGATTAAAGTGGCCATTAAAATGCGCAATGACCATCGATAGCACAACGCCTACCGCAGCGGCTTCTGTTGGTGATGCCAAGCCTCCATAAATCGATACGATAATACCGCCAATCAGCAGCAGAATTGGCACCAGCGACCAGGTATTGCGCAGCTTTTCAACAAAGCTCATACCCGACTCATCAGCACCGGTTAACCCGTTTCGATTACCCTTCAACAGGGCCCACAGCACCAGATAGGTCATAAACATGGCTAAAATCATTAGCCCTGGCCCAACCCCTGCCATAAATAGCCGGGTAATGGACTGCTCAGTCACCACGCCATAAACAATCAGCACGATGGAAGGCGGAATCAGCAAGCCCAGCGTTGATGCGCTAGCCAACGTACCAATCGCCATGTTGCTGTCATAGCCGCGGCGTTCGAGTTCCGGCAGGGTCATTTTACCCACCGTTGCACAGGTCGCCGCTGAAGAACCACATACCGCGGCAAACATTCCACTGCCAATGATATTGGTGTGAAGCAAACGTCCCGGCAGGCGATTTAACCAGGGCGAAAAGCCACGAAACATATTGTCGGCAAGACCTGAACGAAACAGAATCTCACCCATCCAGATAAACATCGGCAACGCCGTTAAATCCCAGCCATAACTTGCTCCCCAAAAATCCGAGGCAAGAATAGGGCCGGGGTCAAAGGGACTAAAAAACTGAAGGGCAACCCAAGCAGTTCCAATTAGGGCAAAGGCAATCCAGACGCCACTGCCTAACAGCACCACAAGGGTAAAGATGGTAGCCAAACTGAGTAATAGCACGAGGGTGTCTCCCGGGTAGCGTCTTAATGCGCTTCGTTGTCGTCGATGGCGGTCACTTCACGGAAGCTCGCAGGGTCACGGATGGCAATACGTAGCGCTATCCACAAGGCTTCCATAAGCGCCAATGCCAAAAGCCCTCCCCCAACGACCAGTACCGATTGAGGTATCCACAAGGGAATAGATAAAAAGCCTGACGAAACATCGTTGTACTGAAGGCTTTCCCTTGCCAATCCAATAAAGCCATAGGTCAGTAAAAAGCTGATCACTACCGCAATGAGTAGCCCAAACACCTCAAACCAGACGCGTATGGCAGCAGGTAGGCGGGAGATAAGCAGTGTTACCCGAATATGCGCATGGTGAACAAAGGTGTAGGCAAGCCCAAGAAACGTTGCTCCTACTAACAAATAAGACGCCATTTCAGAAACACCGGTGATGCTCACGCCGAGTCGGCTAAGGCCAACCAAAACAAGCAGCGCATCTACTAACCGAAACGTGACCTGCAGTGCGATAAGTGCACAAATAGCCACCATACACGCCGCTGCACCCCAGGCACCGAGGCGGTAGAGTTTGTCGAATTTAAACATCATGTTCGCAGTCTCATTGAGCGCGTGGGTGGGAAGGGCGACAAACGTAGCCGCCCTTTAAGCCAGCCTTAGTTAGTAAACTTTAGTTATCGCGCTGTTCGCGATAGCTTTCTAAGGCTTGTTTTGCTTCGTCGTCAGCACGGGATTCCCAATCAGCAAACAGCTCATCCCCCGCCGCTTGCAGGGCAGCAGAGACCGCATCATTAGGCTGGGAAACTGAAATGCCATTTTCCCTCAGTGCTTCCAGGCTAGTTTCATTGTTCTCACGGCTCATTTGCCAGCCACGCTCTTCAGCCCGAGCAGCAGCTTCCATCAGCGCGTCTTGGGTGGCTTCATCTAAACGGTCAAAGCTACGCTGACTCATAAACACAATATTTTTAGCCAGCCACAAGTTGGCATCGGTGTAGTCGGTCACGTAGTCCCAGGCAGCCATGGAGTTACCGGTAGAGCTTGAGGTAATCATGGCATCCACACGACCGGTGCTAAACGCGGTAGGAATATCAGACTCTTCAGTTTCCGTCGGGCTTCCGCCTAAATTATCAACGAAGCGCTGAGTATTAATATTCGGCGCACGCACCCGCAGGCCATCAAACTGATCGGGGTCCGTTAGCGGCGCTGAGGTGTAAATGCCCTGGGCTGGCAAAGCCACTGCATACAAAGGAACCATGCCTTCATAGGCAAATAACTCAGCAATCATCGGTTTCGTGGCTTCCCATAAGGCATAGGCATCTTCATAACTACCGGCGACACCCGGCAACGTATCGACTTCGAAAATAGGGTCATCATTGGAAAGAATAGAGAGGAACACTTCACCAGCATCGATAGTGCCGCGACGCACCGACGGTTTAATTTCACCATGAGAGACCAGTGAACCACCGCTGTGCACCGTAATGGTTAAGTCACCGTTTGTTGCCTCAGCCACATCCTCAGCAAACTGTTTGTTGTTCTGGGTATGGAAGCTTGCATCACCATAAGGCGTTGCCATGGTCCATTCAGCCGCATGAGCGGTCGCTGTAGCGGCAAGGCTGCAAGCGGTCACTAGCAGTAATGGCGTTGTTATACGTTTATGCATGGGGACGTCCTCTTATTCATATTAATGGAAGTTCAGGTTAATCGAGGTATTGCTTCGGGGGTGGCAGGGGTTGCGCTAGGTTGAACCCAGCGGCCGGTGAAACAAGTGCTTGCCATGTCAGCGCGCCGCGCTCTGGCGTAGTCAGATGCACACTCTTGGGCGATACGGCCCACGCTGCGACAAAAACGAGGATGATTTGCACTGCGCCATATCACATCATAGTTCATAGGCGGCAAAGGAATGGGTAGCGCTAAACGGTATAGATCACCTCGACGCCACTCATCTAATACAGTAGCGACGGGTAGTGCACCAATTCCCAGCCCTTCCATCGTCATCCGTGCAATGGTCATCAATGTGCTTACGCTATGGATACGAGGCTGCTGAACGCCCACGTCTGAAAGGTAACGCACTAGCTCTTCATAAGGGCGAGCCTGCCTGCCAAAGGAAATAAACGGCAACGACTGGCACCAAGCATTGGGGTGTTCGCTTAGCAACGCGGCATGGCGAGGTGAGATAAACATACCCATCTCGTAAGGGCTTAACGTATCGCACTCAATTTGCTCTGGGGCCGAGTAACCATTCATTGCCAGCAAAATATCAAGCTCGTTGCGCATAAGCCGATCATTAAGAACCGGAGAGTAATCAACCGTTAGCTCAATAATGAGCTCTGGAAAGCGCTCAGTAAGCTGCTGAATAAATGCAGGAAACCAGCTATGGGCAATAGTTTCGATGGTGCCGAGCCGAAGAGGCGCAGAAAACGTCTCTGCGCTGTCGAACAGCTTTAGTGCCTCATCACGCTGGTGCAGTATGCGTTCAGCATGCAGAAAAAATTCACGTCCACGCATAGTTGGCTGAATCGGACGTGCTGAGCGCTCAAGCAATAGCTCACCTACGGTGCTTTCCAGGCGCGAGATACGCTCAGAAACGGAAGGCTGCGTAATATGCAGGCGTACCGCCGCTTTACGAAAAGAACCCAGCTTTACCGCCCACACAAAGGCGTCTAGCTCTTTGAAATCAAGCATACATTTGCCTAACCAACGGTTGCAGTAACATCGACAGGGACTCCTACACCGCACAGGTAACGTCGCGCGCAGTGCCGCTCCCTAACGCAATGTGTCACTGGGTGAAATGGTCGCATTGCTGTGTAATGCAATCTTGGGGCCAGCATAGTGATGTTATCCACGATAACAGGCTGAACGCTGACAAGCTGACCCATGGCCGACATTTGCATGCTTCACTCCTCAAAACCACTCACTGACCGCCGATTATTGTTGAAACTGCGCATATTCGTCAGGGCTGGCGTGAGCGTTTTTTTATAATCTTTTATCGAGTCGCTTTATTTATTTGATAATCGTATTCCCCCCTAGCGTCAACCATTTTCCCAATAAATAACAGCATGATAGGAAGCACCGATACTAAGTATCGCTAAAAACGATTGGAACTTAACAAGATAGGTTCATATATTGGTTTTAAGACATCACAGTGATAACCAAGCTAATTATTTACAACAAGCATTCATAACAAGCGCTGATAACCACATCGTCACAAGAAATTCTTTAACATTAGCACTCTATTATTAAAAATAAGCGTTCTTTGCCAACGCTGTTAACTAACAACTCGCTGTTAATGAACAAGTTATTCCAATAAATTAAAAACAGACTAGGAGACAACATGGCAATCCCACTGCTGAACTGCGATATGGGCGAAAGCTTCGGTAATTGGTCGATTGGCTTAGATACCGAGGTGATGCCTCACGTTGACTGTGCCAACATTGCCTGTGGTTACCACGCTTCTGATCCCCATGTTATGCGGCGCACGGTTGCCTTGGCCAGTCAGCATGGCGTTCGTATTGGCGCCCACCCCGGCTACCCCGATTTAATGGGATTTGGTCGTCGCTCCATGGCCTGCTCGCCCGCCGAAGTAGAAGATATGGTGCTCTATCAAGTCGGCGCGCTGGCTGGGATTTGCCAAGCAGAAGGCGCAAGACTCAGCTATATCAAGCCCCACGGGGCGATGTATAACGACATGGCGGCGAATCTCGAGTTATTGGAAGGTGCCATGCGCGCGGTACGTGCTTATGATGCCAGCCTTCCGCTAATGGTCATGGCAACTGCCGATCCAGAGCCTCACCGCCAGTTGGCGAAAAAAATGGGCATTACCCTGTGGTTTGAAACGTTCGCAGACCGCGCTTATGAAGCGACCGGACACCTCGCCTCTCGCCGTCTGGCGGGCGCGGTCCATCATGATCAGGCCACTATCGTTGCGCAAGCCGTGGCGCTCGCCAAAGGCGAGGCGCTGACCGCCCGGGATGGCAGCGCGTTGCTGCTGCCCTGCGACACCCTGTGCGTGCATGGCGACAATCCTGAGTCGGTTGCTGCCGTGCGCGCAATTCGTGATGCCTTTACGGCGCTGGAGTCGGCGTGAAACTGCGTTTAGAAACAGCGGCCATGGACGCTCTAACGGTACGGCTGGTTGATACTATCGATGAATCCAATATGGCGTGGATCATCGCTGCCGACCAGGCCCTACGCGATGCGTTGGGCGAGGCACTCATTGACCTGATTCCCTCCTACACCACGCTGCTGGTGCACTACGACTGCCATCAACTAACGTTTTCCCAAGTCACTACGCTGATTCGCAGTGCCTTGCACCATTTAGCGCCCGCCGAATCTCAGAACGGCCAACTGCATGAGATCCCCGTATGGTATGACGAAAGCGTTGGTCCTGAGCTTCCGCTGGTGGCAAAACGCGCGGGGCTCAGCGTTGACGCCCTGATTGAGCATCACTGCAACCATGATTACTGCGTATTCGCGTTGGGTTTCGCTCCCGGCTACGGTTTTATGGGTTTGGTAGATGAAGGCATTGCCACGCCACGTTTGAAAACACCACGCCGCAAAGTCGCAGCAGGCAGTGTGGGCATTGCCGACCGACAAACCGCTATCTACCCGCTTCTTTCCCCAGGTGGTTGGAATATTTTAGGTCGCACCGCCGTGCCGCTATTTGAATACGCTAAGCGGGGTGAGCCGCTGCTGCGCCCCGGCGATAAGGTACGCTTTAAAGCGATTGGCAAAGCAGAATTCGAAGCATCAGGAGGCGATACAACGCCGATGGAGGAGCGGCCATGAGTCAAGCAATGCTGACCGTTAAGCAAGCCGGGCCGCTGGCTCTGATTCAAGATACGGGTCGGTTCGGCGTAGGTCATTTGGGTGTCACCCAAGGGGGTGCCGCCGACTGGATTTCATTCCGCTGGGCAAACTGGCTCCTTGGTAACGCGCCAGACAGCGCGGCGCTAGAAATTGTCATGGGCGGTAACCTCACCCTGGTCGCTACTACCGAGGTGCGCCTGGCTCTCACCGGAGCCGACCTGGGTGCCACCATTGACGGCCAACCGCTCGCTACTAACACCAGCTTTCTACTGCGCCCCGGGCAAACACTCATTTTTAGCCAGCCCCGTCGCGGTCTACGGGCCTATCTGGCGTTTCCTGGCGGATTAGACGCACCAACGATTCTGGGCAGCCGTGCCTGCACTGCCCGCGAGCAAATTGGCGGGCTTCATGACGACGGCAGACCGCTACAAACCGGCGACCAGCTCACCTGGCAAGGTAACTCACCCAGTGAGCGCAGCTTGCCTGAAGGAACAGCCCCCGCCATGCCGGAAAAAAGCTGCCAACTCAGCATGGTGCTTGGCTCGCAGGCTTCACATTTCGCCGGACGCAGCCTGTACAACGCTTTTAACCAGCCTTGGACGGTGGATAATCGCGCTGATCGCATGGGTATTCGTCTCACTGCCCAGCCACTACATTGCAAGCTCGGTGGCATTATTTCTGAAGGGATTCCCCTTGGCGCAGTGCAAATCCCACCCGATGGCCAGCCTATTATTCTGATGAATGATCGCCAAACCATTGGCGGCTATCCACGCTTAGGTGCGCTTACCCCCATGGCCTGCGCCCTGCTTGCTCAATGCTTACCGGGAACCGAGGTGCGTTTGCGTCCCATCAGCGCCAGCCAAGCGCAAATTGCCTATCGGAAGCAATATGCGCTGTTTAAGTATTAAACTGCGATAGATGAGCAAATTTATTAAACGATCAACGCAAAAAAACCCGCATCTCTCGATGCGGGTTAGAACAGGGAAGGTGTTGCTTGGTACAGCAGGTGACATTTACGCGACGTCGAAGCGGTCTGCGTTCATCACTTTTGTCCAGGCAGCCACGAAGTCTTTAACAAACTTCTCGCCGTTATCGTCCTGGGCATATACCTCTGCGTAAGAGCGCAGTAGTGAGTTAGAACCAAACACCAGGTCAACGCGAGAAGCGGTCCACTTCACAGCATCTGTGGCACGATCACGAATTTCATAAGCGTTGTTACCCACCGGCTTCCAGCTATTGCCCATATCGGTCAAATTGACAAAGAAGTCGTTGGTCAACTGGCCTTCACGGTTGGTAAATACGCCGTGTTTAGTGCCGCCATAGTTGGTGCCCAGCACGCGCATACCGCCCAACAGAACGGTCATTTCCGGTGCGGTCAGCCCCATCAGTTGGGCACGATCCAGCAACATTTCTTCGGGTTTGACGATGTAGTCTTTTTTCTGCCAGTTACGGAAGCCATCGGCCAGTGGTTCTAAAGGCTCGAAAGAGTCTACGTCAGTCATCTCATCAGTGGCATCACCGCGGCCTTTGAGGAACGGTACGCGCACCTCGTAGCCCGCTGCTTTGGCCGCTTTTTCGATCCCGACACTACCCGCCAAGACAATCACATCAGCAATGCTGGCACCCGTATCAGCAGAGATCTGCTCATACACCTTGAGTGCATCGGCAAGACGCTCTGGCTCATTGCCTTGCCAATTTTTCTGAGGAGCTAGGCGAATGCGAGCACCGTTGGCGCCACCGCGCATATCGGAACCACGGTAAGTGCGCGCGCTATCCCACGCAGTGCTGACCATATCGCTAATGCTCAAGCCGCTCCCAGCAATTTTCTGCTTAACCACTTCTTCGCAGTAATCGGTGCTGCCAGCCGGAATGGGATCTTGCCAGATCAGGTCTTCAGCCGGTGCTTCTGGGCCGATATAGCGTGCTTTCGGACCCATATCACGGTGCGTTAGCTTAAACCACGCTTTCGCGAAGGTCTGTTTGAAGTACTCCGGATCGGCCATGAATTTTTCGCAAATGGCGCGATAAGACGGATCCATCTTCATCGCCATATCCGCATCAGTCATGATGGGATTGTGGCGAACAGAGGGGTCAGTTGCATCAACCGGCTTATCTTCTTCTTTAATGTCGACAGGCTCCCACTGATGGGCACCAGCAGGGCTTTTTCTTAATTCCCACTCGTAGCCAAACAACAGGTCAAAGTAGCCCATATCAAATTTAGTGGGGTTGGTGGTCCAAGCGCCTTCGATGCCTGAAGTCACGGCATTGCTCGCTTTTCCATCCATGGTCGGATTGCCCCAACCAAAACCCTGGTTCTCAACATCAGAGGCTTCAGGTTCGGCGCTCAACGCATCGGCATCACCATTACCATGGCACTTACCCACGGTATGGCCGCCCGCTGTTAGGGCGGCGGTTTCTTCATCGTTCATCGCCATACGGGCAAACGTCAAACGCACGTGCTCTGCCGTCTTCAGCGGATCTGGCTGGCCGTTTACCCCTTCCGGGTTAACGTAAATAAGCCCCATTTGCACCGCTGCAAGCGGATTTTCCATGGTGTCCGGCTTGTTAACATCAGCGTAGCGCTCATCAGAAGGCGCTAACCACTCTTTCTCAGCCCCCCAGTAAATATCTTTTTCGGGGTGCCAAATATCTTCACGACCAAACGAGAAACCGTAGGCAGGCAGCCCCATAGATTCATAGGCTACGGTGCCGGCCAATATCATCAGGTCAGCCCAGCTAATTTTATTGCCGTACTTTTTCTTAATTGGCCACAGCAGACGACGCGCCTTGTCCAGGCTGACGTTGTCCGGCCAGGAGTTCAACGGTGCAAAACGCTGGCTACCCGTACCACCGCCGCCACGGCCATCGGCAATACGATATGTTCCCGCAGAGTGCCATGCCATGCGGATCATCAAACCACCGTAGTGGCCCCAGTCGGCTGGCCACCATGCTTGGCTGTCAGTCATCAAGGCATGAACATCTTGCTTGAGGGCGTCAAAATCGAGCTTTTTGACCTCTTCCCGATAGTCAAAATCTGGGTCCATCGGGTTAGTTTTACGATCATGCTGGTGCAGGATGTCGAGGTTCAACGCCTCTGGCCACCAATCTTTGTTGGAGGTGCCAGTAGATGTATTACCACCATGCATTACAGGACATTTACCACTCATATTTCTCTCCCCTTCTTGCTCTTTGCCTTGGACTTGCCAAGGAAACAGATGGCCAGCACTTTTACTCATTTTGCTGCACTGAATGCAGTCAAGCGTGCGTCATCGACATATCACTGTTTTAAAGCACCCAATCGATAGCTACAATTTGCTTTTTACGACCAACTTTATAGTTTTTAGCTATCTGCCAGCATAGGTGCTTAAGTAATGTCTCTCAGAATGGCCTCCAGCGGTCTGCAAGGACGATTGTTAAAACCCAGCTTGGCACACATATCCGCTAGCGACCTCTTTCTTAAATACCGCCCGTCAAAATAGCGCTTATTTGTGACGATTATTTTTAGTTGGACGCATGCCACATTATGATATTTTGTTAAATCAAAGTAGCTTATTTAGGTAATTCTAGCGGCAGATTCCAACAGAGAAATACTATATGTTGACGGCAAAATGTTGACGGCAAAGCACTCCGCCCAGGGCTTTACCTTGTTAGAGCTGCTTGTTGCGCTGGCACTGTTTGCCACCCTCGCCACTATCGCCATTCCTAATTTTGCACGCATTATTCAAGAAAATCGGGTTATTACCACGGCAAACGACTACAAACTCGCCTTAAGCTTCGCACGCAGCGAAGCGGTCAGGCGCAACCAATCTATTCGCCTACAGCCTGTTAGCAACGGCTGGAGTGCTGGCTGGGAGGTCGTCGATGACACAACGCCGCTGCGCACATGGCCCCAGTCCCAACACGATATCTCAGTGAACGGTGCGCCTGAGTCTTTCACCTTTAATAGCCAGGGTCGCCTTGTAACTGCAAGTTTCGCCTCCCAGGAAGTATCAATCACGCTGGACGATCGAGGCCGTTGTATCCGAGTGGAACCAAGCGGTATCTCCCGCGTATTAACGCGTCGCCAAGCCTGTGATTGATTCAACGTTGAGCCCTGCCATGCCTAAACAACAACGTGGAATTTCTCTGCTGGAGTCATTGATAGCGCTACTGGTGCTATCCATCGGTTTATTAGGGGTTGTTGGATTACAAACACAGTCGCTGGTACATAACCGTGCCGCCTATTTTGAAACTCAGGCAACCAATATGGCCCAAGATATGCTGGATCGAGTACGTGCCAATCCTGATCAAGCAGCCGTCTACGAACTGAGTATCGGCAGTACGGTGCTCGGTAGTGGGCTTCCCGCCAACGACCTGGCTGAGTGGGTGAATGACCTTGCTAGCGCTCTGCCCAGTGGTGAGGGGGGAGTTACGATCAATAATCGACGTATCAATGTCACGGTACGCTGGGCAGACGCTTCAGCCCCTGAAAATACGCGCCAAATTCAGCTTGTGTCGGAGCTGTAGCATGGACGACCAAATGCCTACAGCTCATCACTACCCTACGTCGCAATCAGGGTTTACCTTGGTCGAGTTGCTCGTCGCAATGGTTATCGGTTTGTTGGTAATGGCCGGGGCTACACAGCTATTTATCTCGTCTCAGCAAAGCTATCGATTTCAAACCGCGCTGGCAAATATGCAAGACGCTGGCCGGTTCGCGTTGGATACGTTAGCTCAAGAACTTCGCCAAGCGGACTTCAGCGGCGGCTGTGCGCCGTCACAAACGACCAACCATCTACGCAATATTGACGGTACTGAAAACGCCCATAACGCGATCCAGGCATGGAGTGATACAAGCAGCACCAACTTTGCATCGCAACTACTCAATCCTTTGGAAAGTCAGCACAGCGTCATGTTTCGTGGTGGGCTTATCTCTCGTACCGGTTTCGCTAGTAACTCGCTAACCATTAGTGATACGGCCACCTCCGCTTCCGCTCTCACTTTTACCCTCAACCGAAACGTAGACAGCCTGTATCGCAATCAGTTGGTACTTCTCCAGAGCCTACAAACCTGCGATGTGTTTTATAACGCCTCAAGTAAGGACAACATGCTTCAAATATCGGCAGGGACCGAATGGCTAGACAATATGGATGTTGATAGCGGCAGCGAAGGAGGAGCAGGCATCCTCCCCTACAGCGTGGGTCAACCCGTTTCTCTTAGTGCCCTTAACAGCGCGCTTTACTATGTTGGCCAAGATCCGGAAAACGATGTGCCCCCTTCTTTGATGCGTTTGAATCTCAGCCAGAGGACACCGCACAACGAAATAGTCGCCAGTAACGTCGTCGCCCTGCGTACCGCCTTCTTAATTGATGACGCCTATCTTCCCCCTGACCAACTCAGTAACGCTCAGTGGGAAGAAGTGCGTGCGCTGCGAATCAGCCTAATCGTACAAAGTGATCAAGCCAATTTACGTCGCACCGCGACAACGATTGCCACCGGGAATTTTCGCGACGATAACGCCTTCAACGCCGATGATGGCCGCCTTTACCAAGCTTTCACCACCACTATCTCGTTGAGGAACCGCTAGCATGAAAGGTGCAGGCGGGTCCCAGCAGCGTGGCATGGCGCTTGTTTTAAGCCTTATTTTTCTCGCTATCATCACGATTCTCAGCCTCTCCTCTATGCAGGGGGCGATTACTCAAGACCGCATGGCGGCCAACCAGCGAGACTACACTGTCGCTTTTCAAGCGGCGGAAGCCGCCCTGCGTAACGCTGAAAATCAGCTTCAGAACGATATAGTTTTTAGTAATGGCTGGCGTACTCATCAAATGAATATTGATGAATTGTCTCGCAACCCGCGCTATCGCGTCCAGCCAATGACACCGCTGGGCTCACGCCCCAACAACGCAGGCGTAGAACTGGTTGAAATGCTCTATCGCATTGAAGCGCAGGGCTTTGGGCTAGGAGAAGATACCAGCGTTACGCTGGAAGCTCTCTATGTTCGCCAGCAGCAAGTGGAAGCGCCATGAAAACAAGATCCATCAAAGCTAGTTCTATAAAAACCAGGTCTATAAAAACCAGGTCTATAAAAATTGAGCTCTTCCGCTTGTCGACCGCCGCGTTGGCACTCGTGCTATCGCTTGGCTATACCACCCCAGCGTCATTAGGTGCTGGTGTTTTCCCGCCTGACCCGCCACCTGAAGAGCCGTCTCCAGACCCTCCTGGAGAGCTGGACCCAGATCCGGAACCAGAGCCAGAACCTGAGCCAGAGCCTGAACCAGAGCCAGAGCCACCGATTGGTGGAGGCGATGACGGCCCCATTGATGAAGACTATGAGATACCTGAAGAACAAACTGGTATTTCATCAGCGCCGTTAAACGTGGTTAGCCGTGTTCCACCTAACGTACTGCTGATCTTGGATAACTCAGAAAGTGGTCAGGAAGGCTTGGATGGCCGCGTGGCTGTGGGTCGTGAACCAGGTGATAGAGAAACATCCCTCTGTCAGGGCAGCAGTTTAAATCCAACTAACTGTCCTGCGGGAGCACGCTCGCCTCTCAGTAAATCGAGCATTATGAAGCGCGTCGGCGATGATCTAATTGAACGCTACCGAGGCGATATTAATATGGGCCTGATGGCCTACCAGCAGAACCCTGCCTCTCGAACACGGGACAACGCCTTTAGTGGTAGCACCGTCGTATGGCGGCTGACTGAGCGTGCGCTTGAGCCGCGATACTCTACCAATGCTAACCCAAGTTGGTATAACCCTGACTTTGAAGGCGCATGGAATGCGACCACGAAACGCTATCGGGCACGCTTACCAGGGCTAAATATTTACGCCTTTTTTAACGTTGGCGTACCCGGCTATATGTTTGAAGAGAATTTCAGTACTGGTCTACCCACTAACGATATCACCGAGTACTGGCGGCGTATTTCCAACCCAACGGCAACGTCTGATCAGTTATCAGAGCGTTACCGTAGCCTTACTAGTGGCTCTTCAGGCTCACCCTTTATTGGCGACGGCATTTCTTATAGCTCACCCGTTAGGTCTAACTTCACCTTACCGTTAGTCGACAGCTTACGCCAACGGGGGATTCCTAACTGGGGATCGCATACCGCATCAATACAGCTGAACCAGTGGGAATGGCGAACCACCTCTTCGCCAGGCTTAGGCTATTTACACGTACCTATTGGTGGATTAAACGCCGATGGAACGGTTAACGACGCGCACTGGGTGGCGATCGAAACAAAACTGGGCTCTCAGCGACATGAGTGGAATGGCTCAGGCACCCCCATGACAGCCCCGAACTGGCCGCTAATCGCGACGGGCTTAACGCCTATCGAAGGCACCATGTATACCGCTCGAGATTACTTTTTAAATAATACGGGGAGAAATAGCGCATTTCGTAGCGATCAGGGACAGCGCTCAAACATCGCCATTCCTAATATCAATAACCCCGATGCCCAGCAGTGTTTGGTCAACGCCAATATTTGGCTAACCGATGGTCTGCCTTCGGTTGATCGTAACGGTAATTCGCTAGGCAATAACGTGAGCGGCGCGCTGGCCAGCGCCGAGGCGGCTATTAAACGACTTTACGACGACACCAATGCGCAGCTTTCCAACCCCGTTAAAACCTACGTTGTCGGCTTTAACCTGCCGCCAGATATTGCCAACCTGCCCAATGTGTCCGACGACCCTCTTGGCGATCTAGCCCGTGCAGGTGGTACCGAACGTGCCTATTTTGCTAACAACGAAGCCTCACTTAACCAGGTGATGCAGCAGGTATTGGGTAATATTATCGCGGCCTCCCAGTCCAACACCTCTGCGGCGGTCAACAGCGATGAATTTGGGCTTGAAGACGGCAATTTACTGTTTACCGCTGGTTTTAGAAGCGACGATTGGTCAGGCCGCCTAACGGCATCGGTGATTCAGCCAGATGGCAGCCGCAGCGAACGATGGAATGCACAAACCACACTTTCTCAACAGGCTGGCAATCGCCGCCTGTTGACGTCTAAACGCTTAGACGATGGTCAACGCGTCGGCGCCCTGTTAAGGCCTGAAAATAGTGGCTTCACCAGCGCCGAAATCAGTTGGTTACAGGGTGTCAATGTTCAGGGACTTCGTCCTCGCACCAACGCGCTATTGGGCGATGTTATCAACGCCAGCCCCGTGGTTTTGCAGGGTAACGAAACACGTGCATCGCTACTGCTGGTGGCTGCCAACGACGGAATGCTGCATGGTTTTAACGCTTCCAACGGCCGTGAGCTATTTGCTTACCTGCCTGCCGAGCTTACCCAAGGTGATACGCCCGCCCTACGTACACTAACCCGCGAGGACTATAACCACCGCTACTTTGTAGATGGCACGCCTGCCGTGCGTGAGGTCAATATCCAGGGCGGCCCGGATGCCGTGGCCGTAGGCACTATGGGAGCTGGGGGCCGCACGGTATTTGCCTTAGATGTTAGTGAGCCCAGCAACATGAGCACAACCGACGTACTGTGGGAGTTTCGTCACCCAGAACTGGGTGCCGGGGTTAGCGAGCCCACTATTACGCAGCTGACTGATGGCACCTGGGTCGCCATTTTTGGCAACGGCTAAAACAGCACCGGTTATCAGGCGTCGCTATTTGTGGTGCGTCTCACCGACGGTAAACTCATTGCTCATTTAAAAACCAATACGGGCAGTGGAGAGACACCTAATGGTTTGGCCACACCAACAGTAACCGCTTGGCCGAGTTTTTCAGGTGCCCGCTTCGCCTACGCAGGTGATTTAGCAGGTAATTTGTGGCGTTTCCCGCTTACCAACACCGGTAGCGTGAACGCGCTATACACCGGCCGATCTGACCAGCCAATTACCTCGGCTCCTGCCGTGACACTAAGCAACAACTCGCCTGATACGCTGATGGTGCTATTCGGCACCGGCAGCTACTTCCGCAGTAGCGATATTGGCGACAGCTCAACGCAGCAGCTCATTGGTTTACAGGACCGTGTTGACCGTAGCCTCTCATTTACATCGGCCAACTTAGCCACACAGCGCATCACCGGAAACGCGACGCGTGATGGCTTCAATTTACGCGCTAGCACAACCGCGGCCCCCACCAGCAGCCAGCGGGGCTGGCGTTTGGAGCTGCCCTCTGGCGAGCGGGTGATTGCCGGGCCTTCTATCTCAAGCACCCTGCCCCGACGGGTGCGGTTTTCAACACTGTTACCCGATGAATCCGACCCCTGCGGCGGTGGGCGTAGTGGTTTCTTTATGTCACTTCTGGCCGACACGGGTGGCAGCGGTGGCAAGACCACCTTTGACTTTAACGGGGATGGTAAAGAAGACAGCGATGAAACCATTAATGGCGACGCCATTACCGGCTTACAAGCAGGTACTGGCGAACGCTTGGTTGGCGTTAACGATGGCAATATCGAGCAGCTATTTGTGGGTAATCCAGATGACCCAAATGCCTCGCCTAACGGCGATGGTTCAATCACCATTGGCTTTAGCAATGACCATTTAGGTCGCCGTTCCTGGCGGCAACTGAGTGGCGAAGAAAACACCAATTAAGCTAGTTGTAAAAAAAGGGGCGGAGCGCTTTGCGCTCCGCCCCTTATGACAACAAGGCTATCGCTGTCTAAACGTTAATCGATTAACGGCAGGAGCGCATTTAAGCTATCTCTTGCATCGCCGTAGAACATCCGCGTGTTATCTTTGAAGAACAGCGGGTTCTCAATGCCAGAGTAGCCAGTGCCTTGGCCGCGTTTGCTGACAAATACCTGCTTGGCTTCCCACACCTTCAACACCGGCATACCGGCGATAGGGCTATTGGGATCTTCCTCGGCCGCTGGGTTTACGATGTCATTGGAACCGATCACGATCACCACGTCAGTGCTTGGGAAGTCGTCGTTGATCTCATCCATTTCCAGCACGATATCGTAGGGCACTTTAGCTTCAGCGAGCAGCACGTTCATGTGCCCAGGCAGACGCCCGGCCACCGGGTGAATACCAAAGCGCACGGTTTTACCGGCTGCGCGCAGCTTACGCACTAAGTCACTTACCGCACTCTGTGCTTGCGCTACCGCCATGCCGTAACCCGGCACGATAATCACGCTATCTGCATCGTTTAAAGCGCTCGCTACACCGCCTGCATCAATGGCGACCTGTTCGCCCTCAATTTCAGCTGCTGGCCCTTGAGCACCACCGAAACCGCCCAAAATCACGTTAACGAAGTTGCGGTTCATCGCCTTACACATAATGTAAGACAGGATCGCCCCTGAAGAACCTACCAGGGCGCCGGTGACAATCAACAGATCGTTGGAAAGCGTGAAACCAATCGCCGCTGCGGCCCAGCCGGAATAGCTGTTCAGCATCGACACCACCACCGGCATATCTGCACCGCCAATGCCCATAATCAGGTGATAGCCAATGAAGAACGACAGCGCCGCCAGCACGATTAATGTCCAGAAGCCTGCGCCGTTGAGGTACATAATCGCAAGCAGCAGAGAAATCGCCGCAGCACCGGCGTTGAGCATATGCCCACCCGGCAGTTGGCGAGGCTTGCCATCCACCTTACCCGCCAGCTTACCGAACGCAATCACAGAGCCGGTAAAGGTCACCGCACCGATGAAAATGGCGAACACCACTTCAATCTGCAAAAAGGTCAGTTCATCAGGGGCCTTCGTGGCCACCAACGCGGCAAAGGCAGAAAACTCTTGCATAGCGCCATCGGCGGCTTGTCCTGCCAGTACCCGGCGACGCTCTAAATCTGCGCTCCAGGCAACAAAAACCGCTGCCAAACCCACAAAACTATGTAGTGCCGCTACCAACTGAGGCATTTCGGTCATTTCGACCTTGCCTGCCACGTAAACACCAATCCCAGCACCGATCAGCATTGCCGGAATCAGCCACCAGTAGCCACCAATACCTGGTCCGAAGGAGGTAAAGAACACCGCTACGGCCATACCCACAATGCCGTACCACACGGCACGCTTGGCTTTTTCCTGATTACTCAGGCCACCTAGCGATAAAATAAATAACACACTTGCCGCAATTGCCGCGGCAGATACGAATCCTTGTCCTAACATCTCGTTTCTCCGCCGCTTAGGATTTTTGGAACATGGCGAGCATCCGGCGTGTCACCAGGAAGCCACCCACGATATTAATCGACGCAATAAGTACCGAAATGGCCGCCAGCACGATAACGACGCCACTGCCTGAGCCGATTTGCAAAATTGCCCCTAAAATAATGATGCCTGAGATGGCATTAGTGCCCGCCATTAGCGGCGTATGCAGCGAATGACTCACCTTCCAGATCACCTGGAAGCCAATGAAACAGGCTAATACAAACACGATGAAGTGCTGCATAAATGAGGCAGGGGCTATTTGACCCAACAACAGCATTAACGCGCCACCCACCGCCAACAAGCCGGCTTGCCGCTTGGTTTGTGCTTTAAAGGTGTCCAGCTCAGCTGCTTTCTTCTCTTCAGGCGTTGGTTCTTTCTCTTTTTTCTTTGGCTTCGCCGCGGCAATGGCTTTTACTTTGGGCGGCGGCGGCGGGAAGGTGACTTCGCCCTGGTGCGTGACCGTGGCACCGCGAATGACATCGTCTTCCATGTTGTGATGGATGACGCCGTCTTTCTCCGGCGTGAGATCGGTCAGCATATGGCGAATGTTGGTGGCGTAAAGCAGCGACGCCTGGGTGGCCATGCGTGAGGGGAAGTCGGTATAGCCAACCACCACTACACCGTTATCAGATACCACACGCTCATCTGGCTTGGTTAAATCACAGTTGCCGCCTTTTTCAGCGGCTAAGTCGATAATCACCGAGCCAGGTTTCATAGCCGCGACCATATCTTCCAGCCACAGCTTTGGCGCGGGCCGACCTGGAATCAGCGCCGTGGTGATAACGATGTCGACATCCGGTGCTTGTTCGCGGAAACATTCCAGCTGTTTCTCGCGAAACTCTGGGCTGGAGGGGGAGGCATAGCCACCGCTTTCCGAACCGTCCTGACTATCTTCAAAATCGAGGAACAGGAATTCAGCGCCCATGGATTCAATCTGCTCGGACACCTCTGGGCGTACATCAAATGCACGCACCACAGCGCCAAGGCTAGTCGCGGTACCAATAGCCGCCAACCCCGCCACACCCGCGCCGATCACCAATACTTTGGCAGGAGGAACTTTACCCGCGGCCGTTACCTGCCCAGTAAAGAAGCGACCAAAGTTATTGCCCGCCTCAATCACCGCACGATAGCCCGCAATGTTGGCCATTGAGGAGAGCGCATCCATTTTCTGCGCTCTAGAAATACGCGGAACCATGTCCATCGCAATAACAGAGGCGCCCTGAGCTTTACAGGTGTCCAACAGTGCTTCGTTTTGTGCTGGCCAGAAGAACGCAATCAGCGTCTGGCCTTCCCGCAAATAGTGAGCCTCTGTTTCCGAAGGTTCACGGACTTTAATCACCACGTCCGCATCACGCCACAGCGCTTCCGCGCTTTCCACAACGCTGACACCCGCGTCGCGATACGTGTCGTCATTAAAGCCCGCGGCAGCCCCTGCGCCTGCTTCCACCAGGCATTCATGGCCCAGCTTTTGAAGCTGCTTTGCGCTCTCAGGAGTAAGCGCTACACGCGCTTCTCCTTGAGCTGTCTCTTTCGGTGCGCCTATTTTCACACGCTTTCTCCCTTGGTTAGCCCATTTCCAGCGCCATTACCAAAACACTCGCGTTTTCACCCTTGGTTATTGGGCGCTGGGCATTATTACTGACACGCGTCGCCGCGCCAGATAGCAGTTTAGGATCTAACGCGGCGACTGCCAGTTACTATTCAACCTTCGATTCAATTGGGTTGTTTAACTACAACACTACCCTTTTTAACAACGATTCCCCACCAAAAGTTAGAGAAAACTACTTCCAAAGTACCGCAGTCAATTCACCCTACCAGTGCTTAACTGAAGTAGTGGGTAGGGCAATAATGATTAACTGCCAACAACGCCCACACCTGCATGTGGTGTAGCACAAGCAACAATACTTGCTACAGCATTTGTAACAACACTCACAACAACATGCTTAACAACGCAGGAGAGCCTCTTATGTGGACTAAACCGACGTATCAAGACATGCGCCTTGGCTTTGAAGTAACGCTGTATATCTCTACCCGCTAATCTCTAGCTACTGAGCCGCGGCCCCTGCCTGCCTTATTGGGTTTATATCAGGTAGGGGCTTTCACCCAGGATTCATAGCACATCCACAGCACCAACGTAGAAGGCCAGTCTATGCAGATTTTAGTTCTTGGGGCTGCCGCAGGCGGCGGGTTTCCCCAATGGAATTGCAACTGCCCAAACTGCTACCACGCTCGCCTGGGCAGTGCCGATTATCAACCTCGCACCCAATCATCGATTGCGTTGAGCGTGGATGGCAAGCAGTGGTTGCTATGCAATGCGTCCCCTGACATTCGCACCCAGCTCAATGCCAACCCAGAATTATGGCCAAGCGAGCTACGCGGCAGCGGTATTCGAGGCGTGCTGCTGGTGGATGCCCAGATCGATCATGTCACCGGGCTACTTTCCCTAAGAGAGGGCTGCCCGCTGGATATATGGTGCACGCCCAATGTGCATCGCGATTTATCTAGCGGTTTTCCGTTGTTCCCGATGCTGGAGCACTGGGGCGGGCTACGCTGGCAGCCGATTGGTTTGGAGGATCATCAGGAGGTTGTCGAGTTTTCGATTCCCTTCCTACCAGATATCGCGCTCACCGCCTTTGCGCTACACAGTAATGCCCCGCCCTACTCGCCACGGCGCGGCGCGCCCTCCTGCGGTGATAATTTAGGCCTGTACATTGTTGACCGCCGCAGCGGACAGTCGCTGTGCTACGCCCCAGGGCTTGGCAACCCCACACCGCTGGCCATGCGTTTCTTAAACGCCGCTGATGTGGTGATGGTGGATGGCACCCTGTGGGAGGACGACGAAATGCAGGCACTGGGCGTTGGCACCTCTACAGGCCAACAGATGGGTCACCTCGCGCTCAATGGCAGCGGTGGTATGTATGAGCTACTGAACGACCTACCCAGCAGCACACGGCGCATTTTGATTCATATCAACAACACCAACCCAATTTTAGACTGCGCTAGCTGCCCCGCAAAAACATTGCAGGCCGCAGGCATCGAAACGGCTTACGACGGAATGAAACTTACCTTATAGGCCTACGCTCACAGAGCTTAGATTAATTGAATCTTAGTTTATTAGAATTTAGACCAAAGAAGATTAGATTAAAAAAGCACTAGGTTAGTAGGTTTTAAAACATAGTAGCCCAGTAAAAACTGGGGAAATAGAGCCTAATAAAATACAACTCAGGTAAATATAAATTTTAAGAACAGAATGTGAATAAAAAGAACTTTAATCAACAACCCTCTTGGTTAATTAAATCTATGAAAATATAAGTTAGCTAGCTCATCAACAGTTATATTAGATATTCCAACAATAACAATCAGGAGGTCGATCATGGCGCTGACAGCGATGATGCCCTGCGCTTCTGCCACCCCACTCAGCCGGGAGGCGTTCCGTGAAGCGCTGATGAATAAAGGACAGTACTACCATCTTAACCACCCCTTTCAACAGGCGATGGCTAGCGGAGAGCTTACCCAGGAACAACTGCAAGGCTGGGTGGCTAACCGTTTTTACTACCAGTTGATGATTCCCCAAAAAGATGCCGCGCTGCTGGCCAACTGCCCAGATGCCGCTACCCGCAGGCGATGGGTGCAACGCCTGCTTGACCACGACGGCCACGACGGAGAGGAAGGCGGGATTGAAGCCTGGTTAGCCCTAGGTGAAGCCGTAGGGCTACACCGTCATACACTGCTTTCCCAGGAGCGTGTGCTACCCGGCGTGCGCTTTGCGGTAGATGCTTACCGCCACTTTGTCGCCCGTGCCCCCTGGCAGGAGGCAGCGATCTCATCGCTTACCGAGCTGTTTGCTCCTCTTGCCCACCAAAACCGCCTGGACACTTGGCCCCAGCACTACCCGTGGATTAACGAGCAAGGCTATCGCTACTTTCGTAAGCGGCTCAGTGAAGCCCGCCGAGACGTCGAGCATGGCCTGGAAATCGCCTTAGGCGTGTGTACGACGGTGGCGCTGCAGCAGCGCGCGCTGGACATTTTGCAATTTAAGCTCGATGTGCTGTGGAGCATGTTGGATGCCATGACCATGGCTTATCAGTTAGACCGCCCGCCTTACCACACCGTCACCCGCGAAGCGGTGTATCACCGTGGGCTTGAGCACTCACATTACTAGGCAATGATCGACTAGCGTTGGGGAAATCACCATGTCACAGCAACTCGTCATATCACATCACGATATTTACCAGCTGCGACGCGGTTGGCGCTTACAGTGGGAAGCCATTCAAGGCTGCCACGTTATTCTTTATCCCGAAGGCATGGTCAAGCTCAGCGCGACCGCCGGAGCAATTCTTGAACAGGTCGATGGCCACCGATCTATCGCTGACATTATCGCTACTCTACAGCAGCGCTACCCAGGCGCGGAGACCCTAGCAGACGACGTCGTGCAGTTTATCGATGAAGCCCGCAGCAACGGCTGGTTAGCCGTGAAGGAGGTTCATTGTGGTTAATAACAACATGGTTAATCAAAACACGGGTACCCCAGCCGCTGAAGCGACCTCACCGCCCTTATGGCTGGTGGCGGAACTCACCTACCGCTGCCCGCTGCAGTGCGCTTACTGCTCTAACCCGCTGGCATTTACCCGCTACCAAAACGAGCTGGATACCGACGCGTGGTTTAGCGTGCTGCGCCAGGCCCGAGCCATGGGCGCGGCTCAGTTGGGGTTTTCCGGCGGCGAGCCGCTGATTCGCCAAGACCTTGAAGCGCTGGTAAGCGAAGCACGCCAGCTAGGCTTTTATACCAACCTGCTGACCTCCGGGGTGGGTCTCACGGCCCAGCGGGTAGACTCCTTGGCAGAGGCAGGTCTTGATCATATCCAGATTAGCCTGCAAGCCGCCGACCCCGAACTGGCCCAGGCACTGGCGGGTTCTGCCAAGGCCCACGCTAACAAGTTGGCCATGGCTAAGGCCGTTAAAGCAGCCGGCTATCCTATGGTTTTGAACGTGGTCTTGCACCGGCACAATATCGATCAAATTGGCGATCTGATTGCCCTCTGCGATGAACTAGGTGCGGATGCGGTTGAGCTGGCCAACTGCCAGTATTACGGCTGGGCGTTTTTGAACCGACAGGCGTTAATGCCTACCCGTGAACAGCTGGTACGTGCCGAAGCAGAAACCAATCGCTGGCGTGAAACACTCGCTGCACGTGGCCGCGATATGTCATTACTATTTGTGGTGCCAGACTACTTTGAGCAAGCGCCTAAAGCGTGCATGGGTGGTTGGGGCAGTATCTTTATGACCGTTGCCCCAGACGGCGCCGTGTTGCCCTGCCACAGCGCCAGGGAGTTACCAATGGCGTTTCCGAACGTCAAAGAGACGTCGCTGCAAGACATTTGGTACCAAAGCGATGCTTTCAACCGTTTTCGCGGCACCCAGTGGATGCCTACGCTTTGCCAGCAGTGCGACGATCGCGATAAAGACCATGGCGGCTGCCGTTGCCAAGCCTATTTATTAACCGGCGATATGAACGCTACTGACCCCGTATGCCAGCACTCTCCCCAACATGGGTTGTTAGAGAGTTTAATCGCAGAAAACAGCCAAAACACGCCCGATCAAGCGACTCTTATCCCCCGCAATGCCCGCCAGTCAAAGCAGTTGCAAACAAAGCAGTTACAGAATCAGGTTGAAAGTCAGACTGACCGTCAAAGTCAAAATAGTTCAGCGGCGCCTTCGCCCCGCCAACCACCCGAGCTGATTTATCGGCAATAAATCTATTTATCCGTAACAAACCTGGTTAACAGTTCTGGTTAACAGTTGCAGACCTATTAAGGCTCGCAGGTAGCTCGCTCAGCATGAGCGGGCAACTGCGGGCAAACGGCTGCTAACGAATGACCGCTCGCTTGCCAGCCATCCACCCCACCGGGGTACCAATATAGCTCTTCATAGCCCATTGCCTCGGCACGCCGAGCAGCGTTCCAGGAAAGCCAGCAGTCAGCCCGGCAGAAGAATACTAGCGGCGCCGCCTCTGCATACTCACGAAACACATCAAGTGCATCGGTGAAATAGTCGATCCACTCATCTTCCAATGCAGGTGCGCCAACGTTGGGCAGCCAAACGCTGTTAGGAATGGTTAGATGAGGGCTATCTTGCAAAAACAGGCCGTCGCTCCAGGGCAGCGCATTAACATCCACTAATATCACTGGCGGTGCTTCTACAAGGGCTTGAAAGGCATGATCATCTAACGTGGTCACCCCTGGTAGCGGTGCAGTAACCGGTGCTTTAAAAGGCGGCAAGCGGTAGCCTTCTTGGTTAAATGCCGCTGAGGGCGCTTCAGCGAGTGCCGCTCCGCTGAATACACCAGATGCCCAAGCCAAACAGAGGATATAGCGGCGCACAGAGTGCGCCGAAGATTGTGCCAACATAGTGACATTACTCCCAATCAAACGGGCAGGCGGTACAGCCCTCCATTTGGGCCATTTGGAAGTTTCCATAGTGGATGCGAGCACCCGTCATATCCGCATCATTGAGGCGCGCGATGTTCATTTTGGCTTCTTGCAGATTAGCATCGCGCAGGTCCGCTCCGATCAGGTTGACCTTATTCATCCAGGCCATTTCCAGATTACTGCCCATCAGCGTCGTTCCCTGCATGCTGGCGCCAGAAAGCCGGGCAAACTCCAGGTTAGCGCCAGTCAAATCAGCATGGTCAAACGTCGCGCCCTGGGCATAGATACTCCAGCTATCCAACCCAATCAAACTGGCATGGGAAAGATCGGCACCACGTAAATGAGTGCTAGGCATACGCGCGCGATTGAGGTTGGCATGTCGCAACGATGCGCCTTCAAAATCCACGCTGCGTAGGTTGCTGTGGCGGAAATCAGCGCCCTCTAGATTGCTGCCCGCAAAGTTAGCGCCTTGTAAGTCAAGATTGGAAAAGTCGCCACCGGATAAATCCATATTGGCGCATTGAGTACCTGGCACCAGCTCCCAGCCGTTATGCACAGGCGGTTGATACTCTTCAACATAATCGTCGGCAACGACGCTGCCTATCGCGCTCAGACAGAGAAAAATCGCCGTCGTTTGGCGGCTTAATACAGGTAGAGCATTACGCGTTATCATTATTGTTCTCTCCATTACCGTTAATGTTATTCAAAAAAGGGCGGCAAAGGCCGCCCAAGAGGGGTCAATAACTTAACGGTTAGCCAGATCTTGAACGAAAGATGGCAGCTTGAAGACCCAGAACGAGCCGCCCTGAGCAATCGGCCGCGTCAGTTCAGCCATATCACCGCCCCAGAGAGGAACCGCGCCGCCATAACCGGCAGTAACACCAATGTACTGTTCACCATCCATTTCCCAAGTTACCGGTGGTGAAATGATGCCGGTGCCTACCTGGAACTTCCAAAGCTCTTCACCGGTTTCAGCGTGGAAGGCTTTGAAGTAGCCATCACCCGTACCGGTAAATACCAGATCACCGTGGGTCGCTAACACGCCTGCCCATAGCGGCATGGGTTCTTTATGCTCCCAAGCGTACTCACCAGTGACTGGATCAACAGCGCGTAGAATACCGACGTGGTCGTCGTACATACGCTTAATGCGGAAGCCCATACCTAGGTAGGCCGCGCCTTCCACGTACTCGACTTCCTCGGTCCAGTAATCTTCTTTCCAGTGGTTACCCGGCACGTAGAACAGCCCCGTATCTTCACTGTAAGCCATGGGGTTCCAGTTTTTACCGCCTAGGAACGGTGGTGAAACCTCAACCGATTCGGAGCGGGTTTGCCCTTCTTCCAAGCGCGGAGGACGCTGGCCTTCAGCCTCAACCGGGCGACCGGTTTCTAGATCAATGTGGGTGGCCCAAGTGATGTTATCGACAAAGGGGAAGGCGTTGATGAGCTCGCCGTTGGTCCGATCAGTGACATAGAAGAAGCCATTACGGTCAGCGTGGGCACCTGCATTCACCGTTTGGCCATTCTCATCTTCGTACTCAAACAATACGATCTCGTTATTGCCCGAGAAGTCCCAGGTGTCGTTGGGCGTGTGCTGATAGAACCACTTCACTTCACCGGTCGAAGGGTCGATACCCAACTGACCCGAAGTATAGAGGCTGTCGTAGTCCGACGGATCGCCGTCTTCTGAAGTGCGTGCCCAACCGTTCCAGGGGGCCGGGTTACCCGCGCCAATGATGATGGTATTGGTGTCAGGGTCGAAACTGGCGCTCTGCCATGGCGCGCCACCACCTTGGCTCCAGGCTTGTACTTTGCCGGTTTCGCTATCGGGGTCATCGGGCCAGGAAGGCGCGTTGGCATCACCTGTCGGAGTGCTCTCTTCACCGTTCAAACGTCCCATGTGGCCTTCAACAAAGGGCCGCATCCAAATCTCTTCGCCGGTTTCCGGATCGCGGGCATACAGCTTACCCACAATGCCGAACTCATCCCCCGAAGAGCCATGAATCAGCAACACGCGACCTGTTTCGCTATCTTCTACAATCGTTGGCGCACCGGTCATGGTGTAGCCCGCGCGGTGGTCACCAAAGCGTTCGCGCCACACCACGTCACCGGTATCTTTATTCAGCGCCACGATGCCAGCATCCAACGTACCGAAGAATACTTTATCACCATAGATGGCCGCACCGCGGTTCACCACGTCACAGCAGGGGCGGATATCGCTGGGCAGGCGATGGTTGTAAGACCACAGCCGCTGGCCAGTGCGCGCATCAATAGCAAAAATACGTGAGTAGGAGCCGGTAACATAAATGACGCCTTCATGGATCAGCGCCTGAGATTCTTGGCCACGCTGCATTTCATCGCCAAACGAGTGGGACCACGCAGGGGTCAGCATTTCGACGTTATCTGCGTTAATTTGATTAAGCGGGCTATAGCGCTGTGCTTTCACGCCCATGCCGTACATCAACACCGTTTCAGTGTTGTTATGGTCATTGAGAATATCGTCCCAGGTCACCTCGCTGGCGTGGGCTGTCATCGCAACACCCCCAACGCCTAGGGCAGAGGCGTAAGCAACGGCGGCGGGGAGTGTACGCAGGCGAAAGGGCCACGAAATTTTGCGGGCTGACGTGTTGTTATTGATAGCGTATGTCATGGGTTTTCCATCCGAGTAATGATCACAATGCAATGGCTGCAAAGCGGCCAAGCTGCTGCTTGCGTGGTGCCAGCAAGACTAAGTCCAGCTTAGAAGCTCGGATAACAAACCAATCTACCCCTCCAGTCGCGTTCTCATCCTGATTTAGCACTACTTCCAAAGGAGGAGCCTAGCGATGCCTAAGGTGCTATAGGTTCCAAAGGCCTGCCTGCCTAAGCTCACTCAAGTGACGATACATTGATCCCCTGAGGAGCATTTCCCATGACCATTACAAAAACCGTACTGACAAAAACAAGCTCAGCAAAACTGCCCTTACGCCTCAGCAGCCAAGTGGGTGCTATCGCCCTTGCCGCTTTGCTGGCTTCGCCGCTGGCCTGGTCTCACGGCAGCGTGACCCCTCAAGCCGTTGACATTAAAGACCTCGAACGCTTAGGCGACGAATGGCGGGAAGAGAACCCCTACCGGGATCATCCCCAGCAAGAACTCGCCATTGATATTGGTGCTCGCGCTTACAACAGCAACTGTGCCGCTTGCCACGGACTAGAAGCGAAATCCGGCGGCATCGCCCCGGACCTGCGCGAGTTGGAGAACGGCGCATGGGGCGATGAGTGGTTCAAAGAGCTGGTCACCAATGGCGCCGAGCGCAACGGCCGTGTACTAATGCCGCGCATGTCCGATTACGTTAGCCAAGAAGGGCTGTGGGCCATTCGCACGTGGTTGGAAACGGTCAGTATGGAAACGACTGGACAATAATTCCAACGCTGGGAGGCACCATGGCAACCCTAACCCCTTTCATCACGTTACAACGGCTCGCCGCGGCGATCGCCGCATCCTTTACCCCCGCACTCGTCGTGCTTTTCTGGCTACTGCTCGCGCTGCCGACCACCGCGTTGGCCACAGCGAGCACGGCTGAGCAGGATCCGCTTAACTCCTTTATGTGGCCTGTGTACCGCGAACGCTTTCTGGGCGACGCCCCCGTGGTGTTTGATGAGCGCGTCATCGTTAGCGCGCCAGGATTCGCCGAAGACTCAGGACAAGTACCCATTGAGCTAGACGCCAGCGCCTTAGAAACCAGCGGCGAGCCAATCACCGACATGATTGCTTGGGTGGATCTCAACCCGATTCCCCGCTTGTTTCGCTATTCCCCGATGAGCCATGGCTTAGCCAAGCTATCGTTAAACATTCGCTTGGAACAAGCCTCCGCGGTGCGCGTAGCGGTGAAACAGGGGGATACTTGGCATGTGGGCGGCACCTATATTGAAGCGGAAGGCGGCGGTTGCACCACACCCGGTATTGCCAGTGCTGACACCGACTGGGAAAACACCTTCGGTGAGCTGCAGGGACGGCTGTTTGCCAATAAAGACGAACAGCGGCTGCGGGTGCGCCTTTCTCACCCCATGGACAGCGGCTTAATCCCCAGCCAGCCAGCCTTTTATGTGCAGTCGTTTGAACTGTTGGATCAGCAGGGCGAGCAAGTGGCCGCCCTGGATATCGACGCATCGGTGAGCGCCAACCCCACCCTGGGGCTGCATATGCGCCCCTCTCCAGGCGGTTATGTGATTGGCGCGCGGGATAACAACGGCAACCGCTTTTCTATCGGCCTGCAGCCATGAAGGCGTGTTTTCTAGCCGCCTTCAGTACCTTGCTGATCACGCCGCTGGCGGCCAGCGAAGCGGGGATGTTCTGCGAACGCCCGCTCACCGCCCAGTCGGTCGCGGAAAACACCTGGATGGTGGAAGGCTTAAGAGAAGAACTCTCCACCAACAACTGCGGCCATATTGGCAACCAAGCGTTTATAACGACGCCCAGTGGTGTCATCCTTATCGACAGCGGCAGCAGTCCACACTTTGGCGAAGCCCTCAAAACACTAATTGCCCAGCACACCTCTCACCCCGTACGCTGGGTCTTGAATACCCATCACCACCCCGACCACTTTTTTGGTAATGCCGCCTTTGACGAGGCACAACACCTCACCTTAGCCAGCACTCGTGCGTTGATGGCCCGCGACCAGGACGCATTGATCGATAACGTAGAGCGACTAACCGGGCGCAGCTTGGAGCGCTTGCCTATTGCCCTACCCAACGTGATCGAGGCCGGCGAGATAACCCTTGGAAACTACCCGCTCACGCTTTTCGCCATGAGCGGCCATAGCGGTGGAGACCTAGTGATTATGGATCATGCCACCGACGTGCTGTTTTTGGGCGACATGGGGTTCTACCAACGTGCTGCTGCCACTGCTCACAGCCCAAGCCTGCAACAGTGGCGGGAAGAACTGAACGATCTACGCACACTCAACGCCAGCGTCGCGGTACCCGGCCATGGGCCCAGTGCGCCGCCCGAAATGATCATTGGCCAAACCACGCATTACCTTGAATGGCTAGACCAACACCTAAGTGACGTGGCTAGCGAAGGGCTTGGTGCAAACCATGCCTTGGCCGTTGAAATTCCCGACTCGTTTAGCACCATGGCACTCACCAAATACGAGTTCACCCGCAGCGTAATGCAGCTTTACCCACGCTACGAAGCACGGCTGCTGTGGGGCACTCCACACTAAGGAGCACGCCCATGCTACTTACCCTGGCAGATGCTACCGAACCTACTGACACCTTGGCCGAGTTACACAGTGATGCCCAAGCTATTTACTGGCTGGCTCGCTGCCCGCAAACGGGCGGCATGCAACTTTGGCAGTGGCCCGCCGACGGCAACGAGCCGCCGCGCTGTGCAGTAGAAGATGCGGTGGGGAGCCGCGTGAATCAGTACGGCGGCGGCAGCTACACGCCCCTACTAGGGGGCGTCGTATGGGTGCGCCAGTACGATCAAGCCATCATGCAGCTCGACCGCCACGGTGCAAGCTACTGCTGGCAACAGCGCCCGCAAACAGCCTACGGTGGGCTGTGCGCCGACCCTAAGCGCCAGCGGGTGATTGCGGTAGAAGAGGATTCTCAAGGTCAACGGCTGGTCGCCATTACTGACACCAGCAGAACTTACAAGAACAGGCAAGTGCTGGTTGAAGGCGCTGACTTCTACGGCGCAGCGGTATTAAGCGATGACGGCAACTATTTAGCCTGGGTGAGCTGGTCACTGCCTTATATGCCCTGGCAGCGTAGTCAGTTGAACCTCGCAAACATCGCAGCCGACGGTACGCTTCAATCCTTTGAAAGCTGGGACTTCGGCGCGGCGATTAGCCAGCCACAGTTTGACCCTCACAACGCGCTAATTTGCATGAGCGATCACACTGGCTGGTGGCAACCCTGGCAGGTTAACTTAGCCACCCCCGTTTGCCTGAGCAGCACCCCGGTAGATCACATCACCACACCGTGGCAGTTGGGTGAGCGCCAGCACGTATGGCGAGATAAACGGCAGGGTTACTGCCAACTGCACCAGGGGGCAGCTCATCTGTATCGCCGTTGCGGCGAGCAGGTGGAAGCACTGCTAACAGACCCTGGCCGCGTGGCAAGCACTACGCTGGCAGATCACGGTGATTACGCCATAGTGCAAAGCGCTACCTGCGGCGCACAGCTTATTCGTTTCAACGAAAATGGCTCACGCAGATGCTTAGTGGGTAACGTCGTGGGTAACGTAACGCAAAACCTAGTGACTGAAAATTCCGCCACTGCACAATGGCTGGAAACCCCCGTTGGCAACAAAGGCGAAACGGTACACGGTTTTTTCTACTCAGCCTTAGCCAACCGCGCTGCACCGCTGATTGTGCGCGTTCATGGTGGTCCTACCGCCGCCGCCTACCCTATTTATGACCCGCTAGTAGCCTACTGGCAGCAACAGGGCTTTCACGTTTTAGATATCAACCCACGGGGCAGTGGCAATTTTGGCCGCCGCTATCGAGAATGTTTAGCCGGCCAGTGGGGGATAAGCGATACTGAGGATGTCATCGCACTGGTTAACGCCGCCTGCACACACTTTGCGATCGATACAGCGCGCTGCTTTATTCGTGGCCAAAGCGCTGGCGGGTTTACCGCCCTCAATGCCTTGGCGGCCACGCCGCTATTTGCAGCGGCCACCAGCCTGTACGGGGTAACCGATGCGTTGACGCTGTCGGCAAAAACACACCGCTTTGAATCCGGTTACCTGGGCTGGCTAATCGGAGACGAAACCCAGCTCGCCCAACGCAGCCCCACCTACCACGTCACCCGTTGCCAGCGCCCATTAAGGGCACTGTTTATCCAGGGTGGCAAAGACGCCGTCGTGGTGCCAGAGCAAACTCATGCCATGGCGCGGCATATCGAACTCCACGGTGGTGAGGCACAAACACTGTTGTTTGATAACGAATACCACGGTATTCGACACCCCAAAGCTCGCCACACCATGCTGGACCGAGAGCTAGCCTTTTATCACTCTAGCCACATAACGACAGCACCAAGGTCGTAGCGCAACAATCCCTTAAGGTGCTTAAGATAATGGTTAACAACTATAAACGAGACCGCCCCATGACTTCGCCGCTCACACAACTTCGTAAGTTTGTCGCTCCTGAAATTATTTTTGGCGACGGAGCGCGCCACGCGGCAGGCAACTACGTCACTACGTTCGGGGCAGAAAAAGTGCTCCTGGTCTCCGACCCTGGCGTGCTTCTGGCGGGTTGGGTAGCCGATATTGAAGCCAAGCTACTGGAAGCCAACATTGCCGTTGTGCGCTTTACCGCCGTATCACCTAATCCACGTGTCGATGAGATTATGGCCGGGGCCGAGCTCTACCGAGAAACCGGCTGCAAGGCGATCGTGGCCGTGGGCGGCGGCAGCCCCATGGACTGTGCCAAAGGGATTGGCATCATCACCGCCCACGGCGGACACATTCTTGATTTCGAAGGTGTGGATACGATTCGCGTGCCCATTCCGCCGCTAATTTTCATTCCCTCAACAGCGGGAACGTCGGCAGACATTTCTCAGTTTGCGATTATTTCCGACCAGCAGCGGCGCATGAAATTTTCGATTATCAGCAAGGCGGTGGTTCCTGACGTATCGCTGATCGACCCAGAAGTCACTATGACCATGTCACCCTATCTAACCGCATGTACAGGGGTCGACGCGCTGGTGCATGCCATCGAAGCGTTTGTTTCAACTGGCAGTGGCCCGCTTACCGATGCCCACGCCCTTGAAGCCATGCGCTTAATTAGCAGCCATCTCGAAGCACTGGTGGCGAACCCCACCGACGGCGAGCTACGTGCCCAAGTAATGCTGGGCAGCATGCAAGCGGGGCTGGCGTTTTCAAACGCGATTTTAGGCGCGGTACATGCGATGTCGCATAGTTTGGGCGGCTTCTTGGATTTACCCCACGGCTTATGCAACGCCATGCTGCTAGAACACGTGGTGGCCTATAACTACGAAGCCGCCCCCGACCGTTTTAAGCGGGTTGCCGACGCCGTGGGTATCGACTGTCGGGGGCTGTCACAGCAACAGGTCAAAAAAGCACTGTTTCAGTACTTAGTTGATTTAAAGCACGCAGTTGGCCTGGGAGGAACCCTCGGCGTAATGGGCGTCTCACGCAGCGACGTGCCGTTTCTCACCAACCATGCGCTTGGTGACCCTTGCATTCTGACCAACCCACGCCGTTCCAGCTCACGAGACGTAGCGGTGGTGTACGAAGAGGCGCTATGAAAAAAGCCAGCGACCCCTCGGGCTTTTCGGTCAGTGACCTGCTCGGGCTTGGCCAGCAGTCAGCGCGTAAAAGCTACTATCGCGAGCTTTCAGTACGCTTAGAAGAGCTTGAGGTTGAGCGCAACCGTTATAAATGGCTGTTCGAGAACGCGCTACACGGTATTTTTCAGGCATCGCTGTCCGGCAAACTGCGCGCTGCCAATCCGGCGCTTGCCGCCATGCTCGATGATAGTAGCGTGGTGCATACGCTCGAACGCTGTGCGCGCTTTGACGCGCTGTTTGTTAACGCATCTACTGGTCAACAGCTGCGCGACCTGCTGCTCGCGCAAGGGCACGTAACGGGCCAAACCACCTGGCTGCAAGGCGCCTCCGGGCATCAGGTACCCGTGGCAATTACATTAATACGTAAGCCCGCCGAGCTTGCTGGAGACGAAGACCTGATCGAAGGCTTTGTGGCAGATATTACCGAACGTGAGCGCGCCCGCCAGCATTTAGAAACACTCAATGCCCACCTGGAGGCACGGGTAGCAGACCGAACCCAGGCGCTTGAACGGCTCAACGAGGAGCTTAGAAGCGCCCGCGATGCCGCTGAGTTTGCTAACCAAAGCAAAGACCGCTACCTAGCTGCCGCTAGCCATGACCTGCTGCAACCCATGAACGCTGCACGCTTATTGGTAGCCTCGCTACAGGAGCGGGTGACTAACAGCGATAATTTGGCTCTGATTGAGAGTGTACAAAACTCACTGGAAGGTGCCGAAGCAATTCTTTCCGATCTGTTGGACATTTCACGACTGGATCACGGCCAGGTACAGCCACAACTACGCCACTTTAAACTCGACGATATCCTCAGCAATCTGGCTGATGAATTTACCCCTGTGGCCCAGCGCAAGGGGCTAACACTGCGCTACGTGCCTTCTCATCAAGCAGTGACAAGCGACCCTTATCTACTCAGCCGCATTGTGCGCAACTTTCTTGCTAACGCCTGCCGCTATACCCATCGGGGCGGCATCTGCCTGGGTGTCCGCCGTCATGGCGACGACAGCCTGGCCGTTCAGGTTGTCGATAGCGGTATTGGTATTCCCGAAAGTGACTACCGGCTTATTTTTCGCGAGTTTCACCAACTTAATGCTACCCGTGCGCGGGACCGCCAGGGCGTTGGCCTAGGGCTTGCGATTGTGGAACGGATTAGCCAGCGCCTTGAGCATCCGCTCTCTGTGCGCTCAGCACCCGGCCAAGGCTCCTGCTTTGCTGTTACGGTGCCCCGTGCCAGCGGAATTTCCTTTAGCCAAGCCCCCGCTCCCAGCGCGCCGCTCTCCGCTGACGATGAGTTTGAAGGTCTTCGCGTGCTGATCCTGGATAATGAGCCAACAATTTTGCAAGGCATGGCGCTGCTGTTAACTGAATGGAAAATCAGTTGCGATACTGCCCTGGATGTCGATACCGCTAAAGCCTGCCAGGAAGCACCGGATATGCTGCTCGTCGACCTTCACTTAGATGACCATATGACTGGCTTGGAAGCTATTCGCCAACTTCGCCAGCACTGGCACGACCCGCATCTCCCAGCCGCTATTCTCAGCGCCGACCGCTCTGACCACTGGCAGAGACGGTTGCGTCATGCTGGCGTGCCGCAGTTAAACAAACCCGTTCGCCCCGGCAAACTGCGCGCGCTGCTGCGTAGCCTGCTTAATGGCTAGCCTGAGTTTCCAACAAACCTGTATCTCCTTGCCTAACGGGGCGCAGGGAGTGCTGGCCTACGCGCCCCACTTAACCCGCGCTCACGTCAGCATTGCCATTGTGGCGGGCTATTTGGATGAGCCGCGCGCCCTGCCAGGGCTGGCTCATTTATTAGAACACGTGCTCACTACCGCGCCGCTGGAAGCGTCCTCTAACATCAGCCTGCTTACTTGGTTTTCCCAACACCAAGGAAGCCTGAACGCCCATACCGATGACTACATCACCGATGTACATTTCTCGATATCAGCAAACAAACTAGAAGTAGCGGCGCTCACCGTTGCCAGCCAGCTCGCCACGCCTGCGTTTTCGCCATCAGTCATTGGCGCTGAAGTCGCTGCTATTGACGCCGAGTGGCAGGCCCGCCAGCACAGTTCGGCGATGCAACGATTGTCGGCCATCTCCACGCTCAGCGATTCACAGCATATTGGTGCGGGCTGCCGTCACGGTAACGCGCAAACCCTAGGTAGCGACATGACGCTATTATTTGAAGCGCTCACCGCGTTTCATCGCGCCTATTACCATGGCGGCCGCGTTAGTATCGCCATTATCAGCCCGTGGGCAGCGAAAGCGATGAACCGCCTGATTAAACGCATGGCAGCGCTGTTTAGCCCACCAATACCTTGCGCTCCTTCGCTTTCCATTGCGCCTCGTTGGAGCCGTCAGTTCAGCACGAAGGTAGCTAGTACGGGCAATACCGTTGAGCTACTGTGGCCGCTGTCCTCGGCCATTGCTCGTCACCAACTTACCGCTCTTGGCGACACTGCTGATCGGTTAAATCAAGGCCTCCTAGTGGAGCAGTTGCCTGATTCGATTACCGACTACCGCGCAACGTTGGCCCCTAGCGGGGCGACAGACGCTTTTAGCTTGACGCTAAGCGGCACTGCGACCCAGGACCAGGTGAAAGCCCTTGCGGCTGCCCTAAGTGAGCGCTTAGCCGCCCTGCTCGGCACAGCAACTAACGCTCATGGCAACCGTTGGCAGCCACCCGTTGATACGATGCAGTTAGCCCCGGCTTGGTTTGCACACGCCCGCCGCCAAGCGCTTACTCGTCGCTTTGCTACGCTGTCCTCTGAACATCAGCCAGTCACAAGCACGTTTGCGGCTAGTCATGCCCGTTGCCTACTGGGTAATACGCCTCCACCGCCCTCACCACACGCTTTTGATAGACAACCACCGGCTTACCCCGCCGTGCAGCATTGGTGCGGTCAGTACGGTGTTAGCGATGATTTCGCGGTACTTGCCACTACCGCCTGGGCGGCCTGTTTTGTGCCCGGCGCAGTGGTTGTACCCAGCCCGCTCACCGCTAAGCGGCTCGCTCGCCAGGCTATTGTCTTCAAGCAGGAGAACTCACCCCACGGCAGTTGGGTGATAGCGATGGGTAGTCAAGCCAACCACGCTATGGTGGCGCTGTTGGAAGACGCCGTGTTAGCTGCCTCTAAGGCTCAAGAAGGGATGCTGGCTCAGCAATTGATACAGCGCTTAACACCATTGCCTGCCGCGCCTGTGGTATGGGTTTCCCATAGCACAGGCGCCGCTGCCGTTTGCAACGCGCTAGCGAACTTGGCGAGCCGCGTAGCAATACGCGCTGAGCAGCCCTCCGCCAACCTATCGACCAGCACCGCCATCATGCGGACACTGAGCCTACCGGGAACTCCCAGCCAGCGATTACTATTGGCACTTGCGGAGCAGCATCACAGCGGGGCTTTTTTTCAGCAGGCACGCTATGACCATCACTTGGGCTATGTGGCAGCGGTTCGCAGTGGCGACGGCGCACCTTGCTCACTTGGCTATGTCGTGCAAACTAGCAATGTGGGGGAAATCAGCAAAGACGCGGGCTCGGCAGGGGGGAAGCCGTTAGAGGAAAAACGGATAGCGGAAAAGTTACAATCGATCACCGATGCCCTCTGGAAAACGTCGGATAGCGTTCTGCAGGCGCAACTGCCAACGCTAACACCGCCTGAAACGCCACTCGCGGCGCTGGTTCTCCAGTGGCAAAGCCTCTTAACAGGTACCAATCAGCCACTGCATCGCCTTGGACAACAACGCATCGATTCACAGGCACTTACCAATTTACTCACTCAGATAAACACCTTGGGCCATTGGCAAACCCACTGGCTGGATAGCGCTGGCCATTATGAAGTCAATCGCTGAGACAAACCGACAGCTGCGGCAAGTCAACGATTGAGGAACTGGGAGAAATCGATATCGTTGGCGGATAAAATCGCCTGTACTCGGCTGGTCACCCCCAGCTTGCGCAAGATCGCTGACACGTGGGCTTTCACCGTGGTTTCTGCAATATTAAGGTGATAGGCAATCATCTTGTTAGATTCACCGCGCGTCATATGCTCCAACACTTGTAGCTGCTTGCGGGTCAGCAGGCGCAGCTGTTCCGCGGTAAATCCCTGATCCTGGTGGCGACGCTTGCGGATACTGTCCGGCGCGCGCATCGCATCGGCAGGTAGAAAGATATTGCCTTCCAGCACTTGGGCAATGGCGTGGCGCATCTGATCACGAGGCAGTGACTTGGTGATAACCCCCGCCGCACCGCAGGAGACTGCCTGCAGAATAATCTGCTTATCCTCTTCCGCAGACACAATCACCACGGGAATCGTAGGCTGCTCGTTACGCAGCTGCAAAAGCCCTGTTAACCCATTCATGCCAGGCATATTTAAATCTAGCAATATCAAATCAAGATCTGGATCTTGCTGGGCATGGGCGAGGGCCGCATCAAAGTCTTCTACCTCGATAACCTCAGCATCTGCGTAAGCTTCACGGATCACTCGCGCCATGGCATCGCGCACCAGGGGATGATCGTCGGCAATCAGGAGTTTATACGTTGCTGTCATTATTATGGTTGCCTGTGGTTTAGCTAAATTCCGCTTACTGTATCTTTTCTGACACTCTACTAAGTCATCCGCCTTTATTGAAGCAACTTCCAACCAACAAGCAGGGATCAGCTACCTCTAAGGGATTTTTTGCTTAAAGGTGCTGGCGAATTCCTGCAGCGATTGAGTCAACCAAATGAGGGCAGGTTCATTGGCATACAGCCCGTGTTGAATCAGCGTCATGTTGAGTGCAGGCAGTTCTTTAGGTGGCGCGACGATACGCACCGGCAGCATCGTGATAAATCGCTCGGCCATTTGGCGTGGCAACGTCATGATCGCATCAGTGAGCGCCACGACCCGCGCTGCCGCAATATAATTTAAGTTCTTTGAAATCACTCGGCGGTTGAGCCCGTGCCGTACTAAACAACTATCGATGTTACTGGGTCTTAAACCGCTGATATCAGTCAGTGCCACATGGGCCTCACGGGCAAACTGCTGAATATCCAGTGCATCGCCTACGCGGCCATTACCAGTCGCGGCCAAACAAACCAACTCCTCATCCATCCAAGGGTGCTGTATGACACCGCTGGGCAGCGTGCTTTGGCTATCCAGCCCTACCACCATATCCACTTGTCGCTGTTCCAGTCCTTCACTGAGTACGCTGGGGGTGATCAGCTCAATGGTAAAGCTGATATCCGGCGCGTACGTCAGTAATTGGCTCAGAAACGCTGGATACATCACCTCTTCAAAATAATCCGTGGTGGCCAAGGTAAAATGCCGCGCGCTAGTGGATGGGGAAAAGCTGGCCGGCGGGGTAAGGCCTTCCTGCAACATTGTCAGCGCCTGCTGCACGACTGGCAGCAACGCCAGCGCACGGGGCGTTGGCTGCAGACCATTGTTGGTACGTATTAATAATGGATCTTCCAGCGCATCCCGCAACCGTTTTAACGCATGGCTAAGTGCTGGCTGGCTTAGATGCAGCGTTTCTGCTGCGCGAGTGACATGGCGCTCACGCATTAGCGCCTCAAATACTAGCAGCAGGTTTAGGTCGAAATGGCGTAGCGAGCGCATAGGCCCCTCATCATTCATATTACGAATGATTAAATTCTAAACATTCATTTAATTTATCACCAGAAATTGCTTATTGTCTGCCGCTCATTCGCCCACCAGCGATTACCCAGCACGCAAGGAGAAGTACACCGGTGACCCACCCACAAACGATGCCCAGCCTTTATGGCGATATGATTTCTACCTTTATGGGCGTAGCAAAAGCAACGGATCCTAAGGCAACTGACGCCGACGTTGTGGTGAGTGGCGTTCCCTTTGACCTTGCTTGTTCTGGTCGTGCTGGCACCCGCATGGGGCCGAATGCTATTCGTCAAAGTACCGCTAACCTGATTTGGGAAGGCAAACGCTGGCCATGGGACTTCGCATTAGAAGATCGCCTCAAAGTTTGCGATGCAGGCAACGTTGATTACGCTTATGGCGAGCCGGAGAGCTTGGTCGACAACTTGGAAATCCACGCCAACCGTTGGCTAAAAGCCGGTAAAAAAATGCTGACGCTGGGTGGCGATCACTACATCAGCCTGCCCCTGCTGCGTGCTCATGCTCGTGAGCATGGCCCACTGGCACTGATCCATTTTGATGCCCATACCGACACCTACGAGCAAGGCACGCGCTTTGACCATGGCACTATTTTCCATCATGCCCTAAAAGAGGGTTTGGTAGTGCCGGAGCACTCACTGCAAATTGGTATTCGCACCAGCTATGACCGCCATAACCACCCTTATGAAGTGCTGGATGCCGACTGGGTAAATGACCATGGCCCTGCCGCCGTGCTAGAACGCATCCGTGCCCGCGTTGGCCATCATCCCGCTTATATCAGCCTGGACATTGACGGCTTAGACCCTGCCTACGCGCCAGGAACAGGGACACCAGTATGTGGCGGCATGTCTACCGACCTAATGCTAAAAGTGATCCGCGGCATGGTAGGCATGGAGTTAATAGGTATGGATGTTGTTGAGGTAAACCCCGCTTACGACCATGGCGATATCACGTCACTCGCCGCGGCCACCCTGGGGTTGGAGTTTTTATATACGCTGGCCGCGTCTAAGCGTGTTGAAAGGTTAAGCGTGTAAGTCTCGCTTTGCGTTGCCGCCTCATCGCTCACAGCGTTGAGGCGGAACAAGGATGAGAAGTAGTTGAGAAGTAGACGGCTACTGCTGATCAATACTCTTCGCGCACCAACGTCACATCAAAAGACACGTCAATGTCCATAGTATTGCTGTGATCATAGTCTTCTGACATAGACGCCAAATAGGCAAGCGACGTTGCAACACGCCCTTTTACTCGGCCAGTGTCGCCATCGACATCCAGCAGCTCTATATCAATGGGCACATCTTGTTCTGTGCCGTAATGGGGCATCATTCCGCTTTCTGGAAAGTAGCTCACCGAGGCATCACCCGCGTTGCCGTTCATGACTATAAAGCTAATGCTAAGCGTGCCCTGGGTTTCAAATCTCGGTTCTCTATGCCCTTGGACAGTGACATTCATCATACCCGGCATCAGCTCAGAAAAATTAGCCGTTGAACCTTCCGAGTGAGTAACAACATGCCACTCCTTAGGCTCTCCATCTAGCGTGCCGCTGACCTCGTCGGCAACGGCGTGCCCTGCCCCCCACATAAGCCCACCCAGTAACAGTGCACCGCTCAAGCATCGTTGTGGATTTATCATTTATTTTTCTCCTGTTTCATCACCTGTCTAATCCGTCGTCACTGATTTTCTCGTTGCTTATTACGCTGCTGAAACGGGGTGAGCCCGCTTTAGTGCGCAGCTACCGTATAGCTTTTTTTATTAAAAAAAGTTCAGCAGCTTACTGATCTTGTCTCGGCCAGGGCTGTTGGTCACTGGTAGAGAACATTAGCGCACTATCGCCTGGACTGAGGACAATCAGCCGCTCCCAGAGCGCACGGGTATGATCATCCATCAACTGGTCATGGTGAATGACGAGGTCTAACGCGTCGTCCTGCCCCAGCCCTCTTTCTATATAAGCGTCAATAAAGGGCTCCCCTGCTGCAACACTTTCCGGCCACTCTGGGATACGCCAGCCAGCGTGACCCTGCTCATCGCGTAGGCCCAGCTTCTCTAGGCCTACCTGTAGCACCGATAGCTCCAGCGGCCCCTGGTCGAACAGAGGCTCGATCGGCTCGAATTCTGGCCAATCACGTACGGCTTCGTTGAGCGAGTCGACGTCACGACAAGAAAACTCGAAGCAGTCAGCAGCGTGCTGTTGTGACAGCTCGCGTCGGGCCACATGAACGAGACCTGCAACCTGCCCCATAATAGGTCGAGTAACCAGCCGCCAAGCAACGTCCGGCGTCTGACCAAATTCTGCAGCAGGAGCCACCTGCTTCTCGCCATATATCTCGATAAGCTCGGCGCGACGCGACGGCCCAAGGTTAAAACGCGAAATCTCGACCAGTTCAGCTATCAGTGGCGAACTCAACTCAGGGGTCACATTGGCCTGAGCATAGCGTAGCCGATAGCGGACGTGTGGAATCACAGGCTCTTCGTTGAGCACTACCAGCAGCGCCTTACCCAATGGGCCAATATCAGCGTCGGCCAAGAACACACTGTCGCTCCCGCCATTATCGGTTAGCGCCTCACGCAGTTGCTCCTCTAACGCCGCCGCCTTCTGGCGCTGCCATGTGTCTTCTGGAATAAAAACCGCCGCGACATCCTCCAGCGAGGCGGCTTTTTCCAGCCGTTGATCTGCCGCCATTTCACCGCCAAAGACAACACCACAGGCACCAAATGCAGCACAAAAAGCCAAAGGACGCAGACTCAACATTCAGCTCTCCTCACTCAATCGCTCAGCGCGGCGACGTTAACGAGCACTTTGCTCACGCACAGCAGCAAGATCCCAGTCACGCATTAAGTCGACGGCGACATCCTGGGATTCCAGGTTTTCACCCTTCACCTGCATCATAATTCGTCCATCGAGTAATAGCGTCACTTCTGCACGGGAGCGTTCAGGCTCCCACTTCACCACTGCCGCTTCACGCCCCAAACGAACACGCTCCATATTAGGCTGCGCGGCGATCATTGCCGGATTGTTAAACATTGCCCCCATGCTTTGTATCAGCGGACTATCAAGCATCATGCTAGCGGTCATCTGACCATCGCCGTCATCTTGTTGATAGGTGCGCTCAAGCGACGTACCACCAGCACCAAACATGGCGGCGGCTCCCCCACCTGCGCTACCGGAGGACGCTTCATGCGCCGTCCAACCATCGGGTGCATCAGGGAACGTTTGGGCAATCAGGCCTGACATCATCTTGCGCATGTCTTCAATGGCAAATTCCAACTCGGTAATTGCCGCGCCGTACTCTTGCTCTTGATAGAGTTCAAGTCCTAGCTCGATCTGTTCGACAACCTCATCCGCCAAAGCACTTTGTGCGGCAGGAAAAAGTAGTACGCTAGCCACTACCGCCGCCTTAAGACGATGGGTCGACAAGATGTGATTCAACTCCATGACAGTTTCCTCTTTGATAGGTTTTGTTAGTTATTTCGATCACACTCGGAGGGAAAGCGCCTGTATCGTTGCTCGCGCTAACAGCATCGACAGACTTAAAATGTTATCTAACGTTAAGGCATGCTTAGCAGTTCAGCCCCGTTTAAACGGATAGGTATTGGTAAACATGTCGTGTTAACGAGATGTTATCAAGGGAAACTCTTTGCTAGAGTGATTCCATCAGGCGGATATCTACCTCGCACTCTCAACCAAACAATAGCGAACAATGACATGCCATTAGTTCACCTTTTGTTTAGCTTGTTTGCCACCGCTGGTTTTTCCACCCAATTGCTTGCGGATAGCCCTGTACAACTCGGTGAACGCCCATTACCAGAGCCTTCGGAACCTATCATTCTGGCGATTGGTGGCAGCATCAGTCACACCAATGCGGGCGATAGTGCGCAGTTTGATGCACGAATGCTTAGCCACCTCGAAACTCATACCTTGGCCACTGAGACGTCTGTCACCGATGGCGTTAATCACTTTGAAGGTTTTTTACTGCGTGACCTGTTGGAATGGGTAGGTGCCGACGGTAAACAGGTCATTGCTACAGCGCTGAATGACTACATCGTTGCTATCCCGCTTGACGACTTTTATCAATACGATGTGCTAATAGCGACCCATATGGATGGCGAGGCCCTAACGCCACGTGATAAAGGGCCGCTTTGGATTGTTTCCCCCCGCAGCGATCACACAGAGCTGCAAGATATTCGCTACGACTACCGCTGGGTGTGGCAACTTACCGGGCTAACCGTGGAATGATCCGTTTTCCTTCTCGTGCACGTATTTACTGGTTGCCGCTAGTAGCCATTGGCCTGTTCATCATTCTTTTATTTTTCTCTCTGCTGCGTCTTTCTGGGGTCGAGAAAAATATGCGCAGCAACGTTGATGAGAACATGCTGTGGGTCATCACCCAAGCCCAGTTAGCAAGCCATCGTCTACAGGAAGCGGCACATCGCCATGCCATGGGGCACACTGATGCTCAGCCAGAACAACACCTTGATGTGCTCTTCAGCCGTCTAACCCTAATGGATCAAGGTCCACAGCGTCGTTATATTCAAGCCTTAGGGTTTGAACCGCTACTGGATAACACCCTTGAGCAGTTAGCGCAGATTGACAGGTTGTTGCCACTGTTCTTGCTGGACGAGTTAACCTCGGACGACATGTACCGCAACATTCAGCCACTGCTGGCCACATTAAACCGCATGGCGAATGCGATCATGACGGAGGAGTGGGAAGCTACCGGTGAGCGGCTCGACGACTATCGCGATAGCCTAATGCAGGTGATTTACTCGGCCGTGGGCATCCTGGTCACTGGCCTACTGTTAGCCCTGCTATTGCTATGGGCGCTTAGCAAACGCCGGCAGGCACAGGAAGCGCTTACCCAGCACCTTGATCACCTGGAAGACGTTGTCAGCGCACGCACCCAGGACTTGGAAGATCAGCGGCGCAGGCTGGCAGATTCAATTAACACAGCGCCTGATGGTTTTGCGGCCTTTGATGCCAATGGACAGTTACAGTTAATCAACGCGCGTTTAGCGCAGCTACTCCCCGAGACAGAACGCATCTTCTCACCCGGCACTCCCTTGCATGATGTTGTAACGAGACTCTACCAAACCTGCGTTAGCACGTCGGCAGCACTCCCCCCTCACCAAGCCAGCGCACAGTGCGATATCGAACTGGCTGGCGGCGAGTGGCGACAGTTGACGTTGCGCAGAACGCAATCCGGTGGGCACGTCATGCGCCTTGCTGATATAACACCCTATAAAAAAGCGGCCATTGCCTTGGAAAACGCCCTGGAGCGTGAGCGAGGCATAAGTGATTTCTACCGTAGTTTCGCCGCCATGGTGTCCCACCAGTTCCGCACCTCTCTGGCGGTGATTGATTCAGGCCTGCAGCGCTTGATGCGCCGCCACTCGGGCTACTCGGCAGAAGAGCGTGCTGCCCGCTATCAGCGTCTGCGCGATACCGTCGCTCATATGACTGAACTGGTTGATGCCTCGCTGCTGACCGCACAGCTAGACGCGGGGCAGGTAAGCAGCCATCAGCAGCCCCACGACATGATTAAACTGGTCAGAAAGGCGTGCCTCTTACATCAGGAAGTGCCCGGCAATACTCGGCTGCTAATTAACGTGGTGATTCCGCCAGAATTGAAAACGTTGCAGATAAGCTGCGATAAAGCACTAACCGAGCACATTATTGATAACCTGCTGACCAACGCCCGCAAATATTCTCGTCAGGGAAGCCCTATCACTGTCGAGCTATCACATGATGCACACTGGGCTTACTGTCGCATCAGTAATCAGGGGGATGTCATACCCGACGTCGAGCAGTTGCATATCTTTGAACGTTTCTATCGCGGTGCTAACAGCGCCGGCCAGCAGGGACTTGGACTAGGACTCAACATTGCCCGCACGCTGGCCCAACTTCAGCACGGTGAGCTGGTATTGCTCAGCTCAACTCCTGAAGCAACTACCTTCCAGCTCATCCTGCCCCAAGCCCCTCAAGCAGGCCAACACGCCACTCAAACGCAGGCGGGTGGTAAGGAATCAACATAATGAATGAACGCCCGCCTTTAGTGCTATGCGCTGAAGATCATCAAGAATTGCGCCGAGATTTATGCGACGAGCTGCGCGAGGCGGGCTACCGCGTAGTGGAAGCCAGCGATGGAGAGGAGGCGCTGGCACACTTGAAGTCGATGCCAGATGTGATTCTGTGCGATATCACCATGCCGCGCCTAAACGGCTATGCCTTACTAGAGCAGGTGCGCAATGGCTTTCCAGAGCTTGCGGACACACCGTTTATCTTCCTGACCGCACTTTCAGACCGCTTTGACATTATCGAAGGCAAACGTTTGGGTGCCGACGATTATCTGGTTAAGCCGATTGACTACGACCTGTTGCTAGCCACACTAGAAGCACGCCTGCGCCAGGTTAGCCGCATGCGCGCCAAAAGCACACGGGAACTCGACCATCTGCGCCAAGGCATTCACCATTTACGCAGTGAAATCAGTGAACACGCCTTTGCCGCAGCCAAGAGCGCACTCGACCTGATGGCCGCCGGTGTGGTGCTGTTGGATAACCACGGCCAGCCACTGTTGACCAACCGAGCGGCCTTAAGGCTAAACCTCGATAAGCCGCCATTAAGGGGCGTTCCTAGCCTGGAAGACATTAGCGACACGTCCAGCCAGCAGCTACATAAAGCGGTGCGCAGAAGCTTAGCCGCCAATCGACTTAGCGCTGAAAGCACTGACTGCCTGCGCCTTCCCCGCCTGGGCGGGCACAGCGACCTGATGCTGTTTATCTGCTCACTCGCCAACGGCGCGCCTAACGCTGATAGCCCCGCGGTGGCCGTTATGCTGATCGACCCAAACCAGCGCGTTCAGCTACCGGAAACATTGCTTGCCGAGCTATTCGGTTTTACCCCAACCGAGACGACTATCGCCATGCATTTGGCCGAAGGGCAACGCAAGGAAGATATTGCCGAGCTGTTGGGCATTTCTGTGACAACGGTGGCCTTTCATCTGCGCAACCTGTTCCAAAAAACCGATACCCGGCGGCAGGCGGAATTGATCGCGGTGATTCTGGCTGGCTCAATGAGCCTATCTATTCAGAACTAATGTTCGCGTATCAGAGCTAATACAAACGTAATAACGCTAGGCACCTCAGCACCTAGCGTTAGAGAAAATGCGAACAGCATCTGAGATAGAGGCGCTCTACCCTTGAGAAGCCGCTAGCGCTTGATCAATATCTGCTAGCAGATCGTCGATATGCTCAATACCAATCGACAGACGCACCATATCCGGTGTAACGCCTGCAGCCTTTAACTCCTGCTCATTTAACTGGCGATGGGTGGTGGATGCAGGAATCGAGGAACAGCTCTTGGCATCGCCGATATTAACCAAACGCAGAATCAGCGCCAGGGCATCGTAGAAGCGCTCACCAGCGGCCTGCCCCCCTTCAATACCAAAGCTAAGAATCCCCGAGGCATGGCCGTTCATATAACGCTTGGCCAACGCATGGTCGGGATGATTTTCCAAGCCTGCATAATGCACCCAGGTGACCAGCGGATGGCTTTCCAGATGCTTTGCAACGGCCAACGCGTTGGCACAAATACGCTCAATACGCAGTGACAGCGTTTCCAGGCCCTGCAGCAGATTCCAGGCCGCTTGGGCCGAAAGCGCTGCTCCCATATTGCGTAGCGGCACAACGCGGGCACGGGCAATAAAAGCGGCTTCGCCCACATCGCGGGTATAACTAACGCCGTGATAGGAGATATCTGGCTCGTTGAGCAGGGAGAAACGGCTAGCATTTTCCGCCCAAGGGAATTTGCCTGAATCAACAATCACACCGCCTACCGTGGTGCCATGGCCACCGATATATTTAGTGGCCGAGTGAACGACAATATCCGCCCCATGCTCAATGGGCCGACACAAGAACGGCGTTGCAGTGGTGTTATCAACAATCACCGGCACACCATGGCGGTGCGCCGCTTCAGCCAGTTTTTGCAGGTCTACTACGCCACCCGATGGATTACCGATGCTCTCGCAAAAAACCGCTTTGGTGCGCTCGTCAATCAGCGCTTCAAGGCCGTCGATATCATCTTTATCGGCGAACCGCACCTGAATGCCTTGGCGGGGTAAGGTGTGGGCAAACAAGTTGTAAGTGCCGCCATACAGCTCGCTAATCGAAACGATATTATCGCCCGCTTCAGCGATGGTTTGGATCGCATAGGTAATCGCCGCCATGCCAGACGCCACCGCCAACCCCGCAATGCCGCCTTCTAGCGCGGCCACCCGCTGCTCCAGCACGGCGCACGTTGGATTCATAATGCGCGAGTAAATATTCCCTTCCACTTTCAGATCAAACAGATCCGCCGCGTGTTGGGCGTTATCAAATGAAAACGACGTGGTCTGATGGATCGGCACGGCAACTGCGTTTTGTGAATCAGGTGCATAGCCATGGTGAAGGGCAATGGTTTCAGGCTTCATAAGAACGGCTCGCTAGTTGATGAAGGATCATCCTTGATCCTAAACAAGCACCACTCTGAAGGCCAACGTCGTTTAGTCGGGGTAGATAAACTTGATGTGCCAAATGTTGCACTTGTTCATGAAGACAGCCCCCATACGTTGTTTGAAGCATAGAGCTGCATACCGATATACAGTATAATTAGCGCGCTTTTATAAGCGCCATGTTGAATTCACAACGTCTATTATTTATCGACAAAGGAACTGGCGATGCAAACAACGCCCTTAGTACGCTCTACATTCTGCATTTTAGGTTTAGCCACCGCACTGACTCTCAGCGGCTGTCAATCAGGTACAGATATAGGCGGCATGATCTCCGCTGGCACCGGTTTGGCAGGCGCTGCCACCATGAGTGACGAGCAGATGCAACAACTCGGCGACCAGACGATTGCCCAACTTGATGCCGAGAACCAGCTTGTCGCCAGTGACAGCCAGTATGCCGAGCGTTTGGCAAATCTGACCCAAGGCTGGGAAAATATCGACGGACACGACCTTGAGTACAATGTCTATCAGTTGGACGACATCAACGCTTTTGCGGTACCCAACGGCTCTATCCGACTGCACACCGGTCTAATGGACGAAATGACAGATGATGAAGTGCGTTACGTCATCGCTCATGAGATTGGTCACGTGGCACTGGGGCACTCCAAGCGTGCTTTTCAAGTTGCTTACGCAGCATCTGCCGCACGTGAAGCCGCCGCTGCCAGCGGAAGCACCACTGCCGCCGCACTCTCAAGCTCTGAGCTAGGCGAGCTGGGTGAGAAGCTGGTGAATGCCCAGTTCTCTCAACGTCAAGAAAATGAAGCTGATGACTACGCCATCGAGCTAATGCAGCAGTACAACCTGAATGCAGAAGCCTCTGTGACTGCGCTACGCAAATTGGAAGCCAAATATGGCAACAGCAGCAGCTTCTTCTCCAGCCACCCCGCTCCGGGTGAGCGCGCCGAACGCCTTGAAGCTACGCTAAACTAAGCGCAACGTACTACTTCACCGCGTTACTTCACCACATATATATCACTGCCTTGCCAAGTAAGTGCCTCTCGGTCTTACTTGGCAAGTGCATTGCCCCATTCGCGACCATTTGCCTCCTACCACCCGAAACCTAACGCAAAGCAGTCGTTTGGCCTCACCGGTGCCACGTAACTTTTCATCCGCTACACCTCGTTTTTTGCGTTAGTGACCAACCCCAGCACCCGGAATCATTCTAAATAATAGAATGTTTCGTGTATTTTAAATCAATTTTATAATTATGTTAGCCTGCTTACAATCTTACTCGTCGTCCATACAGCGATGAACAGTCATCGCAAATTTCGAGACGTTTTATTTAACGTGAGGTTAAAAGTTATGAAGTTAATCAATACAGTAGCAGCCGCCGCCCTTATTTTATTGTCAGGTGCAGCACTTGCCGAACGAGGCTCTGGTGAAGAAAATCAAATCGCCTACCCTGACTCATCAGCGCAGCACCAAACCGACGCAAGCACGTACAGCACTTCTGAATTACCGATTAGGAATTCGAAGTAATCAGTAGCGTTCCGATGTGGGGAATGTAAGCGAAGGGTGGGCCTTTTGGTCCACCCTTTGTCATAGACAGAAAGAGGGATATATGAGCGCTTCGCCGTCTAGTTAAGCCGATAGGCGACGCTCCGATCATTAATCATCTGAAATGCCATACAGCCTCCGTTAAACGCGCGCGAGAGCGGCCCATATCATAACTGCTTAACGATTTCGGTCAGGCAGATCAGCCAAGGCATTGTGCCCAATAGCACCGCTGTGCTGCTGAGACGTTGATTCTGGGTAAGCGATTTGATTATCTTCACCCGAACCGCGCTCCGCTAATGCAACACCAGAGACCAGTGCAAGAGCGATGGCAGCGACGATATTAATTACTTTCATGATTCATTCTCACTCGTTTTAATTGGTTAACTAATAAATTGATTATTAATAAATAGAGCAGTTAAGAAATAGCGTGGTTAATAAATAGAGTGGTTAATAAATAGAACAACTCATCAATGATTGCTCCGTAACCTTAATTCCCACGGTACGTTGATTAGCCGTAGGGGCTAAGTAGTAGCGGTATGTGGTAGTGCTGATCGGCCTCTTCCACTACGAAAGGTACTGGCACATTGGGAAAAAACGTCGCGGTGTCATTCGCTTCAAACCATTCACCGGTTTCAAACGTGACACGGTAAGTGCCTGGCAAGAACGCTTCACCAGCGGGATAAAGGGCTGATACACGGCCTGCATCGTCGGTAGTTGCCGTTGCCAGCAATTCCCAGCCCGTATCGGTATGGCGCTCAAGCTCCACATCAACGCCAGGAGATGGCTGGCCGTTCTGAATATTAAGCACGTGAACGCTCAACGGGTTGTCAGCCGCCAACACAGTGGCAGCAACGCTGCTAAGAACCATACCGGCAAATAGGGCAGAAAAGATTTTCATAAAAACGTCCTTTTATGGTGATGCGTGAATAGTGATCATCGTGGGCTTTACTGGGGTATTACGTTGTCGATAGCAGCCAGTGCACAGCCTTCATCAATGGCAGAGCCCCCTGCCCCAGCAACGCCAAGGGCACCAATCAGTTCTCCCTCAACTCTGAGCGGTACACCGCCACCCAACAGCAGCAATTCATCCAGCGTGTTTAGGTTTGCCGACTCAGGATCCTGGCGGGCATGTTCAGACAGCGCGCGGCTGGTACTGCCGGTCGATAAGGACGTAAATGCTTTGCGCTGGGCGGCCAATGTATTGTGGGGGCCGATGTTGTCATCGCGTTGCAAAGCAATCAGATTGCCACCACGATCTACCGCTGCGACCACGGCAGTGCGGCCATCGGCATGACACGCTTCCAAGGTGGCATTCACTAGGCGATTAGCCAGATCCAGCGACAGCGTCTGCTGTTGGATAGGGCCGGTATCGGCAAGCACACTACCGGCCAACAAGACAGCGCCAAACAGTGGCAGGCGAGCACGTCGTGATGTCATGAAAATCTCCTTATCAAGTGATGGCGTCATCCTGACAGCTCGACCTCGTCAAACACCTGACGGCAGCATTACAGATTTGTAATGTGAAAAAGCATCCGATCCGACTACTCTGTCGATTTCGCGGGGTGACGGCATGCGTATCCTGGTAGTAGAAGACGAGCAAAAAACCGCTGATTACCTGAACAGAGGGCTTGGTGAATCGGGCTATGCTGTTGAGGTAGCTCGCGATGGATACGATGCACAGCATTACATTGAAGAGTGCGAATTCGACCTGATCATTCTTGATGTCATGCTGCCAGGCCTTGATGGCTGGCAATTACTGCAACTGATCCGCCGCCGAAGCCAAGTACCCGTGCTTTTTTTGACCGCGCGCGATGCCGTGGAGTATCGCGTCAAGGGGCTGGAATTGGGCGCAGACGACTACTTGGTCAAGCCCTTCTCGTTTGTCGAACTACTAGCCCGAGTGCGCACGCTGTTACGCCGCAGCCCGCCTCGCGAAAGAGAACACTTTCGTGTAGCGGATTTAGCAATGGACGTTTTGCGCCGCCGAGTCACCCGCCAAGGTGAACGACTTGCACTCACCAACAAAGAATTTGCGCTTTTAGAGCTGTTTCTCGACCGAGAAGGTGAAGTGTTATCGCGCACCTACATTGCCTCTCGGGTGTGGCAGATGAACTTTGACAGCGACACCAACGTCGTCGAAGTGGCTGGGCGGCGACTTCGCGCGAAAGTCGATGACCCCTTTCCCACTAAATTAATCCACACCGAGCGCGGCATGGGTTATGTGCTTGAGGATCGTACTTAATGCCAACGCTAAACTCTCTGGCAACGCGCCTATCGCTACTCTTTGCCCTTGTCAGCGTGCTGCTGTTGGGAAGTATCGGCACCTATCTCTACCATTCGCTAACTCGTGAAATTGCCTGGCGCGATGACCAAATGCTGCATGGACGCCTAGAGCGCATGGAAGCGCTGCTCCATGATAGCGAGAGCATCGCGATGCTTCACCAACGCCCTCATCTCTATGCCAACATGCTGGGCAATCGCGACAGCCTACTGTGGATACTTGATAGTGAGGGGAAGGTACTCATTGACGTTAACCCAAGCGATCTGCCCATACCGGAACTGCCGATGACGCCGACCGTCCGCTTTAGTGATACACCTGATCCAATACAGGCAAGGCTTGCATGGCACACCCTTGAACAAGATGGCCGGCCATTAACTCTGGTCGCCGGCAAGCTACTGAATGAGCGAAATCAGATGCTCGCTGCCTATCGACTTAAACTATGGGTAGCATTAGTGACTGGGGCATTACTGGCTTTTTTGCTTGGTTGGGGCGTCAGTCGACAGGGTCTCCAACCGCTAAGCCGCTTGGCTGAACAGGACAATCGCATTGACATTCGCCAACTGGATCGGCGCTTGGACGTGGCTGGAGAAACGAAAGAGATAAGCCTTCTGAGCCAAGGCTTGAACCGAATGCTGGATCGATTAGAAGAAGGATTTTCGCAACTCTCACGCCACTCAGCAGATATGGCCCACGAACTGCGAACCCCCTTAACCAACTTACTAGGACAAACACAACATACGCTGCGCCGGGAAAGAAACGACGTGGAATATCGCCAGGTGCTGGAATCGAATATCGAAGAGTATGAACGCCTATCGAGAATGATCGATAGCCTGCTGTTTCTAGCCCGCACCGAAAGCCCTTCAAGCGACATTCCCTATGAACGCGTCGATCTCGGTGAGCTAGCCACCCAGTTATGTGATTACTTCGAAGGCATGGCGGAAGACGACGATCGCACGTTGATAAACCACACCAGCGGTAGCGTACTTGCCAACCGCGACTTATTACGCACGGCATTAGCCAACCTAATTGCTAATGCCCTACACCATGGGCGCACAGGAACACCTATCGGCATTTATACCAAGAGCGTTGAAAACCAAATTGAGTTACACATTCATAATCATGGCTCAGTCATCTCACCAGACGATCTGCCAAGAGTGTTTGAACGGTTCTACCGCTGCGACCCCGCGCGAAGCGGTGTCGCAGGCTCAGGTGGCTTAGGCTTGGCTATTGTTCGTTCAATTGCCCAGTGGCATAAAGGTGACGTGCTCGTCGAAAGCGATGCCGACAAAGGCACTACCTTTAAACTGATACTCAGGATGAACGATACACGCTAACACGGCCGTCGTTTCGTTATTTAACACACTAACTTTTTCTTTCGAGAAGGATTTAATAGTATCTAAAAACACAACATCAATATTTAACTCTACCAAAATTAGCGTTCACTTAAATTTATTTTTTAGAAATTACGCTATAGTTTGCTGTAGCGCGTGTTAACTCCTAATAGTCTTGTGAGGAAATATATGATGCTACGCCTTTCTAAACCTCGTTTAGCGACCCTTTGTATCGCAGTTGCCAGTATCGCCATAGCGCCCACCGTATCCGCTTGCACTTCCCTTCTATATAGCGATGCGAATGATCACTTCTATGCGGGTCGCACCATGGAGCTGCCCATGGAGCTACCTTACAAGGTATCTTACTTTCCAGCAGGAACTACCTTTGGTTCGCAAGCTGACAAACATCATGTACTGGACTTTGCTGGTCAAAATGCATTCGTAGCGATTAGCGTACCAGACCCAGTATCAGGGGACGTGAAAGTAGCTGAAGGGGTTAACGACAAGGGGCTAACATTCAGCGTACTAGCGTTCGCAAGCACCGAAGGACCTGCCGATATGGTGGATAACACTCAGGCAGTGTTAGCCGCTATCGATCTGGGCGCCTGGACGCTTTCTCAGTTTGATACAGTTAACGAAGTCAAACAGGCGCTAGAGGAACAACCTGTATTGGTAACCTCACTGCTACCACATGGGTTGCTAAAAACACCGTTCCATTACACGTTGCACGACGCCTCGGGCAACTCAATTGTGATCGAATTTGCTAACGGTGAACAAAACATTATTGATAATCCGTTAGGCGTTATGACCAATGGGCCAGAGTTTTCCTGGCATATGACCAACATGAACAATTACACATTTTTAAGTAACGTTGACCAATCAAAGCTAGAGCTTAGTGGCGTAAAACTCGCCCAACCCGACTCAGGCATCGCCACTGCTGGGCTCCCCGCGTCGAACACATCGGTTGGCCGCTTTGTACGCGCCGTTTACTATTCACAGTTTGCCGAAAAAGCGGAAGATGCCGATAGCGCAATTACCACACTGGCACATGTAATGAATAACTTTGATCGGCCGCGCGGTATTACCATCGACAACCGCTTTCATGATTCTGTGGAAAATATTGCCGCCCCCGGCGTTAACAACAACCGCGTCTACACATCCGAGTATACATCTTGGACTTCATTGATCGATCTTCAGCAGCGGAATCTCCACATACGCTCTTACGACAGCCTTAACTATATTCATTTCGATTTAGATGAGTTAACTGATATTGATGAAATACGGCACGTTGAGCTTAAAGATGTTGTTCATGGCCCACAAGATGCCACCGCGTCTTTACGTCAATAAGCGATTATTTAATAAGCTTTAACGCTATGCGAGTCAGCAAGGGCAAGAGCTAGTACCTCTTGCCCTGCAAGCTCTAACTAACCTGCGACACGTTCTATTCAAAAGCTAGCGCCTACTCAGTTATCTAACCACGCCTTAATTTCCCGAGCGACAAGCTCTGGGTGCGTCATGTGGATGCAGTGCCCCTCGCTTGCCATGACACGCAGCGTGCTATTAGGCATCTGTGCATGGATGTAACGACCTACTTCCGGGTTGGCAAGGGAGTCTACTGCGCTTTGAAGCACAAGCGCTGGGTGTTTCGCTTGGGGCAGTAAATGCCGGTAGTCCGAAAAGAAAGTAGCTCTTGCAAACGTTTTAGCCACCACCGGATCGGTCGAACAAAAGCTGCTGGAGAGCTCACCAATTAAAGTCGGAGACGACTCTGCCCCCCTAATGAGCGGTGCCAGATAATTACCCCAGCCGATATGATTCCGATCCATTAAACCAACGAGTTCTTCAAGATCAGCACGCTCAAATCCACCGTGATAGTCTGGCGGCATATTGAAAAAGCAAGGCGATGGACAAATCATAAGGTGGCTGGCGAACCGTTCAGGACTGGCAATTGCCGCCAACAAGCCAATGTTGCAGCTAACCGAATGGCCTACAAAATGCACCTCGCTCAGATCGAGAGCATCACAAATCTCGGTGACATCACGAGCATAACCTTCCAGCGCACTGTAACGTGACTCGCTGAAGGCAGAAATTGTTGATCGACCTGACCCTACATAATCAAACATGACCAGCGTGTAATGCTCTTTAAGCTGGGGGATAAGGTGATACCACATATGTTGGTCACAGCCGAAACCGTGGGCGAGCATCAGTGTTTTATTGCCCGCCCCAACGACGGTTACATTATTCCGAGCTATGACCCGCTCCTTCGTCAACACGTAAGCTTTGCTCCCTTAACTGAAATAGCCAATTTCATATACCAAACGTTCACTAACTGTGATGTTTGAATTGCTTCTGAAATGCTTGCTGATGCCACTCTTCCACCCACGGCTTGAAAGCATGGGCAGGCATTGGGCGGGCAATAAAATAACCTTGTCCGCACTCGCAGCCAAGCTCAATAAGCTGCTGGCTATGCTGGAGTGTTTCAACACCTTCAGCGACTAAGTCACATTCGAACGCGCCCGCAAAACCAATAACACCTTTAAGAATGGCTAAGTCTCCAGCGCTGGACAGCATATTTTGAACGAAACTCCGGTCAATTTTAAGCGTATCGACTGATAGATCTCTAAGATGGCTTAAAGAGGAATACCCTGTACCAAAGTCATCTAACGAGATACGAATCCCCATCATTCGGCAAGCATTGAGCACTGAGTAAACATGGCTAACATCTTCGATAGTGCTTGTTTCCAGCACTTCAAGCTAAAGCCGCTGTTTTGGTAGATTAGGAAAATCAGCAAGGATACTGCTTAAATCGCGGAGAAACTGGGAATGCTGTAAATGATACCCATCGATATTGACGCTGACATGTAAATCCAGACCTTGTTGAAGCCACTTCTGGAGCTGGCAAAGCGCACTGGTGATAACCCATCGTCCCAGTTCCACGCCAGTCGATGTATTATTCAGTACAGGCAAAAAAGTAGCTGGTTCTTTTAATCCTTCACTGGGATGATTCCAGCGTATGAGTGCTTCAGCCCCAAGCACTTTACCAGTGAGCATGTTAATTTTGGGCTGGTAGTAAAGCTCAAACTGATCAGCGTCCATCGCAGCTCTAATAGCACTTAACTCTGATTGTTTACCTTTTTGGACTTGTTCATTATCTACATTAAATAGGCAGATCTGATTCTTACCTGACAGTTTTGCTTGATACATCGCCTGGTCGGCTTGGCGAATCAGCTGGTCAGGCTCTACCGCTTTCGATTGCGGATAGAGAGTAACGCCTATGCTGGCAGAGAGCTGTAACAACACAGAATCTATATCAAATGGCTCTGAAAGTTTATTAATAAGCCGAGAAAGTGACTCCTCAACTAAACAGGGACTAAAACGGCCATTCAAAAAAATAACAAACTCATCACCACCAAAGCGGGCAATCAAATCATCGCTTCTTAGGTTACTAGCCAAGCGTTTGGCGACTAATTGAAGAATTTTGTCACCCATATGGTGTCCATAGCGGTCATTGACCTCCTTGAAGCCATCAAGGTCAACGAACGCCAAAGCAAATGCCATGTCATCTTTCTTTAAATCAATAATTTTCTGATCAAGGTGTTTGGCCAAGGCGGCGCGATTAGGTAAGCCTGTCAGTTGGTCGGTATCCGATAAAGTACGCAGCAAAGAGACCTTCTGTTCAAGAAGCTTTTTGGTTTCCGTCAGTTCCTGAAATAATTGGTCAGATCGGCTAAAGCTACTGACACTCCAGAAAATACGTTCATTGGCACTATCGTCGCAATGCACACTCACCACGATAGGTAACGTGCTTGTGGAGCGAGTTACCATTGACAGTCGGATTTCGTCGCACTGCTTTTCCCGAACTAATATGGGCACTATATAAGTGTCATACATAATCTGCGACGCTTTGCTCAACAAAGTAAACAAATCAGCGCCTAACAATTCATTCGTTGAATAACCGTGATATTGCTCAAGATAGCGATTACTGTAGAGAATCCGGCGTTTATAGTCGGTCACCATGCACCCTACAGGGAAATCATCAAGCGAAAATAAGTTAGATGTCACCATGTTCTACCTTGGAATATGCCGCGATGATTCATGCGTAAAAAATTTTCATATTCCCATATAGTCTCTGATAATTAGCCAAGTTGCTATTTATATAGCGTAACTAATTGATGCAGAGGAAACACCCTCAACATCAACACAATGAAATTGATGAGTTTTACCGCCAACTTGAGACGTTATATTTCACTTTAGAAAGTTACAAGCTACAAAAGCGAAACGTATTAACACCAACATGAAACAAACACTAAAAACAACATATGCCGCCCACTAAATTTTCTCAGAGGGCAGCATAGTTGGGCAAAACATCGAATTGGCGGCACTAACTTAGGGTAAAGACTACTTACTCGACGGCCCCAGAAAACGCGTTTCACTAGCATTCGTTACCGATGGGTCATCCAGCGATGTAAAACGCAGCTCAACTGGGTGGCTGGGTTGAGTCAAAACATCCTCATCGGCAGTGAGAGCAATGCGTAAGTGGCGGGTCTCGTTAGCCTCTACGTCTATCGTTTCCATGCCTTGTAAGCGCAGCCCTGGCAGCCCCGATGCCGTTAACGCATAACGGTGAGGATCGGTATCTTGATTGCGCAGCGTTACGTTGTAGTAATTGACGATGCGTCCGCCTTCGGTACTTTCAAACAGCGCTTGGCGGTCTCGCGCAACATCTACATCAATGGGCACACGGGTATTTAAGAAGCCAACGAGCAGCACCACCATAGAGAGCAGTGCTACGGCATAGGCGATCAGTTGAGGGCGCCAGAAACGGGTGTCTTTACCCTCCAACGCGCGCTCCGTGGTATATCGCACGAGGCCAAGCGGTTTATTAATGCGTGCCATGACGCTGTCACAGGCATCAATACACGCGGCACAGCCAATACACTCGTACTGCAATCCATCACGAATATCGATACCTGTTGGGCATACCTGAACACACAACTCACAGTCGATACAGTCACCAATACGTGAGGCCTCAGCGCCCTTCTGAAGGTGGTTACGACGTGGCTCACCACGTGCAGCATCATAAGAAACAATCAGAGTATTAGCGTCGAACATTGCAGACTGAAAACGCGAGTAAGGACACATATGAAGGCATACTTGGTGGCGTAGCCAACCCGCATTCAGGTATGTAAAAACCGTAAAGAAGCCGATCCAGAATAGCGCCCAGGGGTGCACATTCAGGCTGATAAAATCCACCACTAGCGCTCTAATCGGCGTGAAGTAGCCAACAAAGGCAACCCCCGTTGCCAGTGCAATTAACAGCCAAGCCGCATGTTTGGCTGCCTTACGCCATAACGTATCAACGGTACGCGACGCGTTATCACGGCGTATCCGACGGTGCCGTGGCCCCTCCAGGCGGTGCTCAAACCAAATAAACAGAAATGTCCAAACGCTTTGTGGGCAGCTATAGCCACACCATACTCGCCCCGCTGCTACCGTGATCAAAAACAGGCCAAACGCGCACAATACCAAGATCCAGGTGAGCAAGATAAAGTCTTGTGGATAAAACGTCGCCGCAAAAATATGGAACTCTTGCGCAGAAAGATCAAACCATATCAGCGGCCGGTCGCCCCAATTAATCCATGGCAAGACAAAATACAGCGCCATTAACAACCAGTTTGAGCAGCGCCGGATGCGTTGAAAAAAACCACCAATTTCTCGCACATAAATATGCCCAAGCTTGGGTGGCTTATTATTGGACGGATTGTTACTAGAAGGCTGGTGACGGGAATCATTAGATGAAGGCGAGTGGTGTTCAACCGCTGCCTCAGTGGTTAGGTTTTGCAATGGAATGCGTTGCGTCATACCGATATCCAGAAAAGAGGGAATGGAGGTCATACGGTCGAGGGGCGTCGCCGATTATTAACCACCACTATCCCCACTACGCTGACTAACAAACAGGCGCAGTTTTAGAGAAATATTGCATATCAGTTGAGACTAAACAGCTATAAAATTTTCTTCTGATATGCTTTTTATTGGCAAAATTGAGTCTGTTTTAAGCTCCATTCATGCGCCACAGTGATATTTCCCAACAACAGAGAGTCGCACTGTGCCGCCTAAAACTGTGATGGAGTATCCTGGTGCTATCCTCAATGCACCGACGATTTATCCCATGAAACGTTACGAACAATTTGCCGATGAGATAGCCACGCTGATTCGCCAGGGTGTGCTTGGCCCTGGGGAGCGCATACCATCCGTTCGCCAGGCCAGCCGCCACCATGGGATCAGCCCCTCCACGGTGTTTCAAGCTTACTACCTGCTCGAAAATCGCGGCCTCATCACAGCGCGGGCACGCTCAGGCTATTTTGTTCGTGAACATGCTCGGCGCTTGCTGGGCGAACCACGTGTAACGTTGCAGCCCACCGATCCGGCGGAAGTAGAAGTCAGTGAACTAGTGTTCTCGGTTCTCGACTCACTGCAGGATGACCGAACGGTACCCTTTGGTTCCGCCTTCCCAAGCCCCGAGCTTTTCCCGCTTTCACGCTTGAGCACTAGCATGACACGTGGCCTGCGCGAGCTTTCGCCTCAGCAGATAGTGGCCGACATGACCACCGGACATATCGACCTGTGCCGGCAAATTGCCTTGCGCTACATGCTGGGCGGTATTCAGTTACCAATGGAAGAGCTGGTGATTACCAATGGCGCGATGGAAGCGCTCAACTTAGCTCTGCAGTGTGTTACCCAGCCAGGGGACTTGGTGGCGGGTGAGTCCCCGGCATTTTATGCCAGTCTGCAAGTATTGGAGCGGCTGAAATTGCGTGCAGTAGAGATTCCGGTGCATCCACGCGAGGGAATTGACCTCGACGTGCTAGCAGAGCGACTGACGTCGCTGCCTATCAAAGCCTGCTGGTTTATGAGCCACCTGCAAAACCCGATCGGTGCCAGCCTAAGCAATGAACGAAAACAAACTCTGTATCAACTACTAAAGCAACACCAAGTACCGATGCTAGAGGACGACGTATACTCCGAGCTTTACTTTGGCAACTCCCCCCCCACTCCGGTAAAAGCGTTTGATGATGAAGGGTTAGTCATTCACTGCAGCTCGTTCTCGAAATGCTTGGCGCCTGGCTATCGCGTTGGCTGGGTAGCAGGTGGACGCTACGCCGAAGCTATTTCACGCCTGAAGTTAATGACGACTATTTCGCCTTCCGTTCCTGCGCAGCCAGCCATTGCCGACTATTTGCAACACGGTGGCTACGACCGTCACTTACGTAAGCTCCGCCACGCTCTAGAAACCCAACAAGGCAGTATGCTGGCGTCTGCAGATCGCTACTTCCCCACCCAAACACGTATCACCCGCCCTGCTGGCGGCTATTTTTTATGGGTGGAGTTTCCTGAGAAAGTTGATTCACTGCGCTTATTTAACATGGCACTCGATCATGGCGTTAGCTTAGCGCCAGGCCCCATCTTTTCGGCAACTCAGCAGTTCCGTCACTGCGTACGATTGAGCTATGGGCATCCATGGACCGCGCGCAGCGAACGAGGCATGGAAACCTTAGGACAGCTATTAACCCTATTCTAATAGCCCTGTTCTAATAACCCTGTTCCAACCCTTTGCTGTTATGTCGTCGCCTCGTAACACCTCCTAACTGATATGATTTTTTGGTTAATCACTAAGACTGCTATGAAGCACACCTACTAATAAAGCAATCTAGCAAATAGCCAGATAGAGCCATTCGCTAAGCGCTTAGGCTGGTTAATGACCATTTGGTTTTCGAGTGTTTGTGTTCTATTACTGCTTTCACTAGGAATTAAGTTCATGATGGGACTAGTGGGCTTAACCAGCTAAAAGGTTTACTTTGTCTGGTCAACGTATTAGGCATTGGGTCATGAGTTATGATCGAATTGCTGGACAGCCTTGCCCTACTGGTGTGCCAAGGTTCTTACCGCTCTTTGGCAACTAACCTGTCAATGAACCATGTTAGCCGGATTAGCCTATGCCCGTTGACCTGCAATCGCTCTATCCCAAACTGGTGCATCTGATGCTGGACACTGTCTTCGTGGTTGATGGAGACAATCAGATCCTCTTTGTGAGTGATGCCTGTGAGTCACTGCTTGGTTACCGTGCTGATGAGCTGACCGGCACCTTAATCACCAATTACATGCATCCTGACGACCTCGCGCTCACGCAAGACTCCATTGTGCGGGTCATGAACGGTCAGCACCACGTCGATTTCCGCAACCGCTACCTTCGTAAGGATGGCAGCACTGTGCACATTTTATGGTCTGCCCGTTGGTATGAAGACGAGGAAGTTCGGATCGGCGTTGCGCGGGACGTGACAGCCCTGATGCAAGCCGAAGAGGAATTACGCTTCCTCGCCCATCACGATCCACTAACAAAACTGACGAATAGGTCACTGTTCTATGATCGGCTGGTCTCAGGCTTGAGCGCGGCCCGTCGCCATCAAAGCAGTCTTGCGCTACTCTTTCTGGATATTAATGACTTCAAAATGATTAATGATACCTATGGACATGCCATGGGTGATGGGGTGCTATGCACAGTGGCTCCACGACTGGAGAGCTGTCTACGTGAAACGGACACGGTCGCACGGATGGGCGGTGATGAGTTTACTGTTCTGCTGACGGACATCCAATCGGTGAAAGCCGTTACACGTAAGGTAGATCAGATTCTCACTGTCATGGCCGAGCCCCTAGGCGCAGAATTCGGTGAGATCAGCATGCCGTCTTGCAGTATTGGTATGGCCTATTATCCCGCCGATGGGGACGATGCCGATACGCTGCTCCGGCATGCTGATAGCGCGATGTACAAAGTAAAAGGGAACCGATAGCACATGGCCACTGTGCTAGCTCAGCAATACAACGGTTAGGAGGTATTGGATTCTTGAGCGACAGGGTCAATGGGTTCGCCATTCTCGTCAAGCAACTGGTTGTCATAAGCTGCCTGAAGGCCCGTCTCTTCAACGGATGGCAATTCCTCTTGCACTTGTTGTTGTTCTTCTACGCTCTCCTCCGCCCAGTCTGCCCAGTAATCAATGTGGCCCGGATAAATCGGCGATAGAATCGCCACCACAATGCCAACAACCGAAAATACCGAAAATGCGTAGGCATATCCAAACCCGTCCACCAGCACACCAACAACCGGAGATCCTGCTGCCTGCCCAAGCGCGCAGGCCATGAAAGGCAGTACTGGCCCCAGGGAAAGTCGCCCCGGCAATAGACGAATGCCGGTCATCAGATACAGTCCCGTTAAGCTCATGTAAGCAAGGCCAAATACCATGGCCGAAAACATCGCCAATCCTAGCTGACTTGGGCTAGCAGCAAGCAACACTAAGCTTGAGGACAGCATCATCAGCATCAATGCTTGCGTAATAGGAGGGTTATTACGGTCAGCCAAATCGCTCACTACGGCACCCCCTAGACCTGCAACCCCCACAGCAAACCAAAGCCAACCGGTTTGATTTGGAGATAGTGCACCGAGGGTAACCACCAGATCTGGAGCAAACAACCAGTACGGCGCAGCCACAAAACCCATCGCAAAAGCGAATAGAGAAAGCCGGGTAAGGCGCGACCACTGCTGTCGCGTGATCGGCGGCGGTGGTGCCGCATTCGCCGGCACAATCCGTGAAACCGAAGGGATAAAGTACCACGCTGCAATAACCCCTAAGCCCGCCAAAACAGCAAAACTCGAGTAGGTAAAGCGCCAGGCATTCGCCAGAAAAACGACAGTAGGCACTGCCACGATAATGCCGATACTGGTGCCTGCATTCATAATAGAGCTAACGCGACCATGCATTGTTCGGCTCACCAACGCCTGCATAGCCGCAGTCAGAGCGGGCATCATCAAACCAGTACAAATCCCGCAGATAAACACACCCACACCGAGCGATAAGGCATTTGACGACTGACTGATGATTACAAGACCAGCTACACCGAATCCACCAGAGAGTACCGCCAAGTTACGCGCACCAAGCCGATCTGCTGCAAGTGGTGCAAACAGCGTGGCCAATACAAAGCTAATAAACGGCAGCGCCCCGATAATGCCAACTAAGTACGCTGTCAGTTCCAGGTCAGCGCTAATAGCAGGCACAAATAAGCCAAACGCAAAGCGCGCAAGCCCATAGCTAATCGCGACCAGCGCTGCCCCAAATAGGGCAAACCCCATGTTCGACAAGGTCTTCATACCGGATACTCCACAGCCGTGTATTGCGTGTATACAAATCCACTTGAATTATTGTCGTAGCAACATCCGAGATGAGCAATGCAAATGAGTTATTGCTCGATAAAACAGCAGTAGCTAATCGATAGTGAAGGAAATGAAAACCATATATATTAGTTTTTTATCGAACCACACCGAAGAACAAAAAACGTGATTGGTGTAGTCATCTTGTGAGAGCAACCTAAGGATGGCTATGGATGAACTCACAGACAATGAAAGTACAGTGAGCAAAAGTAAACAAACACAAAAAACCCCGCACTTGGCGGGGTTTTTTAAGCTTACCGAGTTAGTCGGTAGCTAATATCGCAGTATGGGGTTTATTCCACAACCTTGATATTAGAAGCTTGAAGGCCTTTTTGGCCCTGAGTGACGTCAAAAGAAACCTTCTGACCGTCTTGCAGGGATTTAAAGCCATCTGCTTGAATTTCGGAGAAGTGCGCGAACAGATCGTCGCCGCTAACTTCAGGAGAAATAAAGCCGAAGCCTTTAGTGTCGTTAAACCACTTTACGGTACCAGTTGCCATGATCGAAATCCTCGATTTAGCGAAATTAATGCCGGGGAAATACCCGAGTTACAGAGGGCAGAACAAGAAACTTTCACCAGGCTCAACGCTAAAATGCTTCGATACTGCTGACAACGTTCGACTTGCTAACCAACTGCGATCAGCTTGCGCTTCTATAGTGCTCACGTCAACAGCAGATACAAAAAAGATATAAATTAAGCAGGTAACGGCATTAATTATGGGGTATTTATTTTGAACATAAAATAAAATGCAACAACTTATTAAATACTTAAAGCCTTTATAACAGAAACTTACGACCTGCATGGCTGGCTATAGCCAGCCACCTGCTTTAAAAAGCAATTTTAAAATATTTTTTAAACGCTTAAATCGCACATCAGCATGGCTTTGCCCGCTTCTTCGTCAGTAATCAACTGCGCCTGATAGGGGCCGCTGTCATGATTCACCAAGGAATATTCAACGCTTGAAAGCCTTTCCTGCACGTCGGCAATGGGCGCTGAAAACTCAACCAAAAGCACGTTAATGCCATTTGAGTTGCCAAGATAAAAAACGAAGCCTTCAACAGGCAGGCCGTAGTACTCACCGTTTTTTGCTGCTAAACGGTAGCCGCTATAATCTCGGTTGCGCTCAAATAAATCTATTTCCCCAAGGCCTTCTTTATAAACAGCAGGCAGGACAATCTTGTTAACGTCTGGGTAGAGCGAATCCCCTGAGTAGGTAACCAGATTTCGGCGTAGATCTCCCCACTCCTCAGACTGGTCACAGCCGTCTTCCCACGACTCAAGCAGGGGCGTCCAATCTACTGTTGAGCCTGCCGCATTGCTGGCATACAAAAGCGCGCTGCTTAGAAGCATCGTGCACAGTGGCTTATAGGTACGTTTCATCTAGTTCCCTTTTTAATTTATATTTAATCGAACAGGCTGGCAGGTACGGCGTCGGGGGCTCCTAGTTCAAGCCACTCTTGATGCTTTTGAATGAAGTGACTACCGCGTGCACTTAAGATATCTTGACTGTGAGTGCCAATATTGAACGTTATCGCCCCAGCAGCTTCAGCCACTGACAGAACAGAATTTTTTGATACTTTACAATAACTTCCATTAAGCGGTGTAAAAATCTGAGATAGTTCAGTATCTACAGATGAGATTAGGCCTCTACCTCCAGAGACAAACCACGCTTTGCCATGTTCGCCGTAAACGCTTCCACCAAAACGTACAAACAGATCAGCGAAGTGCAGGTACTTTGTTTCAGCGTCACAAGAAGCCGTGTGAATATTAATTCCCGCACTTCTTGCCAAGCGCTCCATCAGCTCTTCGTTGCCGCTATCAATCACCGTAAAGTAACTAATGAACTCCATAGGATCGACAGGCTCAGCACGAAAGCTATTGAGCAGAATTTGCTGTGTTCTTTCATCCCCTCTTAGGACAGCATCGTAAAAGCCCATATACAGCGTCGAGAAAGGCATTTCGATTCGAAATGGCGGCTCACCTTGGCTGACTTGCATTGGGCGACACTCACTATCGAGTAAGCGCAGATTGTCACCGATCACGTCCCTCGCCCTGGGCGTCAGGTTTAAAAACGTTGCCACGGTTAACTGCAAAGGCTCAGACGTGCCTGCCTGGCGTTCATCGACATAGTCAGCAAATGAATAGAGCCGCTCATCGTCCTGGCAAGCGGCCTGAGCGAATGCACTGGTGGGCAATGAAAACAGCGATATTACCCCGGCGGTAAATAGGGCCTTAAAATACATTTACTGGCACTCCTGTGGATGGATAGTGACGCGGCGACTTACATTAAAATAGGGGTTGATGGGGTCTTCGATAGCGGTTGATTCAGCCAATTGATAGCCATCTCCCTCTTGCTGAACGACTGGCCGCCAACTGCCCCGGCTTGAAATACCTTCTTCTCGGTAAAAGGCTTCAACCATTTCCCAGGCAATGTTTTTATCAACCACAATGTTGGCATTAGGCTCGGCCTGCTCACCTTGGCACTCGTTGGTATTTTCAACGTAGATACCCTGGCTAAACACATTGTCGTATATCAACCAAAACGCATTTTCTTCCATCACGTTGCCTAAGCTGCCGACAAACATGCGCGCGACTTGTTGAATAGTGTCAACGTTCTGGCCTAATAACCGATAGTGGTCGCCATCTAATAGATAAAACGCCCAGAACCAACGCGCATCAATCGCCGCTGCTTTGGTACCGCGCAAAAATTCCATGTGCGCGCTTAACTCTGGTGTTTGCCTTAACTTAGAAAGCAAGATGTCGAGATGCTCTTCAAAGGGCAGTACCGGATGGCCAATTAGCTCCCCATCAAAGTAATAGACAGGGTTACACTCCATACTCGCAATCACCATATTGCGCGCTAACAGCGTTTGAACGTTCTCTCCGGCAAAAAGAAACGTGCGTAGCGTCACCTGGAGAGGATCCATGACGTCACCATTGGCTAGTGCCTGCAAGGTTCCTCGAGGATCTTCCTGCAAGCGAATATCATCGCCATATTGGCAACCATATTGAGCACTTTCCTGGGCAATGTAATATTGCCAGGCTTGCTTTTGCTCTTCCGTTAATGCTGATTGTGCGAAGGGTTCGACCACCAAATCGTTAGCATGCGCAGCAGAGAATGTTGTTACCCCTACCGCGATGGCTCCCGCCCATTTCAGCGCTTTTTTCATGATCATTCGTGGTTCCTTGTCACTATCACGTCTAGTGTTTGGCCTGCCGTGCTGGCTGGCAGTTGTCTCGCCCCAAAAACGCCATAGCGTAAGTCGTGAGTTTGTGAAAAGGTGAATACGCCTGTATTGGTGTGGCTCTGATGAACCACTAGCCAGTCTCCCTTGGTCAGAACGCCCTGAATGCCTTCCAACGCTGCTTCCGATAGCGTTAAGGCTTGAGGACGATAGCCGACACCCCTGGCGCGCTCACGCAGGCGCTGAACGTCTGCCAAGCTCATACGACGAAGCTGGCTATCCCCTTCTGCTTGGGGCTCGCCATACTCAGGCCCGAAATAAGCAAGACCATACTGACGTTCATGCCGCGCAAAACAGCTAAGTACCTGTGGCGTACTGGCGGCAGCGGTAAACCGATGGGCCCCTAGCACATCAGCAATTTGGTCGGCCTCACGACGTACTGCATGACAATTAACTTCGCCCAAGAGCGTAGGTTGGAAATGCACCCATAGCGCGATGCCATCTTCATTTCGCTGGATAACACGAGCAAAATCAGCTGCAAGAGGAATACTAACGGGGCGTTTCGCAATCGCGTCGCTACCACAGTCGCCATGCCGGGCTGCGCGCCACTGAAGGCTATTTACTCGACTAATATCCATCGCTCTTGAGAAGTTGGTGAGGCAGGTACCTTCGCCAGTGATAACCGGAGAACGATGGATCGCCCAGTTGCCGTCACTGAGCTGCTGGACATCAATAAGTGCCGCGTGATGGGGCATGTTTTCATGCAGTGTGGCTAGTTGGCTTTCTAACGGTGTCGAGGCATCTAAATGCACCACGCCTAACGGCCTACCGTCATCTGGCAAAGCCATAGGGCTGCCGTCTTCCTGGGCGGCGGGAGGAGAAGAGGATGGAGCGGCTGGCTCAGCCAGCGTTTCTACCGAGGCTTCTTCCGCAGAGCCAGGCGTTGCTTCGCTTTCCTGTTTAGCGTCTCCAGGACGCTCTATGGCGTTGGAGTGCCCACTTACCAACGGGGGCGCAAAATAGGAAGTGAAGCGCCCTATCGAATAGATCACCGGCTGGGTGTGGATTACCCAGGTGGCAAATAACGCCCCCCCGGTGGTCATTGAACGCTGAAATTCCTCATTAAAGTAGCGGTACGTTGCGGTTTGCGTCACCGCTGCACTACTCAGCATAGGAATAGTGACAACGACCACTAGCCCACCTACTTTGATAACGTGGGGTAACCAGCGACGCTTGGAATCCATCAGTACAGGAACGCTTGCGGCCAAACCAATCGCATTCACTAACGCAAAAAATAGCGAAAAGCCCATTGCAATCGGGGGCACGATGAGCGCTCGAACGTACTGCTTACCTTCATCTTCTCTAGGCTGACCATTCGCGAGCAATTGTGCGTCGTCATATAACCGCTGCCGCTCTGCTTCGGCGTACGCTAAATAGTGTGGCAACAGTATCTGGTCTCTGAACTGCTCTGGCGTCAGGTCCAACGTGATGACCATCTGTTGATCGCGTGGTTGTAATGCTTCGTGTAACTGGTCCTGAATTGGCTGAGAGGCAATAAAGGCGTCGGCATTCAAATCAAGCGGTAGCGATGCACCTAAATGTTGCTGCATGGACTGATCTGCTTGCTCGCCTATCTCGTGAGACTGCTCTGCAATAATCGCCTCAAGAAATCCCTCCCGGTCATTCGCGCGCCAATCACTGGGTAGCTCAATCCCCTGCGCCAGCATTGCCTGCCTTACCTGAGCAGCAACGTCATCACTCGCCACAAAGTGTTCATAAGAAGCAGGCGCACCTAAAACGGTGGCTAGCTTCCCATTCAAATGATCGTAAGAGAGGTCTTCACAGCGCTGAACGGTTCGCTGCTCAGTAACAAAGCGGTTACCACGACGGACATTTTGGGTCACTACTTCGGGGGTATAGCACCAGTCGGTGGGGGCAATATAGTGTCCTAAGTTATCAACCACTTCTTCACGGTAGATCTCTTCAACTCGGACAATACACTCATTTCTAAAACGGCCACTTTCACATCGCTGTCGGGCATTAAAATAGGTTGCCAAACTGCGCTGCAGTGTCAGCACCTGACGAGTAAAAGCTTCTTCACTTCCTTCTATTTGATTATCTTGCCATTGGCTTAACAGGTCTTCTTGAACGTCTAACCAGGCTTGCTCAGCGTGACTGGAGATCTCTTGCTGGGCTGCCCAATAATTATCCGAAATCGTTTTATACGCATCCCATGCACTACGGATAGACCCTTGCAACGTTTCATAGGCTTTGTAGCTTTCTGGCAGTTCCTTACTCGCCTCATTTGTCGCTACTTGATGAATAATGCGCTCTGCCTCTGCCTTGAGATCATCAACAAAGGCGGGAGAGACAAACGTCATCAGCCCTAATACAGAAAGAAAGCTACGCGTATGAGGTGAATCGAGATCTTCTTCATCAAACACAATACCTTCCAACTGCAGTGAGTTAGTGGCAAGACCCCGTTTCATCAGGAGAAGATGCTGAGCATCCATGCGCTGCTCGGCAGAAGTGCGATCAATCAATACATCAACTAAGATGCGCTGACCAAAAAACATGACTGGGAAGCCAATGGCAATCGCCAGCGTCACCTGCTTTATAAACAACTTGGTTGGCTTATTTTTTAATGTGATCAGGCGTAGTAGCAGCAAGCTAAGTCCGATACCCGACAGTATCCGCCCCTCTAATTCCAGCGCTCTAATATCACCGCTCGATAAGCGGGCAACCGATGCATCCACCAGGCGACTGTTAAACGCTAACTCATAAACTAAGTAGGCAATATTGAGTACGAAGAGTAGCCAAAGCCAAGCCCTCCCATTTTTCAGGTAGTGACGCATTATTCTCTTTTTTCGCTCGGTATAGTGATAATGACAGGGGCAGATAGCGGCGCTGTTACTACTGCTGTTCCGCTACCCGTTTTTAATTGGCCTCGCTCTGGCAGCGTTACAACGATAGCGCTGCCTTCAAGCGATACCAGGTCACCCGCTTGATTTAAGTAAGCGCCCTGCTGAATAAAAAAGGCCTGCTCTTCATCAACGCCACGGGCAGCATCATCCGGCAGAACGGTGCCTTCGATTACCAAAGGGTTACTGGGGGCTGTGCTTTGCGAGGGAGGGCAGCCAGCGTTATCACTACATAACAGCTGTGCAGCAAAATTATCCAAGCTATCTGAATAAACAGGTTGGCTATAGCTCTGCAAGCAGGAAAAACTGGCTAACATGCCGAAAATGACGGCTGTATTTCGACGCGCAGACACACACCCTCCCGCTATCGGGCTTTTCTTTGAAATGTTAATTATTTTTTATAATCACAGACCCGCCCTGTATAAGTCAACGCTACTTTTCAGTTAAATTAGCATTTTATTTCCCTTTGCTAATTCATTTTGATGGACGTTTATATCCTGTCGTAGCGCTGTCTTCTGGCCGCACAAGGGGGCTAGCTATCAGGTAAGGTTGAGTTCTTTGAGCATTTTTGAGGGATGTTCGTACCACGTCTGCAACGCCTTTGCCGGCATGGGACGGGCGATACCGAATCCTTGCAACAAATGGCAGCCCATTTCTGTCAGTCGTTTGACGTGAGCGTTACTCTCAACCCCTTCCGCGACGACTTTTTTATTGAATCGTTTAGCCAGATACACAACGCTCTCAACAATGGCCAAATCATGATCGCGCTCCAACATGTTGATAACGAAGCTGCGATCTACTTTAACCACGTCCACGGGCAGATCACGTAGGTAGGTCAGCGACGAATACCCCGTACCAAAATCATCCAAGGCAACGTTCACCCCTAGCGAGCGACAGGCACGCATGACCTGTGTCGCGGCTTGTAGATCGTCCAGCGCCGCAGACTCCAGTACCTCAAGGCATAGCAGTGCTGGCGACACATCTGGGTGTGCGGCTAACGCACCCTGCAGAGTATCGAAGAAATCGGCTCGGGTGAGTGACTGGGGGCTCAGGTTAATGCATACCTCCAGCATGATGTCGCTGGCATGCCACTCCTCCATCTGCTTCAGCGCCGTTTCGAGCACCCATGCATCAAAGCTCAGTTCTAGTTCGCTGCCAGCAATCGCGGGTAGAAACTGACCGGGGGCCAGCAGCCCACGCTCGGGGTGCTGCCAGCGGATCAGCGCCTCCACACCGGTGACCTGCTGAAGGACTGGATCAAACTGTGGCTGGGAAAAGAGCACAAACTCATCTGCATCAAGTGCACGTGCAATTTGTCCACGCCGGATCTGAAGGTCCTTAAGCTCTTGTTCGCGCTCAGGGTCGAACAGGACGAAACGATTACCACCGACCATTTTGGCGCGATACATCGCCTGGTCGGCGTGACGTAACAGGGTGTCAGGATCATTGTGATCAGCAGGAAAGAGAGTAACGCCTAGGCTGCCAGTCAGTCTTAGCGGCGTCTTATCTGTGACCCCTAGTTCAGGTATCCTCAGTGGTTTCGTAACCTGTTGAAGTATAAGTTCTAAACGCTCCAGACTGCCCTCAAATCGGTGCAGTAAAAAGGCAAACTCATCCCCGCCGATACGAGCGATAAGATCACCTGACCCTAGCGCATTGACCAACTGTCCAGCCAAAGCCACCAGGATTCGATCAGCCCCCGCTCGACCAAATCTCGAATTGAGTTCCTGAAACCCATCTAAGTCGAGTACCGCTATTGCCAGGGTTTCATCTGGCTTGCTGCTATCAAGCGCCTCATGCATAAGCTCAATCATGTGGCGGCGATTAGGCAGTGCGGTCAGGCGATCCACATACCCCGCTCGAAACAGCTCATCCGCATGCTGCTTGATACGCGTCAGGTCGGAGAAAACGGCAACATGATGGGTAGTGTCACCAGTTTCATTGCGTACCACTGAAATTGACAGCATCTCTGGCAATGGATCGCCGTTTTTGCGTCGATTAAGCACTTCCCCCTGCCAATATCCCTTCTCGTTCAGCGACGCCCACAGTGACCGATAGAAGCTAGGTGTTTGGCGCCCTGACGATAAGACCCGAGGGTTCTTGCCAAGCACTTCGTCACGGGTATAGCCGGTAATTCGTTCAAATGCTTCATTAACCTCAATAATGCGATTATCGCTATCCGAGATCATGATCGCTTCACGACTGCTAGAAAACACCTTGGAGGATAGCTCCAGGCGCTTCCAGGCTTCATCGTTCTGACGGCGCAAGCGTAAACCGTGAATCAGTTGACCAAGTGGCCGGAGCAATGGCTCAAGCAACGTAAGCGTTTCATTGCTATACCCCTTAGCACAGTTGGCAAGTCCCAGCATGGCAACCATCTCGCCTTCCACTGAGACAGGCAGACACAACAGCGTATCGAGGGAAGGATGCCCTTTAGGCAGTCCGCCACGCCTTGGATCATGGGAAGGTCGATTGCTAATCAGCGGCTTGCCAGTACGCAGAACATGACCATAGAGTGAGTCTAACTGAGAGAACACTAAACCGTGCGCTTGTGCCTTACGGTAAAGTGCCCGTGAGGCGTCGTCCCAACTAATATCAGTAATGGCGTGGGTCTTAAGGAACGGCTCTCCGTTCTCATCCTTAAACACCTCACCAATAAACCCGTATTCACTCTCCGTTAGCGACAGCAGCGCCTCTAGCGCACCTGAAAACGTAGCGGAGATATTATCTCCAGCAATAATGCTCGCTTGCAGGCGAGTGATTAGATCATCGATACGGTGACGCCACTCAAGTTCGTGTTTGTTCCGCTGAAGGAGCGTAATGTCCTGCAGGGTGCCGGCAATATGGCGGGGGGGCACCGTATCGTCGATAGAAGCGCCCGTTAACTGTACCCAGGTAATCGCCGTTTCGCCGGGGGCTTTCAAACGTAGGCAGGCGTCAAAAGGGGTGCCCTGATGAATGATCTTCCCCAGCCCGCTTTCCAGTGTGTCGCGATCTTCAGGCAAATAGTGGTTTGCGAGCTCAAGGCGGCTACTAGGTGTTAACGGCGCAGCGCCATGCAAGCGCAGAAACGCCTCATTGCCCCACATCGCATTGGAGCTTACATCGAGCTCCCAAACACCCAGCCCCGCGTGATAAATAAGTTGCTCCAGACGTTAAAGCCGCTGCAACTCTAGATGACTCATAACTTGGTGAGCTAAGGCCTGCAAATGACGCTTATGCTCGTCACCTATTGCCCTTGGGCGGTGATCTATCAGGCACAGCGTGCCAATAGAAAACCCGTCGGGCGTCACTAGCGGCGCTCCCAGGTAATAGCGAATATAAGGCGGGCCGGTGACTAAGGGATTATTCTGGAAACGGGCATCCACAGTGGCATCCAACACCTCCAGAAGCTCGTTTTCCAAAATGGCATAAGCGCAGAACGAGACGTCACGGGGGGTATTGGCAATTTCGAGGCCCACCTGGCTCTTGAACCACTGACACTCTTCTTCAACCAAACTGATCAGCACAATTGGAACGTCAAAAAACTTGGCGGCCGAACGGGTAATGGCGTCTAAAACAGAGTCAGGTGCCTGGTTATGACGTATATAGCGCCACATCGCACGCAAACGGTCTGCTTCATTCGGTGGCAATGGTGCAACCATTAACACTCCTCAATGAAACAGAGCTGAAGGTTTGCCAAGGGGCAAAATAACGACGGCCTGAACTCAAGACGCATGGGAGACTTCCTTACATTATTTTTCTGGGCATCTTTTAGTATCGGCGAAAGTTGAAATAGCTTGAGTGATTTAACGTAAAAACAAAGGCTTTACGACACCTTAGGCTTAAATCGCTTCCCTGAACACCAGCGCACAAGCGTTATGGGTCAACGCTTTTCAATAGGCGAGATACCTTCAATTACGATGCCATTTCGCCCCTGCCGCTTTGCTTGGTAGAGCAAGCCATCGACCGTGTGCAACCTCTCTTCTAACTGACTGTTCGCATTAAGAGGGCAAATGCCAATACTTGCCGTGACATATATCGGCGTGTCTGCCTCTGCTGCCATCGAGGTGCTGGTTAGGCTATCCAGCAGGCGTTCAGCCGCTTGCTGTGCCTCTTTTACCGAAGTATTAGGCATTAGCAACATAAATTCTTCCCCGCCCCAGCGCGCCATGACGTCAGCTTCGCGAAAGATCGATACACAAAGATCAGCAAAACACTTCAATACGTCATCCCCCGCAGGATGACCAAACACATCATTAATACGCTTAAAATGGTCTAAATCCACCATTACTAATGCGGCTGAGGGCGCGCCACGTTTTATTAGCGCTAACGTTTCCTGCAGTCGTTGTTCGAATGCACGGCGATTTAATAAGCCAGTCAACATATCCGTCGCAGCTAACTGCACCATCTCTTCCCGGGTGGCCTCCAGCTCAAGAATCAACTGCTTTTGATAACGGTATGAAAGCATCAGCTCCATATGCGCCATCACTTGATTAGCAAGCGCTTGCAACGCGAAGCGCTGCTTATCCGTCAACTCACGGGGCTGGTAATCCAACACACATAAGGTACCTAGCGGATACCCCGCTTCGTTTTCCAGCAATGCCCCCGCATAAAAGCGTAGATGCGGGTCGCCGATAACTAACGGGTTACTGGAAAATCGTTCATCCAGCGTAGTATCCGGAATAATAAACAGGCCTGATTGAAGAATCGCATGCGCACAAATCGAAATATCCAACGGGGTTTCACGTATCGATAACCCCTTGATGGCTTTAAACCACTGGCGATCTCGATCAACGAAGTTAATTAGCGCAATAGGTGCTTCGCAGATGATAGAGGCTACCTCAGCTATTTCATCGAATGCGGCCTCTTTAGGGGTATCGAGTATCTCGTACCCAGCCAGTTCGGCTAGCCGCGACTCTTCATATGCTGAGGTACATCGTTCATCAATTTTTGACATAGCATCCTAGACATCCATAGTACAAGTAAGGCCTTAGCACGGTGAAACAGTATGACCAAACAGACGTTCAAGGGCTAAACTGCTAGGTACTGTTAATCGCGATAATTAGCATAAAGGACGAGCACTTTTACGTTGCTATCACTTATGTTTAGTTACATGGTACGTGTTGAACAGCCACGCGTCAGAATTAAACAAAAACACAGCCATAAGGCCCTTAGGTCTTATGCATGAAAGGGGCGCGTTATGTACCATGAATTTCCGCTACTAGAGGCCCAGCAGGAAATCCACGAGCTGACCGCCGCCGGAGCGCCACTCACCACAACGCTGGTCGCATTGATTGAGTGGGCAGAACTGATGCTGCCTGACGCGCTGGTTTCCATTATGCGCTTCGATCCGGCGCAGAACACGTTAAGCCTCGTTCCTAGCCCGCGCTTTTCAGCTAGCTACATCGCCCAAATGCAAAACATTGAGATTGGCCCCGCAATGGGAACGTGCGGACGAGCCGCCTTTAAAAAACAGCTAGTAGTCACTGGTGACATTGACACTGACCCTAATTGGAAAGACTTTCGCGAATTAGCACGCGCAGAAGGACTACGCGCTTGCTGGTCAATGCCGATCCTTTCCGCTAACGATGAAGTGTTGGGTACTTTCGCCACGTATTACCGCCGCCCAGCAACGCCTTCACAAAACGCGCAGAACTCCCTAGCCCGAAGTGCCAGCCTCGCCGCCCTGGTGCTTGTGCGGCACCGTGATAAACAGCATCATCGCACGCTTTCTGAGTGGCACCGCTCCCTGTTTGTGAATCACCCTGATGGCGTTTACGAATTTGATCTTAACGGACACTTTCAGCGCTGCAATAGCGCACTTGAAAGCATTACCGGCTATCCGGCGTCTAATTTAATAGGGGCTCATTTTAACCAGTTTATTGCTCCCTCCTTTCAGGAGCTTACTCAGCAAGCGTTTGATAATGCTTGCCGTGGCGAAGCCATTACTTATGAAACTGTCGGAAAGCATGCCAACGGCCATCACTACCATCTAGAGATTACCAATTTCCCAGTGGTGGTGGACGACGTGATCGTGGGGGTTTATGGAATATGCCGCGACGTTACCGAGCGCAAACAACAAACCGAAGAAATGCGCTTGCTAAAACGGGGGATGAAAGCCAGTCCCAGCGGCATTATCATGGTGGATGCGCAACAGGCCGGCATGCCGATTGTGTTCGCTAACCCTGCTTTTTCGCGCATTACTGGCTACGAGCATGGTGAAATCATCGGTAATAACAGCCGCTTTCTGCACGGCCCCGAAACGGCCCCTGAAGCGATTGACGCCATTCGCGCCGGCATGTGCGAACAGCGTGACGTGAGTATTACGCTGCTTAATTATCGTAAAGACGGCGAGCCCTTTTGGAATCATTTGGTGGTCAGCCCAGTGTTTGATCAAAGTGGCCCCTGCAGCCACTTTATCGGCATTCATCAAGATATCACCCATGAAAAAGCCCAAGAGGCCAAACTGGCCTATCAGGCCACCCATGATTTGCTCACCGGTCTGCCCAACTACTCTGCCTTCACCGAACGATTAGCCAGCCGCTTTCAGCTTCACGCCTTAGGGCCACACCTTGGCACACTGGTGGTAATGCAGCTTGATCTAGATGGTTTTAAAGCCATTAACGATGGCCTGGGCCATCACGCGGCTAACCGCGTGTTAATTACCGTCGCCCAGCGCTTAGAGGGGCTGGTTAGCCCTCCTTCCATGGCGGCTAGGTTAGTGGGGGATGAATTTGCCCTGCTGTTGAGTGTAAAAGATGACCTCGACGCCACGATCAACCTATTAGCCGAGCGCATTCTCACCACCCTTGCGGAGCCTATAGAGCTTGAGGGCCAATTGGTTCACCTTAGCGCTAGCATTGGCATTGCCTGTGACACCGCTACCGTTGTAGCGCCCTACAGCCTGCTCCAACACGCCGACTTAGCACTGGAACAAGCCAAGCGCCAGGGGCGCAACACCTGGCAATGGTACCGTGGGCGAAAAGCGGAGAGCGTTAAACACAGCGTCGCCATGCGACACGACTTGCACACTGCGCTTATCGAAGGGCACTTTGAACTGCACTATCAGCCCCTGGTCGATGCTATGAGCAGCCGCATACGCAGCGTTGAAGCACTCGTGCGTTGGCGTCACCCCACGCTTGGTTTAATCGCCCCGGGTGAATTTATCCCACTCGCTGAGCAAACGGGGCAAATTATTCCACTGGGACGCTGGGTACTTCTCCAAGCCTGCCGAGAAATTGCGGCACTGAACGAGCAAAGTGACCGAGTGCTCTCAGTGGCAGTGAATATTTCCTCGCTGCAGTTCTGCCGAGACGGCTTTCTTGATGAGGTAAAATACGCGTTAAAAGCAACTGGCTTACCACCGGAACGCCTTGAATTAGAAGTGACAGAAAGCGTCTTACTGGATGGCACAGACCCCATTATTGAGCTAATGCAAACGCTTAAAACCATGGGGGTGCGCGTCGCCCTGGACGATTTTGGCACCGGCTTTTCAAGCCTCAGTTACCTGTGCGACTTGCCCACCCATAAGGTCAAGCTAGACCGCCGTTTTGTGCAAAAGACGCTGGAAAATCGGCGCATGGCCGCCATTGTCCAGGGCGTGATTACCATGGCACACCATATGGATATGCAAGTCGTCGCCGAAGGCATTGAAACCCGCGAACAACAAGAAGCCCTCACTCGCCGCCACTGTGACCTACTCCAAGGGTACCTATTCGCACGCCCCATACCCTTAGAAGAACTAAAGCGCCTGCCCGACCATTTACCCGTCGCCCTAACAACTAACAACTAACAACTAACAACTAACAACTAACAACTAACAACTAACAACTAATCCAAACGAGCTCGTATCCAGTCAATAAAAACGCGCAGTTTATAAACGTCGACCATATGTTCTGGGTAGGCCATGTAGTAAGCATCCTGGCTTTTAAGCGAGAACTGCCAAGGAATGACTAATTTCCCCTCATCAAGCTCTTCTTGGGCAAGAAACCTTGGCACTAGTGCAACACCGCAGCCCGCGCGGGCAGATCTTAACGCCATATAGAACGTATCGAATCTTGGCCCATGGTAGCTGTGCTCCGTATATAGATCTTGTGCTTCAAACCAGTCATGCCACCCCTCGGGCCGAGTAGAAACCTGTAACAACACCATGTCTGTTAAATCCAATGGGTCGCGTACGGTCGTCTGCTCCATAGTGGAGGGCGCGCAGACAGGCACCACGTCTTCATCTAGTAACTTAATACACTCAGCCCGCGGCCATACACCATGGCCAAAAAAGAAAGCCGCCTCTATGCGCTCTTTTTGCATATCAAACGGCTCGGTACGGTTAGAAATATTAAGATTAATATCTGGATGCTTAAAGCGGAATCCGTTGAGTCTTGGGATAAGCCAACGCGCCCCAAAGGTGGGCAACGTGGCAATATTCAGTACATCTGCCTCTACGCCATAAGACTGCATATAACGCGTAGACATTTCGACCTGGGCTAGTATTTTACGCGCTTCGCCAAGATAGACCGCCCCCTCTGGCGTCAGGTGCAGGCGCTTTCTCACCCTCCTAAACAACGGATGTTGCAGCGTTACTTCCAATTGTGACACCTGCTTGCTCACCGCACTTTGCGTCAGGCTCAGCTCATCCGCGGCCCGCGTAAAACTGAGATGCCTCGCCGCGGCCTCAAAGCAATTCAAGCTGGTCAAAGAAGGTAAGTTTCGACGACGCATGGCAATCCCACTTGGTGAAATTAAGGAATGATGTTTTTCACAAACATCGTTTGATGAGCTACCGCAAGCTTGGCAATACTGGCCCTGTAACCAATTTACTCACAACTTAATATTTGGTGAAGCAATGATTCATTCCCTGATGGAAAAAATGGGTGTCGCAAAAGAACAGTATCAAGGCGGCAACCTGATTGTTACAACGCCGATTGATGGTAGCGAGATTGGCCGTCTCACAACGGCCTCTAGCAGCGACGTTGAAACAGCTATCGCGAACTCAGAAAAAGCCTTTCAGGCCTGGAAAAGCGTGCCAGCCCCCCGTCGTGGTGAATTGGTGCGCCTTTTTGGCGATCAACTGCGCCAGCACAAGGAATCTCTCGGCGAGCTGGTCACCTGGGAGTGCGGCAAGATTCTCCAGGAAGGGCTTGGCGAAGTTCAGGAAATGATCGACATTTGCGACCTTGCCGTTGGCCAATCACGCCAGCTTTTTGGACTGACCATCGCTTCCGAGCGCCCTGGTCACCACATGCGTGAAAGCTGGCACCCGTTAGGTCCGATTGGCCTGATTACGGCGTTTAACTTTCCCGTCGCCCCATGGGCATGGAATTCAGCCTTAGCGCTGGTTTGCGGCAATAGCTTACTTTGGAAACCTTCTGAAAAAACACCGCTAACGGCGCTGGCATGCCAGGCACTGTTAGAGCGCGCCATTGAAGAGTTCGGCGATGAAGCACCTGAGCACCTGAGCCAGGTGATTATTGGTGAGCGTGCCGCTGGCGAACAGCTGGTCAATGACGCTCGCGTTGCGCTGATCAGCGCCACCGGCAGCACCCGCATGGGTCGCGAAGTAGGCCCACAAGTGGCAGCGCGCTTCGGCCGCAGCATTCTTGAACTGGGTGGCAACAACGCCATGATCTTAGCGCCAAGCGCAGACCTTGATATGGCGACTCGCGCCATTCTCTTCTCTGCGGTAGGGACAGCAGGACAGCGTTGTACGACACTGCGCCGCTTAGTCGTTCATGAATCCATTAAAGATGAAATCTTAGCGCGTCTTAAGAAGTCGTATAGCGCGGTGTCCATCGGCAATCCGCTTGACGGTAACTTGGTTGGCCCGTTGATTGATCACCAAGCCTTTGATGCGATGCAAAGTGTGCTGGCTAAGGCGCGTGAGCAAGGTGCGAGTGTATTCGGCGGCAACCGTGTAGAGATCGCCAACAGCAACGAAGGCTACTACGTCGAGCCGGCCATTGTTGAAGTGACAGAGCAGAACGACCTGGTCAAGCACGAAACCTTTGCACCCATTCTCTATGTCCTCACCTACAAAGAGCTGGATGAAGCCATTGCTACCAATAATGACGTTCCCCAGGGTCTGTCATCTTGTATTTTCACCACCGATGTTCGCGAAGCCGAAACTTTCATCTCTGCCGTTGGCAGTGACTGTGGCATCGCCAACGTCAACATCGGCCCGAGCGGTGCCGAAATCGGTGGCGCATTTGGGGGCGAGAAAGAAACCGGTGGCGGTCGCGAGTCTGGCTCCGACGTTTGGAAGAGCTATATGCGTCGCCAAACTAACACCGTGAACTACTCTCGTGAACTCCCATTGGCCCAAGGTATTAAGTTCGACTAACCCTTCCCCTCTATAAGGGCCCTTATCTGCAGGGCCCTTACTAAAATCATAAAAAATGAAGGTGACGTATGCGTGACGATGTCCAAATCGGCCCGACGCCGGGCCTCGCGATGGCGCTATTCCCGCTGCTGGCCACTACCGCTATTCTAATTCTGCAATTTTTTATCTTCTCTGACTTTACCCCGCATATTCCTTTAGCCTTCGGGATAATGATTTGTGCTCTGTGCGGACGCATCCGTGGCATACCCTGGCAGAAAATGGAAGCCTCAATGCTTGAGGTGGTTAAGCTAGGGATGCCCGCTATTTTTATCCTTTTAGCAGTCGGCATGGTGATTGGTACCTGGATTCTTTCCGGCACAGTGCCCACGCTGATGTATTACGGTTTTCAACTGGTTTCACCCTCTTACTTCCTCGTCGCGACCTGCGTCATTAGTGCTTTGGTATCTCTTGCCACAGGCACATCCTGGGGCACAGTAGGAACGCTCGGGCTTGCCCTAATGGGCATCGGGGAAGGGCTGGGCATTCCCATGTATCTAACGGGCGGGGCGTTGGTATCCGGTGCGTTCTTTGGCGATAAAATGTCGCCCTTATCAGAGACTACCAACTTAACCCCTGCCGTATGTGAAACCGATTTATGGAGCCATATACGTAGCATGATGGCCACCACGGTGCCCGCCATGATTGTCGCGCTGGTACTTTATATGTGGCTCGGCACTAGCTATGGCGGCCAGCTTGAACGGAGCACCGATATTGCAACATTCCGCCAGGCACTTGATGACACCTTTACGCTCTCTTGGGTAACGCTGATCCCGCCCTTTGTTGTCATCGGTTTAGCGCTTGCCAAATTTCCGCCTTTTCCAACTATTTTCACCGGCGCTGCGATAGGCGGCTTAGTGGCCATCGGCGTTCAAGGTGAAACCGTACATGCCGTGTTTGATGCCATGCAAAATGGTTTTAGCAGCGATACCGGTAATCCGGCGATTGATGCTCTGCTCAGCAGTGGCGGCGTGCTCTCCATGACCTGGGTCGTAACGCTTACGTTCTTCGCGCTGGGTTTTGCTGGCATGCTGGAAGCCTATGGCACCGTTGATGCGATTATTAAGCAGCTCATGCGGCTCATTAAAGGTCGCTTCAGCTTAGTGGCAACAAGCTCCGGCACAACGCTGGCGGTAAGCACTATTATTGGCGATGTGTATACAACACTGGTGCTACCTGGTCGCTTGCTGAAAGGCCAGTATCAAGCCATGGGCTATAAGGCATCGACGCTGTCACGCACCATTGAAGACAATGGCACGCTCTCCTCTCCGTTGATTCCTTGGAACATGGGCGGTGGGTTTGTGTCCTCGACGATTGGCGTACCCACGCTAGCGTATGCGCCCTTCGCCTTCGCTTGCTGGTTATCCCCTTTATTCGGCTTGCTGTGGGCACTAACCGGCCGCTTTATTCCCCGTGAAGCCTCCGAGGACGAGGCTGAAAACAAACCCCATACGCCCAAAACCGACTACTCCTCCCAACCCACTTCATAGCCATACAAGGTCGGCCCATGGCCGACCTGCGCTTCTTTTCAGGAGGTACTATAAGATGCAAACGACCCTCTCCGAGCGCTGCCTTTGGCTGCAAACGAGCGCGGAAGCCCCAGTACAATACCCTGCGTTAACGAACCAGGAAGAGGCCGAGGTCTGTGTTGTTGGTGGTGGTATTACAGGCCTGTCCACCGCGTTACATTTGGCCGAAAAAGGCATCAAGGTCATCTTGCTGGAGGCGGGAGATATCCCCACGGGAGGCTCAGGCCGCAATGTTGGTCTCGTTAATGCTGGGCTTTGGATTCCACCCGATGACATTGTGGCTGCGCTAGGGGAAGAGAAAGGTGAGCGCGTTAATACTATTTTGGGCGGCGCTCCAGCAAAGGTATTCGACATTATTGAGCGCTATGCAATTGAGTGCGATGCGACGCGCACAGGCACCCTTCACCTTGGCCATAACACTAAAGGCTGCCAAGAGCTCGCACGCCGCCGGGATCAGTTACAAAACCGTGGGGCGCCGGTGACGTTAATCGAAGGAGAGGCATGCGAGCGGATGACGGGAACCTCTCAGATACATACAGCGTTGCTTGATAAGCGCGCAGGTACTATCAACCCCTGTGCCTATACGCGAGGTCTCGCACGTGCGGCAGCGGATCTTGGGGCTATTCTCTACTGCCAAAGCCCCGTAACAGGCATCGAGCGACAGGAAGACCGCTGGCGCGTGCTGACTCAAAACGGCAGCGTGACCGCGAGCAGAGTCGTCATGGCGACTAATGCGTATACCGAAGATGACTGGAACCAAGTTCGACAACACTTCTTTACCGGCCATTATTATCAACTGGCGTCAGAACCGCTAACGGGCGAAGCTGCCGATGCAATTCTTCCAGAAAAGCAAGGTGCTTGGGACACCCGGACAGTGCTTAGCAGCATTCGCCGGGATAAGGCAGGGCGCTTAATACTGGGCAGCCTGGGCAAAGGTGAAGGCAAACCACTGGCCTACTTAACCCGCTGGGCCGATACCATACAGAATCATTATTTTCCCGAGCTCGGCAACGTTCGCTGGGAATACACCTGGACAGGTAAGGTCGCGTTCACACCGGACCACACCTTGCGTATTTTTGAACCGGCTCCTGGGATATTGTCAGCCACTGGCTATAACGGACGAGGCATTACTACCGGCACGGTGGTTGGCGAAGGGTTTGCCCACTACATTGCAAACGAAGATGACAGTCTGCTACCTCTTCCGCTATCGCAGCCCAAACCCATCAAAGCACGCCCGCTGTGGAGCTGTGCCTATGAGGGCGGTTTCTCGCTATATCATGCGGGTCAGTGTCTACGGGTGCTTATCTAATAAGGGCGTTACTACTTAACAAAACGGCAGCACATTCCTGTCCTGCCGTTCTTTAATTAACGATGGATTAGTTTTTTAAACTTGCCAGCACCTTCGCTTTAGAGGCATTTTCGCGCTCTGCATAGAGCGATAGCTCGTCTGTTACCTGGGCACCCAGCGCTTCTTCAAAGGCATCGCGATTGGCATTCCCGGCATAGGCTTCGCTCTCAGTGCCACCCAGATTTGACTGGAAAATCCCCGCCGCACTGACCGGCAGAAAGTCTTCATAGGTTATCGGCTGTGCTTCCACTAGGCCCTGGGCGATTAACGAATCAATATCGGCACTACCAGCGTCTTTAGCGGCCTGACCTTTCTCGGTCAGATGATAGTGAAAATACGCTAACGCCTCACGGCGCATTGCCTCATCGTTATCAGGGAACTTGGCGAATACGTTCTTCATGACCGTCTGGTGCGCGTCGTTATCCAACCCTGCGGTTTGCTTACGGCCTTCAGTAAGCAACTGGTCATAAAGCGCACGGCCTTTCGGTGTTAGCGCCACACCGCGCTGTTCAATTTCACCAAAGCGAGCGGTGTGGGTGCCTTGCGCGTCACCAGCAAAACGAATCGATTCCTCTAACGCCTTAAAACTGGTCTGGCGCAGCAGAATCGGGCACTCACGACGCGGTGGCCCTTCAATGACGGCTTTGGGGTTCATGCCCATCTCCGGCATGCGGCGCTGTACTTCGTCGATATCCAGGGTGCGCGGCGTCAGGTGATTAATATGCGGCCCACGGAAGCACACCACATCGGCAATCAAACGGTGCTCATCATGTAGCGCATGATAGGTATCCAGATCGACCGTCGCATCCTGGTGCCAACGGAAAGTTTCCAGAGCTTCTTTGACGAACTGGTCGGCCTCTTCGCTGGTTAACCCACCCTGGGTTTCATGACGCTCAATAAGTTCGCGCGCCCCTGGGGTAAAGATATCGCGCTTAGCCAGAATTTCTTCTGAACGCTGGCGCAGCGCCTCGCTTTCAATAAGCTCTAAACGCAGTAGCGAGGTAAAAACGCGGAAAGGGTTCATCGCCAACGCGTCATCGTCGATGGGCCGGAAAGCGGTTGAGTGAACCGGCACGCCCGCTTCAGAAAGATCGTAATAACCGACAGGATACATGCCCATAACGGCAAACAGGCGGCGCAGCATGGAAAGCTCTGTAGCGGTTCCCACACGAATGGCTCCGTGGCGCTCTACGCTCAAACGCGCCAACTCACCCTGTGCCTCCAAGCGGCGATGAAGTTCAGGCTGCTGACTAAGCGTTTCTTGATTAACGCGCTCGACAAGTTCAAGCAGCGTGCCGTACTGCGGCACTTCGGCTTGATACATGGCCGACATCGCCTTAGAGAAACGGTCGCGAACATCATTGGTTGAAAGAAGGTTCGGTTGAGTCATTTCGTTGCTCTCTCTTGCATATTGTTGGGATAAGGATGAGATACCGACGTCAATTGCGCCAATAGCGCCTGAAGCGGGTGTGGCAAAGTTTGCCCAGAATAGCGTTTCACCTGGCTGCGGCAGGAGTAGCCTGTGGCGAGCAGCTTGCCCTTGTTTTGCTCGGCTTCCACCTGGGGCTGCCAGGATTGGGCGTAGATCGTCTTCGAGGTTTCGACATTGCGGGTTTCATGGCCGTAGGTGCCGGACACCCCGCACCAGCCTGTGGTGGCTAACTCTAGCTGTAAGCCAAACGCCGCAAACACCTGCTGCCAGGCCTTGGGGCTGCCCGGTGCGTTGGTTTTTTCGGTGCAGTGGGACAGCAGCTTAAAGCCAGGATCGGTTAAGTTCAGCTGGCGAGGCGCTAGCGTGTTAATACGGGTAGCCAGCCACTCTTGCAGCATTAACACCTCGGGGACCTGCTCGGCACCTAAGGCTTTCACGTACTCCTGACGATAGGTCAGCGTCATGGCGGGGTCGATACCCACCATCGGCACCTCAAACTCTGCCAACGCCCGCAGGCGCTTGGCCTGTTTTTCTGCCGTGCGCTCAAAGGCACCTAAAAAGCCCTGTACCTGCAGCGGTTTGCCGTTGGCAGAAAACGGCATCACAAACACCCTCAGGTTGAGCCGCGACAGCAGTTCCACCACGTCTATCACCAACTTGGCTTCAAAGTGGCTGGTGAACGCATCCTGGACAATTATCACGCTGTTGGCGCGCTGCTGCTCGGTCAGCAGCGCAAGCGAGGTGGGCGTGGCTTCGGCAACGCCCCAGGCACGCAGCTGTTTTTTCACGCTAGCGCGGGAAAGCTGCGGGGAGTCACTCATTCCAAGCCCTTTACGCATCAGGCTATCTACCCAGCGCTGGTTGAGTAGGGCGTTATACAGCGGCGCAACCTTGGCAAGGGTTGGCAACATGAATTCGGTGCCACCGATGATGTAATCGCGCAGCGGGCGTAAATAGCGGCCGTGGTAGACCTCTAAAAACTGCGAACGGAACTGCGGTACGTTGACCTTAATCGGGCACTGGCCCGCGCAGGATTTACACGCTAAACAGCCCGCCATGGCATCGTAAACTTCGTGAGAATAGTCGTGGTGTTGCTGCTTGCTAACGGTGTTCATGACCCGGCGGGGAAAGCTTTTAACAAAGCCCCAGCCGTTTTCGGCTTTTTTCTTGCGCGACTCTTCCACCACATCGATACCCGCCTGGGTTTGTAGGCGTAGCCACTCACGCATCAAGCTGGCGCGGCCTTTGGGCGAATGACGACGATCGCGGGTAGCCTTCCAGGAAGGGCACATGGGGTCATCAAGGTCGTAGTTATAACAGGCACCGTTGCCGTTGCAATACACCGCCGCGTCGTAGGCCTGCCAGGCGCGTTCGTCGATGGTGCGATCCAACTGGCCGCGCATAGTGACGCCATCGATCGTTAACAGTTCAGGATCGCTGTCTTTGGCAATCAGGTTATTGCTTTCGGCGGGCGACGCAATTTTTCCTGGGTTTAGCTGGTTATGCGGATCAAACGCGGCTTTAACGCGCTGCAGGCTGGGGTATAACTCACCAAAGAACTTGGGGCCGTACTCCGAGCGCACGCCTTTGCCGTGTTCTCCCCACAACAACCCGCCGTACTTCTGGGTCAGGGCTGCCACTTCATCGGAAATCTCACGAATCAGTTTTTCCTGCTCGGGATCTTTCATGTCCAGCGCCGGGCGCACGTGCAGCACTCCCGCATCCACATGGCCAAACATCCCGTATGCAAGTTGCCTAGCATCCAACGCGGCACGAAACTCAGTAATAAAGTCAGCCAAGTGCTCCGGTGGTACGGCAGTATCTTCCACAAACGCAATCGGGCGCTTTTCGCCCTGCACATTGCCCAGCAAACCCACCGAGCGCTTGCGCATGGCGTAAACTTTTTGGATCTGCGGGCGACCTTCGGCCAGGGTGTAGCCTAAACGCTCGACGGTAGCGTCTTGGCTCAAATGGTCAGTGAACGCCTGTACCCGTTCCGCCAAGCGCTCAGGATCATCGTCATTAAATTCGATCAGATTAATGCCACGAATCGGCGTACTACCGGTGGCGGGGAAAAACTCAGCTACGCTGTCCCAGACAAAGTCTTCCATGGCCAACTGCAACACGGTGTCGTCAATGGTTTCAATCGAGGTGGGCCGAGCGCTGCTGGCCATCAATGCCTTAGCATCACGCAGGGCGCCCATAAAGCCTGGGTAGCGCACATTAACCAAGGTGGCGTGCTTGGGAATCGGCAGCACGTTCAATACCGCTTCATTCAAAAAGCCCAACGAGCCTTCCGAACCACACAGCAGGCTGTTCAGGTTCAGTTGGCCTTGCGCCTCCCGCAGGTGCGCCAGATCGTAGCCGGTTAAGCAGCGGTTGAGCGGCGGAAATTTCGCCTCAATCAGCTCACGCTGCTGGTCGATAATCTCAGCGGCAGGGGTATGCACCTGGCCGAGAATGCCGGAGTGGGCAGCGGCCTGCTGCTCTTCGTCAGCGCTAAGCGCGCGGCTATGCAGATGCTGGCCTCCCAGCAGAACCGTGTCCAGTTCCAGCACATGGTCACGGGTTTTGCCGTACTCGCAGCTGCCCTGGCCGCTGGCATCGGTGGAGATCATGCCGCCGATGGTGGCGCGGTTAGAAGTAGACAGCTCCGGGGCAAAAAACAACCCATGGGGCTTCAGCGCCGCGTTGAGTTGATCCTTCACCACGCCCGCCTGAACGCGCACCCGCCGCGCCTCTACATCAATCGATAGGATCTGGTTCATATGGCGGGAAACATCCACCACGATACCGTCGGTCAACGACTGGCCGTTAGTGCCCGTGCCGCCGCCCCGAGGCGTTAGCACGATATCGCGGTGGGGCAGCTCAGCGGCTAGCTTGGTAAGGCGTTCAAGATCTTCCGCGTGCTTAGGAAACACCGCCGCCTGGGGCAGACGCTGGTAAATCGAGTTATCCGTCGCCAGCACCGTGCGGTTGGCGTAGTCAGGGGCAATCTCGCCTTCAAAGCCGCGAGCGCGCAAGGCGTCGAGAAACGCCACATAGCCACTTCGCACTGCCACTTCGCTGACCATTGCGATCATGCCTTGAGCGTCTCCAGCGCCTGCTCGATAAGCCCTAGCCCTTCTGCCATGACGTCTGCTTCAGTGGTCAGCGGCGGTAATAAGCGTAAGACATTACGTTTGCGGCCACTGGGCATTAACAAAACGCCAGCATCACGTCCGGCGGATAACAGGTTAGCTAAGTGCTCCGCCCCCCTGGCGTTTTCAGTGTCTTCAAAGACGATACCGCGCATTGCACCAATACCGGTCATGGCCCCTAGCATGGGAAAACGCTCGCTTGTCTTCCAGCGTTGGTAAGCACTCACAATCGCCGCTTCCTGGGCATCTCCCCATGCACTTAGCGCGTCATCCTGCATGATATCCATGACTGCCAACGCGGCTGAGCAAGCCACCGCATTACCTGAATAGGTGCCTCCCAACGCGCCTTTGGGTAAGGCATCCATTAACTCTTTACGCCCGACCAGGGCAGCAAGCGGAAGACCTGAGGCAATACTTTTTCCTAACAGAAGCAGGTCGGGCTCGATGCCGAGGTGACTGAAACCAAAGCGCTTACCGGTTCGTCCGAAACCTGATTGGATTTCGTCACAAATCAATAAAATACCGTGCTGATCGCAGATTTCCCGCAGCGCTTTGGCAAACTGGGGGCAAAGTAAACGAAAGCCGCCTTCCCCTTGAATGGGTTCAACGACGACACACGCTACTTCACTGGGGGCAATCTCGACGTCAAATACGCGCTCTAACGCAGCCAGCGATTGCTCAGCGGATACCCCACTGTCCTGACTAGGAAACGGCACGTGATACACCGGGCCAGGCAACGCGCCCAAGCCTGCTTTATAGGGCTTAACTTTGCCGTTCAAATTGAGTGCTGCCAACGTGCGGCCATGGAAAGCATCGTCAAAGGCAATCACGCCTTGGCGACCCGTAACGCCACGGGCGACTTTCAGGGCATTTTCGGTCGCTTCCGCACCGCTATTTGTCAGCATACAGCCCAACGGATAAGAAACCGGCACAAACTGATCAAGACGCTCTACGACAGAAAGGTAGCCACGGTGAGGCAAGGCATTAAACGCTGAATGCATGAGGGTATCGACCTGGGCCTTGACGGCCTCGACCACCGCTGGATGGCCATGCCCCAGGTTAAGCACACCAATACCGCCAATAAAGTCGATATAACGCTGCCCCGCCTCATCCCATACCTCTGCATTCCGCCCTTTAGTAATACAAACGGGATGAAGGATGCCTAATGCACTGCTGACGTAGGGAAGGTCCATCGTCGTAAACGCTCCTGAAATTGCCATGTGTTCCCTTATCAAACAGGTTCATATGGCAGATCACAAACGAAAAAAAAAGCTAAATACATGCCAAGCAGGAATGCATTGGGTGTGAACACTTAATCAGAAGCAGAAGCCCAGCATAGCCCACTCATTGCTAGCACATATTCCACTAGGCAGACTATAAAAAGAAAACGTCGTGCTGGGCATGCAGATAAAAAGAACAAATTATTGATTACATAAGGGATTTCTTAAAAGCTTTTGGCATGACAAAATGGAATGCGTACGCAACTTAATTTCTTTTGTCTGTCGAGCTGCATACGTGAACAATAGCCAGCTATCTTTTTCGCGACATTTTTACTGATCGATCCCCAGACGGTCGGATTGCGAAAATTGCTAAACATAATTTTATTATAAATAATTTAATTAGCAGGAGTTAACATGAAAAACATTCCCTCTAACGTGTTTCCAACAAAAGTGCTATCACCAAAAGTGCTATGCGGCGTAGGTGCCACTCTTTTGTTGGCAGGCTGTGGTGGCGAGAGCAAACCTAATATCGCTATTGGCCCCCCTGCCAGTACCACTCAAAGCGTTTCTCAACTACTTTTTGATGCCTACGGGATTGGTAGCGATAAGTACAATACCTATCAGGAAGGGTTTGGTGCTGCACTCGATGGCGTACAAGATGGCAACATCGATATTTCTATCGGCATTCTTGGTTTGCCTTCTGGTAGCATCGAGAACTTACAAGCCTCGAGTGGCGATGCACGCTTGATTAGTTTAAGCGATGACGCTATTGACTATATTGAAGAAAATAGCGCTTATCAGCGCTTTACGATTCCTGCTAATAGCTATGCTTTCCAAAGTGAAGATGTAAATACTATTACTGCTTATGCCATTTTAGTTGGCAACACGAATACTATTGATGAAGAGCTAGGTTATGAACTAGCGCGTTTAATGCATGAATATGCTGAAGAAAACACGCACTCTCAGTCTGCGTTTATTACCCTTGAAAATGCACTGAATGGCTCAGAAGGTCTGCCCATTCACCCCGGTGCTAAAAAGTATTACGAAGAGCAAGGCCTCACCGTAGACAACCCTGTCGCTGAGCTTAGCGAAACAGACGCCAAAGAAGAGTTTATTTTAGGTACCGGTAGCCAAGGGGGTACTTACTACCCACTGGGTGGTGAGATGGCCACTATTTGGAACCGGTATCTGGAAAATCAAAACTTCACCAATATTGAAACTGGCGCCTCAATCGAAAACTTAGTGAGCATCCGTGATAACAATATGGATCTCGGGATGACCGTGCACGCACCGGCGCAAGATGCCGTTGCAGGAAGCGGAGAGTTCGAAAGCGGTGCTATTGATAACGTCGCCTTTATCGGACACATCTACCCTGAAGTCATTCAGATTGTCACTCGTGAACGCTCCAACATTGACAGCCTAAGTGATCTAACCGATTGATGTTCCCTTTTCGCCGCTGGCTAAGCCAGCGGCGTTATATGTATGAGGTTTAATCGTGGATAAAAAAAAACTCCTGACGAAGCGGCGCTGTTAGAAAAGTATGATCGTGAGTCACAAGTACGTTCGGCACTTCAGCTAGGCAAGTGGGGATGGCTGATCACCCTAATGGGTGTATCACTGACGTGTTTTCATCTCTACACCGCTTATTTTGGTACGCTACCGTCACAGCAGCAAGGCGCCGTCCACTTAGGGCTTGCTTTGGGGATGATCTTTATTCTATTCCCTGCAACGCGAGGCGCAGGCAGGCGCAATGGAGTGCCGTGGTACGACGTACTACTCGCCTTCGCAGCAACCTTTGCTGCCTACTATAAAATCCTGTTTTATGAAGAAGTCCTGCGTGCAAGGGTCACGGGCTATTCAGCCTTTGATCTAACGATTGCCGCACTCGGCGTGCTGTTTGTACTAGAAGCAACTCGCCGTACCGTTGGTATGCCAATCGTTGTCATGGCCACGCTGGCAATTCTTTATGCGCTGTTTGGCAATCTAATACCCAGCCCTTTGCTTTCCCATCCTGGCTTCTCTCTTGAGCAGGTGTCTCCCTACTTATGGTTCAGGGAAAGCGGCGTTTTTGGTACGCCTCTGCAAATATCGGCGCGCTTTATCTTCTTGTTCTTGTTTTTCGGCGTTGTCCTGATGCATACCGGAGTAGGTCGATTCTTTAATGACTTAGCCTTTGCACTAACTGGGCGCTTTACTGGTGGTGCCGGCAAAGCCGCTGTCATAGCAAGTTCGCTGCAGGGCATGATTTCGGGAAGCTCTATCGGCAACACCGTGGCCTCTGGCTCTTTCACCATTCCTATGATGAAAAATGCCCGTTTTAAACCCGAGGTAGCGGGAGCAGTCGAAGCGTCAGCCTCTACGGGTGGTCAGATCATGCCCCCCTTAATGGGCGCAGCGGCCTTTATCATGGTGGAGTATGTAGGCGTTTCTTATCGCGAAATCATGTTCTCGGCGCTGATTCCCGCCATTCTCTATTTTGCGGGTATTTTTATGGGGGTTCATTTCGAAGCCAAACGTCATCGCATTCTCGGCCTTCCTAAAGATCAATTGCCCAGCAAGCGTAAGCTCATGCTGTCAAAAGGCTACATGCTACTGCCTTTGCTCGTCATTATTACGACCATTAGCGTTGGCTTTACCGCTCAACGAGCAGCACTACTGGGGATAGCATGTGCGTTTGCTGTCAGTTTGGCGCGCAAAGAAACACGCCCCTCATTAAAAGATATATTGGTTATTTTTGAAAAAGGCGCGCGCGTGGCACTGCCAGTGATCGCTGCAGTCGCTTGCGCAGGTATTATCGCTGGCGTGGTAGGCATGACAGGAATGGGGTCAAAATTTGCCGCCGGCATTATTAGCTTGGCTGATGGCGTTTTGATACTTGCCCTGTTATTCACGATGATTGCCTGCATTGTTCTGGGCATGGGATTACCCACAACAGCAAACTATGTCGTCACTGCCACAATTGCCGCACCGGCGCTTATTAATGAGTTTGGCCTTCCGCCAATGGCAGTGCATTTGTTTGTCTTTTATTTCGGCATCATCGCCGATATTACGCCTCCCGTTTGCTTAGCCGCCTTTGCGGGTGCGGGTATTGCGCAAGCCAACCCAATGAAGACCGGCTTTACGGCGGGTAAATTGGCGATTGGTGCGTTTATTATTCCTTATGCCTTCATTTATAATCCCATGCTGGTACTAGTCGAACCTACGCTGCTGGGTCTTTTAAGCGCGTTGTTCTTTTCACTCGTAGGGATTATGGGCGTCAGCAGTGCGCTACTCGGCTACTTTGTGCGCGATTCCTTCTTCTGGGAGCGTCTGGTACTGTTAGTTGCAGGGCTTGCCATGGTGGTTCCTGAGTTGCTAACCAGCGGCTTAGGCTTACTTGCCATGGTGACGGTGGGCTGGCTTCAGTCGCGCCGTCCTGACAAATATCAGGAAGCCGCGTCGCTCGCCTAATGAGCCATTATAAAAGCCTAGCTTCCCCCCGGCGCTTAGTCGCCGGGGCGGCTTTCAGGTCATCAGGAGCGCCAGGTTTGGCATCACGTAATCTTCCTTCTACGGCGGCTATGCAGTGCTTTGAAGCGGCCGCACGTCATATGAGTTTTACTCGGGCAGCAGACGAGCTAAACCTCACGCAAAGCGCTGTCAGCAAACAAGTTGCACACCTCGAAACCACCTTGCAACACAAGCTATTTCGTCGCGTGCGTCGCAGCCTGCTGCTAACCCCAGAAGGAGCTATTTTTTTAAGTGACGTACGTAAAGTGCTCACTCAAATTGAGATGTCGACGCAAGCGATAATGACCTACAGCGGTAATAGCGAGGTTCTTAAAATCGCCACATTACCTAGCTTCGGTAGCCGCTGGTTAGCCAATAAGTTACCTACCTTTCTGGCCGCGAATCCCGGCATTAGTTTGGAGTTTCATGACCGCGTAAAAGATTTTGATCTTGAGCAGCAAGATATCGATATTGCTCTGTTTTATGGACATGGAAGTTGGCCAAGCCTAGCTTGTCATAAGCTTATTGATGAGGATATGGTCGCGGTTGCTTCTCCAGAATTACTGGCTCAGCACCCCATTCATTCAGTGGATGACTTAACACGACTGCCGCTGCTTCACCTCTCGACACGCCCTGACGCTTGGCACCACTGGTTTGCAAACCAAGAGATCATCACTGACCGTAGCTATCATGGCACTCGCTTCGAGACATTTCCTATGCTGGTACGAACGGCAATGGCAGGGGGAGGTGTCGCACTGGTTCCTCACTTTACCGTCGATGAAGAGTTGGAAGGTGGCCGACTGACAGTTGCTTGGCCATATAGATTACTCAGCGAGAGTGCTTATTATCTTGTTTACCCTGAACACCTAGGGGAGCTCGCCAAGGTGCGACGTTTTGTAGAGCATATCATCCAGTTCAGTGATTGATACTGGCACAGTACTACGCTCTGCTATGTGATAGCTAAACAACTAGCCATTGCTTTGTGCCAAATAATTACCTCATTTAATCCCTATTAAAAGCTTAGCGCTATTAATATGTTTATATGTTCATACGCTTGAGATTTTATAACAGCATTGATAACTATCGGGCAGAAGCACCAAAGAAGAAAACATCTTTTTTACGTCACTCCCACCCGAGAGTACACCTTAGGTCAGTCAATGGTGTCGACAAATTCGCTGAGATCCCGCACTCGACTCTTGTCGATAGTCACGCCAAGTCCAGGTGAATCGTCCAACACAATATGCGTTTCATCTCCCGGCATCTGGGCAACATCTTCCCCAATCATGGCAGGCCCCACCAAGTCATTCGCAATAATATTGGGATGCGCCAGCGCTAAGTGGGCACCCGCGAGCGTCGCGATCGAGGACTCCACCATAGAGCCTATCTGGCAGGGTATATCAGCCGCCATCCCGACCTCTGCCATCGCCATAGCAGGACGTAGGCCAGAGGATTTCATTAACTTGATGTTAACCATGTCAGCAGCGTTTAGTTGAATCACATCCAGCATCTCTTTAACACCGTGAATAGGCTCACCAGCCATAATCATGGCATCAGTTGCCTGAGTCACACGGGCCATGGCTGCGAGATTCTCCATAGCGACGGGTTGCTCAAACCAATCCACTTGATAGGGCGCTGCATGCCGAATGACCTGAAGCGCTTGCTTAGCACTCCATCCTTGATTGGCATCCACGCGCAACGCAATCGATCGGTCTAGCGTCTCTCTAACGCGCGCAATCCGCTCAACATCATGCTCCGGCGTATCTCCCAGTTTGATTTTGATGGACTGATACCCGCGCCGAGCAGCCTCTTTCGCCTGACGTGCCATCTCCTCCGGCGCTAACATGCTGATAACGTATGGAAGTTCCAATCTAGCATGGCTACGCCCTCCTAGCAGCGCATAAAGCGGCTTTCCGCACTCACGCGCCACTAGGTCGTGAAGCGCAATATCGAGAGCTGCTTTAGCCGAGGGATTATGGCGAATTTTACGGTTGGCGGCATGATGGAATTGCGCAATATCACTGGCGTTGGAGCCCATTAGTAAGGGCGCTAGCTCACAGGTTATGATTTCTCGTGCGCCAAGATACGTTTCTCCAGACACATGCTGATCTACCACGGCTTCCCCCCAGCCAATCTGGCCAGAAGCAGTCTCGATACTGACGATCAGGCTGGCGATATCGTGATAAGTGTCATAAGCAATTTTAAACGGTTGCTTAAGTGGAAGACGCACACCATATACCGTGATTTTGTTAATACGCATTATTGATGCCTTATTTATGTCCAGGAAAAGATCTGAGCCAGAGTAATCATGAGACTTGCCATACCCAGTTGAAGAATCGCTAATGGCAGTATCCATTTGATCCACTTACTCCACGACACACCTGCCACCGCAAGCCCTGCCATGAAATATCCCGACGTTGGGGTAAGAATATTGGAGATGCCATCACCAAACTGAAACGCAAGAACAGCCGTCTGACGGGTGACTCCCACAAGATCTGCAAGAGGCACCATCAAAGGCATGGTCAGTGCTGCTTGGCCACTGCCAGAAGGGACTAAGAAGTTCAGGATAAGTTGAACAAAAAACATACATACAGCAGTAACCACCGCGGGCATTCCACTCAGCAGCCCTTCGAGATGATAAAGAATGGTATCTAGGATTTCCCCATTTCTCAGAATCACCAGGATGCCAAAGGCAAAGCCCACTACCAGTGCCCCCATCGCAATTTCCTGAATGCCTTCAACAAAGTGGTCGGCAATTTTATTCGGGTTCATACGCGCGAATGCACCGATTAAAATAGCCATCAAGAGAAAGGCGCCGGACATCTCACCGATATCCCAGCCGTGACGTATCACCCCATAAGCAATAACAAGAATAGTGCCTACGAAAGCAGCGAGGACGAGTTTGTCGGCAACTGATAACGCACCTGGATCTTCATTGGCTTGCGGTTTGCCAAATTGACGGCGGTCACTATTAAAGACAGGACTTGCCTCGGGGTGAGCTTTGACTTTGGCCGCATAGCGAGTGACGAAAGCAATACTGACGCTGACAAATATTAGCCAGTAACAGGCCCGCAGAGTCATTCCAGAAAACATCGGGAGTTCAGCGATATCCTGGGCAACGCCAACGGTAAAAGGATTCATAAACGCTGCAGAGAAACCGGCACCAGCACCTACCAGTGGCACCGCTGCGGCCGTAATAGAGTCATACCCCAGCATACGCAGTAACGGTGCGAGGATAATGATAAAGGCGATTGTTTCTTCTGCGAGCCCGAAGGTTGCTCCCCCCATTGCAAATAAAAGCATCAGTAAAGGGATGAGGATGAGATCACGCCCAGTAAGCGCATTACTGATACTGGCAACGACTTTTTGTAAGACCCCGGTTGCTTTAAGAACGCCAAACGCGCCGCCTGAGATGAAAATAAAGAAGATGATGCTACTGCCTTCCCCCATCCCCTCAAAGACCGCCATGAAAGGACTTAACCAGCCAGCCTCCTGAGCTTCAACCGCCGCATAACTGTCTGGCACCACGACCGTACGCCCTTGCTCATTTGTTACACGCTCATAGCTACCCGCCTGAAGAAAGTAGGTTGATAAAGCAGCGAGACAGATAAAACTAAATAACACGACAAAAATATGCGGGAAGCGAAACGTTGCTCGTGAACTCTTCTCGCGTGTCATTGTTTTTTCGAGAGGTGTCATGGGGTATCCCCAGTTTATTGATGGTTATCGAGAAACTGCATTGCCACACTTGTCAGGAAGTCGCTTCCAATCGACAGAATGGCATCGTTAAAGTCATAGTCAGGCTGGGGAAGTTTCGGTGTTTGTGGCCCTGAACCATTGCCAATCCATGCATAGGCACCAGGAATATGCGTAAGAAAAGCCCCCATATCATCAGCTCCCATGCTGACTGGGTGCTCTACCAGCTGTTCATGCCCCCAACGCTGCACCACCACATCGCGGCACAGTTGGGCGCAACCGTGGTCATTGGCAACCGCCGGTGTTGAAGGAACATAATCGAGTGTGACGTCGCATCCTGTTGTCTTGGAAATCCCTTCTGCAACGTCGGTAATCCGCCTCTCAAGACGTTTACGTAGCTCGGGTTTAAAGCAGCGCGCGGTGCCCGTCAGCCGAGCAGTCGCCGGAATAATGTTGCTAGCATGGCCGCTTTGCAGGCTGCCGAGACTAATAACAGCGATGTCCTGGGGATCAATATTACGACTGACAATCTGTTGAATGGCGGTTGTAAATAGACTGGCCGCGACGATGGGGTCTGTCGTGAGGTGAGGCATCGCTCCATGCCCCCCTGTGGAGTGGAATGTCACCTCAAAATCATCGCTTGATGCCATGTGAGGGACGTCATGGATGACAAAACGCCCGGCGTCTACACCTGGCCAATTGTGTAGTCCAAATATCGCGTCGAGGGCGAATCGCTCTTGAAGTCCCTCCGCAAGCATCGCTTCAGCACCAGTACCAATTTCCTCTGCAGGTTGAAAAATCAACACGACAGTTCCCTGAGCTGGGCGCTGGTTAACCAACTGTGCAGCAGCAGCCATCAGCATTGCCGTATGTCCGTCATGTCCACATGCATGCATTACATTTGACTGGCTGGAGCGATGCGAAAACTGATTAGCTTCCTCGAGTGGCAAAGCATCGAAGTCGGCTCGAAGCCCAACGGTTGCACCAGTGCTAGCGCCTTTGATAACGCCGACCACACCGTTGCCTCCTATCCCCTCATGCACCTCATCTACCCCCAGGTCACGTAGCGTCATTGCAATACGCTCAGCTGTCATAAACTCCTGGCCAGATAACTCTGGGTGCTGGTGGAGATCCCTACGAAACGTGATCATTTTCTCAAGCTCAATGGCTGATAACGTCATGAGAGGTAGAACCTTGTTGTAAAGTGGTAAATAACGCACTACCTAGGCGGTCTGCGATAACACATGCTTATGCAACATGAATCGCATACGCCGTTATGCGCTTAGCCAAGTTGTTTTTGAGTATGTTGTAACGCTTAACGCGAATAAAATACTTCTTCCCGATAGCGTCATACCTTTATGGGATGAGGCTTTAGTTGTATTTTCTGTACAAAATGAGACGCGCATCGTGACGTCATCGGGAGCAGACATGAACACAAAAAAATTGAGGTACTTCATGGCAGTGGTCGAAGCGGGTTCGATATCGTCTGCTGCAAAGCAGATACCGATCGCTCACCCCGCCTTGACGCGACAGATACATCAACTTGAAGCCGATATCGGGGCAGTCCTGTTTCATCGTGACCGCAAAGGGGTATCTCTGACCCAAGCGGGGCATTACCTATATGCCAACGGGCAGCGTCTACTGTCAGAACTCGAAAGTGTCGCGAAAAAAACACGCGATATCGCCAATGGCTAACGCGAAAGCCTCTCGCTCGGGATTAGCACCATACATCCCTATATTCCCAGCATTACAGCACTCATCAGCAGGTTTAGATCACGTTACCCATCGACGCAGTTAACGCTGGAATCAATGTTGTCGGGTCCTCAGACGGCAGCGATTCTGGCGGGTCGGCTCGATGCAGGCATTTTGTTCATTGAACGAGAAGATGAGCCACGGCTCGATTACTATCCGTTAGCCAGTTTTCGTATGGCGGTCTTCACCAGTAGATGCCACCCTCTCATTGCAACCGCCCCGACTTCGCTTAAGGATTTTCACGGCGCACCGTTCATTCGGTTTAGTCGAACCTCAACGCCTGGGAGCTTCGACCGCTTAGATAGATGCTTCCAGAAGGTAGGCTTCATACCTAATACCGTTCAGGAATGTCGCGATGACATAACTATTCGCAGTTTGGTCGCTACAGGGATGGGGTATGCGATTATGCCAAGCATTATGGCACTGGGGGACAAAGACATTGTCGCCTATGAATTAGAAGACTTGCCACTAGCCACAGACCTCATGCTTGCTTGGCAAAAAGGTCGCCAGCCAGAGGCAGTAAAAACACTATGCCAGCTCGCCGAAGAATCAAACTAACTTCATTATTAATGAAAAAAGATTACATCTTATGACAAAAGTTGCGATATTTATTGATATCCAAAATATATATTACACCGTGCGTGAAGTGTATGGTAAAAATTTTGATTACAACAAATTTTGGTCGCAAGTAACTGCTAATAGAGACGTTGTGGCCGCTTTTTGCTATGCCATCGATAGAGGTGACCAAAAGCAACGGGAGTTTCAAAATATACTCAGAGCGATTGGTTTTAAAGTAAAGCTAAAACCTTTTATTCAACGTTCAGATGGTTCTGCGAAAGGCGACTGGGATGTTGGCATTGCACTCGATGCAATGGAATACGCTGAACAGGCAGATGTTATCGTATTAGTGTCAGGCGACGGAGACTTCGATATTTTGGTAAATAAAATTCGTACTGTGCATGGCAAAAAAGTTGAGGTATATGGTGTCCCTCAGTTAACTGCAGCGTCATTAATAAATGAAGCCAGTGAATTTATAGCGATAGATCGATCACTTTTGCTACGTTAGCTTTATAATAAAGTCGCTTAACTGCAGAAACAGTTAGCATAGTGCCTTTCCACTATTCGCGTTGTAACTGATCGACCCGCGCTAGGATCAGCCGTCGCCCCTCATGTGGAGAGAAGTGAAACTGGCCTTCTACCTCCACAGTTTCACCTAGGTACGGGGCTATCTCCTGATGGGGAAATATCTCAACTCGATTAAGATATTCGTCTTCTATCCAATAATGAAGAGGGTCATTAAAATGCCGCACAACGCCCTGGGTAACGATTTTTCTGTCGTCGAAATCAGCAGGATTGTTCACCAACATGGGCAGTGGCACCGTCACTGTTAGTTGCCCGCGACATCCGCTGATCAGGGTTACCAATAGCAGCATGACTGCCATAAGACCGATGCGTTTTTGGAGTGACTCCATTGCATTGCTCCCATTCATTATTGATTGTTATTGGATCTCTTTGGGCGTCGCTAGTATTAGTTTCGCACGCATCCCGCATCCCCGCCATTCTCTCAATTTCTTATACATCCTTTATATCCCTGAAGGCTCACGGTAATGTAAATACTCAGCTTTTTCCTTGGGTTACTTGATATTGCATTTCCACAGCGATACATAACGTTAGAGGGCCTACCCATGACCAATAATGTTCCAGCAAGAGCGACTGCCGCGCTTAAAAATCTGTTTATTGGCGATGCACTGGCTATGCCTGTGCACTGGTTCTATAACGTTCACGATATCGATCGTGCTTTTCCAGGTGGGATAAAAACGTTTGAAGCGCCTCCCGAATTTCACCCTTCATCCATCATGTCGGTGCACTCTACCAGTGGCGGTGGTCGCAAACGGGCGGCTAGTAGCCAACAGCCTGAGATTGTCGGCGGTGTCATTCTGAAAGGAAAACAGTCGTACTGGAATCGCCCAAACGTACACTATCACCAAGGCATGGCTCCTGGAGATAACACGCTCAATGCGCATTGCGCGTTAACGCTCATGGAAACCATGGCAGAGCCAGACCAGCACTATAATAGCGACACCTTCCTCCAGGCTTATATCCGCTTAATGACGGCGGATACGCCAGCCCACCCAGATACCTACGCCGAATCTTACCACCGCGGCTTTTTTGCTAATTTTGAAAAGGGTTTGCCGCCCAAACAGTGTGGTGCGGTGACTCACGATACGCCTTCCATCGGTGGCTTGGTGACAATTGCCCCACTTGTGATTGGCGAACGTTTGAAGGGGCTTTCGTTGTCGGATACCCGCAAGTGTTGCCGTCAGCACCTCGCCCTGACCCACCCTGACAACTTTCTCGCCGAGGTTTGCGACGCCTACGTCGAACTAATCGACGGGTTACTGTTTCGCGATCATGAAAGCTCGGTTCAGGAACTTTTGCTACAGGCCACTCGTGGCCTATCGAAGCGTGACCTGAAAAAACTAGTTGCCAGTCAATACAAAGAGCGCGAGGTGATCGGAAGTGTTTTATCCACAGCCTGTTACATTACTGACGCCTGGCCAGCGGTGCTATACCTTGCCTGCAAACACCAACAGAATCCTCTGAAGGCCTTACAGATCAACGCGGAAGTTGGCGGTGACAACGTTCATAGAGGTGCCGTGCTGGGCGTATTGCTAGGGTTGATCAATGGTGAAGCCGACGAGGGCTTGTTCACCCGGTTAACCGAACATGCGTCGATTAACCGGGCCATTGAGGGTCTTTTTTAAACCTCGCTAGGAGCGACGCTCCCATAGCGTGACTTCCGAGAGGCTATGCTGGTATTTATGCATGGTCTCACGGATCACAAAGGGTACCTTTTCAGGGGCGCTAATCATCCGGAAATTGGGTTCAAGCAGCGCTTTAAGGCCATCCAACGTGCTAACGTTTTCACCATCTTTCTTGACCCCACCAATCCACTCTTCCTTGGGCGTGTACTCTTCCAGCCAAGTATAAGGCGAGGCGATCATCAAGATGCCGCCTGCATTGATGCGCTGATGGACCGTTTGCAGAAACTGTGCAGGTTTATAGAGCCGGTCGATCAAATTGGCGGCCAGCACTAGGTCGTAATTGCTGAACTGCGGCTTGAGATTGCACGCATCACCTTGATGAAAGCTAACGCGGCTCGCCGACTTTTCCAGCCCCAGGCTCGCCAGCGTACGCTCCTGATAACTGACCAGCTCACCCTCCTCCACTCGGGTATATCGCAGCACTTTCTGTTCGGCCATCTCCACGCCCTGGCGAATAAAATTGGCTGAGAAATCTACGCCGTCAACGTGCTCAAACTCACGGGCCAGCTCAAAACTGGAGCGTCCGCTGGCACATCCTAGATCCAGGGCGCGTTTCTTCTGTTTACCGGCCAGACTGGCCAACGCCCGGTTAGCCAATGCTTGCGGGAAGTTGGCAATGCCAAACCAATCATCGCCGTAATGAAACTCTGCATACTCAGCCATGCGGGCATCGCTTTCATAATAGGCGCTGGGCAACGTAACCTCGGCATCCGACACCACATAGCGGAAACCCGCATGCTGGAAAAAATGACGCCGGAACGCATAGCGGGCACTAAGACGCGTTTCGTTACCACACGATATCCAGGAACCACCCTTGATCAGGTTATGCTGATTGTCGAAAGTCGGTGTGGTGAAGTCATCGTATAGCGGATGCACGTCAAATCCTGGAAACGGATAGGGGGGAGTTTCCACCCATTGCCAGACGTTGCCCACGACATCAAACCACTGACCGTGCTGGAATCGGGTCACTGGGCAGGAAGAAGCGCCATGATCCAGATGCAGGTTGGCGTTGGCAGGCGTATCGCTCTCAAGTTCGGTGACACCTGCCTCCTCAACCAAGCGATGCCATTCATCTTCTGTCGGCATGCGCACAGGCTGACCAATCTGCTCGCTTTTCCAGTTGCAGAAGGCTTTGGCTTCGTGGAAGTTAACCTCCACCGGCCAATCCCAGGGCATTTCAACTTCTTCTGTCATCAAGCGCAGAAACCATTCGTTTTTCCACACCCAAAACGTGGGATGCGTCGCTTTAGCAAAGTTGCGCCAACCCAACCCTTCTTCAGACCAAAACGTATCGCTCAAATAGCCGCCAGCTTCTACAAACTCAAGAAACTCACTGTTACTCACCAAGAACTGGCTAGCCTTGAACTCATCCACTTCAGCCTTGTGATGGCCGTACTCGTTATCCCAGCCGTACCAAGGGTCGTCAAAGGACTTGCCTAAGGTTACCCCTCCCCCTGGCACTGTGATCAGGCTGTTTTCCGGTGGCTCTCCGCTAATGCTCACCGGCTCCCATTCTCTCTGGGGGGGTACCAGATGAAGCTGCTGTTGACGGATTAATACTGACGACGTTTCCAGGTGAATCCGCTCGTGCTCGATACCCATGACGATTGGCCAGAACGGGCTATCCCAATCGACTGGCAGCGAAAGCGGTAGTTCACGGATCAAGGTGAGTACCGCCGCACGAACCATGGCGCGGTAGCTCATGACCTCACTGACTGACGGCCACTCATAGTGATCATCATTCAGGTCATCCCAGCTCATCTCATCGACGCCCACAGCGAAAATAGACTCCATATTGGGATCGATACGGGTGGGCAGAAGTTTAGCCAGCACCAACTTGTTGACGAAAAACGTCGCGGTATGCCCGAGGTAGAATATCAGCGGGTGCCTAAGCGGAATGGACTTCCTTACGTATGCTTCCTCGCTCACCAGCGTGGTAAAAAGCGACTCGTAGCGGTCAAACGTTGCGATAAAGCAGGCCTCAATATCCCGGCGTGTCGCGTCAGGATCATTACCAGCCAGCATCACGGTACGGGGGAAAAGGCCGAATGATGTCGATTCCTGCAGCCCAGCGGGTGAATTGGTGGAAGTCATCTCTTAGAGCACCTTTTTATCTTTAAAAACGTGAGTTTTCTCGCACCCCGCCCAAGCTCGGCGGCGTCTCTGTTACCACCGCTGAATTGCAGTTGCACGAAGCAGATAGTTCTCATCATTAAAAACCATAAACTTGTACAAAAGCTACCTCAGTTATACAAAAAGTTAGCCGCAACTCATTCGTCACAGCTACGGGGCAATAAAAAGAAGACCTTACAATGGGGCGACGTCACACTCATTGATTGAGTATCACTGCTTGCAACACATGCTTGCTTAGAAACGCGAGGACGATGCTAAGGCCTAGTCCAGCAACGATGTGCTTAGATCTGAGCCATTGATGCAAGATTCAAAACTTATGGAGGAAGGGATAAATGCAGGTAATGCTAGAGATGAAAAAGCGCTGCCAGCTGTCAGCATTTCATCGATATTAAAAAGATGCTGACTGGAATGAACGCCGATTTTGCGGCTAAGCAATGAAGCCTCGTGCAGATTATTCGTTGATACGGTGCTGCAGTGAATTGAGTTCCTGAGTGTGCTCTTCAAGCTCACGCACTTCTTCTTCTAATTTTTCACGTCGTTTCTGAATATCATCTTCGTCGCCCTCTCTAAGAGCCTCCTCAAGCGCTAACTCACGCTCACGTACCTCTTCCTGGCTCTCCCGCACCTCTTCGGCAGACTCTGCAAGAACTTGCTCATTCGTGCAATTCTCTTCAATGGATTGCAACGCACGCTGCAACCCTCGAACACGATGGTGATTATCGTGTGCTTGGGCTTGTTCAAGCTGTTGTCGTAAGACACTCTTTTTGTCCTCGCACACCCTTTCTGCTGCGTGCGCTACCGGTAGCAACAAAATCCCAGCGGTTGCCGCTAAACTTAAATAACCTAGCCACGTTTTTTTCATCATTCACTCCTAGTGCGTGACGAGCTTTGCAAGGTAAGCATAGAGAAACATAACGGCTTAATAAAGATACAGGGAGTATTGGCAGGTAGTAAATATTCGCCGCTCGCGGAGTAACCAAGCGAGCGACGAGTGAACATATTAGGCTCGTTCTTCTACGACCCAACTGACCACTTCTTCATTGCCAAACTCAGCTTTCCACTCTTTAATGACGTTATGGTTGCCGCCACGCGTTTCGACGACTTCCCCTGTGTGCGGGTTCTTATATACCTTTAAAGGACGCTTTTTGCGACCATCGGTACTGCTTATCTTGGTGCCTTTAACTGATGAGGAACGATATGATGGATCAAGCATTTCGCATACGTCGCGGACTAACTTGCCATGCTCTGTCATGAGAGCTTGTAGTTTCTCCTTGAACTCCAGCTCTTTCTTCAACTCACTATTACTTTCAAGCGCTTGCAGCTCTTCCTGTAGCTGCTTTAACATCTGCTCTTTTTTGATGTAGTCGCTCAGTACTGATGCCATGTTTTCATCTCCATGATTTTTTAATTTCTTCGCCATATACTGATAGCACGGTAAAACATGTCAAGAGCGCTACTGCAGCATGGCAAGCGTGCTCATAAATAGGCGCAGCCATTTAGCGATTATATACCGCGTGATTTCTCAATGTGGACGTTCTCAAAATATTTTTCAGTATTATTTACGTTTAGTAACGAACTGTTATGTATTGATTATGCCCAACAGTATCATAACGCCAGGAATCCAACCTGTAAAAACAGCGCAAAAGAGCGTGTAAATTGCGACTGAGCGCTGTATTTTTTTCGCCAACGCTAGCAGGCAGAAAAAACTGAACCACAAAGCAGACCATGCAAACCAGCTAAGTGTATTCCACAGCTCAAAGTTGAGTCCTATATCAGCGATAGAGTTCACCCCAACAAACGCGGCCGTAATACTAACAAAAAAGCAGACCCATCCAAGCCCTATTCCATCCGCCTTTAAAAACTGGTTAGCACCAACCCAAAGATAAGTAAAAGCAAATAGCAAGGTAAATGCCCCCGTACTAATCGCAGCAGGATTATTAGGCTCTCGAAAAATCAAATAGACAGCAATAATAAAGCTCAATACGCCAACCATTATGTTGATGACTGATACCTCTTTGTCACCAATTTTGCCTAGAAGCCATATCCCATTCACAAAAAGAACTGCTCCGACATATAGCAAGGTAAGACCTAAAATCATTTCAACCATTCCTGTAGTTATTTTTTTAAGTTTTCTGGCGTTTTCACTATGCTTTCTCTATTACTTCGTTGCGTATTTAATAAATATCAACAATCCTCCTCTCTAGATACATCAGCGCTTTAAAAATGGAAGTAACTTCCAATAAACAGGGCCGACGGCGTGCAAGCCTATAACTGCTTCTTTTTATTTTATTTTCAGGAAATACTTCATTTTCCTTCAAACGACAGCCAAGGCCTAGCAGCACATCATGTGGGCTAAGAAAGGCCGAAAAGGCACCAAGAAACTCTATTTTTTTAAAACCGGGGGAGTATAGCAGGGGTTGCGTAAGCAACCATTGAAATTAGTGTCATATCTTCATAAGAAGCCGCAACGAAATGCTAGCGTCAACGACCTACGCGATACTGAATCGTTCTTCATGATTCACTGATAACCCTGCAGGCCAAATCACAAAAAAACGTGATACGATAATCTTCTATATTGGCTATATTTTCTGTCGTTTTTAGCGACAACATCATCGCAAAGGGAATCAACATTCACCATGTCGTCAGCTAAAGACTGCGTCGCTACGCTTATTGATGACTTCCAGAAGCGTCGGCCAATTCGCGCCGGTTCACTGATTATTACCGTCTATGGCGACTCTATCGTTCCGCGGGGCGGTACTGTGTGGTTGGGCAGTCTGTCGAAACTGGTGGAGCCCATCGGTATCAATGAGCGGCTGGTGCGTACATCAGTTTACCGGCTGACCCATGAAACCTGGCTACGCGGTGAAAAGGTCGGTCGTCGCAGCTACTACCGGTTGAGTGGCCCTGGGCGACGCCGCTTTGAACAAGCCTTCAAGCGTGTCTATCACGGTGCCCAGCCGCCCTGGTCGGGCCAGTGGACGTTGGCGCTGCTGACGCAGCTGCCTGCAGATCGACGCCAGCAAATTCGTGATGAGCTTGAATGGCTCGGCTTTGGTAGTTTTGCTCAGGGCGTTCTGGCACATCCCACGCTGTCATGCGCGGAAACCATGGTGGCCTTGCAAGAGCTTGATGCCGCCGACGACACGATCGTAATGCAGACACAAACCATGGAGCCCATGACCAGTAAGCCGCTGCGCCTTCAGGTCAGAGATAGCTGGAATCTCGACGAACTCGCCGAGCTGTATCAGCGGTTTCTGGTTAAGTTTCGCCCACTGTGGAATGCGCTCAACGCAGAGAACCATTTAGGGCAGGAAGAGTGCTTCATTGCTCGTACTTTGCTGATTCACGAGTATCGCAAGGTTCAATTACGTGACCCCCTACTGCCTGACGAACTGCTCCCTACGGCGTGGGAAGGCCGCTATGCCCATCAGCTCTGTCGCAACCTCTATCGGTTGCTCTACGAGCGCGCAGAGCGCTGGCTAGACAGGCACCTAGAAACTGCCGAAGGCCCATTACCAGCCCCCCGCCCCAGCTTCTACCAGCGCTTCGGCGGGCTGGAATAGTTCATGGTTGTGGCGACTTATCCAGCGTCTGCTGCTTAGGTTGTGTATCACCGGCCAGCAAGGTTGGCCGGTCAGCATCAAGTTCTGCCAGCGGTTCACAAGGTTCCAAGCTGTCACGGCAACGGGTCACTAAACGCTGATACTCTTGAGTACCCTGTTGCTTCCAAGCAAACTCCTCATCACTCAGCGGCCGTTTAACCTTTGCAGGAGCCCCCATCACCAGCGACTGTGGCTCACACTCGAAGCCTGCCTTGACGAATGCTGCTGCCGCAACAATAGAGCGCTCAGCAATGTGAGCACCGTCCATCACTACAGCGTTCATGCCGACCATGGCATCACGCCCAATCACGCAGCCATGCAAAACCGCGCCGTGGCCGATATGGCCATCCTTTTCGACCTTAGTGACGCAGCCCGGAAAGCCGTGCATCACGCAGGTATCCTGAAGGTTCGCGCCCTCTTCCAGCACCAGGCGACCGAAATCACCGCGCATCACCGCGCCGGGGCCCACATAACAGCCGGGGCCCACAATCACATCCCCGATCAACACCGCTGTCGGGTGAACATAAGCCGTCGGGTGCACCACCGGCGTCACCCCTTCAAGTCGATAGTAAGGCATCACGTTCTCCGTTAGTTGGATTGGCTGTGGCGACGGCTTTGCACCACCACGAAACGACTGGCGACAAAGGCTTGGTTACATAGGGAAGCATTGGCCGCCGGATTACCGCCTGTGGCGTGAAAGTCACTGAAAGCAGCCGACTGGTTGACGAATATCCCCCCATCCAGATTCAGAGAAAGCGGAGCGGCCACATCCATCGCCAGCTCTTCGAACTGCTCGGCCACTGCCTCATCAGTCGTATAGCCACCTAGGGTTATCGCGCCTTTTTCCCGAATCACGTCACGCGCCAGCTCAATGCTATGCGCGGTGTTCTCAGTCGCGATAACAAAGCTGATGGGCCCGAAGCGCTCCTCACTATAGGCAGCCTTCTGCTCTGCATCCACCTTAAGGATAAGCGGCGTGTGAATACGAGCGTCGGGGAACTGAGCGTGCGCTCGCGGCTCGCTATCCAACGCTATTTCGCCCAAACCACGGCACTTATCAATCCGAGCTTGTGTGTCCATCGATTGGAGAGTACCCAGCACCGTACAGGCTCGGTCGTTGTCGCTCAGAAACGCTTGGACGGCTTTGGCAAGCGCTGCCGCCACGTCGTCAAAACTCAAATGGCCATCCGCTGTTTCAATACCGTTTCTGGGTACATAAATAGCCTGAGGGGTTGTGCACATCTGTCCAGAATAAAGGCTCAGCGAGAAAGCAAGATTCGCCGTGACCGCTTTGAGGTTTTCCACGCTGTCGATAATGACCGTGTTGACACCGGCTTTCTCAGCGAACACCTGAGCCTGAGTGGCGTTCTCTATCAGCCAATCACCGAAGGCATTGGAGCCGGTGAAGTCGATCAGCTTTACCGCAGGGTCAAGCGCCAGCGTTTTCGTCAGCGGCGCATCGACAGTGTCGGGTACCAGGCTAACCAGACAAGGGTCAAAGCCCGCTTCCTCCAGTACCTGTTGAACAACCCGTGCGGTCATCGCCACAGGCAAAATAGCGCCAGGGTGCGGCTTAAGAATGACGGGGTTGCCCGTCGCCAGACTGGCAAAAAAGCCAGGATAAGTATTCCAGGTGGGAAAAGTAGAGCAGGCCACTACCAACGAGATACCCCGCGGCACGATGTGAAAACGCTTATCCATGACAATGGGATCATGCTTGCCCTGGGGCTTAACCCACTGTGCGGTAGCGGGAATCTGAGCCATTGCTTGCCAGGCGTACGCCACGGCTTCAAGACCGCGATCCTGAGCATGCGGACCACCGGCCTGAAACGCCATCATCGGCCCCTGGCCGCTGGTATGCATCACTGCCTGGGCGATCTCTGGGCTCATGGCATTAAGGCGCGACAGGACTTCCAGACACACCCCCACGCGCGCTTGCGCCCCGGCATCCCGCCAGTTACGCATTGCTACTTGCATGGCCGCTATCAGCTCGTCGGGGTTTGGCTGGTCATAAGTAATGCCGAGTTCAAAACCATAAGGTGACACTTCGCCACCCACTTGCTGGGTGCTGCCAACACCGTTAAGTGTAAATGGCTGATTAAGTAGTGACTCGAATGTCGACGGCGCCGCTTTAACGGCATCCTCAGGGGATTTCCGCATGCTTTCTGGATAGGGCGTCCAGAAATTACGGCTAGAAATGGCGTCGACAGCCTGATCAAGAATCTCACGATGAAGGTCGAACATCTGCTGCGCTGATTGCGTCATGGGGCGCTCCTGCACTCACTTATTTTTTTGATACGCTATAGGCAAGAAGACTATCTTTTCCGTAACAAAACATCAAACGCTTTCCCTGGCACCGCTTGCTTAAGAATTAGCCTACCACGATCAAAAAACTCGATGCATACTGGCTAAAGATCACTTTTTTAGCCACGCGCCCGCCTTTCATACCATGGTCTAATAACACTCTTGCATTCGCTAAAAACACAGACAAGCTGTTGTTAAAAAGGAATAAATTATCAAAAACAACAGCAAGCGACACATTAATAACAACCAAACAATATTGATGCGTATCAAAATAAACCTATACTCGGCAGATATTCATCCTGTGCGCCACAGGCCGAACTGAGGTAAAAATGCCCACTACGCTAAAAATAACCCCACCCCAGGAAGGCGTTTTATGCATCACGCTGAATCGTCCAGAAGCACTGAATGCGCTTAATACGCAACTTCTCGGCGAGCTCGCCGACACCTTGAACAACGCTAATAGTGACAACAACGTTCGCGCCGTAGTGATTACCGGCAATGCGAAAGCGTTCGCCGCCGGTGCGGATATTAACGAAATGGCTGAACGCGATCTGGTGGGCATGCTGGAAGATCCCCGCCAGCACCACTGGGCCACCATTACGCGTTTTCGCAAACCGATCATTGCCGCCGTCAATGGCTACGCGTTGGGCGGTGGCTGCGAGCTGGCTATGCATGCCGACATCATCATCGCCGGTGAAAACGCCCTGTTCGGTCAACCGGAAATCAACCTGGGCATCATGCCAGGCGCTGGCGGCACACAGCGTCTGCTTAGGGCGGTGGGTAAGTCACTGGCCACCCAGATGGTGCTGACCGGCGAGCCTATTTCCGCTCGCCACGCCCTCGAAGCTGGCCTGATTAGCGAGATTACCCAGCCCGAATTAACGCTAGAGCGCGCCATGGCAATTGCAACACGCATTGCCGCCAAGGCACCGCTGGCCGTGCGCTTGGCACGGGAATCGTTACACAAAGCAATGGATACCGACCTAGCCACCGGCCTGCGCTTTGAACGCCATGCGTTCACCTTACTGGCGGGAACCGCCGACCGCGAAGAGGGCATTCGCGCCTTCCAAGAAAAACGACCTGCCACTTTTCAAGGGCACTGACACAAGGATATTACCCATGAGCCAAGCGCCCCTGCTTTACACCGTGGAAGATGGCGTCGCCTGTATCACGCTGAACCGCCCCGACAGCCTGAACAGCTTCAATACTGAAATGCATGCTGAAATGCGCAAAGCACTTAAGGCCGTGCGCCAGGACTCAAGCGTTCGCGCTTTGTTACTGACCGGCAACGGCCGCGGCTTCTGCGCCGGTCAGGATCTTTCCGACCGCAGCGTCGCGCCCGGCGAGCAAGCCCCCGACCTCGGCGAGTCGCTTGAAAAACGCTACAACCCTATGCTGCGCGCCCTTAAAGATATGCCGTTCCCGACTATTTGTGCGGTGAACGGCGTGGCCGCAGGTGCCGGCGCCAACATCGCCCTGGCCTGCGACATCGTATTGGCTGCTCGTTCGGCAAGCTTCATCCAGGCCTTCTGCAAGATTGGATTAATTCCAGACTCCGGCGGCACCTGGACGCTGCCTAACTTGGTGGGTATGGCGCGCGCCAAGGGGCTGGCAATGCTTGGCGACAAGCTTCCCGCCGAGACCGCCGAACAGTGGGGCATGATCTGGCGCTGCGTCGATGATGAGGCGCTTCAGGAAGAAGCCATGAACATGGCTCGCCACCTAGCCACTCAACCGACGCGCGGCTTGGCACTGATCAAACGCGCCCTGCATGCCAGCAGCGATAACAGCTTCAACGAGCAACTCGACCTGGAACGCGACCTGCAGCGCCTTGCCGGGCGCACTGAAGACTACCGCGAAGGCGTCAGCGCTTTTATCGAGAAACGTCGCCCCACCTTCAAGGGAGAGTGATATGCCAGCCCTTCCCACGTCTGCCGTTATTGGTGTGATTGGCGCAGGTGCCATGGGTGCCGGTATTGCTCAGGTTGCTGCCCAGGCTGGCCACTCGGTGGTCTTGCACGACAATCAGCCGGGTGCCGCCAAAGCAGGCATCGATAACATTCGCCGCCAGCTGGAAAAGCGCGTCGCCAAGGGCAAGATGACCCAAGGCGATGTGGATAACATCGTCGCTCGCCTGCAGCCCGCCGATGCTATCGATGCCTTGGCCGACAGCCGCTTGGTTATCGAAGCTATCGTCGAGAACCTTGAGATCAAACGTCAGGTGTTCGCGCAGCTCGAAGCGTTATGCTCACCGGATACCTTGCTCGCCAGCAATACCTCGTCACTATCGATCACCTCCATTGCAGCGAACCTTGAACGCCCTGAACGCATGGCGGGGCTGCACTTCTTCAACCCCGCCCCCGTAATGAAGCTGGTAGAAGTGGTGTCGGGTTTAGCGACCACCACCGACGTTGCCGAAACCCTTTACGCCACTGCTAGCGCCTGGGGCAAGGTCGCGGTACACGCCAGCTCCACCCCTGGGTTCATTGTTAACCGCGTGGCACGGCCATTCTATGCCGAAGGGCTACGACTGCTGCAGGAAGGTGCCAGCGATGCCGCCACGATAGATGCGCTGCTGCGTCAGGCGGGTGGCTTCCGTATGGGGCCTTTCGAGCTAATGGATCTGATTGGTCATGACGTTAACTACGCGGTGACCCGCTCGGTGTTCGATGCCTACTACGGCGATACCCGTTTCGAGCCTTCCTTAGTACAGCAAGCGCTGGTGGAAGCCGGACGCCTGGGGCGTAAGTCCGGCCAAGGCTTTTTTGACTACGCGGGTGAAAACACTGCGAAGCCACAGCCTAAGTTTGCCGCACCAGCAAACGCGGAACTACCAGCACTTGTCGTACAGGGCGACCCTGGTGTGATCGCTCCGCTGCTGGAACGCGCCCAGGAAGCTGGGCTCGACGTAGCTCGTCGTGAATCACTCCAGTCAGACGGCACGCCTCGCTTATATCTGGGCGATCTGGTGCTGGCCCTTAGCGACGGGCGGTGCGCCGCCGAGCGCGCGGTCAATGAAGGGCTCGACGCCCTGGTCCTGTTCGACCTGTGCCTGGACTACCGCAGCGCCAGCGCTATCGCGCTTGCTGCCAGCCACATGACATCGCCCGAAGCTCGTCAACTGGCGACGGCGTTCTTCCAACGCCTGGGGGTGGACGTGACTTGGCTAACCGACACCCCGGGGCTGGTGGTACTGCGCACCGTGGCTATGCTCGCCAATGAAGCTGCCGACGCCGTACTGCAAGGTGTTTGCAGCGCCCAGGATGGCGACCTGGCCATGCAGGCTGGCGTCAACTATCCCCGCGGCCCCTTGGCCTGGGCAGACTCACTGGGCCTGCCTTTCGTTCACCGTACCCTGACGCATCTACAGCAGAGCTACGGCGAAGAGCGCTATCGCAGCTCGTTTCTGCTGCGGCGCAACGCCTTGAGCGAGGAAAGCTTTCATGAGTGATACCCAACTGACCCCACAACAGCTGGCGGAAGCCTGTGCAGACGCGATGTTTTCCCGCGACCATGCCAGCCAAGGGCTGGGCATGCGTATTACTCGCGTGGCCCCCGGCTTCGCCGAACTGACCATGACCGTGCGTCAAGACATGGTGCAAGGGCACGGCAACTGCCATGGCGGATTTCTATTTACCCTGGCCGATTCCGCCTTTGCGTTTGCCTGCAACAGTTACGATGAAGCCACCGTCGCCGCTGGCTGCAGTATCGACTACCTCGGCCCCGGCCAGCTAGGCGACGAGATCACCGCCACCGCCGAAGAGCGCAGTCGCCGTGGTCGCACCGGCATTTACGACATTACGTTGCGCAATCAACACGGCGATACCGTTGCCTTGTTCCGCGGACGCTCTTACAAAATTCGCGGCAGCGTACGCCGCCTGGAAGATACTGACGCAGAAAATACTGCTGCTGGAGATAACCGATGAAAGACGCGCTGATCATTGATGCCATTCGCACCCCGATAGGTCGCTACGGCGGTGCGCTTTCGAGTATGCGTGCCGATGACCTGGGGGCCATTCCCATGCGCACCCTGATGGAACGCAACCCAGGTGTCGATTGGTCGCTGATTGACGATATCTTTTACGGCTGCGCCAACCAGGCGGGGGAAGATAACCGCAACGTGGCGCGCATGTCCGCGTTGCTTGCCGGGCTTCCGGTTGAAGTGCCCGGCACCACCATTAACCGGCTGTGCGGCTCTGGTATGGATGCAATAGGCAATGCCGCCCGCACCATTAAGACCGGCGAAGCGGGGTTGATGATCGCCGGAGGGGTGGAGTCGATGTCCCGGGCGCCCTTCGTGATGGGCAAGGCCGAACAAGCCTTCTCACGCCAAGCCGATATTTTCGACACCACCATCGGCTGGCGCTTCATCAATCGTGCCATGAAAGCCCAGTTCGGCGTGGACTCCATGCCCGAAACCGCTGAAAACGTGGCGGAACAGTTTGGTATTTCCCGGGAAGACCAGGACGCCTTCGCCCTGCGCAGCCAGCAGCGTACCGCCGCCGCTATCGAGGCTGGCCGCTTGGCCGAAGAGATTGTTCCGGTCGAAATCCCCCGCCGCAAACAAGACCCGCTGGTGGTGGATACCGATGAGCCCCCGCGCCCTACCACAACTGCCGAGCAGCTTGCCAAGCTACCCACGCCTTTCCGCGAAGGCGGCAGCGTGACAGCAGGTAATGCCTCTGGGGTTAACGATGGCGCCTGTGCGCTGCTGTTGGCATCTGCCGAGCAGGCTGAACGTTTCAGCCTCACGCCACGCGCTCGTGTGGTGGGTATGGCCACCGCTGGTGTGGAACCGCGCATTATGGGGTTCGGCCCCTCTCCCGCCACTCGCAAGGTGCTTGCCCAGACCGGGCTTACCCTCGACCAAATGGACGTGATCGAACTCAATGAAGCCTTTGCTGCTCAAGCATTGGCAGTCATGCGCGACTTGGGACTAAGCGATGATGCCGAACACGTCAATCCCAACGGAGGTGCCATTGCACTTGGCCACCCGCTGGGCATGAGCGGCGCTCGATTGGTAACCACCGCCCTGCATGAACTCGAACGTCGGCAAGGGCGCTTTGCGCTATGCACCATGTGTATTGGTGTCGGACAGGGCATTGCTCTGATCATTGAGCGCTTATAAGCCCCTTATCCTGACCATGGCTCATAAAACGTAGCCCAATAACAACTTGCTTGACCGGAGACCCCTGATGAATCAGCCCGCTACGCGTATCGACACTGCGACTCTCGACCCCTTGGAAACCGCCAGCGTCGACGAGCTGCGCGCCACTCAGGTCAAGCGCCTGAAGTGGAGCCTGAAGCACGCTTACGACAATGTGCCGTTCTACCGTCAGTCTTTCGACAAGGCTGGAGTACATCCCGACGATATCCACACGCTGGCAGATCTCGCCAAACTGCCGTTCACCACCAAGGCCGATTTGCGCGACAACTACCCGTTTGGCATGTTGGCCACGCCGATGAGCGAGATCGTTCGCATCCATGCCTCCAGCGGCACCACCGGGCAACCGACGGTGGTGGGCTACACCCAGAAGGATATTGGTGTGTGGTCCGATGTGGTGGCGCGCTCAATCCGTGCCGCTGGCGGCAGCCGCAACGACAAGGGGCATGTCGCATATGGCTACGGCCTGTTCACCGGCGGGCTGGGCGCGCATTACGGTGCCGAGCGGCTGGGCTGCGCGGTCATCCCCATGTCGGGCGGCCAGACTGAGAAACAGGTTCAGTTAATTCGTGATTTTCAGCCGGACATCATCATGGTCACCCCCTCGTATATGCTCAACATCGCAGACGAGATGGAGCGCCAAGGCATCGACCCGCGCACGCTGCCCCTACGCACTGGCATTTTCGGTGCCGAACCCTGGACCGACAGCATGCGCACGGCCCTAGAGCAGCGCCTGGGCATTGACGCCCTCGATATTTACGGCCTCTCTGAAGTAATGGGGCCCGGCGTGGGCATGGAGTGCCTGGAGACCAAAGATGGCCCGACCATCTGGGAAGATCATTTCTACCCCGAGATCATCGACCCAATCAGCGGTGACGTCCTGCCAGACGGCGAATACGGCGAGTTGGTGTTCACCACCCTAACCAAAGAAGGCCTGCCGGTGATTCGCTACCGCACCCGCGACCTGACCCGCCTGCTGCCGGGCACCGCGCGCCCCATGCGCCGCATCGACAAGATCACTGGCCGCAGCGACGACATGCTGATTATTCGCGGGGTTAATGTGTTCCCCACTCAGATCGAAGAGCAACTGCTCAAGATCGCGTCGCTTTCACCCCACTACGAGATCGAAGTCAGCCGCCAAGGCAATATGGACATGGTGCTTGTGCGGGTAGAGGCGAATCATCATGACATCGCCCGCGACCCCGTGGCCTGTGAACAAGCAGCGAAACAGCTTCAGCATGCCATCAAGACATATATTGGTATCAGCACCCAGGTTGAGGTGTGCCCAGTAGAGAGCGTTATGCGCTCTCTAGGCAAGGCCAGACGCGTCAAAGATCTTCGCTGATCCAGCTCTCTAACGCTTAGCGGCCTCTGTGAAGCTAAGCCGCGCCAACACAGCCCCTTTAGGAACTCCCCCTCAAGGGGCTTTTTCATACCCAAATAGCCAGATGAAACCAGAAAAAAAGTCACATTAAGAATCACTTAACTTTAGCCATTTTTCCTTTATAAAACAGCAATATTGGCTTTATCCGTAATCACAAAGTCTTAAAGTGACACACAAAAATACTTGTTGATAAAATATTTCGTGTCACTATACTTTAAACAAGATAAGTCACACTCCCTGATAGTCCGACGCCGCGGAGGTCTCTATGTACGCGCAGCTCGTTGAAACCGGTTCTAACAAACTCAAAACGCTTGATGAGATGAGCCCTGAGGAACGCCAGTTCCAGGAGCGCATCAATGATGAAATTAAAATAGAACCCAAAAATTGGATGCCGGACGCCTACCGCAAGACGTTGATCCGTCAGATCTCTCAACACGCCCACTCCGAGATCGTCGGCATGCTGCCGGAAGGTAACTGGCTGACACGTGCGCCGAGCCTTAAGCGCAAGTTGCAGCTAATGGCCAAGATTCAGGATGAGGCGGGTCACGGCCTGTACCTCTATAGCGCCATGGAAACGTTGGGAGCCGACCGCGACGAAGAGATCGACAAACTTCACGATGGCCGCGCCAAGTACTCCAGCATCTTTAACTACCCGACGCTTAACTGGGCTGATATGGGAACCGTCGGCTGGCTGGTCGACGGCGCAGCCATCGTCAATCAGGTACCGCTGCAGCGCACCTCTTATGGCCCCTACGCGCGCGCCATGATTCGCGTGTGCAAGGAAGAGAGTTTCCACCAGCGCCAGGGTTATCAAATTCTGTTGACCATGATGCAAGAGGGCACTGACGACCAGAAAGCCATGGTGCAGGACTCCATCAACCGCTTCTGGTGGCCAGCGCTAATGATGTTCGGGCCATCCGACGAGAACTCACCCAACAGCGCTCAGTCGATGGCCTGGAAGATCAAGCGCCACAGCAACGATGAGTTGCGCCAGCGCTTCCTCGACCAAACCGTACCGCAGCTAGAGCTGCTGGGCTGCACCGCCCCTGACCCGGATCTCAGATATAACGAAGAGACCGGTCACTATGAGTTCGGTGAAATCGACTGGCAGGAATTTTTCGACGTCGTGAAAGGCAACGGCCCCTGCAACCGCGAGCGCATTGAAGCACGTCGCAGCGCCATTGATAACGGTGCCTGGGTGCGTGAAGCCGCCGTGGCTTATGCCGCCAAGCGTCAACGCAAAGCCGCCTGACTTTCAAAAACTGTCTTTCAAAATCTAGCTTTTAAAACCCTAGCTTTTAAAACAATCGGAAGCCCCGCGTTACGGGGCTCCTCTGACCACTGAGGCATCTCTCATGGCTGACTGGCCCCTCTTCGAAGTTTTTATACGCAGCAAGCACGGCCTTAACCACAAGCACGTCGGCAGCGTACACGCCGCTGATCGCAGCATGGCAATCGAAAATGCCCGCGAGCTTTACACCCGTCGCAATGAAGGGGTGAGCATCTGGGTGGTTCCGGCCAGCGAAATCACCGCGTCTTCTCCCGACGAGAAAGAGCCGCTGTTCGACCCGTCTAACGACAAGGTCTATCGCCACGCATCCTTCTACAAACTGCCGAAAGAAGTCGGCCACATGTAAGGAGGGAGGCTGTGATGAAGAACATGGCTCTGAAGAACATTGCTCAAAAAACACAAACCCCGTTGACCGACTACCTGCTACGCCTTGGCGACAGCGCCTTGGTGCTTGGCCAGCGCCACGCTCAGCTGTGTGGAAAGGCCCCGGCGCTGGAAGAAGAAATGGCGTTGATGAACGTGGGTCTTGATCTGTTCGGGCAGGCACGCAACTGGCTTGGCTATGCGGCTGAGCTGATGGCTGCTGAACTGATGACTGACAAGATCGATGCCGATCATCTGGCCTTTCGCCGCGATGCCCAGGACTTTCGTAATCTGTTGATCACCGAGCAGCCCAACGGTGACTTTGCTGACACCATAGGACGTCAGTTCCTGTTCGATGCTTGGCACGTTCATCTACTTGATGGCTTGGCTGGGTCCAGCGACCCGCGAATTGCTGAAGTGGCTGCCAAATCGCTAAAAGAAGCAACGTACCACCTTCGCCGCTCCTCTGAATGGGTGATTCGCCTGGGCGATGGCACCGAAGAAAGCCACACCCGTATGCAGCGCGCGCTCGACAACCTTTGGCAGTTCACCGGCGAGCTATTGCAGGTCGACGAAATTGATCAGGCCATGATAGAGGCCGGCATCGCGCCTGACCCGGAAACCATTGCCGCTCGCTGGAAAGCGACGGTAGAAGAGGTGCTTGAGGAAGCTACGCTGGAGCGGCCTTCCTACGACGCCTGGATGTATACCGGCGGCAAAGTCGGCCATCACACCGAGCACCTGGGCTTTCTATTGGCGGAAATGCAATACCTGCCGAGGACGTATCCTGATGCAACCGTCTGGTAACCCACCGTCGACGCATATCGGTGACGGCCCTATCGATGACTGGCCTTCCAGAGACCTGATCGGCAGCGACCGCAGCGGCCTGCCACGAGCGGGTGAAAAAGGCGATGTCGACGCCGTGCTGGCCGTTTTACAGGAAGTGCCAGACCCAGAAGTGCCGGTGGTCAGCGTGGTTGAGCTGGGCATTGTGCGCGATATCGATTGGGTGGACGATCGGCTGGCGGTCAATGTGACTCCCACCTACTCCGGATGCCCGGCGACGGAAGTTATCGAACAGCATATCCATGAAGCGCTGGTGGCCGCTGGCTACTCAGACCCGCTGATTCAGCGTCGCCTGTCCCCCGCCTGGACCACCGATTGGTTGACCGAAGCCGGGCGCGAAAAATTGCGCGCCTATGGCATCGCACCTCCGGTAGGAAGTGCTAGCAAACGTAGCCTGACGGGGCAGTCTGACCCGGTAGTGCCCTGCCCTTTATGTGGTAGCAACGCGACCGAACGCGTCAGCGAATTCGGCTCTACGGCTTGCAAGGCGCTCTACCGCTGCCGCGATTGCCTGGAGCCTTTCGATTATTTCAAGTGTCTGTAAAACGACGAGACCATTTCCCATGAGCCGATTTCACGCCTTGACCGTCAAGGATGTACGCAAGGAAACCCATGATGCCGTTTCCATTGCTTTCGACATTCCCGACGACCTGCTGGACGCCTTTCGCTTTACCCAAGGGCAGTACCTGACACTGCGCCGCGACATCGAAGGTGAGGATGTCCGCCGCTCTTATTCAATCTGCACCGGCGTTCACGAACATGAGCTGAGAGTCGCCGTTAAGCTGGTGCCAGGCGGTAGCTTTTCCACCTTTGCCAACCAGCAATTGCAGCCTGGGGAGCAATTGGAAGTGATGCCGCCACAGGGCAAGTTCTTCGTGCCTCTCGACCCCAGTCGTGAAGGGCACTATCTGGCGGTGACAGCAGGCAGTGGCGTCACCCCCATCATGTCGATTGTTGCCACTACGTTGGAAAGCGAGCCGAAAAGTCGTTTTACCGTGATTTATGGCAACCGCTCTACCACGGGCACGCTGTTTCGCGAACGTCTGCAGGATCTCAAGGATCGTTACCTCGAACGCCTCAACATCATTTACGTGTTCAGCCGCGAACAACATGAAATCGATCTTTACAACGGCCGTATCGATGCCGATAAGTGCAACGCCCTGTTTGACCGTTGGGTAGACGTACCCAAGCTCGACGCTGCGTTTATCTGTGGGCCGCAAGAGATGACCGAGATCGTGCGCGATGTCCTGACCCAACATGGAATGCCAAAGGAGAAGGTGCACTTTGAGCTGTTCACTACTGGGCTACCAACAGCAGGCGCCAAACGCCGCCAGGCAACCAGAGCCAGTCAGCTTGAAGCAGAAACTTCGCACATCAAAGTGATCATCGATGGCCGCACCATCGAATATAACCTGCCCCGCAATACCCAGAATATTTTGGACGCGGGTAACGAGCACGGCGCCGACCTGCCGTTCTCATGCAAGGCTGGCGTGTGCTCCACCTGTAAATCAAAAGTGATCGAAGGTGAGGTGGAAATGGATGCCAACTATGCCCTGGAAGATTACGAAATAGATGCCGGCTACGTACTGCCCTGCCAGTGCTATCCGATCAGCGACAAAGTGGTGCTCGATTTTGACGAGGTATAACCCCTAGTCCACCCACTTCCAAGCCGGCGACTGCGTCGGCTTTGTTTATGTTGTACGGGAGAACACGCAATGCCAGTTTTGCAAAGTTACATCTCAGGCCAGTGGTTCGGACAAACCGAGTCCAAAGCCCTTATCAGCGCCATCAACGGCACCACCATTGCGTATACTCACCAAGAAGAGATCAATTTCCGCGAAGCGGTGGCGTACGCCCGCAACACCGGCGTGAAAAACATTCTGGCACTGGATTTTCAGCAGCGGGCCGCCATTCTTAAGGCGCTGGCCGCCTATATCCAAGAGCGTAAGCGTGAGCTTTATGCCATTTCCCACCACACCGGCTGCACCAAGGCCGACTCCTGGATCGACATCGACGGTGGTTTCGGCACCCTGTTTACCTACGCTTCCACGGGCCGCAAGGAACTGCCCTCAGGCAATGTGGCCCACGAAGGCCCGGTGACACAATTAGGCAAAGAGAACCACTTCAACGGCACCCACATTCTGGTACCCCGCCGCGGTGTCTCTGTGCATATTAATGCGTTCAACTTTCCTATCTGGGGCATGTTGGAGAAGTTCGCGCCCGCCTTTCTGGCAGGCATGCCGTGTATCTTCAAACCGGCAACGGCGACTAGCTACCTAACCGAAGCAGCCGTGCGCGTCATCAACGAATCTGGCCTGCTGCCGGAAGGTGCCCTGCAACTGGTGATCGGTGGAGCCGGTGACTTACTGGACCACCTGGAAGAGCAGGACTTTGTCACCTTTACCGGATCAGCAAGCACCGCCCTGAAGCTGAAAAGCCACCCTAATATCATGGCGAAGAGCATCCCCTTCAACGCCGAGGCGGACTCGCTCAACAGCGCCATCATGGCCCCGGATGTTAGCCCAGAAGACGAAGAGTTCGAGATCTTTGCCAAAGAAGTCGTCAAAGAGATGACCGCCAAGTCAGGCCAGAAATGTACCGCGATCCGTCGGGTGTTAGTGCCCGCCGAGCATCTGGATGCATTAGCGGGCCTGATTAAAGAGCGCCTTTCCAACATCGTGGTCGGTGATCCTCATCAAGAAGGCGTGCGCATGGGTGCACTCTCTTCCCGTGACCAACTGAGAGACGTTAATCATGCTATCGAACAGCTGCTAGAAACCAGTGAGTGCGTCTTTGGCAGAGACGGCAGCTTCAAGCCCGTCGGCCAGGATGTGGAAAACGGCGCGTTCATCTCCCCCCACTTACTGATCAACCGTAACCCGTTGAACGACGGTGGCGCGCACGACATCGAAGCTTTCGGCCCCGTCGCGACGCTAATGCCCTACAGCGGCATCGACGAAGCCCTGACCATCGCCGCCAAGGGCAAGGGCAGCCTGGTGACCACACTGACCACCAAAGACCCTGCCATTGCTGCCGAAATGATCCCCGTCTTAGCCGCCCAGCACGGCCGCCTGCAGATTCTGGATGCCCAGGCAGCAAAGAAATCCACTGGCCACGGCTCTCCGCTGCCGATGCTCAAGCATGGCGGGCCCGGCCGCGCAGGCGGTGGCGAGGAGCTCGGTGGCATTCGTGCTGTTCACCACTATCTACAACGCACCGCTATCCAGGGCTCTCCGACCATGCTCGCGGCAGTCACAGGGGAATATGTGCGTGGCGCGAAGGTGATCGAGAACGATATCCACCCGTTCCGCCGCCACTTCGATGACCTGCAGGTTGGCGAGTCACTGCTAACCCACCGCCGTACCGTCACTGAAGCCGACATCGTCAATTTTGGCTGCCTTTCCGGCGACCACTTTTACATGCACTTCGACGACATTGCCGCGAAAGAGACCCAGTTCGGCCAACGCATTGCCCACGGCTAATTTGTACTGTCGGCAGCCGCTGGCTTGTTCGTCTACCCAGGCGAAGGTCCCGTATTGGCTAACTACGGCCTGGATACGCTGCGCTTTATTACACCTGTGTTGGTCGGCGATACCATCCGCGCCCGCCTCACCTGTAAGCGTAAGATTGACCAGGGCCGGGCATCACCTGATGGACACCCTCAAGGCGTGGTGATGTGGGACGTGGCAGTGACCAATCAACATGATGAGCTGGTCGCCAGCTATGACATTTTAACGCTGGTCGCTAAACGGCAGTAACGGCTCAGCCACCGTCGCGGGTGCCTTAAGGCTCGTCCCTCGCCATGCGTTACCCGCGCTACGATGTATACAACCCTCGAACTTTTTCAGAAAGTGTAGTGCGTGGTAAGCGAAGCGCACCCGCAGCGGCGGCCCGGCGCAAAAGCAGCGCGAAGCGCTGCTGGGTTGGGTTGGGTGTGTGCGAAACGGTTTAGCCTACACCGCTTTCCTCGCCTAATACCTGCCGAATAGTGACAACAAAAAAACGGATGACAGGGCACTTACCCTGTCATCCGTTTGCTTAGCGCGGACGTTAATAGAACCGCATGAATAGCGCAGCGTTAATACAGCAACTGCGGTAGGAAAAGCACGATCGCTGGGAAGATAAGCACGAGCAGTGCGCGTATGGTACCCGCGACCCAGAAAGGGGTGACGCCACGGAAGATAGTGCCCGTTGATACATCCGGCAATACGGCTCGCAATACAAACACGTTCATACCGACAGGGGGTGTTATCAAACTGATTTCGATAACGATGACCACAAGAATACCGAACCACACCAAGTCGTAGCCTAATCCCGCGACGACTGGGAAAAATACCGGCACGGTCAGCAGCAGCATCGACATGCTTTCAAACACACATCCCAGCACGACGTAGATAGCGATAATCACCAGGATGACCACAAAAGGCGCCACATTCAGGCCGTTAACCAGTGCTAGAAGGTCGCCAGGCAGCCCTGCTCGGTTGATGAAGTTGGCAAAAATCAGCGCCGTTAGTACCACTGCAAACAGCATCGCGGTGGTGCGCACGGTGTCCATTAATACATTCATCAACACTTGTGGTGTCAGCGCCCGGTGCATTAGCGCGATCAGGAATGCACCCATCGCGCCGATACCGGCTGCTTCTGTGGGCGTAAACACGCCAAGGTAAATACCGCCAATCACCAGCACGAACAGCGCTAACGTGCTGCCCACGCTTTTCAGTGCTTGAATCCGCTCTGGCCATGGCACTTTTTCTGCGGCAGGGCCGGCACTCGGGGCACGCCAGAGAACCCATTTGATGGCGCCAATATAGAGAAAAATGCCAAGAATGCCGGGAATAAAGCCAGCCGCGAACAGCTCACGAATACTGGTTTCGGTCAAGATTCCATAAATCACCAACATGACGCTGGGTGGTATCAAGATACCCAAGGTGCCACCCGCAGCGATGGAGGCGGCGGCAAGCGAATCCTTATAGCCATACTTGCGCATTTGCGGCATGGCGACTCGGCCCATGGTGGCACACGTCGCTAAGCTCGATCCGCATATCGCGCTAAAACCGCCGCAGGCAACAATCGTCGCCATTGCCTGACCACCCTTGCGGTGACCTAGAAAGCCATTAGATGCTCGAAACAAGGCATCGGATAATCCTGCATGGGAAACAAAGTTGCCCATTAGAATAAACAATGGAATAACGGACAGGCCATAATCCATGGCGGTATCGACCACCCGGCGCGCCGCCATTGCTTCAGCAGCATTCCAGTTACCCGTTAATAGGTAGAACCCGGCGAAACCGACAATCCCCATCGCGAACGCCAGAGGCACACGCAGGAACACGAGTATCAGCAATACTGCGAAACCGTACAACGCTTCAGTCATGGGGCGCTCCTATACTCAATGGGCCACCTTTTTCGATTACCTTAAGTCCCTCAAGCAAATAGAAAACGGCTCGTACGAGGGTCAGTAGCGCTGAAAGCGCTAGCATGCTGGCGATCAATCCGATCAGATAGCCATGAGGTATGCGCAGAAATTCCGTCACATCTCCCCATGAGAAAGCGCGCTCAGCGAGTGCCCATACGCGCTGAGCCATCACCCAAAGAGCTGCCGTCACGATCAGGTTAACGATCACTTCACGTATCCAGATAAGTTTCGCAGGGAAAACAGCATCGAGCAGATCAACACTGACATGCTCTTGACGCCAACAAACGACCGGCAGCGACAGGAATACCAACGCTGCCAACATCAGTTGGGTTAATTCAACAGCACCAAGAATGGGGGAATTGAAAAAGTAGCGGCCGCCTACGTCAGCAGTGGTCAACAGCATCATGCCGAAGAGGGTAGCGCCTGCCACCCCCTCCAATATCTGCTGCAGAACCCGACTAACGCGCGTAGCACGTGCCATTTGGGTTTGCATGGTCGCTCTCCGTCCAGTGCCAATGGGAACCTACTCGGCGTTATCTGGTACTAATCCGTCCGGCACTAGGCTGCTAACGCTCTCCTCCTCCGCTGCAGCGATAAGCTGCTCGCGATAGAATTCGATAGCGGCCATCGCATCAACGTTGCGGTTTTCTGAAACAGACTCAGCCCACTCAGCGATCATGCTGTCACTCATGCTTTTCAGCGTGCTGAGGTCATCGTCACCGAGTTCGGTAAAGGTATGACCAAGCTCTTCTGCAAAGTCGACGCCACGCACATCCGATACATCCATCATGTAGCCGAACAAACGGGACAAACGCTCACCAGAGACTGATTCAACGGCCTCACGATCCTCAGGCGACATTTCATCCCAGATCATTGGGTTGACGACGATGGTGAACCTGCCGCGATAAAAGCCGCCATCGACTTTGAGGGTATAGGGGAAAATCTCCGCGACACGGAAGCTGCGCAGCCCTTCAGGAACAAGCATGGCCCCGTCGATGACGCCCTGAGAACCGGCTTCATAAACCCCTGTCGGCGGTAAGGCAACGCCGGTCAATTCCAGGGCGTTGGAGAGATCCCCCATCACACCACCACCGACTCGAATACGCTTACCTTTAAGGTCTTCTAAGGTTTCATACTTTTCACTGCTGAAGATCCAGCCAGGCCCGTGGACACCGGCAGCAACAACATCTACACCACGGTGTTCACCGGCGGCTTCCAGGGACTCTTGATGCGTATGCCAATAGGCACTGGAGGCATTTTCTGATGAAAACTCTTGAAAGGTGGGAAACTCTGGAAGCTTGGTTAGCTGGAAGCGGCCCGTGTTGTAGCCGTGGAAAACCCAGGTAGCATCGGCGATACCATCAGCGACCATTTCCATTTGAGAAACAGGAGGCCCCATATCGTGTATCACGTCTACGGTTACGCGACCTTCCGTTGCCTCTTCAATCCACGCTTTCCAGGTTGGCCATACAATGGTGTTGATGCCGTGATTAGGGCCAGCCCAGGTACTCACGGTGATTGTTGTTTGTGCAAAGGCGGAGGTGCTCAGCGTTGCGGCGGCAATAGCGCCAATCATCAGGTTTGTTGTTTTATTCACTTTTCTTTCCTCTGGTCGTCACGAAGTGGAAGCGCAAAACGTGATACTTTATTCTTATCATTTGCCGATTACGTGAATCACGTTATTTATCACAATGCCTGCAGATGCGTGGATCATGCAACGATCCATCGACTAATAGATGCTAATACTTAAGTATTAATCTATATATATCATTTAATTTACAATTACTTATTAGAAGAACGCCGTCTCTTTGAGTCACTATCAATGGCTATTGGGAGATAATTCATGGCCCGCCTTTTCGTTACACAAATCACATTATTTTTGCTACCAATGACACGCCACTGACAAAGTGCGGGCGCCCTCTGCCATCTTGGTTTGTCTTTGCTGTGTCTAGCCTTTAACCAATCCTCTCCAACTGCCGCTCAAGCTTGCGCATGGTATTGAGCAAGTCACGATATTCACCAACGCTCAGGGTCGACACCAGATTGGCTTCCCACGCCTGAGCTTCAGGCACTAATTTATTGAGTAGCGCTTGCCCGGCGTCTGTCAGCTGTAAGTCATGTTGGCGCTGGTCCTGCTGTGACGGCGTGCGGCTTATCAGTCCACGGTCCTCCAGCGACTGAATAGCGCGAGACACGCGAGCCTTATCCATATTGGTGTAGGCACAGACCTTCTTAGCGGTTAAATCATCACAGTGGCTAAGCCACGCAAGCACGCGCCACTGGGCGATGTTGAGATCATAAGACTCGGCATATAGCTTCTCTAGCGCCTGACTGATGCGGTCAGCTAAACGGTTAAGCTGATAGGGTAAAAATTGGTTAAGATCCAGTTCTGCCCTGGCTGAAGATTCCAGAGATGCATCACCGTCTGCTTTATCCATCGTCATTGTGTTTCTCCTAGAGCCACCGTTTATCAGGGGTGGTGATGACAAAAATCAGCACGATAGCTGGGAATGTGGGCACCAGCAACGCACCTATCATACTGACCACCTCGAGGAAGAGAGTCCTCTTAGCTCCGTCCGATAACATTGTTTGCAATAACGCTGTTTGCAATAACACGACTCACTGCTTATTAACCTTCACTAAACAAGGGTGACATCAGTTTTAGGTTGGCCTATCTCAGAATAAGCCCTGTCAGGATAAGGCAGAACACTGCCGACAGATACTCTCTCTTGCAACTAATTTACTGATTTTAATTATTATACTTAGGTATTAGTTTGCAATAATTATCTGATTTATTAAGAGTTATTGATAATTTCATGCAAAAGCTAGGCTGACTCGCCGATGGAGCACTGGACATTTAGTTTCATTAGAAACTATCCTCCTGGCATACAACATTCCAATGAATACCTGAATCACCCTGACAGCACCGGAGATATCATGAGCAAGAAATTCGCGTCCCATGCCGATACCGAAGAGAAACAGATCAGTTTCACCAAGCTGGCAGAAGGGCTCTATGCTTACACGGCTGAAGGTGACCCCAATACGGGCATAGTGATTGGTGATGACAGCGTGATGGTCATCGACACTCAGGCAACGCCCATCATGGCTCAGGACGTCATCCGTCGTATCCGCGGGGTCACTGACCTACCGATTAAGCATGTGGTAATGACCCATTACCATGCCGTGCGTGTTCTCGGTGCTTCCGCATACGATGCCGAGAATATCTACGCTAGCCAGAACACCTATGACCTGATTGTCGAGCGTGGTCAGCAAGACTATGAATCTGAGGTTGGCCGCTTCCCGCGCCTGTTCAAAGGGGTCGATTCTGTCCCTGGTTTGACCTGGCCAACCATCGTCTTCCAGGAAAAACTGACGGTGTTTATGGGCGAGCGTGAGGTGCAGATCATTCACCTTGGCCGCGGACACACCAAGGGCGACACCGTTGTCTGGTTACCGAAAGAAAAAATCATGTTTTCCGGTGACCTCGTTGAGTATGGCGCTACCCCATACACCGGCGATGCTTACCATGAGGACTGGCCTACTACGCTTGATCGCCTGCAGGCCATGCAGCCTCAAAAGCTGGTGCCCGGCCGCGGCGATGCGCTGCAAACTGCCGAGCAGTGCCAGGAAGCGATTCAAGGCACCCGCGACTTCTTGAATGACATGTATGGAAGCGTCAAAGCGGGCAAGGCGGCGGGCAAATCGCTCTCCGAGTGCTACGCCGAGACTTACGCGGTCCTTAAGCCGAAGTATGGCCACTGGGTTATTTTTGATCACTGTGTGCCTTTCGATATCACTCGCTGCTACGACGAGGCAGGCGGCGAATACCCTGATCCACGTATCTGGACGGCAGAGCGCGATACCGCTATGTGGCACTCCCTGCAGGACGCCGTCGAAAATCAGTAAGTGCTTACTAGAGACACCCACTGATCATGCCCAGCTGTCGGGTGTAACGCCCCCGACGCTGTAGGGGAGCAATAGATGCCAACAACCTATAAAAATCCTGTCTATCCTTACCGACGCCCGTCTGACCTCGATGTTAAAGACTTTCGCCATTGTCCAGTGGTGATTGTCGGAGCTGGTCCTAGCGGCCTCGCCGCCGCCATCGATCTGGCTAAGCAGGGCATTCACTCAATTGTCCTGGACGATAACAACACCGTAAGCGTGGGGTCGCGAGCGCTGTGTTTTGCCAAGCGATCACTGGAAATTATTGACCGTTTAGGGTGCGTCGAGCCGATGCTTGAAAAAGGCGTCACTTGGCAACATGGCCGCGTTTTCTTTCAGGACCGCGAGGTCTATGACTTCAACCTGCTGCCAGAAGATGGCCACCGCATTCCCGCCTTTATCAACTTGCAGCAGTATTACTTTGAAGAGTTTCTGGTCAACCGCGCCCACAACTTTGCTGAGCAAATTGATCTGCGCTGGAAACATAAGGTCATTGATGTCGATGCTCAGCCTGACAGCACCGCTCTCACAGTCTCTACTCAGGATGGTGATTACTCGCTGACCTGTGACTACCTGCTTGTCTCGGATGGCGCCAACAGTCGCATCCGCGACATGCTAGGCCTTGAGTGCAAAGGCCAGGTATTTCAGGATCGCTTCCTGATTGCTGATGTGGTGATGAAGGCTGACTTCCCAACAGAGCGCTGGTTTTGGTTTGATCCGCCCTTCCATCCCAATCAGTCGGTGCTGCTGCACAAAGAGCCGGACAACGTTTGGCGTATCGACTTCCAGCTAGGCTGGGATGCTGACCCGGAAGAAGAAAAGAAAGAAGAGAACATTCGCCCACGCGTGCAGGCAATGCTTGGCCAAGACGTGGAGTTTGAGCTTGAGTGGGCCAGTGTCTACACCTTCCGTTGCCGCAAGATGGATAACTTCATTCATCACAGCGTGATATTTATGGGCGATGCGGCTCATCAGGTATCCCCCTTTGGTGCCAGGGGCGCGAATGGGGCCCTGCAGGGAGTGGACAACCTAGTCTGGAAACTGGCTCGCGTTGTCAAACAGCAGGCCCCAAAAACGCTTTTATCCACGTACAACACTGAACGCCAGCATGGCGCGGCAGAAAACATCCTTAACTCTCCCCGCGCCACTGACTTTATTACTCCGAAGAGCCATATCAGCCAAGTGTTCCGCGATGTGACGCTGGAGCTGGCTGAGAAACATGCCTTCGCTCGTAGCTTAGTCAACAGCGGCCGCCTTTCCATGCCGTGTCGCTATGACAACTCACCGCTTAATACCCCCGATGTTGATGGTGGCCCAAGCGAGGTGCGCCCTGGCAGCCCAACCAAAGACGCGCCTATTCGATTGGGCGAACAGAACGCCTGGCTACTCAACCAGTTTGGCGATGGCTTTACGTTGCTGCTTGACGGCCGCGTTGAGGATGAACATGCCGCCACATTATTCAAAGACTTGGGTGTCCTGCTAGACCGCTGCTTTGATATAAACCTAGTGATCGTTGGCCCCACGCCACATGTGCTTAGCACGCTACCGCGTACTACCGTTATAAACGATACCCAAGGATTAGTGACGCAACGCTACGGCCTGAAAGCAGGTGCCGGATACCTTATCCGTCCTGACCAGCACGTTGCTGCTCGCTGGCACGCTATCACTGCCCACCAGGTTGAAGACGCACTAGACCGCGCGCTAGGCGTTTATCTTGCGGGTCCCGCTGACACTACCTTTCAGGAAAGCTGCCATGCCAAAGCTTGAATTAAATCCCAACTTCACTGACCCGGATGCTTTTTACGCGGCACTCACCGCGCTACATCGCGACCGCAGCGAGGCTGAGAGCGAGCGCATCAATGCCCGCCTGATTCTGCTACTGGCTAACCACATCGGCGAACAAGCCGTGCTTGAAGAAGCAATTTCCCATGCGGTTGGTGATGGCGATTAATCGCCGCTTCTTAGATCTATAAAAAGATAGATCTATAAAAAGATAGATTTATAAATAGATAGGTTTAACAAAATACAGATTTAACAAAATAACGTTCAAATAAAGCAGGCCTTAACAATGACTGAACAATTGAAATATCAAAATGGCTTTCATAATCACTTTTCAAGCGAAGCGCTGCCGGGTGCACTGCCGATTGGGCAAAACTCACCGCAAAAGTGCGCTTACGGCTTATACGCAGAACAACTCACTGGTTCCGCATTCACTGCGCCCCGGCATCAAAACTTTCGTAGCTGGCTTTACCGCATTCGCCCTTCGGTTGTTCAGAGCGCGTATCAGCCACTGGAAAATAACAACGTACACACAGCCCCGCTAGACAAGCCCGCAGCGGACCCTAACCAAATGCGCTGGGATCCCGTTTCGATACCGGATGCACCGACTGATTTTATTGATGGTTTATTCACCATTGCGGTCAACGGGGATGCGGGAACCCAAGCTGGTGTGGGCGTGCATGTTTATACGTTCAATGAAGACATGACCGAACGTTTTTTCTACAACGCGGATGGCGAACTGCTCTTCGTTCCGCAAATGGGCGCTATTCGTTTACGCACCGAGTTTGGTGAACTCGAGATCGATAACGGTGAGATTGCCGTTATTCCTCGCGGTGTGAAATTTCAAGTGCGTAAAGCGCAGGGTGTTGACGCTGCACGGGGGTATATTTGCGAGAACTACGGCAGTCCTTTAGAGCTACCCGGCCTCGGCCCCATCGGGGCCAACGGCTTAGCCAACCCGCGTGACTTCCAAAGCCCCGTGGCAGCCTATGAAGACCTGGAAGGTGATTACCGTTTAGTCGCTAAGTTCTCTGGCCGTTTCTGGGAAACTAAACTAAACCATTCGCCGTTAGATGTGGTGGCGTGGCACGGCAACTGCGCGCCGTATAAATATAATCTCGCTAATTTTAACACCATCAATACGGTGAGCTTCGATCATCCAGATCCGTCAATCTTCACCGTATTAACGTCCCCCTCCGATACGCCGGGAATGGCCAATCTTGATTTTGTGATCTTCCCGCCGCGCTGGATGGTTGCCGAGAACACCTTCAGGCCGCCATGGTTCCATCGCAACCTGATGAGCGAGTTTATGGGGCTTATTCATGGCGAATACGATGCGAAAGCGGAAGGCTTCACTCCAGGTGGTGCCAGCCTGCACAATTCAATGTCACCACACGGCCCGGATGCTGAGACATTTGAGAAAGCTTCCAACGCTGAGCTGAAGCCACAGTTCCTGGGGGATACCCTGGCCTTCATGTTTGAAAGCCGCTACTTCTTCCACCCAACCCCTGCGGCTCTGGATGCTGACTTCCGCCAACGTGACTATGTGGATGTTTGGTCAACGCTGCGTTCGCACTTCAACCCAAACCAGCCCTAAAACTTATCGCCCCCTGACGACAAGGATTGAATGACCATGAAACTTGCAACACTTAACAAAGGCCGCGACGGCGAACTTATCATCGTCTCCCGTGACCTCTCCCGCGCGGTGAGCGCTGTTGATATTGCTCCCACGCTTCAGGCGGCCCTTGAAAGCTGGGAAGCCGTTAGCCCTCAGCTCGAAGAACGCTATGCACAACTGAACGGTGGCGATGCCGACGGTGCTTTTGAGCTTGACCAGCGTGCCCTGCACTCTCCTTTACCGCGTGCCTATCAGTGGGCTGACGGCTCCGCCTATCTGAACCATGTCCAGCTGGTACGCCAGGCGCGCAATGCCGAGATGCCCGAAACCTTCTGGACCGATCCGCTCATGTACCAGGGCGGTAGCGACTGTTTCCTGGCGCCCACCGAAGATATCGAGGCGGTGAGTGAAGAGCATGGTATCGACTTTGAAGGCGAGATTGCGGTCATTACGGATGACGTGCCGATGGCAGTCACTCCCGAGGAAGCCGCCAAGCACATTAAGCTAGTAATGCTGGTTAACGATGTGAGCCTGCGTGGCCTAATTCCAGGTGAGCTAGCGAAGGGCTTCGGCTTTTTCCAAGCCAACCCCGCCTCTTCTTTCTCGCCCATCGCGGTGACCCCCGATGAACTAGGCGATGCTTGGCAAGAAGGCAAGGTACCCCTGCCGCTGACCGTGCATCTGAATGACGAGAAGTTTGGCGAGCCAGAAGCCGGGCCGGATATGATTTTCAGCTTCCCTCAGTTGGTTGCCCATGCCGCCAAGACCCGTTATCTCGGCGCGGGCGCTGTGATTGGCTCGGGCACTGTTTCCAACCCAGACCCCGATGGCGGCCCTGGAAAGCCAGTGGCTGACGGTGGCGTAGGCTATAGCTGCTTGGCCGAAGTGCGCATGGTCGAGCAGATACTGTACGGCCAGGTGAAAACCCCCTTTATGCGCTTTGGTGACCGGGTACGCATCGAGATGTTTGACCGCGATGGCAACAACCTATTCGGTACCATCGATCAGCAAGTCGTAAAGTACCAGCCCAAATAAAAAGCAATATGAGAAAGACAACATAAGGAAGGCAACATGACGACGCTTTACGGCTATTTCCGCTCGTCGGCTGCTTACCGGGGGCGTATCGCCTTGAACCTTAAGGGCTTGGACTATAATCAGGTTCCGGTCAATCTGGTGAAAGGCGAGCAACGTGGTGGCGAGCATCTGGCTCGCAACCCTCAGGGGATGGTGCCTAGCCTGGTACTGGACGATAGCTCAGTAGTTAACCAGTCGCTGGCGATCTGCGAGTATCTCGATGAGGTACACCCAGAGCCCGCGCTGCTACCGGCTGATGCGTTAGCACGCGCCAGGGTTCGCGCGCTTGCCCAGTCGGTGGCTTGCGAGATTCACCCACTCAACAACCTGCGGGTACTCAAGTATCTCGTGGGTGAGTTGGGTGTGGATGAAACAGCTAAGCTAGCGTGGTATCGCCATTGGATTACCGAGGGCTTCGCAGCCCTGGAAGCGACGCTCTCTACTGACCCCAGCAGCGGCGACTTTTGCCATGGCGACACCCCAACGCTTGCGGATATCTGCCTGATTCCCCAGGTGTATAACGCAGAACGCTTCGAGTGCGATTTGTCAGCCTACCCGACGATCCAGCGCATCGCTGCCAATTGTCGTTCGCTGCCAGCCTTCGAAAAAGCAGCACCCGAGGCACAGCCTGACGCCAGCTAAATCAAGCAAAAACACGCTATACTAAGCAGGCTAACATAAGCGGGCGTCTTTCCATTCGGGAAGGCGCCCGCCTCGTGTCCGAAGGGGCATCACGTCCAACCATAAGGAGTTAAGGGGTGCTAAAGCTGCCCTCTACCGCCACCGTCATGGCCCTGGCCGCGGTGACTGCACTCGGTCCGCTAGCGACGGATATGTACTTGCCAGCCATGCCCGCCATGGCAGAAGCGCTGAATACTGGCCCAGACCGAATACAGCTGACCCTTAGCCTCTATATGGCTGGATTCGCTCTGGCCCAACTAGTGTGCGGGCCAATCTCTGATCGCTTTGGCCGCCGACCGGTGATGATCGCGGGTTTATCGCTGTTTCTCGCTGCGAGCCTACTGTGTGCCTGGGCGCCGAGCGTCGAGTGGTTGCTGGTAGGTCGCTTTCTACAAGCCTTCGGCGGTGCTGCTGGACCGGTATTAGCACGGGCATCGGTGCGTGATATTCATGGCCCCATCGAGGCAGGGCGCATTCTCTCCTATATGGCAAGCACGATGGCCCTCGCCCCTGCTCTGGCCCCTGTGGTGGGCGCAGGGTTACTGCTGTTTTTTGGCTGGGAATCGGTGTTCGTGGTGCTGGCGCTCTACGCGGCAGTGATGCTGGCGGGGCTCATTTTCATGCTGCCCGAACCCCTGGCGAAGGAGCAGAGGCAGTCGATCCATCCAAGAACAATACTGGCAAACTTTCGCCTACTGCTAAGCCAACGCGCCTTTCTTGGCTACACCTTGGTGAATGCGGCCGCTTTTTCCGGGCTGTTCGCGTACCTTTCTGGCTCATCCTTTGTACTCATCGAGTACATGGGCGTCGCTCCTACGTTGTATGGCGTGCTGTTTACGCTGATTGTCGCGGGCTTCTTCGCCGGTACTCTGGTCAGCGGCCGCTATAGCCACCGCTTGGGTCGCGATCGCCTTATCACTCAGGGAACAGTGGTCTGTGCAACGGGAGGCATCGTCATGGCGGGGTTGGCTGCCGTTGGCGTTCATCATCCGTGGGCGGTGGTGGGGCCGCATATGGTGTTTATGCTGGGAGTAGGCATTTTGATGCCGCAAACAATGGCCGGTGCACTGGCGCCCAACCCCCAATGTGCAGGCGCGGCGTCTTCGTTGTTTGGTTTCCTGCAAATGACGATTGCCGCTGTGGTAGGTGGATTAGTCGGGCAATTTCACGACGGCAGCTCGCGCACCATGGCTCTGACGATCGGGCTGAGGGGGCTGCTCGCCCTGCTAAGCCACTGGCTGCTGGTACGCCGCCAAAAAGAGGCGTAGTTGAATCAACTGTATCGCTACCTAGCAAAAGGCCACGCATTGCGTGGCCTTTTTTACCTATATTGAGTTGCCTTAAGCAGCTTCGACAGCGATGGTCTTCGAGCGACCTTCACGTAGTTCCTTCAACAACGTCTCGCGGCGCTCGTTGGCTTTCTCAGCGGCAGCTTCGCGAACGGGCCCGAAACCACGAATCTCTTCTGGCAGCTTAGCAAGCGCTAAGGCCGTGGCGTGATTCGTGCCATCAAGACGAGCCACTAACTCATCAATCAACTGCTCATAGTCAGCCAATAAAGCACGGTCGAGCTTACGATCAGCGCTGAAGCGGAAAGGGTCAAGCGCGGTATTGCGCAAACCGCGCATCTTGGCCAGCGCGCCCATTGCCTTCAGCACCCAGGGGCCAAAACGGCGCTTCACCGGACGCCCTTGCGCATCTTTACGACCACCCAGCAGCGGCGGTGCCAAATGGAAAGTTAGCTGGTAATCACCTGAGAACGTCGCTTTGACCTCATCCAGAAAATCGCTCTGGGTGTAAAGGCGCGCCACTTCATACTCATCTTTATACGCCATCAAACGATAGAGCTGATGGGCGACGGCTTCACTCAATGATTGACCACCGTTTAGCGCGGCTTCTGCTTCACGCACTTTCGTTACTTGAGTAACGTAACGCTCAGCCCAGGCACGGTTCTGATAGCGCTCCAGGTGGCGACTATTACGCGCAACCACGTCGTCCAGTGTGGCATTCGCGGACAGCGGCATCGTGTCCAAATGCTGCTGAAGGTAGTCGGGCTCCACTGCTGCCAAGCGGCCCCAGGCAAATGCCTGACGGTTCTTCTCCACAGCGACGCCGTTAAGTTCCAGAGCACGCTGCAGCGCAGGTTCAGAAAGCGGCACCAGCCCCTGCTGCCAGGCAAACCCGAGCATCATCATATTGGAAAATACCGTATCGCCTAGCAGCTGTTCGGCTAGGCGATTGGCATCCAGAGACGCAAAGCGTTCATCTCCTACCGCTTCACGCAGCATGTTAAGGCGCTTACTGGGCTGCATATCCGCATCGCGATAAAGGACATAATCCGCCGTGGCCAGCTCGGCCAGATTCGCCACGATACGGGTGGTCGGCTGCAGCACATTCAGCGCCTTCTGCGAACTGGCCACGACCATATCGCAAGCGATCATCGCATCGGCCTGACCGGCTTCGATGCGTACCTGATTCAGTTCACTGGGCTGAGATGCCAGACGCACATAGCTAAGTACTGCCCCGCCTTTTTGCGCAAACCCCATGAAGTCGAGCACGCTGCTGCCCTTGCCTTCCAGGTGGGCTGCCATGGTGATCAACTGCCCAACGGTCACCACGCCTGTGCCGCCAACGCCCCCCACCAGCAAGTCATAAGGAGCCGCCAAAGGGGCAATAGCAGGGCTAGGCAAATGCGCTATACGTTGCCAAAAGGCGTTATCGGCAGCGACCCCTTGGCCTTTACGCAGCCCGCCACCTTCAACAGTGACAAAACTGGGGCAAAAACCACTGACGCAGGACATATCCTTATTGCAGGACGACTGATCAATTTTGCGCTTCCGACCTAGTTCGGTCTCGCGAGGCACCACCGATAAACAGTTGGACTGTACGGAACAATCACCACAGCCTTCACAAACATGATGGTTAATGAATACTCGGCGGGCTGGGTCTTCCATCAAACCACGCTTGCGCCGACGGCGTTTTTCAGCCGCGCATGCCTGGTCATAAATCAATACGGTGCAGCCGGGGATCTCGCGCAGTTCACGTTGTAGCGTATCCATCTCTTCGCGGCCATGGAAGGTGACTCCCTTAGGGAATTCCTTTTCATGCCCCCGGTACTTCTCCGGCTCGTCACTGACCACCATGACTCGGCGAACGCCTTCATCCAGCGATTGCCGAGCAATCATGGGCACGTTGATTTGCCCATCCACAGGTTGGCCGCCCGTCATGGCGACTGCGTCGTTGAACAGAATTTTGTAGGTAATATTGACGTTGGCAGCCACTGCTTGGCGCACCGCCATTGAGCCCGAGTGAAACCAGGTGCCTTCGCCTAAGTTCTGGAAAATATGACCGTTGCCGGTAAAGCGGCTCTTGCCCACCCAGTTAACACCTTCGCCACCCATCTGAATTAACGATTCGGTGCTGCGGTCCATCCACGACGCCATAAAATGACAGCCGATCCCCGCCAGGGCTTTACTGCCTTCCGGCACCTTGGTCGAGCTGTTGTGTGGGCAACCAGAGCAGAAATACGGCATGCGGCGTACACCACCAAGCTCTTTAACTCCTGCCTGACAAGCATCAACGGTTGCCAGCTTGTCGCTAAAATCAATGTTGAAAAAGCGCGCTAAACGCTCGGCGACAAAGCCTGCCAAGAGGCGCGGGCCCAGCTCTCCCACAAAGGGAATCAGCGGTTTGCCAGTTTCATCCTGCTTGCCGGTAACGATGACCTCGCCTGGATGGTCGGGTTCCGACATGTACTCCTTCAACTGGCTTTCAATAATGCCGCGCTTCTCTTCAATGACCAGCACTTCGCGCTTGCCATGAATAAACTCAAGAATGCCGGGGCGATGGAGCGGCCACACCATCCCGACCTTGTATATTTCTACCCCCAATTCACGCAGCTTCGCTTCATCCAGCCCCAATAAACGCAGCGCCTCAAGTAAATCCAGGTGGCCCTTGCCTGTGGTAACCAGCCCAAATGTCGCCTGTTCTTGGCGAAATAAGTACTGATCAATCGGGTTGGCCGTGGCAAACGCCTGAACGGCGGCCAGCTTGTGCTCAAGACGGGTCTCAAGCTGCGGCCCCGGCAAGTCAGGCCAGCGATAGTGCAGCCCGCCTTCCGGCATTTCGAAATCCGGCGTTACATATTTCGGCAAAGGTGGCACGTCCACCGATGCGCCGCTCTCTACGGTTTCAGAAACGGCTTTGAAACCCACCCAGCAACCCGAAAAGCGTGACAGTGCATAGCCCCACAGCCCAAAGCGTTCATATTCCGCCAATGACGCGGGACTCACGACCGGCATGAACCACGCCATAAAGGCGACATCCGACTGGTGTGGCATTGAGGATGACACACACCCATGGTCATCACCCGCGACCACCAGCACACCGCCAGTCGGTGAGCTGCCGTAGGCATTACCGTGCTTTAACGCGTCGCCCGCACGATCAACGCCTGGCCCTTTGCCATACCACATACCGAAGACACCTTCGACTTGTCGCTCAGGATCTGTCTCCACCTGCTGGCAACCGAGCATCATGGTGGCAGCCAGGTCTTCGTTGATCGCAGGGACAAAATCGATGTGATGCGCTTCCATAGCGGCTTTCGCCCGCCAAATCTCTTGGTCCACACCGCCCAAGGGCGAGCCACGATAGCCGCTGATGAGCCCTGCCGTATGGCGGCCATCGCGACGATCCAGCTCGGCTTGGCGTAAGGCGATGCGCACCAATGCCTGGGTGCCGGTTAGAAAGACGCGACCTTCTCCGCGGGTATAGCGGTCAGCCAATGCATAGTCATCAAGAGCATCGTTATCAAGAGCAATGTCGAGAGGCGGGGGAATAGAACCCGCCTGCTCAGCGGTTGAGGGGGTTGTCATGAGAGATCACCAGTACGGTTGAAGAGTTATGGTTGTAATACGCTTGAGTCTAGCCAAGAGCGCACTAAAGGTGCTTGCTAATTCACTCTTCAAAAGCTTGGTTATTAATCATTACTTTCATTTTTTTAGTTTTGACGCAATGATATTCAACAAACCACAAATAAATGAAATGGCACTATGAAAGAAACAACCAAAGAAATTACCTTAGACAGACATGATCAGCGCATTCTTACCCTGCTTCAGCAACAGGGGCGCATTACCAACAATGAGCTTGCCGAACAGATCGGGCTTTCCCCTGCCGCCTGCTGGCGACGTGTAAAGGCCTTGGAAGAGAGTGGCGTTATTCGTCGTTTTGCGGCGTTGGTGGAACCCAGCCTAGTGGGCCAGCCACTATCAGCACTGGTCATGGTGACGCTAGTTCGCCACCACATCGACAATACTGTCGAGTTCGAAAACCGTATCCTGCAATATCCAGAAGTGCTGCAGTGCTATGCCACCACCGGCAACGCCGATTTCGTATTGCGGGTAGTGATCGAAGACATGGCGGCTTATGACCGTTTTCTGAATGAGAAACTCTTCACCCTGAATGGTATTTCCCAGGTCAGCTCCAATTTCGTGCTACGTAATATCAAAGAAGAGACGGCTATCCCGATTCGTTGAATCAGCCAACCAGAACCACCAAGCTTTTTTAGCCGTTAGCGTTAACATCCAGGGCCTCAAAAATTAAGACTTAAGTATCAATTCAATCAATCTCAAATTAGTTGCTATTGAAACTATCTAGAGGCATGGTAACCGGTGTGATTTACGCTGCCCGAGAAGGCGCCACTTGCTCGGGGTTAGGCGTTACTAATAACAACGTTACCAACAACAACACAGGTGCTAGGTTTTCGTACGAGGACTAATAGCGCCGGTTCTGGAGCTTTGAAATGAAACAACCAGCTCGCTTACTAGTGGGTGCCATCGCTATTTCAAGCATGGCGTTCAGTATGTCTTCCTTTGCCCAGGCAACGATCACCGTTAGCACGTGGGGCGGGCCTAATCACGGTGTTAATACCATTGTTTGGCCGACCTGGAAGGCATGGATCGAAAAAGCCACTGATGACCGTGTCACGGTAGAAGTGGTGCACGACATGGGGCCTCCTCCTGCACAAATGGAGATCGTTGCTGATGGTATTGCGGACGCCAGCTGGATTTTTCACGCCCACATGGCAGGCCGCTTTCTAGCAACTCAGTTGCCTGAGTTCCCTACGTTTGAGGAGTTCTCCTCAGAAGATGCTTCCGCTGCTTATTGGCATACCCATCAAGAATATTTGCAGCAAGCTGACGAGCACCGTGGCGTTGATGTGGTGGCGATGGGCGTGCATGGCCCAGGCCAAATATTTACCCGTGATCAAATAAGCTCAATTGATGAGCTTGCTGGCAAGCGGCTGCGCGTGGGCGGCGGAGTGATGAGTGGCTTAGCCGAGGCAATGTCGGTGACCGGTGTTGCCATTCCTCCGACAGGCACCTACGAAGCGGCCTCCCAGGGCGTCGTTGACGGTGCGATGCTAACGCTTGAAAGCTTGCGCAGCTTTCGCGTGGCTGAAGTAGCCCCACACACCCTTACCGTAGACGGCGGTTTCTACCGCGGCAGCTTTGCGATTATTATGAACCCAATGTTCTGGGACCAAGTATCGGACGAAGACCGCGCGGCGATTGAAAGCGTATCGGGCGAGCGGCTTTCACGTCTGTTTGGCTACATGATGGATGTTTCCGACCAGCGCGGCGTTGAATTTGGTGAAGAAAACGGCGCGACCTTTACCCAAGCATCGGAACAAGACATTGATCACCTACGGGGCGTCGCTAGCAACTTGCAGGATGCCTGGAGCGAGTCAGTGAAGAGCCGTGATGTGGACGCGCCAGCAGCGCTTGCCTTCTTTCATGAGCAGTTAGTCAATGCAGCGGCCGAAGAAAGTATCGCAGGGAGTGTTGTTAGTCACTGAGCCGTTTCTTACTAAGCGTTTTTTATTAAACGTACTGCTAAACGCTCTTTATCAAACACGCTTCATCAAACACTCCTTATTAAAGAGGGGAAGCGCTTCTTTCCCCTCTTCTTTATTCACTCATCCAGGCTGGAACCTTCACGCGCCTCATTAATCGCCGTTACTACCTGATTGATATCGGGTATCCGATGGGCCAGTGCCAGTGCCAGCTGAGCCAGGAAGAGTGTTTGCTGCTTCTCAGGCATCGAATCCAGCGTGACGGCCAGCTGTTCATAAACCTGTTCAAGATCAGCAAACGGCAAAGCTGCTTGTGAAGAGGCGGTTTGTGTCGATATCGCTGTCATGAGCATTATTCTCCCAGAGCTGTCTTGAAAGCGGTGATGAGGAAAGCCGCTTCAAGTGCTTTCCAGCGGGCCGTAATATGACGGTCAGGTCGGACTAAGTAAGCGCTTCCAGAGCTGGCATCATAACCATCAAAGCAAGCACCCTGGTGATCAATCAAAGTGGTAAAAAGCGCCGGGCTGGCATGGCGAGCAATTACCAGCACATCCAGGCCACGGTAGTCCTCCTGAAGATCAGCCAAGGCGCTCTGTAGCTCAGGCGTTACGCTGCCGTCCTCACTAAACACTAACAGGTTAAACCCTACCCCCAAGTGGTCGAGCAAGAAGTTATTTTCGCCTAACCGGCGATTGATTAACGGTGCGCCAGGCATCGGACCAGCACTAAACCCGGCGTCATCCTCTGCCGTCACTGGGCTTTCAGCATAGGTGTAGGGCGTGACCTGCCTAGGGTCGGCAAAACGGCTTGCGTAGTCGTTACGTAGTGCCAGCGATAGCGCAGCATCTCGCATCAAACGATATCCCTGACTGGGTGGAGTCATGAAGCGAGTGCTCTTACCGGCATTCGCGAAGACATCCAATGTGGCACCGCGTCGTTCTGGACTGTAGCTATCCAATAGTTTCTCGGAAGCCTCACCTTTCAGCACCCACGCTAGCTTCCAAGCGGCGTTAACCGCATCGGCCAGCCCGTTGTTGAGCCCACGCACACCAAAAATGGGAACTAAATGGGCGCTGTCGCCAATAAATAGCACACGGCCATGGCGATAATCGTCGAGGGCCAGCGTGTAGGCTTTGTAAAGGCTCCACCACTCAAGCTGCCACTCTCCCTCTTCGCCTAGCATCTCGATGATCATGCCAACGCGTTCGCGAATAGCGCTTTCGGTAACGGCCTGGTCGGGGCTTTCATTCGGCAACAGTTGATAGTCGATACGCCAGATATCATCAGGCTGTTTATGCACCAGCAGAGTAGATTCAGGCATTACCGAAGGACTAAAAAAAGCCCTGCGCTCAGTTGGAAAGTCAGACGTCATGCGTACATCAGCAATCACATAGCGCCCTTCATAGGACTCACCGTGCAAGGGCAGGTCAAACGACTTGCGCACAACACTACGCCCACCATCCGCCGCCAGCAGATAGTCGGCCTCCAGCTGATACTCCCCCTCCGGAGTGGAAACACGTAGTATCACGCCGGTGTCATGCTGCGTGACATCGCTAACTGCCTGCTGCCAGCGCATTTCGATTAAGGGGCTTTCCATCGCCTTATCAACCAGAAACTGCTCAATATACTGCTGTTGCAAGTTATACATTGGCAGAAAGCGCTCGTGCTCTGAGTGTGGCATCTCAAAACGATAGACTTCCTGATCATGAAAATAGGAGCGCCCTTGTGTCCAGCCAAGTGCTTTGTCGATAAAGCGCTGCGCAACGCCTAATTGCTGGAGTATTTCCAAGCTATGGCGGGAAAGACAGATCGCCCTGGAACCGTCGTTGAGCGTCGCCTTATCATCCAGCAGTACTGACTGAACGCCTTGACGCGCCAGCTCCAGTGCGGCGGCGACGCCCACGGGGCCTGCCCCCACAATAGCGACCCGGTGCTGCTTTTTCTCACCTTTCAATTCATCGGGACATACAAAGGGGAAATGCGGATAATCGAAATACAACGAGTCAAGCTCACCTTTGCCTTCTGGTCGCATACCGCTCTCCTGCTAATGTTATTTTTAAAATTGGTGCTTTACGGAAGATGTATAGGCCGTATGGAGATAGCCTACACTGAAGGTTTTAAGGGGGTTGTCCCGTAAAAAACGGGACACGACTGCCTTTAGCCACCAGCAGCTTTAACTCATCTCGTTATGGCGGGGGACACGTGAACGAAACTGCTAACACCCAGCTAATCGAATGGGGAAACCTTCTGCCGAGCGTGGCGACATGCATTGAGGCAGTGGAAAGAGACAACTTCGAAAGCCAACTGCTTGCGTTACTGCATCAAGCCGTTGGTATCGAGCAATGTATGATTTTTGGCTACTCGACGAGCGGTAACATCGACTGCTTGCTGGCTGCCAATCATCAGCTTCCACGCGTTGCCGACCGCCTGGCTCAGATCTACGTTAGTGGCCTGTTCCGGCAGGATCCTAATTACCTGCAGCTAAGCCGACTGGCAGGCCAGCCGGAAAATACATCTACCGACGCCTTGACCACCATGCAGGTTGAGGCAATGTCACCGGCGTATCGTAGTCACCTGTTTGCGTTTCCAGATCTTGTTGACAAGGTATCACTCAACATTGCCGCCAAAGAGGGCGCTTATTATCTTAATCTTTATCGAGGTACTCGGAGAGGCCCCTTCACCTCAGCTAATCTGAATTGCTTAAATAGCTTAGCGCCACTGTTGACCAGTTTAATTCGCCGTCATTACAGCAACGCCCCCGCCAGACCCGAGCAGCTTAGTTCTCGCGAAGCCGCTGCGCTTGCCCCGTTATCTGAACGCGAGCGTCAGCTGTGTCTCTATTTACTACGTGGCCACACGCTCAAAACAGCGGCGGCCAAACTTGATATCGCTTTTTCAACCACTGAAACCTACCGCAAGCGTGCCTACGCCAAGCTGGGCGTAACATCTAAGGCAGGCTTAGTCGCGCTTTGCAAAGTAGGTACCTAGGAGAAGGCCTTCGTAACGCTGTCACCGCTGCCTAGCGGCAAGCATGCCCCGCCTCTCTGTTTCATTTGAAACCAATTTGATCCGCGTCAAGATAGTCCGTCTCCCGCCGGTTAATACTGATGTCATCATCAAGAACACCTGAGAGGGAATGACCATGGATACTGCCCAGAACACAGAAACCACCTCTTGGTGGGGACGCCTGACAGAACGCTGCTATGCAACGTCAACTGCGACGTTAGCCCGTAACGTAAAGCAGGAGGCAAGCGCTAGCTATGATGCGCTTATCAATGATTTGGAGAGACCGCTAGAGCCACGCTTTGAACAGGCAGTGGCAAGGCAACTGTCGGCAAGCCAACCGGCGCATTTCCGTCCAGCTAGAACCTTGATGCCGGTAATGATGCAACGCTTTGGGCTTAACGAGAGTGCGCTTGAAGAAGGCGGACTGATCAATCATGCCGACTATGCTGCACTGCGTGACACTTGCACCGCCTGCGCAGCCGTTGGCGATTGCTGGAAAGCGATGCGGGCCAGTGCCAAGCTTGATGAATGCCGCCGCTTATGCCCCAACGCAACTGCCTTTGATGCCTTAGCGGCACAGTGAAGCGGTGCTGATTGAAACTCCAGCAACGTATCCCTCTAACGCAAAGCGCTCCCATCAACAGTGGATGGGAGCGCTTTTTAACTTAGCCTTGTTTCTGAAATGACTTCAGGAAGCTTGGTGACGCAGTCGAGGGCTAGCCAATTCTCCCACCACGGTAATGATCACCAGCAGAGCTAGCAACCACGGCCACTGAGTGCCCACCTGGAGGGTGGCAAGGCCCAGCGCATCGATGAAAATTAACACGATGCCTAACGGGCTGACGTAACGCACCATAAACAGCCATAGCATATGCTGAGTGCGGGTGAGACCCAGTTCTTCCCTGAATATTTCATTACGCAGCAGGAAGCCTGCCATCAGTGCCATACCCAAGCCACCTAACGGCATCATCCAGCGGGAGGTTAGGTAGTCCAGCCAGTCGAAGAAGTTGCGGCCTGCAAACGACCAATCCGCTCCCATATTGAATGACAGCATTGCCAAGGTGCTCACCAACCACAGCACGATACCCACACCCCACGATGCCCGTTTACGCGTCATCCCTTTGCTTGCAACGAGCCAGGCCACTGTCGCCTCGATCATCGAAATCGACGATGTAAGTGCGGCCATCGACAACATCACAAAGAACAGGACGCCAAACAACGTACCAAACGGCATTGCTTGGAAGGCCAATGGCAAACTCATGAAGATCAACCCTGGTCCTTGGCCGGGATTCATTCCGTTAGCGAAAATAATCGGGAAAATAGCCAAGCCAGCCATCAGAGCGACAACGGTATCAGCAATGGCCACGCTGAATGTCGTACGCGCGATGGAGTGCCCTTCTGGCAGGTAAGAGCCGTAGGTAAGAATCGCACCGGACGCGAGCGACAAGGTAAAGAAGGCATGCCCCAGTGCCGCCAACAACCCTTCACTGCTTAACCCTTCAGTATTGAAAGAGAACAGAAAAGACCATGCTTCAGCAAAGCCACCGGAAAAAGCCCCGTAGCCAATCAGTATGCCCAGCATGATGACCATGCCTGGCATCATCCAACTGACACTCTTTTCAATGCCCGCTTGTACGCCCTTGCCCACGATGAACATGGTTAGCACCGTCACCAGCGTGCTCCAGGCGCCTAGCGTGAAAGGATTGGCATTATTCGCGGCGAAAATTGCCGCCATGTCATCGACGCTGTTGCCCGCCAGTCCGCCGCTCAGCATTTTCCACAGATAGGAAAATGACCAGCCAGCGACCACCACATAGAACGACAGGATCATGAACCCACAGAGCATGGCCATCCAACCGAAGATCGACCAAAAACTGCCATGGCCCGATTCATGTACCACTCGGCGGATAGCGTCAATCGGGCTGCCCCTTCCACGGCGGCCAAAGCTGATTTCAGCCATCATGATAGGAACACCTACCGCCAATATGCAGGCCAGATAGACCAGCACAAAAGCGCCACCCCCGAACTCGCCAGTGATGTAAGGAAACTTCCAGATATTACCCAGGCCCACTGCAGAACCAGTGGCTGCCAGTACAAACCCCCAGCGCCCCAGCCACAGCGTTTTGGGAGGCGTATTTGTCGTTGTCATTGGGAAACCTTATAAATTTATATTGTTTTTTAGGCTATTTATTGTTGAGCAGCTAGAACAGCTACTTAAGAGCGATTAGCTGCCTATAAAAGCCAACCAACTGCGGTCAACCGGTCATAAAGAGCAATCTATAAGGAGTCTATGGGGATAGCGATAGGGCAGGAATGGGGTTAAATCGCATTCGGCGAGACGCTGCCCGTATAAACGGGCCGCAACTGTAAATTAATCGTTACATTTAAGAAGAAATGCCGGAAGGTGGGGTCCAGCCGTTGCTTTTTCCTGACACCCCGTAAACAAATCGTGACAGTTAATTTACCTGTCATAAGGACTTTTTTAAGAATTCGCTTAAGTATCCTCTTGAGGACTGTTTTAAGGACTGCTTTAAGGGCTGTCTTGGGCACCAATGCCATAACGTTTGAGCTTATTGGCAATAGTGGTATGCGAAACGCCTAACCGCTTTCCTAACTGGCGACTGGAGGGGTACTGCTGATACAGCGTACTTAAGATATTTCTTTCCACCTCACCTAGCATGTCACTCAAGCTTCCCTCTAATGGAATACCCGCCAGTTCAGAAGACGCTTCGCTATGGGGAAGGCGCAAATGCACCGGCTGAATGGTCTTCTCTTCACACAGCGACACCGCCTGGAACAGAACATTTTCCAGCTGACGCACATTACCCGGCCAGTCGTAGCGGGTGATTTTTTCCAACGCTGCAGGCGAAAGCTCCGGCAAAGGGCAGCCTATCTGACGCGCCGCACGATCAAGCACATAGGCCGCCAACTCTTCGATGCCGTCCAAGCATTCACGTAAAGGTGGCACCTGTAGCGAAAGCACATGGAGCCGATGATAAAGATCCAGCCGAAACAGTCCTTCGCTACACAGCTGAGGCAGGTTTTGTTGGGTGGCACAGATCACTCTGACATCCAGGAAGGTTTCCTCCTCGCTCCCCACACGCCGGAAGCCGCCATCCTGAAGAAAGCGCAATAGCTTCGTCTGCAGCCGTGAGCTCATTTCACCGACTTCATCCAGAAAGACCGTGCCGCCCTCATTAAGCTCTAGAAGGCCAAGCTTGCCTTCTGGGCGAGCGCCCTCGAAGGCACCGGGTGCGTAACCGAAGAGCTCTGTCTCGGCCATTGATTCGGGAAGCCCAGCACAGTTCAGAACCACAAACGGCGCTTGTCCGCGCGGGCTTGCTAAATGACAGGCGCGGGCCACCAGTTCTTTCCCAGTCCCCGTTTCACCCACAATCAACAGCGGTGCATCCAGCGGCGCCATGCGACGCGCCTCGTTAATCACGGCTGACAACCGCGAACTCGACTGAAAGATAGCCTCAAAACCACGCAGTTCCTGGCGCTGCACCTGATAAATACGTGCACCGATACGGTCGGCACGGTGCAACGTCACCACCGCCCCGGCTAATGAGTCCACTTTCGTGTCTTCGGTGTGCAGAGGCGCAATATCGGCAAGATAGGTGTCACCTTTTAGTTTGATCCGCAGCCCATTGATGCGTGAGTTGTTGCGGCGAATCAAATCGGGAAGATCGACTTCGTCAAGGTAACGATCCAGCGAGAGCCCTGGCACTTCTTGAACACGCACCCCCAACACCTGAACGGCGATACGATTGGCCGCTACAATCCGACCCTGCATATCTATCGACATGACAGGGTCAGAAAGCGAGGATAACAGCGCATCCAATTCCAAATGACGGCGCTCACTGGGCATCAAGTTAGCGCGCTTAACCCCAAACACGCCGGGGATGGCTTCTAATACCGGCTTAAGTGTCAGTAGCTGCGCATTGAGTAATTTCGGGACATGTAAATAGATGGTATTGCCCTGATCCCCGCCTACTTCTCCCCGCGCGACATTAATTCGATAGTCAGCAAACTGAGCCACTATATCGCGAAGAATGCCGATTCGATTCTGACAGTAAAATTTAAGACGCATAGAACCCTCAGGGCATAAAAAAATCACTTACTTAACAAGCCTTTGATTAGGCGTTGCCTGAAAAGCCGGCGATTTCGGACAGAGCCTAGCTACCACTCACCGGCAGTCCCTGCTCCTCTTTCATACTACGCAGTATGATTTCAGAGCGAACCTGGGTGACATTAGGATGAGGCAATAAATGATGATGAATAAAGTCCGAAAATTCGGTTAGGTCCTTGGCGATAACGTGCAATACATAGTCCGCATCCCCCGACACAGAATAGGCCTCACGAACCATGGCGTGTTTTGTCAGTAATGTCACAAAATCATCATCCATGCTTTCACCATGCGCCTTGAGATTCACTCTGGTGATGGCACGCAACCCAAACCCCAAGCTAGTCGCATCTAGTCTCGCCGAATACCCCTTAATCACCCCTTCGGCTTCTAACCGCGCTTTGCGCCGGGAACACTGAGAGGGAGACAGGCTGACGCGCTCACCTAATTCTGAATTGGTGAGGGCTGAGTTCTTTTGCAACACTGATAAAATTGCAAGATCATAACGATCTAAAGAAATCCCGTGCATAGAACACTCCAGTTGCGCACAAGCTGTGCGCTATTTGGCTTCATCCTAGGTTAGTTTGCAACCTAATTGCACCGCCTCTTCCCTATACTGAGCTTGTTAACTTACAAGACAATAATAGGAGAGATAGCGATGGGTCCTTTTCCTCATGACGCGCCAAAAGTAGCCATTAGTGATGCAAACCCAGCGGGTACAGATGGCTTTGAATTTGTTGAATTTGCCCACCCTGAGCCGGAGAAGCTAGACAGTCTGTTTAGGCAAATGGGCTTCGTCCCCGTTGCAAAGCACCGTGACAAGTCAATCACCGTTTATCGTCAGGGTGACATCAACTACCTGCTTAACAGCGAGCCTAACTCGCATGCATCAGCGTTTATTGAGGCGCACGGCCCCTGTGCACCGGCAATGGCTTGGCGTGTTGTTGATGCTCAGCATGCCCTAAAACGTGCTGTTGATTTAGGTGCTGAAGAGTTCACTGGCAATAAATCTATCGACGCACCTGCCGTTATTGGCATTGGCGGCTCGCTGCTTTATTTTATTGATACTTACGGCGAAAAAGGCAGCTGTTACTCAAACGAGTTTGAGTGGTTAGATGAGGAAGACCCTAAGCCTAAAGGATTTGGTTTTTACTATCTTGATCACCTCACTCATAACGTTATTCGTGGCAACATGGACACGTGGTATAAGTTTTATCACGATACCTTTAACTTCCGCGAAATACGCTACTTCGATATCACCGGTAAAGTCACCGGTCTTCCCAGCCGTGCATTAACTTCTCCCGACGGTAAAATCCGTATTCCTATTAACGAGAGTGCCGACGATCACAGCCAGATTGAAGAGTACTTGCGTGAGTATAACGGCGAAGGTATTCAGCATATCGCCATTGCCACAGACGATATCTATACCGGCACTGACTTAATTGCAGCTGAGGGGCTCGAATTTATGCCTGGCCCGCCGAGCATCTATTATGAAAAGTCGCTTGAACGCGTGAAAGACCACCAGGAGCCTCTCGATAAACTTCGTAACCGTGGCATTTTGATTGATGGTGAAGGTGTCGTGGGCGGTGGTGAAACTAGAATTTTGCTACAGATTTTCTCAAAAACAGTGATTGGTCCGATCTTCTTCGAGTTTATCCAACGTAAAGGCGATGATGGTTTTGGAGAGGGCAATTTTAAAGCACTTTTCGAATCCATCGAAGAGGATCAAATTAACCGAGGCGTGTTGCAAAGCACTGCAGAATAGTAAAACGCTGAATAACAAGATTAGCGATATTGAAAAGGAAACCCTGTGCACGACGCTTGGCGTAATTATGCAAATGCCCCCCAAGAGGGGGCTATTGTTTGTCCTTCTAACGTCATACAAGAAGGTAAATCACACTGCCTGGAAATCATTAACAACGACGGATCTTTCCCTGTCATTGCAACGCGCATAGAGGGTGCTATTTATTGCTACGTTAATGCCTGCCCCCACCAATATTTACCTTTAAACTACCGGTCGGACAGTATCATTTCGTCAGATGGAAGCCGTTTGCTATGCAGTGCCCACGGAGCAGCGTTTGATATTAAAACAGGCAACTGCTTAACCGGCGCCTTCGATAAACTTGATGCAATACCAGTATTTGAAGACCAAGAGGGAAACGTATGCATCGGTTAATCTGACATTAAATTAGACTCTTTTAATTTTCTTAACTGATGAAACGGCTTGCCTAATGCCGTTTATTAGCTACGTCCCTGCTAACTCACCTCTGTTCTGCCAGTATTACAGCTTCCTCCCTCTCTCTAGCAATTATCAATTAACACCTACTCGCGAGGTTAGGTGAGCGTCTTCTGCCGCCTATAGATCGCGGAATTTATGTGCCCTCCTTTTTCCAGCTAGACGCTGTTGTCTGCCTCCCCAACAAAAAAATTGCCTTTGCCGGTTCAGAAAGCGGCTGCCGTTACGTCGTTTGTCATGAGTAAAATATAATGATTATCATTTCATTAAATTCACTGGCGTTGCTCCCACTCGGCGCCATGGCAAGAGACGCATAGCTATCGGCAGACCTGCTGCCTTGCAGCACAACGGATAAACGAGATGACACCATGACGACAAAGGTTCTAGACGAGAGCAAGCCCCTCAGCAGTACATTCGCCCCACTGGCAACGAACCAGCTGTTCAATGCCCGCCATTCAGAGGCCTATTGGCAACAGGCCACCCGTTGCATCGACTTAGTAAGGCGCAAGGTAGCTCAAGTAGACCGCCCCTTCACCGGCGCTCGCCCAGAAGAGCTGCGCGGATTGTTCCAAGCCATCGATCTTGACGCCCCGCTTGGCAGCCTGGAGCCTGCTCTCCAAGAGTTGTCACGGCTCTACTTGGATGATGCCGTTTACTTCCACCACCCTCGCTACGTGGCACACCTCAACTGCCCCGTTGTGCTACCAGGCATCCTCGCCGAGGCGATTCTCTCACCAATCAACTCGTCCCTGGACACCTGGGATCAGAGCGCCGGAGGCACCTTCGTCGAGCAGTCGCTCATCGACTGGACAGCTGCCCGCATCGGCCTGGGCCAGGACGCCGATGGCGTCTTCACCAGTGGTGGTACCCAATCGAACCTGATGGCGTTGATGATTGCCCGAGACCATTACGGAGCGTCTCTTGAGGGGCACGGCGGCAATAAGCATGAGGGCCTGTCGGCAGACTTTCGGCGGCTGCGCATTCTCGGCTCGGAGGTCAGTCACTTTAGCTTGCAGAAATCAGCGGCGATCCTCGGGCTTGGCTATCAGGCGGTGATGCCGGTGGCTTGCGACGACCACTACCGTATGAGCCCCGAGTCCCTCAAGACGCGCCTAGAAGAGTGCGTGGCGATGAACCTGATTCCCATCGCTGTGGTCGCCACTGCTGGCACCACCGACTTCGGCAGCATCGACCCTCTCGAGGAGATCGCCGCACTTTGCCGGGAGCATGGTATCTGGCTGCACGTGGATGCCGCTTACGGCGGTGGGTTGCTGTGCTCGCAACGCTACCGTTACCGCCTGGCGGGCATCGAGCACGCCGACTCAGTCACCATCGACTATCACAAAACCTTCTTTCAACCAGTGAGCTGCAGCGCTTTCCTGGTTCGGCGCCGCAGCGACCTGCGTCACGTCACCTATCACGCTGACTATCTCAACCCACGGTGCCAAGCCGAGGCCGGCACCCCCGACCAGGTCAACAAGAGCCTGCAGACGACCAAGCGCTTTGACGCCCTCAAGCCATGGCTGACCCTGCGTATCATGGGCGCCGATGCGCTGGGTGAGATGTTCGAGCGGGTCATCGATTTGGCCAGCGAAGTCCACGACGAGCTAGTCCGCCACCCAGACTTCGAGGTGCTGCTCGATCCTCCCATGAGCACCGTGGTGTTCCGTTACCGCCCAGCTAGCCTGCAGGAAGCAGAACGACATGAACCAGAACTACACGAAACAGAGCTAGACGAGCTCAACACCCACGTGCGCTCGACACTGTCCCGCAACGGCGAAGCGGTAATTGCCGCCACTCGCGTTGGAGGGCGGCTTTACCTCAAGTTCACTCTACTCAACCCAGATACCAGCCTGAAAGATCTGGTGGCCATCATCGAGCGCATCTCTCACCACGGCCAAGCATGGTGCGATGCCCAGACGCCAACCCGCGCAGTTGCTTCCTGATTCCAGCGAGATCCGACCATGACACAGACTGTCCACGACTTTATCGCCATTGGCCTTGGCCCCTTCAACCTTGGCCTAGCCTGCCTCACCGACCCAATTGATGAACTTGATGGCCTCTTCCTCGAACGCAGTGACTGCTTCGATTGGCACCCCGGAATGCTGCTTGAAGATGCCACTCTGCAGACGCCTTTCATGTCAGATCTGGTCACCATGGCCGACCCCACTAGTCGCTTCAGCGTTCTCAACTACCTGAAACAACAGGGCAAGCTCTACAACTTCTATATCCGCGAGAACGTCTTCCTGCTGCGCAAGGAGTACAACCACTACTGCCAGTGGGCAGCCGCCCAACTAGACAGCATCCGCTTCAGCACCGAAGTGACTCGCATCGATCACGACGAGACCGCAGGGGTCTACCGGGTGAGCTGCCGCGACACCCATAGCGGCGAGGCGCAGATCCATCTGGCACGGCGACTGGTGCTTGGCACCGGTACTAGCCCCTATCTGCCGGAGGGCTGCCGAGAAGTAGACCCACGCCCGCTGCACTCCAGCGAGTATTTGCAGCACAAGGCCGAGCTGCAGCGCCAGGAGGCTATCACCCTGATTGGCAGCGGCCAGAGTGCCGCCGAGATCTACCATGATTTGCTCGCTGACATCGACCGCTTCGGCTATCGCCTCGACTGGATCACCCGCTCACCACGCTTCTTCCCACTGGAGTACGGCAAGCTGACCCTGGAGATGACTTCGCCGGACTACATCGATTACTTCCACTCCCTGCCCGAAGCCACTCGCAACGGGTTAATGCAGCGTCAGAAGAGTCTCTACAAGGGCATCAACCTGGAGCTGATTGATGCGATTTACGACCTGCGCTACACCAAGGAGCTGGGCGGCAAGGTCCGTTCCGACCTGCTCACCAACACCAATCTGGAAACCTGCCGCTATGATGCCGAGCGCAGCGAGTACGACCTGACCCTGTGGCACACCGAGCAGCAGCGCCACTACCGTCACCGCACTCCAGCGCTGATCATGGCCACCGGATACCGCTACCATATGCCAGACTTCTTAGCGCCTATCACCTCGCGCATCGCCTTCGACACCGCCGGACGCTATGCCGTAGGCCGCTTCTATGACATCGACGGCGGGCGCGGCGAGCTCTTCGTGCAGAACGCCGAACTGCACACCCACAGCCTGGTGGCTCCAGATTTGGGCATGGGACCCTATCGCAATGCCTGCATCATCCGCGCCTTGACCGGTAGAGAGGTCTACCCCATCGAGAAGCGCATCGCCTACCAGCACTTCGGCGCTCCGAGCGAGGCCGTCTTTGAACCGATGGACGCGGAGCCTGCATGAGACCGACGCCCTGGCTGGTAAGTGTCACCGCCGTGGCGGTGGTCAGCGATTCCATGCTACTGCCCTTCTACCCGCAGTTTTTTGCCGATAGATTCGGGGTGACCGCCCCCGCCCACGTCGGCGGCTACCTGGCCATGAGCTGCCTGGTGGTGATGCTGGCACTGCCCATCTGGGCGTTGCTGGCCCGACGGTTCGGCACTCTGCAGCTGCTGGTGGGCACCCAACTCGTCGCCGGCGGCCTGAGTCTGTCCTGCGCGCTGGTCACTTCACTGCCGCTTTTCTGGGGGCTGTCGCTGGCCATGCTGGTGGCAAAGGCTAGTTACCTGCTGGTCTACCCGTACCTCATGCACTTTGAACCCCAGGACCGCCACGCCACCCTAATCGGCATGCTGTCAGTGGTGGTACATGCTGGCGGCATTCTCGGTGCCATCGTCGGTGGCTTGGTACTGGAGCTCTGGCAGCCGGCCCGCGTGTTCCAGCTGATGGCGGTGAGCGATATTCTCCAGGTGGCGGTTTGCCTGCTGTTGCTCAGCCGCGGACAAGTCCCCCACGCGGCGCCCGCCACTCCAACCTCCCCGAGCGCCAACGGCGCTATTCTGCGCTTGGGTGTGGTGATGCTGCTGTTCACCTTCAGCGCCTATCTGGCACGACCCTTTTTCGCCCAGTACTGGGCGCTAGCCTCGGGCCAACCGAGTGCGACGCTGGCTGGCGCGGTCTTCGCGATTCCCGGCGGTGTCGCCGTAGCGCTGCTGGCTTTCGACTTGTTGGGCCGACGCCCAAGCGGTGCGGCCATCGTTATCCCACTGGCAATCGGCCTCACGGGCCTGCTGCTCCAAGCCAGTGGCGAGGTTATCGCCATCCTAACGGGTCGGCTGCTACTCGGCTGGGCACTGTTTCGCGTCTCTGTGCGCCTGGAAGTACGTCTCTTCCAGCTCAGCACACCAAAACGCTACGCCAGCGACTTCAGCAAAATCCATATCTTCCAGGGGCTCGGCGTGCTCATCGCCTCCTGGGGCGCTGGTCGCTTAGTCGACACCCAGGGCCTGGCCAGCCCCTTTTTCGTCGCGGCGTTAGGTTTCGCTCTCTGCGCCCTCGCCTATCGTCTGCTGCTGGCCGGATCACCGGCGAACAAGCAAGCGCAGCCAACTGATCCCGTTTCTGCAAGGACCTAACCATGAATCTCTTCCAACCGACCCCAACCACGCGCATCACCTACAGCCGCCACGCTCAAGGGCTAGGCTGCTTCAGCCTCCGCCCACTGCACCTGCCCGAGGACCTGCTCCTGATACATGACTGGGTTACCGCACCCCGAGCAAGTTTCTGGGGTATGCAGGGCCACTCTGCTGAGCGCGTTTTTGCCTTCTACCGCGACCTGCAGGAAAGCAATCAAGCACAGGGCTACCTAGGACTATTCAACGATCAACCTGCCTTTCTGGTGGAGTGCTACGACCCGCGCCACGACCCTATCGGTGAGCACTATGATGTGGCCGAGGGCGACCGCGGCATGCACTTCTTAGTGGCTCCTGCCAAGACGCCACTGACCGGTTTCAGCGTCCAAGTGATTACCACTATCCTGGCCTTTATGTTTGAGGACCCCGCTACACGGCGCATCGTGGTGGAGCCGGACGTTAATAACCGCAAGATCCACCCGCTCAACCGCCGAGTAGGCTTTGTGTACGAATGCGAAGTGGAACTGCCCGAGAAGACCGCTCACCTCGCCTTCTGCGACCGCGAGGCGTTCGCCTCGGCAGTGAGCCGCGAAAACCCGCGCCTCACCCAGGTACTGGCCGCCGACCCCACACGGGTCACTTCACACCTAACCCCCGACCACTGGGCTCAGGCCAACCGCTGTCTGACCCGCAAGGCGATTGCTGAGTTCTCCCATGAGCGCCTGCTGGCCCCCGAGGCACTGCACGTGGATACCAAAGGCAACGGCAACTACCGACTGACCGCCCCGAACGCGGCGGTCGAGTACCACTTCCGCGCCCGTTGTCTGGCGCTGGATCACTGGATGATCGACCTCGACTCCCTTGATAAGCGGGTCGATGGGGTCTCAGCCGAGATCGACGCACAGCACTTCATCCTCGAATTCCGCCAGCCCCTGGGGATCAGCGATGAGATGCTGCCGGTTTACCTGGAAGAGATTGCCAGCACCCTGTTCGGCAGCGCCTACAAGCTCGACGACAACCGCCCAGATGCCGATGGGTTGGCCGATGCCGACTTCCAGACGCTGGAGGCGGCCATGACGGAGGGCCATCCTGTCTTTGTGGCTAATAATGGCCGCATGGGCTTTGATGCCGTTGATTACCACGCCTTTGCCCCGGAGGCCGCAGCACCGATCACCCTGGTATGGCTCGCAGTACATCGCGAAGACGCTCATTTCAGTGCCATCGAAGGCCTAGACTACGAGGCACTGCTTTGCGAGGAGCTCGGCACAGCAACATTGAAAGACTTTCACCAACGATTGGAAGATCGTCATCTCGACCCCGCGGACTACCTGATGATGCCCGCTCACCCATGGCAGTGGTTTCACAAGCTAGCAATCACTTTCGCCTCTGAGGTAGCCCGGAACCGCATCGTCTGCCTAGGCTACGGCCACGATCAGTATCAGGCCCAGCAGTCGATCCGTACTTGGTTCAACGTGAGCCAGCCAAATCGGCGCTATGTGAAGACCGCACTGTCGATTCTCAACATGGGCTTTATGCGTGGTCTCTCGCCCAATTACATGCGCGCCACACCGACCATTAACGACTGGATCAAGGCATTGGTCGACGGCGACCCTGAGCTTCGTTCCCAGAGCTTCACGATCCTCCGCGAGGAGGCCGCTATCGGCTTTCGCCGCGACGCTATCGAGCCAGCCTTCGATAGCCGCAGTGCCTACAAGAAGATGCTGGCCTGCCTTTGGCGGGAGAGCCCCATGCGCTACCAGCGCGAAGGTCATCAGCTGATGACCATGGCCGCCTTACTACATGTCGATGCACATCAACGCGCGCTGCTGCCACGGCTAATCTCTATTTCAGGGCTTTCCACCAGCGGCTGGCTGGACCGCTACTTAAGGGTTTACCTGCGCCCGCTGCTGCACTGCTTCTATGCCTATGATCTGGTGTTCATGCCTCACGGAGAAAACCTGATTTTGCAGCTCAAAGACGGAGTTCCGGTGCGCGCCATCATGAAAGACATTGCCGAGGAGATCGCCATCATGAACACCGAGGTGGAGCTGCCCGAGGCCATTTCGCGAATCCGCCTCGATATGCCCGAGCCGCTCAAGGTATTGTCGATCTTCACCGATGTATTTGATTGTTTCCTACGCTTCATGGCGGGGATTCTGGTCGAACAAGGCGACATAACGGAAGACGCTTTCTGGGAGCGGGTGGCACGCTGCGTCGTTGACTACCAACAGGACCATCCTGAGTTCGCTAATAAGTTCGACCAGCACGATCTCTTCGCACCAGCGTTTACCCTCTCCTGCTTAAACAGGCTTCAGCTCAGCGACCATCAACAGATGCTTGATTTGGCCGACCCAGCAAAAAACCTGAAATTCGCCGGCAACCTCGCCAACCCCATTGCCGCCTTCCGGCCCATCGCATGCGCAAGGACAACCCAGCAGCTGGAACTGACCTGAGCCACGACGACACCGGGCCCGCTGCAAGGGCGGGCCCTACAAGAACCAACATCATTCGAGCCCCTGACACCATGATCGTTTTCCCATGACCGACTATCTGGATATCACCCGTCTTTATCGAATGCACGCCGGTGATTTGAATGGCTATTTACGGCAACGGGTACGCTGTCCTGCCCTCGCTGATGACCTCTGTCAGGAGGCGTTTTTGCGCCTGAGCCAACGGCCATCCACCGAAAGTCTTGAAGAGCCACGCGCCTACCTGTTTCGCATCGCCAATAACCTAATGATTGATCATCATCGCCGCTGTCACTCGCGCATTGACCACCAGCCACTCGATGATCCTCGTCTCTGCCTCGCCTGTCCCTACTCTTGCCCAGAAACAGCAACCGAAAGCGCCCTGTGTCAGCGCCAGCTACGGCGAGCCATGGCATCGTTGCCACCACGGCTTCTCCAGGCATTGACCTGGCACCGCCTGGAAGGGCTGACACAAGCCGAGATCGGCCGACGCTTCGGGGGTTCTGAACGCATGGCGGGGCGTTACATCGCCCAGGCGCTAGAACGCTGCCGCAGTGAGCTGACTGGCACCCCGTCGCTGTGTGTGGAATAAACGCCAATCCGATCATTGCCTATCATTTTGCTGGTCTGTGCGTCAGTCTATCCCCTGACTCTTGTTGTCGCTGAACAATCAAACCGCCAGGGCAAAACGTTGGCGTACAAGGAGAATGGCAAGCGATGGGACGCAACCACACAGTACTTAATGCCGTTTTGCTCTTGCTGCCTCGGCTGACCCAATTCGCCTGGCGTGTACTGTGTCATTTCCTGAAAAACCGCGGCATCCTGCTGGCCGGTGGCGTGGGTTACAACATTTTGCTCTCTATCGTGCCGCTATTTGCGGTGCTGGTCGTGCTGTTAACGCAGGTGGTGGATCAACAGCATTTGCTCAACGTTCTCGCCGTACAAGCACGCCACCTAGCACCGGCCCATGCCGAGGTTTTGATGGACGCCGTGCGTGGCCTCCTGGAGTCCCGCGACGTCATCGGCATTCTTAGCTTACCCATCCTGCTACTCTTCAGCTCCTTCGCCTTTCGTATGCTCGAAGATGCCTTGGCGATTATTTTCCATGCGCCAGAAAGCCCCCACATCAAGCGCAGTGTGTGGGTTTCGGTGATGCTGCCTTACGCTTTCATGTTGGTACTAGGGGCGGGGCTGCTGGCCTTAACACTGGTAGTCACTCTGGCTAGCTCGCTCAATACACTGATGATGGCGCTCTTTGAGCGAGAATTGCCGTTTGCAGGGTTTTCCGAACCAGTACTTAACTTATTCAGTTTTGCTGGGGTTTTCTTATTGTTCAGCGCTATCTATAAGGTGCTACCGGTGGTGCGTATCGCGTTACGCCGAGCGATAATCGGCGGTTTCGTCGCGGCGCTGTTATGGGAAGGCGTGCGGCTGCTACTGGTTTATTATTTCACCCACCTCTCGTTCGTCAACGCCGTTTACGGTTCCCTTGCAACGCTGGTCATTGTTCTGATCAGCCTGGAAGTCGGCGCCATCATTTTATTACTGGGCGCCCAGGTCATTGCTGAGCTAGAGCGCAACACACGCCTTGGCCTGCCCTGGCATATTGACCCCGACCGCCAGCCCATCACCCATGTTGATTAAGGTGCACGGCTTACTGGGTTGATGAGGGTTGATCAAAGCGGCCGTCCTGCAGGTGCGATTCACTCCCTTCACGGAGGCGCTCAATGGAGGCGCTGCCCTGTTTGGACAAGGTCGCCAAGCGGTCAATCTGCTCATCCAGCCGCGGCAGCGCTTCTTGGCGATAGGTCGAGAGATCATCAATAGCGCCCATCACCTCACCAAAAGCATCTTCCAGCATTTGCATATCGAGCATCGCCGAAGAAGCACGCTTCTGGATATCCACGCCCTGCTGACGCAGCGCCTTGGCGGTTCCGCCAATCATTTGCGAGGTCGTGGTATTGAGAGCTTCAATGCGATCCAGTACTAGGCGCTGATTAGCCATGCCCATCGCCACGGTGACCGCAACGGTGAGCGCCGAGACGGTGACGTTAATGGCCCTGTCTACCCCACGCATCAACTCCCGATTGTTGCGAATGATCACTTCTAGCGCCAGCACGCCTTGCTGGCTAACGGCCAGTTGCTGCTGAAGATCGACGATGCGCTGACGGAGGGGAAAGAGCAGTTCCTCCTCAAGAAAGTGACGCCGCGGATCATCGACAGCGCGCGTGTCGATGTCATCTTTCAAGCGACGGTCAATCAGGCGACCCAGCGTAACCTGGCGGTTCAATTGGGACAAAATGTTCCTCAGCGCTTGCTGGTCATCGTTCAAGGTGAGGTTGTCACGATGCAACATGTCGCGACCGCCCTCCAACTCGTCGATGATTGCATCCAGCGCCTGCTGAGCGTTCTCAAACTTGCGAAAGTAGCGCTGCAGGCGGCTGTCGAGGCCAGGAATCATCGCCATCACGCGATCCAGGGCACTCGGTGCCAGACGATGGCGGGCAGGATCAAGCCCCTCCATGCGACCACGCAGATCAGATAGCGCCTTGGCGACTGGCCCGCCTTCGTCGCCTTGATGCGCCAGCTGTCGCAGTGGCGTCTGTAGCATGGCGCTGCGGTGGGCCGCTTGCTGCTGCAGTTCAAGCCCCATCTCGTCCACGGCACGACGCTGGTTAACCACCGATGCTTCGTCACCTTCAGCCAGAATTTCCGTGACAAAGCGCTCAGCCATGGCCTCAAGTTCAGGATCAGCACCGGGATCATCGGAAGTAACCGCGTCTGCAATCTCCTCGACTGGCGGTAGGGAAAGGCGACCTGTGTCATCGGATGGCTGAGTCATTGGCATCTCCACTGTCCTTGAAAATCGTTCTTGAAACCGTTCCTAGAAACCGTTCCTAGAAACCGTATGGCAGCACGCTATCGAATTAATCTTTACGCGCATAGCGACCCGCGCCTTCGACGAAATGGCGCAAGTCATCCAGTGCTTTCTCCGTGGTGACCGATGCCTGAGGGCGTGCTGTTTCGATACGCGCCATGGAGACGGCTGTGTCGTCGAGCACGGTCAACGCCGACTCCACCTGAGCCGAGAGCTCCTGAAGCCGCTTTTCAGTCTCGCCGAGCAGATCCAGGCGCCGCATCAAGGCAGCCCGTTCTTGCGTACTCAATCGCTGGCTTTCCCGTGTCAGGCGGTCGCGAACGTAATTACCGTCCACACTCACCACGCTGCGCGCCTGAGAGGCCATGGTGGTCAGCGTATCTACCGACCCAAAACACACCTGCGCGACCAAGCCTTGCGAACGCTCAAAAGCCAGCTCACCACGTTGAAATCGGCCACTGAGCACCTCCATCACATGGTGGTAACGGCTATAGAGGCGGTCAGCCAGGATCGCCAGATCAGGACGCTGAACGTCCAGCAAGCGCTGTTTAGCGTGGCACATTGCCATTACCAAATCATCGGCTCCCTCGGGCGGCGCTGCCGGGTCGAGCACCAACACGCCAGCTTCATGGGTATTGCGCGCTTGTTGAGCACGGCGCTGTTGCGCTTTGGCGGTCATCTCGGCCTGCTGACGACGCGCGCGACGGCGGGCCAGCCAGCCTCTCAGGGTTCGCTCAATGGGCAGTGCCACCGGGATAGCGACAATCCCCGCCAGCCACCCTAGCAGGCTTGGGCTGAAACCGCCCCACAGTGAGGTCAGCCACAGCAACATGCTGATGAAAGGCACTGTCAGGCAATAGCGCAAAATAACATGCAGCCGACCAGGCGCCGCCACCGGAACTGCCAAGCCAGGGTTGAAGAGCCCTACCAACAGCCAGGGCAGGCAGGTCATAAAAAGACCATAGGAAAATCCCTGCAGGAATCCCAACATTGCTTCGGCCACCCTTATGCGTGGAACGCAAATCACAAGATGCAAATACCCAGGATAGTATCACTAAAAACAGGGTATCCAAGATGAGACGTAAATCACTCGGGAGCTGCCAAGCGTTGAGGGTGCAGTGGCAGCTAACTGTTCCACGGCCTAACCCACGAGGATCTCAGCGAAGTAGGCATTGGTAGTCCGCTCAGCACGAAGGAATGACGGTCGGAGGAGTAGGTGGCAGCATATAAGTGCGAGCGAGCAATCGCAGTCTCTTAATACGGATATGTGCTTGGCAAAGGATCAGAACACGGCACTTCCTTAAATCTTCTCAAGACTGTCTAGTGTTTCAGCCACCAATTACTGGAAATACTTAGAGTGGCTAACAATTGGCAATTATATCCAGAAGAAATTTGATTTCATGAATCAAGCTTACAAACGCAATCATTTATCAGTGCTTGTAACCACACAAACACATCAGTCAAAATTGACGACTCATTGACCTGGAAGTCAAAATTTAGTAAGTTAACTTCCATATATTTTTTAACTTCCAGCCGTCGGGGGCTTCATGGCCGAGTTCTCTCATACTTTTCCAGCAGCTCGTGGAATCCAGTCTGGACGGCCATGCTACGTGGCAATGTGCCCGCTTAGATTAGTGCCAAAAATTTTTATCTTTGACGGGCAAGAAGTCCCTCCTGAGCTTCGAGCCCAGCGAGTTCTGAACCGTACTCGTATCCCTGATATTGTAAGTTACCTAGTAGACAACCCTTCTGACTACACGCTCTCTGGTATCACCGCCTCCGTTGATGGGCAGGTTTCGTTTGAGCCCAGCACAGATACGGGACTTGGGCAAAACCTTGGACTGCTGTCTATTCCAATGGACGCTAAGATCTTAATTAACGATGGCCAACACCGCCGGGAGGCTATCGTACAAGCGATTGAGCAAAACCCCGAGCTCGGGTACGACAACATACCAGTGCTCTTCTTCATCGACGACGGCCTTAAGCGCAGCCAACAAATGTTCGCTGACCTTAACAAACACGCAGTGCGGCCAAGCGACTCCATTAGCACACTCTATGATCATCGCGATGCATTATCTGAACTTGCTAGAAATGTTGTTCGTGAAGTGAAAGTGTTTTCAAGACTAACCGAAATGGAGAGATCAAGTATCTCGAATCGGAGCAGTAAATTTTTTACGTTGTCAGCCATAAAAAACGCATCCAAAGCATTACTGATGAAGGGAAAAAATACCCCCATCACGGCAGAAGAGGAGAGTCTAGCAATTCAGTTCTGGAACGAAGTGGCAAAGAACATGCAGGACTGGCAGCTAGCTCTAGAAAAGAAAGTCGCCACTTGTGAACTGCGTGAACAGTATGTTCATGCTCACGGCGTTATGTTGCAGGCTATGGGACAAGTCGGTTCTGATCTTATTTGCAAGCCCAAACCCCAGTGGAGCGCCATTTTACAAGGCCTCCAAAAAATTGATTGGGCGCGTGCAAATAGTGATTGGGAAGGGCGCGCCATGCATCATGGCCGTATCAGCAAAGCACGAAGTAGCGTAGTTCTCAGCAGCAACTACATCAAACAACAGCTCGGTGTTCCGCTTACCCCGACAGAGCAGGAATACGAGGAGTCGTTCAAATGATGGCCGCAGAAGAGAAATTTATTTTTTCAGATCATCTTTCAATGATCCAGGACTACACCATTGGTGGCCGTCCACTCGTAGATTTAGTGCGAGAAATTCAGACTATCTACTGCTCTGATGACCGTCCTTGGATCATTGGCTTTAGCGGTGGCAAAGACTCCACCTGTATTTTATCGCTGATTTATATGGCGCTACTTCAGCTACCTATAGAGAAGCGCAAAAAGCACGTATATGTCGTATCGTCTGACACATTGGTAGAAACCCCTGTCGTCGTTGACATGATCAAGCGAGTAATAGCCACCATCAATGAAGCAGCACCTCGTGAAAGCTTACCTATGAGCGCTCACAGCGTGGTGCCGAAAACCGATCAAACATTTTGGGTAAATTTACTGGGCCGTGGCTACCCAGCGCCGAACCAATCTTTTCGTTGGTGTACGGAGCGAATGAAGATTGATCCTGTCAGCGAGTTCATTCTCGATAAGGTCGCTGAATTCGGTGAAGCCGTTGTCGTATTAGGCTCCCGTAGTCAGGAGAGCGCTTCACGAGCCCAGGTCATCTCTAAGCATAAGATCGACGGCTCTGCCCTAAGCCGTCATAGCTCACTCCCGAATGCATATACGTATATGCCAATCGAAAACTGGTCGGCAGATGAAGTATGGATGTATCTAATGAGCGCCCCTTGCCCCTGGGGGGGCTCTAATAGAGAGCTGCTAGAGCTATACAAAGGGTCCAACCAGGGCGAATGCCCCATTGTTATCGACAAAAGCACCCCCTCTTGTGGCAATAGCCGCTTTGGCTGCTGGACTTGCACCGTTGTTACCGAAGACAAAGCGCTTCACGGTTTGATCGAGTCAGGGGCCAGTTGGATGAAGCCTCTGCTAGCTTTCAGAAACATGCTCTATCAATCTCGGCAACCTGAAAATTCCGAGGAGTATCGCAACTTCCGTCGCCGGACTGGTCGCGTGTCATACAACTCTGGCGATATCAGCGATGACAGCATTCATGAAATTCGCCACATACCTGGCCCTTATTGGCTATCAAAGCGCCAAGAATTTCTTCGTGAACTTCTGACCATTGAGAAAGAAATTAACGAGAGCGGAGAGTCCATCGAACTGATCACGCGACCTGAATTGCATTTGATCAGAAGAGAATGGCTGAGAGATCCAAACGAGCCGGACTGGGAAGACTCCCTGCCCCACATATACCGCGACGTATATGGTGAAGACCTCGACTGGGTGGAAGACGATGCCGGAGCATTCACACGTGCAGACTCGGAAACGTTGGAAAAGCTTTCAGATACGTATGGGGTTCCGTCTGCTCTAATCCGAAAGATGCTTGAAGCAGAGCTTCAGGTGTCGGGCCTTGGAAAACGTAGAGGTATTTTAAATAGCTTGGAAAGCATCCTTCAGCGCGATTGGGAAGAGCTTGAAGCTATCAACGAACGTAATCAGTCCTTTCGCAAGCGTGGCAAGTTGTACGTTGAGGAAGTAAAAGACGAATTTTCAGAGTTTTTGCATTAATGCTTATCAAAGAGCTTACGCTGACCGATTTCCGTGTTTATGCTGGAATCAACCATTTTAATTTAGCGCCCGAAAAGAACTTCGGAAAAACCCGTCCCATTATTCTCTTTGGAGGACTAAATGGTGCGGGTAAGACAAGTATTCTTTTAGGGGTAAGGCTTGCCCTCTACGGGCGCTTATGTCTTGGCTCTACCGTTTCTCAAAAACGTTACGACGAGTTTCTCCTGGACGCTCTACATCACTCAAAAGAGACTGACCGCTCTGCGAACCAGGCATCTGTTGAGCTAACGTTCACGTATGCCAAGCTTGGCACGGAAAACCAATATCATGTTCTACGTGAATGGCAACGGAAGGGAAGCAGTGTCAAAGAAACTCTGACAATCCTTGAAGACGGAACTCTTATCAAAGGTCTCAATTACGACCAAGCGCAGAATTTTCTTAATGAACTTATTCCTGCTGGCGTATCTGACTTGTTCTTTTTCGATGGTGAAAAGATAGCTCAACTAGCGGATGACACAGGTGGAGCCGCTTTAGAGCAATCCATTAAGAAGCTACTGGGACTGGACGTAGTTGAAAGGCTTTCCGGCGATTTGACGGTACTCAACCGCAATCTGACCAAACGATCATCAGCTCAAGAGATTCGAGCTCAAATAGATTCCGAACAATCCAACCTCCAGGATTGCCGTACTCGTGTCGAGTCGATTCGACAAGAGATCACTACGGCTCGTGTTCAACGTGCTGAGATTCAGGATCGAGCGAATAAGATCCAAAAAAGGATTGATGATCGAGGTGGACACTTTTCTACCTCTCGAACACAGCTCATAGATGAATTATCAGAACTGCAAGATAAACGGGAACATCTAGTTTCTCAGATTAATAGCCTTGTATCTGATACGGCACCTATCGCTCTTGCAGAGGAGTTCTGTGCAAGGACGGAGACCCAAATAGAGAGCGACCTAAACCTCCACAGTCTTCTTCAGGAGCGTAGAATTCATGAAGAGTATCGTACGAAACTAATTGAGTCGCTTGACTCAAAGTTATCGGAAGATACTTTAAGCATAGTTCTCAATGGATTAGATACGCTTAACCGATCTTCAAAAGATCGGAGCCTCGATCAGCCAATTCATGATTTGACACCTTCCCAAGCAAGCCACCTTTTCACTACGTTTAATCAGGCTCGAAAGCAGCGTAAAGAAGTATCAACATTATTCGCGTCGTTAAAAAAAATTAAAGCCGCTCTCGATGAGATAGGTGCTTCACTAGCGCGCGCACCAGACGACTCACTGATCGCTACGGATTTCGAGAATCTACAGCAACTACAGCAAAAACTTGGCAGGCTAGACGCTGAAATCGATACCCTTCGAAAATCAGGTAAAGAGACAGCGTACGAGGCTGTTGATATTGCCCGTAGACTTGATCGTCTTTACGAAACCGCTGCGAAATTAAGCGACCAAAAACGTGTACTCGACTATATCAATAATGCGAATGGCCTTCTAACCGACTATGTAGACCAGACAGCTAAAGCTAAAATTCAGGATCTTGAAGTACAGTTCACGGAATGCTTTGCAAAGCTCGCTCGTAAAGAAGATTTGGAACTACAAATCCGTATTGATCCCAAAACTTTTCATGTAAGCCTTCTCTCCGGCAGAGGTAGAGAAATTGCGAAAGATGAGCTTTCTGCCGGTGAAAAGCAGATTTTCGCAATCGCAGTGCTCGAAGCGTTGGCAAAGACCTCAGGACGCCAACTGCCGATGATCGTTGATACCCCTCTAGGGCGACTAGACTCAGAGCATCGAACAAAGCTAATCGAAGGTTATTTTCCAACTGCGAGTCATCAAATGATTGTTCTTTCGACAGATACGGAGGTCGATGAAGCATTTTATTCAGCTCTCTCACCAGATATTTCAGGAGCCTATAAACTCGAATATGACCCTAAAGCAGGAGCAACTCAGGTTCGTGAAGGCTACTTTTGGCAAAAAAAGGAGACAAACTAACATGATCCCAACTCGTATCTATCTGAGCAAAAAGTCTTGGGATCGATTACAGTATCTCCAAACAAAAACTAGACTTACCCCGAATGTAATTGCACGAATTTCAATATCATTAGCACTAAAAGATATTCGCACAGCCTCAATTAATGTAAGTAAACCTGAACAGACTCACATCATCAATCGTGACGTATTATTTGGCGCCCACGAGAAAACTTTTGAAGCTCTTATCCGTCAGTTTTGTAAGGAGCAAAGAATTGAAGCTGATATACAAGATATAATTCGTTCTTTAATTGACAGCGGTTTACATAAAATTGGACATATAAAATCCATTTTGGACATTAAGCCTTTATTTAACGCTTGACGTAGAATTAACGTCACTCAACCCATAATTCTCTAAAAGTTTTTCCTTATTCATAGTAACCACGTAAGAGCTAAACTCATGAACTTCGAATAAGACATCTAAAGTAATACCTTTAAGAGAAGTGACTGCCTTCAAACCTTCTGACCAAGTGGATTTAACCTCAACAATCGATAAATTAATTTTACGCGCCTCCGAGTGATACCTTTTAACTTCTTCAGAAGAAATGGAGTAAGATGAGTGTGTTATTAATAAATTATTTCTGGCGTTATTTATACGTCTGAGATCATAATTTTCATCATCTCCTAAAAAAAGTATATTTTGCTTTTGTAAATATTCTACTGTTTTCATCAGAGAGGGTAGGGATTTCTCTCCGAGATATTGTTTATAAACCAAACCATGCTTCCCAGCACTCACTACATCTTTTTTTAATGCTATCGAATGGACAGCAAAATCTAAGCTTCTCTGTGTAAATAACAATACTAAATCGTGCTCTTCTCGCTCAACAGCTTTCAATGCTAATCCATACGCTATACCTGACAAATAAACATGCTTGCTTGAGGTGTCAGCATCATTGAACTTCTTCAGGAACTCTCGAAGGAAGCCAATGCTTCTCTCGATGTTCTCTAGAAAAGAACCTTTTTCAGGTAGCTTTTTAATAGAGAAAGACAACTCATCCAATAATGCAGTTAAGTCAATTGAGTCATCCCACCAATTACTAATAAAGTCTTTACTGCTTAAACCAGGTCTCATACAACTTCTTTGAATGCAGCTTTTCACTTTCAAGTAACACTGAACAAACTCACGAAAAACAGTAAAGTAAGGAAACATTCCTGATGGGGCAATTATATCGCCTAACCCACTATCCTCTTTCTGCAATAGAGAAGAGGTTATTTGGTACCAATGTATAAAATCTCGGTTTGTCAATTGAAGTTCTATCGAGAGATCTATCCCCAACCTAGTTGAAAGAAACATAGATATTGGTGCAATTAGTTCATCAGCATCACTAGAAACTCTATGAATACGGCTAACTAAAGAGCCTGACTCTATAAGCTCTAAAGCGAGTTCCTCCTCATTATGTGATAAATATATAGTTTCAGAGTATAACTCACAACCTGGAGTCCATAGTCCCAGCATAATTAAATTCCAAAAGCTGCTTTAAGCTTCGTCTCGGCTTCCCTATAACGGTTTAGAGCATATTTTCCAATTTTATTATTGAATTCCTCTAATGCATCTTCATCCCCTTTCATTGCGGCCACGTCTAAATCCTCAAGCTCTTCCATGACCTGTTCATCAAGCTCTTTATCACGCCAATACTTCCTATAATCCTCCTCGATAACCTTTTTCAAATCACTTAAGTAGCTCTTAAGAGACTCGCTCGATTTTTCTTTAAGCAAACTCAAGTCCTCTTTTTTAAAACCTGACACACTTGCTTCAAACTTTGAAAGCACTGCCTGATTCCCAAAACTCAAAAGTATCAATCTCTCCCAATTATTTTTAGCCCTCTTATTAACAATAACTTTTGAACCGTTAAAGATAAGCTTCTGACCATACAAATTAGCTGCATCAAAACGCTTATCATCAATCACCATAAAATGATCAATTGAAGTAACGAGCGCTTTTGCTATGGCAACTGGACTAAATCCTGATTGAAATAACAAGCGAGTTAAAGTTATCCAAGCTCTAATTAAACCTTGCTGAAATACATTGTAAAAATGAATACTGCTAGGCGAAGCATTTAATACTCTCTTTGAAAATTCTCGATAAATATCTCTTGAGCTTGGAGGATCTAGTTCATTAGGATCTCGATATTGATCTAAAATACTCAATTTACAATGTTCAGCACCATCAACTTCTTTGGATATCATTTGATTAAGCCACTCAGCGGCTTTATTAGTCGCTTCAATCCTTTTTTTATAAACTGCAGGTTCAAAAAAGAGTACAGCAAGCGCTGGTGCTACCATTTCTCGAGTTAACTTTCTAAGAAATTCTATTTGCGAAATTGAGAAGCTCTCTTCAGAAATTTCATCCACAGGGATAGATCGTGAGTCAGTTTCTAGATTTTCTTTAAATGCTTTCAGATTAAGTAAGTATCGAGCTCGACCTGCTAACTTAGGATCGAACGCATGCTCACTTAATGTGTCCGAAATAATTTGTATAGTTGTTATCGTGTATGGACGATTTATCTGAGAGGCAAGTCGATCCACACGTTGGTTCCATTCGACGCAACAAAGATAATTCAAGCCATTTGATAATTCTTCACTCTTTGAGTAGTTGCAAAATTCACGTACAGCAAAAGAACTCAATCGTCTATCATTAAGCAAAGCGATAAAGTGACCTGAGACCTTCTTCCCTTCTGAATTGATCCTCACAAAAAGCTCGCGCATATCACGGTTCATTGATTCATGGGCCCCCTCACCTTCTACCGCTTCTGGCGAAAATAACAAGCAAATTGGTATTGATAAGTTTTTAACCACTTTTTTATTTGCATGGTCACTACTATTCCAAAGACTCTTCAAGGCTTGAAGTCGATGTTGACCATCAATTACTACTAGTTTAATTTTATTACTATTCAAACGAAGGACAGACCAATAAGGAGCAATATCGATATCTTTATCATGCACTTTTACTTGATGACCTGTTGCTGAATCAAGAGTAGGCAATATAAGCTGAAAACGATCTCCTCCCCAAGTCAATTCTACACTATGATCTTTTAATTCTTCCCGTACACTTTCATAACGCCCAAGAATCCCTTCATCACCTAATGCTACTAACGACACTAACAAGGGAGGAAAAAACAAAACTCTATCTTCACCTTTCTTTAAATAGTCATCTACAATATTTATCACTCGCTCTTTATCAATATCACGTTGGATCAGCTCTTCAAAATCCAATTCATAGGATCTGAAGGCTTCTGATGCTGTTTCTAACCAATTTACACTTTCAATTGAAATAGAAGCTTGAACATATGATAAGGGATAACTTTTATCTGACTGAAATCTTCCGTAACCCCCCCTAATCGAACGATCAAAAACATCAGGAGACTGTTGAGCTGGGCGTAACTGTATGTTTTCACTCATGTCAAACTCTCAATTAATTAGATTTAAAACCAGCTATTCAACTATAGACTGATACGAAATTATATCCAAGACACAACTGAAATAAAATTGTAATAAAACCTATCAACTATAACCCAAAATCTTCCATCGACCAGAAGAAACTTGGGTATATAAATCCTCCTTATTCAAGTAAATATCAGTTTCAGACGAATAATGATATATAGACTTTCTGACTATAGACTCAAAAGAAGCTGGTACATTACCTTGCCTGTTATTTTTCACTTGTTTATAAATCTCCTTCAAATCCGCCTCACCACCCAACTGTCTCAATGCATTATACACCTCGTCTTTCCAATTCCCTTGACGCTTGGCTATTTCCCCAATCTCGTCAACCTGACTAGTTTTAATTTCAGCATCAAAAGCCATTTTAGCTAATGACAAAAAACGTTTTGTATTAAGAATATAAAAATCGTTCCCAGTTATATTTTTAAACTCCATGCGTAGTTCAGGTCGAGGTATAGGACCCTGCATTGTTTTTTTAATCCAATCTGGCTTCTCATCATCTGTAATGAAGATAATAGGTTTTTTGTGCTTAGCCCCCTCTCTAATCATCTGCTCCCAAATAAAATAATCGCCACACTTTTTAGGAAGTGGTATACCAGAAAAACTATACGCCCCCGGTTTATTCGCATCCTTGCCATAACCAGGTGGTATCTTATTTTCTTGCCGCAGAATACAGGTCTCTATCAACACATCCACTTCTTCATTGGGTAACGGCGGGCCTACTTTATCGTCTAGCATAATTTCTAGCTGACTCAATATTGACTTTCTATCAAAGGATTTCTGAATTTTCTTTTTTTCTAGCGCAACCACTTTAACTATTCGGTCAAGATCATTAGATATATTTTTATAAAGATCGGAATATATACTACTTTCTTTTATAGTCTCTGTTAAACCAAAATTCTCTTTTTTAAATGACTTGATAACCCTTACAATATCATCAACTTTCGTAAATGGTTCGCCTGAGACCTCGTCGAGGTTCTCATAAAACTCTAACGCAGCATGATGAGGCACAAATAGTCTTTTGTTAATACTTTCATTCGACAAAATTCGAAAAATGATATCTCTATGTATTTTCTCAAACCTGAAAAAATTAAGCATAATATTTGCATCAAGAGATAAAGTAGCTACTCTAAGCAGCTCCTGTATTTCTGATTCAGTTAATGGATGATATCCCTGAAATTCCTTTTTCATGTCAAAATCTCCCAAAAAGCCAAGTCTTTGACTTTTGTCACTTTCTTTTTCCCATCTACACACAAACTATAATGCTTTTCCAACTTACGAATCTGTCCCATAAAATACTCTTCGTCATTTTTAGACTGAGTATTAAAGATAGCCTTAATTTCCTGAGATTTGATATTTGCCACCTGATGAATAACCCAAGAAAGAATCAGAGTTGAATAATCATTATCACCGGTTTTAAAATGCGTAAGTTCCTGAGTCGATAGGATAGTCCCAACCCCAAATTCCCGACCTTCTTTCAGAATTTTCTTCAGGCTATCGAAATCCTGTGACATAAAGTTGTCGGCTTCGTCGACTAGAATCATCTTGGAAATCTGGCGGTAATTACCATCTAACGTCGAACTACCCTGCTGATGCATTTGGGTATAGAACAAATCCAAAGTCAGAGCGACAACCAGATTTTGAATGCTGGGATCATAACCTGATAGGTTAATCACCGTTACGCCGTCTACTAAATCATAGAGCGACTGCGTTTTATTGGTATCCGGCTCAAAGATTTTAAAGCCAATCAGGTCGTCTAGAGCAGCGTAGAGAGAATCCTGCTCGATCTTGTCCTGCGACTGATACTCTGCCCAAACATCCGCGAGCGTTGGAGCTGATTTGCTCCACGTAGAAGGATCTTCCGGATATATTCCGGCTGCTTCATACGCATCCATCACAAGGGTACGCACTTTGTTCTGTTGCTTTGGGCCAAGCCCAAACGCTTTGGCTACTGTGGTGCGGAATAGGTTGGCCGTATGCATCGGCTGGATTGGCCGGTTACCAAATACTGCGAACGGGTTAAAAGGTAGATGGAACAGGTCATATACCTTGGCATTGGTCGCCTCTACAAATTCATCCTTAACGTAATCAGCTTTGTAGTCGAAGATTAGGATGCCAATATCAGTACCACCCACATTGTTTTGTTGATTTCTCACCAGCTGAGTAATCATAGACTTAGTAAATTGCGTCTTCCCTGTACCCATCGTGCCAATAATTCCGGTATTCGTATTGAAGAGCTTTTCGGTATTCGTAGGCTCCCAATAGATTATCTCACCGCTTTGCACATCCTTGCCAAACTCGACCTTGAGTGGCTCAGCGGGTGTCGCAGGTACGAAATTGTCTACCCTCTCTTCGGAAGGATCATCAGCCGCAGCAGGGAAGACACCACTATCATGCTTTGAAAACGGGTACATAACCGTTTCCGACTGATTAGAACCAGACTCCTTCGCTGTATCTTCTTTCACGTCTGTAAGTTCTTGTTCAGTGAAAGGCTGCAGAAAATATTCCTTGGGCACGTGAAGAAGTGAGGAATTGTCGATTTTCTCTTTGAGTTCTTGGTAAGGGGTTCTTATCAGCTTATCGAGAAGCCCCATCGGTATTTCAGCCTGTAGAACACCCTCCGTGAGCTCGTACTTCTCTTCAAAACAGGATTCATTATTGATATGAGCAACGACCATGGCGCTGGGATAATTCTGCAGCTGACCAATTCCATACTGCCCTTCTAGCCACTCTTCGCGATGGTTAAGGAAGTCCGCAAAATGGCTATCCTCGAACACTTGATACAACTGATACTTCTCGATTTGAAGAAGCACCTGGCGAATGAATAGTCCGCGATAGAGACGCGACGCAAGCGTATCCGGCCCCAGGAGGTCTTCTTCCATGTATCGCTTCAACTCAAGCGCCTGCTCTCTCGCTTTGGAGAAATCAGGGCGGCCCCCGGCTTTTACCTCCACAGGTAAAAGGTAGAGCTGGCCTTCCCTAAAACCTGCGAACAAGATGTCGTCAGAAATTGCACCTTTTTTAATCTTGCGATTGTGGCGCGAGAAATCACTATCGGTCATTGCAAGGCCAATATTGCCAGCCACTCTTATCATCTCGGCGACAGAGATAGGAATCCACGTGATACCTGATTCGGCCAAAAGGGCACTAACGATTTTATAGGCACCGATAATGCCTTCTTTCGCAATCTTTTCTTTCGAGTGATCGGTAATCAGTCTGAGTAACCATTCACCATTGAACGCATTGAACTCTCGAATTAATTCATTGCCAGCATTGCCCAAGACGTTCTTATAAAGATCAACTTGCTTGGTTACGGTGATCGCGTCATAACCCGACGAACTTGTGTATTGATCGGAGTAATGAATCAAGATCACGCCTTCGGTGGCTTCAAAGAACTTCAACGTGACCTTTGGATCTATGATGGTCGTCCATACAGAACTATCGTAAGAACGTTCCAACAAGGACATAAATTCCTGACTCACTGCTAGGCTAGTAGCCGAATGATCATGATAGACATCATTCTTCGACTGAGAGGGACGCCAAAGCATTCCTATTAACTTAGCCAGCTTCAGGTGAGGTAAAGAGCTATAATCAACACCTTTCAAGCCAAATGCCGTGAAGTATCGGTCGCCCTCACTCCTCGAAGATTCACCTGATAATACTCCAGCACAAGCGACACCCGAGAGGTGTTCATCAATGTTATTGTCAACAGCTTCTACTTTCTGATCATTCTTGAAGAATGTCAGATGAGCATAAGCTTGCTCTTCCACATGGTTATGCTGAAACTTGCTAAACGTTAGCCTTGTCCGCAGCAAATCAATTACCGCATCAGCGTTACGACGTGCAGCTCCCCGATCGAGCCCGTACCGTTCTTTGATTTCGTCATACATCCCCATCTCAGCGAAAAGATCAAGCTCAGTCTCGACCAGCTCCTCGTCATATAGATTGACGTGTATGTGACACCCGCCGAGTAAGTTCGCCTGATAGTAGGACACCAGTCCTCTAAACAACTCTGCGTTTTCTGCGTTGTTGACGGAGTTAATCAGCAGCGGGGCATCATCGACCTGGTGGAATAGCTGCTCAAATGTAGACGTGAACTCCTCGATCTTGTGCTTTACAAGGTTTATCACAAAATCGAAGCTTGTATCCTGATGTGCCACTACCTCCAACCAGAGAGGATCCTCTGGTACGGCCTGTGTATAGCTATAACGATTATCTCTGTCGAAAAGATGAGGGATCAATCCCCGTGCGTTTAATCGTCCTTTAGTAACCTCTGGTAGTTCACGAAAGCTACGCGCTTCGCCATCTTCTACAATTTCTTCAACCAGATTCAGATAATAGGCCATCACCAGCGGATGGAACGGAGTAAAAAATCGGCGCTCCTCTACTGTTGCCAGCCCGATGCGAATCACAAGCCGTTCAGAGCTGTTGAGCGGCTTGCCCTTCTGAATTTGGTCCAAGTAGTCAACGCAAGCCAAAATATACTCTTTACCTAGGGCAACGAGTTCAGGTCCCCAACTAGCCAACGAAGGCAACGTTTTGCGCTCTTGGAAGTAAGTAATAAGTGCCCTGTAGGCTTGATATATTCTGTCGTCTGCAAGTGGAAGACTTGAAAGTGGGGTTCCTTTACGTCGATCATTGTCCCATTCAATACACTCTTCATTAACGAAGGACGACTCAGCCTGCAGCAAGGCTTTTCGGAAGAATACTGGCCCCGATTCTTGGTTATCGAAGACAACCGTCTCTTTTCCTGGCCGGTACACACCGTTGAAATTATCGTCTTTAAAAAGCCTGGCAAACCGGCTTGTGTCAAAAATAACTGGTAGTCGAAGTGCTTCTCTGCTCGGTTCACCTTCGACGAGTACAAAGAGTGAACTGTCACCATTCGTCAGGGTGAAATTAACTTCATCAGACTCATCATAGAGCTGATCGAAATCGACCTTTCCCACCGAATTTATATCAACTGTTTCACCACTGTCGGATAACACCGCTTCGGTGGTTAGGTCAGGATTAACGTCAAGGCAATGTTGGTCTGCCTGAAATACGAGCGCTCTCCTCTTTCTATCGATGAGAAAGCGATTCTCAAAGGCAGACAGATGAAAGTCTCCCTGTTGGACGACTAGGCAATGGAAGTTGTATTTTTCGTTCGAAGAATCTCGATTGAGTCTCAGGCTAAAAAATTCAGGTTTACTACTACATGGTGCCGAGATGGTGAAGGTCGACTTGTCACCTCTAAAAGAGAAATCAATGTCAATAACGTCAGACATGGCTTTTGGCGTAACCAAAAGCTCCTTTTTTTCTAATCGCTGACCAACGAACTTGATCTTGAAACTGAACATGTCCTGACCACTCGGAACTTCAATAATCAGATGCTTATCTCGCCTCCCCACCGAGGTATCTTTCTTGTCTCGTACATCAATTTCGCAGCCCTTAACCTCGATCCCTGCATAGTCGAGTGTCAGCTTTTTCTGGAGCTCCTCCTCGTCTCGAAACTCTTGGTAATTGAGTTCGGTCCAGGGAACCTCGGCTCCTTCTCCAAAATGTTCTTGTATGAATTTTGATCCAAACTTAGTCAGCTTGTCTTCCAGGTCATTCGGGAAATGCTCAACAGCAAACTCTATCTCTTCTCTTAGCTGTCGATTCGACTCCAGTCGGCGCGCTACCTGCTTCTCGCTTGAGTTGCTTAACACCTGAGGGTCGTTGAACAGCCCTAGTTCCTGGAAACGCAAGTCTCCGTTTAGCAATGCATCATGGAGGTGCCGAAATCCGAATACACTGGAGCCTTCTTCTGTGATTATCCGAGCTTGGTGCTCTAAGAGACACCGGGAAGCAACTTGATTCTCAAGCCCACCAGATATCATGAGATCCAGCTCATTTTTCGTTTGACGCGGCGACCAAACAGCGTCGCCCTGAGCCAGGTCGAACGCACTATTAATCAGGGTATCAAGGAGGCTGTTATGCACGATCAGCAAAGCGCATCCCTCGAAAGGAGGCATCTGAGCCGCCACGGTATCTCGCAGGTTTGATATATAGTTTTCCGTATAACAACCATTCTCGATATCAGGTTGCTCCAAATGCCCTGCCACCAGCAAACGCACATCATTAACTTCGAGATATGAGAGTTCATGCTCGCCATAGCGTAGTTGACCATCGCTCCGCGTTAGCAACTCAGAGACAAGGGCATTCGTATTTTCTGGGTCTGGTGACTTGAACTGATACCGGGCGCCAGCTTCTATACGGGACTGAAGCCAACCACGTAGGTTGCTTACCAAGAAGGCTTCAAAGTGTTTTTCGGACATAAACCGCATCTCCGCTATCGCTCATTCGCTCGACGTTACCAATTCGCTCCAAAAACCTGATGATCGCTTGCTCTGACTGCCTGTCAAACCAGACCCCACGTTTTCTAAACTCCTGAAGCAGCTCTTGGAACTGAACCTGCTTTCTACTACCGATAGCTAGGTTTGTGAGTAGAAGTAGATAATCTTGAGAAATGGTCAGCACTCTCCCTGAGCGACCTCTCACCTGGACAAAGTGCGGTGCAATTTCATTCACAAATGCGTTAACATACCTATTGTTTACATCGTTTTGGTTCGTACCTTTTGTTCCAAAGATTTCCTTGGCAGTTATACTAAGTACCTCAATCAGTTCTTTCGTTGTTTGAGGGTACTCTTCAAAGGGTGGAAGTTTCCTTTTTTCTCGATATCTTTCGCAGAACTTTATTAGTGATTCATTAACGTTATTTCGCTGTAACGCATCCATTTCATTGATCTCTAGAAAAAACTTCCAAAGCGGAAATTTTTTCGCTTTCTTATCCTTCGGTTGATTCAGGTATTCAAGCATAGAAAGGACAGGGAATAGATCGAAAGCTTTTATCCTCAAGTGCCGAAAAGCTTCTCTAACCTGATTTCGCTCCAAGCTAGCCTTCTCGGTATCAAGAATGAAGAAAAGTGGTTTACTAACAGGTTTCTCCGTCCAATCGTTGATATTTAATGCCAACTGAGAGCTATACATAAATGTGTAAAGACTAAAGAACACTCTAAGGTTGTCAAGGAAATATCCGGGGTGCTCTAAAAGAAAACCCAGATCTTGAGCAAAGAGTTCGGCCATAAATGGCAGATAAGGACTCTCAACGGGATCTTCTTTACAATCAGTCAATCGCTGTTGGAACGCTTCAACAAGTTCTTGCTCTAAGAAATTCACTTCACTACTGAGCTTCAAAAAGCTTCGGCCTGAGTTACAAATGAAACCGATAAAAACTTGCGCAATATGTTTATTAGTAGACGCCTCAGCCTGCGCTGATTTAAAAATTAGAAATTCCGGCGAAACTTTAAACAAACCGGCCGCATTATCATCGAAATACATTTTTTCGATAAGAGGCTGAACTTCCTGATCTGTAAGTTTATACTGCAAACTTTCAAAAAAGTAAGATTTAAAGCTTTCTAACGTTGACCCCTTTTCGAGCCGCTTTTGAAGCGCCGCTTTCAATATGCTTCCAGCTATTGCTTCGAAATCAAGGCCAGATGTCTGAGACCGAAACGGCAGAAAATGGTTAACCAAGTTTACGCCCTTAATTTCTTGCTCATCCAACACAAGCAAGTTATCGGAAATACTCATTCGACACCTCCGACGATAATCTCACTGTCTTCAATTTCATTTGTAAGATAAACGTGTTGATTACCATCTGAAAGCATTAATTTTTTTGAAACAATGATGGCCTTTATCACGTCGTCGACGACCTCCTCCAAAATCACGATCGTATTCTTATCGTGTTTATTTGGTCTATAGCCATCGTTTATTTTATAAATCAACTCATAAAAACTAAGATTTACATTAAACGTTTTAAGAGTTTCATCACCAACCTTAAGACAAACCGGAAACTCGTGGATATTAGCCATCTCTTCATTTTCAATTCTTTTAAGGTCAGGCTTAATATTGGCAACTGCCGAAACAAAGACGCCATTTCTGGAGCACAAAAATAAATGCTGCTTTGCAGTTAATGACGGATCCAACCTATTTCCAAATCGAACCAGTGCCGATAAAAGCTCATTCTTATAGAAACTTCTCAGCTTTTTACGCTCCTCAGCGCTTCCATCATAGCTTTTATGTAAACGCCAAATCTCAATGTACCTGTCGTACAGCGGCTGGTTAAAATCATTTTGAAACTGTTGATGGAAGTCATTTCCAATGGCGACATCTTGAAACAGGTAAAAAAATCGCAACCAACCAGCCGACTCAATGTCGGCTATGCCAAAGGTTTCCTGCACTGAATTCTGGAAATCATCGAAAGCCGCCTCTCTTATGCCTAGAGAATGCTGTATGAGAAACTGGTCAATACTCCGAGACCTAATCGTACATGGGTCAAAGTGGCTGATAATGTCACTCAAATCATTATGGCCAGCCACAAATAGATTGTTGAAAAGTAAGCTGGGACCGCAAACCAAATGGTGTACGAAATCAAGCAGGGCCCGCGCAGAAAGAAATTGATCAAACTTTAACCTAGCAGAAAGAAGCAGGTGGACTATCCGATCACGCACCTGCTCGTGTTTGAGCAACTCATAGTTCAGCGTCAGTTTGCTGGGATTCGTTCGCACCGCATCCAGATATGCCAGATGTAGCGGATTATTTTCAGTGGAAGCAACTACGCGCGAAACCAGTTCACTAATAAAGCTCGACCCAGTCTTTCCGTCCTCAATACTGAATTTTGGGTATTGCTCAAAGTTCAGGAACTTATACGAAATTGAAGTTTCCTCTCCACTTTGGAGGTACGATTCAATGGCACTCCTGATATTTTCGTGGCGGAGATGTCCTTGGGACGCAAAGTTAAATAGCATCCCGACATTTATTCCAATGACTAGTGGCTTTTCCGACTCACTGTGTTCGTCAAAGAGCTGGTCTAACGCTTCAATTGCGTCTTGATCAGGCTTAAACGCATGAGTGGCATCTAGGTGAAACCTGACTCTCTTCGAGTAGGTCTCGTGATAGCGTTTTAGAATTTCAGACTTGCCGTCACCAGATGAGCCACATAGGAAAATCACGGTATCCGGTGTGAGGTTGGAGTCCAGCAATCTTCTAAAATCTTTCTCGATTTCAGTTTCAACGTAGAGGTAGCTTTTTAGCTCATCTTGTTCTTTTTGTCCCTGTCCGAGCGTAGTGACCGCTTGAGCTGACGACCTAGCAAGAGTGTCTAATAGCTGTGTGAATTGCACGTTGTTTTCTCATCCCTGGTGTGACGATCACAATGTATGTCGCTATGTCCAACACACCTCAAAAGCCGAAGGTCATTTCAGGCTACCATAGTGCTTAATTTTAGTGAATTCGAATGAACGTACATATGTGACCATACTGGTGGCAAGAAAAAGCCAAAGGTCATAATCGGATAGACATATCAGGAATGTAATGAAGAGATTGTGGCCACAATTTGGCCCCAGCAGAATGGACATAGCCAAAACAAAAGGGCCTACGCGTTAACGTAAGCCCTATATATGTTTTGGCGCGCCCGGTAGGAATTGAACCTACGACCTTCGGCTTCGGAGGCCGACACTCTATCCAACTGAGCTACGGGCGCTTTGGGTGCGTATCGTACCCGCGTGGACGCGCTGTGTCCAGCGAGTCAGGGGTTTTACAGGCGCTTTGATTGACCGTTTTCGTTTCTCTAGTGCATGCTTTGAATGCACTTCCTATCCTTAGTGAAACTGGGAACACACTATAATGAAAACTTTTGCACGTAACACGCTGGCACTGGGCATTTCACTGGCGCTGGTAAGCGCCGCGAATGCCGCTGATTTTGCTGATATGGACCCCGTTACCCTGCGTTTGGCTCACGTGGTCAACGAGCAGGATGGTTTCCATATCGCCGCGACCAAGTTTGAAGAACTGGTGGAAGAACGCACCGATGGCAAGGTCAACATCGAGATCTACCCCAATGCCTCGCTGGGTGACGAGCGCACGCTGCTGGAAGGTATGCAGATCGGCACCGTGGATATGGGGGTGATTACCAACGGCCCGGTGGCCAACTTTGTGGAAGAGATGGCGGTGTTTGAACTGCCGTTCCTGTTCCCTTCCCCAGAAGCCGCTTATGGCGTGTTAGATGGCCCGATCGGCCAGGAGCTGCTGGATAAGCTGTCTGACGTGAACTTGAAAGGCCTGGCCTACGCAGAGCGCGGCTTCCGCAACCTAACTAACAGCGAACGTGCGGTGAATTCGCCGGAAGACCTGGATGGCCTGCGTATTCGCGTCATGGAGAACCCGGTGTACACCGATACCTTCCGCGAGCTGGGCGCCAACGCTATTCCCATGGCGTGGACAGAAGCACTGACCGCCATGCAACAGGGCACCATCGATGGTCAGGAAAATCCGGTGAACGTGATCCATTCGTTCAAGCTGGATGAAACCCAGAACTACATGACCCTTCCCCGCCATACCTACGCACCGGCGATTTTTGTAATGGGCATGCCCGTTTGGAACCAGCTGCCAGAACACGCACAGGCGGTGCTTAAAGAAGCCGCCCAGGAAGCTGCCGAGCATGAGCGCCAAATGAACGCAGATATGGAAGCCGACCAGTTGGCGGCGCTGCGCGAAGCCGGTATGGAAATTAATGAAACACCGGATATGGAAGCCTTCCAAGCAGCCGTCGCGCCTGTATATGAGAAGTACGGCGAGCAGTTTGGTGACTACCTGCCACGCATTCGGGAGGCGCTGAATCAGTGATGGCCTTTGCACAGCCTCTTTTGACGCTGCTGCAACGTATTGAACGCGGGCTGGATGCCATCATCCAGCCCGTGGTCTTTGCGGGCATGGCAGCATTAATTGGCGTGATTACTCTGCAGATTGTGTCGCGGGTGCTATTCAGCGCCGTCGGCTGGACGGAAGAGGTCGCGCGCTTTCTGCTGGTGTGGATTACATTTTTAGCCAGCACGCTGGCTTTCCAGCGCGGGCGGCATATCGCCGTGACCTTTGCTGTGGATGCGCTTCCCCTGCCCTTGCGCAAACTGGCGCGCTTGGCTGCACTGGCGGTGGTGCTGGCGTTTATGATCACGCTAATCATGATTGGCTACCGCTATATGCAGGTGCAGAGCTTTCAGAAATCGGCCTCACTGCGGCTATCGATGACCTACGTTTACGCGGTTATACCGCTTTCTGCGGCCATTATGGCGTGGTACGCCCTGGTGGATATGATTGACGTACTGGTGAACGGTGAGCCGACAGTCGCCGCGCCGGAGGAGCCACTATGACGCTGGTGCTGTTTGGGCTGTTCTTCCTGTTTATGTTGCTGGGCGTGCCGATTGCGTTTGCGATTGGGGCAAGCACGCTTTATGCGCTGTACCAGTCGGGCGTGCCACTGATGGTGGTCACCCAGCAGATGTTCCAGGGCATTAACTCGTTTGCCCTGGTCGCTATCCCGATGTTTATTCTGGCCGGTGACTTAATGGCCCAGGGTAAGGTCAGCGAACGGTTGGTGAGCTTTGCCGATTCGTTAGTCGGCTTTATGCGGGGCGGGCTTTCGGTGGTGTCGGTAATGGCAGGCATGTTCTTCGCGGCGATCTCCGGCTCTGGTGCGGCCACCACCGCGGCGGTGGGTTCAAGCCTGGTGCCAGAGCTTAAGCGTAAAGGCTACGATCCTGCCTCTGCGGCCAGCTTAATTGCTGCCAGCGGCACGATTGGCGTTGTGATTCCCCCTTCGGTGCCGATGATTATCTACGCGGTGATTGCTCAGCAGTCGGTATCAAAGCTGTTTTTGAACGGCTTTTTGCCGGGGCTGGCAATGGGGCTGGGGCTGATGGCCATTGCCATCACTCAGGCCTATAAGCGTCAGTACCCCAAAGGCACACCGCTGTCGCTGCCAACTATTTGGCGTACGCTGAAAGCGGCTAGCTGGGGGCTGATGACGCCGGTGATTATTCTGGGGGGTATCTTCTCGGGGATTTTCACGCCGTCGGAAGCGGCGGTGGTAGCAGTCAACTACGCGCTGCTGGTGTCGCTGTTTGTGTATCGGGATTTAACCCTACCCCAGGTGTATAAGCTGCTGATTCGCTCGGCGATGACCACCGCGGTGATTATGCTGGTGATTGCCATGTCGGCAGTACTCAGTTGGACGCTTTCAAGCTGGCAGGTACCCGGCGCGATTGCCCAGGCGGTGCTGTCGCTTTCCACCAATCCTTACGTGATTATGCTGCTGGTCGTGGCCGTGATTCTGCTAACGGGGGTATTTATCGAGACCGCTAGCGCTTTGATTATTCTTACCCCGGTGCTGCTGCCGTTGGTACTGCAGTTGGGCATCGACCCTATCCACTTTGGTTTGATTATTGTGGTGGGGCTATCGATTGGCATGATTACCCCGCCAGTGGCAATCAACCTTTATGTGGCTTCGTCAGTCACTCAGCTACCGCTGGAGCGCATCACTCAAGCGATTATCCCGTATCTGTTAGGGTTGATTGGCGTGCTGCTATTGGTGGTTTACGTACCGATCCTGCTGGGCTGGTCGGGTAGTTAGCAAGCCGTTAATACTGAGCTGAAATGCGTTGATATGAAATGCGTTGATATGAACAAGGGGCTTGCCATGTGGCAGCCCCTTTTTCTACTTCACCTGTTGGCTACTGCTGGCTTTTTAACAACGTGTGTTTTCAGCCAGCAGTGAGCATAACGTAAGGCTTAGAACTCCTCCCAATCGTCGTCGCCTGCTTTAACAGGGGCTTGCTTAGAAGAGAGCGCAGGGCGCTTGAGTTCCTGGCGTGCACTTGGCGCACCAGAAGGCAGAGACTGACGCGGTTGATTTAACGCTGGCTGTGTCGATGAGGTTTGTGGCTCATCGTCGCCAAGCACGAAGGTGCTGATCAGCTCATTAAGGTGCTCGGCGTGACGGCGCATATTGGCCGCTGCCGTGGTGGATTCCTGCACCATGGCAGCGTTTTGCTGGGTCATGGTATCCATTTCCGCAACAGCTGTATTGATCTGGCCAATACCGCTGCTTTGCTCCTTGGCGCCAGCCGTAATCTCACCGATCACATCGGTCACCTTCGAGACACTTTCAACAATGTCATGCATCGTCGCACCCGCCTTACGCACTAGCTCGGCACCGGTGTGGGTGTGCTTAACAGAGCTATCAATCAGCGTGCGGATCTCTTTCGACGCATTGCTAGAGCGGCTAGCCAGTGTGCGTACTTCTTGCGCGACGACCGCAAAGCCACGGCCATGCTCACCCGCCCGTGCGGCTTCCACCGAGGCATTAAGTGCCAGAATATTGGTCTGGAAAGCGATGGCGTCAATCATGGTGATGATTTCGCTGATACGCGTCGCCGAGTCATTGATATCGTGCATCGTCCGCTCGACCTGCCCCATGGCTTCCTCACCATGGTGAGCCACTTCAGCAGTAGACTGCACCAGCTGGTTGGCCTGCTGGGCATTATCCGCACTGTGATTCACGGTCGAGGTGATTTCTTCCATGGAAGCCGAGGTTTCTTGCAGGTTAGCGGCGGCCTGCTCGGTACGGGTAGCCAGTTCCTCAGAGCTATGGGAAATTTCCCCCGCTGAGTGATAAACACTCATTGTGCTACGGCGCACATCACGCAGGGTTTCCTGCATGCGCTCGACAAAGGCATTGAACTGAACCGCTAGGTTGCCAACCTCGTCATTACTTTCTACCGCTAGGCGGCGGGTAAGGTCACCACGGCCTTGGGCGATATCGTGCATAGCGCTGGCGGTGCGTTTAATCGGCCCTACAGTGCGGCGGACAAAGCCAAACGCGAGCAGTGCCACTGCAACCAATAAGACAGCCCCCAACAAAATAGCGAACAGGATAGACTGGCGCAGATCCGCGTTAGCGGCCGCCTCAAGTTCAGCAACCACCGCATCAACATCTGTGACGTAAACCCCGGCACCGATCATCCAGCCCCACTTTTCTAAACTCTCTACATACGAGTGTTTGGGCTCAATTTCACGGGTGCTTGGGTATTCCCATAAGTAGCTATGAAAACCGCCACCGTTCTTGGCAACCTGAAGAATATCGCGAATAAGGTAATTTCCGTCTGGGGTTCGTACGTCCATCATGTTGGTACCTTCACGCTCTGGCGCAGGGGCCGTCACGATATTGTTACCATCGAAGTCGTAGATAAAAACGTAGTTATTACCTTCAAAGCGCATGGCGCGCACGATCTCTGCTACCTGCTGTTTGGCTTCCTCATCATTGGCACCTGCTTGCTCATAAATAGGGGAAATGGCGGTCGTTGCCACTTGAACAATGTCGCGCACCGCATGGCGGCGCTCTTCAATCAGCACTTCGCGCTGATTCGCCAGCGTCTCGCGAGTGTTTTGTATGCGCTCATAGGCGTTAAACGCCACTAACCCTGCGGTCACTATGAAAAGCGGCAGTAGGACAAGCGTCAGCACTTTAGCCTGTAAGCTAAGGCTTCTTTTTGGCGGAGTCGAAGAAGAAGGAGGAGTAGCCATAAAGTGTTTCTCAGTAGGTCATCGGAAGAATTTTTAATAGTTTTATGCATTTTTTATCGACCTAACCTGTGTCAACTTTAACCACTTCGCGTATTTTTTTGTTTATGAACAGCAAATTAACGCTCAAAATTGAGCTTTCATAACCTGCGTTAAGGTTATCTTTGCCCTATCCGGTCACTGTAGGGGTGTGGTGGCCAAGGACGGCCCGTTTTAGCAAGCCGCTAGCCACGTCTTTTTGACTGCTCTGCCCCCTATTGGGGCAGGGCAGTTTTTTATTGGGGGCGATTTTCGCATCGCAACGCTTATGCCGTTGCTGCCTGGGGCCGACGCTCTTCCAGCATGCCTTTATCGAGAATAAAGCGGATGATCTCCTCAAGCCCAACGCCATCGTAGAGGTTGGTAAACACAAAGGGACGCTCGCCGCGCATTTTCTTCGAGTCCCGCTCCATCACCTCTAATGAGGCATGTACCTGCTCGGCAATATCAATCTTGTTGATAATCAGCAGGTCTGACTTGGTAATGCCTGGCCCGCCTTTACGGGGGATCTTATCGCCTGCGGAAACGTCAATCACGTACAGCGTGAGATCGGAAAGCTCAGGGCTGAATGTGGCCGATAAGTTGTCGCCACCGGACTCCACTAGTACCAGCTCTAGTTTTGGATGGCGGGCGTGCAGTTCGTCGATGGCCGCCAGATTCATTGAGGCATCTTCGCGGATGGCGGTATGCGGGCAACCGCCGGTTTCTACGCCAAGGATACGGTCGGCAGGCAGCGCATCGTGTTTGAGCAGAAAGTCGGCGTCTTCGCGGGTGTATATGTCGTTGGTTACGACAGCTATATCGTAGTAATCCCGTAGCGCCGAACAGAGCTGCTTGAGCAGTGCGGTTTTACCGGAACCCACCGGGCCACCCACACCTACGCGTAAACAGTGCGTCATTGTTCTCTCCTACTAATAAGCGTTTAACTTCTAAACAAGCGTGAATATTGTGTTTCGTGCAGAGCGCTTGCCAGCGCCACACCGGGCAGTACCGGGCCGAGCTCATCATCTTCTAGCAATAGTGCCTGATCGACGGCCGCCACCAGTTCCCCGCGCAGCTGTTCAATCACTCGCTGGGCGGCGGTGTGGCCCAGGGGCAGTGCTTTGCAGGCCACTGCCAGCTGATTTTCTAGCCACGCCCAGCCAAACCCTAACAGCGCTTGGCGCGGGGGCACGCCCCGCATGTGGGCGGCATAGCTAAATAGCGTCACATAGCCTGCATGGGCAGGTAATAAAGGCGGCAGACAGCCTTCACTTCGCTCATCCTGGCGGGGGAATAAATCCAGGCTGCCCAGCAGGCGCTTGAGCGAAGCACCCAAGCGGCTATCTTCAGCGGCTAATTCAGCGGTTTCGCGGGTGGCGGCTAGCCATTCGTCCCACTGAGCGATTGCATCGCTGTCCTGCTGCTCAAGGGCGGTGTAAAAGCGCGCGATCAGCGGCAGCTCACAGCGGGGTAGGCCATCTTCCAGTACGCCAGAAAGCCACTCAGAAAGGCTTTGTTCATCACTTACCCAGCCTAACTCAAAGGCACTTTCCAGCCCTTGGGAAAACGCAAAGGCACCGATAGGCAGCGCGGGGCTGACCAGTTGCATTAGCCCTAGCAGGGCTAAGTCATGGCCTTCTGGTGCGGCATGCTCAGTGGGCATGATGATGCTCATGCGTGTGTGAATGATCATGTGGATGCTCATGGTCGTGGGAGTGCCCATGACCATGAGAATGACCTTGAGAATGTCCGTGAGAATGCCCGCCGCCACCTACTTGGTTATAGGCGCCTGGTTCTGGGTCGAAGGTGGCGTTGTGATGCTCAAGCTCAGCCCCCAGTAGTTCCGCCAGTTCTTCTAGCACATGGTCGGGTGGAAAACGCACCCAGCCACCCTTTTCGTCTTCGCCCAGCGCCAACTGTACATGGCGATTGCCAAGATGATACGCCAGCCGCGCCAGGGGTAAGCCGGTGTTAACTCGCGCGGTCACCACCGGCTCGATGGCGGCACGTATGCGCACCACTTCGCCACTTTCAGCTTTTAAGCCTTCGCCATCGTGCAGCACCGGGCCACGGTCTAGAAACAGGCCCAAGGCTTGGCCGCTGTCGCTGTCCGCTTTTAAGCGCCCGCGAATGCGCAGTTCGAAGGGTAGTGTCAGCGTGTCGCTGGCGGCGTGCTCTTCCACCGGCCCTAAACGTTCTATCAGTTTCAGCATCTATCTCTTCCTATTAAAACCACCCAACGCCTAGCCGGAGGTAGGTCGAAGTGAGGGTCTTTTGCCATGGATGGCAAAAGTAGCGTACAAGGATGTATTCACAGCGCCCTCACGTAGTCCTACCTCTCGGCGCTCCTCGTATTGCGTCAATCAGAACAAGTGATAGCGCTGGGCTAGCGGCAATTCGGTGGCGGGCTCGCAGGTGAGTAGCTCGCCATCGCAGCGCACTTCATAGGTTTGTGGGTCAACAGTGAGCTCTGGGCAGGCGTCGTTGAGCTTCATATCTTTTTTACGCACGCCGCGCACGTTCTTGCATGCCGCCAACGTGCTGTGCAAGCCCAGGCGCTCTTTAACCCCTGCATCAATGGCGGCTTGGCTAACGAAGTGTAGCCGCGTTTGGCTGGCGGCCTTTCCAAACGCCCCAAACATAAAACGATAATGCACCGGCTGGGGCGTGGGAATAGACGCGTTGGGGTCGCCCATGGGCGCTGCCGCAATCATGCCGCCTTTAATGATCAGCGAGGGCTTTACACCGAAGAATGCCGGCTTCCAGAGCACTAAATCTGCTAGCTTGCCAACTTCGATAGAACCTACCTCATGGCCAATGCCGTGGGTAATCGCGGGGTTAATGGTGTATTTGGCGATATAACGCTTGGCCCGCAGGTTATCAGCGCCCAATGCTTCATCTTCAGGCAATAAGCCGCGCTGCACCTTCATTTTATGGGCCGTTTGCCAGGTACGGCAGACCACTTCGCCCACTCGTCCCATGGCTTGGGAATCCGAGGCAATCATCGAGATCACGCCCAGGTCGTGGAGAATATCTTCGGCGGCGATCGTTTCACGGCGAATACGTGAGTCGGCAAAGGCCACGTCTTCAGGAATATTAGGGTCCAGGTGGTGGCAGACCATCAACATGTCCAGGTGTTCGTCGATGGTGTTAACCGTATAAGGCCGCGTCGGATTAGTGGAAGACGGCAGCACGTACTCTTTTGAGCAGGCGGTCAGGATATCCGGCGCGTGACCGCCGCCTGCCCCTTCGGTGTGATAGGTGTGAATGCCGCGCTCTTTAAATGCCGCCAGGGTGTCTTCCACAAAGCCGGATTCGTTGAGTGTGTCGGTGTGGATCGCGATCTGCACATCGTACTTTTCTGCCACGCTGAGGCAGTTATCAATGGAAGCAGGCGTGGTGCCCCAGTCTTCGTGGAGTTTGAGCCCCATGGCACCTGCTTCCAACTGCGCTTCCAACGCTTCCGGTAGGCTGGCGTTGCCTTTGCCCAGCCAGCCGATGTTCATCGGCATATCATCCACCGATTGAAGCATTTTACCGATGTGCCACGCGCCAGGCGTACACGTCGTCGCATTAGAGCCCGTTGCAGGGCCAGTGCCGCCGCCCAGCATGGTGGTCACGCCGCTCATCAACGCTTCTTCAATCTGTTGGGGGCAAATAAAGTGAATATGGGCGTCGATGCCGCCTGCGGTAAGTATTTTGCCTTCACCGGCAATCACTTCAGTGCCGGGGCCAATCACTATATCCACATCCGGCTGAGTGTCGGGGTTGCCTGCCTTGCCAATCGCCGCGATGCGTCCGCTTTGCAGGCCAACATCGGCTTTAACGATGCCCCACCAGTCTAAAATCAGCGCATTGGTAATCACCGTATCCATCACCGTGTCATCAACACGCTGGCTTTGCCCCATGCCGTCGCGGATCACCTTACCGCCGCCGAACTTCACCTCGTCGCCGTAGTGGGTAGCGTCTTTCTCCACTTCGATCCACAGCTCGGTATCGCCCAGGCGCACGCGATCGCCCACGGTGGGGCCATACATATCGGCGTAGGCTTGCCGACTGATTTTGTTAACCGGTTTCATTGTTTATCTCCATCGAGCGCACCCATCACATCGCCACGGAAGCCGTAAATTTCGCGCTTACCGACGAAGGGAATTAGCGTGACCTCGCGGGTCTGGCCAGGCTCAAAGCGAATCGCGGTGCCCGCTGCGACATCTAAGCGAAAACCACGGGCTTTGCTACGATCAAATACCAGCGCGGGGTTGGCTTCAGCGAAGTGGTAGTGAGAGCCGATCTGAATGGGGCGGTCGCCGGTATTGGCCACTTCGACGCTAATCCGCTCGCGGCCCACGCATAGCTCAATATCACCGTCTTTTAACTGGTACTGTCCTGGAATCATTGGGCCGGAAATCATGGCAGCCTCCTGGTTGCTGACGACTAGTTGATTGGCGTGTGAACGGTCACGAGCTTGGTGCCATCCGGAAAGGTGGCTTCTCCCTGCCCCTCATCCCCCATTTCCGCCACGCCATCCATGACGTCATCACGGCTAAGGATTTCACGACCGTAGCTCATTAAGTCGGCAACACTTCTGCCGTCACGGGCGCCTTCGATAATTTCGAAGCTGATCAGCGCCACGGCTTCGGGGTAGTTAAGCTTTAGGCCGCGTGCTTTGCGGCGCTCGGCAAGCTGGGCAGCAGAAAACAGCAGCAGCTTATCTTTGTCTCGTGGGGTCAGTTCCATGGGGGCTCCATTGGCTTGATCAGTGGGAGCGCTCAACAGAAACGACGGTGCAGGATTCGGAACAACGCTCCCAGACTATCGAAACCGAGCACGCCTATTTGAAGCAATACAGCGCAACCGCCGTACCAAAATGGTGAATAAAAAAAATAGTTATTATTATTCAATAGTTTGAAAAATATCGACTTTCTCTTATTCGCACCAAAAGTGCACCACGCCAATTAACCGGCCCCTTAATCGCACCAAAAAAGTGCAACAAAACTCTCCACTTAGCATTTACTATCAAATAGAAATAAAACACATTACTATTTAGGCGCGTCTTTTAAATAAGGCTTTTGTTGAGCCTCTATTTCTACACCAGGTTGAGACACACCACGTGACCATCAGCACCCGCTATACCGTTGATCATTTTTTGGGCTACGGACGCCGATACAGTATCGATTACTGCTTTCCCATCACCTCCAACACTGCCTGCACGCCGAAAACATCGATCGCTCAAGGGCGTGTAGAAGAAGTTAGCTTAGCGGCGGGGGTGGAACTTTTTATTTCTGATTTGGATGTGCTGCGTCCTTATCAATCGTTCTCTAAGGGTAATACCGACCTGCTGATTGTGGTGATGTTAGAGGGCTGCGCACATTTCGATATTGATGGCCAAAAGCGTTGGATAACAGCAGGGGAAGCTTGCTGGCTAAGGCTGGATACAGGGTTAACGCTAAGCGCTTTTCATCCTGCTAATCAACGGCTTTGCACGCTATGCCTGTCGCTCGACGCATCAGCGATGCACGCTTGGTATGGTGCTCACATCTCATCGGCATCCCCCCATGTCTGGCAACTCAGCCCTGGGTTACAGCTAACCATCGATGAAGCGTGCCGTGCTTCCAGTAGCGCTGAGTCACAGCGCATGCGCTTTCAAGGGTTGGCACTGCAAATCATCGCTCAGGGGCTGGACTGCCGTTCGCCATATACGGCTGACAGTGGCGCACTGTATCGGCAGCGCTTGGCGCTGATACGCCGCTGGCTGGATGAAGAGCCGTCATTTGACCACACGCTACAACGCTTAGCGGATCGTGCGGCCATGAGCCCAAGTACGCTAATGCGGCATTTCAAGATGGCTTACGGCCTAGCGCCAATCGACTATTTGCGCAAACGTCGGCTTTCGCTAGCACGCGAGCTGCTGCTGAGCGGCCACAGCGTTCAACAAGCGGCACATTTAAGCGGCTACCGTCATGCCAGCAACTTTATTACTGCATTCAAGAAAAACTACGGTATCTCGCCGGGTGCTTTGACAGAAAGTTCCCTTAAACGCCCCTAAAACGATACGGCTGACGTTTGCGCATAATCAATTGCGCGGTGGGCATAACTGCCCGCCCACCATAAGTGGAATAATTCTCATTATGAATTACTAACTATTGGTCACATCCACTTTGGAAAACCGCTCCATGCCCTTTTCATATCGATCAACATGTACTGCGCTTATTCTTTCCTACCCGTTGCTTGCCTTCGCTGAAGCTCCTGACGAAACATTGGACAATTTGCTCGTGACCGGTGAGCGCCTCAGCACCAGCAGTGAGGGCACTCAACGCTACACAGTTCCCGCTAGCCGCAGCGCGGTCGGGCTGTCATTAACGCCACGCGAGACGCCCCAATCAACAAGCGTTATTACTCGCCAGCAGATCGACGACCGTGCGGTACAGACAGGCGGTGATGTTTTAGCCCAAGTACCCGGTGTTTCGCCAAGCCGAGCTGACAGTAACCGAATTAGCTATGCCGCGCGTGGCTTCTCGATACGTAGCGTGCAGTTTGACGGACTCAGCATTCCGCTCAGCGGTTTTTGGAATTTTGGCGATACCGACTGGGATGCTGCGATTTATGACCGTGTTGAAGTGGTGCGCGGGGCAACCGGTTTACTGACCGGCGCTGGCGAACCCTCGGCAAGCGTTAACTTTATTCGCAAACGCCCGTTATCCGAAGCGGCTGCGTCTGTTTCCGCAGGCATCGGCCGTTGGGATCGTCGCCGCGCCACTGCGGATGTGTCTGTACCGTTAAGCAGCGATGGCACGACCGGGGCCCGCTTTGTCGTGGCTAAAGGCCAAAACGATAGCTTTATCTCTCATCTCGAAGATGACCATGAGACACTTTATGGTGTTATCAGTAGCGAGCTTACACCCGCTACTCAATTAACCGTAGGGGTTGAATATCAGCACAACGAGACGGTTGGCGCAGGGGCCAGTGTCCCGGCTTTTTATGCTGACGGCAGCCGAACGGACTTTGACCGCAGTGCATCTAACAACACCGACTGGTCAACGTTTTACAACGAGACCACTCGCGTGTTCGCTGACCTTAGCCACCAATTGGATAACGGCTGGACGTTACGTGCCGCCGTTAGCCATAACGATGGTAACTATGGCCTAGAGTACCTTTATCGCGGCGGTTTCCCAGACAGGGAGACAGGCCTTGGTATGTCCAGCTCCTTCTTGAATTCCCGCGGCAACCGTACTCAACAAACCGTGAACGTTACGGCCGAAGGTGATTTCAGCTTATTTGGTCGCCAACATGAGCTGGGCTTTGGCTGGATGCATAACGAAGATGACTTTGAGATAAAACTGGCCACGCCGGTTGGCACGCCGCCTTCCGCGGGCAGTTACTTTAATTGGCGAGACAGTGTGGTGGCCAAGCCTCAGTGGGGGGAATTCAGCAGCTCAGACAATATGCAGGTAACGCAAAGCGGCGGCTATATGGTGTCGCGCTTTTCGTTGAGTGATCCGCTTAATCTCATTCTTGGCGCACGCCTGAGCGATTGGGAATTGGATCAGACTTATTATGGGTCTGAGCGGCAATACCGGTACAGCAACGAAATAACGCCTTATGCAGGCATTATCTACGATATTAATGACTACGCCTCTGTTTACGCGAGTTATACCGAGATTTTCCAGTCTCAGAATGCCCGGCGTGAGGATGGCTCTCTGCTGGATCCTATTCAGGGTCGCAGCTATGAGCTGGGCGCTAAGGCAACCCTTCTGAACGGCCAATTGGATAGCAGCATTGCACTGTTTAGAACAGAGCAAAACGGTGTGGCCGAAGCCATTCCTGGCGTTGATGTGATCGGCCAGCCTGGAACCTCAGCCCACCGCAGTGTTGATGGTAATCAGGTCAATGGCGTAGAGGTCGAATTGATTGGCGAAGTGGCCTCTGGCTGGAATGTGAGCGCCAGCTACACGTTAGCCAATGCAGAAAATTCCGACGGCGAGCGTACCAACACGACCCATCCGCGCCAACAGATCAAACTGTTTACCACCTACCAACTGCCGGGCGCATGGAGTGGCTTAACATTGGGCGGCGGGGCACGTTGGCAAAGCGATATTTGGCGGAACACATCTAGCCCCAATGGCCAGGTTAAAGTTGGGCAAGACGCTTACGCCGTTGCTGACCTGATGGCACGCTATCGCTTCAACGATCAATTAAGCGCGCAGTTGAACATCAACAACGTGTTTGACAAGGACTACTACGAGCAAATTGGTTTCTACAGCCAGTATTGGCTTTGCGAACCGCGTAGTGCCGTTATGTCAATCAACTGGGATTGGTGAGAAGCTAATGATGCTGCGCTCATTCATCACGCTGTTGATTGCAGCTGCCCCCATGGCGGGGGGAGTGGCTGGTACCTCTCTCTTTCCCGTTGTCATCCAAAGCCCACTGGGAACAGCCACTATTGACGAGCCACCTCAGCGTGTCGTCACCCTTGGCGTTGGTGCTGACGACATTGCTATTTCACTTGGCATTGTGCCGGTAGGCATCAGCCGTGCAGAGTGGGGCGGCGATGACGACGGCTATTGGCCATGGGTACGAGACGCTCTGGAAGCACAGGAAACGCTGCTCCCCACGACGATTACGCAGTACCCCGAGCTGGATGTTGAAGCACTGCTCGCGCTGGAGCCGGATGTCATTCTGGCACCTTCAAGTGGAGTTCCGGACGCCATTTATGATCTGTTGTCGCCACTGGTGCCCATTGTCGCTTACCCAGAGCGCCCTTATCTCACCTCTGTCGATGAACAGATTGAGCGTATTGCTAAAGCGCTTGGCGTGCCGGAGAAAGGCGCTGCCTTAATGCGTCATCTCGAAACATCGCTGAGCTCTGCAGGCGAGGCTTATCCAGGCCTTGCGGACACCACTTTTGCTTATGTACGGCCCGCCCCAGCCTCTGGAAATGTCTCCGTGTATTTAGCAGATGACCCTCGCGTTGGCACACTGACAGGCCTTGGGCTTCTCTTGTCACCAACGGTTGAAGGCCTATCACCAAGCGGCAATCACTTTGCGCACTACCTAGGGTTTGAGCATCTTCCCATGCTGGAAGATGTCGATTTAGTGGTCTCTTGGTATCACAGCGAAGAGCAGCGCGATAGAGTGGCTGAGCTACCGCTTTTTGCGTCTTTGCCAGCCATTTCACATGGCCGCTATCTGGCGCTGACCGATCAACCATTAATCGTTGCTAGTTCTGCCGGTTCGCCACTAGCGACTCAATGGATGATCGAGCGGCTATTGCCACGCCTTGCCGAAGCAGCTGAGCGGCGATGAATGCTGGAGCGGGTATGGTGAACGATCTATTTCCCTCTTTACGGCAGCGAACACGCTGGCTGGCAGGGCTAACGGGGGCGGTGCTTCTGTTTGGCTGGGTCAATCTCTCGGTGGGAGCAGAAAATCTCTCCCCTTATCAAGTATGGCAGGCGCTTCAAGCGGCAGGCCCCAGCTACGCCAACGACTTAGTGGAAGCACGCCTGTCACGCACACTGCTCGCCATCGCTACCGGCGCTGCGCTTGCCGTCGCCGGTACGCTGCTACAAAATTTGACCCGCAACCCACTTGCCGAGCCGGGGCTTCTGGGCATCAATGCGGGCGCAGCCGCGTCTCTGGTTACCGCTGGCTTGGTGCTTGGCTCGTTGCCTGCAGGCGCTTTTTGGTTAGCGCTACCTGGTGCGCTTTTCGTGGCTGTTTTAGTAGGCGTTCAGAGCGCTTACCGCCAGCATGACCCATCACATTTGCTGCTGTTAGGGGCAGCGCTTAACGCCGTTCTATTTGCCTACGTACAAGCCGTCACCCTTACTCACCCCGCCTTATTTGCCAACTATCGCTTCTGGATTGTTGGGTCCATCAATGGGCATACGCTAGATGAGGCCCAGCGGCTATTGGGCTGGATAGCGGTCGGACTAGGCCTGTCGTTTATCCTCCCGCGCTTTTTACACGTCCTACAAATGGGTGACGGCGTGACCAAAGCGCTGGGGCTGAATGCGGGTTGTTTGAGGCTGGCGGTGCTTAGCGGGAGCGCGTTGCTAGCGGCGTTTTCACCCGCCACAGTAGGCCCTATAGCCTTCGTGGGCTTAGCCGTGCCGTTATTGGCCAAAAAAATTGCTGGTCATTACATTTATTGGCAACTTGCCATCGCGCTGGTGATAGGCCCCCTAATGATGATACTTGCAGACCTGCTCGCACGCCTTTTGCTAAGCCCTTCTGAAATCATGACTGGGATCCTGACGGCGCTGCTAGGCGCGCCATTTCTATTAGTCGCTTTGCGCATTAACCAGCGCGCTGTGTGAGCCATGATGAAACGCTTTAATACGTTACTGCCAGCCCCCCGTCGTTTGCCATCCTGTCTTTTGCCATCCCTAGCTTTAGCCCCCTATATGTTGGCCAGCATCATTGCTTTAGGGCTATTACTTGGTTCTCTGATGCTGGGAAGCCAGGGGCTTAGCAAGGAAGCGCTTGGGCACCTTATCCAAGGTAATGCGACACCGTTTGAACAGTGGCAGGCGTTTACGCTGCGCTTACCACGGGCATTCGTCGCGCTGTGTGCCGGGTTTGCGCTAGGCGTATCGGGTGCCCTGTTTCAAGGCATCACCCGTAATCCATTAGGCAGTCCCGACATTATCGGCCTTACCGCCAGCGCTAGCCTCGGAGCACTGCTGGCAAGCAGTTGGCTGACGGGCATTGTCTCTACCACGATGGGGGCCGCACTGGGTGCGATCATCGGCACGCTAGCGGTCTATAGCGGCTCTGGGCACGGCTTTCGCCACCCCTCTTCAATGATTATTGCTGGCATCGCTATCAATGCCTTAGCCCTAGCAGGCGTGCAGCTAAATTTGACGTGGCTGGGCCAAGAGCAAGCGCGAGATGCGATGATTTGGCTTAGCGGTAGCTTAGCAGGACGCCAGTGGCACGACCTTTGGCCAATGCTTAGCCTGTGCTTGCTGTTACTGCCCGGTATTGTGCTGATAGCGCCCCGGCTGCGCCTTATGGCACTTGGCGATCCAGTCGCCAAAAACCTCGGCGTTAACTTGGCAGCATCACGCTTATTAAGTGCCGTAATGGGGGCTTTTCTGGCGGGTGGCGCGGTTGCGACGGTAGGGCCGATTGCGTTTGTATCCCTTGCCGCGCCCCAGTTGGCGTTACGCCTTTGGAGAAAACCTGGGCCGCTCCCCTTAGCGGCAGGCGTGGTCGGCGCCCTGCTGCTGTTGGCGGCAGACTTAGCGGCTCAGTACTCATTGCCTTCTGGGGCGTTACCCGTCGGTGTTTTAACGGCTGGGCTGGGCGGTGTCTATTTGGTTTATTTATTAAATCGCCAGCGGCGGGGGTAATTACGGCTGCTGGCGGAAACGCTCAAACATCGCCAGACCAAGAAACACCACTCCCGCCGAGATGCTTAGGCAACCAAGCCATAGCGTTATTGCCAGCCCTGTGCTCCAGGTTTCCATTGCCAACCAAAGCGGCCAACCAAGTATCGCGCTGCCCGCCCAGAACCAAGGTTTTTGTTGAACAGGCTTAAGGCCACAACGGCGTCGATGGCGGGTATCCGATAGCGCAATCAACACAAAGCCAAGTGCGCTGAGTGTCAGAATCGTGAGGAGCATCATGACGCCACCTGAATAGTCTGCACACGGGTGCTCGCTTTTTTAGCGGCTCGTCTCATTTGCCATACGATGATCAGCGCGCTGACCAAACACATCAGGTCAACGCTAACACGCTGCCAATCACCTTCGGCAAGATCACCTAGAACACGATAGGAAGGAACCAAGAGATTCAGTATTGGCAAGCAAAGCAACAAGATAACGGTCAGTGTTAACTGCTCCCACCATGCCTGCGAGGCCGAGCGCCTGAAGACAGCGTGTAGCAACGCGAGCAGCCAGGCGGCAAAGAAAAAATGGATTTCCCATTGGGCACGCCCACTAAGCGCCACCGGTAAAAGTCGGTTGCTGGCTAAAAAGACCAACACGGCAATCGGCATGCCCGCCAGCGTCGCTATGTTAAGCCGCTCGACACACCAGATCCCCACCACACTGCCCTTCTTGTGCTTACGCTTTGACGTCCATAGCAATAGCCCGGTTGCCACCATGCCACACCCAGCAGCGCCCAACGCAAAATAGATCCAGCGCATACCCCAGTCGGCAAAACGTCCTGCATGTAACCCCACCATGACGCCGTGTGCTTGTTCATCAAAACGTTGCGACTGCGTTGCTGCTAACAACGCGCCCGAACTTGCTTCATAGATACGTTGTGGGCGGTGTGCGGATAACGCCTCGTAAGCACTCTGCCAAACTACGACACGCGCGCCCGCATCGCCAGGGTGGCTGACCCTCAGGGACTGCACCGGCTTCTGCCAATGCGCTTCAGCATCACCGACCAGTTCGCTAAGAGCATGTAACGCTGCAGGCTGCCCCGTGGCTGAGTCAGAGAGGGGAAAGGCATGCAGTTCACTGGTCGCTTGGCGACGCGCGTCAGCATCGGGAAACGCGTGCTCTACTCCCCAAGGCATATAGAGCGACATGAGCGTTATCAAGCCGGTATAGGTAATCATTAGCTGAAAAGGCAGCGTTAACACAGAAAATGCATTGTGAGCATCTAGCCAGCTACGGGCGCCCTTTTTGGGCCGAAAAGCAAAAAAGTCGCGCAGGATTTTTTTATGGGTTATCACGCCGCTGATGATTGCCACGAACATCATCATGGTGGCGATACCAATGATCCAGCGGCCATAGACGGCGGGGAAGTGATGCAATTGAAAATGGAATCGGTAGAAAAAATCCCCCCCACGCGTTTCACGCGGAGTAACCAACGCCAGAGTGGTTGGGTCAAGCACCAACTGCTCTCTCCCATCCTCCCCAAACCAAACGGCTGTCGAGACCGACATGCGCTCATTAGGAAAGGTAATCTGCCAGCTTCTCGCCGATGAGGCATGTTCAGCAAGATAGTACTGCCAGTAATCAGCCAGACGTCGGTTATCCCACTCAGCGTTCGCGGCGACACTCGGCAGCTCGGGCTGCATCCATAACGAGATACTCTCTTTGAAGTAACTCAAAGTGCCCGTCAGAAAAACGGCAAACAGCAGCCAAGCAGCTAGCAAGCCGCACCATGTGTGCAGCTGAGCCATATTACGCCTCACGCTGCGCTTAGTGGATGCCATAGGTAGCCACCAATAGAAGGCCGCAAGCGGCGAGACCGATAGCCCCCCAAAGGCGTATCAAACTCGGCGTGATAAACGACCAAGTCGCCACGCCCGCCCAAATAATGAAGCTCCCCATCATGCCGATACGCAGAGACATCATGATATCTAGCGGTAAGCCAAGCGCTGCCACCGAGAACAGTGCAGCGACTATATAGCCGCCAAGCGTCGCGGCCAGGATGCGTAAGATAAGCAGCCAATACGAGGAGGGTAAAACGTTGAGCAACATGGTACATCTCGGTGCAGGTCACAAAACAACACTTTAATGCAAAAGGTTTTCATTTGCATTAGTGGAGGTAACTTATTTAGCACCTGCTGCACAACGTTTAGGTTAACCAAATGCGCGGCGTGTGGGCGGCACGTGAGATCCAGCGCGGGCGTAATAGGTGCCAGGCCTGTTCACACAGCGCCCAGGCTTCATTACGGGAGTTTCCAAGGTAGCGTAGCAGCAGAACGCCCTGGCGAACGGTGACCGCCCAGCGTGGGTTGTCCGGCAGCGCTTCGCGTAGTTCATCAATCGCCGCACCGGCATCTTCTAAACCAACCGCCCACAGCGTGGCTTGCACCGTGGCGCCCCCCTGCCCCCAGCGCCCGTTAAAACGCGGATGTACAGGGTCCAACGGTTGGCGTTCAAGCCACAGCGGCTTGCCATCTAGGGTTAAACGAAAGTGCTGCTCAATGCGGCCTGTTACATAAGGAAGCTCACTGGCAGGGCGACCCAGCGCCATGATTTCCCAGCCCAGGCAGCGGGCGCTGCCATGCAACGCAATATGGGTTCGCTGAGTGCCTTTGGAGCCATCAAAGGCAATGGTTTCCTGGGGCAGCCATTCAAGGATGCCGCCATCTTCCACGTTAAGTTCGGTATCTTGGTTCCAGGCGACGCCCTGACTGTCGGCTTTATAAAGCTTGTTGGCCGCAGGCGTGGTGAGTAGCGCGTGGGCACCACGCTCGATGTGGGCGCGAATCGTCAGTGCATCACCGCTAACCAAGCCACCGGGCGGGTGAAGCACATACACATGGCAGGCTTCTGTGCTGCCTTCAGGATAAAACGGGCGCTGTACGCGTAGAGGCCCTTGGTGACGGGCCTGCACCAACCGGGTTGTGCCCTCACGGTTAGCAAAACGAAGCGCCAGCGATGCCGACCAGTGACGTTCGCCATCAAAGCGGTGGCCTGAGCCAGCAGCGGGTGTCGCGATTTCACTCAAAATCATGGGCGCTTTTGTTTCCTGTTAATCAACACTTCAACTTGAAATGCAAGGAGTGCGCCAAAATGGTGAAAAATGCTCATACGCCGCCAAAACAGCCTCGAGAGGTGGAAAAAGCAGTTTCTCACCTCGCCCGCTTCGCACCAAAATGGATCAAAACCGAAGCAGGTCGCACCGTAATCACACGTTTAAGCGTTTTGTACGACCACTCGGTCACGCCCACTGCGCTTCGCTTGGTAAAGTGCTTGGTCGGCGAGCTGCATCGAACGCTGATAATCAGGATGGCCGTCGTGAAGTGTTACGCCTACGCTGACAGTCACATTAAGCAGCGTATCGGCGGCGGCCAGCATGGGTTCTTTGGCCACTGCCTGACGGAGACGCTCAGCAAATAGTCGGCTGCCATCCGGGTCGCTATCGACCAACACAATCAAAAACTCTTCGCCGCCCATCCGAAATACATAATCACCACCACGGGTGGAACGATCGAGGATACTGGCCACCTGCTGCAGCACATTGTCACCAGCATCATGGCCATGGGTATCGTTAATCGCCTTGAAGTGGTCTATATCCACCATCAGTAGGGCAAAGCGTTTTTCTGAATGGCGACCAATTTCAATTTCCCGGCTCAGCACCACTGACAGAAACTTGCGATTCAACAAACGCGTCAAGCTATCGCCCCCCGCCTCTAGCCCCGAGGCACGCTCCAGCACGTCATCTAGCAGCATTAAAATGGTGCGCGCCGCATCGCGAATATCACTCAGGGCATTAAGCCGCTGGCCCATGTCATCCTGACCCAGTGCAAAAAGCCACTCTTGATCGACCTGACGGATATGTCGCGAAATCGTGGTGATTTCTGGCGCGCCTTCAAAGGCATGGCAGGCTTTGTGAAAATACCACAAGCCAAATTCCGATTTGGAAAGTTTGGGCAGTGTTGCCGTTTCCTGCTGCGCGGCAACGGCAAACATCAGCTCATTTTCCCAGTTCAATAACGCAGAGCGCTGACGCTCGCGTTCGTCCCCAATATTCTGGGTAAGAGCAAATAGCTTGTACGCTTCTTCGGTGCGTGCATTGCGATCATTGGCGACTGAGTAGGCATGGCTCATGATTTCCATGGCCATATCAATATGATCTGAGACGTAGACGCATGCATCACCTGGCGACAGAGGCGTGGCAAACATAGCGTTAATTTGTTGATAAAACGCCTGCTTTAACTGCCTTGCCCCGTTAAGCACCAAGTTAACAGGAATGTCGACACGGGCATGCACATGGCCCACTTTTTCCTGCTGTTCTACCAGGGCGTAAAAATCGGCCTGCTCAACGGTAAACATTGCCTTCAGCCAGCGCCGCATAGACGGGTTTAAACGCTCCCGTACTTGGTCATTAGAGAGAAAAAGCGACGCGTGGGGGTCTTCCAGCATTACCCCATAAAAATGATCCGCAAAGCGGTCGCAGTGGTGCTCTACCAACGTTTCCACTGCTTGGCGCAGCAATATTGGCGTGCGCTCTAAAAGCACTTGCCATTCGGCGGCGAGCTGATGTTTATCTTTGTAGCGCATTGCGCACCCAATTATTATTAAGAAGACGGGTCATCTTACACGCAAAATAATAGTGCCAATGCGTACTCAGCTCAGGTTTTTCATAATAAGTCCGCCATTGACTTGAGTGAGGCGCGATTGTGAATCAGACAACGCTGTGAATAAGATAATGGCGGACGTCAGTGAAACCAGCTGTGGATAACTTAGACGGTCAAATGTTGCTTGATCAGTTCATTGGAAAGCTCAGCAATCTCGCCTTTGGCGCCCGGTCGGCCGCGATCCATAATCACAAAGCGGTCGGCGTACTTGCGGGCAAAGGGCAGCTTCTGCTCGACCAGCAGTACCGTTAAGCCATCTTCCTTGATCAGTTGGCGAATGACCTGACCGATTTGCGCCACAATATTGGGCTGAATGCCTTCTCCTGGCTCATCCAAAATCAGCAGTTTGGGCTCTATCACCAGCGCACGGCCAATGGCGAGTTGCTGCTGTTGCCCACCGGACAAATCACCGCCACGGCGATGCTTCATCTCTTTTAAAACAGGGAACAGTTCATAGATACGCTCGGGGATTTTTTTCAGCCCATCACTGCGCGCTGCCAAGCCAGTGCGTAGATTTTCTTCCACGGTGAGCAGCGGAAAAATCTGCCGCCCCTGGGGGACAAAACCAATGCCCAAACGGGAACGTGCCTCAACGGCTTTCTTCGTCAGTTCAACCTGACCTTCTTTACCGTTGTGATAGCGTAGCTGGCCACTCTTTACGGCCACTTCGCCCCTAATGGCTTTCATTAAGGTGGTCTTACCCACCCCGTTGCGGCCCATCACGCAGGTGCACTGGCCTTCAGGCACGTCGAGATCTAAGTCCCACAAGGTGTGACTTTCCCCGTAAAACTGGTTGAGCTTTTCAATCGCCAGCATTAGGCAGCCTCCTCGTCGTCTGCACCCAGATACACCTCAACCACTTTCGGGTCGCTGGATACCTGATCCATACTGCCTTCCGCCAGCACGCTGCCTTGGTGCAACACGGTCACTTTGCGGGCAATAGAACGTACAAAGCCCATGTCATGCTCTACCACGACAACCGACTGCTTACCCGCTAGGCCCGTCAGCAACTCAGCGGTGCGCTCCATCTCCTGCTCCGTCATCCCAGCAACGGGTTCATCTACCAGCAGCAGGCGCGGGCGTTGCATTAACAGCATGCCAATTCCCAGCCACTGTTTTTGGCCGTGGGAAAGAATCCCTGCCGGCTGGTAGCGCAGTTCGGTCAAGCCGATCGTTTCCAGCACGTCATCAATGCGGTCTTTAATCTCACCGGTCATGCGGGCGGTCAGGGTTGGCAGAATGCGCTTGTCGGCGGCCATCGCCAGCTCCAGGTTTTCGAACACGCTCAGCGCTTCAAATACCGTGGGCTTTTGGAACTTACGGCCAATCCCCAAGCTGGCGATATCCGGTTCATTCATTTGCAGTAAATTATGGCGGCTGCCAAACCACACGCTGCCTTCGTTAGGGCGCGTTTTGCCGGTAATGATATCCATCATGGTGGTTTTACCGGCCCCGTTGGGGCCGATAATGCAGCGCAGTTCACCGTCATCAATGGTCAGGTTTAAGTTGTTGATTGCCTTGAAGCCATCGAAGCTCACCGAGACATCTTCCATATACAGAATCGGGCCATGACGCACATCTACCGGTGAGGCCTGAGGGGCCATAAAATCAAACACCCGATCCCGCGTGGTTAGCGATTGCAACAAGCTCATGCGGTAGCCTCCTTCGGCAAGGTATCGGCTTTTTTGCGACGTTTTAGGTGGAGCAACAACCCCGCCACGCCTTTGGGTAGAAACACGGTGACCAAGACAAACATCGCGCCCAGGGCAAATAGCCATGCATCGGGCATCACGCCAGTGAAAATTGTTTTGGCGTAGTTGACTAAGATCGCCCCGATGACCGCGCCATACAGCGTGGCACGGCCACCCAGCGCCACCCACAGCACAATTTCAATCGAGAAAATCGGCGAGAACTCGCTGGGATTGATAATTCCCACTTGAGGGACATAAAGCGCGCCAGCCAAGCCTGCCAGCATGGCGGAAACCACGAACACAAACAGCTGGAAGCGTTCGACCCGATAGCCAATAAACCGCGTGCGGGCTTCGGCGTCCCGGGTTGCCACACACACCCGACCTAGCTTGCTGGTAACAATCGCCCGACACAGGATATAACCCAGTGCCAACGCAACGCCGGTGGCAATAAACAGCCCTAAGCGAGTGTCGTTACTGCGCAGGTTGAAGCCCAGCAGCTCGCGGAAATCAGTCAGCCCGTTGTTGCCACCAAAGCCCATCTCATTGCGGAAGAATGCCAGCATCAGGGCAAAGGTCAGCGCCTGGGTAATAATCGACAGATACACTCCAGTGACCCGTGAACGAAACGCCAAAAAGCCGAATACCAGTGCCAATAACCCGGGGGCTAACAGCACCATGGCAAACGCAAACCAGGCCATATCAAAACCGAGCCAGTACCAGGGCAGGCTGTCCCAACTGAGAAACACCATAAAATCCGGTAGTACCGGGTCGCCATAAGTACCGCGGTCACCGATTTGGCGCATCAGGTACATGCCCATGGCGTAACCGCCAATGGCAAAAAACGCCCCGTGGCCCAAGCTCAAAATGCCCAAATAGCCCCATACCAAATCCACCGCCACTGCCAGCAGCGCGTAGCTTAAGTACTTGCCGAACAGGTTCACGGTGTAAGCATTGACGTGCAGCGGGTGGCCTTGGGGCACCGCTAAATGCAGTACCGTGACTAGCAGCAGTGCGGCAAACAGCACCCCAAGAAAGATCTGCGTAGCCCGTTCGCCAAACGGGCGGGTTAGCCAAAACTGGCTTGAAGATGAGTGCGTCATCATAGGTTAGCCCTCCGCAGCCCGGCCCTTCTGCGGGAAGAGTCCACGCGGGCGTTTTTGAATAAACAGAATGATAAATACCAGCACGATAATTTTGGCCAGCACGGCGCCTGCCCAGGGCTCCAACACTTGGTTGATAATGCCCAGGGAAAGCCCGGCCACCAACGTGCCCCACAGGTTACCTACGCCGCCAAACACCACCACCATGAACGAATCAATAATGTAGTTCTGGCCCAGGTTGGGGCCGACGTTAGTAAGCTGTGATAACGCAACGCCTGCCAAACCTGCGACGCCAGACCCTAACGCGAAGGTCATAATATCGACCCGCGTGGCGCGGATGCCCATGGAACGCGCCATGGCACGGTTTTGGGTCACTGCGCGTACTTCAAGCCCCAGGCGCGTGCGGCGCATAATCAGCATCAGCACGGCAAACACCACTAGTGCAAAACCAAGTACAAACATACGGTTAAGGGTCAGCGACAGGGCGTCGTTAATCACTAATGAACCGCTCATCCATTCTGGCGTTATAACCGTACGGTTTAGCGGTGAAATCACCGTGCGCACCAGTTGCTGTAAAATCAGGCTGATACCGAACGTCGCCAGCAAGGTTTCCAACGGGCGGCCTTTCAGGAACTGAATGACGCCTCGCTCAATGGCAATGCCCACAAGGGCGGCCACCATAAAGCCTGCGGGAATCGACAGAATTAGCGCCAGCCCCGGCTGGCCGGGCAAGAGCTGCTGCATCATCCAGGTGGTATAAGCGCCCAGCATGATCAGCTCGCCGTGGGCCATATTGATAACACCCATCACGCCGAAGGTAATCGCTAGGCCAATCGCTGCCAGCACCAACACCGAGCCAAGCGAAAGCCCGAAGTAGAGCGTTTCTAAACCACGATTAATTTTGAGATTCTGCTCAATGCTGATCAGCGCTTCATTGGCGGCATCGGCAATAATAGGGTCATCGCTATTAGCTGCCCGGCTAAGTGCGACTCGAACACGTGGATGCAAACTGCCTCGCAGCGTTTCAACGCCTTCAAGCTCGCCGCTTTCGACTTGGTAAATAGCTAACGCTTGGGTAAGTCTGCGCGTTACCTGAGCATCTTCTTCCTCAACGATCAGTTCACTGAGCGGTTCGGCCAGCTCTTCATCGACCTCACCCAATAGTCGGCTGGCTGAAGTACGACGGCGCTCAACATTTGGCGAATACAAATCCACTACGGCAATAGCGCTACGTAACTGATTACGCAGTGCATTGTTAATGCCAATACGATCTAAGTCACGCCGAGACATTTCACCAAGTGGTTCGCCGGTTAAAGCATCCGCAACAGGCCAGTCGCGACCTTGATTATCGAGCACCACCACAAAACGGCCGCCGTCAGTGCGCTGCAAGCGTCCATCCAACAATGACTGCAGCCAATCACGCGCGCGCTCGTCATCGCTTTGCAAAATAGCGATAATCGCTTCGCCTTTGGCTGGATAAGAACGCACATCTAGCGCTTCTAGTAGCTCAAGTGCCGCTGCGTCATCAGCCTCAGCGGTGCCGCTTGTTTGTGCCTGGGCGGTAACTGTGACGCTTAACAACAGCAGGCACAGCAACCCTAAGGAAAGGAAACGCCTCATGGGGTTCTTCCTTTGGTTATATTAGAAACAGTGATCTAAAAAAGGGAGGTAGCGTGCTCCCCCACCACTCAGCGTTTAACCAAGCAGCGAGGGATCATCATTTACTCAGCGAGGGCCGCTTCGGCTTCTTCTGCTGCGGTGCTACCACCACATGAGCCGTTCACCACGTTGAAGTTGCCGCACTCCATGGGCTTGCGCCAATCGGCAATCAAATCACGTGAGCCAGGCAAGTAGTCAGACCATGCATCGCCCGCCACAGTAGAGGGGGTTTGCCAGACGATATCGAACTGGCCGTTGTCCTGAATTTCACCAATCAGTACCGGCTTTGTGATGTGATGGTTGGGCATCATGGCCGCATAACCACCGGAAAGGTTAGGTACGGTGACACCGATAATGGCGTCTTTCACCGCATCGACATCGGTAGTGCCCGCTTTGCGCACCGCTTCGGCCCACATATTGAAGCCAATGTAGTGCGCTTCCATGGGGTCGTTGGTACCCGCCATATCATCGCCAGTGTACTCAATCCAGGCGTCGATAAAGTCGTAGTTGTCATCAGTATCGACGCTCATAAAGTAGTTCCAGGCCGCCAAGTGGCCGACCAGCGGCCCAGTATCAATGCCGGTGAGTTCTTGCTCGCCCACTGAGAAGGCAATGACTGGAATATCGGCAGCATCAATACCTTGGTTAGAAAGCTCGGTGTAAAACGGCACATTGGCGTCGCCGTTAATCGTTGAGATAACAGCCGTGGGTTTACCCTCTTCACCAAAGCGGCGTATTTCTGCCACGATATTCTGCCAATCTGAATGACCGAACGGCGTGTAGTTGATCATGATGTCCTCATCAGCGATGCCATGCTCATCTTTGAGGAAAGCTTCGAGGATACGGTTGGTGGTACGCGGATAGACGTAATCGGTACCCACCAGTGCAAAGCGCTCGATACCCACTTGATTGATCAGGTACTCAACCGCGGGAATTGCCTGCTGGTTAGGCGCGGCACCGGTATAAAAGACGTTTTCAGAGGACTCTTCACCTTCATACTGCACCGGGTAGAACAACAGGCCGTTAAGCTCTTCCACAACCGGCAGTACTGCCTTGCGGGAAACGGAGGTCCAGTTGCCGAAGATCACGTCGACTTCTTCTTGCGCCAGCAGCTCTCTAGCGCGCTCGGCAAATAGTGGCCAGTTAGAGGCGGGGTCGACAACGACCGCTTCAAGTTGGCGGCCCAGCAAACCACCCGCATCGTTCTGCTGCTCAATGAGCATCTCAACGGTGTCTTTGAGAACGGTCTCGCTGATCGCCATGGTGCCTGAAAGCGAGTGAAGGATACCGACCTTGATCGGATCGTCATCTTGGGCGATGGCCTGTGCACTGGCTCCCATGACGGCGGCAGTCATTAAGGCAGTAGCGAAACGGCCAACGGTACGAGGGTGTGTCTTGCGCTGCAATGTGGTCACTTGAACCTCCTTGCGCCCCTTATGACGGGGCTCGTTATTTGAGCTTCGCGGCCAAGGCTTCCCGTTATGTAACGTGGGTACGGACATTGCGGGGCTTGGTGCATCCACTAGCTATTAGCTTTTGCAAGGTTTGCGCCACACCAGAAGAAGAAACATTAAAAAACTTAAAATCAGAAGGTTAGCTTTAAAAAAAGCAGCCCCACTTTCACACACCGCACTATCGTGGCGCGCTAGCGCCCAAAAAATGCACGCTGTTTATGCACCACAACGGCACCTCGCACCAATAGTGCGCTTTCTGCTTTCCAGGCCTATTTATCTAACCAATTTCTTTCACAAAAAAAGCGCCCTAGGAAACCCTAGGGCGCTTTACGCTCATACTTGTGTTCTATTCAGCGGTAGGCAAACGCTTCGTGCGGCGCTTTTTCAGCAGCGGTAAACCAAGCGACAGCACAGCAATCACCAGTAACGACAGAGAAATCGGCTTGTCGATAAAGGTCATCCAATCACCACCGGAGATCTGCAGCGCGCGGCGCATAGACTCTTCCATGATGTTGCCTAGAATCAGCGCCAGAATCAGCGGTGCGGCGGGGAAACCAAACAAGCGCATCCCTAGGCCAACCAGGCCAAAACCCAGCAGCAGCAATAGGTCGAACACGCTGAAGCTCATGCCGTAAACACCGATCATGCAGAAGATCAAAATCAGTGATAGCAGCAACGGCTTGGGCAGATCGAGAATTTTGGCGATCAGCGGAATCAGCGGCAGGTTAAGTACCAGTAGGAAGATATTGCCGATGTACATACTGGCAACCACGCCCCAGAACACATCCGGGCGCTGCTCAAGCATCATCGGGCCAGGATTAACCCCCATCACCAGCAGTGCGCCAAGTAGTACGGCGGTGGTGCCCGAACCCGGCACACCCAAGGTTAACAGCGGTACAAACGAACCGGTACACGCCGCATTATTCGCCGCTTCCGGCGCTGCAACGCCCTTGATGTTGCCTTTACCAAACGTATCGCCATCTTTGGCAATGCGTTTTTCCATGCTGTAGCCAAGAAACGAGCCAATGGTCGCCCCGGCGCCCGGCAGTACGCCAGTAAAGAAGCCCAATACTGAACTGCGGCTAACCGGACCAGCAATCTGCTTCACTTCACTGCGGGTCAACTTCAACGAACCAATGGCATTACGAGGCGCTTCTTTACCACCGCCACCGCGCAGTAACATGTAAAACACTTCGGCTAACGCGAAGATACCCAGCGCGACGACCAGAAAGTCGACTCCGTCGAGCAGGTGAATAGAACCAAAGGTAAAGCGCTCGGTGCCGGTTTGCATATCAATCCCAATGATCGAGATCATTACCCCGATAACGGCGGCAATTAAGCCTTTGACCAGCGACTTATCGGATAACGACACAACCGCCGTTAAACCCAGCACCATCAGTGCGAAGTATTCAGCAGGACCAAAGCTCCCCGCCACTTTGGAGAGCAGTGGCGCAATCAACATCAGGAAAACAACAGAGATGGTGCCGCCAACGAAGGAGGAGTAAGCGGCAATGGCTAGCGCTTTACCTGCCAACCCTTGCTTGGCCATCGGGTAGCCGTCAAAAGAGGTCGCTACCGTTCCCGCCACACCAGGGGCGTTAAGCAAAATAGACGAGGTGGAGCCGCCAAAAATAGCGCCGTAATACACCCCAGCCATCAAGATCAACCCTGAAGAAGGCTCCATAGCAAAGGTAATCGGAATCATCAGCGCCAGCGCGCTGATCGGCCCAAGGCCGGGCAACATGCCAATAATGGTGCCAGCAAAGACGCCAGCAAAGACGTAAGCGATATTGATAGGCTCAAGCGCGATGCCAAAGCCATACATTAGATTGTTAAAGGCATCCATGGGAGTGTCTCTCTTTTAAACCCGCTAACAGTGGGCAAGCGCGGCTTGGTTAAAACGGCAGCACGCCAGTGGGTAGGTAAACATCCATTACCCGCGTCATGGTCAGATACAGCGCCAACACCACCCCAAGCGATGTTGCCAGATTGACCCCATGGCGACGGTAGCCGTAGTAGGCGGTTAGGCCAACACACAGCAGCGTCGAAGCCAGCACAAAGCCCAGCGGCACGAGTAAGAATGCGTAGGCAGCAATGGCGATGGCGGTCACGATCACGCGTGCCCAAGGCGTTAGCAGCAGAGGCCCCTGGGTTTCGGTTTGATCAATCTGATCGGCACCCGCAACAGGGCCGGGACGCTCAAAAAACAAGCACGCCGACAGCAACAACAAGGAGACACCTAACACTTTTGGAAACATGTCAGAATCCACCGGGCGGGGCAGCGGAAAGTTGGGAATTTGCCAGGCCATTGCCAGATAGGCAGCCGCCCCTAACGCCAACACAAGCGCTAGCCATTGGTTGGTATTGAATCGAGTCATGGGAAAGCTCTCCGAAGACGTCGTTGCTATTCAGCACGACCCTTGCGGTATCAGACGGAAGATCCCGGTGGCAAGCTGCCACCGGGGGGCCTCTGGGGCGTGCGCTTACTAACGCATCAGGCCCAGATCGGTCAATACGCTGCTGAACTGCTCTTGCTGCTCATCCAGGAAAGTAGCGAAAGCGTCGCTATCCTGGTAGGCATCAATCCAGCCCAACTGATCACTTGCTTCGCGCCATGCGTCAGTTTCGAGCATTTCAGCGAAGAGCGTTTCGTAGTATTCAACCGCCTCTTCAGGCATTTCGGGCGCGCCCATTACGCCACGCCAAATATCGAAGGTGTAGTCGTAACCCTGCTCTTGGTAAGTGGGAACGTCGGCCAAGCCGCCACCCAGACGCTCTTCAGAAGAGACGCCCACCGCGCGCAGCTGGCTACCTTCGCCAAGCTGGCCAACCGCTTCACCGGCACCGCCAACCACTGCTTCGATATGGCCACCCATCAGATTGGTCATGGCGTCGCCACCGCCCGAGAAGGGGATGTAGTTGACCGTGGAGGCTTCCATACCCGCCGCAGAGGCAAGACCAGCAACCGAGATGTGGTCCATCGAGCCCGGCGCACTACCACCGCCCACGCTTAAGCTAGGGTTCTCTTTGAGCGCTGTAAAAAGATCATCCAGGTTTTGATACTCGGAGTCTGCAGCGACCAAAATAATCGAATAGTCGGTATTGATGCGCGCAATCGGGGTGAAATCGGTGTGGTCGTAACGTGATGCACCTGCCAGCGGCACTAAAATCATCGGCGGACTGGTAGCAAAAAGTTTATGCGGATTGCCGTTATCACGGGCTACCTGAGCCCAAGCAACTGCACCGCCGCCGCCAGGCACGTTAATGGCGGCAAAGCTTTCGTCGGCCAGCTCTTCTTGCTGAATAACGCGGGACATGGTGCGCACTAGCGTATCCCAACCGCCACCTGGGTTGGCCGGGGCAACAAATTCAATCGAGCGACTCGGTGTCCACTCTTGGGCGCTGGCGGACGTCGTCATGGCGAGGGCAGCCATCGGTAAGGCAAGCACGGCAAAGCGCTTAAGGGGAAGCATGGTCATGGGCGTTCTCCACATTAGCTATATTGTTATAAATGGTTGTTGTCTACGTATCTTTGTGTGGTTACACCCTTCACATTAGAAGCCCGCCACTCCTAGCGACAAGCTTATGACCATTAATGGCAAAAAGTGCTTTGTGTGCGTTTTGTTCATTTTGTTCACGGCCTGTTTATAAAGGCTCGTTTACAGTGATTCCAGCCATGTTGAGGAAGATTCCAGCAGCCGATAACGCCGCTCGGGTCGGCCGACATCGCCGTAACCAATTTCTGCGTTAACCGCTTGTTCAGCCACTAAAAACTCCAAATAACGCCGCGCTGTCGAGCGGCTTGCCCCCATCACCTGCGCCACCTGCATCGCCGTCTGGGAATCACATTCGGCTGCCAGCGAATCCACCACACGGCGCAGGGTCAGGCGGTCAATCCCCTTAGGTAACGTGCGTGCAGCTACCCGCTGAGGTTCTCCTGGCTGCAGGCGAGCAAGCACATGGTCCAGTTCGTCTTGACTCATTTCAGCCCGATTAGCCAACGCCTCTCGCTCGCGGCGAAAACGCGTCAGCATTTGTGTCATGCGCGTCGCCTCAATCGGTTTAATCAAATAATCAAATCCCCCGCCACGCAACGCTTCGCTGATGGTTTCTACTTCGCGGGCAGCTGTCACCATGACGATATCCACATGCACATAGTCGCGGCGAATGGCCCATAAAAGCTCCAGGCCTTCCACATCAGGCAAGTAAGCATCTAATAAGATTAGTTGAATAGCCTCAGCATGCTGGGCCATTAGCGCCTTTGCCTCACTGCCGTTGCGCGCCATATCCACTACATAAAAACCGTCACTCTGCTCAATAAAGGCCTTGTGGATATCAGCAATGCGAAAATCGTCTTCGACGACCAAAATGCCGTATTGCGTCGTAGACATAGTCATTCCTCTTACTGGCGTCGTTATTATGATTTAAGTCGTCGTGGCTACTTGATCGCAAAGCGAACGATCCAGCACGGCAATAAAGCACGCACCGCCTAATTCGCTCTCTTCTAATGTCCCCTCGCCGCCGTGCTGACGGCACAGCCGGGCGACCAGCGCTAAACCAATGCCACGATGTTTACCGGTTTTGGTCGAAAACCCTTCTTGAAAGATCGATTCCGCATGCTCGCCGGGTACGCCAGAGCCGTTATCCTCTACCTCAATCAACAGCTGCTCCCCCAGATCCGTAAAAAATAGGCGGACTTTCGGGGTATCGCTGTTTGGGCCATTCAGCGCTGCATGGCAGGCATTATCTAATAAGTTGCCCACCACGCTCATCATCACCTCTTGCCCGGTAACCGTCAGCGGGCAGGAAAGCGAGCTCTGCTCATCAATTTCCAGTGCCACCCCCAGCTCCCGGGCACGGGTCAATTTACCCAGCAATGTGCCACTGAGTACCGCATCAGCCACGTGGCGCATTAAAAAGCTCATTTGCGCCTGAGCACGTTCGGTTTCGTGATGAATCAGCGCTAGCGCCTCGTCAGCCCGGTTAAGCTGCAAGAGCCCAGAAATGGTGTAAAGTTTGTTGGAAAACTCGTGAGCCTGGGCACGTAACATATCCACATCACGGCTTGCCTGGGGAAGTGCCTGGGGAAGATCAATAATTTCACGGCGACTACGAAACGTAGCAACGGCACCTTCAATCTCGCCTTCATGCAGAATGGGCACACGGTTGGCCACTACCGGATGGTCACCCAGCCACATTTCCTGGTCAAACTCCTGCTCGCCGTGCTTTAGCACCTCTATTAACCGCGAGTTGGGCACCACCTCACGAATCGGCTGCCCCAGTAATACCTGTTCATCCGATAACCCTAGAAAGCGTCGCGCCTGCTGATTGACCAAGGTGATCTGGCCATCGCGGTTAACCGCCAAGATGCCTTCGTGGATGGATTGCAAGATGGCCTCTTTTTCCATGGCCAAGCGGGCTATTTCATAAGGCTCTAAACCAAGAATGACCTTTTTAAGATGCTGCGAGAGCCAATACGCCCCAGCAAATCCCAGCAAAATCATCAGCGCTACCAGCGCCCACCCCAAGCTGGTATAGCGAGCCACATCCATATCAACCCGCTCCAGCATGAAGCCCACCGAAACCACCCCGATGATGTTGCCCTCTTCATCCCAGATGGGCGCTTTGCCCCGCATGGCGGTTCCTAGCGTTCCAGTGGCTTCCGATACGTATGACTGTCCGTGGATCAGCGCTAGGTCATTATCGCCACCCACCATTGGCTGTCCAATCCGCTCAGGCACTGGGTGCGAGTAGCGAATCGACTGAGCATTACCGACCACAACGTAGCGGGCACCAGTCTCGTGGCGAACTCGCTCAGCAAGCGGCTGAATAGTCAGCGAGGGGTTAGGTGTCGAGAAAGCATTAACAATTTGCGGCATGCCTGCCACGGTCTTGGCCACTGCCAGCGCCCGCTCGCCCATTTGATGGGTAATAATTTCTGCTTTTCGGTGATTCAGGTAGGTACCCTGCGCCAACAACATACCCGCCAATAGCAGGCCAACTAGCAACATGACCTGCAGGCGAAAACTTCGCTTGTACCAGCGACGCTTGGCGCGAGTGCGGCGCCAGCGCTGTAATTCAGCCAACGTACGAGGGCGTGGGGCGGTCATAAAGGAACTCACTAGACGCAACAGCGTCATTATGGCATGCAGCGCCAAGCGGCGTTAGCCGTTGCGTTTTTTCAATTGTTTGCTTATTTAGCAGCTACTGTTTTTGTTTTTATCGATATACTCACCACTTTTTAAGCGTGCATGACGACCTTTCATCCTGCAACATCCCGCCTCTCACAATGACCGATACTCACGGAGGAGTTACGTGTTGAGCTTATTAAGAAATGTTTTGCTGACTAGCTTGTCGCTATGGGCAACCTCCGCCGCCGCTTATCCGTTTTACGCCCCACCACCGCCACAAGATGATACGCCTGTGTTCAGTGGCGATGCCGAGCTTGGCTTTACCCATCTTTCCGGCAACACCAATAGCCAAACGTTGATTGGAAAGACACGACTGACGTGGCTAACGGGAGACTTCACTCACTCGCTGCGCGGTGAAGTGCGCAATGTGAGCAAGAACGGAGAAACCAGTGCAGAACAATATTTAGTGGCAGGGAGAGAGCGCTTTGACTTTAGCGGGCCCCACTACCTGTTTGGCTTTGCCCGCTGGGAAAAAGACCGCTTTGCTGGCTACGATCAGCAGCTTTCCGCCATTGGTGGTTATGGGCGTCAGCTGCTAACCGGCGAGCGGCATTCACTTTCGTTAGAAGCGGGGCCTGGATATCGAAATGACCGACTGCGCGACGCCGATAATGAACAATTGGCTGTTGCTTATACGGCACTCGACTATCGATTTGGTTTTTCGGATTACGCTGATATCGCTCAGGAAATGTCGGTGGAATATACCCGCAAGAACACCACAGCGCGTTCATTAACGGCACTGACGGCTCGACTTAATTCACGTCTTTCGCTGCGCCTTTCCCATGAAATCAAGCACAACTCGCAGCCGCCTGATGATGCCAATGAACGCACTGACAGCACTACCAGCGCGTCACTGCTATATCACTGGTGACACGCCATTGCTTACTTTATCAGCAACACTTTAATTTATTCACAATAATTATCAGGTAGTTAGCTTATTTTTCAGCCAATTACGGCAATTGCTAACCGGTTCACAATGGTGCATCACCAGCGCTCCTCGCACCATTTTCATGCAATTTTTCTTTCATCATTAGACCTTGGTCTATATTCGAGATATAATATTTTCAGTTTCCTGTCCTCGCGCCATTCCTTGAATGGCGCTTTTTTTTGTTTTGAAAACCGAGCGCATTTGAGCGTTAAGCCTGCTCACGCACGGTTTTGTTAAGCTCAATGGCCCCGCTTACCCAATCCCCATCAAACATAGGTGTTCTTAATGAACCAACCTGTCCACACCAGCGAGGGTTCTTCGCGGTTTTCCCTCGGCGACCCCATCGTACTGGTGCTTAGCATCGGTTTTATTGTGGCGTTTCTTGCCCTCTCCTTTTACGACATTGATCTTGTCGCCAACTCAATTAGTGCTGGCTTTGCCTGGACTGCCCTAGTGCTAGGCAGCTACTTTCAGTTGCTACTGTTACTGACCTTTTTTATTGCCATTGGCTTGGCAGTTACGCCAGCGGCAAAAGCCAAGATTGGCAATCTCGATACTCCAGAGATGAGCACATTCAAGTGGTTATCGATCATTCTGTGCACATTACTCGCAGGTGGTGGCGTCTTCTTTGCCGCCGGAGAGCCGATATATCACTTCGTAGTAACGCCACCTGCCTTTGACACCGAAGCAGGCACCGCCGAAGCCGTTTCAAGCGCCCTTGCCCAGTCGTTTATGCACTGGGGCTTTCTAGCCTGGGCGGTGCTTGGCTCACTGACCGCTGTAGTGCTCGCCCATGCCCACTATGTAAAAGGCCAGCCGTTACAGCCACGCACGCTGCTTTACCCCATTTTTGGCGAGCGCCTCATGCGCGGCCCGCTAGGTGGCTTGGTAGATGCCTGCTGCGTAATTGCACTGGTAGCAGGTACCGTCGGCCCCATTGGGTTTCTGGCTACTCAGGTCAGCTTTGGCTTGCATGAGCTGTTCGGCCCCCCCGAGGGCTACCCAGGGCAGCTCATTATCCTGGCGGTACTCGGCTGCATTTACGTGCTTTCTTCCATGAGCGGTGTTCATAGAGGCATTCAACTACTTAGTCGCTTTAACGTACTGCTGGCACTTGCCATTGGCGCGGTGATTGTTGTGTTTGGCCCCACGCTGTTTTTGGTCAACACCTATGTGTCAAGCATGGGCGCTTACATGAGTGAGTTCTTCACCATGGCAACTATGACCGCCGACACCGCCCCCGCCTGGTGGATGCAGTGGTGGACCGTCTTTTTCTTTGCTTGGTTTATTGGCTATGCACCGCTGATGGCAATTTTCGTGGCGCGTATTTCACGTGGGCGTAGTATTCGCGAGATGATTCTTGCCGTGGCAGTACTCGCCCCCATTGCTACCACCGTCTGGTTTACCCTGCTTGGCGGCTCGGGCATTTACTACCAGCTCACCGGCGTAATCGACCTGACAGAAGCGCTGAATAATTTCCAGTTTGATGTGGCGACGCTCACCGTGGCCCAGGCGCTCCCCGGAGGCACGTGGATGGCACTGGCAATTTTGTTACTGACTACGATTTTTGTGGCCACCACCGGTGATTCGATGAGTTACGCCATTGCGGTAGTGGGTGCGGGCCATGATGACCCGAGCCCTTACGTGAGTGCTTTTTGGGGGATTGCCATGGCGCTAATGGCAGCGGTGCTGCTTTACATGGGCGCTGGGCAGATTGGCGCTTTGCAGCAATTTATCGTGATTACCGCAATTCCCGTTTCACTAATTTTGCTACCATCGCTGTGGAATGGCCCGCAACCAGCCTATGCCATGGCGCGTGAACAAGGCATTATCGAGTAACGGTTTTTATCATAACCCTTCCAGCAGGCGTAGAATCATCTGCGGCTGCTGGGTGGCCTGAGCCAAAATCGCAATGCCTGCTTGCTGCAGAATTTGCGCTCGAATTAGATTGGAAACTTCACGGGCATAATCAGCGTCTTGAATACGCGACTGAGCAGCAGACGTGTTGATAATGTTGGTATTGAGGCCATCAATCACACTTTCGAAGCGATTTTGCACCGCGCCTAAATAGCTCCGCTGGCGATCCACCTGTTTGATAGCATCATCCATCGCCTTCAGCGGGCTTTCTGTTGCACTGCCATTATCTAAAACACTAAAGTTTTCCAGCCCCAGTGCCTGTCTATTCATGGCTGCAAAGCGCACCGCAATGCTATCGCCATCGTTAGCACCCACCTGAATATTTACCGACTTGGTACTATCAAACAACTTGATGCCGTTGAAGTTGCTCTGCTCGGCAATACGATCAATTTCTTCTAGGCGCTGATCAATCTCGTCTTGAATTGAAACAAGGTCATCAGAAGAGTTAGTGCCGTTAGCTGCTTGCACACTCAGTTCACGAATACGCTGCAAGTTATCGTTAATTTGGTCTAGCGAGCCTTCCGCTGTTTGCGCCATGGAAATACCATCGTTGGTATTGCGAATGGCTTGCTCCATACCACGCAGCTGAGCACTCATACGGTTGGCAATCGCCTGACCTGCAGGATCATCCTTGGCACTGTTGATGCGTAGCCCAGATGACAGGCGCTCCATAGCCGTCTGCATGGCTTGCTGGCTGCCACGCAGATTGTTCTGCACGATAAGAGACATCAGATTCGTGTTTAGGCTAAGCAACGCGCGCCTCCGTGGAAGGTCAGCCCGCCCAAAGATGGAGGACTACTTTTCTTATTATCGGCCACTAAGCAAAAATCATGAATATTCTCGTTGTTTAAGTGAACGGCAACTGGCTGTGAGCACTTCATCTACCGGACGACGCACGTAACTATGTTGGTAGTACCCCTCGTCGATGATTTCACCGTCCCACGCCACAATATCCAAGTCCATGGTTCTCGGTCCTGATTTGATGGGGCCACGTACACGCCCCAGGCGGTTTTCTACATCTTTTAAGTAGGCGCGGAAAGCGTCGTGATCAAGCGTTGTTCGCACCAGTAACGCCGCATTAAGAAAATCTGGCTGGTGTTGATAGCCAACCGGGGCTGTGCGAATCGCCTCTGAGCTTGCTATCAGCTCACATTCACTGCGCAAAATGGTCAGTGCTTCGTGAAAGTGATGTTCCGGCTCAATATTGGTACCGAGAGAGATTAAGCATTCATGGTAGGCCGTATCGGGCGTAGTGTTTAACGACGAGAGTGGCATAGCTGCATCCTAATCTTAGAGGCCCTAAATCTTAGAAACCCTACTCTTAAAGGCATAACCCGAAGACGGTGGTCGAGTCACATTGATGATACGTAAGATTAGCTGGCCTGTTATTTTGTTCAAGTCCTGTACAAGACATTGACAAACGCTACGCTCACGCAGAAAGTCATGCTTAACGCTTAGTACGTTGAAAAGTTAATCCACTTTGGGGAATCTTGCATGAGTTCATCTGCTGCACTTGTCACTGGCGGCGCCACACGTTTGGGGCGTTATTTCGCCGAAGCCCTGGCAGATAAAGGCTATGATATTGCCTTACACGTGAATAGCTCACGTGATGAAGCCGAAGACGTTGCTAAGACAATTCGCGCCAAAGGCCAGCGCTGCGAAATACTGCCGTGTAACTTTTTGAGCGACTCTCTTGAAGAGCTTGTGACAGCCGCCAAACAGCACTTCCCGAACCTAAATGTGCTGCTTAATAGCGCTTCTGCGTATGAGCCTGCTCCCATTGCAGACACCGACATGGCCATGCTGGAGACGCAATTTAGAGTCAATATGTTTACACCATTGCTGCTCACACGACACTTTGCAGACACCGTCGATAACGGCCAAGTTATTAACATCATTGACAATAAAGTGGCCTACCATCAATACCCTTATGCAGCATATTTACTGTCGAAAAAGAGCCTTGCGGACATGACGCGCATGGCAGCACTTGAGTTTGCACCACGGCTGCGTATTAACGGTATTGCTCCCGGCGTGGTACTGCCTGCCTCTCAACGCACCAGCGACTATATTCAATGGCGTATTGAAGGTATTCCCGTTAAACACCAGGGTAACCCCTCCCACCTTGTACAAGCTTTGCACTACTTATTAGACAATGGCTTTGTTGCTGGGCAAATTCTATTTGTCGATGGCGGCGAGTCGATCAACCTTGAAGGGCGTCATTCCGAAAACTATCCAGGCTAAAAGTAAAAGCCGTCTTTCGAACCTGTCTTCAAAAAACCCCTACGATATACGCTGCCGGCGCTTATTAAGAGCATCCGGCAGTCTTTTTGTGGCTCTCTGGTAAGCGCCGCACGATTTAACTAAAGGCCACATTTCACGTCTTCCATGGGCAGAAGGATTATCGGTAGACTCCTAAAAGTCGTCTGTTTTCAGCTGGCATACAACCCTTCGAGTCGACTATTCCAACAATAAAAAGGAATTTCTCATGGAAAAACTCGCGCAACGGCTGGGGCTTCGCACGGACCCTACTATTTTCTTTGCCTCTGCCGGATTAATGCTGCTATTTCTGGTGGCACTTATCGTTGCCCCAGAGGCTATCGGAAACGTTTTTGCCACTGGCCGCACCTGGGTGGTCACTAATCTGGGCTGGTTCTTTATCTTCGGGGTTAGTTTCTGGCTGGTTTTTTTGCTTTGGATAGCGTTGAGCCGTTACGGCAATATTCGCTTGGGCGGCGAAGACGACCGACCGGAATATGGCAACATTTCCTGGTTCACCATGCTGTTTGCTGGCGGTATCGGCACGGTATTGATGTTCTGGGGAGTCGCCGAACCAGTCTTTCACTTTGCTACCCCTCCCCACGGCGATATTGAGCCACACACGGTAGAAGCCGCCCGGGAGGCGATGGGCTTTTCGCTGTATCACTTGGGCTTGCATACCTGGACCATCTTCACCCTACCGGGGCTAGCCTTTGCCTACTTTATTTACCGTTACGACCTACCAGTACGTGTCAGCTCGGTGTTCTATCCGCTGCTCAAGGAGCGCATTTACGGGCCTATCGGTAAAACGATCGATATCTTTGCGGTGCTCGGAACGCTGTTTGGGGTGGCCGTTTCTATCGGGCTGGGCACTTCTCAGATTAATGCAGGGCTAAGCGAACTCTTTGGCATTGCTGATAGCGTGACCAGTAAAGTCGTTATCATCACCGTGCTAACGGCGGGCGCGGTAGCCTCCATTGCAGGGGGGTTGGATAAAGGCGTAAAGCTGCTTTCTAACGTCAATATCGGTCTGGCCGTAGGGCTGATGTTGTTTGTACTGTTTACCGGCTCTACCGTCTTTCTACTGCGCGGTATTATCGAAACGCTTGGCATTTATATTTCCAACATCGTGCCTCTGTCGTTTTGGAACGACACCTTAGCGCAATATACCCGGGAAGAAGGCAGTTGGGGCTGGCAGGGGAACTGGACAGTCTTCTACTGGGCCTGGACAGTGACATGGTCTCCCTTTATCGGCTTGTTTGTAGCACGCATTTCCAAGGGTCGTACCATCCGTGAGTTTGTCCTTGGTGTGCTGTTTGCGCCTTCTGTATTTACGCTAGTGTGGTTCGCCATTTTTGGCTGGTCGGCCATGGAAATCGATGGTATCGGTGCGGCCGCTCGCGAACAGCTGGGCGACCAAGCTGGCGTGATGACGGCCGCCGTCATGGATAGCGTGCCATTAGCGATGTTTGCGTTCTTCGAGCACTTCCCTGCTGCTACGCTGATCCAAGGACTTGCCGTCGTGATCGTGGCGATTTTCTTTGCCACTTCGTCGGACTCGGCTTCGTTGGTCATCGACCTACTGTGTACCGGCGACACGGAACCCGGCCCTATCCATCAGCGGGTATTCTGGGGAGTCTCGGAAGGTGCCGTTGCCGCCATGCTGATCATACTCGCAGGGGATGCGGGGTTAGTGGCGCTACAGCAAGTGATTACCGTCATTGGCCTACCGATTTTCATCATGGTATTTGCCATGGTGTTTTCGCTAATGAAGGCACTAATGAAGGAAAATATCAAGATTGTGCGGCCCCAGCAGGCTCCGAATCTGGATAACCTGTAAGCGGCTGCGACACGCTGCCTGCCACACAGTAGAGGTTGCGCACTAACAACAAAGCCGCCCAAAAGGGCGGCTTTGTCATCTAGTCAACCGTTTCAATGACCGGCATCCTAGCGCTTACACATCATCAACATCACCATGATCAGGCTTTAGGTGATCAGGCTCATGTGTGGACTGAACTGACTGGTTTGATGGCTGCTCGCTGTCCTGACGGATCTGCGACGTTTCCACCTTTTTACGCTCAGCAGTGGAATCCAACACACGCACATTAGCGGGTGGTGTTTTACCACCTTTTGTTTCACCGAAATAGAGCGTGGTATGCGGGAATGGAATCTCGATTCCTGCTGCATCAAAGCGCAACTTCACTAAACGGTTATAAGCACGCCCGACACCCCACTGATCGCCCGGCGTTGTTTTGATCACCACACGAATATTGACAGAGCTGTCGGCCAGCGCGGTAACGCCTGCAACCGTCAGGTCAGCCAGCAGTTTATGGCTGGGTTCTGCGCTCTCTTTCAGATCTTCGAACGCCAACTGCAGCTGCTCAATCGCCTCGTCAATGCTCTCGTTATAGCCAATACCGTATTCACCGACGTGGTTACCGTACTCACGCATATAGTTAGACACAGTATCAACGCTGGAGAACGGCACGATGTGGTAGGGGCCTGACAGATCGCGAATGCCTACTGAACGAATACTAAGCCGTTCAGCGGTACCAGTGACGCCGCCTACCGTCACCACATCACCGGTATTCATGGCATTTTCTACCTGAATAAAGACACCCGTAATTACATCCTGCACCAACTTTTGGGCACCAAAACCAATCGCCAAGCCCAGCACACCGGCACCAGCAATAAGCGGCCCGATATTAATGCCTATTTCCGATAATACGATCATGCCGGTAATCGTCACCATGGCAATCACTAAGGCGTTACGGAACAGACTCAGCAGCGTTTTAGCACGCGCAGAGGGTTCGCCATGCCCCGTTTCCGGGTTGAGCTTATGTTCGATCAAACTCGCTAGCCCCAGCCACACACCAAACGCAACGATCAGGATTATGGCGACGCTGGTAAGTTTCCCGACGAGGTTCGCGCCACGTTCAGAGGCATACCATGCCGCTAAGTTAAACACTCCCCAGGCATCCAGCACGACCATAATGACCGCTATTAATAACACGGTGCGCAGCACGCGTAAGGCATTGGGCACATAGCTATTTAAGCGCACTTCCAACATCGGTAGCTTACGACGCAGATCATCGGATAGCTGGATACGACGACCAATCGTTTGCGTAAGGAACGCCGAGATCAAAAGGCCGATGACCACGGCTGCCAATGTCTTCAATGTGGCAAACAGTACAAACGGCAATGCATCCCCAGGGCGTGTCAACGTAAGCACAAACACCATCAGGAAGTAGAGCAATGCGAATAAGTGCCAGGTTCGAGCAAACAGGTGCAGCGATACACGGCTGGCGGGCATCGTCGCTCGTGCTGCCATCTGGTCAAGATTATCACGCAGGCGTACGCGGTTTTTAAGCACGACACCTACCGCGTAGATGAAGGCCAACAGCATAATAAAGGTGCCGACTGCTTGGCCCAAGGTTGCCGCAATATAGAAATTAACCAGTGGCACGACCACCATAAAGCCATAGCCAACCATGCCAATTAAACGCGCTAACCAACGATTCCAGTAGGAAGCCTCTTTTGCTGAAATAGGTAACAAGCGCAGCCCTTCGTAGCGGGAAGAGAACAGCATACGCACACCGGCTTTCAACAGTTCAATAACCAAGAAAGCGTTCAGGAATAGCGAGGCACGAGTAGAGAGTTCACCTGTTTCGCCAATCGCAAACGTCGCTAACAAGTTCCCGCCCACGTAGGCAAAAGCGACCAACAACACATCTACGACGGCAGCAATAGCGACACACAACACCAAACGCAGCACGGGCGTTAAACCACTGCCCTGTTGAGACCAGCCACTGATTTTAGTGAATAACGGTTTAGCCAAACGACGGGAAAGTAAAAATATCGCGAACGTCGCAACAATCACGATACCTAGATTAATTGCCGCACTAACAAACGCGGCCATGTCGAAGGTACCCGCCCCTTGACCGGTAAACAGGCCACCTACAACGGACACCGCCTGCTCTATCTGGCCGCCAACATCCCCCACTACGCGGCTGGTTAGCTCTGCAAGCTGTCGAGGCAGTGATACATCCTCGGGAGCAAGGTCGCTACCTTGGGCGGCGGCCACCGGTGATAGCTCACTGGTCAGCTCGTTGGGTAACACTGACGCCTGGTTTCGCAACAGCTCAATTAGCTCCTGACGCGCCTGCTCATCTTCCAGCAGATCGGCAAGTGCCGAGTAGGAGGGCTGCTCTTCGACGTTAGCGGTGTCTTCACTGCCTGCACTTAGCGACGTTTGTGCCAACGCAGGCGTTGTTAGAAAGGCGAATAGCATCAATAACCAGACGCCTAGCCAGGGGAAAAAACGTAATGGCGTCACACCTAAACCTCCCTTTGGGTGAGTCTTTTACTCAATGTCATTATTAACTCATTTTATGCACATCATAGTGCACGCTATTCATATTGCACTCTACGTGGGTGCTAGGTTTGTATAAAAGACAAACAGGGTAACATGGAAAAAAGAGCGTGGCTCGCCACTAGCCTCGTCAATGTTTATTACGTCAACGCTACGAAAGTTGGCCATTATCTTTAGATTTACCCGCAAAGCGGCGCCAGCCATTGGTGGGCTAACGCCAACAACAGCCCATAGCGTGCCCCTTTGGCTACCACAATCCAAAGCAGTGCACGCCACCAGGGCAGCCTAAAGATACCTGCGAGCACAGTCAGGGGGTCACCAAGGACAGGTGCCCAGGAAAGCAGCAAGCTAACTTCGCCAAAACGCTTGTACCAACGCTCTGCGCGAGCTAGGCCAGCGGGCGACGCTGGGAACCAGCGGCGATGTTGAAACTGGCGAGCATAACGTCCCAGCGCCACATTGATCATACTGCCCAGCGTATTGCCAGCGGTTGCGACGAGCCACAGCCCAAGCGCGGACTCGCCTAAACCCCACAGCCGTGCCAACCACACCTCTGAGCCGCCAGGCAGTAAGGTGGCACTCGCTAGCGCCACCCAGAATAAGCTAAACATAATGGGTGCCGCCTTTGTCAGTCACTGCTGGTCCACGAAGCACTGCTCATCGGGGCAGTTGGCCACCCAGCTGTAGAGTGATTTCGTCGGCAATTGTGCGCACTAACGCACCCAACGCCAGCAGGCGCTCTTCAGGAATGCGTGCCATTGGCCCAGAGACTGAAATAGCCGCCAGCGGCGTGCCGTGCTCATCGTGAATGCAGGCGGCAACGCAATGTAAGCCCACTGCATGCTCCTCGCGGTCGCAGGCAAATCCCTGAGCACGAATAGTGGCCATTTCGGTCAACAGCTCATCGGATTGATGCAGGGTATTTTCAGTCACCCGGGCAAGGTCGTAACCTTTAAGCAGCGCGGTACGCTCGTCTTCGCTCATCCAGGCCAGTAAGGCTTTACCCACCCCTGAAGCATGCAGCGGCGCCCGCGAGCCTAGGCGAGTAATCATGCGCATCATCTGCGGCGACTCATGCTGGGCAAGAAATACCGCGGTTGCACCATCCCGAATGCCCAAGTTGGCAGTTTCGCCTGTTTCTGCGGTTAAGCGGCGTAGAAAGGGCCTGCTTTGGGTAACGACGTCGCGCGCTTCTAAAAAACTGTTACCAATGCGGAAAGTTTTAACATCAATACGCCAAAGCCCCTGCTCACTCTCTTGCGTCACGACCCCCTGACTCTGTAGCGCCTGCAACAAACGGTGAGTAGTGGATGGCGCGAGATCAGCCATCTCCGCCAACTCTGACAGGGCTAACCCTAATGGGCTTGCCGACAAATGCTCTAACAGCGTGAGGCCACGTACTAATGATTGGCTGTGCCCACCGCTCGGCTTGGTGGCCCCTGCCGGACGTCCGACTGACCTGCGCTTTACGTCACTCACCTTACTTTCTCCTGAAGGCGCCTCTCCTGAAGGCATAAAGTGGGGGAGGATAACGCGCCAGCGGGGCAGCTGTCGCGTTTACGGAAACAAATTCCACCAATGATATAGCGAGATTTACTAGCGATGGCGCCACTGAGGCGGGCGCTTGGCAATGAAGGCATCAATGCCCTCGGCTACATCGTCTGCCAGCATGTTGCACGCCATGGTTTCACCAGCAAAGGCATAGGCTTCCTCTAACGGCATGGCCAACTGACGGGCGAACATTGCCTTCCCAGTGCGCACCGCCACCGCGCTCTTAGCGCAAATGCTTGCAGTGAGCGCTTCCACAGTACTATCGAGTTCGCTCTCTTCGGCAACCCGATTAATGAGCCCCCAGTCGGCAGCCTGAGAAGCACTAATAAACTCCCCGGTCAGCAGCATTTCCATCGCCCGTTTACGCGATACGTTACGCGACAGCGCTACCGCCGGTGTCGAACAGAAAAGCCCCACATTGATCCCTGACACGGCAAAGCGGGCACTGCTAGCCGCCACGGCCAAATCACAGCTAGCGACGAGCTGGCAGCCAGCGGCCGTCGCAATGCCCTGAACTTTAGCAATCACGGGTACAGGCAAGTTAACGATGGTCTGCATTACCGCGCCGCAGCGAGCAAACAGCGCTTGGTAGTAGGCTTTATCAGGGTTCGCACGCATCTGCTTTAAATCATGTCCTGCGCAGAATGCCTTGCCGTTCGCGGCTAACACTACGCAGCGCACTTGCTCATTCTGAGCAATATCATCAAGCGCACGTTGCAGCGCCGTCAGCATGTCCTCAGACAGCGCATTAAAGCGTTCAGGTTGGTTTAAAGTAAGGGTCGTTACCCCTTGATAGTCAGTGCGTTGCAGCAGATCTGAAGACGCCAGTGGCGCATCTGGAGAGGCAGACATAGAAAGCTCCTAGACAGTCGAGTGTTGCTCAGTCTAGCGCGTACAAAAACTAATGTTGGCGAGATACGACCAAAGAGGCCTCCTGAGAAGCAGGAGGCCTCGTGAGTTACGTGTTTGCGCGGTTGCCCTTGCGATGGTTATAGCCTAGAGGATGAGGTTCGCCACGGGCCTTAGCCAGTTCGATTTGGCGTTGACGCTCTCGGGCGGCAGCGCGGGTTTTCTCGGGGAGTGAGTCGATGCAGTGGGGGCAACTGATGCCCGGCTCATAGGCCGACGACTGCATATCATCAAGCGAGATGGGCATACGGCAGGCGTGGCACTGCTCATGCTCGCCTTCGCTTAGATCGTGGCGCACCGTGACGCGGTTATCAAATACGAAACATTCCCCGCGCCATAAAGATTGCTCTTCCGGGACCTTTTCGAGGTAGTTCAGCACGCCACCTTTTAGGTGATAAACCTCTTCAAAGCCCTCTTTCAGCATAAAGCTGGAGGCCTTTTCGCAGCGAATGCCACCGGTGCAGAACATGGCGACTTTCTTGTGCTTTTCTGGGTTGTAGTGCTCACGCACGTACTCAGGAAACTCACGGAAGGTGGTCGTTTTCGGGTCAATTGCCCGCTCAAAGCTACCAATCGCTACTTCGTAGTCGTTACGGGTGTCAATGACCAGCACGTCTGGGTCGGAGATCACATCATTCCAATCTTCCGGTTCCACGTAGGTTCCAACGGTGTCGTTGGGGTCAATATCCGGCACGCCTAAGGTGACAATCTCTTTTTTCAGCTTCACCTTCGTACGATAAAACGGCGTTTCGTCGCAGTAGGACTCTTTATGGTCGATATCGCTTAAGCGAGGGTCGGCGGTCAGCCAAGTTAGCAGGCCATCAATGCCCTCGCGGGTGCCCGCCACGGTGCCGTTAATACCTTCTTTGGCCAGCAGCAGCGTGCCTTTGACGCCGTTATCGATCATCCTCTGGCGCAGAGGCTCACGCAGCGCTTCAAAGTCGTTCAGAGTGACAAATTTATACAGCGCCGCGACCACAATAGGCGGCGTTTGGGTGGTTTCCGTCATGGAATACTCCTGGTAGTCGCCCCCGCAAAGGGCGGACCGGGTAAATAAACGCGCATAGTTTAGCAAACAATTCATGCGAAGTGCTGCTCCGCCTGACAATGACGAGGGGCTGCGGGTCAATCATCAATTTATTCGATCGGACCGTCTAAAAAGCTTCACCCCACGCTCCAGGCGAGCGAGCGTATATTGGTGCTATTCCTTATGACGTTTTCGGAGCACACCATGCACATCCGTCGTTCTAATGAGCGAGGCTACGCCGACCACGGCTGGCTGCGGTCTTACCACACTTTTTCGTTCGCCAACTATGTGGATCCTAACCATATGGGATTCCGAGCGCTGCGGGTAATCAACGAAGACCGGGTAACCGGCGGCCAAGGTTTTGGTGCTCACCCCCATCGGGATATGGAGATTATCTCCTATGTACTGGAAGGGGAAATGGAGCATCGCGATAATATGGGTAACGGCGAGGGAATGCGCCCGGGCGATGTACAGCGCATGTCCGCAGGTACTGGCGTGCTGCACAGCGAGTTTAATCATTCAAAAGAGAACGGACTGCATTTCCTGCAGATTTGGATCGAGCCTGCCAAGCGTGGCATTACTCCTAGCTATGAGCAGAAGGCCTTTCCTACCGCTGAACGCCAAGGCCAGTGGCGCTTAGTCGCTTCTCAAGATGGTCGCGAAGGGTCGGTGAGCGTTAATCAAGACGTTAACCTTTACGCTGGCTTGTTCGATGCAGGAGAGCAAGCGACTGCACCACCGTCACGCTATGCCTGGCTACATGTGGTGAAAGGCACGGTTGACGTTAACGGTGAAACCCTCAGCGCTGGGGATGCTGCTGCATTTCAACCGCATGAAACATTCAGTGTGACCGGTGGACAAACGGCTGAAGTGCTGTTGTTTGATTTAGCCTAAACCAGTTTCAATCGCTGAAACTAATAAGCCTATAAACCAAAACGGCCCCGAAAGAGGGGCCGTTTTAGATGGTTACGCTGACAGCATCGTCTAGCTGTTATGCGCCGAGTAAAGCACGCGAATTTTCAGCGTGTGCTCCACTTGCTTCAACGCTTCTAAGGCTTTCGGACCGTAGGCTTTATCAACATCAATGACCACATAGCCCACTTTATCATTGGTTTGCAGGTACTGACCTGAAATGTTGATGCCGTTTTCAGACAGTACGCGGTTAATTTGCGATAGTACGCCAGGTACGTTGTCATGAATGTGCAACAGACGATGCTTATCTGGATGAGCAGGCAGCGCTACTTCTGGGAAGTTAACAGAGGTAACCGTGGTGCCATTGTCCGAATAAGTAATTAGCTTTTCAGCCACCTCAATACCGATATTCTCCTGGGCTTCCAGGGTAGAACCACCGATATGCGGTGTCAGAATCACGTTGTCCAGGCCGCGTAGCGGACTTTGGAACTCTTCATCATTGCCCTTCGGCTCTACCGGGAAGACATCAATGGCGGCACCGTTAAGCTTGCCAGCCTTAATCGCTTCTGCCAGTGGCTCAATCTCAACAACGCTGCCGCGGGCTGCGTTAATCAGGATGGCGCCCTGCTTCATGGCCGCGATCTCTTTCTCGCCAATCATCCAGCGCGTAGCAGGCAAGTCAGGAACGTGTAGGCTAACCACGTCAGAGCGTGCTAACAGCTGCTCCAGGCTCGCTACCTGATTCGCATTGCCCATGCCTAACTTGGTGATCACATCGTAATAGATGACGTTGAAGCCAAGCGATTCAGCCAACACTGAAAGCTGCGCACCGATGCTACCGTAACCAACGATACCCAGGGTTTTGCCCCGAGCTTCGTGGGAATTTTTCGCTGATTTCAGCCAGCCCCCTTGGTGAGCGCGCGCATTCTTCTCGGGAATGCCACGTAGCAGCATGATGGCTTCCGCCAGTACCAATTCTGCGACCGAGCGGGTATTGGAGTACGGCGCGTTAAATACCGCAATGCCGCGTTTAAGGGCTGCCGTCAAGTCAACCTGGTTCGTACCGATACAGAAACAGCCAACGCCCACCAGCTTTTCTGCCGCGTCAAATACGCGCTCGTTGAGCTGCGTACGCGAGCGAATGCCGATGAAGTGAACATCGCGAATCTTTTCGATCAGCGACGCTTCATCTAGCGATGTCGGCAGGGGCTCGATGTTCTCGTAACCTGCGTTGTGAAAATTGTCCACCGCGCTTTGGTGGACGCCCTCGAGCAGCAGGATCTTGATCTTGCTCTTGTCCAGGGACGTTTTGGCCATGGCTGAATCAACCTCTATGGTCGGCGGCATGCGCCGTGTATCGGTTCACGGGAGGCGCATATGGTAGCACAACCACTGCCACTCTCGGCGTCTTGAGATGATGAAAAGTGTGCGTTTACAAGATGAACCGGGCGCAAGTAGAAGAATTGACCACGGATGAGGGCAGACGCCACCCCCTTAGCTCGGTGTATACTGGGCGTTTATTTTTTGATAACACGGCTATAGCCATATTCGCCGCCCTTAAACAGCGTCAGGGCGCCAGCAAAATAGTAGGCCTTACCCAATGAGCGACAACACTCCACCTGCGCAAGATTTCGCCGCAACGGTTTCACAGCTTGAAACCATTGTGGAACGCCTTGAGTCCGGCGAACTCTCATTGGAGGACGCGCTGACCGCGTTTGAACAGGGCGTGCGACTTACCCGTGACGCCCAGCAGCGTCTCGACAACGCCGAACTAAAAGTTCGTGCATTAAGTGAAGACCGCGAGGGTAAGCTTGACGTTACCTCTTTTACGGCGGGTCCAGAGACGGACAATGCCACTAATCACGGCAACGACAGCGAGGAAACGCCGCCATGGTAACGACTGCTAATGCCTCTCCGCTGGCGACGCTGCGCCAGGCGAGCAATGCGCGGGTAGATGCCACACTTTCAGCCTTGTTTGACACCCAACCAGCCGTGGCGCCGCGGCTTGAAGCCGCGATGCGTCACGGCCTATTGGTAGGCGGCAAACGTTTGCGGCCACTGCTAGTGTACCTCGCAGGTAACGCATTAGGTGCGCGGGAAGACGCGTTGGATGCCCCCGCAGCAGCGATTGAGCTGATCCATGCGTACTCATTGATTCATGACGATCTCCCTGCCATGGACGATGACGACTTGCGTCGCGGCCAACCTACGGTGCATAAAGCGTTCGATGAAGCCACCGCAATTTTAGCGGGAGACGCGCTGCAAGCACTAGCCTTTGAGGTACTCGCCAGCCAACCTCATCCACGGCTTGGCAGCATGGTAACCACGCTGGCTGTTGCTTCTGGCCGGGCGGGGATGGTCGCAGGCCAAGCGCTAGATTTAGCCGCCGTAGGCGGCCACCCGGATGTGGATGCCTTGGCTCATATGCATGCCCACAAAACCGGTGCGCTGATTGTGGCTGCAGTGCGTTTAGGCGGGTTAGTCGCGGTAGATGAAAATGACCCACGGCTTGCCGCTCTGATTCGCTACGCCCGCGCCATTGGTCTAGCCTTCCAGATTCATGATGATGTCCTTGATGTGACGGGCGATACCGTCACGTTGGGCAAAGTCTCCGGCGCTGATGCCGCACGTGCCAAGCCGACCTATCCCAGCTTACTGGGGCTTTCAGGCGCACAGCATAAAGCAAATTCGCTTATTGAAGAGGCCATTGCCGCCCTCGCCCCGCTTGGCGAGCAAGCCGCACCGCTGGCTGATCTTGCCCACTATATGATCGAGCGCGACCACTGACATGCCTATGAAGTTGTTCGACGAGATTCCCCGCGAGCGCCCGGCGACGCCGCTGCTCGACTCTTTTGATCATCCCGCTGCGCTGCGGGCCATGAATGCTAAACAGCTTGCCCAGTTGGCTGACGAATTACGCGCCTACTTGCTATACAGCGTGGGTGTGACAGGCGGCCACTTCGGTGCAGGCCTGGGCGTTGTGGAGCTTACCGTAGCGCTGCACCACGCTTTTCATACGCCCAAGGACCGTTTGGTATGGGACGTAGGCCACCAAGCATACCCACATAAGATTTTAACCGGGCGACGCGAGGAGATGCTCAGCATTCGCCAGCATGGCGGCCTAGCAGCGTTTCCCCGCCGCACCGAATCCGAGTACGACACCTTCGGTGTAGGTCACTCCAGCACGTCGATTTCAGCCGCCCTGGGGATGGCCTTAGCCGCCCAGGCGCAAAACGATCCTCGTCGTGTGTGCGCCATTATTGGCGATGGCGCACTCACTGCAGGAATGGCGTTTGAAGCGCTGGCCCATGCAGGCCACGTTAACGCCAACATGCTAGTGGTGCTGAACGACAATGAGATGTCGATCTCGGAAAATGTTGGCGGCATCGCGACCTATCTAGCCCGTGTGCTGTCTAGTAAGCCCTTCCTTAAAATGCGTGAAGAAGGCAAAAAAGTGCTCTCCCATCTGCCGGGCGCACTCGAACTTGCCAAGCGCACCGAAGAGCATATGAAAGGCATGGTGAGCCCTGCCACGCTGTTTGAAGAGATGGGCTTCCACTACATCGGCCCAATCGATGGCCACGACCTGGAGGCGCTCACCGAAACATTGCGCAACCTGCGCGACCAGGACGGCCCTCAATTTCTGCATATCAAAACAGTTAAGGGTAAAGGTTTTCTGCCCGCCGAAGCTGACCAAATTGGTTATCACGCCATCACTAAGCTAGAAAAGCCCAGCGCCACTGCCAATGCGCCGCTGGTAAACCCACCGGCAACGCCCAAAACAGCGGCTAAGAAAAAGTACTGCAACGTGTTTGGCGACTGGCTGTGCGATATGGCGGCCACCGATTCACGGCTGATGGGGATTACCCCAGCCATGGGCGAAGGCTCGGATTTAATTCGCTTCTCCCAACAGTATCCTGAGCGCTATTTTGATGTCGCGATCGCCGAGCAGCATGCCGTGACGCTTGCTGCGGGCATGGCCTGCGAGAGCATGAAGCCTGTCGTGGCGATTTACTCCACATTCTTACAGCGCGGCTACGACCAGCTTATTCACGATGTGGCCGTCCAGAATCTAGACGTGACGTTTGCGATTGACCGAGCAGGCCTAGTCGGTGAAGACGGGCCAACCCACCACGGCAGCATGGATTTATCATTTTTACGCTGCATCCCCGGCATGGTTATTTTAGCCCCTGCTGATGAAGCAGAGTGCCGCGCCATGCTTAGCGCCGCCTACCATCACCCAGGCCCTGCAGCGGTTCGCTACCCTCGCGGCACAGGCCCCGGCGTAGCCATTCCGGAACACTTAGAGCCGTTGCCCATTGGCCAGGCACAGGTGCGCCGCGAGGCTGGTAACGAAGGCGTACGCATTGCATTGCTAGCGTTTGGTAGCGTCAACAGCGCCGCCGCAGAGGTTGCTGAAAAGCTCGACGCAACGCATATCAATATGCGCTCTATCAAGCCACTGGACCGAGACACCGTGCTGCATGCCGCTGATGAACATGAGCTGCTGGTCACTCTGGAAGAGAATGTGATCGCCGGTGGTGCAGGTAGCGCAGTGAACGAACTACTGCATGCTGAAGGGGTACAAATCGAGGTGCTCAATTTAGGCCTGCCTGACACCTTTGTTGAACACGGCACCCCTGCAGAGTTGCTACGCGACTGCGGCCTGGATGCCGACGGTATCGAGCGCGCTATCCGCGCTCGTCTCCCGTAACTTTTAACTTTTCAACGGTTGAGAACACCATGCTATTTTTGATTATCTTGTTTGGCCTGATTGGCTTGGCCGTTGGCGGCGTCTGGGGCCTGCTGATAGGCGGAGGGCTGGGCTGGTGGCTAGGACGACGGATTAGCCGCCGCTTAAACGCCGCCCGCACGCAAATCCAAGAAGGCTTTTTAGAATCGATCTTCTCGGTAATGGGTTGCTTGTGCCAAGCCGATGGCAAAGTCACCGATGGCGAGCTTGGCGTGGCCGAAAAGCTATTCGACCAAATGCACCTTCAAGGCGAACAGCGTGCCAAAGCGCGGGCCGCTTTTGAGCGCGGGCGCGCCGACGATTTCAACCTAGATGCAGAGCTGGCCAACGTTAATCGGCTGACCCAGCGCCAGCCGATTTTACGCCAAGTGTTTTTGCAAGTTCAGTTAACCGCCATTGCTGCCGACGGCGTGCTTCACCCTGCCGAGCACGAGATGATCCTGCGCGTGGCCCGCGGAGTAGGCTGTAGCGACGCCGAAGTACAGCAGATTGAAGCCATGCTTCACGGTGCCGCCGCGAATTCACAAGGTTCCAGCGAAGAGGCGCTAAAAGACGCCTACCGCGTACTTGGGGTGAATGAAGACGCCAGCGACGCAGAAATCAAGAAAGCGTACCGCCGCCTGATGAGCCAAAACCACCCAGATAAACTCGCCGGTAAAGGGCTGCCAGAAAGCATGCGTGAAGTGGCTCAGGCGCGCACCAGCGAAATTGGCAACGCTTACGAACGCATCCGTAGCGCCCGAGACCGGTAGCTCGACAGGTTTCTAAGCACTCGCTACAGTAAAGCCTCACCGCGCTGCTTAGGAGCCGCCTAATGATAACGCACTACAGCTTTCCGAACTCCCGCTCGGTGCGGGTTGCCTGGACACTTGAAGAGCTTGGGCTGGAATACCGCTGCCAGCATGTAGCGCTGGATAAAGGCGAGGGACAAACCGCAGAACACCTAGCCCGCCATCCAGATGGCAAGGTGCCCGTCATTGAAGATGGCGAGCTAACGCTGTTTGAGTCAGCTCCCATCTGCCGCTATCTCGCTGAACAATACGGTGACGACCGCCTATTACCAGAAAACGCCGCTGAACGAGCGCAGGTCGACCAGTGGCTAAGCTTTATCGTCACTGAAATAGAGCAGCCACTGTGGTTACAGGCCAAGCATAAGTTCGCCCTTCCCCAAGACCAACGCGTCCCCGCCGTACTGCCTACCGCCGCATGGGAGTTTCAGCGGGCACTGCAAGCGCTTGAGCGCCGTTATCATGGTCAGGAAACGTTGGTAGGCGATACCTTCACCCTGGCGGACTTATTCCTTACCCACACCTTAACGTGGGCAGTTGGTATGAAGCATCGCCTGCCTGAACCCCTGGCTGCCTACCGCACACGCCACGCTGATCGTCCAGCGCTAGCCCGTGCCATGGAAAAAGAGCAAGCGGCAGTTGATCGCTAAGTGACCGCTCGGTGGGGCAGGACAGTGCTGTAGACGGCAAAGTAGTGGCAGACACTTCCGGCAATCACAAACAGATGCCAGATAGCGTGATTGTAGGGGATGGCGCGCACGGCATAGAAGATCACCCCTAGCGTGTAGATGATTCCCCCTGCGGCAAGCAGAGCGATGCCGGCCACTGATAAATTGGCCGCCATCTCTCTAGAGGCCAGCACGATCATCCAGCCCATCAGTAAATAGATAGCCACGCGTAGTGCCGCGAAACGCTGTGGCCAAAGCAGTTTACAGCCAATCCCCACTAGCGCTAGCGACCACACGGCGGTGAATAAGACCCAGCCCGTGGTGCCGCGCATATTAACGAGCAGAAAAGGCGTATAGGTGCCCGCGATAAGTAAGTAAATCGCGCAGTGGTCAAGCATCTGGAAGCGTTGCTTCCAGCGCCGATTAGAAATGCCGTGATAGAAGGTCGAAGCGGTATAAAGCAGGACTAACGTAGCGCCGTACAGGCTCAGGCTGACAATTTTCCAAGGATCAACATGGGCAGCTAAGCTCGCGACTACCAACAGCACGACCATGCCCACCAGGCTGAGTACAGCACCAACCCCGTGGGTAATGCTGTGTAACCACTCTTCGACAATGCTGAACTCGCCTTGCTCTTGAGGCAGCACGTCACGCTGTTGTTCATCTTCGGCTTTCATCTTGGGGCACTCCTAACAACTCCCCCCGCTCACTATCATCCTTTACGTTCAATATCGACGTCGCTGGCCTGGGTAAAGTCGTCCAGCGCCATCATATGACCAAGTTTGCCAGCTTTCGTTGAGAGATAGTGTTCATTGTGCGGGTTCAGGCCAGTGGTAATCGGTAGGCGCTCAACCACATTCACCCCATCCCGGGTTAAGGCATCAACCTTTCTAGGGTTATTGGTCATCAGTTTTAGTGCCGTGATACCCAAGTGGTTAAGCATCGGCACACACAGGTCATAGCGACGCATGTCCGCACCAAAACCAAGCTGTTCGTTGGCTTCGACCGTATCGGCACCTTGGTCTTGCAGATGATAAGCGCGGATTTTATTCAGCAGCCCAATACCTCGCCCCTCCTGGCGCAGGTAGAACAGCACGCCACGCCCTTCTTCGGCAATACGCTTGAGCGCTTCTTGCAACTGATAGCCGCAGTCGCAGCGCATTGAGAACAGCGCATCACCAGTTAAACATTCAGAATGCACGCGCCCCAGTACTGGCTCGCCGCCGCTCACATCACCTAATGTTAAGGCGATATGGTCTTTACCCGTGGCTTCGTCTTCGAAGCCGTGCATGGTGAATGTGGCCCAAGGCGTGGGCAGCCGGGAAGTGGCAATGAAGCGAATGGTCACAGGTTACCTCGTTGATTAACCAAACCAGCTAACCACACCGGCGTTGGCAAAATAAGAAGACAGTTTACCAGGAAGCGGCGGTGGCCTCACGGTATCAACAGAGAGAGACGTTTTTAAGTACGTTTTTAAGTACAATTGCTATTTTCAAGCACAGTTATCTCCAAGTACCGTTATCTTCAAGTACGCTATTTCCCTTACAATGCGGGCAAACTTCTCAAGAGCAAGTGTTTATGACCACCACACCTTTGCAAAACGACCGTTTTCTTCGCGCGCTGGCTCGCCAGCCCGTCGACCGCACTCCGGTGTGGATGATGCGCCAAGCAGGCCGTTACCTGCCAGAATATCGTGCCAGCCGCGCCGATGCTGGTAGCTTTATGGATCTGTGCCGCAACCATGACCTCGCCTGTGAAGTGACGCTACAGCCCCTTGAGCGCTACCCGCTCGACGCCGCTATTCTGTTTTCCGATATTCTCACGATCCCAGACGCGATGGGCTTGGGGCTCTATTTCGAAACCGGTGAAGGCCCTAAATTCAGAAAAACGGTACGCACCCCAGAAGAGGTGGCAGCGTTAACGGTGCCCAACGCCGAGCGCGATCTCGATTATGTAATGCGTGCCGTTTCGACCATTCGTCGTGAGCTGAACGGCCGGATGCCGTTGATTGGCTTTTCGGGCAGCCCCTGGACGTTAGCCACTTACATGGTGGAAGGCGGTTCTAGCAAAGATTTCCGCCACTTGAAAACCATGCTTTACGATACGCCAGACACCATGCACCAATTGCTGGATACCCTGGCGCAGTCAGTAACCGACTACTTAAACGCGCAAATTCGCGCTGGCGCTCAAGCAGTACAGATTTTTGACACCTGGGGCGGAGCGCTATCAACACCCGCCTACCTGGAATTTTCGCTGCGCTACATGGAGCAAATTGTCTCCGGCCTGATTCGTGAGCACGGTGGCCGCCGCGTGCCGGTCATCCTGTTTACCAAGAACGGCGGCCAATGGCTTGAGCATATCGCCTGCGCTGGAGCCGATGCGCTAGGTATCGATTGGTCCACCGAACTTTCTGACGCCCGCGCACGGGTAGGCCATAAAGTGGCGCTGCAAGGTAATCTCGACCCCAACGTACTGTTCGCTCGGCCTTCTGCCATCCGCGCGGAAGTTGCACGGGTGCTGGAAAGCTATGGGCACGGCCCTGGCCACGTATTTAACTTGGGCCATGGCATCAGCCAGTTCACCAACCCTGATCACGTCACCGCCTTTATGGAGGCGCTGCACGATTTAAGCCCGCAGTATCATCAAGGCATTCCTACCCAAACGAACGCCCCGCGCCCAGGAGCAAAGTAATGAGCGATTTACGCGACGACCAGTGGTTTACCGAAGTATTTGATAGCCACGGCAGCGCTTTCTCGCTGAAAGTCACTGAGAAATTGCTGGATGTGCAAAGCCCCTACCAGCACCTGGAAGTGTATACCACGGAGACCTACGGCAACCTGATGGTGCTAGATGGCTGCGTAATGCTGACCGATCGCGACAACTTCCTCTATCACGAAATGATTGCCCACCCGGCGCTGTTCACCCATCAAGACCCCAAGCGGGTAGTGATTATTGGCGGCGGCGACTGCGGCACGCTGAAGGAAGTGCTGCGTCACCCTGGTGTTGAAAAAGTGACGCAAATCGACATCGATGAAGAAGTGACCAAGGCCGCCGAGCGTTTCTTCCCAGCGCTGGTAGAAGCTAACGGCGACCCACGTGCCGAGCTGTTGTTTGCTGATGGTGTAAAGTGGGTAGACGACGCTGCCGATGAGAGCATCGACGTGCTAATTATCGACTCCACCGACCCAGTTGGCCCCGCCGAAGGGCTGTTTAAAACCGACTTCCTGAAGCGTTGCCACCGTATTCTAAAAAATGGCGGCGTGATGGTGCAGCAAAGCGAATCACCGCTTTACCACAGCGGCTCTATTATTCGCGAACTGCGTAACGACATGCGTGAAGCGGGCTTTGATAGCGTGGCCACACTGCCCTTCCCACAGCCGGTTTACCCTTCTGGCTGGTGGAGCGTCACGTTGGCCGGTAAAGCGACCAGCGTTGAAAGCTTCCGCGAACAGGCTGCCGCTGAGCATGAAATGCCGCTACAGTACTACACAGGTGATGCTCACCGTGGTGCACTATCGCTGCCGCCTTTTATGCGTAAAGCCTTCGCATAACGCTGCGCCTGCGAATAGCCAAAAGGCCGAGCATTGCTCGGCTTTTTTTATGTGCTTACGATTATTTGCCCTTTCACGTTAAGGAATAACAAATGAAAACCGTTCGTTGGTTGGGAGTAGGAATTGGTGTTTTAGTACCCGCGATGGCTATGGCCAGCACGTTGGAAACCGTTCAAGAACGCGATAGCGTGCGCTGTGGCGTTAATGCCGCTCAGCCAGGTTTTTCATCGTTGGCTGACGACGACCAATACCGGGGCCTGGACACCGATGTGTGCCGTGCCATTGCTGCTGCGGCGCTTGGCGACGCGACAAAAGTAGATTTTGTACCACTCGACTCGGTAGAGCGTTTCACTGCTCTGCAGTCTGGCGAAGTCGATGTCCTATCACGCACCACGACCTGGACCTAAAGCCGTGACACAACGCTGGGAATGAACTTTACCGGCGTGAGTTATTACGATGGCCAAGCCTTTATGGTGGCCAGTGATCTAGGTGTGCAAAGTGCCAAAGAGCTTGATGGCGCAGCAGTTTGCACCCAGTCCGGCACCACCAGCGAACTCAACCTTTCTGATTACTTCCGCATCAACGGCATGACCTATGATACCGTCGTATTCGATGCACCCGAGCAATCTATTGCAGGCTTTGAAGCAGGCCGTTGCGACGTTTTAAGCTCCGACGCTTCCCAACTTTATGCCCAGCGGATGCAGCTTGCTGATCCCGACATGGCGGTCGTGCTCCCTGAAATCATCTCGAAAGAGCCGCTTGGCCCAGCCGTTCGTCAAGGTGACGACCAGTGGTTCAATCTTGTGAAGTGGTCACTGTTTGCCATGCTAAATGCGGAAGAGCTAGGCATCACCCAAGCCAACGTAGACGAGCAACTTAATTCGGAAAACCCTGATGTAATGCGCCTGCTTGGCCAAGACGGCGACTTGGGCGAGCCAATGGGCATCAACACCGATTGGGCGTACCAAATCATCAAGCAAGTGGGTAATTACGCCGATATCTTTGATAGAAACGTCGGTGCTGACTCTGACTTCAAGATTGCTAGAGGCTTAAACGCCTTGTGGAAAGATGGCGGTATTCAGTACGCCCCACCGATTCGCTAATCCGATTCGCAGATTCTAGGCTAAACGTAGGGAGGAATTAGCGGCATTGCACCAAAATAGAGCGACCAGTAGCCGCTAATGCGCTTTTTTGCACCCATTCTTTCGTATAAGTCGCTCATTTTGCGTTGAAAAGCGCTGAATATCGCGACATATCCTTTCTGGCATCTTCCTTGCTAGCTTTTAGTGTCATGCATCTGCATGCATAACGACATTAAATCGAGTAAGGGGAACGACCATGATGAATAAGAAACACTTGGTACTGCTGGCCTCCGCGGGTGCTATCACGTTGGCCGGTGTCGCCACTGCCCAAGCCGATACGTTAGAAGATACGATGGAGCGTGGCGCCGTGCAGTGCGGTGTCAGCGACGGCCTGCCAGGTTTTTCCGCCCCAGACGATGAAGGTAACTGGCAAGGACTCGACGTTGACGTATGCCGTGCTGTTGCAGCTGCCGTTCTCGGCGACGCGGATGCGGTGAACTATATTTCTCTGAACGCTGTAGAGCGTTTCACTGCCCTACAATCTGGTGAAGTGGACGTACTTTCACGCAATACCACGTGGACCACCACACGTGACACGACGCTGGGCCTCAACTTTACTGGCGTTAACTTCTATGATGGCCAAGGCTTTATGGTCTCCCGCGACCTGGGTATTTCCAGCGCGTCTGAACTGGACGGTGCCGCTATTTGTATTCAGTCTGGCACCACGACTGAGTTGAACCTAGCAGACTACTTCCGTGCCAACGGCATGGAGTTTGACCCCATCGTTTTCGATACCTCTGAACAAACCGTTGGCGGCTTCCAGGCTGGCCGCTGCGACGTTCTGACCTCCGATACTTCCCAGCTAGCCGCACTGCGTATTCAGCTAGATGACCCGTCTGGCGCGATGATTCTGCCAGACGTTATCTCTAAAGAGCCGCTCGGCCCAGTGGTACGCCAAGGCGACGATGTATGGTTCAACATTGTGAAGTGGTCGCTATTCGCAATGATTAATGGTGAAGAGTATGGCGTCACCAGCGAAAATGCCGAAGAAATGCTCAGCTCTGATAACCCTGATGTTGCCCGCCTGCTTGGTCAAGATGGCAACTACGGAGAAGGTATGGGCTTAGACGCTGATTGGGCCTACAACATCCTGAGCCAAGTCGGTAACTATGGTGAAAGCTTTGATCGCAACGTGGGTATGGGCTCTCCACTTGAGATTGAACGTGGTGTTAACGCCCTGTGGAACCAAGGTGGTTTCCAGTACGCACCGCCGATTCGCTAAGCGTCTCGTTTGACCCCGGCCCGCCGCCCCATTCTTCCAGGGGCCTTGGCGGGCCATTTGATTGACCGTCCGTATCGCGGAGACGCCTTCCATGTCCGTAAGTCCTAACACTCGCCCCGCTGGCCACAAGCCGCCGTTTTGGCGAGACCGTGCCAAACGTGCGCTTATCTTCCAGCTGCTGCTCGTCGCTGCTGTGGCAGCCTTTTTGCTCTACATTGTCGGTAATGTCCAAGACAACTTATCCGCACGTGGTATCACCACCGGGTTTGGTTTCTTGGGCAACACCGCAGGCTTTGGAATTGTGCAGAGTCTGATCGACTACTCTTCCCAAAGCACCTATGGCCGCACCTTCCTGGTCGGCTTACTCAATACACTGCTGGTAGGTGGCCTAGGGGTATTGGCTGCCACCATCATTGGCTTTATTGTTGGCATCGCCCGCCTGTCGCCTAACTGGCTACTGGCGCGCTTAGCCACCGCCTATATCGAAACCTTCCGCAACATTCCGCTGCTGCTGCAAATTTTCTTCTGGTACTTTGCCGTGCTACGCACGTTGCCGAGCGCCCGGGAGAGCATGGCATTTGGAGAAGCGATTTTTCTTAACGTGCGCGGGCTGTATTTCCCTCAGCCACTGTTTGAGTCTGGCTTTGGCTTAATCCCCCTCACCTTTCTTGTCGCCATTGTTGCCAGCATTGCGCTGGTTATATGGAATAAGCGTCGCCATGAAGCCACTGGGAAACGCCTGCCAGCTTACTGGATCTCGTTTGTGCTGATTTTTGGCTTACCCCTGTTAGTACTGGTAGCCACCGGTGTGCCAGTTACCTGGGAGATGCCGGAACTGCGCGGCTTTAATTTCCGTGGCGGTATCACGGTGATTCCCGAGTTCCTCGCCCTTTGGCTTGCCCTGTCGATCTATACCGCCTCATTTATTGCTGAAATTGTCCGCTCAGGCATCCAGGCGATTTCACACGGGCAAACGGAAGCCGCCCAGGCGTTAAGCCTGCCACGTAACCTGGTACTTCGCCTGGTGGTCATCCCTCAGGCGCTGCGTGTCATTATTCCGCCGTTGACCAGCCAATACCTGAACTTGATCAAGAACTCGTCGCTGGCCACTGCCATCGGCTATCCCGACCTTGTCTCGGTATTTGCAGGCACCACGCTGAATCAGACCGGCCAAGCCATTGAGGTCATTGCAATGACCATGGCGGTCTACCTAACCATCAGCCTGCTGGTGTCCATGTTTATGAACTGGTTCAACGCCCGAGTGGCACTGGTTGAACGCTAGGCCGACGGTGAGGATGTTCACATGATCCATAATCAAACAATCATTAAAGAGCGGCCAGCCCCCAGTAGTTCTGTCGGGGCGGTTGCCTGGCTACGTGCCAACCTGTTCAACGGCCCGATCAATACTATCTTTACCCTAATCGGGCTTTACATACTCTATTTGCTCGTGGTTCCCACCGTTCAGTGGGCGTTTCTGAATGCCGATTGGATAGGCACCACACGGGATGACTGCTCTCGGGAAGGGGCTTGCTGGGGCTTCATCAATGCACGCTTTACTCAGTTTATCTACGGCTTGTATCCCCGTGAGGAAATCTGGCGAGCCAACATTGTCTTTGCTGGCTTCTTTACGCTAATAGCGTGGCTGGCAATTCCCCGCCTACCCTTCAAACGTTGGGTAGCCGTGTTTGCCTTAGTCGGCTTCCCCATTGTTGCCTATGTGCTGCTGCACGGCGGTTACTTCGACCTTCCCCGCGTATCGACACACCGCTGGGGTGGTTTGATGCTGACTCTGCTGCTGGCCACCGTCGGCATGGTTGGGGCGCTACCAATCGGGATTGTGCTGGCATTGGGGCGACGCTCCAATATGCCAATCGTGAAAAGCTTCTGCGTGGTATTCATCGAGTTCTGGCGCGGGGTGCCACTGATTACCGTACTGTTCATGGCCTCGGTAATGCTGCCGCTTTTCCTGCCTTCCGATATGAGCGTCGACCGGCTAGTACGTGCACTGATCGGCTTAACACTGTTCCAAAGTGCCTACATGGCCGAGGTTATTCGTGGTGGCCTGCAGGCCATCCCTAAGGGTCAGGAAGAGGCTGCCGCTGCGCTAGGCATGACCTACTGGAAACGCATGGGCCTGATTGTGCTTCCTCAGGCGCTGAAGATGATGATTCCCGGCATCGTGAACACCTTCATTTCGCTGTTTAAAGACACCACCCTGGTCATGATCATCGGGCTATTTGACCTATTGGGGATCGTGCAAGCGGCGCTGGCCGACTCACGCTGGCTGGGCTTCTCACTGGAAGGGTATGTGTTTGCCGCCTTCATGTTCTGGATCTTCTGTTTCAGCATGTCGCGCTATAGCCAGTATTTAGAACGCAAGCTGCACACCGGCCATAAGCGCTAACGCCGCTTTTATTAACGATTTTTTAGCAGGATAAAGACATGACTCAAGCAGCCACCAACCTCTCTGGCACCAGTACTTCTGACCTGATGGTCGAAATGCGCGGCGTTAACAAATGGTACGGCGATTTCCACGTGCTGCGCGATATCGACCTAGAAGTAAAACGCGGCGAGCGCATCGTTATTTGCGGGCCTTCAGGCTCGGGCAAATCAACCTTGATTCGCTGCATTAACCACCTGGAAGAGCACCAGCAAGGTGATATCGTGGTGGGCGGTGTACCGCTCACCCAAGACGTTAAGCGTATCGAACAGATCCGCCGCAGCGTGGGTATGGTGTTCCAGCACTTCAACCTCTTCCCTCACTTAACGGTGCTGGAAAACTGCTGTATCGCACCGATGTGGGTACAAAAAAAGCCGCGCCGCGAAGCAGAAGAAATGGCCATGCAGTACTTAGAGCGGGTGCGCATTGCCGAGCAGGCACTTAAGTACCCAGGCCAGCTTTCCGGCGGTCAGCAGCAGCGGGTAGCCATTGCCCGCTCACTGTGCATGCACCCTGACGTGATGCTATTCGACGAACCGACGTCGGCTCTTGACCCGGAAATGATCAAGGAAGTGTTAGACGTTATGGTGGAGCTTGCCAATGAAGGCATGACCATGCTCTGCGTGACCCACGAAATGGGCTTTGCCAAAACCGTCGCCGACCGGGTGATTTTTATGGATCAAGGGCAAATTATCGAAGAAAACGCTCCCGAGCCTTTCTTCAATAACCCACAATCAGAACGTACCCAGCTATTCCTAAGCCAGATCCTGGGGCACTAAGTAAAGCGATTGGTAAACCAATGGGCCTCTTCGTAGGCCCGTTTTTATATCTAACGACGCTGGCTCATCGACACAAGAGAGACAATTTAAGATGGAAAAGCTATTTATCGACCGCGCCCCGCAGCCGATTGCTCCTTTTTCGCACGCTTGCCGAGTAGGCGATTTAGTGTTTATTACCGGCCAGATGCCCACCGTCCCGGAAACCAACGAAATGCTGCTGGGTACATTTACCGAGCAAACTCACCGCGTCATGCAAAACTTAGCCATTGTATTGGAAGAGGTGGGCAGCAGCTTTGAATACGTGGTTCAGTCACGGGTGTTTATTACCAACATGGGCCACTTTGACGAGGTGAATGGTGTCTACGCCAGCTACTTCACGCAGCCACTACCAACCCGCACTTGTATTGGTGTCACCGGTCTTGCTGGTGGGGCCGATGTAGAAGTGGATATGATTGCTTGGATTCCTCCCGCGCAAGAAACCGACTAACTCCCCAGCGGGGTAATACTGGCAGGCTGTAAGGCAGGTTGCTCGCGATGTTGCGTCAGCGGTTTGTTGGCAAGCGCTGTGAGCAGTATTTGTAACGGGTCGCCATGACTCACCACCAGTACTGTCTCACCTTCACAGCGGCGCTCTACCTCCTTAATCACGGCACACATCCTCGAGGCCACCTTGCTGACCGCCTCCACCTGATGCTGTTGATGGTCCGCATCTTGGGTATCTAGCGCCCATACATCCGGATAATACCGATCCGTTTGTCCATCGAACTCACCGAAGTAGCGCTCACGCAGGCGCTCCTCTTTCTCCAGTGTTAAGCCAAAGGCACAGGCGACTCGTTCAGCGGTTTGTGTAGTCCGCAAAAAGTCCGAGTGCACCACCTTCGTGGGAGTCGGCCACTGCCACTGCTCAACGACTGTCGATAGCTGCTGTTCACCCAGAGGTGACAAGCCGAAGTCGCAAAGCCCACGCTCAGGCGAACTAATAATGAGCCCTTGTTCGTTCGCCTGGCTGTGGCCATGGCGCATCAAGAGATAGCGGTTTCGCCAATGGTAGAAGGCGGTTGTGAAAGTGTTTGACATATCTTTGTAACAAATCCTAGATTGAAAGAGGTCGTTTTCGAAAAATAAACATCTAGCGCTACAAATGTCCACTTGCGAAACGCACGCTCAGCAAAAGAAAGCACAGAACTCGATCGTGGATAGCACAACACAAAAATAACGCACATAAGAGGCTAACTATGCAAACATCACGTTTCTGCAAGCGCCCGCTTGCTATGCTGGCGGCTGCATCATTGCTCCCCTTCGCACTGCTCTCTAGCCATGCCTTCGCCGAATGCGAACGCGGTGACCTTGATTCCCTTTACTGCGATGAAAATGGTGACATGGTCGCTGATCGCCCAAGCGATGAGTCAGAGTGGGCAAATCCAGACACCCTTATTTTTGCTTACACACCGGTAGAAGATCCTGCCATTTATTCGGATATCTGGCAGCCCTTTATTGACCATCTTTCTGACGTTACCGAACGCGATGTGCGCTTCTTCGCCGTTCAATCTAACGCCGCACAAGTCGAAGCCATGCGTAGCGGGCGCTTACACATTGCCGGCTTCTCAACCGGCCCTACTCCATTTGCCGTTAACTTGGCAGGCGCGGTACCCTTCGCATTAATGGGGTCAGATGACGGCCAGTTCGGCTACACCCTGCAGCTATTTACCCACGTAGACTCAGACATTGAGAGCCTGGAAGATCTCAAGGGCAAGCGTGTTGCCCACACCTCACCAACGTCCAACTCCGGTAATCTAGCGCCGCGAGCCTTACTGCCAGAGCTTGGCATTACCCCCGACGAAGATTACGACGTGGTCTACTCCGGCAGCCATGACCAATCAATGCTGGGCGTGGTAGCACGGGACTACGATGCCGCCCCAGTGGCTTCTGAAGTGGTCGAGCGCATGGCAGCCCGCGGCCTATACGATGAAGATGATGTACGTCTAATTTTCGAGTCTGACCGTTTCCCTACCACCTCCTATAACTACGCCCATAACTTACACCCGGACCTTGTAGAAAAAATCGAGGAAGCCTTCTTTACCTTCGATTTCATTGGCACCGAGCTTGGCGAAGAGTTTGAAGGCGTCGAGAAGTTTATTCCGATTAATTACAAAGATAACTGGCAAGTGATTCGCACTATTCAGGCGGCAAACGGCGTGAGCTACACGCCAGACAACCTGGAGTAATAGCGGCCGCGTCGTCACTGATGGCGCGGTTATTCATCTTCTGATGGAAGCCATCACATGCTGGAAATTACGAATCTGGTCAAGCGTTATGGCCACAACGAGGCGGTGCTGAAGGGCCTCGATCTTAAGGTAGAGGACAACAGCGTTGTTTCTATCGTTGGCGCGTCCGGTGCTGGTAAAAGCACTATGCTCCGCTGCATCAATCGGTTAGTAGAACCTACATCGGGCTCTATCAAACTCAACGGCGCCGAACTGGTTAACGTGAAAGGCGCTGAATTACGCCGTGCCCGGCGTAAAATTGGCATGGTCTTCCAGGGCTTTAACTTACTTGACCGCCTTACCGTCATGGAGAACGTACTCGCTGGGCGGCTTGGCTACGTTAATCTCTACCAAGCAATCTCACGGCGCTACCCCCAAGCCGATATAGAGCGCGCCTTTACCCTTATGGAGCGCGTTGGGATTGCTCATTACGCCAATAAACGTGCCGATGAGCTTTCCGGCGGTGAGCGCCAGCGCGTCGGGGTGGTACGAGCATTAATGCAAGAACCCGACCTGTTACTGGCCGACGAACCAACGGCGTCGCTAGACCCGCGCACGTCCGAGCAGATCATGATACTGCTGCAGAGCCTTGCCAGTGAGCTTTCGCTGCCGGTATTGATCAACATTCACAACGTTGCTCAAGCAAAAACCTACACTGAGCGTATTGTCGGTTTACGCCACGGCAAGATGATTTTTGATGGGTTGCCCGCGGACTTTAATAAAGATGCGCTCGATGCTATCTATGGCGGTATTGAAGCACCTGACGATGCAATAACCGAGCAGCCCGATGCTCATACAGAGGAGCCACGACATGACGCCGTCTGACTCCCCCGCTTCTCCGCGCACCTGGAAAAAGCCGCCTTTTATTGCCAATCCCGTCATCCGTTACGGCATTTTTATTGTCGCAGCGATTTATCTGGTGTGGGCTTTCGGTTCTTTACCGTTTAATTGGGCGCGCATTTCAGAAGGCTTACCGCGGGCAGCGCGCATCTTTAGCGGAGGCTTCCCACCCAGCTTGGAACGATACGAGTTGCTGCTGACAGGGTTTAAAGAGAGCTTCCAAATTGCCATTCTCGCCACATTGCTAGGCGTTTTCCTATCGATACCGTTTGCGGTGATGGCCGCTCGTAACATTGCACCAATGCCCATTTACGTTATTGGCCGCGCGGTCATTATTATCTCGCGCAGCTTCCACCCCGTTATTGTGGCCATCTTATTCGTGGCGGCCGTTGGGTTTGGGCCACTGGCAGGTATTTTAACGCTTACCCTCTACTCCATCGGTTTTGTTGGAAAGTTGTTAGCAGAAGAAATCGAAGAGATTGACTGGGGGCAAGTAGAGGCCATGCGTGCGGCAGGTGCAGGCTACATTGCTACGTTGTATTACGCCGTCTTTCCTCAAATATTACCCCGCCAGGTCGGCCTGTCGATGTACCAGCTTGATAGCAATCTTCGCGCCTCTGCGGTGGTTGGGATCGTCGGTGCAGGCGGGATCGGTGGCACGTTAATGAATGCCTTTGGTCGTTATGATTACGACTTCGCCTTTGCGATTCTGCTGGTCATTATCGCGGTTATTTTGCTTAGTGAAGGCATCAGCGGCTGGGTGAGGAAAAAAATATGGTAGATCACGCACAGCAACTTGCCGACCGCGTTTGGCATCGCTACGACCGTAAAGAGCGGCTCATCCGCTACGCCGTGCTGCTGGGCACGTTAATGCTGGTGTTCTGGGCGGTTCGCGATATTGATATTTTCTGGCCCTGGGTATGGGACGCTCCCAATCAAATGTCTAACTTGGGTGCGCGCATGTGGCCACCCAGCGCTGCCGGGCTAAACAGTATTCTCAACGCCCTGCTTGAAACGGTACATATCGCGACGTTAGCAACATTCCTCACTATTTTCCTAGCCTTGCCCGTGGCCTATATCGCCGCACAGAACACCACTCCCAATCGTGTTTGCCTGTGGCTAGGGCGCTTTATTCTAGTATCAAGCCGCTCGGTGAATACGATTATATGGGCGCTGTTATTTGTGGCTATTTTTGGCCCCGGCGTGCTGGCAGGGATTTTAGCGATTGTGTTTCGCTCAATTGGCTTTATCGGCAAGTTAATGGGTGAGGCGATTGAAGAAATCGACCGGCGACCGGTGGAAGCGATGGAAGCTACCGGTGCTTCCAAGGCAAAAGTGGTTGCCTACGCCATTGTGCCCCAGGTGATGCCAGCCTTTTTTGCCATTGTGATTTTGCGCTGGGATATTAATATCCGTGAATCCACCGTGCTAGGACTCGTTGGCGCAGGCGGCATTGGTGTGATTCTTCAAGGAGCTATCGACACCTTTGCCTGGCCGACGGTCGCCACCATTTTGATCGCGATTATTATCTTGGTACTGATTGGCGAAGCCATTACAAGTCTACTGCGCAGCAAGGTACTTTAACCCCCCAACAACGTACTTCGCCACTCGCAAGTGTTTGACCAAACGGCAAACGCTTGCCATGGTTAGAGGGTAACTAACGACAAGGAGGACGTACGACGATGACCACCTATATCGTGGTAGCTGACGCCGCCCGCGCACGTATTTTTACCCGTGATGCGTTGAATCTCGCCGAGCATGAAAGCCTTGTACACGCAGCAGGCAGGCTGCACGAAGGTGATTTAATCACCGACCGCCGCGGTGCCGATGTCCATGAATCCACGTCAACGTCATCGCGCTCGTCTGGAGAAGAGGGCGCTGCCTCGCAGCATGAAAACGAGCTATTCGCCAAAGAAGTCGCCAAGCGCTTATATGACGCCCGCGTCGATAACAGCATGGAAAAGCTTATTATGGTCGCGCCGCCTAAATTTCTCGGCTTGCTGCGTGAAAAACTTGATAACACCACCCACAAACTGGTCATTCACACGCTTTCAAAAGATTTGAGTAAAGCGTCCCTGGCCGATATTCAAAACGCCGTTAGCGACTTACGCTAATACTTAAAACATCACCCTCTCTTTTCCACTAAACGTGCTTTTCTACTAAAGAAGTGGTCGTTCTTGCCGATAGTCGTCTGACCCCTGACGATTTAGAGAGCGACCATGTTTTCCTCCCTACGAGCCCGCATCTTACTAGCCGCCCTCACGGCCATTATTGTAGCCCTCATCATTAATGGCATAGCCAGCTATACCACCGTCAAGCATCACAATAACCAACAGGTAAGCAGCAACCTAGATGCCGTTGTAAACGGCAATACTCAGGCGATTAATGAGTGGTTTAACGCCCGCTATACCATGCTGGCCAGCATGGATGATGCTGTCAGCAACAGCGACCCGCTTACCGCACTGCGTCAGTTGGCTGACTCCGGCAGTTTCATGACTGCCTATATAGCTTACCCCTCTACGTCCGATGCTGTTTTTTCTGATAACTGGCAGCCGCCCAGTGACTATGACCCTCGCCAACGGCCCTGGTATCAAGACGCTGTCAACGCCAAAGACACCATTATCACAACGCCTTATGTCGATGCCCAAACGGGGGGATTAATTGTTACCTTTGCACGCCCTTTCTACCGTAACGGACAGCTTGCTGCTGTCATCGGCGCCGATATCACGATTGAAGATGTTATTGCTATTGTGGCCAGTATCGCCCCGACGCCATCAAGCTTTGGCTTTTTGACGACGGAAGATGGCACGCTCGTGGCACACCCTGATGCCGCGTTAACGCTTGAGCCTTCCTCAGTGTTGAGCAGCGATCTTACCAACGCTAGTTTGGCTCAGATTATCCAGGCCGAAGAGCCTCAAGCGCTTGAGCTGCAAAACAGCAGCAAGCTGCTTATGGGCAGCACTGTGGGTGGCAGCAGCGGCTGGCAGTTAGTGGTGGCGCTTGATGAACACGAAGCCACCGCAGGCCTACGTGCCATTGCGACAACCTCGATTATTACGCTGTTAGTCGTCGCCGCCATCACCGCGGTGGTATTCGGTTTGTTGCTGTCACTGCTACTTCGCCGCTTACTCGGTGTGCGTAGCGCGATGGACAACATTGCTTCGGGAGAAGGTGATTTAACCCAACGCCTACCGGAAGAGGGCAACGATGAGGTCACTCAAATTGCCAGCGCTTTTAACCGCTTTGTCGGCAAAATGGAAGCCGTTCTGATTGATGTCCGTACGAGCAGTGAAGCGGTTCATCACGCAGCCAACGAAATTGCCATGGGCGGTCAAGATTTATCGCGCCGCACCGACAACGCTGCCTCTAGCCTGCAGCAAACGTCTGCGTCGGTTGAGCAAATCACCAGCACTGTTCAGCACACCGCTGCGTCCGCCCAGGAAGCCAACCAGCTCTCCCATGCGGCTTCAAACGTCGCGAAGGAAGGAGGACAAGTGGTGGCAAATGTCGTCACGACAATGGAAGACATTTCTAAAGCCTCTAATAAAATTGGTGAAATTGTCACGCTGATGAACAGCATTGCCTTCCAAACCAATCTGCTGGCACTCAACGCCTCCGTGGAAGCGGCCCGTGCCGGCGAACATGGCCGCGGCTTTGCTGTGGTGGCCGACGAAGTTCGCAAACTGGCGGGGCGTAGTAGCGAAGCTGCCAACGATATTCAAAAGCTAATCGAAGACTCACAAACCAAAGTCAACAATGGCACTTCTCTGGTACAAAATGCGGGTACGACGATGCAGGATATTGTTGCCCATATCACCCGCGTTACCGATGTGCTGGAGGAGATTAACGCAGCCACCAGCGAGCAAAGCGACGGCATTAATCAAGTCAATATCGCCGTTGCCGAGCTTGATCGCATGACCCAGGAAAACGCCGCGATGGTTGAGGAGTCCACCACCGCCGCCGAGCAATTAAAAGAGCAAGCTGAACATCTCGCGGGGACTATCAGCAGTTTTAAGCTGTCCCACACCGCTACACCTGCTTTGCAAGTGCCCTATCAAGCACCTGACAGCCAACGTCGCCATATCGCCTAGGGATTACACTATGCATTTTCGCTCGTTACGCTCTTTTGTCGTGGCACTAGCAGGCCCTTGCCTGTTAGCCATCGTGGCCGCCATGGTGGTGTATAACTTGATCGCCGCCGCTCACACCCAACAAACCGTGGATGACCACACCAGTGAGCTCATGGAAGGCGCGCTAGATGCCCGCTTAAACGCCATTGCCGATGCGGAAGGCCAACGCATTCAGCGCGAGCTGGACAAAGCGATGACGCTGGCCAGCCAACTAGCCACGACCAATGCGTTAATGGGCATGGAAGATGCAGAAGGCCAACGCGCGCTGTACTTAAGCCGCCGACAGCTCTCGAATCTTGTCCGCCAAACCGTCGCCGATAATCCTGATCTATTGGATGCCTATATCGGCTGGGAGCCCAACGCCTTTGGAGATGACGCCCGCTACGCGGGTGACGAGCGCTACGGCCATGACGGAAGCGGCCGCTTTATGCCCTGGTGGTACCGCACCGATGATGGCGAGCTGGCGATACTACCGCTAGGTGAGGACATGGAGAGCGAAACTCCCCTTGCCAGCGGCGTGCGCGAAGGTGAGTACTATCTGTGCCCGCGTGAAACCTTGGCTCCCTGTATTATCGACCCCGCGGCTTATGATTTCGGCGGCGAGACCCAGCTAGTCACCTCGTTCAATGCCCCCATCTTGGTAGATGGTGAATTTCGTGGGGTGGCAGGGATTGATTTGGCGCTTAACTTTATCCAAACCTTATTAAGCGATGCTAACCAGACGCTTTATGATGGTGCGGGACGAATGACACTGGTAGCCGGGCGTGGCGGCTTGGTAGCCGATACCGCTAGCGAAGAAGCCCTAGGATCACCCGCTAGCGATTCGCTAAGCGACACGCTATTGGCAGGTATTAAACAGGCAGTGTCGCAGGGCAGCCTCCATAGCAGCATGGCCGACGGTATGCTTCAGCGCTATCAGCCCATCACCCTTGGCAATACAGACCAGCCTTGGGTCTTGGTACTACAGCTCCCTGAGTCAGTGGCACTGGCCGAACTGAACGCTTTGCAAGACGTACTCAGCGAGCAGCGCCAGCAAAACACGCTAGGCATGTCACTGGTGGGTCTGCTACTGGCAGCCATTGGTGTCGGCGCACTGTGGTGGATTGGTGGACGAATCGCACGTCCTCTTAAGCGCCTGGCTAACCGTATGGAAGAGATCGCGACAGGGCATGGCGACCTTACCCAACGTTTGCCAGTTCATGGGCGCGATGAAAGCGCAGCGGTAGCAGAACAGTTCAATGCCTTCGCGGAGAAAATCCAAACCATCTTGCTGGATGTACGGCGCAGCAGCGAAGCAGTCAACCATGCGGCCAATGAGATTACCCAAGGTGGGCACGATCTTTCACGGCGTACCGAACAGGCCGCCGCCAGCCTGCAACAGACCTCTTCAGCCATGGAAGAGATCAGCAGTACCGTTGGCCACACCACTCACGCCTCTCAGGAAGCCAGCGGACTTTCTCAAACCGCCTCTGAGCTAGCGTCCCGCACTGACAGTGCGTTTGAGCAGGTGGTCGCCACAATGACGGATATTCGCACCAACTCTGATGAAATTCAGAGCATTGTCAGCGTCATTGATGGCATCGCTTTCCAGACTAACCTACTGGCGCTAAACGCATCCGTAGAAGCTGCCCGTGCTGGGGAGCATGGTCGTGGTTTTGCCGTCGTGGCTGATGAGGTACGTAAACTCGCCTCGCGCAGCAGCGACGCTGCCAAAGATATTCGCCAACGTATTGATGCCTCAGCCGGTAAGGTAGAAAGCGGCACACAAATGGTGCGCGATGCCGAAGCCGCTATGCATGAACTGGCTCAAAGCGTGACGCGTGTTACTCAAATGCTGGGCGATATCAGTACGGCCGCGCGAGAGCAAAACGACGGCATCAGTCAGGTAAGCATTGCCGTTACCGATCTAGACCAGATGACTCAGCAAAACGCAGCCCTAGTGCAGGAGTCCACCACCGCCGCCGAACAGCTTAAAGATCAGGCGAATCGGCTCGATGCACTGGTAGGTGGGTTCACGCTTGAAGCACATGACAGCCGCCATACACAGGGCCAGCGCACACTGCCTGCGCCAGCGCTGTCACAACACTAAACTGCTATAAAATCAGGCCGCCGGGGCACCGACGGTAGCGGAAGTTTATCGCTACCACTGGCTCTGGCGGTCATTATCCTGCCCAGGCCTTATTTTGAGGCTCCCGCTGTTATGTCACCCCTGTTCGCGTGCTTTAAGCCAGCGCGTATTTTCCTCGTCTAAAAATCTGCATTGACCGTAGCGTACACCTAAAGTCGTATCCGTCGACGCCGATAGCATGACAGCAGACGTTACCTACCAAGCGGTCAACTTCCGACCTTACTTTACCTAAATAGCGAGACTTAATTAATGCTGTCGTCCCTACGCTTGCGCATCATGATGATCACTTTGCTGGTGATCACGCTAGCACTGACTATTAATGCCTCGGTCAGCTACCTGACCTTGCAGACACATAATGACCAGCAAGTAACCCGACAGCTGGCATCCATCGCACAGGGGAACGCCCTGGCAATTGAAGAATGGATTGATGCCCGAGCCGCCATACTAGAAGCAGCGCGCATGCCCGTGATTGATAATGACCCGCTTGCGCCACTCGCCCAGTTAGCAGAGTCAGGCGGGTTCTTAGCGGCCTTTTACGGCCAATCTGATGGTAGTCATCTTTCTTCCGATGGTTGGATACCAGGCAGTGATTATGACCCACGACAGCGTGACTGGTACCAAGCAGCAACAAAGCAGGATCGTACTATCGTCTCGCTGCCTTACGTGGACGCTAATAGCAATCAGCTAGTGGTTACCTTTGCGACGCCAGTCAAGCGTAATGGCCGTTTATATGGGGTGATCGGCGGCGATGTCGTCATCGACAACCTCGTCAGCCAGGTCACCGCTATTCAGCCAACGCCTTCGAGCTTTGCCTTTCTGAGTAGCGGTGGCGAGACAGTGATTGCGCATCCCAACGCTGCGTTGGCTCTCGAGCCGCTGAGTCGAATTAGCGACACCTTATCTCCTGAGGCTATCAAGCAGCTGAGCGCTGCCCAGGAGGAGTGGAAGCCTGTCCAAGTCGACGGCCAGACTAAGCGACTATCAGTGATCTCCATCGCCGGTACCGACTGGGAGCTCGGCGTGGCGTTAGACGAGCGTGAAGCCACTGCAGGATTGCGCGCCATCCTCAAGTCTTCATTGTTCACGTTAATAGCCATCATTGCTGTCACGGCTCTACTGCTGAGTTTGTGGCTCAAGCGTGCGTTCGCTGGCCTCGAACGAGCCCGAGATGCCCTAAATGACATCGCTAGTGGTGAAGGGGATCTGACCCGCCGACTTCCAGAACAAGGCCGCGATGAAGTGGCCCAAATTTGCGGTGCCTTCAACCGTTTTGTAGGCAAAATGGAAGCGGTCTTGATTGATGTGCGCACCAGCAGTGAGTCGGTGCACCATGCCGCTAACGAAATTGCTCTGGGCGGCCAGGATCTATCCCGCCGTACCGATAACGCGGCTTCTAGCCTGCAGCAGACGTCTGCCTCGGTGGAACAGATAACCAGCACGGTGGAACACCCCGCCGCCTCGGCTCAAGAAGCCAATCAGCTATCCCATAAGGCCTCGAAAGTCGCTAAAGAGGGCGGCCAAGTGGTCGCCAATGTGGTCACCACGATGGAAGATATTTCCCAGGCCTCCCATAAAATTGGTGAAATTGTCACGCTAATGAACAGCATTGCCTTCCAAACCAACTTACTGGCCCTTAACGCCTCCGTAGAAGCCGCCCGGGCGGGGGAACATGGCCGTGGTTTTGCGGTCGTTGCCGATGAAGTACGTAAATTAGCAGGGCGTAGTAGCGAAGCCGCCAACGATATTCAAAAACTCGTTGAAGATTCACAAAGCAGAGTCAATAACGGTACCGCATTAGTGCAAAATGCCGGTGCCACCATGCAGGATATCGTCGCTCATATCATCCGCGTCACCGATGTCCTAGAGGAAATCAACTCCGCTACTAGCGAGCAGAGCGATGGCATCAAGCAAATCAATATTGCAGTGTCTGAACTTGACCGTATGACCCAAGAAAATGCTGCCATGGTGGAAGAGTCCACCACCGCTGCTGAACAGCTGAAAGAGCAAGCCAATCATCTTAAAGGCACTATCAGCAGCTTCAAGCTGTCTCAACACCCCCCGGCTCCCCTAACAGTCAATTCGACCAACGTTTTGCCGTCGTATTGAGTAACTATCGTATTGAGTGACTAAGGAATCGGCGGGAGTGGAATATCATCACTGCGCTTGGCACCCGCGGTCATCTCGCGGCAAAGTCGCAAGAACTCTCGTACCCCCGTGGTAAGATACTTGTGGCGGGGCCAGATGAAAGTGAACTGACGTTTTAAGTCTAATTCCGGTGTTGGCAGAGGCACTAAGCTGCCGCGCCGGAACGCATCACGCAGTGCTAGCCTGGAAACGCAGCCAATGCCTAGACCCGATTCCACCGCCCGCTTAATACCCTCGGTATGTTCAAGCTCCAACAGGGTATTAAACCGGCTACGCCGGTGGCGCGCGGCGTGTTCAAGAGTCATGCGAGTGCCAGAGCCCTCCTCGCGCATAATCCAGTCTTCACGCAACAGTTGTTCCAGCTCAAGATGCTCGCGCCCCGCCAACGGGTGGCGCGGCGAGCAGAACACACACAGCTCATCTTCCACCCAGGGCTGGCTAATAATCATATCGTCGTCGCACTGCCCTTCAATCAGCCCTAAATCAAGCGAGTGCTGGCGCACACTCTCAATAATGTGACGCGTATTGCGCACCGCAAGACGCACCCGGCTGCCGGGGTAGCGCTGCATGAAATCGCTAATTAATAAGGTCGCTAAATAGTTGCCTATGGTTAGCGTCGCGCCCACATCCAACGCGCCCACGCCTTGCTGGCCGCGCAACAGTTCTTCTACCTCCTCCGCCCTATCTAGCAGGGCAACCGCTTTCGGCAACAGCTGAAAACCTAACGCATTAAGCTTCAACCGCTTTCCCATGCGATCAAGAAGCTGGCAGTCAAATTGACGCTCAAGCTCCGCTAGCGACGTGCTGGTGGCAGACTGGGACATCGCGAGGGCACGCGCTGCCTGGGAAACACTTTCGTGCTGGGCGACCGCCACAAAGACTTCCAACTGGCGCAGGGTGTAATGCATAGCAAGAACCTATCTTGTTTCGGCAGCATATCTATTTTTTAGATAAGTGTTATCAGTATAATTTGCTTAACAGATATATCTCTCTTTATTTAGAATTACCATCAACATATTTAGCCATCTTTTATGCTTTTTTAGAATATGGCAGACGAGGCTTAGGCCACTCTGCCCAATGGAGGAGTTAGCATGAGCAAGTTTGCCCTGGAAGAAGTCCTCAGCGTTCACCACTGGAACGACACCCTGTTCAGCTTCCGCACCACTCGCGAGCGTAGCCTACGCTTCAAAAATGGTCAGTTTGTGATGATTGGCCTGGAAGTGAACGGTAAACCGCTGATGCGTGCTTACTCCATTGCTAGCCCTAACTACGAAGACCACCTAGAATTTTTCAGCATCAAAGTGCCCGATGGCCCGCTCACCTCGCGCTTGCAGCACCTTCAGGTCGGTGACCAAATTATGGTCAGCCGAAAGCCTACAGGCACGCTGGTATGCGATGACCTGCTACCGGGCCGCAACCTTTACATGCTTTCCACCGGCACGGGCCTTGCACCGTTTATGAGCCTGATCCAAGACCCTGAAGTGTACGAGCGCTTTGAAAAAGTGGTGCTGGTACACGGCGTGCGCGAAGTGTCTGAACTGGCCTACGCCGACTTTATTACCAAAGAACTGCCTGCTCACGAATATCTAGGCGAAGAAATTGCCGAGAAGCTGGTGTACTACCCTACGGTAACCCGTGAAGAGTTCCACACTATGGGACGCCTGACCGATCACATTCGCAGCGGCAAGCTGTTTGAAGATACCGGCCTTCCGCCGATTGATCCGCGCCAAGACCGCGCGATGATTTGTGGCAGCCCCGCCATGCTCGACGACACTAGCTCACTACTAGACGAATTGGGCCTGAATATTTCCCCGCGCATGGGCGAGCCGGGCGATTACGTGATCGAGCGTGCCTTTGTTGAGAAGTGAGTAGTGAGTAGTGAGTAGAAAAATTCTAGTCGCTAATACAAAGCCCCTGCTGGAGATGATCCACAGGGGCTTTGTGCTGCTTACTGCCTACAGTTCAAACAACTTACTGCTTTTTACTTACCATTCACCACTCACAGTTAACAAACCTAAACCGCGTCTTTACCGGTTTCACCGGTACGAATACGGATTACCTGCTCCAGCGGCATTACAAAAATTTTGCCGTCGCCGATTTTGCCAGTATTGGCAACCTGAGTGATGGCATCGATTCCCTGTTCTGCCATATCGTCATCTACCGCGACTTCCAGCTTTACTTTAGGCAGAAAATCCACCACGTACTCTGCACCACGGTATAGCTCTGTGTGACCTTTCTGGCGGCCAAAGCCCTTCACTTCCGTTACCGTAATGCCCTGCACGCCGATATCAGAGAGCGATTCGCGTACGTCATCAAGCTTAAACGGCTTGATAATGGCTGAGATCAATTTCATTGCGACATCCTCTAGCTTGGTGGCCTTTTATCAAAGGTTGGCGGGACACTGCTGTTAGCCAAGCCCGTTACTATTAAGCATACACCGCTACTGGCAGAGAATAAAAAATCAACGCAAATGTGCAGTGAGAGTGTACCAAGACAAAAAGGCCTCCCACGTAGGGAGGCCAAGGGAGCACGCCAGCTCATTTCATTAGCACGAGCTTATTTCTTAACGCTAAACTCGGGGTAGGCTTCAAGACCGCACTCAGCGATATCGACACCTTCATACTCTTCTTCTTCGCTAACGCGGATACCCATGATGGCTTTCAGCACCAGCCACACCACTAAGCTAGCGACGAATACCCAGCCAAAGATACCAACGATACCGATCAACTGTGCGCCGAAAGAAGCATCGCTATTGGTCAGCGGCACCGCCAACACACCCCAGATACCCACAACACCGTGTACCGAGATAGCGCCGACCGGATCATCTAGCTTGAGTTTATCTAGCGTAATGATAGCGAAAACAACGATCAAACCGCCCACCGCACCAATCACAGCAGCGCCTAGCGCAGAGGGGGACAGCGGATCAGCCGTAATCGCCACTAGACCAGCCAATGCACCATTAAGCGCCATTGTAAGATCCGCTTTACGGAACCACAGCTTGGCAAGAATCAGTGCAGCGAGCACGCCACCGGCAGCGGCCGCATTGGTGTTAACAAACACCTGAGCAACATTGTTGGCAGAGCTGATGTCAGACATTTTCAGCTCAGAGCCACCGTTAAAGCCGACCCAGCCCATCCAAAGAATGAAGGTACCCAACGTGGCCAGCGGCATGTTAGCGCCTGGAATCGCGTGGATAGAGCCATCTTTGCCGTACTTACCCTTACGCGGACCAAGTACCAATACACCGGCTAAGGCAGCGGCGGCACCCGCCATGTGAACAATGCCGGAACCCGCATAATCGGAGTAACCGACTTCAGACAACCAGCCGCCACCCCATGTCCAGTAGCCAGATACCGGATAGATAAAGGCTGTCATCACAACAGCGAAGGCCAGGAATGCCCACAGTTTCATACGTTCAGCAACCGCACCCGACACAATCGACATGGCAGTGGCAACAAACACCACCTGGAAGAAAAAGTCAGAGCGCATTGAGTAGTAAGGCGCATCATCACCGCCTGCGGTCACTGCATCAACGCTGTTTTCAGCGCCGATTAAGAAACCAAGGTTGGGTAAGAAGCCACCCGCGCTGCTGGAATACATGATGTAGTAACCGACCAACAAGTACATGGTGCAAGCAATCGCAAACAGTGCGATATTTTTGGTCAGGATTTCGGCGGTGTTTTTGGAACGCACCAAGCCAGCTTCAAGCATTGAAAAGCCAGCGGCCATCCACATTACGAGCACGCCGCAAATCAAGAAGTAAAACGTATCGAGCGCATAGCTCAAATCAGCTAACTCATTCATGAGGAGTTCCCCGTTGTATTAAGAGAAGTTATACGTAAAAGGCAGGCCGGAAAGCGTTACACGGCGTCAGCGCCGCGCTCACCAGTACGAATACGGATCACATCTTCTAATGGCGTTACAAACACCTTGCCGTCACCGATCTTGCCGCTGTTAGCTGCGCTGCAAATAGCATCAAGAACGCTCTCCAGACGCGCATCATCGACAGCAACTTCTACTTTTACTTTGGGTAGGAAATCGACGACATACTCTGCGCCACGATACAGCTCGGTATGCCCCTTTTGACGACCAAAGCCTTTAACTTCAGTCACCGTGATGCCCTGAACGCCGTTGTCGGCGAGCGCTTCACGAACGTCGTCAAGCTTGAATGGCTTGATGATAGCGGTGATGAGTTTCATCCCGGATCTCCCCTGCTGGATTAGGTAGCGGCAGCGCCGCCCGAATTAAGTACTTATCTCGTTAATGCGCATACCGTGCCACCCAGCTTTTTTTTCTTATAAGTCAGCAGTTTGTTTCATGAAATTTAAGATTATCCGATGACAAGGAAGACTTAGTAGCACCCGCGATCGCCTACTTGCACCATAAAAGAACATTAATAAAAGCGAGGCGCTTCATTTCGATGCAATCCATCGATACAGAAAGGCCAGACGCTAATTTGCAAACGACGCATGCGCATCGACGGCGGGGTGCGTATCCTTATTAGTAAGCAGTGCACATTTATGCGTGGTCATTTAAGGAGAGAGCTATGGCGCCTCAAGATCGCATCAGCCGTTTAGCCCAGCAGATTGGGGATCGTTTACAGAATGCGTCCCAAGCCCCGGAAGATATTCAGAAAGGCGTACAGCAGGTGGTACGTGGCGCCTTTGACAGACTGGAGCTGGTGTCACGGGAAGACTTTGATATTTTGATGGATGTACTGCAGCGCACGCGTTCCCGCGTTGAAGCCCTGGAGCGCCAAGTGGCCAGCCTTGAGGCAGCGGTGGAAGCCTCTACCTCAACAAGCAGCACCCCGGTTGAAGCAGAAGCGCCGCCGACGCCCGTTCAGCCACACAGCACTAAGAGCGAGGGCACCAAGACCGAAAGTACTAAAACCGAAAGTACTAAAACCGAAAGTACTAAAACCGAAAGCCCCGAACCGCCTAAAGCGGATACCTAAGCGTAAGCGACATACTATTGCCAGCGGCGAGCGGCTCCCTGCCGCTGGCTTTCCCACCTATTAATAAGAATCACTATCATTGACATTCGAATTGATGGTGATATCTTGTCTATGCGCTAACTTTTTTGCCTCTTTTTGAGCACCAATTAAGGGCAGCCGTACAAAGCAGTCCCATGTTGATACACGTATTGGATGGGTAACTGCACCAAGCTGCTCTCACCTCGATCACTAACGCCACGATGCCACAGCAGCAACGCGCTTCAACGCCTGAAATCACTTCCCAAGCGCTTTTGCAGCTTGGCCAGCGCTTTGGAATTCACTACCGCATTGAAGATTCACCTAGCCCTCTTAGCCCGGTAGCGCTTGGCCATGTTCACGATGTCAGGCTCTCGCAGGCACTCCACCTGACACTTTCTGACCTGCAGGTGGAACGCACTTATACCTCTACTTCCTACCAGAGTGTGCCATGGTTTATCAGCGTTATTTTGGAAGGGGAGATCAGTGTTCAGTTAGGCGAGACACCCTATCGACTAACGGCGGGCGATGGTTTTTGCGCGCATTTTGATGCCCAACACCCGCTCATTGTTATCCAGCCTGCCCAACCCCGCTTGCGCACTGTCAATGTCGCGGTATTGGCGACGTCCTCCCTTGCGCTACCGCCCCCCCCAAACAGCCCGCAATTTCATATTTGGCAGTTACCTGCTGCGCTAAGGCAAACGCTGTGCACCACCATAGAGCAACCAGCCGCAGCTTGGCGTCAATCACTGTTATGGCAAGGGCTGGCGCTGCAGCTCTTGGGGCTTGGACTACCAGAGCATCTCGAGCGACAGCCTAAATCCCCCAAGCTTTCCCAGCGTGACCGACGCTGCATCGCCGCGTTGCATCAGCAAATCACGAAGTACCCCGAGCAGCGCTATCACCTGCAAACATTGGCCAAAGAAGCGGCGATGAGCCCCAGTAGCCTGCGTCAGAAATTTCACGTTTGTTATGGCTGCTCAATTTTTGAACACCTGCGCGCTTCCCGGCTGCACAAAGCTTATCGCGATCTAGAAAAGGGGTTTAGCGTGCAACAGGCTGCTCATGCGTGCGGCTATCGCCATGCCAGCAACTTTGCTACGGCCTTCAAGCGCCAATTTGGTATGGCACCTCACAGCATGCAGCGCTAACCATAAACATCGTGACGTTGCCCCTGCATGCCCGGCACCTCCTGCAGGTACCCAGGTGCAGCCATCTATCACCAATAGTTCCTTCCTTCCGCGGCATTTGGCAGCACGCATAACTAGTTTGGCATTGCGCATACCTTTTGAGACTCGCAAAAGGCAATAATTCTCATTACTTATTTTTCCTTGCTTCCTCGGCCCACAGGAACTCTTCATGTCGTCAACACAACGCCTCTTTCTCCTCTCTCCATTTAGTAGCGCCCTGCTGATAGCCTTTACCGCCACTCCGGCTTTTGCACAGCAGGCTGCCGAGCTAGCAACGGTCACCGTTACCGCCCAGCAGGCGGCTACCAAAGTCACCACCCCTTTTATCGAAACGCCCCAAAGCGTTTCTAGCATTACCCGTGAACAAATGGATCACCGCGGGGTGAGCACCGTTCAGCGCGCTACCGATTACACGCCGGGTGTTTACAGCAACCAGGTCGGTGCCTCCAATCGCTTCGATTACCTGGTATTGCGCGGGTTTTCTGACGGCAGTTTGAGCAATACCTTCTTAGATGGCTTAAAGGTCATGGGTGATGCCAACTCCCATAGCAGTATGCGCATCGATCCGTGGTTTCTAGACAGCATTGAAGTGGTGCGAGGCCCCGCCTCGGTGCTCTACGGCCGCGCGTCACCGGGTGGTGTGGTGGCGCTAAACAGTAAGCGCCCTGAATTTGAACAAAGCGGTGAGTTACGTTTTCGGGTAGGCAACAATAACCAGCGCAGTGCCGCCTTTGACCTCACTGGGCCGATTGGCGCAGAACAGCGGGTGGCGTTTCGCCTGACCGGCATTGCCAGTACCGCCGACACCCAGTTTGGCCCCGCCGAAGAAGAGCGCTATGCCATTGCGCCCCGACTAACATGGGATATCACCGACGACACCAGCCTAACCGTAGAAGCTTATCTTCAAGATGAGCCAGAAGGCGGCTACCACTCCGGCGTGCCCTATGAAGGAGCGGTAGTACCAAGAAATGGCAAGAAGATCAGTAATAACTTCTTCGATGGCGAAGCCGACTACAACGCCTACGAGCGTACTCAGCGCATGGCTGGCTATACCCTGGAACATCGCTTTAATGACGACGTAACGGGCCGCCAGCTACTACGTTATCTCAATTCCGATGTGGTGCTTAACCAAGTCTATGGCTATGGCTGGACGTCACCCACCTCTGATGAATTAACCCGCTACTATTCTGGCAGTGATGAATCTCTAGAAGCCTGGACTATCGACAACCAGCTTGAAGCCACCATCAGCAGCGGCTTTATGGATCACACCTTGCTCGTTGGGGTCGATTATCAACAGCGAGAAAATGACGTGTCATGGCCTTCTGGGTATTTCCAACCCATTAATGCTTTCAATCCTGTCTATGGTAGCGGCCCGATTGAATTTTACGCCCCTATCCGTGAACGCCATGAGATAGACCAAACGGGTGTTTATCTACAGGATCAAATCGCCGTCGATAACTGGCGCTTCACGCTAGGCGGCCGCTACGACTGGGTGAATATCGACAATACCAACCGTGATAGCGGTGACACCAGCTCACTTAGCGATACCCAGTTCAGCGGCCGTGCTGGTGTGGTGTACCTGTTCGATAACGGTGTAGCGCCCTATGCCAGCTACTCGACCGCTTTCACGCCTACCAGTTTTGTGGATGAAAACGGCAACTTGTTAGCGCCGATGGAAGGTGAGCAGTGGGAGGTTGGCCTAAAATTCCAGCCTAACGGCAGCGCTAGCCAGTTCAGCGCAGCGCTGTTCCATATCAGCCAAGAAAACGTCGCAACCAAGGAGCAGCCATCCGACCCTTATCGCGCGGTAGGTGAAATTGAATCCCAAGGGCTGGAGCTGGAAGCACAAACCCAGCTAACCGAGGCGCTTTCTTTGCAGGCTGGCTATAGCTTTACAGATATTACCTACGCAAAAAGCGACGACGGCAATCAGGGCAACAATGCGATCTATTCGCCGCGCCATCAAGTGCAGCTGTGGGGTCAATACGCGATTAACGATGGCTGGCTGAACGGTGTAGATGTCGGGGTTGGCGTACGCCACTACGCAGATATTGCCGCCGACCGAGCCAACACTGAAACCGTCCCTGACTACACCCTGGTCGATGCCACCATTGGCTACGATCTAAGCCACATTGGCGTTGAAGGGGTCGAAACACGCCTAAATGTGAACAACCTGCTGGATAAAGAGTACGTGGCTTCCTGCAACTCGCTGGAGTACTGCTACTTCGGCGCAGAACGAGGCGTTACCGCCAGCGTTCACTATCGCTTCTAATCCATTGTTTATAAAACACTGCTTCTAAAACACTGCTTCTAAAAACGTCAGCGTCAGTGATGCCCAGGTATAGCGCCTGGGCATTTTTTTACTCAAGTTTTTCCCGAAACCAATGTTTGCAAACAATAAACATTATCGTTTAAATATACGCCTTACTTCTTGGATGGCTCCTCACCACCATGCGTCACTCCAGCTTGCTCTCTTTGCTCGCCCGCGGCGGGCTATTTGCCTTTTGCCTGCTGGCGTTTTCTACCGCCAAAGCACAGTGGGCAACTGTCGATTGGACTATTGCAGAGACCTTATTGGCGATAGACGCCCCTGTCAGCAGCGTTGCCCAGCAGAGCGACTACCACGCATGGGTGGGCGAGCCACGAATACCTAACAGTGCCACCGATATGGGGCTACGTAACCAGCCTAACCTGGAGCTATTGGCCCAAGTGCCTCCAGAACAAATATTGATATCCCCCATGTTTGCCGGGTTGACGCCGCGCCTGGAGCGGATTGCTCCTGTCAGCACCTTTTCGTTCTACTCACCGGGGAGCGATACGTGGCAAGAGATGCAGACATTAACGCGCCAATTGGGTGCGCTAACCGGACGTGACGCCCAGGCAGAAAAGCTGATCAACGACACTCAAACCCTAATGGCCAAACTACGCGACCAGCGCCCTGATAGTGCGCCGTTGCTGATGGTGCAGTTTATGGACGCCCGCCATGTACGAGTGTTTGGGGAAACCAGCCTCTACAACGCCGTACTTCAGCAACTGGCACTGCCCAATGCGTGGGATCAACCCACCAATGCGTGGGGATTTTCACTGGTGGGGATTGAAGCCTTGGCCCGCTATCCGGAGGCAACGTTAGTGATTATCGACCCACTCCCTTCAAGTATTGAGGAACAGCTCGAAAGCAGCGGTCTATGGCAGCACTTACCCAGTGTTCAGAATGCTCAACTACTACGCCTACCGCCCGTCTGGAGCTTCGGAGCACTGCCCTCTGCCCAGCGGTTTGCCCGAGAGCTGTTCGCTGCACTCGAGCCACACAGCCCAACTCAAGCGGCCGATCTAACTATTAACTAAGGTTTCTTTTCAAGCGCACGCTATTTTTAAACGTTCCAGATACCGTAGGGTTAGGTTAGGAATAAAAACTAGCGAGGGAGCGCCATGACACTAGCCATTGTGGCCACGCGCGCAGGCGTCGGGCTGGAAGCCCCCGCCGTGCATGTCGAGGTACATCTAGCAAACGGGTTGCCGGGGTTAACGCTAGTGGGCCTGCCTGAAACCGCCGTCAAAGAGAGCCGCGAGCGGGTGCGCAGCGCGCTCATCAATGCCGGATTTGATTTTCCCAATACCAAGCGGATTACCCTCAACCTTGCCCCTGCCGACCTGCCTAAAGAGGGTGGTCGCTTCGATTTGCCGATTGCGCTCGGCATTTTGGCTGCCTCCGGCCAGATTCCCGTAGATGCGCTAGAAGGCATGGAGTGCGCTGGCGAACTGGCGCTGGATGGCAAACTACGCGCCGTGCCCGGCGTATTGCCTTTTGCCCTTGCCACACGGCGCGTCAATAAAGCACTGATTATTCCACGCGCCTGTGCCGATGAAGCCGCACTAGCGGGCGATTTACCGGTGCTACCCGCCGACACCCTATGGCAAGTCGTGGCTCATTTGCTGGGGCAAGAGAAAATCCCGCCCCACCAGCTGTCTGCCTCGGTGAGATCCACTGCCCCCATTGCCGATTTAGCCGACGTGCGCGGCCAGCAGCAGGCACGCCGCGCGTTGGAAGTAGCGGCCGCTGGCGGTCACAACTTGTTGTTAGCTGGGCCTCCTGGAACCGGTAAAACCATGCTCGCTAGCCGCTTACCGGGCATTTTACCGCCGCTTTCCGAAGACGATGCGCTGCAGGTGGCTGCCGTGCGTTCGGTATGTGGGCTGCCCCTGGAAGCAGACTGGGGCCAGCGGCCGTTTCGTCAGCCCCACCACAGCGCCAGCGCCGCCGCATTGGTAGGCGGGGGCTCAAAACCCAAACCTGGGGAAATCTCGCTTGCTCACCACGGCGTGCTGTTTTTAGACGAGCTGCCAGAGTTTTCCCGCAATGTATTAGAAGTTTTACGGCAGCCACTAGAAACAGGGGGAATTCACCTCTCACGCGCCAGTCATGAGCGCCGTTACCCAGCGCAGTTTCAGCTCGTTGCCGCCATGAACCCCTGCCCCTGTGGCCACCTGGGGGATCCACGCCAGCGCTGCCAGTGCAGCGCCAGCCAGATTCAGCGCTATCAGGCACGGCTTTCTGGTCCGCTGCTAGACCGCATTGACCTGCAAGTAGAAGTGCCCGCTCTACCGCCCGAACAGCTCACCGCCCAAACTCAGGGTGAACCTTCCAGCGCCGTGCGCGAGCGGGTGATGGCCGCCCGAGAGCGGCAGATGGCGCGAGGTGCACTCAACAGCCAACTTAGCGGCAAAGCCCTAGAAGCCGCCTGCGCGCTGAACGATGAAGAGCGCGCCTGGTTGGCAGGCGTGCTGGAAAAACTCAAGCTCTCTGCCCGCGCCTATCACCGTGTTCTGCGGGTCGCGCTTACCCTGGCCGACCTACAAGGCGAACCCAAGCCCACTCATCCACACTTTATCGAGGCTATCGGCTACCGGCAGTTGGATAGGCTGCTAAGGGGAGCCTAGTGCACATTTTCAACAAAGTTATCCAAGGCATCAAACAGCACTTGCCGAATCGGCTCAGCTTCGTTAACTAAGTGGTGTCGGGCTTCTGGATGGCGGTGGATCTCGGCATTGGGAAATTTCTCCTCCAATACCGCCAAATTCCACTCCCAATCGACGGTTAAGTCTTGCTCACCCTGCAAAATAAGCGTCGGCAACGGGTTAGGTGCTAGCGCCAGCAAACGCGGCATCCAGCGTCGCATCGCGGTTATCCACGTAACGCTTAACCGCTCGGGTTGAAGTGGGTCTTGGTCACGCAAAAACGTCGTGAACTGCTCGTCAGTAGAATTAGGGCGATATTTACGCGGTAGCTCTTTTAAAAAGGGGCTGGCAATAAGGTGCAGCCAGCTAGACTGACTCCAGCGCCAAGGACGTACCAATGGCGCCAGCAGCACAATACCTGCCCAGCCTGCCGCCTCACGGCGGGTAAGCGCATCGGTCGCCAGGATAGCCGCCCCGGTGCTCTGCCCGACACCTAGCCACGGCATAGGGGCCATGCCCTGGAGCTGCAATGTCGCCTGCAAATGCGCAAGGCAGTGCTGGTAGTCGTCAAAATCTTCAATTTCGGCGCGTGGGCCGCTGGAAAGCCCATGACCAGGAAGATCCCACAACACCACACGCCACCCTTTAGCCAACAGGCAGCCGAGCAAATGGCGGTAAAGGCCCAAATGATCAAAGTAGCCGTGAATCACAAACGCAGTGCCGGTTGGAACAGGCGGGCTCCATACTTGGCACCAAAGGGCAAAGCGTCCAGTATCAATAAATCCCGCGTGCACTTCACTGGTGTCGTTTAATAGCGTTTCTAAGCCGTAGTGGCGAAAATAGTCGTGCACGGCGTCCGTTAGCGCATCGCCCGGCCTTAGTCGAGAGAGTGATGACTTGCCTGCTGCTTGCCGAAACAAGCCTTCCAGGTGTTGGAAATTATGCATTAACGTCTCTCCGTGAACGCCACCTATCCATTGGCTGAATGACAGCGGAGACCACTACCGCTCTCATCATTTGGTCGAGCATTTTGCTGCTTTACGGCATCGACTGTTTACATGCCAGTTCAGTTGTGGAAGTATTTTCCACAAATATACATTTAACCTGACCGTGGCACGATAATATCCCACGGGCACCTTTCATAGGAGAACCCCATGAGCGAGCGTATCACGCGTCACCGTTTACAGGTGTCAGCAGACCTGGACCGTTTCATCAATGAACAGGCTTTACCGGGCACTGGTGTTGACGAAAACACTTTTTGGGCTGGCGTTGACGCCCTGTTCCATGATTTGACACCGAAAAATCGCCAACTGCTTGAAGAGCGCGACACGCTACAAGAAAAACTGGATGCCTGGCACCGTGAGAATCCTGGCCCGGTTAGCGATATGCCAGCTTACCGCAGCTTCTTGAAAGAAGCAGGTTACCTGGTTGATGCGCCAAATAGCGTTAAACCCACCACGGCCAATGTAGACCGAGAAGTGGCTATTCAAGCAGGCCCGCAGTTGGTAGTACCTGTGAGCAACGCCCGCTATGCTCTGAACGCTGCTAATGCCCGCTGGGGCAGTTTGTACGATGCCCTGTACGGCACCGATGCGATTTCGGAAGAAGACGGCGCTGAAAAAGGCACCAGCTTCAACCCGAAGCGCGGTCAAAAAGTTATCGCTTATGCTCGCGGCGTGCTCGATCGTGCAGCTCCACTGGCCACAGGTTCTCACCGTGATGCGGTGAAATACGCTATTCGTGACGGCCACTTGGTCGTTAGCCTGGAAGGCGGTCGCGAAACCGGCCTAAAAGATTCCGGCAAGCTGATCGGCTTTAACGGCGACGCATCTGCCCCGGAAGCAATCCTGCTCGCCAACAACGGCCTGCACCTGGAAATCCAGATCGACGATAGCCACCCGATCGGTAAAACCGACCCTGCTCACGTGAAAGACGTGGTTGTCGAAGCGGCGCTGACCGCGATTATGGATTGTGAAGACTCCGTTGCTGCTGTCGACTCTGAAGATAAAGTCGGTGTTTACAGCAACTGGCTTGGCCTGATGAAGGGCGACCTGGAAGAGAGCATCGACAAAGGCGGCAAAACCTTCAAGCGGACGCTGCACGCTGATCGTACTTGGCAAACCACCGATGGCAGCACCGTTAAACTGCCGGGTCGTTCGCTGATGTTCGTGCGCAACGTTGGCCATTTGATGACCACGCCTGCCATCCTAGACGAAAACGGCAACGAACTGCCGGAAGGTATCTTGGACGCAGTAGTGACCTCACTGCTGGCGCTGCACGACCTGAAAAAAGACGCCGATCAGCCGCGTAACTCACGCGCTGGCTCAGTGTATATCGTGAAACCGAAAATGCACGGGCCGAAAGAAGTAGCATTCGCCAACGAGCTGTTTGGTCGCGTTGAAGACATCTTGGGCATGAGCCGTGACACCCTGAAAATGGGCATCATGGATGAAGAGCGCCGCACTACCGTCAACTTGAAGGCGTGCATTGCTGAAGCGGCTTCTCGGGGTGTATTCATCAACACCGGTTTCCTTGACCGCACCGGTGATGAAATGCACACCGCCATGGAAGCAGGCCCGATGGTTCGCAAAGGCGATATGAAGAGCGCTGCGTGGATCACCGCCTACGAGAAGAACAACGTGCAGGTAGGCTTAGCCTGTGGCCTGCGTGGTCGTGCTCAAATCGGTAAAGGCATGTGGGCGATGCCGGATCTGATGCATAACATGCTAGAGCAGAAAATTGGCCACCCGAAAGCGGGTGCTAACACGGCATGGGTGCCCTCTCCAACGGCGGCTACGCTACATGCGCTTCACTATCACCAAGTCAACGTAACGGATGTACAGCGCGAGCTGGAAGCCCAGGGCGAACCCGATTTCTTGGATGACCTGCTCACCGTGCCAGTCGCCGAAAATGCCAACTGGTCGGATGAAGAGATTCAACAAGAGTTGGATAACAACTGCCAGGGCATTCTGGGCTACGTAGTGCGCTGGGTTGAGCACGGCGTGGGCTGCTCGAAAGTGCCAGACATTCATAACGTAGGCCTGATGGAAGACCGCGCTACGCTGCGTATTTCCAGCCAACATATTGCCAACTGGCTGCACCACGGCATTGTCGATGCGCCGCGAGTGGAAGAAACGCTTAAGCGTATGGCTAAAGTGGTTGATAAGCAGAACGCTGGCGACCCCACCTACACTGCTATGAGCGCCGACTTCGAAGGCTCAACCGCCTTTAAAGCAGCCTCTGACTTGGTGTTCAAAGGCCGCGTTCAGCCTTCTGGCTACACTGAGCCGCTACTCCACGCGTGGCGTCAGGTGCACAAGGCGAAGTAAGCCCGTTTTACGGTATCATCAGCCTCGAGGCGCACGCCTCGGGGCTTTTTTATAAAGGACAATAATAATGACCGTAATGACTGCCGAGCAGATTGAACACTTTTTAGATGAGGTGTTTCCCCAGCGGATGGGCAGAATTGAAAGCGTTGGCCCGATGAGTGCCACCCTGCGACTAACGATCGGTGATGAACACCTTCGCCCTGGCCCTCGGGTATCTGGTCCAACCATGATGGGCTTTGCTGATGTGGCACTGTATGTGGCCATTTTGGCACAAATAGGCCCCGAAGCCATGGCGGTCACCAGTGACTTAAACTGCCATTTCTTACGCGCGGCCTCTGGCGAACACGATATTGTTGCTCACGCCAAACTCATCAAGTTAGGCCGCCGTCTAGCGGTAGGCGAAGTGCAGATATTCTCGGCCTGCGATGACACTAAGCCGGTTGCGCATATTACCGCGAGCTATGCGCTGCCAGACAACCCAGCTGGCCAACCACCGCGCTAACGGCTGAGCAACGCAGTAACGGCTAAGCCTAACCAGCCTGCCATCAGCAGCAAACCACCGATGGGCGTCACAACACCAACGCTAAGCCCCACTAGGGCCATCAGGTAAAGCGAGCCTGAAAACGCCGTGATACCCAACGCCCAAAGCGCCAGCACTATTCGCTGTCCTGGCTGAGGGTCCTGGCTGCGCCAAGCCAGCATCGCTAACATGGCCAACGTATGCCACGCTTGATAACGCACGCCAGTTTCAACGATGTCGACCATGGCAGCAGTGGTACGCGATGCCAACCCGTGAGCCGCATAAGCTCCTAGTATCACCGTTAATGCTCCTGAGAGGGCCACTAAACACCACCAGGGTTTGTCTGCTCGCTGCATGGGTTACTCCTGTTTATAACTATTTATTGTAAGCACTTGAGATAAGTACCTGAGATAAGTACCTGAGATAAGTACCTGAGATAAGTACCTGAGATAAGTACCTGAGATAAGCACTCGATATTTCACTGAGATGATTAACGTTGTCACATACCTTGAGCGGTGCGAAACCGCTACAATAGACAATGTTTTGCCTCACCGAATGGGACACTTACCGTTATGCCTACTCCTAATGAGTCGATACAACTGACGCTCAATGGCGAATCGCATACGCTGGCAGCTGGCCTTAGCGCTGCTGATCTGATTGAGCAATTAGGCTTGACCGGGCGCCGTATCGCTGTGGAAATTAACGAACAGATCGTGCCCAAAAGCCAGCTTGCTCAAACGCATTTAGCCAATGGCGACCAAATAGAAGTCGTTCACGCCATCGGCGGCGGCTAGCTTAGCCCGTCACCCGTTTTTGCTTTCACAAGGAACCGCTATGACGCCACTGACTGATACACCGTTTACCGTTGCTGGGCGCGAGTTCAGCTCCCGTCTGCTGGTGGGTACTGGCAAATACAAAGACTTTACCGAGACTGGCGCGGCCATTGCCCAAAGCGGCGCGGAAATTGTCACCTTTGCTGTGCGCCGCACCAACTTAGGTCAAGATGCCGACGCGCCTAACCTTCTCGATGTCATTTCACCTCAACGCTACACCTTGCTGCCCAACACCGCTGGTTGCTACAACGCCAAAGATGCGGTGCGTCCCTGCCGTTTGGCGCGTGAGCTGTTAGAGGGCCATAACCTAGTCAAACTGGAAGTACTCGGCGACGACCACACGCTCTACCCCAATGTGGTCGAGACGCTAAAAGCCGCCGAAACACTGCTGGCTGACGGTTTCGACGTGATGGTGTACACCAGCGACGACCCCATTGTGGCACGTGAACTAGAAGCCATGGGCTGCTGCGCTATCATGCCGCTAGGTTCGTTGATTGGCTCGGGACACGGCATTCAAAACCCGCATAATGTACGCCTGATTGTTGAGCAAAGCAGTGTGCCCGTGCTGGTCGATGCGGGCATTGGCACTGCATCTGACGCCGCCATGGCGATGGAGCTAGGGTGTGACGGCGTGCTGCTCAACACAGCGATTGCTCACGCCCGCGACCCGTTGCGTATGGCTAACGCCATGAAGCTTGCCGTAGAAGCTGGCCGCGATGCCTTCTTAGCAGGCCGTATGCCTCGCCGCCAGAGCGCCGACCCCTCTTCGCCTTTTGCAGGCCGAATTAACGGCTGGTACAGAGACATCATGACCGATACGAACGACACCACGCCTGAAAGCAACGCTGCCGGCTCTGAGAGCAACACCACTGGTCCTGAAAATGCTGATGCCCCGCTACACCGGCGGGGGGTTAAGAGCTACGTGATTCGCGCAGGGCGCATGACCCCAGCACAAAGCCGCGGCTTAGAAGACGTTTGGCCACGCTTAGGACTAACGATTGCCAATGGGCGACAGGAGTTGGATACCCTGTTTGGCCGCCAAGCACCGCGCGTGGTGGAAATTGGCTTTGGTATGGGTAACTCACTCATCGAGCAAGCCGAACGCCACCCAGATACTGACTTTATCGGTATTGAGGTTCACGCGCCTGGTGTGGGCAAGCTGCTAGACGAGGTAGATAAACGCGGCCTAACCAACCTGCGCGTTTACCGCGAAGATGCCTTAGCGGTGCTGGAGCAGTGTCTACCTGAAGACTCATTAACCACGCTACAGCTTTTTTTCCCCGACCCATGGCCGAAGAAGAAGCACCACAAGCGACGCATTGTGCAACCCGCGTTTGTTGAGCTGATTCGTACGCGCTTAAAACCTGGAGGCACCTTTCACATGGCGACCGACTGGGAAGCCTACGCCGAGTGGATGGCCGAGGGGATGGACGCCGCGCCCGGCTACGTGAATACCGCTAGCTCAGAAACAGCGCCCTACGTGCCGCGCCCAGACTTTCGCCCACTCACCAAGTTTGAAGCCCGCGGCGAGAAACTTGGCCACGGCGTATGGGATTTGATCTACCGCCGTGACGTTTAAAAATAGCAATTAAAGGTAGCTAAGCGTCGTTTACGTTCGCTTATCGTAAACGACGCGATGCAGCGTACCGCTACCGCTTTCAAAGGCATCAATATTCGCCAATGTGGTCTCGGCGATATTGGTCAGCGCCTCGGCGGTAAAGAATGCCTGGTGGCCGGTAATCAGCACATTGTGAAAGGTCGTCAGGCGCATGAACTGATCATCGTCGATCACCCCATGAGACAAGTCTTCGAAGAACAGCTGCTCCTCCTCTTCGTAAACATCTAGCCCTAAACGGCCAATTTTGCCGCTTTTCAGACCAGCGATCACCGCCGGGGTATCGACCACTCGGCCGCGGCCAGTGTTGATCAGCATGACACCCTGCTTCATTTGCGCGATGGCATCGGCGTTAATCAGGTGATCAGTATCGGGTGTTAATGGGCAGTGTAGCGAAATAATATCTGCTTGAGCATAAAGCGACTCAAGCGGCACGTACTCCACAAACGGCTCGGCATTCGGGTTTGGAAAAGGATCGCTGGCAACTACTCGGCAGCCAAAGCCATGCATGATATTGGCAAAGATCAAGCCAATCTGCCCAGTACCAATCACGCCCACGGTTTTGCCATGCAGATCGAACCCCAGCAGGCCATCCAGGGCAAAGTTGCCCTCGCGCACTCGATTGTAAGCGCGATAGGTCATACGGTTCAGACTTAACACTAAGGCCACCGCGTGCTCTGCTACGGCATGAGGTGAATAAGCGGGCACCCGCGCCACGGTAATTCCCAACCGCTCGGCCGTCGCCAAATCGACATGGTTGAAGCCTGCTGAACGCAGCGCCACTAAGGTCGTACCATTGTCATGTAACTGCTGTAACACGGCCGCATCAAGGCAATCGTTAACAAAGGCACATACCCCATCAACCCCTTTCGCTAACGGAGCCGTATCTGCCGTCAGGCGCGCATCGAAAAAACTTAATTCATGATGCCTTGCTGCATTGGATCGAGCTAGAAAGGTTTGGTCGTAAGGTTTAGCGCTAAAAACGGCAATGCGCATGGCATTTCTCCTGACTCTGGATGGATGATCAGCATAGGCAATTTGCCCATTATCTGCCTAAACGTCAGAAGAGGTATTCACCGAGGTCAAAGAAAGATGCCGCTAGAAAAAAGAAAGCCGCTCCAAGCGGGAGCGGCAAAAGACCGTGACTAGCAATGAAAGGGAGAAACCATGACAGGAAACTGGCGCTGGTCTTTGAAATAGCGTCGTGGTTGCCAACGCCTCATCAAACGCTGACCACAGCCTACGCATGGCATCTCAAGGAAAATCACAAAAACGTAGCGCATAAAAAAAAGAAAGCCGCTCCAAGCGGGAGCGGCAAAAGACCGTGACTAGCAATGAGAGGGAGAAACCATGACAGGAAACTGGCGCTGGTCTTTGAAATAGCGTCGTGGTTGCCAACGCCTCATCAAACGCTGACCACAGCCTACGCATGGCATCTCAAGGAAAATCACAAAAACGTAGAGCATAAAAAAAAGAAAGCCGCTCCAAGCGGGAGCGGCAAAAGACCGTGACTAGCAATGAGAGGGAGAAACCATGACAGGAAATTGGCGCTGGTCTTTGAAATAGCGTCGTGGTTGCCAACGCCTCATCAAACGCTGACCACAGCCTACGCATGGCATCTCAAGGAAAATCACAAAAACGTAGCGCATTAAAAAAAAGAAAGCCGCTCCAAGCGGGAGCGGCAAAAGACCGTGACTAGCAATGAGAGGGAGAAACCATGACAGGAAACTGGCGGTTTCTGTCGTGGTTGCCAACGTCTCATCAAACGCTGACAATCACAATATAATCATTCTCATTTACCCCGTCAACCCAAATGCGAATACTTTTTATTTATTTTTAGATTAGCCCACCAACTGCAACCAAAAGGGCAACGTCAGCATCGCTAACAGCGTCTGGCCGGTAATAATTGCCGCCATCAGCTCAGCATCACCACCCAGCTGTCGAGCAAGAATGTAGGCAGACGTGGCAGTAGGCAGCGCTGCAAACAGCAGCGCCACATCGCGGCTGATAGGGTCCAGCCCCACCAGCCACGCTAATAACAGCACCACCGCAGGCATTAACATCAGCTTTATGCTATTTGTCGCTATCACGCCACGATCAAGCCGTAACAGTGCCGCTGGGCGAAGCGCCACACCCACGGCAATTAGCCCTAGCGGCAGCGCCGCACCACCCAACAGCCCTACTGTATCCTGACTCCAACCGGGCAAGCCAACCCCCGAAAGATTGAGCCCGATACCCGCTAGACAGGACAAAATCAGTGGATTTTTAGCCAGTGCAAGGGCACTTTGGCCAAGGCTTCCACTACCCAGCGTACCTGCCGCGACAAAGCTTGCGACGCACATTACGTTCACCACCGGCACCATAAGCGCCACCGCCACTGCAGCGGTAGTCGCCCCCATGCTGCCATGTAGCGCCGCTGCCCCCGCAACGCCCACGTAGGTGTTAAAGCGCACGGCGCCTTGGAACACCGACGTGAACGCCGCTGGCGTTAAACCAAGGTAACCACGACAGCGCCATAGCAACAGACCAAAAACCCCCATAGTGCCGAGTAGTACCAATGCTATGCGTCCAACCGGCACTTGGCTGACATCAGCAGTGGCCAACGTACCTATCAGCATTGCTGGAAATAGCACAAAGTAGATCAGACGCTCCATTTGCGGCCAAAACGTAGCACTTGGCCAGCGGCCATAGCCAATGGCAGCGCCCAGTAAAATCAATAAAAACAGTGGCCCAAGTGCGCCAGTAATACTCTCCATTGTTATTCCTTGTTAACTGCGACATCCCAGCACAGCGACATCCGTGCGATTACTGTTACCATGAAACTAACTTCCACCTTACGGCCTGCGTAGTGACCATTCTGCCATGAAGAATTTGCCTAAACCTGTCTACTTTACGGGTTTTCCAGCACTGAAAGTGCTTATCCTCATCACTGGCATCTCACTGGCCGCCTGCACGTGGTACGTGTTTGCCAATTGGCTGCGCGATGATGGTGATATCACATGGTTTACGCCGAATGCCGACTGCAATCTACATTCCAGCACGTGCTCGGCAGTCCTGGGAGATAAAGGCCGCTTAACACTAACCATTGATGCCGACGGCCGTATCGACGCGTTAGATATTCTGCCACTGGATGTAGAGGTCGAGGGCCTCAACCCAAGTCATGTAACGGTCGACTTTATTGGTCGCGATATGGATATGGGCTTACACCGCTTTGGCTTAACCGCCACGGCACCTGGGCACTTTCATGGCCAAGGGCAAGTCGGTATCTGCACGCAAGACGTGATGCCCTGGCGGGCACGGGTTATTCTGGAGACACCGGAAGGCAAGTTGGGCAGTTGGTTCGACTTTGATGTGATTAGGAGTTAATACGCATGGCCGTTAAACCAAACAATCGTAAATCACTCTGGCTGGGACTAGCACTCATACTCGTCATGCTGACCGTTTCCGCTATCGGCCTGTACCAGTTTGCCTTTCAGCCTGACAGTGACGACGTGACGGGAGGACCAATAGAAATGCCCTCTACTCAAGGTGATTTCTCTCTCTCCCAGCTAGATGAAGACGACATTGCCATTGTTTCATTTGGCTACACCTACTGCCCCGACGTTTGCCCAATGAATCAGGCCGTTAAGCGTCAGGCGTTGGCCCAGCTAAGCGACGCTCAGCGCGAACGCGTGGTGCCTGTCATGGTAACGGTTGATCCTGAACGCGATACGCTGCCACGCATGGAAGAGTATATGCAGTTCTTTGGTGATGCCTTTATCGGCTTTGTGGGTAGTCAAGAGCAGCTTGAAGATGTTGCGGCACGCTATGGCGTTATTTGGCGACGAGTAGAGGCACCCGACTCAGCCATGGCCTATACCATTGACCATAGCGCATCGCTTTTCTTAGTTAACCGTAACGGTAAGATTTTACAGAGAGTGCTCTACTCCCCAGCACCACACGGCTTAGTGTCAGCGCTGGAGAATGAGCTAAACAACTAGTAAGAAATACAGCAAAGCAGTACTGACCAAGTACTTGGATTTAGAACCTGGAATTAGGATGTGCTTAGGTTTAAGGCGTACTTTGTAGGTGCTCAAGCATCGCCATTAGCGCTCTGGCTTGAGTGCCATCACGCGTGTCATGCAGCGGATTGAGCTGCCAAGTGCTTTCGGCAAAGCCCCACCAATCCCAACACCCCTGCGGATTAGCCATGCTACTTTCCGCCTGCGGGTATAGCACCACTTGACCATAGTCTGCTGCCCAGCGATTTAAACCACTGTGGCGCATAAACGTGTCGCCAATGGCGTCTACACTCATTTGACAGCCATGCAACGCTATCGTGACAGGGCAGCCCCCCGCCTCGCACGCCTCAGGAATAAACAGATCCCCCACGTCGGCCAAGCCTTTAACAGCGAACTCCGACTGATCAAAGGCAACTACTTCGCCCTCGCTAGCATTTGCATCACGCTCAGGGTAAAGCCATGAAAGCATATCGCCAGCCACATTCTCATCACAAGCAAGCACATGGCTGCCCCCGCCCTGTCGACAACCGCCAAATGTCTGGGGGCTAGCGTTGGCCTGCTTCGGCAGTTTTATGGGCCAACCATGACCAGTGTTCTCACTGCGTACGAAACGCAGCTGCTCTGAAGATGCCAGCCAGCCCTGCCACTGTTCTGCCAACAAGCTACCCAGCTCTGGAGAAACAGTGTCATCTTCATCACCGTGCCATACATAGGCTCGCAGCTGGCTTAGCGCATCGCGCTCACCCACCTGCTCAAGCGACTCATAACGCTCGCGCCGGCGATCCAGCTCATCCAGAGAAGGCAACCCACGTCGGGTGCTCATACACTGGCTAAGAGCCAAACTAAGCGCACCTTGGGCACAGCTCCAGGGGCCCGCCGCTAATACGCCTACGCCACTAAAGCGTTCAGGCCAAGCAACCGCCAACTGTGCGGCCATGTAGCCGCCAGACGACACGCCGACCACGCTAGCGCGGTCACTCGCTGCGCTTAATGCAGGTAAATCTCCAGGCACGTCCTCTGCTTCAGCGTGAACAGCCGCGCTGCCCAGCAGTAAAAGCGCGCCAAAAAGGCAAGACGTAGAAGCGGCGGAACGTATCATTTACTCAACGCCTAACAGTTCAACGCGGAACGTCAGCATTTCATTCGGGCCAATAGGACCTTGACCACCTTCACCATAAGCCAGCTCAGCAGGGATATATAGCATCCAGCTATCGCCGACGCTCATCAGCTGAAGCGCCTCCTGCCAACCTTCAATGACTTGATTTACCTGGAAGCTCACCGGCTGGCCACGCTCAAAGGAACTGTCGAATACGGTGCCGTCCAGCAGCATGCCTTCATAATTCACTTCAACGGTGTCTTCAGCGCCAGGAGTTGCGCCGTCACCGGACTCAAGTACTTCATACTGCAAGCCAGATTCGGTAACTTCAACTTCTTCACGCTCAGCGTTTTCAGCCAAATAAGCTTGGCCTTCCTCTAGATTAATCTGAGCAATTTCAGCGGCTTCTTGCTCGCGCTCCGCCATAGAACGTTCTTGGAAAGCGACCAGCGCTTCCATCATCTCTTCCTCGCTTAACGCTAACTCATTGCCATCAAAGACATCGCGCATGCCGTCCGTAAATGCATCAAGGTCGAGGTCTTCAATATCGGCCTGCATGCTCTCGCCCAGGGTCACGCCTAAGCTGTAAGCAAGGCGCTGTTCGTCGGTTTCAGGGGCCGCTGCTGCAAAAGGAGCGACCAATAACAAACTCGCCAAAGCGGTGGAAGAAAATAATGCTTTCATGAAAAGAACCTTATCCAAGGCGCAACGCGCCAAATGTTTGAGTGCTTCAAAGACTAACACCCGCCACCCCAGGCTGCATTACCTGAGACGACGGGTGCTAGTAAGACCACGATCAAGTGCAGTAGTTTGGTGTCTTAAACGACCAACGTAGGACAGTGTGCCGCACCCGCCACACGTTGGGAGACACTGCCCAACAGCAGATTTTTCTCGCCGTTGGTTCCCTGAGCGCCAATCACAATTAAGTCGCACTCCCGTTTACGGGCAAAGCGCACAATGGTTCGCGAGGGGCGCCCGCCTTTCACAAACGCCCTTATTCGCGCGCTGTCTGCCCCCATCTCTATGGCATAGGACTTGGCGTGTACTGCAATTTCCGTGGCGTACTCTTTCAGTGCATCATCGGGCAAATCAAGTTTATTCGGCCGCACCATGGAAAGCGATGCTTCCAATAAGCTGTGGTGCTTAAAGACACACAGCAAATAAAGTTCTGCACCGGTAAGCATATGCAGGCCAACCGCTTTATCCAGTGCCTTAATCGCCCCTTTTGAGCCATCAACGGGAATTAAAATGCGATTAAACATCCGCGATCTCCTTGTGACTGCTTAGCGGAAGGCAACATCACGCAAGAACAGCGCAATTTGCGGAAACATGATCAGCAGCGCCGCCGCTAAAATCAGCATAAAGATGAAGGGCGGTGTGCCTTTGATGACTTCCCAGTAAGGCCGCTTAAAGATCGCAATCGCGGTAAATATATCGCAGCCAAAGGGCGGGGTCGCCGAGCCAATGGCCACCTGCAGCGTGATCAAAACACCCACCAGAACAGGGTCCAGGCCGGTCGCCGCAATCGCAGGCGCGAAAATGGGCGTAAGCACCAGAATGACCACAATCGGATCAACAAACATGCAAGCAACAAAGAAAGAAATACAGATCGCGATCAGTACGCCTGTAGGCCCGGCTTCATTTACACCTACCGCTTCCAAAATCATTTGTGGAATCTGCGCGAACGAGATTATCCAGGAGAACCCATTACCCACGGCGACCAATATAAACACCACCGCGGTAATTAAGCCGGTGGATTTAGCAATCGCATAAATATCGTTCATTTTGAGGGAACGGAACACCACAAATTCGAGCAGTATTGCATACAACACACAGGCTGCTGCTGCTTCCGTCGGGCTAAAAACACCACCGTAAATACCACCAACGATAATGACTGGAAAACCTAACGGCCATAGCGCTTTTTGCACTGCGATGGCGCGCTCTTTCCAGCTAGCGCGAGGCTCAGTAGGCACGCCTTTTACCACGGCATAAATAATGCAATAGATTGAGAACATAAACAGGATTAAAAGCCCTGGCCCAATCCCCGCGATAAACAGCTCGCCAATCGATGTACCCGAAATAACCCCGTAAATGATCATGCCAATACTTGGGGGTATCAAAAAGGCGATATCACTAGCGTTAATGATTAGCGCCAGTGTAAAGGGGTCAGAGTAGCCCGCTTTCAGCATCTTGGGCCGCAGAGGTGAGCCCACCGCTACCACGGTTGCCTGGGTAGAACCAGAAACCGCGCCAAACAGCGTACAAGAAGTTGCTGTACTGACCGCAAGACCACCTTTGATATGGCCTATAAAGGACATCACCATATCGATTAGGCGATTAGCAGACTGGCCGCGCGTCATAATATCTGCCGCCAGAATAAACATCGGCACCGCAATCAGCGAGGCAGGCCGGATGCCCGCCATCATCTGCTGGATCAACGTATCCATTTGGCCGAAGCCGTTAAACATCATATAAAAACCGATCACCGCCGCCGTAATCAGCGGGATCATCATAGGAAAGCCCAGCAGCAGCAGGGCAATCATGGTGACTACCATTATCGTCGTCATAGCGTTCCCCTAGGGTGCAAGCCCTGCTTTACACTTCTGTTTCGGTGTCTTTGTAACCGTCGACTACCCCTGTAGAGAGATATACATCCCGAGAGGTAAGGTTTTTAATTGCCGTTAACAGATACTGAATGCCCGTAATTAGGAAACCCATGGGTACCCAGACATAAATGATCCAAATAGGTATCCCTAGTGACGGCAACACACGACCTTTGCTTTGAAGGTCGAGGATGTACACGACGGAGTAGTACAGCAGGAAAAACATAACGAGGGAGGTAAATAACGAAATACCTATCATCAACACCTTGCGCCCCCCAACGGGCAAAGCATCGTAGATTGCTGACATGCGAATATGGCGGCCGTGTCGAGCGGCGTAACCAATACCCGCGAAGGTAATCATAATGATCAAAATACGGTTTAATTCACCTGAAAACATAATGCTATTGCCAAATACAAAACGGGCAATAACATTGGTGACCGTATTCAGCGCCATTAGCAAAACCCCCAGCGCCAGTATGACTGACTCGATTTTGCTAATTGCAGTGTCGATCACCCCTAGTATGCCGGGCAAACCAGAGCTGTAATTCTTTTCGGATTCTTCTTCGGTCATGGCCGATCTCCTCTTATGCAGCGTGGCAGCTAACTATTTAAGACAACCTAGCGCCTCTTCCTTCACTGACCACCGAACGGAGCATGTCCGGCCCTACTCATTTTGTAGCGTAACGGTTAATAACTCTTTCCGCTTCAACGCTGGATGTACGTAAATTTTTCTGTCTTTTGCGTAAGGTAACGCGCTTTTTTTGTTAGGTGGCTGTCAGCACCAGACGAGCGTGTAGGAATAGAAAAGGGGCAGCGCTGGCTGCCCCCTAGGTGATTGTCCGTTAAAGCGAGCGTGCTAAACGGTGAATCACTCGTTAGTTACGGCTTCGAGATCGGCTTTAAACTGCTCAAGCAGCTCAGCACCACGCTCCCCCGTCATGCCTAGGAAGGCCTCTTCCACCTGCGGAGCACGCTCACGGAAAGCCTGAATTTGCTCTTCATTCAAGCGCGTCACAGTGACTTCATCCGAAGCTTCTTGGATTTTAGCTAATGCCTCGTCGGCTAGCCCTTTGATGTGCTCAATTGTGTGGTCATAGGCAGCATCAGACGCTTCTTGCACCAGCTCTTTGTCTTCATCAGACAAGCCTTCATAGAAGTCTTGATTAGCCATCATCGCGGTAGTGAACCAACCATGGCCTGTGAAGGTAAGGTGCGGAGACACTTCATACAAGCCGCCAGACTCGATCCAGAAAATCGGATTTTCTTGGCCATCGATAATGCCAGTTTGCAAACCACCATATACTTCACCCCAAGGCAGTGGCGTCGGTGTTGCACCAAAGGCATCGTAGGTTTCTGAAAGCAATGGGTTCGTCATGGTACGAATTTTTTTGTTATTCATATCTTCCGGCGAGCTAATTGGCTCGTCGGTGGTAACAACCATTTCACCTTCAGGGTACATCTTAAGTAGCTCAAGGCCTTGCTCGGCATAGAGCTCTGGGAACATTTCGTTGATAGCCTTACTTTCGTCGAAGAAAGTAAGGACGGTTTCTTCATCTGTTGGTAACAGATAAGGGATAAAGAAGATTTGCGCTTCTGGAATAAGAGAACCCGTGAAACCAGGCGACTGGTTTACGAACTGGAGAATGCCGTTTTGAGTCTGCTCCATGATGTCATCAGACTCACCTAACTCACCAAAACGATAGACCTGAACGCTGTGATCAGAATTCTCTTCGATATATTCTTTGAATGCGTAAGCGAATACGTCTTGGACATCGCCTTCGTACTCTTCGTGGGCGTAACGCCAATTATCTGCTTGAGCGGCTGCGCTGAGGCCAAATAGTAGTGCACCAATGCTCGCCGTCGTCATTAACTTGGTCGTTACTGAACGAGTCGAAATTAACTTGCTTGCCTTCATGCAGAGTTCCTCTAGCAGTGGTAAGCGCGCTATGCGAGTGCGCCAATATTTAATTTTTGTATAATGCGTGCCGCTCTTAAAACGCTCTGTTAATTGTCACAGACTTTTAGAATCACTATTCATAAAAGCACTATTCATAAAGCATGTCTTTTTGAACACATCTAGAATAACTTTTAGAAGTAGCTTTTAGAAACAGTGTCAAAAGTAATAACAAACCTTGAAACACGCGTTATTCAAAAATAGCTTAATTTCAGGCTAGCGCGGTCGCTCGTAGCGGTCAAGCTGTGTCGCAAGCATATTAAGTGCCTCGCTGACGTTCTCGCGCTCGGGTGACACAACCTCTTGATCAAAGGCAAGAACATTCGAAAACAGCTTACTTTGCAGCCATTGTGCAACATCTTGCTTACTTATAGCGCAGTTTTTTAACCGCTGGTTATGTTTAGATGCTTGCAATATCCATTGCTGCCAGCGTTGAAGATTCTCACGCTCAGCCTGAAGCTCAGCCTGCTGAAGCGTCTTTCGCAATTGAGCAACGCCCTCATTTACTGCGGCTTGTGGCTTTAGGTCACGGCGCAACTGTCGCAAAACTACTGTGACCGATTGCTGCCAATGCTCACGTGCTTCGCGCTCCACTGCCAGCGCACTTGGCGTTGCCTGAAGGCCGTACTGGTAGAGCCAGCCATGCACTAGAAGCTCACACACATCAACCCCTGCACTGTCCTGCAGAACAAGGCATGCCTGCTCAACCCCAGGCTGGGCATAAAACGTCAGTGCAAAATCCCACAGCGGAGCCTGCTGTAAGCGCTGGAATCGGTTAGAATCGAACATTGATTTACCCACTTTTTCGGGAGAATGCATGATCGCACTGCGCCAAGTCGCCCTGCAACGGGGCACACAAACGCTACTCGATAACGCCGACCTTACGCTCCACAGCGGCATAAAGGCTGGCATTATCGGGGCAAACGGCGCCGGTAAGTCGAGCTTATTCAAACTCCTGCTAGGCGAACTTGGCCCCGACCAAGGTGACGTTGAAATGAGCGGTGGCCAGCGGATCGCTCACATGGCCCAGGAAGTTGAAGCACTGGATCGCCCCATTGTGGAGTACGTTCTGGATGGCGATCATGCGTTGCGGCAAGCGGAAGCTGATCTGCTGGCCGCTCGCAAAGCAGATGATGCGCACCGTGAAGCCGAGTTACATGGGCTTATCGAAACTCTGGATGGCTACACAGCCGAATCACGGGCGTCGCAGCTGCTGGTGGGGCTCGGTTTCGTACAAGCAGATCTTAAGCGGCCCTTGTCGGACTTTTCCGGTGGCTGGCGTATGCGGGTGAATCTAGCTCGCACGCTGTTTATGCCTTCCGATTTATTACTGCTTGATGAGCCAACTAACCACCTGGATCTCGACGCCCTGCTTTGGTTAGAACAGTGGCTGACCCGCTACCCAGGCACGCTGCTGCTGATTTCTCACGACCGCGACTTCTTGGATGCTGTGTGCGATCACATCGTGCATATGCATCACCAAACGCTCGAGCTTTACCGTGGCAACTACTCTCGCTTTGAGCGCACACGAGCTGAAAAGCTCGCCCTACAGCAAGCCGAAGCGGCCAAACAGCAGGCCCGCCGCGAGGAAATTGAGCGTTTCATAGCGCGCTTCCGCGCCCAGGCAACGAAAGCAAAACAGGCGCAAAGTCGCGTGAAAATGCTGGAGCGTATGGGCGACATTGCCGTCGCTCATACGGATTCGCCTTTTCACTTCACTCTACCTGCCGCAGATAAGACTTCGCACCCGCTGCTCGTGCTGGACCAAGCCACCCTTGGCTATCGTGGAGACGCGGGCGATGTCGCCCAATTAGAGAAGGTCAACATTACGCTATTACCCGGCAGCCGTATTGGTCTGTTAGGCCCCAACGGCGCGGGTAAATCAACGTTGATCAAATCACTGACCGGTGAGCTTGCGCTGCTAGAGGGCAAGCGTGTGCCAGGTGAGCATTTAGCCATTGGTTATTTTGCCCAGCACCAACTGGAAAGCCTGGACGTAACCACGACGCCGTTTGTACACGTTCAGCGGCTCTCGCCCACGGCCAGTGACCAAGAAATTCGCAACTTCCTCGGTGGATTTGGCTTTAAGGGCGATGACGCTTTTGGCGAAGTGGCCACCTACTCCGGCGGTGAAAAAGCGCGCTTGGCACTGGCGCTGGTCGCCTGGCAGAAACCAAACCTGCTGCTGCTCGATGAGCCAACCAACCACTTGGACTTGGAAATGCGCGAGGCACTAACCGAGGCGCTGGCAAGTTTTGAGGGTACCGTCATTCTGGTATCTCACGACCGTCATTTATTGCGCGCCACGGTTGATGAGTTCTGGCGGGTTGCCGATCATCGTGTGGAACCCTTCGATGGCGATCTCGACGACTATCGGGTATGGCTAAAGGCGCGTTTAGAAGAGGGCCGCCGCGATGCACGTAGCGAAAAAAGCGAACGCCAAAGCCAACAGCCTAGCGGTGACCGCAAAGCCGCTCGCAAGGCCGCAGCGGAACTACGCGAGAAGCTAAGACCGCTGAAAAAAGAGCGCGATCAAGCTGAAAAAGCCATGGAGAAAACTCAGCAAGCACTTGAAGAAGTAGAAGCTATTCTGGCTGACCCAACACTTTATACCGACAGCGCTCGTAAAGCAGAACTTACCGAAGCACTTGCCCAACAGGCGAAAATCAAAAGTCGCTTGGACACCGCCGAGCAGCAGTGGCTGGCAGCCGAGGGAGCACTGGAAACGATGGAAGCAGAGCTATTGGCCAGCGAAGACGCCTGACCTAACCTGCATGTAATAAGCCGGTTAGCTTTCAAGCAAGAACGTTACCGGCCCATCGTTAACCAGCGCCACCTGCATATCAGCGCCAAATTGGCCGGTAGCAACGTTAGGCCAAGCAGCGCGTGCATTAGCCACTAAATAGTCAAACAGACGCTCGCCTTCGGCGGGCGGTGCCGCGCTAGAAAAGCTGGGGCGCAAACCTTTGTGGGTATCGGCAGCCAATGTAAACTGTGATACCAGCAATAAGCCCCCGTTGGCCTGCTGAAGGTTATTATTCATTTTGCCTTCATGGTCACTGAAAACACGGTAGTGCAGCAGCTTATGCAGTAGTTTTTCAGCATCGGCCTCGCTGTCGCCTTTTTCAACACCCACTAGTGCCAGCAGGCCATGATCAATAGCTCCTACCGTCTTACCCTCGACCGTCACGCTGGCATTTTTTACCCGTTGAATCAGTGCCTTCACACTAGCCCCTTGCGATGTCATCCAAAGAAGAGACAGTGTAATCGCTGGCATAGGTTTCAGACAAAACCCACCTATGGGCTAGCTCTGGCCCAGCAGCGCATCACGAAAAGCATCGCTTAGCGGGCGCTCGCCCAGCCAAATACCAAACATGGCGCTGGCGAACTCAGCACTGTCATCCTCAAATACCACATCACCGTTGAGGGCAAGACGTAGCCACTCTCCATCCCAACTGAGCAGATAGCGATCGCCGGGCGTTACATCACGATAGCGCTGATTCAGCCGCTCCAGGTCCTGTTCAATCTGGTTAAATTCATAGAGTGTCAGCGACTCTTTTAGCGTTTTCTCAGTCGCTTCCGCAAAGTCGGCAGCCTCAATGTCATGAAAGTAAGCTAACTCAAGGCGGCGTGGCACATCACTCAACGGCTGTGGCTCAGTTTCTCCTTCAAGCTGATAATAGGCACCCGCATAGGCAGTCCAGATCATGTAGCGAAACACCCCGCTGCCCATTAACGCGTAGCGCTGACCATCAATTTCTACGACTCGCTCAAAGCGTTCTCCCCGCTCAGTCACACTATCGGCCAGCACATTAGATGCTGATAAGAACGTGCCCACTGACAGCAGCGCGCCTAGCGCTAAATGTTGACCGTGTACAGATAGCATAGCGAAAACCTCCTCATTTCCCGGAACACTAGCTATACATACACAAAACAAAAATAAAGGTTCCGTACAACAACTACCAAGAGCGACACAGCATGAGGTCGCAGTGAGGTTCTCCTAACAGCATTTCGGTCACTTGGCTGGTGTGTTGGGGCTGGCCACGGCTACCAATAATCACCAAATCGGGAGAGTGTCGCTTCATATAATCTTGAAGCACATCACAGGGTTGCCCTGGCTCGAGCACTAGCTCGACATCAGGAACGCCATCAAGATCACGCATTAAGCTCTCAACCTCGTTATCCAGCGTTCTACGTAGGCGCTCTACTTCGTGATCTCGCCACTGCGCGAAATTAGCCTGAGAGCCCAACTCACGCTCTCCAGGCAAGCTCCAGGCATGCAGTAGCGTCAACTTCGCTTCTGGAAAGCGAATGAGTGCTTCCCGGAGTGTCTGTCGGGCGGTAAGCGAAAAATCGATCGGCACCAGGATATGTTGCCAAGGCTGTGTCGGTAGATAAGAAGCGACCACCACCGGACAAGGCGCACTTCTCAGCACACGCATCACGGTGGTTCCCAAGAGGAGATCTTTCTGACCGCGCTTACGGTGCATGCCCATAATAATTAACGAGGCATTGCGTTCGTGGGCTTCTCGCACAATTTCAACATGAGGCGCCCCCACAACGGTTTGAATAAGCAACGAAGGCGCTTCCAGCGCGTAATCTTCGCGTAGGTCGGTCAATGTGGCGCTAATATCTTCATTAACCGCGCTTTCAACGTCGTGAAGAACACGTCGAGGCAAGTAAGGGTCCAGGACATGAAGAATGTCGAGCTGTGCTCCTTGGGCATAAGCCAGCCGTAGAGCGCGGGCAAACGCAGCGCGGTTATCCTGAGAAAGGTCCGTAGCGAACAGCAGCGTGCGAGACATGGCGCAACTCCTTGGCCGATCAAGTCGGCACCGTCAGTAGGCACTTTGGACGATCAAGCGGGCACCTTTCAGCATGGTGTCCGTTTGTGCATACCGCAAGGTGTGTCTTAGCTTTTCGACTGCTGCTCTGTACGCTTATTGCGCTAGGTCATTTACATCACCACCACGCATGAAAGTGGTGCACTGGCCCACGGCCATGACCGACATTTAGCCGAGTGCTAGCCTCTAAAGCGGCGTGCAACCACAGTTTTGCTTCGCCAATCGCTTGTTTAGGGGCGCTTGGCGAAGCATCGGCGGGTAGTTTTGCTAGGCACGCAGTAATCGCAGATGAGAGTGCACAGCCCGTGCCGTGCAAGTTGTCAGTATCAATACGTGAAGCAGGAAGCCATGCATGCCCATTCGGGGTTGCTAGTAAGTCAGGACAGGTATCACCGCGCAGATGGCCACCTTTCAGCACCACGTAAGGTGCTCCCAACTCAACCAGCGCTGGCAGCATCGCCTCCATGTCATCCAATGAAGCCGGTGGTTCGGCGTCTAAGAGCACAGCAGCTTCAGGCAAATTGGGCGTAATGACGTCTGCTAAAGGCACCAGTATATCGCGCACGGCACGAATGCCAGCGTCATCGACTAGAATGTCACCGCTTTTGGCAACCATCACCGGGTCCAATACGATCCAGCGGGGGCGGTTTTTCCGCAATACATCAGCGATCACCTCGGCAACCTCACGACTAGCAACCATACCGATTTTAACGGCATCTAATGCCACATCCTCTATCAGGTGCTCTAACTGCTCGCGAATAGCGTGAGGCGAAACCGGATACACAGAGGCCACACCGCAGGGATTTTGGGCGATGACCGCGGTGATCACATTGGTGCCGTAGACACTCAGCGCCGAAAAGGTTTTCAAATCCCCCTGCAAGCCAGCACCACCCGAGGGGTCAGAACCAGCGATGGTGAGCACATTGCGAAGGCGGGAATCGTTGGACATGGGGCTCCTTACTTAACGGTTCAGTAGTTCTCTAGAATACCCAAGTACAGCGCTAAATAGGGGCTTCTTAACTAAAACAATGGCCGCCTGAGAGGCGGCCATTGCGTATTCAACGAGAGCAGAATGCTCATAGCATAGTTACATCGCTATTGAGCCGCTACTGCGTTGTGTCACCATCTGGATTACGTGCGTTGTAGTACGCCTGTTCAGAAATCGCATGGTAGTTTTCGACCTTATCCTGGAAGGTACGATAGGACTCATAAATACGTGTACCTAACTCGCTTGATTCAGCCAATTCAGCAGTAACGTCTTCTGAATACTCACGGGCCTGAGCCAACACGTCGTCAGGAATGCGGCGCAATTCAACCTCATGCTCGTTGACCAGAGTCTCTAGCGCATCGTTATTACGCGCGGTGTACTCATCAAGCACGTTTGCGTTGATATCGCGCACTGCGGTCGTCAAGATCGCCTGCAAATCAGCGGGTAACTCGGCTAATGCTTCCTCGTTGACGATGGTTTCAAACATCACCGTCGGTTCGTGCCAGCCTGGGTAGTAGTAGTAATCGGCGGCCTGATGCAGGCCAAAAGCTAAATCATTATAGGGGCCAATCCACTCAGTCGCATCAATGGCACCCGACTGAAGTGATGTGAATATTTCGCCGCCAGGCATGTTCACAATGGCAACGCCCATACGGCTCATCACTTCACCGCCTAAGCCTGGCATACGCATTTTCAGGCCATTAAGGTCCTCAATGGAATTGATTTCCTTGTTATCCCAGCCTCCCATTTGGACACCGGAGGCCCCAGCCACCATGACCTCTACACCAAAGGGCTCGTAAACTTCGTTCCACAGTTCCATGCCGCCGCCAAAATACAGCCAAGCATTCATTTCCTGTGCATTCATACCAAACGGTACGGCAGCGAAAAACTGTGCTTCAGGGGCTTTGCCCTTCCAGTAATAAGAAGCCGAGTGGCCAAGCTCAGCGGTGCCATCAGATACGGCGTCAAACACTTCAAACCCAGGCACCAACTGGCCAGCGCCAAATACTTCAATGGTCAGGCGACCATTGGACATCTCTTCCACCAGCTGCGAGAGCCGCTCAGGCCCCTGCCCCACGCCAGGGAAGTTTTTTGGCCAGGAAGTGACCATTTTCCAGCGGAAGTTTTCTTGTGCCTGGGCCTGATTATCAAAACTTGAAACCACCAGCAAGCTAGCGGATAGAGCAGTCGTCATCGCAATGGCGACAGGTAGCGCTTTGGCTTTCATACATTAACCCTCTGGCTTCTATTGTTGCTGTTATAGGTAGGGGGAGGCCGCCTAGCCCTTTTGACTAGGCGGTTTGTTGCAAGCCGTTAGTTGATGCAGCTTGGCTGCTTTTAATTAAGGTTGCCACTTAGTTGCGTTGATAGTAACGATAGTTTTCAACTCAGCGCTAATCAAAATGACCCAGGTTAAAATTGAGCAGGTAGCCATGTCGCTAGTTGGGGGAAGAACGTTAGCACCAGCAGCATGCCAAGCTGCATAAGAATAAACGGGATGACCCCGCGGTAAATCGCCGAAGTCGGCACCGAGGGTGGCGCTACGCCGCGCAGATAAAATAGCGCAAAGCCAAACGGTGGGGTTAAGAACGATGTTTGCAGATTAATGGCGATCATGATGCCCAGCCAAATCGGATCCAGCCCCATGGCCAACAGAATCGGCCCAACGATGGGCACCACCACGAAAGTGATCTCGATAAAGTCGAGAATAAAGCCAAGCAGGAAGATGACCAGCATCACGATAATGGTCGCACCCACCCCCCCGCCGGGCATACCTTCGAACAAGTCGGTGACCATATGCTCGCCGCCGTAGGCTCGGAAGACCAGCGAAAACAGCGCCGCACCAATCAAAATCATAAACACCATGGTGGTCACATGGGTGGTTGAACGCAGCACATCTTTCAGCGTTGCCCAATCCAACTGCCGATAAGCAATGGCCAGCACCAGAGCACCAAAGGCGCCGACGGCTGACGCTTCTGTGGGCGTTGCAAACCCACTTAAAATCGAGCCAAGCACCGCGACAATAAGTACCACGGGAGGCACAAGGCCTTTCAATAGCAGCCATCCAAGACCTGAGGTATGACCAAGCTCTGCCATTAGCTCTTCACGGTCAGCAGCAGGCGCCATTTGCGGGCGCAGCCACGCGACCATGGCAACGTAAATCATATACATAACCACCAGAATCAACCCTGGCACCAGCGCCCCCATAAACAGATCTCCCACAGAGACCGTTTTAGGACTAAAAATGCCCATCGAGAGCTGCGCCTGCTGGTAAGCGGACGACAACACATCACCAAGCAGTACCAGTGCAATGGAAGGCGGTATAATCTGACCTAGCGTGCCAGTCGCACAAATGGTGCCGGTCGCGAGCGAAGTGCTATAGCCACGCTTTAGCATGGTAGGTAGCGACATAAGCCCCATGGTAACCACGGTGGCCCCCACAATGCCGGTAGACGCCGCCATCAGCATACCGACCAATGTCACGGAAATACCCAAACCACCACGCATAGCACCAAACAGTAGCGCCATCGCATCGAGCAGTGTTTCGGCTACTTTTGACTTCTCAAGTAAAACACCCATTAAGACAAATAATGGCACCGCCAATAACGTTTGGTTGGTCATAATGCCGTAAAGCCGATTGGGCAGCGCAGCAAGATATCCACTGTCGAAATTGGCGTCGACGCCGATGGCTTCAAGGCCTAAGCCCATTCCTGCAAACAACAGCGCGGTGCCCGCTAACGAAAGCGCCACCGGGAAGCCGAACATCAGTACGATACAGATGGTGGCAAATAAAATAAGCGGCATAAATTCCAACATTAAACGCGCTCCTCAAGGTGGTTATCATCACCAACAGATGGGGGTATCCGGCCAGTAAATACGTAGCCGTTGCGCACCACTTCAATGATGCCTTGTACGATCATCAGCGCGGCAAAGAGCGGTATTAACGTTTTCAGTGCAAAGACGGCTGGAATACCACCGTAGTCTGAGGAGGTCTCCATAACACGCCAGGAGTTAGCAACGTAGCCCAAGCTGGAAACAATGATAAAAGCCATCACTGGGATCAAGAGCGTGATAATACCCACAATGTTAACTACCGCTTGGCGGCGGGGTGTCATTCCACGGTAGAAAATATCGACCCGCACATGGCCATCGTGGCGAAAGGTGTAGGCCGCGGCGAGCATAAAGACACTGGCATGCATATACATCACCAGCTCTTGCATAAAAATGCTGTTAACGCTGAAAGCGTAACGAAGCAGTACAATCGCGAACTGAATCAACATCATGATGATGATCAGCCACGCAAGGCTACGCCCGAACCACTCCGAGGCGCGGTCCAGCGCAGCGATAAACGCAGGTAGTTGTGTTGTGTCCGACATGGAGGTGTCTCGCGTAAAAACGGCTAAGGGGAGTCAGCGCTCCGACAATAGCGTATATACGCAGACAATGCAGCGCCCGTAAACCACTAAGCACGCTTATCGTTAAACGCTTTGGCGAATCGCCGCCAGACAGGCTGCAGGTAACGGTAAATCGACAGCGATCGGTAAGTGGTCAGAAAATAAGTGATCCAACACACGTACATCCGCAGCTTCAAGGGTTTGGGACAGCAAAATATGATCCAGGGCGCGACGGGGTTGCCAGGAAGGATAGCTAAGCAGTGGCTTAACCGGGTGAAGCGGCAACGACGTACTAAAGCGTTCATGTGCATGAAGCTGATCAGGCGTGCAGTTTAGATCGCCCATGACCACCACATGGCGCAGCGGCTCGATAATGTTGCTCAAATAATTTAGCTGGCGCACACGCCCACGGTGGCTCAGCGCCAAGTGGGCTACAAAGATATGCAGTGCATCCGGCCCTTCACCATAGCGCGCGTGAATTGCACCACGTCCTGGCAGCATACCTGGCAAACGATGCTCTTCGATGTGACTAGGCACGATGCGCGACAATAGCCCATTACTGTGCTGAGCAAACTGTCCTAGATTACGATTAAGCTGTTGAAAGTAGTGGGGAAACCGCGCTTTAGAGGCAAGGTATTCAACTTGATTAACACGACCAGAACGGAAACTACCGCCGTCGACCTCTTGCAGTCCCACCACATCAAATGGCTCTAGCACATTGCCCATTTGCGCCAAGCGTTTAAGGCGCTGAGGGTGGGGCAACACATGTTGCCAACTACGAGTGAGATAGTGATGATACGCCGACGTTTGAATACCTACCTGCAAATTGAACGTCAGCAAGCGAATATGGCCACGTTCAGCCAATGATGACGCAGGCGAGCCTATCTGCCCCCCTGCGTGACCATGCTCTAACACCGTTATTGTGCGCGCTCGTTACGCACGCGCTCGACAAGCGCATCCGCAATTTGCGGCATATTTTCCAAGCTCCCTGCCGTACTTGGCGACACAAGGTAGCGCCCATCAATAATGAGCGCCGGTACGCCCATCAGACGCATTTCACGCATGCGGCTGTTGGCTTTATTAACTTCGCTGCGAACGCCAAACGCCGTCAGCGCCTGCTTAGCTTTCTCTTCGCTTACGCCGTAATTAGAGAAAAACTCAGCGATTTCATCCGCATCTGTCAGTGAGCGACCATCTTCATGAATAGCTTCAAAGAAATCAGTGTGCAGTTCGTCTTCGATACCCAGAGATTCTGCTGCATAAAATGCTGTCGCGTGGGTATTCCAGTCCCCGCCCATGGTGGCCGGCATGTGAACAACGCTAACGTCGTCTTCAAGCGTTTCATACCACTCGTTTGCAGGTGTTTGCAGCCGGTAGCAATGCGGACAGCCAAACCAAAACGCTTCGGTCACTTCAATCTGCCCCTCTTCGACCTGTGTCGCCACCGGCGACTCGAGCAGCGTGTAATGCTGACCTTCTACCAGCTCCTGGGCACTTACGGCCGCAGATAAGCCTAAGCCGGCCATCGCGACCATTAACGTTTTTAACATAGCGATAATTCTCCAAAAATGAGCGAGACTGTGACCGCTGGTTATGCAAAGAGGTTCCCCATCTCTTTAATTACCAGTGAGATAGGGCACCTTTATTAGCAGCGACTAGTTCAAGCCTAATAGGTAATTCGCTACGGCTTTCATATCGCTATCGCTCATTTTAGAAGCGATATCGCCCATGATGTTATTCGGGCTGTTAGCACGTTCACCGGAAGCAAAGTCTTGCAACGTAGACACCGTATACTCGGCGTGCTGGCCTGAAAGCGCTGGATATACTGCGCTTCCAATACCAACCCCCGTAGGCGTATGACAAGCGCTGCACGAAGGGATGCCTTTGGACATATCGCCTGCCCGGTACAGCTCTTCACCGCGAGCTAAAAGCTCTGCGTCTTCATCGCTTGTCTGACCAAGGTTCGCGTTTTGCCCTGCAAAGTGACCTGCCACATCCCAAGCGTCTTGATCTGAGAAATCATCGACTTGACCGGCCATGGTGGGAACTAAACGGTCGCCGTCACGGATATCCATGATTTGCTTGGCCAGATAGGACATTTGCTGCCCTGCTAGGTTTGGAAAAGCGCCCGATGGACTAATACCTTGCTGGCCATGACAGGCTGCGCAGGTTTGAGCCAGTTCACGACCAGCCGCTGCATCCGCGTCAGCTTGGTGGTCGGTTTGGGCGTGTACGGTGCCAACGGCACCCATGGTAATTGCCAGGCTTGCCAGTAACTTTCTCATTGCTATTCCACTATGCCGTTTGATTATTGACTGGTACGCACCCTGGGCGCTGCCCAGGTTCAGCACTTTACCAGGGTCAGCTCCGCCAAAACGAACAACATGTCGTGTTGGTCGCTGCTGGCTAGAGCGCGATGGTACACTAGCGCCCCAGGTCGCAGTTATAAACCGCTTGCATTATAACGAATCACCCTAGCGGCGGGGATGCAAGTCCAGGTCTGCTTTTGGGGTAATTCGTCGCGGTACCGTCATTTACTCACGTTAACGTGGTGAAACGGGCCGTCTTATACGTCTGTTTTTCAGGATTAACACCATGTCTACTGCCAATGATAACCCAGTCGCTCGACTGAACTACCCCACTGCCCGCTTTATGATCAGCGCCCCTACGCTTGCGCTGTGCCCAGACGATACCGGTGCTGAAGTCGCGTTCGCTGGGCGCTCGAATGCGGGTAAATCAAGCGCGATTAACGCGCTTACTCAACAGAATGCCCTTGCCCGCACCTCGCGCACACCAGGCCGCACCCAGTTGATCAACTTTTTCAGCGTCATGAATGACGAATCGCGTCGCTTAGTCGACTTGCCCGGCTACGGCTACGCCAAAGTGCCTGAAGCGGTGAAGCTAGAGTGGCAGCAGCATCTGTCTGACTACCTGCGTGGCCGCTTCAGCCTACGTGGCCTTGTACTGCTAATGGACGTGCGCCACCCGCTAACCGAGTTCGACCAAATGATGCTCAACTATGCGGATAAGCGCGAAATGCCCGTGCACATTCTGCTTACCAAGTCCGATAAATTAAAAAAAGGTCCTGCTAGCGCCGCGCTGCAAAAAGTCCGTTCGCGCCTTAAAGAGTGGGAAGATTTTGTCTCGGTTCAGCTTTTCTCATCGCTCAAGCGCGACGGTGTAGATACGCTTTCTCAAAAACTAGACCAGTGGCTGCATACCCCTGAGTAAACCAAGGATTGCCGAACAAGCCAAGTTTTCCCAAACAGCCTGAAGCTTGCTCAACACAGACAGCCTTGCCAAATAAACCCAGGTTCCTTAAGCACACCGCGGTGTCTGTCAGGAGCGTCGTTCCAACCAATCGATTAGCTCGGGCAATTCTTTCACGTGGGCAATTCGGTGAATGCGTGTTGGCAAAGCTTGATCGCCTTGCGCGGCGATCCATACGGCATGCATGCCCAACCGCTGTGCAGGTAACACGTCCTCTTGCCAGGAATCACCTACATGCATGGCGCGGTGCGGCACAACATTCAGACGCTCCAAAGCGGTGAGAAATGGCTTAGGGTCTGGTTTTGGTGCCAGTAATTCGCCTGCAGCAATAGCCACCGGAAAGTACGCCGCTAACGGCTGACGCTTGAGGTGAATATTGCCATTGGTAATAGCGGCTAGCTGGTAACGCTCGCTCAACGCGGATAGTAGCCCAGCGGCTTCAGGGTGAGGGGTTACCTGCACCCGCAGTCGATGAAACTCATTCATGGCAGCGGCAGCCCACAGCAACGCACAACTGCGTGTTAAGCCTTGGGCCTCTAGCTGTGCTTCTAACGCCCGTAGACGTAGCCAGGTAAAGTCTCCGCGCCGTTCCGGAACTTGCTTGGCCCACGCTTGGCGGCGCTCCAGGTAGTCGGCTAGCCCTTGCTCGTAACTCAGCGTCAATGGCGCTTCATGGCGGGCTTTGCGCCACGCCGCCAGCGCTTCAATTAGCCATCGATAGTGGCCCTCTTCCGTTTTTAACATCACGCCTTGGTTGTCCCACAGCGTATCGTCAAGATCAAACGTAATCGCTTGTAGAGAAGCCATGGTTAACTCCGTGTCGTGCGGCGTTTAGCGCGGGGGTGAGCGGCATCATAACTTTCGGCCAAATGCTGCCAATCCAGGCGGGTGTAGACTTGGGTCGTCGATAAATTAGCGTGGCCCAGCAATTCCTGAACCGCCCGCAGGTCTTGGCTGGACTCCAACAAATGACTTGCAAATGAGTGACGCAGCCGATGGGGGTGGAGGTGTTCAGGCAAGCCACGCACAACAGAAAGCTGCGCCAACCGCTTTTGAATACCCCGATGTCCAAGACGCTGCCCACGCTGACCGACAAATAACGCCATTTCCCCCATTGCCGCCAGTTCAGGTCGACACGACAACCACTCCTTAATCGCCTGATCCGCTCGCCTGCCAACAGGCACTTGCCGCGGTTTACTGCCCTTGCCCATCACCCGCACATGGTGGGCATTTAAGTGACCTAAATCCAGTGCGGCGAGTTCCGCTAACCGTAGGCCACTGGAGTAAAACAACTCGAGCATGGCTTGGTCACGTATTGCCAGCGGCGTGCCATCGTGAGGCGTATCTAAAAAGCGTGATAGCGCATCCACATCAAGCGGTCTTGGTAAGTGGCTTGGCTGCTTTGGTGTGCGCAGCAACCCCACAGGGTTGTCGACAAGCACGTGATGCTGCACAAGATAGTCAGCAAAACGTGATAGCGCGGCGCGGCGGCGGGCTAAACTTCTCGGCGCGAGCCCGCGGCTGCGCTCTGACCCTAAAAAAGCGCGCAGAAATGCAGTGTCTAACATCGCCGCATCGGTTACGCCACGTTGCTCAGAAAAACGCTGCAAGGCAATTAAATCCTGACGATACGCTGCCACCGTGGCAGGGCTTGCGTGGGGAGCAAGCTTACGTAAATACGCTTCGACCTGCGTCGTCAATGAGCATGGGCTATCCATGATGTTCCAGACGAAGCAGTAGCCGTGCCACGATATCGCTCAGATACTCTGTAAACAACGTATCCATACTGGCGCGGTAACAGTCGGGATCAGGGCTTGCGAGAAGCAAATATCCCAGCTGCTCGCCCGCCGAAAGCCGCGAAATGGCACAGGAACCCGACCGTCGGGGTGCTTTGGTATGCGGCAACAGACATTTCCAGTCGCTAACACTGAGCTTGACACAACGGCTGGTGCGCCCATCTAACAGCGCAGCTAAGCGAGCGCTGGCATGCTGATCCAACACGTGACGCGGTGGCTGAGGCGGCGTTGGCTCATCGTCACTTAATGAAGATGGGCTCCATAGCGCCATTGCAGGCGTTTGAAAGTGCTCGCTTAGCTGAACAGCTAGCGCTTGGGCCAACGTATCGCGATCTTCTGCTTCAACCAGATTGAGTAGCGTCTCACGCAGTCGACGGTACTGGGCTTCATTATGTCGTGCCGTTTCTAGAAGATGCTCAAGCCGCCCCTCTGCTGTTTCAGCACGCTGGCGTAAATCAATCACCAAGCGCTCTAACAGCGATACCGCCCCATCGATATGGGGATGTGGCACCTTGAGTTGCTGCAGCAAGCCTTCACGACCAACAAAAAAATCGGGGTGGCGTGCCAGCCAAAACGCCACTTGATCAGGGTCGAGCGTTTTGCGCGGCTCGGGGGCTTGAGACATCGCCGTTCTCCTAGAATTAGTTGAGTGTAACTCGACCGTCGAAGACACGTGTGGCAGGGCCCACCATCACCAACGGCGCTTCAGGGTCGGGCCACTCAATGCTTAACTGGCCACCCGGCAGGTGAACGGTTACCGGGCTTTTCAACAGCCCTTGGCGAATACCGCTAGCCACCGCAGCACAGGCCCCCGTGCCACAGGCAAGCGTCTCACCGCTGCCACGCTCATACACCCTCAGGCGAATTTCGCTGGGCGACACGACCTGCATAAAACCTACGTTTACCCGCTTGGGAAAGCGAGGGTGAAACTCAAGCAGCGGCCCAAGATGCTCAACCGGTGCGCTGTCAACACATTCAACCTGCAGCACAGCATGGGGATTCCCCATTGAAACAACCCCTAGTTCCAGCGTGCCGCCGTCGACGTCAACAGCGTGTAGTGGTTGGTCACCCGGTGCTTCAAACGGCAGCGTGGCCGGATTAAAACGCGGCCTCCCCATGTCAACACGCACCATACCGTCGTGCTGAACATTGAGGACCAGCGGCCCACCGGCAGTTTCCACATGAATTTCATGCTTATGTGTGAGGCGCTGATCGCGAACAAAGCGAGCAAAACAGCGCGCACCATTACCGCAATTTTCAACTTCGCTGCCATCAGCATTAAAAATACGGTAGCGAAAATCCATCTCTGGATCTCGGGGCGGCTCAACCACCAATAATTGGTCAAAGCCAATGCCAAAACGCCGGTCTGCTAGCTGGCGAATCTGTTCATCACGCAGGCGCGCTCGCTGAGTGACTAGATCCACCATCATAAAATCATTACCCAGACCATGCATTTTGGTGAAGTGCAACAGCATCAGCGCTCCCCTTCCGGCAGCAGTGCTTCACCGGCCCACAGACTTTCCAGGCTTTCCCGAGCACGTACCACATGGTAGCGACTGCCATCGACCATCACTTCCGGTGGGCGCGGACGGCTGTTGTAATTCGACGCCATCACAAAGCCGTAAGCGCCCGCTGATCGAACGGCTAGTAAATCGCCCTCAGCAATCGCCAACTCGCGCTCTTTACCGAGGAAATCGCCGGTTTCACAGACAGGGCCCACGACATCATAGACCGCACACTTACGTTGCTGGCGGGTATCCACCGGCACAATCCCCTGCCATGCCTGATACAGCGCAGGACGGATTAGGTCATTCATGGCAGCATCAACAATCGCGAAATTTTTGGTTTCGCCGGGCTTTAAGAACTCTACGCGGGTTAGCATTAGGCCTGCGTTAGCCGCAATCGAGCGGCCCGGTTCAAATAGTAAAGTAAGCGCTTCACCGCCCTCCCAACGAGAAAGGCGCGCCAGCAACTGGCTCGCGTAATCAAACGGCTGAGGTGGTTTTTCATCACGATAGGGAACGCCTAGCCCACCACCCAAATCCAAATGATCAATCTCAATACCACGCTCACGCAGCCGCTCCATCAGCATTAAGAGGCGCTCAAGGGCATCTAAAAACGGGGCGGTTTCGGTTAGCTGAGAGCCAATGTGGCAATCAAGCCCCTTCACTCGTAGGTGGGGCAAGCTGGCGGCCAGCGTGTAAACGTCCAGCGCTTCATCGACAGGAATGCCAAACTTGTTATCTTTTAGCCCAGTCGAAATATACGGGTGGGTGCCTGCATCTACATCCGGGTTTACCCGCAGCGATACCGGTGCCACCTTGCCCAGTTCCGCCGCAACGGCGTTTAGCCGCTCAAGCTCGGGACGGGATTCAACATTGAAGCATTTAATGCCGACGTCTAGCGCACGGGCCATTTCATGAGGCTGCTTGGCAACGCCCGAAAACACGATTTTTGACGGGTCGCCGCCCGCTTTCAGCACGCGCTCAAGCTCACCAATCGAAACAATATCAACCCCAGCCCCTAACCGTGCAAGCAGGCCCAACACCGCCAAGTTGGAATTGGCTTTCACCGCATAACAAATCAGGTGAGGATGACCACCCAGGGCTTCGGTATAGGCCCGGAAATGGCGCTCTAACGTCGCTTTTGAGTAGACATAACAAGGCGTTCCCAGATCGGCGGCAAGCTGAGTAAGCGGGACGTCTTCAGCATAAAGCACGCCATCGCGGTAGTTAAAGTGATCCATTATCCCTCCTGCTCGGCAGCCGAACCATTAGTGTCTTCGTCAGGCAAATAAAGCGGCCCTTTCTGACCGCAACCAACTAGCAGCAGCGTGATCAACAACACCGCACTAAAGGTGGTAACCCAGCGTTTCATGCATCACCTTTCAGCGCTGCCAACGCCTCGCGGGCACGGCTGGCAGCAGCGCGAACCTGCTCAGGCGCGGTGCCACCGATATGGTTACGGGCGGCCACGGAGCCTTCTAACGTAAGTACCTCGAACACATCCTGCTCAATCGTGGCAGAGAACTGCTGCAGTTCTTCAAGGGTCATTTCAGACAGATCTTTCTTAGTCTTCAAACCGTAGGCCACTGATTGACCGACAATTTCATGGGCATCACGGAAGGCTACGCCCTTGCGCACCAAGTAATCAGCAAGGTCCGTGGCGGTCGAGAAGCCGCGTCGTGCGGCTTCATACATGCTGTCTTTTTTCGGCTCAATAGCAGGCACCATGTCGGCAAAGGCTTTTAAGCAATCTCGCACGGTATCAACGGCGTCAAACAGCGGTTCTTTATCTTCCTGATTGTCTTTATTGTAGGCCAGGGGCTGAGACTTCATCAGCGTTAATAGCGCCATTAAGTGGCCATACACCCGGCCCGTTTTACCGCGAACCAGCTCGGGCACATCCGGGTTTTTCTTCTGCGGCATGATAGAAGAACCCGTGCAGAAGCGGTCAGGCAGGTCGATAAAGTCAAACTGGGCGCTGGTCCACAGCACCAGCTCTTCGCTCATGCGCGATAGATGCATTAGCAGAATGCTGGCAAAGCTGGTGAATTCAATAGCGAAGTCACGATCGGAGACGGCGTCCAGTGAGTTTTCTGCTGGGCGATCAAAGCCGAGTAGCTCTGCAGTGACATGGCGGTCAATGGGATAGGTCGTGCCCGCTAACGCCGCTGCGCCAAGAGGCATTACATTCACGCGCTTGCGGCAGTCCAGCAGGCGCTCATGATCACGGGTTAGCATCTCTTGCCATGCCAATAGGTGATGGCCAAAAGTCACCGGCTGCGCCGTTTGCAAATGGGTAAAACCAGGCATGATGGTATCGGCTTCACGGTCGGCAAGCTCAATCATGCCTTCACGCAGACGAACCAACTCTGCTTCAATCACGTCAATCTCATCGCGCATAAATAGGCGGATATCGGTCGCTACCTGATCATTACGTGAACGACCGGTGTGTAGCTTCTTGCCCGTAATACCGATTTTATCCGTCAACCGTGCTTCGATATTCATATGCACGTCTTCAAGCGGGATCGACCAGTTAAACTCGCCTCGCTCAATTTCGCCCTGAATCTCGGTGAGGCCGGTGATAATGGTATCGCGCTCGTCATCGGTCAGCACACCGACAGGAGCCAGCATAGTGGCATGGGCAATAGAGCCCTGAATATCCTGGCGCGCTAAGCGCTGGTCGAAAGTCACAGACGCGGTGAAGCGTGCAACAAAAGCATCGGTGGGCTCGCTAAAGCGACCGCCCCAAGACTGGTTCGTAGCTTGGCTCATCGGAGGCATATCCTGCTGACTAAACTAAAGGAATCGTTATCAGAAAGTGTACCAGAGTCACCGCACTCAGCGGCATGCCGTTTTATAGTCGTTTCTCAAGTAGAGTGCGGCTCAGAATCACTAACCGGATAAGGAGATTGGTGTAAGAAGGCACGGATGTCTGAAAGGGGCATCGGTCGAGCAAAATAAAAACCCTGGAAATACGTGCTGTAGTGGGCATTGAGGTACGCATACTGCTCTGCCGTTTCCACGCCTTCGATTAATACCTCAAGGCCAAGCTTGGCTGCCATGGTTACCACGCCGTCTACAATCGCCGCATCCCGAGAGTCATTGACCACGTCTCGTACAAATGAGCGGTCAATCTTAAGCTTGTTAATCGGTAAACGCTTGAGATAGCTAAGGCTTGAAAAACCGGTACCGAAATCATCCAGCGCAATATGCACGCCCAGCGAGCGCAGATCCTGAAGTGTTTGTATGGCATGCTCCGTACTATCCATTAGCACGCCTTCGGTAAGCTCCAGCTCCAATAGTTCGGGAGCTAGACCGCTCGACTCGAGTACCCTCTGAATAGACGCCAGAAAACCTGAGCGCTGAAACTGCATGGGCGAAATATTACCCGCCATTGTAACGGGCATATTTGCGCTCGCATTAAGCCTGACAGCATCACAACACGCCCTCTCCAACACCCACTCACTGATCGGCATAATCTGCCCGGTGTCTTCTGCCAAACTAATAAACTGGCCAGGAGGAATGTTGCCACGCTCAGGGTGATACCAGCGAATCAGTGCTTCCACACCAGAGACTCGGCCAGTGGGGCCATGTATTTGCGGTTGGTAATGCAACTCAAATTGCGACTGTTCTATAGCTTGTTGCAACGCATGACGTAAATTTACCCGCTCGGAAACTTTGCGATTGAGTTCATCGGTATACCACTGATAGGTATTACGCCCTTGCCGCTTGGCTTTATACATCGCCAGATCTGCTCGCTGTAGAAGCTGGCGCGGCTCACTGATCGTTCCATCATTAGTGGCAATGCCCATGCTGGCAGTAATACGCAGCTCACTGTCTCGATACCAGTAGGGCGCAGAGAGACAAGCGAGAAGTCGCTCAACCACCTGCAGAACATCTTTTTCCTGTGCCAAGTCAGGCAGTAAAACGATAAATTCGTCGCCCCCAAAACGCGCCACGGTATCCCAAGGACGCAGCTCTTTTTCAAGCCGCTTAGCGACCTCAATTAAAATATGGTCGCCCACGTCATGCCCTAGCATGTCGTTGATCGGTTTAAAGTCATCTAGGTCGACAAATAGCACGGCGATGTAGCGGTGATAACGCTTGGCCAGTAGGCACCCTTTCGCCAATCGCTGATCAAGTAAAAGCCGATTAGGTAACCCCGTTAATGCATCATGGCTGGCATTATGCCGAAGTTGTGCCTGGTATTCGCGCTGGGCCGTGATGTCATTTTGAACACCAACAAAGTGCGTTACAGCACCGGTTGCATCACGCACAGGGGAGATATACAGATCATTCCAAAACGGCATCCCATTGCGGCGATGATTGCGTATAACGACATGGACTTCTTGCTGACTGTAGATCCCTTTGCGCAACTTCTTCAGGGTCGCTGGGTCTGTCTCTTCCCCCTGAAGAAAACGGCAGTTTTGGCCGAGTGCCGTATCGCGAGAATACCCAGTAATGCGCTCGAAAGCCGCGTTCACATAGACAATGGGTAAATCATGCTGTTGAGCATCTACTATGACGACGCCGTTAGTGCTTGATTCAACGCTACGCTCAAGCAGCGTGAGCTGTCGCTCGGTCGCTTTGCGCTCAGTGATGTCTTGGGTTGAGCCCTGTACCTGAATAACCTCCCCCAACTCGTCACGTAAGGCTTTGCCGATCACTCTTACCCAACGCCGGACATCTTGCCGAGTGATAATCTCCAGTTCTTCATCAAAACTAATCCCTTGTTCGCAGCAGGCTTCAAACACCTGACGGATACGTGGCCGAGAGCTCGGCGTATAAAAGTCAATCGCTTCTTCAATGGTGGGCTGAAATCCATCAGGAACACCATGCAGGCGACACACCTCGTTCGACCAAATGGGCATCCTTTCGGACATATCAACGTACCAGCCGCCAATCAGCGCGGTCTCGCCGGCAATTTGGAAGAGTCTCTGATTACGAAGGAGCTGTTTCTCGACGGCTTTTCGTCGCGAAATATCACGGGCGATCACGTAAATGACGTGCTCTCCCACTGCGGCGGTGACTTCCAGCCACACCATTTCTCCTTCTGCCGTTAGTGCTCGAACGTCAAACGGAGTTACTTTCTTTTGTGATTGGAGACGCGCCAACGCCTCCTCAATAACCGGGATATCGCGTGGGTCCACCACTTTGCCACATGATTTACCTATCCACTCACTCGCGGAATAGCCCAGCAACGTTTCGAACATCGGATTAACGTTAAGTAAGATGCCCGCAAAATCAATGCAAAAGAATAAATCTTGCGATAACAAAAAAAACTGATTTAGCTTGCCTTGAGATTGAACAAAGGGCATGGCATCACCTAAACGTGTGGATTGCCTTACAGCACTGACCATAATTTCGGCCGGTTATTTTTACTGTGTAGCTGGGTGCTTTATGATGAGACTTATCATAGTTCGTCGCGACCTGTCAGCGGCAAAGGGAGAATCACGTGTCATCCATCACTAAATTGCGCATTGCTACGCGTAAAAGCCAGCTTGCTATGTGGCAAGCCGAACACGTCCGCGACCGCTTGATGGCGGCACATAGCGGCCTTGAAGTCGAGCTTATTGCGCTCTCCACCAAAGGAGATAAAATTCTTGATACGCCGCTTTCCAAGATTGGTGGTAAAGGACTCTTTGTGAAAGAGCTAGAGGACGCCATGCTCGATGGGCGTGCGGATATCGCCGTGCATTCAATGAAAGATGTTCCCATGCACTTTCCTGAAGGGCTCGGACTTTCTGTCATTTTGGAAGGTGCCGATCCAACAGATGCGTTTGTTTCCAACCACTATAACAGCATAGAAGAGCTACCGGAGGGTGCGCGAATCGGCACCGCCAGTCTGCGCCGTGGCTTGCAAATGCGCGAAGCCCGTCCTGACCTGCAGATTCTTAATCTACGCGGAAACGTGCAGACTCGCCTAGCTAAATTAGATGCGGGCGAATTTGATGCCATTATTCTCGCCACCTCTGGTTTGAAGCGCTTAGGTCTCGATGAGCGCATTGCCCAAGCACTGCCGCCTGAAATATGCCTTCCCGCTTGCGGCCAAGGGGCACTAGGCATTGAGTGTCGTCTCCATGATCCAGAGTTAATTGGAATATTAGCCCCACTGGATGACCCCGACACCGCTACCCGTGTGCGTGCCGAACGCGCCATGAACACGCGTTTGGAAGGCGGCTGCCAAGTGCCTATCGCGGGGCACGCGGTGCTGGATAAAGCCAATGAGACCATTTGGCTGCGGGGATTAGTGGGCAACCCAGAGGGCACTGAGGTACTGCGTGCAGAAGGCAGTGGCTCTATTCATGAGCCCGAAGCCCTGGGTATCCGAATCGCCGAAGAGCTGTTGGATCAAGGGGCAGGCGATATTTTAGCCGAGGTGTATGGCCGCAACGTATGAGTCAACCGGTACTGATCTGCCGCCCTGGTGAACGGGGAACAGCCTTAGCAGACTCGCTGCGTGCTCAGGGAGCCTCTGTTGAGCAACTTGACGTTATGCGCTTAGAGTCGTTGCCCGAGGATCACGTTCAGCGCAGTATTTGGTTAGATATTGATCAGTACCATAAAATAGTGGTGGTCAGCCCCTTTGCCGCTTACTGTTTAAGCGAAGCGCTTGATCGCTATTGGCCCCAACTGCCGGTGGGCATTAACTACTATAGTGTGGGCCGTGCAACGGCAAGCGTACTATTTGAACAGCTGGGTGTGCGTGTCCATATTCCTTCGCCTGACCACGGAGAAGACACGAGCGAGGCGCTGTTGTCACTTGCCTCACTCAAAACGCTTACGCATCAGCGTGTCTTGCTAGTGGCTGGTGAGGGTGGTCGCTCATTATTAGCAGAGACACTAAGCGCTCGCGGGGCCAATGTTACCCGCACCGCGGTGTATCGACGTGTATATCAAGCGCCAACGCCGGCCATGCAGCAACGTCTATTATCAGGCGATTATCGAGCGTTAATCGCTACCAGCGGCGAACTGCTTCAACATCTGGCAAGATGGTGTGAACAAGCAGCGTTGAACCAACCGCTAATCGTTTCCAGTCACCGTTTAGCTAAACTGGCCGGTAAACTGGGTTTTCGTGACCTCAAGGTGGCGTCGGGAGCAACGCCAGCTGCACTGGCAGCAGCGTTGGGGCGGTCCTGCAACCCAAAGGGTGCCGATGTCGATCAAGGAACTTAATAAGGGCTAGCGACAGATGAGCAAACAACCAAACGATCAGGAAGGCGTACACAACGCGTCTGCCGATGAATCTCAATACGACGCCAAACCAAGCGACACTGCCGCGTCAGACTCGTCGAGCAGCGAAACATCAACGGCAGGGAATACGGCAGCGTCTTCTTACGCTGCTAAAAACAGCCGCTCGCGTCGCCGCAATAAAGGGGGCAATAACGCAGCTAATGCCAGCACCGTGTCGGCGAACACCAATAATGGCCAAGCTTCGACCAAACCAAGCGCTGACCCCCAACAGGCAACTGATACGAAGTCTTCAGCAGAACCTAAGTCTTCAACAGACGTTAAATCGTCAGCAGGAACCAAGCAGACGGCCAGCACTAAACCAACAAGCAGTAGCGCATCTGGAAATGCTGCGCACGTTCCCCCTTCTTCCACGAATAGCTCCACGAACAGTGGCAGTGGTGGTGGCAAAGGCAGTGGGATTGCCATTGCGCTGGTGATTATCCTGGCACTCGCCGTCGCGTTTGCCGCTTGGCAGGGCTGGCAGCGCTTGGATAATCAGCAGCAGCGTATAGACGAGCTCGCCCAGCAGGCGCAAAGCAGTGCCTCACAGCAAGCGGTTAGCGACCTAGCATCGCGTATTGAGAACAGCGAAGCCGAGCGCAACCAAGCGCTGGACAGCACGATGAGCGAACTGCGTAGCGAGCTGGATAGCTACCGCGGAGAGGTCAACAGCACACTAGACAACGTGCTAGCACAGCTCTCTCAAGAGCAAGAGACCGACGAGCGTGACTGGCTGCATGCTGAAGCCGCTTACCTGTTACGGCTAGCCAACCAGCGCCTGCAGTTGGAAGGTGACGTTGAAGGTGCTGCCGCCCTGCTGCGCACTGCCGACGCTCGCTTGGTCGATGCCGACAATCCGGCATTAACGCCAGTACGCCGTGAAATTGCGAATGAACTTGCCGCCCTGGACGCCGTACCGCAGGTTGATCGCACCGGTATTTATCTCGCGTTGAACGCTCAGCAAGAGCGTATCGCTGCCCTACGCCTGTCACAAGAGATAGAAGAGCGCGCCGTTACCTCTAGCATTGAGCAGCCGCCCACTGGCACTTTCCAACGTCAGTTGGCCCGCTTTGGTGAAGAGTTAAAAGATCTTGTGGTGATTCGTCAGCACGACGAAGCGTTAGAAACACTGATTACACCAGAGCAAGAGTCCTACTTGCGTCAAAGCCTGCGCCTGATTCTTGAACAGTCTCAGTTGGCACTGCTGAAAGAAGAGCAAGCGCTTTTTGAGGCAAGCATCGATAAGTCACTAGCGCTGCTCAACGGCTAATACGACACCGAACGTGAAGAGACCCAAAGCGTTATTGCTCGCCTGCAAGAACTGAAGCAAACCCAGGTGCAACCTGAGCTACCGGACATTAGCGCTTCGCAACAGGCGCTAGCGGGGTTTATTGAAAACCGCTTTGAGTCGCGTCGCCAAGGTGGAGGTGATGCATGAGAAAACTAATTCTCTTAATTGTTGCCGGCTTGGCGGGCGGCGCATTGTTCGGGCATCTGATGATGTCGGTGCCTGGCTATTGGTTAATACGCGTTGGTGACACCTCGGTACAAACGTCATTCTGGTTCGGCTTGGTGCTACTGCTGGGTGCTTTCATCATCTTGCACTTTGCATTGCGCCTGCTCAGCGGCATTATTCGTCCGGTGGGGCGTTTTCGCACCTGGAATAGCCGTGCCCGCAATCGTCGTGCAATGAAACGTACCGTGCGCGGTTTGGTTGCCTTAACCGAAGGCCGCTGGAAAAAAGCCGAGAAAACGCTGGTGCGAGCGGCTGACGATTCCAGCACACCACTTGTAAACTACCTTTCTGCGGCACTGGCGGCGCATTACCAAGGCCACCATGAGCAGTCTCAAGAGCATTTAAACCAGGCTCAGCTCACTACCGAAGGGGCTGATACGGCCATTGGTCTGATGCAGGCTCAACTGATGGTTGATCGTCAGCAACCTGAAGAAGCACTGGCCATTTTGAATCGCTTGGATAAGAAGCTGCCCAACCACCCGCAAGTGCTCAAGCTTCTTAAGCAAGTGCACCTAAGCGTTAACGATTGGGAAGGCTTACGCCAGTTAATACCGCGTTTGTCTGCGCAAAAGCTGATTACACAGCAAGAGCGTGAGCAGTTGGAATTCAAAGCGTACCGTGAATTGATTGTTTTTGAGGCCAAAAACCCCACGAATATCGAGCGGGTGCGCGGGCTATGGGCCGATATGCCGGACTATCTACGCGGCAATACAGAGCTAATCGTGCTCTATACCGAGGCACTTTTACAGGCCAACGAAGAGCCTATCGCCGAGCGCTTGCTTAACCACTCGCTTGACAGCCACTGGGATGCGCGTTTGGTGAAACGCTACGGCCTGCTTAACGTAGATGCCTCACGCCAATTAGCAAAAGCGGAGAAATGGCTGCAAGAGCGCCCCAACGACCCTGAACTATTGCTTGCCTGCGGCCGCCTTTCGCTGCGTACTGGCAAGTGGGAAAAAGCGCTGGAGTACTTTGAAGCCAGTCAACGTCAACGCCCCAACGGTGAAGTATGCGCCGAGCTTGCTCGCCTCTATGCAAGCCTTGGCGAACACAACAAAAGCCAGCTCTACTACCGCCACAGTGTGGATATGCTCGCTAAGTCACTGCCCTCGCTTCCACAACCAAGCGACGCCAATGACAGCAAGCAAAGTGAGCCCAAAAAAGCCGTGAAGAACAGCGCTTAACGTCGTCAGAAAGCCGTCAATCAAAAAGGGTGCCCAATGGGCACCCTTTTTCTTTACCTATTAACGCGTTATTTAACCAAACCTGACGTCATTTCAGCCGCGTCCTCAGCGGTTAATTCAGACGTGCAATGGCCGCAGCGCACTGCTTTAATAGGCACCACCATAAAGCAGTATGGGCAAGGCTTTTCAGTGGGGTCAGCAGGCGCACCCGCCTCTTCCCGTTTCATTCGGTTAATCGTGCGAACCAGTAAAAACACCACAAACGCGACAATCGCAAAGCTCACCACCGCATTAATAAATAACCCAACGTTAAGCGTTACTGCCCCTGCCGCCTGAGCGTCAGCAAGCGTGGCATAAGGCCCCCCAATACCTCCTTCTCTTAGCACGACAAAGAGGTTCGAAAAATCAATCCCACCCACCATCAGCCCAATCAATGGGTTCATAACATCGGCGACCAGACTTTTCACAATCAGCGTGAATGCACCACCAATAATGATGCCGACGGCCATATCAACTACGTTTCCCTTCACCGCAAACTCGCGGAATTCCTTAAAAAATTTAGACATTTGCCGATATCCCCAACGTTTTCAAACCAGAACTCGGATATAGAACCGAGCAATTTGCGCTGATTAAGCAGCAAACGCTCTTCCAACATCAAGTGGTTTTAAGGGAGATTAAGATACATCGTAGTCGTTATTGCTATCGGCAGGCAGACTCCCTTAAGTCATAAAGAATCTCCCTGAGCGCGATTCTCGACGTCAAACTCTCGCTCCCAGTCCGCCGCTGAATTTATCAGCAGCATTGTGATTGGCATAAACAGAGAATCTGTCCCAGTTTGGGTAGGGTAGCCCAATCTGGTCGATCTCCCAGAAGGTGGCTTATACTGCCGATACACGGCGGAGACGATGCGGGACCTATTCTGGCAATGTGTCAGTTGCAATGTAGCGAGAGGAGTAGCCGTATGTGCACGCGAGTGGTTTGGCCAAACGCCAACGGGTCGGTCATTGTTGGCCGTAACATGGACTTTCACAAAGACCTGATGACAAATCTGTGGACGCAGCCGAAAGGCATCACACGCGACGACGGGGTGCAGGGAAAGCTGACATGGACATCGAAGTACGGGAGCGTCGTTGCGACCGCCTTCGACATGATCTCGGTCGATGGCCTGAATGAAGCCGGCCTGGCGGGTCACGTGCTGTGGTTGGCGGAGTCGGACTACGGCCCCCAGGACGACAGCCGCACTCAGTTGAGTCAGGCCATCTGGATGCAGTACTTCCTCGACAACTACGCCACCGTAGCAGAAGCCGTCGAATGGATTGAAAAATCTGGCGTTCAAGTGGTGCAGATGATAGATCCTACAGGCGGGACGCCGCCAGCGATTCACTTGGCTCTCGATGACGCCACGGGCGATTCGTGCATCATCGAGTACAGTGATGGGAAGCCCAAGGTCTACCCCAGCCGCGAGTACTGTGTGATGACGAACTCACCCACGTACGACCAGCAACTTGAACTGGTCAAGACCATCAGTGGACTTGGCGGCGACCAACCGATCCCTGGGTCGACCCTCGCGAGCGACCGATTCGCCCGTGCGGCGTATTACGTGAGTCGCTTGGACCAGCCGCAAACGCAGCTACAGGCCATCGCGGCCATGTTTAGCGTCATCCGTAACGCCGCACAGCCGTTCCGGATCCCGGATCCCGGCAAGCCCGATGCGTCCCAGACCCTTTGGCAAACTGTCAGCGACCTGACCAACAAGCGCTACGTCTTTGAGTCGACCACCCGCCCCAACATCGTCTGGGTCGACCTGAGCGACCTAGACCTCACCGAGGGCGCCCCCCAGCTGAAGCTCAACCTCGTGAACGAACTGACTGTCGAGCACGGAATCGCCGGCGAAGTCAGCGGCAAGTTCGTCGACAGTGGGATGCTGAACTTCCTCACTCTCGAACTCGAAAGGCAATTGGTTGCAGCTGCGGAGAAGGTCAAACAGTAGTCCATCGAGGCCGCACACTTTAAAGACACGCCCCCGATAAAGCGTTGGTCTACTGTGCAATCTCGTTCCGCCTGCCTTCTCACTCTGAAGCGGATCCGTTGAAACCCGCGATCCGCATTCAAAGACAGTAAATTCGAGCGTTAGCAGGTTTCGACAGCAGCTCAAAGCTCCGAAGCTATAGAATGGGAGCTATAGAATGGTGCATTAGTGATGGAACCCTGAGGCGTCTTCTTCTGCAAGGGGCACCTGTTTGGGATGAGCCGAAATATGCGCCAATGCCGCTTTCATGTCATCGATCAGTAGCGCGCATAAATCCCCGCTGACACCGTTGCGCACAAGAATGCGCTGAATCGCCTGATCCTCGCAATTAGAGGGCAGTGTGTAAGCCGGCCCCTGCCAGCCACGCACCCGCAAACGGTCGGCAAGATCAAAAAGCGTGAAGCCTGGATCACTGCCGTCCTTCAGCTTCCATGACACCGCTGGGATGCCGCGGCTGCGTTCCCCGTCGAAAACGATCTCGAACGGACCCAATGCGGCGATCTCGGCGGCGAGGAACGCCGCGCTGTCATAACAGGCCCCGTGCACCTTTTCGTAGCCCTCGCGGCCGAGCCGGACAAAGTTGTAGTATTGGCAAACAATCTGCCCGCCAGGCCGCGAGAAATTAAGGGCAATGTCCTTCATGTTGCCGCCCAGATAATTGACCCAAAAGATCATTTCCTCAGGCAGATCGCTTTCCTGGCGCCACAGTACCCATCCAACACCGAGTGGCGCGAGGCCGAACTTGTGGCCTGACGCGTTGATCGAGCGCACCCGCGGAAGGCGAAAGTCCCATTCCAGTTCCGTTGCGCAGAATGGTGCTAAAAATCCTCCGCTGGCACCGTCCACATGAATTGGGATATCAAGACCGGTATCGCGCTCCAACTGATCGAGCGCGTCGCTGACGGCTTTTACAGGCTCATACTCACCGGTAAAGGTCACACCGAGGGTCGGAACCACGCCGATCGTGTTCTCGTCGCAGTATTTCAGAGCTTCCTCGGGGGTCATCAGCAACCGCCCCTGCTCCATAGGAATCTCGCGATGCTCGATATCCCAGTAGCGGGTGAATTTGTGCCAGCAGACCTGCACAGGACCCGTCACGAGATTAGGCTTATCGGTTGGCTTGCCATCCGCGCGGCGTTTGGCCTCCCAGCGGCGTTTCATGGCCAGCCCACCCAGCATAGCGGCCTCGCTCGAGCCTGTCGTCGAACAGCCCGTTGCCGGCCCTTCGGGCGCGTTCCAGAGATCAGCCAGCATGTGGACGCAACGTGCCTCAATCTCAGCAGTCTGCGGATATTCATCCTTGTCGATCATGTTCTTGTCGATGCATGCATCCATCAGCTCGTGCACTTCTGGTTCTTCCCAGGTCTGGCAGAAGGTTGCGAGGTTCTGGCGTGCATTACCGTCCAGCATCAATTCGTCGCGCACGGCAGCGCAGACCCAGCGCGGCGATTGCTCATCGTCGGGGAACCCGGATTTGGGTAGCGGCTTCGCCAACGTGCTAGATCCGTAGATTTCATCATCCATGCTGTGAGAACGATTTGTCATTGCTTATCTCCAATCTGTGGTAGAGGCCACGCTCCGGAACCGCCCGGCGCAGGCTGGGTCATGCAGCTTTTGCCTTTTCCAGGGTGTCGGCTTAATTGCCCGACAGGTGATAGAGTTCGCCAAGTGCAATAATGCAGGGAGCGCCAGCCTCTGCTCCCTGGCACGTCAAGACAAGATCTGCGCGATGTAGCCGCCGACAAGGGCAAGCACGGTCGTTATGGCGTAGGATACTGGGTAAGGCACCGCAGCCACCTGACTTTTAGACTGTTCAAGCACTGCATTCAGGCTCGGCGTCGAATTACGCCCGCCCGCGCATGCGCCCGCGTTAATCACAGAGTTCAGTTTGAAGAATTTGTCAGCAACGAAAAAGGCCACGACTACCGGTAGAAGGGCCGCTGTGGTACCTATCAGAGCGAGCCAAATGACAGTGTCCCCGCCTAGCGCCGAAATTATTTTCGGCCCGGTATTCGCACCCAGCACAGCGACGAACACATTAAGGCCGATATCCTGCAGAAAACTGCGCGCACCTTCAGATACCGGCCCGCCGAATTGCGGGTTACGGCTGCGCAAATATGCAACCATGATACCGGCAAGCAGGCAGCCGGCCGAGGTACCAAGTGCGAAGGGAATGCCCGCAATCGTGACACTCAGCGTCCCTGCAATGAAGCCGACCACCATGGCGATCGCCATATACATGACTTCGGTCGTCGCCAGAGTCTGTTCAGTAATGACTTTGCTGCCCAGGGCTTTGCCCGCCCGCTCGATACAACTGTCCGGCCCGGTCAATCGCACTACGTCACCTACGCGGATATCGGTTTGCGGCCCGATTGGAATCTCTTGTCCCGCCCGGAAAACCGCAATCAGCCTAAGACCGTAGGCGAGCGAAGACTTCGCAAGCTCCTCAACGGTCTTGCCTGCGATCTCGGAAGACGATACCGCGATATCTGCAGACTCGATGGTTATATCGCGAGCAACCGGATCGTCGACCTCCGGGCCGACCTCGTTGCCGTGCAGGATCATGTCATGCACATCTGCGCGCACAGTCACGATGTCGCCTTTACGAATTGTCGGGTTATCGAGCGCATCGATAGCCTCACCGTCGCGCTCCACACGCAGGATAGGCGCCTGCGGATGGGCCTCGAAAAGTTCATTGACGCTCTTTCCGATTAGGTTCTCGTTCTCAACCTTGTAGGCGCGGATGTCGAACGGCATGTAGCCGAGCAAGAACGCATGCGGTGTGCCCGGAAGAGGATGGGTGCCGGAACCAGCAAAGGCGTCTTCGGCCTTTTTAGCATCTGAGACAGGGTCGTGCCCAAACATCGCGGGCAGGTAGCGCATAAGCAGGATGATTCCGATGCTCGACAGGATGTAGCTAACGGCATAGCCCGCCGCCATGTTGGCCCCAATCTCATCGGCGGTCATGCCCGGCGGCACCGCTGCCGAGCCGCTTTGCACGGCAGATTCCGCGACCCCAAGGACGGCGGTGATGGTGTAGCTGCCCGAGATCAGACCCGCTGCGAAGCCGGATTCTAGCCCGACGAGATGTGCGCCACCGACGCAAATCACCCAGTTCAACGCCCAGATGATCACCCCACAGACAATCGCCGCTAAGCCACCGGATTTTAGACCTGCAAAGAATTTTGGCCCGACCCCGAGCCCCAGCGCATACATGAAGAGCGACAGGAAGATGGTCGCAACAATACCTGGGATCGCATAAGTCATGCTAAAAGCGATTTGCGCAGTCATCGAGATTACGACGGCGACAAGCAGCGTGCTGGCGGTTGAACCAAGAGAAATGGGGCCGAGTTTGAGTCGCCCGAGTGGGTACCCAATGGCAAGCGCGAGCAGAATAAACACCCATTGCTGCGCGTCGAGGAAAGCAAAGGCACCTTCGATACCACGTTCCGTCACCGGCTCGATGAACTCGAAGACACTACCGATAGCCCGCTCGCTCACCTGCTCGAAAGATCGCAGGGTTCCGCCCTCTGCTGTTCCCCCATCTTGCGCATGCGTGGTAGTACTTACAGAGGCGAAAAGTGCAGCGGCTGGAAGCGCCCAAAATCTGGCGCTTATCAAGGCAATTGGCAAAGAAGAAACGTTGAGCATGCAGTTCCCCCGTTCTTAAAAAACTCGCCAAAGGGGCCCGATTCTGCCGCCGGACACGGCCTCGACAAAATCGGGGCTCAATAAATACCCGTGGCTACGGCCTCCTCTGGGAGCTCAGCGCAGAAAGCGTCCGCAGGCCTGCAGTGTCTGCTCGTTGCGATCAAGGCTGACCGTGAGTGGGAACGTCCACCCCACCATGCTGTCCTGGCAAGGCTCCGAGGCAAGCGTGACCTTCACTTCGTGACCCGAGGATTCAGCATGGTAGCCTGCCTGGTCGGCCAACACCTCGACATCCTCGAAAACGTGGCGATTGGCGCCATGGTCAAGTGTCAGGAACATTACTCCTTCTTCCTCTATGACTTCGACGTGCCAGCCCGGCTCGTTACCCACGGCCCTGAAATCAACCCCGTCGAGCATCGCCTGGGTCCAAGGAGAAACGCTGTCGCGCAGCGAGCATTCGACACTGTCATCATCGGCAATGGTCAAGCGGGCCTGATCGGTACCTCGGGTCCAAAACTCAATTTCACCGTCGTCATATCGAGCCCCTGATGCAGCGGGCACCAAAGGCAGCTCGGCTTTGCCCCAGGGCAAGGACAGGGTGGCTTGATCGCCCATCTCAAAGTTTGCGTCCACAGCAATATCACCGCACTGGAAAGAGTGCCATTCGACGGCCAACGTTTCTGAGCCCATGCCCTGTGCACTGGAATCGACGCCGATCAGTCTTATCTCCGATACGTTGGTCTGATTCGATGAAACCGGCACCTCAGCTGCAAATCGCGGAGTAGCATCGGGCAAGTATAGGGTCAACTGCAGCAGATATTGATTATCGGAGCTCATCAGGTCTTGATCGATGCGCAAGTCAAAAGGATAAGGCGGCGCCCCCACATCTTCCATTCGCTCGACAACCAAGCGGTCACCGCTAACCTCATCAACCAGTGCGATCTCGAGAACCGAGTCGGGCGGCATCATAATCCGCTCCATGTAATGCGCCTCACCAGAGATCTCGACCTCCGTTGTCGGTTCCGGCTCAGGTTCCCCGCTACAGGCGGCCAGGAATACAACTGTTGTTACCCACAAAAGCTGCTTCATCTCATGCACTCCAATGCTTGTTAATGGTGCAGCTAGGCACAGTGTGCCCGCATTTATATCAACACTTTAGTCCAGAGTGCTGATCCACACGTCGTTCCCAACATCACAATTGGGCTGGCACATCGCGGTTGGTGAGACGGCCAGTCGCGAAGGCGAGGCCGGTCGCAGCAGCGAAAGTATCAGCAAAGGCTTGCTCACGGAGCAAACGGACGTCGTTTAGCCCGATTTTAGACTGACTGACCTCAGCCAGCGTCGCGAGACCATTTTCGTAAAGTCCTAGGGCCGTCTCATAGGTTTCTTGCCCAGCTTCGAGCAGTGGGCCGGAGGCCGTGTAGGCCGCTAAGCTGCTGTGCAGCAAACTGTAGGCTTCTACAATTTCCTGTGCGGCCAAATTGCGGATCTCAAGGAGATCTTGTTTAGCCGCCTCGGCCTGCATACGCGCTTGCCGCTCCTGGGTCTGGCGCAGCCCCCCATCGAAAAGGGGCATGGTAAACACAACGCCAGCTATAGCCTCATCAAGTGTTCTATTCATCGAGGCACTTCCGCCGAAGCGACTATCGCGGAGGCTAACGCCGCCGATTGCCCTTCCAACTTCTGCCACTGCCGCGATCTTGGGTCTCGATGCTGCAGCCACCAGATCCACTTCCGACCGGGCGGCTCGCCCCCGAGCCAAAGCAGCCTGAATATCAGGCCGCTGGGCCAGCGAGGTTTCGATCAGTTCGTCAAGCGGCATAGGTACCTCTTCCGGCAACTGCCTATCAGAGAGCTCCGCTACCCGCATTGTGGTTGCTGGCGATAAGCCCATGGCGTGCATCAGCGCCATCCGAATTTTTTCTTCTCGACTTTCGGCCAGCGTCAGATCGAACTGGGCTCGGGCCTCGATCTGTCGTGCCTGAGCGACTTCTGCCCGAATCGCCAAGCCTTCTCGAAGTCTGCCTTCAGCAACTCTGCGTAGGGTTTTGGCATCCTCCACCCGTTCTTGGTCGATGCGTGTTTCCGCGCGTGCTGCGGAATACTGAAAGTAGGCCTCGCTGACTTCGAAGATGACCCTTTGGTGGACGCCGTGGAAAGCGATATTGCCGCCGATAGCAGCCTGTTCTGCAATTTCCAGAGCGGCGTCTCGCGCACCAAAATCGAACAGCAGCCACTCTACGGCAAGATGGGGTATTACTTGGTATCCGGTCGCTGTCAATCGCCCTGTTCCGATTCCGAGTTCCGGAATTGCCTGTTCGGGACGTGACACGGTTTCATAACCCGCTAGCACATTGGCTGACAACTGTGGCAAGTAGGAAGCTTCAACGACATTCACTGCGAGTGCGGCTTCACGGGCGCGCAGCCAAGCAGCACGGGTCGCCGGCTTGGTGCGCTGCGCGATGTCGATCAACTCCGGTAGAGTGTAAATCCGCTCCGGATCGATAGCGACCGACGGTTCAGTCGGAAGCTGCTGACCGATGAAGGTAGAGGCCTGGTCTTCTGCCAACGACAGATCGGCAGGTAGAGAAAAATCCATGGCGCCGGTTGCCGTTTGCGACGAACCCAGGGGTGTCGAGGCGTCGGGCGAGGTCGGGTGGATCGTCTGTTGCGCGCAGCCCACTAACCCAGCACAAAGCGTGACAAGTGCGATTCGATGAAGCTCAACTCTCATTCACTTTCCCTTCCCCTGTCAGTATCCCGACCAGAACTCGTGCGCGGTCGTATATGGCGTCACTGGTACCGTTGGCTGTATAGGAACCAGCCGGTTGGTGCTCAGTTGATGTCTCTAGAGCAGCGGCAAGGAGGCCTGCATTCTTCCCACTCATGAGCGGCAGCAGCCGCGCTAGCTGCTCGGTGGCAGCGAGTCGCTTGGCGCCGGCTGTTTGCCGGTCAGTAGCAGACCCAAGCCACTCGAACGTCATGACCTCCTCGGCGTGGCGCGCAGCACCAATATGGCGGTACATATCATCAAGACGATCCTCGCCGCGTAGCACCTCGGTCATTACCGCGAGCGCGGCGTCAGTCTCGCTATCGCGGATATCGTTCGCACTCTCCGGCCAGATCAAGGAGAACACGAGCCCCATGATGCCGATGCCCACGAGAATGCCGAGCACTCGATAGCCCGCGTCTGAGAGATCATAGTTCGGTCCGAATTCCAGCGGTGATCCTGGCAGCACGCAGATGAAAAAGGCGAGTGCCATTTGAAAGCCTGCATACTGCACGCGGTACGACCCTGTCGCTACCCAGCCAGCGATCAGGCTGCCCGTGGCGATAAGCAGGAAAAGGTGTCCAGGGTCATTAAGGTGCGGCATCACGAAGATAACGGCGAACGCCCCCATCGCCGCCCCTATCAGACAGCCAATGACCCGCAGGGTACTTTTGTGGAAGGTTTCGCCAGAGGTGCCGAGTGCGACGACGAAACAAGTGACCATCGCCGTATGGATCTCGAACAGACCGATGCTGGTGTACAAGGCATAGGTCAGAAAGACAGCAAGCAGCACCTTGAGCGCAAACTGGGTGTAAGCAGGATTCTCAAAAGCATCCGGTTTCAGAAACGAGCTTTCGGCCTCGGATCTCGCGGGGGTAGTTACGCTAGCGGCGTTGCGGGCGGCAACAAAGGCACGGGCAGCATCGGCGACCGGGCCAGTACCCGCGGGCAGGGGCGGCGCCGAACCCCCCGCCATCCGGCGCAGCAAGGGCGCCATGTCGGGTTCGGGTCGACCTGCTGCTGTAGCCGCCTGTGCTGTAGCGAGCAAATCGAAGCTCGCCGCGAGCTCCGCTACGAGCCGGTCGTGCTCCTCTTTCGATGCCAGAGCAAGCAGACGCGCCATACCAGCATGCTTTTCGGCCGCCTCATTGCCTTCCTGTAGCAACCGGTCGGTTGGAGCAGGATCACCACCTTCAGCAAGGCGCGCAGACTCGCGCAGTCGATCACGCACCCGCTCGCGCACTAGGCGCAGGGGGCTGCGGCCGAAAAACACGTTGAGGGCGACTAGCAGTACCATCGGCACAAAGACCACCATCCACACCCAGGCCAGGCCACGCAGCACCAATTCCGGCATGGAGATGTAATCGTAGAACGTCAGGATAAACACGATGATGAAACCCAGCAGACCGGCGGGGTCACCCAGCTTGCTAGCCCGTGCCAGCCACATGAAGCCAAAGGTAACCGCTCCCATCATCGCCAGCCGCAGTGCAGGCGCATCGGCGACGAACATCATGAGGAGGATACTTAAAGCGATGAGGACTGTCGCCGCAAGGATCAGGCCGACGCCAATCCCAATGTTCTCGCCCGCATTGTCTCGGTACATCAGGAAGATCAGATAACACGAGAGCAGCGCCAGAGGCACCTGCAGGGCCATTGCAACACCCGCCGTCAGTCCGCATAGCAACGCAATGTGCAGCGTCATCTCCAAACGCCCGTCATAGGGGCGCAGGTCGTCGATAATTATCTGCAACATACCGTTCGACGAAGTGTCGGCGTGGCTACTCATGCTCTTCAGCCGAGTGGATGGTGACGGAGGCGGAGGCACCAACGCGCATTAACTCTTCGGGTGGCTCCTCAAGGCGGATGGTGACCGGAAACCGCTGCGCGACCCGTACCCAGTCGACTGAACTGTCGATGACCGGCAGGCCGAGAATACTGATGCTATCAGTGGTTCTGACCCCATAGCCGAGGCTCTGGACACGACCGCTCAGGCGCTGCGTTGGGGCCGACATTACGAAGACATCGACCGGCGCGCCGACGCGGATGCGCGGTAATTCGGTTTCACGAAACAGAGCCGTGACCACCCAGTCTTCGGTGTCGATGAGCGAGAACAGCGAAACACCGGTCACCACATACGTGCCGACACCGAGATCAAGCCCAGTGATACGGCCCGAAATTGGTGCGCGCACTTCAGTCCTGCGCAGTTCGCGTTCGGCCAGTGCCAGGCTGGTGCGTGCCAGATCCACTTGAGCCTGAGGGGCATCGAGCGTCCCGATCATGGTTTGCGCTGCCAACTGCTGGCTCAATGACTCATCAAGCGAGATTAAAGCATCCCCGTGAACCGTGCGCGCGGTATCAACTTGCTGGGCGGTCACCATGCCTCGCGGCAGCAGGTTCTCCAGTCGCTGCAGCGACTGACGAGTGAGATCAACGTGATTGCGGGCACGATCGATCTGGCGACTGGCAATCTCAGCATTGGTCTGTTGAACGGAGAGTAAGCGACCACCGGTCTCGAGTTCGGCTTCGGCAGTGCGTAGCATTGCGCGCGCCTGTTCCACTCGCAGCTCGTAAGGTTCTGGATCAATGCGAAACAGTAGATCTCCAGCTTCTACGAAAACATTGTCCTCAATGAAAACCTCAGTTACATGCCCCGGCACGTTGGTCGATACTGGTGCAATCGTGGCGCTCACCTCGGCATGGTCTGTACGCAGGGTAGTTGTGCGCTGCATAGCCACAAAGATGATAGCAACAATGGCACTAGCGATCAGCGCGAAGCCGATCAGGCGCGCGAGGAGTATTCGCATTCTGGGCCCGCGTGGTGCGGGTGTATCATTCTCGTTACCCGTGTCGTTCTGGTTGCTCATATCGTTCTGGTTGCTCATAGCGCCAGCACTCCAGTCCAAAACGCCCATATCATGATGCCGCTGAAGATTGCCGCACAGAGATAGGTCAGCGGCGGCATCGGCAGATGCTCGTGCAGCCCTATGCGGATAAACAGTAGCCGCAGGACGACTGTACAGATCACTCCGAGCAGGGCCGCCATTAGCCAGACAGGAAAGAACGAACCGTACAAGGAAAGTGTCGGCGAGTGGGCATTCATTGAGCACCCAGCAAGCATCATTGGCAGCAGCAGGATCGCCGACCAAAAATGAAGGGGGTGGCCTACTCTACCGGCTAAAATCATGCGTTCACTTCTCCTTTAGATGCTTGATATGCCTGGACATAGACGCGGGCGATAGATCGAACCGAACGTCCGATGGCGTCGTAGGACTCGTCATCTAGATTGGCGAAAGACACTCGCGCCAACTCAGTAATTCCCGGCAAGCGTGAGAAAAATTGCCGATTCCGTACGCTCGCGGAGCATTTCCAAAATCCATTCCCACATGGCCATATTGCATACTCCCTTTTATTATTCTGCAAATAACGGCGGGTTCCGATCGACCTCACCAGCTATAGCGGGTATTTGTTGCGTTCTTATTTCAGCGTATTGCGTGCAACCTTATCGGGCAATATAAAGTTTTATTAGGCGCTGCTACCACATGTAACCATACGTGGCTGTCAACTCTTGAAATTCTACAGACGGGCCTAGTTAGTTAATGTTTACTTACTTGTGTTGCAAAACAAAGCCGCGCAAATACGTTTGCATATTAATTAGCCATTACCGCGTCTAGTGCGGCGCGATACCCTTGTACGCCCAGTCCGGCAATCACGCCGTCAGCACGAAGTGAAACATAGGAGTGGTGCCGAAAGGTTTCACGCTTATGAACATTAGATAGATGCACTTCAATCACTTTGCCATCAAACGCATTCAACGCATCAAGTATCGCAATGGATGTGTGGGTATAGGCCGCCGGATTAATAATAATCGCTTGGGTACCATCAAGACGTGCTGCGTGAATAGCGTCGATCAGCTCACCTTCGTGATTACTTTGCTGACAGGTAATATCCCCCCCTGCCATCACCGCTTTCTCCCGTAGAAGGTTATTCACATCTTCTAAGGTGTCTTAGCCGTATATCTCGGGCTGGCGGCTACCCAGCAGGTTGAGATTAGGGCCATGTAAAACCAAGACTTTTCCCTGACTCATAACGTTCTCCTGAACGGTTAGGCCTAACTTAAACCGCTAAAATAGCGGCATGGCCCCGTTCTATCACCTTCCTCCCAACACTGCCAGCGCCTGAGCAGTGTGGGTAACTGACACCAATGCTAATCGATACTTAAAAGAGTGTACTGGTATCGTGCAAAGCTTCATTTCTTGTCTGTTTAATCGCCATAACTATGTCCTAGAAAAGCACCTAAACACTCCCGTGAAGCGATTACACTAATATAAAATCACCACCAAAGGCCTCGACATGACGCTCCCTCTTTATTTGGGCCTACCTATGTGGGCTAACCAGGATTGGCTTGGTACTCTCTACCCACGGCATGCCAAGACAGACCTGTTAAGCGATTATGCAGCGGTCTTTTCAAGCGTTGAGGGCAACACGACGTTTTATAGCGGCGCACCAAAGCCGGAAACGGTGGCCGCGTGGGCGCGCCAAACACCGCCCCATTTTCGTTTCTGCTTTAAACTGCCCGCCACGGTTACCCATGACCAGCGTTTAACCCAGCCAGAAAATGCCTGGGCATTTCTAGATGCACTCTCGCCCCTGCATGATCGTCTTGGTCCCACCATGGTTCAGTTACCACGCGATTTTGGCCCTTCAGAGCTGCCCCAGCTAGAAACACTCCTTGCGCAATGGCCTGCTCACTTGCCTTGCACAGTGGAGGTACGTCACCCCGCTTTTTTCCTCAAAGGAGACGCAGAACAAGCCCTTAACCGCTTGTTAATAACTTATTCAGCTAACCGCGTGATGCTCGATGTTCGTCCGCTGTTTTCACCCCCTGCCACTGACTATCCTGGCTTAGCGCATGCTCAGCAAGAAAAGCCGAAACTCCCACTACACGTGCTTTCCACAGCGAATTATCCGGTCATTCGCTTCATTGGCCATATTGACAAAACAATTAATACAGGCTATTTCACGCCCTGGATTGACCGCCTCAGCCTGTGGATAAGTCAGGGGAAAACCCCTTTCTTATTTGTGCATACTGCCGATAATCGAGCGTCACCAGAAATGGCGCGCTACTTGTACCATGAAGTTCAACGCCGCATCAGTTTGCCAGCACTTTCGTCGTTCGCCGGTGAGAAGCAGAGCCAACTGTTTTGACCGATCTTTTTAGGCTAACTGACTGGCAACCCCTACCATGATCGGATAAATTGCGCGTACTTTCGGGAAATAACGCTGGAACCTCTCTATTTTCCGAAAATCGGCACATTAGGCTAATAACGCCTTATTACAATTAACGAAACAGGTGATTTCATGGCAAAACTTGCACATGCACAGTGGTCATCGCGCATGGGATTTGTGCTGGCGGCCGCTGGTTCAGCCGTTGGCCTTGGCAACATTTGGCGCTTTTCTTACATGGTGGGCGACAGCGGTGGTGCCGCTTTCGTACTCGTCTACCTTGCTTGCGTAGCGTTGGTGGGCCTGCCCATTTTGGTGGCTGAATGGATGATTGGTCGTCGTGGCCAGAAAAATCCAATTAACACCATGGCGGACCTAGCAGCCGATCATGGTAAATCCAAGGCGTGGGCATTAATCGGGGTGAGCGGCGTATTAGCGGCGTTCCTGATTCTGTCTTTTTACAGCGTCATTGGGGGCTGGTCGCTGAACTACACCCTCAGTTCAGTCATTGGTACGTTTAACGGCCAAGATGCTGATGCGATTAGTGGCCTTTTTGGCGGCATGCTGGCTAGCCCGATTACCCTGCTGCTTTGGCATACTGCCTTTATGGTCCTCGTCATTGGTATCGTCGCACGTGGCGTAACCAAGGGCCTTGAGAGCGCAGCACGGTTGCTGATGCCTGCTCTGGTTGTATTAATGCTAATACTGGTGGGCTACGGCGTGGCCAGCGGCTATTTTGGCGAAGCACTAGCGTTTATGTTCCGCCCTGATTGGAGTGCCCTGAACGGTGGCGTCGTTCTAGCTGCCATGGGCCAAGCCTTCTTCACCTTATCACTGGGTATGGGCATCATGATGGCTTACGGCTCTTACCTAGGCGAAGACGTTAACCTCATCAGCACGGCACGCACGGTGATCATTCTTGATACGGTGATTGCACTGCTGGCGGGACTGGCGATCTTCCCCATTGTGTTTGCTAATGGTCTCAGTGCTGGAGAAGGTCCAGGCTTGATCTTTGTCACGTTGCCATTGGCTTTCGGTAATATGGCAGGCGGTACTATTCTGGGCTTGATGTTTTTCTTGCTGCTGACCTTTGCTGCCTTAACGTCAGCGATTTCACTGTTGGAACCGACGGTAGAAATGCTTGAAGAGCGCACTGCAATGTCTCGCGTTACCGCCACGTTAGCAAGCGGGATTGGCGTATGGTTGCTTGGCGTTGCCGCATTGTTGTCGTTTAACGTGTGGTCTGAGGTGCTCTTCTTCGGCCTTAATATTTTCGATCTACTCGATACGTTTACCAGCAAGATCTTCCTGCCATTAACAGGCCTAGGGGCAATTGTATTTGTCGCGTGGTGCTTGAAGCGTGACAGTGTAGAGGCCGAGCTGGGGCTTTCGTCCACTGGCGTTAGCGTATGGAACGTCATCGCGCGCTTTGTAGCGCCCGCGGGCGTTATCGCTGTGTTCGTCACAGGGCTACTTTAAGTTTAAGCCCTCGCTGGCAACCAGCACTGTTGGCTAAGATGCCGCCCTGTGAATGAACGGGGCGGACTTACTCAACCGCCCTACTATCTTAAAGTGCACTCTTTAGTGCACTTTTTTAATGCAATTCACTCTCTTGCTGCTCGTCATCGTCTGGCAAGGGGGCGATATCCCGTGATAATTTCTGAAACTCCCGATGCAGCTCAATTCCCCGACGCGCCCTTAGGCTGCGCTGGGCGGCACTGCGTCGACGCTGAACATGCTCATCCACTTCCATACTCATAAAAATGTCGAGCAGTTCGCTTTTTACCGAGGTGATTCGTTCGATGTTTCTCATAATCGACGTTCCTCCAGGTGAATATGCCTACGTCCACCTGCATCCGTGACGACTGTTTTTTAAATGATGCAGTGCGGCACTTCACTTCTTACTATAACCTACTTGACAAAATGATGACGAATCCTGGTGAAATGTCTTAACGACATTTAAACGCATGCGTAAATCGCATTTATACTGTTTTTGCATCGCGCGCTCTGCAATGTACGCTGCAGAGCGCGCTCAGGCATACTGTAGTGAGCATGTCTGCATAAGCACTAAAGAGAATTTAAGGAGCTGAACGTGAGCCGCGCCCTGTTCGATGAAATGAGACGCCGCATGGAGCATTTTCGTCGCTCCGAGCAAAAGGTTGCGCGGTTCGTACTGCGCAATCCCGACGAGGTCATCCATATGCGGATTGTCGACCTCGCAACAGAGGCTAAGGTCAGCGAGCCAACCGTTGTGCGTTTCTGTCGCGCACTCGGCTGCAACGGGTTCCAAGACTTTAAACTCCAGCTTGCCCAGATGCTGGCCAGTGGTAGTCAGTTTGCCCAGTTCTCTATGAACGATAGCGACTCGGTTGCCGAATTTTCCCACAGCATTTTCGATTCCACCGTGGGCACGCTTTTATCGGTTCGCGACCGGCTTGATAATGATGCCCTCGGGCGTGCGGTCAACGCTCTCGCCATGGCCAACCGAGTTGAGTTCTATGGCTTTGGGGCCTCCGGTGCCGTGGCTTTCGATGCCCAACATAAGTTCTTCCGCCTACAGATATCGACCTCCGCTTATGCCGACCCTCATATGCAAAATATGTCGGCGGTCACGCTAAAAGAAGGCGATGTGGTGGTGGCTATCTCACAAACAGGCCGTACCAAAGCTCTGGTCGCTAGCGTTCGCTTAGCGCGCGAGGCAGGCGCTACCGTTATAGGCCTTTGCCCGAGTGACTCACCACTGGCCAGCGAAGTGAGCCTGCCGTTATATATCGATGTGCATGAAGATACCGAGATCTACACACCGCTTAGCTCACGTATCGCCCATCTGGTGCTCATCGATGTTCTCGCCGTTGGCGTTGCCAAAACTCGCGGTCCGAAGCTTGCTGAGCAGCTAAAAGCAGTCAAGAAGAGCCTGAATACCCTGCGTTACCCAGAAGAGTCGTAGCTGCCTATCGACTGTATACACAGCCAGTTCACTGGCTGTGCTAAACTAGCTGCCTATTTTTCGAACCGGCAGCGGCTTATATGGACGACGTCACGGCGATACTTGATCAGCTTAACCCTGCCCAGCGCGAGGCAGTGAGCGCACCCCAGGGTAACTTATTGGTACTGGCGGGTGCCGGCTCCGGTAAAACCCGCGTGCTGGTTCATCGCATTGCTTGGCTAATGCAGGCCGAAGGGCTTTCTCCCTATGCCCTGCTGGCCGTTACGTTTACCAATAAGGCTGCGCGGGAAATGCGTACCCGCCTGGAAGCGCTGCTGAGCATCTCCATGCGACATGTGTGGGTCGGCACGTTTCACTCTATCGCTCATCGCCTGCTGCGCACCCACTGGCAGGATGCTCGGCTACCTCAGCACTTCCAAATCATTGACTCCGATGACCAGTTGCGGCTGGTAAAGCGAATGCTCAAAGATTACTCCATCGATGATGAGCGCTTCCCGCCCCGCCAAGTACAAGGCTTTATCTCTGGCTGCAAAGAGGAAGGACTTCGCCCCCACCAAGTGAACGTGGACGGCGATGGTTATCTTGGCCAGATGGTAGAGCTTTATGAGCGCTACCAATTTATCTGCGAACGCGGCGGCCTAGTGGACTTCGGTGAACTGCTACTGCGCAGCCTAGAACTGTTACGTGACAACCCGCCTTTGCTAAATCATTACCGCGAGCGCTTTGGTCATGTATTAGTCGATGAGTTTCAGGACACCAATACGCTGCAATACGCGTGGTTAAAACTACTCACGGGTCTGCAAACACCCATGACCGCCGTCGGTGACGATGACCAGTCAATTTACGGTTGGCGTGGCGCCAAAGTGGAGAATATTCGCCGCTTTGAGGAGGAGTTTCCTAACACTCATACCGTACGCCTAGAGCAGAACTACCGCTCCACAAGCGCGATTCTGGAGGCCGCTAATACGCTGATCAGTCATAACAGCGAGCGGCTGGGGAAAAATCTGTGGACTGACGGTGTCGAAGGCGACCCTATTTCTGTCTACGCCGGGTTTAACGATTTAGAAGAAGCCCGCTATATCGTCGATACCATCAAAGAAAAGGTCGATGAAGGGTTTAATCGCCGCGATGTTGCCATTCTTTACCGCTCAAATGCTCAATCGCGTTTGCTGGAAGAGACGCTGATCCGCCAAGGCATGCCCTACCGTATTTACGGGGGGCATCGCTTCTATGAGCGCTTAGAAATCAAAAATGCCCTAGCCTACCTGCGCCTACTGCTAAATCGTGATGACGATGCTTCCCTGGAGCGCGTGATTAACGTACCCACCCGTGGCATTGGCACCCGCACAGTAGAAATTGTGCGCCATCGCGCTCGGGAACAAAGCATTTCACTATGGCAGGCGCTGCACGATGCCATTCAAGACGGCACGCTAAAAGGCCGTGCGGCCAACGCCGTGCAGACATTTGCCAATCTCATTGAGCAATTAGACAACGATGCGTCTGGCCTGCCGCTGCATGAAATTATCGACCACATCACCACTCATACCGGCCTTATCGAACATCACAAGAGCGAGCGCGGCGAAAAAGGTCAAGCACGTGTGGAAAACCTGGAAGAACTGGTGACCGCTGCTCGCGCCTTTACGCATGGCGATGTTTTTGAAACCCCAGAGGCAGGTGAAGGCATGGCGGCTTTGGAAGCGTTTCTTTCCGAGGCGGCGCTTAATGCAGGCGACCATGAAGCCGATGAGTTTGAAGACAGTGTGCAACTGATGACCCTGCACTCTGCCAAAGGCTTGGAGTTTCCCGTGGTGTTTATTGCCGGCGTTGAAGAGGGCCTGTTTCCTCATAAAATGTCGATCGAAGAGCCAGGGCGGCTCGAAGAGGAAAGGCGGCTTTGCTATGTCGGCGTTACCCGAGCGATGCAGAAACTCTACCTGACGCATGCTGAAACCCGCCGCCTGCACGGCAAAGAAGTGTTTCCCAGACCATCGCGCTTTCTACGTGAACTTCCGCCCCACCTATTGGAAGAAGTCCGCCTACGTGGCCATATTTCCCGCCCCGTTACCGCCTCGCGCTCTAGCTTTGCGCAACAGCGTATTGAAAGCGACGGCGACTTACCGGCACTGCATGTAGGCCAGCGGGTAATGCATCCAGTGTTTGGCGAAGGCATCATTCTTAATGCGGAAGGCGAAGGTGCCCGCGCCCGAGTACAGGTCAGCTTTGAAGGTGAAGGGGTGAAATGGCTCGTACTAGGGTTTGCCAAACTAGCACCACTTTGAGCGGTGTTAACGTAAGCGTAAAGCAGTAGGCGAGTACTTGCCCATTAAAACCTGCTTGGCGCATACTGGCTAATGGACACAGCGCTCACTGCGCGCTGATAACAACATCTTATAATTTCGGAGTTATGCCCGCCATGCAACGCCGCCAATTTCTGAAAACCGCCGGCTTCGGTGCCGCCGGTGTCGCTGCTGCGCCTTTTGTTTCTACTGCTAGCGCCAACGAAACCTACACCTGGGATATGGTGACCTCCTGGCCGAAAAACTTCCCGGCCCTGGGCACAGGTGCCAATGACTTCGCACGCCGGGTCGAGCAACTCTCCAATGGCCGCATGCGCATACGCGTACATGGCGCTGGTGAGCTTGTTCCAGCGCTTGAAGTGTTCGATGCGGTCGCTGCGGGTACCGCAGAGATGGGCCATTCCGCGTCCTACTACTGGCGTGGCAAAGTCGCGGCCTCACAGTTTTTCACCGCTGTACCGTTCGGTATGAACACAACTGAAATGAACGCGTGGCTATATCACGGCGGCGGCCAGGAACTGTGGGATGAAATCTACGCCAACCACAACCTGAAGCCTTTCGCTGTCGGCAACACCGGCACGCAAATGGGCGGCTGGTTCAAAAAAGAGATCAATTCCCTAGATGACATGCAGGGCCTGAAACTTCGCCTGCCAGGACTTGCCGGCGAAGCGATGAACGGCATTGGCGTTAGTACCGTCAATATGGCGGGCTCAGAAATTTTCACCTCGCTGCAAACCGGTGCGCTCGATGCAGCAGACTGGGTCGGGCCTTACAATGACATGGCGTTTGGCCTTCACCAAGTGGCGGATTACTACTACCCCTCCGCGTGGAACGAGCCGACAGCCGTGCTGGAAGGCACTGTTAATTTAGACGCCTGGAATGCCCTGCCAGAAGATCTTCAAGATGTCATTCGCGAAGCCGCACGGGCATCCAATCTCGCTATGATCAGCGAATTTGCCTACCGTAATGCTCAGGCGCTTGAAACACTGGTCGATGAACACGGTGTTCAACTACGCACCTTCCCGGAAGATGTGATGGCAGCGCTGTATGAATCCTCAAAAGAGGCTATCCAGCGCCAAGTAGACAATGACGAAGAGTCTCGCCGGGTTTATGAATCTTACTCGGCCTTCCAGAAATTGGTGCGTCCGTTCAGCGATGTCGGCGAATACGCCTATCTAAAAAACCGCGACAACGTCGGTGCCTAGGCATTCCGCCAACTTCTAGTCGCGACACACAAAAGGGCGCCAAGGCGCCCTTTTTCGATGCTGATGATCAGCAGATTTCTCAGCTGTGTACCGCGCGGATACGCCCATTATCATCCAACGCCACCATCACAAAGCGCGCTTCGGTCACTTTCTGTCGCTCTTCCAAATGGCGGCCTTGAGGTGGACGTACCCATACTTCGACATCAATCTTAATCGAGCTATGGCCTATTTCCCGCACGCTAGTATAGACACTCACCATAGAACCCACGCGCACCGGACTTAAAAAATCCATCGCCTCAATAGCCACGGTCGCTGTGCGTCCGCCTGCTTCTCGGCCCGCAGCCAGTTCGGCGGCTTGGTCCATCTGGTTAACTAGCCAGCCACCCGGAATATCACCATAGAGATTGGTATCTTGCCGAGAAGCCAGTAACTTTAAGGTGAGCTGCCCCTGCGGAGCAGGCACATCGTCCAAATCGGTATCCAGCGGTGTCATAAGGTGGTCGCTTCAAAAGGTTATTGTTGTGATGTTGCTGCATCGCAATAGGCTGGTAATAGTTAATCACAAGAGGGGTGTCGTTTGAAGCGTTACAATTTACGACGTGTGAGGAAACATCGACTGCTACTGCTTCTGACTGGCTGGCTTCTGATGGCAGGCAATCTTGCCTGGGGTCAGACAGCTTCGGTGAGCGGCACGTTAGGTGCCGTCGGCTCTGACACCATGGCGGGCCTGGTACTGCGCTGGGGGGAAGCCTTAAACGCCCGCTATCCAGAGATCAATCTGCAGTTTCAGGCCGGAGGCTCAGCTAGCGCACCGACCGCCTTAGTGGCTGGCACCACCCGCCTAGGGCCAATGTCGCGCCCCATGACCAATGGAGAACGCCTGCAGTTTATTGACCGTTATGGTTATCCACCGCTTGAACTTCGTGTTGCTCGGGACGCATTAGTAGTCGTGGTGCATCGCCATAACCCATTGGATACCCTGACACTCCAACAAGTCGATGCGATTTTTTCAACTAGTCTCGCTTGCGGTGCTCCCCATCCCATCCGGCGCTGGAGCACGCTTATTCCGACAACGGATTGGCCCTATGGCCAAATAGCTCTGCATGGCCGTAATCTGGCGTCAGGTACTCATGGCCTCTTTCAGGCAAGAGCCCTTTGCGATGGCGAGTTTCGCCTTGATATTAGCGAGCACCCCGGTTCATCGGCGGTCATTGCTGCAGTGGGAGAGTCTTTCAATGCGATGGGCTATGCAGGCTATAACCATTTAAATCCGATGGTGCGTGCTCTGCGCCTCGTGAATGAACACGGGCCTGCCGTTGCGCCCAATGAACGCTCGATTCAGCAGGGAAATTATCCATTATCACGCGATCTCTATCTTTACGTTAACCTGCCGCCCAGCGAGTCATTACCCCCCGTGGAACAAGCATTTCTGGCACTTATCTTTTCCGACGAGGGTCAGCAAATTGTCAAAGCAGCGGGCTTTGTGCCGCTTCCTGATCACTTACGCGATGCCCAACGCCAAGACCCGTAAGCTGTCATTTAATTGTCATAAATAAACGATAGGGTAAGGAGACTCGACCATGCATGCTTATTTTTGTGATGGCTATCGCTTTTCTATGATGTCGACATGACTCTTCCTCGGCTACCTTTTTCGCGTCAGCCGCTGCGCCCCGTACAAGACCGTATTGCCACCGGACTGATTACCGCCGGTGGTATCGGTGTTTTGTTGGCCATTTTAGCAATTGGCGTCTTCCTCGTTTGGGAAACGCTACCGCTGCTCGCGTTTAGCGACACGCTCCCCCTTGCCAAACTCTCGCCCCTTGCCTGGGGCACGTTAAAAGCTGCACTGGCTGCAATGCTATTCGCAACGCCCATTGCCCTGGGTGCGGCAATGTACTCTGCGCTATTTATGTCCGCGCGACTCCGTAGCCGTTTGAAGCCAACGCTTGAGTTGATGGAGGCCGTGCCTGGCGTTGTCGTCGGTTTTATTGCCGGTTTACTACTCGCCCCCTGGGTGGAACGAAACCTGGCCAGTACCTTGATGATTATTATTTGGTTACCACTTAGCGCAGCCCTAGCGGGATATCTGTGGTATCGAACGGCCACCTGGGTTCGCCGACGACTACCGCTTTCTTGGGCGGGCTTATGGCTTATTCCCTGGCTGGCAGGCATGGCCTTACTGGCAATGTGGCTTGCCCCCATCATTGAGCAGCACTGGTTTGGTGGCGACCTGCGTCGCTTGCTGGATCAACGTTACGGCCTTGATTACGCCACGCGAAATGCATTGATTGTGGGTATTGCCATGGGGTTTGCGGTGATTCCCAGTATTTATTCACTCGCAGAAGATGCGCTTGCCGATGTGCCTTCCACATTAATGGAAGGCGCCCCAGCATTGGGTGCTAGTCGCTGGCAAGCACTTTGGAAAGTTGCTTTACCCACAGCTGCTCCCGGGGGTTTTTCAGCGGTGATGATTGGCGCTGGCCGTGCTGTTGGCGAAACCATGATTGTCTTAATGGCCAGCGGCAACACAGCGCTCTTCAGCGCCAGTCCGTTTGAAGGGCTGCGTTCACTATCAGCCTCTATCGCCATTGAGCTTCCCGAGGCCTCACCGGGCGGACTAACCTATCACTTACTGATACTGGCAGCCCTGGCCTTGTTCATTTTTACCTTTGTGGTAAACACGCTAGCTGAAATTGTCAGGCAGCGCCTGCGCCGACGCTATCAACGCTTAGGGAGCACACTCTAATGCATTGGCAGCGTGCTGGTTTTTCAAAAGTTGGTTTTTTAAAAATGAGCGGCAGCGGACTCTGGCCGTGGCTGTGCGCTGCCTGCGTGGCGCTTTCGTTATTAATGTTGGCATCATTATTAACGCTACTGGCGATTCGCGGGTTAGGCCATTTTTGGCCAGCGTCATTAGAGGAAATTACCCTGAAGTCAGGTGACATCGTTATTGGACAGTCGGTTCGTGAAACGACGCTGCCCAAAGGGGCAGGGACAGAACGGCTCTATTTCACCGGAAATCAGGAGGTTACGGGAAGCAACTGGCAGTGGATTTCCATTGATGAGATTAACCAGCAGGCTGAGCCAGCAGACCTTATCCGCATAACGCGCGCCCCATGGGGTGATTTTATTGGCCGCTTAATCGCTGTGGAGAATGGCGATCAACGGCTAACAGAACAAGCTGCCTGGGCCTTCATCCGTGATGCGCTTGCCTTTCCCGTCAACCAGCGCCCCCCCGGAGAGTTACTGTTAGCCACCGCTGACGGCCAACCCCTTCGCCAGCCGCTGGCGAGTGTTAGCCATTTTCAGACACCGAATGCTATGTCATGGGGGCAAAAAACCATCGCCTGGGGACAGCGCATCTGGCAATTTCTAAGCGAGGGGCCGCGCGCCGCGAATACTGGCGGAGGTGTGTGGCCAGCCATTTTTGGCACCGTGTTAATGGTTATTTTGATGTCAGTAATCGTTACCCCGTTTGGGGTTCTCGCCGCTATTTATCTTAACGAAATCGCCCACCAAAACCGCTTAACACGTTTAGTACGCATTGGCGTACGCAACCTTGCGGGCGTGCCCTCGATTGTTTATGGCGTGTTTGGCCTTGGGGTATTTGTATATGGAATAGGCGGCTCTATCGACAGCTGGTTTTTTAGTGATGAACTGCCCTCTCCCACCTTTGGAACCGGTGGCCTTCTGTGGGCATCGCTAACGCTCGCCTTACTCACCTTACCCGTGGTGATTGTCGCTACCGAAGAAGGGCTAGCACGCATACCCGATGCCCAACGGGAAGGCGCCGTTGCGCTGGGCGCCACACGTTTAGAAATGCTGACGCGGGTGGTATTGCCCATGGCAATGCCCGCCATGCTAACGGGGGTGATTTTAGCCATTGCCAGAGCCGCTGGTGAAGTAGCGCCGCTAATGCTGGTCGGCGTCGCCAAACTAGCGCCGCAAATGCCAGTGGATGGGGAGTTTCCCTACCTTCACCTAGAGCGCAAGTTTATGCACCTCGGCTATCATTTATTTGATACGGCCTTTCATGGTGAAGATGTGCAGGCCGCGATTCCATTAGTTTTTGCCACCGCGCTACTGCTGGTATTAATTGTACTCGTGCTTAATCTACCTGCCATATTTCTGCGTCATTATCTGAGGCGTCAGCGAGGAAACGAATGTTAGCGTCATTATCGTCCGACAATGCGGCTCTAGCACCCGTGACGCGTTTTTCTGCCGAACAGCGTTGTTTGAGCATTGCACAGTTTCACCTCGCTTATGCGGGGAAAATGGCGTTGCGAGACCTAACGTTAGACCTACCGCGCCACCGTGTAACGGCCTTTATTGGCCCTTCAGGCTGTGGCAAGTCGACGCTGCTACGCGCAATTAATCGACTGCACGACCTTAATGAATCGGTAACACACAGTGGCCATATTCAGCTTGAAGGCCAGGATATTCATGCTCCGGACATGAATGTTACCGAATTACGACGGCGCGTTGGGATGGTGTTTCAAACACCCAACCCTTTCCCTATGTCGATTTATGAAAACGTGGCCTTTGGCCTGCGTTTACAGCAACGCTTACCCAAGCGAAAACGAGACGACATTATCGAATGGGCGCTTACATCGGCAGCGCTGTGGGATGAGGGTAAAGACCGGCTGCATCGCTCGGCGTGGCAGCTATCTGGCGGCCAGCAGCAGCGCTTAGTCATTGCTCGTACACTTGCCGTACAGCCGGATGTACTGCTACTCGATGAACCAGCGTCAGCGTTAGACCCTATCTCAACGCTAAAAATTGAAGAGCTGATTCGTAACCTTAAATCACAGCTAACGCTAGTGCTGGTTACCCACAATATGCAGCAAGCCGCGCGGGTTTCTGACTACACGGCTTTTTTGCAGCACGGTGAACTCGTTGAGTACGGGCCAACGGATCAAGTGTTCACCAACCCGCGTTTACAACGCACCGAAAACTACATCACCGGCCGCATGACCTAGGCCCCAAAGACATCACGTCAGGAGAGCTCAATGGATATTACGAGCGATACCCACAGCCAGCATATCTCTCGCCAGTTCAATCAAGAGCTGGAAGAGCTAAAAACCCACCTGATGGCCATGGGCGGTCTGGTGGAAAAACAAGTGCAAGATGCTGTTTTTGCGCTACTTGAAGGCGACAGCCGCCTTGCCGAGAAAGTGCGCGACAACGACCGCCAAGTAAACGACCTGCAACTGCAAATTGACGACGAATGTACGCGAGTACTGGCGCGTCGTCAGCCGGCTGCTTCCGATTTGCGCTTGGTGTTGGCGGTTATTCGTGCAACGTCTGACCTTGAGCGTATTGGCGATGAAGCCAGCAAAATTGCTCGAAATGCGCTGCTGTTAAGCGAAAATAGTGGCAACATTCGTGGCTTAGTGGAAGTACGCCATATCAGCGAGCATGTACGTAAAATGCTTCGCGACGCGCTGACCGCCTTTGCGCGTTTTGATACCGACCTTGCAATGCAAGTTGTGCGCGAAGATGAGTTCGTTGACGACGAGTATGGTAGCGCCATGCGCTCGCTGATGACCTTTATGATGGAAGATTCACGTTCGATTAGCTCCGTACTTAGCATTATGTGGGTGCTACGTGCCTTAGAACGCGTGGGTGATCATGCCAACAACTTGGCGGAGTACGTCGTCTACTTGGTAAAAGGGTTAGATACCCGCCATAGCGATCCCGACACTATCGACCCCCAGGTACTTAAAAAATCTTGACCTAGCACGTGATTCCTCCTGCAATACGCCCAGATATCCCATCTGGGCGTTTTTTATAAGGAGCAAGCATGTTGAATGCGATGACAGCACTGAGTCGAGGCACTCGCTTGGTGTACCAGAAAGGTCTGCGGCGCTATATTTTCCTACCCATTCTGGTCAATATCATCGTTTATGCCAGCATGCTTAGCGTCGTGGTCAATCGCTTTTCTGGCTGGCTGGACAGTGCCATGGCGATGGTGCCAAGCTGGCTAGAGTGGCTCTCATGGCTAATCTGGCCACTGTTCTTTATCAGCCTGCTGCTGGTGATCTTTTTTACCTTCACCCTGGTCACCCATTTAATCGCCGCGCCTTTCTATGGTTTTTTAGCGGCAAAGGTAGAGCGTCAAGCGACAGGGCGTGAACCCCTCGATGACCGCGGGCTAGCCAAAACTGCCGTCGATGCCTTAGGCCGCGAGCTAGTTAAACTCGGCTATATTCTGCCACGCATGGTGATACTGTTTATCATTAGCTGGATACCCGGCCTAAACCTGATAGCTCCTATCTTGTGGATTCTCTTTTCCGCCTGGATCATGGCAATAACTTATTTAGATTATCCCATGGATAACAATAAGATAACGTTTCGCGATATGCGGACACGACTATCGCAACGGTGGTGGCCAAGTCTCACCTACGGCGGGTTGATTATGCTAGTGACCTGGATCCCTCTCGCCAACTTGTTCTTGATTCCCGGCGCAGTGGCAGGGGCTGTATTGATGTGGGACGACCATTACCGCGGAACACGCGACATTTCGCCTCATCGCTAATGGCTGAGTCGCTATAACGCTGACACAACCTATTTGTTACCTTAAGGTTGTTTGGCTTTCCCTATTATTCTCAAGATCAAGAATACGCCTTGTTAAGAAAATAAGGCTCCTACAAGGAATACGATCATGCTAACCCGTGCGCTCTGGTTGACGGCTCTCCTCACTGGCTCAATCTCTTTTGCGTCGGCTCACGACGTTCAAACTGACCAGTTAAGAGTCGCTCATCCTTTTGCTACGCCAACGCCTCCCAGCGTGACAAATGGCGCTGCTTACCTGGATATTACGGCGCATACAGAGTCCGTCACACTGGTTAGTGCGCAGACACCTGTGAGTGAAAGTGTTGAACTACATGATATGCAGATGGAAGGCGATATGATGAAAATGCGCCACGTCAGTGCCATCGAAATCGCTAAGGATGAAACGCTGACAATGCGCCCGGGTGGAGGCTATCACTTAATGCTAATGGGCCTACACCAACCACTGGTAGAGGGTGACCGCTTTCCAATTACGCTCGAATTTGCCCAGCAAGACGATATTGAAATAGAGGTTTGGGTACAAAGTGCCCAAGAAGGCAGTACAGCGGCTGATCGCCATCACCAGCATTAACTGAATCAACCGAAAATAGCCCTTAATCGCAAAAGCCCTGCCGAAGCAGGGCTTTTTTACTAAACAAGCTGTTTCATCATACACATTTAGCCATAGCGCCACTTACCAGCGTGTACTGCTACCCTCTTCACGGTTTAGTTCTTCAGCGCGATAACCTGCTCTATCTTTTGAGCTGTCATCAGTTTTACTGGCTCCGCTTGAAGGAGTGTATATCAGAGTATTCTCGTTATCGTTGATCAAATCCTTAGCGGAATAGGTCGCAGGTCCCGATGTGTTACGAGATTCAGGCTGAATAATCTCTTGGTTATCAGCACGTTCTTGATTCAGCTCAATAGAAGAGTGCGCAAACGCCATTGGGCTTGCGATAAGCCCCAGCGACATGCCCACAACGGCAGTGTTTTTAACAAATGATTTCAACAACATAAATAAAAACTCCTTATGCATGGAGCAACCGACAGTGTAATGATACAAGGTACCTTCTTTTGTCAGTCGCTAAACGTTTCATCAGAATAATTACATTTTTAACACCGAGAAAACCACAAAATAATAAAATCCAACTATTCCAAATAGATATGAAAAAATATGCACAAAACAAAGCACTGCTTCATAAATTTTACATGTGTTTTTTCTTGGCGATATTTGATTCAGCTACCGAACGATCAGTCGTCACAGCCCCGTCTAGTGACACTGATAATACTATACACAAAAAAGTAGGCCCCACCGAAGTGGGGCCTTGAGCACTCTTAGTATCGCGATGCGTAACACTAGCTTCCCATCCATTTGAGGGGCTCCAACCTTGGAATTAACCCTGACTAGCGTGTTGATCGTCGAAAGATTCAATCCTTGAATCTATGAGCATCCCTGCAATTTGACATCCGTGCCTCTGAATAGCTCATCCGTGAGCGTAAGAGTTTTAATACCTTTTGAAAAGATATGTAACTAAAGTTAATGTTACATGCCGCTGTTTTCTTCAGGCAACTCATCTGTGCTGTCAAAGCCTGCCTCTGAATCGCCATGATTCGTTGAGGCTGGATCCATGTCGCTGACATTATCGCCTTCGTCATGGGTCAAATCTTGGCTGGCGTAGTTACCTGCACCGGTTGTGCTTTCGGTTTGGGACTCGACGGGCTGCTCATCTGGGGAAATATTGTTCGCTGGGTCTGCTGGCTCTTGAGCGAATGCCGCGGGGCTAGCAACTAGACCAAACGCTACACTTAAAATACCAGCTTTCTTGAGTAGTTCCTTGGACATCATATTCCGTCTCCTCGATCGCTGTTCAATACTGCCTAAATGGTAAGAAAGATTGCCTTTCGGCTTACCAATTCCTGTGGTTTTTCTCTCTTACCCATACTCTTGCAGACACTATGCCAAAAGGCATAGATAAAATAAAAATTATTAAAAAACATGAATTTAATGAAAAAAATAAATAGGAAAAGCGATTTAAGCCTTTCAAATTAAGAGGGTAAAGTGGTTAAAAATGGCACATGAGCATTATTTGACCATTCTTATATGACAACATGGCACACTTGTACAATATATGTATTCAAACAGTATTAAGCGAGGTGGGGTTCGCTTTCGACAACGCGGGATGACGGAAAAACACAGCGAAAGAGGGCCCCTTCGCCAGGGAGAGATTCAATTTGTAGCAGCGCATCATGTCTCAGCAACACGTGTTTCACAATCGCTAGGCCAAGGCCCGTACCACCAGTTGCCGTGCTACGTCCTTTATCAACACGATAAAAGCGTTCGGTTAAGCGTGGGATATGAACAGGATCTACCCCCTCGCCGTCATCATCGACTTCAATGCAAGCACCGCCATTCGGTAGGGTTTTCCAGCGAAGCGTTATCTGACTACCCTCCGGGGTATATCGCACGGCATTAAAGACAAGGTTAGAAATAGCGCTATGCAGCTCCTGCTCACTACCAACTAATCGCGCATCGTTCTCAAGCACGACTTGAACATTGTGCTGTCGATTAGACAGCGCTAGCGCATCGCGGCGGATACTCTCGAGCATTGGCCCCAGCGCCAGCGCGTGATGATCTTCTCCACCTTGGTCAATTTCTAACCGAGAGAGCAATAGCAAATCGTTGACTAAGTTTTGCATCCGCTTCGTCTGCTCTTCCATTTGAGCAATACCTCGGCCCAAACGTGGTGGAAGTTGCTCTTTCAAGTCGCCGTAGGTTTCCAAATACCCCGTTAGTACCGTTAGTGGAGTGCGCAGTTCATGGGAAACGTTGGCGACAAAATCACGACGCATCTGCTCTAAACGATGCAAGCGGGTAATATCCCGCGCCATGACCAAGCGTTCATCATCACCATAGAGGGTAATTTGATATTGAAGGATACGCCGTTCATCGATGGGCGACGTTAAGGTCAGCGGCTCACCGTATTTACGCGCATTAAAGTAGCTGATAAATCGCGGGTCACGAAGTAGGTTGGTAATGTGCTGGCCACGGTCATGGGCTGTTTGCAGGCCCAGCATTTCTGTCGCGGCGCTGTTCCACCACTCAAGGTCTCCGTGCCGATCAAGCATGACGACACTATCACGCATTGCTTCGGATGATTCCTGAATACGTGCAAGGGTGGCACGTAAACGGTTCTGAGTAATTCGCTGGCTCTTTTGGTAGCGATACAAGCGATCGAACAGCTCGCCCCACATACCGCTCGCAGCAGGTGGCTCATCATGGGGATGAAGCGTTAACCACTTAAAGAGCGCACGCAGTTGACGCAGTTGATAAACCAAGCAAACGGCTAAGCCCGCAGCAAATCCTAGACCAGGCAGCCCCAGCAGCCACCCCAGGCACGCGCCTAGGGCAGCCAACCACGCAACCCGCCATAACTCTCGGCTCCACAGGCGCACCGTTACACCCGCGCGGAAAAACGGTACCCAGTGCCTCTCACCGTTTGAATGAGACTCTGGTGAGCTTCCCCTAAGGCCTTACGTAGACGTCGGATGTGAACATCTACCGTCCGTTCTTCAACATATACGTTACCGCCCCACACCTGGTCGAGCAGTTGGCTACGGGTATAAGCACGCTCTTGGTGGGTCATGAAAAACTGCAGCAATCGGTATTCCGTAGGCCCCATTTCCAAGGCCTTACCGTAAGCACTCACACGGTGGCTCACCGGGTCTAATAGCAAGCCGTTAATTTCGATAGGATCTTCGACACCACGGGGGGTGGTACGTCGCAATACCGCTTTCAAGCGCGCCACCAGTTCGCGGGGAGAGAAAGGCTTGGTGATATAATCGTCTGCCCCGGCCTCTAGACCTTGAATCTTGTTATCTTCTTCGCCTTTAGCAGTCAGCATAATGATAGGCACTTCGGCAGTGGCTTCTTCACGCTTTAAACGCCTTGCAAGCTCAATACCGCTGGTGCCCGGCATCATCCAGTCCAGCAAAAGTAGATCTGGCTGGTGGTCAACCATCATTGCGTGGGCATCCTGGGCGTTATCCGCTTCAAGCACGCGATAGTCAGCCATTTCCAGCGCCACAGCGATCATCTCGCGGATAGGCGCCTCATCATCGACAATCAAAACGGTCTTGGCGGTCATTCCAGGGCCTCACGGTGTTCAATGAAAGGTAACTCAAAGACATGTCAGTGACGATAACACCATGACTTGATGACAATTCTATGACATAGAGGATATTTAGCCAGTTATTGGCCACCAACTTAGTGCAATACCTGCAAAAATTAACAATCCAGACCAATGATTATTAAGGAATGCCTGGAAGCAGCGATCACGCTCACGGTCAGCAATTAACCGCTGTTGGTGGGCAAACGTAGCGGCCATACCTGCTAGCCCAAGCCAGAAAAAACCACCTAAACCAACACGCCATCCTACCCAGGCAAGTAATCCCAGTGTCATCACTTGCAGCACACCAATTATCAAACGGTCAGCGCTACCAAACAGCACCGCGGTAGATTTAATGCCAATTTTAAGGTCATCGTCGCGGTCGACCATGGCATATTGGGTATCGTAGGCAACGGTCCACAACACATTCGCGCTAAACAATAGCCATGCTTCAAACGGTACATGGCCCAATACCGCACCAAATGCCATGGGTATCGCCCAAGAGAACGCAGCCCCCAAGACCACCTGGGGAAAGTGGGTATAGCGTTTCATAAACGGGTAGATAAACGCTAAGACAACACCGCCTATCGAAAGCAGCACCGTAAACCAGTTGGTCAATAGCACTAAAACGAAAGCAGTGGCTACCAGCGCGATAAACAGCAGCTGAGCCTCGGTTTCACTGATACGGCCAGTGGCTAGCGGACGATGCTTAGTGCGCTTTACATGACCATCGAAATGGCGGTCAGCGTAATCATTGACCACGCAACCCGCGGCGCGCATAACGTACACGCCGGCAATAAAGATCAGCAGCACATTTCGCCCAGGCACGCCCTCTGCCGCTAGCCACAGTGCCCATAAGGTGGGCCACATCAATAGCCAAGTACCAATCGGGCGGTCCAACCGCATTAAATGTAAGAAACCTGCCACTCGGGCCCATCCCGTTGGCCGCAACAGAGAACGATCCATGCTTACCTCTCAAAAAGAAAACGCTGGCGATAGCCTAGCGCGAAGGCAGGCCAAGATCATCAGCCATGGTCGATAAAAAGTACTCCTGCACCAAGAGTGACAACCCACTATGCTGAAACACTGAGCGTCGCCCCCATACGCTGTCTAAAAGTGAAGCTGACTGTTCGGCGACAAAGCGTGGCTGATGGCAGGGGGCATAGAGCGGCCCACGCACCAAATCAGGCTGTTGAAATAACCAACTGCCTAATGAGCGCTCGCCAAGTCCTTCTAATCCCTTCCCTTGCAATTGGCTGAGTGGTGCTACTGAGCGCGCGACTACCCACGGCATATCATCCAAACACAGCGCCACTTCTCTCAGCCATGCATAGCGGCGTGGTTCAATTCCCAGTGCTAGCGCTTCATCCCGCAAGGGTAAACCAATCGTTTGACGAAGCAATTGCACCCGAAACGCTTTTGTACCGCCTGCAACGGTTAGCCGCGATGTTAAGGAATCCGTCGATGCTACCCACTGCCACCACGAAGCGCTCATCGCAGGACGAGCCGCAGCAACGGGGAGCCAGTGAGGAAATAGCAGGTGAGGAAATAGAGAGGCTTGCCGAACAGTAGGGGCGATCACCAGGGTCTCCAAGGCGGTCAATACAGAGAAAGCTAGTGTAACATGGTGACCTCACTGGCTTTTGTTCCACCGACTTTTGGTGACTGCATGCCCGCACACGAGACACCGTTATCTCCCCGTTCGCGTTCAGCGCTGATTATTATTGGCACCGGTATGGCGGGGGTTGGCCTTGCCCGCGCCCTACGACGACATGGCGATACACGTACCATTACCCTTATCAGTGCTGATAGTGGCGATGATTATAGTAAACCATTGCTCTCCACTGGCTTTGCGAAACGCTTAACGCCAGACCAACTCGCCCAACGTGACGCCCGCGACGTCGCAAAGGAACTCAATGCCGAGTTGATTACCCACACCCAGGTCGTGCAACTGCATGTGGATAACCAACGCGTAGAACTCAGTAATGGCCACCAGCTCCACTATGACGATCTAGTGCTAGCCACTGGTGCGGCGCCCCGTACGCCTTTCAGCGTGCCCGAAAGTGTCGCCAAACGATGTTTCACGGTGAACGACTTAGACGAGTACCGCCGCTTTTATGCCGCGTTAGGACCAGCACCGGCACGTGTAGCAATTGTCGGTGCCGGTCTGGTGGGCTGCGAGTTTGCCAATGATCTTTATGCAGGTGGCCATCAAGTCACCCTCATTGCGCCAGAAAGCACGCCGCTGCAACGTCTGCTCCCCGAACCGCTAGGCCGGGCGCTGGCTAATGCATTCCAAGAAGCAGGCATCCAACTTGCGTTAGGGCATAACCTGCAAACACTGGCGCTTGAAACAGATAACACCCTCTCACTTCGCCTTGAGAATGGCGACCGTTATGCTGCCGACATCGCGCTACTCGCCACCGGCTTAGCCCCGCGCACTCAGCTTGCTGAAGCAGCCGGACTGGCGGTTACTCACCGAGGTATCGTCGTTGATCGCCAATTACGCACCTCTCAACCGAACATATTTGCGTTGGGCGATGTGGCTAGCGTTGAGGGAATTAACGCTATGTATGTGCAGCCTTTGCAAGCGAGCGTAAAAGCGCTGGCGTCAACACTCGTTGGAAACCCAACCAGCGTCAGCTTCGGTGCGTGGCCAGTCATTGTAAAAACAGCATTGCTACCCGTGGTTGCCTACCCACCGGCAACCACGCCGGCACAGTGGCGAATCGAGGGAAAAGAGGGTGAAATGACAGCGATTGCTGAAAATAAAGACGGACGTTTGATTGGATTTGCGTTGACAGGCGGCTGCGTGAGAAGGAAAGTGGAGCTTTCCAGAGTAGCACCTGCGCTGCTAGGCTAATTCTCGCCGCATTCACGGCTAGGCTAAGCTAGGCAGTGCTTCTAACAACACTGATGAGCTTACGCTTGATTTTCACATAGGGAGATACCTTTATGCGCAAACCTGACCTCGCCGCCGCAATTGCTGAAAGCGCAGATCTATCCAAAGACAAAGCAGGCCAAGTCCTGAACGTTATTTTGGACGAAATCACTAACAGCGTTGCCAAAGGCGAAGATGTCGCTCTCATTGGTTTTGGAACGTTTACCGTGCGCCAGCGTGCCGCACGTACCGGCAAAAACCCACAAACTGGCGCGCCCCTGCAGATCCCCGCCAGCAAAAACGTTGCGTTCAAGCCAGGCAAAGCGCTTAAGGACGCCGTTTCCTAATGAAACTCAAGCTGACGCTGTGGCTACTGAGCTTACTGCTTAAAAGAGCCCTGCGACGCAAGCCGCGCTTTCGTGAACAACTTGAGCGTATGCGCGGCCTGGACTGGGGTGTTGCCACGGAAGACCTTAGTATTGCTCGGTATTATCGAATGACCTCGAAAGGCATTGATACCGGCAAAGGACTACCCGTTGACCTAGACCTTGAGCTTCGTTTTCGCGATCAGGATGCCGCGTTGAAAATCCTTAAAAAGCCGACGCAACAGGCATTTCTGGACGGCATGGTAGCTGGCGAAGTCCGCCTAGTGGGCGACTCCGCCGATATGAACAAGCTTCAAAAGCTACTGAAAAATATGTAATAACTAACCCGCCACCTCAAGGTGGTGGGTTCCTTCCTAAGATTTCTCTTATTGCCCCTGCTATCTTTCAGACTAGGCTCTCACTGACCAGCCCCTCGCTGCCAAGCATCACGCTTGCTCGGTTACGTTTTGTATAGCCATTGAGCACGGCCGTTGAAAACAGCGGGTAAAGACAAGCACACACTCTTCCCTCTATACTAAGCATTAAACTAAAGTCTAAAAAAGCGACCCATTAGAGACTCTATGCCTATTTCATTGCCCCTGCGGCGTCTATGGACCCTAGACAAGTTCGCCTACAGCCTGCGCGTGTTTATCGCGTTCAGCGGGGCGCTGCTGTTTAGCGGTTTGGCAGGAGACATCGCGCTGGGGATTCCGCTGTTCTTAGGCATTATTGCGAGCGCTCTTTCTGAAACTGATGACAGCTGGCAGGGACGCCTGCAGGCGCTAGTAGTCACGCTTGCCTGCTTTGCATCGGCGTCGTTTGTCGTGCAGTGGCTTTTCCCCTGGCCGTGGCTGTTTGCAGTTGGGCTGGCAGTTTCTACCTTCACCTTAATTATGCTGGGCGCTATTGGTCAGCGGTACGCGACCATTGCGTCGGGCACGTTAATCCTATCGATCTATTCAATGATCAACATTGAGCAGCACGGTGGCGTGGATGAAGACGTAGCTTCTCGGCAGTTGCTGTTGCTTGCAGGCGCAGCGTGGTACGGGGTTATCTCGATCCTTTGGTGCGCCCTTTTTTCGCGGCAGCCAGTTAAACAAAGCATGGCGCGGGTATATAAAGCGCTAGGTGAGTTTTTAATATTGAAGTCTGCGCTGTTTGAGCCTGTCCGTGGGGTAGATCTAGAGGCGCGTCGCGTGGCGCTAGCCAGGCAAAACGGCAAGGTAGTCGATGCCCTCAACCAAGCAAAAGAAATGATTTTCCGCCGATTAGAAGGGCAACGTGCCAGCCGTAAGCTAAATCGCTATTTACAGATTTACTTTATCGCCCAGGATATTCATGAGCGGGCAAGCTCTACCCACTACCCCTATAGCGCGCTCACTGAAGCGTTTTTTCACCATGACGTCCTCTTTCGTTGCCAGCGACTCTTAGACCAGCAAGGCCGCGCCTGCCGCCAGCTGGCCAAATCGCTATTGCTTAATCGCCCCTTCGGGCATGAACAGAGCGAGCAGGCACTGGCCGACCTACGCGCCTCTATCGACAACCTAAGCGAACGCGGTAAGCCAGAATGGCGTCCGCTCATGCACCCGCTCAATGCACTTGCCGATAACCTGTCTATCTTGGAAGCTCAGATTGCCAGTGCCCACAATCCAGATACCGACGATGACCGTCGTGATAGTTCACTTTACGACCGCTCCCCCTCTAGCGTGCTAGAAGCGTGGAAACGCGTTCAGCTAAATTTGACGCTGGGTTCACCCACATTTCGTCATGCGGTGCGCTTATCTACCGCGCTTTTAGTGGGCTATGGGCTGCTTCAGTGGCTCGACCCTGAACAGGGCTTTTGGATTTTGCTGACCACACTGTTTGTCTGCCGCCCCAATTTTGCCACTACGCGGCGTTTTCTCTCACAGCGCATTTTAGGCACTGTACTCGGCCTAATTGCCGGCTGGGCATCCATCAGTTTGTTTCCCCAGGCCAGCATTCAAAGCATGATTGCGGTGGCCGCGGGCGTTTGCTTTTTTGCCAACCGCGAGCGTCATTATGTTATCGCCACCGCCTCAATCACACTGCTGGTACTGTGCAGCTTTAACCAGGTCGGCGACGGCTTTAATCTGATCTTACCCAGGCTATTGGATACCTTGGTGGGTTCACTGATTGCAGGGCTAGCAGTATTTTTTATTCTGCCTGACTGGCAGGGGCGCCGACTATATCGGGAAGCCGCGAAAGTTCTCAACAACCACCGCCGTTATTTAGATGAAATCGTTCACCAGTACGAAGAAGGAAAGCAGGACGATTTAGCTTACCGTTTAGCCCGCCGCAATGCCCACAATGCAGATGCAGCGTTCTCAACACTGCTCACCAATATGCTCCACGAGCCGGGGCACTATCGCAAACAGGACGCAGACAGCGGCCTACGCTTTCTAGTGCTTTCTAATACGCTGCTAAGCCATTTATCTGCCCTAGGCGCTCATCGCCATCAGTTGGCTGAAGATGAGGATGACGCTGCCTTGGTACCCCTGGCCAAGCGCATCAGCGAGCTGCTGGAGCAGTTGGCAGAGCAGCTCAACAAGCGCCAGCCCGTCACGCCCTTGGCTGATCAGGTTGACGATTTATTAGCGCAGCTGGAGCAGAATGCCTCAGATTCTCTCGAAAAGAAGGGCTCAGATGAAGACGAAAAAGCCATTACCCTTTACCGTCCCATTCAAAGCCAGCTACGCCTGATTGCCACACAACTAGGGCCCCTTGGTGAAGCCGCCAACCGTTTAACTGACGTTCCGGTAGAGAGCCACCAAGAAGAGAGCACCACTGCTTAAATGCTCCATCACGCCCTAACCCTGCCCGTAGCGCCCGGCGGCTTCGCCTAGCCAGCGCCGCACTAATACGGCGGTGACCTCAGTGTTGCCTTGAAGCGCCTGGGCCAGGGCGGTGACGCGCTCTATCTGGTCGGCGTCACGCTCAAGATCAGCAATTTTCATCTGGGCCAGACCGGTTTGGCGAGTGCCGAGCACTTCGCCGGGGCCACGAATTTCCAAGTCCTTTTCAGCAATACGGAATCCGTCGGTGGTTTCGCGCATTACGCCCAGGCGCTCACGAGAGCTTTTCGATAACGGCGGATGGGAAAGCAACACACAGAAGCTTTCCGTGCTGCCGCGCCCTCCCCTGCCGCGCAGCTGATGCAGCTGAGAAAGCCCCAGACGCTCGGGGTTTTCGATAATCATCAGACTGGCATTCGGTACATCCACGCCAACCTCAATCACCGTGGTGGCCACGAGAAGGTCGAGCTCGCCGGTCTTGAAGGCCTCCATGACCTCGACTTTTTCGCTGGCCTTCATACGCCCGTGAATCAGACCAATGGCAAGCTCAGGCAGCGCCTGGGTCAGCTCATCTCGGGTGACTTCGGCGGCCTGACACTGCAGTACCTCTGACTCTTCAATCAACGTACACACCCAATAGGCTTGGCGCCCATCACTGCAGGCGTTGCGAATGCGTTCGACCACTTCAGGCCGCCGCTCATCAGACACCACCACGGTTTTAACCGGTGTACGCCCTGGCGGCAGCTCATCAATCACCGATACATCCAAATCAGCGTAAGCACTCATAGCCAGCGTGCGGGGAATCGGCGTCGCGGTCATGATCAGTTGATGCGGTGTTAGCCCACCCGCCTCGCCTTTCTCGCGCAGCGCCAAGCGTTGATGAACGCCAAAGCGGTGCTGCTCATCAATAATCGCCAGTCCTAGACACTGGAAGTGTACGTCGCTCTGAAATAGCGCGTGGGTACCCACCACCATACGGGCACGGCCATCGGCAATCGCGGCTTTGGCATCTAACCGCGCTTTACCTTTTAGCTTGCCTGCCAACAAAGCCACTTCGATGCCAAGCGGTTCAAACCAGGCTTTAAACGCCCGATAGTGTTGCTCAGCAAGGATTTCCGTTGGGGCCATCATCGCCGCTTGGCAGTTGCCCGCCAGCGCCGAGAGTGCCGCCATCGCGGCAACAACGGTTTTCCCCGAGCCGACGTCGCCCTGCACTAACCGTAGCATCGGGGCGGGCCGCGCAAGGTCTAGGGTAATCTCTTCCAGCACGCGACGTTGGGCTCCCGTAAGAGCAAACGGCAGTTGGGCTAAAAAGCGGGTTTGCAGGCTGCGACCCGACGGCAGCGACGGCGCACCATCGGCCTGAATACGTAACCGTACTTCACGCAGACTGAGTTGGTGAGCCAGTAGCTCTTCCAGTGCCAGCCTACGTGTAGCGGGGTGATGGCCATGGGCAAGCTGCTCTATATCCACATCCGGTGGCGGCTGATGCAGCAATTGTAGGCTAGCGTGTAACGCAGGTAGATTGAAGCGCTGGCGTAGGGCATCGGGAATCACCTCCGGCAGCGTCTCAGGGGAGCCCTGCAATAGCGCTAGCGCTTGTTGGGTAAGTGCGCGCAGTCGTGTTTGGTGCAGGCCTTCCGTAGTGGGGTAAATCGGCGTGTAATACTCCTCTACCGGCGTTTCGCTTCCGCCGCTTAGCCGATACTCCGGATGATAAATTTCCAGGCCTGTTGCCCCTGCGCGCGCCTCACCAAATGCGCGCACTGTCACGCCAGGGCGCATCTGTTGCTGCTGGGCGGGTGAAAAATGAAAAAAACGCAGACTTAAAATACCGCTGCCATCTCGCACTCTGACTAACAAACTACGCCTGCGCCCCTTCACAACGTCGCAAGCGGTGACTTCCCCTTCTATCACCGCCTCACTTCCTGCGCGCAGCAAACCAATAGGCGTTAGCCGTGTACGATCCTGGTAGCGCAACGGCAGATGAAATAGCAGATCGCTCACGCAGTCTATTCCCAATCGCGCCAACTTTAGCGCGAGCGCCTCACCAACCCCTTTCAGCGACGAAACCGGTGCAGAAAGGTCACTCATGAGGACGGGCTTGCATGGTGTACAGGTTGCTGGCATTGGCTAATCGCCTTGGCTAGGGCATCAATTGCTTTTGGCCGAGGAAAGCTTGCCCGCCACGCAATGGCAACGGTGCGCGAAGGCGCGGGCTCAACAAAGGGTCGGCTCACCAGCATGGCATTTTCATACTGATCAGTGCCCAGCGCCGACTGTGGCAGTACCGTAATTCCTAATTTAGATGCCACCATATGGCGAATGGTTTCCAATGATCCCCCCTCTGCAATCAGCGTATTATTGGGGCTATTAAGCTTTTGGGTAATCGCCGGACAGGCTTCTAAAATCTGGTCGCGGAAGCAGTGTCCTTCGCCAAGCAACAGCAGTCGCTCTTCCAACAAATCTTCTTTGTGGATCGCGTTGCGGCTTACCCAGCGATGGCTAGCGGGCATCAATACTTCAAAATGTTCATCGTAAATCGGCTTAGTGACCACGTCGGTTTCTGTGAAAGGAAGGGCCACGATAATCACGTCCAGCTCGCCACTGCGCAGTTTCGCCCGCAAAGAACCAGTCATGCCTTCTTCAATATATAGCGGCATTTGCGGTGCGGCACTCGCCAGTGCTGGCACTAAATGGGGAAATAAGTAGGGACCTATCGTATAGATAGCGCCTATGCGCAGCGGGTTAGCCAACTGGTCTTTTCCAGCATTCGCCATTTCGTAGATAAGTCGGCTCTGTTCCAACACGCGCTGAGCCTGAGCAACGATCTTCTCCCCCCACGGGGTGACTTGCACAGTTGATTTGGAACGTTCAAACAACGGCGTATCAAGCTCGTCCTCAAGCTTTTTCACCGCCACCGAGAGCGTTGGCTGTGAAACATGGCAGCGTTCAGCGGCGCGCCCGAAGTGGCGCTCTTGGGCAAGGGTTACGATGTAGCGTAGTTCTGTTAAAGTCATAGTGGTGCCAGTGGCATCCTCTCGTTGCAGCTCGTTACAGTTCATCGTGATAGCGAGATGGAAAAGGACAAACAAACCCTATTGAAGATGGCACATCTCATAGGGACTTTGTATCTGATAGGGAATATTAATCAAGAGGAGTGACCAAGGTGAAGCTAACGGTACTGATTATTGGCTGCGGAGATATCGGCATAACACTCGGACGCGAGCTCCTCAGTGAAGGACATCACGTTATCGGCGTACGCCGTCAGGTCGAGGTATTAAAAGACACCGGCATTGAGCCATTAGCGCTTGATCTTAACGATCTTGAAGGTGCCGGTGCTAACGCACTGCCTCGCGCTGACTACGTTATTTATACCGTCAGCGCTGATCGTTTCGAGGAAAGTGCTTACCAAAGCGCCTATCCGGATGGCCTCAATCGTGTGCTTGGCGTGCTGGAACAACATAAGCCCCCGCCGAAACGCATCTTTTTTGTGTCGTCGACCAGCGTCTATGGCCAGCAGGAAGGCGAGGTCGTTAGCGAAGACAGCCCAACCGGATCAACAAGCTTTTCTGGCAAGCTGATGTGTGATGCCGAACAAGCGCTGATTAACCATACGATTCCCGGCACGGTGGTGCGCTTTTCCGGGATTTATGGCCCTGGCCGTGATCGTTTGATTCATCAGGTCGCGGAAGGCCGCATCGCTGCAGTCACGCCGGTCAGCTATTCCAACCGTATTCACCGTGATGACTGCACCGGTATTTTGGCGCACTTAATTCGCTGTCAGGAAAAAGGCGCTCCACTAGCTGACCTTTACCTAGGCAGCGACTGCGAGCCCGTCACCCTGCATAACGTGATGGCGTGGTTAGCCAAACAGCTCAAGGTTGAATCTACCGAGACCATGCAGTCGCCGCTGCGCCGTCGAACCAGTAAACGCTGCGATAATAGCCGTATCCGTGAAACGGGCTATGAATTTCGCTATCCGACCTACAAAGAAGGCTACGCGCAGGTGCTAAAAGAAGGCGGCTTCTTAGCACCACAGAAAGCCTAATCTGTTCGGCATTAATTTTGCTTCGCACTGATTTTTTGTGCTTATTTATCAGTACTTATCTATTAGTACTTGTTTGCTAGTACTTGTTTGCTAGTACTACCCTCAAAAAAAGAGCGAGCACTTGATAATAGAGTGCTCGCTCGTTTTGCTGGAAACAGTGGACCCAGTGGCTTAGTCGCCAATGACCATCACGGCTTTTGCTTCCACTTGGCTGCCTTTAGGCAGCGCTTTGACACCGACCGCTGCACGGGCAGGGAAAGGCGACGAGAAGAACTCTTCCATCACCTTGTTCACGATTGCAAAGTTATCCAGATCAACAAGGTATAAGTTGAGCTTAACGATATCACCAAGCGTGCCGGCCGCTTCTTCACAGACCGCCTGCAGGTTGGTAAATACCTGACGTGCTTGCGCCTCAAAGTCGTCAGAGACAATTTCCATCGTCGCCGGGTTCAGTGGGATCTGACCCGAAAGATACACCGTGTTGCCAGCCTTAATTGCTTGAGAATAAGGGCCGATTGCAGCGGGGGCTTTATCAGTGTTAATAACCGCTTTGTTGCTCATGAGATAGCATGCTCCTGTCGTGATAGATGTCGTTATAAATATGATATCGTTATAGATATAGTGGTAGATATTAATTCTTATGGCCCGCCATAGCGGTCGCTGCCAGCCCACAGCTAGCAGCACACTAACGGGTAATTAATTGGTCATTCTGGTTATTTTGCCGACATTAGAAAGGTTGCGAATACGCTTAATAATGCGCGCAAGATGCACCCGGCCTTTTACGGATAAGGTTAAATTAACGATTGAAAGCCGTGCATCACGCTCTTCAATGCCGATACGCTCGATATTGGCGTCAGCATCGGTTACTACGCCAGCCAGCTCAGCCACCAGCCCACGACGGCTCTCAATTTCAATGCGCAGAGCAACCGGGAAGTCTTCATCTATGCTGTCCGACCACTCAAGTGCAAACAGCTTCTCTGGGTCGTTTTTACGATCACCTAGGTTTTTGCATTCACTGCGATGTACCACCAACCCTTTGCCAACTGACAAGTGGCCAACAACGGGGTCGCCCGGCAACGGATGGCAGCAGCGAGCAAAATTAATCACCATACCTTCGCTACCGCTGATAACGACAGCTTTTTCACTATCCGCACTGAGAACGTAGTCAGCATTCCCGCCATTGGAGACATCAACCAAGCGACGCGCCACTACATGGGCCATACGATTGCCCAAGCCAAGCGACTCTAACAAAGCATCTAGAGAAACGACGTCCAGCTCTTTAAATGCTTTCGCAAAAACACCTTCATCCAGTTCTTCAAGGCTGGTTTCAAACGGCGCCAGTGCTTTATTCAACAGCCGTCGCCCTAAGATAATCGCTTCTGCCTGCTGCTGGTGCTTCAATGCATGGCGTATCGCGGAACGCGCTTTTGCCGTCGTGACGAAGTTGAGCCATGCCAAGTTAGGCCGTGCCCCTGGGGCAGTAATGATTTCCAGCGTTTGGCCACTTTCAAGACGCGTTGAGAGCGGTGCTAAATGGCGATCAATACGGCAAGCAATGCAGTTATTGCCAATATCGGTGTGTACGCTATAAGCAAAGTCGATCACCGTCGCGCCCTGGGGCAGCTCCATTATGTCGCCTTTGGGGGTAAATACGTAGATATCGTCTGGGAACAAGTCGTTTTTGACGTGCTCAATAAACTCCAGCGAGTCACCCGCATGGCGCTGCATTTCTAGCAGCCCTTTTACCCAAGCACGGGCACGGGCATGGCTGCCTTCAGCAATAGGATGGGTTGTTTGCCCGGCTTTATAGAGCCAGTGGGCCGCGATGCCGTTATTAGCCATCGCCTCCATCTCACGGGTGCGGATCTGCACTTCAATTGGCATCCCGCCCTGACCAAACAGCGTGGTGTGAAGACTTTGTTAGCCGTTGGCTTTTGGGATAGCGATATAATCTTTAAATCGCCCTGGTACGGGCTTATAGAGATTATGCACCACGCCTAAGATGCGATAGCAGCTAGCGACATCTTCAGTAATGATGCGAAATCCGAAGACATCCATAATTTCTGCGAACGGCTTACGCTGGTCGCGCATTTTCTTATAAATCGACAGTAGATGTTTCTGCCTGCCGATCACGGTGCCTTTAAGTCCTTCATCGTCCAGACTCTGCTGTAGCGATGACTGAATTTCCCGCATTGCGCTACGGCGGTTCCCCCGCGCGCTGGCCACCGCGCGCTTGATGCGTTCTGCACGCATGGGGTGAATCGCCTGGAAAGAGAGGTCTTCAAGCTCAACGCGAATCGTATTGATACCTAAACGCCCCGCGATACGGGCATAGATTTCCAGCGTTTCTCGGGCAATACGGCGCTTCTTATCCGGCCGCAGTGCTCCCAGCGTGCGCATGTTATGCAGACGGTCAGCCAATTTTACGATAATGACGCGGATATCCCGCGACATCGCTAACACCATCTTCTGGAAATTTTCCGCTTGGGCGACGGCTTTGTCTTCAAAGGTGATCTGGGTCAGCTTGGAAACACCATCCACCAATTCGGCGACAGGCTTACCAAATTGAACGGACAGCGCCTTTTTCGAGACACCGGTATCTTCGATGACATCATGCAGCATGGCAGCCATCAAACTTTGATGGTCCATGTGCATATTAGCCAATATATTAGCAACCGCTAAAGGGTGGGTCACATAGGGTTCACCAGACCGACGGCGTTGGCCGTCGTGGGCTTGCTCGGCATAATAGAAGGCGCGTTTGACCTGCTGTATTTCGTCTGGAGGTAAATAGCCGCCAAGTCGATCGGCCAGGTCATCAATGGTGAACATTTACCGCGCCCCTAGTCGCTTCTTAGCCCAGTCTTTCAAACACTAGTCGTCGATATGTGTGGTAGGTGCCATCGCTGGACGTGCACGAACCGGGGCTTCAACCGGCTCATCTAGCACGGTGTGGTTTACAAGGCCGGCGGCAATTTCACGCAGCGCCATAACGGTAGGGTTATCGTTCTCCCAGGGCAGTTGCGCTTCACGAGAGCCACGGGCAAGCTGGCGCGCGCGCTGGGTAGAAATCATTACCAGCTTGAAGCGGTTCTCAACATTTTCCAGACAATCTTCAACGGTTACGCGAGCCATGGGGGCCTTCCTGTAATGACAACGCTGGGCCAGCGTTGTGGTTAAACGCCGCTGGCCCAGCAAAAAAAGTGGTAATGGAACCTGCTAGATTACTCGACGCTAGGCGCCTGTGACAAGAGCGCATCGAGCAGTGGCGCATGACGCACCTGCATCGCCTCACGTGTTAAGCGGCGACTGATCACTAGCGACTGTAACTCTTGCAGCGCTGTGGTGAAATCATCGTTGATCACTAAGTAGTCGTATTCATCAAAATGGGACATTTCGCTAACGGCATCACGCATGCGCCGAGCAATCACTGCGTGTTCATCGGTACCGCGGCTAGAAAGACGACGCTCCAGCTCGCTACGCGAGGGCGGCAAGATAAAAATCGATACTGCCGAAGGCATTTGTTCACGTACCTGCTGGGCGCCTTGCCAGTCGATCTCTAAAATAACATCTTGCCCCGCGTCCAGCACGGTTTGCGCCGCACAGCGAGACGTACCGTAGTAATTATCAAAGACCTTGGCATACTCAAAGAATTCACCGCGCCCAATCATCGCTTCAAAGTCGGCTACGTGAGTAAAGTGGTAGTTCACGCCATCCACTTCTCCCTCGCGCTTAGCTCGCGTGGTATGAGATACCGATACCTGAATACCATCCAAGCTCTCGATCAGCTCGCGGACCAAGCTGGTTTTACCAGCACCCGACGGGGCAGAAATAATAAAAAGCGTACCCTGGGACATGAAGCGCTTCCCTAATTAGCAAAAGATAGATAGCGAAATGATAGTCAGCGAAAGATCGTTGGCGAAGATAAACAAGACAACGGCTATGCGTTGTACTGTGTATAAAGTAGCGCGCAGTATCGCACACCTGTGCCATGGACTGTAGCGTTTCAGCGCAGTCACAGGGAGGTCATTATGCGCAGTACGATCTTTATTTTATGTTTAATTACCCTGGGAGTAGCGTTCCAAAAAGGGCTGATTGAGATCCCCCGCCACTGGGCACCTTGGGCGCCGCTCTATATCGATGACCCAATAACGCCCATCACTCAGCTAAAGCTCAAACGTCTAAACGATGATCGGGGAGCCTGTTTAGCCGCACTGGACACCGTGCCAGAAAGCGATCTTCGATACACACCATTAGCCGATTATTCCCCAACCGAAAGCTGTCCACTGACTAATATCGTGCGTATGCAGTCCAGTAGCGTTCGTTTTAATCAAAGCTTTGTCGCTACCTGCCCGATGGCGCTGGCCTGGGTAATGTACGAACGCCATGCCCTGCAACCCGCCGCCCAGGAAATCATGGGCAGCCGAGTGGCCCAGATCAACCACGTTGGCAGCTTTGCCTGCCGTAACGTCTATGGCCGAGAAACAGGCAGGCGCAGCGAACATGCTACCGCTGAAGCATTGGATGTGGTGGGGTTTCAGTTTGAAAATGGTCAGCGCATTACGCTAATCAATCACTGGGATGACGAAGGCGAAACAGGGGAATTTTTAAGAGCAGCGAGAGATGGCGCCTGCGACACTTTTGGTAACGTGTTGGGGCCAGACTATAACGCCGCACATGCTGATCACTTTCACCTAGGCATGCGCGGCTTTCGGTTATGTCGTTAGTAAACACTCATTGATAACGTTCAGCCGTAGCGAAAGTGCGTTTCTCAAGCCAGCGCCCCCAAGCAAAAATCACTAGCCCGCAAAGCGCTAAACCGGTACCGACTAACCCCGTGCTTGACCAACTGAAGCCTGCGCTAATCACCAATCCCGCTAACCACGCACCTAATGCATTCGCCCCATTAAAAGCGGCATGGTTAAGCGAAGCCGCCATCGTTTGAGCATCTTCTGCTACATCCATTAAACGGGTTTGCAACGCAGGTGCTAACGCCATGCTAGTGCCTACTAATCCTACAAATAACAGCCCCGTCCAAACGTTGTTAGCGGCAAAATAGAACAACCCCTGAATCACCGCGCACCACACCAAGGTAGCGGGAATCGCGCGCATCAGGTTCTTGTCCGCTGCACGGCCGCCAATTAAATTCCCAGCAATAGAACCAAGGCCAAAAATCACCAGCACAAGTGGCCCCAGCGCTTCACTCATACCCGCCTGCTGAGTAAGCGTGGGCATCACATAACTAAAAATAGCAAACATACCGCCACAGCCAATACAGGCAATGGCCACCGTCACCAGCACACGCTGCTTTATCAATGCCGACAGTTCACGCAGCGGGCTTGCTAAAGCATCGAACGGCTGCACAGGTACCCACAGACGAATCAATAGCGCGGTCAACAGCGCAATAATGCCCACCGCTGCAAAGGCGATTTGCCAGCCAAACAGATTGCCTGTCCACGTGCCTAACGGCGCGCCAATCAGAATCGCCAACGTTAAGCCCATCATTACCCGTGAAATAGCCCGTGCTCGCTGATCAACGGGCACTGCGCCCGCGGCCACCAGGGCGGCTACACCAAAGTAAGCACCATGCGGTAATCCGGCGATAAAGCGCAGCCCTACAAATGACCAAAACCCCGGCGCCATGGCACTGGCGATATTGCCGACGGCAAACACCAGCATCAGTACAATGAGCAACGCCCGCTTTGGCGCCCGCGCGGCAAAGGCAGAAATCAGTGGCGCACCGACCACCACGCCAAGGGCATAGCTGCTGATGGCGTAGCCCACCTGGGGCACCGTCACGGCAAGATCCTCCGCGACACGGTTCATTAACCCCATAATGACGAATTCGCTGGTGCCAATACCAAACCCACCTAACGCCAACACGACTTCTGCCAACCGCGGGTTACGTGCCAATCCCGATGACGACGCCTGCATACTTTTCTCCCCAAGCGCATTCAACGCCTGATCAACAAAACGGTCTTTTATAGCGGCAAATGATCGCAGGATTAGACAAAAGTAGAAATATGCGACGCCAAAAAAGTTAGCGGGCGAATAAGATAATTCCAAAGGGGTTACAACGCTAATGGCCTATTTTGTTAGTGTGTTTTTAAATTTATAAGCAGGTGGAATATTCATGACACTTGAGACTATCGAACGCGCCATGGCCGCACTCGCTAAGGTCGACCCAGATATCGCCCGTGCCTATCCACTCGTTGGCGCACCCGAGCCGCGCCAACGCGACCAAGGCTTCGCAACGTTTTTTAGCACGATTGTTAGCCAGCAGATTTCGACGGAAGCAGCTCGCGCCATTATGAGCCGTGTGAAGGCACTGCTGCCCGAATTGAGCGCAAAGGCGGTGATGGACGTTGAAGACCAAGCGCTGAGAGATGCAGGGCTTTCCTGGCGCAAAGTGGCGTATGCCAAAGGGCTGGCGGAGGCAGAGCTTGCAGGCACGTTCAGCGCCGATGGGCTGGCATTGCTGAGCGATGACGAGGCGATTGCCGCCATCACTCAACTGCGTGGCTTTGGACGCTGGAGCGCCGAAATTTACCTGATGTTTTCGCTCCAGCGCATGGATATATTTCCCGCCGACGACCTTGCTTTACGTGTAGCGCTTGGCCGTCTAAAAAAACGGGAAGGCAAACCCACGCCTAAACAGGCTCGCCAGTTAGTCGAACACTGGGGGCCCTGGCGTAGCGTGGGGTCGCTATTTTTATGGCACTACTATCGTGGAGAACCGCTTTAAGGAACGATCTTACCCGTCAGATCATCATCGTGATCAGAAGGCGATGGCGGGGCTATGAGTGCCTCAGGCTGAGCAATAAAGCGATACGCTAATGCCCCTAACGCCGCACCGATCATTGGCGCTACCCAGAACAACCACAGCTGAGCCGTCGCCCAATCACCCACATACAGCGCAACGCCCGTACTGCGCGCTGGATTCACCGAGGTATTGGTCACCGGAATGCTGATCAGGTGAATAAGCGTTAAGCCCAAGCCAATCGCCAAAGGCGCAAAGCCTGCCGGTGCACGACCATCGGTTGCCCCCATAATGATGAAGATAAACATCATGGTCATCACGACTTCAATGAGTAGTGCTGCCATCATGCTGTAACCGCCGGGTGAATGCTCTCCATACCCATTGGATGCAAATCCAGCCGACACATCAAAACCCGCCTGACCACTCGCAATAAGATACAGCACACCGCCGGCAACAATAGCACCCAGCACTTGCGCGCCAATATAGTAAGGCAACTCTTTTGCAGGGAAGCGCCCGCCCACCCAAAGCCCTATCGATACCGCAGGGTTTAAATGGCAGCCCGAAATATGCCCAATCGCATACGCCATCGTGACAACCGTTAAACCAAAGGCCAGCGATACCCCTAATAGGCCAATACCTACGTCTGGGAAAGCCGCCGCTAGCACCGCGCTGCCACAACCACCCAACACTAACCAAAACGTACCGATTAACTCCGCTGCGTACTTTTTCATATCCCTACTCCTCTAATGTCCAAGCACCATTGGGAACACCGCGCCAGCTAATTAAGCACCGACAAGGCACTTATTCATGTGTACGCAGTAATGCGCGCACTCAGTGCACGACTCTTGTTTAATTAATCAAAAGTAAGAAACTAGTTCTTAAAAACTAACCACATTGTTAAATTCTGTCATAGCGACTCAGTGTAAAAACTCATTCAACTAATCGCCTACAACAAAGACAAGCTTTTATATACCAGCCTTTAAAACCGGGCAACTAAATATCACCCAAGGCTTTAAATTAAACAATAAGAAACAATTATCGCATTAATAATTAACGCTAAAAATCATGAATTAATTAAACTGCTAAAAAGTGTTTCTTTAACACTTTGATTTTTAATTGACTAATAAAAACCATTAAGGAAGCACTAATGCTACTTAAAACGCCCGCTAGCGATTAGCGGTCATCGCCTACTCATCGTTCAACCGGCCCACCATCTGAAACGAATCGCCCGTTGGGCGCACGACGATCATTTCGCCTGAGCTCACTCCACCGCCTGTGAGCGCCGTAATATTGACCTGATGGGTCACCAGCAGCAAATTACCTGGGCCATGCCAAGCAGCTATGTGCTCACGCGCCGTTTGCGTGCGTGCACCTCGCTCACTGCGCTGACGAAAAAACGAATCTAACCATGGGGTTGGCTCCACGCGGCTCAACGCCATTAGCTCAGCAGTTTCCAGCGCCCGGCACCAGCGAGACGAATACACCGAGGCAATAGGCACATCCCGCTCACGAAATGAACGACCAATCGCCTCAGCCTGAGCGCGCCCCTGGGCTGAAAGGTTACGCTGTGTATCGCACTGAGAAAGCTCAAACCCAGCCGGATCACCAATGCCTGGAGCCAGTGCGTGACGCATCAGAATCACCAAGCCGCCTTCCTGCAGCGCCTGCCAAGTTGATTCGTTTGCGTAAGCGTTGATGGGCAGTATGCCGAGAATAACGACCAGAAGCGTGAAAGTGACAGTGCGCAAGGTGAGCATGAGGGTGTCCAATCAGGTTGGAAGCAATTAGTGAGCCTACCGCACACCACACATCGTGAGTAGATGCTAATTCAACGCCCTCGATGCTATTAGCGTCAGTCTTACCTAAGCCTTTCAATTTAGAACGGGCAGTGATGCTGAAGCCCGTTATCTCAAAACTCGGTCCCACCGTTACGCCCGCCCCTTCGAACTTATCCATGCTCATCAGCGCATCAATCGACTGCTCCAGAGTGATCCGCTTGCCGATAAGCTTTTCAGGTGCCAGCTTGCCAGACTGTATCATCGCCAGCATGGCGTCATAACGGTGGGCCTGCATGCCATGACTGCCCAGAATTTCAAGTTCGTGGGCAATAACTTTACTCATGGGAATGGCAGGCGTGCTGTTCTCAGCCAACATCAGCCCAACCTGAACTGCGGATAGAACAAGCACGCGGTCAAGTGCGCCAAGCCGTGAATACGGCCATGGTACAAAGCTACTGGGAAATAGGTCGTTTAATTGTCGAGCACGAACAGCAGGACAATAATCGTGCTGAGTATGGTAAGCACCCGCTACAGCAGCTCTCACAACAGCTTACCGAGCAGCTGGGCAAAGGCTTTGATGTCCGCAACCTACGCAATATGCGCCAGTTTTATCAAAGCTTTCCAAAACGGAACGCAGTGCGTACCGAATTGAGCTGGACTCACTATCGAACCCTGCTGCGAGTGGAAAACGCCCAAGCTCGCGATTAGTATTTGCACGAAGCGATCACCCAAAGCTGGAACGCTAGGGCACTGGAGCTCGAAATTAGCACTCCCTACTACGAGCGCCCGCTTAGCTCCGCCACCAGCATCTGTCGGTAGGTGAGGACAGTCGCCTCTACCTCGATTGCGCTCCAGGGTGTCGCTTGGCTCATAATTTTCACTCAATATTCTGAATCTGTTCCCGCATCTGCTCAATTAGCACCTTTAACTCCACTGCGCAGCGGGTTGTCTCAGCCACAACCGATTTTGACGATAGCGTGTTAGCTTCGCGGTTGAGTTCCTGCATTAGGAAATCCAGGCGGCGGCCTTTGGGGCCTTTTTGGGCCAGCTGGCGGCTGACTTCTTGCACATGCGCTGTTAGGCGGTCCAGTTCTTCGTCTACGTCGGCTTTCTGTGCCACCAGTACCAGCTCGGCTTCCAAACGTTGAGGGTCGAGTTCGGTTTTGGCGACTTCCAGGCGCTCTAGCAGTTGGGCGCGCTGGCGCTCTAAAATTTGCGGCAGCAAGCTGCGCACGGTGGCGACTTGTTCACTCACAGCCGATAGGCGAGTGGTGATCATCTCAGCGAGTTTTTCGCCTTCTCGGGCGCGGGCGTCGATCAACTCGTCTAGCGCTTGGTCAAACAGGTTTTTGGCGGCGGCTTTAATGACGTCTTGATCGAGGTGCTGGGTTTCCATAACGCCGGGTTGGTTAAGCAACGCCAGCGTGGTGGGCGGCACGGCACTGGGCACCTGTTGCTGAATGGCGGCCAGGGCATCGGCTATTTCTTTTAAGCGCTGGGCGTTAACTGCAGGGGCTTGGTTGGCTTCAGCGGCTTCAAAACGCAGACTGCACTCTACTTTCCCCCGCGCTAGGCGTGTGCGTAAGGCGTCGCGCAGCACCGGTTCTAGCTCGCGTAGAGCGTCGGGCAGGCGAAAGTGCGGTTCCAGATAACGCTGATTCACCGAGCGGATTTCTACCTGCAGGGTGCCAAACGGGGCGGCCTGCTCGGTGCGGGCAAAGGCGGTCATGCTGTGTACGTGGCGTAGGTTGGCCATTAAAGTTTCCTGTTCATCGCGCATTTAGGTCAGTCTAACCGATCTTGTGCTGGTAGATACGTCTGCCTTGAATAGGCCCATCAGCGGTGGCGTTGACGTGTACAATAGAGGGCTTTCCCACTGTTAAATTGATGTGAGGTGCTATGCGTCCTGATGTTGTTCGCCCTAGCGGTCGTGAAGCCGACCAGCTCCGTGAAATTCGCATACCCCGCGATTACACCCGCCATGCAGAAGGTTCGGTACTGGTGGAGTTTGGCGATACCAAGGTGCTGTGTAATGCGAGCGTAGAAGCGGGCGTACCACGCTGGCTGCGTGGCAAAAATCAGGGTTGGATTACCGCTGAGTACGGCATGTTGCCCCGTGCCACTCACACCCGCAGTGGCCGTGAAGCGACGCGTGGCAAACAAGGTGGCCGGACGCTGGAAATTCAGCGTTTGATAGGCCGTAGCCTGCGCGCAGCGATTAACTTGAAGAAGTTGGGCGAATTCACCATTACCGTGGATTGCGATGTGATCCAGGCCGACGGCGGCACCCGTACCGCGTCGATTACTGGCGGCTGTGTGGCGCTGGTAGATGCCATTCGTTATCTGCAGCGTGAGAAGAAGATCAAAGGTGATCCCTTTAAACAGCTGGTTAGCGCAATTTCGGTGGGTATTTATAAAGGCGTGCCGGTACTGGACTTGGATTATCCGGAAGATAGCAAAGCTGACACCGATCTGAACGTAGTGATGACTGAAAGTGGCGAGCTGATTGAAGTGCAGGGCACCGCGGAAGCAGGCGCGTTTAACCGTACCGAGCTGAATGCGATGCTTGATCTCGCTGAGAAAGCGGGCTCCGAGCTGCGCGAAAAACAGCGCGAAGCACTGGGTATTCGCGGCTAAGCCATTATTTAGCAAGTACTCAACGCACTTACGCAAACAGGCCAGCTTTTAAGCTGGCCTGTTGCTGAGACGGGTAATGCGACGCGGGAAAGTGAGCGCTTACAGCGCTAAGTCATACTCAACGATCAGCGGTGCGAACTCAGAGAAGGTCGCATCGTAATCAATCCACGCGTCGACCACATGGCGACGGAAGTTGGGCCCGACCAGCTGGTAGTCGATCCGCCAGCCTTCTTGGCGCTCACGGGGCACGTCTTGGTCGAGCTTTGGCCACCAGGTATATTCGCCAGCATCGCGATTAATTTCGCGGAAAGTGTCGATAAAGCCGGTTGGGCCAAGCACCTGATCCATCCAGGCACGCTCTTCCGGGCGAAAACCAGAGGTAAGCTGATTATCCGACCAGTTGGCCAAATCGATGGTTTTATGGGCAACGTGCCAGGTACCACAGATGATGTATTCGCGACGTTTGCGCGACATCTTCGTTAGGTACTCTTGGTACTGCTCCATAAACGCCTGTTTGGCTTTTTGATCACTTCCATCAGGCATCAAGAAGGTGGCGATGCTGAAGCGGTCATAATCCGCCTGCAGAAAGCGCCCTTCGTGATCACACTGAGGGAACCCAAGGCCGTACATAATCGCCTTGGGAATTTTGCGGCAATAGAGTGCCACACCGGAGAAACCATCTTCTTCTGCATCCAGGAAATAGCCTTCGTAGCCTTCCGGATAGAGAATATGGTCGTCCAGTTCAAAACTTTTTGCCTTGATGTTCTGCACGCAGATCACGTCGGCATCCTGCTGAGCCAGCCAGTCCAGGAAGCCACGATCGACGGCATCACGTATACCATTGACATTGATGCTGGCAATTTTCATAAATCGTCCCTTTTGCGTCGCTGCTGTATGATACCCGACGTTTAGACGTTTGGGTAAATAGACAAACCAAATCTTGCTATTTAACCCCGTTTTATTGTTGCGTTTACTTACATTCCTATCGACAAGAGAAGCCCGCCGTGGCCACCACTCTACAACCCTATCAGCGCGATTTCATTGCCTTCGCTATTGAGCAGGGCGTGCTCAAGTTTGGCGAGTTCACGCTTAAGTCGGGGCGAGTAAGCCCTTACTTTTTCAATGCAGGCCTGTTTCAAACCGGTCGTGCCTTGGCCAAGCTGGGCCGGTTTTATGCCCAAGCGATTGTCGATAGTGGCCTGCAGGCAGATGTGTTGTTTGGCCCAGCCTATAAAGGCATTCCCTTGGCGGCGGTCACCGCTGCGGCCTTAGCTGACCACCATGACCGCGATATGCCCTACGCGTTTAACCGTAAAGAGGCCAAAACCCATGGCGAAGGTGGCAATATTGTTGGCGCACCACTGACCGGCGATATTTTGATCATTGATGACGTGATTACTGCCGGGACTGCTATCCGTGAAGTGATGAGCCTAATTGAGCAAAGCGGTGCCCGCGCGGGTGGCGTGATTATTGCGCTAGATCGCCAAGAGCGCGGCCAGGGCGAACAAAGTGCTATCCAGGAAGTTCAGGCTCAGTACGGCATGCCGGTTGTCAGTATTGTCACCTTAGAGCAAGTGCTTACTTACCTTGAAGAGCATGCTGGCGGCGAAATGCTTGCTTACGCTGAGGCCGTACGCGCTTATCGCGACCGCTACGGCATCACCGGCTAGTCGCTCCATCTATCACTCACTGCCTAATGCGCCAGCATAATCTTGCTGGCGCCACGCCTCATAGCTGACGATGGCAACGGCGTTGGAAAGGTTCAAGCTGCGGTTATTGGGCTGCATGGGGATGCGCAGCTTCTGTTCTGCGGGTAGCGCAGCATGGACCTGGGGCGACAGCCCTGCGGTTTCCGAACCGAACAGCAGTACATCGCCCGGCACGAAAGCCGCGTCGCTGTGAGCGCGGGTGCCTTTGGTGGTAATCGCCCATATCGTGCGCTCCTGCATCGCCGCTTGAAACGCCGTAAAATCAGCATGGCGGGTAACATTGGCTAGGTCGCGGTAATCTAACCCGGCGCGGCGCAGCTTTTTCTCTTCGAGATCAAAGCCCAGCGGTTCAATTAAATGTAATCGGCAGCCATTGTTAGCCACCAGGCGCATAATGTTACCCGTGTTGGGTGCCATACGCGGTTCAAATAGCGCTACTTCAAACATTACCACCTGCCTATTATTAACTCATTGTGCGTTCGCCCAGCGCCGCTGATTGTAATGGAATTTGCCAAGAAACACTTGTAGAGGTCACCCTTCACCATGACGCCCCAACCGCCAAAGAGCATTCTTAGCCGCATTAAAGGGCTAAACCCGCGCCAGCAAGAAGCGGTGCGCTATATTGACGGCCCCTGCTTGGTCCTGGCGGGTGCGGGTTCAGGTAAAACCAGTGTTATTACCACTAAAATCGCCTATCTGGTGCAAGAGTGCGGCATGAGCGCGCGCAAAATAGCGGCGGTTACCTTTACCAATAAAGCCGCCAGAGAGATGAAAGAGCGCGTTGGGCAAATGCTGAAGGGTAAAGAGGGCCACGGGCTAACGGTGTCGACGTTTCACAATTTAGGCCTAAATATTATTCGCGGCGAGCTAAAAACCCTGGGCTACAAGCCGGGCTTTTCATTGTTTGACCCAGAAGATGCCAAAGCACTGCTGCGCGATTTGATGAACAAAGACGCTCAGGTAGACGCCGAGCAGATCAACGCAGTGCAGAGCAAAATATCCACGTGGAAGAACGACTTAGTGCTACCCAGTGACGCGCTTTCTTTTGCCGCGGATGATGACGAGCACTTTGCCGCACGGGTTTATGAAGCTTACGTGCGCCACTTAAAAGCCTATAACGCGGTGGATTTTGACGACCTGATTCTACTGCCGGTGGTTCTGCTACAACGTGACCCAGAGGCACTGGCCCGCTGGCGGAACAAAATCCACTACATGCTAGTGGATGAGTATCAGGACACTAATGTTTCCCAGTACCTGTTGGTGAAACTGCTGATGGCGGAGCGGGCTACCTTTACCGTGGTTGGCGACGACGATCAGTCGATCTACGCGTGGCGCGGGGCAAGGCCTGAAAACTTGGTGACCCTTGGCGAAGACTTCCCACGCCTGAACGTTATCAAGCTGGAGCAGAACTACCGCTCGACCGGCACCATTTTGCGCGCGGCCAACACGTTAATTGCCAACAACCCCCACGTTTACGATAAAACGCTATGGTCAGATATGGGCGACGGCGCGCCTATCCGAGTCATCGTCAACCGCCATGAAGAGGCGGAGTCAGAGCGGGTAGCCAGCGAAATGCTAACCCGGCGCATCAAAGAGAAAGCAGAATGGCGAGATTTTGCGGTGCTCTATCGGGGTAATTTTCAGGCACGTTTATTAGAGCTCAAGCTGCAGCACTACCAAATTCCCTACAAGCTTTCCGGCGGTACGTCGTTTTTCTCTCGCAACGAGATCAAGGACACCATGGCCTATCTGCGGTTGTTAATTAATCCCGCCGATGACAATGCCTTTTTACGCATTGTGAACGTCCCCCGCCGTGAAATAGGCCCCGGCACGCTGGAAAAGCTGGCCAACTATGCAACTGAACGCTCTATTTCGCTGTTTGCTGCCTGCCACGAGCTGGGGTTAGAGCAAACGCTGCCGACTCGGGCCGTGGAGCGGCTTTCACGCTTTACGCACTTTATTGATGGCGTGCGCAAACGCATGGATCAAGACGATGCCATCGCAGCCATTCGCGACATGCTGCGCGATATGGATTACGAGGCGTGGTTATACCAAAACGCCAGCGCCCCAACCGTCGCTGAGCGGCGCATGGCCAACGTATGGATTTTGATTGATCAGCTAGAAAAGTCGCTCAACCGTGACCCGGAAGATGCTGATGATTCCACTGCGACGGAAACCGATGGCGTAGAGGCTGGTATTTCCCGCCTTGTGCTGCGGGATATTCTTGAGCAGCAGGCTGAAGAAGACGACTCCGACCGTGTGCAGCTACTTACCATGCACGCCTCGAAAGGGCTGGAGTTTCCCCATGTGTATTTGATGGGTTTAGAAGAAGATTTGTTGCCCCACCGCAACGCCATTGAGATGGGCACTGTGGAAGAGGAGCGCCGCTTGGCTTACGTTGGCATTACACGGGCAAGGCGCACGCTAACGCTGACGCTAGCCCGCCAGCGTAAAGCGTATGGTGAACTGATGGACTGCCAGCCCAGCCGTTTTTTAGACGAACTGCCCGCTGATGATTTGGAGTGGGAGGGCCGTGCCGATAAAGAAGACCCCGAGAAAAAGCAGGCACGCGGGCAAGACGCGATTGCCGGGCTGCGTTCTTTGTTGGGTTAACGACAAGTAAGAATAAAATAAAACACAAAAAAATATCCACAGGGAGTTTCAAAACCCACCTGTGGATAGATTACACATCGATTATCGCAAAACTGCTTATTGCACTTCTGACACCATGTAGTCTACACCGGCCATAATCTCTTCGTCAGAAGCACTGCTACCACCACGCGGTGGCATCACGCCTTTACCGTTAAACACGCTTTGGTAAAGTGCATCGACACCCTGCTCAAGGCGTGGCGCCCAAGCGTCAGCATCGCCAATCAAAGGGGCACCGGCAACGCCTGCTGCGTGGCAAGCCACACAACCAGCACTGGCATAAAGCGCTTCGCCATCTAACCCGTTGCCACCGCTGGAAGCTTCTTCTTCACTGGCGACCGCTTCTTCTTCGCTGGCCGCAGCATCTGCGGTGGCTTCGTCAGCACTGGCATCATCTGCCGCGGCCATATCGTCGCTAGCGCTCTCTTCAGTTGCCTCCGCAGCCGCTTCTTCGCCACCGCCCAGTTCTGGCACTTCCATCACTGGTTCTACTAAATACGCTGTCGCCGCTTCCATCTCTTCATCTGACAGGTTGGGGTTGCCGCCACGAGCAGGCATCGCACCAATACCGTTAATCGAGTGGTCTAGCAATGTCGCGAAGCCTTGCTCGGTACGCTCAGACCAAGCGGCTTCGTCGCCACGAACCGGAGCGCCAGCAGCGCCGGTTTCGTGGCACGCCATACAGATATTGTTATAGATACCCGCGCCATCAATCTCACCGCCGCCGCCGCTACTAGCGGCGGCCGGTGCTGCTGCGGTACCACAGTCTTGGCCTTGCAAACAGAGTTGACCTACCGGCGCTAGGCGCTCAGCGATTGCGTCACGTGCTGCGTCTTGGGCATAAGCACCGGATGTGCCTGCCATGACGCCTAGGGCCGCCAGCCCGCTCATGATCAGCTTAGATTTCACTCTCACCACCTCTTGAGTTTTGTCATAAAACGTTTTGTGCTTAACCCCTGCGCGCGGCAGCGACATCATCAACCTTCGGCAACCGAGACGCCAAGACGTGCATATCGCATTAGTATACCGAGAACGCCAAGCGTAAGAAAATGCTACTAAGCGCGGCAATTCAACCTATGCCGTACTCTGTGCTTTATTCAGCGGTTTAAAAACGGTGCCAACGATCGCCTGATTAACACCAAGCCAGTAAACGCTGCTGAGCATAACGCGTAAACCCTGCCTGAGCATATACACGCTTTGCGGGGATATTTTGCGTATCGACGGTGAGCGTGATGTCACGGGCTCCCGCCTTGCTAACCAACGACTGCGCTTGTTGAATAATATCCTTGCCCCTTCCCTCGCCGCGCCACTCAGGCAACAGCCCCATCAACTGCAATGACCAGCGCTGAGTAACATGGTTAGGAGCAAGCAATAGTACACCGACTACTTCCCCCTGATGCTGTAGCTGATACCAATGGTCTGGCGCATTCGGTGCTTGGTCATAAAAACCGGCCAGCAACGCGTCAATGGTGAGCACTTCGCGAAGCCCAGGGCAATCTAACGAGCCTTCGCTTACCTTCGCCACCAGCGTCCGCTGCTGGGTGGGAGCCAGCTCAGCGAAGGAACGTAGCGTTAGCGGGTTAGCGTGCGATTGTCCGACTTGGCACTGCCACACAAGGTGCTCCAGGGAGGCAAGTGCTCGCATGCCGTGGGCCACTAACGTCGTTTCCCAGTTGCCTGCATCGTCGTGTAGCGCCACATGGCATAGCGCAATCGGCTGCTTACTTACCCAGCCCTGTAAGGCTTTCAACAGCGCATCGGCTGCTGAATTATGTTGCCTGGGTAGCCAAAGCTGTGCCATTTGATTAGCCAATGGCTGTACCCAGGCGGCAGCTTCGATATGGCCCGCTTGGGTTGCTATCCAAAGGCCCTGCCAAACAGTGTCAGGGCCAGCTTTTACCGTTGACAAAGCATGCTGCAATGCAGGTTGTTGCGCAGGGTCATGCACGGCAGCCAAATGGAGTAATGCTTCACGCCGTTGTTCAGGTGGGCACTGCATTACTGTGTAGGCTAAGGAGCGGTGGCCGAAAGAAGAATGACGTGTCATGTTACGTTCCTGAGTAGCCCGCCGTGAATGAAAGGAGTCATCCGTCGATATGCGCATTTTACTGGTTGAAGACGACCCAAGCTTGGCATCGGGGATTCGTATGGCGCTGAAACCAGAGCACTATACGGTAGATCATTTAGCCGATGGTGATAACGCTCTTCATGCGCTTAAAAATGAACCTTTTGATGCGGTCATCCTGGATCTTGGCTTGCCAACGATCGATGGAATGGAAGTACTTCGCGCTATTCGTCGGCATGGCAGCCAACTGCCTATTTTGGTTCTGACCGCCCGCGATGCGGTGGATAACCGTATTGAAGGATTGGATGCGGGTGCCGACGACTACCTAACCAAACCCTTCGAAGTAGCAGAATTAAAAGCGCGTCTGCGTGCTTTATTGCGCCGCAGCCAAGGGCAAACCAGCGGCTTGCTCACCTGCCGGGGGATTAGCCTGGACCCTCAGACATTACAGGTGAGTTATCAACATCAAGTGATCACGCTTTCGCGCCGTGAGCTAACGTTACTGCAGGAATTTATGAGCCACCCAGGCCGTGTGTTCACCCGCGATACCTTAACGCGATTAGTGTACGGCTGGGAGGAAGATGTCGAAAGTAACGCTATCGAAGTGCACATCCATCATTTGCGGCGAAAGCTATTTCCTGAGGTTATCCGAACCGTGAGAGGGATTGGCTATGTAATGGATAAATCGTAATGATTAAGTTGCACAAGGCAAACCTATGAGTTCTATTCGCCAGCGCACCCTGGGGCTTGCGTTGCTTGTGTTTGGTGCGAGCATGCTAGTGATTGGCTTTATTAGCTATCGCTATGCCGCCCATGAAATTGAAGAGCTTCATGACGCTAGCCTGGCACAAAATGCCCGTTTGCTAGAAGGTCTACTACAGGCACCACTGCCTGATAGCGACCGTGCACTTTTATTAAATAGCGTGGAAGGTGCTCTGCTACGTGCCGAGCAATCCGATAACCGCTTGGCAGGCCATCGCTATGAAAGCAAGCTGGCATTTCAGCTTTGGGAAGGCGATCGCCTTCTGCTGCGCTCCGCCAGCGCCCCCGAAACGCCGCTGAACCAGCAACCACCGGGTTATTCAACGCTTACGGTGAATCAACATGACTGGCGCGTTTACGTCCTGGAAATAACAAGCACAGACAAACGCGTAGTGGTGGGCGAACGAGAGGACGTTCGTGGTGAACTGATCAGCGCAGTGGCACTGCGCACCTTATTACCTGATCTTATTGGCCTACCGTTACTGACACTATTACTGTGGTGGTCGATTGGCTGGGGGGTCGCCCCCTTATCGCGGATGGCAGAGCAAATCCGTGCCCGCGACCCCCATCACCTAAAGCCTCTGACACTTCATCCGCTTCCCCAGGAACTGGAGACCATTTCTGGCGCCATAAACCGGTTGCTGGAACGGCTCCGCCAACTGCGTATTCGCGAAAAGCGTTTCATTGCCGATGCGGCCCACGAGCTACGCACCCCTTTGGCGGTACTTGATTTGCATGCGCAAAATGCACTTACTGCTGATAACACCGATGACCGAGAGGAAGCACTGCACCACTTACGCAGCGGAGTGGCCCGATCAACGCGTCTAGTCTCTCAGCTATTAACGCTGGCACGCCTAGACCCCGAAGAAGAACCGTTACCAGAGTATCGGCGCTCCAATCTATTGCATGAAACCCGCGAAACCTTGGCAAAACTTGCGCCACTTGCCGCAGAACAACGCCAGCAGTTGTTATTAGAGGCAGACGACTCGGCTAATTGGCAAATAGAAGAGGAACCCGGTGCGATTGAGGCACTAGTGCAAAATCTAGTGGGTAACGCCATTCAACACTCACCTGCGCAAGGCACCATCACGGTCACGCTTGAGACCTCGGCGAAAGGCGTCATCGTCACTGTTGATGATCAAGGGCCAGGTATTCCCGCGGCGCAACGCAGTCGGGTGATGGAACGCTTCCAGCGTGCAGGGCCGGGTGCTGGCGCGGGGTTGGGGCTATCCATCGTCGAACGCTTGGTTAAACGCCATCAAGGCGCCTTACAACTTGATGATGCCCCCAGCGGTGGGCTTCGCGTGCGAGCAACGTTTACCAGGAACGCCCTATCACAACCCCAGCCACAAAATAATCGGTCATAAGGAGTCTGTTAAGATTCCCATAAGAATTCCGTGCAAGTGTGAAGGTACAAGACAGGCAAAGCCGTTAACGACCTGTCTATTCACATAACGGAGATTCCCTGAATGAATATGCTCGTCCACTCCCCCAAACCACTTATCCAGTTTGGTGAAACACCACTGCTCATTACGCCAACAGCAAAACAGTTAACACCTGAAAGCTCCGCGTTATCGGTGCTGACGGATTTTACCCAGGTCATGCCTCAGTCGGTAGCCGCTGATACGCCCATCGACGATGCCCATTTAAAAATGCGCCACAGTGGCATTCGCCTATTGTTTGTTCTCGACAAGGCAAACCACTGCATTGGCGTACTCACCGCCAAAGAAGTTATCGGAACACGGCGCATCAACTTGGCGATGCAGCAGCGAAGCCTTGGCCGAACAGAAATCACAGCCGACATGATTATGACGCCCTGGCAAAAACTCAGTGCGATGCCATTTGAGCAACTTAATTCATTAACGATTGAAGACCTTGTACTTTCCATGGAGCGTTTTACAGAACAGCACTTGTTAATTACTGAACATAAACAAAATCAACCATTAAGCGTACGCGGTATTATTTCTGCCACCGATATACAACATGCCATGGGCAATAAAACCACGATGAAAGTCGCCTCGTCAGCCGTGCCTACCGCCAGTAGCTTTGCAGATATTTGCAAAGTCATTACCGGGCACGATTTATAATCTTGAAGAAAAACTAGCCAACTCTACCGTTAGCATTTACCAAAACGCCCCTTATCAATTGATAAGGGGCGTTTTGTTTTGCCTATCTGAATTGGCAGCTCATTTAAAACAGCGCTGCGTTAATCCACAGATGAGCCATAATGCTGGCGGCATAGCCCAGTAAAATAGCAGGTGCCCAGCGTAAGTGGCCCGCAAAGGTATAAATTCCCCGTGCTTGACCCATTAAGGCACCCCCCGCCGCAGACCCCATCGAAAGCAAGCTACCACCGACACCAGCGGTCAATGTAATCAGCAGCCAATTGCCTTGCGACATATCTGGCGCCATGGAAAGCACCGCAAACATGACCGGAATGTTATCGACCACCGCCGAAATCAGCCCCAAGACGACATTGGCCCACACAGGGTTCCAGCTACCATAAAGGGTTTCTGACAATAGACTTAAATAGCCCATGAAACCCAGGCCGCCAACACACATCACGACCCCGTAGAAGAATAACAGCGTATCCCACTCTGAGCGGGCAATACGGCTGAAGATATCAAAAGGCACGACGCTTCCCAGTTGTTCAAGCTTCTTCCAGTCGCCACGACGAGAGTAACGCTCACGCTTGCGCTCCAACGAGCGCGGTAGACTGCGGCGCAGGTAATAGCCAAAGAACTGCAGCAGGCCAAGGCCAAACATCATCCCCATCGCAGGCGGTAGATAAAGCACAGAGTGGCACAATACTGAAATAGCGACAGTCACCAAAAACAGCGCGATAATGCGGCGCGAACCACGCTTTAACCAGACGTTTTCGGTAAGCGCTGCAGGCTGTCTATTGACGATGAAGAAATTCATAATCACCGACGGCACGATAAAATTGACAATGGCAGGTACCAATAGCGCAAAGAAGCCGCCAAACGGCACCTGACCTGCCTGCCACACCATCAACGTGGTGATATCGCCAAACGGGCTGAACGCGCCGCCTGCGTTTGATGCTACCACCACGTTGACACAGCACAGACTAATAAACTTTTTATCGCCTTCGGCCACTTTCAACACAACTGCGCACATTAGCATCGCCGTAGTCATGTTGTTGGCAATGGCAGAAATACCGAAGGCGAGACAGCCAGTGATCCAAAACAGGCTGCGATAACTAAAGCCTTTACGCACAAGCCATGCCCGCAGGGCATCAAAGATGCGGCGCTCTTCCATAGCGTTGATGTAGGTCATTGCCACCAGTAAGAACAGTAACAACTCGGTGTACTCAAGCAGCGTTTCTTTAAACGCCGCTTCCGCTTCTTGCGGCATGCCCGCCTGTACATAGACCCACGCCACTAGCGCCCAGATAAGCCCAGCAGCCACCAGTACAGGTTTGGATTTGCGCATGTGAATCAGCTCTTCGCTCATTACCAAGGCATAGGCAAGAACGAAGATGACAACAGAAGCGATACCAGCAAACGAAGCGGTAAGATCTAAAGGGCCAGAAGCGGCATAGGAGAGAGAGGGAAAAGCAAACAGACAAAGCGCGATCAACAACCAAGCAAACCGGCAAGTAGACTGCCGCATTGCAAGGACGTTAGGTGGTTTCATAGTGAAGTGATCCTGGCAGGGTTGGGAAAGACCGCCACGATGATAAGCACACTAATTAAGTGCTGCAACGCAGTGATCGCGCTAAAGATGCGGCCATTTGCCGCATCTTGTAAAGCCGTTTTATAGCGCCAGGAAAATTTATTTCAGTCGAAGGATTTCTCAGCCATAACGCGCTTAGCCAAGAGACGAGGCAGATCTACATCAGTGCCGTTTTAGACCCCACATAACAATTTCTCATTAGGGTTTAAATCGCTGTTAGAACCTAACAACAATGAATCTCAACTTACTTAGCTTTTTTAACGGGGCGCGGCCAACCTAACTTTTCTAGCTGACTGCTGCGAGTAACCGCCAACGCGTGTTCTGCCACGTCTTTCGCAATGGTAGAACCTGCACCAATCGTGGCACCTTTACCTATCGTCACTGGTGCTACTAGCGCACTATTCGAACCAATAAACGCATTGTCACCAATTTCTGTACGGTGTTTATTCGCGCCATCATAGTTACAGGTAATTGTACCCGCACCAACATTCACATCACGACCTAAGCGCGCATCGCCTACATAGCTTAAGTGGTTGATTTTACTTCCTTCACCGACATCAGCATTTTTGGTTTCAACAAAATTACCTACCTTAGCTTTAACTGCCAGACGTGTGCCGGGGCGAAGTCGTGCAAAGGGGCCAACTTGGTTCAATCCAGCAGCAACGGTTGTGTCGATCACACTGTGGCTGTCGATAACGCTCTCAGCGCCAATCGTACTATTTTTAATCACGCAGTAAGGGCCGACTCGTACCCCTTCACCCAGCTCTACATCGCCTTCAAATACACAGCCCACGTCGATAAACACATCATGGCCACAGGTGAGCTTACCGCGTATATCAATTCTTGCCGGGTCGGCCAATGCAACGCCTTGAGCCATTAAAGCCTCAGCTTGCTGCAGTTGATAAGCGCGTTCTAAACGGGCCATTTGTGAACGGTTATTCACTCCTTCGACTTCTACCGCGCTGGCTGGTTGGGCAGTACACACTTTGATGCCTTCGTTTGCCGCCATCGCAATCACATCAGTTAAATAATACTCGCCCTGGGCATTTTCAGCAGAAAGCTGCGGCAGCCAACGTTTAAGCTGAGCGCTGGTCATCGCCATAATGCCGGTATTGCACTCAGTAATGGCAAGCTGGTCGGCGCTGGCGTCTTTTTGTTCAATAATAGCCACTGCCTCACCTTCATCATTGCGAACAATACGCCCGTAACCAGAAGGGTCCTCCAACGTAACGGTTAGCAGGCCCATGTGCTGCTCATCAACCTGGCTGAGTAGTGCTGTCAGTGACTCCCGGCGAATCATAGGAACATCGCCGTACAGCACCAATACGTTACCGTTACCTAACTGAGGCTGCGCTTGAGCAACCGCATGACCAGTACCCTTCTGCTCTTCCTGAACAGCAAACGATACCGCGCTCTCTGCCAGCGCTTCACGCAGTTGATCTGCACCATGGCCAATCACAACATGCATACGAGTAGGAGTAAGCCCACTAGCAGTATCTAACACATGCTGCACCATGGATTTTCCTGCCAGCGTATGCAGCACTTTTGGTGTTTGTGAGCGCATACGGGTGCCTTTTCCAGCGGCAAGGATAACGACATCAAGGTCTTGCATATTATTCACCTGTAACGGTTTAGCGGTTGGCGGCGGGAGCTTCCCAGGCTTCAATACCCAGCTCATCAATGAGCGCTTCATCGAAGTATTCCATGAAGGCGGGACTGGCTAAGCTTCGCCAATGATCATTCTCTTTAACTAACATCAACACATTGAGGTTATTTTCAATTGCCATCAGCATCCCTTCTTCGCTACCCGCTACCGAAATAGCCGTAGACCAAGCGTCTGCCCATGCATTAGAGGGGTGAAAAACTGATACGGACGCTAACTGATGCTTAACCGGTCGACCAGTGCGAGGATCGATAGTATGAGAGAAGCGCTCGCCATCTACTTCAAAATAGTTGCGATAATCCCCTGACGTCGCGACCGACATATTTTCAAGAGGAATAACGTGCTGCGCCTCTGGCACACCGTTATGTGGCACCTCAATCCCAACACGCCACAGGGTTTGCTCTTCCAGCTCACGGTATCCACGGGCAATTAATTCACCACCAATATTGACGAGGTAGTTTTCAATCCCCTGCTGATCAAGATATGCCCCAACACGGTCAGTGCCGTCCCCCTTAGCCACACCCGACAAATCAGCAAACACATCGCGAGAGCGCCGCGCTTGCATAAGCTGAGTATCAATATCAACTGCATCATAGCCAATCGTAGCCATGCGTTCGCTTAGTTCAGCGTCTGAAGGCACTTCTTCAGGGCGCGCTTCGGGGCCAAAACTCCATAAATTAACCACATCGCCAACGGTAATATCAAACGCGCCGTTACTTGCTTCTGATACCGAATGGCTAATCGCAAGCACTTCAATTAGCGCATTAGAAAGCGGTTGCCATTCATTAAGAGGGGCATCATTAAAGGCCACAAGCTCAGCATCATCGCGGTACGTCGACATTGCTTGATCAACGTCGTTTAGCTCCGCTAGAAAACCTTCTTCCAGCGCATTTGCCTCACCTTGAGTTAGCGGGTCCGCAATGGTGACTTGATAAAATGTCCCAAAAATACCGCCCTCAAAGCGAACAGGGGAATCCAACGGCCGATCATTTTCTGAACACCCTAGTAAAGCCCCAGCAGCAATGAGCAATAATCCCGAACATTTTAACAACCGAGAATTAACCTTCATTTTATTTTTCCTTGAATAAAACGCGCTGGGTTAAAAATGGAAAACCCCTAAAAATAAAATAACCTAGAAAAATCTAGTAGTAAAAAACCCAAAGCAACCAAGCCCCAAACAGCACCCGATATACCACAAATGGCTGCATGCCTAGCTTTTTAATCACAACCAGGAAGTAGTGGATACACACATAGGCGCTAATGCCTGAGAGTAGGGGACCTACTAGCATGGCCGGTATATCGATAAGCTGAGGGTCTTTCAGTAAGTTTATTGCCTCAAGGCCACCCGCCAAAACAATGACGGGAATTGACAGTAGAAATGAAAACCGTGCTGCGCCTTCTCTACTCATACCCACCATTAATGCCGCCGTAATGGTGATACCTGAGCGCGATGTGCCAGGAATGAGTGCCAATACTTGAGCGCCACCGATGATGAGCACATCTTTTAACGTCATCTGGTATTCGCTACGAGCGCCACGTTTTTTCCAGTCTGCGTAACCAAGTAGCAGACCAAAAACAATCAAACTGATACCAATGATCAGCGTAGAACGCATATAACCTGAGATCACATCGTGAAGCAAAAAACCGACGATACACACTGGCAACGTGGCAATAACGACCCAAAACGCCAACATGGCATCATCGTTAACCTCTTGGCCCCGAAGTGCGGTCAAGCTGCTAGCGATCATTCTGCCTATTTCGTAACGAAAATAGATCACAACAGCGCTTAAACTGCCAAGATGCAGAGCCACGTCAAAGGCAAGGCCCTGATCTTCCCAGGCGGTCAAAACAGGTACCAATATAAGGTGGGCCGAGCTCGATATAGGTAAAAATTCTGTAAGCCCTTGACCTACCGCTAACACAACTACCTGTAACCAATCCATGGGTTATCCTGTGTTTAACTATTATTAACGACATTCATGTGCTTGGTGACATTCATGCGCCTGCAATGGCGCTAAGGATACACATCCCTTAATTCATTGTCCGCACCCAGCATACGAGCAAATTCACAAGAAGGTATAGAGCTAGGGTCACTGTGCGCTACAATAGCCATCTATTGGAAGTGTGTGCCCCAGTAAGGTCCCTCATGACTCAGACCGTAGAATCGCCAGTGGTTCCCAAGCATGAGCTAGATAGCCGAGAGGCCAAGCGCGTTACTTACGTTGGCGCCTGGCTAGATGGCTTGTTGAGCACTGTTAAAGTCGTGGTTGGCTTTTGGGTGGGCTCTGCGGCGCTGATTGCCGATGGTATCCATTCACTTTCAGATCTTGTGACTGATGGTTTTGTGTTAGCCGCTATTCACTACGGCCGCCAGGAACCAGACGATGATCATCATTATGGTCATGGCCGAATCGAAACCTTAACCACGTTACTGCTAGGTAGTGTCCTGATCTTTGTGGCGGGTGGTATCGCCTGGTCTAGCCTAGATCGATTGTTTAGTGGTGCTGAAGTCAACGCTCCTGGCATGGTCGCTATTGTTATTACAATCATCGCCCTATTCAGTAAAGAGTGGATTTTTCGCTATACCATGCGCGTTGCTAAACGCGTTAAATCTAAGCTATTAGAAGCAAACGCTTGGCATTCCCGCAGCGATGCACTTTCCACCGCGGTGGTACTGGTCGCATTAATTGGCGCGCAGTTTGGTTTTGGCTGGCTAGACGCTGTTGCCGCTATCATCGTTGGTTTATTGGTTGGCAAAGTAGGTTGGGATTTACTTTGGGAGTCAGCGAGGGAACTCGTCGATACCGCGCTACCTGAAAGCGTTCAACAGCAAATGTACGATGTTGCTCGAAGCGTTCCAGGGGTAGACAGTGTCCATGACTTACGTACTCGCCAGTCTGCAGGCTGGGTCATGGTCGATTTACATGTGGTGGTTGGGCCAAAAATCACCGTGTCAGAAGCTCATGAAATCGGTAACGAAGTGAGCCGGCGTTTGCGACATGAGTTTCCGTTGCTCACTGATGTTATTTTTCACGTTGATCCTGAAGATGATGCTGGAGAAGGCGCCCCTAGCCGCCTCCCCGGCCTTCCACTGCGACCCGAAGTAGAAGCCACGCTAAATGAACGCTGGTATATGCATCCGGTTTGGCGCACGTTAACCGAGCTGCAACTGCACTATCTAGACGATAAAGTATCGGTATCGCTTATTATTGGCGATTCAGTACACCAGCCACCTCAGTGCTTAGCCAGCCAATTAAAAGCGCTGGCCAGTGATATTGAGTGGCTGGGCCACGTGGAAGTGATGTTTATTACCCGCGCAGCCAGCAGTGCGATGCGTTAACCGCGTTACACGCTGCCGAGTACAACAGTCGCAATGCTGAAATAAATTAATACCCCTGTCGCATCAATTAACGTTGTTACCAACGGGGCAGAGGCAGTGGCAGGGGCAACCTTAAAGCGCTCTAGTACAAACGGTAGGCACATACCGATCATGCTACCAAACAGAACAATAGTCACCATGCTTAACGCCACGATGATGGCGACTGCTTCTCCGCCACGAAAAATCCCTATAGGTGCTACTGCAATTGCCATAGTGATGCCAAGCGAGCCCGCTACCAGAAGTTCACGGCCTAGCATCTTACTCCAGTCTTTCACACCAATATCGCCAGTCGCCATACCGCGTACCATCAACGTAGCTGCCTGAGCTCCCGCATTACCTCCACTACCGATTAACAATGGCAGGAAAAACACAAGCGCGACTTGGGCGGCAATCGTGTCCTCAAAGTAGGCAATTCCAGCGCCTGAAAAAAGATTGGCAAATACCAACAGCACTAGCCAGGTAACACGCTTGCGGTAGAGGCTCCACAGCGGCACTCGGCTAACGCCATCTTCCAACTGACCGATAGACATCCCCTTGTGGATATCCTCGGTAGCTTCCGACTCGGCAACGTCCATAGCGTCATCGTGGGTGACGATCCCTACCATACGGCCATCAGCGTCCAGTACAGGCAATGCCAGCAAGTCGTAGCGGGCCACAATTCGCGCCACCTCTTCCTGCTCTTTATCGACCGGTGTGCTGATAACATCTTTAATCATGATGTCATCAACTAACGCCCCAGGGCGGGCCACCATCAGTTGGCGCAGCGACATAGTCCCTATTAACTGGCCATCACTGTCTAACACATAAAGCTGATACACCGTTTCCGCATCTGGGGCCGTTTGGCGAACCCGCATCATGGCTTTAGACACCGTCATGCCACTGGCTATGGCGACATAGTCAGAGGTCATGATGGCGCCTGCTGTACCTTCTTCGTAGCTTGCTAGGCGTTTAAGATCTTCACGCTCTTGGTGAGCCATACGACGCAACAACGCTTCACGGCGGTCCTCACCAAGCAGATTAAACAAATCCGCACGTTCATCAGACCCCATCTCTTCTAGGAGCTTAAGCACCTGGGTATCAGACAGGTCTCCGACGACTTCAAGCTGACTCTCTCTTGGCAAATAGCCCAGAACGTTGGCGGCGCGCTCAGTCGAAAGAATATCGAGTATCGCAAGCGCTGCCGGAAGCTCTTCGTGGTCTTCGATTAGCTCTTCAATTACCTCACCAATATCTGCCGAGCGAATTTCGGCTAAACGCTCTGCCAATAGGGTTTTGTTCGGTTCCTCTTTGTTCAGCTCGCCAAGCAGCTCAGACTTTAGTTCCTGCAAGGTTTCATCGTTCAATGACATCGCTATCTCCCTTTGTGCAGACGCATATTGTGCAGGTGAGGTGTTACAGAAGAGCGTCCAGGCGCTGAATACGTTTTCTCATAGTACCAGACAAAAAAAACGCTCCTTAAACCCTGTCGGGTTCAAGGAGCGTTTTATTCACGCTAGCGCGTGTTTTTAGCCTTTACCCGCCTTTTTGCGCAGCTGCTGAATCGTTCGTAGCTGTGCAACGGCTTCGGCAAGTTCAGCGGCAGCACGGGTATAATCCAGCTCCGCTGACTTCTCATTAAAGGCTTTCAACGCCTGCTGACGCGCTTCTTCAGCAGCGGCCTCATCGAGGTCGCTAGCACGCGCAGCGGCGTCAGCCAGGATTGTCACGACATCTGGCTGAACTTCCATGAAGCCACCAGAGACAAAGAAGTTCTCTTCCTGGCCACCATCGTGGATCACGCGGATCGGGCCCGGCTGAAGCTCAGTCAGCAACGGGGCGTGACCCGGCAAAATGCCGAGGTCACCCATAATCCCGGAAGCCACTACCTGCTCAACACTGCCTGAGAAGATAGATGCTTCAGCGCTGACGATATTGCAAGTGAAGCTATTCGCCATAGCGAATCCCCCTAATGGACGGGATTACTTCTTCATCTGGTTGGCTTTTTCGACAGCTTCGTCGATGGAGCCGACCATGTAGAAGGCCTGTTCCGGCAACTCGTCATACTCCCCCGCGAGGATGCCCTGGAAGCCACTAATCGTATCTTTCAAAGAAACATACTTACCGGGCGAACCAGTGAACACCTCTGCAACGAAGAACGGCTGCGACAAGAAGCGTTGGATTTTACGCGCACGAGATACAGCCAGCTTATCTTCATCAGATAGCTCGTCCATACCCAAAATCGCGATGATATCCTTCAGTTCTTTATAACGCTGCAGAACGTTCTGTACGCCACGGGCTACATCGTAGTGCTCTTCACCCACGACCAGCGGATCTAGCTGGCGTGAGGTAGAGTCCAGCGGATCAATCGCAGGATAAATACCAAGCTCCGCGATAGAACGTGCCAGTACAACGGTGGCGTCCAAGTGCGAGAAGGTCGTTGCTGGAGATGGGTCAGTCAAGTCATCCGCAGGTACGTAAACGGCCTGTACAGACGTGATAGAGCCCGTTTTAGTAGAGGTGATACGTTCCTGCAGAACGCCCATCTCTTCAGCCAACGTTGGCTGATAACCTACCGCAGACGGCATACGACCCAGCAGTGCAGATACTTCCGTACCGGCCAGGGTGTAGCGATAGATGTTATCGACGAACAGCAGAACGTCGCGGCCTTCATCACGGAATTTCTCAGCGATGGTTAGACCGGTCAGCGCAACACGTAAACGGTTGCCGGGCGGCTCATTCATCTGACCATAAACCAGCGATACCTTGTCGATAACGTTGGATTCAGTCATTTCGTGATAGAAGTCGTTACCCTCACGCGTACGCTCACCTACACCGGCGAATACAGAGTAGCCGCTGTGTTCGGTGGCGATGTTGCGGATAAGCTCCATCATGTTAACGGTTTTACCAACACCCGCACCGCCGAATAGACCAACTTTACCGCCCTTAGCGAACGGGCAAACGAGGTCGATAACCTTGATACCGGTTTCCAACAGCTCATTTGAAGCTGCTTGGTCAGCGTAGCTTGGTGCTTTACGGTGGATTGGCATGCGTTCTTGCTCGCCAATCGGGCCAGCTTCATCAATCGGCTCACCGAGCACGTTCATGATGCGACCTAGCGTTTCCTTACCGACGGGTACGGAAATCGCGGTACCTGTGTTGGTCACGTCCAAGCCACGTTTCAAGCCCTCAGTAGAGCCCATGGCAATGGTGCGCACCACGCCGTCGCCCAGCTGTTGCTGGACTTCGAGGATGGTCTCAGCATTAGAGACCTTCAGCGCGTCGTAGACCTTGGGCACAGAGTCCCGCGGAAACTCTACGTCAATCACCGCGCCGATGATTTGTACGATACGTCCGCTCATCTTGGTTCCTCTCAAAAACCTGCAAATGAAACCTGTCTGCCGGGAGCTATCTTTGCGATAGCTAGCTCCCTAGGCGTTATACGGCAGAAGCGCCGCCGACGATCTCGGAAATTTCCTGGGTGATGGCGGCCTGACGGGCCTTGTTGTACACCATCTCCAGATCGTCGATCAGGTTGCCCGCGTTATCAGTGGCACTCTTCATAGCGATCATTCGGGCGGCCTGTTCGCACGCACCGTTTTCGACTACCGCCTGATACACCTGTGATTCGATGAATCGAACCAACAGGCTGTCTAGCAACGCCTTGGCATCCGGTTCATACAGGTAGTCCCAGCTTCCGGGACGGGCGTTTTCTTCGTCATGCTTCGCGTCTGCGCCCATATCGGACGATAGCGGAAGAAGCTGACGTACAACTGGCCGTTGCGTCATGGTGTTAACAAATTCGTTATACACCACAAATAAACGGTCAAGGCGTCCTTCGTCGTACGCTTCTAACATGACCTTGACACTACCGATCAGTCCCTCAACAGACGGCGATTCTCCCAATCCGCTCTTGGCAGCAACCAGGTTGCCTCCATAGTTGCGGAAAAAGGCGCCGGCTTTAGAGCCGAGGGCACAGAAGTCTAGCTCGGCGTCTTGCTGTTTCCAGACAATGGCATCTTTCACCACTGCCTTAAACAGGTTGACGTTTAAGCCGCCACACAGACCGCGGTCAGTAGATACCACAATATAACCAACGCGCTTCACCTCGTTACGCTCGACCATGTAGTCGTGCTTGTATTCGGGGTTTGCGTCAGCAATGTGACCTACCACGTTACGAATCTGCTTGGCATACGGCTGGCCAGCCTTCATCAGATCTTGTGCTTTACGCATTTTAGATGCAGCCACCATTTCCATGGCGCTGGTAATCTTCTGCGTATTTTTAATGCTCCCGATCTGGGTGCGTATCTCTTTTGCACCTGCCATAGCGATCTACCCTTCGTTCGTGGCTCTCAGAAAGCATGCAAGCCCGCCCGCAGGCGGGCCGAACATTACCAGCTCTGAGTCGCCTTGAACTTCTCGAGACCTGACTTCAAGCCGTCCTGAATCTCGCCGTTGTAGTCGCCGGTCTGGTTGATCTTATCGAGCAGATCGTTGTGCTCAGACTTCATGTAATCGTGCAGAGCACGTTCGAAGTCCAGCACTTTATCGACGCTCACATCATCCAGGTGACCTTCGTTAGCGGCGTACAGAGACAGCGCCATTTCCGCCACTGACATCGGCGAGTACTGCTTTTGCTTCATCAGTTCGGTAACGCGTTGGCCATGTTCAAGCTGCTTACGGGTAGCTTCATCAAGGTCAGAAGCAAACTGCGAGAACGCCGCCAGCTCACGGTACTGAGCCAAGGCCAAACGAACACCGCCACCCAGCTTCTTGATGATCTTGGTCTGCGCTGCACCACCAACACGAGAAACCGATAGACCTGCGTTAATCGCCGGACGAATACCGGAGTTAAACAGGTTGGTTTCCAAGAAAATCTGACCATCGGTGATCGAGATTACGTTAGTCGGAACGAACGCAGAAACGTCACCACCTTGGGTTTCAATAATCGGCAGTGCGGTCAAAGAACCGGTTTTGCCTTTTACTTCACCGTCAGTAAACTTCTCAACGTAATCAGCATTAACGCGCGCAGCGCGCTCTAGCAGACGTGAGTGGAGATAGAAAACGTCACCAGGATACGCTTCACGACCAGGCGGACGACGCAGCAGTAGCGATCCCTGACGGTAAGCCACAGCCTGCTTGGAAAGATCGTCATAAACGATCAGTGCGTCTTCACCACGGTCACGGAAGTACTCACCCATGGTGCAGCCAGAATAAGCGGCCAAGAACTGCATCGGTGCCGGATCGGCAGCGCCAGCAGCCACAACGATGGTGTGTTCCATCGCGCCATGCTCTTCTAACTTGCGTACCACGTTAGCAATGGTCGACTGCTTCTGACCAATTGCTACGTAAACACAGGTAACGCCTTTGCCTTTCTGGTTGATGATCGCATCGATAGCAATGGCAGACTTACCAATCTGACGGTCACCGATGATCAGCTCACGCTGACCACGACCGATTGGCACCATGGCGTCGATAGACTTCAAACCTGTTTGGATCGGCTCGTCAACGGACTGACGGGTAATAACGCCAGGCGCTACTTTTTCTACCGCATCGGTCATTTTGGCGTTGATATCGCCTTTGCCGTCGATGGCATTACCTAATGCATCGACCACACGACCTACCAGCTCAGGGCCTACCGGCACTTCTAAGATACGACCCGTACACTGAGCGGTCATACCTTCTTGAAGTTGCAGATAGTCACCCAGGACAACGGCACCAACGGAGTCACGCTCCAGGTTCAGTACCATGCCAAAGATGCTGTTAGGGAATTCGATCATTTCACCGAACATCGCGTCTTCGAGGCCGTGAATTTTCACGATACCGTCGGAAACGCTGACGATGGTGCCCTGATTACGGGCTTCGGATGCGACGTCAAGCTTCTCAATTCGCTGCTTGATGATGTCGCTGATCTCGGAAGGATTCAGTTGCTGCATGCCATGTCCCTCAGACTCAAGCGGTCAGCGCTTCGGAAAGGCGATTCAATCGACCACGCACCGAACCGTCAATGACGGTATCGCCGGCACGCAGGATGACACCGCCAATAAGCGTCTTGTCCACCTGAGTAGTAATGGAGATTTCGCGATTCAGACGTTTCTTGAGTGCGTTCGCTAGCTTGGTCTGCTGTGCGGCAGTCAGCTTGTAAGCTGACGTTACTGTCACTTCAACGCGCTGTTCATGTTCGGCACGCAAGTACTCGAACTGTTCAGCAATGAAGGGCAGTGCCAACAAGCGTCCTTGGTCAGCTAAGGTATCCAAAAACCGCGACAGGCCTTCTTGCTTTTCCGACAACATATCGGAAAGCAACGCTACCTTTTTGTCGTTCTCAAGTTTTGGACTACCCAGCAGACGGCGAACGTCGCTGTTAGCAACCGCAGCGCTTAAAAAACCAAGCGCTTGGGACCAGCTATCAAACGCCTCATGATCACGCGCGTATTCAAACGCCGCCTTAGCGTAAGGACGAGCGACGGTAAGTAATTCCGCCATGGGTCACCTCCTTACAGTTCAGCAGCAAGCTCATCAAGTAACTTGCGATGTGCTTTCTCGTCGACCGAAGCTTCTAGTACACGCTCAGCACCAATGATGGCGAGGTGAGAAACCTGGGCACGAAGCTCGTCTTTTGCTCGATTCACTTCTTGCTCAATTTCTGAACGTGCACTTGCCATTAGGCGTTCGCCTTCAGCGCGGGCCTGTTCACGTGCTTCTTCGATCATCTGAGCAGAGCGCTTGTTGGCTTGCTCGAGAATTTGAGAAGCCTGCTCCTTGCTTTCACGCAGCGTTTGTTCTGCACGCTCTTGAGCTAGCTCAAGATCGCGAGTAGCACGGCTGGCTGCGTCTAAGCCATCAGCAATTTTCTTCTGACGCTCGTGAAGAGCGTTGCTGATCGGAGGCCACACATACTTTATGCAAAACCAGACAAAGATCGCGAAGGCGATCGTCTGCCCGATAAGCGTCATGTTGATATTCACAGGGATGTACCTCTGACAAGTTCGTGGCGACCGGAGTGAAACAAAACCGAGCGGGTTATCCGCTCGGCTAAGCTGTCATTAACCGGCGACAACGAAGATCAGGTACATCGCGATACCAACACCGATCATCGGAACGGCGTCAAGCAGACCGGCCATGATGAAGGTTTTGGTTTGCAGCTGGTCGCCCAGTTCAGGTTGACGCGCAGTAGATTCAAGCAACTTGCCGCCTAACAAGGCAAAGCCAATGCCAGTAGCCAGTGCGCCCAGACCGATGATGATGGCAGCTGAGAGATAAACCATTTCCATGATGTTGCTCCTGAGTTTAAGTTTTGGTTAAGGGTTGAGGGTTAATGAAAGCGTTGTTGCTTGGTTTAGTGGTGTTCGTGCGCCGCGCTCAAGTATACGACCGAGAGCGTGGTGAAAATAAAGGCCTGCAGCGTTACCACAAGAATGTGGAAGATGGCCCATGGCACGTCCAACAGCCAGATAGCCCAGAACGGCAGTAGGGCGATCAGGATAAAGATAACCTCACCGGCAAACATGTTGCCGAACAGACGCAGGCCAAGGCCTAGCGGCTTCACGAGCAAACCAATCACTTCAAGCACTAAATTGAAAGGAATGAGTGCCCAGTGATTGAATGGCGTCAGTGAAAGCTCTTTAGCGAAGCCACCTGCCCCTTTCACTTTGATGCTGTAATAAATAATTAAACAGAACACACCTAACGCCATACCTAGGGTGGCGTTGGGATCAGTCGTCGGTACAATTTTCATGTACTCAACGCCTAACTTATTGAACAGCACAGGGAAGTAATCAACTGGGATAATCTTCAGCGTATTCATGAGGAGAATCCACACGAACAGCGTCAACGCCAAAGGTGCAATAATGGGGTTACGTCCGTGGAAAGTGGCGCGGGTCAGGTTCTCAATGAACTCAACCACCATCTCTACGGCGTTTTGTAAGCCACCGGGCACGCCGGTAGTGGCTAGTTTACCTGCCTTACGGAAGAGCCAAATGAACAGCAAGCCCATGGCGATTGACCAACCCATGGTATCCAGGTGGATAGCCCAAAAGCCCATTTCACGCGCTTCTTCGGCGGAATGAGCCAGCGACCAACCATTCTCTGGGTGATTACCAAAGGTTAGGTTCTGCAAGTGGTGCTGGATATAGTAAGTCGATGAGACTTCGTTTCCTGCGGCCATAGACATGTCACCTCAATAAGTTGTGCGATTTCCTGGGCATTAACCAAGGTGCTAGCCAATGCGTCAAAATAACCGCGACATAAGCACTAAAAAAGAAAGCGGGGTTTGAAGGGGGCGCTACAACAAACACCAGTGAAAAAAGTGCCACCGTCAAACCAAACTTACCTGCTTCGGCGCGAAATAAATCCATCGCGCCAGATAAACGACGCTTTGCGCGAAAAATACCCATTCGCTGTATAAAAAAAGCGTGTGGTAGTAGCGCTACCAGCGCTCCTTTCAACACCGATAACACGCCTGCCAAATGAGCTATCGAAAACGCGAGCAATATACCCAAGAGCGTAACGACAAGTTGCGCCAACATTAGTCGAACAAAATATGTTTTTTGTCGCTGGGTTTCCAAACGTCGCATAATTCCCCAGCACGTTAGGTTGGATAGTTTTTACAACCATCGTTTTTACAACCGTCGTTTTTAAAATCTGTTGCTCATCGTCATAACAGACGACCTGCACAAATCTTGCGCGATTATAGGGAAGCGCTATCACACCTTCAACCGAAGTTGCACGGATTTCGCGCGTTTCGGCACCTACTTGCGACCAAAGGGCTAAAAAAACGCCGTAACTTTCATAAGCCTGCTATTTAATATGCGCTAAAATCCCGTCGAGCTCTTCAAGGCTGGTATAGCGAATAGTTACTTTTCCCTTCCCTTTTTGCCCGTGATCAATAGAGACGGGAGCACCTAGCAATTCCCCTAGGTGTGTTTCAAGCCGTGCGACATCCGGTGTTTTGGCGGTACGCGGCGGAGTCTGGGCAGGTGCCTGGTTAGCTTGTACTTTTTTAACCAGTGCTTCGGTGTCACGAACGGTTAAATCATTATTGACCACTTCATGGGCAATTTGGCGCTGCTGGGTACTGTTAAGCGAGAGCAGGGCTCGCGCATGCCCCATGTCTAAATCACCGCGTTCCAGCAGCGTTTGTACTTCAGGGTCTAACGCTAACAAGCGCAATAAGTTGGCGACTTGTGTGCGTGATTTGCCGACCGCATCGGCAATTTGCTGCTGGGTGAGTTCAAACTCTTCCCCTAAACGTTTTAGAGCAAGCGCTTCTTCGATGGCATTTAAATTTTCGCGCTGAATATTTTCAATCAACGCCAGTGCAAGTGCTACCTCATCACTGACATCGCGAATAACGGCAGGGATAACATCTAATTCGGCTAACTGTGCAGCACGCCAGCGACGTTCACCCGCGATAATTTCATAGCGGTTCTCACCCACTGGGCGAACCACAATAGGCTGCATCACCCCTTGTGCACGAATAGAATCAGCAAGCTCTTCCAATGCTTCTGGCTGAATATCCCGACGTGGCTGATATTTACCACGGGTAAGCTGGCCAAGAGGTAAGCGTTCTAGCCGTTCAGCCGCCGCTTCTTCCATTGGTGCTGCAGGCAACTGTGACGTGTCTGCACTATCCAGCGTCACGCCACCGGTAAGATCTAAACTGTCACGACGACGGGCGCCCGCACCAATCAGGGCATCCAGGCCACGTCCTAGCGCGCGTTTACGCGTCATTCGCTTCCCCTCGTACTTTTTATGTTACAGCGATAGCCGCCGAATCATCTCTTTAGCAAGCACACGATAAGCTTGGCTACCCCGCGAAAAGCGCGCGTATTGAGTAACGGGCAAGCCATGGCTTTGTGCTTCAGCAACCTTCACATTGCGCGGAATGGTTGTTTTTAACAGCGCATCGCCAAAAAAGTCTCTCAGTTGTTTGTCGACTTCGCGAGTCAAACTGGTGCGCTTATCGTACATAGTACGCAGAATGCCAGAAACGGCTAAATCAGGATTGATGCTCTGTTTAATCTGCTCAACAGTATCCAGCAGCGCTGATAATCCTTCCAATGCGTAGAATTCACACTGTAATGGAATAAGTACGCCATTAGCAGCGGTCAACGCATTCACGGTAAGCATATTCAGCGACGGTGGGCAGTCAATGAGCACGACATCATAGTCATCTGCCACGGTCTGCAGTGCTAACGACAAACGACTTTGCCGCTGGTCACTATCGAGCAGCTCTACTTCAGCGGCAGTTAAGTCGCCATTGCCAGGTAGGACATCGTATTTTACTGGAAGACCGCGAACAATCGCATCGCTTGCGGATGTTTCTCCCAGCAGTACGTCAAGTACGCTTTTTTCTAGCGCGTACTTATCAATGCCGCTGCCCATGCTGGCGTGCCCCTGTGGGTCTAAGTCTACCAGCAGGATCCGACGATCAAGTGCTGCCAAACTGGCGGCGAGATTAACGGCTGAAGTGGACTTGCCCACACCGCCTTTTTGGTTGGTCAGGGCAATGATCTGGCTCACTACTCAACTCCTTTTGGGGTCAGAATCAACAGCTGCCGCTCGGCCGTCTCGAAGGGTACACTCAGTAGGTGACGCGCCTGGAGCTCAACATAGGCGGGCAACTTACGCAGTTCATCATCAGCGCCAGGGCCTTTCATAGCAAGCCACTGCCCGTGAGCTGCCGGTAGCGCTCGGGTTAGCGAAATAAAGTCTACCAAGCTGGCAAAGGCTCGGGAAATAACCTGATCAAACGCCTGACCATTGAATTGCTCGACACGAGCTTGGGTTGGCGTGACGTTAGTCAACGCTAATTCCATCACTGCTTGGCGCTGAAAGCGAACTTTCTTGCCATTGCTATCGAGCAGCGTTACCTGTAATTCAGGCTTCATAATAGCAAGCACAAGGCCTGGTAAGCCGGGGCCAGCACCTACATCAAGTACCTGAGGCCCATGAACATAAGGCGCAACAGCAGCACTATCCAGCACGTGTCGTGAAACCATTTCTTCAACATCGCGCACAGCGGTGAGGTTATAAGCCTGATTCCACTTGTGCAATAGAGCGAGCAAACCGAGTAGTTGTTCGCGCTGTTTGGCAGTCACAGTGGCACCTAGCTCAGCTAATCCTTCATCTAACCGGGGTGCAACCGTTTTAGGCAAACTGTTGATCAATGGCGTTAATTGACTCATCCGTTAACTACCTCGGTATTGCTGACTAACCGACGTTTTTTCAAATGTATTAGCAAAATAGACACCGCTGCAGGGGTCACGCCTGAGATTCTAGCCGCTTGAGCCAGGGTTTCAGGACGCGTTTCGCTAAGCTTTTGACGGATCTCATTAGACAGACCTTCGACCCGCTGATAATCCAACTCGGCAGGTAGCGGTGTTGCTTCATGGCGTTTGAGTTTATCGATCTCATCCTGCTGACGGTCAATATACCCCTGATATTTCGCTTGAATTTGTACCTGTTCGGCAACTGTTTCATCGTCAACATCGCCGCTTTCGATACCTGGCAGCGATGTAATATCTGCATAGGTAAGCTCGGGGCGCTTTAACAAATCGCTCAAGCAGTATTCGCGAGGAAGCGGTCTACCGGTTTTTTCAGCAATTTTAGCGGCGGCAGGTGTATTGGGCTGCACCCAAACGGTTGCCAAACGAGCTGTTTCACGTTCGATGGCTTCGCGTTTTTGGCTAAACGCCGCCCAACGCTTGTCATCGACTAAACCGAGCTCGCGACCTTTCTCAGTTAAACGCAGATCAGCATTGTCTTCGCGTAGCAGGAGACGATATTCCGCACGTGAGGTAAACATGCGGTAGGGCTCTTTGGTACCCATGGTAATCAGATCATCCACCAACACACCGAGATAAGCTTCATCACGGCGGGGATGCCACGCCTCTAATTGTTTGGCGCGACGAGCGGCATTCAAGCCTGCCAGCAACCCTTGAGCACCCGCCTCTTCGTAGCCGGTAGTACCGTTTATTTGTCCAGCAAAAAACAGGTTGTGGATAAATTTAGTTTCCAGCGAGTGTTTTAAATCTCGCGGGTCAAAAAAGTCGTACTCAATGGCGTAGCCAGGCCGTGTGATATGAGCGTTTTCTAAACCTTTAATCGAGCGAACCACCTGTAACTGAACATCGAAAGGCAACGACGTTGAGATTCCGTTGGGATAGAGCTCATGTGTGTCCAAGCCTTCAGGTTCAATAAATACCTGATGGCTTGATTTGTCGGCAAAACGGTGAACTTTGTCTTCAATCGACGGGCAGTATCGCGGACCAATGCCTTCGATGACACCAGAATACATGGGTGAGCGGTCTAGGTTCGCCATGATGATTTCATGGGTGCGCTCATTGGTGTGCGCAATGTGGCAGCTCACCTGCTGAGGATGCATTTCCCGTGAACCAAGGTATGACATGACCGGCGTTGGCGTATCACCTGGCTGCTCTTCCAATGATGTGAAGTCGACGGTTTTGGCATCAATACGTGGAGGCGTCCCGGTTTTTAATCGATCAACGCGAAACGGTAATGCTCGTAAGCGTTCAGCCAAAGCATTGGACGGCGGATCCCCGGCGCGACCCCCGCGGCTTTGATCCAACCCAATGTGGATAACTCCCCCTAAAAACGTCCCCGTTGATAGAACGACGGACTCCGCGTGGAAGCGGATGCCTGTTTCGGTTACGACACCTCGAACGGTGTGGTTATCCACAATCAGATCGCCAGCGGCTTGCTGAAAAATCGTTAAATTCGGCTGGTTTTCCAGCATTCCGCGAATAGCGGCTTTGTAGCGAATTCGGTCTGCTTGAGCACGTGTCGCTCGAACGGCTGGGCCTTTACGAGCGTTCAATACCCGAAACTGGATGCCGCCTAAGTCCGTGGCTAGCCCCATTGCACCACCGAGTGCATCAATTTCTTTTACTAGGTGGCTTTTGCCAATCCCACCAATCGCTGGGTTGCACGACATTTGGCCGAGCGTTTCGAAATTGTGAGTTAGCAATAGGGTTTGACAACCCATACGAGCAGAGGCCAATGCGGCTTCAGTTCCCGCATGGCCACCGCCGATGACAATCACGTCAAAGCGGTCGGGATAGTTCAAGAGGCACCTCGTCTTGCGCCGTTTGGCACGGATGATGTGAGTCAGTGTGTGTTCACTGATTGAGTAAGCCCGCCAGTATAAACCTCCTGTGGGTAACCGTCAGGTTTTTCCACACCCAAAACTAAGTATCCATCTATTATTAATAACAAAATAAAAATATATAAGAGAAGTTCTATTGATGTTGTAACTACTGGTGTGGACAAAATCTGTTGATAACCGAAATTAAACAATTAATTTCAACGACTTAAATTGTTAGCTTTTACATGATTAAACGGCGGAGTACCTGAGTAGAAGCGGTGCTACTCCTGTGGATGAAAGTGCGACTTACACACAAGCATGACAAACAACGGGTTATCCACCGGCTCATACCGAGTTTGTTACCGCACCTGTGAACAAGTGAGATTGGTGTCTTATAAAGTGCTTATTTGCGCTCATGGTAGGTGTCGTAGCGCGATATAACAAAGCGTGTAAAAAATAGTATCCACAGGCAAAAAAAATGGCCTGTCGTGGTGACAGGCCATTTAACGGGGTAAAAATTGGCAAAAAAGTCAGATTAATTCCGACATTAGTGCTTCAAAACGCGTGCAAGGAAGGATTGTGTTCGCTCATGTTGTGGCGTATCGAACAGTTGCTCGGGGGGGGCTTGTTCGGCAATTTCGCCTTTATGGATGAAAATAACGCGGTCTGCCACCTCACGGGCAAAGCCCATTTCATGGGTAACAATCACCATGGTCATGCCTTCTTTGGCAAGCTCTCGCATGGCGTCCAGCACTTCACCAATCATTTCAGGGTCAAGCGCTGACGTAGGCTCGTCAAACAGCATAAGGCGGGGGTCCATGGCTAATGCTCGGGCTAACGCCACACGTTGCTGTTGCCCGCCCGATAGCTGGCTTGGGTACTTATCTGCTTGGTCTGCAATACCAACGCGCTCTAGCAGTCTTTCAGCAGTATCTTCGGCATCTTGTCGGCTCCACCCCCGCACTTTCATGGGCGCAAGGGTGACGTTGTCGCGCACGCTTAAGTGGGGAAAAAGGTTGAACTGCTGAAACACCATGCCGACTTCAGTACGGATAGTTTGCAGCGCTTTACTGCTTTTACCATTGGGCAGTAATTGGTTGCCATCAACATCAAGAGAGCCGGATTGAAACTCTTCTAAGCCGTTGATACAGCGGATGAGTGTTGATTTACCAGAGCCACTGGCACCGATGATAACGACGACTTCACCAGGGATAATTTCAAGATCAATATTATTGAGTACGTGCAGGCTGCCAAAATGCTTATTGAGCTGCTGCATACGCACAATTGGCGATTGGGTAGAGGTCATTGCACGTTCCTTTATTGTCCTGCGAGGCCTCTGCGCTCAATTTGGCGCAGAATCAAAGAGAGAGTCCAGGTGATGGCAAGGTACATCAGCGCCACCATGAAATAGACCTCAAGTGCGGTAAAGGTAGTCGCAATATAAATTTGCCCTTGGCGAACCAATTCACCGACCCCAATCACTGAAAATAGCGAGGTATCTTTGATACTGATGATGCCCTGGTTGCCCAGCGGAGGAATCATGCGCCGTAGGGCTTGGGGCCAAATCACGTAACGAAAAGCTTGGGTTCGAGACAAGCCTAATGAGAGAGAGGCTTCTCGCTGACCACGCTCGATAGACTGCACGCCGCCCCGCACTATTTCAGAGATATAAGCCCCTGAATTAATGGCGATAGCGGCGATACCGGCGACTAATGCGTTGATTGGGCTGCCCAGTAGTTGGGGTAAGCCATAAAAGATAAACAGAACCTGCACTAAAATGGGCGTGCCGCGAAAAACTTCGACGTAAAAAATCGCTGGCCAGCGTAGCCAACGCACTGGACTAATGCGCAATAAACCAAAGAAAATGCCAATAAAGAAGCCGATAGCTAAGCCGCCAAACGATATAAGCAGTGTCCAAGGAATACCTGGTAACAGATAAGGGATCGACCCAAATGCGGCCGACCAATCAAACTGAAAGTTAACGTCCACGCGTTATCTCCAGAAAAATTAACAACGACACAGGGCCGGGGGAATAGCCGCCCGGCCCTGAGATGAAAAGCACTTGTTAGTGATAGCGAACAGCGGCGTTACTCAGCGCTGGGGGCTTCACCAAACCACTTCGTGTAGATTTCATCGTAGGTGCCGTCTTCACGCATAGCGGCAAGCGCTTCGTTGGTAGGCTCTACCCACTCGCTGCCTTTATGGAAAACAATGCCGTACTGCTGGCCTTCATATAGTGGGCCAACCACCTTGGTACGGCCTTCACCACGGGTTTGTGAGAAGTAGGCGACGTTAGGGGCGTCGTACAGCACTGCGTCGACGTTGCGCCCTAAGAGCGCCATGTACATATCAGCCGTGCCAGGATAGGGAGTAATGTCGGCATCTTCGCCGAGTTCCTGCTGAAGGAAGTCGTAGCTAGTAGAGCCGATTTTGGTGGCAATGGTGAGACCTGCTAGGTCTTCAATCGAAGAGACATCTTCGTTGTCAGCGCGCACGATGATTTGCAGACCTGAGTCATAGTAGGGGTCGGAGAAATCGACGACCTGGGCACGCTCTTCAGTAATGGTGGTGCCCGCGATGGCGATTTCCTGGCTGCCAGTTTGGACGGCGGGAATGATGCCAGAGAATTCCATCGTGGTGAGGTTAACTTCAAAGCCAGCGCGCTCGGCGACGGCGTTGATGATATCCATATCAAAACCGATCATTTCACCGGTTTCAGGATCCATCATTTCGAACGGTACAAAGCTTGGGTCAGTGGCCACATTCACAGAAGGCGTTTGTGCAAACGCGATAGTGGTACTGCCTAAACCCAGAGCAAGAGCGGTAGCAATGACAGATTTTTTTAGTAGGTAATTCATTAGTTTCCCCGTGTATTATTTGGTTAGTGACGTCATTTAAAGAAGATTTTCTCTTATAAATTACGTCTGCAACCGTTATTGACCTTTTAACCTTGGCGAGAAACCACCAAGGCGTCAAGTCACGGGGAGGGGGTTGTTACCAACGTTGGTTAGACCATGAAGGAAGCACCACAGCCGCAGGTGGCCGTAGCGTTGGGGGTTTGAACACGAAAGCGGGCACCTGCTAACCCTTCTTCATAGTCGATGGTTGAACCCACCAAGTATTGGTAGGAGAGAGGATCGACCACGAGGATGGCATCGCCAAATTCAATCAACGTGTCGTCTTCGGCCACGTTTTCAGCAAAATCAAACCCATACTGGACCCCCGAGCAGCCACCACCGGTGACATAAACGCGTAGTTTCAGCGCAGGGTTGGCCTCTTCTGCCATGAGTGCTTGGATGCGTTTCCGAGCACTGTCAGACAATAGTAGAGGCGTTGGAATAAAAGCTTCTGCACCGCTCATGGGTACCTCCCGCGAGCTTTAAGAACGAATAATCGACATTGGAGTGTGATTATGGGTAATTCCCAGCAAAATGGTCAACTATTGCTGGGAATTAGTCGTGCCTTAAGGCATCAACGCTGGGGCGTTGAGGCCCATATTTTCGTCAAAGCCAAACATGAGATTCAGGTTTTGAATCGCTTGGCCTGATGCGCCTTTAACAAGGTTATCAATTATCGAAAGTACGACCACGGTATTGCCATTGCCAGGACGGTGAACAGCGATACGGCAGGTATTGTTGCCTTTGACGCTGCGAGTTTCCGGGTGGCTGCCTGCAGGCATGACGTCAACAAACGGCTCGTGGGCGTAACGCTGCTCAAAGAGTGCCTGTAAATCGCCTGGCTCTTCAGTCAGCGTACTATAGAGCGTGGCATGAATGCCGCGGATCATAGGCGTTAAGTGAGGCACAAAGGTAAGCCCCACGGCGTTTGGCTGCATATCGCTTAAGCCTTGACGAATTTCAGGCAAATGGCGATGTCCGGACGCACCGTAGGCTTTCATCGATTCGCTGGCTTCGGCTAGCAGCGAGGCAACTTTGGCACCACGGCCTGCGCCGGTAACGCCAGATTTACAGTCTGCGATTAACTGGCCTGGGTCGATTAAACCAGCTTCTAAAAGCGGCAGGTAGCCGAGTTGAACAGCCGTTGGGTAACATCCTGGCACGGCAATTAAGCGAGCCTTTTTGATCTGTTCACGATGCATTTCTGGCAGGCCATACACGGCTTCTTTTAGCAGTTCTGGGGCGCCATGGGGCTGGTCGTACCACTGGCTCCATTCGTCGGCATCGCGTAGCCGAAAGTCAGCAGATAAGTCGATTACCCGAGTGCCATTGTCGAGCAGTTCGCCTGCTAGCGCGTGGGCGACCCCGTGGGGTGTCGCAAAAAACACCGCGTCCATTGCACCCAGCGCCTTGGCGTCTGGCTCGCTAAACGTAAGCGCGTCATAGTGGCCGCGCAGGTTGGGATACATGTCGCATACCTTCACGCCGGCTTCCGAGCGCGAGGTAATGGCTTCTACGTTTACCTGTGGATGCAGGGCAAGCAACCGCAACAGCTCAACGCCGGTATAGCCGGTACCACCTATAATGCCAACCTTAATCACAAACCACTCCTTGCGCATTACGCACAGTCAGACCCAACAATAATTAGCAGCCTAATGAGATACCACAGGCTGTTGAACTGTAGCTAGCTATGATACACAAGAGAGTAGGCGCATAAGAGCGCTATGGGGAAACAGGCATGTGTTCATTAAAGCGAACATGATGCGTAGAAACGAACAATAAGCGCAAGGACGGACGTTGTGGCACGTTTTTCCCGGTCGGATTTCACCTTAGAAAGTTTTCGTCGCCAGTTGGCGAACGTTGATGCCCTGCCTCAGCTGTGTGTGCTGGGGCTAGTATCTGGGGTGATCACAGGCGCGGTGATGGTGGCTTTTCGCTTATTGCTAGAGGTAGGCGCTGCACTTTATATGCCTGAAGGCAATCCTGAGGCCTTTGAAGGGCTAGCGCCATGGCTACGTGCACTGCTGCCGATTATTGCCGTAACGCTGATTGGCACGCTGCTTTATCGCCAAAAGGCGGCCGCCCGTAAGTTAGGGGTTGGCCATGTTATAGAGCGTCTCACCTATCATCAGGGACGTTTCCCTATGCGCAACTGGCTTAATCAGTGGTGGGTAGGCGTTGTGTCTGTACTGGGTGGCCTCTCAGCGGGACGTGAAGGCCCTGCCATTCATCTGGGCGCAGCGGCATCTAGTGGTTTAGGTCTCAAGCTTCGCTTGCCCAATAACAGTTTACGGGTGTTGGTTGCTTGCGGTACGGCGGCAGGGATATCAGCATCATTTAATACGCCAATCGCAGGGGTGATTTTCGCCATGGAAGTGGTGATGATGGAGTACACCCTAATGAGCTTTATGCCGGTAATACTTGCCTCTACCATGGGGGCACTGGTCGCTCAGTTAGTGTATGGCAACGAACCGGCGTTTCGCATTCCTGAAGTTGCCCTAGGTTCGTTAATGAATGTGCCTTGGGTGGTTATTATTGGTTTGGTGATTGGCCTATTAGCGGGCGGATTTATTCATATTTCGCGTAGTCAGCACTTACATCAGTTGCCGCTATGGCTTAGGTTAGGCGCCGTCGGGGGGATAACGGGCGCTGTTGCGTGGTGGTTTCCTGAAGTACAAGGTATTGGTTACGACAGCGTTGCGGCTATGTTGAATAATCAGCTGACCATTACTGTGTTGCTGGCACTGATGATCGCTAAGCTCTTGATTACTGCCATCACCGTGGCAGGTGGTGTGCCTATCGGCATTATTGGCCCTGTCTTGGTGGTAGGTGCTGCCACGGGTGCCCTAGGGGGGATGCTGGGCGGCTGGGTATGGCCAGATAAAGCGGCAGACCCCGGCATTTATGCCATGCTGGGCATGGCGGCGATGATGGGCGCTGTATTGCAAGCCCCGCTTGCCGCATTGATGGCGTTGCTTGAACTAACCCATTCGCCTCATATCATGCTGCCTGGCATGCTTGTCGTCGTGGTTGCCTGCCTGACATCTCGTCAGCTTACTGGTTGTGAAGGCTTTTTTATTAGCTCGGTACGCTATGGGTTGCATCCGTTACAGCAGCCTTTAATGCAGGCGCTTTCGCGGGTGTCGGTGCCGGCGGGAATGGAGCGCCATTTAGTACGCACAGATCGCATGATCACGCCTGACCAAGCTCGTCGTTTGTTGGAAACGAATCCTGTGTGGCTAGTCATTGAGCGCTCTAGCGCAGAAAAACCCGTGCTGGCGCTTAAGGCCGCTGAGCTTGCGCGTTGGCTGCTGGAACATGATGAAGCGCTGCACGGCGAAGCTCCTCCCGATGACGAACGAATTGACTTACTTGAGATCCCCGGTCAGCGGCTTTAAATGGCACCTATCGGATTACAAGCAACGCTATCAGAAGCGTTTCTAAAACTTCAGGACAATGCGCTAGGCGCGCTCTATGTCGTGCACGGTTATCGACCAAAGCAGCAGCGAATTTCAGGTATCATTACGCGTGGCGCTATCGAACGTTATTATCACTACACTGACCCCCGCGAGCCCAACGCCTAAGGAGAGACCATGTATTTATGGGTAAAGGCCATTCATTTGATGGCTGTTGTTACCTGGTTTGCCGCACTGTTTTATTTACCGCGGCTGTATGTGTACCACGCCATGGCGCGGGACACAGGCGATGAGCAAGCAATCACTTACTTTAAAACCATGGAGCGTAAGCTTTACCGTGGGATTATGACGCCGTCGATGATTATTGTACTGATCTTTGGTGGCTGGATGCTTTATCTCGTGCCTGGCTGGTTTAGCCAAGGCTGGATGCACGCTAAGTTAGCGCTTGTCGCACTACTAATCGCTTACCATCATGTTTGCTTAATTTATTTGAAGCAATTTGATCAAGCCCGCTGCACCAAAAGCCATGTGTTTTTCCGCTGGTTTAACGAAGCGCCTGTGATTGCGTTAATCGCGATTATTATCCTGGCGGTGGTGAAGCCCTTTTGATGCGCCAACCTCTTCCTCCCGTTGTTTTAGTGTTAGCTGGCCACGACCCCACCGGGGGAGCTGGGTTAGTGGCTGATAGCAAAGCGATAGCCGCCTGTGGTGGCTGGGCAGTCACCATTCCAACCGCGCTGACCGTTCAAAATTGCCATAACGTGATACGTATTCTGCCTGCAGATCCTGCTGCAATGAGGCAAATGGCAGAAGCGTTAGGTGATATGCAAATTGCGGCTATTAAGCTGGGGCTGTTGGCTGATGAGGCGACACTGCGGGCAGCGGAACAAATTATCCGCCGTTTCCCTGGAATTCCCGTCGTCGCAGACCCGGTATTAAAAGCAGGTGGAGGAGCTAAGTTATCCACACCCGCCTTGCAGCAACTTTATATTGATCGTTTGCTACCGCTTGTGGATATAGTAACGCCCAATCGGTTTGAGCTTGCTGCACTGACGCCTGAGATAACCGACCCTCTCGATGACACGGCCCGCGCCGTTGAACTACTGTCGCAGGGTTGCCAAGGTGTACTTGTGACCGCGACTGACGATCCACTGCCGGGTAATACGCAACAGGTTGTGCATACGCTGCACTCTCCTGACACCACGCGCCAATGGCAGTGGCCACGTTTGCCTGAAGTATTTCACGGATCAGGCTGTACATTAGCCTCAGCACTTGCGGCTCGTTTAGCTGTTGGTGAGCGCTTACCAACCGCCTGTGAGCAAGCCCAGCACTTTACCTGGGAGAGTTTGTCTCATGGTTATCAGCCCCCTAGCGGCCAGTGTTTACCGAAACGCTTGCCACGCCCCGTACGCTTTTGATCTCATTGGCAGTAAGCCATTAATGTTGAGGATGCCATGACCACATCTGCAGAACTGTTTGACCTCGCCAGTCGCCACATTCGGGGGGGGGTTAACTCCCCTGTTCGTGCTTTTAAAGGCCTCCATCGTCCACCTGTTTTTATGGAGCGTGCTCAGGGTGCCTACTTATTCGATGTGGAAGGTAACCGCTACGTAGACTATATCGGTTCATGGGGCCCGATGATCACCGGGCACGCCGATCAGGATGTACTCGCTGCCGTGCGTGCACGGTTAGATAACGGCCTCTCTTTCGGCACGCCGACCGCTGTTGAAACCACCATGGCCGATCTAATCTGTGAAATGATTCCTTCCATGGAAATGGTGCGCATGACCAGCTCTGGCACCGAAGCAACGATGTCGGCCATTCGCCTTGCGCGCGGGACAACGGGGCGCGACAAAATCGTCAAGTTTGAAGGTAACTACCACGGCCATTCGGATTCATTGCTCGTCAAAGCGGGTTCAGGCGCGTTAACCCACGGTGAACCTAGCTCTCCAGGCGTACCCGCATCACTTGCTGAGCACACCATTACGCTTTCCTATAACGATCCTGAAGGGGTGGAAGCGTGCTTCGCAGAGATCGGAGAGCAGATTGCCTGCATTATCGTGGAGCCGGTTGCGGGTAATATGAACTGCATTCCTCCCCAGCCGGGTTTCTTAGAAACGTTGCGCCGGGTATGCAATGAATCTGGCAGTATTTTGATTTTTGATGAAGTTATGACCGGTTTCCGCGTCGCTTTAGGCGGTGCTCAGGCACATTACGGTGTAACGCCCGACCTTACTTGCTTAGGTAAAATTGTTGGCGGCGGCATGCCCGTCGGGGCGTTCGGCGGTAAACGAGAGATCATGCAAAATATCTCGCCTTTGGGGCCGGTTTATCAAGCGGGTACACTTTCCGGTAATCCGCTAGCCATGGCCGCTGGGGTTGCCCTGCTAACCAAACTGCAGGTGCCTGGTTTCCATGACGCGCTGACCCAGCGGGTGCAAACCCTGTGTACCGGCTTGCAAGAGCGTGCTAACGCTGCCCGCGTACCGATGATGACCCAGTCTGCAGGCGGCATGTTTGGCGTTTTCTTTACGTCGCAATCCCGTGTGGATAACTTTGCCCAAGCCACCGCTTGCAACCCCGATGCTTTCCGTCGTTTCTTTGGTGCCATGCTCGATCACGGTGTTTATCTCGCACCTTCCGCCTATGAAGCAGGCTTTATGTCTAGCGCCCACACGCCGGAAGATATTCAGCTAACGTTGGATGCGGCAGAAAAAGCCTTTGCCGTTATGTAACGCTAGGTAACAAGCCTGTCAGCTGACTGCTACACTGCAAGAGCCGCTCCTATTGAGCGGCTCTTGTGGTTAGTGAGGTAACCAAATCATGAAACGGCAACCGGCTTGGCACTCTTCACGTTTTAACGGCATATTGTTAACCGCTGTTCTCCCCCTTGGCCTACCGTTAACGGGGATGGCCGCACAGGAGCAGGATATGACTCAGATCCACATCACCATGGGCGGCACACCCGGCGCGGAATTTTCAGCCCAGTGGCGTATCACTCATAACGATGAAACTATCGAACACCCCGAAACACGTGGCACCGTACCCGCTGAATTTACCTTTGAAGGCACCACCTTAGAAGGCACAGTAAAACTGCTAAGCGAGGATGAGCGGTTAGACGTGAATATCTTGAAAGGTAATAACCGCTCGCGCTCCTCTACCCAAGGTAAAGGTGGCACGCTATCGGTAGTGGTGCGTTAAGCATAAAAAAACCGCCCCAAAAGGGGCGGTTTGAGAGCATTGGTCAACCAAGAATTAGTACTGAATGGTAGAGGCGCGGTTGCCACTGCCCACTTGAGTTACGCTGGCATTGGCGTTTACCGTACTACTTATCTGAGTGATGGTGGAGATGTTGTTCCAGCCATTTGCTGGGTTATGAGTTTGGCTTACAGTTGCAGTATGCATGCCGGCGCCAGTTTGCAGGATGAAAGACTCGTTGAATTCAGCTCCTGCAATACCAACACCATCCTGGAGAACGGTAGCTGTTTTACCATTACCATTTTGGATAATGAAAGAAACGTCACCTTCACCGAACTGGCCTACTAATGCAGTATTGCCGCTACCATTTTGGAAGATATCAGACTCACCATCTGTACCTAACTGGGCCACTCCAGCAAAGTTGTTGTCTCCATTTAACTGAGAGACATAAGAATCATTGTCCATTCCGCTCTGACCAACTAAGGCGGTATTGGTATCTCCCGTACCTGCTGCGCCCTGCAGAATGTAAGAGCTGTTGAACGAGCCATCATCGGCTAAAACGGCTAAGTTACTGCTGCCTGCTTGTTTGATATGACTAATACCGTCATTTCCCACTTGAACCGCTAAGGCTTGGTTGGTATCCCATTGCTGACGAATATAGCTTTGGTTAGCTGAGCCAAACTGAATGGCAACGGCGTCGTTATTATCCGCACCACCGCCGACGACTCCTTGATTCACAATGGATTTGTGACCAACACCCACTTGGGTGACACTAGCGCCGTTGGCATCGCCACCGAACTGATCAACGCGAGATTGGTTTTCGTTGCCGGCCTGAATAACGTTGGCAACCCCGCCAGTACTCAGATCCTGAGTAATATCGGAACGGTTAAGCGTACCGTTTTGTATTACATCAGCTTTCAAAGCATCGCCTGTACCGCTTTGGTTTTGTGTGATGTTGGATTCGTTTTGATCTCCACCACCCTGTAGCACACTGGCCGAGTTGCCTGTGGTGCCAGTCGCAGTTTGGGTGATAGTACTGTCGTTGTCCCCTACTGCTGCCGTACTGCCGGGCATATTATCAAGGCCATTTGGGCCAGTCTGGTAGTTGTTGAAAGCGGAATCTGGTTGGAAGTTAGTTGGGAAGCCTACACCACCACCTACAGTTGGCCCCCACGCTGTGTCGTCAATAGGCGTATTGTCGTTATCTACGCCATAGCCACCGCCTTGTCCGCCACCAGCGCTGGTATAAGTTAGGTTATTGGTAGAAACAATCGTTGTTGCCATGGCCATGCTGCTGGAAAGTGCTAGTGCGGCAGCAATTGCGGTTAGTTGCAGTTTCATGGTGTTTCCCCTTTTTTCGATCAACTTGCTTTGGTTGTTTACTGAGAAGCAGGTGGCAACTCAGTAGGTATCGATAGTGACCGGTCGTGCGCTGCCCGAGTAGTTTTGTTGCTGGACACTTACACCGCGTTGGCCACTGCCCGATTGTGAAATTGATACATCTCCACTAAAACCTAACTGGTAAATATCAGCCCTAAAAGAAAGGCTATTACCTTGTTGGGAAATATTAGCGTTATGGTTATTACCCACTTGCCAAATTACACCGATATTATTTCCATTGTTTTGGGTAATGTTTGCATGGTTATTATTACCACGCTGGTATATATGAGAGAAGTTGGCAGATTGGTAACTTGTAGAGCGCGACTGAAAAGTACTGGCTTGGTTTTGGTTTCCTCTCTGCTCTATAATGCTCACATTTTCTTGCATTAATGTAATGTCTATTTGATGAGCGTATTGAGCAACTCTAGTACTTTCTTCTATTGAAAAGTTATCACTATTAGCTTTTGCTGAAACAATATTGTTTATCAGCAAGCCAGCCACTATCAGCGAAGCGTAATAGCGCTTAACGCTTACTTTGCTTGTTGCTGAGTGAAGGCTTGATGATTTCATTGTTATTACCTTTTGAAACTTTGTGTGTCTTTTTGTTTCATGCATTGAGTGTGGACCATTTAAAAAATGGCACCATAAGAATATTTGTTAATGTTTCGATTATTTTTTTAATACTTTTTTATATTTATGGATTAAAATAGTAATAACGCATTGATTACATTATCGCCTTTTGAGATTTAATGTACTTAGATATTAAAAAAGCCACTCAAAGAGTGGCTTTTAATTTTTTTTTGTAATGATGTTCCCTTGTAAGAAAGCTACAGCATGGGGATTGGAGCATTTAAGTAGTCATTTAAAATGGATTCTTGAAGGCTAACCCCTGGCGCAAGATTCCATAGTCGATTTTCAATGCCTCTGGCAATAAGATGAATAACGGCAGACTCTATTGCTGACATTACTGCGAGCTGGACAGGTTCATTAGCCGTAATGCCAGCCTCAGCTTCTAGTAAGCGGCTAAAATCAATAAAGCGATACACGCCTGCTCGTAGTTCTTTTGAATAAATGGTCTTGGTCGTGGTGACGTTGGCTAATATTTCACCGGTTGATATTTCTACCGCGCGTAAATTAACCGTCACCTGATCGACCTGATACTGGCCTGATGCCCCAATGCCAAAATATTCAGCACCTGCTCCCCCAGTTCGTATGTTCGATTCATAAGCAATAATGCCGCCTTCTAGCATGACTGACGCTGCTCTTAACGATGGCAGCGTATCGGGCTGTCCAAAGCGTTCGAACTCTGCGCGAATAATGCGGCGTTCAGTTAACAAGTTTTGAAGCCCGACGCGCTCAAGTGGAATAAACCAGCCCGAGTCAGATAGCGAACCGGTAAGCATCGCTGCTGCCCCCTGTGTTACCGCCGTTGAGAATGTGCTGGCAGGGGCTGGCCGGGATTGTCCTGTTTGATCGCGGAAATCATAAACAGAGACAAAAATCTTTCCTGATGGTGGCGGGAGCGATACAAGATCCTGATACGTAGCCCCTCTAGGTGTGAGTGTTGCTTCAGCACCTTCTAAATTTTCAGACGTTGCCACCATTCCTGCACAGCCACTCAGCAGGCTAGCGATGACAATTGAGGCGATAATTTTCATAATGATCCCCTGACAAAGCAGATAGCGTTAGTCGGTATTACTTGTTTTTAGCGGTTGGCATTGTTTTTAGTGTTAAGGATTAAATAAACCGCCAACGCTAATTTCTGTAACGTCTCCAGTGACTTTATCAACCACCCTAACAACTAACTGACCACTGTTATCGCTTACAACAACGCCAAATTCATCGCTATCAAAGCTCCCCTCACTGACTTCGCCTCGGCTTACATCGGAAATTAGCTGCGATATTAATCGGCTTTCTAAGCTTTGTAATAAGCGTTGAGTAGAAGAAAGTGTTTGACCACTTCGCACATTTGGGTCGGTGTTGGTATCTTGTGCTTGTGCTTTACCCAGTAGGTAACTGCCTACAAATGGATCGCCGCCAAAAGAAGGGTTAATAGGTTGATAAATTAACTCTCCCGAATGTGCGTTCATTCCTATTCCGATTGTTGCTATAAAGGTCGCACAGCTAATTTTTATACGGTTTTTCATTAGAATAACTCCTCTTTTCCCAAGTCTTTATCTGAGGTAAGGGCAGATGCCAGCTGCTGCTGGAGGAGTGCCTCCTCAACGATTTCTACAGCGTCTCCTGCTACGCGGTCTGCTTCGCTAATCCTTGGAGAAAGCTGTGCTCTGAAGTACATCCGGTTGCCTTCCACGATGGCAATTTGGCTACCCCAGCGGGCATCGGGACGCTCTTGAATGGTAATCGTGGCATTACCGATGATGAGGTTATCCATTGCCCGCTGGCTGAAAGCGCGATAGAAGGTCTTGCCAGCCATGGTGACGGTACGGTCGACCATGACGCCGGTTAATTCGCTACTTCTATTTTGGCGTTCTTGTATTTCTGGGCCGTCTGGGCTTGATAGTTGGTTTATTGCTTCGACTTCTTCCTGTTCGTTTGCTAATCCACTCGTTGTTAACGTAAAACTGCTAATAAAAACAATCAGTAAATAGCGAAGTTTACTCATGGCTATATTACCTTTGAAGGAGGCTATCGATGGCGCTGTAAACTACGCGCAGTTTCAATATTCGGCAGAATCGGCCCGAGATTTTGATGAATCCAGTTAAGCGCTTGAATTCGGTTATGCACGTTTATTTTGCGGAAGATATTATAAAGGTGAGACTTAACAGTATGTTCGCTAACACATAGTTTGTCGGCAATTTGATGATTAGAAGAACCTATGCTTAATAAAGAAATGATTTCCATTTCTCGGCTGGTTAAACCACAGGTGGGGCGAAATGCGTTGCTTTGGTATTTACGGTAAAAAAGAACTAGTTTTGCCATTAAGTCCCGAGACATCCACAGCTCATCATTGAGTAACGCGTGGATACCTTTGCAAAATACCTCTAAGCTCTCATTACGATAAAATATTCCTTTTAACTGAGTACAAGCGAGAGCTTCCAGTGCATGATCCATATCGCGAATATTGAAGGCGGCGAGAGGGGTTTTTGCCAGCGTTTCTGGCAGCTTCTCTTGCCAGTCTGGCAATGCTTCTACACTAATATGATCACTGTCGATTAAGATGAGCAGCTGTTCGACAGGTGAAGACGGTATGGTGCTGTCTGGCGAGTAAATGCTAATTGAGCAATGAGTATGATCGAGCAAATAGTCTGCAAACAGCTGTGACTGCGGACTTTGTTCGGTAATGAGATACACCAAACCTATGGTCTTTTCCTGTGACATCGGGAAGTCCTCGTGGAAAGAAAGAGTGAGCAGGTGTTCTTTGAAGTGTTGCTTATAAGATACATTCCGTAAAGTTTTGTTATTAGAAAACTGGTAAATCCAATTTGAATATATATATAGTTTTTTGGAATAAATCATATAAGACCATGTTTAAAAAGTACTTATTATTAATATAAGTGGTATATAAATTAGTTTTTGATAATTACATTTGGTAACAAATAGTCTGCTTTAGAAGCAATTTTGTTCTATGTAAACTCATTACTCTTCCTTTTGGAGATATCTCTATGGCCTCGTCCAGTACCTTAGTTTTAGCCAGTGGAAATGCAGGAAAACTAAAAGAATTCAACCAATTACTAGCACCTCTTGGGTTCGATGTTTGTCCGCAATCCGAGTTCGGTGTACGAGATGTGGAAGAAACGGGGCTTACATTTGTAGAAAACGCACTATTGAAAGCTCGTGAAGCAAGTAAAATCAGTGGGTTACCTGCATTAGCAGATGATTCTGGCCTTGAAGTGGATGCACTTCACGGTGCGCCAGGTATCTATTCAGCACGTTATGCCGGTGAGCCTAAAAGTGATGAGCGAAATAATGAAAAGTTATTAACTTCGCTCAGTAACTATGCTGAAGGCCAGCGTAGTGGGCGTTATTGGTGTGTATTGGTGTATTTGCGCCATGCAGAAGATCCTGTGCCAGTTATTGTGCAACGTAGCTGGGAAGGCGAAATTCTGGCCCACCCTCGCGGTAACAGTGGTTTTGGCTATGACCCTCTTTTCTGGCTACCGGATCAAGGAATGAGTGTTGCCGAGCTATCTAGCGAAACCAAAAACCGTCTCAGTCATCGTGGCCGGGCATTACAGGGCTTAGTTGAGCTTTTGAAGGTGGCGCATGGCTGAGCCATTGCCACCTTTATCCCTCTATATCCATACACCATGGTGTGTACGTAAGTGCCCGTACTGTGACTTTAATTCTCACGAGCCAAGCTCTCGTGAGCTGCCTGAAGCCGCTTATCTGAATGCCCTGTTGAATGATTTGGACGGTGATTTACACCTGGCCAGCGGGCGAGAAATTCAAACGATATTTATTGGCGGTGGCACGCCAAGCCTGTTATCGCCAAACTTTTATGATCAATTATTCAAAGAGATACGCCTCCGATTGCCGTTCTCTTCTGCTATTGAAATTACTCTAGAAGCGAATCCTGGCACGACCGAGCAGCAGCGTTTTGTTGGTTATCGAGAAGCTGGGATCAATCGGTTGTCTTTGGGAGTTCAGAGCTTTCGTCCTGAACAGCTTAGCGCCTTGGGGCGTATTCATAGCGGCCAAGAAGCAGTCAATGCTGTTCGCCAGGCGCGCGAGGCGGGGTTTGATAATCTCAATATTGATCTAATGCATGGATTACCCAAGCAAACCCCAGCTCAAGCGATGGAGGATATTGATCAAGCATTAGCCTTGGAACCAGAGCATCTCTCCTGGTACCAGTTAACGCTTGAACCCAATACGGCATTTTTCTCTCCCCCGCCGGTGTTACCAGAAGAAGAGGCACTCTGGGATATTCAGGAAGCGGGGCATCAACGTCTCGAACAAGCCGGTTTGCGGCGCTATGAAATCTCCGCCTACGCGCAGCCAGGACAGCAAAGCCGCCACAACATCAACTATTGGCAGTTTGGCGATTATTTGGGTATCGGGGCGGGTGCCCATGGAAAGCTGACGACGGTCGATAGTCAGGGGAAGCGGCATATTGAAAGGCGTTGGAAAACACGTCAGCCAGAGGCGTATTTACGCCGTTCAAATGATCCGCGTGGCTTTGTGGCCGGCAAGCAGCCGATAGCAACGCAAGAACTGCCCCTTGAATTCGCGATGAACGCGTTACGTTTAACGGATGGAGTGACAATGGAGGTCTGGGCCGCCCACACAGGTCTTCCCCACTCCGTGTTACTTGCTCGGTTACAAAGCGCGTACGAAAAAGGACTTTTAATGGAAATGCCCGAAAAGCTGCGTGCATCGCCTCAAGGTCTATTATTCTTGAACGAATTGCTGACATTAATAAGCGATGAGTGATCAGCGATATATAAAGCAATTACCCTGTAGATTATCAAGGAGTGAGTGATGCGTATTTCTCGACTACTGCCCCCACTGGCAGCAGCCATTTTATTAGCTGGCTGTGCTACCTCGGACCCTTATGGCGGTCAGACGCAGCGCTCTAGCACTGCGATGGGATCGGGCATTGGCGCGGCCATTGGTGCAGCTGCCGGGGCGCTATCTGGCGATGGCAGCACTAGCCGTCGTGACCGCGCATTGATTGGTGCAGCGGTAGGTGCTGCAGCGGGTGCCGGTGTAGGTGTTTACATGGATCGTCAGGAGCAACAGCTGCGCCAAAATCTCCAGGGCTCACGTATTGAGATTGATCGTCGTGGTGACGATATTGTGCTTAATATGCCCAGTGGCGTTACTTTTGGTTTCGACTCTGCCGACCTTACCAGTGAGGCACGCAACTCCCTTAACCAAGTTGCCAATGTACTGACTCAGTACCAGGATACCCGCGTCAACATTGCTGGCCACACTGATAGCACCGGAGATGCAAACTATAACCAGCGTCTGTCTGAGCGCCGTGCTCAGTCCGTGGGTAATTACCTTAGCCAAAACGGCGTATCCTCTGCTCGATTAAACACGATGGGATATGGGGCAAATCAGCCGGTTGCTAGCAATAATTCTGAACAAGGCCGTGCGCAAACCCGCCGTGTTGAGATCACCTTAACCCCCACGGGAAATGGCCAGGGTTAACGCTAACGATTTATGAGCTAACCTCAGCATTGCCGATGAATGCCCGCTATGATCACATAGCGGGCATTTTTTCGATTCATTGTTAGCGAGCGACTATGCTGTCCTACCAACACGCTTACCATGCCGGTAACTTTGCCGATGTGCAGAAACATTTAACGCTTTACGCGGTGGTTGATTATTTATTACGTAAAAAATCAGCCATTACATATATAGATACTCATGCGGGGCGAGGTCTCTATCCCCTTGGTACTAAAGAGACTCAGCGGCTTTAAGAGTACCGTGAGGGCATCTGGCCTCTATGGCAAGCAAGTGGACAGCTAACGGATCCTTTACTAAACGGTTGGCTAGCCACGCTAGGGTCTGCCCAGCCCCATGCTTCCGAGCTTACCCATTATCCTGGCTCGCCTTGGTGGCTCTCTCAGCCGCTTCGTGAGCAAGACCGCCTTACGCTATTTGAGCTTCATCCTGGTGAGCATGAGCACTTAAGCACCCAATCGCTTCCCCCGCAGGCGCAGAGAATTTATGGAGATGGCCTAGCAGGCTTAAGCGAGCTGGTGCCTGTTACAACGCCTCGTTTGTGTGTGTTGATTGACCCTAGCTACGAACGTAAAGCGGAATATCAGGAGGTGGTCGACGCGGTGACATATAGCCTTGCAAAAGTACGTCATGCGGTGCTACTGGTATGGTATCCACTGCTACCGGCAGGCAACCATCACACTCTGTTAAACGGCTTGAGAGAGAGTGGCATACGTAAAATTTGGCGCAGTGAACTTCATCGTCATACGCCCAACGAACAAAGCCATGGCATGTACGGTAGTGGAATGCTGGTGATTAACCCGCCCTGGGGCTTAGATGAGCGTCTAGCGGCGGCGATGGCAAACATAACGCCGCTGCTAGGCTCGGAAAGTGACTATCGTTCAGAGTGGCTGGTAGGCGAATAGCTGGTTGGCCACCACCGTTATCTATCAAAGCAAATGATTATTTACCAATACAGAAGCTGCCGAAAATTTCGCCGAGCAAATCGTCAGCGCTAAATTCACCGGTAATTTCGCCTAATGCCTGCTGGGCGTCGCGCAAGTCTTCGGCCAGCAGTTCTCCGGCACCGTAGCCATCTAGTTGGGCGCGACCGGTTTCTAGTGCAGCCATGGCGCGATCTAAGGCGTCTAAATGGCGACGACGGGCTGAGAATCGTCCTTCGGTAGTCGCAGAAAACCCCATGATGTCTTTTAAATGAGCTTTTAAGTTATCCACACCCACACCAGTTTTCGCGGATAGTCTTATCGTTGGTGTGGTTGTGGATAAATCAATACCAGCTTGTTCGGCGCTGGTATCAATTTTATTTCGCACCAGTGTTAGACGCGTTTGATCGGGGAGTCTGGCGACAAATTCCGGCCAAATAGTCATAGGATCGGTCGCATCAGTGGTGGAAGCATCTACCAATAGCAGCACGCGGTCGGCTTTTTCGATCTCTTCCCAAGCGCGGGCAACGCCGATTTTCTCTACGGCGTCGGGGGTGTCGCGCAGCCCAGCGGTGTCGATAATATGCAGTGGCATGCCATCAATGTGGATATATTCCCGCAGCACGTCACGGGTGGTGCCGGCAATGTCCGTGACAATGGCGGGATCTTGTTCGGTCAGTGCGTTGAGCAAGCTAGACTTACCGGCATTAGGTCGTCCAGCAATCACCACGCTCATTCCTTCGCGTAACAGTGCCCCTTGGCCTGCGGCTTTGCGACCCGCCGTCAGCGCTTGCTGAACGTTCTCTAAACGGTTGGCGACGTGACCATCGGCTAAAAAATCGATTTCCTCCTCTGGGAAATCAATCGCCGCTTCGACGTATACCCGCAGCTCGATGAGTCGCTCCACTAACGCCGAGATGCGCTGAGAAAACTCCCCCTGCAACGAGCGTACGGCATTTTCTGCAGCAGAACGGGAGGTAGCGTCTATTAGGTCGGCAATGGCTTCGGCCTGAGCTAGATCTAATTTGTCGTTTAGAAAGGCACGCTCTGAAAACTCACCTGGGCGGGCTAGTCGTGCGCCAAGCTGTAGGCAGCGTTCAAGCAGCATATCCATAATAATTGGCCCGCCATGTCCTTGCAGTTCAAGCACGTCCTCACCGGTAAATGAGTAGGGCCCGTTGAACAGCAGGGCAATGCCTTCATCAATAACGCTTTCAGCGGCATAAAACGGGCCGTAGTGAGCGTAACGAGGGGAAGGGCAGTGGCCCAGTACAGCGGCAGCGATATCGCGGCAGGCAGGCCCTGACACGCGAATAATGCCAACACCGCCGCGGCCAGGAGGGGTTGCCAGGGCGGTAATGGTGTCTTGGGTGTAAAGTCGATCGGCCATGGCGCTTCTCGTTGGTGTATGGCGAAGATTGTCGCGTTGTTCATCCTAAAACGCCAGACCCCCGCTAGGGCGGGGGTCTGGTGGTAGGAGAAGGGAGCGTATTACTTGGTTCGCAACCCTTTGCCGACGTTTGGATCATTCTCAATATTACGCGTAATTAAATACTGCTGCGCCACCGAGATGATGTTGTTGACGACCCAGTAGATAACCAGACCCGCTGGGAACCACAGGAAGAAGAAGGTGAAGATAATCGGCAGCATCTTCATAATCTTCGCCTGCATGGGATCGGGCGGTGTCGGGGTCAGCATTTGCTGAACGAACATCGAGATCCCCATCAGAATTGGCAAGATAAAGTACGGATCTTTCACCGACAAATCTTGAATCCAGAATATGAACGGCGCATGGCGAAGCTCAACAGACTCAAGCAGCATCCAATACAGCGCTATAAAGACCGGCATTTGCACCAGAATTGGTAAACAGCCGCCCAGAGGATTGATCTTTTCCTTCTGGTAGAACTTCATCATCTCTTGAGACATTTTCTGGCGGTCATCGCCATACATCTCTTTGAGACGCTGCATTTCCGGGCCAAGCTTACGCATACGCGCCATTGACTTGTAGGCTTTGGCGGATAGCGGGAACAGCACCAATTTCACTAGTACGGTCAGCAGTACAATTGACCAACCCCAGTTGCCAACGATGTCGTGGATCTTATCTAGTAACCAGAACAGTGGGTTGGCGATAAACCACAGCCAACCATAATCTACAGTTAGGCGTAGGTTGGGAGCGACTTGCTCAAGATAGTCTTGAACCTTGGGCCCCATATACAGCGTTGCGCTTAGAGTTGCTTCGCCGTCAGCGGCCACACTGCTAGTGGGGCCAGCAAACGCTACGACATTACGATCACGTGAATCGGTAGTGACATAGTAGAGATTCTGCTGATTTTGCGCCGGTGCCCAGGCTGAGACGAAGTAGTGCTGAATAATCGCAACCCAGCCGCCCTGCGCTTCACGATTTTCAAAGTTATGGCTCTGAATGTCGTCAAAGTCGATTTTTTCGTAGCGCGTGTCTGGCGTTGAGTAAGCCGCTCCCAGGTAGGAGTTCATACCCATCGCAACACCGCTTGAAGGGTCAGGGCTATTATCGCGAGCTAGCTGACCGATAAAGCGTGCGCTAATCGGTGATTCGGTGTTGTTGGCTAAGTAGTAACTAACGTTGACAGCGTAATTGCCACGCTCAAACGTCAATCGCTTAATAACTTCAACGCCGTTAACTTCCGCTGTTAAATCAACACTTAGCTGCTCTTCATTATTGCCTAAGCGGTACTCGGTACGCTCGGGCGTGAAGGCAATGCGGCTAGCCTGGCCGTCGAGTTGCAGACCTGAACGAGCGACGTAGCTACGCGTTGAGTTATCAGAAAGCAACACGTAGTTACGATCTGAATCCAGCGTTAGCTTATGCTGCGGTAGGGCTGCGTACACAATATCGCCACCATGTGGGTCAATGCGTACGTCGAGAACGTCGGTAGTAACAGCAATAAAGTCTCGGCTTGACGAGTCACTTTCCGCTTCCCCGGGCATGCCTTCACTGATGGCATTTTGGGGAGCTGACGAACTAGGAACCGATAAATCATCACTGCCAACATTATTGGCGGATGGGCCGTTGCTGCTTTGGGTAATTTCAGGCGTCGATTCGACGCTTGTTTGCCCATAATCCTGATTCCACTGTACAACCAATAAGTAGGCAAGTACTGCCAGTGGAATCAGTAATAAAAGTCGTTTTACGTCCATGAGGGTTCTGCCCGATGGGTGGTGAACATGCTAATGGCGCAGTGTCATTTACTCGACCTCATTTACTCGACCCATGACACACGAAAGCCTGCCAGGCGGCAGGCCGAGGTCGAGCGGCGAGGTGTGTCGTCAAGCGTCACGTGTTACGCCATTAGGCGGGGGAGATACAGACACCGCCTGTGCGTCGCGCTGAAGTCGTTTCCACATGCCATTTAGCTGGCGAGTAAGCGTTTCGTTATCAATATCTTGTACACCACGCTTTGCCAATATCACGATGTCCACAGAGGGCAGGTGATCCTGGCGGAGGCGAACAGACTCTCTAACGAGTCGCTTGAAGCGGTTGCGATCAACAGCGAGCTTCACATTTTTTTTGCTGACCACCAGTCCAACGCGGGGATGTCCCCCGGTACTCAAACGCGCTAGCGCCATCATACCTTTGCCATGAACCTTCAGGTCTGCTTGTTCAAACACGTGACTAAAATCCCCAGCGTTTAGCAAACGTAAGCACCGGGGAAAGCCTTGATGCGGCACACGCAATCCGAGATCAGGCGCTCAGACGCTTGCGGCCTTTGGCGCGGCGGCGTGCGATAACGGCACGGCCGTTTTTGGTTGCCATACGAGCACGGAAGCCATGCGCGCGCTTGCGCTTGAGAACGCTTGGTTGAAAAGTGCGTTTCATAACTCGTTATTCCCACGTGGTTTAGGACGGAAAGTGAATTCCAAAAGACCCGGTCCAGTGAGGAACCAGCCGGGGAGTTTCAATTCAAGACCGGAAATTGTAGAGACTTCCCGCGTCAGGTGCAATTTTTCCTTGCATAAAAAGCATGAAAAAGGCAATGGGAGCCTTTTGTGCATCGCTATCGTGGCTCTTTGTCGTGACACTACTATTACTAATGAAGTTATTTAAAGATTACTGTTATTAATAGTGGGGATACTTATTGTGGATAAGCCATTTTAGCTGATTTTTATCAACATCTTAAAATCATAAAAAATCTGTGCATAACCTTCGGATAAGCTTTAAATAAGCTGTTAATTTGATGTGTTCAACAGGTTATAAAACACCTCAGATCAGTTTTGTCCTTGATCCATTACCAGTTTTTCCTTATCTCTTATGAATAGTTGTCCACAGGTCAAAAAGAGGCTTGAGTGCGTGTGGATAACCGCTTCGTTGGGCGCTACAATGGTCGGCCGTTTTCAACCGATGGTGAGATGAGTGTCACTCGCGCTTTGGCAACAGTGCCTGGACTACCTGCAGGACGAACTGAATTCACAGCAGTTCAATACCTGGATACGTCCGCTGCAGGCAGAAGAAGGAGAGACCAATGAGCTACGCTTGTTGGCGCCGAATCGCTTTGTGCGCGACTGGGTGAGTGATAAGTATTCAAAGCGTATCAGCGAGCTGATGCGCGAGCTTGCACCATCCAAGCCTCCCAAAGTCAGTTTGACGGTAGGTAGCCGCCGTGTGGCAGCACCTGCTCCACAGCCGAGAGATTTAGGTAACCCGGTCTCAGCGTCTCCCTCAAGGCAAACATCGCCCGCGGTTCATACACCGCCAAGGGGAGACCTTGCTGATGAACGTGAAATTGATCAACTGCGGGAGGAGTCATCGGGTCGGCGCGTTAATGAGCGACAGGTGCAGGTTGAAGGCAGCCTTAAACATGGTAGTGGTCTTAATCCTAATTTTACCTTTGATACATTTGTTGAGGGTAAATCGAACCAGCTTGCCCGTGCTGCATCCCGTCAGGTATCTGAAAATCCTGGCGGCGCCTATAACCCGCTATTTTTATATGGTGGCGTTGGTTTAGGTAAAACACACTTGATGCATGCGGTTGGTAACGCTTTGGCTGGCCGCCGTGAGAATGCCCGAGTGGTATACCTACACTCTGAGCGCTTTGTCGCAGATATGGTGAAAGCACTTCAGTTAAATGCGATCAACGACTTCAAACGCTTTTATCGCAGTGTTGATGCGCTACTTATTGATGATATTCAATTTTTTGCTGGTAAAGAGCGTTCCCAGGAAGAGTTTTTCCACACCTTTAATGCGTTATTAGAGGGTGGCCAGCAAATGATTCTTACGTCTGACCGCTACCCAAAAGAAATTAGCGGTGTGGAAGAGCGTCTGAAATCACGCTTTGGCTGGGGCCTGACAGTGGCTATTGAGCCACCAGAGCTTGAAACCCGCGTAGCAATTTTGATGAAAAAAGCAGATCAGGCGAAAGTTGATCTCCCACACGACGCTGCCTTCTTTATTGCCCAAAAGATTCGCTCAAACGTTCGCGAGCTTGAAGGCGCACTGAAAAAAGTTATTGCAGACTCGCATTTCATGGGTAAAACCATTACCCAGGACTTTATTCGCGAATCGCTTAAAGACCTATTGGCGTTACAAGATAAGCAGGTAGGGGTTGATAATATTCAGCGAACGGTTGCTGAATATTACAAAATTAAAGTCGCTGACCTGCTTTCTAAACGCCGCTCTCGTTCCGTTGCGCGGCCAAGGCAAGTTGCTATGGCGCTAGCAAAAGAGCTGACGAATCATAGCTTGCCGGAAATAGGCGATGCCTTTGGCGGCCGTGATCACACGACCGTGTTGCACGCTTGTCGTAAGGTAAAAGCGCTGCAAGAAGAAAATGCGGATATTCGTGAAGATTATAAGAATCTCCTTCGCCTGCTAACTAGTTAACCGTTATCGTTTGGGCCTGCACTGCGGGCCTTTCAGGATAGAAACCGGAGTACCGATGAAATTTACTATTTCCCGAGAGGCACTGCTTCGCCCGCTGACTCTGGTGGCGGGCGTAGTCGAACGGCGCCAAACGCTACCAGTGCTTTCTAACGTACTGATCCAAGTAGAAGGGGATCAGGTAGCATTAACCGGTACCGACCTAGAAGTAGAGCTAGTAGGTCGTACTGTGGCTAACCAAGTCGATCAAGAGGGCGCTGCCACGGTTCCTGCTCGTAAGCTGATGGACATCTGTAAATCGTTGCCTGATCAATCAGAGATCCAGTTGGCGGTAGAAGAGGGGCGTGCCGTGCTGCGTAGTGGCCGTTCGCGCTTTACGTTATCGACGCTGCCCGTGGCAGAGTTTCCGAATATTGAAGATGCTGATGGCAGTCAGGAACTTAGTGTGCCTCGTGGTACATTGAAGCACTTGATTGAGTCAACGTCTTTTGCAATGGCTCAGCAGGACGTACGTTATTATCTAAACGGCATGCTGCTTGAAATTCAAAGTAACTTATTGCGCACCGTTGCGACTGACGGGCACCGCTTAGCCATGTGCTCACGGCCTATCGATATTGTTGTTGACCAAGCGCAAAAGCTTATTGTGCCGCGTAAAGGCATCCTAGAGCTTTCCCGCTTGTTGGATGACAGCGATGAGCCGGTAAGTCTTACCTTGGGTTCAACCCACGTTCGCGCTCATACCGGCGACTTTACGTTTACCTCTAAGCTGATTGATGGCAAGTTCCCTGACTATGAGCGTGTGGTGCCTCGTAATGGTGACAAAGTACTGATTGCTGAGCGTGCTGAACTGCGTCAAGTGCTTTCTCGTACCGCTATTCTTTCTAATGAGAAATATCGTGGTGTGCGGCTATATCTTGAGGAAAACAACCTTAAGGTAATGGCCAACACCCCTGAACAGGAAGAAGCCGAAGAGAATGTGGCCGTTGAGTATAATGGCGGTGCCATGGAAGTTGGCTTTAACGTTGGCTACTTGGTAGATGTACTGTCGGTTCTGGACGAGGATCGAGTGCAGATGACGCTGGCGGATCCCAATAGTAGTGCGCTGTTAGAAGAGCCCGGTGGCGGTGATGCGCTTTACGTTGTTATGCCGATGCGGTTATAACCGTAATAGGTGGCTAACTGAGGGCGGCGCTTCTGATGGCAGAAGCGCCGTTTTCGCGTTTTACAAGGATGGTAGATTTTATGGTCTTATTCACCGGCAATCGTTAATGAGTGTGACTCGGTTAAATCTTCAGGGATTGCGTAATTTAGCGCCAGTTGAGATGTGTCCTTCATCCCGTATTAATTTGATATACGGCGTTAATGGCAGTGGTAAAACCAGCCTATTGGAAGGGATTCACATCTTGGGAATGGGGCGCTCTTTCCGCACCCGTCAGCTGAAACATGCAATACAGGCGGAAGCGCCCTATATGACGCTCTACGGCCGTTTGGCGGGAGACCCTGAGGTTACGCTTGGCGTAAGGAGAATGCGTGCACAGCGCGAGCTGGAGCTGCGTCTGCGGGGAGAGAAAGGTGTTCGCTTAGCAGAATTGGTTGAGGCTATGCCATTGCAGCTAATAAATCCAGATGCCTTTCGTCTCCTTGAAGGGTCGCCCGCAGGGCGAAGAGAGTTTTTAGATTGGGGAGTGTTTCACGTGAAACACTCCTTTCTCGACGCATGGAAGCGAACGCGTCGCGCGGTGAAACATCGGAATGCGCTCCTTAGGCGTGGTAGAATAGTGCCTAGCGAAATAGCGGTATGGGAGCAGGAGTTGGCGATCTGGGGTGAACAGATGGATACGCTCAGGCAGACATGGTTCAGTGAGTTCTTGCCGGTATTCGATGAAACCCTGAAAGAGCTGATCTCTTTACCTGGTTTAACGCTACGTTATGCAAGAGGTTGGGATAAGCAACGCGCTCTTGTAGATGTGTTACAGGATAGTCGCCAAGCGGATCAGCAAATGGGCTTTACCCAGCAGGGCCCGCAGCGTGCGGACTTACGAATCAGATTAAACAAGCAGCCCGCTGTTGAAGTCCTTTCCAGAGGCCAGCAAAAGCTGGTGGTTAGTGCGTTAAAGCTTGCCCAGGGGCGGCTTCTGGAAAGTACCACACAACGACACTGCATTTACTTGATCGACGATTTGCCAGCGGAGCTAGATAGCACGCACCAAGGTCGGTTTTGCAATTTACTTGAAAAGATGCAGTGTCAGGCATTTATTACTAGCGTCGAACCCTCCGCGCTTCGTGGTATATGGGAACCCTCAACAGATGTCGGGATGTTTCACGTGAAACAGTCCGACCAAGGGTTAAGCCAATTACTGCCGGACGGGTAGGCGACACGGAACGAGACAGACTTCACGACGGAGTGGTCAATGAGCGAGCAGGCTTACGATTCATCAAGCATCAAGGTGCTCAAAGGGCTAGACGCAGTGCGCAAGCGCCCAGGCATGTATATCGGCGATACCGACGACGGCACCGGGCTGCACCATATGGTTTTCGAGCTGGTGGATAACTCCATCGATGAAGCTCTGGCAGGTTACTGCAGTGAAATTCGCGTGGTTATCCACCCGGATGAGTCGGTGACTGTAAGCGATGATGGCCGTGGGGTTCCTACCGAGTTACATGAGGGTGAGGGCATCTCAGCAGCAGAAGTTATCATGACAGTGCTGCATGCTGGCGGTAAGTTCGATGATAATTCATATAAAGTATCAGGCGGCCTACACGGTGTAGGTGTGTCAGTTGTTAACGCACTTTCAGAAGAGCTGCGATTAACAATTTGGCGCCAGGGTGAAGTGTTTGAGCAGGTCTATCGTCACGGTGTGCCTCAAGCGCCGTTGGGTGTTGTAGGTAAAACCGAAAAAAGCGGCACCCGCGTGCACTTTCGCCCATCACCTGACACTTTCGCGAATATTGAATTTCACTTTGATATTCTTGCTAAACGCCTACGCGAACTCTCATTCCTGAATTCCGGCGTTGCCATTCGCTTGTTGGACGAACGCAATGGAAAAGAGGAGTTGTTCCATTATGAAGGTGGTTTGAAAGCATTTGTTGACCACTTGAATAAGAACAAAACAGCGCTTAATCCAGTCTTTCACTTCAATGCTGTGCGTGAAGATGGCGTTGAGGTGGAAGTGGCTATGCAGTGGTGCGACTCTTTCACGGAAAGCATTTTCTGCTATACCAATAACATTCCTCAGCGGGATGGTGGAACCCACTTAGCTGGCTTCCGCGCAGCACTAACGCGAACGTTGAATCATTACATCGAAACGCAGGGGCTGCTGAAAAAATCTAAGGTTAATACGTCGGGTGATGATGCTCGTGAAGGCTTGCCCGCCATTATCTCTGTTAAAGTCCCTGATCCGAAATTCTCGTCTCAAACCAAAGATAAGCTGGTTTCCAGTGAAGTGAAAACGGCGGGTGAACAGGAAATGGGTCGGCTATTTGCCGACTATTTGATCGAGAAGCCTAACGAAGCTAAATCGATTGTTAATAAGATGCTAGATGCTGCACGTGCACGAGAAGCCGCACGTAAAGCGCGGGATATGACTCGCCGTAAGGGGGCGCTTGATATCGCTGGGCTACCTGGCAAGCTTGCCGACTGCCAAGAGAAAGATCCAAGCCAATCTGAACTGTATCTGGTGGAGGGTGACTCGGCTGGGGGTAGTGCTAAGCAGGGGCGTGATCGTCGTACCCAGGCGATTCTGCCGCTGAAAGGTAAAATACTAAACGTTGAGAAAGCACGCTTCGATAAGATGCTGTCATCTGCAGAAGTCGGCACTCTGATAACTGCGCTAGGCTGTGGTATCGGCCGCGAGGAGTTTAACCCCGATAAGCTACGTTATCATTCGGTCATTATCATGACTGACGCCGACGTTGACGGTTCGCACATCCGCACATTGTTGCTAACGTTCTTTTTCCGTCAGATGCCTGAATTGATTGAACGCGGTCACATCTTTATTGCTCAGCCTCCGCTTTATAAAATTAAGCGGGGTAAGCAAGAGCTCTATCTGAAAGATGAGCAAGCAATGACCGACTACCTGACCACCACGGCTCTGGATGGGGCAGGGTTATATGTAAATGCTGATGCGCCAGGGATTGCCGGTTCACAACTAGAAGCGTTGGTTACTCAGTACCGAAATGTGATGAAACGGATTGATCGCCTTGCTCGGGTCTACCCCATTGCGGTACTCAAGGAGGCTGTACATGTAACTGCGCTTCAAGGTGAAGTAAGTCTTAAAGACCGCATCACCATGGAAAATTGGATTGCTGAGCTACAGAAAGCAATGGATGACATGGTGGCGTATGAAGGTGGTCCGCGTTACCAGTTCTTCCTGCAGGAAGATAGCGAGCGTGGTTTGCATTTACCAGCAGTGTCATTAATTGCCCACGGCGTGACTACTGAGTATGTGTGGGGCCTGGACTTCTTTGAAAGCACTGACTACCGCGCCATTACGGGCCTTGGCGAGACGTTAAACGGGTTGCTTGAAGAAGGTGCTTACATCGCCCGTGGCGAGCGTCAGAAGCCGGTTTCGCACTTCTCCGAAGTGCTGGCTTGGTTAATGCAAGAGGGGCAGCGTGGCCTCTCTTTCCAGCGCTACAAGGGGCTTGGGGGAATGAACCCTGATCAGCTATGGGAAACCACCATGGATCCCGACAGCCGTCGTATGCTGCGAGTAACCATTGAAGATGCGGTAGCAGCCGATATGATGTTTAACACGTTGATGGGTGATGAAGTTGAGCCTCGTCGTGAATTTATCGAAACCAATGCGCTAGTTGCTAATCTTGATATCTGATGCGTTCGTCACCACGTGTTTCACGTGAAACAGTGCGATAAGCACTAACAAACGCAGTCAGATGAAAAACAAAACGCCGCTTCTAATTAAATGGAAGCGGCGTTTTTTCTTGCGTGCCAAGCTAGTAGAGAGAGGCGGGTAAGTCGGAAGGAAGAAACCCCGTTACTGCTGTTGGCATAGCCAATCTGAAAACGCGGCTAGATCTGAATAAACCAGCGTGTTCTCAAGGTCAGTATGATTAGCTAATGTCTTTTCTCCTTTGCCTGTTCTGACCAGCACTGAGCGGCACCCTACTGCTTCGCCAGCCTGCAGATCTCGCAGACTGTCACCGACCATCCAACTGCCCGTAAGGCTCTCCATCCCCAATTGATGCTGAATTTGCAAAAGTAACCCTGGTAGGGGTTTTCGACAACAGCATTGATCATCGGGGCCGTGAGGGCAGTAAGCAATATGGGCAATACGCCCACCTTTCGCTTCAACCATCGCCGTTAGGCGACTGTGCATCGAGTGAAGCGTTGCCTCGTCGTAATAGCCTCGTGCAATACCCGACTGATTGGTAGCCACCGCGACGGTGTACCCTGCCTGAGTCAGTTGGGCAATAGCATCAATCGCTGAAGGGTAGGGGACCCACTCCTCAAGTGACTTTATATAAGCATCAGAATCGTGATTGATGACACCGTCACGATCAAGAATGACAAGACATGTTGATGAGAGCCCTGATGAGTCTAATGTAGTGGACATCGCGTCCTTCTATTGGCTGCGTAGCTGTTGGGCTAGGAGGGACAGCGCGTGGAGAGTGACTGAAATTTTCTTTCCATCGCTACCCAAAAGGTGAAAAGGAAATCGCCCTAAACGCTTAAATCGTGAAAGTGTGCTAAGAAAGCGTTCCCGCACTTCAGGTTGCGTTTGCCTCAACCCGTTAAGTAGTGCTGGCGTTAAACACTCAATATGAGGGTTACGGGTACTTAGTTTGCCATAAAGAGAGAAAATAAAGCAGTGCCAGTCGCGGACCATACAGTCTGTCAACTTATGATATTTACCTGGATCGGTCTCAAAATCGATAAATACAATACCTTCTTTATTAACCAATATGTTTCGGGCAAAGGCCTCACTTAAGTAACACTGTTTTGCGTGAACATCATTCAGCGCCTGAGTGCTCATCTGAAGATAATGATTAATTTCATTGACACTTTCGGCAGCCAGTAGTTTATCCAGAAGCGTTAGAGAAGGCTCTTCCGAGCCTCCTGCGTCAGCAAGAAGTAGTGCTTGAGGAGATTCGGCTAATATAGTCGGTACCGCTACTCCCGCCTTAGTAAGGGACTTAATTCGGGCTGCTTCTAGGGCAACGCTCTGTTTTCCCCCTAAGTTAGGGACTGGTTTAAGTGCTTCAATACTCAGCCATTTAGCTAATAGTGTTAGCGGCAGGGAAGCAAGTCGTGAATTTCGCTTCGTTGCCTTTTTCAGCCATACACGTTGTCTATTTAGGGTGTAAGACGCAATGTTAGCCTGTTGCTGAGGAAGGGTATCAAGTAAGAATAAGTCGTACATAAGCCGTTTCCATGGCGATTAGAGCAGTTATTACCATTTACCTTCTACGAGGAAATGGCACTGTGGTTACGCTTCTAATTTTACCTTGGTGTTTCACGTGAAACAATTAGCTGGCAGTACTACTGAGTCTAGTCTGGAGAAAAGAGACAATACAGTTGTGACATGCAAAAAAAGCCCGGCTTGCGAGAGCCGGGCTTGCTATTGCCATTAGCGTGAACTGAAAAAAACGGCGCGGTGTCTTATTGTGGCAGCTGGGAAATATCCGCTACTTCAAGGAACAGCGCTTGCAGACTGGCAAGCAGCGCTAGACGATTATGACGAACGGCACTGTCATCGGCCATCACCATTACCTGATCGAAGAAAGCATCGACAGGCTCACGTAGTGTTGCCAGTGCGTCTAGTGCTTGCTGGTAATCGCCCGCTGAAAATAACGGAGTTACTTGCTGTTGGCTGGCCGTTACTGCATTGAATAGCGTCTTCTCGGCTTCTTCCTGCAGCAGGCTCTGATCTACCTGAATACTACCGTTGTGTTCCTGCTTGCTCAGGATATTAGAAACCCGCTTGTTCGCGGCAGCCAAAGCAGCGGCTTCTTCCCGCTGTGCAAAGGCCTTAACGGCACGTAAGCGACGAGCAAAATCCAGCGGTTTGGTTACTGGACGAGCGCGTACCGCTAAGTACATTTCAGCACTAATACCTTCTTCTTGCCCCCAGGCGCGGAAGCGGTCCAGCATGTAGGTCAATACATCTTCCACCAAGCCTTCTGCTTTGGGAAGGCCTTGGTGCTGTTCTGCGGCTAAGCTGAGTAGCTCGCGAAGATCTAAATTAAGCTGACCTTTGACCAGGATGTTTAACACACCAATAGAGGCTCGGCGTAGGGCAAAGGGATCCTTTGCGCCGGTTGGGCGCTGGCCAATACCAAAGATGCCAACAAGAGTATCTAGACGGTCAGCCAATGCTAGCGCTTGGCCTGCAAGGCTTTGAGGAATGTCGTCACTGGCAAAGCGGGGCAGGTACTGCTCTTCTAATGCCTGAGCAACCTCAGCAGGTTCGCCATCTTGTTCGGCATAATAGCGGCCCATAATGCCCTGAAGCTCTGGGAATTCGAGCACCATCTCGGTGACCAAGTCGCACTTGGCTAGCGCTACTGCGCGCTGGGCGTGGTTCACATCTGCGTGAATGTGCTCGGCAATATACGTTGCTATCGCTGTGCTGCGGCGTGCTTTGTCAGCCAGCGTGCCCAGCTGTTGCTGGAATACCACGCTTTCCAGCTGGGGGATGCGAGAGGCCAGAGTTTGCTTGCGATCCATATCGTAGAAGAATGCAGCATCCGCTAAGCGCGGTCGTATCACTTTCTCGTTGCCGGAAATCACTTGCTGAGGGTCGGCGCTGTCGATGTTTGAAATGGTAATAAACAGCGGTTTCAGCTTGCCTTGGTCATCCAGCAAGTGGAAGTATTTTTGGTTGGCCTTCATGGAGGAGATTAAGCACTCCGCAGGCACCTCCAGAAATCGCTCATCGAAGCTGCCGGTTAATGCGACCGGCCATTCGACTAACCCGCTTACTTCTACTAATAACTCTTCATCGATAACGGCATTGGCTTCTTGAACTTCGGCTTCGGCCAATACCTGCTCACGGATGCGTTCGCGGCGCCGCTGGCGGTCTGCTAACACGTAGGCATTTTCGAGTGCGGCTAGGTAGTCATCAGCGTGTTCAAGCTGTATAGCATCTGGCGCATGGAAGCGGTGACCGTAGGTAGTACGGCTAGCTTCCAGGCCAAGCGCTTCCGCGGCAATGACGTTGCTGCCATACAGGGCAACTAGCCAGTGAACCGGGCGGGAGAACTCAACGCGAGACGAACCCCAGCGCATATTCTTAGGCACCGGTAGCGACTGTAGCGTTTTGCGAACCATCTCTGGCAGCAGCGTTTGTACACTTTCGCCCTGCTGCTGTTCGCGGTAGCCAAGCCAAGTGCCTTTATCGGTTTCTAGGTGAATTAGCTCATCCACGCTGACGCCGCAAGAACGCGCAAAACCTTCCGCTGCTTTGGTAGGTGAGCCGTCCTTGAAGGCGGCTGCTAGGGCAGGGCCACGGCGTTCCACTTCACGGTCAGGCTGCTTGTCTGCAAGCCCGGTAACCTGCACAGCTAAACGGCGCGGGGTGGCGTAAGCGGCGACGCTTTGGAAGGGAATCTCTGCTTCTTGCAGGCCTTTTTCAATGCCGGCTGCAAACGCATCAGAAAGCGTATCCAGCGCTGTCGGTGGAAGTTCTTCAGCGCCTAGTTCTAATAAAAGCGTATCACCAGCCATTATGCGTCTCCCTGGTCAGCTAGTAGTTCGCGGCGCAGGGCCTCGGGCGCCATGGGGAATCCTTCTGCTTTACGAGACTCGAAGTAGGCGGTGGCTACATCACGTGCCATGGTACGCACGCGGAGAATAAAGCGCTGGCGTTCGGTCACGGAAATCGCATGGCGAGCATCCAGCAGGTTGAACGTGTGGGATGCTTTGAGTACCTGCTCGTAGGCAGGCAGCGGCAGGTTAGCCACTAAGAGCTTGCTGCACTCTTTTTCCTGGTGGTCAAAGGCGGCGAATAGCTGATCAACGTCAGCATGCTCAAAGTTATACGCTGACTGCTCACGTTCATTTTGAAGATAGACATCGCCGTAGCTGACTTTGCTGCCATCAGGCGCGATGGCCCATACCAGGTCATATACGCTATCGACGTTTTGTAGGTACATGGCAATACGCTCAAGCCCGTAGGTGAGCTCACCAGTAACGGGATAGCACTCAATGCCGCCCGCCTGCTGGAAATAGGTAAACTGAGTGACTTCCATGCCGTTGAGCCACACTTCCCAACCAAGACCCCAGGCACCCAGGGTGGGGGATTCCCAGTTATCTTCAACGAAGCGCACGTCATGGATAAGCGGGTCGAGACCCAGGCGCTTTAATGAGCCTAGGTACAGGTCTTGCAGATTACTGGGTGATGGCTTCATTACCACCTGGAACTGGTAATAGTGCTGCAGGCGGTTGGGGTTTTCGCCGTAGCGGCCGTCTGTTGGACGGCGGGAGGGCTGCACGTAGGCAGCGTTCCAGGTTTCTGGACCAATTGCCCGTAGGAAGGTGGCAGGGTGGAAGGTGCCCGCGCCGACTTCCATATCGAGAGGTTGGAGAATGACACAGCCTTGTTCTGCCCAGTACTGCTGCAAAGCAAGGATCAAGCCTTGAAAGGTCGACACATCGGGTGTCGATTGGTTTGTCGAGACACTCATCGCGGAAAGCACCGTTGGCCATGAATTCATAAGCCGTCAAGTATACAATCACAGAGAGATGGGTTATAGGCACGTTAGCCAACAGAGCTGCTTTTGGTAAGGAGAACGAGATGATCGTTGTAACAGGCGGGGCTGGGTTTATCGGTGCCAATATTGTCAAAGCGCTGAACGCTCGTGGCCGTGATGATGTGATGGTGGTTGATGATTTGCGGGATGGCACTAAGTTCGTCAACTTAGCCGACTGCACGCTGGCAGATTATCTGGATAAAGATGATTTTCTAGCGCGGATCAAAGCCGCGCTACGAGGTGAGTCGGTGGATTTACCAACTATCGATGCTATTTTTCATGAAGGTGCGTGCTCCGATACGACGGAGTGGGATGGGCACTACATGATGGAGAATAACTTCGAGTACTCAAAAGTACTGCTTAACTACTGTGAGGCGTTAGGCATTCCATTTCTATACGCATCATCGGCGGGTACCTACGGCGGTAGTGAGGTGTTTAAAGAAGCGCCTGAGCACGAAAAGCCGCTCAACGTCTATGGCTACTCGAAACTGCTGTTTGACCAGCACGTGCGTTCGCGCTGGGATGAGTTGACGACACAAGTAGTGGGGTTTCGCTACTTCAATGTCTATGGCCCCCGTGAGCAGCATAAGGGCAAGATGGCGAGTGTGGCCTACCATAACCATTTACAAATCCGGAATGGGGAAACGTTAAAGCTGTTCGGAGCTTACGGCGGGTATGAGGCAGGAATGCAGAGTCGCGACTTTGTTTTCGTTGGCGATGTGGTCGACGTCAACCTGTGGTTTTTAGATAACCCTCATGCGTCCGGTATTTTTAATTTGGGCACCGGACGGGCAGAGCCATTCAAGGCCATTGGCGAGGCTGTAATCGGCTTTTATGGTCAGGGTGAAATTGACTACATTCCATTTCCTGAAGAACTAAAAGGCCGCTATCAAAGTTACACTCGTGCAGATATCAGCAATCTGCGCTCTTCGGGGTGTGATGTTGAGTTCAAAACCGTTGCCCAAGGCGTAAAAGCCTACTTGGAGTGGCTAAATGGCTAATTCTGCCAAGCGCATATTGGTGGTCGGCCCTTCCTGGGTCGGCGATATGGTGATGGCGCAAAGCCTATTTATCACCCTAAAAGCTCGCAATCCAGGGGCAACCCTGGGGGTGGTGGCTCCCGCCTGGTCGAAACCTATCCTTGAGCGTATGCCTGAGGTAGACGACGTGCTTCCATTGGCAGTAGGGCATGGTGAATTTGGCCTTGCCAGCCGCCGTGAGCTGGCTGCTCGTCTACGAGGACGCTTTGACCGTGCCATTGTTCTGCCGCGTTCGTGGAAAGCAGCGCTGGTTCCATTTATGGCGCGTATTCCCGAGCGTATCGGTTTTTTGGGCGAACACCGTTACGGTTTATTGAAAGAGCGTCGCAAGTTAGATAAGCAGGTGTTGGATCAAACGGTTAAGCGGTTTGTTTCTCTGGGGCTGCCCTTGGAAGAAGTAATGCAGGGGGAATTTGAGATCCCGACTCCGCGCTTAACGATTGATCGAAATAACTTGGTCAACTTACGCCTGACTCACGCGCTGTCGTCGCGTCCAGCTATTGGTATGATGCCCGGGGCGGAGTACGGGCCTGCTAAGCAGTGGCCGCTAGGGTATTTTCATGCATTAGCAGCGCGGCTGATTAAGGATGGATTTGAGGTGCGTGTGTTTGGCGGGCCGAAAGATCATGCAGCAGGTGAAAGCATTGTAAACGGGTTGCCCCATGCCCATAACTTATGCGGCAAAACCCAATTGGCGGATGCGGTAGACCTGTTGGCAGACTGTCGCCAGGTGGTTACCAATGATTCAGGCTTAATGCACGTTGCCGCCGCAGTAGGCGTGCGCATTCACGCTCTATACGGTTCATCATCTCCTGCTTACACACCACCCCTTACCGATAATGCTGTTATTCACTATCTAGCGCTTTCCTGCTCACCTTGCTTTAAGCGTACCTGCCCGCTGGGGCATACCAACTGTCTGAATGACTTAGGGGTGGAACAAGTGTACCAAGCGATGAGTGTCGACAGTCAGCGCGCTAACGGCGTTAACGTTAGCGCATAATCTCGACTTCATCGGCCTGATCAGCAGGGGGTTCTATGACTTGTTGGTCGGCGCTTTCTTGCGACCCGCGTCGTTGAGGGGCCAGCCCTTCCCAAAGGCGCTGCTGCAATGCGGTCTCTTCCCTGAGACGCTCGTTAAGTACCTCAAGCCCATGAGTTTCAACCAGCGTTGGTTGGCTGCTAAGTAAAGACGCCCCAAGCCCGGCACGGTTATCATCAAGCGGTAGACCCATGGCGTCTAGAATAGTGGGGAACACGTCTAGCATTGTCGCCCCTCGGCGCACCGTCAGTGGGGTGATGCCTTCGCCCAGCATGATCAGCGTATTGTCACGATCAAGTGTTGTTAGTTGATCCCAAACGGACACCCGCATGGTGAGATGGTCGCTGAGTATGACAACCAAGGTGTTTTCGAGGAGGCCTTCTTGTTCAAGACGCTCAACAAGATCGCGCGCCTGACTAGCCGAGCATTTCACTGAATATAAGATATCTTGGCCATCGAACTCACCCTGGCGGTCTTGGCACGTTTGGGAGGGAAAACCGCTAGGGGCGTGTCCGGCAATGCTTAGATTAACCACTGCCCAGGGGCCGTTATCCTCTTTACTCAAACGACGAATCTCATTCACAGTAAAATCGTAAAGCGTGTCGTCATAGAGCCCCCAGCTATTTACGTACTCTGGGTCATCAAGCTCCGTTGAAAGCTCCTCCTTACCCTTTACCGTATTAAACTGATGGCCACGATAGAAAAGTCCTTTACCGGCAAACTGAGTACTGGCTCCTCCCAAATAGCTAAGCCGATAGCCTTGAGCTGCCAACACATCGCCTAGGCAGTCGACGCCGGGAACTACTTTGGAAAGCGGGTCGAACTGGCTGTCGTGCAAAAGTCCTGCAGGCATCAGCGGCACGCCACACTGGCTAGCAATCATGCCTGCCATGGTCCAGCCGGTGTTTTCCATTTGCTGGATACCTTCAAAGACCAGCCCGCGTTCGCCTAGCGCGGTTAAATCAGCATAAGCATCACCAAATAGCTCATTACTATACGTACGCTCAATGCTTTCCAGGTACATGACCAGAAGGTTCGGCGCATTGGCTTGATCTTCCGTGAGCGGTGGCACGTAACGGCGATCTAGCCAGGCACCATCGTCTGTTACAATGGCCGCGCTGCGCTGTCCTAAACCGTATAGCATCGGGTTTGCCGCTAACAAGGTAAGCGCAACAAAGCGTTCAGTTATCCGCCATCGCTGATCATGCCGAGTGAGCCAGGTAACCGATGCCAGCAATGCGAGCATACTCGTCGTGTAAATAACGGCAGTGATCATTTTTCCTGCCCCGCCATGTTCGGCCATGCCTGCTTGAAGGTGGAAAAACACCGCGCCCAAATCGACATTACCAAAGCTATCAGCTAGATAGATATAAATGCCTAGCAAGCTGAGTGGTATCAGTGACCAAGGCCACACAGGGCGGTAGCGAGCGTTTGGCGGTGCACCCCAGCGTAGCTTGATGCCAAAGCCGATCCACACGGCGGCTGTGAAAAATAGTGTCCACCAAGGTAGTCGAGTAAGCACGGTGATGGCATAGCCAATGCATAAACCGATGACAGTCACTGCTATTTTTCGGATAACACTAGGATCCATATATAACCTATGCTTTCAGTCGTGCCGCGTCTGGCTAGCGGACAAGAAGTACGTTAGCCACACGAATTATCAGAAGACGCTTTCGAAGTCGCATGCAAAGGTGGCGCCGCTGCGTAGCAATAATTACCCGCATAAACCTCTTGAGCACATTTAGTAAATTGCGATTTTGCCTGTTGCCATTTTCGATGAGTATAAAAGCCTGACAACCGTCTGCTTTTTAATAGGAGGTATGTCTTGAAATCTAGTTTCTTAGGTGAAAAACCATCTACCATAATAAGTTTATAATCATGGTGGTTACCATCTAAGATAAAATTATCAATATTAAAGTCAGACGCTGGAATGCCAAGAGGAGAAAAGCTTTTAATAACGTCCTCGATTAATATCAAAGCGCTACCAACTGTAAGTTCTTTTTTGAACAAGAGCTTTCTTAGTGTCAACGATTTACCATTGTCATCAAAAATTTTGTCCACTACTAAGCCTGGCCCCCTATTAGTGGTAACCCAGGTGTGGCAAAGACTTATATGGCTGTCTTTACCTGTTTTTTTTATTTTTTTTGACACATACCACTCAGACAAACTTTGTCTGTGACCTCTTTTCCAGTGTGTTGAATCCCGTGAAATTTTGATTATCTTTGAAGGGTGTTCTTTATAGAGATAACAAATACGATTACTACCATAGGATAAGATTTCATCGTCATGTAATATGACTTTATCACTATTCTTAATTTCTTTGGCTATTTTTTGATATGAAAAACACATGGATCATCCTTGATCTTTATTTAAAGGAATTGCGAGAGTAGCGTTTTGAGTGCCTTATACTGGTACTCATAAGTGAACTGACTGGCTCTGTTAGCAATCTGTTCGGAAAGTAACGTATTGTTTTTAATTAATATTTCTTCGGCTGCCTGCGCCCATTGGCGAGAATCATAGCCGGGTACAATGAGCTTTCTATGATCTCCCTCCAATAATTCTCCAGCACCGACACGCTCCGATATTAGAGGCAGTATAGAACAGGCCATCGCTTCTAGCACTACACATCCAAATTCCTCGATATGTGCGGGTAACATAAATAGGTCTAAAGCAGCATAATACTGTTCCACGTTAGGCACCGTTTTTTTCCAAATAAACTGGCGCTCGATGTTAAGTTTTTCAGTTTTTTCTTTATAGGCGTCTGTATTCCCCTGACCAATTATCAGGAATCGATAATTTAAAGTCGATTTTTTAATGAGTTGGTCAGCAATGTCAATAAATAAAGATACATTTCTCTTTTTGAAATCTCCAGAGGTAACTAATCCAATCAGTTTCTCTTGCTTTTTAACGCCGAGTTCATCTCGACGAGCCTCTCTATACTTCATTTTAACGGAGGCGTTAAATTGCTTAGAATTATATCCAGGATAGGAGACTTCAATTTTATCTTCGGGTAGGTTGTATCGGCTTATCAAGTCGTTTGCCATTAGTTGAGAGTTGGCAACCACTTTTTTAAAGACTCCTTGCAACAAAATCTTGCGATGCATTTTTGAGACATCGCTTTGGAGATGGGCGGCGTCCGGATAGATAAGTTTTTGGGCAAGATCGACGCAGTTGTGCATAAAAACAATATCGGCATTGTCTGAGTCGCCATGGCTGATAACGAGGTCAGGCTTATGGCGTAAGCACCATGCATTGGCGCGGGCACTAAACCAGCGTCGCCGCACTAATCCTTTAAAAGGAAATTTTGAGATCTTATGTAATGTGCCACCGTAGGAGTGGATATTGGCAACATCCGCTTTTTCACATAAGACGGTGACCTTGTAGCCCATCGCACTTAAAATCGAGATTTGTTGCAATGCAATTCTTGCAGCCCCCGTCATTTTGTTAAGTTTACGTATAGCAACAACAGCGGTAGGCGTTTTCTGCATTGTCAAACCTATAGAATTCTGAAGTTTAGCGATTAGTTTTTAAATAGTTTTTCATATACTTCCAAAAGACGCCGTTAGCATTAGATACTGCAATGACGAGACCTCTCCAGCCATCTAAACATCCGCGCTGTAATAGGTAAGTGCGAATGAAGGCAAATAACGCTTTTATAAAAATAACGGGCACAGGGTATGACTTGAGCTTGCCGGAGTCGGCACGAATACTCGAGTAACGATTAATTTTTTCTAAAAACTGAGATAAATCAGTGCCCGCCGTATGCGCAATGGTGCCTGTCAAACGTTGCACACGACTATGTTGGCCAAGCGCAATCGATTCATGAACCATGGCATCGTTGAAATTATGGCATTGGCGGTTAAATAAGCGAATCAGCCAGTCATTACCCCATCCAGAGTGGCGAACGGGGCGGCCCATCATCCAGTTTTCGCGCAACATCTGACCAAGGTCGTTTGGCGAGGCGTTGTCCACCCAGGCAAGAATAGCGTCAACCAGTGCCGGGGACAGCGCTTCATCAGCATCTAACGACACAATCCAGTCATGTTTTGCTAGCGAAACAGCATGACGTTTGGTCGGGCCAAAACCTAGGAAATCACCTTCATATAGCGATACGTTGGAGTAGTCTGCTGCAATTCTTAGCGTATCGTCGCTTGAGCCGTTATCGTAAATAACGACATCATCAAAGCCCAGTACAGAGTCCAGGGTTTGCCGCAGTGTGGCGGCAGCATTTCGAGTGATGATAACAACGCTTACGCTAGCGGGTATGGGCATGACTGTCCTGTTAGGATGAGCGACGGATGCTATTATATCTGCTTTTATATCCAAAATATTCAAGTGAGGCGCTTTTGCAAATTATTCACGTTAATCTGGCTAAGGGTTTTCGAGGAGGAGAGCGTCAAACGGTACTACTAATACAAGCCCTCGCTAAACGTAAAGCTGTAAAACAGCAAACCCTGGTTTGCCAGCCCTTGTCGCCTTTACGCGACGAGTTATCTGATACGCCTAACGTGCGGTTTGTTAATGCGACCTCTCAGTTGGCAGGGCACTGGCGTGCCGGAAAAGCAGATATTGTTCATGCTCATGAGGCAAAGGCTGTTCATTGGGCATGGCTGCATAAAAAACTATTTCGAACGCCTTATATTCTTCCCCGCCGCGTCGACACGCCCATCAAACGGAAGTGGAGCAACGTGGTTTTTTATCGTAATGCCCACCGTTGTGTCGCTATTTCCAGTGCAATAGCCAATGAAATTGGCTCCCTGAGTCCTCAACCCATACCTTTAATCCCAAGTGCCTTTTCTCCCTCGACGCCCAATCTAACGGTTGCAAAAACGTTGCAAGATACTTACAGCGGGCGCTTTATTGTGGGCCATGTGGGCGCGTTGGTAGACCGTCACAAAGGGCAGCGTGTGCTATTGGAGGCAGCTCGGCAGTTAGCGCATACGCATCCAGAAATACTGTTTCTCTTTTTTGGTCGAGGGGAGGATGCTTCATTACTTCATAAAGAGAGCGCTGAACTAGGTAACGTTGTTTGGATGGGTTTTAAACCTGATGTTAACGATTATTTACCAGCGTTTGATCTATTTGCATTCCCTTCCCGTAACGAAGGCTTGGGGTCAGTACTGCTGGATGTGATGAATACAAATGTGCCGGTCATTGCCAGTGATGTGGGCGGTATCCCAGATATCGTCAAGCATCTCGAAACCGGCTTTTTGGTTCCACCCAACAATGCTGAGAGATTAGCCGAAGGCATTGTGGCACTTAGGCAGGATGATTCGTTAAGAAATAGATTAGTGACGACAGCGCTTTCTACGCTTAGCAACTACTCGTCTGAGGCGATGGCGAGTGCTTATTTATCACTTTATCGCGTTTTGTAGTGCCCCAGCGTCTCTAGTCATTTGTGTCTTAAGCGCGCTTTTTTATGCGTCGTACCCTCGGCGTATGGCAGGTAGGTTCGCGTGTTGAGTGAATTTATTAATCGAGCGCTCAAGGCGGGCAAGGTTCCCTTCCTGCCAAGTGCCAGGTGGCCGCAAGCGGCAGCGATCTAAATCAATCAGCCAGGGCTCGCCATGCGGGTCGACCAATATATTGCGCGCATTAAGGTCAACATGGTCAAGGCCTGCTTGATGGAAGCGCTTTATCATTGTGCCCACGCGCTGAAGCAAAGCGTCATTAGCTTCCCCTGCCGCCAATAAGTCAGCAAGTGCTCGAGCGCCTGGGATCCTGACGGTTATGAGCGCTGCTTCATACGTAGGGCCATAACGGTGAACACAGCAGGCAATGGGGCGCGGAACTGGCAGCCCCAGGTTGTACAACGCGGCGGTTAAGCGCAGCTCGCGAAACGCACGGGTGCGCTCTTCACCCAGCCACAGGTAGCGTTTCTTACTCAGCTTGGCAATGAGTCCACCGCGGCGATAAGGCCGCAATACCCACTGTTCTGAATCACTGGCCTTTAAGAAGAAACTGCTACCCCTTCCTGGTGCTTCCCCAACGATTAAATTACGCTCACGCCAATAGGCCTGATGGAATAGATCGGGTTGAAGTGGGTGTAACCGTATTCGTATCAGTGGTTGCGACAGTTGGTGTGACGTGGCAGCGTCACTTAAACTGTCTGCATCATGTAAAATCAGCCAATTTCTTTGCCGGAGTGCCGCTAAGCGCATGAAGCCCTCTCTGCCTGCTCAACCTAACCATATTGCCATTTTGCGCCTCTCCGCATTGGGAGATGTGTGCAATCTCGTGCCCACGGTGCGCGCGTTACAGCGCCAATGGCCGCACGCTCGCATTACCTGGATAATCGGCAAGGGGGAGCACAGTTTACTGGCGGGGCTTTCTGGGGTCGAGTTTGTTGTCTATGACAAGTCCACCGGTCTTGCGGGCATGCGCGCCCTGTGGAAAGCGCTTTCCGACACTCGCTTTGATGTGCTGCTGCACATGCAGCAGGCGATACGCGCCAGTGTGCTTTCGCTTGGTCTCAAGGCTAATGTACGGGTGGGCTATGATAAGCCCCGCGCCAAAGATGCTCAGCACTGGTTTACCCAGCATCAACTTGCGCCGCATTCCAACGCCCATGTGTTGGAATCGTTTATGGACTTCGCTCGCTTGCTAGGCGTAGAAGATGATCGCCTGGAATGGAATTTGGCCGTACCTCCGGCGGCCTATGAGGAAGCCCATGGGGTCAGCAGAGATGCTCCGTATCTCGTCATTAATCCTTGTAGCAACGCGCGGTTGCGCAACTTTCGCAATTGGTCAGTGGAAGGCTATGCCAGCGTGATTGAACATGCCTGGGTACAGCATGGTCTGAAGAGCGTGTTGACCGGTGGCGGTAGCTCATTAGAGCGAGAAATCGGTGACCAAATTGAGGCGCTGTGTCAGCCGGGTAGCGTGATTAATGCTATCGGCGGGACGTCGCTCAAAGGAGTACTGGCGCTAATCGATAACGCCCGCGCGGTTATCGCGCCTGATACGGGGCCAGCGCATATGGGTAATGCCATGGGTACACCCACGCTTGGCCTCTACGCGACCACTAATCCCCAACGCGCAGCGCCTTATTGTTGGCGAGATTTTGCGGTAAACGCCTACCCAGAAGCAGTTCGCACGTATCTGAATAAATCGGTAGATGACGTTAGTTGGGGGCAGCGAGTACGCCACGCGGATGCCATGGATTTAATCAAGGCCGACGACGTGATTGCTAAGTTAGACGCGCTGCTGGCATATACCGCAGCGCAGCCAACAACAGGACCTTCGGATGAAAGTTGATTTAACCGCCCTGGAACACGCTCGCGTACTGGTGGTAGGGGATGTGATGCTCGACCGCTATTGGCATGGTGGAACGTCGCGTATTTCGCCCGAAGCGCCTGTACCAGTGGTGCGTGTAGAGGATGCCGATGACCGCCCAGGTGGCGCGGCGAACGTGGCGCTGAATGTGGCCTCTCTCGGTGGCCATGCTGCCCTGGCTGGGGTCGTGGGTGAGGACGAAAATGCTGAGTTGCTAACGTCGCGTTTGGCGGCTTCAAATGTAAGTACTTACTTTCAGCGAAGCCCGCAGATACCAACGATTACGAAGCTGCGAGTGATGAGTCGTAACCAACAGTTACTGCGGTTGGATTTTGAGCAACGCCTCGATGGCGTCGATACCACAGCACTGCTGGAACAGGTCGAAAAAGCGTTGCCTGATTGCGATGTGATGATTCTTTCCGACTACGGTAAAGGAACGCTTAACCAGGTCGAGACACTGGTTCAGATGGCTCGTGCTTTCGGCAAGCGAGTGCTGGTCGACCCGAAAGGACAAGATTTTAGTAAGTATCGTGGGGCGAGTTTGATTACGCCTAATTTAACCGAATTTGAGGCGGTGGTTGGTCACTGCGTCAATGATGATGTCCTTGCCCAGCGCGGAGAAGCGCTCCGCGCTGAGCTTGAGTTAGAAGCGCTGTTAATCACCCGCAGCGAAAAAGGCATGACCTTGATCCGAGAAGGCCATGCGCCGCTACATTTACCCACCCGAGCCCAGGAAGTGTTCGACGTAACCGGTGCCGGTGATACCGTGATTGGCCTGATGGGGCTAGCGCTGGCATCAGGCCATGCATTGCCGGAAGCGATGATGTTGGCCAACCTGGGGGCAGGCTTGGTGGTCGCTAAGCCGGGAACGGCGACGCTCTCGATAGCCGAACTCTACACCGCGCTACATGGCGACAAACTAGCTGAGTTCGGGGTGATTGACCAAGTTCCGCTGGTCGATGCCGTGCGTGCTGCCCAGCTGCGCGGCGAGCGCGTGGTGATGACTAATGGCTGGTTTGATATTCTCCATGCAGGACACGTGGCCTACTTAGAACAAGCCAAACGCCTGGGTGACCGTCTCATCGTTGCGGTGAATGACGATGCCTCTATTGGGCGTTTGAAAGGTCCCAAACGGCCAATAAATCCGCTTAACCGTCGTATGCAAGTGTTGGCAGGGTTAGGCGCTGTCGATTGGGTCGTACCCTTTAGTGATGATACTCCCCAGGCGCTGATTGAAGCCGTTTTGCCGGATATCTTGGTGAAAGGTGGTGATTACCGCCCTGAAGATATTGCCGGTGGTGAAGCCGTTATCGCCAACGGTGGTGACGTTAAAGTATTGGGCTTTGAAGATGGTGTATCGACTACCGCAATGATCAGCTCGATTTTGGATCGTGAGGGTTAATGGCGTCGCCAGTTTGGCCGCGTCTGGTCTATTCAGCGGCGCTCTATGTCTTGTCTCCGCTTATTTTATGGCGTATTTGGCGGGAGCAAGTACTTACTTACTCCCGCTTGCAGCGTTTTGGTATGCGCCTGGGTGCGCTTCCTCAAGCGCCACGAATTTGGTTGCACTGCGCCTCGGTGGGGGAAGTGCGCGCTGCGCGTCCGCTGATAGAAGGTTTGCTGGCGCGCTACCCTCATCACAGCCTGCTGCTTACCACCATGACCGCGACTGGAGCTCAGCAAGCTCAGGCGCTAATTGATGAACAAGCTGCACCTGACCAAGTAAGGCTCGCGCACTGCTTTCTACCCTTGGATTTCCCAGGTGCAGCCAAGCGCTTTATTGCCCGCGTGCAGCCCACCCTTGCCATTTTGTTTGAAACCGAGCTATGGCCCAATTTGCTGCACGCTTGCCACCAACAAGCGGTACCTGTTGCGGTTGTGAACGGGCGGCTATCGCCGCGAGCCTTTGCACGTTATCAGCGCCTGCGCTCGTTGATGGCGGGTGCATTAGTTAATGTCACATGGCTGGCTGCTAAATCTGTGCAAGATGCCGAGCGCTTTCAAGCCTTAGGATGTCGTGCAGAAGTAACCCGTGTCGTGGGCTCGTTAAAATTTGAAGTACCTTCTCAGGAAAAGGCTTTAAAAGAGAGTGAATGCTTACTTCAAGCGTGGGGCGTGCGCCCAGTGTGGGTGGCAGGCTCTACCCGTGAAGGAGAGGAAGCACTGCTCTTGGAGGCTCACCGCCAACTATTAAAGCGCTTTCCAACAGCGTTATTGGTACTGGTGCCACGGCACCCTCAGCGTTTTGACGAGGTGGCTAGCCTGTGTGCCCAGGGCGGCTGGACACTCAGCCGTCGCAGCCAGCAGCAGGCCGTCACGCCACAAATGCAGATATACCTGGGTGACACGCTAGGGGAGCTAGCAACGCTTTATGCAGCAGGCCATGTGGCTTATGTCGGTGGTAGTTTGGTGCCGTTGGGCGGCCACAACGTGCTGGAGCCTGCGGCGTTGGGTAAGCCGGTGCTCTGCGGCCCTTCGCTTGAGAACTTTAGCGATGTGGCTGAGCCGCTATTGTCGTCAGGCGCATTAAGCGTGGTGGATCCCCCCGACGCCTTGGCCGACGCACTGGCCGAGCTACTGGTAAGTCCACCTTTCGCCCAGCACATTGGGCATGCTGGGCGAAAGGTGGTTGAAGACAACCGAGGAGCGCTAGCGCGCACTCTCGATGGGCTTAGCCAGTGGCTAACGTAACGCGGGTCGTTCCACGCCGTTCTCTGTACCCAGCAGCAGCACATCAGCACCGCGTTGAGCGAATAACCCGTTTGTTACCACGCCCACAATGGCATTAATCCGTGCCTCCATGGACGCTGGGTCGTCGATCATAAAATCAAAGCAGTCGATAATCTGGTTGCCATTATCGGTGACGACACCTTGTCGATAGACAGGGTCTGCGCCTAGCTTGACCAATTCCCGAGCGACGTAGGAGCGCGCCATGGGAATTACTTCTACCGGCAGTGGGAAGTTGCCTAATTGAGCAACGTATTTCGAACCATCGGCAATGCAAATAAATCGCTTGGCGCAGGCGGCGACGATTTTTTCCCGGGTCAGTGCTGCGCCTCCCCCCTTAATCATTTGTAAGTTAGCGTTTACTTCGTCTGCACCATCGATGTAAAAAGGTACATCGCCAACATTGTTGAGCTCGAATATCTCGATACCTAGCGCCTGTAGGCGTTTAGCACTGGCTTCTGAGCTGGCAACAGCGCCTTTGAAACGATCTCTTAGCGGGCCTAAACGGTCAATAAACAGGTTCGCTGTTGAGCCTGTGCCAATACCTAGCACGGTGTCTTTTTCGAGATGAGGCTCAATCTCTTTAATCGCAGCGTCCGCTACGGCCGCTTTCAATTCATCTTGGGTCATCACATTTTCCTGCGTCAGGGTTAGGCAGTGCTCCCTAGTATAACGGCCTTAGCGCCCACTGCCGATGGAAACGCCGCTAGACGACGCTAGGCGTAATCTGCTACCAATAAAGGCTTTGCTCGCACCCGTCAGGGTCACGTTATTTTTCTGGGATTCCCGCATGCTCGAAGCAACCGTCAAAAAGATTCTCCAAGCCCGCGTTTATGAAGCCGCTTGTGAGACCCCTATTTCCCCCGCTCCCTTTTTGTCGCGTCGTTTCAATAACCAAATTTTGATCAAGCGCGAAGATCTGCAGCCCGTGTTTTCATTCAAGATTCGTGGTGCCTACAACAAAATGGCCCAGCTATCTGAAGAGCAGAAGGCCAAGGGAGTGATCGCAGCATCGGCGGGGAACCACGCTCAGGGGCTGGCCATGGCAGCTAAGCTAATGGGCGTGAAAGCGGTTATTGTGATGCCGCGGATTACGCCCGATATCAAGGTTCAGGCAGTGCGCGCCCGCGGTGCGAAAGTTATTTTAAAAGGTGACGCATTTGCCGCTGCTGCTGAACATGCTCAAGAATTGATTAAAGAGCACGGCTATACCTATATCCCGCCGTTTGACGATATCGATGTAGTCGCAGGTCAGGGCACTATCGGTGTAGAAATTCTTCGTCAGCACAGCGGCCGTTTAGACGCTATTTTTATTCCTGTTGGTGGCGGCGGCTTAATTGCGGGGGTGGCGGCATATGTGAAATATCTGCGCCCAGATATCAAAATCATCGCCGTAGAAGCCGAAGATAGCGCCTGTTTAAAAGCAGCACTGGAAGCTGGGGAGCGTGTTGTACTGGATCAGGTTGGCGTGTTTGCGGAAGGCGTAGCCGTCGCGCAAATCGGCGAGGTGCCCTTTTCATTAGTGCGCGATTTAATCGACGATGTCATCACGGTGAATACCGATGAAATGTGCGCTGCCGTGAAGGATATATTTGAGGATACCCGCGCCGTCGCAGAAACATCAGGCGCGCTTTCGTTGGCCGGCCTGAAGAAATATGTGCAGCAAACCGGCGCTGAAGGCGAGACGCTGCTGTGTATCAACTCTGGCGCGAACACTAATTTTGATCGTTTGCAGCATATTGCAGAGCGCACCGAGCTGGGTGAGCAGCGCGAAGCGATCTTGGCAGTAACCATTGCGGAAAAACCAGGCAGTTTTAAAAAGTTCTGCCGTACACTGGGTAAGCGGATGGTGACCGAGTTCAGCTATCGCTATGCGGATAATAGCGAGGCTCATATCTTTGTTGGTGTTCAAGTTAAACCGGGTGGGGAAGATCGTCAGGCGGTGATTGATAAGCTTCGTGAAGGTGGCTATCAAGTTGAAGATTTAACCGATAATGAGCTGGCGAAGTTGCATATTCGTCATCTTAGCGGTGGTCGGCCTAGTGAACGCTTTGAAGAAGAGCTTTATCGTTTTGAGTTTCCTGAGCGGCCTGGTGCGTTGATGAACTTTTTAACCCAGCTGCCCCATGACTGGAATATTTCACTGTTCCATTATCGAAATCATGGGGCTGCCTATGGTCGTGTGCTAGTCGGTATGCAAGTGCCGAGTAGTGATCAAACACATGTCGCAGAGTACTTAGATGCGATTGGCTACCGTTATTGGCGGGAGAGTGATAATCCAGCGTATCGGCTTTTTATGGCGTAAACAATTGTAAGTGCTCACTAACCCCAGGATACAGAGCTGCTAAGAAATATGAACTTTTAGAAACGTTTAATGGCGCGTTAAAAATAGCGCTGAAAGCAGTTGTCAGTCTTCCTCTATGGCCCTATAGTCGTGGGCGAAATTAATGAGGTGTGTCATCTTTTGATAAGCATTGCCTAGATGACGCACTAAGGGCATTTGGCAACTGTGAAAGACGTTGGAGATGAGGCATGCGGCGGAGAAAGCCTGATATGGTGATGGCGCTAACGGTGGTGTTTTTACTTGGGGTACTCGCCACTGGATATGCGCAAGCGCTGTCGGGGAGTTAACTTACTAGGTTAATCACAGCGCTTTCAGCGTAAACGCTGCACCTAGCTAGTGGATGTTTAAAACGGGGTGATCTTTAAGATCAGCCCGTTTTTGTTGGTCGAATAACCATCGTGTCGCTGGCTACCACGTCCAGCGGTATGTCCCAAGGCTCGATGGGTAGCGCATCCACCTGTTGGCAGGCGTGAGCAACGCCTATTAGTGTTGGCGCTGGCCCTTGGTGGCGCATAAAAGCAAGACTTCGATCATAGAAACCGCCTCCCATGCCCATGCGGTTTGCTTGCTTATCAAACCCAACCAGCGGAACAATAAGTGTATCTAGCGCCCAGGCAGGCAGGCGATTACGTCGCTCGGCAGCAAACCGTGTGCAGGGTTCCGCGATGCCAAAGCGATTTTTAACCATAGGGGTGGTTTCGCGGTAAGCAACAAACCAAAGGCGATTAGCCGAAAATGGGCGCAATACAGGTAAGTAAATGCTTACTTTCCGCTGGCGAAGCCAAGGGAGCAGTTGTGTCGGGTCTATCTCGCCATTAACCGGTAAATAAAGACTAATGCGTCTCGCGCGACGAATTTCAGGCAGCCGTTTAAGGCGCTGGCAAAGAGAGGCAGCGGCTTGTTTTTGCTGATTCGGGGAAAGGGTGCGACGTCTACGTCTAAGCTCACGGCGAAGCGCAGTTTTATCGCCGAGTGTACTGCGGTCAGCAGTGTCGTTCATAACGAGCTACTCGTGACGAGCTAACTAAGACTAAGTGTTCCCCAGAATGCCGCTGTCGTTCTGGCCCTGAACCTACTGGTTCAGGTGGGTGGCCGCAGCCAAACCGTCAGGCTTTCCGACGCACGGACATGCACACGGGTTTGGCTAGCATTTGGCCCCCTGGGTACTTCGCATAGGCTCGAGGGACTATAACGACTGGCGTACACCCCAGAGAACACCACTATCCTAACAGAGCCAGTGATAATGCCAAAGAGTCAACAGCAGGTTCTTATGGTTCTTTTTGTTGGCGTGTGTCAGCCAGTGCCCGTTCAAGGCGGTCGTTTAGGCGGCTAAGGTTTGCTTCGCTCGCGCGGTGCTCATCCATAATCTCAAGTAACTCATGGGTGATATTCAGGGCTGCCATCACCGCAACCCGCTCACTGCCAAGGGCGTTGCTTTGGGCATGAATGCCATTCATCGCGCGATCTAAATAGCGAGCAGCGCGTTCCAGCTTGGCTTCTTCGCCGGTGTCGCAAGCAATCATGTAGCTGCGACCCAGTAGGGTGATTTCTTTGGTTGGCCGCTTCGCGTTACTCATCAAAAACTCCAGCACCGGTCATTTTATTGACCAATGCGTTAACATCGCTGCATAGGAAGGATAGTTGGCGTTCACTATAAGAGAGCGGCTTATGTGGGGTCAACGCACAGGCGCGCGCGTCGTGAGATTCCTTCCGCGGTTAAACACCCTTTTAGACACGTTGTTACGACGACTTCATTCCCTATTTTGTACAGCGAGCAATACCTATGTCCCTAATCAATGAGCGCCAGGATTTTTCTGACGTCGCCGATGTTTTTCTACTTCATGGAAGTATGCAGTCGCCCGCATTTTTAGATGGCCGCCTTAGTGGTCTACTAGCGCTACGCGACGTGACAGCTGAAGCATGGCTAGAAGAGGTATGCCTAAGCTTAGGTGTCGAACAGCCGCGAGACGCGGCTAGCGCTGAACGTTTACTGGGCTGGCGGCGTCAAACGCTGGAAGCATTGAGCGCCAGCGATTTGAATTACACGCCGCTGCTGCCCGATGAGCTTTTTTCACTCGCCGAGCAAGCCCAGGGCCTGAAAGAGTGGACGTTGGGTTTTATGGAAGTCGTCGAGGACGTGGCTGATGAGGCGCTACGCGAACGCTGGTCTAAGACGCTACAAGAGGCCATCGATGATCTTGCAGGACTGGTACAGATCGAAACAGACATCGATGATAGCCCTGAGAACGAAAATGATTTATTTGCGCTGACGGAACATGCGCGTATGGCGGCCATGCTGCTCTACACCGAGCAGCACCCAGGGATGCCCCAGGTGGAGCAGACCGACGCCCCCGTTCATTAATACAGGAGTTATCTATGTTGCTTGAGTCACTGCCTCGGCCCGCCGCTATTACGCCTGAAGAATACCGCCAGCGCCGAGAAACGCTCATCGCCCAACTCCCTGCCAATGCTGCGCTGGTGGTGCCAAGTGCTTCCTTGGTAACGCGCTCTCACGATAGCGAATACACGTTCCGTCAGCAGAGTGATTTTTACTACCTAACCGGCATTCAAGAGCCCGACGCATTGCTGGTGTTGTTGCCTGGCCGAGAGGCAGGCCAAAGCGTGGGGTTTTGCCAAGACCGCGATGCGACCATGGAAGCCTGGACGGGTAGGCGTCTTGGTGCCCAGGGCATTGAGGCTCAACACGGTATTGATCAAGCGATTGAAAATGTCCAGCGGGAAGAGCAGTTGCCAGGTCTATTAGCAGGCCGCGCAATGCTCTATCTGCCGTTAGATAACCCCGAGGCGTTAAGTATTGCAGAAGAGGCGTTGGCCTTCGCTCAGGCTGGTCTGCGCCGGGGCAAGCCAGCATTGAAAGGGTGGTTGGATAGCCGGCCACTTATTCATGAGATGCGCCTTATTAAAAGCCCTGCTGAAACTGCCCTACTGCGCCATGCGGCAGCTATTTCAGCCAGGGCGCATACGCGTGCGATGCGTACCTGCCGTCCAGGGTTAAGCGAGTATCAGTTGCAGGCAGAGTTAGAGCACGAATTCGTTTGGCAGGGGGCTAGCGGGCCAGCGTATAGCACCATTGTTGGTGGTGGCGTTAACGCTTGCGTGCTGCACTATATTGAGAACAGCGATACGTTGCAGGCCGATACACTTGTGCTGATTGACGCAGGGGCCGAGTTCGACCTCTACGCGGGGGATATTACCCGTACGTTCCCGGTTAACGGTCGGTTCAACGACGCTCAGCGGGCGCTTTATCAAGTGGTGCTAGATGCACAAGAGCGTGCTGTGCACGCCGTCAAGCCGGGAGCCACGCTGGCGGGGATTCACCAAGGGGTCGTGAGTGATTTAACCGCTGGGCTGATCGATCTCGGATTGTTAGAGGGCGATGTGCAGGCGCGCATTGACGATGAGAGTTATCGGCGCTTCTACCTGCACTCTACATCACATTGGCTGGGGTTAGACGTGCATGACGTAGGCGCTTATCGGCTGGATGAAGAGACACCGCGACTTCTAGCCGAAGGAATGGTCGTCACAATTGAGCCTGGTTTATACATTCCCTGCGATGACGACATTCCTGCGGCTTACCGCGGTATTGGAATTCGTATTGAAGACGATGTCGTGGTGACCCGGGATGGGCAAGAGGTGCTTACGTCAGCAGTGCCAAAAAAAATTGCTGATATAGAGCAATTAATGGCTAATAAATAAGCAGTAAAATTTTACTGTTATTTGATTATGTAATTTACATTACGAAATTACGTTTGCTGGGTTTGGTTTATCCGTAGGAGATGTCAATGCATGGGACTAAGCAGGTAAGACAACACCAGCAGGAAGCAACGCTCACCCACGATATTGTTATTGTGGGGGGCGGGCTGGTCGGTGCCAGCTTAGGCTGTGCGTTAGCGCCATTAATTGAACGTTATGGCTGGCGCGTGGCAATTATTGAAGCGGCGGCCCTGCCTGATAACGTTGATAATTCAGCGTGGCAGCCGAGCTTTGATGCTAGGGCCAGCGCTATCGCTGAAGGCTCCGCTCAGCGCTTTCGCCAACTGGGCGTTTGGGAGGCGATGCGTAGTGAAGCAACCCCGATCAAGCGTATACATATCAGCGAGCGAGGTCGCTTAGGTGCCGCGAGGCTTAGTGCCAAGGAGTTAGGTGTGTCGGCATTGGGGCATGTTATTCCTAATGCTTGGATGGGGCGTGTGTTGCATCACCAGCTTCAGCAACTGTCGATTGAGTGGCACTGCCCTGCAACGGTGGCGCAACTGACGCCACAAGCTAACGGTCACCGCCTTATACTTTCCGACGGTAGTGAGCTAACGGCGGCGCTGACTATTCTCGCTGATGGCGGCCGATCTGGGCTGAAAGAGCAACTGGGTATTAGTAGTCGTCATCGCTCTTATGAGCAGACCGCCGTCATTGCCCACGTGGGCATTAGCCAACCTCATCAAGGGGTGGCTTACGAGCGCTTTACGGCAGAGGGGCCGATTGCGTTACTGCCATTACCAGGCCAGGCCATGGAGCTGGTCTGGACGCATGCCAGCGGCACTGAGCAGGCGCGGTTAGCGCTTTCTGATTCGGCGTTTTTGCGCCAGCTACAAGCTGTCTTTGGTGATCGAGTAGGGCGTTTTACTCGGGTGGGGCAGCGTTTCAGCTACCCGCTTTCACTGATTACTGCTGAAGAGCCGGTTCGACCCGGGTTGGCAGTGCTGGGAAATGCTGCCCATGCGCTGCATCCGGTGGCGGGTCAGGGGGTCAACTTGGCGCTACGCTCAGTGATGGATCTGGTCGAGGAGTTGGCGCAGGGTGCCCAAAATCAGCGTGCCCTGAGCGATATGGAAACGCTACTGGCGTTTGAGCGACGTCGTGCTCATGACCGCTCTAATGTGATTCGGTTTAGCGATGGATTAGTACGTCTATTTGGCTATTCGCTGCCTCTACTGCCGCACGCCCGAGCAGCCGGGCTGGTGGGGCTTAATTTAGTGGGCCCGCTTCGCCGCAGCTTGGCACGCCGAGCAATGGGCCTAGAGCGCTGACGCAAAAAGTAGCTGCTGACTCAGCAACGTCACTATGATCCAGCAAAGCAACTAAAGGAACGTTATGAAAACGCAAACAGCGGCAATAGATGTGCCGGTTGAACGTTTTGACGCGGTGATCGTAGGAGCCGGGATGGTCGGCACGGCGCTAACAGGGCTGCTGGCTAGCGCTGGGATGCAAGTGGCGTTGGTAGAAACCAAAGCAGAGCCGCTTCGCTTAGATGCTTTTGGCGACCACTCGCCTGCCCCCAGGGTGAGTGCACTAACGCCGGTTTCTCAACGCTTGCTCTCGCACTTGAAGGCGTGGCCCGCGATGGCCGCTACGCGCATAACGCCTTATCGCTATATGCAGGTGTGGGATGCGGAGGGGAGCGGTAGCATCCATTTTTCCGCCGATGAAGCAGGTGCACCCGTACTTGGTCATATTGTTGAAAACGATGTGACATTGGCCGCTTTGAATGAGCAGATACGAATGTTGCCTACGGTTAGCACTTTCTTTGGGGTTGGCGTGGAGGCTTTGCAAACCTCAGATAACGGGCGCTGGCTAGTATTGGATGATGGCCGCCAACTGAACACACCGTTATTAATTGCTGCCGACGGTGCACGTTCCACCATGCGTGAACTGGCAGGAATCTCGGTGGCCGAAGAGTCTATGCAGCAAGAGGCCGTCGTTACCACCGTAAGGTGTGAGAAATCCCATGGAGGCACGGCTCGCCAGGCTTTTATCGCCGGGCGCCCGCTGGCCTTTTTGCCGTTAACGGTAAACGGTGATGATCGCTACTGCTCAATTGTCTGGTCGACCACGCCTGAGCATGCACATCAACTTACTGAACTCTCTAGTGATGCGTTGGGACAGGCGCTAAGTGATGCCTTTGACTACCGTTTAGGTCAGGTGAGCGCCGTCGATGCGGCCTATCGCTTTCCGCTTATCCAGCGCCACGCCGCTCACTACGTACAGCCTAATTTTGCACTGGTGGGCGATGCTGCCCATAGCATTCACCCGCTAGCGGGGCAGGGCGTTAACCTAGGATTTATGGATGCAGCAGTGCTGGCTGAGGAAGTGGTTAATGCATGGCAGCGAGGAGCACCCTGGGGGGCGCTGACCACGCTCAGTCGCTATGAGCGGCGTAGGCGCTTAGACAACAGCGCCATGCTAGGGCTGATGAAAGGATTTAAAGTGCTTTTCGGTAGCCAGCTGCCCGCACTGACGCTGGCGCGTAATATGGGGATGAGTGGTATGAATCAGTTGGTGCCGTTAAAACGACTGGTGATGCGGCAGGCTATCGGAGAACGAGGACGCCTGCCGCAATCGTGTCGTTAACGGCGCCGGCGATCCACCACGTTTAGCGCTTTGAGTAGGTTCAGCGCTTCACTTAGCTGATAATCCTCGCGCAGGCGCTGAGACATTTCTGCACGTTCCCGGGGCATGGCGTCTTGGCCGCTTAGGTGACCATCAAGATCGGCTTCGCGGATTTGGCGTTGTCCCTCAGCCACTTCTAGGCGGCCGCGCACCACTTCCACATCAGGCTCGATACCTTGCGCTTGGATTGAGCGCCCATGGGGGGTGTAGTAAAGAGCAGTTGTCAGCTTAAGTCCTTCACCATTGCCAAGCGGCATGATCTGCTGCACCGAGCCTTTGCCAAAGCTTTCGGTGCCCATAATCACCCCGCGACGTTGGTCTTGAAGCGCCCCTGCGACAATTTCAGCTGCTGAGGCGCTACCGCTGTTTATCAGCACCACCAGCGGCACGTCACCGGCGGGTGTCTCCTGCGATGCTGAAAACGACATTTCGGTGTCGGAAAGCCGCCCTTCGGTGTACACAATTAGCCCTTCATCCAGAAATAGGTCGGCAACGCCGACGGCGGCTTGCAAAACCCCACCTGGGTTATTGCGTAAGTCGAGAATGAGACCCTCAAGCGGCTGCTCTCGAGCCATGCGTTCTAACGATCTACGTGCCTGCTCTGGGGTGCGCGACTGAAACTGGCTAATTCGCAAGTAGCCATAGCCTGTCTCCAACACCTCATGTTTAACGCTTTCGCTGCGAATTACTTCGCGCGTCAGTGTGAACTCTCTCGGTGACTCTTCACCCGCTCGCAAAACGGAAATACGCAGCTGGCTACCTGGTTCACCGCGCATCTGGTTTACCGCCTCTTGAAGCGAGAGGCTGTCGGTTGGCGTTCCATCGATGGCCACAATTACATCGCGAGACAACAGTCCCGCTCGTGAAGCCGGTGTGTCATCGATGGGAGTGATGACCATTAGCTGCCCGTTTTCAGTTCCTACTTCAATGCCAATACCGCCAAACTCACCCTGGGTGGATTCGCGCAGGCTTTGGTACTCTTCTTCGTCTAAATAGGCTGAATGAGGATCTAGTTCGCTGAGCATGCCGCGCATGGCATTGCGCAATAGCGTGCGGTCGTCAACCTCTTCGACGTAGCCACGTTTAATACGCTCAAACACTTCAGCAAAGGTTTGAATCTCTTCAAGCGGCAGGTCATCAGCAACGCTATTAGCCGGCTGGGCCACTAAGGGGAGCGGAACCGACAGCAGCACAAGCGGAAGTAGGTTAGCCAAAAAGCGCTTGGCAGGGGCCGATACCTTGGTAACAGATAGCGTCATGCGAGCTCCGCTAGGCGAAAGGCAGCGCCAGAAGGCGCTGCATAAGTTAAGACGTGATGGTTAATTCATATGAGCCAGCTTATCCCGTCAGCGGCGCGCAATCCAACGTTGTGGATTAATTGGCTCACCGCTACGCCGTACTTCGAAGTAAAGCGCGGGGTGGGTCTGCCCGCCGCTGTTGCCAACACGTCCAATTTCAGTGCCACGGCTTACCTGTTGGCCGGGCCGCGCACTAAATTGTTGCAGGTGGGCATAGAGCGTCATAATTTGATCTCCGTGATCAATAATCAGCAGATTACCAAAGCCACGCATCCAGTCGGCGAATACCACGCGGCCCGTATGAACGGCTGCTACGGTACTGCCCGAATCTGCTCGGATCACAATACCGTTATAGTGCACGCCGTCTCTGCGCTGGAAGGTTGCCGTAATGGATCCTTGAACAGGCCAGGGTAAATCGCCCTGAGTGCGGGTGATATGGGTGGTTGGTGTTGGCTCAGCTAAACGGGCCAGCTCCGCTTGTATCGCTCTCAGCTGCTGTTCGGCTTGTTCACGGCTTTGGTTGAGGTCGGCTAAGCGGTCTTCTTCGCTGCCATAGCGATCATCAAGGGTTGCTACGACGCCACGCCGCTCTTCGGTTCGCTGAGCAAGTAAAGCGCTTTGCTCCTCTAGCTCGTCAGCTAACGCATCAAGGCGCGTTTGACGCTCACTGAGCGCTTGCTCGGTATCTGCCAGTGCGTGGTCGAGGCGGCTTATATCCGTAAGGCGTTGCTGGCGCGCCTGAGTCAGGCGATTTAGATACGCCTGCATTCGATCCAGCTCGGCTGGATCGCTTTGGTTAAGGAGCAGTTTTAACTGGGGCGTTGGCCCCAGTCGATAAAGGGCTGCCAGCTGTTGGCTCAGCGCAGCGTATTGTGCTTCACGCTCACCTTCCAAGCGCTCTCGGTGCTGGCGAAGTTGGGTCGTTTCGTCGGCCAGCTGACGCCGCTCGGCCTGAAGTTGATCCAGGCGCTGATGAGTCTCGGCAAGCTCCGTTTCCACATGGCGCAGCTCGCGCTCGGCGCTATCCCGTGCTTGCTCGGTGGCACTGAGGCGCTGGGCAGCAGCTTCAATCTCCTGGCCAATCGCATCCAACTGCTGGCGTGCTGCATTTTCATTTGGCTGGGCTAAACTTGCTGGCGCATAACCTAACGCCAGCATGAGCGCGACAGCTAACGTCCATCGCATCAGCATCAATCAAAATGAATCAGTGGTTTGCCTGTCATTGCTTCGGGCTGTGACTGGTTCATCATGGACAATAGCGTCGGTGCTAAATCGCACAGCCGGCCATCTTCCAGCTTGCCATCCCGCTCGCCCACGTAAATCAACGGCACCATAAAGGTGGTGTGGGCCGTTTGCGGTGCGCCGGTCTCTGGATGCACCATCTGCTCGGCATTGCCATGGTCAGCTGTAATCAGGCAAGCGCCCCCGTTACGTTCAATGGCTTCCACTACCCGGCCGACGCAGGTGTCGACGGTTTCAATAGCCTTTACTGCGGCGTTAAAGTCACCGGTGTGGCCAACCATATCGCCGTTGGCATAATTGCACACCATTAAGTCAAAGCGACCACTGTCGATGGCCTCTACCAGCTTATCGGTGATTTCAACGGCGCTCATCTCAGGTTTTTCGTCGTAGGTTTTAACGTCACGGGGTGAGGGCACCAAGATACGCTCTTCGCCTTCGTATTCGGCTTCATTACCGCCGGAGAAGAAAAACGTGACGTGGGGATACTTCTCTGTTTCAGCAATGCGCAGTTGAGTCAGGCCTCGCTTAGCAACCACTTCACCCAGGGTGTCGGTGAGATCCGAAGGGGGGAAGGCCGCTGGTGCCGGAATGTTAGCGGCGTACTGGGTCATCATAACTAAGCCGTCGCCGGCCAGTGTCGGGCGTACTCGACGCTCAAAACCGTCAAAATCAGGTTCAGTGAGTGCGCGAGTTAATTCGCGGGCGCGGTCGGAGCGAAAATTGAGGAAGATCGCCGCATCGCCGTCTTGTAGCGTAATGGCGGTATTATTTAGCGGAATACTGCTAGAAGCGACAAATTCGTCGGTTTCGCCGCGCTGGTAAGCGTCGCGCAGGGCGGTTTCAGCGCTGGAAGCAATAAAGTCAGCGTGGCCGTCGGTCAGCAGGCGGTAGGCTTGCTCAACGCGCTCCCAGCGGTTGTCACGATCCATTGCATAAAAACGGCCAATGATTGAGGCAACAAAGCCGTTGTCAGCACCCACCAGCTCCGACAAACGCGCATTAGCACGCTCGATCGAGCGGAGTGCACTTTGCGGCGGCATATCGCGCCCGTCTAAAAACGCATGAACAAAAATACGCTGTGCGCCGCGTCGGGCGGCGAGCTCCGCCATGGCAATAAAGTGATCTTCGTGGCTGTGCACGCCGCCGGGAGAAAGCAGCCCAAGCAAGTGGACAGCCCGGCCATTGGCAACGGCTTCGTCGATGGGCTTGGTCAGCACCTCATTGGTATCTAGGTCGCCGTCTTCAATTGCTTTGGTGATGCGGGTGAAGTCCTGGTACACAATGCGCCCGGCACCTATGTTCATATGGCCTACTTCGGAATTACCCATCTGCCCGTCAGGGAGACCCACATGGCGACCATCGGTGTGTACAAAGGCATGAGGGCGGTTGGCCCATAGTTTGTCCATGTTGGGCGTATTGGCAGCGGCCACTGCGTTGTGGGCGCTATCGGGGTTGTGGCCGTAGCCATCTAAAATGATTAGCGCCACGGGGCGCGGTGCAGTTGTAGCCATGAAAAACCTCGTTATGTTGGTCAGCCAAGCGACGTGAGGTGCTGTTTGAAACGTTGGTGAAGGTTGCTCAAACAGTTTTCAGACAACACCTTATAATCAGGGTCGCGACAGGCGCGCGCTTGGGGCATCATAACGCAGGCAGCCGTTGGGCGTCATGGCCTGCGCGGAATGCCGTGTGACGTGTATACTTGTTGCGTTTCTGGAGGCGGCTAGGCCGCTTTTTTCTGCATAGACCAAGAGATTGTGTTCGCGATGATCGATCAGCTGTTCGAATTCGTAATGAACCACCCCCTACTTGTCGGGGCGTTTTTGCTGGTATTAATAGCATGGGTGGCGTACGAAGCGCGCAGCCCCGCCACTAATGCTGTGTCCTCCACCCAAGCTACTCAGCTTATTAACCGTGAAGACGCGGTGGTGTTGGATATCCGTGAAAGTAAAGACTTTAAAGCGGGGCATATTGCAGGTGCACGCAATATTCCCCAAAGCAGTCTCGACAGCCGCATGAGTGAACTGGAGAAAGTGAAAACCCAGCCGATCATCGTGGTATGTAAGCATGGCCAGAGCTCTGGTGCTGCCCAGGCAAAACTTGCTAAAGCAGGTTTTGAACGTGCTAACAAGCTAAAAGGCGGCATGGTGCAGTGGCAGGCCGATGGTCTCCCGGTGGTGAAAAAGTAATTAAGTAGAAAGTAATTAAACCGTATGCGCTGTCGCGCATCTTTTTATCAGATGAGTAATTAGGAGTATCCCAATGGCGGAAGATAACAATACCCCGCAGGCAGGCGCCACAGAAGGCGAAAAGCCCCAATTGAAGTTCTCTTTACAGCGTATCTATGTAAAAGATATTTCGTTTGAAGCGCCGAATTCTCCTTCCGTATTCAAGCAGGCGTTTAAGCCCAAGGTGAATCTGGACCTGAACACTACTAGTCAGAAAATAGCCGATGACCAGTACGAAGTGGTTGTGAAGGTGACTGCCCAGGTTAATGATAGCGAAACGGGCACTACGTCGTTCCTTGCCGAAGTAGAGCAAGCAGGCCTGTTCCGTATTTCCGGTATCGAAGGCGCGCAGCTGGAGCAAACCCTGGGCGCGTTCTGCCCCAACCTGCTGTTCCCTTATGCCCGTGAATGCGTTGACAACCTCGTCAATCGTGGTGGTTCCCCGCCGCTGATGCTGGCGCCGGTGAACTTTGAAGCCATGTACGCCCAGCGCAAGCAGCGTGAAGCGCAAGAGGCTCAGCAAGCAGCCGAGAACACTCACTAAGTATGCATGCTGCTGACTGGGTTGCCTCACATGGCAAAATGCCCCGGCTTTATGTGCCCGCTGAGTTTGCAGTGGGCGCAACGTTAACGCTGCCTGACGGCCCTGCGCGACACGTGACGCGAGTGCTAAGGATGGGCGTGGGTGCGCCGCTGGTGCTGTTTGATGGCAACGGCCAGGAAGCTGGCGTGCGCTTAGCCGATGTTGGTCGCAAGCAAACGACAGTGACCATCGAGGCTGTCTGGCCGGGTAGTGGCGAATCGCCATTGGCGGTACATCTTGGCCAGGCCATCTCGAAAGGCGATCGAATGGATTATGCCATTCAAAAAGCCGTAGAACTGGGCGTTGCAGCGATTACCCCGCTCTACACCGAGCGGGGCGATGTACGTCTCAAGGGCGATCGCGAAGAGAAAAAACTGGCTCATTGGCAGGCGGGTGCGGCTAGCGCTTGTGAGCAGAGTGGGCGTGCGGTGGTGCCGCCCATCTATCTACCAAAAGCGCTGGATGAGTGGCTGGCCGAGCGGCAAGAGCCGCTGCGCTTGATGCTTCACCTAGCGACGGGCAATGTATTTTCGCAACAGCCATGCCCCTCCTCAGTTGCGCTCTTAATCGGCCCAGAGGGCGGCTTAAGTGATGCAGATATTAACGCAGCCACTGTCGCTGGCTTTACACCGCTGACACTCGGGCCAAGAGTATTACGCACTGAAACGGCGCCAGTTGTTGCGCTAACGCTGCTGCAGCACCATTTCGGTGATGTGTAAGCACTCACTTTTTTGTGCCCGCTTTCCAGTACTCGCTTTTAAAAGCTCACTTTAAGAGCTTATTCATAAGAACTTATTCATAAGAACCTATTCTTAAAAACCTATTTGTAGGGGCTGATTTTTAAAGTGTGGTTTTTCAGGGGGCTTTTGTAAGTAAGTGCTTACTGACTTTCTGCTGCCATTTTAAGCGGTAGTAGCCGCTATTTATGCGCTGCCAAATTGACTGATACCGGCTGCGCTTTGCCTTGCGTTCGCAAGGCACCATAATGAAGATCTACTTTCTGTAAGGACGGTACCCATGGTCCGTGAGTCACACTCTTCTCCCCGCTCCGCTAGCGATGCCGCTGCCCAACTGGGTGACGTAGCCTATTTAACCGTGACGGCGGTTAATAGCACGGGGGCGTTTCTGCAATGGGGGCAGCCCAAAGATGTACTGCTGCCTTATAGCGAGCAGCGCTTTCGCCCCGATCCCGGTAAGCGGGTGCTGGTAATGCTGTATAGCGATGACCAGGGGCGGCCTGTGGCTACCATGCGTCTGGATCGTTTTTTGACAGACGACGCCTGGGCGCTGGAAAAAGGTGATGAAGTGGCCGTGGTGGTGGCCGACCGCACCGACCTTGGAATGAAAGTCGTGGTTAATCACCGCTATGGGGGGTTGATCTATCAAGATGATATTACCCAACCGCTGCGCCGCGGACAGTCACTGAAAGGCTATGTAAAGCAGCGCCGTGAAGATGGTCGGGTCGATATCTGTCTGCTGCCCCCAGGCGTGGCTCGCTTGGATGTGGTGGGCGATAAAGTGTTGCAGGCGCTGCGTGAGAGCGGGGGATATCTAGCGTTGGGTGATAAAAGCTCCGCGCATGATATTAAAACGCGACTAGGTGTTAGCAAGAGTGCTTACAAGCAAGCCATAGGGCGACTTTATAAGCAGCAGTTAATAACGCTAGAGCCTGGCGCTATCCGACTTGTGCCTGGTGCGTTAACGGATGGACAAGGCGAGTAGCCACTAGCAGCGGTTGGAGCTGTGCAGGCAGTACGGCATACTGCTTTCCTATTGTTTATGTATGGATGTTACCCCGATGAGCCAATCAACGTTGCATCTCGGTGTGGTGATGGATCCCATCAGCGACATCGCTTACAAGAAAGATACCACCATGGCGATGCTGTGGGCGGCGCAGGAGCGCGGCTACACGCTGCACTACATGGAGCAAGAAGATCTTTTCTTGAACGCCGGGCAGGCGTATGCGCGCATGCGCCCGTTAACGGTGCATCGCGATCCTAACCATTGGTACGACCTGGGTGAAGCAGCTCAACGCCCACTGGTGGAACTGGATATTGTGCTAATGCGCAAAGCCCCGCCTGTAGATGCCGACTTTACCAATGCGGTTCATCTGCTGGGGTTTGCTGAGCGGGAAGGCGTTTTGGTGGTTAATCCAACCGCTGCGTTATTGCAATGTAATGAAAAATTGTTTGCCCAGCAGTTCCCCCAGTGCTGTGCCCCCACCATTGTCGCCAGCCGTGATGACATCCTGCGTGCTTTTCACGCGGAGCACGGTGATGTGATCTTCAAACCCCTTGATGGCATGGGCGGCACTGGCATTTTTCATATCGGCCCCGATGGCCGCAACATTGGTGCAGTTATTGAGCAATTAACCCTGCGCGGCCAGCGGCAAATTATGGCGCAACGCTACCTAGCCGAAATTAAAGATGGCGACACGCGCATCTTGTTAGTTGATGGTGAACCCGTGCCCTATGGGCTGGCGCGGATTCCCTCGGCGGGTGAAACTCGGGGTAACCTCGCCGCTGGTGGACGTGGTGTTAGCCGTGAGCTGACCGAGCGTGACCACTGGTTGATTCAACAGGTGCAGCCCATGATTCGTGAAAAAGGGCTAATGTTTGTTGGCTTAGATGTGATTGGTGACTACATAACTGAAATTAACGTCACCAGTCCCACCTGTGTACGTGAAATTGATGATCAGCGCGGCACGAACATTGCCGGAATGCTGCTGGATGCCATTGAACGTCGCCTTAACTAACCGATGCCGTTAAACGTTCTATTCGCCTAATAACGCGAGGCTCGCTGAGTGTTCAGGGAGCCGTAGGAGACGCATGCAAAGCTTTAAGCATCATTTTTTGATGGCTATGCCTCACTTGGAAGACCCTAATTTCGCCGGTAGCCTGATCTACCTTTGCGACCATGATCACAATGGCTGCATGGGTGTCATCGCCAATCGGCCGCTTGAAATCACCCTTGATGCCCTCTTTGAACAGCTATCGCTGGGGGGCGATGACAGTCCACACCGTAACGCCCCCGTCTATTACGGCGGCCCTATGCATAAGGATCGTGGCTTCATTTTGCATATCGGTGATAGCCAAGAGTGGGACTCCAGTGTTCAGGTAGAGGACGGTATTGCGTTAACCACCTCGATGGATATTCTTCAGGCGCTTGCCGACGATACCGGCCCCGAGGATTTTCTGGTGTGCCTAGGTTGCGCTGGCTGGGACGTTGGGCAATTAGAAGACGAGCTAAAAGAGAATGCGTGGTTGACCGTCGAAGGCCAAGGCAGCGTACTGTTTAACACTCCTCCTGCCGAGCGTCTAACCGCTGCCGCTGGCATACTTGGCGTTGATCTAAACTTGATGACCCGCAACGCGGGGCATGCATGATGGTTGAGTTTCATGGCTGATAATGGGCAACGGCTAATACTCGCATTTGATTTTGGTACTCGGCGTATTGGCGTCGCGGTAGGTAACGAGTTGCTGAATAGTGCACGCGAGCTAACGCCGCTAACCGCTCGCGACGGCATTCCTGACTGGAACGTTGTTACACGGTTAGTAGAGGAGTGGCAGCCTGACTTGTTTGTGGTTGGCCTGCCGCTGAATATGGATGGTACTGAATCGGCGATGAGCGCGAGGTCACGCAAGTTCGGTAATCGCCTGCACGGGCGCTATGGCAAGCCCTGTGAAATGGTTGACGAGCGTGGCTCTACTCGCGAAGCGAAGCAGATCGCTCATGCTGCAGGCCATCGTGGTAACTATCGAGAAGAAAGTGTCGATGGCATAGCTGCTGTGCTTATCCTAGAAGGTTGGTTTGCCCACCAAGAAGGACTTCCTGGTGGGCGGATCGCCCATTAAACCCGATGTAATGACTTAACGGTCTAGAGTGCCGGTTTGAGATGGCACAAACCAGCGCACTGGTCTCAGGTCTTTCTCAATCAGTTCATCTACCTTTAATAGCGTGGCAAAAATGGCCATACGCATCGGTATCCCGTTATCAGTTTGGCGGAAAATCGCCAAACGTGGGTCACCGTTAAGATTCACGTTTAGGTCATTAGCGCCTGGGCGGCTATCACGGGGCAGTGGGTGCATGACAATTGTGCTCTGGCTGCAGCGCTGATCCAGAAAGTCACGATTAACCATAAAGTCATCAGAAAGCCCCTGAAAGCTCTCGTTCATTTCATCGGTAAAGCGCTCTTTCTGGATACGTGTGGTGTAAACCACGTCTAGATCTGAGAAGTCGCTGGCCAGTGAGTCGCGTTGTTCGACGCGGTGGCCGCGAGACGTTACTAGGTCAACTAGTGTGGTTGGCATTTCCAGCCCCGGTGGTGATACTAGGGTGATGCGCAGCGGATCATAGAGAGACAGTAACTTGATCAGTGAATGCACGGTGCGGCCATATTTCAAATCACCGGTCAGCAGAATATGCGCGCCGCGGAGCGATTTACCTAATCGCTGAAACTCTTTATCAATCGTATAGAGATCAAGCAGTGCTTGGCTTGGATGTTCACCAGGACCATCCCCGCCGTTAATTACCGGCACGTTAGTGGCGGGTGCGAACTCGGCTACTGATCCTTGATCCGGATGGCGCATGACAATCGCATCGCAATAACCACTCATCACTCGGCTGGTATCGTACAGCGACTCACCCTTGGCCATAGAAGAGAAGGTAAAGCCGGTGGTGTCACACACGCTTCCTCCTAAGCGGCAAAACGCGGCATTGAAGCTCACGCGTGTGCGTGTACTTGCTTCAAAGAATAAATTACCAAGCACAGCACCTTCCAGCACCCGAGTAACTTGGCGGCGACTGGCGATGGGTTCCATACGCGCCGCAACGCGTAGAAGGTGGTCAACGCTTTCGCGCTGTAATGAATCGACAGTTAATAGGTGCTGGCTCATCACGGACCTCAAAATGAAGTGGGCGTTGGGTGCTATAAAGCTTGAGTAAGTGTAACCGTCAATGGAGTGCCGTCGAAGCGCTTTCAAACACAAATCGGTTTGCCTTAAAACTTTTTTGCATTTATCTATAAATAGCCCTTGCCAAGACGGCAGCGAATCCGTAAAGTACGCATCCGCTGCCGGGGACGCACAGCGTTACCAGCGGTGATTGAAGGTGAAAACCTTCGGTTTGTCAGAGAGTTAGAAGAACTCAGCAGCAACATGCTTCGATGTCTTCCACCCCTTTTTGAAACGAGCCACGCCAGAAAGCATCGTTATCTCGCTTTCTTCGCTCACTCGCTTCACTCACTCAAAACAGTGATTGACAAACACCAGGAAATGCGTAGAATACGCCTTCCTCGCTGAGGCAAACCAGTTCAACGGTTAGCCAGTTTTATCCAGCGAAAACAGCTCTTTAACAATTTGATCAGGTAATTCATGTGGGCGCTTGCCGATGAGGGTGATAAATCACCAAATATCAAGGCAAGCGGTCATGACAATGTAAATTGAAATGAATTCGTTTGAACCTTGAGCCAAGTTTGATGCACTTATGTGACTTTCGAGTGACATGTAAGCATCACAATGATTTTAAACTGAAGAGTTTGATCATGGCTCAGATTGAACGCTGGCGGCAGGCCTAACACATGCAAGTCGAGCGGTAACAGGGGTAGCTTGCTACCCGCTGACGAGCGGCGGACGGGTGAGTAATGCATAGGAATCTGCCCGGTAGTGGGGGATAACCTGGGGAAACCCAGGCTAATACCGCATACGTCCTACGGGAGAAAGGGGGCTCCGGCTCCCGCTATTGGATGAGCCTATGTCGGATTAGCTAGTTGGTGAGGTAATGGCTCACCAAGGCAACGATCCGTAGCTGGTCTGAGAGGATGATCAGCCACATCGGGACTGAGACACGGCCCGAACTCCTACGGGAGGCAGCAGTGGGGAATATTGGACAATGGGGGCAACCCTGATCCAGCCATGCCGCGTGTGTGAAGAAGGCCTTCGGGTTGTAAAGCACTTTCAGCGAGGAAGAACGCCTAGTGGTTAATACCCATTAGGAAAGACATCACTCGCAGAAGAAGCACCGGCTAACTCCGTGCCAGCAGCCGCGGTAATACGGAGGGTGCAAGCGTTAATCGGAATTACTGGGCGTAAAGCGCGCGTAGGTGGCTTGATAAGCCGGTTGTGAAAGCCCCGGGCTCAACCTGGGAACGGCATCCGGAACTGTCAAGCTAGAGTGCAGGAGAGGAAGGTAGAATTCCCGGTGTAGCGGTGAAATGCGTAGAGATCGGGAGGAATACCAGTGGCGAAGGCGGCCTTCTGGACTGACACTGACACTGAGGTGCGAAAGCGTGGGTAGCAAACAGGATTAGATACCCTGGTAGTCCACGCCGTAAACGATGTCGACCAGCCGTTGGGTGCCTAGCGCACTTTGTGGCGAAGTTAACGCGATAAGTCGACCGCCTGGGGAGTACGGCCGCAAGGTTAAAACTCAAATGAATTGACGGGGGCCCGCACAAGCGGTGGAGCATGTGGTTTAATTCGATGCAACGCGAAGAACCTTACCTACTCTTGACATCCTGCGAACTTGTGAGAGATCACTTGGTGCCTTCGGGAACGCAGAGACAGGTGCTGCATGGCTGTCGTCAGCTCGTGTTGTGAAATGTTGGGTTAAGTCCCGTAACGAGCGCAACCCTTGTCCTTATTTGCCAGCGGGTAATGCCGGGAACTCTAAGGAGACTGCCGGTGACAAACCGGAGGAAGGTGGGGACGACGTCAAGTCATCATGGCCCTTACGAGTAGGGCTACACACGTGCTACAATGGCCGGTACAAAGGGTTGCGAGCTCGCGAGAGTCAGCTAATCCCGAAAAGCCGGTCTCAGTCCGGATCGGAGTCTGCAACTCGACTCCGTGAAGTCGGAATCGCTAGTAATCGTGAATCAGAATGTCACGGTGAATACGTTCCCGGGCCTTGTACACACCGCCCGTCACACCATGGGAGTGGACTGCACCAGAAGTGGTTAGCCTAACGCAAGAGGGCGATCACCACGGTGTGGTTCATGACTGGGGTGAAGTCGTAACAAGGTAGCCGTAGGGGAACCTGCGGCTGGATCACCTCCTTAAACGATGCATCATCCTCGCGGTAAGCGCTCACAATGAATTACCTGATCAGAATGCTGTTGATACGCAGTGATAAGCGTTTTCTTCATAGTGAAAAAGAGAAAAGAGCTTTTTTAAGATCTTCTTTAAAGACCTTTCTTTTCCTTTTAATGTGAAAAAAGCAACCGCTTATCACTGCGCATAGCAGTCGCTCTTTAACAATGTATATCATGCTGACATAAACGCTTCTTTGAAGTGTTTATACGTAATTGTTTTGTGATACGTCTCAAGCGTATCCGGCAATCGTTATCATTGCGAGACACCAGACTCCTTCGGGTTATAGGGTCAAGCAATGAAGCGCACACGGTGGATGCCTAGGCAGCCAGAGGCGATGAAAGACGTGGAAGCCTGCGATAAGGCTCGGCGAGGTGGCAAACAACCTGTGACCCGGGCATTTCTGAATGGGGAAACCCACTCATCATAAGATGAGTATCTTGCGCTGAATATATAGGCGTAAGAGGCGAACCAGGGGAACTGAAACATCTAAGTACCCTGAGGAAAAGAAATCAACCGAGATTCCCCTAGTAGCGGCGAGCGAACGGGGACCAGCCCTTAAGCATGTGACTGATTAGGCGAATGAGCTGGGAAGCTCAGCCGTAGCGGGTGATAGCCCCGTAGTCGAAAATCTGATCATGTGAAATCGAGTAGGTCGGGGCACGAGAAACCTTGACTGAAGACGGGGGGACCATCCTCCAAGGCTAAATACTCCTGGCTGACCGATAGTGAACCAGTACCGTGAGGGAAAGGCGAAAAGAACCCCGGAGAGGGGAGTGAAATAGATCCTGAAACCGTGTGCGTACAAGCAGTAGGAGCAGACTTGTTCTGTGACTGCGTACCTTTTGTATAATGGGTCAGCGACTTATATTCAGTGGCGAGGTTAACCGTTTAGGGGAGCCGTAGGGAAACCGAGTCTTAACTGGGCGACACAGTCGCTGGATATAGACCCGAAACCGAGCGATCTATCCATGAGCAGGGTGAAGGTTGAGTAACATCAACTGGAGGCCCGAACCAGGATCTGTTGAAAAAGATTTGGATGACTTGTGGATCGGAGTGAAAGGCTAATCAAGCTCGGAGATAGCTGGTTCTCCTCGAAAGCTATTTAGGTAGCGCCTCACGTATCACCGCCGGGGGTAGAGCACTGTTTCGGCTAGGGGGTCATCCCGACTTACCAACCCGAGGCAAACTCCGAATACCGGTGAGTGCGAGCGTGGGAGACACACGGCGGGTGCTAACGTCCGTCGTGAAAAGGGAAACAACCCAGACCGTCAGCTAAGGTCCCGAAATCCTGGTTAAGTGGGAAACGATGTGGGAAGGCTCAGACAGCTAGGAGGTTGGCTTAGAAGCAGCCATCCTTTAAAGAAAGCGTAATAGCTCACTAGTCGAGTCGGCCTGCGCGGAAGATGTAACGGGGCTAAACCAGGTACCGAAGCTACGGGTTCACACTTAGGTGTGAGCGGTAGAGGAGCGTCGTGTAAGCCGATGAAGGTGAATTGAGAAGTTCGCTGGAGGTATCACGAGTGCGAATGCTGACATGAGTAACGATAAAGGGAGTGAAAAACTCCCTCGCCGGAAGACCAAGGGTTTCTGTTCGACGCTAATCGGAGCAGAGTGAGTCGGCCCCTAAGGCGAGGCCGAAAGGCGTAGTCGATGGGAAACAGGTCAATATTCCTGTACCGGACATGATTGCGATGGGGGACGGAGAAGGCTAGGTGAGCCAGGCGTTGGTTGTCCTGGTGAAAGTGAGTAGGCTTGCATCTTAGGTAAATCCGGGATGCTCTAAGGCCGAGACACGAAACGAACTGACCACGGTCAGGAAGTCATTGATGCCACGCTTCCAGGAAAAGCCTCTAAGCTTCAGATCATGTGCGACCGTACCCCAAACCGACACAGGTGGTCAGGGTGAGAATCCCAAGGCGCTTGAGAGAACTCGGGTGAAGGAACTAGGCAAAATGGTGCCGTAACTTCGGGAGAAGGCACGCCGGCGTAGGGTGACGAGACTTGCTCTCAGAGCCCGAACCGGTCGAAGATACCAGGTGGCTGCAACTGTTTAGTAAAAACACAGCACTCTGCTAACGCGCAAGCGGACGTATAGGGTGTGACGCCTGCCCGGTGCCGGAAGGTTAAATGATGGTGTTAGCCGCAAGGCGAAGCTCTTGATTGAAGCCCCGGTAAACGGCGGCCGTAACTATAACGGTCCTAAGGTAGCGAAATTCCTTGTCGGGTAAGTTCCGACCTGCACGAATGGCGTAATGATGGCCACGCTGTCTCCACCCGAGACTCAGTGAAATTGAAATCGCCGTGAAGATGCGGTGTACCCGCGGCTAGACGGAAAGACCCCGTGAACCTTTACTATAGCTTCACACTGGACGCTGATGTTGCCTGTGTAGGATAGCTGGGAGGCTTTGAATCTCGGACGCTAGTTCGAGGGGAGCCAACCTTGAAATACCAGCCTGGCATCATTGGCGTTCTCACTCAGGTCCGTTATCCGGATCGAGGACAGTGTGTGGTGGGTAGTTTGACTGGGGCGGTCTCCTCCCAAAGAGTAACGGAGGAGCACGAAGGTACCCTCAGCACGGTCGGACATCGTGCAGTGAGTGCAAGAGCATAAGGGTGCTTGACTGCGAGACAGACACGTCGAGCAGGTGCGAAAGCAGGTTCTAGTGATCCGGTGGTTCTGTATGGAAGGGCCATCGCTCAACGGATAAAAGGTACTCCGGGGATAACAGGCTGATACCGCCCAAGAGTTCACATCGACGGCGGTGTTTGGCACCTCGATGTCGGCTCATCACATCCTGGGGCTGAAGTCGGTCCCAAGGGTATGGCTGTTCGCCATTTAAAGTGGTACGCGAGCTGGGTTTAGAACGTCGTGAGACAGTTCGGTCCCTATCTGCCGTGGGCGTTGGATGTTTGAGAAGGGCTGCTCCTAGTACGAGAGGACCGGAGTGGACGCACCTCTGGTGTTCCGGTTGTCACGCCAGTGGCATTGCCGGGTAGCTATGTGCGGACGGGATAACCGCTGAAAGCATCTAAGCGGGAAGCCCCCTTCAAGATGAGACATCCCTGAGGCCTAGAGCCTCCTGAAGGGCCCAGCGAGACCAGCTGGTTGATAGGCACGGTGTGGAAGCGCTGCAAGGCGTTGAGCTAACGTGTACTAATGGCCCGTGAGGCTTGACCCTATAACACCCAAGGGGTCTGGTCGCAGTGATAACGAAAACCGGATACGCGACTCAAGCCCAACGTGACACACGGAGGGCGTGAGACGAAAGAGACGCCACAAAACATCAGTGACATGTTCAGCATGATATGCATTAAAAGTTACGCCTGACGACCATAGCACGCGTGAACCACCTGATCCCTTGCCGAACTCAGAAGTGAAACCGCTTAGCGCCGATGGTAGTGTGGGGTCTCCCCATGCGAGAGTAGGTCATCGTCAGGCACTTATTAAGAAAACCCCCAGCTTCCAATGAAGCTGGGGTTTTTTGTTGTTGAGCTATTGGTTATGAACTGTTTGCAAAATCCCCCAGGGCTTGCGCCTTTGGGGATTTTTTTATGCGTGGAAGAAAGTCACTTAACAGGTAGCAAAACGTTTACGAACTTATTCAATGATATAGATAGTGATTGCGTAACAATCCTTCAAACTTCCCGCTATCTCTTCAGTAGACCCAATGGAACAAATACTTCACTATCAAGATTCTAACAACAGCGCTTGTCTCAGGGTTTATGTCACTGAGTATAGGTCAGAGATAGAAGGGCGATACTCGTATTTTCTATCTGTTTCTCAGGCTCTGGTGGTAGGTGACTTCGCTTAAAAATTGAATAATACGCCATCGCTTAGGAGCAGGTGTTATGTCGGATTGGACGTCTGGATACGTAGCGGATATTAGTTATACTTATGGATATTACGCTGAGCTTAATCCTTTGCGAATTGCGCTAGGGTTTATTAATGCCGGTATTCGGCCGCCAAACGTTATTAATGCCTGTGAGCTGGGGTTTGGTCAGGGCATCAGCACTAACATTCATGCGGCTGCCTCACAAATAAACTGGTACGGGACTGATTTTAACCCCCATCAAGCGGCATTCGCTCAGGAGTTAACATCTATAAGCGGTGCTAATGCAAAGCTATATGACGATGCGTTTGATGAATTTTGCCAGCGTGATGATCTACCTGAGTTCGACTATATCGGCCTTCACGGGATTTGGAGTTGGATTTCGGATGAAAACCGTGCAGTAATCGTTGATTTCATCCGGAGAAAATTGAAAGTGGGAGGTGTGTTATATATCAGCTATAACACTCAGCCGGGTTGGGCAGCGATGGTGCCAATGCGCGACTTGCTAGCAGAGTATGCTGATAGCATGAGCGCGCAAGGTGCAGGCACTATTTCACGTATCGATGATGCCATTGCTTTTGCTGAAGAGTTGGTTGCGGTGAATCCAGAGTACTGCAACGCTAATCCTCAGATTAAGAATCGCTTAGCGAAAATTAAACAAGATAATAAAAATTACGTGGCCCATGAATACTTTACCCGCGACTGGGAGCCGATGGCATTTGCTAAAATGGCCCGCTGGTTAGAGCCTGCAAAGATGGACTGGGCTTGCAGTGCGCGATACGCAGATGCCATTGAAAGTATTCAGCTAACTAATGAGCAACAGACCCTAATTAATAATATTCCCAACCCTCTATTTCGCCAATCGGTGCGTGATTTTTGTGAGAATCGCCAATTTCGCACCGACTACTGGGTGAAAGGGGCGCGACGCCTGAGTAGGCTTGATCAAGATGAAATGTTAGATGGCCTCCGTGTGATTATGGGAGTGCCACATAAAGATGTGCAGCTGAAAATTGCAGGGCGACTGGGTAACTTTGACTTGCCTAGTAAAATTTATACGCCGCTGCTTGATGTGCTTTCATCCTACCAACCTGTCTTTGTATCAGAGCTTTGGAAAGTTGCAAAAGAGAGTGGGGTGGAGCGCTCTGCAATGAACAGTGCGATCGCTATACTTGCAGCCAAGGGCATTATTTTGCCTGCCCAATCCGACGATGATATTTCCAAAGCAGCGCCCAAGACTGATCGACTCAATCGCTTTTTAATGAGTCAGTCAAGAAGTACGACTGAGTTGAGTTATCTCGCAAGCCCCGTAACGGGAGGTGGCATGGCCGTCTCGCTCTTCCATCAGTTTTTCCTTCTTGCCACCTTAGAGGGAGAAAATGATGCTAAAGCGTTAGCCGCTTTCGCGTGGCGTATTTTGGCGTCTCAAAACAAATGCTTACTGAAAGATGGTAAGCCGATTTCAGACGAAAATGAAAACCTAGCTGAGCTTGAACGCCAGGCTAGCGTCTTTACAGACGAGCGGTTGCCACTCTACCGAGCGTTAAAAATTATCTAATCAGTGGAACGTATCACTGTTATTTAACATGTGTGCAGCGAAGGTGGCCGCTGCACACATGTCTTCTGGTTGAAGACGGTTATCTTGCTTAGATTTATGTCAAAATGTTGCTCTCACGGAGGAACGCTATGACACAGATGCAATGGGACCAGTTATTATCCCCTCAACGTCTTCACGATAAACGCCCTGGCAGTGTGCGTGAAGCAACTCATGAAATAGGGCGAAGCCCTTTTCATAAAGATCATGATCGTATCGTTTTTTCGGGCTCCTTCCGGCGCTTGGGTCGGAAAACGCAGGTTCATCCGCTGACTGAAAATGATCATATCCATACACGTTTGACCCATTCACTGGAAGTCGGCTGCGTTGGTCGCTCGTTAGGTATGATTGTGGGCGAGTTACTAAAAGATCGCCTGCCTAGTTGGATCACACCCGCTGATTTAGGGGTGATTGTCCAGACGGCATGCTTAGGACATGATATTGGCAACCCCCCCTTTGGCCATGCCGGTGAATATGCGATTCGCGATTGGTTTCGGCGTGCTCAAAAAAGTGGTTTGCTAGATGGCTTGTCTGATGCAGAACGTGATGACTTACTAACGTACGAAGGTAATGCCCAAGGCTTTCGTGTTATTACACAAATTGAGTATAACCAGTTTAATGGTGGCATGCGGTTATCTGCCGCTACGTTAGGCACCTTGCTTAAATACCCCTGGACAGTACGATACAGCGGGCGCGCTGGTAAGTTTGGTTGCTACCAGTCTGAACAGGCGCTGTTGCAAGAAGTAGCTGATGCTGTTGGGCTACTTCCCCAAGGAGAGCAGCGCTGGTGCCGTCACCCACTTGCTTGGCTTGTCGAAGCGGCTGACGATATCTGCTATGCCCTGCTCGATTTAGAAGATGGCTTGGAGATGGGCATTCTTCGCTATGAGGAGGTAGTTGAGATACTGCGTCAGATAGCGGGTGAATTCCCTCCAGAGTACGCTGAGATGGAGAGGCGGAAAGTGTCTCAGCGACGCCGAATTGCGTTACTGCGCGGTGCCGCTATGGAACGCGCGGTTAATGATGTGGGGGCTGTCTTTGTGCAGCATGAGCAAGCGTTGCTCAGCGGCACGTTAGGCCAGGACTTGTTAGAGTTGTGTCATCCTGACCTGGGATGGGGTGTTCAAGCGGCAAAGCAGTTAGCCCGTGAGCGCATTTTCCAAAATGAGCGCAAAGCCAAACTGGAAATTGGTGCCTATACAACGCTGGGGATTTTATTAGAAGCATTTATTGGTGCTGCCAACGAATTGCACCACACAGGACATAGCTCATTTAAGCACCAGCGCGTACTAGCGTTGATCGGTGAAAATACGCCATTGCAGTCCTGGACGCTCTACGATAGTTATCGGCGTATGCTGGATTTTATTGGTGGAATGACCGATCACTACGCTGTCGATCTTGCGCAAGAAATGGGCGGGCGCTTGCGAGGTAATTAGCCTTTTATACGGAGGGCTGACGGAGGTGCTTAAGTTCCATAAGTCGTGCACGCTCAATGAGTATATGGATCACTTTATCGTGAATAGCATCGCTCATCTGGCCGGGGGTGAGCTCGGTTAACTGACGTGCGAGTTGTTCACCGCTAACGACTAATATATCGGGAGCCGCTTCGCTAGTATCAACTTTCCACCCCGGTAAAACCAATACGCCTCGCACAGGTACAGGGATGCCGCAGCGACGCTCAAGCCATTGAGTCAACCAACTGACACCCTGACGTGTTTTATGAAGAGGGCGGCGCTCCTGCCAGTGAGGAAAACGCAGCCGCTCACGTTCAACGGCTACGTTATTAAGCTCTTTCCCATCGCTTCCAATCGCTAATGCTCGTGCACGCGTTTCCACCACAAAGACACCGTGTGGTGTGACGACCACATGGTCAATCGTAAAGCTATCGGTGGGAACGTCGTGAAACACATAATAGGGGTGGGCTTCTGGCCTCACCATGCGTTCCAGTTCTTGACCTACGGCTAGCTCGCAAGCTAAACCAAGTTTAAGTCGGCGGATACGCTGATAATCGCGGACAAGTAGCAGTGAAAAAGCAAGCACTAACAGCGTGCTGAGTAGGCCATATAGTGCCCACTCCACCCAGTCTTGCTTTTCCACAAACAACATACGCCCCATGCCGTACACGAGTGGGGCAAGGCTAATAATGGGGCCGAGCGCACCGTTTAAAAACAGGCTAGAAAACGCTTGGTCGAGACGATGACGCAGGGCTTGACCTGGTTCACGTAAAGGAGCGTTAAAGGGAGACTGAACGCGCGCATCGTGGAGGCTACGCAGTGCCAAGACAATGCCACCCATGGCCGCCATGGGAAACAGGAAAATGAGTGGTAGCAGGTATTCTAACCAATTCATTGCAATGCCTTGCCCTTTAGCGCTTTGCCTCCAGGCAGAGCGCTATCACAGAGGTGTGTCAGCCACCTGCTAATTTAACTTGGTAGCCTAACGATGTTAATGCTTGCTGCAGCGTTTCCCGGTGATCTCCCTGAATCTCGATAATGCCATCCTTTACTGCACCACCGGTGCCACAGCGTTTCTTCAATGATTTAGCAAGCGTTTTCAACTCCGCATTGGGAATCGGTATACCGCTAATGGTGGTAACTCCTTTCCCCTTGCGGCCACTTGTTTCACGCCGGATCCGTACAATTCCGTCTAAATCAGCGATACGTGCTTGCTCGCTGGTATCTTCGCAGCGGCAGTGGTCGATAGACTCGCGGCAGCTTGGGCAAGTCTTGCCTTGTTCTGTTGAATACACTAGGCCGCCGAGCTGGTCACGTAATGAAGCCATACTTATTTCTCTATTGAATGTTGAGGCACTGGCATCTGCCACTTTTCATGGGTAAGGCGCTCAACGACTGGGGGCAGCTGGTACATGTTGCTGATCATAATAGCGCCTTCAGGCGTAGTTTCAGCATCTGGATAGCGGTTCAAGTGAATGACGGTCATACCTGCTTGCAGAGCTGCTCTAACGCCAACGAGTGCGTCATCGATGGCAATACAGTCACTTGCTGCAAACCCCATGATACTAGCTGCATGAAGATGAAGACAGGGCTCTGGTTTCCAGCAGTTAGCGGTATAGCCGCTGAACAAACGCTTACCAAAGTAAGCGGCTAGGCCAGTCGCTTGTAAAGCTGTATGAATTTTACTTTCTGGGCCATTGGATACAACCGCGCTTGGATAATTCTGCAGTACTTCAAGAGATTCATGCGCACCAGGAATCGCCTTCAGCTCGCTTGTTAACCGATTTGCTAGGCTGGTTCGCATCGTGTGTTCCATGCTAGCTAATTGATCTTCATCAACATTACCATAGCGCTGCTGTAATTCTGCCACAATTCGTCGAAAGCGGGCGCCCCGAAACTCTCCGAGATAATCAGTGGATTTAAAAGGTAAGCCCACCGAATTTAGACCGACAGCCATTTCTTCAGCCAGAAGTGGCTCGCTATCGACGAGGGTGCCATCACAGTCAAACAGCAAAAGTGGAAGCGGCATTGTCATTCCTTGCAGCGTCTTACACGCTGCCCGTGTTAGTTTAAGCCGACCATACTGCTATTGAACGAGATTTTTTGCTCTTTGTGAACACTGTTTGATAATTTTTTATGGGTTTCTATCAAGTTGCCCTGATGAATGACTGAGTGATGATCCCATTGTTGAGGGTAGGAATGGCTTTTTAAAGCAACAGCACTGATGCCGGGACGTGTTTAGACTAAGCTGTGATAATCACAAAAAAGGAGAGCCTCGATGCGATTTATACCCTGGGTGTTTTCAATTGCTTTTTGTACATCCCTGCTGATGGCAGGACAAACGCTAGCCGAAACGTCCGATTCAGATGATACGCAACATGACGCATTAGACGATGCGGCACTAGAAGAGAAATACGGTATCAAGGCTGGAGCACTTCAGCGGGATGAGTCTGCTTCCAACGGCGCGGAGGAAACCAGCGACGCTGAAAGTAACAATAGTGATAATGAAAAAGACACTGAGGGAGGCACGGGGGGGACCGGTAGTGCCGAAGATGCAGTCGAAAGCGGTGAGGATGAGCAGAGCAACGACGATAACGAGTAGTGCTTTTAGCGTGATAAGCGTCGCGAATTAGCGCTACTACGACGATGATAGGGTTTCATGGTCTTTTGGCTGGTGATCCACCAGGGAGCATAGTGACCGTTCATCGCGTTCAATAACGTTTTCTGCATAACAAGGCCAGCCTCAATGCTGGCCTCCATTTTTTCGGTCACCATACGCTGGTTTTCGCGCATCATGGAGGGACTGAAAAACGGCTGTGTTTGCCACATCTGTTGGCGCATAGCGATGGTGGACAGCGATGAGCTCCACAGTTCGAGCGCCATAACCCCCGCTTTCCACATATCAAACATGGCCAACGGCGCTGCCGATGTAGAAGAGTACTTCATAGGGGCTACCTGTTGAGAGAATAATGAATGCACCCGTTAGTATTAGCATATATATGCTGCGTTGCAATAAAATAAGGCGACCATTAGGTCGCCTTACGGGAACGCTGCTGTAAGAAGATTACTTCACTTTCGGTGCCAGCTCGCCGCGCTCGTAGCGCTGGAACATTACTTCTAGGTTGACGGGTTTGATTTTGCTCGCATTACCAGCAGTGCCGAAGGCTTCATAGCGTGCGATACACAGATCACGCATGGCGGGTACGGTTTCTTTAAGGAATTTACGCGGGTCGAACTCGGAAGGGTTCTGGGCCATAAAGCGGCGGACTGCACCAGTAGAAGCGAGGCGTAAATCGGTGTCGATGTTCACTTTACGGACACCGTGTTTGATGCCTTCGATGATCTCTTCGACTGGCACTCCGTAAGTTTCCGGGATTTGACCGCCATACTGGTTAATCACTTCCAGCCACTCCTGTGGCACGGATGATGAACCGTGCATCACCAAATGAGTGTCGGGAATGCGTGCGTGGATCTCTTTAATGCGTTGGATCGATAGTGTGTCGCCAGTGGGTGGCTTCGTAAATTTATAAGCCCCGTGGCTGGTACCAATGGCGATAGCCAGCGCATCTACATGGGTCGCTTTGACAAATTCAGCGGCTTCTTCAGGGTCGGTGAGCATCTGTTCCATATCCAGCTTGCCCTCGGCACCGATGCCGTCTTCTTCGCCAGCCATTCCCGTCTCTAAGCTGCCCAGACAGCCGAGTTCGCCTTCCACGGAAACACCGCAGGCATGAGCCATTTCTACTGCACGACGAGTGACATTGACGTTGTAGTCATAGTCCATCGGTGTTTTGCCGTCTTCACCCAAAGAGCCGTCCATCATTACCGAGGAGAAGCCGAGTTGGATGGAGCGTTGGCAAACGGCAGGGCTAGTGCCGTGATCCTGATGCATCACGACTGGAATATGTGGGAATTCTTCCACTGCGGCCAAGATCAGGTGGCGCAGGAAGGGGGCACCGGCGTATTTACGCGCGCCAGCAGAGGCTTGCACGATAACCGGAGAGTCGGTGGCGTCAGCAGCTTCCATGATGGCGCGCATCTGCTCAAGGTTATTAACGTTGAATGCCGGGATACCGTAGCCATATTCGGCCGCGTGGTCGAGCATTTGGCGCATGCTGATCAAAGCCATGGGGTCACCTTATTTGGGTTGTCTGTGTGTACGGATGCAGTAAGCGTGCCGTTTCGATTTAAGATTTAACCGCGCTGTGCGGCAGCTTCGAGTGCGGCGACGGCAGGCAGCTGCTTGCCCTCAACGTACTCAAGAAATGCGCCACCGCCGGTGGAAATATAGGAAACGCGGTCAGCAATGGCGTATTTATCAATCGCTGCTAACGTATCACCACCCCCAGCAATTGAGAAAGCGCTGCTGTCGGCAATAGCTTGGGAAAGTACTTCAGTTCCTTTGCCAAACTGATCAATTTCAAATACGCCAACAGGGCCGTTCCACAAAATAGTGCCCGCACTTTTCAGCAAGCTGGCTAAGTGGCTAGCCGTGTCTGGGCCGATATCCAAAATCATTTCGTTATCAGCGACTTGATCAACCGGCTTGACGACAGCTTCAGCGGATTCAGAAAACTCAGTGGCGACGACGACGTCAGTTGGTAGCGGAATGGCAACTTTCTCCATGAGTGCTTTTGCTTGGCCGATTAAATCTGCTTCGTAAAGCGATTTGCCAACATTATAGCCTGCCGCCGCGATAAACGTGTTGGCGATGCCTCCACCAACAATCAGTTGGTCGCACCTGTCGGAAAGGGCAGTGAGTACGTCTAACTTGGTGGATACTTTAGAACCGCCTACAATCGCCGTCATAGGCCGCGCCGGGTTTGCCAACGCTTTTTCAAGCGCATCAAGCTCTTGAGCAAGCAGCGGACCCGCACACGCCTGCGCTGCAAAGCGCGCTACACCGTGAGTAGAGGCTTGTGCGCGGTGAGCGGTGCCAAAGGCATCCATTACAAACACGTCGCATAGGGCTGCATATTGCTTGGAAAGCTGTTCGTCGTCTTTTTTCTCGCCGATGTTAAAGCGCACGTTTTCTAACAGTACAACATCGCCGTTAGCCAACGTTGGCGCTGTATCGAGATAGTTGCTGACAAGTGTGACAGGGCGGTCAAGCAACTCGCCTAAGCGTTCTGCGACGGGCGCGAGTGAAAATTCTTCAGCAGGTTCACCCTCAGTAGGACGACCTAAGTGGCTCATTAGCATCACTTTCGCACCTGCTTGAGCTGCTGCCTGAATGGTTGGCAGCGCCGCGCGAAGACGAGCGTCACTGGAAACACGGCCATGTTTGATCGGTACGTTAAGATCTTCACGAATCAGCACGCGCTGCCCTTCCAGGGGCAGGTCGGTCATTTTTTGCACGTTCATGTGAGCGGTTTCCTCGTGTTCAAGCAGATGAAAAGACATGGTGCAGGCCTAGCGAGCGTTGCTTGTAGAAAGCGATGCCAGCCGTTGAGTGATATCCAGCATACGATTGGCAAAGCCCCATTCATTGTCAAACCAACACAGCAGCTTAATTAAGCGTGTCCCTGCGACCCGTGTTTGCGTGGCGTCTAGGATGCCAGAGCGTGGATCATGATTAAAATCTATCGATGCCATGGGAGCTTCGGTATAGCCTAATACGCTGGCTAAGCGCTGCTGGCTGGCACCTCGTAGTAATTCGTTAACCTGCTCGGCGCTGGTATCACGGCGCACAGTCAATGCGGCATCCATTGCAGAGACATTAATGGTTGGTACGCGCACGTGCAGGCATTCAAAACGACCGGCTAGGCTAGGCATCAAGCGGCTGATTCCGACGGCCAGCCCCGTATCTACGGGGACAATTGACTGCATGGCAGAGCGTGTCAGACGTAGATCTGTTTGATGATAGGCATCAATGACTGGCTGGGCGTTCATTGCCGAGTGGATGGTGGTGGTAACGCCGTGCTCAAGCCCCAGTGCTTCGTCCAGTACGGTGAGTAATGGGACGAGGCAGTTGGTGGTGCATGAGGCTGCTGAGAGAATGCGGTGGGAGAGGGTGAGCTCATGCTCGTTGATGCCCCACACAATGGTCTTATCCACATCGCTTTCAGCGGGCTGAGAAAACAGTAGCCGCTTAGCGCCAGCGGTTAAATGCTGCTCAGCCGTCACACGGTCCTTGAAACTACCAGAGCACTCCAGAACTAAATCAATGTCCAGTGCCGCCCAGGGCAGGGCCTGCGGGTCAGGCTCGCAAAGAACCTGAATACGCTGACCATTGATAAGGAGACGTTCACCGTCATTGTCTACCTCGCCAGGAAAACGGCCATGGGTCGTATCGTAGCGAGTAAGGTAGGTAATCGTCGCAAGATCAGACAGCTCATTGATGGCGACCACTTCAATTTCTGGGTGGTTGCGTTCAACTAGCGCTCTTAACACGCATTGGCCAATGCGCCCGTAACCATTAATGGCAATTCGATATGTCGAGTTTGCGTTAGCCATGTCGCGAAGCGGCTCTCAAAAAAGTTGCTCGATGATAGCGTATTTCAGCTGAGAATGTTTTTCAGTTGCCCATGCCGGTTAGTCGCCAAGCGAGAGGCAGCAGCAGCGCGGTAAAAATACCGGTTAAGCTCATGCCCAGCGAGGCAAACGCGCCAGCCGTTGGGCTCAGTTCAAATGCTCGCACAGTGCCGATGGCATGGCCATTTAGACCCAGTGCAAAACCGACAATGCGCTCATCGTTAATCTTCAGTAGTCGAGCAGCGACACTCACGAAGGGAATGGCAACCACACCTGTTACTAGCAGTGCCCCCATCAGTAACGCAACGTTGCCGCCGAGCTGTTCGGTAATACCGATGGCGATAGGCGCGGTAACCGACTTGGCGGCAAGCGACGCTAAAATAGTAGGGCTAGTGCCCATCAACCAGGCGATGCCCAGTGCGTAACAGGCAGCCAGTGTGGCGGCGATCGGCAGACAAAGTGTCAGCGGCTGCCACAGCTCACGAATGCGCGGCAGCTGTTGATAGAGTGGCATGCCTAAGGCAACAGTAGCCGGACCTAACAAAATGGTGAGCCACGAAGCCCCTTGGTGGTAGGTCGCATAAGGTAACCCTATCGCGACGAGCGTCGCTGCTAATAGCAATGCAGCGATTAAAATAGCGGGTAGCCAAGACGGGTTGCTCAAGCGCTTAAAGAGCAAGCTGCCAAGCAAATAGGCCGCAAGCGTCAGTCCTACGGCAAACAGCGGTGTGGCTGGTAGGGTGGATAATACGTCAGTGGGCATCTGAGCGCCCAATTAGCCGTTGTAATAACCATAACGTGGTAATCACGCTTAATAACGTCCCTAGCAATAGCGCAGTGAGTATAGCGAACCACTGACCCGCAAGCTCATCCAGAATAAAAAACACACCGACGACGCCTGGCATAATGAGCATGGCCAGAAGCGCGATCAACGGCTGGGCTGCGGCCGCTAAACTTGCAGGCACGCGCCCTAGAACAGCAAGGGTGGCACATAGCAACAGCATGCCAACCACCCCCGAAGAAAAAGGCAGGCCGGAGAAGTGGATCACCACTTCTCCGATTAACCAATAGCTAATTAGCCATAGCAGGCCATTTAGCGCGGGCATGGAATATCCCGGGCTAGATCAGCCTGCGTGGCGTTAGCCCAGTAGCTCATTAGCCTGTTTAACAATATTTTCAACCGTAAAGCCGAAATGTTTGAACAGTTCGCCAGCCGGTGCAGATTCGCCATACGTGGTCATGCCAATAACGCGACCATCTAGGCCAACGTACTTGTACCAGTAGTCGGCATGACCCGCTTCGATCGCAATCCGTTTAGTGACTGCCTTAGGCAGTACGCTTTCACGATATTCCGCGTCCTGGCCATTAAAACGGTAGGTCGATGGCATGGAGACCACGCGCACCGCTTTACCCTGCTGTTCCAATTCTGCTGCTGCGTCCATGGCAAGCGACACTTCAGAGCCGGTAGCAATCAAGATCAGCTCCGGCGTGCCGTCGCTGTCTTTCAAAATGTAACCACCGCACTGAATGGCAGCTAATTGTGCCTTGGTGCGTTGCTGGTGAGGTAGGTTCTGGCGCGAGAGTACTAGCGCTGTGGGGCCGGAGTGGCGTTTCACAGCGGCATCCCAGGAAGCTGCTGTTTCAACTGCATCACAAGGGCGCCATGTGTTCAGGTTAGGCGTTGTGCGTAGGCTGGTAAGTTGCTCAATCGGCTGGTGAGTGGGGCCATCTTCGCCCAGACCGATAGAGTCATGGGTAAACACGTAAATGGCTTGCTGTCCCATCAGCGCTGCCATACGCACGGCGTTACGCATATATTCCATGAAAATCAGGAAGGTTGCCCCATAAGGAACAAAGCCGCCGTGTAAGGCAATACCATTCATCACCGCGCCCATGCCGAACTCACGTACCCCATAGTGCAGGTAGTTGCCGCTAGCATCTTCTGGTGTGATCGCTTTGGCGCCCTTCCAGAAGGTCAAGTTGGATGGCGCGAGATCAGCGCTACCGCCGAGCAGCTCGGGCATTTGCGGACCGATAACATTCAACGCTTCAAAAGAGGCCTTGCGAGAGGCAATGCTTTCACCTTTCTCTTGGGCCTGCTCAATGAGAGCGGCAGTTGAAAGTTCTGCCGGTAGCTGGGCCTTCATGCGGCGCTCAAACTCTTTGGCTTCGGCTGGGAATGCTTCGGCATAACGGGCGAAGCGGGCATTCCACTCCTGCTGGCGGGTTTTGCCAGCGTTACGAGCATCCCAAGCAGAATAAACGGGCTCGGGGATATGGAACGGTGCGTGCTCCCAGCCGAGCTGCTTACGGGCGAGGGCCACTTCGTCGTCACCTAATGGTGCGCCGTGAGCCTCTTCTTTGCCCTGTTTGTTAGGTGCGCCAAAGCCAATGATCGTTTTGCAGATAATCAGACTAGGCTTATCGTCGTGGCTCTTGGCTAATTCAATGGCTGCTTTGATCTCTTCCGGCTTATGGCCGTCGACGTTCGGCACCACGTGCCAGCCGTACGCTTCAAAGCGCTTGGCGGTGTCGTCGGTAAACCATCCTTCAACCTCACCATCAATAGAGATGCCGTTGTCGTCATACAGGGCAATCAGCTTGCCTAGTTGCTGAGTACCCGCCAGCGACGCGGCTTCATGGGAGATGCCTTCCATTAAGCAGCCGTCACCCAGGAAACACCACGTATGGTGATCAACAATGGTGTGGCCAGGGCGATTAAACTGCGCTGCCAGCGTTTTTTCAGCAATTGCAAAGCCAACAGCGTTGGCGAAACCTTGGCCTAACGGGCCAGTGGTGGTTTCGATGCCCGGGGCGTAGCCAAATTCCGGGTGGCCAGCCGTGGGTGAATGCAGCTGGCGGAAGTTCTGCAGCTGTTCCAGGCTTAATTCATAGCCGCTAAGGTGCAGCAGTGAATAGAGCAGCATTGAGCCGTGGCCATTAGACAACACGAACCGATCTCGATCGGCCCACTTGGGGTCTTCGGGGTTGTGCTTGAGGTAGTCATTCCACAGCACCTCGGCAATATCAGCCATGCCCATGGGGGCGCCAGGGTGACCAGATTTGGCCTTCTGAACAGCATCCATGGAAAGGGCGCGAATGGCATTGGCCAGCTCAAAACGGGACGGCATGGGGGTGCTCCTCGCCTGAAAACAGAAATAATAAAGGCGCTATTGTCGCTGACTTCCCCGGCGGCGGCAAATTCTAGAGCCACGTTCTGGGAAGAACCCCCAACAGCGTGTAGACTCTGCCTCCCGAAGTGGTAGCGAAAATAGTCGTGCCGCTTCTATATATGGGCAGGGAACTGAACTCCCTGCCATGATTTCCTGCTGATGCTGCGGTCACTCTGCAGCCGTCATACAGAGGGTCGAGAGCGCGATGAGCGAATATTCCCTGTTTACCTCCGAGTCTGTCTCAGAAGGGCATCCTGATAAGATTGCCGACCAGATTTCCGACGCGGTACTAGATGCCATTATCGCCCGAGATAAACAGGCCCGCGTTGCCTGTGAAACCATGGTGAAAACAGGCGTTGCCATTATTGCCGGTGAGATCACCACGTCTGCGTGGGTTGATCTGGAAGCACTGGTGCGTGATGTGATTACCGATATTGGTTACACCTCATCTCGTGTGGGTTTTGATGGCGCAACCTGTGGGGTAATCAACCTGATCGGCAAGCAGAGCGTTGATATCGCTCAGGGCGTCGACCGCACTAAACCTGAAGACCAGGGTGCTGGCGATCAGGGTTTGATGTTTGGCTACGCGACTAACGAAACCGATTCGTTTATGCCGGCGCCGATCCATTACTCGCACCGTTTGGTTGAACGTCAGGCGGAGCTGCGCAAAAACGGCCTGTTGCCGTGGCTGCGCCCAGATGCCAAAAGCCAGGTAACCTTCCGTTATAACGCTGAAGGCAAGCCTTGTGGTGTCGACGCAGTGGTCTTGTCTACTCAGCACGACCCGGAAATCGGCCAAGATGACCTGCGTAAAATGGTGAAGCGCGAAATCGTCGAGCAGGTGATTCCCGCTGAGTGGTTGGATGAGAATACCCAGTACCACATCAACCCAACCGGTCAGTTTGTCATTGGTGGCCCGGTGGGCGACTGCGGCTTAACAGGGCGTAAAATCATCGTCGATACCTACGGCGGCATGGCGCGGCATGGCGGGGGAGCCTTCTCTGGTAAGGATCCGTCTAAAGTTGACCGCAGCGCTGCTTATGCGGGCCGTTACGTGGCTAAAAACGTGGTTGCCGCTGGTCTTGCTGATAAGTGCGAAATTCAGGTTTCCTACGCTATGGGCGTTGCCGAGCCGACGTCGGTTTCCATCGATACCTTCGGCACCGGTAAAATCGACGATGTTAAAATTGTCGAGCTAGTGCGTGAGCACTTTGATCTGCGCCCTTACGCGATTACCAAAATGCTTGCCCTGCTACATCCGATGTACCGCCTAACGTCTGCTTATGGTCACTTTGGGCGTGAGCCGTTTGAGCACAGCTATAGCTGGGTGGACGACAAAGGCCAAGTACATACAGAAACCTTTACCGCCTTCCCATGGGAAAAAACCGATAAAGCCGACACTCTGCGTCAGGCTGCCGGTTTGTAACAAGACGTGTGACGGCAATATAAGCAGGTCTATAGCGTGCCCCTTGGCTGATGCCAAGGGGCTTTTTTATTGCGTTGAATGTTTGTTTTTCGCCATGCGCTAAGGTCACTCTTCTCATCTGGCGTTTTATTAGACGCTGCTAGTAAAAAGGGAAGCGCCGCGACAGGGTGCCGAGAGAGAGCGTATGGATACCAACAGAAAAGCATGCAAGCGATGGCTGCTGATCACCGCTTTATTGAGACCACTATTGGGGAGAGCAAAGCTATTAAGCACAGTGTTGTTAAGTGCGTGCTTACCGAGTGTCACCTTATCCGCACAGGCCAACGTGTGCCCTGATTGGCCCCGTGAACGGCTGGCGCAAGAGAGCCAAACACTGGCAGAGCATGTTGCCCGCTGGGACAGTGCCTACCATGATCAGGGCGAATCACTGATTAACGATGAACTTTACGATCAAGCAGTCGCTCGGCTAGCAAACTGGCAAGCCTGCTTGGGTGAAGTGGCTCGGCACCGCCCGCTGACTAGGGTGACCCGTAGCGATGGCACCTTAGATCACCCTGTGGCGCAAACGGGTTTGAATAAAGCCGACGATAATGGTGTGCGACGCTTTATGAGTCGCCGAGATGACCTCTGGATTCAGCCTAAGGTCGATGGTGTCGCGATAACGCTGCGCTACGAGGAGGGCGTGTTGGTCGAAGCGGTTAGCCGTGGCGACGGCGAACGCGGGCAGAACTGGACGGCTCGTGTGCAGCAATTACCTGCTGTGCCAAACACGCTACCAACGCCGCTATCCGCCGTACTCCAAGGCGAACTCTACTGGACATTGGATGGCCATATTCAGTCGCAGCGCCGAGCATCTAGCGCACGAGGCGCTGTTGCCGGGGCCATGGCCCAGGAATCGCCTACGCGCCAAACCCGTGAGCGGATCGGACTGTTTATCTGGGACTGGCCAGATGGTCCTGCTGCGATGAATGAAAGGCTCGGTCAACTGACCGCATTAGGGTTTGATACCGCCGATTACACCCATCCTATCAATACCCGGCATGACGCTGCCGCTTGGCGGGATACGTGGTTTAACGGCCCTCTGCCGTTTGCCACCGATGGGGTGGTACTGAAACAGGCCGAGCGCCCTGGGGTTCAGCGCTGGTCATCGTCGCCACCGGAGTGGGCGGTTGCATGGAAATATCCCGCTCAGCAGGCGTTAGTACAGGTGCGCGGTGTCGAGTTTCGCGTTGGCCGAACAGGACGTGTGACCCCGTTACTGTGGCTCTACCCAGTGACGCTAGAAGGACGGCGCATCAGTCGTGTTTCGCTGGGGTCTCTGGAACGCTGGGAAGCATGGGACGTGCGCCCAGGCGATCATATCGCCATAACATTGGCAGGCCTCACTATTCCCCAGGTAACGGAAGTCGTTTGGCAAGCCGACGAGCGAGTGGCTCTTGGCGTGCCCTCCCCTGAGCGTTATCACCTATTAAGTTGCTTTACGCTCACCACGGGCTGCGATGCGCAGTTGCTGGCGAGGCTTACCTTTTTAAGCGACCAGTTACACATGCAGGGTGTTGGGGAAGGTACCTGGCAAGCGCTCATGGAGGCAGGGGTTGTGACTGAACTGCTGGGCTGGCTGGCAGCAACGCCGGAACAGCTTCAGCGAGCACACGGCGTGGGCGACGTTCGTTCAGCAGCCCTGGTCGCTCAGTTCCAGGCCGCACAAGCGGCCTCCTATTCTCAGTGGTTAATGGCGTTAGGGATGCCACCAGGTGGCAGCGCCCAGCTAGGGGATTGGGATACCTTGGCAGGCTACACACACACAGATTGGCAGGCAGAGCCCGGGGTTGGCCCGGTACGTGCTGACGCGCTGATAGCATTTTTCAGCCATCCAGACGTGCAGCGTATGGCCGCTCAGCTAAAGCTGGCGGGGGTTGAAGGCTTTTAACTTAGCCCGGTAATACGCAGCATGAGGTGCAGATAGAGAGGAATCAGTAATGGCGCTAATAGCGTGGTGGTAAGCACCGCCAATGCTCCTTTTTGCGGTTGAATCCCTAGCTCCATGGCGACGACGACTACGTTAGAGGCCATGGGCACGACGCCTAGCAACAGCAATGCCATACCGAGCTCTGGCGCAAGTGGGCCCAGAGCTTGAAGTAATAAAACAACGATTAGCATCACCAGCGGCCAAAGCAGATAACGTAAGCCCACGCAGGTGGCAACAAAGCGGGAGTCCCAAGCATCAAGCGTAACCTGGCTAAGGGTCATGCCAATAATCATCATGCCTAGCAAGGTGTAGGTGGCGGGGAAAACGTCAAGCGAGTTCATCAGTGCGCTGGGAAGCGTCACGTTGAGGGCGCTCAGTAGCAGCGCAGACAAAAACGCATAAATCAGCGGCAGTCGAACAATTTTGATCAGACTTTGGCGCATTGAAAAGTGGCCGCGGGCACTTAAGTAAAATCCCACCGTAAACTCATATAGATTAATCCCTAGCATGCAGAAGAGATAAAGCGTGACACCTTCTGGCGGCAGTAAAATTAGCGCCACGGGCAGACCAAAGTAACCGGTATTGCCAGTGCCAGAAGAGAACGCTAAAAGCGCCCCCTCCTGAGGCCCGAAGCGGTGTTGGGTAAACCAGCGTACGGTCAGTGCCATGATGCTCACCAGGATGAATAGCGCCAGCGTTAATAGCAGATACTCCGCTGTTGGGCCGCCGTTCATTAATGCGCGGAAAATGGTGAGTGGTGCAATCAGGTATACCAGTAGTGTGGCGATGGGGCGTGGGTCGATTTTTAAGCGCTGTGCAGCAATCCACCCCAATCCTACAAACCCCAATAACATCAACAGTGGCCCCATTAGGGCACTTGGCGCTAAATCCATTTCTGCATCCTAGTCGTTAGATGACAACGCTGTTGTTTAAATAGCTCAGTAGTTGCCTATGTAACTCAGTAGTTGTGTAAATAGCTAACATGAGCCGAATTAAAGGCCGACTGTGGAATCTTTCATTAGCTCCAGCGCGGCGGAAAGAGGAGAATAACCTAAATTATCACGATGTTAACGCTTTGCGAGGAAGTCCCATGAGCAGTCAAGAGCACCCGTTAGGTATTAGCTTTGAATTCTTTCCGCCCAATACCGATGCGGGAAGAGAGAAGTTAATGCACGTGCGCGATGAACTGGCCGCTCGGCATCCACGCTTTTTCTCAGTCACTTATGGTGCCGGTGGGTCTACCCAGGCACGTACACGCGATATTGTGCGCACAGTTAGCCAAAGCGGTATTACGACCGCGCCACACCTTTCCTGCATTGGCAGCGAAAAAGCGCAACTGCGCGACTTGTTAGCGCAGTATCGCGAAGAGGGTGTCGACAGCTTAGTGGCGCTACGCGGTGACATGCCATCGGGCATGGGAAGCATTGGTGAGCTGCGCTACGCCAACGAACTGGTCGAGTTTATCCGTGCAGAAACCGGTGACCATTTTGAGATTGCGGTGGCTGCCTATCCTGAATCTCATCCACAGGCACCCAATCTCGACAAAGATGTGGAAAACTTTGCCCGTAAAATGAAGGCTGGCGCCAACATGGCCATCACCCAGTACTTTTTTACCGCGGATGCCTACTTCCATTTTGTTGAAAAAGCTCGGGCATTAGGCGTCGAGCAGCCGATTATTCCTGGCATTATGCCGATCACTAACTACACCAAATTGGCGCGTTTTTCAGACGCCTGTGGCGCAGAAATTCCCCGCTGGATTCGCAAGCAGTTGGAAGCTTATGGTGATGATAGTGACGCTATTGCCGCTTTTGGCACCGATGTTGTTAGCCGTTTGTGTGAGCGCTTACTCGATGGCGGTGCGCCTGGTCTACACTTCTACACACTTAATCAGGCAGCTCCCGTACTGAAAATTGTTGATAACCTGAGAGGCTAGTGAGTTCTTAAAGAACCTAGCTTAGTGATCAATAAGAACGCCCGCTCGATAGCATTCGAGCGGGCGTTTTCGTTGGGCGGTTAACTGCTAATGATTAAGTGAATAGCAGATTGCACCGTCACGTGGTGCTGGGTGTTGCCTTATTGCCATGCTGCTTACGCTGCATAATGAACAGCGCTGCGCCAATGGCTAGGCCAGCAATATCGCTGTAAATGCCGCCGTAAATCATAAACATCGCACCGACCAGCATGACAACACGCTGTAAGGTGTTTACCGGCCCAAAGAACCATGCTTGCACCATGCCTGAAAGCAAGATGATACCCAGTGTTGCGGTCACACCGACACGAAGTATCTGCATCGCAGAGCCTTCCATCAGCATGGCTGGGCTGTAGAAGAACATAAACGGCACGATAAACGCAGCAAGCCCAATTTTGAACGAAGCGACCGATGTGCCCATGGGGTTATCCCCAGAAATACCGGCGGCGGCGTAAGATGCTAACGCCACTGGCGGCGTAATGGCCGACACGACCGCAAAGTAGAACACGAAAAAGTGTGCGACGAGCGGCTCGATACCAATATTGATCAGGCCGGGGGCCACCACCGATGCCGCTACCGCGTAGGCTGCTGTCGTAGGCATGCCCATGCCGAGCAGGATACTGATCAGCATCGCAAAGACCAACGCTAATAGCTGGCTAACTCCGGCAAGGCCTAACAGTAGTGATGAGAAGCGTGCGCCGACGCCCGTCAGTGATATAACGCCAACAATAAGACCTGCACAAGCACACACCGCGATGATCTGAATCGACATGGTGCCCGCTAGTTGGAGGGCTCTCAAAATAGCCCGAATACCCATTTTATTGGGAGAGATCCAACTAACAACTGCCGCTGATGCTGTTGCTAGGGTACCGGCACGAATGACGGAGTAGCCCATAAAGAGAGCGACAATAAGAATGATAATGGGCGCGAATAGATAGACTTGTTTAACCAGCTTGGAGAATAGCGGGATTTCATCTTTACGCATGCCACGCATGCCTTTACGCGCCGCTTCAAAATCCACCATAAAGTAGATAGAGGCGAAGTAAAGAATGGCTGGAATGACCGCCGCAATCGCAATTTCTGTATAAGGAATGCCGGTGACTTCCGCCATGATAAAGGCGCCCGCCCCCATGATGGGCGGCATAATCTGACCACCCGTAGAGGCCGCTGCTTCAATGGCACCAGCACTGCGCGCCGGATAGCCGACTTTTTTCATCAGTGGGATGGTAAGCGAGCCAGTCGATACCACGTTGCCCGCTGATGTGCCGTTGATCATGCCCATTAAACCGGAAGCAAAAATAGATACTTTCGCCGGGCCGCCACGGGCACGGCCAGCGGCTGCAAACGCGAAATTGACGAAGTAATCACCTACTTTCGAGGCCTGTAAAAACGCCGCGAAAATAATAAACAATATGATGTAAGTCGATGACACCGCCGTCGTTGGGCCAAGAATGCCCGCATCGGTATAGACCTGACTGAAGAAGCGCTGCACGGACAAGCCTGGGTAGCCTAGGAAACCGGGTAGATACTGGCCAGCAAAGACATAGACCAGGAAAACCGCTGAAATCACCACCAATGCTAAACCAGCCACCCGACGAGTAAGCTCTAGAATCAACAATGAGCCTGCAATGGCCGCCCAGGAGATGCCGGGAGGTGCAAACGAGGTGCCTGTCGACATGCGCATATTGGTATTAAAGGCCATCAACAAGTAAGCAGCGCTGGCGATGGCACACACCATTAAAACGAGGTCGGCGGGATTAAAGCGGTGGCGTGCCTGCCGATAGAACCAAGACAGGGCAATGGCTGCTGCCGTGGTGGCTATGAGTGGATAGCCGTAATGCAGTGTCTCAATGCTTGGATCAATGCGCATCGCACCGCCATTGAGTGTTTGCTGCATCAAAAAGACTTGTATAAGTGAATAGATCGCAGGCGCTAGCAGTGCATAGCTGGCCCATTTGAGCCAAGCGGGGGAGGCCTGCTGATCATCTTCTGCAAAGCGCGCACCGGCAAACAGCCCGTACCCTAAAACCAGTGCACCGGCAATATGTACAATGCGAAACGACCAGGTTTCCATTGGATACACATTGAGCGAAAACAGGTGGAAGCTTGAATAGCCAATGGCCAGTGCCGCAAATAAAAAGAATTGCCAACCAACAAACACGCGACGGTTGGACTCGACAACCTCCTCATCGACACCCTCGGCGATTGACTCGGGTATCGATGAAGCAGTTTGGGCATCATCCTTGAGGCCGTTGGGGTCTTGATCGGTATTGTGACTCATCAGAGGTCACCCTCACAGCAAAAGCAGAAAAAGAGGCGGTAGCGAACGCTGCCTCGTCCGGCCAGCGGAAAACGAGGCAGCGTGAGGAGGTTCTGGCTTAGTTGATCATGTCATCAGCGATGTCGTAGCCATTCTCTTCGTACCAGCGCGCAGCGCCCGGATGGAAAGGTAGCACGGTGTTATGGACGATGTTTTCCGGAATAGTGGTTTCTGCGCTGCGGTGTACTGAGCGCATGCGGTCATTATTTTCCATCGTGGCTTTGGTAACTTCGTAGACAAAGTCTTCCGGCAAATCACAGCCAGCAATCGCGAAGTTCCACATAGACACAGCGCGAGCGTCTTCTTCCAGTGTGGTGTAAGTACTAGCGGGGATAGTGAACTCAGCAACCGGGAAGTTTTCTAGCACGGTGACTAGCTCATCTTCATTGAATTCAATGATGTTCACATCGGTCTGTACTTCAAGCTGGCTAACGGCAGGAATCGGGATACCCGCTGCAAATGCGATCACATCCAACAGGCCATCCTGAAGCTGACCACCTAAATCAGACCACCCGCCGTTACGGCGATCAAACTCTACGCCCAGCGTTTCGAGAATAGCGGGGAAATAAGTGTCTGACGTGGACGCTGCCGGACCGAAACCGATGCGTGCGCCATCAGGAATATCAGAGATAGACTCAATGCCTGAGCTTGAAAGTGCAGCAATAGAGAATGGTGTTTCATACATCGGGAACAGCGCACAAACATTGTCCATTGCCAGGCCAGGCGCTAGCGGGCTTTCACCTTTAACAGCGTCCGACGCTGGGCCCATCGTGGTCAGGCCAAAGGCCATATCACCGCTGTGCACCAGTGCTAAGTTCTGAGTTGGGCCACCAGTGACTTCGCCGCCGCCAGACACACCCAGTTCGTCTGAAATAAAGTTGGCCCAACCGGAGCCGTAAACAAAGTAGGTGCCGCCTTGGCTTGCAGTACCGACGGTGAAGTTATCGGGCCATTCTGAGCGGTCTGCGTGGGCTGTGCCTGCTGCTAGCAAGGCGCTACCGGCAAGAAGGGCGACGGTTTTAGGCATCATATTGCGCATGGCGAGGTTTCCTAAACTGTTATTGGGATTATCGTCTGGCGTGTGTTGGCACTGCCAGTGGCTTTATCTTAAGCAATTTACATAGAGCGATAGTCATGCCAATAGACAGCCTGATTATTAAAATCAGTGACTTAATGATTTCTTATTCAACTTTGGTTGAAATGAAAAAACCGCTAAGTGTCTGGGGTTTCGCACACCATGTGCTATTTAGTGTGTGGTTTTTCGCACACTTCCATGAGTGAGGAGTGAGGAGTGAGGAGTGAGGAGTGAGGAGTGAGGAGTGAGGAGTGAGGAGTGAGGAGTGAGGAGTGAGGAGTGCCTGGAATGGCCCCAGCGCCGTAAGGGCTTAAATTAAAAAGCGCGGGGGGGCAGTTAACGTTTGGGTTTGCCGGGGTCGAGAATACGTACGGGCTGTACATCTTGCGTTTTTTGCTCTTCGCGTACCTGGTTAACGCGGGTAGTCAGCTCTGGCGCAGCCTCATCTTCAATCGGCAGCTGCTCGAAAAAATCGCAGTTAACGCATTCCCGGTAGCGAATGTTGTTTTGCTCCCAGGCGCGAATTCGGTCCATGGCCGCGCAGCGCGGGCAGGTTACCCCAGCAATAAAGCGTTTCACACTCGACATAACAGGCTCCAAGGGTGCGGTAACAAGGCAGGTACCGCACCCAGTAATAGTGAAAGTAAACGTCAGGCTGCGCGGATACCGCTATGGCGTAGTAATGGCTCTACACTTGGCTCGCGGCCTCGGAAGGCGTGAAATAGCTCGGCTGCATCTCTCACGCCGCCTGGTTCCAGAATTTCCTGGCGGAAGCGTTGGCCTGTGGTAGGGTCAAAAATACCCGCCTCCTCGAACGCGCTCCAAGCGTCGGCAGAGAGCACTTCCGCCCATTTGTAGCTGTAATAGCCAGCCGCATAGCCGCCTGAAAAAATATGGCTAAAGCTATTCTGGAAGCGGTTAAAGTCGACGGTAGGCACGACAGAGGTGTGGCTACGTACGTCGTCCAATAGCGTTTGAACGTCGCTGGCGCTTGGCGCTTCCAACTCGTGGTGCAGGCGCAAGTCGAACAGTGAAAACTCTATTTGGCGCACCATCCCCATTGCTGACTGGAAGTTCTTGGCTGCCTGTAAACGCCCTAACAGTTCAGCGGGCAGTGGCTCTCCAGTATCGACATGCTTGGCGAGTAGGTCTAATCCTTCGCGTTCCCAGCAGTAGTTCTCCATAAATTGGCTGGGCAGTTCAACCGCATCCCAAGCAACGCCGTTAATGCCAGAGATATCGGCGATATCCTGTTTTGTCAGCATGTGATGCAAGCCATGGCCGAACTCATGAAACAGCGTGGTGACTTCATCATGAGTGAGCAGAGCGGGTTTGTCGCCCACTGGGGCGGTGAAGTTACAGGTCAGAAATGCCACTGGCAGCTGTAGGCCGTTTTCAGTTTGGCGGCGTACTCGGCAATCGGCCATCCATGCTCCGCCGCGCTTGCTTTCGCGAGCGTACAAATCCAAATAGAAACCGGCGATCGGCTTTCCTTGTTCCGTAATGCGGAAGTACTGAACATCGCTGTGATAACTCGGCGCATCAGGGGCTGCTTCCACGCGAACGCCGTAAAGACGTTCTACTACTTGGAACAGTCCATCCACCACCCTGGGCGCAGGGAAGTAAGGACGAAGCTGCTCTTGTGAGATGGAGTGACGAGCCTCGCGCAGTTTTTCGCTGGCATAGGGCACATCCCACGGCTCAAGCGTCTCAATCCCTAATGCTTCACGGGCATAGTCGCTGAGCTCGGCGACTTCTTCCTTGGCCTGGGGAACGGCGCGGCGAGCTAGGTCATTCAAAAATTCCAGCACCTGCTCGGGAGAATCGGCCATCTTAGTGGTGAGTGAGTAATCGGCGTAGGTGTTAAAGCCAAGCAGGTGAGCAAGCTCTTGGCGAAGTGCCAAAATCTCTTCAAGAACGGGGGCGTTATCGAACTTGCCTGTGTCTGGGCCTTGATCGGAAGCGCGAGTGACAAATGCGGTATATACCTCGCGCCGCAATTCGCGGTTGTCAGCGTAACTGATAATGGGGAAAAAGCTGGGGAAATCAAGGGTAATGCGGTAACCATCGACGCCTTTTGCCTGGGCGGTTGCTTTCAACGTATCAAGCGCGCTTTCGGGAACGCCAGCAAGTTCATCAAGGTGGCTAATATCCTTATGCCACGCTTGGGTGGCGTCCAGCACGTTGTTAGAAAACTGGTTGGATAAGGTGGAGAGGCGCGCTTGAATCTCGCCATAGCGGGCTTTTTTATCAGCGGGTAAATCAACACCTGCCAAGCGGAAGTCGCGTAAAGCGTTTTCCACCGTGCGCTGCTGAGCAGGCGTTAACTGTGCCCATACGTCACCCTGCTTAAGCGCTTGCCAGCCCTTAAAGAGTCCTTCGTGTTGCCCCATCCAGGTGCTAAACGCTGACAGCTGTTCCAAGCATGCCTGATAAGCTTCCCGCAGCTCGGGTGTGTTCATTGTGCCGTTGAGATGTGAGATGGGCGACCACGCTTGGGTAAGCCGGTCATTGACGGCCTCTAGCGGTGCAGCAAAGCTATCCCAACTCGGTGGCGCTGTAGCGGCCTGCTGAGCGAGTCGATCAATGGCTTCACGGCTCTCATTGAGCAGCGTTTCCACCGCGGGCACGACGTGTTCGGCGCGAATGTCAGCGAAAGGGGGAAGCTCATGCGGCTCTAGCAACGGATTGCGGGACATAGGCACCTCGTAGGCATTAATTTTTTAACTCGTTACGTTTTAAAACACGTTTGGGGCGCATAAAAAACGCGATAATAATGACACAGTGCGGGCGGTCGGGGTGTGTTTCAATGTCTGGAGTTAATACTGAGGCTTACGCCAGGGTTTGGCCTGGGCGTAAGCGCCTGCTAGTCTTGCCGCCTTTTAGTGTTGCCAACTAGTGCCACCAATGGCAGGAGCAAGTGATGAGTGAAACGCTGGAGCGCTGGGGGTCAAAGCGGGCCTTTATCTTAGCGGTAACGGGAGCTGCGGTTGGATTGGGGAATATTTGGCGCTTCCCGTACGTTGCAGGCGAGAACGGTGGCGCGGCATTTTTACTGATCTATGTGGCGTTTGTACTGCTGTTAGGTATTCCTGTGATGATGGCCGAGATTTTAATTGGTCGGGCAGGGCGTCGTGGGCCTATGCAAGCGCTTAGTAGGCTGGCCGCTGAAGCCGGTGCTTCTCGACACTGGCGCTGGTTAGGGGTGTTTGGTGCATTCACCGTTTTCTGTATTTTGTCGTTTTACTCGGTGGTGTCAGGATGGTCGATTGAGTTTTTAGTCGCTTCGATAAACGGGAATTTCGATGGCGCAAGTGCCGCAGAAATAGGCGCGGGTTTCGAGGCGTTTCTGGCAAACCCAGGCCTGCTGATTTTTAACCACTCACTGTTTCTATTTATGACCATGACGGTGGTGGCAGCAGGCGTTGCCAAAGGCCTAGAAAGGCTGAACAATCTATTGATGCCGCTGCTGTACGGGTTATTGCTGCTACTAGCCGGTTATGCCACGACTACAGACGGGTTTGGTACGGCGCTTTCTTGGCTGGTTTTACCGTCGTTTGGCGACGTAACGACCTCTGTGGTGTTGCACGCCATGGGGCATGCATTTTTTACCCTTGCGGTAGGGGCCTGCGCGCTAATGGCTTATGGGGCTTATATGCCTGATGAGCAGAGCCTTCCGAAGGCAGCGTTTGCGGTTGCAATGCTGGATATCAGCGTGGCTTTGTTAGCCGGGATTGCAATCTTTTCGGTGGTATTTGCCCAAGGTATGGACCCCGCTGATGGCCCTGGGCTGATGTTTGTGACGTTGCCTATCGCTTTTTCTGAGCTGCCCTGGGGAGCATTTTGGTTAAGTGTGTTCTTTTTGCTGCTCTTATTGGCTAACTGGACCTCGGCGATTAACCTCGCTGAGCCAATGGTGGCGACGTTGCAAGGGCTTGGCTGGCGGCGCAGTGTGTCAACGGCCGTCGTGGCGCTGAGTGTATGGCTGTTAGGGCTGCTTTCGGCGTTTTCGTTTTCCACCCTTGCCGACTTCAGACCGTTGTTTGGACGCAATGTGTTTGAGCTAGTCAGCAGTATTCCACCTGATATTTTCTTGCCTATGGGTGGGTTATTAATTGCTATCTTTGCGGCATGGGTGATGCCCCGAACGCAGGTTGTGCAGGCATTGGGTGTTGGGGAGAGTGGCTATGTGCTCTGGCGTAATATTGTACGCTGGGTGTCGATTCCGCTGACGTTTATTGTATTGCTCGGCGGGTTGCTATAGTCCTTGAATATTTAAATCCAATAGCGTTAAGCAGGAGAGTGCAATGAGCAATGCCCTACGGCCCTTTCAAGGTGTTTTGCCCCGCCTGGGTGAGCGGGTTTATATCGACCCCGCCAGCGTAGTGATTGGTGATGTAGAGCTGGGCGATGACTGCTCGGTCTGGCCGATGACCGTGATCCGGGGTGATATGCATCAGATCCGCATTGGTGCTCGCACTAGCGTGCAGGATGGCAGCGTGCTGCATATTACCCATGCCAGCGATTTCAATCCTGATGGCTTTCCACTGACGATTGGTGATGATGTCACCATTGGCCATAAAGCGATTTTGCATGGCTGTACGCTGGGTAGCCGCATTCTGGTGGGTATGGGGGCGATTGTAATGGATGGGGCGGTTGTCGAGGATGAGGTGATTATTGCTGCTGGCGCGGTAGTAACGCCAGGCAAGCGTTTGGAAAGTGGCCATGTATATGCCGGCAATCCGGCTAAAGCGTTGCGTCCACTTAAAGATAAAGAGCGCGCTTTCTTTCCTTACACGGCAGGTAACTACGTTAAGTTAAAAGATCAGTTCCTCGCTCAGTAAATTTCTTCATGCAGGCGCTAAGCAGTTGGCCTAACACTCTTTTTTCTTAAATAGACATGTTGCGGCAGGCAAAAGTCTGGTAATTTATCCAGTTTTCCAGGATGCCGCGCTAATGGCGAATTTTCGCACGCACATTACGGTAGCAGCAGCAGGCGGCGTACTCATGGCTTATGCTGGCTGGCAGGCTGAGTGGTGGCCAGCGACTCAGGCGCTATTAATTATTGCCCTGGTAGCCTTTGGCGGTATTTTGCCTGACATAGATGCTGATCGATCACGATCTATCCGTTTGATTTTTAATCTTTTATCGGTACCTTCGCTGGTGCTTGGTGTGCTGTTGCTGCAGCCCTGGTTAACACCAGGTTTGTTGCTAGTGGCGTGTGGCGGGATTTACGTTAGCGTGCGTTATTTTGCGGCGGTGGTGTTCTCGCGGCTAACGGTTCATCGAGGTATTTGGCACTCGCTGATGGCGGCTGTGCTGTGCGCGTTGGTGACCGCAGCGTTCAGTTTTCACTTGCTAGCACAGCCAGCTTGGTTGGCGTGGTGCCATAGTGCAGCGGTACTGCTAGGATTTATCATTCATTTGAGCCTCGATGAGCTCTTCAGCGTGGACCTAGAAGGTGCGCGGTTAAAACGTTCTTTCGGAACCGCACTAAAGCTGGGCGATGGCCGCCGCCCGCTATCGAACGTCTTTATGCTGATTGCGCTGTTTACCTTGGTGCCCTGGGTACCACCGTGGGACGTGTTGATTGAGTTGTTTCATCAAGGTTCGCTGCTATGGCGATAATCGTCAGCGCTTAAACTGTGTTTTTTGAGTTTGTCGTAGAAGGTTTTGCGGGGTATTCCCAGATGACGGCATACGTCGGTTACACGCCCATGGTGACGGGCAAGTGATTGGCTAATCAGGCTCTTTTCAAATAGCTCTACTTGGCGCGGCAACGTTGGCTCTTCGGTGTCGGCGTTGGCCCCTTCCAGTAGCGCATCCAGACGGTAGTCAAAGGCTGCTCCCAATAGCACATAACGCTCTGCAAGGTTACGCAGCTCGCGAACATTACCAGGCCAGTCGTGAGCCAGCAGGGCGGCAATCGAGTGGCTATCCAGGGTAGGGGCTTCTAAGCCACTGCGGTTGGCAGCGACCACGGCGAAATGCTGGAACAGCAGCGGAATGTCCTCACGCCGTTCGCGCAGCGCGGGCAGCGGTAGGGTAACCACGTTGAGCCGATAGTAAAGATCTTCACGGAAGCTACCCTCTTCAGCAGCGACCTTGAGATCCACTTTGGTGGCAGCAATCACCCGGATGTTGAGCGGTACCGTTTCGTTTGCCCCAAGGCGCTCGACACTACGCTCTTGCAATACGCGCAATAGCTTAACCTGGAGTGCCAACGGCATTGATTCGATTTCATCCAGGAACACAGTGCCACCATTGGCATGCTCAAACTTACCAATTCGCCGTTCTACAGCGCCGGTAAAGGCACCTTTCTCATGGCCAAACAGCTCTGATTCAATGGTGTTTTCTGGCACTGCGCCGCAGTTGATGGCCATAAACGGGCTGTTGCGACGGGCGCTGCGCTCATGAATGGCGCGAGCGACAAGATCTTTTCCGGTGCCGGTTTCACCAAATAGCAGCACATCGGCCTCTACTTGGCTGATACGCTGAATCATTGCCGCCAAACGAGAAATTACCGCTGTACGACCCACAAGGCGTGGTCCAAGGGCAGCCTGCTGAACCTCCAGCTCGGCTTTTAAGCGCAAATTTTCCAGGCTCAGCTGGCGTTTTTCGATGCCTCGCCTCACAACATCGAGTAGCTGATCGCCAGCGAAAGGCTTTTCTAAAAAGTCCCAAGCGCCTGCTCGCATCGCTTCCACCGCGGTCGAGATGTCGCCATGACCAGTGATTAAGATAATCGGCAGTGTAGCATCGCGGCTATGTAGCTCATGCAATAGCGCCATACCGTCCATTCCAGGCATGCGAATGTCACTCACGATAACGCCGGGAAAGTTTGCTGGTAGTGCTTCAAGCGCTTGTTCTGCTGACTCAAAGCAGTGAGGCGTATAGCCAGCAAGTTCGAGTGTTTGGCTGGCGGTGATGCGCAGGTGCGGTTCGTCGTCGATCACCATGACCGGCAGCGTCGACGGCTCATGCATGGTTGTTACTCTCCTTGACTGAAGGTGGCGGCAGTACGTTAGGCGTTGCTGAACAGGGGAGCGTAATGGTGAATCGTGCCCCGCCAGTGGGCTGATTCGTTACCTGCAGCTTGCCGCCCAGATCCTCCATAATACGTGAGGAAATCGAAAGTCCTAGCCCTAATCCGCTGCCGGGTGCTTTCGTGGTGAAGAAAGGTTCGAAGATCTGGCCCAAGTGTTGTTCTGGGATGCCTGGGCCATTATCGGCAACGCTGATCATCACTTGCTGTTGTGCTATTTCTACGCTTAGCGTCAGCATGGGTGACGCTACCTCTTTCATTGCCTGTAACGCGTTACTGATCAAGTTCACCAGTACTTGCTCTAGGCGGACTAAATCACCCTCAACCCAAAGCGTCTCCTCTGGCCATTGTTGGACCACCCTGATGCCATCATCACGTAAGCGGCTGTGGAATAAACGCAGGGCGTACTCAATACAGGCTTGTACGGAAATTGTCTCCTGACGCTCGCTGCTCTTACGAGAAAACTGGCGCAGCTGGGCGCTAATATCGGCCATGCGCTGGGTAAGCTCGACAATTTGCGCTAGGTTGGCATCTGCTTTGTCCACCCGCGACAGTTCAATAAACCGTCGACCATTTTCAGCGTAGGCACGAATAGCCGCTAATGGTTGATTTAACTCGTGATTAATACCGGCAGCCAATTGACCTAATACCGCAAGCTTTGCCGCTTGGATCAACTCATCTTGGGTTTGGCGTAGATTAGCTTCTGCTCGCCGCCGCTCTTCTATTTCACCAGAAAGCCGCTGATTACTGGCGACTAAATCACGTGTTCTTCGCTCAACGCTGACTTCTAGTTCATCGCGTACTCTCGCTAAGGTTTGTCGTTCGCGTTCCGCAAACGCTTCTCTCTCTCGGCGTAAACGCAAGCGTTGCCAACCAATGCCTCCGCCCAAGGCCACCACGCCATATAAGCCTCCCGCCATCAGCGCCGCGATCCACTGGGCGTTCACCACAGGAGTCAGTGGTTTTAAAATATGCATTTGCCAGCCAAACTCTGGGATGGGGCGCGTAAGGCTTAAATAGTGCCCACCACTTAGTGGCCCGCTAGCAAAGCTAACAAGATAGCTATCGGACCCGTAAGGGGCTTCAAGCTCAATGCCGGAAGGCGTTAAAGGCTCCATTGCATAGCGACGAGTTGCCCGTAGGCTGTCGCGTTGGCCGTCGGTAAGAGGGGGGAGGGCATTCATGCGCAGCTCAGGGTGGCTGGCCATAAAAATAATATTGTCGCTATCGGTGACAAACAGTTCAGCGTCCTGCTCAGCCCAGCTCTCTTCAACATCATCGAGCAGTACTTTGACGACGATAACACCGTCGGGTTTTGCATCGGGCGAGGTGTCATCAAGCCACACTGGCGCTGAGAAATAGTAACCACGCTCAAGCGACTGTACACCTAAGCCATAAAAACGCCCCTGTCCTCCAGTAATGGCATCGGTGTAATAGCTGCGAAACGCGTAGTTTTGACCAATGAATGTATTAGGGCGGTGCCAGTTGCTGGCGGCGATGGTATCGGCGTCACGGTTAAGCAAATAAACATCGGAGACCCCAGAGGTAAAGCGAAAACGGTCAAGCAGTAAGTTGAGCGGCATGGGGTCTTGGCTGTCTGGGGAATCTAAAAAACGTTGTACGCCTTCCCTGGTTGCCAGCATTTGTGGCAAATAATCATAGCGCAGCAGATAACCATTTAAGTTGGCGGCCGACAGCCGCAGCTCGTTTTCAGCGTCGTCTTGTAAGTTTGATAGCGCCTGCTCGCGGGCCAGTTGAGCGGCCTGCCACATGCATAGCATCAGTCCTAGCGGAATCGCGATTAGCCAGAGTAGCCGCCAGCGATGGTCTGAAAGGAGAGGTAAGCGACTCATGCTGGTGTGCTGCTGGTACCTTGGGCACGACGCAGTGCTCGCTGGGCGCGGGTTTCCGCTCTGGCCATCTCGAGAAGTCCTTCCTCAACGTACACTAAGTGCTCGTGCGCGCGGCTGCGGGCATCTTCAGCACGCCCTTCTAAAATCGCATCTAGTAGGGCTCTGTGTTGCTTCATTAGCTGCGAACGCGAGTCGGGCTTTGCAAAAAGATGGGCGAGGTTATCAACGATGCTCTGCTCTAATAAATGGAAAATGCCTCGAATAGTGTGAAGTAACAGTACGTTATGAGCGGCTTCTGCAATGGCGAGGGGGAAGGCGGCATCCAACTTTGCTTCTTGGGCGGGGTTGGCGCCCACAAATCCACCGTCAAGTTCTTCAAAGCGCTGGATTAATACGGCTTTGTCCGCTGGCGTTGAACGTAACGCGGCGTAATAAGCCGAAATGCCTTCCATCGCATCGCGAAATTCAAGCAAATCCAAATGAAATTCGTTGTGTCGGGAAAGCATCTCCAACAAAGGGTCGGTGTAGCCGCTGTTTAGCGTTTCATTCACGAAGGTACCACCGCCTTGGCGGCTGGGAAGCAAGCCTCGTGCGGCAAGCTTTTGAATGGCTTCACGCAGAGAGGGGCGTGACACGCCAAAACGTTCAGCAAGCTCTCTTTCTGGGGGCAGGCGCTGGCCAGGCTTGAGGCTACCTTCAAGAATCATTGCTTCAAGGCGCTCGGTAATCACATCAGCCAAGCGCTGCTGGCGGAGCGGAGGATAAGTCATTAGTGCAGGTCCTCATAATTGGTAAGACCAATAATAAGGGCTTTAATGATTTGTCTCAACAGTAAAAGGCTAGCAAATTGATAGCTATTGGCACCGTTTATTTGACTTATAACTAAAGTATATGACCGAAACATGCCATGGTGGGCGATGCGTGTTTGACACGACTGCAGCGCCTCATTACTGTTGATGCTAATTGTTTGTAAATTGGTAAAACCAATTTTTATCTGAGGCGCCTAATACTGACGCTTCGATGACCGTTTATAGATAGTACTTATAGATAGTGCATCTATTTATTGCATAGGGCCTGCCATGATCATTTCATCACCTACGGACTACCGCCAAGCTGCCAAGCGTCGTATCCCTCCGTTTCTGTTTCACTATGCTGATGGCGGGTCATACGCAGAGCATACGTTGCGGAGCAATGTTGAAGACCTAGCGGGTGTCGCGTTGCGGCAGCGGGGGTTGAAGGATATGTCGTCGCTATCGCTGGAAACCGAACTGTTTGGTGAAAAGATGGCAATGCCTCTTGCCTTGGCGCCGGTGGGGCTAACAGGCATGTACGCTAGGCGTGGTGAAGTCCAGGCAGCACGGGCAGCGACCAAGAAGGGCATACCGTTTACGTTATCGACGGTCTCCGTATGCCCAATTGCAGAAGTGGCAGCGGCAGTGGAGCGGCCCATATGGTTTCAGCTTTATGTATTGAAGGATCGCGGCTTTATGAAGCACGTGCTTGAGCGTGCTAAGGCGGCAGGGGTTAAAACATTAGTCTTCACCGTTGATATGCCTGTGCCAGGGGCGCGTTATCGCGATGCTCATTCAGGCATGAGCGGCAAAAGCGGGCCTATGAAACGTATGCTTCAAGCTGCGTTGCATCCTCTTTGGGCTTGGGATGTCGGTGTGCATGGTCGCCCGCATGATCTAGGCAACGTGTCTGATTATCGTGGTCAGCCGACGGAGCTTGAAGATTATATTGCCTGGCTTGGCGATAACTTTGATCCCTCTATTTCCTGGAAAGATCTGGATTGGATTCGTGAGCAGTGGGATGGCCCAATGGTTATTAAGGGCATACTGGATGCTGATGATGCCCGTGATGCAGTCCGCTTTGGGGCGGATGGTATTGTAGTTTCAAATCACGGTGGCCGTCAGTTGGATGGCGTGCCTTCTACCGCGCGTGCCCTGCCTGCTATTGCAGATGCAGTTAAGGGTGATCTGGCCATCCTGGCTGATTCTGGTGTGCGTAATGGGTTAGATGTAGTGAGAATGATTGCCATGGGTGCAGATACAGTATTGATAGGTCGCGCCTTTATCTATGCGCTTGCAGCAGCAGGTGAGTCGGGGGTTGCTAACCTGCTTGAGCTTTTCGAAAAAGAGATGAAGGTGGCGATGACGCTCACCGGTGCGCGAACAATTGCTGATCTCAGCACCGAATCATTAGTTCCTGACGCGATTCCTGCACTTAAATAACGCTCAAATAGAGGGGGTGATGCTGCCGACATTAGAGTAACAGATGAATGTTGGAGTTTTTTTACAAAAGCCCTTGCCAAGTCGGCAGCGAATCCGTAAAGTACGCATCCGCTGCCGGGGACGCACAGCGTTACCAGCGGTGATTGAAGTTGAAAAACTTCGGTTTGTCAGAAGGTTAGCGAAAATATTGCAGAGAAAGTTTGCGGTGTCTTCAGTCGCCTTGTGAGACGAGTTAAAAGGAAAGCAGCGTAATCTCGCTTTCTTCGCTCACTCGCTTCACTCACTCAAAACAGTGATTGACAAACACCAGGAAATGCGTAGAATACGCCTTCCTCGCTGAGGCAAACCAGTTCAACGGTTAGCCAGTTTTATCCAGCGAAAACAGCTCTTTAACAATTTGATCAGGTAATTCATGTGGGCGCTTGCCGATGAGGGTGATAAATCACCAAATATCAAGGCAAGCGGTCATGACAATGTAAATTGAAATGAATTCGTTTGAACCTTGAGCCAAGTTTGATGCACTTATGTGACTTTCGAGTGACATGTAAGCATCACAATGATTTTAAACTGAAGAGTTTGATCATGGCTCAGATTGAACGCTGGCGGCAGGCCTAACACATGCAAGTCGAGCGGTAACAGGGGTAGCTTGCTACCCGCTGACGAGCGGCGGACGGGTGAGTAATGCATAGGAATCTGCCCGGTAGTGGGGGATAACCTGGGGAAACCCAGGCTAATACCGCATACGTCCTACGGGAGAAAGGGGGCTCCGGCTCCCGCTATTGGATGAGCCTATGTCGGATTAGCTAGTTGGTGAGGTAATGGCTCACCAAGGCAACGATCCGTAGCTGGTCTGAGAGGATGATCAGCCACATCGGGACTGAGACACGGCCCGAACTCCTACGGGAGGCAGCAGTGGGGAATATTGGACAATGGGGGCAACCCTGATCCAGCCATGCCGCGTGTGTGAAGAAGGCCTTCGGGTTGTAAAGCACTTTCAGCGAGGAAGAACGCCTAGTGGTTAATACCCATTAGGAAAGACATCACTCGCAGAAGAAGCACCGGCTAACTCCGTGCCAGCAGCCGCGGTAATACGGAGGGTGCAAGCGTTAATCGGAATTACTGGGCGTAAAGCGCGCGTAGGTGGCTTGATAAGCCGGTTGTGAAAGCCCCGGGCTCAACCTGGGAACGGCATCCGGAACTGTCAAGCTAGAGTGCAGGAGAGGAAGGTAGAATTCCCGGTGTAGCGGTGAAATGCGTAGAGATCGGGAGGAATACCAGTGGCGAAGGCGGCCTTCTGGACTGACACTGACACTGAGGTGCGAAAGCGTGGGTAGCAAACAGGATTAGATACCCTGGTAGTCCACGCCGTAAACGATGTCGACCAGCCGTTGGGTGCCTAGCGCACTTTGTGGCGAAGTTAACGCGATAAGTCGACCGCCTGGGGAGTACGGCCGCAAGGTTAAAACTCAAATGAATTGACGGGGGCCCGCACAAGCGGTGGAGCATGTGGTTTAATTCGATGCAACGCGAAGAACCTTACCTACTCTTGACATCCTGCGAACTTGTGAGAGATCACTTGGTGCCTTCGGGAACGCAGAGACAGGTGCTGCATGGCTGTCGTCAGCTCGTGTTGTGAAATGTTGGGTTAAGTCCCGTAACGAGCGCAACCCTTGTCCTTATTTGCCAGCGGGTAATGCCGGGAACTCTAAGGAGACTGCCGGTGACAAACCGGAGGAAGGTGGGGACGACGTCAAGTCATCATGGCCCTTACGAGTAGGGCTACACACGTGCTACAATGGCCGGTACAAAGGGTTGCGAGCTCGCGAGAGTCAGCTAATCCCGAAAAGCCGGTCTCAGTCCGGATCGGAGTCTGCAACTCGACTCCGTGAAGTCGGAATCGCTAGTAATCGTGAATCAGAATGTCACGGTGAATACGTTCCCGGGCCTTGTACACACCGCCCGTCACACCATGGGAGTGGACTGCACCAGAAGTGGTTAGCCTAACGCAAGAGGGCGATCACCACGGTGTGGTTCATGACTGGGGTGAAGTCGTAACAAGGTAGCCGTAGGGGAACCTGCGGCTGGATCACCTCCTTAAACGATGCATCATCCTCGCGGTAAGCGCTCACAATGAATTACCTGATCAGAATGCTGTTGATACGCAGTGATAAGCGTTTTCTTCATAGTGAAAAAGAGAAAAGAGCTTTTTTAAGATCTTCTTTAAAGACCTTTCTTTTCCTTTTAATGTGAAAAAAGCAACCGCTTATCACTGCGCATAGCAGTCGCTCTTTAACAATGTATATCATGCTGACATAAACGCTTCTTTGAAGTGTTTATACGTAATTGTTTTGTGATACGTCTCAAGCGTATCCGGCAATCGTTATCATTGCGAGACACCAGACTCCTTCGGGTTATAGGGTCAAGCAATGAAGCGCACACGGTGGATGCCTAGGCAGCCAGAGGCGATGAAAGACGTGGAAGCCTGCGATAAGGCTCGGCGAGGTGGCAAACAACCTGTGACCCGGGCATTTCTGAATGGGGAAACCCACTCATCATAAGATGAGTATCTTGCGCTGAATATATAGGCGTAAGAGGCGAACCAGGGGAACTGAAACATCTAAGTACCCTGAGGAAAAGAAATCAACCGAGATTCCCCTAGTAGCGGCGAGCGAACGGGGACCAGCCCTTAAGCATGTGACTGATTAGGCGAATGAGCTGGGAAGCTCAGCCGTAGCGGGTGATAGCCCCGTAGTCGAAAATCTGATCATGTGAAATCGAGTAGGTCGGGGCACGAGAAACCTTGACTGAAGACGGGGGGACCATCCTCCAAGGCTAAATACTCCTGGCTGACCGATAGTGAACCAGTACCGTGAGGGAAAGGCGAAAAGAACCCCGGAGAGGGGAGTGAAATAGATCCTGAAACCGTGTGCGTACAAGCAGTAGGAGCAGACTTGTTCTGTGACTGCGTACCTTTTGTATAATGGGTCAGCGACTTATATTCAGTGGCGAGGTTAACCGTTTAGGGGAGCCGTAGGGAAACCGAGTCTTAACTGGGCGACACAGTCGCTGGATATAGACCCGAAACCGAGCGATCTATCCATGAGCAGGGTGAAGGTTGAGTAACATCAACTGGAGGCCCGAACCAGGATCTGTTGAAAAAGATTTGGATGACTTGTGGATCGGAGTGAAAGGCTAATCAAGCTCGGAGATAGCTGGTTCTCCTCGAAAGCTATTTAGGTAGCGCCTCACGTATCACCGCCGGGGGTAGAGCACTGTTTCGGCTAGGGGGTCATCCCGACTTACCAACCCGAGGCAAACTCCGAATACCGGTGAGTGCGAGCGTGGGAGACACACGGCGGGTGCTAACGTCCGTCGTGAAAAGGGAAACAACCCAGACCGTCAGCTAAGGTCCCGAAATCCTGGTTAAGTGGGAAACGATGTGGGAAGGCTCAGACAGCTAGGAGGTTGGCTTAGAAGCAGCCATCCTTTAAAGAAAGCGTAATAGCTCACTAGTCGAGTCGGCCTGCGCGGAAGATGTAACGGGGCTAAACCAGGTACCGAAGCTACGGGTTCACACTTAGGTGTGAGCGGTAGAGGAGCGTCGTGTAAGCCGATGAAGGTGAATTGAGAAGTTCGCTGGAGGTATCACGAGTGCGAATGCTGACATGAGTAACGATAAAGGGAGTGAAAAACTCCCTCGCCGGAAGACCAAGGGTTTCTGTTCGACGCTAATCGGAGCAGAGTGAGTCGGCCCCTAAGGCGAGGCCGAAAGGCGTAGTCGATGGGAAACAGGTCAATATTCCTGTACCGGACATGATTGCGATGGGGGACGGAGAAGGCTAGGTGAGCCAGGCGTTGGTTGTCCTGGTGAAAGTGAGTAGGCTTGCATCTTAGGTAAATCCGGGATGCTCTAAGGCCGAGACACGAAACGAACTGACCACGGTCAGGAAGTCATTGATGCCACGCTTCCAGGAAAAGCCTCTAAGCTTCAGATCATGTGCGACCGTACCCCAAACCGACACAGGTGGTCAGGGTGAGAATCCCAAGGCGCTTGAGAGAACTCGGGTGAAGGAACTAGGCAAAATGGTGCCGTAACTTCGGGAGAAGGCACGCCGGCGTAGGGTGACGAGACTTGCTCTCAGAGCCCGAACCGGTCGAAGATACCAGGTGGCTGCAACTGTTTAGTAAAAACACAGCACTCTGCTAACGCGCAAGCGGACGTATAGGGTGTGACGCCTGCCCGGTGCCGGAAGGTTAAATGATGGTGTTAGCCGCAAGGCGAAGCTCTTGATTGAAGCCCCGGTAAACGGCGGCCGTAACTATAACGGTCCTAAGGTAGCGAAATTCCTTGTCGGGTAAGTTCCGACCTGCACGAATGGCGTAATGATGGCCACGCTGTCTCCACCCGAGACTCAGTGAAATTGAAATCGCCGTGAAGATGCGGTGTACCCGCGGCTAGACGGAAAGACCCCGTGAACCTTTACTATAGCTTCACACTGGACGCTGATGTTGCCTGTGTAGGATAGCTGGGAGGCTTTGAATCTCGGACGCTAGTTCGAGGGGAGCCAACCTTGAAATACCAGCCTGGCATCATTGGCGTTCTCACTCAGGTCCGTTATCCGGATCGAGGACAGTGTGTGGTGGGTAGTTTGACTGGGGCGGTCTCCTCCCAAAGAGTAACGGAGGAGCACGAAGGTACCCTCAGCACGGTCGGACATCGTGCAGTGAGTGCAAGAGCATAAGGGTGCTTGACTGCGAGACAGACACGTCGAGCAGGTGCGAAAGCAGGTTCTAGTGATCCGGTGGTTCTGTATGGAAGGGCCATCGCTCAACGGATAAAAGGTACTCCGGGGATAACAGGCTGATACCGCCCAAGAGTTCACATCGACGGCGGTGTTTGGCACCTCGATGTCGGCTCATCACATCCTGGGGCTGAAGTCGGTCCCAAGGGTATGGCTGTTCGCCATTTAAAGTGGTACGCGAGCTGGGTTTAGAACGTCGTGAGACAGTTCGGTCCCTATCTGCCGTGGGCGTTGGATGTTTGAGAAGGGCTGCTCCTAGTACGAGAGGACCGGAGTGGACGCACCTCTGGTGTTCCGGTTGTCACGCCAGTGGCATTGCCGGGTAGCTATGTGCGGACGGGATAACCGCTGAAAGCATCTAAGCGGGAAGCCCCCTTCAAGATGAGACATCCCTGAGGCCTAGAGCCTCCTGAAGGGCCCAGCGAGACCAGCTGGTTGATAGGCACGGTGTGGAAGCGCTGCAAGGCGTTGAGCTAACGTGTACTAATGGCCCGTGAGGCTTGACCCTATAACACCCAAGGGGTCTGGTCGCAGTGATAACGAAAACCGGATACGCGACTCAAGCCCAACGTGACACACGGAGGGCGTGAGACGAAAGAGACGCCACAAAACATCAGTGACATGTTCAGCATGATATGCATTAAAAGTTACGCCTGACGACCATAGCACGCGTGAACCACCTGATCCCTTGCCGAACTCAGAAGTGAAACCGCTTAGCGCCGATGGTAGTGTGGGGTCTCCCCATGCGAGAGTAGGTCATCGTCAGGCACTTATTAAGAAAAACCCCAGCTTCATTGGAAGCTGGGGGTTTTTGTTGTTGAGCTATTGGTTATGAACTGTTTGCAAAATCCCCCAGGGCTTGCGCCCTGGGGGATTTTTTTTGCCTAACATTTACCATTCGATAGGCTTGCCAGCCCAATCCCAGAAGCTGCCGGTATCTTCGGGGGGGCGTTGAGACATTACTTTCAATAATTGTTCAGCGACGAAATCAGGTGTAAATAGCTTTTCGCTGGGTACACGAGCCTGGAAAGGTTTCGACAGCGATGTATCTGTGGTGCCTGGGTGCAGGCACAACACAATAGACTGCTTGTTCAGTCGTTTGAGTTCGATGGAGATGGTCTTCATTAACATGTTGTGCGCTGCTTTACTGGCACGGTAGCTGTACCAGCCGCCATGCCCATTATCGCCAATAGATCCAACGCGTGCCGATAAGCTGGCGATGGTAACCGGGTGCTTGCCCTGCAACGATGATTTAAGTGCGCTAATCAATAGGGCAGGTGTGGCTGGATTAACATGCATAACATGAGCGAATGATGCTTCATCTAACTGCTCTAAGCGTTTCTCAGGCTGCACATTACGCGCATCATCATGTAGCGTACCAATAGCATTGAATAGCAGGTGTACCGGGCGACCGTTTAACTGTTGGCAAAGAGTCTCACGGCCTGATTGTGTGGTGATATCGACGTTCACCACCTCAACGGGTGCGCCTTGAAAAGATGGGTCTTGAGAAGCAATAGGTGAACGGCTTACGGCAACGACATTACCCACATGGGTATCGGCAAGCAGCCTCTTAATAATAGCGTTACCTATGCCGCCATTGGCACCGATGACAACAGCGGTAAAGTTTTCTGGAAGGTGGGAAAGCATTCTTCGGCTCCAATTGTGAATATCATTGTTCACATTGAAGCTTCTTGTACAGGTTTTGTCTATGAATGTGCGGAAATACTAGGCAGATGCGTTAAAGCGACCTGGTTGGGCATTGTTGCGCCCATTTGGCTTATAGAGGGTTTTTTCAGCAATTTGGCGAATGTAATCCAGCATTTCCTGGTTATGCTTCATTCTAAGCGATAGCATTTGCCCAGTTAATTCGTTCATGCGTGATACGCGTTCGCTTTTTTCGAGCAAGCTTTCCCAGGTAGCCAAGCAGCCAGCATCGTTAGCGGCTTTCTTGGCGCCAAGGGCACCGTCTGCATAGCCAAGCTTTGTTTGCACGCTTCGGCGCAGTGTTTCGATGCGTTCTAGCTCAACTAACAGCGCCTGCTTTTTCAGGGCTAAGGCAGAGAGGGCGTCACCGTCAATGCTGCCTTTAGTGAGCTGTGCTTGTTCATCTGAAAGCAGCAGCACTAATTCATCAAGGCGTTGCAATTGATCTGAGAGCAGTCGTGAAAGACCCATAATAGTTCGCTTATAAATCTTTTAAATTGGCAATTAAGCCATCAGCGATACGATCGGCACGAATCTCGAGCTTCCCTTCACGAATAGCTTCGCGAATTTCCTCAACTTTTGCCGTATCGATATCTTGTGAACTATCAGTATGCGTTTGGCTAAGTTGTGTTGCTGACCGTGTCGCGCTATCTGCTTCGGCTGGCTTATTTCCGCCTATTTTCTGTGCTTCATCACGCTGCTGCGCCTGATTAGAACGTAGCAACGGATTAATGTTATCAATTTTCACGTTGTTTGCCTCATCGTCAACGTTGGTGCGGCATGCGCTGTATTACCTAGTATCGGCCTGGGTAGTAAGGACTTTAGGCGTTTAGATTAAAAATCTATCACCAACGTTCCCTGGCCGATGACGCGTGCGGTAACTAATTCGCGAGTATCAAAACGCACACGAATACGCTCGCCTTGAGCACCATCAGACAGTGCCTCTCCTTCGCGTGATACTCGGAAACCAGCGCCTTCTGCTATGACAGTGACGCGCTGCCCTCGTTTCACCACTTGAGGCGCTTGAAGGTAGTGAGTCTGGAAGGTGCTGCCGCTTCGAATAGGGCGCTGTGCGACCATGCCGATAATGTCGTCTTGGTCGGTAAGCGCTTGGGCGGCTAGATCTCCAAGGTTGCCTTCTCGTAATGTCAGCATATCACTCGTGATGAGCGTGCCCCTATCGATATCCTGGCCAGCCACGGCGTAGCTACCAATGATATCAATTTGCGCCTGTATATACCGCACTTGACGACGATCTTCGCCACAGCGCACACCGACAGAAATGCGTCCGAGCGGGGATTGATTAGCATTCGGGAAGAATGGTTCGGGTGCAACGCACTCAGGTAAATGAGGAGATGGAGGTGATATATCAATCATCACTTCCTGCCCAAGTGATTGAGATTCTTGATAAAGAAACTGCTGAACGGTATCCATCAACACTTGGTTGCTAGCATGCGCGTGTAATGAAAAGCCAAGGCTGATCAGCGATAGGCAAAGTACTTGCTTAAGGATCGCCAGGCAGTAACGCGCTGGGCGTAGCGGGTGTGGCATGGGAGAGTCGCTCAATCGAAAGGAAGCAGATGATAATCATCAACCGTGCAGTGTAGTGCAAAAGTAGTCCGTGCATCATATGAAATGCTGGTGTAAACGGCAGCTGTTCCATGCTTTAGGCTGACGAGGCGAAGCCTATTATTCATCGTCAATAATATCCGTTTTATTTTGCCTCTCAGCGAACGAGGATTGGCATGATTGATCAGCTTGAATCTGCCTTTAACTATCACCAGCAGGCACTGGGCTTGCGCCAAGCGCGTCACGACGTGTTGGCAGCCAATATTGCCAATGCCGATACGCCTAACTATAAAGCGCGCGATCTCGACTTTGCCAGTGAGTTAAAGAAGGCCGTTGCGGGCAGCCAGCCACAGCAGCAGCAAAATGGCGCGCTGACGCTTGCACGAACGTCAGAGCGTCATCTGCAAGGTGAGGGCCCTGCATGGCGTGGCGTAGGCAGTGCCGAGCTGCTTTATCGTATACCCGATCAACCTAGCTTGGATGGCAACACGGTCGATATGGATCGTGAGCGGACACAGTTTGCAGACAATGCTGTTCGTTACAAAGCCGCCCTAACCATTATGAATCGCCGAATTCAGGGCCTGAAAAACGCGATGCAGCCGGAATAAACGAGCGGTAGGAGAAAGTAATCTATGTCGATGTTTTCAGCCTTTGATATTGCTAGTTCCGCAATGAGCGCCCAGGCGCAGCGTATGAATGTTACTGCTAGCAATATGGCCAATGCCGACAGTATTGCAGGCCCTGATGGCGAGACCTATCGGGCCAAACAAGTAATGTTTGAAACCCAAGCACATAACAATCGGTACGGCGTTGGCGGTGTACGTGTCACCGACGTGGTTGAAGACGACTCTCCGCTGCGTCTGCAATATATGCCAAACCACCCTGCTGCCGACGAAGAAGGCTATGTCGCTAAGCCCAATGTTGAACCCGTGCATGAAATGGTCAACATGATCTCGGCATCGCGCTCCTATCAAGCCAACGTAGAAGTGTTCAACACAACGAAGCAGATGATGGTGCAGACGCTATCTCTGGGTGAGGGTTAATTATGAGCACAATCGACCCGACAACACTTTCGGCGATTAATGGTGGCGGCAGTGGTTCCCAGTTAAAGCAGAGCGCATCAGATGAGTTGCGCAGCAGCTTTCTAACGCTACTGATTACTCAGCTACAGAATCAAGATCCGCTGAATCCAATGGAAAATGCGGAAATGACCTCCCAGATTGCGCAAATTAATACGGTAAGTGGGATTGAACAGCTGAATACCACCTTGCAAAGCATTACTAGCCAAATGGATGCCAACCAAGCACTGCAAGCGAGTGGCTTGATTGGTCAAGGCGTGATGGTGCCTGGTGACAAGGTCATGCTAGAGCAAGATAGTGAAGGAAAATCCTATACGACACCGTTTGGTATCGAGCTTGCCAAACCCGCTGACAAGCTTACGGCGGTGATTGTTGGCCAAGGTGGTGAGGTGATCAGACGCTATAACTTGGGTGCGGTAGAGGCCGGTGTGCAGTCTTTCCAGTGGGACGGTAAAAACGAGCAGGGTGAAGCAGCTGCCAGTGGTCGTTATACGGTTCAGCTAGAGGCTCAAGATGCTGAGGGTGAAACGCTAGACTCAACCGCATTGAACTATGCCGTTGTTAATAGTGTGACCCCTAACGATGGCAGCGGAAATGTTCGGCTGGATTTAGGGGCTATTTACGGACAGGTTCAGCTGAATCAGGTCAAACAGATTCTTTAAGCAACTTGTAAGTAAAACAACATTTTTACAGCAAGAACGTCTTAATGAAAAAGACGTTTTGATGAGGAAAGTATTATGTCATTTACAACGGCAGTAGCTGGTCTTAACGCACAATCAGAGAAGCTAAACTCTGCGGGCAACAACATCGCTAACTCGCAAACCGTTGGCTACAAGCGCTCTGACGTGCTGTTCTCTGATGTGTTTGCAGCCTCGCGGGGCATTGGTGTGCAGGTATCAGATGTGCGCCAGAACTTTACCCAGGGCAGTATCGAGAGCACGGGGCGTAACCTGGATTTGGCGATTTCCGGTGAAGGCTTTTACCGCCTAGAGCGCCCCACTGGAGAAGTCGGTTATTCGCGTAACGGTGAGTTCGGCATTACCGCCGCCGGCGATATTGTTAATGCCCAGGGTGACCGTTTAATGGGTTACGGCATGGATCGCGGCGTTACCGCAGATACCGATGACCAGCAGGCATTCCCTTTCTCAAACGTGTTGGTGGGCGGCGCTCCGCAGGCATTAAATGTGCCCGTTGATGATATTCCGGCTAAAGCAACCACCGAAGTAAATGCGCTATTAAACCTGGATGCCAGGGCAGTAAGTGGCCAAGACTTAAACACGCTTGAATTGGCAAATGGGGATGAGTTGGAGTACCACTTCTCCAATAACTTTACTGCCTATGACTCTTTGGGCAATGCCATCAATGTTGCTACTTACTTTGAAAGGGTAGGTAACAGCAATCAATGGGACGTGCCCGCCGTTACTGACGGGGTAGCTAGAGGCAGCTTTACATTAGATTTTACTCAAAGCGGTAGACTAGAAACGGACGAAAACGGTGTGGTCACTGGTGTTAACGGCGGGGCAGCGAGTGCTACTATCGCAGCTATCCCCGGCGGCGTAGATGCTGAAAATCTTACTTTAGAGCTTAAGTTTGATGGCACTACCCAGTTTGCTGCTGACTCATTGCAAAAAGAGTTGAGTCAGGATGGCTTCACCTCTGGTGCACTGGCCGGTATTACCGTCACTGAAACAGGCGTTATCCAGCGTAACTTCACCAACGGTGAAACCCGTGCTGCGGGCCAAATTGCGCTAGCCAGCTTCCGTAATGAAGAGGGTCTTCAGCCACTGGGCAACAACCTGTGGGCGGCGACGAACACCTCTGGTTTGGAAAACCTAGGGGCGCCGGGCACCGGTCGTCTGGGGCAGATCCAAGCAGAAGCGGTAGAAGCGTCTAACGTCGACTTAGCCAGTGAGCTGGTAGATACCATTGTGGCGCAGCGCTCTTACCAGGCTAACTCCAATACCATCAGCACCCAGGACGAGCTCCTGCAGACCATTATTAACCTGTAGTCACTCGTGATAATGGCGTAATACTGCGCTAAGGAGTCAGTTGTGGATCGTATGCTATACCCCGCCATGAGCGGCGCCAAACACACGATGGACCAGCAGGCAGTGGTTAGCAATAACCTGTCGAATGTGTCCACCGCGGGGTTTCGCGCTCAGTTGCAAGCTGCACGTTCAGTTCCGGTGGAGGGCGCCGGGCTACTCGACACGCGGGTATCGGCGGTGACGACCACCCCAGGCACCGATTTTTCGCAAGGTCCTATTGAACGCACGGGTCGCACGCTAGATATCGCGATGCAGGATGACGCCTGGATGGCGGTGCTGGGAGAGGACGGCACTGAGGCGTACACCCGGCGAGGCGATCTGCAGCTGGATAATGATGGCGTACTGCTCAGTGTTGGGCGTCCGGTAATGGGGGAAGGTGGCCCCATTGCCTTGCCCCAAGGCGCGCAAGTATCCATTGGTGCGGACGGCACCATCAGCGCTATTCCCCAGGGTGAGGGGCCTGCGGCACTGGTTGATGTCGGCCGCATCAAGCTAGTAACGCCCGATGAACAGGCGTTGACGCGCGGTGAAGATGGCCTGTTTCGCGGGCCTCTGAATGAGGAAGGCGTTGCCGCCGTGCTTCCCGGTGATGAAGATGCCCGAATTGTCAGTGGTGCACTAGAGGGCAGTAACGTCAGTGCCGTAGATGCCATGGTGTCTATGATTGATGTTGCCCGCCGTTACGACATGCAAATGAAAATGCTCAGCACGGCGGACGAGAACGCTCAGCGCGCTAACAGCATTTTATCTATTCAGGGCTGATAGCAGCCACTCAGCCAAGGGAACACGCTTATGATTAAGTCCTTGTGGACGGCCAAGACGGGACTGGAGTCTCAGCAAACTAAGCTAGATGTTATTTCTAATAACCTAGCGAACGTAAGCACAAACGGGTTTAAACGTTCCCGCCCTGTGTTTGAAGATCTGCTCTATCAAAATATGCGCCAGCCCGGTGCGCAAAATAATATCCAGGATCGCCTGCCTTCTGGCATGCAAATAGGTACCGGTGTGCGTGCGGTGGCGACTGAACGCCTGCATACCCAAGGCGGCCTTGAAGAAACCAGCAACTCCCGAGACCTGGCGATCAACGGAGAAGGCTTTTTCCAAGTGTTATTGCCTGATGGCACCGTTGGCTACACCCGCGACGGCAGCTTTCAGCTCAATGAAAACGGCCAAATGGTGCCCGCCAATGGTTATCCACTAGAGCCTGCCATTTTTGTTCCTGCTAACGCGTTGTCGGTCACGATTGGTGAAGATGGTACGGTCAGCGTACGCCAACCCGGTATCGCTCAAGATGCCGATATTGGCCAGATCAATGTGGCGTCGTTTATTAATCCAGCAGGCCTGGAGAGCGTTGGCGGTAACTTGTACTTGGAAACCGGTGCCTCGGGCGCGCCCAACCAAAATGTCCCCGGTAATAACGGTGCTGGCAGGTTATTCCAGGGCTATGTAGAAACCTCTAACGTGAACGTGGTTGAGGAGATGGTCAATATGATCCAAACCCAACGCGCCTACGAAATTAATAGCAAGGCTGTATCGACTAGCGACGAAATGTTAGCGCGCTTGAGTCAGCTCTAACGTTATTGATGAATAGGGCTTACTAACAGGTCGCATTATGTTGGATTTACACGCTGCTTCACGTCGTTTTTTGTTAGTTGGCCTTGCGCTGTTTATTTTATTTGCGGCCGGTTGCGCGCAAATTCCGCGGGCCTCGGTGGTAGGCGAACAAGAGCAGATTAACATTGTGGATCGGCCCCCGCCGATCGCTAATGGCTCCATTTATCAGGCGCGCCGCGGTTATCAGCCGCTATTTGAAGATCGTCGCCCACGGTCCATTGGCGATATTTTGACCATTGTGCTCGATGAAGAAGTGAGTGCTAGCAAAAATGCTCGATCCAATGCAGATCGTTCGGGTAATGCCAGCTTAGAGCTTGCGCAACTGCCCGATGTGCTGGACACGCTGGCCGAGTATGGTTTCGATGTGTCGGGAGCCAGTGACTTTGCGGGTGGCGGCGGGTCCCAGGCCAACAATACCTTCACGGGCACGATTACTGTTTCGGTATTGGAAGTGATGAATAACGGCAACTTGCGGGTACGCGGCGAAAAGCAGATCGCGATTAATCAGGGAACGGAGTTCATTCGTTTTTCTGGTGTGGTTAACCCACGCACGATTACCGCGCAAAACACAGTGCCTTCAACCCAAGTGGCAGACGCAAGAATTGAGTATGTCGGCGATGGCTATATCAATGAAGCGCAGCACATGGGCTGGTTACAGCGCTTTTTCTTAAATGTATCGCCGTTTTAAGTCAGTCACTCGGCCCGCTAACAGAGACCTATGGCTATGCAGTTAAACCGTTATCGTGGTGTTAAACACTGGCTACGTTGTATCGCTATGTTTACAACACTCTTTGCCGTTAGTTGTTTACTGGCGATGCCAGCTGCGGCGGAACGGGTGCGTGAATTATCAAGCTTTGCCGGGGTGCGCGATAACCAGTTGGTTGGCTACGGTTTGGTCGTGGGGCTGGATAGCACCGGCGACCAAACCACGCAGGCGCCGTTTACCAGCCAAAGCTTGACGAACATGCTCTCGCAGCTAGGGGTAACGGTGCCGCCTGGCACTAACTTGCAGCTGCGCAACGTCGCCGCTGTCATGGTCACCGCTGATTTACCGCCGTTTTCACGCCCGGGTCAGCGCTTGGATATCGTGGTGTCTTCGATTGCCAACGCCCGTAGCTTACGTGGCGGAACGCTGTTAATGACGCCGCTGAAAGGTGCCGATGGTGATACTTATGCCATCGCTCAGGGCAATATGCTGGTGGGTGGCGCAGGCGCTCAAGCAGGCGGCAGCAGTGTCCAGATCAATCAGCAAGCATCCGGACGCATTCCTAATGGGGCGTTAGTGGAGCGGGAAGTGCCATTAAACCTTGGCGGTAACGGCGGACGATTAGAGTTACAGCTTAATGAATCAGATTTTGGCACGGTTCAGCGCGTGGTAACGGCCATTAATAACGAATTTGGTCAATCGGTGGCGTATGCGCGCAACGGGCGGGTAATTGCGCTTGATGGCCCAATGGATGAAAACGCACGCGTTAACTTTATGGCACGTGTAGAAAATGTTCAGGTGACGCCCATGGAGGCTCCCGCGCGGGTTGTGCTCAATGCGCGCACCGGTTCAGTCGTCATGAATAGCGCTGTCCCCCTGCGCCAAGCAGCCGTCGCCCACGGCAATCTATCCATTATGATTGATACCCAGTTTGGGGTTAGCCAGCCAGCCCCCTTTGGTGAAGGCGAAACGGTTGTTGTGCCTAATACAGATATTGAAATTGAGCAGCAGGAAGCGTTTCTGCAAATCGTAGAAGGCGCCCAATTGAATGAAGTGGTCAATGCACTTAATGCATTAGGAGCCACGCCCCAAGACTTAATGTCGATTCTTGAAGCGTTGAAGGCCTCCGGATCGCTTCGCGCAGAGCTTGAGGTTATTTAAATGAGCATTGGCGATATGCCCAGCCAGTTCGCGCTGGACATGAACGGCTTTCAGCGCTTGCAGCACAACGCCCGGGTAGATCCTGATGCCGGTGTGCACGGCGCTGCGCAGCAGTTTGAAGCCCTGTTTGTGCAGATGATGATGAAAAGCATGCGCGATGCTACTCCTTCTTCAGGCCTGTTGAGCAGTTCGACAACCGATACCTATCAACAAATGCTGGATCAGCAGTGGTCGCAAGTGATCTCGTCTAAGGGCATGGGATTGGCGGATATGCTGGTTGAACAGCTGCAGCGCCAAGGGGCGGTCAATCATAAGGCGGATAGTGCCGATCAAGAACTGCAGGCGCTGATCGCAGGCATACCTCGCGGCACCCCCAGAGTATTGGATGAACCGCTGCAGCCGAATAGCGGTGGTTATGGGCCTGAACAGGGTGATGGGCGGTTCTTATCTGAACTAGACGCGATTAGCCAACGGCCAGCCGCTGAGGCGAGCAATGCTAGCACAGTATCTACCGCTGCCTCCTCTGCTGCGCCCACTTCTGCCGCAACACCTGCTAGCTTCAGCCAGGCGCCTGATCACGTTCAGCGCTTCTTGACCACGTTAGCGGCTCCGGCCCAGGCAGCCAGTAATGCCACTGGGGTACCCGCTGAGCTTATTTTGGCACAAGCAGCGCTGGAAACAGGCTGGGGACGTCATGAAATTGCCACGCAACATGGCGGTAATAGTCACAATTTGTTTGGTATTAAGGCGGGCAGCCACTGGCAAGGCAAGACGACCGATATTGTCACTCATGAGTATATTAATGGCCGTCGAACCCAAGTCGTGGACTCTTTCCGCGTCTATGACTCGTTTGAGCATGCCTTCACCGACTATGCCAATTTGATTGGCAATAATCCGCGCTACGCGGGCGTTGTAGAGGCCGCTGATGCGCATCAAGCCGCTCGTGAATTACAGCGGGGTGGCTATGCAACGGACCCGCAGTATGCCAATAAACTAGTCGCCGTCATGAATACCATGGGGCCGATAGCAACGGGTCGCGATTTTCTCGCAGATTCCCGTTAACGCGTGATTCAAGTTTTTCTGCGCACTGCCGATAGACATCTTATCGGCCTAAGGAATTGACCATGAGCATGTTTTCAATCGGCTTAAGCGGCCTTAATGCGGCGCAGAATGCCCTCAGCACCACCAGTAACAATATCAGTAACGTTTATACGCCTGGGTATAATCGTGAGCTGGCTCAGCTTGGCCAAGGGTCTGTTGGCGGCGGCGTTAAAGTTAACAGTATCGAGCGCCAATTCAATACGTATGTCTCGAACCAGCTTAACAACGCCAAGACCCAATCAAGCGCACTGGCCACCTACAGCAGCCAAGTCACCCAAATTGATAACTTGCTTGCGGATCGAGAAGCGGGCTTATCGCCGTTAATGCAGTCGTTTTTCTCCTCTTTGGAAGATTTGGCCAGTTCGCCAGCGGATTCTGCCGCCCGTCAAGGCGTGGTTGGTTCGGCCGATACTCTTAGCGCCCAATTTCGCTCCTTTGATGGTTATCTGCAAGATATGCAGAGCAACATTAATAGCCAGATCAAAGATGAAGTTATTCAGATAAATAACACGACCGAACAAATTGCCGGCCTGAACCGCGAAATTGCGCTGGCCCGTGCGCGTAGTGGAGAAGCGCCCAATAGTCTGTTGAACCAGCGCGATCATTTGATTTCTGAACTCAATGAACGCATGGATATACGCTTAAATATCCAGGATGGGAAAAGCTATAACCTCAGTTTGCCGAACGGCCAGCCGTTAGTGACGGGTACCAGCGCGTTTAAGCTTGAAGCTATACAGTCACAAGCTGATCCACAGCGTACGGTGGTGGCCTATCGTGATGGCGAAGGTGGCTTGACCCAGCTGGGAGAGTCAGCGATTAAAGGTGGCGCGTTGGGCGGTTTGATGACATTCCGTTCAGAAACGCTGGATAAAACTCAAAACCAAATTGGCCAACTGGCGGTTTCGCTTTCTGTGGCGTTTAACGAACAGCATAAGCAGGGTGTCGACCTGGATGGTGAGCAAGGTGGCGATTTTTTTGCCGTGCGCGCTCCCCAAACGTTTAGTCATGAGAACAACAATGGCACGGCCACTATTGAGTCTGCCGGGTTCGATATCGACACGATTGATCAGCTTCGTGCGACGGATTACACCGTTCGCTTTGAAGGAGGTGCTCCAACCGTTACGCGTAACGATAACGGAGCGACAGTAGACGATGTTGACTGGGATGCAGGAACAGGTGCGCTGACGTTTGGTGGCGTAGCACTCACGATTAGCGGTACGCCTGATGATGGCGACCGTTTTGAAGTGCAGCCTGTACGACGTGGCGCAAGCGATATGGATGTCACCATCAATGAGCTAGATCGTATCGCCGCCGGAAAGCCGGTAAATCCTGAAGATGACCCAGCCGACTGGGTTGCGACTGGTGCTGGCGACAACCGCAATGCCTTGGCGTTACAGGACTTACAGCAAAAAGCTATCGTGGGTGGTAGCGCATCGTTGAGCGGCGCGTATGGCGTGATTGTCAGCGATGTGGGTAACCGTACCAATATTACCCAGGTGAATTTAGATGCTCGCCAAGGATTAACCGATCAACTGAAAGCGGTGCAGCAATCTGAGTCGGGCGTCAATCTTGATGAAGAAGCGGCTAACCTGATTCGCTATCAGCAGTATTACCAAGCGAATGCGCGTGTGATTGATACCGCGGGTGCCATTATGGACACCATCTTGAATCTACGGAACTAATAAGGAGCTTAGGCGATGCGTATTAGTACGGTCACCATGTTTGAGCAGAGCACGGCTTCTATTAACCGTCAGCAAAGCGATTTCTTGAAAGTTAGTCAGCAAATTGCCAGTGGCCGTCGCGTGGTTAATCCTTCCGATGATCCGCAGGCAGCCTCACGTGCTGTCGGCGTTGATCAATCCAAAGCGATGAACCAGCAGTTTTCGGATTCGCGGGTCTCGGCACGAAATTCGCTGTCGCAAACTGAGAGTATTCTTAACAGTGTCAGTGATGCGGTCATCAGTTCTAAAACGCTACTGATCAAAGCCTCTAGCGACACGCTGAGTGATGTTGACCGTGAGTCCATTGCCAGTGAGCTAAAAGGCGTCTATGAAACGATGCTGGGGCAGGCGAATGCCACCGATGGCAATGGCCGCTACTTGTTCGGTGGCTATAAAGATAACGCCCCGCCGTTTGTTAAATCGGCAGACGGCAATGTGGAATATAACGGCGATAACAGTTCGCGTCAGCAGCGTGTCGATGCTTCCCGTTTAATGCCTGTTGCTGAAAATGGCGCCACGGTTTTTCAGGGGGTTCCCAGCGGTGCGGGCTATATTGCTGAAGCCAACACAGAGAACCAGGGGAACGTTACCTTCAGCGGCCCTCAGCTTACGGATGTTAACGACCCAGGCTATGGCGACAGCTACCGTGTCGTATTCAATGAAGATGCAACGCTAGATAGCGGCATCAGCTATCAAGTGCAGCGTTTTAGTGAAGGCGCGTGGCAGGAAGACGCTGCTGATTTAGTGGCCAGTGGCGAATATGTCGGCGAAGGCCAGCAGCTTAGTTTTGGTGGGATTAATGTCACACTCACTGGCAGCGCCGAGCCTGATGATGAGATATTAATTGCCCAGGCAGGCAGCGAGCAGCGTGGTGCTGATCTGTTTCGCACCATGGAAGCGGCAATTCGCGTATTAGAAATGCCTGCCCAAAGTACTGCAGAAAAAGCGGCGTTGCGTAATACGCTTAATACGTCGATGCGTGATCTTGATAATGCGCTCGATAACGTGCTGACCGTTCGTGCTTCGGCGGGCGCTCGACTGAATGAGCTGGATGTGATTGATGCGGTTGGCAGCAACCGAAAGCTTAACTATGAGCAAACCCTATCTGACTTGGTCGATTTGGATTACGCCGAAGCGATTTCTGAATATAGTCTGCGGCAAGTAGGCCTTCAGGCAGCTCAGAAGGCATTCGTTGATATTAGAGGCATGTCGCTGTTCGACTATATGTAAACACGGCCAGCTTCGAGTAAAACATGACGCTTCGTCAAAAAAGGCCCCAACCTAAAGCGGTAAGCTTAGGGTTGGGGCCTTTTTGCAGATGCGTTTCACAGCTCTTTTTTTTAAAAAGCCCAGAATTTAAAAAAACAGCATTTAAAAAATTAGTACTTTGAACACTAGCCTAGCGGTGCCATGGTTTCGATCAAGCTCTGCATAAAGGCCAGCCCCTGGCTAAAGAGCTGCTGTAAAAAGCGGCCAATGTCGGTCATTAATACCATTAACAGGGTAAGCCCTACGGTTAGCGAGGCGGGGAAGCCGATATTGAATACCGTCAGCTGCGGCGCAGAACGGTTAAGAATGCCGAGTGCTAAGTTAATGATCAACAGTGAGCCAACTAGCGGCAGCGCAAGCAGCATTCCGGAAGCAAAAATAGTTCCCGCATAGCGCGCCAGTAGCTCAAACGCATTCGGGTTTAAGGCACCAATGCCAATGGGTAACGTTTCAAAGCTCATTATTAACGTTTCTAACACCATCAGGTGGCCGTTCAAAGCAAGAAACATCAATAGCGTAATCATATAAAGAATACGTGATAGCACCATGATATTGGTGCCGCTCGACGTATCGAAAAAACTGGCAAACGCCAAGCCCATCTGCAAACCGATAAACTCCCCGGCCGCCTGTACCACGGCGAAAATAATATGCATGACCAAGCCAATCGCAATACCTATCAATAGCTGCTCAATCATGATGCCCAGGCTAGCCCATGACATGATGGGTACGTTAGGCATGGCAGGCAATATAGGGGCAATCACAATAGCAATGATAGCCGCCAGTCCCACCTTAGCCTGATTCGGAACGCTGGAATGGCCCCATAGAGGCGAGGCCGCCATAAAGGCAGTAATGCGTGTAAATGGCCAAAGGAAGGCCACTAACCACGCCTGTAGCTGGGCAAACGTCACCTCCACCATGGCGTTACATCACCATGCTGGGGATATTGGTGAAGAGACGATGCGTGAAGTCGGTGATCAAACCAATTAGCCAAGGTCCGGCAAGTACCAGGACGGCAAATACGGCTAATATTTTGGGAATGAAAGTCAGCGTCATTTCATTTATTTGAGTCGCTGCCTGGAACAAGCTAATGATAAGGCCAGTGAAAAGGGCGGCCAGCAGCATAGGGCCTGCAAGAAAAAGCGTTACCCGCATGCCTTGGTAAGCAATGCTCATCACCATTTCCGGGGTCATGGATACTCCTGGTCGCTGAACGCGACGCTCAAATCATGTAAAAGCTTTCTGCTAGCGAGCCAATAATCAACTGCCAGCCATCGACCAATACAAACAGCATGAGCTTAAAGGGCAGTGAAATCGTAATCGGTGGCACCATCATCATGCCTAGCGCCATCAGCGTACTAGCAACCACTAAGTCGATAATCAGAAAGGGAATAAAAATAGTAAAACCAATCTGAAACGCGGTTTTAAGCTCACTGGTGACAAAAGCAGGCAGTAAGACTCGCATAGGCAGCTCTTCTGGGCCTTGCATCGGGCCTACATCCGCTAGGCGAACGAACAGCGCTAAATCAGGCTCGCGGGGTTGGGCGAGCATGAATTCACGAAACGGTTGCTGAGCCCGCAGTAAGAACTCTTCAAAATTGATCGCTTCATTAGTGAGCGGCATCCAAGCGGTGTCGTACACTTGGTTTAAGACAGGCGACATAATAAAAAACGTCAAGAATAGCGCGATACCTAATAAAACCTGGTTCGGCGGTGTTGCCTGTGTACCCATGGCTGTCCTGAGCAAGCTAAGTACAATAATGATGCGCGTAAAGCTGGTCATCATTAGTAGCATTGCTGGCAGAAAAGCCAGAGAGCTTAAAAATAGCAGCGTTTGTAACGACAGCGACCACTGCTGACCACCATTGTCTAAAGGCTGAGAAACCAGCCCAGGAAGCTGCTGTGCGTGAGCAGGTAGAATAAATAAGCAGCAGGCGATAGCGGCAAGGATCAGCCACCAACGCCGCCCATAAGGCCAAGCGAAGTGCATCTCGAATCTCATGGTGTGTGGTTTGAATCAGAGGCGGTAGGGGGCTGGTGATCGTGCTTGCCCCGGCTGGGGGCAATTGCCTGGGCTAAACGCTGAGGAAAACGCGAAGGAGCCTCGGGGGGGGACGAAGTGGGGCGATCCGTCGGCGCTGGACGCTCATGTAGTTTCGTTATCCGCCCATTGCTAACGCCGACGACCAGCCAGGTGTCCTCTATCTCAACCACGACAATACGCTCGCGATTGCCTACCGCGGTGTTGCCCACAATTTTTAAGTGGGCACCGTGTTGATGGCGTGCGGTTTGCCAGCGTTTCAGTACCGCTGTGCATAGCAGAATAATGGCAATGACCAGTGCTAGTGCTGCTGCTGTTTTGCCTAGTGCTGCCATGCCTATTAAGGCATCACCGCTGCCGCTTATGGCATCAAGTGACGTGCTTGATGAAGGAGAGGAAGCGACGCTCATCGGTTCAGTTTATGAATACGCTCAGAGGGGGTAATAATCTCTGTGATTCGAATGCCGTATTTATCATCCACCACGACCACTTCCCCCTGGGCGATTAAATAGCCATTGATCAAAATGTCCATGGGCTCGCCAGCGAGACCTTCCAACTCAATCACCGACCCCTGGGCAAGCTCAAGTAGTTGCTTGATGGTCAGCTTCGTACGGCCTAGCTCCACCGTTAGCTTGACCGGGATGTCCATGATCATTTCCAAGTCGCGAGACTCGGCATGGCCGCTTTCAGCACTTAAAGGGCGAAATACTTCATCACTCGCCGGTTTAGCAACAGGCGCTTCTGGTTCCGGCTCACTGCTGGAAGTATCTGCTTCTTCAGCGGCCTCTTGCTCGGCCATGGCCGCTGCCCATGGGTCTTCCTCGCCTGCGGCATCGGCACTTGAACTGGGTTCTTCTTGCTCAGACATGGCGTCCGCCCAATCATCATCAGAGACTTTTTGATCGGGTTTATTTGGATCAGTCATGCTTTGGGTTCCTTGGCTTTCTGTCGCGTTGAACCTTTAATAAAGTCCTTGGACGATAGGTTATTCATAGCGGCATGGTCGATCATACGCAGTACGCGTAGTGCGCGTTGCTGCTGTTGGCTCCCGTACTCGCACTCCATCACCGGGACACCGTCGACACGAGCGGTGATCGTGTTGGGAATATCCATGGGCAATACATCGCCCTTTTTAAGCCCCATTACGTGGGCGATGCGGCTGGGTATTTGGGCAAATTCAGCAACTAGCTCAACTTCTGATTGGCGAAGCTCGTTCGCCATGCGCCGTGACCATGTACCGTCGTGGTCATGGTTGCTGTCATTAATCGGATTGGCGAGCAAATCCCTAAGCGGTTCGATCATGGCGTAGGGCATGCAAATCTGGAAGTTGCTCGACAGGTTGCCCACTTCGATATTGAACTTGGTGTTCACCACAATCTCGTTGGGCGAGTTGGTGATGTTGGCAAACTTGGATTGCACTTCGGAGCGTAGAAAAAACACCTCTAACGGATAAACAACCTTCCACGCCTCTTGGTAGGCATCAATAGCCAAATTGAGCAGGCGTTGGATAATACGCTGCTCAGTATTAGTGAATTCACGGCCATCCGATTTCGTCACAAAACGACCGTCGCCACCAAACAAGTTATCCACCACCATAAATACCAGATTAGGTGGAAAGACCACGAGTGCCGACCCGCGCAGCGGCTTCATTGACACTAGATTCAAGTTAGTGGGTACCGGAACATTGCGCGAAAAGTCGCTAAAGCTCTGGTAACGCACCGATTCAACGGTGATATCGGCACTACGCCGTATCAAGTTGAATAGACCATTGCGGAAGTAGCGTGCAAAACGCTCATTAATAAAGTCTAACGCGTGTAAGCGCTCACGAATCACTCGATGTTGTGTCGAGGGATCGTAGGGGCGAACGCGCACTTCCTCTTGTGTGGACGATGACGGAGCAGCAGGCTCATCATCTCCACTGACGCCCTTTAGTAAGGCATCAATTTCTTCCTGGGACAGTAGATCGTCCTGCGACATGAACGGCTCCAGTTCCCGGGGTTATTGCACAATGAATTCGGTAAACAGCACTTCCCGTAAGTCTAGGGGAGGCTGGTTTTCGGTAAGAGGAACGTTCAAGCGGCTAATGATTGCTTGGGCCAGCTCTTCTTTACCCTCAGTGGACGTTAATTCATTGGCCTGTTTGCCTGATAATAAAATAAGCAAGCGGCTACGCACCTGGGGCATGTGTTCTTCAATAATCGCCTTACTTTGCTCGTTGCCAACCCGAAGCGTAATGCCGGTATAAAGCAAACGGGAGCCATAACGGTCATCTGCCAAATTGACAGTAAACGGGTCAATACGTGTGAAAACAGGTGGAACATGCTCAACTTTCTGCTGTGTTTCACCGTTTTCAGCATTTCCGCCGCGCTGATCCAGCACTAAATAAATACCTGCCGCTGCACCCGCTGACGAAAGCAGTACCAACACAATCATTATCCAAAGCAGTTTTTTAGATCCGCCGCTTGCTTCTGCCATTTGCTGTTCCCATAAATTTCACCCGTAACACTAGCCAAGCATTATGCCTAACGCTGTTACAGGTGATGAAATGAACAAGCTCATTGGATGAGCCTATCTTTTGGTTTAGTTACGTGATGTCGTGAGCATCAGTGTTGTCATACTCAACGCTAATCTTGGAATTAAGCATAGAGATCTACACGACCATCTTGGCTACCGTGGTCATCCGCCTCGATAGGCGAAGGGACACTATCATCGTTACCTAGCTCACCGCCTCGGCTGCCGGCTGCTTTTCCTGGCGTTTGCTGGGCAAAGGCCTGTTCGTTGGGGTTCTGCTGCTCGCCTACGGAGGTTTCGCCTAATGAGATGCCCTGTTCAGCAAGTGCTTCACGCAGTTGAGGAATGGCTTGCTCGATGGCCTGACGAACTGGGGCGTGTGACGATAAAAAGTGTGCTTGTGTGCCCTGTTCGGTCACCTTAAGAGTGATCGATAATGGCCCTAGCTCGGCAGGGTGCAACTGCATTTTAACCTGATGCTCTCCGCCTCGCTGAGCAAACTGAATTAACTGTTGCCCTAACTGGGAAGGCCAAGCGGGACTGGTGAGCGGTGTGTTTAAGGTCGCTGTCGCTGGGCTGTTGGGCATTGCTTGGTTTTGAGAGGTCAGCGATGCAGGCAACACTTGCTCACTGCCTTTGCTCGCACTGCTGGTTGCGCTCGCCGTCTCTGCTTCGGCAAGTAAGCCAGCCATCATCGCGTCAGCGTTCATAGTCGGCGTTGACGCTAGTGCAGTATTGAGCGGAGACAGCGCATGCATACCTGGCTGCATGGTCGTAAACGGCTGGGCTGGGATGGTTTCTAGCGATGCCGGGAGTGCCGAGACATTAGCTGGTTTGGTGGCTGCTTCCGTCGGCAATGCGTTAACGCTTGACGGGGTTGGGCGCGAGGCGCCAGTGACGCCAACTGCTTGTGCTGTAGCTGCCAGAGCACTGGTTAGCGAGGAGCCAGCTGCAGATTGAGCCAGTTCAGCCGTGTTAGTGGGCAGTGCGGTGGCTGAACTATTGACAGGCAGCGGCGGCATTACTGACGCAGAAGCGCTGCTTGGCGTAGGTGTCGTTGCCGTCGTCGCCCGTGGTGCTTCAGCCGCTGCTCTTTCGCCGGTTTGTGCTACCTGCCCATCACGTTGAGCAACGCTAGCGGGGGTGTCTTGCAATGTGGCCGCTGGAGCATTAGCCGGTAACGGAGGTGTTACTGGCATAGAGCTAGTGCTGGGCGCCGGTGCAAGGCCTTGTGGCGTTCCACTGTTTGTTGTGGAAGACGCTGGTTGTGCGGTTGCTTGTGTCGTTGACCGTAGTGCTTCTGCAACGGCTTTTTCGTCGGTTTGGGCTACCTGCCCATCACGCGGAGTAGCGCTAGCGGGTGTATCTTGCAACGTGGCCGCTGGAGCATTAGCCGGTAACGGAGGTGTTACTGGTGCTGAACCAGTGCTGGGCGCCGGTGAAAGACCCTGTGCCGCTCCACTGCTTGCCGTGGAAGACGCTGGCTGTGCGGTTGCTTGTGTCGTTGACCGTAGTGCTTCTGCAACGGCTTTTTCGCCGGTTTGGGCTACCTGCCCATCACGCGGAGCAGCGCTAGCGGGGGGGGCTTGCAACGCAGCCGCTGGAGCATTAGCCGGTAACGGAGGTGTTACTGGCGCTGAACCAGTGCTGGGCGCCGGTGAAAGACCCTGTGCCGCTCCACTGTTTGTCGTGGAAGACGCTGGTTGCGCGGTTGCTTGTGTCGTTGGCCGTGGTGCTTCAGCAACGGCTCTTTCGCCGGTTTGGGCTACCTGCCCATCACGTGGAGTAGCGCTAGCGGGGGGGTCTTGCAACGCAGCCGCTGGAGCATTAGCAGGTAACGGAGGTGTTACTGGCGCTGAACCAGTGCTGGGCGCCGGTGAAAGACCCTGTGGCGCCCCACTGTTTGTCGTGGAAGACGCTGGCTGCGCGGTCGCTTGTGTCGTTGGCCGTGGTGCTTCTGCAACGGCTCTTTCGCCGGTTTGGGCAATCTGCACATCACGTGGAGTAGCGCTAGCGGGAGTGTTTTGCAACGCGGCCGCTGGAGCATTAGCCGGTAACGGAGGTGTTACTGGCGCCGAACCTGCGCTGGGCGCCGGTGAAAGACCCTGTGGCGACGCACTGGCTGGCGAGAGAGACGCTGGCTGTACAGTTGCTTGTGACGTTGGTTGTGGCGCTGTTAATTGTGTCGTTGTCCGTGGTGCTTCTGCAACGGCTCTTTCGCCGGTTTGGGCGATCTGCCCATCACGTGGAGCAGCGCCGCGGGCGGGAGTGCCTTGCAACGCGGCCGCTGGAGCATTAGCAGGGGACGACGACATCACTGATGCTGAGCCAGCGCTGGATGCAGGTGACATACCCTGTGGCGACGCACTGGCTGGCGCGAGAGACGCTGCCTGTGCAGTTGCTTGCGGCGCTATTGGTTGTGACGTTGCCCGCGGTGCTTCAGCAACGGCTCTTTCGCCGGTTAGCGCTACCTGCACATCACGCGGGGCAGCGCTAGCGGGGGTGTCTTGCGACGTAGCGGCCGTGCCATTAGCAGGCAGCGGCGCTACGGATGAGGCACCGCTATTGGTGGCCACTGTAGAAGATGTTTGCAGCGTCGCAGGCTGGTTGGAGGCCAGTGTTTGAGTATGACCTTGACCTTGTGTCCGTGCGAGGGGGGTAGGCTCAGCGGCTAACGCGCGATCAGACAACGCTGCGGGCATCGCGAGTGTTGTGCGATCAAGGAAAGAGGCGGCGGAAGGTGAAGCGTTGGCAGGCTTAGGGCTATCCGATGATGCTTGAGCCGTAGCCGTAGCCGTAGCCGTAGCTAAGCTTGACGCTGCGCTGTGAGAAGACTGTGCACTGGAACCCGCATGGTTGGTTGCGGTTGGTGGCGTAGAATATGACGCGATGAGGGCTAAGCGCGAGGCGACTTCTTCGATAGTAATCCGCGTGGTTGTCTCAGCGCCTTCGCTGGCAAGCGATGGGGAGACGTGTTCTGGTGTCCTCGCTTGTTCTCGCGCAGCAGATGCCGTTTCTAGCGTTTGGGCAGGCGCAACGGTATCGACACCAGAAGAGAAGGTATCGCCAGCCTGCCCCTGAGCGCTTACAGAGGCCACTATGGTTGAAAGTGTTTTCTCATCCAGCTCACTATCGAGTGATGCTAATTGTTCAACGATATCGCTCAGTGGAACGGTAGGCGTGTTTTCCGCTTGGGCATTAGTGAGCAGCGTGCGTGCCTGAAGGCTTGCAGCCTGTGTAAACGCCTGAAGGAACATGCCTTGCGCCGCACGCGGAGAGCCTGGGGCTGAGGAGTTGGATGACGAATTAGCCCCCTGGCCCTGCATTGATAGCAATAGCTCAATAGTCATAGATACAGCTCCTCGGCGCGGCGCTAATGCGCCTGATCATTCGGCTTACGGGCTAAACGGTTGGTCACAAAGTCATCACTTGATTTCTGCTCATGACGTTCTTGACGGCGATGCTCTTCTGATAGGCGTCGTGATGTCAGCGTATCGTAGGAGGAGAGCTTGCGCTGTTCTTGCTGCCAGTGCTGTTGGCTTTGCTGGACACGTTTTTGCTGGGCCACAAGCGCTTGCCGTGCTCGGCTGAGTGCGGCATCCAATGACGCCAGGAATTGCTGATAATTGTACATAGTGGCAGGGTCGATGCCGTTGCGCATCGCCTGCTGTAAACGCTCGGCGTATTCAGCGCGATAACGGTTAAGCGATTGAAGCTGTGCTTCTGTTTGTTGCTGCGTTTGCCGCTCTTCAGCCAGTAATTTCCCGGCTTTATCACGAGCATCACGGGCTAAGCCTGTCAGCATGTCGAGCTGTGAATGACTCATCGCTAACCTCCCACTACCGCGTGCAGAGCTTGGCGTGATGCTTCCAGCGGTGCACACTCATCAATGTTTTGCTGAAGAAATCGTTCCAATGACGGAAAGCGGTTCACCGCCTCGTCCAGTCTTGGGTCGTGCCCTGGGCTGTAAGCCCCTACGCTGATCAAGTCACGATTGCGCTGATAGCGTGAAAAAAGTTGTTTAAAGATGCGAGCTTCTTGAAGCTGTTCAGGGGAGCTAATGGCGGTCATCGCACGGCTGATCGAGGCTTCAATATCAATCGCCGGATAGTGCCCAGCTTCCGCCAGCGTTCGAGAGAGCACGATATGGCCATCAAGAATTGCCCTAGCGGAATCGGCAATAGGGTCTTGCTGATCATCACCTTCGGTCAGCACTGTATAAAAAGCGGTGATCGAACCGCCACCGCGCTCAGCATTTCCGGCTCGCTCGACAAGCCCGGGTAACTTAGCGAACACCGAAGGCGGATAGCCCTTGGTGGCAGGCGGCTCGCCAATAGCGAGCGCAATCTCGCGCTGTGCCATGGCGTAGCGGGTCAGTGAATCCATAATCAGCAGAACGTTTCGCCCCGCATCTCGAAATCCTTCGGCCAGCCGCGTTGCGTAAGCGGCCCCTTGTAAGCGCTGGAGCGGTGAGGTATCCGCGGGCGCCGCCACGACCACCGCACGTCGGCGGCCTTCAGGCCCCAAAATGTTGTCAATGAAATCCTGTACTTCTCGACCACGCTCGCCGATGAGTCCGACCACGATGACACCCGCCTGTGTATAGCGGGCCATCATGCCCAGCAGTACAGACTTACCCACCCCTGAGCCAGCAAAGAGCCCCATACGCTGGCCACGGCCAACGCTTAGTAACGCATTGATAGCACGAATGCCGACGTCAATTTGTGCATCGATAGGTGCGCGGGAAAGCGGGTTAAGTGGCGTCGCCTTAAGGGTTGCCCGAGGCGTATCCTCAAAATTTTCACGGTCGTCCAATGGGTTGCCGTTGCCGTCGAGCACTCGCCCCAGCAAGTCATCGCCAATCGGAAAACGTCGAGCGCTGTGACCACTGCCATCACTAAGCGGAGACACTCTGGCCCCCGGCATAAGGCCAGAAATCTCTTCTAGCGGCATAAGAAACAGCTTGTCGCCAGAAAAGCCGACGACCTCTGCTTCTGCATGTTTATCGCTATCGTTCAATCGACCATCTGCGCCAGGTAACTCAATGCGACAAGCACTTCCCACCGCCACGCGCAACCCTACTACCTCAATGACCATGCCGGTGGCACGTATCACTCGGCCACTGGTGCGGTAGTGAGGTAACTGACTAACGCGCTGCGTTGTTCGGTGCAGTGCTTTGCGCCAGCGGTAGAGGTGGGGGCAAGTCGCCTCGCTCATTGCATTACCTGTGTCATCAACGTTTGCGTCAACCCTTGTATTAACTAGAGGATGGGGAATCACTGTTGTGATGGCGTTTGCGTAACTGGGCAACCACAGACTGCCAGCGGCTTTCAAACGTAGCGTCCAGCTCACCTTGGGCACTGGTGATTCGGCCCCCACCACGAGCGAGTAGATCATCTGGCTGAAGCGACCAACTGGCTGCTTGAAGCTCGCTACCGAGATGCTCTTTCACTAGCGCATGATCTTGCGGGTTAAGCCAAAGACGTTGCTGGCCTACGAGCGGTGGTTCGGTGTGGAGCAGTTCACGAACGATCTCAAGAATTTGCTCAGGGCTCTCTTGCAGCGCGTCTGCGGCTAATTGTTTGCCGGTTGCCAGGGCAAGCTCGGCGAGGTCGTGTGCCACCGTCTCATCAATACGCTCTAGCGCATCAGAAAACTGCTTTGCGAGTGACCGAAGGGGCGCCACGGTTTTGTGTATGTGTTGTTCAAGCTCTGTCTCTGCTTGGGCTCGCCCTTCGCTAAGGCCTTGTTCAAGACCTTCTTGATGACCTCGCGCTAAGCCATCTTGATAACCCACTTCCTCTGCTTCCTGACGAATGCGTTCGTAAAGCGCCTGGCGTTCCTGCTCTTCACGTTGGCGTGCCTGCTCGGCTGCTTTCTTCGCCGCCTCTACTTTGCGCTGCTGGGCGGAAGGCGCTGGCATGCCACCTTGTTGTGCGCTTGCCGGCTGCTCGGCCAGCTCATCCATCTGCCAGCGACGCCAACTGCCGTGGCGGTCAAATTCAGGCGTTTTGGTGTTAGACATACTCATCGTCCCCGCCCGCTAAGACGATCTCACCGGAATCAGCCAATCGGCGCACTACCTGCAGAATAGCTTTCTGTTCGGTTTCTACCTGTGAAACGCGGATAGGGCCTCGGGCTTCCATATCCTCGCGAACAAGATCCGCAGCCCGCTGCGACATATTGCGCAGGAACTTGTCGACCAACGCTTCCTGGGCACCCTTGAGGGCCACCACCAAGGAGTTGGTTTCGACTTCTTGAAGCACCATCTGAATCGCACGATTGTCGAGGTCGAGAAGGTTCTCGAACAGGAACATTTCGTCGATAATTTTTTGAGCCAAATCTTCGCTGTGGGAGCGAACTGTTTCGATGGCCACTTCTTCCTGAGAGGAGTTCATCAGGTTGAGAATCTCGCCCGCCGTTCTCACGCCACCCATCTTGCTGCGCTTGAGGTTTTGACCATCCAGCATGCTGGTTAAAACTTCTGTCAGTTCTTGCAGCGCGGCAGGCTGAACGCCGCTGAAGGTCGCAATCCGCAATACCACATCGTTACGCAGCTTCTCTTCAAACAGCTCAAGAATATCGGCCGCCTGGTGCCGATCCAGATGAACCAGAATAGTGGCGATAATCTGCGGATGTTCGTCGCGGATCAGCTCAGACACCATGGAGGCTTCCATGAGATTCAGCGCATCAATGCCCGAGTTTCCGCCCGTGGTCTCGAGAATATCTTCGATGAGGCTGGTGGCACGTTCGCTACCCAATGCTTTGGTGAGTACCGAACGAATATGCTCACTGGAGTTGAGGTTTAACGCCACAAACTCTTCGGTTTCTTTATGGAAGGCTTCGAGCACTGCTTTCATGTCTTCGTGTGAGACTTGATGCAAGCGGGCCATTTCCATACTGATGTCTTGTACTTCGCTGGCGCTGAGGAACTTGAAAACCTCCGCCGCGCTATCTTCGTCCAGCGCAAGCAAGAGAATGGCGCTTTTGCGTGCGCCGGTCATCTCGGCAATCGGGCTACTCATGAGTGTTCATCCAGCTGCGGATAATCATTGCGACCATGCGGGGGTCTTCCTGGGCCATTTCACGCAGGTCGTTAAGATTGTGTTCGTACAGCGAGGTTTTGCGTCGCCGTTTGGGCTTGCTGCTGTAGGTATCTTCGCCCTCACCAGATTCAGACGCCTCGCCCTCTTGCTCGTCCTCTTCGCCCCCAACGCTGGCGCTAAACGTAGTGCCAGGCATGGCGGCAGCCATAACGGGCGGCTGGGTATAGCGCTTGATTAGTGGCCGTAGGATCAGCAGATAGAGCAACAGGATTGCCAGGGCGACAAGCAGATAGCGGCCCAGGGTTGAGGCGATGGACAGTGTTTCCGGCTGTTGCCACCAAACGACATCAGACGCGCTGTCATCGACACTGGCGAAAGGCGTGTTGACGACTTCCACCTGATCACCACGCGCTTGCGAAAAGCCCATTGCCTGTTGAACCAAACGTTCAAGCTGGGCAACTTCTTCTGGGCTGAGAGCAACTTGCTCTACTTCGCCCTCGTCATTAACAACCTGACGGAAATTGACGACGACCGCGGCTGACAGACGTTCTACCTGGCCAAGGCGGTGCTGAATGTGTTCAATGCTGCGGTCAACTTCATAGTTCACGACATCTTCTTGACGCAGGTTTTGTAAAGCGTTTTCAGGCACCTCAGCGCCTTCTTCATCAGCATCGGGCTGATTAATGAGCGCTGGCGCTACACCTGGAGGGGTGTTGCTGAGTGCACCAGGGATGCCAGTTGCTAGCGGATCTTCACCATCGAAAGACAGGCTAAGCTGGCGGCTACGGACCGCAGACTCATTGGGGGCCTGGTTGGGCGCATAGCGCTCGGAGGTCTGCTCGCGGCGAGAAAAGTCGATCTGTGCCGCTACCTGGGCTCGTACGTTGTCATTCCCAAGAATGGGGGACAAGATGTTTTCGATACGGCGCTGATAGGAGCGTTCGACTTCTGCGATGTAAGCAAGCTGAGAGCCATCCAGGTCGTTTCCTTGTGACGCTGTAGACGAAAGCAGGCGGCCATTCTGGTCCACAATGGTAACGTCTTCTGGTGCCAGCTCAGGAACACTGCTAGATACCATATGAACGATGGCGCTGACTTGGCCCTCACCTAGAACGCGTCCAGGTAACAGTGTCAGTACAACCGAAGCCTTGGCTGGCTCGCGGTCACGAATAAAGACCGAAGGCTTGGCCATCGAAAGGTGTACGCGAACCTTATCAACGGGCCCCAGTGATTCAATGGAGCGAGACAGCTCACCTTCAAGGCCTCGTTGAAAGTTAACTTGTTCAGCAAACTGGCTGATACCAAAGGCTTGATTCTCCATCAGCTCAAAGCCCAAGTTGCCGCCACGGGGGAGCCCTTGCTCAGCAAGTTGTAGCCTTAGCGTATGCACCTGATCGCTTGGGATTAACAGCGCCTGGCCGCCCTCGCTAAACTGATAGGGAACGCCGCGGCTGTCCAGCTCCGCAATAATGCGACCGCCATCGGCTTCATTCAGGTTGCTATACAGAACCCGATACTCTGGGCTGCTGGCCCACATGAAAAGCGCGGCAATAATCGCAATAGAAGCCGCAGCAGCGACCAACAGCACAACCAACGGGTTGCCGCGCAGCTGTTTTAACGTGCGCTCAACCGTTGAGGGGCTTTTGGTGTCATTTTCTGCCGTTCCGCTGCGGGGTGCATGTTGTGTCGTACTATTCTGACGGCCTGCCGTAGCACCAGTTTCGCTCATGCGTGCCTCCACGAGGGCAGGCAAAACTGATGACGGCTCAGGCGCATCACCAAAGAAGGCATAGGCTAATATCCGTCAATCGCGGTTATCCGCTAAAAAGATGAAGCGGAATTGTGATGGACGCCATTATCCTGGGGCAGGTCGAGCATAAATGAACGAACAGGTTGGCTTTTAAGGCGTATTTGTACGTATGAGTGTTCTGCTACCAGTGGTAGGCTTTTGTTATTACTTCACCTTCCTTCGGATGAGGCGTGCTTATGAGTTCCCCTGCCATACAATCAGCGCTGCAGCAAATGCAAGGTTTAGCCACTCAGGCAGCCCAGCCTATTAAGGGTGAACATATTGCCACCGCGGTGGGGCAGGGCAGTTTTGGCAGCGAGCTGCAGGCGTCTATTCAACGTATCAATCGGTTACAGCAGGCCGCTAACACGAAGGCGACGGCTTTTCAGGCAGGCGAGCCGAATGTTGAGTTGAGTGACGTGATGGTTGATATGCAGAAAGCGAGCGTTGCTTTTCAGATGGGGCTACAGGTTCGTAATCGTTTGGTAACGGCCTATCGCGACGTGATGAATATGCAGGTTTAGATAGCGCCTGTTCGTTGGCGTCGAAAAAAGCCGATGACAAGTGTTAATGAAAAAGACGAGTAGTGTAATCGGCTGGGGACATAGGGAAGAGAGATCACTGGCTGTGGCGGAGTAATCTCTCCTATCGCTAGGTCAGGCTTCTAGAGAAATAATTCGCCCTTGTAATTCTTCCAGTCGCTCTGCGACGAGCAGCACCTCTTCGGCCGGTATTTGGCGAATAACATCACCGGTTTCGCGGTCGATGACTTTCGTGATAACGCGCCCAGATTGTTCACTCAGTGCAAACTCTAACCCTCGTGGCCGAAATGTTTCGTTTATCCGCTGAATAGGCTCCGCAAGTGATTCTTTGCTCACGCTGCGAGGCTCAGCTTGCTCCCCGCCAACGCCTGGAATACCCGGTGTCTGCTTCGACGATGTTTGTTGATTGGCTGTTGGTTGGAAATTAGCTGGTTGATATGGAGTTGTTGCTATTGAGACTAGCTCATCAATTAACAGTGGGCCCATAGGGATAATCCTTTAAAGGAAAGCCACGTGGCGGGGTGGCAAAAGGTGGCAAGGCCGTCGGATCGTAGCTATAGGCCTCTTTATTACTATCGGCAGGCGCGCTACGAACTTTATTTTTTGCATAGCGCAGGCTTTGGTTGCAGACCATCCTGGCTGCCATTGCTGGTTTATCGTTGTTGCTTATTGACGATAAATAAATGAAATAGGTCGTTAGATCTTTAATGGGCATACGGCAGCCTAGAGGGTTCTGATATGCTCTGTCGCCTTTTGGTGGGTGCGCAATAACGTGGCGTCATAACAACGTGGTAGTGAGCGAGACGAGAATGTCAGTCCAACAAGATGAATATGAAAGTGTTACCAGCCCAACGGCAGTAAGCTCTCTTTTAAATACCATGATCGAAGGGGGAGGCGTGTCGCTTTGTTTGGCTTCCGCGGAAGCACGTCCAGAGCCTATCGTGTTAATGGAGCAGTACGCTGGCAAAACGTTAGTGATGGACTTATCTTCGGTCGATCATCTGTTAAGTCGTTTACAGCAGGGGGAGTCATTTTTCCTGCGCGGCCAGTCCCAGGGCAAAGTGGTGCGCACGCCGCTACTATCGTTAACCGAAGCCCGCCATGTTGGGGGGCGTTTTTTATGCTGTAGCGACTATCCCGCTACCCTGGAAGTGCTCCAGCGCCGTGAATCGTTTCGCGCTGAACTGCGTTTAGGTATGGTTGTGGCCGCCTCTATATGTGGCGAAAGCGGTGAAGGAGTTCACGGGGAGCTGCGCGACCTTTCCCAAGATGGCTGCCAAATAGAGCTGCCGCTGACCGCCAGTGGCGTGTTAGCTGAAGCCGACCTGTCGCTAACGCTTGCTTTTACGTTTCCAGATGGCACCTATTTTGAAGTGCAGGCAGTGCCACGCCATCAAAAAACCGATCCTGAGCGACATTTATTGCGCGTAGGCTTTCGTTTTGCGAATTGCACTTCCGAGCAAGAGCGGCAAATTTGGTATTTTGTCTGCGAAATAGAGCGCGAAGCCGCTCGCTATAAAAAAGAAGCGCAAGATGATCGTCAGCCATCGCCGCTATTTGAACAACCTGGCAAGCGCACGACAGGAAATGAGCATGTCGGGCGGCGTGATATTCGACGATATGCAACGCCAATGGCGCGGCGCTTGGTGAAAATAGCGGCTTACCTGGATGCTCAACTGCTGCTGTTGCAACAAGGCAGCGATATCGATTCTCGCCAGCTATCACGTAATGCAGACCGTCTTTTGTTGCTCCATGAGGAAGACCGTGAGGCGCTGTTGTTTGCTACGCGCTGCCTGTCGCCTGAGCCGCTTTTAGTTCGCCATGGAATTGCAGTGGCCGTGCATTTGCTCGATCTGGTCGGCGCAAATATGCCCGGTGACGTACGCAAAGCGATCGTTGCGAGTGGTTTAGTGCACGATCTTGGTAAAGCGCTCGTTCCGCAAATACTGTTCAAGGCGCCACAGTTCGAAGCCCCCCACCGTCAAGCCATGAGTGAGCATGTGTCGTTGCTGTTAGATCGCCTTCAGCACTGCCAGTGGCTTTCTGCTGCCGTTGCCCAGGCGGTAATTGGCGGGATTAATGAACGGCTGGATGGTAGCGGCTATCCTGAAGGTCTAACCGGCAGTGATATTAACGAACTGGCGAAAGCGAGTGCTGTGGTCGATGTGGTAGAAGCAATGCGGCGCGATCGAGCAGACCGCCCTGCCAAAACAGCTCAGCAAATTTATCGTCATTTGCTGAGTCACCCTCACCAATTTGATCCTCGTTGGACCAAGCGCTATATCGAGCATTTCAAACCACTGCCGGTGGGGTCGCTGGTGCATTTTTCCAGTGAACAGATGGCTTGGATTGTTCGCCTTGATGAGCAGGGCGCACCGGCTGAAGTGACGCTGACTCGTCAGGCGGAGTCGCCCATGCGCGAGACCTTGGGCAATACGCTGCGCGGGGACGTTCTGGAAAGATTGGGTAAGCCAACGCGTGAAGTGGCGGTGTCGACGTAGCTGTTGACCGCTTGGCAAAGAGGGCGAAACTTTCTGAGCGAAAAGTAAGGTAAACATTAAAGTCTATTGGTCAGACGCCGATAACATTTATAGCCGAGTAAATAAGCTCGATTTTGAACGTTAAATAGCTAGCGAGAAACAGCGTGAGCCGTTGATTGTGTGGCTGTTGTTCACATTAATAAAGGAGAGCCCGCTTATGACATACTCTCGCGGTGGCGCCGCTTATGGCCGAGGTGCCAAGGCCTACGCCCGCGTTGGCGTGGAAAGCGGCGTTATGTCAGCTGATCCCCATCAGCTCATCGTAATGCTGTTTGATGGTGCTCAAGCGTCCATCCGTGCGGCGCGTATTCATATGCAGGCAGGCCACACGGCTGAAAAAGGAAAGTCGATTTCCAAGGCGTTGGACATTATCAATAACGGCCTGACGGCCTCGCTGGATCAAGAGAAGGGTGGTGATATTGCTGAGCGCCTTGCTTCTCTCTATGACTACATTTCCCGCTTATTGTTAGCCGCTAACCTTCGAAACGATGAAGACAGCCTCAACCAAGCAGAACGTTTGCTTGAAGATATCGCCTCTGCATGGCGTGAAATCGGTCAACAGCAAAGTGCGTGAGGCAAAGCATGTCGGCTTCTGAAACTGCTCGTGAAAACGCCCAGCAAGCGCTCATTGATGCGTATGCCAAGCTACTCACCTGTGTGACACAAATGCACGAGCTCGCGAATGCGGAGCAGTGGGCAGAGCTTATAGAGCAGCGTACCCACTACGTGATGTCGGTTGAAGCGCTGCGTAAGCGCGATAGCGAGACCGTGCTTGATGATGATGCCCGGAAGCGAAAGGCAGAGTTGCTGGAGAGCATTCTCGAGCATGATGTTGAAATTCGCCGTCGTTTGGTGGCTAGGCGGGATGAGCTAGGCAAGTTGATAGGTGTTTCTCAACGCCAGCGAAGTCTGCATCGTGCTTATGCACCTCAGCAAGGTGAAACTGCGCTCTTCGATTCCGATAGCGGCCAGGAGAAGGGGCTAACGTGAGTGGCATTACGCCACTGATCGATACGCTCATGCACCAAGTGCTTGGGCGCAAGGGCGGCGAGTTGTCCCAGCGTCCGCTTAATGCGCCCGTGCAGCCGATACCTCCGGGTGAGGGGCCGCGCGCGCTGCAAGGGGATTCAAGCCTGGATGGGCGCCCTCTCTCATCGCCACTCGATGATCTTCGGCGTCTTTCCTCCTCGCTTGATGGGCAACGGCTGCCCGCTAAGGGAGACACAGCCAACGCACCGCCAGGCTCGACACAAACTCACCTTAGCCCAGCTGCCCGTACCATCGCCGATGTATTGCTGCGTTTTCCCGCACCGCCCGCGATGATACGCCCTCAAGCGCCATTGATGGGGGGGCAGGAAATAGCCTCTGCCCCGGCGCTGGCGAATCGGTTAGAAAGCAGCATCCGTGATAGCGGTCTGTTTTACGAATCTCATTTAAAGCGATGGTTTCAAGGAGAGTCTTCACGGCAACAATTGCTACGAGAACCGCAGATGCAGCCAGGCCCACGACCTATACTGCCTGCCAGTGTTGCCACGTTTGTAATGCCTCCTTTTGCGGCAAGTGCCACATTGGGTGCGAGTAATACAAACGTTGCCATACTGCCGAACTCGCTGCTGTTACCGGTTGCAAGTGATCAAGCTGGCTTGATGCGATCTGCCGTACCTATGCCAATGGATAGCAGGCTGCCAGTGGGCGTGCAGCGTGACAGTGTGCCTGCCACTGTTTCGGTGAGCGCTTCTGCTAGTATTGATATGGCAAGTGCGCGGATAATAGAAGATAGTTCGCTAGTGCGTGCTGGCCGTGAGATTGTGCATGAAAGTTTGCAGAGCCTAGTACGTCAGCAACTTGATATGCTTGTGATGCCGACTATCCGCTGGGAAGGTGATGTTTGGGCCGGTATTTTCATGGCATTAGTCATTCATATGCCAACCCGGGAGGATGAGCGAGAAAGCACCGAGCAAGAGGCAGGCGGTGATGATGGCTGGCAGTCAGATATGCAGCTCGACGTGCCTAATCTGGGGGCGTTTAGTGCGTCGCTCAGGCTTTACCAGTCGGTGTTAAGCATCGATCTGACAACGGATACTGCTTCGACGTACCAGTCCCTGCAGCAGGGGCTTGAGCGTTTAGAAAATCGCCTGCAGGCGTTAGATTTTCGCAGTGTTCAGGTGAAAGCGCACTACGCCACTTTGGAGAGCCATGATGGCGACCTCGGGTGAGCATCGACGTCAAGCCGTCGCACTAGCCTATCAAGATAAAGATCAAGCGCCGCGGGTAATCGCTAAAGGTTACGGTGAGTTGGCGGAACGGATTATGGCAGAGGCTCAGCGCCAAGGAATTTATGTGCACGATGCACCTGAGCTTGTGGCACTGCTGATGCAGTTAGATCTCGATGCCGAGATCCCCGCAAGTTTATATCAGGTGGTTGCGGAGCTTCTTGTATGGGTATTTGAGTTATCTGAAGAAGGGTTAACTCCTCGTCAAGAGCGTCGGTAGCCAATACAAACGTTGTATGCAACCATGTGCCGAGTAAGGAAAAAACCATTTAAGGCGTCAGTATAAAGTCATAATGAAACGCCCATGTCGTTCGATGGAACACTATGAGTCAAACAAGCTTTCTCGATGAAATTCAAGAAATTAACTTAGCGTATTTACTTCTTGCGCAGCGTCTATTGGTCGAAGACCGTGAGGCGGCGATGTTTCGCTTAAAAGTAGACAGCGAGCTTGCCGACCTGCTGGTGTCTCTAAATGCCCGGCAACTGACAAAATTGGCACGCAATAACCAGCTGATATGCAGGCTTAGCCAAACGAGCGTCCACCAGCTGCGCAAAATTACCCAGAATCCTCGGGATCAAGGGCTTTCAGGGTTGCATGCCTCATTGTTGTCAGCCTGCGAAGAATTTGAGGTGTTACCAGTAGGAGAATCAGAGTGAGCCAGAAGAGCTTGGTTGATGAAATGCACCAAGTACAACTGGCCATAGAGCTAATTGAATTAGGTGCACGTTTACAAGTTTTAGAGACAGAGACAGACCTAAGTCGCACACGTTTGATTAAGTTGTACAAGGAAGTGCGTGGGATGTCGCCACCTAAGGGCATGCTGCCCTTTTCAGCGGACTGGTTCGTAACGTGGCTGCCAAACGTGCATTCGTCGCTGTTTTATAACATTTATAACAGCGTACAAAAAAATACCTGCTGCGAGCGTATTGACGCCTTTGTTAAAGCTTACCGTCTGTATGAAGAGCAGATAAATCTTGAAAGCGTTGAGCCGGTGCTGGGGCTTACTCGTGCGTGGACACTGGTACGGTTTTTTGAAAGTGATCTACTGCAGCTCAATACGTGTACACGTTGTGAAGGACACTTTGTCGCCCATGCACACAGCCCAGCCCATGATTATGTTTGCGGTATTTGCCAGCCACCCTCGCGAGCCGGGAAAACACGTAAAGCGCGGTGTTGAAAGATAAACCATTCTCACGCTCGCAGTGGGTAAGCATATAACCAATAAAATGCGCCTTTAACGCATAGATAGCACCAAAAGGGGTTGGTACTTTTTCATTAAAATTGCCTACGCCTGCGTATGCTATGGCTAAGAAACGCGTGGAGCGGGACTTTTCTGTGTCTTCTTTTTGAAACACGGGAATAGCGTTCCCTTGATATAAAAACTGATATCGCAAGGACACTGCTTGTGCTGATTCCTCTGGGTTATTTGGTCGTACTGCTATCTGTCTTTGGCGGTTATGTGATGGCAGGCGGTAGCTTGGGCCCCCTGTATCAACCCCTGGAGCTGCTGATTATTGGCGGTGCAGGCGTTGGCGCTTTCATTGCCGCAAACAACGGCAAAGCGATTAAAGCCACGTTTAAAATACTTCCCAGGCTCAAACGAACCAAAAAATATAATAAAGCCTTATACATGGAGTTAATGGCGTTGCAATACAAGATTCTCTCTAAAGTACGCCGTGAGGGAATGTTGGGAATTGAGCGCGACATTGACAACCCTCAGGAAAGCCCGCTGTTCCAAGAGCACCCCTCGGTGCTTGCAGACCCCCATATTATGGATTTTCTAACCGATTATCTTCGGCTGATGGTGAGCGGTGGCATGGAGCCAATGGAAATCGATGAGTTAATGCTTCACGAAATCGAAGTATTTGAGCAAGAAGCTCATATTCCCATTGATGCGATTGCCAAAGTAGGTGATGCAATGCCTGCGTTCGGTATCGTAGCGGCGGTAATGGGGGGTATTAAAGCGCTGACTTACGCGGACGCCAGCCCTGAACAAATGGGACAAATGATTGCGATGGCGTTAGTGGGTACCTTTCTGGGTATTTTGATGGGCTATGGATTTATTAGCCCCATCGCAAGCTATGCCGAACGGCAAGCCAAAGAAGCCGAGAAAATGTTGCAATGCATCCGTGTCACGCTGCTAGCTAGCCTGCATGGTTATGCTCCCCAGCTAGCCGTTGAATTTGGTCGTAAAGCATTACATAGCACCGAGCGTCCAAGCTTCACAGAACTTGAAGAGTATGTTCGCGACGCCAAAAAGGGCGGTAATGCATGAGTAAGGGGGGCGATAAGCGTCCGATTGTTATTCGGCGCAAAAAAGTGGTGCATGCCCACCATGGCGGTGCGTGGAAGATTGCCCTTGCCGACTTCATGACGGCCCTGATGGCGCTGTTTCTAGTGATGTGGATTTTAAGTGTTTCTGACGATGAAACCCGGCGCAGTGTTGCGGAGTACTTCAGCACGCCGTTGATAACGGCAATGACCAGTGGTGACCGATCTGGAAGCACCCAGGTGATTCCAGGTGGTGGCCCAGATCCTACCCACAGTGATGGCGAACGTGCCCGGATTGATGTGCTTCAATATAGCCGCCCCAGCGCTCAGGAGCGGCGTTTCTTTAACGATTTGCAAGAGCGCATTGAGCGAGCCATCGAGCAAGACCCAGAGCTGCGCCAACTGCGCAGTCAAATGCGCTTTGATTTAACCCGCGAAGGGCTGCGTATTCAGCTGCTCGATACGGAACAGCGTCCCATGTTTGAGTTAGGCCGCGATCAAGTAGCCCCCTACATGCGCAACCTGTTACGTACGATAGCACCACTACTCAACGAATTGCCCAATGACTTAAGCATCAGCGGCCATACCGATAGCGTGCCCTATGCAGGCGGTTATCGAGGCTACAGTAACTGGGAACTTTCCAACGACCGAGCAAGTGCCTCTCGGCGTGAATTAGTGGCTGGCGGGCTTGATCCAGATCAACTGCTACGCGTATCGGGCTTTGCCGATCGTGTCAGGTTGCCTGACACTGCGCCGACAGACCCGGTTAATCGCCGCATTGAGCTCGTCGTCTTATTGCCAGAAATCGCTGAGACGATTCGTAACCCAGGCGTTATGGGGCTTGATAACCCATTGCCCGATGAAGATGCGCCTGTAGAGGCGTTGCCACAAAGCACGCCACAGAGCGATGAAAACGAATGAGCAGGGCTTATCACAACACTAAGACGTTTATGTGGAGCGGTGCATGGATATAGCGGATTTTTTTGACACCTTTTTTGAAGAGGCTGAAGAGCTGCTGGCCGATATGGAGCAGCATCTGCTGGAACTGGATGTCGATGATCCGGATAGCGAGCAGTTAAACGCTATCTTCCGTGCCGCCCACTCAATAAAAGGCGGCGCAGGTACCTTCGGCTTTAGTGTGTTGCAGAAAACCACGCACATCTTTGAAAATCTGTTAGATCACGCACGCAAAGGTGAGTTGACGCTGCGTGCTGACCTCGTTGATACCTTTTTAGAGGCAAAAGACATCATGCATGAGCAACTCGATGCCTATCGCAACGAGGAAGAGCCCAACCAAGAAGCTTACGAGCGAATTTGCCATACACTCCAGCAGATCGCGCTAGAAGAAATTGGTCAGACGCTGGATGCGCCCGCTGTCCCTGCACCAACTGTTGAAAAAAAAGCGTCAGTCAGCGCTGAGGCTGCTGATTCCTCCTCGCTGAGCGAGCGACAACTGCTGGTTGCGCTAGTTAACGTTAGCGAAAAAGATCGCACGCTGCTGGTTGAAGAGCTGGAGCAACTGGGCGATGTCCAGTCCCACTCGGGTGATGAAAAACGTTACGAAGTAACGCTGACAGGTGACGTTAGTGCTGACGATATTGAAGCGGTGATGTGCTTCATTATTGAGCCTGAGCAGATCGAAATTAGCGTGGTCGAGGTTGTAAAAGACGAAATCACTAGCCCTGAGTTAGACGCGCCAGCGCTGGCAAAAGACGTGCCCGCAGACGTTGTTGAGTCTCCGGTGCCAGCGGCGGCTAAATCTGCTGACAAAGCACCTTCGCCAGAAAAGCCAGCGAAATCCGCCCCTAAAAAAGCGGCCGCTGAGTCAGCCTCGATCCGTGTGTCGGTAGATAAAGTCGACCAAATCATCAATTTGGTTGGCGAGCTGATTATTACTCAGTCGATGCTGGACCAAACGGTCAGTGACCTCGGAGATCAATCCGTTGGCAACAGTTCGCTACAAAACGGCATGAGCCTGCTGCAGCGTAACGCACGAGATCTTCAAGAAGCGGTGATGTCAATCCGCATGATTCCGATGGAATTTGTGTTTAGCCGATTCCCCCGCGTTGTGCGCGATACCGCCGGTAAATTGGGCAAAGAAATCGAGCTCATTACCGAAGGTAAGTCCACCGAGTTGGATAAAAGCCTGGTTGAGCGCATTACCGACCCGCTAACGCACCTAGTACGTAACAGCTTGGATCACGGCATCGAAATGCCGGATGAGCGCGAAGCGGTAGGTAAACCCCGCGTTGGCAAGTTGGTGTTATCGGCACGCCATCAGGGCGGCAACATTCTGATTGAAGTGCGTGATGACGGCGCGGGCATGGATCGTGACCGGCTGTTGGCCAAGGCGCGTGAAAACGGCCTGAACGTTTCAGACAACATGTCTGACGAAGATGTCTTCCAACTGATTTTTGCGCCGGGCTTCTCCACGGCAAAGGAAGTTACGGACGTTTCCGGCCGCGGTGTCGGCATGGATGTTGTAAAGCGAAATATTCAAGGCATGGGTGGCCGGGTTGAAATTCAATCTAAGAAAGGTGAAGGGACCAACACGCGCATTGTGTTGCCGCTGACACTTGCCATTCTCGACGGTATGTCGATCAAAGTGGGCGGCGAAACCTTTATTTTGCCGCTTTCCACGGTACTTGAGTCGTTGCAGCCAGCCAAAGGCGATATGTATGCCATGGCGGGAGATGATGTGGTGCTTAAGGTGCGTGATGAGTACCTTCCGGTCATCGCGATCCATGAAGTACTGGATGTGGAAAATGCCATTACCGACCCGACCAAAAGCATTGCCGTGATTGTTCAGGGTGAGGGGCGTCGTTATGCCATGTTGGTTGATGAGTTGATTGGCCAGCAGCAGGTGGTTGTAAAAAACTTAGAAGATAATTATCGCAAAGTGCCGGGCGTTTCGGCGGCCACTATCCTTGGTGATGGTAGCGTCGCGCTAATTTTAGACATTACAGGTTTACACCGGTTAAGCCGCGCCAAGAAAGAAGCCGGAAAACAGGTGAATTATCCACATCTCTCTTATTACCAGGAGGCCGAGCCGTCATGAGCCAGGCAAACAATGGAGCGGTTTTGTCCGCCGCAGAAGCCGATAATCGCGAATTTTTGGTGTTCTCTTTGGGAGAAGAAGAGTATGCCATTGATATCCTTAAGGTTCAGGAAATACGCGGCTATGAAAACGTCACGCGTATTGCCAATGCCCCTGACTTTATTAAAGGGGTGACCAATCTGCGCGGCGTCATTGTGCCTATTGTCGATCTGCGCATTAAGTTCCACTTGGACAGCGTGGAGTATGGTGGCCAGACCGTTGTCATCGTGGTCAACGTCGCCGACCGCGTGGTTGGTATTGTTGTGGACGGCGTTTCCGATGTCATGACATTAACTCCCGAGCAAATAAAGCCAGCGCCTGAATTTGGTGTCACGCTCTCCTCCGATTTCTTGAGCGGATTAGGCAGCCTTGAAGACCGCATGCTGGTGTTAGTTGATATCGATAAGCTGCTGACCAGCGAAGAAATGGCTTTAGTCGATAGCACCAGCACCCGCTAATCCCTTTGTGACTGGGCACAGGGAGAGTGCCTTCTTAAGCCAAAAAAACAGCCCTCTCTGGTGCTACGGATAGCATCGGCCACTACGGTTGTATTTGGAGTAATGCGTGTGACACCGCTACTGCGTCAAATGATGAGCAATATGACCGTGCGTCTTAGTTGGGGGCTGGTATTAGCCACTTTTTCGATCTTGGTCGTGGTGGCCTGCGGTATAGGTCTTTATGCGCTCCACCACGGTGCTGCTATTGTGCAGGCGTCGAGTGATTTGCAGGCGCAGCAAGCGGCGTTCAGTGAGTTTGCTACACGCATTCGCTGGGTGCTGATTGGCGTGGTCATCATGACCGGCGTAACGGTCGCGGTGGTGGTGTGGGGTGTGACCGTTAATGTGCTGCGTCCCCTGGATCGTCTGGTCGGTTACTTTGAGAAAATGGCCCAAGGCGACCTAAGCCAGCAAATTACATCGCCTGGTAATAATGAAATTGGCAGGCTGTACACAGCGATGGCGCACATGCAGTCTTCACTGTCTGAAACCGTTGGCGTGGTACGCCAAAGCGGCGCGTCAATTTTTGAGCGCTCTCAGCATATTGCCAGTGGCAATAACGACCTCTCCTCACGTACCGAGCAGCAGGCCTCTTCTCTAGAAGAGACGGCCTCGAGCATGGAGCAGTTAGCCTCTACCGTTGGGCACAACGCAGACAATGCACTACAAGCCAGTCAGCTCGCCAATGAGGTAACGCTAACCGCCAGACGCAGCGGCGAAGAAGTTGCCAATATTGTTGAAACCATGCAGGACATTAGCGCGAGTTCCCACCAAGTTGCCGACATTATTACGGTGATCGATAACATTGCTTTTCAAACCAATATTCTCGCCTTAAACGCGTCGGTAGAAGCCGCCCGTGCTGGCGAGCATGGCAAAGGGTTTGCCGTGGTAGCGCAGGAAGTTCGCAGTCTCGCTAGCCGCAGTGCTAATGCTGCCAAAGAAATTCGCACGCTGATCGATGCATCGCTTGGCAAAGTGGACGCGGGCACCCAGCGGGTGAATCATGCGGGAAAAACCATGCAGGATCTTGTCGCCGCTGTGCAGCGGGTCAACGATATTATGGATGAGATTGCGGCCGCCTCTGAAGAGCAAAGCAACGGTATCGGGCAAGTTAATCAAGCAGTTGCCCAAATGGATCAGGTTGTTCAACAAAATGCCCAACTGGTTCAACAAGCAGCACGCAGCGCCAATGAATTAGAAAGCGAAGCGGCGCGCCTTAGAGAAGCGGTTGAGCGTTTCCATGTGACGCCTGCACTGGCAGAGGGGAAGCAGGAATCTGGTTATGCCATGCGGCCCCGCGCTCTTCAGCAAGTACCTGCCGCCCAAACTCCAGCGGCCAAAAAAATACCCGCTCGTAACACGACAGTCGATGAGTGGGAAGCGTTTTAAGTCTTGCGGTTTAGGCTCATGACTTCCTCGGCTTCAATACTAAAAATAAGGTATGCGGATGCGTAATAACCAGCCAGTCACTCAGCGTGAAATTGAACTCCAGAGTGATGATTTCCTCGTTTCGCGTACGGATCTTAAAGGGCGCATTACCTATGCAAACCCTGCGTTTATCCAGATAAGTGGTTTCCAGCACGAAGAGCTGATAGGCGCGCCCCATAATTTGATTCGACACCCGGATATGCCGCCGGCGGCGTTTGAAAACCTGTGGCAGACCGTGAAAAGCGGTGAAACATGGCGAGGGCTGGTTAAAAACCGCTGTAAAAATGGTGATCACTACTGGGTAAGTGCCAGCGTAACGCCGATTATTGAGGACGACCACGTCGTTGGCTATGCCTCTGTCAGGGTGCAGGCATCCAGAGACGCGATTGCACAAGCGGAGCAGGCCTACGCTGAGATTCGCGAAGGCCGTAATAAGCACCTGTATCTAGACAAGGGTAGGTTGCGCAAGAAAGGTCTTACTCAACGTTTAAAACGGATACGGCTGGATACCCTACGCGCTAAATTGGTCGGTATGATTGTGATGGCTGGTGCACTGCTGCTGGTGAGCGGTGGCCTTGGACTGTATGGCCTTAACGTCGCGGGAGACCGGCTTGCGGCGCTCAATAATGATGGCCTGCAAGACGTTATTCGCTTACAGCAAATTGATCAGACCATTGCGCAAACACGTCAGGCCATGATTGAACCAGAGCGTATGGAGCTGATTCAACAGCGCTTTGAGATGGGTGACATGATTGCCAATAGCGCGGCGACAATTGAGTCCGCTTGGCAGCAATACTACTCCCGTGACGTCAACACGACAGCGCTTGCCACCTCCTTCAATGCTCAGCTGCAAACCTTTTTAGACAACGGCATGTTCCAAGCAGAAACCGTCTTGCAAGCAGAAGACACATATCAAGTGTTTACCGGTTTGGACGCAGTCATCAGTGTGATGAATAACGAAGGGCGCGAACTCTCGACGATGGTGAACCAACTCATCGCCCAAAAGCAGACTGCCGCTGAAGCAATGGCTGCTGATGCCGAGCAAGGTCAAGCCAGCATGCTTAGCGCTCAAGCCGCTGTTCTGGGGGGCGGCCTGCTGGCGCTTATCCTGCTTGGGGTAATGACATTACGTTCCATTGTTCGGCCGCTAAAAAGTGCGTCACGTTTTACTTTGCAAATAGCGGGCGGAAACCTAGCCGCAAAAGTGCCTCCCCATCAGCGTGACGAAGTTGGGATGCTGATGGAGTCGCTGAATACCATGCGGAAAAGTTTGAGCAGCATTATTAGCGATGTAAAAGGCGGTATTAATGTGGTCACTCCCGCCGCGCGGGATATTGCCACTGGCAACGAAGCCTTATCGTCTCGTACCGAGCAACAGGCAGCGTCGCTACAGCAAACCGCATCCAGCATGGAAGAAATGACAACGACCGTGCGTCAAAACAGCGATAACGCTCAAGAAGCGCGTCGTCTTGCCGATAACAATGCTAAGCAAGTGACGCAGACCGGAGAGCTCATGTCGCAGTTGGTCGAGAATATGCAGCGAATTACCCAAAGTTCGCAAAAAATGACTGACATTATCAATGTGATTGACTCGATTGCTTTCCAAACCAATATTCTGGCACTCAACGCATCGGTAGAAGCTGCCAGGGCAGGAGAGCATGGTCGCGGGTTTGCGGTGGTTGCTGAAGAAGTACGTAAATTGGCAGGAAGAAGCGCTAGCGCCTCTCAAGAGATTCGCGTGTTAATTGATGGTTCTAATCAAGAAGTCAATGTTGGCGCTGGGCTGGTCAAAAAAGCCGAAGTAGCGATTAGTGAAGTTGCCGATGCGGCGCGAAATGTCACGCAGATTATGCACGACATTTCGTCAGCGTCGGAAGAACAGAGTCATGGCATCGCAGAAGTTAATAAAGCCGTTGCCGAAATGGATCAAGCGACTCAACAGAACGCCGCGCGCGTTCAGGAAACGGCACGCGCCGCCGTGGCATTAGAGCAACAAGCGGGCTTATTAGCCCTGTCTGTTGAGGCGTTTCGCTTGAATCATCAGAGCTCGCCAACAACGGCACTTAGCCCCACACCTGCTGGCTATCGAGCGCGGGCTCAGCTCCCAGACAGCCCAACTAAACCGCCTACGTCGTCAACTACACGGCAGCTGGCCTCAGTAGAGGAGTGGGAAGAATTTTGATCGACCAACGCGAGCGGGGAGTTGATGTCGGCCAGTGGGCATCAGGGGGGCAGATCGAACGTGATCTTGTGCTCACCGATGCCGACTTTGCGCGTATACGGGAATTGATTTACCAGCGCGCCGGAATAGTACTTGCTGAGCATAAACGTGAAATGGTCTACAGCCGCTTAGCGAAGCGTTTGCGTCACTATGGTATTACTCGTTTTACCGACTATCTGTCGCGGCTGGAGCGACAGCCGGACGCTAAAGAGTGGGAGGCGTTTACCAATGCGTTAACCACCAACCTCACCGCTTTTTTTCGTGAGGCGCATCACTTTCCGCTATTAGCTGAGCACATCAAGAAACAGCAAAGTCCTATCACTATTTGGTGTTCGGCAGCGTCCACGGGGGAAGAGCCTTACTCGATTGCAATGACGTTGTTAGAAACGTTGGGGCCTAAAGCCACCCAGGCCAAGGTCATTGCCACCGATATTGACACCGACGCACTAAGTAAAGCGCGTGCAGGCATTTATCCGCTTGAGCAGGTGCGTAAATTAGACGAAGGGCGGGTTAAGCGGTTTTTCCAGAAAGGCACCGGTGGTCATGCAGGTTTGGCACGCATAAGGCCGGAAGTTTCATCGTTGGTAGACTTTGTGCCGCTTAATTTGCTGGCACCCCAGTGGTCGGTAAAAGGTCCTTTCGATGCCGTTTTTTGTCGCAATATTATGATTTATTTCGATAAAGATCCCCAAGCCAAGATTCTAAAACGGTTTGCTCCGCTGATGAAGCCGGACGCGTTACTGTTTGCGGGACACTCGGAAAATTTTTCGTATATCAGCGATGCATTCAAGCTGCGCGGGCAAACGGTTTATACCCTCGCAAAAAAATAAATCGGTTACGTGCGTTTACTCCTTTTGGCAATTGCCTTATTCGGAGTGGGTTGGCACACAGGTGGCTACCGTATAAAGGAGGCGTGCTTTGAGCGCAGCCAAAATCAAAGTGTTGTGCGTCGATGATTCGGCGCTGATTCGTGACTTGTTGACTGAAATAATCAACTCACAGCCAGATATGGAAGTCGTCGCCGTCGCGCCAGACCCCATTGCCGCGAGGGATCTGATCAAACAACACAATCCTGATGTGCTGACACTGGATGTGGAAATGCCGCGGATGGATGGTCTTGATTTTCTTGAGCGGTTAATGCGGCTTCGCCCCATGCCAGTACTCATGGTGTCATCGCTGACCCAGAGTGGCTCAGAGATTACCCTGCGTGCGTTAGAGTTAGGCGCATTGGATTTTGTGGCCAAGCCCAGCTTGGGTATTCGTAGCGGCATGATGGAATACGCGACTGAAATTACCGACAAGATTCGCGCCGCTGCTCGCTCACGTCCGCGCCAAGCCCGCCATAAAAATGCGCCGCCGCCCACACAGTTGAAAGCGCCCATGGTGTCTAGTGAAAAGCTGATTATCATTGGCGCTTCTACTGGCGGCACAGAAGCGATTCGGTCGGTGCTCGAGCCACTGCCGGCGAACGCGCCGGCCATCTTGATTACTCAGCACATGCCCGGTGGTTTTACGCGCTCCTTCGCCGAGCGGCTAGATCGGCTGTGCCGAATTAGCGTAAAAGAAGCCACCGATGGCGAGCGTGTACTGCCAGGCCATGCCTATATTGCCCCAGGCGACCAACACCTAGAGCTTGTCCGCAGTGGTGCCAACTACGTCGTACGCTTAAATGATGGCCCACCGGTTAATCGTCACCGTCCCTCTGTTGATGTGCTGTTTCATTCTGCTTCTAAGCATGCGGGTAAAAACGCCATTGGCGTGATTTTGACCGGCATGGGTAAGGATGGCGCCGCAGGGCTGCTAGAGATGCGCGAAGCCGGTGCGGCTAACATTGCGCAAAACGAAGAAAGCTGTGTGGTGTTCGGTATGCCAAGGGAAGCAATCGCAGTAGGGGGAGCGGTAGAGGTGGTGGCTTTAGATGATATTCCATCGCGTTTGATGGCCTTAATTGCCGCTTCAGGGCGTGCTCAGCGGGTATAACACCCCATTACGCTATAAATGAGGGGAACAGAAAAACATGACACGCTCACTACGTCATATCAGTATTCACTCTGCGGTTATTGTCGCGCTGGCTAGCTTTGTCATGCTGATATTAGTGTTAGCTGGCATTAGTTTCATGGCAGATCGTAATGCACAGGCCAACCTGTCGACCTATAGCCTTATCAGTAATGGTCAGCTCAACGAGATTAATCGCGCTGACTCGTTGCTCAATCAGGCAATGCTGGCCATGGAAACGGCATCCAACTTTTTAATGGTAGGCCAACCCCGTCAATCCAATGAGCAGGTCGATATCGCTCTGGATCGAATTGAGCGCGCCGAGCAGCGCTTTGAAAGCTTTGCTGCGACGCCACGCACGGCGCAAGGCGAAGCCCTGGGCGAGGCATTGACAGAAGACTTCCGTGAAGTGTTGGCCTTGGTCAAGCAGCAGCATGCTACGTTCGAAACCATGGACATCAATGCCTTCAATCGGCTTCGGGGAGAGTTGATTGAGCCATTGGACAGCTTATCCAATAGCGTCACGGCTTTCGTGCAGTATGGTTTTCAACGGGTAGAGAACATCCGTAATGAGACTGAGGCGCAAGGCGATGTGTTTATGTGGATTAATGCACTTGCTGTGGCAATTGCGCTGTTGGTGACAGTGTTCATTTATATGACACTACGCCGTACGGTTATCGCGCCGTTGAATGACGCGGTAAGACGGCTAGACAAAATTTCCCAGGCTGATTTAACGGAGCCTGTTCCTGCATCAGGTAAAAATGAAGTAGGACGGCTTTTTGCAGCGATGGGCATGATGCAGCAGAATCTTACGGCGATTGTGACGCGGGTTCGTGAAGGTAGCAGTGAAATTCATCACGGCACCCGAGAGATAGCGAGTGGCAATGCGGATTTGTCATCACGCACTGAGCAGCAGGCCGCATCGATTGAAGAAACGGCAGCCAGCATGGAGCAAATGACAGCCACGGTGAAACAAAATGCCGATAATGCACGTCAGGCAAGCACGCGGGCAGCAGATGCTTCCACTACTGCCGAGCAAGGTGGCCAAGTGGTCGAGCAGGTAGTGCAAACCATGCACGGTATTTCTACCAGTTCCCAAAAAGTGGCAGATATCACCAGCGTAATTGACTCTATCGCCTTTCAAACCAATATCTTGGCACTCAATGCCTCGGTAGAAGCGGCACGCGCCGGCGAGCAAGGGCGTGGTTTTGCCGTTGTGGCAGGTGAGGTTCGCAACCTAGCCAGCCGAAGTGCTGATGCGGCTAAAGAGATCAAAACGCTGATAGATGCCTCCGTTGCACAAATCAAGCAAGGCTCTACTCTGGTCGAGCAAGCGGGCAGCACCATGTCTGATGTCGTTACGGCCGTACGTCGGGTAACTGATATTATGGATGAGATTTCTGCTGCGTCTCAGGAGCAGAGCGATGGCATTGAGCAGGTAAGCCAAGCGGTAGGGCAAATGGATGAAGTGACCCAGCAGAATGCGGCACTGGTTCAGGAAGCCTCCGCGGCGGCCATGTCGCTTGAAGAGCAAGCAAATAAATTAGAAGAGGCAGTGGCTGGTTTTGCTTTGTTGAGTAGCCAAGAGGGGGCGCAACGCCAAGCATTGCCACCGAGTAGCCAAGTATCACAAGCATCAAGTGTGCCCTCTGCTAGGCCGCAGGCAGTCACTGCGACCAGCCCTCGCCGAACCCCAGAGCCAAGCCACCACGACGAGTGGGAAGCGTTCTAGTTTTTGAACCTTGTCTTTTAAGAAATAATTTGATTGAGAGGATGACCGATGGCCGATAAGAACATGAGTTTTCTGGTAGTTGACGATTTTCCCACTATGCGTCGGATCGTTCGCAGCTTGCTGAAAGAGCTAGGCTTTACCAATGTCGATGAAGCAGAAGATGGCCAGGACGCCCTGAATAAGCTGCGTGCGGGTAACTTTGAATTCGTCGTATCGGATTGGAATATGCCTAACCTAGACGGCTTAGAAATGCTTAAAGAGATCCGCCAGGATGAAGCACTGAAAGGGTTACCCGTATTGATGGTGACCGCGGAAGCCAAAAAAGAGAACATCATCGCAGCTGCCCAAGCGGGCGCTAACGGCTACGTCGTCAAGCCGTTTACTGCGGCCACGCTCGAAGAGAAGCTGAACAAAATCTTCGATAAGATGGGTAAATGAAGCGGCTGCGCCTGAGTGCTCGGTTAACGAGGAGACAACACGATGAGTCAGCATGAGCAGGATAGCGCTACCCAGCTATCCGAAGAAGCTGCTGAAGACCTGATCTTTCGCATCGGCAAACTTACCCGCATGTTGCGCGACAACATGCGAGAGCTGGGCCTGGATAAAGAGATCGAAAAAGCAGCGGAAGCAATTCCTGACGCGCGTGATCGGTTGCATTACGTCGCTACCATGACTGAGCAGGCGGCTGAGCGTGCGTTAAACGCCATTGATCGCGCTCAGCCGTTGCAAGACCAGCTCTCTGACCGTGCTGAAGCGCTCGATAAGCGCTGGGCGGAATGGTTTGAAGCGCCCAAAGAGTTGGATGATGCCAAAGCCTTGGTGAAAGAGACACGCACCTATCTAAGTGATGTGCCAACCATTGCTGCTGCGACGAACAAAGAGCTGCTCGATATTATGATGGCTCAGGATTTTCAAGATCTTACCGGCCAAGTCATCAAAAAGATGATGGATGTCATCCGAGAAATTGAACATCAGTTGGTGCAGGTGCTGATCGATAATGTGCCGGGGGCTCATGTACGAGAGTCGATGCAGCGCAAGGCTGAAGACCAGTGGAAAAATGACAACGCACGTCGCAATGAAGAGCTGTTGAACGGCCCTCAGGTTAAGGACAATGCGCCTGATATTGTTACTGGTCAGGATCAGGTAGATGACTTATTGGACGAATTGGGCTTTTAATGCGTTGTTATTAAGACATTGTGAAAAGCAGTATCTGGCACTATAAGCATTTGTTCAGCCGTCCCTAGGGGCGGCTGAATTTATGATAAGCCACGCAAGATACCGCCGGATAGCCGCATGGCAGATGACGACAGCGATCAGGAAAAGACCGAAGAGGCCACGCCCCGACGCCTAGACAAAGCGCGGGAAGAAGGCCAAGTTCCCCGGTCTCGAGAACTGGCGACTTTTTTGCTGCTATTAGGCGGTGTGATTGGGCTATGGAGCATGGGACAAATGCTCTATGACCAGTTAGGCATGGTGATGGAGCAGGCCTTTTTATTCGAGCGCCGTCACGCCATGGAAAGCACCCCGATGCTCGTCAATGCGCTGGATCTGGGACAGCGCACGCTGTTTGCCATGCTACCGCTGTTCCTACTATTGACGGTGATTGCACTGGTTGCTCCCGCGTTATTAGGAGGATGGTTAGTCTCGGCAAAATCAATGCAGCCCAAACTGTCAAAGCTAAACCCAGTAAAAGGGCTAAAGCGTATTTTTTCGTCCCAGGCATTGATTGAATTAACCAAAGCGATTGCCAAATCAATCCTGGTCGGCGGCATTGCGTCGGCGTTTCTGTATGCCAACCTTGGTAAGTTCATGGGGCTAATGAATCAGCCCATTCAACAAGCATTGGCAAGCGCATTGAATATGTCAGCGTTCGCCGCTGGCCTGATTGTTTTATCGTTAGTTGTGGTGATTCTGATTGACGTGCCTTTTCAGCTTTGGAGCAATGCGAAAAAGCTGCGTATGAGTAAGGAAGAGGTTAAGCGAGAGCATAAAGAGTCGGAAGGCGACCCCCAAGTTAAAGGCCGTATTCGTCAGCAGCAGCAAGCAATGGCCAGAGGGCGAATGATGAGTAAAGTGCCTGATGCCGACGTTATTATCACCAACCCAACCCACTATGCAGTGGCCCTGGTGTATCAGGAAGGTAGCATGGGTGCCCCGCGGCTAGTGGCCAAAGGGGCCGATGCAGTGGCCGCGCGTATCCGTGAAATAGGTTTGGAAGCTGGCGTGCCGCGATTGGAAGCAGCGCCCTTGGCGCGCGCCCTGTATCATCACGTGGATTTAGATGCTGAAGTGCCTGCGGAACTGTATACCGCGGTTGCTGAAGTGATGGCCTGGGCTTATCGCCTGAAGCAGGTTGCACAACAAGGAGGCGAGGTGCCCCCAACCCCAGACAATTTATCGGTTCCTCCCGAAATGGAACGTTCCAATCGAGATGCCGGTGGCAGTGAGGCGCAATCATGAAAGGCTTAAGCCAACTGATCAATCAGCGCGATTGGATGGGCGATGTGCGCATGAAACTGCTCGCAGGGCCGCTGCTGATCCTGATGATCTTGGGCATGATGATTCTGCCCTTGCCGCCCTTCGCGCTCGACTTGCTTTTCACTTTCAATATCGCGCTGGCCATCATGGTGCTGCTGGTCAGCATGTTTGCGGAAAAGCCTCTCGACTTTGCCGCTTTTCCCGCGGTGCTGTTATTTACCACGCTATTGCGGCTATCGCTCAATGTGGCCTCGACCCGTGTGGTGCTAATGGAAGGCCATCAAGGCGGGGATGCGGCCGGTAAAGTTATCGAAGCGTTCGGTACCTTCCTGGTTGGCGGTAACTTTGCCGTTGGTCTGGTGGTCTTTTTGATCCTTGTGATCATTAATTTCATGGTTATTACCAAAGGGGCTGGGCGTATTGCCGAAGTAGGCGCCCGCTTTATGCTGGATGCGATGCCTGGCAAGCAGATGGCGATTGATGCTGACTTAAACGCAGGCCTGATTGGTGAAGAAGACGCTAAAAAACGGCGTACTGAAGTCGCCCAGGAAGCGGATTTTTATGGCTCTATGGATGGTGCGAGCAAGTTTGTACGTGGTGACGCCATGGCTGGTTTGGTCATCATGGTGGTCAATATTATCGGTGGACTGTTGATCGGTATGATGCAGCACGATATGGGCTTTTCGGATGCTGCCCGTACGTATACGTTGCTAACCATCGGCGATGGCTTGGTGGCCCAGATCCCCGCGCTGGTGATCTCAACCGCGGCCGGTGTCACCGTGTCGCGCGTCAACACTGACCAAGATGTTGGTCAGCAAATGATCAGCCAGCTATTTATTAATCCTCAGGTCATGATCCTCTCTGCGATGGTGATGGGGCTGCTGGGCATGGTGCCTGGGATGCCAAACTTGGTATTTCTGATTTTTACAGCACTGCTGGCGGGCTTAGCGTGGTATTTGATTCGCCAAAAAGAGCAGGCGTTGGTAAAAGAGGAGATATCTGCAGCGCCACTGCCCCAACAAGAGTCACCGGAAGCCAGTTGGGAAGATGTGCAGCTGGTTGATACGCTGGGACTTGAGGTGGGGCATCGTCTTATTCCCCTAGTGGACTCCCGCCAGAAAGGGGAACTGCTGGCTCGTATTAAAAGTGTGCGCAAGAAGTTTGCTCAAGAGGTTGGGTTTTTACCGCCCGTAGTGCACATACGCGATAACCTGGAACTGCCTCCAAATACCTACGTACTCTCCATGAAGGGAGCAGAAATTGGCCGTGCTGATGCCCAGCCGGGCAAATGGCTGGCAATCGACCCAGGTCAGGTATCAGGAGAATTGCAGGGAACGCCCACCCAAGACCCTGCCTTCGGTTTGCCCGCCATCTGGATTGATGCCAATCAGCGTGAACATGCCCAGGTGTACGGTTATACCGTGGTGGATGCCAGTACGGTCATTGCTACTCACTTAAACCACCTGCTGCATCGCCACTCGCCGGAAATGCTGGGGCGGCAAGAAGTACAAAAGCTGCTCGACAAGCTGGGTGAGGATCAAAAGTCGCTAGTCGAAGAGGTTGTGCCGAAAGCAATTTCGCTCACCGTACTACAGCGTATTCTGCAAAACCTGTTGGATGAAGATGTCTCGATACGCGATATGCGCACGGTGTTGGATACCCTGGCAGAACATGCTGGGCAGCAAAAAGATGCCAATGAGCTGACCGCACTGGTGCGCATTGCCTTGGGTCGAGCGATTACCCAGCAGTGGTTTGCCGGCCAGGAAACGCTCAACGTGATGGGGCTCGATGCCCAGTTAGAGCAAGTGCTTATGCAAGCCATGAATGGTAACGGCGCGATGGAGCCAGGGCTTGCGGATACGCTCATGACGCAGGCGCAAGAGGCCCTGGAGCGCCATGAAGGTAGCGGCGAAGCACCGGTGCTGGTCGTTCAGCACTCGCTGCGTGCTGTGCTATCGCGCTTCTTACGCAGGCGTGTGCGTCATTTGGTGGTGATGTCTCAGGCAGAAATACCGGATGACCGTACGTTGCGAGTCACCACGGTAGTAGGAGGACGAGCGTGAGATTGACGCAGAACACTCGTTCCAAGCCATCAAACAGAGGCACAGGTAAAGCATGAGCGTGAGACGATTTGTTGGAGCCAACAGCCGCGATGTAATGCGCCAGGTGCGCGAAGCATTAGGCGATGACGCTTTAATTGTCGCCAATCGCCGTACCGAGGGTGGTGTTGAAATACTAGCGATGGCGGATGAAGCGGTCGATCATTTTGAGCCTTCCCCCTCATCGCCTCCGCCACCTAACCCTACTTCCCAGATTGCTTTTTCATCGCGCGATTCAGATCCGCTTCAGGCCATGAGTGAGCGCTTGCTGCGTGAAATGCAAGAGATGCGGGAGTTGCTTTCCCAGCGGCAGTCAGTTGCCGATGTGCCCACCTCAGCAGCCACTGATGATCCCTATTCCCGTTTGCGCCAGCAACTGCTTAGCGTTGGTTTCAGCGAGGAGCTAAGCGACGAAGTGTTGGCAGAACTGCCGACGTCATTGGCTCAGCCAGATGCCGATAGCACGCTTACCATGGAGTGGCTTCGTGGGCAGCTAATGGCTCGGTTACCCGTACTGAAAGAAGAAACGGGCTTTTTTGATCAAGCGGGAATTGTGGCACTGGTGGGGCCAACGGGCGTCGGTAAAACCACCACAACCGCGAAACTAGCAGCGCGTTTCGTAATGCGTCACGGTACACGCCCCGTGGCCCTTGTCACCACCGATAGCTTTCGTATCGGTGCCCACGAGCAGTTACGAATTTATGCACGGCTGCTTGATACCCCCATGTATGCTTTAGATGCTGAGCAGCCGATTGATGAGTTAGTCGGACGGTTGCAGGGTAAACAGTGGGTCATTATCGACACCGTCGGTATGAGCCAGCGTGACCAACGTGTGATTGAACAAATCGCCCATTTACAGGGCGGGCAGGCGTCCGTGCGCTTAGTGCTGCTGCTGAATGCGGCCAGTCAGCCTGAAACGTTGGAAGAGGTCGTGTTGCGCTATCGCCAAGCGGCACGGGCGGCCGGCGCTGAGTTAGATGATTGCATTATTACCAAGCAGGACGAAGCCGGCCGGTTAGCCCCCGTGCTTGATATTGTCATACGCCATGGCTTGCGTGTGTTATTTGGTTCTTACGGGCAGCGTGTTCCAGAAGATATGGCGGTTGCGGATCCCGCTGCGTTGATTGATCAAGCCCTTAGTACCTCATTGGGGAAAGGGCGTGAAGAGCGAGGTTTCCCATCAGCTGCACACCCGCCTGGGGCCCATTCGGTGAGTTTACCGCGCTGGTCCCGGGATGTGCTGGGCCAAGGGCGTCGCCTCAGCTCTGTGCTGACGCGGCTACGTGAAAGGATTGTCGGGTTTTCAGCGTTAGAGTCGGTATGGGATATCGCCTCTTTGCCGGGTGTGTTGCAAGATAAACGCCTGGATGCGCTATTGGCTAGCGAGCCTTGTGCGGATAAGGGGCTGGGCATGGCATGGTCTCCCCGCCGTAATGAGCGGGGCTGTGACTGGTCGATGCCCGATCTCGGACTAGACGCAGACGGCGGGGGGCTTGCGCTAACCAGCCTGCAGCATCGTCAGCCTGCTGGCTGGCAATCACGTTTGTTGCGCCAGGGCGAAACGATGGGGGCCGCCGTACATCTGCTGCCCGTGTTTCCTGACCCCACCACGTTAGCGTGGTTAGAAGCCCAACACCTGACCTGGATCACGCTAGTGGCGGCCAGTCAGCGGGTATACTGTCAGGGCGAGCGTTATGCCCAGCGCCAGCTGTTTACAGATAGCCCGCTCACACATCACACCGACCTGCGTTTTCGTGGCCAAACGATGCAGCTATGGAACACCCATATGGCGGTGGAAGATGCCGCCGGCACCCCTCTGTTGGCATGGGTTGGGGAGGTTCGTGACCCTGAAAGTGGCAAACGCATCGCGCGTCGTTACTGGTTAACGCCTGCCCGGTTAGGTGCCGACGTGCGTTCGCTTCTGGTTATCCAGCTTCAAAGCGAAGGGGTATCCAGCCTGACCAAACGCGCTTGGCAGCAGTTGAAAGATTCGGATGATGGCGAGGTAAGCACTGAGGTTCGCTTATTGATGGCCAGCGGTATCGCGGCGGCGGCGGGGCACTTAGATGTTGTTAATGATGACGCTGCGATAGCACTGCGTTCCGATTTGTTAAGGCTGTTGGGTACTACTCGCAAGCGGCGCGATACGGCGATGTTAGATGCGCTTGTCCACGCGTTTATGGCTCGTGACGCTATTCGCCAGCTCAGCAGCGTTAGCCGAGAGGGGCTGGTATGAGTGCCCAGGATCAGGCAGCGGGCCTACGCAAGTGGGCAGATTTACAGCGCCAACAGCGCCAAACACAGTCTGTAGAGAGCGACCCCACGGCAGACGTATTTGCGGCTGAGCCTCTGACGCCTACGACTGATCTTTTAACAGTGCCACCGGTCGCTGCCTCAAAGCAAACCGCGGCGCCGCCCCCTGTGCCGCAAAAACCGCTTATCGTGATTGGTCTGCCTAGCAGTGGCGATCAGCAGGTGGCTAAAGTAAAAGGGCGCCTAGCCCAATGGTCAGTACTGGGCCGACGGTGGGCTGGCGACCCGGATGATTGGGATATTCACATCGTTAAGGCGGATGCCGCTAATCTTGGCCAACTGAAAGAGCGCTTTCCGCGTTGGGCGTTATGGATTAATAGCGATGCCGATGCTTTCGCACAGATGTATCGCTCGCTTCGGCAAGTGCAGGAAAACGGTGGTCCTAGGCAGCTGCTGGCGCTGCACGAGCCAAACTTGCCGCGTAGAGGTCTGCTCGACAACCTGCGGGAAGCCGCCAGCTATTATTTGGATATAGAGCTTTTACTGCTGGCGCGATGACGCTAGCCTGACGCAATGTGGCCGCGCTTTAACAGAGGCTAACAAGTGCCTCTATGAGGAATAACAATGCCTATGCTCGCTGGTTTCAAAACGCGTTATTGCAGCATGACTGCTACGCAAAAAGTTTTAACATAATGGGCTATCTCAAAGTCGGTAGCTTCAAAACCGTGCTGATGGTGGCACTAAGCGCCATTACAATGAGTGCTTATGCCGCTACTGGCAGCTGGAGTACCGAGGTGCCCAGCGTGCTGGTAGCGATGAGTGACCGAGCTGTCAGCAGCCAGCCCATTCAACCACCGGCAGGAGCTCAAGTAGAGGATGCTGCGATAGGGCGTATTCATTGGCGTTATCAAATGCCGGTCAACGCGCCGGTTAATGCGTGGCTATGCCACCCTGAACAGTGTGTTCCTTTGAACGCGATGCGGGGCTCAACCTCTGCGTTAGCCGGTAAGCAGGTGAATGGGCCGCTGCACTTTCGTTTTGCGTTGACGCCGGGCCAGCGCCCGGTGCGGGTGCAGGAACTGCAAGTGATTGTGAACTACCAGTGAACAGTGTTTAGCCGTGAGGCACGAGGATGTATACAGCACAAGGCAGGATTAAACAGAGCGAGCTGTTAACCCAATACATGCCACTGGTAAGACGTCAGGCCTTAACGCTGCAGGTAAGACTACCCGCAAGTATTGAGTTAGATGATCTTATTCAAGCCGGCATGGTGGGCTTATTAGAAGCATTGGGGCGTTTTGATGCGACCCAGGGGGCGACGTTCGCCACGTTTGCAAGCCAGCGTATTCGCGGCGCCATGATGGATGAGCTGCGCACACGTGATTGGTTACCTCGTAGTGTACGCCGCTCTGCTAGAGCCGTGGATGATGCGGTGCGCCGCCTCGAACAGCAGTTAGGACGCCCGCCAGAAGAGGGCGAAATCGCGCGTGATCTGGATATACCGCTCAGTGAGTATCAGCAATTACTTAACGATACGAACAGCGGCCAGTTGTTGCCCTTTGAAGAATTGGTGGCAGAAGGGGCAGAACCCGCGAAAGAGGAAGCCAATAACCTGCCCTTTGATCAGCTGTTAGATCAACAGCAGCGCCAGTCGTTAATTGATGCGATTGATGCCTTACCCGAGCGTGAAAAGCTGCTGATGGCGCTGTATTACCAAGAAGAGCTGAACCTTAAAGAAGTCGGGGCGGTGCTTGGAGTGACCGAGTCCCGCGTGTCTCAGCTTCACAGTCAAGCGATTAGCAGGCTTCGCGCACGCTTATATGACACCACCTAACGCCACTATTAATCACTAATAACCGGCGAGGAGCCGTTGATGAACCCATCTACGCTGATCGGTATTTTTGCCAGCATGCTATTGCTGGTAAGCGTGCTGTTTTTTACTGCAGAGTCGCCAGAAAGCTTTATCAACTTGCCGGGGCTTGCCATTGTGGTAACCGGTACCTTGGCCGCTACTTTTATTAGTTATCCGCTGAAAGAAGTGTTACGCGTGGTGCGCCTTGTGGGGTTGGTTTTTCGGCGCGAGAATACCTATGTACGTGATGATATTAACGAACTGGTTTCAATGTCGCGACTATGGTTTAAAGGCGACGTCAGGGCGGTTGAAAAGGAGCTAGAGCACACCCGTAATCCCTTTTTGCGCACCGGAATTCAACTGGTGATTGCTAATACGAAAGAAGATGAAATTTTTGACATGTTGCGCTGGCGCATTGCTCGATTAAAAGCGCGGGAACATGCCGAGGCGCAGATATTTCGTACGATGGCTACCTACGCACCCGCGTTTGGCATGATTGGTACCTTGGTGGGGCTGGTCAATATGCTGGAAGTGATGGATGCCGGGGATCTTGACGTTATTGGTCCGCGCATGGCAGTGGCTCTGCTGACAACGTTTTACGGTATTCTGCTCGCCAATCTGGTGTTCAAACCGATTGCCGTCAAGCTAGAGCGGCGCACGGAGGAGCGCCTTATCACCATGAACATGGTGCTGGAAGGTATCTCATTAATTACCAAACGACGCCTGCCTTCGTTTATTGAAGAAACGCTCAATTCCTTTGTTGCTAACTATCATGACGAGATCCGCGATGCCTCTGTGAAACCGCGGCCAACGGTTAGTTCTGCGGCAAAAGGGTAGCGCCATGCTAGATCGTGATTCACGGCACGCGCTGGAATTGCCTACTGTGTCAGGCGAGGGCGATGAAGGCTGGCTAACGAGCTACTTAGACGTGTTAACGCTGCTAATCACGCTGTTTGTCCTACTGCTTGCGTTGACGCCGCCGGGAGGAGGGGAAGCCTTTGACAGCGATAGAATGCGCTCGGCAAGTGCCGTCACCTCGCTCCCGTTGGCCAGCTTGGCAACCGGTATTCATCCCCGACACAGTGGCCTGAAGCCGCGGATGGCGGAGCTTGATATCCCCGGGGGTAGTGTCTCTCAAGGAGAAGAAGGTGTTACGCTGCGCATCGACGACAGCTTGCTTTTTCCTAGCGGTGACGCCGTACTAACGCCCCAGGGGCAAGATGTGTTAGAAAGCCTTCTGGCAGTGTTAGCGTCCTTTGAAGGCCAAATTTCAGTAGAAGGGCATACGGATAATATTCCCATTGCCACCTCACGCTTCCCCTCAAATTGGGAGCTCTCGGTAGGACGCGCTATTGCGGTTGTCCGGCATCTTGAGCGCCAGGGAGTCGCTATTTCACGTATGCGGGCAGTCGGTTACGCCGATACCCAACCCATGGAAAGTAACGCAACGTCAGAAGGCAGGTCTGCCAACCGACGCGTCGAACTGCTGTTAAGGCAGCAGACTGAGGGGTAAAGAGATTTCTTGAGGCTATCTCTGTGTCGAAGCATCACTCGCTACTACAGTCGTTCGGTGCATTACTGGTGCTCGATAACGACAGTCGGCGTATACAGGCGATTAGTAGCAACTTTGCTGTACTGCTGGGGGTAAGCCTTCCAGAAGGGCGTTCCCCGACGCTATCCAGCGTTCTAGGGAAGCGCTTAAGCCAGCGCGTACGCTACGAGCTACAAGGTCAGCAGCGTTTGCCGGGGCCGCTCACCTTTAAATGTCCCGCCCGACCAAATCGCTTCCAATTGCATGCCTACCGGGCAGGTACGCACGTATTAATTGAGATAGAACCCCTTAACACGCTTGGTAAACAGCGCTTGCTTGGCACCGTGAACGAACGCCTGATGCGTCTAGCGGAAGCTACGCATCAAGAAGAGCTGCTCGATTATTTGGTAATGGCCGTGCAAGAGTTAACGGGTCATGACCGAGTGTCGGTGTGTCATTTCGATAGTGATTGGCACGGGTTAATCGTGGCCGAATCGTTAGCTACAGGCCGTGCTCAGCCAGGTGTCGAGCTGCCGGTAGGCCGTTTGCCTGCCTTATTAGGACAGCGCTTTCCCGCCAAGGACTTTCCTATTGCGCTTCGGCGCGCCTACGAGCGCCATCCGGTGCGGCTGATCCAAGATGTTGCAGCACCTGGTGAGGATTTGCTGCCGAAGGGCATGGCGGTGGATGTGAGCGACTGCTTTTTACGAGCGCCTGCCCCCGAGCGGCAGCAGTACTTGCAACGCCTTGGTGTGCGCGGTGCATTAAGCGTGGCCATGCAGGGCGATACCGGCCTTTGGGGGCTGTTATTTTGTCATTCGACATCGGCGTACCCCGTGACGCCGCCTGTGCGCGACGCGGTACGCACCTTGGTGCAAATGGCCACACAACGGCTGGTGCTGCTAAGAGCCCGCCAAGAAGCGCGCTATTTGCAGCGCGTACAAGATAGCTTGGTGCTTTCAACCAATAACCGCTTAAAGCCTCAGGGGCCTTATCAGCTGTTTACTGAGCATGCCGATACATGGAAGGCGCTCTTTCGTGCTAATGGTGTTGCGTTATGGGTGAAAGGCAGTGTCTATCAATCAGGCAATACGCCCAAGCCGGAGGTAATCAGCCAGTTGGTCACGCGGATTGAAAAAGCCCACATCCATAGTGGGCCGTGGTGTACCCAGGAGACAGCCAAAGAGCCGCTAACATCCTCCTTAGACGTGCTAGAGCAGAGTGGTGTGCTGGCCGTGCCGCTGCCTACCGACCCTGCTCAGCGTGGTTGGCTGATGTTTTTTCGTCCTGAACAAGTGGAAACGCTCTACTGGGCGATGCAGCCCTCTTCAGCACCTCTGCCGCCCATGATGATGTCGCCTTCTGACGCGTGGTGCGAGGAGGTCACTGGAAAAAGTGAAGCCTGGCAACGGGTTGAGCGGCTAGCCGCGATGGATTTGGGAGAGGATTTAACACTGGCCATTTCTGCCTATGAGATCAGTACGCTCAATATGCACCTGGAGCGCGAGCGTAAAGCGCTGGCCGAGGCAAATCAGCGGTTAGAGCAGTTGGCACATTTTGACCCGCTCACTCAGGTGTGGAACCGCTACCGCATCGAGCAGGCTATTGATGCAGAGCTGGTTGCAGCAAAGCGCTACGGAGCGGCTTTTGCGCTGTTATTATTCGACGTCGACCATTTTAAACAGATCAATGACACCCTCGGCCACAGCGTGGGTGATGATGTATTGGTTTCGCTAGCACGTATGGTGGAAAGCTCACTGCGTGGCTGTGATCATTTAGGGCGCTGGGGCGGTGAAGAGTTCGTAGTATTGGCGACTCACTCCAGTATGGAAGCCGCAGAGGGGCTCGCTGAACGCTTGCGTGGTCTAGTGGCCACGCTTCAGGTAAATGGCTTGGATCAACCCATTACGGTCAGCATCGGCGTAGCCGTATGGCAACCCGATGACAACTGTAAAACTATCATCGCCCGGGCCGATGCGGCGATGTATCGAGCTAAACGCAATGGGCGTAATCGTGTTGAAATCGCTGAAAAAACCGTGCAGTGATGCGCGGCTACGCTAGTCGTCAGCGCGGTCACATAAGCGCTGCATTCTCTCTATGGCGCTATCAGCACCATCAAGACTAAAGGTCATATACCAAGGGTCACTATCCTGTTGGTCGAAGCCGATAAACAGCTGCTCGCCCTGGCTCATTTGATCCATTAATGTTTGCAGGTCGCTCAGATAGAAGTGCGCATAAAACCCGTCATCACCACGCTCGGTAATAAACTCGGCCATCGTGTCGATGATAGGCGTGTCATCCACCCGGATCCTGGTAGGCACTAGGTTAACCGCACGGCTTTCGCCTTGCTGCTCAGTCAACGTGACCCGCATTTCCAGCCACGGTAAGTCGCAAACACCCTGAGTCGCGTTCAAACTCAAGGTGGCATCCGAATAACTGTGGGTTTCCACGGCGCGAAAGTGTCGCTCGTTGCCCAGCGTCAGCGCCATTGACTGCCAATGATCGTGAGGCTGTGTGGCATCAATATTGAATGTTGCTGCCCAGCTAGGTAGCGCGGTGCAGGACAGTACGGCGCTGAAGGCCGCCAACGATAAAGGCTTTAAAGTAGGCATAAGGATGGCATCGCACAGGAAAACCAATAGCCTATCGTTTGTTTAAGATAAGCAAAAGGTAACGCGCTGATTTTTCTATATGTAGTAGTCTTTAACAATAAAAATGCCGCATATAGTGTGAAGTCAAGTCTATACTTCATAACCGCAAGACGTATAATCGCAGCGTTTTGAGCGCTATATTCACCCCGTTGTGAAGGAGTTTCGCGACATGAGCACCGCAGCAAAGGCTATGAAGACTTCGAATGACGTCCCGTTACAGGTTCCATCAAAAGATATCTGGGATGCCAAATATCGGTTAAAAGATCGCCATAGCCAACCTGTTGATCAGGATGTGGGTGCCACCTTTGAACGCGTCGCGCGCGCGTTAGCGGCGGTTGAAGGCGACAACGCTAACGAATGGTTGCCAAAATTCCGTTGGGCATTAGAAAACGGCGCCATTCCTGCCGGACGAATCCTTTCCAACGCGGGCGCTGAAGCGTATAAACCCGCGGTTAGTCTGATTAACTGCACGGTGTCCCGCACTATCCGCGACTCTATGCGCGATATTCTCGACTCAGTCGTTGATGCAGGCATGACGCTGAAGTCGGGTGCGGGTATTGGCTACGATTTTTCGACGCTGCGCCATAAAGGCGCGTTTGTGTTTGGCGCTGGCGCGGGCACTAACGGGCCGCTGGCGTTTATGGATATCTACGACAAAATGTGCTTCACCGTGGCATCCGCAGGCGGGCGCCGAGGCGCCCCGATGGGTACCTTCGACGTTGGCCATCCGGATGTTCGCGAGTTTATCCAGGCTAAGCGGGAAGCCGGTCGCCTGCGCCAGTTCAACCTGAGCCTGTTGATTACCGACGAATTTATGGAAGCAGTGAAACATAACGCCGATTGGCCGCTGGCGTTTCCATTGCACCCTGGTGAAAAAGACGATGTAAAAGCGGGCGATTTGATTTACCGCGACTGGCCCGTCATTGAAGAGGGTTATACGGTAGATGACCAAGGCCGCGTGGCTTGCCGTGTCGTTGAAGTTATTAAAGCTCGCGAGCTATGGGACACCATTATGTCCTCGACTTACGACTACGCCGAACCTGGGTTTATTCTGATTGATCAGGTCAATCGCATGAACAATAACTGGTTCTGCGAAGATATCCGCGCGACCAACCCGTGTGGTGAGCAGCCGCTGCCGCCGGAAGGTGCCTGTCTGCTCGGATCGGTCAACCTGACCAAGTTTGTGATTGAGCCGTTCAGCGACAAGCCGCGCTTTGATTGGGAGCGCTATCGCAAGGTTGTGGCAATCTTCACCCGCATGCTGGATAACGTCGTGGAAATTGCTGGCCTGCCACTGCCGCAGCAACAGCGCGAGATTGAGGCCAAGCGCCGCCACGGCATGGGCTTTTTGGGCCTTGGTTCAACGATGACCATGCTTAAAATCCCTTATGGCTCCCCAGCGTCGCTGGCCTTTACCGAAGAGGTCAGCCGCCACCTCGCTCTGGAAGGCTGGAAGCAAGCGTTAGAACTGTCTAAAGAGAAAGGCATGGCGCCTGTGCTTGAGCAAGAGCACACGATTACGCCTAAAATGATGCGCGAGCGTCCCCAGCTAGCGGCTGATGGCTATGAAGTGGGCGATAAAGTGCCTGGACGTATTCTGCATGCCCGCTATAGCCAGTACATGGCGAAAGTTGCTGAACTCGACCCCGAGCTGGTAACGCAGCTGGCGGAGCATGGCGCACGCTTTACCCACCACAGCTCTATTGCACCCACCGGTACGATTTCGCTGTCGATGGGTAATAATGCGTCTAACGGCATTGAGCCATCGTTCTCGCACCGTTATTTCCGCAACATTATTCAATCGGGCAAGAAAACCAAAGAGCAAGTTGAGGTTGTCTCGTTCGAGTTAGCCGCTTATCGTCACTTTATTGCCGCCGATGCGGTGGAAAGCGATTTGCCCGACTACTTTATTACCGCAGACTCGGTGACGCCCGAACAGCACGTGGCCGTTCAGGCGGCCGCGCAGCAGTGGATCGACTCGGCAATCTCTAAAACAGTTAACGTGCCGACAGAGTTCCCGTTCGAGAAATTCCAGGATCTCTACCTACAGGCTTACGAGAGCCGCTTGAAAGGTTGCACCACGTTCCGCTTCAATCCAGAAGCGTTCCAGGGCGTACTGGTACGTGAAGATGATTTGAAAAACACCACCTATGTGTTTGAACTGGAAAATGGCGAAACCTTAGAGCTGACTGGCGATGAAACGGTGGTTTACGACGGTGAAGAGCATAACGCCGCCAACCTGTTTGATGCCTTAAAAGAGGGCACCTACGGCAAATGGTAAGGGCGGGCTACGCCTTGCTAAGAACATCGCCCGACACCCTTTGCTAAGTGGAGAACACCATGGCTGTAGAAATTACCTCAAAAATCGTTGGTTATCGTATCAAGCAGCAGGAGCAGGCCGCGCCTGCCCCTGAGCTTCCGGAAGAAGATCCGCTGACGGTCAGGATTCCCTCGCGTCCAGAAGGAACGCTAGAAGCGGTATCCGAAAAGATCTCTTACGTTGGTGCGGAAGGTCGCAAAAAGGTTTACCTGCTGGTCTCTTTTATGCCCGTGGAAGGCGTGGTGGGTGGCCGACGTGTGGTTATTGAGCGACCGGTTGAGTTCTTTTTTCCTTCAGGGCAACTCTCCAGCGAGCATCAGTGGATTACGGCGACGATGCGCAGTCTTTCCCTTGCTGCGCGTGGGGGCTATGTCACCCAAGCAGTGGCTGACCTGCGCAAAGTTGCGTGGGATAAAGGGTTAGTGCGCTGTGGTATGAACCGCTGGAACAAACCAATGTTCCACGATTCTGAAGTGGCAGCGATTGCCTGGTCGATCCAGCAAATTCTCTATCGGCGCGGTTTCTTGGACCAAGATGGCAATCAAGTACCGGTAGAAATGCTGGTAGAGCGTTATGCGCACCGCATGCAGCATGGCCATGCTTGGCAACCACCGGTCGACGAGCCAGACACTAGCCCGGCTGCCGGCGCTGTAGAGCCGATTGGCGGTGCTGCCGAGCAAGAAAACGCCGCAAAAAAGCCTGAAGGCAGTGGCCCGGCAACCGTGGGTAACTGTCCTGAATGTCGCGGTGAGCTCATCATGATGGATGGCTGCCCAACCTGCTATGCAGGCTGCGGCTGGTCTAAGTGCGGCTAAATTAGGCAGAACTAGCCAACAAACAACGCCGCGTGGCCTAGATAGCCACGCGGCGTTGGGCGTTTTGGGGAAACAAAAAATGAGCCTTTGATTCAGGCGCTAAGGCTCAGGCGCTAATAAGTAGCGGCCTGACGTTATCGGTTAAATAGCAGTCGTCGAATTCCCCTTCGGTAGCCAGTGCCTTTAAATCGGGAATAGTGACGTTATGGCGGTCACGGAACACCAAGCCATCTTCACTCAGTGCACTAAAGGTTCGGCTCACATGAACCGGGCTTAAACCTAGAATATCGGCTAATTGTTCCTGAGAAAGTGGCAAGCGGAACTGTCCGCTGATGTCACGGTTGGTTTGGCGTAAGCGCAGGTACATTTCATGGAGAAAGTGGGCCATTTTTTGCCTAGCGCTGCGTCGCGCTAAGTTAACCAGCCGCTCCGTTAGTAGTGCCTGGTGGCGGCTGCCAATAGCGAACATTACCGAGGTGAGCGTCAGTGACTGACGAAACAGGTCTAGCATGCGCTTATGGGGGAAATGGCAGACGACTCCATCAGTGATCATGCGCACATTTTCCAGCCGTTTGGAAAACGCAAACTCCCGTAAACCAATAATATCGCCAGGTAAAAACACTTCCAGAATCTGCCGGTCACCGTTTTCTAAATGGCGATAGGAGTAAGCCCAGCCACTGCGTAGGGTGCAGAACTCATTCGCGGGTGAGTCCACCTCCCACAGCAGTGCCCCTGCTTTGATATCGGTAGGGCTCTCTTCCAATGCGTTCAGTAACGCTTTTTCTTCTTCGGTTAGTGAGCAGTAGTGACTGAAGTGGCTAATAATGCAGCTTTTATCCTGATCCACAGCGTCCTTCTCCTAAAGATTAGCAACGGTTAACAGGCCGCGTTGTTGATTACTATAAACAGAGCCCGCCAATGTTGCTTGCTCTTTTCGTGACACCGGTTTGCCCGCTTGTTGTACGTTAGCGTTTGCTGGCTTTGTACCATTCCCAGGGCGAGCGAAGGCTCTCCCTGGGAGCCGCGTCAGGACGTTTTTTTGGCACGATTACCGCGTTTTAACAGCGGTGCCAGGAAGTGTCCGGTGTGGGAAATGCTCTGCTTGGCAATCTGTTCAGGGGTGCCTTCGGCAATAATCTGCCCACCGCCAGAGCCACCCTCCGGGCCAAGATCAATAATCCAGTCAGCCGTTTTGATGACGTCCAGGTTGTGCTCGATCACCACAATGGTATTGCCGTGGTCACGCAGGCGGTGGAGTACCGTGAGTAGCTGGCGAATATCTTCGAAATGCAGGCCGGTGGTGGGTTCATCCAAGATATAAAGCGTTTTGCCGGTGTCCCGCTTGGCTAGCTCACGGGCTAATTTGACACGCTGCGCTTCGCCGCCAGAGAGGGTAGTGGCACTTTGCCCTAGGCGAATATAGGAGAGGCCCACATCCAACAGGGTCTGCAAACGGCGAGCGATAGCAGGCACTGGACTAAAGAATTCCAGAGCGTCCTCTACCGTCATGGCTAGCACTTCGTGGATCGTTTTGCCTTTATAGTGAATATCCAGCGTTTCGCGGTTGTAGCGTTTGCCTTTACACACATCGCATGGCACATAAATATCCGGCAGAAAGTGCATCTCTACCTTGATCATGCCTTCGCCTTGGCACGCTTCGCAGCGGCCGCCTTTAACGTTAAAGCTGAAGCGGCCTGGCTTGTAGCCCCGCGAACGTGCTTCCTGGGTGCCCGCAAACAGCTCGCGAATCGGTGTGAAAATACCGGTGTAGGTGGCTGGATTTGAGCGCGGCGTACGGCCGATGGGGCTCTGATCGATATCGATCACTTTATCAAGCTGATCCAGCCCTTCTATTTTTCGATAAGGAGCGGGAGTGAGCGTGGTGGCACGGTTTAGCTCACGGGCGGCGATGGGCATCAGAGTGCCGTTAATCAGCGTTGATTTACCTGAGCCTGAGACGCCGGTGATAGCGATAAATAGCCCTAGCGGCAGGCTGATGGTGACGTCCTGCAAGTTGTTGCCAGTCGCGCCGCTTACCACCAACTGTTTTTCAGGGTTACCAGGAATACGGTAGGGAGGGACAGCAATTTCCCGTGTCCCCGACAAGTACTGGCCCGTCAGCGAATTGGGGTTGTCCATCACATCTTGAGGGGTGCCCTGAGCGACGATTTCACCGCCATGGACACCTGCACCTGGGCCGATATCTAGAACATGGTCAGCCGCGCGAATTGCGTCTTCGTCATGCTCGACGACAATCACCGTGTTGCCTAAATCTCGCAGGCGCTCCAAAGTTTTCAACAAGCGGTCGTTATCTCGCTGGTGAAGGCCGATAGAGGGCTCGTCAAGAATATACATGACGCCCACTAGTCCCGCGCCGATTTGACTGGCGAGGCGAATTCGCTGGGCTTCACCACCTGAAAGCGTGTCAGCACTGCGCTCAAGGTTCAGATAGTCCAGCCCTACATTGACCAAAAACTCCAGACGGGCATGAATTTCGTTAACAATCTTATCGGCAATTTCACCTTTGCGGCCTGGTAGGGAAAGCTCGGCAAAGTAGCGCCACGCTTCACCGATAGGCAAATGCACGATATCGGCAATGTTATGGTCATCGACAAATACATGACGTGACTCTTTGCGCAACCGCGAGCCGCCACAGGTGGCGCAGGGCTGCACAGCGATATACTTGGCTAGATCGTCACGCACCATGTTGGACTCGGTTTCCCGATAGCGACGCTGCATATTGGGCAGTACGCCTTCAAAGGCGTGCTCGCGGGTCACCTTGCGGCCACGGTCACCCACATACACAAAGGGAATCTGTTCGCTGCCACTACCGTTTAAAATAATCTCACGCTCATGACTGGCCAGCTCAACCCACGGCGTTTCAAGCTCAAACTGGTAATGCTTGGCGAGCGCCTGCAGTTGGGTGAAGTAATATATGTTGCGACGATCCCAGCCTTTAATCACGCCTTCCGCTAGCGATAGCTCAGGATGGCTAATCAGCTTATCGGGATCAAAATACTGCTGAACGCCTAGGCCATCACAGGTGGGGCAGGCACCTGCCGGATTGTTGAACGAAAACATCCGCGGCTCAAGCTCAGAAAGCGAATAGCCGCAGACCGGACAGGCAAAGCGTGATGAAAAGGCGAGGTCTTCCTGATCGCCATCCATAAAGTGGACCATCGCCGTACCGTCGGCGAGGTTGATCGCGGTTTCAAACGATTCTGCCAGACGCTGGGCAATATCATCGCGCACTTTAAAACGGTCAACGACCACGCTGATATCGTGCTTTTTGCGCTTGTCCAGGGGGGCAATGTCGTCAAGTTCTAGCACTTGGCCGTCAATCTGTACCCTGACGAAGCCTTGAGCCCGCAGCTCTGCGAGTAGCTGCAGATGCTCCCCTTTGCGACCTTTCACCACCGGCGCCAGCAGCATTAACTTGGTGCCCTCGGCCAGGTTCATAACTTGGTCGACCATCTGTGAAATGGTTTGCGCTTCCAGTTCTTCCCCGTGCTCAGGGCAACGAGGCGTGCCTGCCCGAGCGAACAGTAGGCGCAGGTAATCATAAATTTCGGTAATCGTGCCGACGGTAGAGCGGGGGTTGTGGGAAGTGGATTTCTGCTCAATAGAGATCGCAGGCGAAAGCCCTTCGATGTGATCCACATCGGGCTTTTCCATCATCGAAAGGAACTGACGCGCATAGGTGGAAAGCGATTCCACATAGCGGCGTTGTCCCTCAGCGTAGAGCGTATCGAACGCCAGCGACGATTTACCTGAACCAGAAAGGCCGGTAATCACGATAAGTTTGTCGCGGGGCAGCTCCACATCGATCTGCTTGAGGTTGTGGGTGCGTGCACCCCTGACCAGAATGCTGTCCATCAACACCTCGAATCGCGTGGCAAAAGCGTAATTATACGTTTGCTGTACCCTTCCCGGCAAAACCCCATTATTGATATGGGGGCAGCGCTTGGCGTTTCCAGCGTGGATACAAAGCGCTAGAATGGACGGTTATCTCTGGCTGTTCAGCCTCTTTATTGACCACAAGGGTATTATGCGCAAGGTTTCCGCACTGCTGCTGGCCACTGAACGCCGTGCAATCAGCGGCTTAGCCGGGCTTTATGCGTCTCGTATGCTGGGGTTGTTTATGGTGCTGCCGGTGTTGGCGCTTTACGCTGACACCTTAAGCGGTGCTACCCCCCTGCTAATTGGTGTCGCACTGGGTATCTATGGGCTCACTCAGGCAACGTTACAGATACCCTTTGGCCTGCTGTCAGATCGTATTGGTCGTAAACGCGTCATTGCTATGGGCTTACTGATTTTCGCAGCAGGTAGCGTGGTCGCTGCCATGGCAGATTCCATTGGTGGGGTTATTTTGGGCCGTGCGTTGCAGGGCTGTGGGGCAGTTGCCGCAGCGATTATGGCGCTACTGGCAGACCAAACCCGTGAGCAGGTGCGCACGGCGGCAATGGCCACGATTGGGCTTTCTATAGGCGTGTCGTTTGCCATTGCCATGGTTCTTGGCCCTTGGCTGGCGGCCTGGGCAGGGCTGGCGGGGGTTTTCTGGTTTACCGCGCTGCTAACGCTTGTCGGTTTAGTCGTGCTGTGGCGGTGGGTGCCACCCGCGCCACGCCGTTTGCACCACCGCGATGTGGGAATGGATCGCCAGCAGTTTAAAAGCGTTATTACGCGGCCTGATTTATGGCGGGTAGACCTGTCAATTTTTTCGCTGCATTTGGTGCTAATGGCGATTTTTGTCGCTGTCCCGTTTCGGCTATTAAATGCAGGGGTCGCCATTGAGTATCACGGACTGGCTTACCTAGCGATTATGGCGCTGTCGTTTATTGCCATGGTGCCGTTGGTGATCGTGGCGGAGAAACGCCAGCGCATGAAATTAATGTGCCTGCTGGCAATCGGCGCCATCGTGATTAGTTTGAGCAGCCTTGGGCTGCCATTCTCCCAAGAGGGCTGGCTGTTCGCATGGCTATTTGTTTTTTTTACAGGATTTAACTTGCTCGAAGCCACGCTGCCATCAATGCTCAGTAAGTTGGCACCCGCGGGTGCCAAAGGCACTGCGATGGGCGTGTACTCTACCAGCCAATTTTTGGGCGCTTTTTTAGGGGGTACGCTGGGTGGTTTGTTGTCGAATATGTGGGGGCTCGACGCGGTGTTTATCGGCTGTGCAGGGCTGGCGCTGCTGTGGTGGCTGGCGATGTGGCGTATGCCGTCACCACCGCCTCTTTCCAGCGAAGTAGTGGCACTGCACGATACTCAGCCCGATGCATTAAATCTGTTGATGGAACATCTTGCTGATGTGGTGGGTGTAGAGGACGGGATGGTGGTGCCGGAAGAGCGTTTGATGTACCTAAAAGTGAATCGCAAAGAGCTCGACCAGGCAGCGCTGACGAGGTTGTTATCACCACCTAAGACTTAATACGTCAGGGGCGTTTCTGAGCCGGAACACAGCAAGCGTTCAAACACCTACGTTTAAATACATTATCGAAGCGTTAACACACATTCGCTGCATGGCATTCAGGCCTTGCAGCCGTATCAGTGATACCCTTGGCGGCACTGATATCGATATATGACCGATTATTGAAAGGAGCGACCTATGGCGCGCGGTATTAACAAAGTCATCTTGATTGGTAACCTGGGCCAAGACCCAGAAGTACGCTTTACGCCCTCGGGAACGGCGGTAGCCAACCTGAACTTGGCGACGTCTGACACCTGGATGGATCGTCAGAGCGGGCAGCGCCAAGAGCGTACCGAGTGGCACCGCATTGTGCTGTTTAATAAAACCGCCGAGATTGCCCAGCAGTACCTGAAAAAGGGTTCTAAGGTGTACATTGAGGGTCGTCTGCAAACTCGTAAATGGCAAGACCAAAACGGTCAGGATCGCTACAGCACCGAAATTGTCGCTAACGACATGCAGATGTTAGATAGCCGTGGCGGCGACTTCCAGGGTGGAGGAGCTCCCCAAGGGGGTTATGCGCAAAACAATCCTGCGCAAGGCGCCCCTGCCCAGCAGCAGCCTGCGCCACAGCAACCGGCCCCCCAAAACCATCAGGGCGGCGGTATGCCTCAGCAGGGTGGCTACCCTCCCCAAGGCGGTGCTCCACAGGGTAACTACGGCGGAGCGCCTCAGCCTGCTCGTGGACCACAACAAAACCAACCAGCCCCTGCCAATCAAAACAGCAATTATGGTGCTCCTGATCCTGGCAATTTCGATGATTTTGACGACGAAATTCCGTTCTAACCAACACCTTTTTAATTGGGCGGGTGACCACTAAAAGTCCCGTTTTAGGGCAGTGCTGCCGAGACGTGACACTAAGAGGTGGTGCATGATGCACCACCTCTTTGGCCACTTGAACGTGATAACGGTTTAGGAGCCAACCATTTCCTGCACACGCTGCATTAACTCAGGGTTTGCCTGAATGGCTTGGCCAATGATATTGAACGTATCTACGTCCAGACCATTATCTTCAACAGCATCAATCATTTTATCATTTGCTTCCGCTTGAATTGCCTGCTGAGCGGCTTCGTCTTCGGTTGAGTTTAACTGTTGGGTATATTCTTGTGACAACGTAACGACTTCTTCTGATGCGTTAGCGAATTGTTGAAGTTGTTGATTAGAAATTTCAATAGTGGGCACGGTAGCTTGAGTTGCTGCATTCGTCGCAGTTTCTTGTTGAGCGTTGGCGCTGGCGGATGCCATAAGACCTAGGCTTAACAAAGCGGCGGCAATAATAGTTGTCTTAGTTTTCATCGATAACTCCAATAGTAGATGTCAAGGTCGCTTAATCTGCGCACCCCCTGTGACGGCGGCAAAGATCTACCGTTCACTGTGAAATATGATCAAGTGTTAACTGGGGTTTGGGGTTGGACTGTACCGATGCCAGGGGGAATATATTTGTCCAATAAGGCTTATTGTCTTCTCCGCGGCATGTGCCGATTCGTCCGTTAACGTTTAGAATGGTCAGCTGGGGACGATCAAAATCGTAAGCGTGGCGACGACACGCCAAAGGAGAGAAGCCTTCGTGAAGTTGCTGATACTAGATGCAGGGCACTGTTTAAGCTTGGCGTTAGCCCAAGAAGCCAGTCGCCGAACGGATACTGAGCTTGTTATTGAGCAGGGTAGTACGATTACCTCAGCTCAGCTCCAGGCGATAACACCTGATGCGGTGATTATTCCGCCGTTGGCGCACCCACTTAGCATGGCACCTGCCGATGTAACGGCTCATGCCGATGCCGTTGATGCTTGTATGGATGCTTGCCAAGCACAGGGCATTGCGTTGGTGTGGTGTGTTTCAGACCAGCTTTACGAAGACGGTTTTGAGATCCCTATTGATGAACATGTGGTACCTGCCCCACGGGATGAGAGCCTGCGCCGCTTGGTGCAAGCGGGTGATCGTATCCGTGCTGAGTATCACCGGCACCTAATCGTTCGTTTGGGCCCCCTGTTTGCGCTGGAAGGCAGCCATGCGTGGCTAAACGAAATAATCGATAGTTTGATGATAGGGCAACCTGCGCGTGCCGCTGAAGATGTCATTTTTTGCCCTACGTCTGCCGATGCCGTCGCCATGGCGTTGATAGGCATGCTGCAGCAGCAAGTCTGTGGGGCCGATGCTTGGGGGGCTTACCACTTAGCGGGTACAGAGCCAGTTAGCGCGTTTACGTTTACCTCAATGGTGCGCACTCAGTTGGCAACCCATTTGGAAGGACGCGGTGAAAACGTGGCACTTGGCGATGTGCAAGCACTTAATCATCACCATGATGCCAAGCTACGGCGAGTATTAAATTGCCGGCGTGTGCTCGATGTGTTTGGTGTACATCAAAAGCCGTGGCGGTTGGAGGTAGGGCGTATGCTGGATGCTTGGTGTTTGACGCGGGAACAACAGCAGGGCGAAGGGACAGGAGAGTTGGCTTGATCAATCTGGTTCGCAGCTTGGTTTTTTACGCGGGGTATTTTTCGGCCATGCTGTTGATTGGCATGCTATTTTTGCCAATTGCGCCGTTCCTGCCGTTGGCTGCCCGTTATCGCTTGTTGAATCTCTATAACCATTTTTTGATGGTGTGGTTCAAAGTGGCGTGTGGCGTTCGTTATGACATTCAGGGGCGAGAAAATATTCCGGCTGGCCCCTGTGTAATTCAGGCAAACCACCAATGCGAGTGGGAAACGGTGTTTCTGCAGGTGATGAAGCCGCCAGTGTGCACGGTTCTAAAGCAAGAGTTACTGCGACTCCCTATTTTTGGTTGGGGGTTACGTCTGTTGCGGCCGATTAGTCTGGATCGCTCTAAGCCTGCCCGCGCTATGAAGCAGGTGTTGACGCAAGGCGTCGCGCGACTGGGAACTGGGCTTTCAGTGCTCATTTTTCCAGAGGGAACGCGTGTCGACCCGGGCATCCGTAAGCGCTACAACAAGAGTGGTAGCGTGGTGGCTTGCCGAGCAGGTGTGCCGGTGCTGCCAGTGGCGCACAATGCTGGTGAGCGCTGGCCTGGGCGTCATTGGGTAAAGCGCCCAGGTGTGCTAAGGGTTCGTATCGGTGCGCCTATAGAAACTGCAGGCCGTACACCTGACGAAGTGCTGGTAGATGTTGAAGCCTGGATTGAAGGGCAGTTGCAAGAGATTTCAGATGTGCCTCGGCCAACCTCTCGTTCAACATAAAAACGGCGCCTTAAGGCGCCGTTTTTACATCGTGTTGCGACGTACATCGCATTACCAGGAATCAGCCATCAAAGCGCTGAAAAACCAAACAAGCGTTAGTACCGCCAAACCCAAAGCTGTTGGAAAGCACCCGGTCGATGGTAACGCCGTCACGCCGTTCTCTAACGATGTCGAACCCATCCGCCTGCTCATCGAGTTGCTCGATATTAGCTGAGGCAGCGACGAAGTCGTGTTGCATCATTAGCAGTGAATAAATCGCCTCTTGAACGCCGGTTGCGCCTAACGAATGGCCGGTAAGCGACTTGGTTGAGCTCATGGCAGGTGTTGTATTGCCAAAGACCTCACGAATCGCCTTCAACTCTGCAACATCGCCCACTGGCGTAGACGTTCCGTGGGTGTTGATGTAATCAATATCGCCCTGAACCGTCGCCATGGCCTGACGCATGCAGCGCGTGGCACCTTCACCGGAAGGGCCAACCATATCGTGGCCGTCGGAGGTAGCACCATAGCCAACCAATTCGCCATATATCTTGGCACCACGAGCTTTAGCGTGCTCCAGTTCTTCAAGCACTAACATGCCGCCACCGCCAGCGATGACAAACCCATCGCGGGCCTGATCGTAGGGGCGAGAGGCCTTTTCTGGCGTATCGTTGTAATGCGTTGAAAGGGCTCCCATCGCATCGAATAAGCAAGACAGGGTCCAGTGCTCTTCTTCGCCACCACCGGCAAACACGACATCCTGTTTGCCTAGCTGGATTTGCTCCATCGCACTACCAATGCAGTGAGCAGAGGTTGCGCAGGCAGACGAGATAGAAAAGTTTACGCCTTTGATCTTGAACGGCGTTGCCAAGCATGCCGACACGGTGCTACCCATTGTGCGGGTAACTCGGTACGGCCCCACACGGCGTAGGCCTTTTTCGCGCATGACATCTGCTGCTTCTACCTGATTTGCACTGGATGCCCCGCCAGACCCGGCAATAAGCCCAGTCCGTTCGTTGGACACCTGCTCTTCAGAGAGCCCTGCATCTTCAATCGCTTGTGCCATAGACACATACGCATAAGCTGCAGCATCGCCCATAAATCGGCGAAGTTTGCGGTCAATGAGGGAATCAAGGTCGATGTCGACGCTACCCGCTACATGGCTACGGAAGCCGCGTTCGGCGTACTCTTCCTTAAAACGAATACCGCTGCGCCCGTTTTTGAGCGCGTCTAAGACCTGTTGCTGGTCGTTGCCTAAGCACGACACGATGCCAAGGCCGGTGACTACCACTCGTCGCATGGGAGCCTCCTGTCAGAAATTCGCAGTGGAGGTGAATAGGCCAACGCGCAGATCATTAGCCTGGTATATATCGCGTCCGTCGACGGACACAGTGCCGTCGGCGATGCCTAGAATAAGCCGACGGGTAATAATGCGCTTCACATTAATGTGATACGTCACTTTTTTCGCGTCGGGTAGAATTTGGCCGCTGAATTTAACGTCGCCACAGCCGAGTGCACGTCCACGCCCAGGGTGGCCAAGCCAACCCAGGTAGAAGCCCACAAGCTGCCACATGGCATCTAGCCCCAAACAGCCTGGCATGACTGGGTCTCCGGGGAAGTGGCAATCAAAAAACCACAGGTCCGGGGTGATGTCCAGTTCGGCGATTAGCTCGCCTTTGCCATGCTCACCACCTTCTTCGTGAATGTGCATGATGCGATCAAGCATCAGCATGTTGGGAGCCGGAAGCTGTGCGTTTCCGGGGCCAAATAGCTCGCCGCGCGAGCAGGCCAGCAGTTCTTCGCGATCAAAGGAATGTTGCTTGGTCACTGAATCGTTCCGAGTATCAAGATGGTAGTTGGGTCTAGTCTACTTCCCGAAACCTCTGAATGCACGTCGTCGGACACTTATCGTGTTTTTCTACAGCTTTTTACCTATGTGCCGATAACAATTGTTAGCACTCTGTTATTTCAAATGTGCGATTTTGCACAATAAACGCCCTATTGACGTAATATGGTGTATCCATGTTTTTTGTTAAGCGGCATGATGCCATATCTGTTAACCATGCCCTATTTGGCTCATTTATAGGACACACTAACCCGCCATGTGGCTGCCTGTTTCTCTTAATCGTCCGCTGGTGTGGATGGCGTTAATAGCGCTGCCTGCTTGTGTGTGGGTGCCTGACACGGCGCTACGTATGGTGTCGGCCAGTTTGGTTGCATTTGGCCTGTGGGATGCTTGGAACCAAATACGTCAACAAGCTCTGCGGCTACGTCTTTCGCAAGATGCAATAGGGTTGGCGAGCGACGCCATTGTTATCAGCGATGTGCATAATCGCGTCTTGACGGTTAATCCCGCGTTTACCCAAATCACCGGCTACGAAAGCCAGGAAATGATTGGCCGTAAGCTAGAGACGTTAGCGGCTCCGCGTCACGATAAAGCGTTTTATCAGACGTTTTGGAGCACGTTAAAGGCGACTGGCCGTTGGGAAGGCGAGATGTGGAATCGCCGCAAGCATGGTGATGAGTACCCCGAGTGGCTAAAGGTTCGTGCGGTTACTGACAAGCGCGGCAAAATCACTCATTTCATCAATCTATTTACTGATATCTCCTCCCAAAAAACGCGCGAGCGTGATTTGCGTCGCATTGGCTATGAAGACCCGCTAACGGGATTGCCAAATCGGCGACGCTTACACGATCTGATGTCCTCTCGGCTGCGCCATCTTCGTGCAGGTGAAAGTTTGGATATGGCGTTGATTGATATTGATGGGCTTAAATCGGTTAACGATAGCCTAGGGGTAGAGCAGGGTGACCGTTTGCTGGCGCGCTTTGCTCAACGGTTAACGGGTTATATGGCTGGCAGTGAAGTGGGCAGACTCGGTGGCGATGAATTCATGGTGATTCGCACGACCACCTTCGACGATCATGATAGATGGGTGGCGACCCTTCGTGAGCACATGAGCCGTCCATTCGAAATAAAAGATCAATCGCTACGCTTGGGGTTAACGATTGGTAGCAGCCGTGCCCCAGAAGATGGAAATGAATCCGGCGTGCTTTTTCAGCGGCTGGAATCTGCCTTATATAGCGCTAAGCGCTTAGGGCGTAACCACAGCCAGCGGTTTCGCCCCGCGCTGGATAAACAAGATAACCCCCAGCTCGCCCTGGTGAGCGATTTGCGGGCAGCATTGATATCCGGTGACCAGCTTGAGCTGCACTACCAAACGCAGCATCATCCGGGGACTGGTGATTTGGTGGGCATGGAAGCGTTGCTGCGCTGGCGCCACCCTCAGGACGGTATGATTTCGCCGGGCGATTTTATTCCGCTAGCTGAACGTCATGGACTGATGTCCGAACTCGGTAGCTGGGTCATCGAAAAAGCCTGTGCCCAACAGGCTCATTGGCAGTACAGCGGTATGCCAAAAGTGGCTGTGTGGATCAATATTTCCGCGCTGCAGCTTTTTCAGGGAGACCTCGAAACTCAGCTGTCTAGTTGTTTAGAACGTTACCAGCTAAAGCCATCTCAAATTGGCCTAGAATTGACGGAATCTGTTTTGCTGGACGAGCGAGCCGGAGATATGGGACCACGCCTGCAGGCGCTGCGTAACCAAGGCTATGCGATTGCAATCGATGATTTTGGTACGGGCTATTCCTCGCTTGGTTATTTGAAGCGTTTGCCGGTGGATAAAATTAAGTTAGATCGTGCATTTATTCGCGAGCTGCCTCACGACCAAGCAGATGCGGCTATTGTAACGGCTGTGCTGGCGATGGCAGAGGGTATGGGGCTGGAGGTGGTAGCCGAAGGCGTAGAAACGCAAGCGCAATGTCAGTTTCTGATTGATGCTGGCTGCACGCTAGTGCAGGGGTTCTATTTTGCTAGACCGTTACCTGCTGATGAGCTTGAACAACGTTGGGCGCCGCAAATATTGGCTGAAGAAGTGTCCTAGCGAACGCCAGAAACAGTGGTCTTGTGGTTGACGTAACGACTGATGCCAAAACATAGCACTGCCCAAATAAGGGCCTGTGCAGGCAGTAGCCAGGGAGCCAAACTAACGCCGGTGAGCGTAGCACCGCCAACATAGGACAGCGGCCCGCTGACCGCACCGCAAACCGCCGCAATAACTGGATATCGCCACAGCCAGGCAAGCGAGTGGAATACCAGCGTGGCAAACAGAGGCCAAAGCATCCAAAGCCACAGCGGCAGCAAACCAGCCACCAAGGCCTGTTCACCGAAGTCGAAACCTCCCGCCATATGAAGGCCGCCATCCAGTGCCAACCCGAGTAGCGCTAACACACCAATAAAGCGCCATTCGCCGGGCTTAGCGCAGCGCCAAAAATGCCAGCCGAGCAGTACACTCCCTGTCATAGCAGCCACCCACGAGCCGCCCAGGACGCACAGCAACCAGCCTGCTTCGAAGCGTAGTGCATTGAACAGCAAACTTTGCCAGCGTGGGCTAGCCATTTATAGTGCGCCCGTTAACGGTTCGGGTTTTGCGGCTGGTTTCGCCAACAATAAGTGGCACGTACCAATAGAGCGCTCAATAAAGCCGCCTTCGCAGTAGCACAAATAGTAACGCCACATGCGAATAAACCGCTCGTCGTAACCCTGCTGCCTTATCTGCTCGAGGCTGGCTTCAAAGCGGTGCCGCCACTCGCGTAAGGTGCGTGCGTAGTGCTGGCCAATTTCGTCAAGCGCTACCACGTTCAGTGACGTTTTGCGCATGACGCTGGTTAGCATGGCGTGATGAGAAGGCAAAAAACCGCCCGGGAAAATATAACGTTTAATAAAGTCCATATCCCGTTTAGCTTCTTCAAACCGTTGGTCACGGATAGTGATGGCTTGCAGCATAGCCTGCCCATCATCAGTGAGCAGGCTGTCGACCTTTTTAAGGTAGGTGTTCAAATACTGATGGCCGACGGCTTCAATCATCTCAACCGAAATCAGTCGATCATAGCGGCCGGGTAGCTCGCGATAATCCTGCTTTAGCAGGTTGATTCTATCGCCGAGCCCCTCTTCTTGAATGCGGCGGGCGGTGTGCGCGTACTGCTCTTCAGAAATAGTAGTGGTGGTGACACGACAGCCACGGGTTTTAGCGGCGTGTACCGCAAGCCCACCCCAGCCGGTACCAATTTCCAGCAGGTGGTGTTCTGGCCGCACATCTAGCTTTTCGAGCATGATGTCGAGTTTATAGGTAGACGCTTCTTCTAGACTGGCTTCCGGATAGGGGAAAACAGCGCTGGAGTACATCCAGTGGCGTTGATCAAGAAATGTAGCAAACAGGTCATTGCCAATATCGTAGTGCGCGGAGATATTGCGCTTTGAACCGGAAAGGCTGTTACGTTGGAAACGATAGGCAGCGCCAAGTAACCAACGGGTAAAGCGGGCACTCCCGTTCTCCATGTTACCGTTTACGTGGTCAAGATTGGACGCAAACAAACGCACCAGAGCCACTAAGTCATCAGCGTCCCAGTCGCCATCCATATAGGATTCAGCCGCGCCCACTGTGCCGCCAAACGCGAGCCTTTTCCAGGCACGGGAGTGACGAATCACGACGCTCACTTGAAGCGCACCTTCCTGGCCGAGATGATGGCACTGATCGCCTTCAATTAAGGTAATACGACCACCCTGAAAGGCATCTAACTGAGCCATCAGGCGTGGTTTTAACCAGCGGGTGAAACGATCCTGGTTAACCGGTTGTATTTCAGGGGGTGTAGAACGCAGGGTCGTCATTTTGAAGTCTCCTTGCGCTTAGGGTGGTTATAAACGGGGTTACGCTTAAGCCAAAGCCGAAACGCTTCAAAATGAATTCCCGCGACTGTTTTCAGACTCATCCAGGGCTGGCGTGCCAGCGTCGCTAGCAGAACGCCGCGTGTCGCTGGGGCAGCCTCAAGCGTCAGTGTGGCGTCGAAATGGCGCTGCCCGCTCTGCCAGTTTTCCATGTGAAGATAGAGCTGATCGCCGGGTGAGTTGAATTTCCAGCGATAAGTCATTTCCATGGGGTTAAAAGGCGACACATGCATGGCCTTATCAAAGCTTGCATGATGGCTGTGGCGAGCCGTATCGACCTGGCAGGCATAGCAGGTACGCTCCTTCCAGGGCATATTGGTGACTTCACCAACGACAGCCGCCAGCCTGCCTAAATGGTCATAGGCGTAGTACATCGAAACAGGATTGAAGACGGTGCCAAAGGTGCGTAACTGGGTCAGTACGTAAATCTTGCCATTGGGGGCGCTGCCCAACTGACGAATTAGTTCCTCGCGTACCGCTGTACGTAATGGCTTATCGGTAGGGCTGAGATAATCTTCGCGACGAAAGCGTGCTAGTGCCGGTCTTCGGGCGCTAAAGCCAGGCACGTTGTCAAATAGTGTCGGCAACTCATCCAGGTGGAGCCACGCCATCCATACGCGGTAACTAAAGGCGTGCTCTTTAGGTGTGAAGCGACGATGACGCAAAGTACCGCGGTAAATACGCGAGCGAGGCGCGACAATCATCCAAGCCCCTCCCCAACGCTGTTGGTAGGCATAAGGTCATGGGCCGGTAGCGCCGTAGGCGTTGTTGGTGGCGCGGCTGCCTCATCACAACCTAGTGCTTGAGCAACCCGTAGCGCGCTCCATACTCCATCTTCGTGAAAGCCATTGCGCCAATAAGCGCCGCAGAAGTGGGTGCGCCGAGCAACCGAGGATATCTCGTCATGGCGCATTTGCGCAGCCTGCCCTTCCAAGGTGAACTGGGGATGGGCATAGGTATAACGTCCGAGCACCTTCGCGGGGTCAATGCTGTTTGAGTCGTTAAGCGTGACGCAAAAGGTAGTGTCAGCCTCTTCCAATCGCTGCAGAATATTCATGTTGTAGGTAACAGACACCCGCTCGTCTGCTCCTCTGCCATCTAAACGGTAGTTCCAGCTAGCCCAGGCGCGCTGCCGCCGAGGCAGCAGCGATGTGTCGGTATGCAGCACTACTTCGTTATCTTGATAAGGCATGGCAGCAAGAATGTCTTGCTCAGCGGGTGTCGGGTCGCCGAGCATCGCTAATGCCTGATCGGCGTGGCAGGCCAGCACGACATGATCAAATCGTTGCGTACCCAGAGCGGTCGTGACCATCACGCCTGTAGCGTTTCGCTCAATGCGCGTCACGGGAGTATTCAAGTGAATGCGCGCCGCGTAAGGCGCTGTCATGCTGGGAATGTAGCGTTTCGAACCGCCGACTAAGGTATGCCATTGAGGGCGGTGGTTAACCGACAGCAAGCCATGATTGCGGAAAAAGCGGACGAAGAATGTCAGCGGAAAGGCGCGTAGGTCGCCAATGCTCGCTGACCAAATGGCTGCTCCCATGGGCAGCAGGTAACGTCGCTGAAAAGCTTCACCATAGCCATGTTGGTCAAGGTATTCGCCTAGCGTCATGTTGCTGGGAAGGCGCTTGCACTCTAGGTCAGCCGTTGCTTGTTTGTTAAAGCGCAAGATGTCGCGTAAAAGACGATAAAAAGCGGGGCTGAGCAAATTGCGCCGCTGGGCAAACAGAGAACCTAGCGTATGGCCGTTATATTCAAAATCAATATTGGTTTCATGCACCGAAAAACTCATTTCGGTGGCCTGGCTAGGCACTTCAAGTGTTTCTAGTAAGCGCTGGAAATGGGGATAGGTCCAATCATTGAAAACAATAAAGCCTGTGTCGATAGCGTAAGACTCCCCCCCGACCTCTACGTCCATCGTAGCCGTATGCCCGCCAAGACGATCGTCTGCTTCAAAAAGCGTTACTTCATGCCGGGAGGATAAGTACCAACCCGCTGCCATGCCGCTAATGCCACTGCCAATAATTGCGATGCGCTGTGAAGCCATGCCACTCATTGTTGCTCCTCTTGACGTCTTGTCATGCGTAGGCCGATATGACGACGCAGCGCAGGCGGTAAAATTCCTAAAAATTTCACGAGATAGGTGAAGCGACGCGGAAAGTGGATATCCAGCCTTCCTTTAAAAAGACCGGCAATGATGGCATCGGCGGCTTGGTCTGCGGTGACTTGCATGGGCATTGGGAAATCGTTGCGATCGGTCAGGGGTGTTTTAACAAACCCCGGATGGATCAAGCTGACATCAATGCCCTCTTGGTCGAGGTCGAGGCGTAATGATTCCAGAAAGTAGCTGATAGCCACTTTTGAGGCACCGTAGGCTTCGGCTCGGGGCAGCGGCAAATAAGCAGAAGCACTGGAGGTGGCGGCAAGGCACGCAGGTTTGCCCTCTTTACGGGCAGCTCGTAATAGTGGCAGGGCTGCTTCCACGCCATACAGGGTGCCAAACAAGTTAGGTGTAAAAACCCGCTCAATAAGCGCCATATCAAAGTGCTGGGCATCGAGATATTCGCAGGTGCCTGCATTGAATAAGGCAATATCCAGTGCGCCCAACCATGTACTGATTTGCTCGCCAGCCGCAATCACTGCCTGGCGATCGCTGATATCAAGAGGGAGTGAATAAGCATTGGAATGGCCGGCGCACAAAACATCGAGTGCCTCTTGGTTACGGGCACTGAGCACGACATGATGACCTTGGGTGATGAGTTTTTTGGCAAGCGCTTCACCAATGCCTGACGTTGCACCCGTAAGCCAAATGCGCTGGGGCGTTTTCCATGTGCTCATCATGTTCTCCTGTGGCGGCCTGTTAGCATGCAACCTGCATGTGAATAAACGGGTCAGATCTCAGCTAATGCGCTGTTTCAACCAACGTATGACGCGTCCCATTATTGGCAAGTGTTCGTATAACATGGCCCCTGCATCGAAATAGTCGCGGTGCTTTGAAACCCGGCCATCTTCTTCAAACGTTAGCGCACTGCACCCCGCGACACGGATGGGTTTGCCATGGGCCAAACGTGGATGAATAAATTCCATTGTCCACGTTACAAATGCTTGATTAGCCAACTGTTGTTGCGTGTGATAAGTAAATTGGCAACGTTCAACGTTCTCGTACATGGTGTCGAAATAGCGCTCTAGCGCCGCGCGCCCTTCAATGTGGTGTAGCGGATCGTTGAAGACAACTTCCTCAGTATATACCTCGTATAGTTTTTCTGTACAGGTATTGTCTAGTTTATTAAAAAAGGCGCAAAAATTCGCCAAAGCTTGGTCGTTAGGCATCATGCGGTCCTGTAATGGTTAAGAAAAATAAGAAAGCGATGAGGCGAGGAGGAGGCAATAGATCGATTTGCATCGCCTCAGCATAGGCGATGCAAAAGAGAGGGCTGTTATTTAGAGAGCGCTTTAAAAGCATCCAGGGCGCGCTGGCGCGCTGCTTTATGATCAACGATGGGGGCTGGGTAGTCCGTCGAGTTCAGCATGTCCTGGGGCGGTGCATGGCGAGCTTTTGCAGGCAGTGGTTTTAGTGCGGGCAGCCACTGGGCAATGAATTCGCCATCTGGATCAAAGCGCGTTGACTGGGTAGTGGGGTTAAAAATACGAAAATAGGGCGCTGCATCCGTGCCGGTTGATGCCGCCCACTGCCAACCGCCGTTATTTGCGCAAAACTCACCGTCGATTAAATGGCGCATAAAAAACGCCTCCCCACGCCGCCAGTCAATCAGCAGATGCTTACTTAAAAACATGGCAGTAATCATGCGCAGGCGGTTGTGCATCCAGCCGGTTGACACCAACTGGCGCATGGCCGCATCGACGATCGGATAGCCGGTGCGGCCTTCACACCATGCTTGGAAGCCTTCGTCGTCGTCACGCCAGTTGAGCTGCTTGGTATGTTCTTGAAAAGGTTGGTAGCGGCAGACCTTGGGAAAGCCTACCGCTACGTGCTGATAAAATTCACGCCAAATAAGCTCATTCACCCAGGTGGTCAGTCCTGCATCACCATCGGCCAGGTGGCCACCATTTTCGCTCATCACTGCTTGAAGGCATTGACGATAGGAGATCATGCCTAGCGCTAGGTAGGGCGAAAGTTCGCTGGTGCCGCGCACCTTCGGGAAGTCTCGCTGCTGCTTGTAGTGCCGTCCACGAAAACGTAAAAAACGTTCGAGGTTGTCACTAGCAGCGTCTTCCCCAGCAGGCCACAGGCGTTCATCAACCAGTTCGCTATCAAGAGATGGAAGCGCGGGGAGTGGGTCGCTTTCGACTTCTAGCGGGGCTTGCACGCCTGGGGTGTCTCGTAAGGCAAGCTGCTCGGTCGTGACCTGTTTATGCCAAGCTTTCGAAAACGGTGTAAAGACGCCGTAATAATCGCCTTTTCCGGTCAACAAGCTGCCGGGGGCGAAGGCAACTGCGTCATGGTGGCCCTGGGCGGTTATCCCTTCTCGTTTAAAAGCATTGAGTACGGACTGATCGCGATGTTGCTCGTTCAGCGCATATTCATAGTTAAAGTGGAGCTGGGTAATCTGGTGCTCAAGGGCGATATCAAGCAATACCTGAGCCGCTTCATCATAGTGATCAATATCGCGGTGCAAAAGTGGAATATTCAGCCCGTTTAGCGACGTTTTAATCGCGGCAACGCCTCGTGCCCAGAAATCGAGCTTGGTAGCCCCGTGCCCATGATCTTGCCACTGAGCCACACTGCGCAAAAATACGGCCAAGACGGGGCCTTTGGCAGCCGCGGCGGCAAGCGCGGAGTTATCGTGAATGCGTAAGTCGCTACGCAGCCAAACGAGCTGCAAATTCATGCGATGTCCTTACCAGCGGTAATGTTAAATGGCACCCGATATTTCAGAGAATTCCCGATTCGCGTAGCAGAGGGCGAAGTCGTGCAATGGCTTGGGGGAGGTCGTCGCCTAACATATGCACAGGGCCGTCACGTAGCTCATTTTCTCTTAATCGTGCCACTTCACCACAGACCCCAATAGGGACATTTAACGCTTCTGCTGCCTGGGGAAGTGCGCGACCAATATAGTCGTCGCTTTCCCGCTGGCCGCTGGAAAGCAATACCATCGACGAGTGCAGTCGGGATACGGCCTGAGGAAGGTCCTCCAGCGCCAACGAACGGTCAAACATTTGTACGCGGTAGCCTTGCTCGCTGGCCATAAGTGCACACATCAACACCCACAGCGGGCCGGGGTCATCAGGCATCGCACTTAACAGGATTAACGGGCCGCGCGTTGCTTGGTTGGCATAGTGTAGGCGAATGCCTACCTGGCTACGCAGGAAGGCTTCGAAGGTACGGCGCACAAGGTCATCAGGCTGATCTGCCCATTTGGCTTCCAGCGTTAGAATAACGGGCTGCCAGAGCTCGTTAATCGCGACGCTTAGTGGATATAGCGCCAGACTCTGGTGGTACAGTGCTTCCAGTTTGGGGAGGTCAACCGCTTCTATAGTGGCCTGCAGTAACTGCTGCTGACTTGACCAGTCGCCAGCATTCGGTGATGGTGTTTCCACCGTTTCAGGTTGGTCAATTAAATCAGCTACTTGGCTAACCGGAACGCCGCGGTTCAGCCATTGCAAAATGCGCTCAATGCGAGTGATATCGTCTTGCGCGTATAAACGATGACCTTTTGGGGTGCGCTGTGGACGAATTAAACCGTAGCGACGCTCCCAGGCACGAAGAGTGACCGAGTTCACACCCGTTAAACGGGAAACTTCCCTAATCGGATAAAGCGGGGTATCGGGTGGGTGGGTCGCCTTGATGCTCATGGGCGCCATTGCCTCTTGGTTGCCTGCAAATAAGAGTGCAGGGATCTGTCAATAATTGTCGTGGCGGAGCTTCAACGCCTGACAGGCGTTTTGCCACATAATCGGGTCATCATTAATCGTCTAGATAGCTTTGCGCTATTATAGCCACCTTTGTACAACTTGTGGCTTCTGGGTACAACCTTTCCAATATGTTCGAAAAGTGAAGATTTCTTTCTTTTTTTAGACCGACCGGCCTAATAAGGCCTTGCCTAGCTCATCACCTGACAGCCAAGCATCTTCGACACGACTACCTTTGAAGCTGTCGCCGCAGAGTGCTAACCCACTCGTGCTGTATAAGTACGCCTGTTGACCTGCCTGCGCTGGTTGCGCATAGCGCCAGCGGTGCGCACCGAGTTCAATGACGTTCGGAAGCTTTGTGTTATTGGGCAGCAGCGACACAAATGCTTCCAGCAACTGTTGGGCAACGCTTTCGCCGTCACTCTCAATATGTAGGTCGCTCCAGTCCAGTTGAGCAAGCAAACTAATACTTTCTGGCTGATGTTCACGTCCAGGCTTAGTGTGATTGCGTGACGCTAGACGAAGCACTGAATGTTGTGTGTGAACGGTGTGCCACGCTGGCGCCACCTGCGTTATTGGCGGTAGCGGTTTCTCGAAAATAACCCAACCTGCCCAACATCCTCGTTGAGGCTTTGCTTCACAGGCAGCTGACAGTGTTGGCTCCCACTCTGCTAATAATGCTTTAGCCTGGGGCGGCGGGGCGCTGATAACTACCACATCGAAAGGCCCGTGTATTGATCCGTTGGTATCGTGAAGCTGCCAGCCAGCCGCCGTTTTATCAAACGCCGTAATGTGGGTTTCAAGCGTAATGGCGGCATTGGGTAGGGCGTTAAGCGTGTCGGCTAGATGACGGGTTACTGCACTCATGCGTGGCGCGCCGGTGTAACGCAACTGATCGTCATTGTGTGTTTGCCAGCCGGATGCGCTAGCCTGATAACGAGACGTTGGCCAAATAGCAACACAGCCAGCGGTTTGCCACTCGGCTACTTTATTAGCGAATCGTTCATTGCGCACGGTAAATGCCTGCGCGCCTAGGTCCAGTGCCGCTGATGGGCGTCGCTTGCTTGACATGCGGCCACCGGGGCCACGCGCTTTATCAAATAGCGCCACCTTAACTCCCTGACTGGCAAGCTGATGTCCGCAGGCAAGGCCAGACAGACCAGCGCCGATAATTGCCACTGAGTGGGCGTCAGAAAGTGTTGAAGACACAGGCAATTGTTCAGGCATAGGAGCTCGCGACGGCTAATTAAATGTGTAATGATCAATGTGTAGCGTTTGTGTATAGATATCGTACAATAAAATACGATGCAACGATCATTTAAATCGCTGCTAATCCCAGCTTTGCAGTTCAGCGTCTATGTGGGCATACGCTACCCACCTTATCAGGCCATAGGAGTGACACCATGCGGGTATTAATCACCGGAGGTAGCGGCTTTGTTGGTCAGCGACTCTGCCAACAACTCCTCACTCAAGGGCACGAGGTGCAGGTGGTTTCCCGAGCGCCGCACCAAGTGCGTGGCCGGTTGCCGAAAGCCTGCGATATTCGTGATAGCGCCCAGGCATTTATGGATACCCCCCCCGAGGTGTTGGTGAACCTTGCTGGTGAGTCGATTGCTGCAAAGCGCTGGAGTGATAGCCAAAAAGAGACGCTGATTCGCTCTCGAATCGACAGCACCCAGCAATTGATAACGCTTTGTGAGCAGCTCGAAGCCAATGGGCAAGCGTTACCCAAAGTGATGATCAGTGGCTCCGCTATGGGGTATTACGGTAATCAAGGCAATACGGTGGTGGATGAAACAACGTCGCCTAACGATGAGTTTGCTCATCGGCTTTGTGCTCAGTGGGAAGCGGCCGCCAAGGCGATTGAAGCGATGGGCGTTCGTTTAGCGATACTGCGTATAGGTTTGGTGCTTGAGGCGGGTGGCGGCACGCTGCAGAAGATGCTGCCGCCGTTTAAACTTGGGCTAGGGGGACGTTTTGGCAGTGGCGAACAGTTTATGCCCTGGATCCATCGCGATGATCTCGTGGCAGCGATTATGTTTTTGATGGACGAGTCGACGCTTTCAGGTGTGTTTAATGGCAGTGCTCCGCATCCGGTGACGAATGCTGAGTTTACGAAAACGTTGGCTAAGCAGCTTCACCGACCAGCGGTTTTCCCGGTGCCCGCTTTCGTACTAAAAGCGGGCTTCGGAGAAATGTCACAATTATTGCTGACGGGGGCCGATATGCGCCCTGCACGCCTGATAGAGGCCGGGTTCCCCTTTCAGTACCCGACGCTCGATAAGGCGTTAGAGGCCATTCTCTAGCTTTTCAGCGTTAGGCGTTGGGGTCGACAGTGATAATCACCCGTACGGAATCAAGCCGTAAGCGGGTGTTTTCTATCGCGTCGCTGAGCGCTTGGCGCTCTTGCCTCAGGGCCTCAAGTTCTTCACTACGAACGGCTGGGGTGTGTTCTGCCAGGGCGGTTAAGCGTGCGAGTTCTGCATCCAGTTGGGCTCGCATACGTGTTTCAGCGCTTTCCACGATGCTGGGCAGCTCACGTTCGGCTTCACCTTCACCCTGAATGAGGAGTGCACGCAGCTGGTCATGACGGCTTTTAATCAAGTCTCGTGCCAATGACTTGTTCACTTTCTGCAGGTTTTTGCCAAGACCGGTGAAGGAAATCTTACTGGTTAGGTTTGCGCCTGACTCATCAAGCAGGACGCGCACCGCCGTGGGCGGCAAGAAGCGGTTAAGGTGTAGTGATTTAGGCGCAGGGCAGTGGGTACGGAAGACCAGCTCAGCCATCAAGCGGCCGCTGGGAATGGCAGGGGGCCGCAACAGCGCCAATGCGGTGTTACCCATAGTGCCATCTAAGATGCGCTCCATCATTTCGCGTAGCAGCGGGTGCTCCCAAGAGAGTCGCTGAATGTCGTCTCGTGCAAGCGCCAGCGAACGGCTGTAAGTGGCTGAAAAGCCCTCTTCACCTTTCACTAACCCAGGTAGGCCGTCCAGCATGTGCTGGCTAGGCTGCAAATAAAGCAAGCCATTGCCAATCTCTTGGCTATCTACGCCAAAAATATCCAGTGCGCGTTCTACAAAGCGCGGCAACGCTGGGTCTTCATCCAGCTCACGCACCGCATCAATTACCTGCTGAGCACGGGCGGGGCGGCAGGCGTTTAGCTCTAGCAGGCGGTTACGGCCAGCGTCCCGTTCAGTCAATTTGGCGGTGAACATTTCGCGGGTTTCGTCGATGATTTCATTGAGCATTTCATCGTCAAGTAACGCATCGGCCAGGGCATCGCCAAAGGCGTCATATAGGTCGCTGCCAATGCCATGGGGTGCGCTGAAGGCATCCATGCCTTCGTGGTACCAGCGCAGCAGGCGCTCACCGGGGCTGCCGGTAAAGGTAGGCACGTGAAGTTCAATGGCATGGCGCTGGCCAATCCGGTCTAGGCGGCCAATGCGCTGCTCCAACTGGTCGGGATGCTGGGGCATATCAAACATCACCAGATGGCGGCAGAACTGGAAGTTGCGGCCTTCTGAACCGATTTCAGAGCACACCAGCACTTGGCAGCCATCTTCTTCATCGGCAAATGCTGCGGCGGCACGGTCACGCTCGACGAGTGAGAGCCCTTCATGGAATACCGGCGCGTGATAGCCACCTAGTACGCGAAGCCCTTCGGCAAGCCCTTCTGCGGTTTCTCTATGGTGGGCAATAATCAGTACTTTGTCGTTGGCGAAGCCGCTGTCGCTATCGTCGCTAAGTTTTTCCAGCAGCCAATTTACCCGTGGGTCGATATGCCACCAGGATTCGGTGTTAAGTGGGTCGTTGCTTAGCTCGCGGTACATAGTGTCTGGATAGATCAGTACGTCCGGGTGATCCATGCCCGTTTCAATCAGCAACTCGTCCAGGTAATCATCATCGCGTTCCAAGCGACGCAGCACGCGTCGGTAGGCCGATGGCAGTTCCAACTGGGCGAGGTGCAGGCGACGCTCCGGAAAACCGCCCACATGCCGGCGACTGTTGCGGAACATGACGCGCCCAGTACCGTGACGATCAAGCAGCGCATCGCGCAACTGAGCGCGAGCAGCATTCTGCTGTTCAGTACTCGCCTCAGGGTTGCATAACGTTGCTAGCAACGCTTGGCTGTCGCGGTCATCCGCTACATTATCGACCCGTTCACGCGCCTCGGCGGGATTGGGTAGCTCATCCAAGGCATCAATGGCTTGGGCAACAGCGATGTAATGATGCTCTTCGTCTTTGAAGCGTTCGATGTCGTGATAACGCTCGGCATCTAGCAAGCGCAGGCGAGCGAAATGGCTCTCAACCCCCATCTGTTCTGGCGTGGCAGTCAGCAGTAATAAACCAGGAATATCAGCGGAAAGCTGTTCGACGCACTGATACCCTGGGCCGCTGCCGTCAGGACTCCAGTCGAGATGATGGGCTTCATCGACGATGAGCAGGTCAAAGTGGCTCGCCAGGGCCTGCTCTTGCCGGTGCGTGTTGGCGAACAGCCAACCTTGACTAGCCAATACTATTTGGGCGCTTTCAAATGGATTAGCGCTACCGTGGGCGAGACTTTGCTGCTCATCCAGCAGGCTAACGTTGAGTGAGAAACGGCGTAAAAGCTCTACTAGCCATTGGTGAGTAAGGCTGTCTGGCACCAAAATCAACGCGCGTTCTACTCGGCCAGCCAGTAGCAGGCGGTGGAGAATCAGCCCTGCCTCAATCGTTTTACCAAGCCCAACTTCGTCCGCTAGCAAAACGCGAGGGGCATGGCGACCGGCCACTTCGTCAGCGATATAAAGCTGGTGAGGAATCAGGTCGATGCGCGGCCCAGCAAAGCCTAGGGCGCTATGCTGCTCGATGCGCTGATAGTGGTGCAGCGTGCGAAAACGCAGATCAAACCAGTCATTGCGATCAACTTGGCCAGTCACCAGCCGATCGCGCGCTTGGTCAAACTGCATGGTGTCGGCAAGCTTTGCCTCGGATAGCTCACGAGGGTTGCCGTCGCTATCTTCGCCAATATAAGTGATTAAGCCACTGGTCTCTTTGCTATCGTCTACGATCATCTGCCAGCCATCAGCAGAAATCACGCGGTCGCCGCTGCCGAACATGACGCGAGTCAAGGGGGCTTGGCGGGTGTTGTACGTACGGGTTTCCTGGCTGGCACTGAACAAAATGGTAACGCTACGGGCGTCGCAGTTAAGCACGGTGCCGAGTCCAAGCTCAGCCTCGCCGTCGCTAATCCAACGCTGGCCGGGAGAAAAATCGCTCATGATGCCTCGAGGAAGTCTACAGAAACAGGTTGTACGCCACCGGGGCAGGTCTCCGGTGGCAACAGGGCGGGGGATTCTAACGCAAAGCAGCGGGGGGATTAAGGTCTATCGTGGTCAATCTTTTAACCAGCGTTCCAGGTGGGCGCGGGTTAACTCGCCAACGTGTACATCCAGCGTGTTGCCCTGACGATCAAAAAGCACGGTGGTGGGCAGGCCAGGGGCTTGAAATTGCGCCATTAGCGTTTGGTTCGGATCACGCAGTGCGTAGCGAAAATCCAGTGTTTGCTCGTCTAGATAGCGCACGACCGGCAGTAAGTCTTCGCCTTGGTTGGCGACTACCACACTGACACCCTCACGCTTTGCAGCGTCTTCAAGCAGCGGCATCTCCCGCAGGCAAGGCGGACACCAGGTCGCCCATAGATTAACAATAATAAGGTCGCCGCTTTCGGCCAGCGAAGGCAGATGCACTGGATTGCCGTCCACATCGTCTAAGGTAACCTCTGGCAACGCGTCAATAGCAAATTCATTGCCTAAGGGGGCAAGCGTTACCAAGACCAGCCACAGGCTTGTCGTGCCGATCAGCATGGCGAGGCCGCCAATGAGCGCCAGCAGCCGCTCGCGCAGCACCCAGGCTGTCCAAATCAACCCCGCAATCAATCCCCCCAGCGCGTTGTAGCCGGGCTGCCATACCTTGAGCGCCTCTAGCGGTTCTGCGCCGTAGCTTTCCCAGTTGAGCGCTACAAACACAATCCGGGCCGCCAGCAGCCATACCACCAATAGCCCATTGAACCATCGCCCGTGCTGTGAGGACGTTAGTCCCAGCAGGTAGCGGCTAGTCAATAACAATAGTAGCGCGCAGCCTAAAGCGTACAGTCTGGGGGTGGAGATAAGCAGTGGGCCAATGGCAATCGCATTCATGATTTTTCCGTTAAGCAGGTACACTGGTGAACCATACCATGCACGTTAAAAATTACGGAGATGTCTATGCCTCAACCCGCTTTCGACATACTGCGGGCGCTGGCCATTGGGTCGCAGGCGCTGGGTTTAATGCTGATTATTACGTTGGAAACCGTGATGGGCGATGCTGCCCGCCCCTGGCAGGGAGTTGTGCTCGCTCTCATGGTGGCCGCCGCCCTGACAATCGCGTTGATAAGGCTTTACCGCCGTAATCGCCTGCGTAAGCAGCAGGCGCAGCGGGTCGCTGATGAGGATAATTAGCAAGCACTTATGTGGGCCGCTTTATTAAGGAGGTAGTGACCATGGAAGCGTCTACTAACGCCTTGCGCTGGCAGCGACGCAAAATCACCTTGGGACTGTTGGGCGGCCCCCTGGTTGCGATGGCGTTGTTGTTATCAGGCGCGCCCGACGACATGCCCGTCGCTGCATGGCGTGTTCTCGCTCTTACTGCGTGGATGGCTATCTGGTGGATTTTAGAGCCAGTGCCGATGCCGGTAACCGCGCTGTTGCCAATAGCACTATTACCGCTGTTAGGTGTGGTCGACGTGAATGCAGCGGCTGCTCCTTATGCTAACCCACTGATTTTTCTATTTTTGGGTGGTTTTATGCTGGCGGAGGCCATACAGCGCTGGAACCTTCACCGACGGATTGCCTTGGGTGTGTTGACCGTGGCGGGCAAGCGGCCAGACCACCTGGTCGCGGGCTTTATGGGGGCAACAGCGTTCCTCAGCATGTGGGTGAGCAATACCGCGACGGCGGCGTTGATGGTGCCGATAGGTTTGTCGGTTCTTACGCTACTTGAACGCAAGGGCAGCGCTTTGGACCAGCGCCCCATGGAACTTTGTTTACTGTTGGGTATCGCTCTGGCTGCCAATATTGGCGGAATGGGGACGCTGATTGGTACACCTCCTAACGCTTTACTGGCCGGCTTTATGGCGGATAACTACGGCATCGAGATCGGTTTTGCGCAGTGGATGCTCGTAGGAGTGCCGCCTGCGGCGCTGCTATTGCTGATCGGCTGGTGGCTGCTGACCCGCTGGATTTATCCTGTACCTCGTTCACCGCTGGAGGGCATTAGTACAGTGTTATCCCAGCAGGCGGAAGACCTCGGCCGAATGAGTCGCCCCGAGCAACGCGTTGCCGCTGTATTTACGTTGGTGGCGTTGGCCTGGATGGGGCGCCCAGTGCTGGAAAACCTAACTGGCCTGACACTTAGCGATGGCGGTATTGCCGTGCTGGGCGCGCTACTGCTGTTTGTGATTCCTGCTCGTTGGGGACAACGCCAGTTTTTACTCGACTGTAAGAGTGCGCAGAACCTCCCCTGGAATGTGTTATTGCTGGTGGGCGGCGGGCTTAGTTTAGGCAGTGCCATCGAAAGCTCAGGGTTGGCCGAGGTAGTGGCAAGCGTGATGGCCGTGTTTGTAAACTGGCCTATCTGGGCGATGGTTTTCATGGTGGTCGTCACGGTCATGCTAATGAGCCACGTGACCAGTAATACTGCTACGGCGGCGGCTATTGTACCGCTGGCGGCCGCGCTAACCGTAAGCATGGAGCAAAGTCCGCTACTGCTTACTGTGCCGGTCGCCATGGCTGCCTCTTGCGCCTTTATGTTACCCGTCGCTACGCCACCCAATGCCGTTGTGTTCGGCAGTGGTAAAGTTCAGGTGAGCGATATGCTGCGCGCCGGGGCGGTTATGAGTTTGGTCGCCGTCGCCGTCATCTGTGTGGCGGTGTTTGCGCTTGCCATGCCGGTGTTAGGGTTTGGCTGGTGGGAATAGTAGTTGGAGATAGTTGTTAGAGATAGTTGTTAGAGATAGTGACTTTCCGTCCCACGTTGCGTTAGAAAGCGTTGCTTGTGTTTTTGGCGTTACAGTTCCAAATTAAGAGAAGTCCCGCGCTGGACAGTCGGGGCACTTAACAGACTCGGAGCGACCAATAATATGATTAATAAGCGCACATTAGCCACCGCCGTTGCGGCCTCATCACTCGCGTTAGCGGGCATGGCCCAGGCGGAGGTCAAAGTTGGCTTCTTGGGCGGCTTTACCGGGGGAATTGAAAGCCTGACACCACCCATTTTTGCGGGTGCTCAGCTTGCCGTGACGCAGATAAATGAGCAGGGCGGCATCTTGGGGGGGCAAACGTTGGAAATGCCGTCAGGGGATACGACCTGTTCGGATGCCTCTGCTGCATCTAACGCCGCAGATCGCATGGTGAATTCTGAGCAAGTCACCGCGATTGTCGGCGCTTTGTGTACTGGGGCGACGATTGCCGCTGCCAATAACGCAGCGATTCCAGGTGGTGTGTTGATGGTCTCGCCTGCGTCAACGGCTCCCGCGGTTTCTGAGTTGGATGACAACGACTTAGTTTTCCGTACCGTGCCGTCGGATGCCTTCCAAGGCGAAATGCTTGCCAAGCTACTGCTTGATAAAGGCATCGATTTTGTCGCAGTGACCTACGTTAACAACGACTATGGCCGTGGCTTGTCGGGTGCCTTCAGTGACGCCTTTGAAGCGGGCGGTGGCGAAATAGCAGAAAACCTCGCACATGAAGATAACCGTGCCGATTACCGTTCTGAGCTTGGCTCGCTGTCTTCGAGTGGTGCAGACACGCTGGTCGTACTGGCCTATGCCGATCCCTCCGGCCAGACGGTACTGCGCCAAGCCTACGAAAGCGGCATGTTCACCCAGTATGTGGGTGCCGATGGCATGGTCGGTGATAGCTTAGTAGAAGCGATTGGCGCTGACATACTGGACGGCATGATCGCGACGCGTCCCGGTAGCCCTGACCTTCCCGGAACGGATATTTTCAATGAAGCGGCTGAAGCGGCGGGCATCGACCCTAGCGCCGTATTCGCTGCCCAGGCTTATGATGCGGCCTTCCTAGTGGCGTTGGCTATTGAGCAAAATGGCAGCGCTGAGCGTGAAGGGCTTTCTGAAGCGCTACGCAGTGTTTCCAGCGCGCCAGGCGAAGTAATACTGCCGGGCGAGTGGGAAAAAGCGGTCGAGCTGATTGCAGCAGGTACAGAGATCAACTACGAAGGCGCTTCTGGCTCCCATGAATTTGACGAAAATGGCGACGTGCCCGGCGTTGTTGTGGAAATGGTGGTAGAAGAGGGCTCGTTCACTAGCAAAGGTTTGGTTGAACTCTAGTCAAATGGAGGTAATTGAGAAGTAACCAAAACGCCCCAGGCAGCGAGCTTGGGGCGTTTTTGTTAGGGTCGATGGAGCATTTAGCCGTGAGTTTTGATTTTCTCTGGCAGTAGGCCTTTCGGGGCAAAGCGCAGTACCAGGGTAATCAGCATGCCAATAACCAGAACCCTCGCTTGTAGTGCCCGGCTATCCATATTGCTAGGCGCTTCCCAGCCGAAGGCGTTTTCACCCAACGCGACCGCCAGTTGCATTAAAAACAGTGCCAGCGGTTCTGACATAATCCAAATGATATAAACCGCGACCGCCCCAAAAATGGTGCCCAAATTATTACCTGGGCCACCCAAAATAACCATGACCAGCACCAGGAAGGTGTGGTTTAGAGGCAAGTAGCCTTGAGGGTCAAATAGGCTGTTAAAGGTGCCTAGCATGCCGCCGCCGAGGCCCATTAAGATGCAACCTAATACGAAAATCTCCAGGCGGCGTTTGTTGATATCTTTACCCATGGCCGCTGACGAGATTTCGTTATCGCGAATCGCACGAATCATTCTTCCCCAGGGGGCGTGGTAAGCCCGATGGAGTAAAAAGAAAATCACTGCGATCACGACAGCCGTCACCGAGAGATAAATCGCTCGGGAAAGCGTAAAGCCGAGTTCCGCCGGACCGGGGGTAGGCCAAGGAAGAGGCGATACTGTGGCAGTACCACGTGTCAGCCAGTCGGAATTTTTCAGAAACGCTTTGATGATTTCTGCGATACCCAGCGTGGCGATGGCGAGGTAGTCACTGCGCAGACCAAGGCAAACGTGGCCAATAAAGTAGCCAACACCACCAGCCAACGCGCCACCCACAATCCAGCCGACCCAGGCAGGTAAGCCAAAACCGCCAATAAAGCCCGCTTGAGACTGTATTTGGCTGGTCACATCGCGAAGCAGGCTGATGACAACCAAATAGAGCACGACGCCGATCACGATGGCGAGCACGGTGCGTAGTTTTTTCGGCACACCGAACCGGTCAAGTTTCGTGGCGCCCACGACGATCAGGGTTGCCGCAATGCCATAAAGCAGAACTTGGCCAAGTTCACCCGGCAGCTCAGTCCCCCAGAACGCCTCATTCACCGGGACGCTAAACAGCATGGCGCAAAAGCCACCTAGCGCGACGAAGCCCATGACGCCAGCGTTGAACTGGCCGGCATAGCCCCACTGAATCGTTAGACCCAGGGCAAGAATGGCGTAACAAGCAGCCTCGACCAGCATACGCGTGCTGTACGCTGCGCCCATAGTGGCGTAAACCGCTAGCACAGCAGCTAAAAGCGCGCCGAATAGCACCAGCTCACGCAATGGAAAGCGCCGTTCAGGAGTGGCATCTTTGGGCGTGTAAGCAGGATTACGGTTTTTTGTGGAATGGCTCATTAGATCACCTTGCCTTTAAACAGGCCGGTAGGACGCCACACTAAGATGGCTACCAAAATAAAGAACGGCACCACAATTTTGTACTCAGTGCCTACAAAGGCGAGATTGGAGGGAAGCTCCAGCCAGGTAGGTAGACTGTCGCGGAAAGGGCGCAGGAGAACATTCCAATTAAATACTGCCAGGGTTTCTGCAAAGCCGACGACGAACCCTCCTGCAATCGCGCCGTAAGGATGGCCTACGCCACCGACAATGGCTGCAGCGAAAATAGGCAGTAGCAGGAAGAAGCTCAGATCGGGTTTAAACGTTACGTCTAGTGACAACAGGGTGCCAGCAATTGCCGCCAGGGCACCTGCAATCACCCAGGTAACGGCCACTATGGTGTTGGTGTTAATGCCAGATGCCTGGGCAAGTTCGGGGTTATCTGACATGGCGCGCATGGCTTTGCCTAACCGCGAGCGATTTAGAAACAGGTGTAGGGCGACCACGGCCATTAGCGTAATCACAAACAGATAAATCTGTGGTTCGGTAATCACGATAGGGGCCCGAACACCTTCGAAAGGCAGCGCTATACGGAAGATTTCTTTGCGGTCATCGACGTATAAGCTCTGACCGCCGGTGCCGGAGAATAACCGGATAAGCCCTTGAAGCATGAGTGTCACGCCCAGCGAGCCAATGACCATCACGATAGGCTTGACGCCGTGGGCGCGTAGCGGCTTATAAAACGCTTTATCAATACCTACTGCCAGCGCTGCAGTAAGCAGCATCGCTAACGGCAGCATGATGAGCGCCGTCGGCACCCCGATACTGGCGCCCACCGCTGGGAAAGCGGTAGTAAGGAGCAGCACCATGAAGGCACCAAACGTCATTATGTCGGCATGGGCAAAGTGGGCAAAGCGCATAATGCTAAAAATCAACGTGACGCCAATGGCACCAATGGCATAAATAGAGCCAGTGACGCTACCTGCAATCACCACGTTATTGATAAAAAAGACCAGTTCGTTCACGCGTTTCTCCCCCGGGCTAGCCGCCCAAAAAGCTTTTGGCGACGTCAGGGTCAGCCAGTAACGCAGCCCCCGTGTCAGTAAAACGGTTTTGTCCCGCCGCCAGCACAAAGCCTTTATCGGCAATGGCTAAGGCCTGTTTAGCATTCTGTTCCACCATCAAAATGCCCACGCCTGCGGCGTTAATTTTTTTAACCCGGTCAAAAATTTCATTCATGTAAAGGGGAGACAAGCCAGCGGTTGGCTCATCCAGCAGCAACAGGCTAGGTTCAGCCATTAGCGCACGGCCCATGGCGACCATTTGGCGCTGACCGCCGGAAAGCTCACCAGCAGGCTGGTGGCGCTTCTCAACAAGTGGCGGGAAGAAGTCGTAGACCTGCTCCAGCATGCGTTTTACGTTTTGGGGTTTAAGGTAGGCGCCCATCTCCAGGTTTTCTTTAACAGACAGGCTGGGGGAAACGTTTTTTTCTTGGGGCACAAAGCCCATGCCACGCTCAACCAACTGGTTGGGTGGCAGGTTATGAATCGGCTGACCGTTAAGCAAAATCTCGCCCTGGTTAACGTTCAACAGCCCAAACACCGCTTTTAGCATAGTGGATTTGCCAGCGCCGTTAGGGCCAACAATGACACCGACTTCATCGGCATACAGGGTCATATTGACCCCGTTAAGGATATTCATACTGCCATAGCCGCCGTGCACATCGCGTGCCTCGAGCAGTGGCTGGGGGGATGACGGTGTGGATGGCATAAACGCGTCTCAGCTGGGCCGCACTGGGGTGACCAATGGCGGCCATGTTGTTGTGGCTATCTTTTTGGTGGCAAGCTCTGCGTTATCAGGCGGCATCGGTGCCGAAATAGGCTTCAATAACGGCCGGGGTGTTTTGTATTTCTTCTATTGAGCCCTCAACCATGACACTGCCTTGGGCCAGCACAATCACTGGATCGCATAGCCGCGAAATCATATCCATATCGTGCTCAATCACCAGAAAGGTATAGCCCATTTCGCGATTTAAACGCTCGATGTTGCCCATTAAGTCGTCGAGTAGCGTGCGGTTCACACCGGCGGCAATTTCGTCTAGTAGCACGACTTTGGCATCGGTCATCATGGTGCGGCCAAGTTCGAGCAGTTTTTTCTGACCACCCGATAAGTTACCCGCAAGCTCGTTACGTACATGATGTAAACCAACAAACTCAATGACTTCCAGTGCGCGGCGTCGTACTTCGGCTTCTTGGCTGCGCACCAGGGCAGGCTTAAACCAAGTGTTGAACAGACGTTCCCCTGCTTGATTGGGTGGCACCATCATCAAGTTTTCCAGTGCGCTCATCTGGCTGAACTCGTGAGCGATTTGAAAGGTGCGCAGCAATCCTTTGTGAAAGCGTTGATCAGCGCTTAGCGACGTGATGTCTTCACCGTCCAATAGAATGCGGCCACTGTCTGGCGTAAGTGCGCCCGCAATTAAGTTGAAAAGCGTCGACTTACCTGCCCCGTTGGGGCCAATCATGCCGGTAATAGAACCCTTTTCAACGCGGATTGAGCAGTCGTTGATAACATGGAGTCCGCCGAAGGCTTTGTTGACGTGTTGTACCTCGATAAGGGGAGTCATCGTATCCTCGCGCCGCAGGCGGTTTAGATGCCGCCTGCGTTATTAGAATTATATTAGGCAGCAGGTTTACGCAGCCGCTGGCTCAAGGCAAATGCACCCACAATGAGCAGTGCACCGAGGGTTGGGATTACGTAGCCTTCCACCTGTGGAATGGTGCGTAAAAATACAAACGACACGGCGGCAGGGCCAACAAAGCGCACTAGGAACCGCCAGGTTTTAAACCACGTAAGGTTAGTGCCAAGCTCTTTCATGACTTCGCTTTGGGTCAGTGCCCAGCCGGCAAACAGGGCAATTAGCAGGCCACCCAACGGCATAAATATATTGGTTAAGAGTTCAATAAAGTCAAAGGCACTGCGTCCAAACAGCGTATGGAAAATCGTACCTTCAGCCCATATATTGAAGCTCACCACCGTGAGTAAGCCCATCGCCCAGGCAGCGACAACCATAATAGTGACAGCCTGAGGGCGCGTCATATCAAAACGCTCAACCAGGAAGGCCGCAACCGGCTCTATCAACGAAATAGACGAGCTAACCGCAGCCCCTAGCACCAGAATAAAGAAGACCCCGCCTACCAGAGCACCAAACGGCATGTCAGCAAATGCTAGCGGCAGAGTGACAAACATCAGTCCCGGGCCTTGGCCGGTTTCGAGCCCCGCACCAAATACCAGTGAGAAAATCGCCAGCCCTGCCACCATGGCTACAGCGGTATCAACAAACGCCACGGCAATAGCGGTACGGGTTAGAGAGGCTTCGCTGGACATATAGGCGCCGTAGGCCATGATGGCACCCATCCCAAGGCTCAGGGTGAAGAAGGATTGCCCCATCGCCTGTAACCAACCTTCCAGGCTGAGATCGGCAATATTGAAAGTAAATAGGAAGCTTGCTGCCGCTCTCACGTCGCCATTAATGATGCCGTAGATAAGCACCACGATCAGAATAACAAACAGCGCTGGCATCATAATGCGCAGCCCTGACTCGATCCCTTTGTGAATCCCCATGCCGACAATTAGTGCGGAGAAGGCGATAAACAGCGTGTGATAAAGCGTCATCAGGCCCGGAGACGCCAGCAACGCATCAAAGCCAGCACTAATCGTTGCTGCATCGGCACCGACTAATGAGCCGGTTAGCATCAGCCACGTGTAGTGCAGTGCCCAGCCGGCAATGACCGAATAAAAACTCAAAATTAAAAAAGCGGAAACAGCGCCCAGCCAACCAATGGATTCCCAAGCACGGGAGGTTTTATGCGTTTTGGTTAAGTGTCGCATCCCCATAATAGGACTTTGACGACTGGTTCGCCCTAGCATTGTTTCAGCAATCAAAATGGGAATGCCGACGGCGAAAATAGTCAGTGCGTAAATTAAAATAAACGCGCCACCACCATTTTCCCCGGTGAGATAGGGAAATCGCCAGAGGTTGCCCAAGCCGACGGCTGAGCCAACCGCCGCCAGCAAAAATGTGCCTTTATGAGTCCAGACGTTATGACCGCTCATGTGGAGGAGTGTCCGTGTAGTGGTGGAAGGATGGGGTAAATATCCAAACACCTGTATGAATTGTAGGCTGCCAGCGGCCCAGGGGCGCACTGAGGTTAGCGCTACTTTGCGATAGAACGCCTACGCTTTCCAGCCTGCTAGCGTTAAGGCTGCGTTTATGAAGCCACTTGGCGTAGGGCTCGGGGCGTGAGGGGGAGTGCGGGCGCTGGAAATGAGCTAGGGAAGATCGTTGTTAAAAGCCGTAAAAAAGAAGCCCGCACAATGGCGGGCTTCTCTGGGGACTTGCTATCGAGCATTGACTGGCGAGTGGTTACTTCTTGCTAGAACGCTTGCGCTCGTTCTCAGTTAGGTGCTTCTTGCGCAGGCGAATATGGCTAGGAGTAACTTCTACCAGCTCATCGGAATCCAAGAATTCGATGGCCTGCTCAAGAGTGAACTTGATCGGCGGCGTCAACACGATGTTTTCATCGTTACCCGTTGAACGCATGTTATCGAGTTTTTTGCCTTTGGTCGGGTTAACGACCATGTCATTGGCACGATTATTAATACCAATCAGCATACCTTCGTATACTTCAGTGGCGTGATCAATAATCAGTTTGCCACGTTCTTGCAGGGCATAGAGCGCATAAGCAAGCGCTTTGCCGCCAACCATTGAGACCAATACGCCATTGCGACGCTCGATAGAAGCATCGGGCTTTAGCGGGCCGTAGTGGTCAAAGCGGCTGGTCAGGATGCCGGTGCCGGAGGTCAAGGTTAAGAATTGACCACGGAAACCAATCAAGCCACGCGCTGGGATGATAAAGTCGAGACGAACACGACCTTTGCCATCGGGGTTCATGTTGGTCATTTCACCCTTGCGGTAGCCAAGCTCTTCCATGATGGAGCCTTGATGCTGCTCTTCACAGTCGATGATGACTTCTTCGTAGGGTTCTTGCTTAACGCCGTCGATCTCTTTAATGATAACTTCCGGGCGGCCAACCGCCAGCTCGAAGCCTTCACGACGCATGGTTTCAATCAATACCGACAGGTGCAGCTCACCGCGGCCAGAAACTTTGAATTTCTCAGGGGTTTCGCCCTGTTCAACGCGTAGCGCCACGTTGTGGATCAGTTCTTGTTCCAAACGATCTTTAATATTACGACTGGTGACGAACTTGCCTTCTTTACCGGCGAATGGGGAGTCATTGACCTGGAACGTCATCGAAACGGTCGGTTCGTCAACTGACAGCGGCGGCAGTGCTTCAATGGCGCTCGGGTCGCACAGCGTGTCAGAGATCGATAGATCTTCAATGCCGGTAACGCAGACGATATCCCCTGCCGTCGCTTCCGTCGTTTGGACGCGCTCAAGACCCATATGAGTCATGACCTGACCGATCTTACCTTTACGGGTAGAGCCATCAACGCTGATGACCGAGATTTGCTGGTTAGGCTTCCCCGAGCCACGCTTGATGCGGCCAAGGCCGATAACCCCGACGTAGCTATTGTAATCCAGTGCGGAAATTTGCATCTGGAACGGACCATCGATCTCAACCGCGGGCGGTTCAACGATATCGACAATTGCCTGGAACATGGGGTCCATGTTGTCAGCCAGCTCTTCCGGATCCATACCGGCAATGCCGTTTAGCGCCGAGCAGTAGATAATCGGGAAATCAAGCTGGTCGTCGGAAGCGCCCAGGTTGTCAAACAGATCAAAGATCTGATCAATAACCCAGTCCGGGCGAGCGCCAGGACGGTCAATTTTATTGACGACGACAATCGGCTTCAGGCCCTGGGCAAATGCTTTCTGGGTAACGAAGCGCGTTTGTGGCATAGGGCCATCAACGGCGTCTACCAGAAGCAGTACCGAGTCCACCATGGACATAACCCGCTCGACTTCACCACCGAAATCGGCGTGTCCAGGGGTGTCCACGATGTTGATGTGGTAATCCTTACCATTGCCATCTTGCCACTGAATAGCAGTGTTTTTGGCCAGGATGGTAATACCACGCTCTTTTTCCTGGTCATTGGAGTCCATGATGCGCTCTTGGCCTTCGGCCTTGCGGTCGAGCGTTCCAGACTGGCTTAACAGCTTGTCTACCAAGGTGGTTTTACCATGGTCAACGTGGGCGATGATGGCAATGTTGCGAAGATTCTCGATCACGACGCGATCCTGCTAGAAAAATAGGGCGGCATTATAGGGTCTGGGTGCGGTTCACTACCAGTGCTGTCTTAAATAAAGGTGCAAGTCAATAACCTAAACGCTGCAGTTTTCGCTCCTGCGGTGCTTCCGTTAAGATAGGTGTTTTCCCAGTTGGGGCAAGCACATGACCATCGGTAACCTGATGCGTTTGTTAAGCGATGGCGAGGTTCATTCCGGTGAACAATTAGGTGAAGCGCTGGGCGTTTCCCGAGCCGCCGTATGGAAACAGCTAAAAAAATTAGACGCACTGGGCGTTGAACTGGTGGCTGTGAAAGGTCGAGGTTATCGACTTGCTTATCCGCTAGAGCCTCTTGATGGGGCAAAAATTGTTGAGTGTTTGCCAGCAAGTGCTCGCCATCTCTTAACCAGGCTGTTCATCGAAGACCAGTTGCCTTCTAGCAATGAGTATGTGCGCGAGCGCTTTGTTCAAGGGGCAGGGCACGGTGAGGTATGTTTTGCCGAGCTACAAACCGCAGGTCGTGGCCGTCGCGGGCGCGTATGGTCTACGCCGTGGGGGCAAAGCTTGATGCTTTCGCTTGGCTGGCGTTTTGAGTCTGGTGTAAACGCCCTTGAAGGACTGAGTCTTGCAGTAGGCGTGGTAGTGGCTCAAGTGCTGGAGCAGTATGGGGTTTCACCAAAATTAAAATGGCCGAACGATATTTTGCTGGCCGAGAAAGGCAGTGAGCTTGGTAAGTTGGCTGGTATTCTGATTGAAGTCACTGGGGATGCTGCAGGCCCTTGTGAGGTGGTGGTCGGAATTGGTATGAACCTGTCGCTACCCGATAGTCTGCGTGCCACTATTGATCAGCCTGTGGCAGCGCTGTTTGATGCTAAAGCGGGTATCTCGCGCAATCAGCTAGCCGCGGATATGGTATCTGGTTTGCTGGATATGCTGGCGGGCTTCGAAAGCGAGGGGTTTACCCCCTGGCGAGACGAGTGGAACAACCGCCATGCCTACGCCGGGCTGCCGATCCGTATTATTCAGGGTGAGCGCTCAAGTGATGCGGTGGCTGGAGAGGTAGATGAGAGTGGTAATCTTTGGGTTACCGAAAATGATCACTCGCGACGCCTGTCGGGCGGTGAGATCAGTGTACGCAGGCGCCTATGATTTTGGATTTGGATATCGGCAATACGCTATCGAAATGGCGGTTAAAAGATGCCGACAGTAGTGAAATACGTTCACGAGGTGCTGTGTGGACACGGGAGGAGTGGCGGCCAGGGGCAGATATTCCGAATCTTGACGTGGTAGAGGCGGTGCGCATTTCCAGTGTCGCTAGGGCTGCCGTGCTGGAGGAGACCGTTGCCTTACTGCGCCGCCAAGTACGTCATGTTTATGTGGCGCGTTCTACGGTCGAAGCGTTAGGTGTCGTTAATGGTTATGAAGAGCCTGGGCGATTGGGCGTAGACCGCTGGATGGGTGCGCTGGCAGGCTATCAGTTGGCAGGCGGCTGCTGCGCGGTCGATTGCGGTAGTGCGATTACCATTGATTTTGTATTGCCTGGAGGTGTTCATCTCGGAGGATTTATCGTACCAGGGTTACGATTAATGAAAGAGAGTCTTAAATTAGGCACCCGAAACGTAGCGATTGATCCAGAGAGTGAAGCTGATGCTTTATTGGAGCCGGGGCGGCGAACGGTAGATGCGGTCAATCACGGTATCTATATGGCGGCGGTGAGTGCGATTAACCGAATCTACAGCGAAGTATGCGATCAGCAGGGGATCGCGTTGCCGGTGTTGTTGACCGGTGGCGATGCCAGGGGGATTTCGCGCGGCGTTCAAGTTCCACATGCGGTATGGCCGGACATGGTATACGGAGGGTTGGAGGCCAGTTTTCCGCTAACCTTTGCCGAGCGTGCTGGAAAAATGTCAGGCGCACCTGGAGTGCCTGAGCCTGTTTCGTTAGAAAAAATTCGCGCAGGTCTTGCATTCTCAATGCTGCTTTGACAGAATGCAGCGCGTTCCAAGGCGTAAGTCACGCTAAGTGACACAGCGCAAGCGTCGACAAGTACACAAGCTTTGATAAATAAAGAGTTTGTAAGCTTGACACCGCTTTGGAGGCTGGCATAATGTGCCGCCACAGCTGGAGAGGTCCCCGAGTGGCCAAAGGGAGCAGACTGTAAATCTGCCGCGAAAGCTTCGAAGGTTCGAATCCTTCCCTCTCCACCAGTTTTATTGAGCAGTGACTTGGTCATTGCTTGGGAATGAAAGGCCGGTAAGCGGGCTTAGCTACTGTATCTCGTGCAACGGATTGTCATTCTGTAGGCAAGTTCGGCGGGCGTAGTTCAATGGTAGAACCTCAGCCTTCCAAGCTGATGGTGCGGGTTCGATTCCCGCCGCCCGCTCCAGTTTGATGTGATTTGGCTCATGTAGCTCAGGGGTAGAGCACACCCTTGGTAAGGGTGAGGTCGACGGTTCAATTCCGTCCATGAGCTCCATATTTCAAAAAAAGCGAGCTAAGCTCGCTTTTTTTGTTTTCACTTGTCGGTTTCGATGAGTGTTAAGGGTTGTCAGGTGGAAAATTATCCGCTATTATGGCGCCCGCTGTTGCGCAGGCATTTGTTTGTGCGCATGACGATACAGGCCAGTAGCTCAATTGGCAGAGCAGCGGTCTCCAAAACCGCAGGTTGGGGGTTCGATTCCCTCCTGGCCTGCCAGCCTTCCCCAGGTTGGTATGTCTTTTTCTAGAATTCCTTTGTCGCTCGCTGCACCCTTGGGAGTCTCGTTTTTATGAAGCCTAGTTCCGTAAAACATGGCGAAGAGGTGCAACAGTCGCGCCATGACGGGCTCAAGTGGGCGGCGGTTGTGGCGCTGCTTGTTGTTGCAGTCGTTGGTAATACCTATTTCGCTAATATTGGCCTGCTCTACCGCGTATTAGGTGTGGTGGTGTTGTGTGCGATTGCGGGTTTGATCGCGCTGACCACTGCTAAAGGTCGCGATTTAGTAGAGCTTGCCGTAAGCGCCAAGAAAGAGATACAGCGCGTTGTATGGCCGACTCGCCCCGAAACCATTCAGACCACAGCCATTGTGCTGGCGGCAGTTGTGGTGGTGGGTTTGATGCTGTGGTTGATCGATACTCTTCTTGGCTGGGCGATGTCCGGCGTCATTGGTTAGGAGCTTTCATGTCCAAACGTTGGTATGTCGTCCACGCTTATTCCGGCTTTGAAAAGCATGTCATGCGTTCGCTTATTGAGCGCGTGAAGATGTATGGCATGGAAGATCGCTTTGGCGAAATTCTAGTGCCGACGGAAGAAGTAGTTGAAGTGCGTGACGGTAAGCGCCGTAAGAGTGAGCGCAAGTTCTACCCAGGCTACGTGCTGGTCGAGATGGAAATGGCCGATGAAACTTGGCATCTCGTCAATGAAACGCCTCGTGTGATGGGGTTCATTGGTGGCACGAAAGAGAAGCCTGCACCTATTACATCGCGCGAGGCAGACGCTATCTTGCGTCGCGTTAAAGATGGTACTGATAAGCCGCGGCCTAAAACCATGTTTGAGCCGGGTCAATCAGTTCGCGTCGTTGATGGTCCGTTTGCTGACTTTAACGGTGTTGTTGAAGAAGTAAATTACGACAAGAGCCGCTTGCAGGTCAGTGTGTTGATTTTCGGGCGTGCAACGCCTGTGGAGCTTGAGTTCTCCCAGGTAGAGAAAGAGTAAGTTTAATTAAGTGGCGGGGGGGTGTGCATAGCATGCCATCCCTGCGTTATGTGAAGCAGCTAAACGCTGCTTTATGTGTACCGGGGAGCCGTAAGGCGCTATCACCCAATTGGAGTATTTAGCATGGCCAAGAAAGTACAGGCTTATATCAAACTGCAGGTTGCTGCAGGTAAAGCCAATCCTAGTCCGCCCGTCGGCCCTGCGCTGGGTCAGCACGGCGTGAACATCATGGAATTCTGTAAGGCGTTCAACGCAGCTACTCAAGAGATTGAGCCTGGTCTGCCGACGCCTGTCGTGATCACTGTCTACTCTGACCGTAGCTTCACGTTCGTCACCAAAACGCCGCCTGCTGCCGTTCTGCTGAAAAAAGCAGCCGGTATCAAGTCCGGTTCTGGTGAGCCGAACAAGAAGAAGGTTGGTACCGTGACGCGTGAGCAGCTCGAAGAGATCGCTAAAACCAAAGAGCCAGATATGACGGCTTCTGATCTCGATGCCGCGGTGCGCACCATCGCCGGCAGCGCTCGTAGCATGGGCCTAAACGTGGAGGGTCTCTGATCATGGCTAAACTAACTAAGCGCGCGAAAGTTATTCGCGAGAAAGTAGACCCGAACAAAGCTTACTCTCTTGAAGAAGCGGTTGCGCTGCTCGCTGAGCTGTCTACCGTTAAATTCAAAGAGTCCTTGGATGTGGCGATCAATCTTGGTGTTGATCCGCGTAAATCTGACCAAGTTGTACGTGGTGCTACTGTTATGCCTAACGGTACTGGCAAAGACGTACGCGTTGCGGTCTTCACCCAAGGTGCTAACGCCGATGCTGCAAAAGAAGCAGGCGCTGACATCGTGGGTATGGAAGATTTGGCTGAGCAGGTCAAGAAAGGCGTGATGGATTTTGACGTCGTGATCGCCTCGCCGGACGCTATGCGCGTTGTCGGTCAGCTGGGTCAGATCCTTGGTCCGCGTGGCCTGATGCCGAACCCGAAAGTTGGCACCGTTACACCTGATGTTGCTACTGCAGTTAAAAATGCTAAAGCAGGTCAGGTACGCTTTCGTACCGACAAAAACGGCATTATCCACACAACTCTGGGTAAAGCTGATTTTGAAGCATCCGCTGTTCTGGGTAACCTGGAAGCGCTGGTTGCTGACCTTAAGAGGCTCAAGCCGAGCTCTTCTAAAGGTATCTACTTTAAGAAAGTCACCCTGTCCACTACTATGGGCCCAGGTTTGACTATCGACCATTCTGCGTTTGTATAAGCAGGTAGTCGTAAGTTTTAAGTAAGAACCGAGCAAGAACTTTGCGGTCCCCTGTTAATGCGTAAGCCAAACAGGGCATCGTCAAAGACCGCAGGTGCCGCATCTTTTAAAGGTGCGGCTTAATCGCCCTAAAAGCGCCTGCGCAGATGGTGTGGCCGCCAGTTGGTTGAGGTTTTTAGCCAAACCGCTTTCTGGTGAGCACCATCCCCCAAGGCTTCCAGCGTTATTTATTTATCGTCTGGAAGAGATGGTAACCACCGGAGCCTGTTGTGGGTTCCGGCACGAAGGAGTGATCACTGTGCCACTAGCACTTGAAGGCAAGAAAGCGATTGTTGCCGAGGTCAGTGAAGCGGCCAAGGGCGCACTCTCCGTCGTAGTTGCCGATTCTCGCGGCGTTACAGTCGGTAAAATGACCGACCTGCGTAAGCAAGCGCGTGAGAATGGCGTCCAGTTGCGTGTTGTTCGCAACACTCTGGCACGCCGCGCCCTCGAAGGTACTCAGTGGGAGTGCCTGAACGAGAGCTTTGTTGGTCCTACTCTGCTGGCTTTCTCTACCGAACACCCGGGCGCTGCTGCTCGTTTGTTTAAAGAGTTCGCAAAGCAAGATCAGAACTTCGAAGTGAAGGCGCTGGCCTACGAAGGTGAGCTGATTCCGGCTGCTGACATCGATCGTCTGGCAACCCTACCGACTTACGACGAAGCAATTGCTAAGTTGATGTCGGTAATGAAAGAAGCCTCCGCTGGCAAGCTGGTTCGTACTCTGGCCGCCCTGCGCGACCAGAAGCAAGAAGAAGCTGCATAAGCAGGCCTTTTTGCAAGCAGTCTGCGCTGCATAAGCAGAGCGCTGCTTGAACCATGCAATGAATCCTGAGCACTCGGTGAACCGAGGCTCCCGCAAAGTTAGGAATGAGACAATGGCACTGACCAAAGACGATATCATCAATGCTGTAGCCGACATGTCCGTAATGGAAGTTGTCGAGCTGATCGAAGCAATGGAAGAGAAGTTCGGCGTATCTGCAGCAGCAGCCGTAATGGCTGGGCCGGCTGCAGGCGGCGAAGCAGCTGCTGAAGAACAGACTGAATTTGATCTGGTACTGACTGCCGCTGGTGACAAGAAAGTTAACGTCATCAAAGCAGTTCGCGAAATCACTGGTCTTGGCCTGAAAGAAGCCAAAGGTGCAGTTGATGGCGCGCCGGCTACCATCAAAGAAGCAATGTCTAAAGAAGACGCTGAAGCAGCTAAGACCAAGCTGGAAGAAGCGGGCGCAAGCGTCGAGCTCAAGTAATTCTTGTGCTGACGGCTTTACGCGCTGCGTAAGCTTCCACGGCTGGCGGCGGGCTTATCCCGCTGCCGGCCTTTTTCTGTTGTATCATGTTGCTCGGCAGCATTACAGCAGGAAGGCTGCGGTAAGAAGCAGCAAAACAGTAAGACCGTTGTTGTGAAGCGTAAGTTGTGAAGCGTAAGTTGTGAAGCGCGAGTGATAGCGAAGCGCTAGCAGCACTACTGTAACACTGTTATCTATCAAGATTTTTGACGGCGAGCTACCGATTTAGGAGCTTGCTGTCTGCGTCTGAAACGCCCGCGGGGCAGATGACCACGCATCGGTCACCCATGGTGAACAAGCTGGGGAATACAGATGGCTTACTCATATACTGAGAAAAAACGCATCCGCAAGGATTTCGGCAAACTGCCCCAAGTGATGGATGTGCCTTACTTGCTGGCCATCCAGCTTGATTCCTACTACGACTTTCTCCAGCAGGATCGTTCGCCCGACGAGCGCCACGAGATTGGTCTGCACGCGGCGTTTAAGTCCGTGTTTCCGATTGAAAGCTTCTCTGGGAATGCGGCGCTGGAGTATGTCAGCTACCGTTTCGGCACGCCGGCGTTCGATGTAAAGGAGTGTCAGCTGCGTGGCGTGACCTATTCCGCCCCGCTGCGTGTCAAGGTTCGCTTGATCATCTATGATCGCGACTCCTCGAACAAGGCAATCAAGGATATTAAAGAGCAGGAAGTCTACATGGGGGAAATCCCCCTGATGACCGAGAATGGTACCTTTGTCATCAATGGTACTGAGCGGGTTATCGTTTCTCAGCTCCACCGTTCGCCCGGTGTGTTCTTCGATCACGATAAAGGCAAGAGTCACTCCTCTGGTAAGCTGCTCTATTCTGCCCGAGTGATTCCTTATCGTGGTTCCTGGCTGGACTTCGAGTTCGACCCTAAAGACAACGTCTTCGTACGTATTGACCGTCGCCGGAAACTGCCTGCGTCGGTATTAATGCGTGCCTTGGGAATGAGCACCGAAGAGATCCTTGAAGAGTTTTTCGAAACCAGCAAGTTTAGCATTGAAAAAACTGGCTTCTTCGTGGAGCTGGTACCTTCACGTCTACGCGGTGAAACCGCTACCTTCGATATTAAAGATGGCGAAGGTAATGTCATTGTCGAAGAAGGGCGTCGTATTACCCAGAAGCACATCCGTCAGCTTGAGAAAGCTGGCCTGGAGCGTCTGGAAGTGCCGATGGAGTACCTGTTTGGTAAAACGTTGGCCAAAGATCAGATCGATTCCAAAACTGGCGAGCTGATCTGTCCGTGTAATACCGAAATTACGCCAGAAGTACTTGAGCGTATGGCGCAGGGTGGCATTACCCATATTGAGACGCTCTACACGAACGATCTCGACTGTGGCTCGTTCATTTCCGATACGCTGAAGCTGGATGCCACAGGCTCTGCGCTCGAAGCGTTGGTCGAAATTTACCGCATGATGCGTCCTGGTGAGCCGCCCACAAAAGAAGCCGCCGAGACGCTGTTTAATAACCTGTTCTTCAGCGAAGACCGCTACGACCTGTCTGGCGTTGGTCGTATGAAGTTTAACCGCCGTCTGCGTCGTGATACCGACACGGGCTCTGGCGTGCTGGATCGTAAAGACATCCTCGATGTTCTGCGTGAGCTGATCAACATCCGTAACGGCTTCGGTGACGTTGACGATATCGATCACTTGGGTAACCGCCGTATTCGTTGTGTTGGCGAAATGGCTGAAAACCAGTTCCGCGTTGGCTTGGTGCGCGTAGAGCGCGCGGTGAAAGAGCGTCTTTCCATGGCGGAAAGCGAAGGCCTGATGCCGCAAGATTTGATCAACGCTAAGCCGGTAGCGGCAGCGGTGAAAGAGTTCTTCGGTTCTAGCCAGCTGTCCCAGTTCATGGACCAGAATAACCCGCTTTCCGAGGTTACCCACAAGCGTCGTGTGTCTGCACTCGGCCCAGGTGGGTTGACCCGTGAGCGTGCCGGCTTCGAAGTGCGTGACGTACACGCCACGCACTACGGACGTCTGTGTCCGATCGAAACGCCGGAAGGTCCGAACATCGGTCTGATCAACTCTCTGGCGACCTATAGCCATACCAACAGCTATGGCTTCCTCGAAACGCCATATCGTAAGGTCAACGCCGGTCAGGTAACTGACGATATCGTTCACCTGTCAGCGATCGAAGAGGGCGATTTCGTTATCGCCCAGGCATCTGCCGCGGTGGATGAGACCAACAAACTGAGCGATGACTTGGTTCAGGTGCGTCACCGTGGTGAAACCACGTTTATGCGCCCTGAGCAGGTCACGCTAATGGATGTGTCGCCGCGTCAGGTTGTTTCGGTAGCGGCTGCATTGATTCCGTTCCTAGAGCACGATGATGCTAACCGCGCCTTGATGGGTGCGAACATGCAGCGTCAGGCCGTGCCAACTTTGCGTGCTGACAAACCGCTCGTTGGTACCGGTATGGAGCGATTCGTTGCGCGTGACTCCGGCGTTTGTGCCGTTGCACATCGTGGTGGCGTAATCGATTCTGTTGACGCGCGTCGTGTTGTGGTGCGGGTGAATGAAGATGAGATCATCGGCGGCGAAGCCGGGGTTGATATCTACAATCTGACCAAGTATACCCGTTCAAACCAGAACACCTGTATGAACCAGCGTCCTATCGTGCGGCCTGGTGACAACGTAGCCCGTGGCGATATTCTTGCCGACGGCCCGTCTGTTGATATGGGTGATCTGGCGCTGGGCCAGAACATGCGCATCGCGTTCATGCCCTGGAATGGTTACAACTTCGAGGACTCCATCCTGCTGTCTGAGCGGGTGGTACAAGAAGACCGCTTTACCACGATTCATATTCAGGAACTGACCTGTGTCTCTCGCGATACCAAGTTAGGGCCGGAAGAGATCACTGCCGATATCCCCAACGTTGGCGAGTCTGCGCTAGGTAAGCTGGACGAAGCAGGTGTTGTTTACATCGGTGCCGAAGTTGGCCCTGGCGATATCTTGGTCGGTAAGGTAACACCCAAGGGTGAAACCCAGCTGACGCCGGAAGAGAAGCTGCTACGCGCTATCTTCGGTGAAAAAGCTTCTGACGTTAAAGATACCTCGCTGCGTGCGCCGACCGGTATGAAAGGTACCGTCATCGACGTCCAGGTATTTACCCGTGACGGCGTTGAAAAAGACACTCGTGCGCTTGCCATCGAGCGGATGCAGTTGGACGAGGTGCGTAAAGATCTTCAGGAAACTTATCGTATTGCTGAAGACGCTACCTTTGAGCGCCTAAAGCGTACCTTGGAAGGCCAAGAAGTTAACGGTGGGCCGAACCTCAAGAAGGGCGATGTACTGGACGAGGCTTACCTCGACGAGTTACCGCGTCAGCAGTGGTTCAAACTGCGCATGCAGGATGAGGCATACAACGAACTGTTAGCCCAGGCCGATGAGCAGCTTGAAAACCGTCGTAAAGAGATGGACGAGCGCTTTGAAGACAAGAAGCGCAAGCTGACCCAGGGCGATGATCTCGCACCGGGCGTGCTTAAAATCGTCAAGGTTTACATGGCGGTTAAACGTCGCATTCAGCCTGGCGACAAGATGGCAGGCCGTCACGGTAACAAAGGTGTTATCTCGGCGATCATGCCCATCGAAGATATGCCGTTCGATGAGAAAGGCGAGCCGGTTGATGTGGTGCTAAACCCGTTGGGCGTACCTTCGCGGATGAACGTTGGTCAGATCCTGGAAACCCACTTGGGTATGGCTGGCCGCGGTTTGGGTGTCAAGATCGACGCCATGCTTCGTGATGCCCGTGGTCAGCAAGTTGCTGAAATCCGTGACTTCCTAGGCCAAATATACAACACGCCAGGAACCCGTGTTGAGGATATCGATTCGTTAAGCGATGAAGAAATCATTGCGCTAGCGAAAAACCTCAAAGGCGGTGTACCTATGGCGACGCCGGTGTTTGACGGTGCTAAAGAGCATGAGATCAAGCATCTGCTGAAGCTTGCTGACATTCCTGAGTCTGGCCAAATGACCCTGTACGATGGTCGTACTGGTGATGCGTTTGACCGCTCGGTGACCGTTGGCTACATGTACATGCTCAAGCTGAACCACCTGGTAGACGACAAGATGCACGCGCGTTCTACCGGCTCTTACTCGCTAGTGACTCAGCAGCCGCTGGGTGGTAAGGCGCAGTTCGGTGGTCAGCGCTTTGGTGAGATGGAAGTGTGGGCGCTGGAAGCTTACGGTGCCGCGTATACGCTGCAAGAGATGCTCACCGTCAAGTCGGATGACGTCGAAGGCCGCACCAAGATGTATAAAAACATCGTGGATGGCGACCACACCATGCAGGCAGGCATGCCGGAATCCTTCAACGTACTCGTGAAGGAAATCCGCTCGCTGGGCATCGATATCGAGTTAGAGAGCTAGGAGCCGTCCCATGAAAGATTTGGTGAAAGTACTCAAATCGCAATCTCAGTCCGAAGAGTTTGACGCGATCAAGATTACCCTGGCGTCGCCGGACATGATTCGCTCCTGGTCGTTCGGCGAGGTGAAGAAGCCTGAGACCATCAACTACCGCACCTTTAAGCCGGAGCGGGATGGTCTGTTCTGCGCCAAGATTTTTGGCCCGGTCAAAGACTATGAGTGCTTGTGCGGCAAGTATAAGCGCATGAAGCACCGCGGCATCATTTGTGAGAAGTGTGGCGTTGAAGTCACCAAGGCTGCCGTGCGCCGTGAGCGCATGGGCCATATCGAGCTGGCGTCGCCGGTTGCTCACATTTGGTTTTTGAAGTCGCTGCCGTCGCGTATCGGCATGTTCCTCGATATGACCCTGCGTGATATCGAACGCGTGCTGTACTTCGAAAGCTTTGTCGTTATCGATCCCGGCATGACCACGCTTGAGCGTGGTCAGTTACTCAACGATGAGCAGTACTTTGAAGCGCTAGAAGAGTTCGGCGATGACTTCGATGCCCGCATGGGTGCCGAAGCCGTTCAAGAGCTGCTGAAAGACATCGATCTGGAAGAAGAAATTAATCATCTGCGTGAAGAAATTCCGCAGACCAACTCTGAAACCAAGATTAAGAAGCTTTCTAAACGCTTGAAGCTGCTCGAAGCCTTCTATCACTCCGGCAATGCGCCGGCGTGGATGGTTATGGAAGTGCTGCCCGTGCTGCCGCCGGATCTTCGTCCGCTGGTGCCGCTGGACGGCGGCCGCTTCGCGACCTCAGATCTAAACGACCTTTATCGTCGCGTCATTAACCGTAACAACCGCCTGAAGCGTCTGCTGGATCTCAATGCGCCGGATATTATCGTGCGCAACGAGAAGCGTATGCTGCAAGAAGCGGTTGATGCGTTGTTAGATAATGGTCGTCGTGGCCGTGCAATTACAGGCTCTAACAAGCGTCCTCTGAAATCCCTTGCCGATATGATCAAGGGTAAGCAAGGTCGTTTCCGTCAGAACTTGCTAGGTAAGCGCGTTGATTACTCAGGCCGTTCGGTTATCACCGTTGGTCCGCCCCTGCGTCTGCACCAGTGTGGTCTGCCGAAGAAAATGGCGCTTGAGCTGTTCAAGCCGTTTATCTACTCCAAGCTACAGTCACTGGGCTACGCCTCAACGATTAAAGCTGCCAAGAAGATGGTTGAGCGCGAATTGCCTGAGGTGTGGGACATCCTTGCCGATGTTATCCGTGAACACCCGGTACTGCTTAACCGTGCGCCGACGCTCCACCGCCTTGGTATCCAAGCGTTTGAGCCGCTGTTGATCGAAGGTAAAGCGATCCAGCTGCACCCGTTGGTCTGTGCCGCCTACAACGCCGACTTCGACGGTGACCAGATGGCGGTACACGTACCGCTGACCCTGGAAGCCCAGCTTGAAGCGCGCGCGCTGATGATGGCCACCAACAACGTGCTGTCGCCAGCCAACGGCGAGCCGATTATCGTACCCTCGCAAGACGTTGTTCTGGGTCTGTATTACATGACCCGCGAAAAGATCAACGCCAAAGGCGAAGGCATGGTGTTCTCTGACCTTAATGAGGTAGAGCGCGCGTTTGGAACTCAGTCGGTATCGCTGCACGCCCGCGTAAAAGTTCGTTTGGACGAAGTAGATGTCGAAGAAGAGACCGGTGTGCGTAGTTTCCACCGTCGCATCTACGACACGACGGTTGGTCGTGCGCTGCTGTTCCGCATTTTGCCGGAAGGCGTGCCGTTCTCGCTGATTGATCAGCCGATGAAGAAGAAAGCGATCTCCAGCTTGATCAACGAGGTATACCGTCGTGCGGGCTTGAAGCCGACGGTTATCTTTGCTGACCAACTGATGTACACCGGTTTCCGTTTGGCAACGTGGTCGGGCGCTTCTATCGGTGTTAACGACTTCGTTATCCCTGATGCGAAAACTGAGATTGTCGACGCTGCAGAAGCAGAAGTTAAAGAGATCGAAGACCAGTTCTCTTCTGGCCTGGTAACTGCCGGCGAGAAGTACAACAAGGTTATCGATATCTGGTCAAAGGCCAACGATAAAGTCGCTAAGGCGATGATGGTGGGTATCTCTAAAGAGACCGTCATCGACCGTGAAGGTAACGAAGTTGAGCAAGACTCGTTCAACAGCGTCTTCATCATGGCTGACTCTGGTGCGCGTGGTTCTGCCGCCCAGATCCGTCAGTTGGCGGGTATGCGTGGTCTGATGGCCAAGCCGGATGGCTCGATTATTGAAACGCCGATCGTCGCCAACTTCCGGGAAGGTTTGAACGTACTGCAGTACTTCATCTCGACCCACGGTGCACGTAAAGGTCTTGCGGATACGGCCCTGAAAACAGCCAACTCCGGTTACCTGACCCGCCGTTTGGTGGATGTTGCTCAGGACTTGGTCATCACCGAGACCGATTGCGGCACCGATAAAGGTCTGACGCTGCACCCGATCATCGAAGGCGGTGACATCATTGTACCGCTGTCTCAGCGTGTACTCGGTCGCGTGGTCGCAATTGATGTTATCGATCCGAGCACCGATGAAGTGCTTATCGCTCGCGGCACGTTGCTTGATGAGAAATGGTGTGCATCGCTAGATACCATGGGTGTCGACGAAATTATTGTTCGCTCTACCATTACCTGTGACACGCCACACGGTGTGTGTGCATCCTGTTACGGCCGTGACTTGGCGCGTGGTCATCAGGTGAATATTGGTGAGTCTGTTGGCGTTATCGCCGCGCAGTCCATCGGTGAGCCGGGTACCCAGCTAACCATGCGTACGTTCCACATTGGTGGTGCGGCGTCGCGTTCATCAGCAGTAGACAGCGTTCAGGTTAAGCATGGCGGTAAGGTACGTCTACACAACATCAAGCACGTAGAGCGTGCTGACGGTAAGCTGGTCGTTGTTTCTCGTTCCAGTGCACTTGCGGTCGCTGATGACCACGGTCGTGAGCGTGAGTACTACAAGCTACCTTACGGTGCAGAACTGTCGGTTCGTGACGGTGATGTGGTTGATGGGGGGGCGGTTGTCGCGAAGTGGGATCCGCACACTCATCCGATCATTGCCGAAGTAGAGGGTAAGGCGCAGTTTATTGATCTCGACGAAGGTGTCACCATGCACCGCAGTGTCGACGAGATGACTGGCCTATCGTCTATTGAAGTTATCGAGTCGGCTGCCCGTCCGATGGCCGGTCGCGACAAGCGCCCGATGGTGATGTTGCAAGATGCGGCTGGTGAGTATGTTTCGGTGTCTGGCTCGAATACACCGGTACAGTACCTGTTGCCAGGCAACTCTATTATCTCCGTCGATGATGGTTCTACCATTGGCGTGGGTGAAGTCGTCGCGCGTATCCCGGTAGAAGCATCTGGTAACAAAGATATTACCGGTGGTCTGCCACGGGTTGCTGACTTGTTTGAAGCGCGTAAGCCGAAAGAGTCTGCGATCTTGGCCGAAATCAGTGGTGTCATCAGCTTTGGTAAAGAGACCAAGGGTAAGCGTCGTTTGACGATTACTCCAGAATCTGGCGACCCGTTTGAAGCGCTGATCCCGAAATGGCGCCAAATCGCTGTCTTCGAAGGCGAAAAGGTCGAGAAGGGCGAAGTGATTTCGGATGGTCCGAGCAATCCCCACGATATCCTGCGCTTATTGGGCGTGGCGGAACTGGCCAAATACATTACCGCCGAAGTTCAAGACGTTTATCGTCTGCAGGGTGTAGGCATCAACGATAAGCACATCGAAGTTATTGTGCGTCAGATGCTGCGTAAGGTAGAGATCACAGATTCTGGTGACTCTGACTTTATCACCGGTGATCAAGCAGAGCTTGTGCGCGTACTTGAGCAAAATGCGCGACTTGAGAAAGAAGACAAATTCCCAGCCAAGTACCAACGCTTGCTGTTGGGTATTACTAAGGCCAGCTTGGCAACTGAATCGTTCATTTCAGCGGCGTCGTTCCAGGAAACGACACGCGTATTGACCGAAGCAGCGGTAACCGGCAAGCGCGATTATCTGCGCGGCCTGAAAGAAAACGTGGTGGTTGGGCGTCTGATTCCGGCAGGTACCGGTCTGACTCACCACGCAGAGCGTCGTCGCAAGCGCGAAGACGTTGAGCGTCTGTTCAACCCATCAGCTACTGAAGTTGAGCAGGAGCTTGGTGCTCAGTTAACCGCCCTTGATTCAGACGACGAGCTGTAATCAACGGTAAGGGAAAACGAGTAACAACGAGTCGCTGGCCCTTATGACGCCGTCTTGCTGGTTAAACCGCCAGCAAGACTTGACGTCACCTAGGGTCAGCCTTTAGAATGCGCAGCCTTTAACAGTGGGGTGGGTGCGCCCGCATCCGCTGCACGTATTTGTTAAAAGGCCAGGCAACCATTGGAGTCAGCTAAACACCATGGCAACGATTAATCAGCTAGTGCGCAAGCCGCGCAAGCGCCCCGTCACTAAGAGTGACGTACCTGCGCTTCAGGCATGCCCGCAAAAGCGCGGCGTTTGTACGCGCGTTTATACTACTACCCCTAAGAAGCCGAACTCGGCCCTGCGTAAGGTTTGCCGTGTGCGCCTTACCAACGGCTTCGAAGTGTCTTCTTACATCGGTGGGGAAGGGCACAACCTGCAAGAGCACTCTGTTGTTCTGATTCGCGGCGGTCGTGTAAAGGATTTGCCAGGTGTGCGTTATCACACCGTTCGTGGCGCCCTTGACACCTCTGGCGTACAGAACCGTAAGCAGGGTCGTTCTAAGTACGGTACCAAGCGTCCGAAGTCCTAAGGCGTCTTGTTGCAGCGTCTTAAGGCGCTTGCGTTGTTACCTTAATACGAATATGACGGTCTGATAAGAGTAAGGTCGGGCGGCGCTACTAGCGCAATTGGTCCCGGGTTTACCTGAAGGATCCTTAATTGAGGGCTTATCATGCCTAGAAGAAGAGTTGTAGCTAAACGCGAAATCCTGCCGGATCCTAAGTTCGGAAGTGAGCGTCTGGCGAAGTTCATGAACCACTTGATGGTCAGCGGCAAGAAGTCCATAGCTGAGCGCATCGTCTACGGTGCGTTGGACAAGGTTGCCGAGCGTAGTAATGAAGAGCCGCTGGAAATCTTCGACAAAGCGCTGGAAACTATCCAGCCGATGGTCGAAGTAAAGTCGCGCCGCGTTGGTGGTGCGACCTATCAGGTGCCGGTCGAAGTTCGTCCTTCGCGTCGCCAAGCCCTAGCAATGCGCTGGTTGGTAGACGCTGCGCGTCGCCGCGGTGAGAAAACGATGGTTCAGCGCCTGGCAGGTGAAATGCTGGATGCCGCTGAAGGCAAAGGCTCGGCTGGTAAGAAGCGTGAAGATGTGCACCGTATGGCAGAAGCCAACAAGGCCTTCTCTCACTATCGTTTCTAAACTCGGCGTTTCTAAGTTTGTGTTTCTTTTTGCTGGTTGTGCTGCGTTAAAGAATTTTTTCGCCATGCTGCAACACGCCGCCGCTATCGTTGTCGATGGCGGCAGTGGCATACGCAAAATGAACACTGCTGAATTAACGAGCATCGCCAACTAACGGGAGCTTCACCGTGGCACGCAAGACTCCACTTAATCGTTATCGCAATATCGGTATCGTCGCTCACGTTGACGCGGGTAAAACCACGACAACTGAACGCGTACTGTTCTACACCGGTCTTTCCCATAAAGTGGGTGAAGTACACGACGGTGCGGCGACCATGGACTGGATGGAGCAGGAGCAGGAGCGTGGGATTACTATCACCTCAGCTGCAACTACCTGTTTCTGGCAGGGTATGGACAAGCAGTTTCCTGAGCACCGTATCAATATCATTGATACGCCTGGGCACGTTGACTTCACTATCGAAGTTGAACGTTCTCTGCGTGTTCTGGATGGTGCTGTCGTTGTACTGTGTGGTTCTTCCGGCGTTCAGCCGCAGACCGAAACCGTCTGGCGTCAGGCTAATAAGTACGAAGTTCCGCGTATGGTTTTCGTCAATAAGATGGACCGTACTGGCGCTGACTTCTTTATGGTCGTTGACCAGCTTAAAGAGCGCTTAGGAGCTAATGCTGTGCCGATCCAGATCAACTGGGGCACAGAGGAAGATTTCAAAGGCGTTATCGACCTGATTCAGATGAAGGCTATCCTGTGGGACGAGGAAAGCCTGGGTATGAATTACGAGCTTGTTGATATTCCGGCTGAGCTGCAAGAGACTGCCGAAACGTATCGCGAGCAAATGGTTAAAGCCGCTGCCGAAGGCTCTGAAGAGCTGATGGATAAGTACTTGGAAGGCGGCGAGCTGTCGATTGAAGAGATCAAGGCTGGTCTTCGTGCGCGTACGTTAGCCAACGACATTGTTCTGGTGACCTGTGGTTCTGCATTTAAGAACAAAGGTGTTCAGGCAGTGCTTGACGGCGTTATCGAATACATGCCTTCGCCGACTGAAGTTAAGGCGATCGAAGGTGAGCTAGACGATAAAGACGGTACCGTCGATACGCGCGAAGCGGATGACAGTGCACCGTTTGCGGCGTTGGCGTTTAAAATCGCTACCGACCCCTTCGTTGGTACTTTGACCTTTATCCGCGTCTACTCGGGCGTTCTGAAGTCTGGTGACGGTGTTTATAACTCCGTTAAGCAGAAGAAAGAGCGTGTTGGTCGTATCGTTCAGATGCATGCCAATTCGCGTGAAGAGATCAAAGAAGTATTGGCTGGGGACATCGCAGCGTGTATCGGCCTGAAAGACGTCACTACGGGTGACACCCTGTGCGACATCGATAACAAAATTGTTCTCGAGCGCATGGAGTTCCCGGATCCGGTTATCTCGTTAGCCGTTGAGCCGAAGTCGAAGGCTGATCAGGAAAAGATGGGTGTTGCTCTGGGTAAACTGGCCCAGGAAGATCCCTCTTTCCAAGTGAAAACCGACGAAGAAACCGGCCAGACGATCATTTCTGGTATGGGTGAGCTGCACCTCGATATCCTTGTTGACCGTATGCGTCGCGAGTTCAAGGTTAAAGCCAATATCGGTAAGCCTCAGGTTGCCTATCGCGAAACCATTCGTGGCAACATTGAGCAAGAAGGCAAGTTCGTGCGTCAGTCAGGTGGTCGTGGTCAGTATGGTCACGTTTGGCTGCGTATTGAGCCGCTGACTGCTGCAGAAAAGGGTGAAGGCGAAGAAGAAATTTTCTTCAAATTCAACTCTGAAATCGTGGGTGGTGCGGTTCCCAAGGAATACGTGCCTGCGGTTGAGAAGGGTGCCTACGAACAGCTCAAAAACGGTGTCATCGCGGGTTACCCGATGATCGACGTTAAAGTAACGCTGTTTGATGGTTCCTTCCATGACGTGGACTCTAACGAGACTGCGTTCAAGATTGCTTCTTCTATGGCAGTGAAAGAAGGTGCCAGGAAGGCCAAGGCCGTGCTGCTGGAGCCGGTGATGAAGGTCGAAATCGTGACCCCCGAAGAGTTTATGGGTGACGTCATGGGCGACCTGAGCCGTCGTCGCGGTCTGGTGCAGGGCATGGATGACTCCTCTTCTGGTAAAGTCATTCGTGCAACGGTGCCACTGGGTGAGATGTTCGGTTACGCAACCGATCTGCGCTCACAACCCCAGGGCCGCGGGAGCTACTCTATGGAGTTCGCGAAGTACGAGGAGGCGCCCTCCAGCGTCGTTGAAGCCGTCATCAATCAAAACGGTTAACCGTTAGCTAACGTAAAGAGGTTATAGCAGTGGCTAAGGAAAAATTTGAACGTTCCAAACCGCACGTCAACGTCGGCACCATCGGTCACGTCGACCACGGTAAAACGACTCTGACAGCGGCCCTGACCCGCGTGTCTGCTGAGGTTTTCGGCGGTGACTGGCGTGAGTTTGATACCATCGATAACGCTCCTGAAGAGCGTGAGCGCGGTATCACCATCGCTACGTCTCACGTTGAGTATCAGTCTGAAGAGCGCCACTACGCGCACGTTGACTGCCCAGGACACGCTGACTACGTCAAGAACATGATCACCGGTGCTGCGCAGATGGATGGCGCGATCCTGGTATGTTCTGCCGCTGACGGCCCGATGCCGCAGACGCGTGAGCACATCCTGCTGTCTCGTCAGGTTGGCGTTCCGTACATCGTTGTGTTCCTGAACAAAGCGGACATGGTCGATGACGAAGAGCTACTTGAGCTAGTTGAGATGGAAGTTCGCGAACTCCTCGACGAGTACGACTTCCCGGGCGATGACACGCCGATCATCACTGGTTCTGCGCTGATGGCGCTGAACGGTGAAGATGAGAACGGCATGGGTACTCCCGCCGTTGCAAATCTGATCAAAGCTCTGGATGAGTACATTCCTGAGCCGGAGCGTGCTATCGCCCAGCCGTTCCTGATGCCGATCGAAGACGTATTCTCTATCTCTGGCCGCGGTACTGTTGTTACCGGTCGTGTAGAGCGCGGTATCGTTAAAGCGGGCGAAGAAGTGGAAATCGTGGGTATCCGCGACACCACTAAAACCATCGTCACCGGTGTTGAAATGTTCCGTAAGCTGCTCGACGAAGGTCGTGCAGGTGAGAACGTTGGCGCCCTGCTGCGTGGTACTAAGCGTGATGACGTCGAGCGTGGCCAGGTTCTGGCTAAGCCGGGCACCATCAATCCGCACACTACCTTCGAAGCTGAAGTTTACGTGCTGTCCAAAGAAGAAGGTGGTCGTCACACGCCTTTCTTCAAGGGCTACCGTCCCCAGTTCTACTTCCGTACCACTGATGTAACTGGTACTTGTGAACTGCCGGAAGGCGTTGAAATGGTAATGCCGGGCGACAACGTGAAAATGGTTGTTACCCTGATCGCTCCGATCGCTATGGACGACGGTCTGCGCTTCGCAATTCGCGAAGGTGGTCGTACCGTTGGTGCTGGCGTTGTTGCAAAAATCATCAAGTAAGCTTACTTGATTGATTGATCAAGGGGGCTCTCGCGAGCCCCCTTTTCTGCGCACCAATAGCAAATGTTTGACATGGGCTTTTGGCGTGCCTATAATGCGCATCCTTTGAATGCGTGGGTAGACGGCTCGCGCCGTCGACATCCATTGGAGTTTAGGGCAAATGCAGAACCAAAAGATTCGCATTCGGTTGAAAGCGTTCGACCATCGCCTGATCGATCAGTCCACAGCGGAGATCGTTGAAACCGCTAAGCGTACTGGTGCTCAGGTTCGTGGTCCGATCCCGCTGCCGACCAACCGCGAGCGTTACACCATTCTGATTTCACCGCACGTCAACAAAGATGCGCGTGACCAGTATGAGATTCGTACGCACAAGCGTGTGCTCGATATTGTTGAGCCAACCGAGAAAACTGTTGATGCGCTGATGAAGCTCGATCTCGCCGCTGGCGTAGACGTGCAAATCAAGCTCGACTAATTACACTAGACACTTCGCGGCCCAGCGCTCATTAATTTTTTAGGATGAGCAGCAGCCGCCGCGCCGTGAGGCGCCACACAATGTGCTAGTGGAATGCTCTGGAAAGGGCAGCCATAGCGGGTGATAGCCCCGTACACTATAGGAGACTGAGTATGACTATCGGTTTAGTCGGTAAAAAGGCCGGGATGACCCGTGTCTTTACCGAAGATGGCGCTTCCGTGCCCGTGACCGTTATTGAAGTTGATCCTAACCGTGTAACGCGCGTTAAGACTCTTGAGTCTGACGGTTACGCAGCGGTTCAGGTCACCACAGGTTCTCGTAAAGCCAAGCACCTCACCAAAGCGCAAGCTGGTCAGTTTGCCAAGGCGGGTGTTGAGGCTGGTCGTTCACTAATGGAGTTTCGTCTTGCAGAAGGCGAAGAATCTCCAGAAGTGGGTGGCGAACTCACCGTATCCCTCTTCGAAGCTGGTCAAATGATTGACGTGACCGGCACCTCTAAGGGTAAAGGCTTCCAGGGTGCTGTTAAGCGCTGGAATTTCCGTACCCAAGACAACACGCATGGTAACTCCCTGTCGCACCGCGCGCCGGGTTCTATCGGCATGTGTCAGACTCCGGGTCGCGTATTTAAAGGCAAGAAAATGGCCGGTCAAATGGGTAATGCCCGTTGCACCGTACAGAGCCTTGAAATCGTCCGTGTCGACGCCGAGCGTAACCTGCTGCTGATCAAAGGTGCTGTTCCGGGCGCGACCGGTAGCGATGTTATCGTTCGCAGCGCCGTGAAAGCTCGCTGAAGGGGATAATTACCAATGAATCTGAATCTTGCTGCAGGCACGGGTACCGTTGAAGTAGCCGATGCCACTTTTGGCAAAGAATTCAACGAAGCGCTGGTTCACCAGGTGGTAACCGCCTATTTGGCTGGTGGCCGTCAAGGTACTCGCGCTCAAAAGAACCGTTCCGACGTACGTGGTGGTGGTAAGAAGCCGTGGCGTCAGAAGGGTACCGGTCGTGCACGTGCCGGTACTATCCGCTCTCCGCTATGGCGCAGCGGCGGCGTAACTTTCGCGGCGCGTCCTCAGGACCATAGCCAGAAAGTAAACCGCAAAATGTACCGTGCGGCGATGCGTTCCATCCTGTCTGAACTCGTACGTCAAGAGCGTCTTATCGCTGTTGAAGAGTTCAGCGTTGAAGCGCCGAAGACCAAGCAGGTAGCTGCCAAGCTGAAAGAGCTCAACCTTGAGAAAGTGTTGATCGTCACTGAAGAAATTGACGAGAAGCTCTATCTGGCCGCACGCAACCTTCCCCACGTTGACGTGGTGGATGTCGCTGCAGCTGATCCGGTGAGCCTAGTGGCCTTTGATAAGGTTCTGGTCACCGTCTCCGCCCTGCGTAAATTCGAGGAGAAGCTGGCATGAACCAGGAGCGCGTATTTAAGGTTCTGCTTGGACCGCACGTGACCGAAAAGGCCGCGATGGCAGCCGAGCGCAACCAGTACGTTTTCAAAGTGGCATCTGATGCTACTAAGCCCGAGATCAAGAAAGCCGTTGAAGCACTATTCGGCAAGAAGGTCGGCAGCGTTCAAGTATTGAACGTGAAGGGTAAAACTAAGCGTACTGCTCACGGCGTTGGCCTGCGTAAGGGTTACCGCAAAGCGTATGTGACCCTGGCTGCGGGTGAAACGCTCGAAGACTTCTCTGGCGCCGAATAAGGGCAGGAGTACGGATAATGGCAATCGTCAAGACCAACCCCACACCCGCCGGTCGTCGCCACGTCGTTAAGATCGTTGGTGAGGAACTGTACAAAGGCCGTGCTTATGCACCGCTTTTGGAGAAACAGTCCAAGTCCGGTGGCCGTAACAACTACGGTCGCATCACCACCCGCCACGTGGGCGGTGGTCACCGTCAGCACTATCGGTTGATCGACTTCAAGCGCACCAAAGATGGCATTCCTGCCACTGTTGAGCGTCTGGAGCACGACCCGAACCGTAGTGCGCATATTGCACTATTGAAATATGCAGATGGTGAGCGTCGTTACATCATTGCACCGAAAGGTGTCAGCGCGGGTGACGTGCTGGAATCTGGTGTTAACGCGCCCATCAAAAAAGGCAATGCTTTGCCGCTGCGCAATATTCCGCTTGGTTCTACCGTTCACGGTATCGAACTGAAGCCGGGTAAAGGCGCGCAGATTGCTCGCAGTGCCGGTACTAGCGCTCAGCTAGTTGCTCGTGAAGGTAACTACGCCACCTTACGTCTTCGCTCTGGCGAAATGCGTAAAGTGCTGGCTGAGTGCCGCGCAACTCTGGGTGAAGTGAGCAACTCCGAGCACAGCCTGCGTCAACTTGGCAAGGCCGGTGCGAAGCGCTGGAGAGGCGTGCGTCCGACTGTTCGCGGTGTCGCGATGAACCCGGTGGATCACCCGCACGGTGGTGGTGAAGGCCGCACCAGTGGTGGTCGTCACCCGGTATCCCCATGGGGTGTGCCGACTAAGGGTCACAAGACGCGTAAGAACAAGCGCACCGACAAGCTGATTATCCGTCGTCGTAACAAGACGCGTTAATCGAAATTGCCAAGAACTTAAGAGGTAACGGCTGTGCCACGTTCACTAAAGAAAGGTCCCTTCATTGACCTTCATCTTTTGAAGAAGGTAGAGGCTGCAGTGGAGAAGAACGATCGCAAACCAATCAAGACTTGGTCGCGTCGTTCGATGATCCTGCCCAACATGGTAGGTCTGACTATTGCGGTCCATAACGGACGCCAGCATGTCCCGGTGCACGTCTCCGAGGAAATGGTGGGTCATAAACTTGGCGAATTCGCTGCTACTCGCACATATCGCGGGCATGCGGCGGACAAGAAAGCCAAACGGTAAGCCAGAGAGGATTAAGAGATGGAAGTCACAGCTAAGCTGAGTGGCGCTGCTTTATCCGCACAGAAGGCCCGTTTGGTGGCTGACCAGGTGCGCGGTAAACCGGTCGCCGAAGCTATTGACCTGCTGACCTTCTCACCGAAGAAGGCTGCCAAACTGGTCAAGAAAGTGCTTCAGTCCGCCATCGCGAATGCGGAAGAAAATAACGGCATGGACATCGACGAGCTGCGTGTCTCGACCATCTGCGTCGATGAGGGCATGACGCTCAAGCGTATCAAGCCGCGCGCCAAAGGCCGTGCGGATCGTATCTTGAAGCGCACCTGCCACATCACCGTCAAGGTAGCCGAGAAGTAGGAGTCGACCAGATGGGTCAGAAAGTCAATCCAACAGGCATTCGACTGGGCATCGTCAAAGACCATGCTTCTGTCTGGTATGCCGAGCGCGGCGCCTATGCCGATAAGCTCAATAACGATCTCGAAGTGCGCAGCTTTCTGGATCAGCGTTTAAAGAACGCTTCCGTAAGCCGCATTCACATCGAGCGTCCGGCTAACAATGCCCGCATCACCATTCACACTGCCCGTCCGGGTATCGTGATTGGCAAAAAAGGTGAAGATGTCGACCGTTTGCGTCGCGATCTGACCGAGATGATGGGTGTTCCGGTTCATGTGAACATCGAAGAAGTTCGCAAGCCGGAGCTGGATGCCAAGCTAGTCGCTGCTAACGTAGCGGGTCAGCTTGAGCGTCGCGTCATGTTCCGTCGTGCTATGAAGCGCGCGGTACAGAACGCAATGCGTCTTGGCGCTGGCGGCATTAAGATTCAGCTGTCAGGTCGTCTGGGTGGTGCCGAAATCGCACGTACCGAATGGTACCGCGAAGGTCGCGTTCCGTTGCACACGTTGCGTGCGGATATCGACTACGCCACTTACGAAGCTCACACCACCTACGGCGTCATCGGCGTCAAAGTGTGGATCTTCAAGGGCGAAATCCTCGGTGGTATCGAGGAAGTACGTGCCAAGGCTAAGCAACAGCCTGCCGGCAACGCGCCCAAGAAGAAAGGTTCCAGGTAAGGGGAGAGCGAGTCGATGTTACAGCCCAAGCGTATGAAATTCCGTAAGATGATGAAAGGCCGCAACCGTGGCCTGGCGCATCGCGGAAGCAAGATCAGCTTCGGGGAGTACGGTCTCAAAGCAACTGGTCGTGGCCGCATCACTGCGCGCCAGATCGAAGCAGGCCGTCGTGCGATCACACGTCACGTTAAACGTGGCGGTAAAATTTGGATCCGCGTCTTCCCTGATAAGCCGATCTCCAAGAAGCCGCTCGAAGTTCGTATGGGTAAAGGTAAAGGTTCCGTTGAGTACTGGGTAGCCCAGATCCAACCGGGTCGGGTCCTGTACGAAATTGAAGGTGTATCCGAAGAGCTGGCCCGTGAAGCATTTGAATTGGCCGCACAGAAGATGCCCTTGTCCACCACCTTTGCGAAACGGACGGTGATGTGATGAAAGCCCAGGAAATTCGTGAAAAGTCCGTAGGAGAGCTGCAAGAGCAACTCCTCGAGCTACTCCGCGAGCAGTTTAACCTGCGCATGCAGAAGGCCACTGGCCAACTGAGCCAGACTCATCTGCTCAAGCAGGTCCGCCGGGATATCGCCCGTGTGAAGACTATGCTCAACGAGAAGGCAGGTGAATAAGATGGCCGAAGAGAAAAAAACACGTACGCTCACCGGCAAGGTGGTGAGCGATAAGATGGATAAATCCATCGTCGTAATGATCGAGCGTCGTGAGCGTCACCCGATCTACGGAAAATACGTCAAGCGCTCCACCAAGCTGCACGCCCATGATGAGGCGAACCAGGCTAAGGCAGGCGATACGGTTTCCATTCAGGAGTGCCGTCCGCTTTCCAAGAAGAAAGCTTGGACGCTGGTCGAGGTGGTTGAGCAGGCTAAGGGTTAATACCTAAAGTCTGCCGATCAGTGCAGTCAGATTAGGTTTGGAGAAAACCGATGATTCAGACTCAGACAATGCTGGATGTCGCCGACAACAGCGGAGCGCGCCGGGTGCAATGCATCAAGGTGTTAGGCGGTTCACACCGTCGCTACGCTCGCGTTGGTGACGTCATTAAGGTAACGGTGAAGGAAGCGATTCCGCGCGGTAAGGTCAAAAAAGGCCAAGTGCTGAAAGCGGTAGTCGTTCGCACCCGTAGTGGCGTCCGTCGTAGTGACGGTTCGCTGATCCGTTTCGATGGAAATGCGGCAGTTTTGTTGAATAACACCAACGAACAGCCGATCGGCACGCGTATCTTCGGGCCGGTAACTCGTGAACTTCGTAATGAGAAGTTCATGAAGATCATTTCCCTAGCGCCTGAAGTGCTGTAAGGAGCGAGGCGGATATGCAAAAGATCAAACGTGACGATGAAGTCATCGTCATCGCCGGGAAGGATAAAGGCAAGCGTGGCACCGTTAAGCGGGTACTAGAAAACCGCTTCGTGGTGTCCGGTGTGAACATGATTAAACGTCACACCAAGCCAAATCCCATGGCGGGAAATCAGGGCGGTATCGTCGAGCGTGAGGCTCCGATTCACGCGTCCAACGTAGCCATCTTCAATTCGGAGACCGGTAAGGCGGATCGCGTCGGCTTCCAAGTTAAGGAAGACGGTACCAAGGTACGTATCTACAAGTCGACGCAGACGCAGATCGACGCCTAACGCGAGTCGGGTAGCAAAATGGCGAACTTGAAAGAACGTTATCAAAACGAGGTCGTGGCACAGCTCAAAGAGCAGTTCAGCTACGCCAACGTAATGCAGGTACCCCGGATCACGAAAGTGACTCTGAACATGGGTATCGGCGAAGCGGTCAGCGATAAAAAGTTGATCGACAATGCCATCGGCGACTTGGAGAAACTCTCCGGTCAAAAACCGTTGGTGACCAAGGCACGCAAGTCCATCGCGGGCTTCAAGGTGCGCGAAGGTTGGCCTATCGGTGTCAAAGTTACACTGCGCTCAGCGCGTATGTGGGACTTCCTGGACCGCTTGGTGAACATTGCGATTCCCCGCGTGCGTGACTTCCGTGGTCTCAATCCGAAGTCTTTTGACGGTCGCGGCAATTACTCAATGGGTGTGCGTGAGCAGATCATCTTCCCAGAGATCGAGTATGATAAGATCGATCGTATCCGGGGGCTGGACGTCACTATCACTACTACCGCCAACACCGACGAGGAAGGTCGTGCGCTATTAGCGGCACTGAACTTCCCGTTTAAGAAATAAGGGTTGGATCATGGCTAAGAAAAGTATGATAGAGCGCGAGCTCAAGCGTACTCAGCTAGTCGAGAAGTATGCGGCTAAGCGCGCAGAGCTCAAGAAAATCATCTCGGACGTGAACGCTTCTGAAGAAGAACGTTTCGAGGCGACGCTGAAGCTGCAGCAACTGCCGCGCGACTCAAGCCCGGTGCGTCAGCGTAACCGCTGCCGCGTGACTGGCCGTCCGCACGGTTTTTACAACAAGTTCGGCCTTGGCCGTAACAAGCTGCGTGAAGCCGCCATGCGTGGCGACGTCCCTGGTCTGAAGAAGTCCAGTTGGTAACGTCACGTCGAATCATCAGGAGCGCACATTAAATGAGCATGCAAGACACTCTAGCGGATATGTTTCCCCGTATCCGCAATGCGCAGATGGCCACCAAGGAGACGGCTACCATGCCGTCCTCCAAGCTGAAAGTGGAAGTGGCCCGCGTGTTAAAGGAAGAAGGCTACATTACCGACTTTACGGTGGCTGAAGGCGTTAAACCCGAGCTGACCGTTACTCTCAAGTACTTTGAGGGTAAGCCGGTTATTGAGCACATTCAGCGGGTTTCCAAGCCGTCTCTGCGCCAGTATAAGGGCAAGGACAACCTGCCTAAGGTCGCCGATGGTCTGGGTATCGCGATTGTCACCACCTCTAATGGTGTCATGACCGATCGTGCCGCGCGCCAAGCAGGCGTCGGTGGCGAAGTCATCTGCACCGTATTCTAGGAGGCTGGAATGTCCCGCATAGCGAAATATCCGGTTAAAGTGCCTGCTGGTGTCGAGATTAAAATCGACGCTGGCCAGCTGACCGCCAAAGGCGGCCAGGGCACGCTATCTATGACCATTCACCAGGATGTGGTGATTGGACAAGAAGATGGCCAGCTGACCTTCGCCCCGAGTGAGTCTGCCAAGAGCTGGGCAATGGCCGGTACTACCCGCGCCTTGGTTCAGAACCTGGTAACGGGCGTATCCGAGGGTTTCACAAAAACTCTCGAAATTGTAGGCGTCGGTTATCGTGCCCAAGCTAAGGGCCAGACGCTCAATCTTTCACTGGGCTTCTCGCACCCGGTCGACTATGAACTGCCTAAGGGTGTCTCAGCGGAAACGCCGAAGAACACCGTGATCGTGCTGAAAAGCGCGGACAAGCAGATGCTCGGCCAGTGCGCCGCGGAAATCCGCGCCTTCCGTCCCCCTGAGCCGTATAAAGGCAAGGGTGTTCGGTACGCCGACGAGCAGGTGCGTCGCAAAGAAGCCAAGAAGAAGTAAGGCAGGGTTATGAACGCGAAGAAAGAATCTCGTCTCCGTCGTGCCCGCCGCGCTCGCGCAAAGATCCGCGAGCTGGGCGTGTATCGCCTGTGCGTCAATCGTACCCCGCGTCACATCTATGCGCAGATTATCTCGCCGGATGGTGGCAAAGTGCTAGCCAGTGCTTCTACGCTGGACAAAGCACTGCGCGAGGGTGCGACAGGCAACGCAGAAGCAGCCTCTAAGGTTGGTGCTCTGATTGCTGAACGCGCTAAAGAAGCAGGCATCACCCAGGTGGCCTTCGATCGTGCTGGCTTTAAGTATCACGGTCGCGTTAAGGCTCTGGCCGACGCCGCTCGTGAAGGCGGCCTGGAATTCTAAAGGGTTTTACGATGGCGAAGAACGAACAGCAAAGCGGTGATCTGCAAGAGAAGTTAGTGCAGGTCAACCGCGTCGCCAAGGTGGTCAAAGGTGGTCGTATTTTCGGCTTCACCGCGCTGACCGTCGTTGGTGATGGTAAAGGTCGTGTCGGTTTTGGTCGTGGCAAGGCGCGTGAAGTGCCGGTTGCGATTCAGAAAGCGATGGATCAAGCTCGTCGCAACATGGTCAAGGTTAACCTTGCAGGCCATACGCTTCAGTACCCGATAAAAGCCCGTCACGGTGCTTCTAAGGTGTACATGCAGCCGGCCTCTGAAGGTACCGGTATCATCGCTGGCGGTGCCATGCGCTCTGTACTAGAGCTCGCTGGTGTCCATGATGTACTGGCCAAGTGCTACGGTTCCACCAACCCGGTTAACGTGGTACGAGCGACTGTTAAAGGTCTCTCCTCCATGCAAGCACCGGAAGACATTGCCGCTAAGCGCGGTCTGTCTGTCGAAGCGATCACGGGGTAAGGCACCATGGCAGCAACGATCAAGGTTACCCAGATCCGCAGCACCATCGGCGTTTTGCCCAAGCACAAGGCTACTATGAAGGGCCTGGGTCTGCGTCGCATCGGTCATACGGTTGAGCTGGAAGACCCCCCTGCCGTACGCGGCATGATCCACAAGGTTAATTACCTTGTGCGCGTTGAGGGAGAGTAATCCATGAAACTCAATACCCTGAGCCCTGCACCGGGCTCCAAACACGCTGAAAAGCGCGTTGGACGTGGTATCGGTTCCGGTCTTGGTAAGACCGGCGGCCGTGGCCACAAAGGTCAGAAATCTCGCAGTGGCGGCAGCGTCAAGCCTGGTTTCGAAGGCGGTCAGATGCCACTACAGCGTCGTTTGCCGAAGTTTGGCTTTACGTCTGCTAAGTCGCTGGTATCTGAAGAAGTACGTCTGGCTGAACTTGCTAAGGTTACCGGTGACGAAGTCACTATGGAAACCCTGAAGCAAGCCAACGTGCTAAAGGATGCGACGCTTCACGCGAAGATCATCCTTTCTGGCGAACTGAACAAGGCGGTTACCGTTCGTGGTATCAAGGTCACCAAAGGTGCCCGTGAAGCGATCGAAGCCGCCGGCGGCAAGGTAGAGGACTAAATGGCCAAGTCAGGAAATATGCCGGCGATGGGCAGCGGTCTGAGTGAACTGTGGGCGCGTTTGCGCTTCGTGCTCCTCGCCATCGTGGTGTACCGTATTGGTGCCCACATTCCCGTTCCCGGTATCAATCCTGACCAGCTTGCTGCCTTGTTTAGGGAGCAACAGGGTACCATCCTAGGCATGTTCAACATGTTCTCGGGTGGCGCCCTGGAGCGCATGAGCGTCCTCGCCCTGGGCATAATGCCCTATATCTCGGCGTCGATTATCATGCAGCTTATGACTGCGGTCTCCCCTCATCTTGAACAGCTCAAGAAAGAGGGCGAGGCTGGCCGCCGCAAGATTAGCCAGTACACCCGCTACGGCACGGTGCTACTGGCTTTTGTCCAGGCTACCGGTATGTCCGTCGGTCTGGCTAGCCAAGGTATCGCATACAGCGCTGACTTTAGCTTCTTTTTCACCGCCGTGATTACGTTTGTATCAGGTGCGGTGTTTATGATGTGGCTAGGTGAGCAGATCACCGAGAAGGGTATCGGCAACGGTATTTCGCTGCTGATTTTCGCGGGGATCGTCGCTGGGCTGCCCAGTGCCGTTGGGCAAGCGTTCGAGCTTGCTCGTAATGAAGGTGCCTGGAATGTTCTTCCGCTGTTAGCGCTGTCAGTGCTAGGTATTGCTACCGTTGCGTTTGTGGTGTTCATTGAGCGCGGCCAACGCCGCTTGAAAGTGAACTACCCCAGGCGACAGGTCGGCAATAAGATGTATGCAGGCCAAAGCAGCTACCTACCTTTGAAAGTGAATATGGCTGGTGTTATTCCAGCGATCTTCGCCTCCAGTATTTTGCTCTTCCCGGCCTCTATTGGTCAGTGGGTAGGTGCTGGCGAAGGAATGGAGTGGTTACAGCGTGCATCACAAGCGTTAGGCCCTGGCCAACCGCTTTACATCTTGCTTTTCGCGGCGGCAGTGGTATTCTTCTGCTTCTTTTACACAGCGCTGGTCTTCAACCCCAAGGATGTGGCTGACAATCTTAAAAAGTCAGGCGCCTTCCTGCCGGGCATTCGCCCCGGCGAGCAGACCGCTCGCTATATCGATAAAGTAATGACTCGTCTTACTTTGTTCGGTGCCTTGTATATCACTGCGGTTTCCTTGATGCCCCAGTTCCTGATTGTTGCGTGGAACGTGCCGTTTTTCTTCGGTGGTACCTCGCTTCTGATCGTGGTGGTGGTCATCATGGACTTCATGGCCCAGGTGCAGTCGCATCTCATGTCGCATCAATATGACTCGGTGATGAAGAAGTCCAACCTGAAAGGCTACGGTAGCGGCGGCATCATGCGCTGAGGCGCGCCGTTGCGATTTGGAGAGAACGATGAAAGTTCGAGCTTCCGTAAAGAAGATGTGCCGTAACTGTAAGATCATTCGTCGCAATGGCGCTGTCCGCGTCATTTGCATCGAACCACGGCACAAGCAGCGCCAGGGTTAATTCCTGGGTTGTTTTTAAGCGGGTGCCGGCATACCCCTTGCCATAAGGCTTATAAAGGGGTATGCTGTTGCGCCTTTTGTAGATGAATAAACGAGAAAGCCGCTCAAATTTCGGAGTAAGCTGATGGCCCGTATTGCAGGCGTCAATATCCCGGACAACAAGCATGCGGCGATCTCGCTGACCTATATCTTCGGGATTGGCCGTACCCGCGCTCAGCACGTTTGTGCTGCTGCCGGTATCGCGCCTACTACCAAGATCCAGGATCTATCTAGCGATGAGCTGGATACCCTGCGTTCTGAAGTTGGTAAGTACACCGTAGAAGGCGACCTTCGTCGTGATGTTACGCTTAACATTAAGCGTCTCATGGACTTAGGCTGCTACCGTGGTCTGCGTCATCGTCGTAGTCTTCCGCTGCGTGGTCAGCGGACTAAGACTAACGCGCGTACCCGTAAGGGCCCGCGTAAGCCGATCCGCAAATAACACGCACGTTCTGGCGTAAAGACAGGAATAGACATCAACATGGCTAACCCGCGTAGTAACCGTAAAAAGGTTAAAAAGCAGGTAGTGGACGCCGTAGCGCATATCCACGCCTCTTTTAACAACACGATCGTGACGATCACAGACCGCCAGGGCAATGCTCTTTCTTGGGCACCAGCCGGTGGTTCGGGTTTTCGTGGTTCTCGTAAGAGCACCCCGTTCGCTGCTCAAGTGGCAAGCGAACGTGCAGCAACTGCTGCAGCCGAGTATGGTGTGAAAAACGTAGACGTGCTGGTCAAAGGCCCCGGTCCCGGCCGTGAATCCGCCGTGCGCGCTCTCAATGCCGCCGGCTTCCGCGTGCAAAGCATCACTGACGCGACGCCCATTCCCCATAATGGCTGGCGTCCGCCTAAGAAACGCCGCGTTTAAGGAGACAGATTCATGGCTCGTTATATTGGACCGAAGTGCAAACTGTCTCGTCGTGAAGGCACCGACCTCTTTTTAAAGAGCGGTGTTACTCCCTTCGAGAAAAAGTGTAAATCCGAGCAAATCCCGGGTGTACACGGCCAGCGTCGTCAGCGTCTTTCCGACTACGGCTTGCAGCTTCGCGAGAAGCAAAAAGTACGCCGTATGTATGGCGTACTCGAAAAGCAGTTCCGCAACTACTACAAAGAAGCCGCTCGCCTGAAAGGCGCGACTGGTGAGGTATTGTTGCAGTTGCTTGAATCCCGACTGGATAACGTCGTCTACCGCATGGGCTTTGGCTCGACTCGCTCTGAAGCGCGTCAGCTGGTCAGCCACAAGGCGATTTCCGTGAACGGCCGCACCGTTAACGTTGCTTCCTACCAAGTGAAGCCCGGTGACGTTGTTTCTGTTCGCGAAAAGGCGAAGAACCAAGCGCGTATTCAACACTCGTTGACCATTGCGGCCAACCGTGGCGACATCGCTTGGATCGAAATCGACGCCAAGAAGATGGAAGGCACTTTCAAGGCTCTGCCTGAACGCGGTGACCTGACTGCCGACATCAACGAAAACCTGATCGTCGAGCTGTACTCCAAGTAAGCAGTTTGATTTACATTTCTGCTTCTTGAGACCTGGGCGGGGTAGCAAAGCTAACCGCCCAGATGCTCTTGAGTATTGTTCTCTAGAGTACTCAGTATCCGTTTGGCAGCCTGAAAGGTGTTCATATGCAGCGTTCAGTGACAGAGTTTCTTCGCCCTCGCGACATCAAGGTCGAAGAAATCAGCGCACATCATGCCAAAATCGTTCTCGAACCGTTCGAGCGCGGATTTGGCCACACCCTGGGGAATGCACTTCGTCGCATTCTGCTTTCGTCCATGCCCGGCGCTGCCGTGGTAGAGGCTGAAATTGCCGGTGTAGAGCACGAATACAGTGCACTCGAAGGGGTGCAGGAAGATGTCATCGAAATCCTCCTGAACTTGAAAGATGTTGCGATCAAGATGCACAGCCGCGATGAGGCGGTGCTCTCGCTGAACAAGCAGGGCCCAGCTGTCGTCACCGCTGGCGACATTGCGCTTGATCATAGCGTCGAAATCGTCAACCCGGATCACGTCATTGCTCATGTCAATGAAGGTGCCGAGCTGAAAATTCAGCTTAAGGTAGCGCTGGGTCGTGGTTACGAACCGGCTGACGCTCGTGGCTCAGATGAAGAGACACGTGCTATTGGCCGCCTGCAGCTGGATGCCACCTTCAGCCCTGTTCGCCGTGTTTCCTACTCGGTTGAGGCCGCTCGTGTTGAGCAGCGCACCGACCTCGATAAGTTAATTATCGATCTGGAAACCGACGGTACACTGGATCCGGAAGAGGCTATCCGTCGCAGTGCGACCATTCTGCAAGAGCAGCTGGCCGCCTTCGTCGACCTGGAAGCTGATAAAGAACAGGAAGTCGAAGAGGAAGAGGATCTTGTTGATCCTATCCTATTGCGCCCCGTAGACGATCTTGAGTTGACAGTTCGCAGCGCTAACTGCCTAAAAGCCGAGAATATTTACTACATTGGTGATCTTATTCAGCGCACTGAAGTTGAGCTGCTGAAGACACCGAATCTTGGTAAAAAGTCTTTGAATGAAATCAAAGACGTATTGGCAGCGCGTGGCTTGTCCCTCGGCATGCGGTTGGAAAATTGGCCACCCGCTAGCCTGAAGGACGACAAGGCCTCCGCGTGAGTGTCGACTTGAGTCCCAGTTTGGTAAGGAATTACAACCATGCGTCATCGTAAGAGTGGTCGTCATCTGAATCGTACCAGCTCGCATCGTCAGGCCATGTTTAAGAACATGTCTGTCTCGCTGGTCGAACATGAAGTCATTAAGACAACCCTGCCTAAGGCCAAGGAACTGCGTCGCGTTATCGAGCCGCTGATTACCCTAGCCAAGCAGGATAGCGTTGCAAACCGCCGTTTGGCATTTGCCCGCACGCGCTCCAAAGAAGCCGTCGGCAAACTGTTCAACGAGCTAGGTCCGCGTTATGCCGAGCGTCCGGGTGGTTACATCCGTATTCTCAAGTGCGGTTACCGCACAGGCGACAACGCGCCCATGGCGTTCGTTGAGCTAGTTGACCGTCCGGTTGTTGAAGAAGCAGCTGCAGAAGAGTAAGTTTCTGTACTGTTGCTCAACAAAAATGAAAGCCGACCCCTTAGGGTCGGTTTTTTTTGGTCTATTCATAGTATTTTCAGTCTATATATACTGCTTTATTAATTCACTTGCTGGATTACCGTGCTAGTCTTAGATTTCTTAATACGGTATGTAGGTTAATTTTTGGTAGTGTGATACCACCGCAAAACAAGAAAGGGGCATGTATGGCAACAAGGGGAATGTGCGCAACGATAGTTGTGCGTTGGTGGCTTCCGCTGTCTTTAATGGTATTGCTGCTGGGTGCAATATCGAGTGCTCATGCAAATCCGCGTTATGCAGGCATTGTTGTGGATTTGGAAAATGGAGAGGTGCTGTACGCCGAAAATGCCGATGAGCGTCGCTACCCCGCATCGTTAACCAAGATGATGACGCTTTACCTTACGTTTGAAGCATTGGAAAATGGCCGGCTTAGCCTTAACCAGCCACTTCCTGTGTCTGCTCAAGCTGCGGCTATGCCTGCTGTAAAACTATGGCTCTCTGCGGGCAGTACTATTCCTGTTGATTCCGCTATTCGTGCATTGGCAGTGCGCTCTGCTAATGATGTTGCCGTCGTGGTTGCTGAAGCTTTAGGTGGCAGTGAGCAACGTTTTGCACAGCTAATGACCGCTAAGGCTCGCGAGCTAGGGATGAATGCCACCACATTCCGTAATGCTTCTGGTTTGCCTGATAACCAGCAGATTACGACGGCACGGGATATGGTGACGCTCTCTGTGAGAGTGATGCAGGACTTCCCCCAGTACTACCATTACTTTGGGCTACAAGAATTCACCTATCGCGGTACGCGGCACCCCAGCCATAACCGTTTAGTGAAAAACTACCCCGGTGCGGATGGTCTTAAAACAGGTTTTATTCGCGCATCTGGTTTCAATGTGGCGACAACGGCTGTTCATGGCGATCGTCGTTTGGTAGGGATTGTAATGGGCGGCTTCAGTGGGGCGTCTCGTGATACTCATATGGCGAATCTGTTGGATCGCAGCTTTGCTCGTGCGGCACTGCGTGACCAGCAGACATGGCTGGCGAATACTAATTTTTCTAGCGAGTTTATGGCTTTTTCTGGCACGCCTAGCCAACGTCCCGTGCCGGCACCGTCAGCCTCTAATCGTCCTGTCATGGCGAGTAACGCAGCGGCCGCAAACAATGTAATGGCGACAACGCTTTCTCCTTCATCTGCTGCTGCGCCAGCTGTTGAAATTGAAGATCGTCTTGCGCGCTCCATGGAGGCATCCTCAGAGGCTCCCGTCGCAAACGCTCCAGACCCGCTGAATGCTTTTCTTGAGCGTGAGCGTCAGTTGGCGGCTACGCCCCGGGGAGCTGTTTCTGCAGGCAGCTGGGGGATACAGGTAGGCGCTTTTAGCCAAGCGGCACGAGCTGAGCAGTTGGCACGTCAGGCAGCCCAGCGACTCCCCCATGAAGTAGGCGGTCGGGTTGCTATTGATACGTTAGGTGGACAAACGCCGGTGTTCCGAGCCCGTGTTGTAGCCCTGGACGAAGCTCGCGCCAGGCGCGCTTGTAGGACGCTCCAGGCGCAGGGGATGGAATGCATGGTGGTCAACGCAAGTTTGTAAATCCACGTTAGACCCACGACCCCGCCAGTGACACATTGGCGGGGTTTTTTATTAGTTGTTTTATCCCGGCTGATAAAGTGTCCGGAGGGCAAAGGAGAGCGTCGTGACTACGTCGTTAAAAGGTATCCTCTGTATGTGCTTAGGGGTTCTGTTCTTAGCGCTTGGTGACGCGGTATCGAAGTGGCTGGGTGAAGTACACTCGCCACTGCAGATTATTTTTTTTCGTACGCTGGTGTCATTGCCGCTAATTGCGCTGTTGGCGCATTTTGCGGGAGGATTGCGCAAGTTGCGTACCAAGCGCCCCCGTGTACACCTTTTAAGGGGGCTGATTTATACCGCCACGATGGTGTGTTTTGTCTGGGGGCTTACCCTACTGCCGCTTGCAGAAGCCACGGCTATCGCTTTTGTGGCGCCTTTGTTTGTGACGCTGCTGTCGGTGCCGTTGCTCGGTGAGCGGATCGATCCACCCGTATTAATCGCGTCGCTAGTTGGCTTTGCCGGCGTGCTGATTGTGGTTCGCCCCGGTGGAGATGCATTCCAGCTTGGCACGCTAACGCTTTTAGGAGCGGCCTTTTTTTATGCCCTGATGATGATTACCGCGCGGCGCTATGGTGCTCGGGAGCACCTATGGGCAATGGTGTTCTATATGACGTTAGTGCCATTTGTTGTCACTACTCTGAGTTTGCCCTGGGTTTGGCAAACTCCAGAGCCTTGGCACTGGCTTGGTTTTTTGGCCGCGGGTGTTTTAGGTATTGGAGCGACCGCGTTTATTACCCTGGCATTCCGCTTTGCCCCTGCCGCAATTGCCGCACCGTTTGATTACACGGCGATGCTCTGGGCGGTGCTGCTCGGCTGGTGGTTCTGGGGAGAGCTGCCCGATTTGTGGGTATGGGTGGGCAGTGTGCTGATTATGGGTAGCGGATTAGCGATTGCCTACCATGACCGCCGCACGACGCTAAAACCCCGCCCAACGGCATAAAACACCGCTGTTATTAATCGTCGTAAGTGTCAAAAGAGGCTTTTGACCATTACTTTTTTATCTGGATCAGCAAAGTAGATAGCTGAGCAAGACAGGCTGTGTGAGCTGGTTATAATCCGGCACTTTCAACACTGCGCACTTGCGCCATCGTCCTGATAACGGTGACTGTCTATGCAAGCTCCCGAATTACTCTCGCCTGCGGGTACCTTTAAAAATATGCGTTACGCGTTTGCCTATGGGGCAGACGCGGTTTACGCGGGTCAGCCTCGCTATTCACTTCGAGTGCGTAACAACGATTTTAAAATCGATAATTTGCACCGTGGTATTGAGTACGCTCATGCGCGAGGTAAGAAGTTCTATGTTGCTTCCAACATTGCCCCGCACAACAGCAAGTTGAAAACCTATCTTCGGGATATGGAACCGGTGATTGAGGCCGGGCCTGATGCGCTGATTATGTCAGACCCCGGTTTGATTATGATGATTCGTGATCGATGGCCAGATCAAGAGATCCATCTGTCGGTGCAGTCCAATGTAGTGAATTGGGCCGCCGCGCAGTTCTGGCAGCGCCAGGGCATCAGCCGTATCATTTTGTCTCGAGAGCTATCCCTTGATGAGATTGGCGAAATACGTGCCGAGTGCCCCAGTTTAGAGATCGAAACCTTCGTTCATGGTGCGCTATGTATTGCCTACTCTGGGCGCTGCTTGTTATCGGGCTATTTCAACCACCGCGACCCCAACCAAGGCACCTGCACCAATGCATGCCGTTGGAAATACAACACCATAGCAGCTACCCAGGATGATACGGGCGACCTGATGCCAGCTCAGCATGGCGGTAGAATGGTGGGGGCTGATCAGAGCGAACTTTCGGCGCTGATTGAAGACGTCACTCGCCCCGGCAAGCTGATGCCTGTGTATGAAGATGAACACGGCACCTACATTATGAACTCCAAGGATTTGCGTGCAGTACAGCACGTGGCTCGCCTGACAAAAATGGGGGTAGCATCGCTCAAGATCGAAGGGCGGACAAAATCCCATTACTACGTCGCACGGACCACGCAGGTTTACCGCCGCGCAATCGATGACGCCGTTGCAGGCCGCCCCTTTAATATGGGGTTAATGGACGAGCTAGAGAACTTAGCGAACAGAGGGTATACCGAAGGCTTCTATCGCCGTCATGTGCACGATGAGTTTCAAAGTTATGAGCAGGGTAGCTCCATCGGTGTGCACCAACAGTTTGTCGGTGAAGTGCTGGGCTACGACCCCATTCGTGGCTGGTTGGACATTGAGGTTAAAAATCGCTTTGAAGTGGGCGATAGCATGGAGCTCATGCTGCCAAGTGGCAATCACCGCTTTGTGCTTGAACGCATGGAAAACGTGCGCGGCGAAGCCCAACACGCTGCACCTGGCTCGGGGCATCGGGTACGCCTCCCCGTGCCAGGTGTCAGCATTAGCCCTGAGCAGATTGAGTTTGCGCTTTTAATGCGTGATCTTAGCTCTGCCCGAAAAGCCCAACCTGTATCTTTAGGTATTGCTGTTAGCTAAACGCGTAAACATCCATCGCCAGCACGCCATGCTCTACGCTGTGGTGTAGCTGAGTCGCAGCGCCACCTGACCCCATGGCCACCAGCAAGGGTTGGAAGTGTTCAGGGGTCGGGTGGTTTTCAAGCGCTTTTGGAGCGTGCTCCCAACTGAGTAGCGCTTGGCGATCATTGACTTCAATATGTTCGCTAACCCAATGGGAAAACTCATGTACCCATGCGGGGGCGAGGCTGCCCTGGGGCAGGATTTCATATAAATTATGGGTCAGGCTGCCGGAGCCAATGATCAGAACTCCTTCTTCTCGCAGGGTGGATAGGCGCTCGCCTAGCGTCACTAGTGCGTCATTTCCCCAGCGCACAGGTAGCGACAGGGAAACGACCGGCACATTCGCTTCTGGAAACATCAATGAAAGCGGCACCCAGACGCCGTGATCAAAGCCTCGCTCTACGCATTCGGCTCCCAGCATCATCGCAATTCGTTTAGCCAGTTCTGGGTCGCCAGGAGCCGGATACTGGCACTCGAAGAGGGCTTGTGGGAACCCGCCAAAATCATGAATTGTCTCTGGGTGTGCGCTAGTGCTGACATTAAGCGTAAGGCTCTCCCAGTGGGCTGATACGACGACCACCGCGCGAGGGGAAAGGCGCTTCCCCAGTTCGCGTAAAAAGGTGTGGGCTGGCGTTGTATTCAGCGCCAGCATGGGTGAGCCATGGGAAATAAACAGACTGGGTAGCATCTTAGTACCTCCGTTAGCCTATAGGGGGCTAATGATGCCCGCACAAGCCGAAGCCAATGCGGGCGGAGCGGTTAAGCGAATTTGCGGCTGACAACAGCGCTACCGCCGCCCAGGCCTGCCTGTACCAGAAGGGCAATCGTCCAAAAAATAGGGAATTCCCAGCCGCCGCCAGCGTTAGAGAACAGCCAGCCATTACCCAGGTGGACCGAAGCAGCGCCTAGCAGCACCGGCACGAGGGCAAGACTCACCCAGCGAGTATAGATGCCCAGTAAAAGCGCTAAGCCTCCGCCTATTTCGGCAGTAATGGTTAAGTACGCCAGAACGCCCGGTAATCCCAAGGACTCAAAATAGCCGACGGTGCCTGGCAGGGTGAAGACAAATACCTTAAGCAAGCCGTGAGCTAAGGCCATCACGCCCAAGCTGATGCGCAGCAAGGCGGTGGCGTGGAGGGTGAGTGGTGTAGTGTTAGCCGTGGTCATAGTCATCTCTCTTAGTTGCGGGCATCACGCTGGATGCGATAACGCTACTTTACGGATGAAAGACACTGAGATAATCCACTATTACTGCACTTCACTGTTGCGGAATAGGCGACAATCCGAGCTCGATTTCCCATACCGGTGGATCCCCCCACGCCGCTGCCAATAGCTCAATAAAGCGCTCTACCTTGGCAGGTAAGTAGCGGCGGGCCGGGTAGAGGGCATTAATTTCCAGCAAAGCAGGCGGTAAATTCTGCAAAATGGGTACTAGACGCCCACTAACAAGGCTATCGGTGACTAAAAAGCTGGGCTGCTGTGCTATCCCTAAGCCTGCTTCCGCCGCATGCGTCAGCATATCGCCGTTATTGCTTTCTAGTGGCCCAGAAACACTAAGGAGTTGATGGCCAATCCGCCAGTCACCATTGTTTTGGCCGCTTCGGTAGCGCAGGCAGCGGTGAGAGGACAGCTCTTCAATATCCATAGGCGTGCCATGCTGAGCGAGGTAGTCAGGCGAGGCGCAGAACAGCATCTGACACCGGGTGAGTCGTCGCGCCACCAGGCTAGAATCTGGCAAGTTGCCAATGCGAATGGCGACGTCGTAGCCCTCTTCCAGCAAATCAACGCGGCGATCATTGAGATCCAAACGCACCTCAAGCTCTGGGTGCGTTTGCATAAACTGCGCAACCAGTGGCGAAAGATAACGTGTGCCGAAGCTCATCGGGCCGTTGATGCGTAGCCGCCCGCTCACCGTACTGGTGCCACTGCCTATTTCTGCCGCTGCCTCGTCTAAAGCGAGCAAAATGCTTTGCGCACGAACGAGATAGCGTTCGCCTGCTTCAGTGAGGTGCAGCCGCCGAGTAGTGCGCTGAATAAGCCGAGCCCCTAATGCCTCTTCAAGCGCCATCACTTGGCGAGACACCCGTGTGCGGGAAAGGTCTAGCGCCTCGGCCGCGCGGGTATAACTACCCAGCTCCGCGACTTTCACAAACGCAGCGATATGATCGAGCTGGTTCATTGCGCGAGGAAAGCCTGTGCTGCCAGGCGCGGGTCTGGCTGGCCGCAGATGGCAGAAATAACCGCGATACCGTTAGCCCCAGCGGCTTTCACCTTGGCAATGTGTTCAGCCTTTAGTCCGCCGATCGCGACGCTGGGAAGTTGGCAAGCATTGGCAAGCTGTGCCAACCCGTCAAAACCAATTGGCTGGGCATGGTCTTGCTTGCTGACGGTGGCAAACACGGGCCCTAAACCGACGTAATCAAGCAGCTCGATGGGGGCGCCCTGGAGTTGGGCTAGAGTGTTAATCGAAAGCCCGATAATGGCGTGTTGGCCAAGCGTGTTTCGAGCTTCTTGAACGGCCATGTCGCTTTGGCCAACATGTAAGCCATCGGCCTGACTGGCTACTGCCACGTTCAGACGATCGTTAATCATCAGCGGCACGCCACTACCTGCCAGCATCGCTTTGAGACGTTTTGCCTGGACGATCATTTGCTCGTCGCTAGCGTATTTATCACGTAGCTGCACCATGGTAACGCCGCCTTGCACAGCGGCTTCAACCGTTTTTTCAAGGCCAATGTCGGCACACAGCCCAGCATCGGTGACTAAATAGAGGGAGAGATCAAACGGCATGTACCGCCTCCAATTGAGCAAGGGTAGAGAGGTCGTCGGGCGTCAACTGATACAATGCGTCCAATAGCGCCACCTGGAAACTACCAGGGCCTTGAGCCTGCTCTCCTGCAAGGCTTCCAGCGATGCTAAAACACGCCAAGGCAGCTAGGCTGGCCTCCAGCGGCTGCTCGCGGGTTGCGGCTACAAAGCTTGCCACCAGTGCACTCAGGCCACAGCCCAAGGTCGTCACGCGGGGCATTAGCGGGTGCCCGCCTTTAAGCTGATAATGGTTAGTGCCGTCAGTGATGAAATCGGTCTCGCCAGTTACCGCCACCACGCAGCGATGTTGCTGGGCTAGTGCAATCGCTGTCGTTGTGGCTTCTTGGGTGCTAGCAGTCGCATCAACTCCGCGACCTTGGCTGGTCAATCCGTTGAGTGTTTGAATTTCTGAGGCGTTGCCACGAATAACGCAGGGTTGATAGGCCAGCAATGTCTCGCAAAGGCGCTGGCGAAATGCCGTGGCGCCAACAGCGACTGGATCAAGCACCCATGGAATATGGTTTTCCTGGGCAGTGCGCGCGGCAATGACCATGGCGTCAGCCCAAGGGGAAGAGAGGGTGCCAATATTGATAGAAAGCGCGCCAGAAATAGCTGTGAACTCCGCTACTTCTTCCTGAGCATGCAGCATAGCGGGGGACGCACCTGTCGCCAAGAGCAGGTTAGCGGTGCTATTCATCGCCACATAGTTAGTAATGCAATGTACCAACGGTGTGGTAGCGCGTAGAGCGCTGAGGTAATCGCCGAGCGGGCGTGAAGGCATAATGTCCTCCCGGCCGGGAGGTGGTGCTGCGGCACCACGACTCCCTACGCCGGTGTTATCCGGTTCAGGTTCAAAGGGTGCTTCTCAGCCCACTAAGCGCAGGCGCCCCTGTCGTGATGGTACTATCCTTGGCTTAGGTCAATCTGTAAAGCCTGGGAAACTCTACTCGCAAATATCAGCGAAACGAAATGCGCGTTCCGTAGGTGAGCATTTCATCGGGCGTAATTGCTTTACCCTCGACACCAATCATTTCATCGCCACACTGGTCGGCGAAAGTAAGCACCCCGTGGGTAAGACCCAGCTGGCCAAGGGTGTCGCGAATTTCACCGGTGCCCAAAAACGTGCTGACATGGCCCTGGGCATTGGTTAAATCAGAAACACCATTAGCGTGATGGAAGCGAACCTTATAGATACCGTCCATTGATTCAACTTCCACAATCGGTGAAAAGCCATTGTTTATGGCATGGGCTAACTGCTTTAACGTTAGGTGGTCGCCGAGGGTCATATCAATTGCGGTCATGACAAACTCCGGGTGGCTGCCTTCAGTGGGGCATCACATTGTTTTTTATAGAAATGCTACAGATGACGAAAGTGGCTATGATCTAGTGTTGTAAAGATGATGAAATATCAGTGTAGAAGGTTTGCATAGAAATTCCAGAGGTTCATAACGGATGCGCTTAATGCACGGCGTCTAATGCATGCTGTCGCAGCGTAATGAGTGGGATGATCTCTAGCGTTTTCTCATGGGTACCAGACAGTACAATCGGTGGGGCCAAGCCAACCTGGGCAGCTTCTTGCCAGCGACTGGCACAGATGCACCAACGGTCACCGGGTTGCAGGCCTGGAAATCCATACTCTGGGCGTGGAGTCACTAGGTCGTTGCCTTGGGCTCTTGAAAACGTTAGAAATTCTGCGGTTACCATCGCGCATACTGAGTGTCTGCCAGCATCATCAGGCCCCGTGCGGCAAAAGCCGTCACGATAGAAACCGGTCTTAGGGTCATGGCAGCATGGGGTTAACGGTTCACCCAGCACGTTGCGGTCACGAGACATGTTGGCTCCTCTCTCATAGACGCTCATAGGCTCTCATGGGGTGGGCTAGAAATATCTAAATAGTGCCCACAGTTACGGTATTAATACCGCATGTTGATGTAAGGTGTTCGAATCAGGAATTGATAAGCTGCATACTGCAAAGCTGATTGAATATTACAGGTGGTTAAAGTTTTGTACAGGTTTTAAGGTTCGTCAACGTATTTGTGTGCAAACAGTTTTTTAGAAAGAAATAGGAGAGCTTATGTCGTTTCAAGGCGAGCAGCATCCCGGTGTCGCATCCGCTGCGCCGCAAACCCAAGGGTTTCGCTTAAATCACACCATGCTGCGGGTGAAAGATCCCGAACGCGCACTAGCGTTCTACTCCAAGGTATTTGGAATGCAGGTACTACGCCGGTTGGATTTTGAAGAGATGCAGTTTTCGCTCTACTTCCTAGCCAATGTGGAAGACAGCGATAACGTGCCGGAAGATACTCAAACACGCACTGCCTGGACTTTCAGTCAGAAAGGCTTGCTGGAGTTGACGCATAATTGGGGTACAGAAGATCAGCAGGATTTTGCCTATCACGACGGTAACGCTGAACCCCAAGGGTTTGGTCATATATGCTTCTGCGTACCTGACTTAGAAGCTGCTCAAGCATGGTTTGATAAGCACGAAGCGACGTTCATCAAGCGTGCGGATCAGGGCAAGATGAAAGACGTTATCTTTGTCAAAGATGCAGATGGCTACTGGATCGAAGTGATTCAGGCAGACCGTATGGCGGGCATGGGCGACTAAATATGGCCCACTTGCTGTTTCGGCTGCGCCACGTAACGGATGAAGAGGCGCTGGAAGTACGCCAGCTGCTAGACGAGCAAGGCTTTGATGTGTATGAAACCCAAGCGGGTTTTTTTCGCCTGGGTGTCGATGCAATTTGGCTGCGTGACACCGCTCAGCGCGAGGCTGCTGAAGCGGCTCTGGCGGCGTATCAGGAAAACCGCCAAGCCAAAGCACGGCGAGAGCACGAAGAAGCGGTTGCCAGTGGCAATGCACCAACATTATGGCGGCGCTTCCTCGCCCACCCCGTGCAAGTCGTACTGGTAATAGTTGCCGTGGTGCTGATCGCCCTATTAACGCTGCTGCCGTTTATTGGCTTGGTAGGCTAGATTTGTAAACAGTTTTGTAGATTAGCTGGGTAGCTTAACAGCGGCTAAGTGCCCGCGTTTTAAATAAAGCTGCACGCCTTCGCTACCCGCGCGTAACTGAGGTGCCGCACCTACTGGGTAGCGGCACCAACTGCCGGTAGAGTACTCCTGCCCGTCACTGAGTAGCGAGCCCTCCAGCACAAAAAGCTCTAAACCACCGGCAAGCGGCGGATAAGACACCAGTGTATTGGCTTCCCAACGCTCTAGGCTGACCCGCTCTGGACCATACTGTTCTGAACTATAAGTGTGCAGCATTTTGTAAGTAATGCCGGGCCGCCGGTCGGGCTGCCAGGGTAAGCGGTGGGCAGGCACTGCCAACTGAAGAATGTCATTTTCATCAAACTGGTGCAGCTTCACCAAAATTAGTGCCCCCTCTTCGCCTATTTGCGGGGTATGGCCAGTGCCAATCGGGTTGCGCAAATAACTGCCTGCCGGATAGCGGCCGTGTTCATCGGCAAAGACCCCATCCAGCACCAAAATCTCTTCACCACCGCCGTGAGTATGGCGGCTGAACTGGCTATTCGGCGCGTAGCGTACCAGGCTAGTGGCTCTGGCTACTTCGTCGCCAATGCGGTCTAGCATCATGCGCTCCACACCAGCACTGGGGGAGTCCACCCAACGATACTGATCCGGCGTGACACAGGCAAAGTGGCTAAAATCGGCGTTCAGGCGCATGGTGTTGGCTCTTTGCAGGGGTGAATTCGCAGCAGTGGTGCAAGTCTCCCCATCCTCGGGGAAAAATGCAACGCAAAAAAATACCGCCAAGCGGCGGTATTCAATAGTTAACTTTTTCGCTTAATGATCATGACCATGATGGTCGTGTTCATGAGCATGATCGTCATGACCCGGCTGAGCCAATGCTGAGTGCAGCACGTTCGCATTATGACGCATCATGCCTAGGTAAGTGCCGGCATCGCCTTCACTGGCCAGTGCATCGGCATACAGCGTGCCAGCAATCGGTAGGCCGGGTTCTTCGGCGAGCTGATTGATGATCGCCTGGTTGGTCATGTTTTCATGGAACAGGGCCTGCACGTTTTCCTGTTCGATGACATCCACAAGTGCGGCCATGCTGGCGCCGCTGGGGTCAGCTTCGGTAGAAAGGCCGACCGGTGAAAGGAAGTTGACCCCATAAGCGTTAGAGAAGTAACCAAACGAGTCATGGCCAGTAATCACACTGGCGGAAGCGGGAATGTCACTCAACACGTCACGAATTTCACGATCAGCCTCGTCAATCTCCGCTAAATAACGCTCGGCGTTGGCCTGGTAGCTTTCAGCATTGGCGCTGTCGGCTTCGATTAAACCATCGCGAATATTGGTAACGTAGACCTTTGCTTGCTGCATATCTTGCCAAGCGTGCGGATCATCATCGCCGTGGTCATGCTCGTCGTGGCTGAGATCATCATGCCCGTGGTCGTCATGCCCGTGGTCGTCATGCCCGTGGTCGTCATGCCCATGGTCGTCATGCCCATGGTCGTCATGCCCATGGTCGTCATGGTCGTGCTCGGCAAAGGCGCGGGGCTGAATGCCGTTCGTTGCGGTGACCAGTGCGCCCGTATAGTCGCTCGACTCAATCAAGCGCTCCATCCAGCCCTCAAACAGCAATCCGTTAAAGACCACCACATCAGCGCCGGCCAACGCACGGGCGTCGCCTGGGCTTGGCGAATAGACATGAGCATCGCCGTCAGGGCCGACAAGCGATGTCACCTCAACATGCTCGCCGCCCACGTTTTCGACCATATCGGCCAAAATAGAGAAGCTGGTAACCACCTGAACGCGGTCGTTAGCCATTGCTGCAGGCAGTGCCAACATGGCAGAAACACCCACCCACCAGCGCGACGAAGAGAAAAGCGACATACAATGCTCCTTTAAAGATAACAAAGAGTTATGACGACTGTTCAAGTGCTAACGGCGTTGTCTTACGCCGCAGCTTAGCGGCTAAGCTGTGATAGCGGCCGAACAGTGCCGACAGTAGATAGCCCACCCCAGCCAGCAAAATAATGCTCGGCCCTGACGGGGTATCAAGATGAAACGAAATCAATAACCCGCCGGTACTAGCGATCATGGCTAATACCACGGCAATACCTATCAAACCTTCCAGCCGCTTACTCCAAAACCGCGCCGCAGTGGCAGGCAGCATCATTAAGCCCACGGCCATTAACGTGCCCAAGGTTTGGAAACCCGCGGTTAAATTCAGCACCAATAGCCCTAGAAAAACGCTATGTACCCAGCTGCTACGGCGGCTTTGCCCGCGTAAAAACAGTGGGTCTAAGCACTCCACGACCAGCGCGCGGAAAATAATCGCCAGAATAATCACTATCAGCGTGCTGATAGAGGCAATGAGCAGTAACGCTGTGGAGTTAATCGCCAAAATCGAGCCGAACAGCACATGGGTTAAGTCCACGCTACTGCCGCCCATGGATATGAGTAATCCCCCGGCCGCCAGCGAGATAATAAAAAAACTCGCCATAGCTGCATCTTCCCGCTGACCGCCCATTTTCGACACGGCCCCGGCAAGTAACGCCACCATCACGCCGAACAGAACGCCGCCAGCGCTCATCACCGGCAGAGAGAACCCGGCTAGCAAAAAGCCTAGTGCCACCCCAGGCAAAATAGCGTGGGCCATTGCATCGCCAATCAGGCTCATACCCCTTAACACCAGAAACACGCCCAGCGGCGGGGCAGCCAGCGAAAGTGCCAAGCCACCCACGACCGCACGACGCATAAAGCCATAATCGAAAGGGGCAACAAACCATGCATCAAGCAGTGCCAGCATGACGCCCTCCCAAAGCAAACGGCACGACTTTGGCCGATGCATGTTGGTGATTAAGCGCGCTAGGCGCGACCCAGCGACCATGGCCACCATTCAGCATCAAAACTTCATCGGCTAAGCGGCTCAGATGATCCATATCGTGCAGCACAATAATGATTGTCACGCCTTCATCGGCCATTTGGCGCAAAATACGGATCAAGATATCCACCGTATCGCTATCCACGTTGGCAAACGGCTCATCCAGTAACAAAAGCTCCGCTTCCTGCATCAACGTGCGGCCAATCAGTGCCCGCTGGCGCTGGCCACCGGAAAGCTCACCCAAAGGGCGGTGGGCCAAATGAGAAATACCCAAGCGCGCCATGATGTCGCGACCCTTGCGATAATGCGCCGCACAGTAGCCCTTCAACGCCCCGTGGCTTGGCCAACTGCCGGTCATCACCAACTCTTCCACGCTCATTGGAAAGGTAAGGTCCAGAGCTAGCTGCTGTGGCAACCATGCACGGCGTGCTTTATCAACGGTGCAAATCACGTTGCCGCTAATAGGCCGCAATTCTCCCATAACCGCCTGAATCAACGTGCTCTTGCCCGCCCCGTTGGCGCCGATAAGCGCCGTAATAGCACCGGGCTTTATGTCACCATCTACATGCTCAAGCACCGTGCGCCCGCCTTGGGCAAGGTGCAGGTCATGCAGCTGCAGGCGTGAAAGTGAACGCTCACTCATAGCGGCCACCCACTTGCCCATACCACTAAACCCCACAACGCCAACAGCGGCAGTGCCACCAAGCCCAACCGCTTCGTGGCGGATAACGACATCAGCGAAAAATGACAAGGACCTTCCTTGTTATGGCGATGCATATGCTCACTCATTGAGTGTCCTCGCTAACCAATAAATAAGTTATAACATAACAATTGGTGAAACCAAAAAAGAGGCCGATATTTTACGCGCTCCTGGTGTGCTGACAATCCTATTGCACTGACAATGTTAAATCGTGCTGACAGTACCAAGCGGGCGAATAAACGTGCCTCTTACATGGCCATGATATGCGGCTAGCAATAAGCGGCTAATAGCGCCAAGCAGCGCCAATTTGCTGGGGAGAGACTAGCAACGCATATTCGCCGTGCAAGGTAACAGGCCCAACCGATAGGCGAGCAGGCTGAAAACGGTTAATGGCACTGGAAGCTTGGTTAGGTTGCGTCCAAATTTGCAGCTCACTTACCAACATGCCGGTGGCAAAGTTCACTGCGCCATCCCGTGCACGGCCGTCGGCGGCAATCACGGCCCCGGCTAGGCTATTGACCACCAGTGAACTAATGCGCGTCTCAAGCCCACGGCGCTCTTGCTCCGCCTGGGCAAGTTCCAAGCCGAGTGCCTGTACGCCACTTAACTCACCACGTGCCTTCAACCGCTCGTACTCAACCAATGCCGCCTGATGCGGCTGTCGATCGATCAGCATGCCACCCAATGCCAACGCCGACTTCACTACACCCACGCGCGCATCAAAGCGGTCATCGCGGTTACTTGCTTCGCTCGATTGGTAAGCATTCAGCGCAAAACTTGCCGCATAAATCCCCGTCCAGCCTGCCCCCCACAACGCTGCATGGTTCGCCCCACGCTCAAACACGTCATCGTAAGCCGCCCAGTCAGTAGACGTTGGGGCTTGTGCCTGAGCCTGTGTTGACAAGGCAAACAGCGCCAGTGCGAAAGCCACCAGCGCAGAGCGTGAAAGACGAATACACCGCATGAGAAAACACCTGATCGTAGGAGAAATAGCGCTAAGCGTAGCACGCTATCAGTGAAGGTTAGTGTGGAATAGGGGTGGCCTAAGTATGACGAAGATCAATGGAGTTGCAGAGGGAAGGGTGGTTAGATGGAGTTCTTAGAAAAACGGTGGAGGGGAAGCGGTGGCTTACTATCACTACTGGGGCAAAGCGCAAGCTAAGGGAGGCGCTGTCGAGTGCCATCTTCTGCCATATCACAGCCTAGATGTAGCTGCCGTGGGTTGGTTATTGCTTTCTCCCGATAGGCCGCTGACGCAACGTCTTGCTGCCCAACTAAGCCTTGAGCGGTTCATCCCCGCACCCGCGGGGATGAACCGCTGATAGTTGTAAAGTCGGGCCACCGACGCCCGACCCCCGCACAGGCGACTAAGCTATATTAAACGCTCCAACGGATAGAGCCGCCACAGTGCGCTGCGCCCAGGCAGTTTTGAAGATGCACCGTTGCGCGGTGCTTTCGCGGGTGCGCCTGAGGCTTACCACGCGCTACTCGAAACGTGGTAGTGGGCGTGCTTTAGGCGTGCCGCGCACAGTGGTGGGGCATTTCCTTTGTGGATAGTTACTCTTTGTCGTCCTCGTCGTCTTCCCAGCGTTCCATGGCGCGCTTGTCATCGGGAAGTCGGACGATATCGCCTACCTTCAGCTTGTGGTGTGTGTCGTGGTGGTGCCCTTGACGGTCAAGTATGGCGGCGACGCTGCCAATGCTGACGGCATCTTCATCGCGATAGACTTCTACTTTTACTCGCACAATGCGGCCTTGGTAACGGGCAGAGAGCATGGCGCCTGGGTAGGGTGGTTTATGGTCTGGGTCATTTTTAAAAAACTCTGCGACGCTTGCGCTGCCTGGTTCATCCCATTCGATATGCTGATGCATTGTCAGTGTCCTTTTGCTGAGCGGTATCACGTAGCGTGAGGTTTAAGTGTAGTGTGCGTTGATGCAATTGAGCCAATGCGCACGGACACTGGTGGGGTGAGCGCTTAAAGTGACCGTCAGGGGATCTTGGACGACCCCTTGTCATGCGCTATTTGAACCGTCGGTGACGCCGTTTTGTCGTTGAGCGTTTAATACCCCGCTCGTCTGGTGTGCAGGGCAATGCGGCCTTTCGGCGTGTCGTTGATTGGTTGTCGGAAGAGAGCGAAGCGGCGCTGGGCCGCTGTTTTTCATTTAACCAAGCGGTGCTTTATTCAGTGGAATCAACGGCAGGGTGATCGATATGCTGAAACATAAAGTTTAAGGCGGCAGGAAGGCTGGCTCGCCATACGCGCCAGGTGTGGCCACCGGGGGAAAGATCAAGTCTCACGTCGCCCGGCTGAATGCGTTCCATCGTTTGGCGTAACAGGCGGGCGTGAAATTCTGCATCGTAAACATCGCTCCGCCCCGCACTGATATAAAGCGGCACTGGTGATATGTCGCGCGCTCCGGTTGTTCGTGGTGTGACTTGTAGCCGGTAATCCTCTAGGTGAGCCGTGTAATTAAGAGCTTCCCAGCGTTCGCGGTCAAATTGGCCTTGTTCGTTTAAAAATGCTGGGTGGCGGCGTGCCGATGAATTAGCAGGCGGCGTTGGCGCGTAACTGGCCGGGCTTAGGGCGGCAACAGCTGCGAACAGATCGGGTCGCTCTAGGGCAAAATTAAGCGCGCCGTAACCTCCGGCAGATAATCCCGCAACGCCTCGCAAGTGGCGTTCACTCCCGACATGATAGGTGCTTTCAATATGCGGCAGTAAGTCGTCAAAGAAAGCGCTGCGTGCTGCCTCGTTGTATCCATCTACCCACCAACTGCGGCTGCCGGGCATGATAAATACCGCCGGTGGCAGGTGGCCAGCTGCGATTAAGCGGTCAGCTGTTTGGGGGAGTTTGCCCCGTGCCACCCAGTCTCTCTCGTTTCCAAACGATCCATGAAGTAAATAAACCACTGGGTAAGGCGTAGACGCTTCCGTGTCATAGTTATCAGGTAAATACACGGTATAAGGGTAGTCATGGCCTAAGGTAGGCGAGAAGAACTGTTGGTAGGAAACATCGCCTGCTAAGGCGTGAGTGCTTAATAAAAGCCAACTCACTAGGCCCGTAATATGTCGTGCTAGCAGGGTAACGGGTCTTTTTTTCGATGTTCCAAACACGAAGCCTCCCGGAATTTAATGGCGTTATCGAAGTCGGACAACGCAGAGTGAGTCCCTGTTCAATTTACTGAAGGTAGCAGCCAACGGACTGATGCCAAGGAATCAGAGAGGGAGCGGATGCAAAAAATCGAGGAGATTTATTGGCTGCGTGCTTACGGGTGTATCGCGGTATTCCTGTTTCATTGGTTGGATCACTTGAATCAGCGCGTTGATAATGTAGTCACCGACCTAATGCGACTTCCTCTGGTGCTGGGTACGCCCATATTTTTGTTTATCTCGGTGTTTGTTTTTGCCGTTCGATACGATAAACAGGTACCTCCTGGTTTTCTTCTTCAGCGCGTTAAATACGTCATCCTGCCATATTTTGTGTACGGCTTTATTTACTCGACGGCAGAGTGGGTGCGGTTAGCGAATAGCGATAACCCTGTCGATTTTATAAACAATGCTAAAGAGTATTTTATTTATGCGGGATGGCATGGCTATTTTTTGATTATTGCCATGCAGTTTTACGCGGCGTATTGGTGCTATACCCACTTTCGGTTGTGGCGCTTTAATCCTGTGCCGTGGCTCTGGGGTGGGTGCTTAGTTAGCATGGCATACTGGGGGGTGGCGTATTGGTTGGACGTTGAGCCGCCTGGATATCTGTTATGGATTGCGCCGCTGGGATGGATATATCTGTTTTTTCTGGCGTTGGTGTTAGTTCGCTATTACCCGCTGGCCCCTCAGGCCGATCCGTTCGAGCAACCTAAATGGATGCAAAGGCTATCGCGTCCCTTTTGGTTACTTGGGTTTGTGGCGCTGATCATTGCACTCACGTTCGCAGGTTGGATAGCTTTCTCTTCAAAAGAGGTGTGGGTAATACCTTTCTTTGTGCTGTTTACACTTTGGTTAATGCATTATTTAAAAGGTCGCAAAGCGCCATGCTGGGTGCGTTATATCAATGCGTACTCGTTTGGTATTTATTTGGCCCACCCTATGTTTTTCGCGTTAACCGATACCGTCGTGGGGCCTTTTACATTGCCGCTCCTAGCCTATGCTGTGCTGTTAATTCTTGTCGGCGGTATTGGCTCTATCGTATTGAATAACATGGTTAATACCACGACGACGGGGGCAATGCTATTTGGCAAGCGTTTGAACGTCTAACCAGCGTGCCACTCATGCATAAAGATGGCATTAAGTGTCTGTGTGCGAGGAGGGAGGAGGTCGGTAGGGCTTGCTACTTATTGATGGTGAGTCGCGGTTAAGACCTGATGCTTCCAGGCTGAACGTTTGTAAACGGGTAGAGCATGCATAAAGGCGCTGTAGTAAATCGGTAAGCGCTGTTTCATCTAGTTCTGGGTCTAGGCCTCCTAACCGTTCTAACCACGTGCGCTTGATGGCTATGTAAGGAGGAACGGCAACGCCTGTGCCTAAGAAACGTTGGAATAGCCGCTCAGATAGACGGGGGGGGTCGCTGCCTATCAGAAATGCATCCAGCGTGTACGTGTCTAACTGGGGATAAAGTAAACACCACAGTTTGGCTTCTAGCGTCTGTTGCTGCATCGCAATCAGCAGCCAATCCGCTTGGCTGAGATACGCTGCTTGGTTGATCCTTTCGCCTAATGGCTGGGGAGGCGTAATAAGAAAATGAACACGGTAGCGCTGCTCAAAGTGTGAAATGCGCGGATCAGCGGTGGGGCCTGTCACGATAATGGGAAAGATGTGGTCTGCTAAGCCTGTTTGGCGAATAGCGCGCAGGTGACGTGGTAAAAGGACACCTGTGACTGACGCATCAACAATAAAGCAGACCGTGCCCATGTGAGTGGCTTCCTGTGTTATGAAACCTGTTTGTTATGAAATCTATCCATTTGTAAGTAATTGTAGGTGTGAGTTTCTTTTAGTATCAAGCTAAAGTTTGCGGGAATGTGTAAAAATAGTAGATGTTATTCATGCACCATTTTAGTGCTGATGGGTTTTAGGTTGATCGTTATTGGTGCGATTTTCTAGGTTGTGTGGCTATTTTGAGCTGAATCCGTTTTAGTGCACAGCGTTATGCCACATGAAGAAGCATGGCATTTTATTTTTTAGTATTTATAAAACAATAGCTTGTTATTTTTTTATGCCATATTGGTGCAGTGTTGGCATGCTCTGTGCTTAGTATTAGGCAGCGGCTAGCGGGGCGTAGGCAGATGCCTTTCGGCGTGCTACAACAATAGCCGGTTTGTTTAATAACTCTTTTATCGGTAGCTTACTGTCATAAGCTTTAAGCCACGTTCATACCGGAGGACACTATGTCAGCCAAGACTCTCGCGCTAATCGAAGAACATGATGTTAAATGGGTAGACCTGCGTTTCACCGACACGCGCGGTAAAGAGCAGCACGTCACCGTACCGGCACGGGACGTGGACGAAGAGTTTTTCGAGAACGGTCAAATGTTCGATGGTTCCTCTATTGAGGGCTGGAAAGGCATTAACGAATCCGACATGATTCTTCGCCCTGAAGATGGTACCGGTTTCCTCGACCCCTTCACTGAAGACGCTACCCTGATCCTGCGTTGTGACATCATCGAGCCTGCCACCATGCAGGGCTATGACCGCGACCCGCGTTCCATTGCTAAGCGCGCAGAAGCTTATCTGCAGTCCACTGGCCTGGGCGATACCGCTTTCTTTGGCCCTGAGCCTGAGTTCTTCATTTTTGACGAAGTACATTGGAAATCTGACATTCAGGGTTCTATGTACAAAATCACATCTGACGAAGGCGCCTGGGCGACCAATAATCAGGTAGAAGGCGGCAACTTGGGACACCGTCCGCGCGTTAAAGGCGGCTACTTCCCGGTTCCCCCGGTTGATAGTTTCCACGATATCCGTGGTGCAATGTGTAACACCCTGGAAGCGATTGGCCAGACCGTTGAGGTTCACCACCACGAGGTTGCTAACGCGGGTCAGAACGAAATCGGCGTTAAATTCAACACGCTGGTGAAGAAGGCTGACGAAGTTCAGGAAATGAAATACGTGATCCACAACGTGGCCCACGCTTACGGCAAAACCGCTACCTTCATGCCGAAGCCGCTAGTAGGCGATAACGGTTCTGGTATGCACGTACACCAGTCGTTCTGGAAAGATGGCCAGAACCAGTTCGCGGGTGACGAGTACGCGGGTCTTTCTGAAATGGCGCTTTACTACATTGGCGGGGTTATCAAGCACGCCCGTGCTCTGAACGCCTTCACTAACGCGTCTACTAACTCGTATAAGCGTTTGGTACCAGGCTTTGAAGCGCCGGTAATGCTGGCCTACAGCGCTCGTAACCGTTCTGCTTCTATCCGTATTCCGTACACGGCTAGCCCGAAAGGCAAGCGTGTAGAAACGCGCTTCCCTGATCCGACGGCCAACCCGTACCTGGCGTTCTCTGCCTTGTTGATGGCCGGTATCGACGGTATTAAAAACAAGATTCATCCTGGCGATGCCATGGATAAAAACTTGTACGATTTGCCGCCAGAAGAAGGTAAGTCAGTACCAACCGTTGCTAACAGCCTAGACCAAGCGCTGGAAGCACTCGATGCAGACCGCGCGTTCTTGACAGAAGGTGGCGTGTTCACTGATGAAATGATCGATGCATACATCGACCTCAAGATGGAAGAAGTAGAGCGCATTCGCATGACTACTCACCCCATTGAGTTCGATATGTACTACAGCTGCTAAGAACGGTTGTTAAGAACCGCTGCTAAAATCACCTTTGCGGTGTGATTAGCCTGAAAACCCCGCTTCCGGCGGGGGTTTTTTATGGTAGCAAACTGAGAAGGTGTACCAGTAATGATGAGTGGTCTACGTTTGCAACACAAAATGTGTTTATCCACAGGGGCTGCGCTACTGCTGTGCCTGTGGGTAAGCGCTGCGCAGTCACAAACGGTGTACCGTGTGGTGGATGAGCAGGGTAACGTGACCTTTACCGATAACCCTGATCGCGGCGGTGAAACGATGACGCTGGCACCGTTGCCTAGCGTTTCCACGTCTCCAGTCGCGGCGTCACCGCGTCGCCAGGGTCATCCAGGGCAGCCGTTTATGCCCTATGACCATTTTGCAATAGAGGTTCCTCAGGCAGAGGCATCGCTTCGAAAAGACCACACCGCGGTGGTCGTAGACGTTGTTCCACCGCTTCGAGAAGATCATCGAATTCAATTGTTGGTGAACGGTGAGATAAGCCAGTCGGCGCTGCACAGCGACGCTTTTTGGCTTGCTGGCCTAACGACTGGCCAGCATCAGCTGCAAGCCGAGCTGCTAGACAGTGGAGGGCGTGTTCAGCACCGCACTGATCCGGTGAGTATTTTTATTGTTGATTAACTGCGTGCACTATAATGGTGCGTTAAGTGATGAGATGATCGCGCGGGCTGCGCTATAACGGCTCGCTACGCCCCCGCCCACTGCTCATTAGCCGTGCATATGGCCGTTTATGCTTAATTGGCGCGCTTTTTGCAGTTTCTCTTCTGAATGTTAACAACACTATCTTTTTAGAGCATCGTTTCAGGACACGCCATGTACCAGCGCTTACTTGAACATCTCACCACCGCAGTCTTGCTGCTAGACGGTGAACTCCGTGTTCGCTGGATGAACCCAGCAGCGGAAGCGTTGCTGGCAGTGAGTTTTAGCCGTGTGCAGGGCATTAGTTTAGATACGCTGTTAGGCGGTGATGAGAGTATTGATGATGTCCTCGCCAAAGCGCGAGATGCCTTTCATCCCTATACCCAGCGCGAAGCACGCATTACGCCGCTGAACAGCGAGGCATTAACGGTGGACTACACCGTAACGCCGCTCTCAGCCGATGAGCTGTTGTTAGAAGTAGAGCCCCGTGATCGGCTGATGCAGATTTCCCGCGAAGAAGCGCTAACCACCCGGCAAGAGACCATCAAAGTGCTGGCACGGGGGTTGGCCCATGAAGTTAAAAATCCTCTGGGGGGAATTCGTGGCGCCGCCCAGTTATTGGAGCGCGACCTGGATGACCCGGCACTGCGTGAGTTCACCCATATTATTGTGGAAGAGGTGGATCGGCTCAGAGATTTGGTTGACTCCATGTTAGGCCCTAATCGCATTGTCAAACATGAGCCAGTCAATATTCATAAGGTGTTGGAGCGGGTGCGAGCGCTGCTGATTGCCGAGCATCCGCATGTTGAGATTCGTCGTGATTATGACCCGAGTTTGCCGGACCTTTCTGGCGATGAATCTCAAATGATCCAAGCGTTGTTGAACGTGGCACGAAACGCGGTGCAGGCCATGAGTGATGCAGGTACACCCTCGCCGGAGCTGACACTTCGCACCCGCGCGCGCCGCCAATTTACGCTGGGTGCTGAACGTCACCGATTAGTTAGCGAGGGGGGGGTGATTGATAACGGCCCTGGCATACCTGAAACGTTACGTGAAACGCTTTTCTATCCCATGGTTTCTGGGCGCGCTGAAGGTAGCGGCCTAGGGCTATCGATTGCTCAATCGATTTTGCACCAACATCAAGGATTGATCGAATGCGACTCACGCCCTGGACATACCGAATTTCGTTTACTGATTCCATTGGTTGTTAATTTCACCGGAGAAGCGTCATGACTGAGGCGACACAAACCGATGTAGCACGAGTGGTTATTGTCGATGATGACCGCGCCATCCGTTGGGTATTAGAGCGGGCTTTAGCGCAGCCAGACCTGGATGTAGAGTGTATTGAACGTGCCGATACTGCGCTGGAGCGATTATTAGAAAATCCACCGGATGTACTGGTGACTGACATTCGTATGCCCGGTATTGATGGGCTGGATTTAATGTCGCGGGTACGTGACGCGCCCCCTGCCCTGCCTGTGATTGTGATGACCGCGCATTCGGACCTCGACAGCGCCGTGGCATCCTATCAAGGCGGTGCATTTGAATACTTGCCTAAACCCTTTGATGTGGACGAAGCGTTGGCGTTGGTACGCCGTGCGGTAGCACATGCCAGGGAGCGTCAACGCCCTGTCAGCGTGCCGGAAGGGTTGAGCGCAGAGATTATTGGTGAAGCGCCTGCCATGCAGGAAGTGTTTCGCGCCATCGGGCGGCTTTCCCACTCCCACATCACCGTGTTGATTAACGGTGAGTCTGGGACCGGTAAAGAGCGTGTTGCTCAGGCGCTGCATCAGCATAGCCCGCGGGCAGGTAAGCCGTTTATTGCGCTGAATATGGCGGCTATTCCCCGAGACTTGATTGAGTCCGAGCTGTTCGGCCATGAGAAAGGCGCGTTTACTGGGGCGGCACAACAGCGCCAAGGGCGCTTTGAGCAGGCTAACGGCGGGACGCTGTTTCTAGATGAAATTGGTGATATGCCCGCCGAAACGCAAACGCGCTTGCTACGCGTGTTAGCCGACGGTGAGTTCTATCGTGTGGGCGGCCATACTCCGGTAAAAGTCGATGTGCGTATTATTGCCGCTACCCACCAGAACCTTGAATCGTTAGTCGATGATGGGCGATTTCGGGAGGATTTGTTCCACCGTTTAAACGTAATTCGCGTTCATTTGCCGCGCCTGTCCGAGCGCCGGGAAGATATTCCGCGTTTAACGCGTCATTTCTTAGCGGAAGCAGCCAAAGAGTTGACCACAGATATCAAAGTGTTAACGCCCGAGGCAGAAGCGCACCTTACTCGTTTGCCCTGGCCGGGTAATGTTCGCCAATTAGAAAATATTTGCCGTTGGTTAACGGTAATGGCCTCCGGTCGCGAAATTCTCATTGAGGACTTACCCCCGGAACTGCGCTCTGTAGATGCTTCTGAAAGCAGCGTTCATGGCGACTGGCGTTCCGCTTTCAGGGATTGGGCGGACCACGCCCTGGCGGAAGGCCATACCCACTTATTGGAGGAAGCCGTGCCGGATTTTGAGCGTATTTTGATTGAAACTGCGCTGAAACATACCGGTGGCCGCAAAGGGAAAGCCGCAGAATTACTCGGTTGGGGGCGTAATACGCTGACCCGTAAATTAAAAACGCTGCTGCCTGCGCTGGCAGATGATGCCTAACCGGTCATTCTTTGAGCAAACAGCTTGGTAGCGACCAATCTGTTAGTGGTCACTCTGCTGGCAGCACAAAGACGGCATCGGCTAGTGCGGGATCGGGTGGTTCACAGGCTTCTGCTGACCAGGGAAGTAAGCTAAAAGTGTGTTCCACCCCCAGCCCATCAAGTTGATGTGGCACACCGTCGTGGTAAATCACATGGCCCAAGCCCATTAAGCCAACGGCCAATGAGCCCTGTGCGGCGGCGTTAGCAAGCCCTTCGGCCATGGCAACATCCCAGCTAAGTTGAGCCTGTAGAAAGCGTCTCAGCATGGCGGGGGCGTCGTCACCCATTGCATGCTGGTCAAAGATTTCTTTTAAACGCATTTCATAGCCAGCGCTTGGTGGTAACGGTGCAGGTATATGATGCCGCTGTTCGGCAGGCACGCTGGTGAAGTCTTCACGCGCTAAGCGCTGACGCAGTTCGGGAGTAATGTTCAGGGCGATCAGAGGAATCTGTTGAACACGAGCAAAATGGAAAATGGGTAAATAAAGGTCAGCATCAAATCCCCAGGTCTCTTCCCAGCGGGATTGTTCCAACAGCTCTTCTTCGGATAGCAAACCCGCAACCCAATCATCGAGTACTGATTGCGCTTCCCGGGGCAGCATTTCTAACCCGATGACCATATCGTCACGCAGCGCGTAAAGCCCCGCCAGGGTGTGCAGCTGCCAGCGGTGGTGATCAACGGCATCATGCTGTTCGCCCAGGAGGACAACCTGATGCTGCGTTGCTTGGGCTAAAATAGCGCTGTTAGAAACAGCATGTTGCGACTGCCACCACTGGCCGGGGAGGGGGCAACTAGCGTGGGCTGCCAAGGGGAGCCAGCTAAGTGCCACAGCAGCGATGAAGTGATGGCGCATGGGCGTTGTGTCCTAGCCTTCTTCTGCTTTAAGGCGGTTGATCTCAGCAAGAATAGCTTCTGCTTCTTCCGTCAGCGTGGCATTGGCCCTCATGTCACCATTGCGTGAAGCTTCCATTGCTGCCTGTAATTTACGTTCGTAATCCTGCTGGAGCTTTTTCTTGGGATCTCGTTTAAATAGTCCAAACATGAGCGCTCTCCTGTGTTTTGTACACTATTTGTATAGCTTTGTTTGGCGGATGTCGACTATTTGTTGTAACACTTTGTTAGCTGGAGGGCGTGTGCGATTCACGTTGTTCTAAAAATGCGGTTTTAAAAATACAGTTCTAAAAGATGTAACTTTTAAAGACACCGCTTTTAAAGACACCGCTCTAAAAATTGCTCGAAATCGGAAAGTATTGTATCGAGGCTGTTGTGAAGGCGATGGTCATCGTCAATCATGCGTAGCGAAAGCCGTTGACGGCGGGCATGTTCAATCACTGGACCGGGTGGCACGACATCGTCTCGCCATCCATGAATGATATGCGTGTGTTGCGCTTGCAGTGTGATAGAGGTTTGCGGGTAATCTGGTAGGCCAAGGGCAGGGGCTAATAAAAAGCAGCCTAGCACGGGTTCATGAGCACTCACCGCTGCACTTAACCATCCGCCGAGGCTGGAGCCCGCCATAACGCAGTTAGCAAGCGTGTCGTTTCGCTCGGCAATCACGGCAAGCAAATGCTCTAAACGCTCCTGGGGCTCCTTCATACCACGGTAATCCATGACCACGGGTTCGCAGTTATCTAGCTGCTCAGCAACCCCTTTTAACGCTTGTACTTTCAAAGCGCCAGGTCCGCTTTCCAGGCCGTGTGAAAGGTATACGGTCATCATAGCCATTAACTACCTGCGGAGCGCTGAATAGCTTCGCCACCGCGCTCAATGTCTTCGCCTGCGCCGCGGATAGTATTGCAGCCGCTTATTACTAGAAGTGTCACCATCATCAATAAACTGATAGCCATTACACGTTTCATCGAATGATCCCTCATCAGCTGAGTGCCCGTAGATAGGTTCTAGGTGCGCTGTCATTAAAAATAATCGTTGCAGGCGGTTGGGGCCATCGATTTTCTACCGATTGAACGCTAGCTGACCGTGCGATTTTGTCGCATGTGTCAGTTTTAGCCATGAAATAACTGCTTTTATGGCTATAGTTGGCATTAATGTTGTTTTTTAAGATATTGTTTTTAATGTTTTTTTTTGTTTTTGGCGGTATTTGGCCTGTTGTCTGCAATGACTTAGGTACATGCGTAATGTTGTAAACCTTAAATTTTAAGTGACATTGATACCATCAACGTTTAGCAGCCCAGTAAACAGCGTGAGCAGGCTAATAGGTAATTAGGGAAGGCACGGAGCCATATTAGCAGAAGGACGTGAAAGGACACTTAGCCTGCTCACCCTTATCAGTGTAAGGAAACGCTGATCATCACCGCCATGGAGCGGCAGCGATGCAAAATCACCATCTCGTGAAAGCGAGGTGGGTTTTTTGCGTTAATTTATTTTCTATAACGTTTTGATTTATTGGAATATTTAACTTTACCTGACTTCCTGAACAGCTTTTGTATCAATGGTCGTGACATTTTGGTCTATCCTCTGGTGTAAACCAAAACTCAGCGGTTAGAAGACGTCAACGTAGCAGCCGCATACTTCCAGGGACAAGCGCTATGGCGATGGTATTGATGTTATGCATGTTTGTGCTGTTTCTAGGGTTTTCGGGGGTCGGCCTTTATATGATGTTCAAGACATCATTTATGACCACAGTAGAGGATCGTGACGACATGCCTCCGGATATGTGAACCATCGACCATTGGTATCAATTTCTTTCTAAAAAGCCCGCTATCGCGGGCATTTTTGTTTGATGATGGCGGTGTTTCTTTGTTTTTTAACCTCTCATACAACGTCAAAAATTAAACAAAGTAAACTTGGCTTTGCTTCGCTGTATACCTCAAGACGCTATGTTATAAGAGTGGCCCACATCACTACGCTGCTGTGTTCGCTCGTTGATCTTTAGGTAAGCATTTATGTCTCAGAATCTATCTGCCAATCCTTCCTCAGCACCCAAGGCTTCGTTCTGTAATTTGCGTTTGGATCTTAGCGAGTTGCGCGCCACGATGGGAGCAAGAGGGCGGTTGGTGGAGCCTACGCTTACCTGTAGGGTCAAAATAAGCGGTAACATGGTGCGCGCTAAGGTACTGCATCAACGGTTACGTCTTTTGGTGCCGTCACTTTGGCCCAGCCAGCCGATTCTGGAAGCGCCGCCTGAGGTTTGGCCGCAGCACTTCATCGTTGCTGGCCAGCGGGCCGGGTTGGTTCAGGCATCACCAAGTGACGTAGTCATGTATGACACCCTTCGAGCACTGGGTGAGTGGCTAGTCGCCTTGACGGTTGCTCTGCAGCGTACTGCTTACGAGTCTACCTATCAGGGGCAGGTACTGGCCGTTGAAAAAAATACGGTTTTGATTGGGTTGCCGTGGACGCGTTTGGCAACGGCTAAAGGGGCTTTGCGTTGGGCGGCACAGCACTTGATTGCTTGGTCAGCCAATGGTGAATCTGCGGATAGCGAGCCATGGCACGATGACTTTCAAAAGTGGTTAAGAAACGCCCAACAAAGTGGCAATAATATCATTACCCAAGGTTTTATCATGGCGGGGCGGCGGCGCGAGCTGCCGGTCACTCGATTGTCGCCCGATGCTTTTCAGCTAGGCTGGGGGAGTGCTCAGGTGCACTGGGAGAGCTCTTGCTTCCGGGATTCAATGGTGGCCGGACGAATGGCCAATTATAAACACTTATCAACCCGGCGGCTTGAACAGGTCAGTATTCCTGTGCCGAAAACCCATGTGGTCACTACGCAAGAGGCTGCCGCACAAGCCGCTGAAATCTTGGGATACCCGGTTGTGGTTAAGCCCCTGAATAATGATCGTGGCGAGGGCGTCTTTTCCAACCTGCATAGCCAGGCTGAACTGATTAGTGCTTTTAAAAAGGCGGCAGAGTTTAGTTCGAATATTATTGTTCAGCGCCATGTGCAGGGTGAAGATTACCGTCTGCTCGTCGTCAACGGAAAATGCTTGGTTGTTACACGTCGTGACCCGGCAGCGGTGGTCGGGGATGGAAAGCATACTATTAAAGAACTGGTAGATATCGCCAACCAGGATCCTCGACGAGGTGATTCAACTCGCAGCTATCTGATTAAGTTGGCGTTGGACGATATCTCTCTTGAGGTGTTAGCACAGCAAGGTATCGAGGCAGATACCATTCCTGCAAGCGGTGAGAAAGTTCTCTTGCGCCAAATAGCTAATTTTTCTACCGGTGGCACGGTAGAAGATGTGACCGACCGAGTGCACCCTGATAATGCTCTGCTGGCCGTTCGTGCTGCTCGTGCCATTGGCTTAAGTATCGCGGGCGTGGATCTACTAATTTCTGACATTGAGCGTTCATGGCGCGAGGTGAACGGGCATATTATTGAAGTCAACGGTGGCCCAGGGCTTCGTTTGCATTGGCTGGGTAACCCGACGCGGGACCTTAACGGCGAAATTCTTGATCAAAGTCTCGGCAAACATCAGCTGAGAATTCCTACTGCCGCAGTGCTGGGCTTGGCCCGCAATGGTTGCGAAAATCCCGCCGCGCGAATTTGTCGAATGTTGCATCATTTACTTGTTGCTAACGATGGCAGCCCAGGGACTACTACATCACAAGGTGTTTTCATCAACAGTGAGCAAATCAGCACTCAAAGCTCTGTCTCTTCCGGAACAGTGCCTGCGGCGTTGTGTGATGCCAGCGTTGATGCTGCTTTCTTCGAGCTATGGCCTACTCTATTGGAGGCATACGGCCACTTCTGTGATCGCTATGAGGTGCTGGCGCTGTACGAGGCGGATGAATCGCTTAGCAATAACGTGTCTGATTGTTTGGCCCGTGTTGGCCATTCAGTGGTGATTAATGCCGACTCAGAGAGTGTGCGGGCACTGCGTAAAGAGATATCGGCAGGCTGTCAATCAGTGTTGGTTTCTATCACCGCGGATAACCCTGACCTAGTCGCTCATCGTACACAGGGTGGAGAAGGGCTCACCATTGCGTTTCACCAGGGAGCGCGCTGGATAGTGGCATGCCAAGGTAACGACGAGAAGCCACTGTTGTCAGTCAATGTCTTAAGCTACTTACATGATGCCTTGGGAGACGCTGGTTTACGCGAGGCGATGGTTGCGTTAGCGATTGCCCATGCTCATGGAATGCGCTGGGAAAATTTGATTATGCCGATGGTTTCTTTCCCCTTGAAACAGCATTACCCCATCCAATAAAGACTCAGTAGCGCAAAACCATAGCCCATGGCTGCACCGGCAATGACATCACTGACATAGTGAAGCCCGAGCCCCACCCGTGAAACGGCGATCAGTAAGCTAAGGGGAATCACAATAGGTAGCAGCCAGGGGGTATGAGCGGCTACCAACACGCTAAACATTACCGCATGCATGGTGTGACCACTGGGGAAGCTGTATTTGTCACGGGCAGGCTCGCCACAGTGGACGCCACCTAAGTAGGTGATAAACGGGCGTTCGCGACAGAGTCGCGTTTTTACCAACTTATAAATAGCGACCGCGAACAGTGCGATAGTGCTGTACTGCATGATGCGCCAAGCCCCGTTAGGCTGTAACCAGGGCTGTGCGGCGATTAATAATCCCCAGACAGGCCAGTCTCCCAGCTTACTCGCCGTTTGTAGCGTTAGCCGCCAGGGGCGATAAAGCGTTAGGTGTGTTACCCGCTGGCAAAGCTGCCATTCCAGCACATCAAGACGATCGAATACGACAAGCGGACGCGGACGCATGGTGGGTCTCCTGGGCGTTTTGTAAATAGCGTAAAAACTGCTCTGCGATTCCCGACCAGCTTTGCTCTAGTGCGCGTAGGCGGGCAATTCTACCTAGGCGGGCATAGTCAGCAGGGTGCTGGCATAGATCGACGGCAGCCTGTTGAAAGGCAAGCGTATCGCCAGGGGAAACGGTGGTGCCGTTGTATCCACTTTGAATCAGTTCAGCGCTGGCGGCATGGTGATAAGCCACGACTGCCAGCCCGCTGGCCATGGCTTCGGTCACCACATTTCCCCATGTTTCCGACTGAGAAGGGAAAATAAATATATCGGCACTGGCATAGTGGCGCGCTAATGCCTGTTTATTCACAAATCCGGTGAAATGGGCGTCTGGTAGCGCTTTTTGTAACTGAGCGCGGCCTGGGCCATCGCCGACAATGACGTGTGCCATATCGGGACGCACGTCACTCATGGCCTGCAGCGTTTCTTGCAACAACGCTAGGTTCTTTTCTGGGGCTAAGCGGCCCACGTACAACGCAACCGGTTGATGTTCGCTAACCCCCCACTGCTCGCGGAGTGTGTCGTCGCGGTGGGCCGGGGAAAAGTTATCGCCATCGATGCCGCGCGAGAGCACCTTTACATCGTGGATATCTTGAGCACGCAGTGCTTCGGCCTGTTGTTGAGTGGGCACAAGCGTAAGGTCGCAACCGTTATGGAAGTAGCGTAAATAACGCCGCGTGGCGGCAGCTAGCCAGGAAAACCCGTAATCATGGCAGTAGTGATCGAAATTAGTATGCCAGCCAGCCACCAGTGGTATGTTCAGTTGGCGCGCCGCCTGACGAGCTGCCCAGCCCAGCGGGCCTTGGGTGGCCAAGTAAACCACATCGGGACGCTGCTTCTGCCAGAAACGGCGCAGTTTGCCGGGGCTGGCAAGACCAATCTGTACTTCGTTATAACCGGGTAAGGCTACCCGCCGTACCAGAAGCTCTTGAGAAGGCCCTTGAGACGGTTCTTGATAAGGCCCTTGAGCAACATTGGTATTGGTGGTGCTATCAGCCATCTTGGGTTTAGGGCGAATAACATCCACTGTTACCCCTAACCGAGTAAGTTCACGACATAGCCTATTCAAGGTATGCGCAACACCGTTTATTTCTGGTGACCATGTTTCGCTAACGATACAGAGCCGCATGGGCGATTCATCCCTTTATCACGTTTTTACTCACTACTTAATTCACTATGCGCAGCGACAGTGACACTGCCAAGACAGCCTAGTGAACATGGGATGACAGTCCGCCATTTTTAATGGTGATACCGTTAGCGAATGATGATGGATTAGCAGATCAAGATGTCGGGCAGGTTGCATTTTCATAGTTATCAAAAAAAGCGCTAAAAAATAAAACTTTAAGAAGAATGAAATATATCGCCTTTAAGGTAGCCAACGACGAGGTAAACATATCCTCGATTGTGCCTTCGCAATGCGCAATAAAATGCTAAGTATAAATATTTAATAATAAGGTTTTTTGGATTTTTCTAAAGAGCTAAAGATTAATAAAATTAAGTTAGAGTTCTTCGTAACTGAAAGTCTATTGAAACTAAAAGTGCTGATAACAAGCGCTAACTACTTTTATGGGATCAATCATGTTTAAAAAGACGACACTTGCTCTGGCTGTTAGTGGTTTGTTGGGTGCTTCGGCAGCCCAAGCGGCAGTGGTATATGATCAAGACGGCACGACGCTAGATATTTACGGCCGCATCGCTATGGGGTTTGAAGGGGGCGGTGAAAAAGATGGCGTTGATAACGGTGAAGAATTCCGTAATTTCGGTTCTCGTTTGCGCTTTACGGCAGGCCATCAAATCAACGCTGATCTGCGTGCGTTTGCTCGAGTAGAATGGCGCTTTACCGGGGATGAGCGCAGTCGTCCAGGCTTTGACGAAGTACGTAATAGCTACCTTGGCCTCGAAAGTAAGCAGTACGGTACGTTTATGGCCGGTAACTATAATAGTTACTACGATAACTACGTCATGACACCGTTCGATGTTTACGTAGAGCGTGGTTATGAATTCGCCGGTGGTGGTCTGCAGGCGCGTGGCGACTCGATTGGCTATAAAACACCTGAAATCAATGGTTTTCAGGCCGTTTTCTCAGCGAAACACTTTTCTGAGCGTGGGCTTACTGAAGCGCAGCAGTCTAGTGAAGGCAGCGTCATCGCCACACAAGGGGGTGTTGTTTACGCGACTGGCCCCGTACGTTTAGCGCTTGGTTATGTAGAGGATACCGTTCGTGGCGGTGGCAACGGTGAAACACGTTTTGGTACTACGGCCACGTACGACATCAATGACGCTTTCTCTGCGCGTTTAGGTTACGAAACCCGTGGCGACAACGATACGCGAGGCGGCGGTTTTGACACGGTAGGGTTAGGTGGTACTTTTGCCACCGGCGCTTGGACCTTCTATCTCGATTATTACAACATTGATCCCGATAATGCGGATAATGATCGTGACGCTTGGGCCGCTGCGGCGCATTACGATATTTCTAATAATCTTGATGTGTTTGTCGAGCTAAATGATGCCAATCAAGATGCTATTAATGACTTCGAAGATGATCTGTATTACGCAGTAGGTGCACGCTATCACTTTTAAATGATAGATAGCTTCCTTAGCGTTTAATTGACTTATTAAGATCGTTTTGCCGATGTGCTAAAAGTGCATCGGCTTTTTGCGTTATGCTGGCTATCATAATGGCTAAATAGTTTTAGGGGTCATGATGTGACATCAGTCTTGGTAAGGTGTGGTCAGTCTAAGGGTTTTTTTGCCGCTGGCGCTTGGCGCTTTTTCTCGCGACGACGCTGTTTGGCTAACGCGTTGCCGTTGGCTAGTTCCACTAAGTAGGCGATTTCTTCATCGCTAAGTGGTTTGTGCGGTTGGTTTGCCATTGATGTCACCACTTTGTCAGGCCTTTATGGCACGCTAACGATGAACGATGACATCAATATGAAAGGAGCCACTAAGATGCGTTTTAGCCGCTATAGGATTGCGCTAGGGACAGCGTTATTGGCCACCATTACGCCCGCCCTTGCCGACAATTACACCCTCACGCTGTTTCACACCAACGACTTACATGGTCGCACCGATCAGTACCCACAGCTGATCACCACGCTAAACGAAGCGCGTGAGGCGTATGGCGAAGGGTTACTGTTGGACGCGGGCGATATTTTTTCTGGCACGCTCTACTTCACTGAGTTTGCTGGCCAGGATGCCCTCGAATTTATGAACTTAATGGGCTATGACGCTTTTGTCCCTGGCAATCACGAATTTGATTTGGGTGATCCTGAAGCGGGGCACCAAGCGCTAGCCGCGTTTTTTGCGGATGCAGCGTTTCCTATTTTAGGCGCCAATCTGGATTTTTCGGCCGCGCCTGAATTTGCTGGCATGCTCGATGGGTCTATCAGCGTAGACCCGCAGTCAGGGGTGCTCTATGACGGTATTATTGTTGAGCACAATGGCGAGCCTATCGGTATCTTTGGGTTAAGTACCCAGGATAGCGAGACGATCTCAAGCCCCGGCCCAATCACTATCAGTGATTACCGTGAAGCAGCCGAAGACATGGTGGCGCGCTTTGAAGCGCAGGGGGTGAATAAGGTGATCGCACTTACCCACCTGGGGTACGACAGTGACCCCAGCGTGGGTAACGACCTTCTGCTGGCTCAGCACGTGGCGGGTATCGATATTATTATTGGCGGCCACAGCCATACCCGCGTGTCTCCCCCTATGCTTGTTTCTGAAAACCACGCGGGAAAACCACAAACGCCTACGGTGATCGGGCAGGCGGGTGAGTATGGCCAGTATTTAGGTGTGATGCAGGTGACGTTTGATGCCGATGGTGTGGTGGTGGAGGTAAATGGTGAGCTATTAGCTGCCGATGAACGCGCAGCAGACCCTGATGCTGCTGAGCGTCTGGAGCCTTACACGGCAGCGATCGAAGAGTTACGCGATACTCAGGTTGGTGCCACCGTGACCGCAGCGCTGCCCAATCCACGTCATGGCAGCGGCGACTCGCGAAGCGTGCGTGCTAACGAAACCGCGCTGGGCAATTTGATCACCGATGCCCAGCTGTATGCCGCACGCAAAGTAGCGCCGGATACGATGCTGGCCATCCAAAACAGCGGCGGTATCCGTGAACCGGTCGAGACCGGCGATGTCTCTGTGGGCGATTTGATCGCCGTACAGCCGTTTGGTAACCGTTTGACGCTACTGGATGTTACTGGCGCTGAGCTACTCGAAACGTTCGAAATTGCCCTAACCAATGTGCCCGATGAGAATGGCGGATTTTTACAAGTGTCGGCAGGTGTTGAGCTGGTGTACGACAGCCGAGAGCCGGTAGGCGAGCGTGTGGTTAGCCTGACAATAACGCAGCAGGCTATTGACCCAGAACGCACTTACACCATCGCGACGAACAACTTTACTGCCGCTGGCGGCGATAGCCACGCAGTATTAGGGGCTGCTTACGAGGATGGCCGCAACACTATTGTTGGTAACACTGATTGGCAAATGCTGCGTGATTACCTAGTGTCGCTTGGGGAAGTAACTTACCGAGTGGAAGGGCGGATAGTAGATATTGCTGAAAGGGATTAGGTGAAAACAAGTCCCTGCAAAGAAGTCTCTGCAAAGAAGGGCTTTCGGGCCGTTTCTATTGAATGAAACGGCCCAGCGTTCTCACACAGTAATGATGCTTTTAAAGCCCCCATAAATAAGACGCTTACCATCAAAGGGCATGGGATTAACGTCCATTTGTAAACGTGAATCTTCCATGACTTTTGGCATAGCGACATCGCGTACCGCTTTGGAAGGCCATTCTATCCATGAAAAAATAACGCTTTCGTCGTTTTGGCGTTTAACCGCCATGGTGAACGAGGTGACCTCTCCTTCGGGAACATCGTCTTCCCAGCACTCCACCACTCGCAGTGCGCCGTACTCTTTGAACACGACGGCGGCAGCCCGGGCATGCTCAATAAATTCAGATTTATTATTGGTTGGCACGGCAGCGATGAAGCCATCGACATAGGGCGTGGCGGAAGTGTTCATGCTGTTTCTCCAGCGTTTGATTTCGGTGGGAGTTCTCGAGCGGGGCGTATTTCGATACTGCCGAATCGGGCAGGCGGGATGCGGCTAGCTAGCTGCAGTGCCTCATTCAAGTCGTGGGCTTCCAGCAGGTAGAAGCCAGCCAACTGCTCTTTGGTTTCGGCAAAGGGGCCGTCGGATACCAGTGTCTCGCCATCACGTACCCGCACGGTGGTTGCAGTCTCCGTTGGTTGTAATGGCTGCCCAGCGAGATAATTGCCGCTGGCGTTCAGGCGCTCGACCCCCGCGATACACTCCTGGTTGAGGTCGTGCCACTCCTGTTCACTCATGGAATTGATGATTTGCTCTTGGTAATACACTAGCGCAACGTACTTCATGGGACGTCTCCTTCGGTGGCTAAAGGACAGTTTTCTGACGAAACGTTAACCATCCAGTGAATGCCAAAGCGGTCGGTTGCCATGCCGAACCCAGGCGACCAGAAGGTGGCTTCGAAGGGCATAGTGATCTCGCCACCGTCCGCTAGGCGTGCGAACGTATTCGAGGCCTGTTCCTTATCTTGATACTCCAGCTGTACATGAACCCCTTGGGGAGCCATGTATTTCTCTGGGTCCATGTCGGCGCCCATTAAGCGTCGGCCACGCAGATTTAAAGAGGCATGGATAATGTGGTCATGGAGAGCAGGCGGGGTGTGTTCAGCGGCAGGCGTTTCAGCGTAAGTCATTAGGCATTCCAAATGACCACCAGTGACGTCGGCATAAAACTGCATGGCTTCACGGCAGGTGCCGGGAAAGGCAACATACACGTTCATTTCGTCCGGAATGCGGGCGTGGTGGCGGTGTTGTTCCAGGCCACCGCCCGGCTCGAAATCTTCCAGCGAAAAGTAACGCCGTAACTCTAGAGTCACGTTGCCATCGGCATCCTGAGTGGGCCACTGCTGAGCCCAATGAATGGCCTCTTCAAGTGTTGGCGCTTCTAGTACGCTGTAGCCTGCCATTCGTTCACTTGGCGGCGATAACGGGCCGGGGATGATGGTAGGCGAGCCATTCTCGAAACGGATTAGGCAGCCATCACTGGTTGGGCGTAGGCCGTTGCCGCTGACCAGTACCCCGGCCTTAATCATGCGTTCGTTATAGGCGGCCATGGCCGCTAGCATGTCCTGAGAGGGTAAGGTGCCATTTTCGGTAGTGGTATCGGCACGGCGAATTAGCATGAATTTCATTGAGAGACTCCTGGGTGATCAGGGGTGTTACTCTCACTAGTCGTTTGGCGGGTCTTCAAATCGACACGGCTTGTTTATTTTTTTATGCAGATTGCTCTAGTTCGTTTAATCGCTTTAGCAGAAAGCGTTTTTCGGGATCCAGCGTGGCTAATAGCAGCGCCTGTTGGTAGGCGCTGCAAGCAGCATCTTGTCTACCCAGGCGGCGCAGTAAATCCGCTTGTGCTGCATAAAATAGATGGTAGCGGCTCATTTGCGGGTGATGGGCCAATTCATCAAGATGCTGCAAGCCGATTGCCAGCGCACCATTCATGGCAATGGCCACTGCGCGATTCAGTGCCAGAATTGGTGAAGCGTTGCGGTGGCATAGGGCATCGTAGAGCCTCACGATTCTGCCCCAGTCGGTTTGCTCGGCGCTGCTAGCCTGGGAGTGTTCGGCGGCAATTGATGCTTGAAGGGTGTAGTAGCCTGTTGGTGTGAGGGCCAGCGCCTGCTAAAGCCACTCAATGCCGCTACGAATGTCCTCTTGGTGCCACAAATCTCTGTTTTGTTCGTCCAGGGTGACTAAATCACCAGCCTTGTCTTGGCGTGCATCGCGGCGCGCATCATTAAGCCGCATCAGTGCCATTAATCCAAACACCTCGCCACTGGGTAGCAGCCTTGCTAACGCCTCACCTAGGCGCATGGCTTCCTTCGTCAAACTGACATCGACGACATGGCTGCCCCTGCTGCGTGAGTAGCCTTCGTTGAACACTAAATAGATAACCTGGAGTACATCCGGCAAGCGCTCGGGAAGCGCTTCGCTGTCAGGCACAGCGTAGGGGATGCGTGCATCGCGAATTTTGCGTTTAGCGCGCACGATGCGTTGCGCCAGCGTGGCGGGGTTCATGAGTAACACACTCGCCACCTGCTCGGTGGTGAGGCCACACATTTCCCGCAGGGTTAGTGCAACGCGTGCTTCCATGTTCAGGCTTGGGTGACAACACGTGAATAGCAGTCGCAGTGCATCGTCTTGGATCGTCGCGGGTTCGAGATCCAGTGTCTCTTCGGGGGGTAACAGCAAATGAGCTCGTCGTCGTGCTGCGCTACGCTGGCGAACCTGATTGATCCCACAGTGGTAGCCGGTACGAATTAACCAGGCTTGAGGATTGTCGGGCGTTCCGTTCAACGGCCATTGCTGAACCGCTGCCACAAACGCATCCTGCGTTGCTTCTTCGGCAAGCTCGAAATCCCCTAGTAAGCGAATCAGTGTCGCCTTTACGCGCCGGGAGTGATCACGGTATAGGGTGTCGAGGCAATAACATGCTGTCTTCATAGACCAGTATTCATCGCAGAGATCCATACGCTACCTGCACAAAAAACGAGTTGGGCAGCGAGTCGTTGTTATTAGCTCAAACGTAGCGCATGAAGTCTCCGATGACGTACTTTTCTTAAGAAACGATGTTAACTACCGGTGCGCTTTCGGGTGGTGCTGTTAAAAGGATGAAGTGCATCGCGGGTTACATAGAAGCGCAATGTTTCCCCTTCACGAACGGCTGGCTGGGCCGTGGTGCGAATCACCGTGGGTTGTTCGCTGTCGACGAGATTAACGTAAAGATGGCTTTCCGCGCCTGCCGCTTCAAAGAGCATTAGTGTCGCGTCGATCGCTAGATGGGGTGCCTCGGGTGCGGTGAGGTGCATGTCGTCTGGGCGAATGCCGAGGGTGTCGGTGCCTTCGGGAAGGTGTTCAAGCACGCTGCTGCTTTGAGTACGCAGATAATCCAACGGCAACATGTTCATTGCGGGGGAGCCAATAAATTCCGCAACGAACATCGTGGCCGGACGGGCGTAGATCTCCATCGGTGTGCCTACCTGCTCAATTTGCCCGGCATTCAGCACCACCAAACGGTCGCCCAGGGTCATTGCTTCCAGTTGATCATGGGTTACGTACAAGCTGGTGGTTTTTAGGCGACGTTGCAGCTGTTTAATCTCTACTCGCATTTGTACGCGCAGCTTGGCGTCCAGGTTGGAAAGCGGTTCATCGAATAAGAACGCTGAAGGCTCGCGGACCAGTGCTCGGCCCATCGCTACCCGCTGGCGCTGGCCGCCGGAAAGCTTGCGGGGTTTGCGCTCCAGGAAGTCTTCAATTTCCAGCATCTTGGCCGCTAAACGTACGCGTTTATCAATGTCGTCTTTTTTGAACCCTCGGTTCTTTAAGCCATAAGCGAGGTTGTTGTAGACAGTCATGTGCGGATAAAGCGCGTAGTTTTGGAACACCATGGCAATATCGCGCTCGGCGGGCTCTAGCTTATTCACTACTCGATCGCCAATTTTTAGCGTGCCTTCGGTGATGGTTTCAAGCCCGGCGACCATCCGCAGCAAGGTCGACTTACCGCAACCGGATGGTCCGACAAGTACGACAAATTCACCGTCTTCAATCTGTAGGTCGATCCCTTTGACCGCAGCGACGTTGCCCGCATAGGTTTTTTTTAGCCCTTCCAGGGTAATGCTGGCCATCGTTATTTCTCCGTCTCGGTCAGGCCTTTTACAAAGAGGCGTTGCATAAACAGAATCACCAGTACCGGGGGCAGGGCGGCCATTACTACGGCAGGCATAATCAAGTGCCACTGGGGATTTTCTTCTGAGGTCATGCGCTGAATGCCCATCACAATGGTGTAATAGTCAGGGTCGGTGGTGATCAGCAGTGGCCACAGGTATTGGTTCCAGCCATAGATGAACATGATCACAAACAGCGCCGCGATATTAGTAACGGATAGCGGCATAAGGATGTCTTTAAAGAACTTGAGTGGACCAGCACCATCGACTCGGGCCGCTTCCAGCATCTCTTCCGGAATCGTCATAAAGAACTGACGAAATAGGAACGTCGCCGTTGCCGAGGCAATCAGTGGGATTGAGAGACCCGCGAAGCTGTTCAACATATTGAGATCTGCGACGACCTGAAACGTCGGAATAATGCGTACTTCGACGGGCAGCATCAGCGTGATGAAAATTAGCCAGAAGAAGAACATCCGAAAACGAAAGCGGAAGTAAACAATCGCAAACGCCGACAGTAGCGAGATCGACAGTTTTCCTACGGTAATTGCCATGGCCATAACAAAACTGTTCCACAACATCATGCCTGCTGGTGGGGCACCTGCGTTGGAAACGCCGGACTGCCACATACGGGTAAAGTTTTCGATGCCATGGGCGCCGGGCAGCATCGGCAGCGTGCCGCGTAGCAAATCGCCTGGTGCCTGGGTAGATGCCACTAGCGCAACGTACACGGGGAACACCACCACTGCGACGCCAAGCATTAATGTGAGGTGGGCAAAAAAATTCGCCCAGGGTCGGTTCTCAACCATCACAAGGCTCTTTTGTTAGTAAGTAGTTGGTAGACAAACGGCATTAGTAATTCACCCGTCGTTCAATAAAGCGGAACTGCACCACCGTAAGGGCGACTACAATGGCCATTAAAGTCACCGACTGAGCGGCCGATGAGCCTAAGTTCAAGCCTACGAAGCCATCGGCGTAGACCTTATAGACCAGCGTGTTGGTCGCTTGGGCAGGGCCGCCCTGAGTGGTGGCGTGGATAATGCCGAACGTATCGAACATGGCGTAAACCACGTTGACCACCATCAAAAAGAAGGTGGTGGGTGTTAGCAGTGGGAAAACGATGGTCCAGAACCGTTTTATGGGGCTTGCGCCATCAATAGCTGCCGCTTCAATGAGCGACTGGGGTATCGACTGTAAGCCTGCGAGGAAGAACAGAAAGTTATAAGAAATCTGCTTCCAGGCGGCGGCAAAAATCACCAGCATCATGGCATCTGCGCCAGAGGTGCGGTGGTTCCACTGGTAGCCGACCATGTCCAGTATGTAAGGCACAATGCCAATTGAAGGGTTGAAGATAAACCACCACAGCACACCGGCAATGGCGGGGGCAATCGCGTAGGGCCACACCAGCAGCGTGGTGTAGGTGCTGCGTGATCGGATCATGCGATTAACCGTGCTAGCTAACAGCAGTGCAACGGACATGGAAAGCAGCGTGGTACCTACCGCAAACACCACCGTGACAGAGAGCGAGTTGAGATAAGCGCCATCGCGAAAGAGTCGCGCAAAGTTTTCTAAGCCCACAAAGGTGGTGCGTAGCCCAAAGGCATCTTCCCGCAGCAGTGACTGGTAAAGCGCTTGACCGGCAGGCCAAATAAAGAAAATCAGCGTGACAATGACCTGAGGAGCCAGCAGGGCGTAGGGCAAAAAGCGCCCAGGAAAGGTCATGCGTTTGGTTTGCATAGGCGACGTATCCTGCGTCTATAAACGGCACCAATAAGTGGGGCACTTAAAAAAAGGCTCGCCGCCTGCCAGGGGCAGGCGGCGGAGCGGGTGCTTACTTACTGGTTGGCTGATTGAAAGTCGCGCAGCAATCGATTACCACGTTCAACCGCAGAATCGGCAGCTTCTTGGCCAGATTTAGCACCGGTCATCACGGCCTCCATCTCTTCGGAGATGATGTCGCGGATCTGTACAAAGTTACCAAATCGCAGGCCCTTCGAGTTTTCAGTCGGCTCGTTTAGCGTCATCTGCTTCAGAGAGATATCGGCGCCCGGGTTCTCATCGTAGTAGCCCTGCTCTTCGCTCAAGTCCCACGCCGCTTGGGTGATTGGCAAGTAACCGGTTTGCTGGTGCCACTCGGCTTGTACTTCAGGTTGTGAGAGGTACTCAAAGAAGGCAGCAACGGCTTCATATTCGTCATCGGTGTGGCCTTGCAGTGCCCACAGGGTGGCACCGCCAATGATGGAGTTCTGTGGCGCACCATCAACGTCGTCATAGTAGGGCTGCATACCGAAACCGACTTCAAAGTCGGAATTAGCAGCGACATCTGCGCGGGATGCAGAAGAGCCAAAGAAAATCGCACACTCTTGTGAGTAAAACAGCGGTTCAGAGTCTGGCCCGGAACCAGGGCCGCCCCAGTTAAAGGCGTTTGCATCTTGCCACGTCTTCAAATTATCCCAGTGGCGGGCCACCAGTTCATTGTTGAAGTTGAACTCTGTTTCTATCCCGCCAAAACCGTTTTCTAACGTCCCTAGCGGCGAGTTATGCATGGCAGAGAAGTTTTCCAGCATCACCCAGCTCGGCCATGAGGTGGTGAAACCACAGTTGGCAGCACCCGATTCGGTAATTTGAGTTGCGTACTCCGCCACTTCGTTCCAGGTTTGCGGCGGCTGCTCAGGGTCTAAACCTGCCTCCTCAAACACGTCACGGTTGTAATACATAATCGGCGTAGAGGAGTTGAACGGGAACGACAGCATGTTGCCGTTTGTGTCGGTGTAGTAACCGACTACCGCAGGAAGGAAAGCGTCGCGATCAAACGCCCGGCCATGATCTTCCATTAGCTGATACACCGGATAAATGGCGCCATCAGCATTCATCATAGTGCCTGTGCCGACTTCGAATACTTGGAGAATATGGGGCTGTTCGCCTGCACGGAACGCCGCAATGGCACCGGTCATCGTTTCGGTATAATTGCCGCGATAGCTAGGCGTTACACGGTAATCATCCTGAGAGGCGTTAAACTCCTCCGTCATTTCTTCAAGGATTTCACCAAGCTGGCCTCCCATGGCGTGCCACCAAGTGACTTCGGTCGCGGAATGGGCAGAAAGGCTAAACGTGGCGGTAGCCACCCCTAGGGCAAGCGCGTGCAGTGTGAAACGAGACATAACGGCTCCTTGTGGGTCGTTCGCAGTACGTTTATTAAGTTTTTGGGTGCACTGAACAGTAGAAAGTGTAGATGACGTTTTCATGAATGCACGATGAACTCGACGTGACAGTCAACGTTTAGCTGGCCGCCGACCTGCTGAATAGGAAAAGGTGAATGGCGGGGATAGGGTGATTTGAGATAGGGTGATTTGAGATAGGGTGATGTGAGACAAAGTGATATGAAGAGCCTAACTAACGAGAGCAGCATGACTGACGCGACCACATTACTAGCGAAGCTGGTATCATTCGATACCACCTCAAGTGGATCAAATTTAGCCTTAATTGAATTCGTTGAGCACTATTTAGCAGATTATGGTGTTGCTTCAGAGCGGGTGATGAGCCCGTGTGGAACCAAAGCCAACCTGATTGCCCGCGTAGGTCCGGACGTCCCTGGCGGCGTGATGCTTTCTGGGCATACCGACGTGGTGCCGGTGGCAGGTCAGCCATGGTCTAGCGACCCGTTTACTTTACGTGATGGCGGCGATGGCCGTCTTTACGGGCGTGGCACCTGTGATATGAAAGGCTTTATTGCCTGTGCGTTAGCCATGGTGCCTACCTGGGTCAATGCGTCGCTGAAGCAGCCTATCTTTTTCGGGTTTTCTTATGACGAAGAAATCGGCTGTGTGGGCGCACCTAGTCTTATTCAACGCTTTTACGAGCACTACTCCACCACCGCCCACGTAATTGTTGGTGAACCTACCAGCATGCAGCCTGTGGTCGCTCAAAAAGGCGCAACTAATCTGCGCACCACCGTGATTGGTCGGGAGGCCCACAGTAGCCAAGTGAATCAAGGCACGTCAGCTATCCATGTTGCGGCAAGGCTCGTCACGTTTATTGAAGACACGATGGCGGCATTGGTGGAAGAGGGGCGCGTCGACGAGGCCTTTAACGTGCCGCACACCAGTCTGCATGTGGGCAAAATAAAGGGTGGCACGGCAATCAATATTATGGCGCGGGAGTGCCAATTCGAGTGGGAAATTCGCCACCTACCCACGGACACCTTCGACGAAATATATGCACGCTTTGAGGCATATTGCGAACAGCTTAGCGAGGAGCTAACTGCAAAAGGTAAAACGGTAGAGATGACCACAGAGCCGTTAAACGTGACAGTGCCGGGGCTGGCCGACCGAGATAACGATCAGGTACTACGCTTGGCTAAAGACCATTTGCCTAGCAGTTGCTGTCAGCATGCGGTGGCATACGCCACCGAGGCTGGGCAGTTCCAGGGTCAGGGATTGCAAACCATTATTTTAGGGCCGGGCAGCATCGCCCAGGCGCATCAACCCGATGAGTATATTGAGACGGCCCAGTTGTATGAATGCACGGCGTTTATGCAGCGATTAGGGCAGGCGTTAGAAACATCCTATTCGGGATGATGGCTGCTAATGAGTCCGTAATATAAATAGCGCACAATAAAAAACACCCGCCAATGGTTAAACGGGCGGGTGTTTTTCTGAAACATTTCTATGATGCTTATTACAACTAGTGCTGATGTTGCTCTTCATAAAGCTCTGCTTTCGCATGGCGCATCACATCTTCGCAGGCCTGTTGGCGGGCAAGCTGAGTCAGCAGCCGCTGAGTCACTTCAAACCCTTTTTCCAAACAGGTATCGACTTCGTCTCGGCTAACGTGCGGAGAGACGTTGTAGTCGATTTTTACCGTACGGCCACCGCCTTCTAGTCGATCGGCGATTTGTCTAAGCCGCCACGCGATTCGCTCTTTCCAGGTTGCTGATTCTACCGCGCCTTCGTTTACGCTAAACGTGCACTGCCATTCGGGTTTGTAAACCTTCATAGGAGAACCTCCACTGCGTTTGGAAAGAATGATCGATCGTGTGTCGTACTCCGTCTGTCTGATGATGTAGCTCTGGTACTATACCTAACTCTGTGCCAATACCGAAACAAAACGTATACCAAATCAATAAACCAAAGAATACAGAGCTTTCAATATGACGCTTTCAACGCCAGTCTCAACGTCAGGCAACTGCCCGTGTGGCAGTGGTGCTGCATTCACGGCGTGTTGCCAGCCTTATCATCAAGGTGCAACGGTACCTACGCCGGAAGCGCTAATGCGTTCGCGTTATACAGCATTTGCGTTGAATAGCCGTGATTACCTACTTGCCACTTGGCATGCATCAACGCGGCCAGGGCAGCTAGCGTCCGCCCCAGACACTCAGTGGAAAGCGCTCACGATTGTTGCGGCACCGCCAGCAAAAGATGGGCAGGGCACGGTACATTTTTTAGCCTATTTTCGTGAACAAAACCGCTGGCATGTGCTGGAAGAAAGCTCACGCTTTGTGTTTGAAGATGGGCGCTGGTGGTATGTGGATGGCGTGCCGACCATCGAGCGCCTTAAACCACGGCGAAACGAACGCTGCCTATGTGGCAGCGGTCGAAAAATAAAGAGTTGTTGCGGTGAATAGCCAAACCGCTAATTCCACAACGACTAATTCCCAATGGTACCTCTACTTACTTGAGTGCAAGCGTGGCACCTATGTGGGGATTACCAATAACCTAGCGAAACGTTACCAAGCGCACTGCGATGGTAAAGGCGCCCGCTATACCCGCGCCAACCCTCCGCTGGCACTGCTCGGCGCGCAGCCGTTTACAGATCGCGCAGCGGCCAGCCGCGCTGAATATGCGCTCAAGCGTCAAACGCCAAGTCGAAAACGTGAATGGGCCACTCAGTGGCCTTACACGTTATAAGTTAGTAACCATAGTGCGGACGCTTTTCTCAGGAGGTAACCGCCTGCGGCAGGCGGGTAGTGGTAATATCACTGCCAAGCATCAAGAAAACTCCATCCGCGTGCGCCAACCAGTGTCGGAGCATTCGGGAATAAGAACCAATAGTTAAGTTTAAGGCGTGATGTGTGTATAAATTAATATCAGCAAGCGCTGTGTGCTTTTTTGTTTTTATATTATGGATCCTCTATTTAGCTAACACTGGCGGAAATAGCCTATTTTTCGATTTTATTCGGAGCATCCCGTATGGCGATAAGCTGGGGCATATGGGATTGTTTGGCTTTCTTACACTAGCAGCCGTGGTTGGTTCGAAGTTTCGAGCGTTTCAGTGTGGAAAGTTGAACATTTATTATGGTGCGGTACTTGTCGCATTGTTCACCATTGGTGAAGAGTTCAGCCAACTATTTATTCCGTCTCGCACATTTGACCTTCTTGACTTGGCCGCAAATTTTGTCGGTATAGCACTGGCGGGGAGTATTGCCTATCTGACAAATAAATATGTAATTAAGAGGCTGTGAGGTTAGGCTATTTTTCACAGACGTTGGGTTTCAGGCTGAGCAACCTCGTTATATTATCACAACTCTTTGCCAGCGCTGGTCACGAAAGTTAAAGTGTTCTCTCGTCTCAGATTTACCATGACTGAGAGTGTCCTTCTATTAATTCATGATTTTAATTTAATCTTAAAATTTGAAATAGGTAATGATAATTTATTTTTATAATCAATGTTATGTATAGCAATATGCCAAGTGCCTTTGCGATAGGAGCTTACAAACAGTCCATAGTGATCAGGGTAAAACATTATCCCGACAAACATTGCCAGAGCCGAGTAAATGCTACGCTTTCCATTCCCCCATAACCAATATTGCATAGCTATCTCTTGGGCCGTATTGGTAGAGTAACCCGTCAAAATATGAAAAATATCATGATTTTCGCAATGCGGTTGAGGTTCAAATTCGTGCTGTGATAAAAAACACCCCAAACTAAATCCCAAGCTATCAGTCGGGTATGCAAGTAGTTGCTCTACGCGAATATTCCACGCTGGTCCAGTTTTAAATAATATGTATAAGTGGCTAAACAGTTTAAATCCAAAGCCTATTAACGCCTCTCGTATTGTATAAATAAAATTTAGTTTTGAAGCTTTATGATAAATGTTAGTCATACTCACCGCGGCAAAAATGCCAGTGCTCTTGCTCTAAAGGCTCACAAAATGTATAAACATACCCCACGTCTTCTTTTAGAGCTTCAGCGATAGAAGGAACGAACTCCTCACTCCAGTCAGCCCAGTTATACTGCCTGAACTCAGTAAGTCGAGATTTTGCTGTATGACTTGGCGTGTATTCTTGAAAGCCGTTGGGATTATACTGAATGTATCGGTAAGTGATGGGAACAAACTCTTTTACTATGTCAAAATAAAAATAAGCAGTAAAAGAACATTTAGGTTCGCATCGGTAAGAAAATGATACATGCTCGATCTTGCTATTCACGTCCGTTATGTCGGAGGGAAGTTTGTCGATGAAAGAATCACCTCGTAGTGACTCTGGCAATAAAATCTCATTTGTTACTCCAATGCCTCTTAAGTTTTTTTGTTGCATAAAGGCGTGAACTTGATCAGCAATAGTAGTTAGAGCCTGTGTTTGCTTTATTCCAGGCCGATAGCGCTCAACTGCCAGTAAATAACTTAGCCAGGCAAGAAAAATGCTGATGATCACCAACGAGATGATGATGGCTTTACGGCGATAGAAATGCATTTTTAAATTATTATACTCTGTATTGGTTGATGATTTTTAATAAGGTTGAGCACAGCATAGCCAATTGCTAGAGATGCTTACCTGTGCAGAGATACCAATGTGCCAACTCTGTAGTCTCGCAGAATAAATAACCATTTTTTAAGGGGCTGGCTTCTTCGGTGTTTTCGAGGGCATCTACTAACGATGGAATTACCCCCTCCTCAAAATATGCCCCACTAGGAGAGTATCTTAAATACCACCAAGGTGCGTATAATGGAAAGCCGCTTACTTCAAAAGGTCTTTTAATTCTAAAGAAAGCCTCGAAGTAGCAGTCTTGAAAATGACCGCAAACTTTCGTAAAGCTTGCGTTTTTGATATTAAGGGTTGAGTCTTCTATACTTTTTATTGCAGAGCTTGGGATTTGATTTTCTAGTATTGTCGGTTTAGCACGAAATCTACCATCACGTATATACGCCTCGGCATTTCCATTCTCTATGATGATTTTTAATATATCGTTTTTATCTATAAAGTCGAAGATTTTTTCGGCGCTCTTAGTAAGTTTGGGATCAGGGTGGTAGGTCATAACACCATAGATGTAACGCTGCCAGGCAAAAAAAGCAACGCCAACAATTAGGGGTATTATAAAAATCTTACGTCTATAGAATGACATTATTGTGCTGCTCCCTGGCTGTTTTTCAATTTAACTTCTTCCAGCCGCCGTCTGACCCCTTGGCAAGTATGGGGTATTTTGGAGCCCTTTTCCTCTGGATACTCTACTTGAGTGATTTCATTCATTAGTAGAGAGCCCGTTAACTGCTGAGGGGTAAAACGCTCATACAACGATATGCCTAAGTGGACTGAAAGGTAGTCGGTTACATCATCAAAGCGACGAAACCCCTCACCGTTAATATCACTGCGGTCAGTTGGCGATCTACCAAATTTTCTAAAATCATCGAGATACTGCGCCAGACCGGCGCCGTCTAATAGGCTGTCTTCAGAAAAGCCGATGTAGCGGCCAACATAACCGTAGTGAATGTTGGACCAGATATCGTAATAATATTCGTAGCCTTGGTATTTATGGTGATACGGTTCAGTCGTGATACCTAAGGTTGCAAACTGCCTTCCCCTCTCAGGATTCACCCTTGGGTCAAAGTATTGTTTGTGATCCCATACGCCGCCTGGCCTCACCAGTAAAGCCCAGCGGCCAAGTGCCGCTGCTTTTAGTTGCATTTCGATCTGCATAAAATTAGGCCTTGTGACTTCACGAGCAAGGCGCTGAACGATATTGAGTGACTCGCCTTCTCGCTGCCAGCGCTCTATGGCTTCAAGCCCGCTATAGGCGTTCTGCTGCTTTATACGCTGGGCGTCGTCGGATTCAACGTTGGTCTGAATTTCCTCAACGATCCAGGCAGCAACTTCCAGCGCCTGATCTCTATGTGGGCAGGGAACCGTGACGATAAAAGGGTCATCCAGCGTGGCGGGGGTGGTGGTGGTTTGTGCTATATGCTGCCACTGGGCCATTTCAACTGCTCCTGATCAAAACGTCGACGACCTTGGCAGCAAGCTCTGAATCCATCAGGTCTGCTTCCCCTTCGGCGTTGGTTTTCCCCTCGTTTGTTTCTCCACTTTTCAGAACTAACCGATAGAGTTGATTAGCAAGCGGGGAGCCGTATTCATCACGCAAAACAACGCGTCGGTTGTAGCGAGGTGGTTGAATGCCGGGGAGTGACGAGGCGCTTGCCCCGCCTGAAGGTTGGCCAGTGACAGCACTGGAGGCTGCGATTACCGTTCCGCCACATGAAGTTTGACTGCCGTGAATGGCGGGCGCAGCACCTTCAATGGTGTACCAGTCCAAGCCGGTAACGATACTGGCACCACAAGAGCTGCGGTCGCCAACGCGGGCGGCGGGAACGCCGTCAACAAAGGTGGTCGAGGCCGCACTGACAATGCGGTGAGGGCCTCCCTTGCAGGGGCAGGCAACTTGGTCGCCAAGCTTCGCTTGTTCCATGGCAGTATTATCTTCCTGATAAAGCCACTAAAGAATGCTTAAAGTGACTGCTCGTCTGAAGTTTTTAAATGGTTAGAGTGATTTGAGCTGGCTAAATTATCAAGCTAGCATTGGCTGGGAAATACTAAAAAATGTGTAATATTGATACTCTTAGCGTGTGATTAATTATCCATAATAAATAGTAGTTAAGTTTCAAAAGCATAAAAAAAAGGCAATTAATTGCCTGGCTTAAATATTCTTTATGTTTGGTAATAAAGCGCGATGCAACGCACCGCGCTTTTGGCTTTACTTTAGGGGATGTTTACCGAACTACCGTGACAGTACACGCTGCCTGGCGCACAACATTTAAGGCGGTGGAGCCCATAAAGTGGTCAGGGAAGCCGGGGCGGTTAGAGGAAATAATGATGCAGTCGACGCCGTTGCGTTTGGCAAACTTGACCACCTGATGGGCGGCGTTGCCTTCCACAACATGAATCTCGTAGCTTTCGTCGCCAATTTTCTTACGAATACCGTCCTTAATGCGCTGCGCAGTGGTTTCGCGGTAATCACTAGGCAGTGATGGAGCGATATAAGGGGGAATACGCTCCATCACCGAAATGATCTGTATGGTGCTGTCCGCGTCTGCCAGCTTGCGTGCCACGTCGATTTTTTGCAGCACATTGGAGTTATTGTCTGCCGCCGTGGTGATTAGAATATTCTTATACATATTGCGTGCCCTCAGGTTGATAGGCGGTGGTGCGAGGCGACAAAGCGGCCGCCTCTGGCCACGTGTTGGTCTGATAGGTGGCGATCTACTTCGCTAGCTCGGCTTGCGGCTGACTGTCAGTGGGCGACTGGTTATAGGTGTTGACGTCGTTACGCTCGCCTTCACGCCAAATGCAGATATTGAACAGGCCATACAGAATGGCAATCACGGGGGTGATAATGGCGAGGAAGGTCCAACCCATGTAATCCCACGCGGACACACCGAGCACGCCCATGTAGTAAGCACCGCCCAGCCCCCAAGGAACCAGTGGCGACGTGACCGTGGCCGAGTCCTCGCAGGTGCGTGAGCATACTGATGGCAGGATTTTGAGTTTGCGGTAGGCGGGCACGAACATGCGCCCTGGAATAATGATGGCAATATACTGGCTGGGCGAGAACAGGTTGGTGGCTAATGATGAGACAACGTGAGTAACGATTAGCCCGCGTGAATTACTGACCAGTTTGCCCATCTTTTCCAATAACACTTCGAGCATGCGGGTTTTCTCTAGTAGGCCACCCAGGCTAAGCCCGATAAAGCCCAGCGAGATTGTCCACATCATGCCTTGCAGGCCGCCACGGCTGAGTAAGCTATCGACGGCTTCAACACCGGTTTCCGAGACATAGCCGTAGTTCATGTAATTCATCATGCTGCCCAGCCCGACGCCTTGAGTGGCAACGGCGAGTCCCGCCCCTAACAGGCTACCAATCACCATCACCGCAAGGGCATTGATGCGCCGGTAGGCCAAAACAACCACCACCAGTGGCGGCAAGAAGGCGAGCAGCCCCACTGAGAAATTATCGCTGATGCCTGCTAGCAGTTCAGCGGTGCGGGAAATATCAGCCCCTTCGCCGTCAAAGCGCATACCAATAAAAAAGAACAGAATAATGGTAATGATTAGTGCAGGGCCGGTGGTGTAGAACATCGAACGGATGTGGTCGAACAGGTTGGCCTCGGCAACCCCTGCAGCGAGGTTGGTGGAGTCTGATACCGGTGAAATCTTGTCACCAAAGATAGCACCGGAAATAACTGCGCCTGCGGTCATTGCTGGTGAAATGCCTAGCCCGCTGCCGATGCCGATAAAGGCAACGCCGAAGGTGGCGGCAGTGGTCCATGAGCTGCCGGTGACCAGTGATGCAACAGCACACACGATGACGGCCGTGACCAGAAAATAGGAGGGGTTGATCAGTTGAAGACCATAATAAATCAGAGAGGGTATCGTGCCGGAGGCAATCCAGCTGGCAACTAGCACACCGACCATCATCAAGATCAGCATGGGTAGCATGGCGATTTCGCAGCCATACAAGATGCCTTTCTGAACATCCTGCCAGCTGAAGCCGGAATACAGCGCGATGATGGCGCAGACCACAATGGCAAAGATCAGCGAGATATGGGTGACCCAATCTTCGCCGAGGATAAATATCTGCGCAAACATCATGAAGCATAAGAAACCGATGCCAATGATGGCGCCCCAAAACGAGGGTCGTTTGTTTTCGTCGTTCGTTGTTGTTGACGTTGTCGTCGACATTATTGTTCTCCTTATAAGGAGTTAGTGTTATTTGCCGTTTGGTTAAACGGCGTCCAGTTGTCTTAGCGTTCTAAAATGATGGCGATGCCTTGTCCGCCGCCAATACAGGCCGCCGCGCAGCCGTAGCGCTGCTGGCGGGGTTGAAGAAGTCGGCCAAGGGTGCCTGCGAGGCGAATGCCGGTTGCGCCTAACGGGTGCCCCAGCGCCATAGCGCCGCCCCAGATATTGACGTTTTCAGGATCAATCGAAAGCTCACCCATGGCATGCAGCGGCACTGCGGCGAAGGCTTCATTGATTTCCCATACGCCGATATCCTGTGGTGTCAGCTGGGCCTGTTTCAGTGCGCGTCGAATAGCGGCGGCGGCTCCGGCCCCCATCTCCTCTGGCTTGACGCCGCAGTCGGCGATGGCCACAACACGCGCCAAGGGACTAATGCCGTGTTGGCGTAGGGCAGATTCAGACATCAGTAGCGTGGCAGCAGCACCCGAGGTTAGCGGCGAGCTGTTGCCTGCGGTCACTACGCCGCCTTGCATAAATACCGGGTCCAGCCCTGCCAAGCGCTCAGCGCTGGTATCCGCGCGGATATTGCTGTCCGCGCTGATCGGTTCGCCCGCCGCGTTGTTCAGGGTCAAACGCTCAGCGTCGAAGTGACCTGCTGCGTTGGCCTTGGCGGCACGCTGGTGGGAACTGAGGGCGAGGGTATCCATCGCCTCGCGCGAAATGCCGGCTGCTTTGGCCAGCCGTTCGGCGGTCAGCCCCATATTGAGCACCACATCCAGCGCCAGCCAGTCGGCTTTTTGCAGTGCTTGAGGGCTGGTCAGCACGCCTTCCTTAAACAGTGCCGGGCCCATGGGCACACGGGTCATGTTTTCCACGCCACCGGCCATGCCAACCTCAACCGCGCCCGACTGAATCTCCCGTGCGGTGCTGCGCAGAGCGGCAAGGCCAGAGCCACATTGCTGATCAATTTGGCGGGTTGCGCAGCCCTGGCCATGTGCTCCCAGCCGCTGGGCAAGCCACAGGGGGTAACGCCCACCAAAGCTCCACTGCTCTTTTACTGGCAGGGCGCAGCCAATGCTCAGGTCTTCCACCACCGCGCCGTCAACGCCGCTACGTGCTAATAAGCCATCGAGCACGCTGGCCAACAGGGCATCGCTGCGGGTATCGGCCCAGGCATCGACCTCGGGTTTGCGGGGGTGTGCGCGGCTGAAGGCGCTGCGCGCATAGTCGGCGAGATACACGTCTCTCATGAAGGAGTCTCCTGGTTGTCTGCCATGCGCGCCCAGCGATGGATGAACAGGGCATAGGTGGTCAGCACGTGGCGGATCGAGTCGATGTTGACGCACTCATCTACGCCGTGAATGCGCTGGGCAATCGGGCCATAGCAGGTGCCGTTGATCTCACCGGAAACGTGGAAGGCCCTCAGGTCAGTGGTGCAGGTGGATAGATAGTGGGCAGGTGGTTCGCCGAGCAGTGCTTCGTGGCACTCCGAGAGAAGCCGGATGCCCGGGGTATCGAGATCGACCACATGCCCTTCGGAACGAAAGCCGTGGAAGCTGATCGTGGGTGGCGGTGTGGCGTCGTCAAGCTCGGCGTGGCGGGTCATCAGGGTGTCGCTGACCCGTTGCATGGCCTCCTCTGGTGACATGCCGGGCGGGAAGCCAACGCGGCCTTCCAGAATGGCGTGGGCCGGTACGCTGGAGGCCCAGTTGCCCGCATCCACGCGGCCAACGCTCAGGTTGAACGGGTGAGGGTGGTCGACGTACAGCGCAGGCCGGGGAAGCTCATTCATTTCCGCTTCCAGCGCCTTCAGCGCGGGCAGGTATTCCTGCAGGGATTCAATCGCATTGCGCCCGGCGCTGGGGTCAAGCACATGGGCGGGTACGCCATCCAGGCGCATCCGGAACCACAGCACACCCACTTGGCCAGCGTAGATCTGAGCGCCGAAAGGTTCCGGTATCAGTACGAAATCACCGCTAAAACCTTGATGCAGGCAGGCCAGCGCACCGTTGCCGGTGCACTCTTCTTCAATCACGGTTTGTAGGGTGAGCGGAAAGTTGATCTCTACCCCCGCCTGACGCACGGCCTCAACTGCCATTACCATGGCAGCAATACCGGCTTTCATGTCGCCCGCGCCACGGCCATACAGCCAGCCATCTTTTTGCCAAGGCTCCCAGGGGGGGCGGGTCCACATATCGACAGGCTCGGCAGGTACTACATCGAGGTGACCGTTGAACACTAAATGTGGTCCTGGCGCGCCGGGGTTAAGGTCTGAAATGACATTGTAGCGGCCAGTACTGGGCCATTCGGTGGGAGCACGATGGGGGTGCTCCTCAAAGCCCGGGGCATCCAATGGCACGCGGGTCACTGGCAGGCCCAGGCGTTCAAGGTGGCGCTCCATGGTGTCCAGCGCGCTCCGTTCCTGGCCGATGACGCTGTAGCCCCGCACCAGATCACTGGTGAGCTCTATCGTGTCGTCCATCAAGGCATTGCAGCAGGCGATAATGCGTTGTTCGGTGGCGTTGAGCATCAGAATCTCCCTAAACGTGATTCATCGATCAGCAGGGTGGCGTCAGTCGCCTCACGCAGCGCTTCAACGCTCAGCCCTTCGGCGATTTCCACGACTTCAAGCCCTTCTGGCGTCACATCCATCACCGCTTTCTCGGTGATAATGCGGGAAATACAGCGGCTGGCGGTCAGGGGGAGTTGGCAGCGGGTCAGCACCTTGGGGTTGCCGTGCTTGTCGTTATGCGAACACAGCACTACCAGCCGGGCCACTTTCTGGGCCAGCTCCATGGCACCGCCAATGCCGGGTGAGAACTTGCCGGGAATTTTCCAGTTGGCCAGGTTGCCCTCCTGGTCCACCTCAAAAGCGCCCATGAAGGTCACGTCCACGCGGCTGCGGCGGATCATGGCGAACGAGGTGGCGCTATCGAACACGCTGGCCCCTGGGCGGGTGGTGATATAGGCGCCGCCGGAATCAATCATGTCGATATCGGGTGCTTCGCCTTCTTGGCGGGGGCGACAGCCCAGCACGCCATTTTCGGAATGCATCAGCACATTGATGTCGTCGGGCAGATAGTGGAACAACCGCGTTGGCAGACCGATGCCCAGATTAACGATCTGGCCGTCGATGACTTCACGGGCGGCGCGGGTCAGCATGCGCTGCTGATCAGAGATCATGGGGGCGAACTCCTTGCTGGCTGGACGAGCGGTCGACCTGCACCACATGACCGACAAAAGCACAGGGCGTATGAATGGTGTCGATAGGCAGGGCGCCGGGGTGGTCGATACGGTAGGGTTGGGCAATCACCCGCTCGGCAGCCATGGCCATTAAGGGATTGAAATTGCTGGCCGTGGCGCGATAGATCAGGTTGCCGTAGCGGTCGGCTCGCTCAGCGTGAATGAGAGCAACATCAGCCTGTAAAGCAGGTTCAATGGCCCAGGTACAACCTTCGATATTGATTTCCTGACGGCCTTCGGCGATTTCCGTACCGATGCCGATATCGGTAAGAAAGCCGCCGTGGCCAACGCCTGCACAGCGGATTTTTTCAGCCAACAGCCCCTGAGGATGAAAAATGACCTCCATCTCGCCAGCATTCATGGCGTCAATGGCTGTTCGGTTGAGGCCTAAGTGAGAGGTGATCAAGCGCTTTACACGGCCTGCCTCAATTAGCTTGCCGATACCGATACCGGGTTCATTGGCATCGTTTTTGATCAGCGTCAGGGTGCGTTGGGCGCTGGCGGGAAGGGGGTCAAGCAACGCAAACGGCGTGCCGGGCGAGCCAAAGCCGCCGACCATGATGGTCGCGCCATCAGGAATATCGGCGATGGCCACGTCAATATCACAGACTTTGTGGTTCAGCAGCGTCATGGCGTTTAGCTCTCACTGATGGGGTGTGTATGTAGTGCAGAAGGCGGCGTGGTAAGCGCTTGATCAAAACGCGCCATGGCGCGTGCTAAACGTTCCAGCAGAACGTCGACTTCTTGGGCCTGAATGGTTAACGGCGGGCAAACCAGGAAGTGATCACCCGCGATACCATCCAGAGTGCGGCGGGGATAGATCAGAAGACCTTCCTGTTTGGCCAATGCGGTGATCTGGGCAAAGCGGTTTTGCTCAGCAGGGAAAGGCTGGCGCGACGCGCCATCGGCGACGAGCTCGATGCCCCATAACAGGCCAGCGCCGCGCACATGGCCGATCCAGTCGTAGCGCTCGGCAAGCCTGCGAAGCCCAGCTTCCAGCTGAGCGCCGCGCTGGCGGGTGTTGTTCAGTAAATCTTCGCGCACAATGGCCTCAAGCACGGCTAGGCCGGTGGCACAGGCTAACGGGTTGCCAGCATAGGTGTGACCGTGTTGGAACCCTCCGCTGGCCATGACCGTTTCGACGATAGCGCTGCGGGCGAGCATCGCGCCAATCGGGTAGTAGCCCGCGCCCAGCCCCTTGGCGGTGACCAGAATGTCCGGCACCACATCGTAATGCTGGCAGGCAAACCAAGTGCCAGTTCGGCCCACGCCGGTGAGCACTTCATCGGCAATCAGCAGGCAACCGAACTCATCGCACAGGGCGCGAATGCCTTGTAGGTAGCGTTTGCCTAACAGCCGTGCACCGGTGCTGGCACCGCCGATGGGCTCCAGTACAAAACCAATCAGTGATTCAGGACCAGCGGCTTCCATGGCGGCGCGGGTCTCTGCCAGGATGCGTTCAACGTGGGTGTCATCATCACACTCTTGATGGCGATAGAAATCCGGCCCCGGCACTTTGATAGACGCATGGGTCATGCTGGTGAACGGCGCTTCCAGCGGCTGATAGCCGGTCATGCCCAGTGCCCCCATGGTGCTGCCATGATAAGACGGACGCAGCGATACAAAGCGCTGGCGCTGAGGCTGGCCAAGGGCGAAAAAGTATTGCCTCGCCAGCTTGAGAGCCGACTCCACCGCCTCGGAGCCGCTGGAGATGAAAAACACCTTGCCGAGTTCACCCTCAAATAGCTCGACCAGCCGATGACCAAGCGCAACGGCGGGGGCGCTTTCAAACTGGGTGCGGTAGGTGAAGGCCACCTTATCCATCTGGGCGAGCATGGCGTCACGAATATCCTGTCGACCATGACCAAGGTTGCAGGAGATAGCCCCAGAGCAGCCATCCAGATAATCCTTGCCCTGGGTATCCCAAAGCATAACGCCATCAGCGTGGCTGACTTCCGGCAGGGCAGGGCCTGCCTGGTAGAACAGCGGAGAGTCGGTCATCACGTTTTCCGTTTTTTATGGTGTGGTGAAAAATCTCCCTTGCAGTCTAGGTAGGCTTGTTACTATATTTCAATATATGATCGTTTTTCGAATATCGATGAGTAAAAGTCATGCCTGAAGTCACCATTAACTCGTTGAAAGCATTAGCAACTTTCAAGACGCTGTATGAAGTAGGTAGCGCTTCAGGGACGGCACGCCTTCTTGGCATGACGCAATCGGGAGTGAGTCGTTCGCTGGCGCAGCTGGAAGAGAACCTGGGGATTCAGCTCTTTCTACGTGAAAAAAACCGCTTGCTAGCAACGCCTGAAGCACGAGAGCTGTACGATGAAATTCTCAGGCTGATGGGCAATATTGAAGAGCTGCGTCATAGCGTGCTGGCGCTAAAGGAGTTTGGTACATCACGCTTGAGAATTGCCGCTATTCCCGGGCTATGTTTTGGCTTTGTGCCTCAGGTAGTGGCTGCGTTACTGGCTGAAAACAGCCGGATCAGTATTAGTCTGGATATGATGTCGAGCCACGATGTACAAACGGCGGTGGAATCAAGCCATGCGGATATCGGCTTTATCACATTGCCAGCGACGTCTCCTCAGCTCTTAACAGAAACACTGTTGGTGACAGAAGCCGTGGCGCTGGTGCCTGACAAGCTTGAACTAGCTACGCGTGAGGTGGTTGAAGTCAGTGATTTACGTGGTCAACATTTAGTGATCAGCAACCAGCCAAGTGTGAGTACGAACCCGCTACTGGAACTTGTCGCTGAGCACGGGGTTAAAATTTCAGGTAAAACGGAAGCTAATATCGGTACCATTAGTGCGTTGGTGGCTAACGAGGTGGGTGTCACGGTGATGAACCCGATTACCGCGAAAGATCAACTGTCGCGCCACGACCATGTCAAGGTGCTGCCTTTTATGCCTGCGTTATCGTTTGGTTTTGGCATTGTTTATCGCCCAGAATGGCATGAGTCTAAAGTGCTGGCGTCGCTTAAACACAAAGCGAAAAAGACGCTAATGAATTACTAACGTTAAAAAATCATTTCGATCGATTAGCAGGTATAGTAGAGGCATAGGACGTTACGTTTTGGATTAGCCAGTAAACGGCGACGATAGCAGTAAGATGACAGTTATCTCAAAATCGGGCAATCTAACGGCCCTTTTTAGCAAGTTCTAATGGGCAAAGCCCATTAAATTTCAATCACCATTCAGCATGGAGTGCAGTGTGGCAGTTTACGGCGGTATTCAGGCGCATGAATTGGAGCGTTGGTTAAATGCATTAACCAACGCAGCCTATGATCGACGCTGCCCACTTTCCAAAGTGCACGGCGGCAACGCCCGTGCCCGCACTGCTCGCCAGGACTTGCTGCATCTCGCCCACGCTTTTCGTAGCGGCGAACGTATTCGCGATGATGTGGCCGCGGGCTTAAGTCGCTGGTGCCAGCATTATCTGACAGAAGCGGAATGGTATGTGCTGGTGGGGGGCCGCAAGCCCGTTGCCCAATCAAAGGCGTCATCTCCTGCTGCCGATGACGATGCGCTGGACGTACTTTATCAACACCGGGTGGGTTAACCTGCTCCATCAAGCACTGTTACAATGGATAAATGAACAGTGCTCCTGTCGCGTCAGCGACCGCCTCCTTAGATGACCCTTTCTATTACCTGACGAATTTTCGTTATGTACTGGCGTGGGTAGAAGCCCGCCACTACGACCTATTAAGTGCTTCCGAACGCGACGCTATTAGTCATTTTGAAACGTTACCCCAAGCCTCCCAGGCGCTATTGGTGCGCATGGTGATGCGCAAAGGGGAGTTGTTTCGCCTGGACAAACTGACCTATGCGGAAATCGGTGATGCCGAGCAGGCCTTGGAACCATTGGTTGCGCTTGGTTGGGTAGATAACGCACCGCAGTTAACCAGCCGCGAACTATTCCGCCTCTTGCGGCTGAGTGAGCTGCGTCAGGCATTGGTAGGTGAAATCACCAATGCAGGCCTAGCGCGCAACAGCACTAAAGGTGCGCTTCAAACGGCATTGGAAGCGTCGCTACAGGCGTCCGCCCCCCTTCAGCAGTGGTGGCCAACGGCGACGACACAAATTGTGCGGCTCACGGTAATGGCGCTTTGCGACCGCCTACGGCTGATGTTTTTCGGCAACCTACGTCAGGACTGGGCAGAGTTTGTGCTGACGGAGCTGGGCCTGCAGCGCTTTGAGCAGGTACCGCTTACTGTGGAGTCGCGCGCGTTCCAAAGCCGCTCTGACGTGACTACTTACTTAACGCTTCACCGCTTGCGCGAACGCTTGGACGACGGCGAGCTGCCGCAAGCGCTTTCCACACAGGTGCCACCTGCTTCCAGCAACCGTTGGTTAGCCTCTCGGCGGGGGCGGCTATTGCTTGCCATTGGCCGCGTGGCCGAGCGTGGCGGTGACGCAGAGTTAGCGTTAACACTTTACGCCGACGCCAATAACAGCGATGCGCGTATTCGCAGGTTGCGCGTGTTAGAGCGTTTGGGCCGTTATTCAGATGCTTATGAACTCACAATCAGCGCGCTGGACGCGCAGCCAAACGAAGCCGAAATCCAAGCGCTCATGCGGCTGTTACCACGCTTGGCACGCAAATTATCCCAACAGGTTGAGGGCTTGGCACGGTCTGATCAACAAGTTGCCCAAGCGCCTACCTATGTGCTTCATTTACCTGGCCCTCAGCCAGTTGAGCGTGCCGTTGCTGACTACATGGCGACCCCTAACGCGCCGGTGTATTACGTTGAAAATGGCCTGCTGACGGGGCTATTTGGCTTACTGCTCTGGCCGGCCATTTTTAAACCGCTGCCAGGGGCGTTTTTTCACCCGTTTCACAGCGGGCCTGCGGATTTATACCGCGAGGATTTTGTCCCTCAGCGCCAGGCCGATATCGACGCCTGCCTGGCCCAGCTGGATGACGGCCGCTATCAGGACACGATCCTTCGCACGTGGCACGCCAAACAGGGCATCGCATCGCCCTTTGTTCACTGGGGAATTGTCAGTGAAGAGCTGCTAACGCTTGCTCTCAGGTGTTTGCCACCTGCCCATTTGCGTGCCTGTTTTATGCGGCTATTAGATGATCTTAAACATAACCGTGCAGGTCTACCTGACCTGATTCAGTTGATGCCGGATGCACCGCCCGGCGAACCACGCTATAAAATGATAGAAGTGAAAGGGCCGGGTGACCGTCTGCAAGATAACCAGTGCCGTTGGATCGACTTTTTTTGCCGCCATGGCATGCCCATTGAGGTGTGCCATGTACGCTGGCAGCCAGCATCTGAAGCACAAGGGCCTGAACCAGAAGGGTCTGAGCGAGAAGATGCCGAATGAGCCGTTACCGGGTAGCGGTGCGCACGCTGTGTGATTTCACTGCACGGGTGGGCGATCTTGACCACCGCTTTACGCCAGCACCCAGCGCTCAGGAAGGCATTGAAGGGCATGTGCTAGTGGCTAGCCGCCGGGGCGAGGATTACCTGGCCGAACTGCCGCTTTCCGGCGAGTATCAGGGGCTTCGCGTGGCGGGCCGCGCTGACGGCTTTGACCCCAGCGCTAACCGTTTGGAAGAGGTCAAAACCTATCGTGGCAATCTAGATCGCATGGCGGCCAATCAGCGTGCGTTGCACTGGGCCCAGGTGAAGATATACGGCGCGCTGCTTTGCGCCGAGCGCCGCCTTGAACGGGTCACGCTGGTGTTAGTGTATCTGGAGATTGCCAGCGGTCAGGAAACGTTGCTTACCCACGAAGCTAGCGCCACCGAGCTGCTGGCGTTCTTTACCGATCAATGCCAGCGCTTTTTGGCCTGGGCAGAGCAGGAGTCTGCTCATCGGCAGGGCCGCGATGAGTGGCTGGCGACGCTGACGTTTCCCTACCCTGACTTTCGCCCTGGGCAGCGCCCGCTGGCGGAAGATGTCTATAAGGCCGCCAGCACCGGGCGCTGCCTACTGGCCCAAGCCCCTACTGGCATTGGCAAAACCCTTGGCACGCTATTTCCGATGCTGACTGCAATGCCCCGTCAGCAGTTGGATAGGGTGGCCTTTCTGACTATGAAACCCCCGGGCCGCCGTGTGGCACTGGATGCGCTGGCGCGTCTCTCTGCCCCCAGTTCATCACCGCCTACTTCATCTTCCCCCACATCGTCTGCGTTTGCTTCGCCGCTGCGCGTGTTGGAGCTGGTGGCTAGGCAAAAAGCCTGCGAATACCCAGGTACCGCTTGCCAAGGCGATGCTTGCCCGTTGGCAGCGGGGTTTTATGACCGCTTGCCTGCCGCTCGTCAAGCCGCGGTGGCACGTCGCTGGCTAGATCGTGACGGACTGCGAGAGGTGGCGCTTGCCCACAGTGTGTGCCCGTATTATCTAGGCCAGGAGCTAGCCCGCTGGGCCGACGTGGTGGTGGGCGATGTGAATCACTGGTTTGATAGTCATGCGCTGCTGCATGGATTGGCTCATGCCAACGACTGGCGAGTTGGTTTATTAGTAGATGAAGCGCACAACTTAGTTGAACGAGCGCGGGGCATGTACAGTGCCGAGCTTTCCCAGCAGCGCTTGAGTCGTCTGCGTCGCCACTCACCTCCCTCGCTTGCTAAACCGCTAGCCCGTGTCGGTAGGCAGTGGCAGGCGCTAACGAAGGCTGTGACCACCGATGCAGCGGCGTCACAGCGTTACCATTTACTTGATGCGCTGCCCAACAAGCTGGTGGCCGCGATGCAAACCTTGGCTGGCGCGATCACCGATTATTTGGTTGAACACCCCGACGCCGCAAGCGTTGAGCTTCAAGAGCTACTGTTTGAAGCGCTAGCCTTCTGTCGTTTGGCGGAGCGGTTTGGTGACCACTCGCTGTGCGACCTTGCCAGTTATGGCCGAGGCGATGCGGTACTTGGGCTGCGCAATGTTATTCCGGCGGATTTTCTGGCGGCACGCTTCAAGGCTGCCAGCAGCGCAGTGTTGTTTTCGGCCACGCTGACCCCTTTTAACTACTACCGCGATTTACTAGGGTTACCGGAAAACAGCGTGTGGCGGGAAGTGGCCTCACCGTTTGCCGCACGCCAGCTGGAAGTACGTATTCGAGCCGATATTTCTACTCGCTATCATCACCGTGAGGCCTCTGTAGCGCCTATTGTGGAAGCCCTGGCCGATCAGTATCAGCGTCAACCTGGCCACTATCTGGCGTTTTTTAGTAGCTTCGCTTATTTGGAGCAGGTGATAACGCAGTTTCAGCACGCACACCCCGCCGTGCCGATGTTTGCCCAAACCCGTGGAATGCAGGAAGCCGAGCGCGACGCCTTTCTGGCGCGCTTTACCCCAGGTGGTAAGGGAGTCGGCTTTGCAGTGCTAGGCGGTGCTTTCGCTGAAGGGATCGACCTTCCTGGCAAGCGTTTAATTGGCGCGTTTATTGCCACCTTAGGCCTGCCGCCGTTTAACGACTTTAACGAAGCGCTGAAAGCGCGCATGAACACCCGTTTCGGCCAGGGCGACGATTATACCTACCGCATACCCGGTATGATCAAAGTGGTACAAGCCGCTGGAAGGGTGATTCGCAGCCCCGAGGATGAAGGGGTTGTGATATTAATGGACGACCGTTTTGCCCAGGCCAAGGTGCGCGCATTGCTGCCACGCTGGGGGGGGCTAACCAACCACGCATCTTCTTAAAGGCCCTGCACGAGCAATGACAGATTTACTCTGGTACCAGTACCTTCTCATCGGACTTATTTTTGCTTGGAGCGGTTTTGTTCGCACTAGCCTTGGTTTTGGCGGCGCCGTGCTGGCGCTGCCTTTTCTGCTGCTGGTGGTAAACGAGCCGCTGGTCTTCCTGCCGATTGTAGCCATTCATCTGCTGATTTTTTCCAGCTAGATTGCCTGGAACGGCCATCGCCAAGTGCAGAAAGCGGGCGTGGGAAGTACGTCGCCGGAAAGTAATATCGATTGGGGCTATTTAACCAAAGCCCTGAAAATCATGATTGTGCCTAAGTTGATCGGGGTGGTGGGGCTGTTAACGCTGCCCACACAGATCATGACCAACATCATTTTCGGCATTGTGATCATTTATGCCATTGGCTATGTGCTGAATAAACCGTTTAGAAGTAACAACAAATACGTCGATATCGTGCTGCTTGCCCTCGGTGGCTATGTCAGTGGCACCTCATTGATTGGCGCGCCGCTGATTGTCGCGGTGTTCGCCACCCACGTTGCTAAAGAGCAGTTGCGCGACACCATGTTTGTGCTGTGGTTTATCCTGGTGGTGATCAAAATGGCGTCGTTCATCATCGCCGGCGTCGACCTCCAGCTGATTCATCAACTATGGCTACTGCCCTGCGCATTTATCGGCCATTTGCTAGGCGAAAAAGCCCACCGCTACATGCTAAAAGCAGACACCGGGCTGTTCTTCCGCGTGCTGGGAGCCGTGCTGATTTTGGTCAGCGTGGTGGGGCTGATTCACCCGCCAGGGTAGGGAGAGAAGCAAACAAAAAACGGCCACTTGCTGTATTAGCTAAGTGGCCGTTTTTCATAGAATTTTTGGTCGGAATAGCAGGATTCGAACCTACGACCTCTGCCTCCCGAAGGATACTTTGGGCCTATTTTGGCGACAGGCCATATCGCCTAAATAGTTGGATAGTTTAAATATTTCATAGGCTTATTCATATACCGCTTCATCACCTTTTTGCTGAGCAATGTGGGTATTTTCCAACGTCTGGAACCTATTTGGAACCTAGAAAAAGGTGACTGCAATGGCTAAAACAACCGCCAGCCTAACCACCCGCACCTTAGATCGTTTGGCCAAGCAGCTGCCTGATGGTAACGAGGTGTGGGATACCGCCTTAGGGGGCTACCACATCCGCTCAGGTAAACGTGGCCTTACCTGTCGACTATCTTATTACAACACCCTTGGTCAGCGTCGTGTACTGACACTTGGCCGTTATGGTGAGATAACCGCTGAAGAAGCACGACAGCTGGCAAAGGAAGCATTGGCTGACATTGCACAGGGTAAAGATCCTCGTGCTATTGCTGAACAAACGAGGCTTGATCATCAGCTCCAAGAACAGCAAACGTTGCGTTCCTACCTAAAAGCCCCCTATGCCGCTTATCAAGGCCGAAAGAAGGGTGGCCAAGCTACCTTAAACCGACTTCATAAGGCTTTTGCAGACTGGCTTTATAGGCCTATGGGTAGCATTACACGTGCGGATATTGAGCGGTGGCAGGCTGACCAAGAGGCCATTAAACCAGTGAACTCCACTAGCAAAGCACCTACCAAACCACGCGCCTTCTCTACCATGAAGCGTGACTTCGGGGCGCTCCATACATTGCTGGCTCACGCCGCTGACCGGAAAGTCATTCCTTTCAATCCAGTAGCGGGCATAAAGCTGCAGAAGCCCGCGCTAACAGAGCAAGAGCTAGCAGATGCCGGTGTTGAGCGGCGCTATCTGGAGCCAGAAGAAGTAGAAGCACTCTTTCTGGGGCTAGAGCGTTATCAGGAAGAAAAGCGTAAGCAGAGGCGTAGCAGCCGGGCACATGGCAAAGCCTACCTGCCTGACCTGGATAAGGTAGCGTACGCAGATCATGTGAAGCCCTGGATACTCTTCATGTATTACACAGGCTTTCGACCAGGTGACATAGCGGGCTTACGTTGGGAGCACGTCAACCTGCCTTTCAAGACAGTTAGAAAAACGATAGAGAAAACAGCGCACCAACGTCCAGAGCCACAGACTTTCCCGCTCTCTACGCCAGTTATTGAGGTGCTTGCAACATGGCACCAACAACAAGGCAAGCCCAAAACAGGGTGGGTATTCCCTAACCCGATTACGGGTAAGCGGTTTGATAGAACGGCGATGCAAAAACCATGGGCTAAGGTCAGGGCATTTGCCAAGCTACCCAGCGGCTTGGTGCTCTACACCTTGCGTCACAACTTTGCGTCTCAGTTGGTGATGGCAGGGGCTGACCTGCTAGCAGTCTCTAAGCTGATGGCTCACAGTGATATTCAGACCACGATTAAGCACTATGCACACCTCAGGCCAGACCATACCCGTAACATTGTAGAAGCGTTTGCCACTAGGTACTTCGCAACATAGAACCCTGAATAATATTGCCTCTGATACGGCTTTAAAAGCCCCTATTTATTTTAGCGCGCATAACGGTGGCCATGTGTAGGGAGCTTGGTTTCAAGTGTAGGGAGTTAGTGTGGTTGTGTAGGGAGCTAGCACAGTTGTGTAGGGAGCTAACTAGCTAGCTTTTTAAGAATGCTTTAAATTGATCAAAGAGCAAGTCAAGCTGAATAGCTGGTCAGAATGGTTTTATGCTGCGATACGCAAAATTGACCCTTTCTAGGCCAAAAATCAAAAATATAGAGCGGCAGTCTCTGAATAAGCCTTAACCTTCTTGGGCAGGCTTGTGATCGTTACGTATACTCCCAAAATTTAAGGTTCTAACTATGCCCCAGGGTTGGATGATTCGTGCAGGTGAAGGTGGTCGGCTGTTTGATTTATTTGAGTCACGCAGCTGTGTTGCCGTTGGGTGGAATGCCCTTGGCCACCTAAGCCAATACCATTCGAATCAAGAGTTACGTCACGCCTATATTGAACATCATGGAAATGCTAAGCCAGGTAGAACAGCTAATGCTGTGGCCATGATTCGTAAGTTCTTTGATGCAATCAAACCAGGTGACATAGTCGTCACTTACAGTCCAGAGCTAAGAGAGTACTTGGTCGGTATAGACCAAGGGCAGTATGAGTTCCTAAGCAGCGATTATCAGGTAGAAGACTATGCCCATGTTCGTTGGGTGAAGTGGGAAGGGAAGGTATCTCGTGATGTTCTGACCCAGTCCACACGCAACTCGCTTGGTTCTACCCTTGCCTTATTCAGCTTATCAGATGCGATTATCAATGAAATGCGTGCTGCCCTAGAGGGCAAGCAACCTGCACTTTCTCAGGAACCAGAAGAAGTAGAGGCAGACTTTGTTCAGCTTAGTGAACATATCCGTGCCCAAAGCCATGAGCTAATCAAAGACCGGATCTTGCAGCTTACTCCTGAAGATATGGAGCACTTTGTTGCTGCTATCCTGCGAGCGATGGGTTATCGCACCAAGGTATCACCTCGTGGCCCTGATAGAGGTGTAGATGTGGAAGCATCTCCTGATGGGCTAGGACTTACAAAGCCGCATATTAAAGTTGAGATCAAGCACCGTAGTGGAAGCATGGGTTCAACATTGCTTCGCAGCTTTATCACTGTGGTCAGAAGCGGTCAGAACGGTATCTTTGTAAGTACGGGTGGCTTTACCCGCGAAGCCAGGTATGAAGCTGAGAGAGCGCCTAACCCGATCACACTGGTAGACCTTGATGACTTAGCCAACTTGGCAGTCGACAACTACCAAAATTTTGATACTGAAGGTCGTGCTTTGTTGCCGCTGATGCATGTCTATTGGCCAGCTGATTAGCTGCATCATTAACCCATGTTGTGCTGGTGCCTATGGAGATGATCCTGTGAAATATTGGGTTGGAGTCACTGACAATCGATGGTTTTCTAACCTTCAGGATAAAGGACTTGATGAAGTTAATTTTTGGCAGCCAAGTGCAACGCCATTATTTAAACGGCCCCCAGCCGGAATGCCGTTTCTGTTTAAATTGAAGCGGCCCTATAACCATATCGCGGGTGGAGGCTTTTATGTCACAACATCAGTCCTTCCTCTGCACCTAGCGTGGGAGGTGTTTGGTGAGAAGAACGGAGCCAGTTCACTAGCTGAGTTCAGCAAGATGGTTGGGGCGTTAAGAGGACATGACCTGTCTAGGGATGTTGGATGTACCGTGCTCGCCAATCCCTTTTTCTTTCCTCAAAATCAATGGCTGGAGAAGCCGCCAGAGTGGTCACCTAATATCGTGCGTGGTAAGCACTACGATACAGGTGAATTTAGCGGCGCTTTCATTTGGCGACACTTTCGTGAAGTTATGGAGACCCAGGCCAAAGAGGATAGCCCCCCGGGGGATGCTGAAATTCTTGGTGGCTATGGAGAAGAAAAGACATATCAACCACGCATCGGCCAGTCTTCTTTTCGTGTAATGGTCACCGATGCCTACCGACGGCGTTGCGCGATGACGGGTGAAAATACCTTAGTGACACTAGAGGCAGCGCACATTAAGCCATTTGCCCAAGAAAAAAAGCACGACGTGCGGAATGGTCTACTACTCCGAGCCGATTTTCATCGCCTCTTTGATACGGGGTTAGTAGGCATAGATCCTGACTACAAAATTCGCATCAGCCCTAAAATCCACGAGCTGTATTTTAACGGCAAAGCCTACTATCGACTGGATGGTAAAGAGCTGACCGTACTTCCACATGAGGCTGAACTGAAGCCAGATCGTGAAAAGCTGGATTGGCATATGCAGCACTGCTTCCAGGCTTCATAGCTCTACTATTCATCAAATCAAGTGATGAACCAAGCATTTATAAATTTAGGGATAGCTTGTGAGATTTTTATTCTGTGCCCTCGCCGTAGCCCTGATGCTTCCTTCAGCAGCATTCGCAAACATAATTATTGGTAGTTGGAATATCCAGAACCTTGGCTGGGACAACAACAAACGCTATGACAAGGTCGCTCATATAGCCAATCACTTTGACGTACTAGCGATCCAGGAATTAATGAACGAGGAAGCTTTGGAGCGTCTTGAGGCTGAATTAGAAGCTGCTAGTGATGAAAGCTGGTCGAGCATGGCCAGCCACGCGCTTGGTCGCTCCACTTATAGAGAACACTATGGGTTTGTGTGGCGTGACTCTGCCGTATCCTATGACTCCGGTGCAGTAGTGTATATCGACAGTCGAGATGTGTTTGCTCGGGAGCCGTTTTCTGCCAAATTCCGCAGTGATAGAACAGGCCAGCAGTTTGCCCTTGCTAACGTACATATTACCTACGGTCGAAGCATTGGTGACCGTTTACCGGAAATTGAAGCACTTGCAAGCTATTGGCAGTGGTTGGAAGAGGGATACCCAGATACGCCGCGCTTACTTGTTGGTGATTTCAATCTCAGGCCTTCCCACAATGGCTGGGAGCCGCTGAAGACACTTGGTGCTATACCTGCGATTACTGCCGGAGCCACAACACTGGGTACATCCGAAGGTGTGTGGAGCAACCTCTATGACAACTTTTGGAAATCCCCAGGACAGTTAAATATTACGAGTCGTGGAATTGTTCAGTTTCCTGAGTTGCTAGAAGCAGATCATGTGACGGCCCGAAGCATTGTGTCGGATCACGCTCCTGTCTGGTTGGCATTGGGCACAGCTGAATTACTGCTATCCTCTTTCGTTGGTGGGGCTTATGAAGCAGCTAATGACCCTATCTATTGCATTGACCTTAACGAAGCCACTGCTGAACAACTAACCGAGCTACCGAATGTTGGCCCGGTTAGAGCCGAACAGATTATTGAAATGCGGCCTTGGACAAATGCAGATGAGCTTTCGCAGGTAAGTGGGCTAGGTGTGGCTAGCGTAGAAACTATTAAAAACAGCGGGCTGGTTTGCCCCTAAAAGAAAGGAGCAAGGGAATGAAGTGCTGGATCACCACTGCAGCGTTAGCAAGTGCTTCGCTTATTGCCGTGCCGATAGCGGTGGCCAATGATGATACTCGTCTATTCCAGGACTGGCATTACGGCCAGCATATCGATGAGTTTCCTCGGAGCCAGGGGTACTACGACTGTACGTCTGATCTAGGGGAGTATGCGTTATGCCACGATGACATTACCTTTCTGCAGCGCTCCTTTCAGGGGCAGCTCATGTTTAATGACGACGACACGCTGATGTACACCAGCGTTGTGGCAGATTATAGCGATGACTTGTATGCCACACTTATAGGTGCGCTTGTACGTAGTTTTGGGTTGGTATTCGCTGAGGGTAACACCGGTACGTTCGACATGGTGGCACATGCTAGGAATGGTACTTACCAGGATGAAGCCAGCTTATTATCAGATATTGCGGCTTTCGAAAGGGAGCAGCTGAGGTCGGGATACTTTGGTGCGTCATTAGTCGAGCAAGAATATCTTGATAGTATGCGGGACTACTCTGATGCCGAAGAGTTTTTAGTAGGCATGCCATCAGATGCACGTGCAGTTGATGTATATGTGTACGAGGATGAATATTGGGGGCCTACCCTGTCAGCCTCTTTTTTCCTTCCAGGTCAGCATCTTAATCGGCTTAAAGATAAAGCAGGCCAAGCGCCGATAGAAGACTTCTAACGACAAGCCTTGCACATTTGGCTCTCTATAAAGATACTGTTTTTCTATACAGTAATTATGGAGGGCCATACTCATGTCACTTACTGCTTCATTTGTCGGAAAAGCCGATCCTCTGGCTGGATCCCAGCCACTTCCTATGTTCACGAGCGCTGTTAGGGCTGGCTTTCCTTCACCTGCTGATGATCACCTCGATACAGAGCTAGACCTGCACAGCTATGTAGTGAAGCGCCCAGCAGCTACTTACTTCGTGCGTGCCGAGGGCGACTCTATGATTGGTGACGGTATTCATCATGGTGATTTGCTTGTCGTGGATAGAAGTCTGGAAGCCCTGCCAGGTCGTATTATCGTCATCGCTGTAGATGGTGAACTCACCGTCAAAAAGCTAGATCGAATTGGCCAACGCACCTACCTCAAAGCCAGTAATCCTGCCTACAAGCCTATTCCCTTGGATGGTCGTGAATCTCATGTATGGGGCGTCGTTACAGATGTAATTCATAACGTGTTGAGGTCATTACCGTGATAGCGCTGGTGGACTGCAATAACTTCTACGTTAGCTGTGAAAGGGCTTTCAATCCTCGATTAGAAGCCCAGCCAGTCGGTGTGCTATCGAATAATGATGGATGTGTTGTCGCTCGCTCTAATGAGCTAAAAGCCCTGGGAGTTAAAATGGGCACGCCTATGCACCTGTTGCCTCCCCATGTACGTCGGCAAACAGTTCTGCTCTCTAGTAACTATGCCCTTTACGGCGATATGTCCCGACGCATCACAGAGGTATTGGCTGAGTTCTCACTTCATGTAGAGGTGTACTCAATCGATGAGTGTTTTGTCGGTTTCCAGGGCTTTGAACTAGACACTCTAGAAGAAAGAGGGCAACGTCTACGCAAGACTGTGCGGCAGTGGACAGGGATACCCGTGTCGGTTGGTTTTGCCCCCACACGAGTGCTGGCCAAAATAGCGAACCATGCTGCTAAGAAAAACGCTGCTTTCAAAGGTGTCTGCAAGCTTAAAGCCAATAGCCCCATGACCAAAGCAATCCTAACGCAGTTGCCGGTAACAGAGTTATGGGGGATAGCACACCGGACAGGGGAGCGCTTAAAAGTGATGGGTGAATCGCCCCAGGTTTCATAGACACCTCCAGGCCCTATACTAAAGGTATCTAGGAGGAACCATGAGCCATCCCCGCTACACTGAAGAATTCAAAATCGAAGCCGTCAAACAAGTGGTAGAGCGCGGCCATCGCGTGGCCGAGGTCGCTGAGCGGCTAGGCGTGTCAGGTCACAGCCTGTACAACTGGATTAAGCGATACGATAAGCCGGTAGAACAACGGCAAGAGGATGATGATCTCCAAGCTGAAAACCGTCGTTTGAAGGCCGAACTCAAACGCGTATTAGAAGAGCGAGACATATTAAAAAAGGCCACCGCGTACTTCGCCAGGGAGTCCGACTGAGGTACGCGTTTATTCAAAATTATTCGAGCCAATATTCGGTACGTCGCTTGTGTCAGATGATGGCAGTGCACCCCAGCGGTTACTACGCATGGTGTAAAAAAGCGCTCTCTAATCGAGCGCGGGAAGATGAGCGCTTGCTGGGATTGATCAAGCACTCCTGGCTTGAAAGCGGCGGTGTATATGGCTATCGCAAGGTCTACCAGGACTTGCGTGAAGCTGGCGAAGCTTGTGGGAAGCACCGTGTGGCGCGTCTTATGAATAGGGAAGGTTTACGCTCTCAGACGGGCTATCGACGACGCCCTGGCGGCTATGGCGATGGGAAACCGACTGCCGTATCCCCTAACCATTTAGACCGTCAGTTTGAAGTAACAGCGCCAAATATTGCTTGGGTGACGGACATCACGTACATCCGCACTTACGAAGGCTGGCTTTACCTATCGGTAGTTATCGACCTGTTTTCCCGTCAAGTGATTGGCTGGTCGATGAAGTCTCGCATGACTACGGAGTTGGCACTGGATGCTTTGTTATCAGCAGTCTGGCGACGCAAGCCACAAGGAACGGTGATGGTGCATTCGGATCAAGGGAGCCAGTTTAGCAGTGGAGACTGGCAAAGCTTTCTGAAAGCGAATTGCTTGGTAGGCAGTATGAGCCGACGTGGTAACTGTCATGACAACGCCGTTGCTGAAAGCTTCTTTCAACTTCTCAAGCGGGAGCGAATCAAGCGACAGATTTATTCAACACGCGAAGCGGCTAGACGTGACGTGTTCAATTACATTGAAATGTTTTACAACCCAAAGCGCCGACACGGCACAAGTGATAACTTGTCACCGGTTGATTATGAAAGGCGTTACTTTAAGAGCCTAACGGGTGTCTAAAATATCCGGGGCGATTCAGTGTCCAGGTTCAGCTAGGGCGTGGCAGCGAAGTCAACTGGGTTGTCCTGGCCCTGACATGTAGGAGTAACAGAGTGTCCCGCGATTATACTTCCGGCTTTCAAGAATATACCTTCACGACTGCACGAAAGTTTTTGGATTATCTCAACCCTCTCGAGACAGATCGTTGGAATCCAGATATACACATCTTCCGTGGCCAGCCCGACGTAAATTTTAATCTTGTGCCTTCTGCGCATCGGCTTGAGGGAGATATCACCGCATCAAATTTTTATGGCGATCATGATATTAATCCTGACCAACAGCTGACTTTCGAGAGGACGGTTCTCCTAGCTTTTCTTGAATCCTGTGATAAGGCTGGGCTGCAAGTGCCAGGCGATTCTGTTTCCGTGCGTAGACTCCTAAGCCAGCAAACTCTTGCTGCAACTCGAGATTGGCCGCCTACAGAAGTGTATCAAGTCCTTGCTTTTGCGCAGCATCACGGAGTGCCTACCTGCCTTCTGGACTGGACACGGAGCCCTTATGTAGCAGCTTACTTCGCTGCCTCATCAGCGTTATCCAACCTTAAGGAAGAACTCGAGGGCTACCTCGCGGTATGGGCGCTTAGTTCCCGCTGTAGAGAAGTGGAAGTGATCAAGACACCTGGGGGCGTGAGCCCTTACCTAGCGGCACAGTCAGGCCTATTCACAGTTTCGCGTATTACCGGTTCGGGTACGGGGAATGACGTGTTCATGGCAAGTACCCTGGATGGAAGTGCAGATCGGTTAACCGGGCCTGACGCTCCATTTCATCTACAGCGCCTGAGGCTACCTAAATCAGAAGCACCACAGCTACTATCAGGATGCGCTCTATTAGGCGTCACAGGGTCTGTTCTCTTCCCAGGGTATGAGGGCATTGCTAAGGGAGTAACAGACTGGGCGAGAGTTCAGCACAAACATCCTGGGCCCGTTCAAGATTCGTTGCGATCGCTTCTTGGATGAGCCAGTACCAATCATCAAGCCAAATGTGAAATGTCCCATGAGGCTTTTTCTGTGCCAATTCTAGCGCGAGCTTACACACTCAAAATTAGATAAGATTTAATTACACCAAATAATGGTCGCATAGATAGATTAGTTTAGTGCTATGGCCAACGGGAACTTATATGCTGGGAGAGCTCAGCAAAAATCTGATGAAACCGTAAATTATGACACTTGGAACCTATATGGAACCTAGCAGCCACCCAACCAAAAACGGCCACTAGCTGTATTAGCTAAGTGGCCGTTTTTACTGAATTCTTTGGTCGGAATAGCAGGATTCGAACCTACGACCTCTGCCTCCCGAAGGCAGCGCTCTACCAAGCTGAGCTATATTCCGAACGTTGTTGCAACAATGTTGCTGAAAGCGTGCTGAGCAGTGCTTAACAACGGAGCGAATCATACGCAGGCGAAGGGGTTTTTTCAAGTCCCTTTTTACGCGTTGGGCTGCTTTGTTGCGCAGACTTTATGCTTTGCGATCAACCGCTAACCGAGCGATGTTAGCCATGCTATCGCGGTAGGGGCTGGGTGGCAGGGGATCAAGTTCGGCCAGGGCTTTATCGGCCATCTCAACGGCGCGCGCGCGGGTGTATTCTAGCGCGCCAGTGGCGTTGATGATCTCAAGCACGTCGTCGAGCTGTTCTAGCCCGCCTTTGCGAATTACTTGGCGGATTAGCTTGGCTTGTTCAGGGGTGCCGCGTTCCATGGCGTGAATCAGTGGCAGGGTCGGTTTACCTTCTGCCAAGTCGTCGCCAACATTTTTACCCATGGCCTCGGCGTCGCCTTGGTAATCCAGCAGGTCGTCGATGAGCTGGAAAGCGAGGCCTAAGTAGCGGCCGTAGTACTGCAGGGCGCGCTCTTGCTCAGCGGTGGCGTCGCCAAGCACGGCACCGCTGTGGGAGGCGGCTTCAAACAGCATCGCTGTTTTACCTTGAATGGTTTCAAAGTAATCCGCTTCAGAAATGCTGGGGTTACCGATATTGGTGAGCTGCAGTACTTCGCCTTCGGCAATGACGCAGGTCGCGCCGGATAGAATCGCCATAATGCGCATCGATCCTACGTCCACCATCATTTGAAACGAGCGCGAATAGAGGAAGTCTCCCACCAGCACGGATGGTGCGTTGCCCCAGGCATCGTTGGCGGGTTTTTTGCCACGCCGCATGTGCGATTCATCGACCACATCGTCATGCAGCAACGTGGAGGTGTGCATAAATTCGATCAGCGTGGCCAGGGTGATGTGTTTGTCGCCCTCATAGCCCAGTGCTCGGGCAGCCAGCAGTACGAGTAAAGGGCGCAGGCGCTTGCCGCCGCTTTCAATAATATATTGGCCGATGGTTTCTACCAGCGGCACCTTGGAATTCAGCTGCGCGACAATGGTGCGGTTTACGGCGTCAAAGTCATCGGCCACCACGGCGTGCAGCGGTGAAGGCGTTGGGCTGGCAGGCGGGGTTTGAGAGACGTTGGCTGTCATGGGTTCCGTTCATCGCGGGGGGGAGATAATTGGAGCCATGCTATGGGGCTGTCTGTGAGGCGTCAAGGTAGCGATAGACGTTCGTGGTACGGTACGTGATTGACAATGCCCCGTAGTCTTGTGGTAAACCGCGATAGTCGCTATAATTCGCGACCCACTCATCATGCTCCCTGTCAGATGGCTGCCAAAAGGGGCGCCACTCGCAGCAGGTCGATAAGAGCGGAAGGCGATGAGCGTTGGTTACGCGGGGCGTAATCGGCATTAACGACAAGTCCGGAGAGCGACATGTACGCAGTTATTAAAAGCGGTGGCAAACAGTACCGCGTTCAAGAAGGTCAAACCCTCAAGCTCGAAAAAATCGAAGTCGCTACCGGCGAAACGATTGAGTTTGATGAAGTGCTGTTGGTTGCAGACGGCGATGACGTCAACGTTGGCGCGCCTTTAGTAAGCGGTGCCAAAGTGTCTGCTGAAATCGTTTCCCACGGCCGTGGCGATAAAGTAACGATCATCAAGTTCCGTCGCCGGAAGCACAGCATGAAGCGTCAGGGCCACCGTCAGTGGTTCACTGAAGTCAAAATTACCGGAATTTCTGCGTAAGCAGTCGATTCCCTTAAGGAGGATTTTGCAATGGCACATAAAAAGGCAGCCGGCTCCACGCGTAACGGTCGCGATTCCGAGTCCAAACGCTTAGGTGTGAAACTCTTCGGTGGCCAAGCAGCCAGCGCGGGTAGCATCATTGTTCGTCAGCGTGGTACTCGTTTCCACGCAGGCACTGGCGTTGGCCTGGGTCGTGATCACACGCTGTTCGCTCTGAACGACGGCTTCGTGAAGTTCGAGACTAAAGGTCCGAACAACCGTAAATTCGTTAGCATCGTTTCTGCCTAAGCAACAGCTGTTGCGCAGAACGAAGATGACGAAATAAAAGCCCCGCCATGGCGGGGCTTTTTTGTCTTTTCGATCCCTTTTGCTCGTTGTTAACGGGCGGGATATTGCAGTTAGGGCGGCGGAAGCGGCCGGGAGAATCCAATGCAGTTCGTCGATGAAGCCTCGATTATTGTTGAGGCAGGTAAAGGCGGCAATGGCTGTCTGAGCTTTCGCCGCGAAAAATATGTGCCCAAAGGTGGCCCTGATGGTGGCGATGGTGGCCATGGTGGCAGCGTCTACCTGATTGGTGACGACTCGCTGAACACCTTGATCGATTTCAAGTTTCAGCGTTTTTACAAAGCGGAAAACGGCCAGGGCGGTATGGGCCGCCAGATGAGCGGTAAAGCCGGTGAAGACCTGCACGTAAAAGTGCCGGTGGGCACCACGGTGATCGATGAAGATACCCTTGAGGTCATCGCCGATGTCACCGATATCGGTCAGGTGGTACTGGTGGGCGAAGGTGGTCGTCGTGGGTTGGGGAATATTCACTTTAAATCCTCGACCAACCGTGCGCCACGCCGTACCACGCCGGGCACCGAAGGCGACCGACGCAACCTGCGCCTGGAAATGAAGGTAATGGCTGATGTCGGCCTGCTGGGCATGCCGAATGCGGGTAAGTCTACACTGATCCGTTCGGTATCTGCGGCCAAACCCAAAGTGGCAAACTATCCGTTCACTACCCTGGTGCCTAACCTGGGTGTTGTGAAGCTGGGTATGCACGAGCACTTTGTGATGGCCGATGTGCCAGGGCTGATTGAAGGTGCCTCTGATGGCGCGGGCCTGGGGTTACGTTTCTTGAAGCACCTGACCCGTACACGTCTGCTGTTCCACGTGGTGGATGTAGCACCGTTTGACGAGTCTGACCCCGTGGAAGCGGCCCAGGCGATTATTCACGAGCTAGGCCAGTTCTCGCCGGCGCTTTCTGAGCGGCCGCGTTGGCTAGTGCTGAATAAGTTTGATCTGTTGCCGGAAGATGAGCGCGAAGCCCGCGCCCAGGCGATTATCCAAGCGCTGAACTGGGATGGCCCGGTATTCCGCATCTCGGCCATCAGCAGCGACGGCACTGACAAGTTGGTACAGGCGGCGTATCGCTGGCTAACGGAGCAGCAGCGCCTGGAAAATGAAGATGAAGAAGCTCATGCCCGCGAGCAGGAAATGCGTCGCCGCATGGAAGAAGAATCAGTGGCCCGAACGGAAGCGCGTCTTGGCCGTCGCCGTAAACGCGACGACGATGAAGGTGACGACGACGACTTTGACGATGATGATTACGATGTCGAGGTAGAGTACGCCCCGTAACCGACCCGTCGGTCGAGTGGGAAGCGTCAGCAGGGTTAGCGGAATTAATCGCGTGAGCGGAATGGCTTGGGAGAGTCGCGACGTGGAAAGCAATGAGCAGTTGCCTGGCCGTGAGGCGTTAAGCAGCGCCCGTCGGGTGGTGGTTAAAATTGGTAGCGCGCTGCTCACCAATGATGGTCGAGGCTTAGATGAGCCGGCCATTGGTGGCTGGGTCGACCAGATTGCCATGCTGCATCAGCAGGGCAAAGAAGTTGTGCTGGTATCCTCGGGTGCCGTAGCGGCTGGCATGGTGCGTCTGGGGTGGCAAGCGCGCCCCAGTGCCGTTCATGAGCTGCAGGCGGCCGCAGCGGTAGGCCAGAACGGCCTTACCCAGTGCTACGAGCAGCATTTCGCTCGCCACGGCATGTTAACGGCTCAGATTCTGCTCACCCACGATGACCTTTCCAACCGCAAGCGCTATCTCAACGCGCTGTCAGCGCTGCGTACCTTGGTTGAGATGCGCGTGGTGCCGGTCATCAACGAAAACGATACCGTGGTCACCGACGAGATTCGTTTTGGCGATAACGATACGCTTGGCGCGCTGGTGGCTAACCTGTTAGAAGCCGATGCATTGCTGCTGCTTACTGATCAGGAAGGGCTGTTTGACGCCGATCCACGCCACGACCCCAATGCTCAGATGATTGCTGAAGGCCGTGCCGACGATCCGCGCTTAGCCGCTGTCGCTGGCAGTGGAGGTGCTTTGGGGCGCGGTGGTATGAGCACCAAAATTCGTGCTGCACAGTTGGCTGCTCGTTCCGGCGCGGTCACGGTGATTGCGAGTGGCCGCCAGCCGGACGTTATTTCCCGCGTCATGGCAGGTGAGGCACTGGGCACCCTACTGCGCCCAGATCAAGCGCCCATTGCTGCTCGCAAGCGCTGGCTGGCAGGCCAATTGCAGGTGCGTGGCACCTTAGTACTGGATGCTGGGGCTGTGAACGTACTGCGTGGCAAAGGCTCTAGCCTGTTGGCGGTGGGCGTGCGCGAAGTGCAGGGCAGCTTTAAGCGCGGTGATATGGTGCTGTGCGTGGATGAGCAGGGCGCACGCGTGGCCAAAGGGTTAGTCAACTACGGCGCGGATGAAGCCCGTCAGTTAGCGGGCCAGCCAAGCCACCAGATTGAAGCAATCCTGGGTTACGTGGAGGCTCACGAGCTGATCCATCGCGATAACTTGGTCGTTGTTTAATCGCGAGCGCGAGGCGGTAGCGGTACTTGGCGCGGCCAGTCATCGGGTACGATGACTAGCCGCTCAAGCGGCTTTTCCTCAGCTAATTCTCTTTCCTGCGGGTCATAAAGCATCACTTGCTGGGGCCCGTAGCGATGGATAAGTGGCGTTACGTCTGCCATATAATCCTTGGCAGAGGAAAATGTATCTAATGGCGGCGGGGCTAGCCAGTGAGGCTTCTTTAGCCATGCCATTTTCAGTGTTTCACTTCGCTGGGCTGCGAACCGCGGCCAATCCCCTAAATAACACCATTTACCACGTCGATGATCGACCGTCGCACCGCTGGGCGGCGGTAATGTTGTGTGCCAGGGATAAAACAGTACACCGGGCATCGCTAGGCGCTGTGTCAGCGGATAACAGGGTGGTGCATGGCCGAGATCTCTAGGGGATAGCCATTGGGCGATGATCGCTTGCGCGATGGCAGTGCTCGAAATAGGCAACTGATGATGGCGCAGGTGGCTACATTTCAGCGCTAGGCTGTCTAGCCCGCCAGGGCCAATCCAGCGGCTTTGGCAGGTGGCATCACCAGGCCCTTCTGGTAGGCCAAGATAGAACTTTATCGCCACTTCCAGGTGGATGGGGGCGGGGTTGTCTCGCGTTCGATAGAGCATATCCAACTCGCCCAGGGTATTGCGCCGCTGGGTAATACGCAGGTTCTTGGCGAGCAGTCGTGTGTTGGGCGCGTTATCTAACATCAGGTGCCACAGCCGTTCATGGTAGTGTCCCATGCGCGTCGCCAGCTTGCCATCAAGCGCATTTACCAGTGACGAAAGATTTGCCAACCAGTCGTCGACTGAATCTACTAAGCCGAGTTCCTGGCGTGTTGGTCTGCCTGGATAGGCATTAGGGCCCGGTAGTTCAATCAAATCAGGCGTGACCAGCAACCATGCAAGATCGCGGAGTACCGCGTGTTCTAAACGGTTGCTTACGCCTTCGGCGGTGGTAGTTAGCGTCAAAGGCAACTCCCTTGGTTACATGCGTCCCTGCTGAGAGTACGCATTGGGTGGTTAATGGCTATGTTAAGCACATTACAATGCGACGTTAACAGCGACCTTTACAAGAAATCCTTTGTAGCGCTGAGTTCGTTGAGCGACAACACAAAAAGCGGGCCTAAGTGGCCCGCATGATGTTTTGCGTTAGTTAATGCTGGATTGTGCTAGCCAGTTAATCGCGGTCAATTTCGCTTACTTGGAAGGAGCCTTGGCGTAGACTGATTTCTAGTTCACGACCATTTTCGTCACGGCCTTCAACATCGATCATGCCGCTTTTATCAATGTCGATATCTTCAAATTCGACCATGCCTTCTTGGCTTGCTACTTCTAGTGCCTGGCGAATATCATCTTCGCTCATGCCCCAGGCTCCGGTAATAAGTCGCTCACGCTGTTCTTGCAATGTTTCGCCACTATCGATGGAGAATTCAATGTCAGCGTACCATTCGTCGTCAAGCCAGCCTTCCACCTCGGCACGGCCGCGGCTTTTAATGCTGATTTCTTCGTAATGGGTAAACCCATAGTCAGTGGCATGGGTTAGCACACTATCAATCTGATCAACGGGCAATGTATCAGCTTGCACGCTGCCTGCAGCCGCAGTGAGCAGCAAAGCGGAGGTCGGGATCAGCAGCATTTTTTTCATAGCGTTCATGTCAAATTCCTTCTTGGTTTCTTGAATGACTTGGTTTGTTAAATGACTTGGTCTGTTGAATGAGACAGCATTCGTCATAAGGCAAAACAGTTATAACACCGCGGTTCTTTCCGTAAGCTGACAAAGCCATTCATCTAACGTTCATGTTGCTTTTGGCATTCTAGTACGATGAATAAGATGCCCCTCATGCTAACCCTTTTACGTTATTGGCAGCGTCTGCTATGTATGCGCTTGCGCAAGGCGTTGCCCGTAAACGTCGTTGCAGCGGTGTTTGCCATTGCGCTGGCCGGTAGTGCCATTGGCGACCAGCACTGGGAAGCGTTGCACAGTGAAGTGCGGCGGGGCGACGTCGTGCCTTTAGAGTCCATTCTTGACTGGCTGGAAGCTAATTATATCGGCGAGGTAATAGAAGTAGAGATAGAGCGTGAGGATGGCCACGTGGAGTATGAGATCAAGCTGCTGGGTGCTCAGAATCAAGTGGTTGAGTTTGAGTTTGATGGCCATAGCGGGCAGTTAATGAAAATAGAAGGTGTGCGCATTAATGAGATGCGCCGCCAATAAGGTAGCTATTCATGAAGTGTTTACTGGTAGAGGATGACCAGGCGCTCGCCCGCGAGCTTATTCAAGCGCTACGGGAGGGCGACTGGCTGGTAGAGCATGCTGAAAATGGCCAGGAAGCAGATTTCCTGGTGCGCACAGAAGCCTATGACACGGTCATCCTCGATGTGGGCCTACCCGATGGTGAAGGCACCCGCTGGCTCTCTGCGTGGCGAGAAGACGGTATTGATCTACCGGTACTGATTTTAACGGCACGCGAGCGCTGGGCCGATAAAGCGGCGGGCTTTACCGCAGGGGCCGATGACTATGTGACGAAACCCTTTGACCCCGCCGAAGTAATGTTTCGGCTGCGTGCTCTGGTGCGCCGTAGTCATGGTCATGCTCATCCCGTCCTGAAGGTAGGTGAGTTAAGCCTGGATACCCATACCCAGCATGTCACGTTGGCGGGCAGGCCGGTTAGCATAACTGCCCAGGAAACGCGTCTGCTCAGCTACTTAATGCATGCTGCCCCCCGCGTGGTTAGCCGCAGTGAACTTTCTGAGCATGTTTATGACCGTGACCATGAACCCGACTCTAACGTGATTGACGTTCAAGTGAGCCGGTTGCGGCGTAAATTAGGCGCGTGGCGGATTGCCACGCTGCGTGGCCAGGGATATCGCTTACTTGCTGAAGAGCCCTCCGACGCATGAGGCCAGCGATTACCCGCTGGGCGCAGCGTTGGTCGACCCGTTCGATTACGTTGCGTCTTCTACTGGCAGCACTGTTAATGGTGTTGCTAGCGTTGCCAATAGCGGGTTGGCTGCTCACCCACCATTATCGTACGTCAGCAATTCATGCCTTTGATGAACGCTTGGAGACAACGCTTAATGTGATCATTGCGGGTGTTACCTTTGACCCTATCGGCCAGCAGATAAGTTATGATCGATCACTGGGTGACCCGCGTTTCGATCAGGTTTATTCCGGTTGGTATTGGCAAATTACCGACCATGATCACCTTACGACAACGTCGCGCTCGCTGTGGGATCAGCGCCTACCGGTTATCGATAACAAAAACGTATCGGCTCCCACGATGAGCGGCCCGCGAGGCCAGCAGTTGCGCATTGTTGAGCGAGATATTTACCTTGCCCCGTTGGAAACACCGCTGCATGTTAGCGTGGCTGCCCGAGATGATGCGCTGCGAGAAGATATCCAGCAGTTTCAACAAGCATTATGGCTGGGGCTGGTGGGCTTGGGTGCGCTGCTGTTAGGGGTGCTAGCACTGCAAGTGCGCTGGGGGCTGGCACCACTGCGACGCATGAATGCCAATCTCCGGGACGTTGAGCAAGGACAGGCTGAGCAGCTCGACACCCGTCTGCCAGATGAACTGGCCATGCTAGCAGAGTCAATGAATGCCGTGCTTGCCCGTGACCAGCGATTAATTGAGCGAAGTCGCCATACCGCAGGCAATCTTGCCCATGCGTTAAAAACTCCGCTGAGTGTTATGCGGCTACTGGTTAAGCAATTGCCCGACGAAAGCCGTGCTCATTGGGAGGTTGAGCTTTCGCGCATCGACAACGCGGTGCGCCACCACTTAGCGCGTGCGTCTGCTGCTGGCGAAGGTGCTCGCTTCGCCCCCATTGCCGTGCAGGATACGCTGGCGGCGCTGATTGCTGGGCTTACGCGTCTGGCGCAGCGTCGTCATATTAGCCTCCAGCAAAACGTAGACAGCCGAGCGCGAGTCCATATGGATGGGCAGGATCTTCAAGAAATCGTCGGCAACCTGTTGGATAACGCACTTCGCTGGGCGACAGCCGAAGTAAACATTAGCTTGCAAGCCGATGGCCAAAGGCTGTTGCTGCGAGTGAGCGATGATGGCCCAGGTATGTCTGCACAGGAGTGCCAAGCCGCCGTGCAGCGAGGAAAGCGTCTAGATGAACAGCGTTCTGGGAGTGGGCTTGGTTTAGCCATCGTGACGGATCTTGTCGCGCTTTATCAGGGCCATATGCACCTGCAGCGTGCCCAGGCGGGTGGATTAGAAGTGATTGTTGAGCTGCCTGTGGTTGCTGGATAGTCACAATGCATGACCCAACAAAGAGACGGTGACATGACGCAAATCGCCAAGACATTGCCGGACGTACTGGTGGGGCCTCTGCTGCGCCGCCTTTCGCCTTCGCGCCTAGTTCTGTGGCTAGTCGCGACCCGGCCGCTAACAATGCAACTGGTGCTTCACCCTGAGCAAATGGAAGTCCAGACGCATCCACTGGATAAGTCGCATCAATGTGTGGCGATTGGCCAACACGCCTATATCCATTTTATTGACCTTAGCTTACCGACCGCGCTGCCCACCGATGTGCGAATTGCCTACGATTTGCGGGTTCAGTGTACCTGGGGCGAATGGCAACGCCTGCCGGATTGGGCGCCCTGGTTATGCCATGAAGACGAGATGTACCCAGGTTTTGTGCTGGCCTCTCGGCATCACCGGCTAATGCACGGTTCGTGCCGTAAGCCCCATCATGACAGTGCCGATGGCTTGGTGCGGGCAGATATGTGGTTAGCCGAGCGCCAATCAACCCCCGAAGAGTGGCCAGCCTGGCTGCTGATGACTGGAGACCAGGTCTACGTTGATGACGTTGCCGGCCCGATGCTGCGCGCCGTACACGCACTGATTGAGCGTTTGGGATTGGTGGATGAAAAGTTGGAAGGTGCCACGGTAGATGACAGTCAAGCGCTTTACGCCGCCCCTGAAAGCTATTATCACCGTGAAGCGCTGCTACCGGATGTGACCAGCAATGCTGCGCTGCGTGAACGTTTTTTTGGCGGCGTTAAAAAACCTGTGTTTACCTCTGCAAATGCGCAGAACCACTTAGTGACGCTGTCGGAAATGCTCGCCATGTACTGCTTGGTATGGTCTCCAACGCCCTGGCAACTCATTGCCGTTGAACCACCTGTTCAGGGTAATAAAGAAACCGATGCTTACCAGCAAGAGCAGGCGGTGATTGATGACTTTGTTGCTGGGCTGCCCCAGTGCGCACGGCTAATGGCTCACGTTCCCAGCCTGATGATCTTTGATGACCACGATGTCACCGACGACTGGAACTTGACCGCAGACTGGGAGCGCTGTGCCTACGGCCATCCGTTTTCAAAGCGAATTATCGGTAATGCGTTAGTGGCCTATTTACTATGCCAGGGATGGGGCAACGCCCCGGATAAGCTCAATCCGTTGCTGCTTCAAGCCTCGACGCTATTTGAAAGAGATAGCCCGCTTAACGCTAGCGCCCAGGATAGTTTTATCGAACAACTACTGCGTTTTCAGGGCTGGGAGTACCAAGTGCCAGGTACGCCTGCTTTAATCGTGCTGGATACACGCACCCGCCGTTGGCGTAGCGAACGTAGCCCCAACCGCCCTTCGGGCTTAATGGACTGGGAAGCGCTGATGGAAATGCAGCAGGCGCTACTGGGTACCAAAAGCGCGGTTATCGTTTCCCCAGCCCCGATGTTCGGGGTCAAGCTGATAGAGATCATTCAAAAGCTATTTACCCTGGCGGGTAAGCCGTTGGTGGTGGACGCTGAAAACTGGATGGCGCACCGGGGAGCCGCTAACGTGCTGCTGCATATTTGGCGGCACTCGAAAACGCCGGGTAACTTCGTGATTTTATCAGGCGATGTTCACTACTCGTTTGCCTACGATATTGTTGTTCGCCGTCAAAAAGAGTCGCCGCACCTTTGGCAAATTACCTCCAGTGGGATCAAAAATACGTTTCCCAAACAGCTGCTGAATACCTTTGACCGCTTAAACCGTTGGCTCTATGCGCCGTTATCACCACTTAACTGGTTCACCAAGCGCCGTAAGCTGAGCATTCACCCGCGCGACCCAGATCGGGCTAGCGCCGGTGAGCGGCTATGGAATGCAAGTGGGATTGGGCTAGTAAGCCTGGATGAGCAGGGCCGCCCAACGGACATTCGCCAGCTAGATGTCGATGGAGGCGATGTGGTGTTTCCACCACCAGATCTCCCGCGTTCTTAGTAGGTTGTTTCGGTTGTACTGTCATACAAGCGACATGAAAATGTCGCACGATTGCTGCCCGAGTACTTTTCTGATGGGGCTTTAAAATCAGATAGAGCTTTAAAATCAAAGGCACAGGCGATGTTTGATAGGGCAGCAGTTATATGACCGCACAAGAAGCGCAGTGGTTGAACCAGATTATCGCAACAGAAGAGCTACATGTGTTGTTTCAGCCCATTGTGGACGCTAATCAGCAGGCTATTTATGGCTATGAAGCTCTTATTCGTGGCCCGAAAACATCGCCGCTGCACTCGCCATTACGCCTGTTTGATGTGGCCACTCAGGCGGGGGTGTTAGTCGAACTGGATTTACTGTGTCGACGATTAGCGATTCGTCGTTTTGCAGAACTGGAATTGCCTGGGTTGCTGTTTCTGAACGTAATGCCGCTGACGATTGTTGAACGTGACTTCCGTGAAGGCTTAACGCTGAGTTTTATTCAAGAGAGCGGCCTGCCTGCTGAACGGGTGGTGATTGAGCTCACTGAACATGTGCCAATTCACGATTATGACCTGATGCGTCAGGCAGTGGCCCACTATCGAGACATGGGCTTTCAAGTAGCGTTGGATGATTTAGGAGCTGGCCATTCCAGCTTGCGGCATTGGTCTGAACTACGTCCTGATTTCGTCAAACTAGATCGCCACTTTATTTCGGGCATTGATCAAGAGCCGGCTAAACGTGAGTTCTTACGCTCGATTTTAGATGTGGCGCGCAGCTTAGACTGCCAACTGATTGCTGAGGGGGTTGAGACCGCCGCTGAGCATCTTTGCCTGTGGGAGCTAGACCGAGGGCTGGCGCTGCTACAGGGGTTTTACTTTGCACGACCAAGCCTTCACCCACCCTTGCAGCTACATATGCTGTTGCCTGCCACGACACAGCTGAAAAGCCCAGCGGGGCGCACTGCCCACTCTATTTTACGTCCCATCAGCGCCATCACACCGGCGTGCTCTGTTCCAGAGCTTGCTGAACGATTTCGTGAAGTGACAAATCTACGTTGCGTCGCGGTGGTAGAAGATGGCGTGCCAATAGCCGTGGTTCGCCGCAATGCGTTTTTAACTCTATTTACTAACCCCTACAGCCACGCGTTATATGCAAAGCGTCGCGTGTTGGAGATAGCGGACCCTAAAATGCTAGTGGCCGAAGCAGATTTGTCTCTTGAAGCGCTGAGCCAGCAGTTAACCGATAGCCGCGATATCGAGCAAGAAGATTTCGTGATTGTGGATAGTCACGGTCGCTATCTGGGAATGGGGACTATTGTGGATCTGTTGCGCGAAATTACTGCCATTCAGGTGCGTCAGGCCCGTCATGCCAATCCTCTCACCGGTTTGCCGGGTAATATTCTGATAAACGAAACGCTGGTCACTTATCTTGATCAGCGCGAAGGGTTCGCGGCCGCCTACGTCGATTTAGATAATTTCAAAGCGTTTAACGATGCTTATGGCTATGCACGCGGCGACCACGTGATTATTTCCTTGTCACGGCTGCTTCAGGCACAGGTAGAAAGCGCTGGCGGGTTTATCGGCCATATTGGCGGTGATGACTTTATGATGCTGCTTCCCCTTGAACAGTGGGAGAGTGTTTGCCAGCAAATATTGCACTCTTTTGGAGTGATGGCGCCTGGATTTTATGAAAATGCGGATCGTAAGCAGGGGGGGATTCATATAGAAAACCGCCAGGGTGCGGTCACGTTTATTCCCTTTGTGAGCGTGTCTATTGCCGTTAAGCCTGTCACAGATACCGCCAGCTGCAAAGCACTGGACATTGCCGCCCAACTTTCCGAGTTAAAGCACCAAGCAAAAAAAATAGCGGGTAACAGTTTATTCGTAGAGCGCCGAGGATGCTGTGTGGAGCCGGCAGGGAATAAACGACACTGAATCTTCAATCGCTAAGTCTTCAATCGTTCAGTCTTCAACCACAGGGCTGTCACTGAGCTGTCACCGAGAGGTCATCGCCTTGTCATTTTAGTGTCCCTTCGCTGTCATGGTTGGGCATCACCATAGCGGCATTGTTAAACAACCCGCTTAGGTGATGTATGCAACCACTGACTCTTACACGTACGTTGATTAGCGCTGCTGTGGTTAGCACGTTTGCGCTGGCAGCTGTTAGCGCCTCTGCTGATCTCTCTTCGCGCTATGTTGATAATGACGGCGACATGGTTGCCGACGTGCCCAGCGACGAGTCCCAATGGGTCGACCCGGACACCTTGGTCTTTGCTTACACGCCGGTTGAAGACCCCGCCGTATACGCCGATGTTTGGGCTGATTTTCTCGAACACCTAAGCGATGCCACCGGCAAGCGGGTGCAGTTCTTCCCAGTTCAGTCAAACGCGGCCCAGCAGGAAGCACTGCGTGCAGGTCGCCTGCATGTGGCTGGCTTTAATACGGGCGGCGTACCGGTTGCCGTTAACTGTGGTGGTTTCCGCCCCTTTGCCATGATGGCCGCTGAAGATGGCAGCTTTGGCTATGAGATGGAGATCATCACTTATCCTGGCAGCGGCATTGAATCGGTTGAAGATTTGGAAGGGCGCCAGATGGCGTTTACCTCTGAAACGTCTAACTCTGGCTTCCGTGCCCCCTCAGCGCTGCTGCGTTCCGAATACGGGCTAGAAGCAGGCGAGGATTTCGAAACCGCGTTCTCCGGTTCCCACGACAACTCCATTTTAGGGGTGGTGAACAAAGACTACGAAGCCGCTGCCATTGCCAACTCTGTTGGTACGCGGATGATTTCTCGTGGCGTTGTTAACGAAGGTGATTACGAGATTATCTACACCTCAGAAACGTTTCCCACCACCGCCTATGGGCTGGCCAATAATTTGAATCCTGAGCTAGCCGAGAAAATTCAAGATGCTTTCTTCAGCTATGACTGGGAAGGCACCGCTCTTGAAGCCGAGTTTACTAATTCCGGCGAAGCGCAGTTTATCCCGATTACCTACCAGGAAAACTGGTCGGTCATTCGCACCATCGCCGATGCCAATGGTGTGACCTACGACTGCGATTAATACGCTGGCAGTTTTGAAATCCTATCGGCCAGGAAGGCAACTTTCTGGCCGTATTGCTATGTACCCGAATATTCGTAAATGAGGCACTCTCATGTTGACTCTTACCGGTGTTGGCAAACGTTACCCAACTGGGGATCGTGCGCTAACCGATATTCAACTGACGCTACCCAAAGGACAAGTGATGGCGCTGATCGGGCCATCCGGTGCAGGGAAAAGCACGCTGATTCGTTGCGTGAACCGTTTGGTAGAACCCACCCAAGGCAGCATTCGCCTGGAAGATGTAGAACTGACCAAACTTTCGGGCAATCGTCTGCGCCATGCACGCCGCTCCATGGGTATGATTTTTCAGGAGTATGCGCTAGTTGATCGATTAACTGTGATGGAGAACGTGCTTTCTGGCCAGCTGGGTTATGTGGGGTTTTGGCGTAGTTTCTTGCGCCGTTACCCACAAGAAGCCGTGGCTGAAGCCTTTCGCTTGCTGGAACGGGTTGGCTTGCCCCATGCCATTGATAAGCGTGCCGATGCGCTTTCCGGTGGGCAGCGCCAGCGGGTTGGTATTGCCCGTGCGTTGTTGCAAAGCCCTAAGCTACTGCTGGTCGACGAACCCACTGCCAGCCTCGACCCGAAAACATCGCGGCAGATCATGCGGCTGATTCGTGAGCTATGTGCCGAGCGTGAGCTGGCCGCGATTATCAACATTCACGATGTCGCGTTGGCGAAGCAGTTTGCTGACCGTATTGTCGGGTTGCGAGCTGGTGAAATCGTATTTGACGGACAGCCTAGCGAGCTAACCGGTGAGATTCTCACCACCATCTATGGTGAAGAGGATTGGGATACCACCCCAGAACCCGCCGAAGATGATGAAACTGAAGATAAAGCGCAAATGAAAGCGAAAGAGAGCGAAGTACATCGCTCTCATGCTGGCCGTGACCTGCGTCCGTTAGCAAGCCTGGCGAGTGGGGGCGCGCGATGAGCAGTACCAATTCGCTGGCGCGCCAACAGGCTGCGCGTGAAGGCCACTGGCGGCGCTTACCATTGATTGATAACCCGCGAGTGCGCTGGGGGTTGGTGGTAGGCGCGATTGTTTATCTGGTACTTGCACTCGCTTCTGTGGAAGTGAACTGGGCTCGCGTCGCTGAAGGTGCCGGACGTGCACTCAATTTTCTTGGCGCGTTTCTACAGCCGGACTTCGTTAGCCGCCAGAGCGATATTGTCGCGGGTCTGCTGGAAAGTCTGACCATGACGTTAACCTCTACAGTGATTGGCGTGTTGCTGGCAATTCCGGTGGGGCGGGGGGCGGCGCGCAATATCTCGCCATTACCGATTTATGCCGTTTGCCGCGCGATTATTGCCGTTTCGCGTACCTTCCAGGAAATTATCATCGCCATTCTGTTTGTAGTGATGTTCGGCTTTGGACCGTTTGCTGGCATGCTGACCCTGGCGTTTGCCACCATTGGCTTTATGGCCAAACTGCTGGCAGAAGATATTGAAGATCTCGACTGGCGACAGGTGGAGGCCGTACGCGCCACTGGGGCGAGCTGGTGGCAAACCATGAACCATGCCATTCAGCCTCAGGTGATGCCGCGCTTAATTGGCCTTTCGATGTACCGGCTGGATATCAATTTCCGTGAGTCGTCGGTGATTGGCATTGTTGGAGCGGGGGGGATCGGTGCCACCCTGAACACCTCATTGAGCCGCTACGAGTACGGCACATCTGCTGCCATCCTTCTGATTATCATCGCTATTGTACTGATGAGTGAGTATGCCTCCAGCTACGTTCGCCGCTGGACACAGTAACGGCGCGCTGCTTGTCATAAGAGGAAACGTTATGCCTGTTTCAACATCTCCCCAAGGGGCGCCACTTTGGCAGCGGCGCACCACCCGAGCCCAGTGGCTGCAGTTCGCTGCCTGGCTGTTAGGTGTCAGCCTGTTTCTGCTGTGCTGGAAAGCGATTTCTGACAACACCATGTGGGTGTTTGTTGAAGATGCTGGCCGCCAGGGCAGTGACTTAATTAGCCGTATGATGCCGCCACGTTGGGAGTACGCTAACGTGCTGTGGAAACCTATGTGGGACACCCTGAACATTGCCACATTAGGCACGGCACTGGGCATTGTTATGGCGTTCCCTGTGGCGTTTTTAGCAGCGCGTAACACAACGCCACACCCGCTGATACGTAGCCTGGCTCTCACCATTATCGTCTCATCGCGCTCTATCAACTCGCTGATTTGGGCCATGCTGCTGGTCACCATTCTTGGCCCTGGCGTCTTGGCAGGCATTATTGCCATTGCGCTGCGTTCCATTGGCTTTGTGGGCAAGCTGCTTTATGAAGCCATTGAAGAGATTCATCCAACGCCCGTTGAAGCGATTAGTGCCACCGGCGCCAGCCGCCTGCAGGTGATGAACTATGGTGTGCTGCCTCAGGTCATGCCTGCTTTTGCGGGTATCAGCGTATATCGCTGGGACATCAACATTCGTGAATCGACGGTGCTGGGCTTAGTGGGCGCTGGTGGTATTGGCTTTCAGCTCAATGCTTCAATTAACAGCCTCGCTTGGAACCAGGTTAGTGTTATCTTTTTGATGATTTTTGCCACGGTGCTGGTATCCGAGTGGGTTTCTGCTCGCGTGCGCCATGCGATCATCTAGTCAGCCTGTCGAGGAACAGAAAACATGCGTTTTCCAAATGCAGATATCACCACTATCGATATTATGCGCCATGGTGAGCCAGTAGGCGGGCGCATGTTACGTGGCAGCACCGACCATCCGCTTAGTGAAACGGGCTGGAAACAAGTGAGTGACGCTGTCATGCGTCACACTATGGATGGAAGACCACCCTACGATGCTATTGTCAGTTCACCTCTGCTTCGATGCCGCGAATTTGCGCTGTGGCTAGGCGAGGAGTTTGATGTGCCTGTTGAAATTGATGACGACTTGGCTGAACTTCATCTGGGGCGTTGGGAAGGCAAAACCCATGCCCAGGTATTTGCTGATGAGGGCAGTGAGCAAATGAGTGCGTTTTGGTTCACCCCCTGCCAAGCCGCGCCTCCAGAAGGAGAAACGCTGTCAGCGCTGGATGCGCGGGTTAGCGAATCCTGGCAGCGGCTACTGGCCAATCCGCCCGGTAAGCACGTGTTGGTGGTGGCGCATCTATTTGTCTGCAATGCGCTGCTGCGCCAAGTGTTGGAGCAGCCGCTTAGTAACGGCTTAGTGATGGACTTGCCCTACGCTGCGATGAGCCGCCTGCGCCATGAGCGCCATGCGCTGGGAGAAACCACCTTTGTTGAGTGGATAGGGTGTCAGTCATAATCGACTGTAATAGCAATAGTCCGTTGGAATAGTTCTTTGGGATAGTTCTTTGGTAATAACAACAGACGAATTAGTAGCGGGTAAGCCAGGCATAGGCCATGATAAAAGCATTGCTAACGTGCTGAGCCGGAGCGATTTATGCCGTTTATCCGCCTGTCCCCACTGTTAACGTTATTCATGCTTCTGCTATTAGCAGGGTGTGCCAGCAAAGAGACAACTACCGTCCCTGCATCGAACGCTCAAGCGGGTATTTCGATGGAGCGCGCGCTGATTCTCTCCCATGCGCAGCAGGCGATCGGCACACCGTATCGTTTTGGCGGTAATTCACCGAAGGGGTTGGATTGTTCGGGGCTTGTTGAAATGACCTATCGCGCTGCAGGTATACGCGTACCGCGCACCGCTGATGCTCAGTGCCGCGCGCTGCCACAGATAGATGCACCTCGCCCAGGTGATTTACTGTTCTTTGGTGATGGTGCCAAAGCCACACATGTAGGTATTTATGGCGGTAACCGGCAGATGATTCATGCACCTGGCAGCGGTCGAGCCGTTGTCAGTGTGCCGCTGGATATCGATTACTGGAACCAGCGCTTTTTAGGTGCTGCTTCGCCAGCACCCTAAGCGTCATCAATAGGACGAGTAATGGGTGCCAATGAATCAGGCTGCCTGCCCATCAGGCGTTGTGGTCACTTCTCCCGTAGTGGTTTCCCCAGCGCGACGAGCAGTATTCATCTTGCTCTGCTCCAGAGCAGCTTCCAACTTAGCTTCCAATAAATACTGCCTAGCTTGAGCGGCTACCTGTAAATCTTTAGACGAGGGTTCTGCAGGTGCTAAAGCTGCCGCAATGACCGTTTGCATTTTTTCGATGGTAGCCGTGGGGTCGCCCGGCACAGGGCCGTAATCGATAGGCACTTCACCGGCGACCGCATAACGTTTGCCGTCTGGTCCCACTTCGTCCTCGTAGCTAGCCCCGCCGGTGTAAGGGCCGCCTGCCGTTTGGTGGGCCATTTCATGTTGGCGAACTTCCCGGTCAGTTTGCTTAAGCTGCTCTAAGTGCTGAATCTCTTCAGGGGCTAGCGGCGTACCGTCAGGGCGGGTGGGCCCAGCCGTTTCGCTACTGGCTGATGTATCCGTCTCTTCACTTGCTTGTGCAGTAGCCTCAGAGGAACGAGCTTTTTGCCCCGCTGTGCCCGCCTGAGTCGCATCTGCTTTACTTACGATGGGTTGTTGCCAAGGTGATGAAGAAGCAGAAAAAAGATTTAGTTTGGAGAGATCCATAAGCAGTTACCGAAGGATAAGCTATTTACGTTAGCATAGATCATCTATGGGTGAATCGCAGCACGCAATAGTCGTGCATAAACGACCGCTTAGCTATCTTTTGGTTAATCATTACCATGCCCACTATCGATGTTGTCATCCATCTTTCGAAAAATGAGTGCCTGGCGCATTACGAAGGGCGCTACACGAACGTGCGCACGCGCAGCGTGGATGGTCGCTGGGTCATTTTTCCTGCTGAAGCGCTGCGCCGCGTAGTAGGACAAGAGGGGGTTCATGGTGTTTATCGATTGGAGTTTTCTGACCAGGGCCGCTTTATCAACATTCAGCCTCTGCCAAGGAGTTGATCTGGCATATGCACCATAGTGACGCAAATATAACGCTCCATGAACTCATTTATTCCGTTATACCCAATTTAAATAGAGCAGAAAAATTAGTACTCAATACTCTGGAAAGTCTGATTGAAGCGGCAGAAACCCCGTTGGATGTATTTAAACGTAACGAGCAAAAAAACGCTTTCTCACTAGAAGTGCATCGTGTACGCATCAATCTCGAACACCTTTTAGAGCGCTATCGTGCTGATGTAGATAGTGTTTTACGCGCAAGTGGGGAAGTGAAAGGGCCTATCGTTGTGCCCGATGCTCAAGAGGCCGATGCGATTCGCAGCGCCATTGATATTTACTTGCACGTTAGGTCTTTTCAGCGCGGCGAACGTCGCCAGCCAATGCCAAGCCGCTAGTGATCACCTTGTCACATTCCTTATCACCACATGGCATCATCATTGCTTGTATAATGTGAACGCCGCTTTTGGGTTTCCCCACCTAAAAGCAAACAGCTTGCTTACCCGGCAATTCGCTGTGACCACATTAGGAGATATATCATGTCTGCTTCACCTGTCACGCTAATGGTAGCCCGTCGAGTGGCGAGCGGCCGTTATCATGATTTTAACCGTTGGTTAAACGAAGGCCGCGACTTGGCGGCTGACTTTCCTGGTTATTTGGGTTCCGGTGTTTTGGCACCACCCAACAGCGATGACGAATATCAGATCATTTTCCGCTTTAGTAGCAGTGATACGTTAAGCGCCTGGGAGCATTCGGCCTCAAGGAATGCATGGTTACAGCGGGGAAAGGGGCTATATAACGCGCCCCATGAGCACCGCGCCACCGGTTTAGATGCTTGGTTTCAGTCTAGTTCGGGCACAACGCCCCCGCGTTGGAAACAAGCTGTCGCCGTCTGGCTAGCTTTTTTCCCAGTTTCACTGTTGTTTAACTGGATATTTGGCAGTGCCTTAGCTGACTGGTCGATGGTGCCCCGAGTGCTCGCAAGTACGATGATGCTGACGCCTGTCATGGTGTTTTTGTTTATTCCGCTTTCAACGCGCTTACTTGCCCCATGGTTAGAAGGAAAATGGTCGCCATTAGATCTATTGTCACGTTGGCGTCATGAACATAGAACGTAATAAAAAAAGGGGTAAGTACACGACTATATGGTTAAAATTCATTTAAAACATGAGTTTAATTTTTATCTGGCAGGGTTTTAAGTCGTGTTCTTAGGGCTTCTTTAATAAGACAAATAATTGCTAAGCTTCGTGGGGTTCAACGCTGCAATAGTGCTAAGCTAAGTATGCTTGCAGTAAAAGGATAGCTGACGTTGGCGCAATGCTAGCGTACCAAGTCGCCCCATGGAGTAGTTATGATCCGCGTTCACCATCTCGAAAAATCCCGCTCGCACCGTATTTTGTGGCTTCTGGAAACACTTGGCCTTGATTATGACATTGAGGTTTACCAGCGTGATCCTAAGACTCAGCTAGCCCCGGAATCACTTAAAAAAATCCATCCGCTGGGTAAGTCACCGGTTATCACCGACGGTGAGCTGACCGTCGCCGAATCAGGGGCAATTATTGATTACCTGATTAGCTGCTATGGTAAAAGTAAAGAGAAAGCCTCTGAAGAGAGTCGTAGTGAGTGGGTAAACTATCGCTACTGGCTTCACTATGCAGAAGGCTCGTTAATGCCGCTCTTAGTGATGGGGCTGGTATTTAGCCAAATACCTAAACAATCTCCATGGTTGATTAAGCCGTTGGCAAAAGGCATTAGCTCAACGGTGCAGCAGCGGTTTATCCATCCCCAATTAAAACAACATCTCACGATTATCGAATCACACTTAGACAAAAGAAGTAATTTTGCGGGTGACTGGCCGAGTGGTGCCGATATACAAATGAGTTTTCCGCTACAGGCTATTGCCGCGTCACAGTCGTTGGAATCTTATCCCGCTATCGCGGCGTTTGTGGCGCGTATCGAAAATGATCCTGCTTGGCAACGGGTTGTTGAGCGTGCAGGCCCTCTTACTATGCCTGGTAAGTAGGTTTATCTATGTTCCAGACGTTGAACTGTTTCGGACCTCACTCATCTACTTCTCAAAAGGGAGCGTGGTGCGTTCTAGCCCAATTTATGTCAGGAACATTACTGCTAGGTGGGTGTTTAGTAGCAACTCCCTCATCGGCTGAGACCCTGACCGTTGGGGTATATCACAATCCGCCAAAGCTTTTCGCCGACGACGAAGGTCGTCCGCGAGGCGTACTAGGTGACCTTTTGCAAGCGATTGCCAAAGAAGAAAAGTGGCAGCTAGAAAGCCTGCAGTGCGACTTTCAGCACTGTCTTACGCTGTTAGAGCAAGGAGACATCGACTTACTTCCTGATGTTGCCTGGAGTGAAGAGCGTGCTCAGCGCATGACGTTTCATGAAGAGCCGGTGATGTATAGTTGGTCACAGCTTTACCAGGGTGAAGGTACTGAGATCGACGCTATTTTTGATCTTGAGCAGCAACGTGTTGCCGTGGTTTCAGGGTCTGTTCAGCAAAGCTATCTGGCGGCGGTAACCGAGCGTTTTGATATCAACGTCACTTGGCTGCCCGTGAATAGTTTCGCTAGAGGATTTCAGGCAGTTGCCGATGGTGAGGCAGATTTAGTGGCTGCCAATCACCTATTCGGCGACTGGCGGGCTCACGATTATGGGTTGAGTGATACGCCTGTTATTTTTCAACCAGCAAGGCTGTTCTATGCGGCATCCCCCCAACTTTCTGATGAAATACTTAATCGTATCGATGATGTTCTACGTCGTTGGAAGCAGGATAACGGTTCCGTTTATTATGAAACCTTAGGTGCATGGCGAGCTAAGCCAGGCCCATCTCAATTAATTCCCACGTGGGTATGGTGGGGGGCTAGCCTACTTATTTTACTGCTTGCTTCAGCACTTTTAGGCAACATACTGCTTAAGCGCCGTATGAAACTTAATCGAGAGCAGTTAAATGCTCATGAAAAACTATTAGCAACTATTTTAGATAGCGTAGATACGTATATCTATATTAAATCACCCTCACTAAAGTACCGTTACGTAAATCGTCGAATAAGTGAACTTTTTAATCGACCTACAGAAGATATTATTGGAAAGCGCGACGGTGATTTTTTTGATGCTGCAAGCGCCGAAGCAACGAAAAAAGTCGATCAACATGTTTTAGACTCTGGCAAGAAAGTGACGATTGAAGAGCATAATATGCTGCAAGGTGAGGAGCATGTGCGCACTTTTCTTTCAATTAAGATGCCGCTAACCATGGCGTCAGGTGAAGCACCCTGTTTATGTGGTATTTCTACGGAGCTTACTGAGTACCTGGAAATGCAATCTAAAACGCATCGCCTAGCGTTTTATGATGCATTAACAGGTCTTCCAAATCGTCGACTTCTCATGGAATCATTAGCCGACGTTACCAATCAAGACAGTTGCACTGCAACGTTTAGCGCTATCTTTATCGTTGATTTAGATAATTTTAGGTTGGTGAATGATATACAGGGCCATGAGAGTGGTGATCAATTACTGATCAATGTCGCTGACAGATTACAAAGACACTTGCCCCAGGAAGCAACCGTTGCCCGCTTCAGTAGCGATGAGTTTGTGGTGCTCTTAAATACATTAGGCGAGGAGCAAGGCCAAGCAACACACAAGGCTGAACGTCTTGCACGACAGTTTTTAGAGACGATTACTCAGCTGCGTAACGATCGGGCTTTGCCTATCACTGCCAGTATTGGTATTTCGCTGTTTAAATGTTCAGGGTTAAGTGTGAACAGTGTCTTGCAACAAGCAGATATGGCGTTACAACAAGCTAAAGCGGCTGGCGGGAATACGTTGCGCTTTTTTAATATGGAGATGCAAACCAGCGTGCTGGAGCGGGCTAGGCTCGAGGGTGATCTGCACCAAGCTTTAGGGCGTAATGAGCTTTCGCTACATTACCAAGTGCAGGTCGACCATCAAGGCGTCACTACTGGTGTTGAGGTTTTGTTGCGCTGGTATCACCCACAACGTGGTTGGGTATCTCCAGCTACCTTTATTCCCCTTGCGGAAGAGAACGGGTTGATCCTGCCTATTGGTTACTGGGTATTGAAATCAGCCTGTGAGCAATTAGCAAAATGGGCGCAGCAACCTTCCTACGCAGCACTCACCATCTCAGTTAACGTGAGTTCGGTGCAGTTCCAGCAGCCTGAATTCGTGCGTGATGTAGAAGGCTTGTTAGCTCAGACCCAAGCGCCGCCAAGCCGTTTGGTGTTGGAGGTGACGGAGAGTTTGCTGATGAATGAGCCCACGCGAGTTCGCAACACCATGTTAAAGCTTCGTTCCCAAGGAGTTCGATTCGCGCTGGATGATTTTGGTACAGGCTATTCGTCGTTGAGCTACCTAAAACGCTTACCGTTGGACGAGTTAAAGATTGATCAGTCGTTTATTCGTGAATTGTTAACGGATAAAACTGATGCAGCGATTGTGGATACCACTATTCTGTTAGCGGTTAGCCTTGGCTTAACGGTGATCGCTGAAGGCGTCGAGAGAAAAGAGCAGCTTGATTGGCTAAAAGGTCATGGCTGGTACCGCTATCAGGGCTATTTATTTGGCCGTCCGACGCCACTTGAATATTTATTTGAGGCGTACTAAAAGCCCGCGCAGCACTTGTTAGCACTTGACGCGGGCTTGAGCTGATTACAGCTGTTCGTTAACCAAAGATGGCAAAACTGTCGGCGTTAAGCCACAGATGCACAATGATACTGGCGACGTAGCCGAGAAAAATAACGGGAGCCCAACGCAGGTGACCCATAAAGGTATAAGCGCCACGTGCTTGGCCCATCACCGCAACCCCCGCTGCCGAGCCGATTGAGAGCAAGCTACCCCCCACACCGGCAGTCAACGTAATCAGAAGCCAATGCCCGTGGGACATATCTGGTTCCATGGTCAGTACCGCGAACATTACCGGAATGTTATCAACTACCGCTGAAACTACCCCCAAGACTATATTGGCCCAGGTGGCGTTCCAACCGGTGTAAAGCGCTTCGGAAAGCAGTCCTAGGTAGCCCATAAAGCCAAGGCCGCCCACGCACATAACAACCCCGTAGAAGAACAGCAGTGTGTCCCACTCGGCACGGGCGACACGGTTGAAAACATCAAACGGTACCACGCCACCTAACTGCTCAAGCTTCTTATTGTCGCCTCGGCGGCTGTAGCGTTCACGTTTGCGCTCCAGCGAGCGAGGTAGGCTGCGACGCAGGTAATAGCCGAAAAACTGTAGGTAGCCAAGGCCAGTCATCATGCCGAGTACAGGCGGCAAGTGCAGTAGCGTATGGCACATAACAGCGGTGGCGATAGTGATCAAAAACAGCGCAATAATTCGCCGTGCACCGCGTTTGAGCCATACATCTTCATAAACACTGCTTGGCTTCTGATCCTTAATAAATATGCTCATGATGACAGCAGGAATCAGGAAGTTAACCAAGGAGGGCAGGAACAGGATGAAAAACTCCTGAAACTGGATAATACCCGCTTGCCAGACCATCAGCGTGGTGATGTCGCCGAAGGGGCTAAAGGCACCGCCGGCGTTAGCGGCCACCACAACGTTGATACAGGCAAGGTTAATAAAGCGCTTATCACCTTCAGCAACCTTGGTGATGACAGCGCACATTAGCAACGCCGTGGTTAAGTTATCGGCAATCGGAGATAGCACAAAAGCGAGGCCACCGGTTAACCAGAACAGTTGGCGGTAGCTGAAGCCTTTACGTAGCATCCATGAGCGCAGAGCATCAAATACACGGCGCTCCTCCATGGCGTTGATATACGTCATGGCAACCAACAGGAACAGCATTAGCTCGGTGAACTCCAAAAGCGTCACACGAAACGCATACTCTGACGTTTCGGACATGCCGTTTTGGACGTACCCCCAGCCAATGAGTCCCCAAATAATACCGGCGGCAACCAATACCGGCTTAGACTTGCGCATATGGATTTTTTCTTCTGCCATGACCAGTGCATAGGCCAGTACGAACACGGCAACCGCGAAGAAACCAATGGCAGAAGTGGTGAGGTCAATATCACCCACGACGGCATATGCAGGCGTGCACAGCAAAGGTAGTAAGGCTGCTAATAAAAAAAGCCAGCGACGATAAGATCGTGGCTGGCTAGAGTCATGATGCAAGGGATGCATGCGACGTTATTCCCCATGGTCAAATGAATGAAAGTGATGTAAAAGCCGCGATATTGTAGCAGCCTGTATTGCAACGCAATATGTAATAAAAGCGAATGAACCAGCCATATAAGAAGGTAAGAGAGACTTTTTTTGTAAATTATTCGTTTAGCTAATAGCAATGTTCTGAAATCAGTGTAAAGAGAAATAGTGATAAATTGGTCGTTGACTTACATCAACGATGTCAGTGGTTGATATTTATCGTTAGATTAATATTTTTTACCAATAAAAATGAGGCCGCGCAGTTGGCCACTGGACACGTAAAGGAACTTATATGCATTGCTCAATTCGCTCTCTTCATCGCACGTTAGGCGTAACGGCCACTGCGCTCGCCCTTGCCGCTGCTGCAATGACAGCACAAGCAGAAACACGGGTGACCTATAAATCAGCATCGGCGGGAACCGCCTATTACCAAATGGGTGTTGAGCTCTCTGAGGCAGTACGCCAGGGCACTAACGATGCCATTATCCTGACGTTAGAAGAGAGTCAGGGCTCGGTGCAGAATGTTATGGAGGTAATGGCCCGGCAAGGTAATTATGTATTCACTACGCCGCCTGCCTTAGTCGAGCAAGCAATGGCAGGGGAAGGGCCTTTTGCCGAGCGTCAGCATCCTCGCTTCCAAGAAATTCGCGGCCTATTCCCTATTCCCTCAATCACCATGCATTTTGTGATCGCAGGCGATGGCGGCGTGACTGATATGACTGGGTTGGAAGATAAGCACATCTTAATCGGTCGCGGCACCTTTGGTGCTCGGGAAGCCACTCGGTATCTGGAACTGTTTGGGCTGGAAGAGAAAGTGCGTATTGCCGATGCTTCCATTGGGAGTGGGCCGGATGCGCTAAAAAACGGCCAAATTGATGCCTTCGTGACGGCTAGCTCTTTCCCAACACCTAACGTTATTGAAACGGCTGCCAGCATGCCAATTACCCTGGTCAGCTTTAGCGATGAGCAGATAGCGCAAACAGGCGCTGCTCGCCAGACGATTCCTGGCGGCACGTACCCAGGCGTGGATCAGGATGTACAGACTACGTCACTGCCTGTTATCGCTTACACAACCACACAAATGGCTGAAGATACCGCGTATACCTTAACCAAAACCTTCTGGGAGCGCCGCGATACCATGGCGGCAGAAACGGCTTGGTGGAGCAGCATCTCGCCCGACATGCTGAGTAATATGACGGGTACGCTACACCCTGGTGCGCTGCGTTATTATGACGAAACGGGAGTCGATGTGCCCGACGACCTTCGATAAAGGCTGCCTTAGCTGCGATTTTTTGGCATTGATGATACGCAACGGCCTGCAGGCCGTTGTGCTGTTTTATAGGGATAGGCACTCGGCATGCATGCTCTTTCTTCGTCTCAGACGGCTGATAATGCGACACCTAATGCGGCAGTATCTCCTGGTTGGATTGCGTTAGGTGTCGTTAGCGTTGGGTTTCATTTAGGGCTTATTTTTTATGGTTTAACGCCCGCTCTGGTGAGCAGGCCATTGCATATGGCGCTACTGCTGCCTTGGGTGTTGATTTATATAGCCAAAACCCCTTTTCAGCGTATTAGCGGTTGGGGGCTAACGCTGCTGGGGGTCGCGGCTTGCGCCTACATCGCGCTTAACGAAGCAGCACTTGCGAATCAGTATGGCTTTATTGATACCCATCTACAGATGGCGATTGGGCTTTTCCTAATCATGCTTGCCCTGGAGGCAGCAAGACGTGCGATAGGTTGGCCACTGCCATTGGTTGCGCTACTGGCGCTTCTTTATGGGGCTTTCGGGCAGTATGTGCCGGGCGCGTTTGGTCACCCAGGTTTGCCGCTGCAAAGCATGGTGGGGTCATTGACGATTGCGGAAGGGGGGCTATGGGGCTCGCTGACCGGGGTCAGCGTTGGTGTCGTGGCTATCTTTGTTATCTTTGGTGCGGTGCTCAATGCTGGCGAAGCTGGCCAAGGTTTCATGAATTTGGCCAGCGCGGTTGCCGGGCGTTTAACCGGTGGTGCGGCTAAAGTGTCGGTGATTTCGTCGGCGCTGATGGGATCCATTTCAGGTTCCGCCTCGGCGAACGTTGCCTCTACCGGGGCAATTACGATTCCCTCTATGGTGCGTTTGCGCTACCCACGCTCCTTTGCGGGCGCGGTAGAAGCGGTGGCGTCTTCAGGCGGGCAAATAATGCCGCCGCTGATGGGGGCCGGGGCGTTTGTCATGGTTGAGCTGACTGGTACGCCCTACACCCAGATCATGGCAGGAGCGACGCTGCCCGCCGTGCTCTATTTTTTAACGGTATGGGTGGGGATTAACGCTTATGCGACCCGTCATGATCTACAGCCGATTGATGCCAGCGAGCAGCCAGCCGCCAAAGAAGTGCTCATCACATCACTGTTTTTTGCGGTGCCGTTTGTACTGCTGTTAGAGCGTATTTTTAACGGCGGATATACACCCCAATATGCCGCCAGTATTGCGATATTTGCTGGGGCGGCGCTGCTGCTGTTTGACGTCACGCTGCGCTTCTCATTACCGGGGTTTGCAACACGCTTAGCAGATGCGGTGGTTACGGCAGGGCGTCAAATTGGCACTATTGGGGCGATTATTCTTTGTGCCTCACTGGTGATTGGTGTGCTCTCGTTAACGGGCCTTGGCGTAAAGATCACGTCGGGTATCTTATCTCTCTCAAATGATCTGCTATGGCCAGCGCTGCTGTTAACGGCACTTGCCTGCCTGATTTTGGGAATGGAAGTACCGACGACAGCAGCCTATGTGATTTGTGTGTCGGTGGCGGGACCTGCGCTAATATCACTCGGGCTAGAGCCGTTGCTGGCGCATCTGTTTGTGTTTTGGTACGCGCTGCTTTCAACGATTACGCCGCCTGTCTGTGGCGGGGTGTTTATCGCGGCTGGAATGGTGGGGGAAAATTGGCTGAAGGTAGCGCTTAAAGCCATGGCCCTGGGGATAGGACTGTACATTATACCGCTGGCGATGGTCGCAAACCCAGAGGTTATCCGGCTTGCTTTTAATCCAACCGGCGCTCTGCTCGATGGATTAAAAATAGCCGCTGGATTAACGGCTATTTCGTTTGGCGTCATCGCCCGTAAAGCTATTTGGCTTCGCGTAATATTAGTGGTGGCGGGCGCGGCTGTTATCTTTCTCGTTTAATGGCGCATGGTTTAAAAACAACGTCGACGTGGCCGGTAACGGGGTGGTGGCATACACCACCCAGGTATCTAGCGCAGGCCCCAGTGGCTGCATCAGCTTAAGCTGCTCCGGTGCTTGTTTCACGATTTCTTCAGCACAGATACCTGCCTCAAAGGTACCCGCTAGCAAGCCTTCTGCCACGGCAACCGTCGTGGGTGCCTCAATAATATCGCCAAAGCTGTTTAAGTCTGTGTAGTAGCGGGTAGCTGGCTGAATAGCCACATGGCGGGGGGTGGCAATACTGCGCTGGGCAATTAACGCAAGAGGCTTACTGCCTGCAATAAAGACATCGACCGGATAGGCTCGGTGCATATAGCGGCCTACGCAATCGCTGTGGGAAAAGTGGGCGGTGCACTGGAGCACGTGGCTCACTTGGCCCTCAATCAGCGCTTCAAACGCCTCTTCAAACTGTTCGAAAAGCTGAAGGTTCGTGGATGGATGACCATGCTTCGCTAAATAGCGCAGGGTGATTAATTCATGATTGTTGCCGCTAGGACCGAGGGTGGCAATCTGCACAGCTAATTCCTCAGAAGATTGTAAAACTTAACGCAAGGTAGGCTGCATAGCCACTTAGTAAGGCCGCCCCCTCCCAGCGAGAAAGTCGCATGCCCGTGTAGAGAAACAGTAGTAATACGCCTGCTGCACCCAGCATTACCCATTGGTCAAACTGACTTACTCGCTCGGCAATAGGCAGGGGCTGTAGAAAAGCTGATATGCCCAGAATGCCTAAAAGGTTGAAAATGTTGCTGCCCAGAATATTTCCGACAGCAACATCGGCGTGGCGGCGAAGCGCCGCAATCACTGAAACCGCCATTTCGGGTAACGAAGTGCCCACCGCGACAATCGTTAGGCCAATCACTGCTTCGGAAATACCCATGGCTTGGGCTAAGCCAATGGCGCCATAAAGTAACAGCTGTGAGCCACCGATCAACATGGCAAGCCCCCCCACAAGCGCCATAACTGTGATGGCTGTTGAGCTTGGGATGGCAGTGAGCTCCTCTGCTTCTGCACTGTGCATTTCCGTCGCGGGAAGAGGTTGGCTGCGTTCAGTGCGATACGCCCAAATAAGATAAGCCGTCAACGCGGCTAGCAATATTGCCGCATCCCAGCGGCCTAGGGCGCCACTCCAGGCCAGAACAATAAATAGCAGACTAGCACTGACGACCACAACACCGTCTCGTCTTAGCGCTAGAGGCTGTACGGACATGGGGCAAATGACCGCGCAAAGGCCAAGAATTAGCAGTATGTTGCCAATGTTGCTACCCACAATATTGCCAATGGCTATATCTGGCTGCTGGTGAATGGCCGCATCAATGGAAACCACCAGTTCGGGGGAAGATGTACCAAAGCCAACGACCACGAGGCCTGTTAACAGCGGAGATATCCCCATTCGTTTAGCACCGGCGACAGCGCCACGGATGAGAGCTTCGCCCCCCAGCGTTAATAGTACGATACCAACGAGTAAACTTATTCCATACAGCATGCTATCTACTCTCTTCTTGTGTTCACTTGGGCGTTATCCCAACCGTAAGCTACAAACATTAGTTGTGAATGCCGTGTCTGCAAGTCAATTTATTGAAGCGCTATCCACGTAAGGGAAATGTTGGGTAAGCGTTCAATAGAGTATCTAATTCATTGCATGCAAAGCGCGGCTCAATCCACTGTGTTAGGTGGTCGTGAACGTAGTGAAGAAAGCGCTGAGCCGACTGCGGGAGGCGCTGGTCATTGCGCACAATAAATTGCCAGTGGCTTTCAATAGGCAGTCCCTGAACGGGTAAAACCACTAGATCAGGATGCTCATTAGGCAAAACATGCTCGGATAACACAGCAACGCCCATATTGGCCGCAACACTTACTCGTATGGCCTCGTTACTGGCCATCTGTAATGTTTTTTGCATTGTCAGGCCGTGCTCTTGCAGCCAACTGTCTAATAGCATGCGTGTGGCAGAGCCCGGCTCACGCAGCAGTAAGCGCTCACTTAGTAGTTGCTCCATCGTAACGGTTGCCTGTTGGGCAAGTGAGTGGTCGGCGGCGGCAATGGCAACTAAGGGGTTACGCATAAAGCGTGACGCGACTGCGTGAGCAAGCGCTGGAGGATGGCTAAAGACATAAAGGTCGTCTTCTTGGCGCTCAAAGCGTGCCAATACCTGTCGACGATTGCCGATATGAACGGTGACATCGACATCAGGGAACGCTTGGCTAAAAGGCCCGAGTAGGCGTGGCAAGACGTACTGAGCGGTATTCACGAGGGCAATACTAAAGCGGCCCTTACTGCCATGCTGTAAATCACTTAGCTGGTCAGCAAAGTCATCAAAGCGTCCCAAAACATCACGACTTGCCTGATAAAGGGCTTGCCCTGTGGCGGGCATCGTTAGTCGCTGGGGATGCTGTTCTAACAACGGGCTGCCTACTGCTTCTCTGAGACGTTTCAACTGCTGTGACACGGTTGGCTGGGTAAGGTGAAGCTGCCTTGCGGCTTCGCTGATGGAACCACACCTAACGACGGTTACGTATACCTGCAGCAGCCTAAAGGTCAGATGGCGAATATTCATAGCAACCGAAACTCCTGGGGCATTACTTAATGCGTCAGTATTGGGTAGTTGCGGAGATCAGCTTTATCAATGAATCCCTGGCAAGCCACCATCGAAAAGCTAGACTTATCCCTTACCGTTAACGGGCAGGCGAAGGTAAGTGAGTTTAAACCACGTTTCACTAAGGTGGCGAACGTTGGGCTGCTCCTCAAGACCAAGAGCATGGCTTGACAGCAAAGTATTCTTTGGTATTCTCGATATTTGTAAGCTAATAACTATAAGGAATTCCACTCATGATGATCCCCTTTTTAACTTCGCGTCCGCTTAAAACGCTGACGGCCAGTCTATGTATTGGAGGGTTGTTGGTCTCTCCACAGGCATTCACTCAAGAAGCTATCTTGGAAGGTGAACGCTTTCATCCTCAAGAGAGTAGCCGTGGCATGGTCGCTACCAGCCATTTTCTTGCCTCGGAAGTTGCCCGCGATGTTCTTGCTAAAGGAGGCAACGCCGTTGATGCTGCCGTAGTGGCCGGCTTTGCGCTAGCGGTGACCCAGCCACGTTCCGGCAATATCGGTGGCGGCGGCTTTATGCTCATCTCGGATGAAGAAAGCGATGAAGTCATTGCCATCGACTACCGCGAGATGGCCCCTTCAGCCGCCTTTGAAGCTATGTTCCAAGATGAAAACGGCGATGCAGTGACTGAGCGTTCCCGTTTCACTCATTTGGCCGCGGGCGTACCCGGCACCGTTGCGGGGCTGGCTTTGGCTCTGGAAGAGTACGGTACGTTGAGCCTTGCTGAAGCGTTGGACCCCGCCATTCGTCTTGCTGAAGATGGCTTCGCCGTGCCTCCACGCTTTGTTCAAGGGCTACAAGAGACCAGGGAACGTTTTGAGCCCTGGGAGGCGAGCATGGCTAAGTTCTTTAAGGAGGACGGTAGTGCCTATGAGGTTGGCGATATTTTCAAGCAACCTGATCTAGCCGCGACACTTAGGCGCATTTCTGAGCAAGGGGCCCGTGAGTTTTACGAAGGAGAAACGGCAGAACTGATCGTTGCTGAAATGGAACGTCACGATGGGTTGATTACCATGGAAGACATGGCCAACTACACCCCCATCATCCGTGAGCCCAGCCACGGTACTTATCGCGGTTACGATATTTATGCCATGAGCCCTCCTTCTTCCGGCGGTGCCCATATTGTTCAGATGCTGAACATTCTCGAAGAATATCCTATTGGTGAAATGGGCTTCGGCGCTGCTGAAAGCATGCATTTAATGGCTGAAGCCATGAAGCGTGCGTACGCTGACCGCTCGGAGTTCCTGGGCGATACTGACTTTGTCGATGTGCCTTTGGCCGGGATTACGTCGAAAGAGTACGCAGCCGAACTACGTGGCCAGATTGGTGACAAAGCCACACCTAGTGCTGACATTGCTCCTGGCAATCCGCACGACTACGAATCTAATGAAACCACTCACTTTTCCATCGTAGATGACGGTGGTCTGGCAGTTTCAAACACGTACACCATCAACTTCAGTTATGGTTCTGGAATCGTAGTAGATGGCGCAGGCTTCTTGCTCAACAACGAGATGGATGACTTCTCCGCCAAGCCCGGTGTGCCCAACGCCTATGGTTTGATTGGAGGCGAAGCCAATAAAGTAGAGCCAGGCAAACGGATGCTTTCATCTATGACGCCCACTATCGTCAAGCAAGACGGCAAAAACTTCCTGGTCACCGGCAGCCCCGGTGGGTCACGCATCATCACCACGACCCTGCAAGTGTTAATGAACGTCATTGATCACGATATGAATATACAGTCAGCGGTTAGCGCACCGCGCATGCACCACCAGTGGGTGCCTGATGAAATTCGCGTTGAGGCAGGCTTTAGTCCAGATACGCTTAATCTGCTTGAAGAGCGAGGCCATACAATCAGTCAGCAGCCCGCCATGGGCGCAGCTCAATCAATCATGATTAAAGAAGGTATGTTCTTCGGTGGCGCCGACCCGCGCCGTTCTACCTCATCTGCTATTGGCCTTTAATGTTTCGTTAGTCTCCTTCTACTCCGCCCTGATCTCACAGGGCGGGGTTCGCGCTTAGCTACCCTTTAATGTCCTAGTTGTACCTGCCATTACTGCTAATCAGTCAATACCGGTAGGGGGACGATAGTGATATAGGTAATTATCTATGGTTTTCTTTCAATATATTATTAGTTATCTAGTCTCATCGCTCGCAAAATGCAGCCTCTTTTGACCCTAAGGAGCAATGGTGATGCCAGATATTGTGGTGATGTTTTTTTTATTGGGGCTAGTCGCTGGGGCGGTGAAGTCGGATCTTCAGGTTCCTAAAGCCACTTACGACACCCTAAGCCTGTTATTAATGCTCACCATTGGCTTAAAGGGAGGGATGGCGCTGCATGGCAATATTCATTGGGGGTTGGTGCCAGAACTTACCGGTGTAGCGCTGCTGTCAGCGTTTATACCGCTGATGCTGATGCCAGTGTTGCGCCGCTGGGTGCGCCTTTCCGCCGCCGACAGCGCTAGCATTGCTGCCCACTATGGCTCGGTCAGTGCTGGTACATTTGCGGTTGCGCTGGCGTATGTAGAAGCACGCCAGTTAGTGGTGGGTAGTGAAGTAACGCTCTACTTGGTCGCTATGGAGCTGCCCGCGATTATGGTGGCGATTGCCCTGTTTAGACGCTATCAAGGGGCTGCTGTTAAAGAGAGCACCAGCAAGCTATGGCATGAAACCCTGACCAATCGAGGCGTTATCCTGTTAGCTGGAGGGGTCGTGATTGGTACGCTATACGGGCCGTTTCAAGGGGAGGAAGTCACCGCACTGTTTACTGGGGCCTTCAAAGGTGTGCTGGCGTTGTTCCTGCTAGAAATGGGGTTAACCGCCGCGCAAACGCTGCGCCCAATGCCGTGGCATCATTGGCGCTTAGTGACCTTTGCTCTGGTGACGCCATTGTTGTTGTCGCTGCTGGGGATTTTAGTAGGCACGCTAGTTGGATTGCCGGTGGGCTCTGTGGTAATTCTTGCCGCGTTGGCCGCTAGTGCCTCCTATATTGCGGCGCCCGCTGCGATGCGTGCCGCTATCCCGCAAGCGAACATTGGCCTCGCCATGCTCGCATCACTTGGGATTACTTTCCCTCTCAATGTAATGCTTGGGATTCCGCTTTACCATATGCTGATTGAGCGCTTAATTAGCTAATAAATTAATTATGTTATCGCACCAATTGGATTCGCTCGTTTTGGAATAATTTGTTAATTAATTGGAATTTAACGCCAGTTGCTCGCTCATGAGGCTGGCGTTTTTTAGTTTATATTGTGGTTTATATAATGATTTTCGTGTTATTTGAACTGCTTTTCGTAACGATATAGTTAAAAAAGATAGCTGTTTAGGCGGTTTTATAGATAAGCAAGAATGGGTTTTTAACGTATTAGTCCAAAAGGATTATTCGCTTGCCCATGCTTATTTCCCCTGGATGCAGCACGAAAAGCCGTGGAATAGACACGTTAAGTCATCGTTACCCTCGTATTCTTTTGTTACACGGACGTGATCGCAATACCGTCGAAGTGTTGAAAACACGATGACGCATTGTGATTAATTAGCTGATATAGATAAAAGGGCAGGGCAGTATACCTCTAGAACGTATGCCTATTGCCAATGCCTTAGATGATAAATCTAAGAAACTCTTGTTGAACGAAAATAATCGCTGCTGATAACCCTATCAAAAGCTCAATAATAACGAGGTCTATAAGATGGAAGAAAAACCAAAAAGGGTTCGTCAAAAACCCAGTCTCGGGCTTGCCCTTGTGCCCGTTGTGCTGACACTAATCGCCATCGGGGTGCAGATTTTCTATTTTGGCGACTTTACACCACATATCCCGCTGGCCATTGGCTTTGCGATAACCTCGCTAGTAGGGGTCAAACTCGGCTTCCGTTGGAAGCGTATTGAAGATGGGGCGTTTCACGTTATCAACGTGTCTCTGCCATCGGTTTCGGTGTTGATCTTAGTGGGCATGATTATTGGCGTTTGGATTGCCAGCGGTACCGTGCCCAGTCTGATCTATTACGGCCTGCTTCTATTGTCCCCTGCCTTTTTCCTTGCCGCGGCGATGCTGATCTGTGCGGTGGTCTCCGTTTCTTTGGGGACTTCCTGGGGTACCGTTGGTACGGTAGGTTTGGCGCTTGTTGGTATCGGTGCTGGGTTTGAAATTCCGATTTACTGGACCGCTGGTGCGGTTGTTTCCGGTGCCTTCTTTGGCGACAAAGTTTCACCGCTTTCTGATACCACTAACTTGGCGGCGGCGGTTACCGGCAACGATGTGTTCTCGCATATCAAAAATATGATGCCAACGACGATACCGGCCATGTTGATCGCGTTAGCTATCTATCTGGTGGTGGGCTTCACCATGATTGATGATCAAGCGGCATCCTTTGAGCGCATTGATGCCATCACTGCGTCACTAGATGAACACTTTACGATTTCTATCTGGCTGTTGTTGCCAGCGGTGCTGGTTATTGGTCTAGCCGTCAAGAAAATGCCGCCGATTCCCTCCCTGTTTGCTGGCGTAATGGCGGGTGCGGTAACCGCCATGGCGGTTCAGGGGGTAGGCCTGCACGATATCGTTACTTACGCTAACTATGGTTACTCCATTGAAACGGGCGTGGAAGCTATGGACAGCCTGTTAAACCGTGGCGGTATCCAGTCAATGATGTGGACTATCTCATTGATCCTAATTGCCTTGGCCTTTGGCGGTGCGTTGGAGAAAACGGGCTGCCTGGAGACCATCATCAAGGCCATTATGGCCAAGGTGCGCTCTTTCAAAGGTGTTCAAACCTCGGCAATTGCTACCTCCTTTGCAACTAACTTGGTGGCAGGCGACCCCTACCTATCCGTTGCGCTACCGGGCCGTATGTATGCGCCGACTTACCGTGGTCTGGGCTACTCGACACTGAACCTGTCGCGTGGTGTTGAGGAAGGTGGAACGTTGATGTCGCCACTCATTCCCTGGAACGCAGGGGGGGCCTTTGTCATTAGCGTATTAGGGCTTGGTATTGGTGAAGGTAACGTTGAGAACCTTCTGTATATTCCGCTGGCCTTTGCCTGCTGGTTGTCGCCTTTGATCGGTATTATTTATGCGCAGACGGGCTTGTTCTCGCCCAAAGCAACCGATGAAGAGCGCGCGCTGTGGGACAAGCAGGGAGAAGCGATTGCATCTTCGGAAGCATTGGGTGCTGCTGCTGATGCAGCCGTCACTAGCCCGACGCCTGCTTCCAGCTCGAGCTGATCGTCACTATCCGTTACGTGCTTTCCCGATGAGACAGCACCCCGACCTGCTAAAGGCGGGGTGTTTGTCTTTATTGAGCTAGGTATTTTTTAAAGCTTTGCTGCCGGCAGCTGAATCACTAGCGCCTTGGGTTTGCTTGCAGGCATGCCTGAATAGAACCAGGAGGATAATAATGACGACAACGCATCCAACCGTGGTAATCGGTGGCGGAATCGTTGGTATTTGCTGTGCCCTATATCTGCAAAAAGAAGGGCTTAACGTAATGCTCATAGAGCCTGCTATGGCTGGGGATAGTACCGCTAAATGGAGCTGCGGGCAGATAGCGGTTAGCGAAATTATTCCCCAATCCAAGCCAGGTATTATTAAAAAAGTGCCAGGGTGGTTGCTGGATCAAAAGGGGCCGCTGGCACTGCGGCCATCGGCATTACCAGGACTGCTGCCTTGGATGCTGCGTTTTATGACCCATGCGCGGCGTTCGCGTATCGACACTATTGCCCATGAGTTAGCGTCCTTAACGCGCTGCGCCTTTCAGGATTATGAACCCTTATTAGCGAAGTGCCGCCGTGACGATCTGATTGGCCACCATCCAACCCTTGAACTGTTTGACGATGCGGCTGGGCTGGCCCATGAGCAAACTTATGTAGAGCTACGCCGCGCGCTAGGGTTTGTTTCCGAAACGCTAAATGCCGAACAGATTGCCGCCATGGAGCCGGCGTTAGCGGGACGTTTTTCTCACGGTTTGTTGCTGTCGGATTGGCGTACGGTGTGCGATACCGAAACCTTCCTCACCGAACTCACCCATAGCTTTGTAGAGCAGGGTGGCACACTTGTTCAGGGGAGTGTGGCGCGCATCGAGAGCCAGGGGAGTCGTGCCGTTGGTGTGACATTGGCTAGCGGTGAGATGCAGCCAGCTGAGCAGGTGGTGGTCGCCGCTGGCAACGGAAGTTCGGCGTTTTTTGAAACACTGGGCATTAAGGTGCCGTTGATTAAGGTCGGCGGCTATCAGGTATTGCTACCCAACCCTGGTGTCGACTTAACCCACGCCACTTTTTATGCTGACGGCGGCTTTGGTCTGATTCCTATGGAGCGAGGACTACAGATCGGCGGCACGATTGAATTCGCTGGCAATCATGCTGAACCGAACTTCAAACGCGCGGAGATCATTCTTGAAAAAGCCAAGACGATACTGCCATCGCTGAATACGGCAGGTATGGAGTTTGGCGCTGGCTGGCGTCCTTTCTTGCCAGACACCAAGCCTGTGATTGATAAGTCGCCATTGCTTGAAAACGTGGCGATGGCTTTTGGTCATGGGCAATTGGGGCTAACAATAGGCGCCACGACGGGGCGCTTGGTAGCCGACATGCTGCAAGGTCGTGATAGTCAGTTGAATATTAGTCCTTTCAGCGCATCGCGGTTCACGTTGGCTGGTGGTTAATTGACGTCATGCAGTGGTGCAAGCAAGGGGGCGCCCGTCTCATAAATATGAGACGGGCTCTTTATCATCGCCATTTAGCTAGTGATTATGTCCTGCATGACTGCCAAACGTTGCGTTGAACTGAACCATTCCTACCCACTGTTCATCATGCCCTGCAAAGTCTTCGCGAGTCAGTTGCGTGCGCACGAACATGTTATCGCGCACATGCCAAGTAAGCTGCGCGCTTTGTCGCCACGAAGTTTCCTCTGAAACGATCGCGGTAGGATGAGTGCCCATCACCTTATTGGTTAACCCTAATGCCTCTGCGCGAAGACCGACTTCCCAGCGTGGAGCAAGACCGTAAATAGCGTCGATGTAAGCACCATCTTGTTGCTCAGTGTAGTGATCGTGTGCATGGAAGTGATCATGGTGTTGCACATGCTCCTGCAAGTCACGTTCGCTATAGAAGTATTCCGCACCTAGTTGCCAGTTGCCCTGGTAGCCGGGCTGCTCCGCATCGTAGTTAAACCGTGCATCTAAGCCTGCAAACCAGTTGTCGCCTTCAGCAGTATGGGCGTGGTGGCCATGATCATCGACACGCACATACTGACGGTTCATGCCCGCAGACGTTCCCAGCGTTAGCTGTTTATTCGCACCGAGATCTGGGCGGTATTTAGCGAAGAGCGTGCCCACGCGAGGGCCACTGGTGCGATCTTCATAGCCCCCTTCATCAAAGCGGCTGAAGCCTTCTCCCTCGCCTTGAAACAGCTCGCTACCCAACGTCCAGGTGCTGTTGGGTGACCAGGTTAGTTGTAGGCCTGTATCGAGCAGACCATGCTCTCCAAACAAATACTCATTGACCAGTGGGCGCTCAACAAAATCCCAAGCGTGAGGGTGTCGGCTGTTGATGTAGCCTATATCAGAAAGAAATTTACCGGCTTGTAAGCGCAGCCCGTTAGGCAGCGTACGCGTCGCAATAAAAGCCTCTTCCAGCGTGATATCGTCTTCTGTTAGCGAAACAACGGCCTTGCCCTCAATGTGGGCGGTTTGCCCTTCGATGGCAACTTCAGAGTGTCCCAGGTTAAATCCATTGTCGAGATCATGGCTATGGCTGGTGTGGTCGTGTTCTTCTTCATGATCGTGACCGCTTTCGTGCCCATGGCTAAAACCTGCAGGCGAGTTTGCATCTCCTGAAAAACGATTGTGGTAGATGCCTTCCACAACTAAGGAAACGTTGATGCTGTTTTCAGCGTCGCTATGTTCATAATTGCTATGTTCATAGGCGTCGTGCTCATGAGCATGACCAGAATGATCATGGCCGTGGTCGTGCCCATGATGATGATCATCTGCATAGGCAGAGGAGCTAATAAACAGAGCAGTGGCAAGCGGTGTAAGCAGAAATAAGGAGCGTGACACAGGTGTATTCCCTTAAGCGTTAGAATTAATCGCAGTTAATGATATGTTATATTATAACAATAAATCAATTGCTCAAGAACCTAGCGCTACAACGTGGTTAGCTCCGGGGAAAGTGCGGCGTTTGGAGAGCGGGGCTAACCAACTTACAGAAACAAAAAAAGCACCCGTAGGTGCTTGATTTGTAGGGGTGTCTGGTGGAGGCGGCGGGAATTGAACCCGCGTCCGCCAGCACGCGCCTATTGGCTCTACATGCTTAGATTTCGTCATTTGCTTTAACGCAACTGACTCCGACGATCAGGATTCAGCCACGCGAGCCTTCTAAGTTTAACGATTGATGAGAAGACACCACCAACCGCGGTCCTATCAGCTTTAGCTCGTATCCCATCAGTGATGAATAGGCACATCACCTTTGGGCCAGACAAGAAGCTAACAGTGTTTAAGCTGCTAGCGCGCCTTGAGCGTAGTTTTCGTCATTTGCGACTATTTTTCGTGATGTGGGATTTACGAGATACATCACGCTCTCGGCATGCACCGCAAGGGTTGTCACCGGCGTCGAAACCATGTCGCCCCCTAACTACAGGTGAGCATTCTAACGTGCTCACAGCCAATTGACCAGTTATGCCTTGTTATGTTCCCGCATTATCCGACCTTTCTGACGGCTCCAGTCGCGATCCTTTTCGGTGGCGCGCTTGTCATGTAGCTGTTTGCCGGTCACCAGCGCAAGCTCACACTTCACCTTATTGCGTTTCCAATAGAGTTTGAGCGGAACGCAAGTGTGGCCTTTGTCCTGAGTCACCGAGAAAATTTTGGCAATTTCCTTACGGTGCAGAAGCAACTTACGCGTGCGCGTCGGGTCAGCAATTTCGTGAGTGCTTGCCGTATTAAGCGGCATGATATGGCTACCTAGTAAAAAAGCCTCGCCGTTACGAACCAAAATATAGGTGTCGGTAAGCTGTGCTTTACCAGCGCGAAGGCTTTTAACTTCCCAGCCCGCGAGTACCAAACCTGCTTCTAAGGTTTCGTTGATATGGTACTCAAACCGAGCTTTCTTGTTTTGGGCAATAACGCTGCTGCTAGGGCCCTTACTGTTACCTTTCTTAGTGGCCATGGAACCTCATCGTTGATCTGTCAGTAGCCCCCCCTTCGTTATGTGGGGAGGCGTGATACCATTCTAGGTCTACAAAAATGTTTCCCATGATACGCTTTGGGCACTGTGAAGTCAGCGGAGAGGTCAATGCCAACCGTTAATCGTACCGCCTTGGTGCGGCACACCCCCCAACAAATGTTCGATCTGGTTAATGACTTCGAACGCTATCCCGAGTTCCTGCGGGGGTGTCGCCGTGCGCGCCTGCTAGAGCATGACGAGGAACATCTGATCGGCGAGATGACCCTTGGACGTGCGGGTGTGGAACAAACAATCACTACTCGAAATGATTTATATGCACCTGAGCGGATTGAGCTGTCGTTAGTAAAAGGGCCGTTCAAGCAGCTTAAAGGGCGTTGGCTGTTTATCCCCATGGGGGGGGACGCCTGCAAAGTCAGCTTGGAAATGGAGTTTGTGTTTGCCAATCGCTTGCTTAGCATGGCGTTTGGCAAATTATTCCAGCAAATTGCAGGGCAGCTTGTCGATGCCTTCACTAAACGCGCTGACGAGCGTTATGGCCGCTGATACGTTTGCGGTGGAGGTAGCCTTTGCTTTGCCGCACAAACAGCGCCTAGTGGCCTTAGAGGCGCATCAAGGTACGACTGCGCGTCAAGCCGTCATGATGGCAGACCTTCCAAGTCTGTTTCCCGAGATCCCCAGTGACACCTTTGAGCAGGCACCGCTAGGGATTTTTGGTAAAGCGCTACGCCAGCCTGAAAAAGAGGTACTGCGTCCAGGCGACCGCGTTGAGGTATATCGCCCATTAGAGATAGACCCCAAAGCTGCCCGCCTGGAGCGGGCAAAGCGTCAAGCCAAAGGCGAGTAAATTACTCGGAAGACATCACTGGCTGAGGCGCTGGCGCATTTGCTGGCGTCGGTGCTCGCTGACTAGGAGTAGCGATGCCGGTGATTGGGTCTGCTGTTTCTGTTGCAGGGCCTGCACCGGTATCTCTGCTGATCGGCAGATCACCAGAGAAATCACCTTGTTGTTCAACGTTTACTAAACGCCCTGCGTTGTCGAACGTGAGGGTCACACGTCGCTGTTCGACACCCGCGTATGCTTTATCAAGACGATAAACGTAATCCCACTCCCGTGTGTCAAAGGGGGCTTCCAGCAGCGGGCGACCCATTACATAAGTAACTTGTTCTTGGGTCATTCCTGGCTGTAATTGGCTGACCATTTCTTCGGTCACCAAGTTGCCCTGGGGGATGTCACGCTTGTAAACGCCAACGTAGCTGCAGCCGCTAACAACGGTTAGGGCAACGGAAAGAGTAATGATACGAGTCAATTTTTGCATTTGAGCCTATTCTTCACTATCGTGGTTTCGGTCGATCATACCCGACCTAACCTGTTACTGCGAAGAGCAACCATGGCCGATCAGAACCATGAACTGCGCAAAGCCGGGCTGAAAGTGACCCTGCCGCGCGTCAAGATCCTGCAGATTCTCGAAAATGCTTCGGGTCAACACCACCTTAGCGCAGAAGAAGTGTACAAAACACTGATTGATGCGGGTGAGGATGTTGGCTTGGCTACCGTGTACCGCGTGCTGACTCAGTTTGAGTCAGCAGGATTGGTGATCCGTCATAATTTTGATGGTGGCCATGCGGTGTTCGAGATGACTCAAGAAGACCACCACGACCATATGGTGTGTTTAGAAAGTGGTGAAATCATTGAGTTCGTCGATGAAATCATCGAGCGTCGTCAGCAAGAGATCGCCGAAGAGCACGGCTATGAACTTGTGGACCATGCCCTGGTGCTTTACGTACGCCCCCGTGGGTCGGACGTAACGCGACAGGACAGCGGCCCCACAAACAAAAAATAGTCGCGCTAAATAAAACGTCCCCAGGGTGCGAGTGATGATTCATTCGCGCCCTGGGGGCGTTTTTTATGGTTTTGGTGTTTGCTAACGTTTGGCGATTGAAAAAGTGCTTAGTGCGGAGGTCGCTGGCTAGCGTGAAGCATTTCTCTGGCGTGGGCGAGTGTTTGATCAGACAGGGTTACACCGCCTAGCATGCGGGCGAGTTCACTAATCCGACCGTGCTCATCCAGCAGCGCCATATGAGTCAGCGTGCTATCCCGTTTGGCGCGTTTTTCAATATGCAGGTGCTGATGCGCCTGTGCAGCCACCTGGGGCAGGTGGGTGACGGTCATTACTTGACCGTTTTCGCCGAGCTTACGTAGCAATTGACCAACAATTTCGGCCGTCGCTCCCGAGATACCCACGTCCACTTCATCGAAGACTAGGCTGGGAATAGTGGAGTGGGAGGCGGCCACCACCTGAATGGCAAGACTGATGCGCGATAACTCACCGCCCGACGCCACTTTGGTTAACGGCCTGGCGGGCTGACCTGGGTTCGCGCTAATCAGGAAGTGGACGTGGTCCAGGCCTTCCGGTGTAGGCGTTTCACGCGGAGTAACGTCGACTTCAAAGCGTGCTTTACCCATGGCCAGGAAACCCAGCTGTTGTTGCACTTCTTTGCCTAAGCGAACGGCAGCCTTTTGTCGCGCTTCGCTTAGTTGTTTGGCATCACTGCGATAGCGCTCGCGGTATTCGGCGACTTGGTTGCTTAGCGACTCCAAGTCGTCGTCGCTGGCCTCTAGAAGTTCGACTTCCTGGCTGAGCTGGGCATGCAGTGCGCAAATCTCTTCTGGAGCAACGTGGTGTTTGCGGGCAATACGATGGACGTCGCCCAAACGTTCCTCTACCCAGGCCAAGCGCTCTGGATCAAGCTCGGTAGTGCTGGCGAGACGACTAAGTTCGCTGGAGGCTTCCTCCACTTGAATGCGCGCATCGCTGAGCATGGCCAAAGTATTGGCCAGTGTGCCTTTGTCACTACCGGGTAGGGCGCTTAAATGAGTATAAGCTTGGTTCAGTAACAAAAGGGCGCCGCCCTCATCGCTAGCGCAGCAGTCGGCTGCAAACTGGGTTTCACGCAGTGTCTCTTCCGCATGGGCCAGAGTGTGCTGCTCTTCTTCTAGCGTTTGCAGCTCTCCCTCTGCTAATCCCAGTTGATCTAGCTCCTCTACTTGATAGCGCAACAGCTGGCGTTTTGCCTCAACTTCGCTACCTTCTTCGCTGAGCTTTTTTAATCGCCGACGGGCGCTGCGCCACTCGCGGAACGTTTCAGCCAATTGCTGGCTGCGCTCGCGTAGCCCGGCATAATCATCTAGCAAGGCAAGGTGAGTTTCTTCACGCATTAGTGCCTGATGAGCATGCTGGCCGTGGATTTGAATCAGCTGTTCGCCCAGCGATTTTAGGTCAGCGATGGTGGCAGGGGGGCCATTGATCCATGCTTTAGAGCGACCGCTGGCTGTGACCACACGACGCAGCAAGCACTCTTCAGCAGGCAGCTCACGAGCAGTCAACCACTCAGTGGCAGCGGGCAGGTGTTGAATATCAAAACGAGCGGAAAGGTCGGTGCGTTCACGTCCGTGACGTACACTGCCGGCGTCGGCACGCTCACCTAAACATAGGCCAAGAGCACCGAGTAGAATCGATTTGCCTGCCCCAGTTTCCCCGGTGATCGCCGTCATACCGCGGGTTAGGTCGAGTTCAAGGCGGTCGACAATAGCGTAATCTTGGATTGCTAGCTGCGTAAGCATTAAGGCCTCCTGAGGCAGTGCGGCACAGAAGCTGGATACTTATCCAATAATTGTTGTTTTATACAGTAGTCTATAACTCACTTCAATGCCCCTCTTGAGATGGCTTTTATGGCCCCCATATAGCGTTCATACGTGGTTAATACTCGTTACTTAACCGAGGTGGCCGTCAATGCCACCGCTGCATATTTTTCAGGAGCTAGGCATGGCAAAAGAACCGCAAACCCCATTAGAAGATGAGCTGGCCCGCCAAGAGCAAGAGGCAGAAGTCACCGAGCAAGCGGCTGAAGAGCGCCTGGTCGAGGGCGAACTGGAAGGGTTAATCGAGGAAGATGCCGCGCTAGAAGGCGAAGTGGGAAACCCAGAAGCCGATATGCTGGCCGCTCAGGTGGAGGAGCTTGAGCAGAGCTTGGCGGAAGCTAAAGACCAAGCGCTACGTGCCGCTGCTGAAGCTCAAAACGTGCGTCGCCGGGCTGAGCAAGAAGCTGAAAAAGCGCGCAAATTTGCTTTAGAAAAATTTGTTAAAGAGCTATTGCCCGTTGTTGATAGTCTGGAAAAAGCCTTAGAGAGCATGGAAGACGGAGCCTCTGACGTACATCGTGAGGGCGTTTCCATGACCCTCAAAATGCAGTTAGGCGTATTGAATAAATTTGGCGTGGAAAGCGTTGAACCTCAGGGTGAACCCTTCGACCCGCAGGTTCACGAAGCGATGGCGATGGTGCCGAATCCCGAGCTTGAACCCAATACCGTCATGGAAGTGATGCAGAAGGGTTATTTGCTTAACGGACGCCTTGTTCGCCCGGCGATGGTGGTGGTCAGCCAAAAAGCCAATTAAGCACTGGCTGACGCAAAGCAAAAAAAAGCCCCTTGAAATGCTGCAAGCGGCCCCCAAATAAAGGGCAACCCGCGGGAAAACCCGCAGACGCTTTAAGTTTCAAAAAAGCAGATTTTTTGACATCAGCTTTCAAACATCAGTTTTGTAACAACCGAATTCGAGGTTTTTGCTATGGGACGCATTATTGGTATCGATCTGGGCACCACCAACTCTTGTGTGGCAGTGCTCGATGGTGACAGCGCTAAAGTCATTGAAAATGCCGAAGGTGGTCGTACTACGCCTTCCATTATTGCTTACACCGACGATGGTGAGACGCTGGTAGGTCAGGCGGCAAAACGTCAGGCTGTCACCAACCCTGAGAACACCCTTTACGCGATCAAGCGCCTGATTGGCCGTCGCTTCAAAGATGATGTCGTACAAAAAGACATCAAAATGGTGCCTTACAAAATCACTGAAGCAGACAACGGTGATGCTTGGGTTGAAGTAAAAGGCAAGAAAATGGCGCCGCCGCAGGTAAGCGCGGAAGTGCTGAAGAAAATGAAGAAAACCGCCGAAGACTATCTCGGTGAAGCGGTCACAGAAGCCGTCATCACCGTACCGGCTTATTTTAATGACAGCCAGCGCCAAGCCACTAAAGATGCGGGCCGTATCGCCGGTCTAGATGTTAAACGCATCATTAACGAGCCAACCGCAGCAGCATTGGCCTACGGTATGGACAAATCCCGTGGTGATAAAACCATCGCGGTATACGACCTGGGTGGCGGTACTTTCGATATTTCTATTATCGAAGTGGCAGACGTTGACGGCGAAACCCAGTTTGAAGTGTTGGCCACCAATGGTGACACCTTCCTGGGCGGCGAAGACTTCGACTTAGCGCTGATCAACTACCTAGTTGACCAGTTTAAAGCGGATAGCGGTATGGATCTGTCTGGCGACAACCTCGCTATGCAGCGCCTGAAAGAAGCGGCCGAGAAAGCCAAAATTGAGCTTTCCAGTGCCCAGCAGACAGACGTTAATCTGCCGTACATCACCGCTGACAACACTGGCCCGAAACACCTTAATGTGAAGGTGACGCGTGCCAAGCTGGAATCGCTGGTTGAAGATCTGGTACAGCGTTCGCTCGACCCGTGCAAAATGGCGCTGAAAGATGCTGGCTTTTCTGCGTCTGAAATCGACGAAGTGATTCTGGTCGGTGGTCAGACACGCATGCCGATGGTGCAGAAGAAAGCAGCTGATTTCTTTGGCAAAGAAGCACGTAAAGATGTAAACCCAGATGAAGCGGTTGCTGTTGGTGCGGCGATTCAGGGCGGTGTTCTTGGTGGCGACGTTAAAGACGTCCTACTGCTAGACGTGACGCCGCTGACCCTGGGTATTGAAACTCTGGGTGGCGTAATGACGCCGCTGATCGACAAAAACACCACCATCCCCACGAAGAAGACGCAAACCTTCTCCACGGCGGATGACAACCAAACGGCAGTGACGATTCACGTCGTTCAGGGTGAGCGTAAGCAAGTTGCGCAGAATAAATCGCTGGGTCGTTTTGACCTTGCAGATATTCCGACAGCGCCGCGCGGTGTGCCGCAAATTGAAGTGGCCTTCGATCTGGATGCTAACGGCATTCTGAACGTATCGGCCAAAGATAAGGCAACCGGTAAAGAGCAGTCTATCGTCATTAAAGCGTCCAGCGGTCTCACGGATGAAGAGATCGAGCAAATGGTTCGCGATGCGGAAGCTCACGCCGACGAAGACAAAAAGTTCGAAGCGCTTGTGCAACTGCGTAACCAAGCAGATGGCATGATTCACGCTACTCGCAAAACCGTGCAGGAAGCGGGCGATAAAGCGACCGATGACGAGAAACAAGCCATCGAGACTGCGATCAGCGAGCTGGAAGAAGCGGTGAAGACTGACGAGCAGGATAACATCCAGCAGAAACTGGACGCGCTGACCGAAGTGTCTGGCCAGTTAGCGCAGAAAATGTACGCCGAGCAGGCAGAAGCTGCTCAGCAGGCGGATGGCGAAAGTGCTGAAAATGCTAGCACCAAGCCAGAGGATGACGTGGTTGACGCTGAGTACGAAGAAGTCAACGACGACAAGAAGAAGCAGTAAATCACCTCTATCTGCTAAGGAATGCGGTGACGCGGGAGACAACTCCCGCGTTGCTGTTTCCGCAGCAGACGCCTAATTAAGTGCGTAGCTAACCAGGAGGCGTAGGACCCATGTCCAAACGCGATTATTACGAAGTCCTGGGTGTCGAAAAAGGGGCCGATCAGAAAGAGATCAAAAAGGCCTCCCGCCGCTTGGCGCAAAAATTCCACCCTGATCGAAACCCGGACGATAACACTGCAGCGGAAAAATTCCGTGAGGTGTCAGAAGCGTACGAAGTCTTAAGCGATGGCGAAAAGCGCGCGGCGTATGACCAGTTTGGTCACGCTGGTGTTGACGGCCAAGGTGGCGGCTTTGGCGGTGGCGGGTTCGGCGGTGGTGGTGCTGGCGACTTCAGCGACATCTTCGGCGATGTGTTTGGCGATATCTTTGGTGGCGGTGGTGGCCGTCGTCGTGGCCCTAACGCCCCCGCGCGTGGCAGTGATCTGCGCTACAACTTAGAGCTGGATCTGGAAAACGCCGTTTCCGGCACGACCGTTGATATCCGTGTGCCACGCCATATCGAATGTGACCGCTGCGATGGTGAAGGCGCCGAGCCAGGTTCTAGTAAAGAGACCTGCCCCACGTGCCATGGCCACGGCCAAGTGCGTATGCAGCAAGGTTTCTTCGCGGTTCAGCAAACCTGCCCAACCTGTCACGGCAGTGGCCAGCACATCAAAGTGCCGTGCCACAAATGTAACGGCGAAGGCCGTGTGCGGGAAACACGCACGTTGTCAGTGAAGATTCCGCCGGGTGTAGATACTGGAGATCGCATTCGTCTAAATGGCGAAGGTGAAAGTGGTATCAACGGTGGCCCGCCTGGTGACCTGTATGTTCAGGTGTCGATCAAGCCACACCACATCTTCCAGCGCGATGGCAAACACCTACAATGTGACGTGCCGATCAACTTTGTTGACGCTGCATTAGGTGGGGAGCTAGAAGTACCCACGCTAGACGGCCGTGTGAAGCTGAAGATTCCACCGGAAACTCAAACCGGCAAACTCTTCAGGCTGCGCGGTAAAGGTGTGAAACCGGTACGTGGTGGCGCTCCTGGCGACTTGCTTTGCAAAGTGGTGCTGGAGACGCCGGTCAATCTCAATGACGAGCAGAAAGACCTGCTTCGTCAGTTGCAAGAGAGCTTTGACGGCAGCAATAGCCACAGCCACTCGCCGAAGAAAACAGGTTTCTTCGACAGCGTGAAGAAGTTTTTTGAAGAGATAAAGCCGTAACGGCGATTCACTTCACCGCATGATCAGCGCCCCGGCACCCCAAAGTGCCGGGGCGTTTTTTGTTGGTTGCTACTCCTCAGCCATTGTGTTGCTTAGTGTAAAATAGCCTGCCTGATGGGCTTATCGTTTGATTGTTAACCGGTACCCTTTTAAAGCGTGGATTATTTGCACATAAGGACGAGGGCAAATGCTGGCGGATCAAGAGTCTCGCCCTGGGTTGGGCATTGGGCTGCGGGTGCTTTCCGGCGTGCTGTTTACCGGTATGTTGGTGTGTATTAAAGCGGTGAGTGATGAGGTGCCGGTAGGGCAGTCGGTGTTTTTCCGCTCGCTATTTGCGCTGTTGCCGATTGTTGTTTTTTTGATGCTTCGTCGCGAGTTTCCGCAGGGATTGGCGACGCGCCGTCCACTGGGTCATGCGTTGCGCTCTGGGCTTGGGGCGGCGGCAATGTTCGCGTCGTTCGCGGCGGTGGCGTTGTTACCTGTTGCTGAAACAACGCTGCTAGCCCAGCTAACGCCCGTGTTTATGGCGTTGGGTGGTGTCTTGTTGCTGGGGGAGCGCTTCTCGCTTTATCGGGCGGGTGCTATTGCGTTGGCGTTAGCTGGGGTGGCGGTGCTGGTGCTGCCTGGGCTTGAAGCCAGTCGCGAGCAAGGGCAGCTGGCTGGCTATGTGCTAGGGGCACTAAGTGCGTTATTAACCGCTGGGGCACTGCTGACCGTTCGGCGCATTTCACGCACTGAAACGGCGGGTTCCATTGCCTTCTATTTTATTCTGGTCTCTGCGTTAGCAGGGTTGGCAACGCTGCCCTTGGGCTGGGCACCGCTTAAGGGGGATGTGGTGTGGTTGTTAGTGCTTTCTGGTTTGTTTGGCGGCTCGGCCCATATAGCGATGACGCTGGCGCTACGTTACGCCGAAGCGTCACGCCTAGCGCCATTCGAATACATCGCGCTGGTGTGGCCTGTGTTGGCAGATTGGCTGTTGTTTGGCCTGCCGGTTTCAAGTGGCTTTTTGTTGGCACTGCCGCTGCTGCTGAGTGGGGTGGGGCTAGCTACGCTAGAAGGTCGCCGGATTAAACGGCTTGTTCGACAATAAGCGTTTCCCTGAACAGAAACATGCTGTTGCAAGGGATTCTCATTTCTTGCTTTGCGATTTCTATTGTGAGGATTACGCTAGTAAGAGCTAACTCACTATCTTTGTGGAGAAAACACGATGCCTTTATCCCGTGCCGAAATCGTAACGCCTTCTGGCGAGCGCTTGATAAACCGCTTGTGCAAGCATTGGGCGCATAAGCTTGAGGTCGAACATAACGAGCAAGATGCCAAAATCATATTTGCCAGCGGCACCTGCCTAATGCATGTCGAGGCAGATCGCTTGATTGTTTCCCTTGAAACCTTGGAAGAAGAGCATCTTGATCAGCTAGAGGGGGTGGTGGAAAGTCACCTCATGCGCATGGCAAAAGACGAGCCGCTGGAAATTGTTTGGGAGAACTAGTCGGCTTGAAGCAGCGTGTGCACTGCCTTAAGCAAGCGCCGCATCATTAAGAGGGGTCTGTTATAATTTCGACCACTTTTTTATCCTTGTTTTTCTCATATCAAGCTTGGTGCCGAACGGCGCTCGCGCAGGAGTTCTCATGACCCGAATTGCCATTGTAGGCGTCGCTGGCCGTATGGGCCGCACGTTAGTAAATGCGGTAGAACAGCAGGCAGATACCTCGCTAGCAGGCGGCATTGTTGAGCCAGGTAGTTCCTTAGCGGGTGCGGACATTGGTGAGCTGGCAGGCGTTGGCAAACGCGGCGTGGTAGCAGTCGATTCTCTCGATGCGATTGTGGACGACTTCGATGTTCTAATCGATTTCACCGCGCCGCAGGTAACCCTGGCAAATTTGGCATTCTGCGCCGAGCACGGCAAGGGCATTGTGATTGGCACTACTGGCATGAGCGATGACGAACTGGCCGAGCTGGACAGCTATCGCGATAAAGTGGCCATGGTGTTCGCGCCTAATATGAGTGTCGGCGTTAACCTGACCCTCAAGCTGCTTGAGACTGCTGCAAAAGCCCTCGGTGATGAAGGCTACGATATTGAAGTCATTGAAGCGCACCATCGTCATAAAGTGGATGCACCTTCTGGCACGGCGATTAAGATGGGTGAAGTGGTCGCGGAGAGTATTGGCCGCACGTTAAAAGAGCACGGGGTCTATGAACGGGTAGGTCAGTGTGGCCCGCGCACCGACAAAGAGATCGGTTTTGCCACCGTGCGCGCTGGCGACATTGTTGGCGAACACACGGTGATGTTTGCTACTGAAGGCGAGCGTATCGAAATTCCCCATAAAGCCTCCAGCCGTATGACCTTTGCTAAAGGCGCGGTTCGCGCTGCACGCTGGGTCGCTGATAAAGCGCATGGCCGTTACGATATGCAGGATGTATTAGGTTTAGAGTAATGTTTTAGTACAACAGAGCACCTCTCAATATGCATTCTGTTGGCCGCTGAACATGGCTTTTTGGATGGCCTCCGAACCTGCTAGCAGGGTGAGGGGGCTTCGCTGCTTTTTAGCCCCCTCCTAGTTGATTTTCTCCTCAATTTTGACGTCGGTGCTGTAGACGTCCTCCAGCCCAGGTTTCGAAGATAGCGCGGTCGTCGCCTAGCATCATTAAAGTGAATAACTCCTCTGCCAAACTTTCGCATCGTGCCATACGTCGTGCCATCAGCGGTGAGGCGGACAGGTCGATAACTACAAAATCGGCATCCATGCCTGGTGCGAAACGGCCGATACGGTCATCTAGCGATAGGGATACGGCATTGCCTCTGGTCAGGGCGTAAAAGCCTGCCAAAGCCGTCAGCGGCTGGCCGAGCAGTTGTCCTACTTGATAGCCTGCCTTGAGAGTCGCTAACCCGGAAAGATCGGTGCCAGCACCAATATCGCTGGCCAGGGTTAGATTTAACCCGCTTTCATGGGCGGCGTGGCGGTCGAACAAGCCGCTACCAAGGAAGAGGTTAGAGCTGGGGCAAAAAGCAATATTGGCACTGCGTTCAGCAAGCCGCTTGCGCATGCCATTGTCCAGATGAATGCCATGGGCAAAGGTGCTGCGTGGCCCAACCAGGCCGGACTGCTCGTAAACCTCAAGATAGTCACGGCTTTCTGGAAACAGCTCGGCTACCCAGTCCAGCTCGCCGAGGTTTTCCGATAAGTGAGTTTGCAGCCATAGGCTTTCATCGTTGCGCAGCAGGCCGCCGGCGGCATCAAGCTGGGCGCGAGTGGATGTGGGAGCAAAGCGCGGCGTAACACTGTAGCCAAGGCGGTCGGTACCATGCCAATCGCTGATCAGGCGCTCGGTATCACGAATGCCGCCGAGGGTCTTATCGGTAAGTGCTTCGGGGGCGTGGCGATCCATCAGCACCTTGCCAGCGAGCATACATAGGCCACGGCGTTGGGCGGCGCTGAAGAAAGCATCTACCGAGTTGGGATGGCTTGAGCAGAACACTTGGGCTGTGGTGGTCCCGACTCGCATCAACTCTTTGAGAAAAGCGTCGGCCATGTTGTCGGCATGCGCCCGCTGGGCGAAACGGCACTCTTCAGGAAAGGTATAGTCATTCAACCAATCCAGCAATTGGCGGCCATAAGAGGCCATGATATCGAGCTGAACGTAGTGAACATGGCTGTCAATAAAGCCTGGCATGACCAGCTTGTCACGCTGGTCGATGACGCTAATATCGGCGGGCAGTTGAGGGGCCAGGGCGTGATAGTCGCTGACGCCCTGAATGCGACCGTCGGCCCACCACAGGGCACCGTCTTGGTGATAGACAATGCTACCCTCTCGTGGTGTGTCGCCATCGCCGGGGTCGGCATCGAAACTCAAGACCCGTGCACGTATTAACCAAGCTTGCCCCTGCTCTTTTTTCAGGCATTGTCCTTGCTCTTCATTCATGATGTTGCTCCTGAAGATAATTAGAGGGAGAAGGCTTAACGGCCATTGCTGTGTCGTTTGTCAGTGGTAGGGTCAAGTTTGGCGCGTGCGGCTTCGGCGGCAGCCATGACTCGCTCCGGTGTGGCTGGCGTGTCCAGAGGCACCGCCTGGGTGTATCCGTTTAGGCTGGCCAAGCCGTCGCGCAGGGCTGCCCATACCGACATACCAAGCATAAAAGGGGGTTCACCCACGGCCTTAGAACGATAGATGCTGGCCATGGAATTGGGGTGGCCTTCCATTAAGGAGGTGTTGAAAGTAGCCGGTAGGTCACCATAAGTGGGGATTTTGTAGGTCGCGGGGCCATTCGAGATCAGTTGGCCTTTACCATTCCATTTCAGCTCTTCACTGGTTAACCAGCCCATGCCTTGGATGAAGCCACCTTCGACCTGGCCGATATCGATAGCCGGATTCAGGGAGTCACCCACGTCGTGGAGGATGTCGACACGATCTACCAAGTATTCGCCGCTCAGGGTATCTATTGAAACTTCGGCCACCGCCGCACCAAAGGCATAGTAGTAGAAGGGGCGGCCATTGCCGCTGGCACGGTCATAATGGATCAATGGTGTGGCGTAGAAGCCTTTTTCCGATAGCGAGATGCGCGATAGATAGGCGGCCTGAACCAGCTCTCCCCAAGCGATGCGGCGTTCACTTTCGCCAAAGCCTGCTATTAGATAACCCTCTTTGATGTGGATGGTTTCTCGATCGAGATGGTAGTGCTCGGCAGCAAAGTCATAAAGCCGTGTTTTTAGTTTGAGCGCGGCATCGCGAGCTGCCTGGCCATTGAGGTCGGCGCCGCTGGAGGCGGCAGTGGGAGAGGTATTGGGCACCTTGTCGGTACGCGTGGCGGTGATGCGCACGCTATCAAGATCCAGGCCCAACTCACGCGCGACCACTTGGCAAATCTTCGTGTGCAGCCCCTGGCCCATCTCGGTGCCGCCGTGATTGATCATTACGCTGCCGTCGGTATAGACGTGCAGTAGCGCGCCTGCTTGGTTGAGGTGCTGGGCGGTGAAGGAAATGCCGAATTTTACCGGAGTCAACGCCAAGCCTTTGCGAATGACGGGGCTCTTGGTGTTGAACTCTCGGATTGCTCGGCGCCGCTGCCAGTAGTCGCTAGAGGTTTCGAGTTGCTCAACCAGTTCATGCAGGAGAACGGTCTGATCCACCGTCTGGCCGTAATGTGTCGTGTTGCGTCCATCGCGATAAAAGTTGCGCTTACGTATCGTCAGCGGATCTTCGCCTATACGGCGAGCGATATCCTCCATTGCCGCCTCAATCACCATCATGCCTTGGGGGCCGCCGAAGCCGCGGAAGGCTGTGTTAGAGGCCGTATGGGTGCGCGCTCGATATCCTGTAACGCGGACGTCGCCAAGCGAATAGGCGTTATCCGAGTGAAACATAGCGCGGTCAACAATGGCGTCGGAAAGGTCTGGTGAATAGCCACAGTCGCCGATCACATTGATATCGCCACCCAGAATCACGCCATGGGTATCGACGCCAAGGCGATAGTCGTTATGAAAAGGGTGGCGCTTTCCGGTTGCCCGCATGTCATCGACCCGTGGTAAGCGAAAGCGACAGCTGCGCCCGGTTCGCCTAGCAATTAAGGCGGCCAGGCAGGCCCAGGGAGAAGCCTGTGTTTCCTTGCCTCCGAATCCACCTCCCATGCGGCGTGTCTCGACGGTGACGGCATGAAAGGGAATGCCGAGTACCTCGGCAACCAGTTTCTGCGTCTCGCTGGGATGCTGGTTGGAGGTGTGAATCATGACGCCTTCGTCTTCGCTGGGATGGGCGACGCAGGCTTGCCCTTCCAAGTAGAAGTGTTCCTGGCCACCGACAAACTGTTTTCCAGCAACAACAATGGCGGCGTCGGCAAAGGCTTTTTCCCAGTCTCCACTGATCTGTTGATGGGTGGGGCGTACCAAGTCGCCCGCGTTGGCGGCGGCAACGGGGTCGAGGTTAGCAGGGCGCTCTTCGATCTCGATGATTGCCTTTTCGACTGCTTGGCGAGCAGCACGGTGGCTGTCGGCTGCCACGGCGAACAGCACTTGTCCCGCGTAGAGCACTTCGCCATCAGCCATGATGGGATCCCCTGGGAAAACGGGGCCAATATCGGTATGGCCTGGCACGTCTGCCACGCTAATAACATCGACCACACCAGGAGCAGACCTTACCGCGTCCAGGTCCATGCGAGTGATGCGACCATGGGCGACAGATGAAAGTCCTGCCGCTAGGTGGAGGGCATTGGCCGGAAGGGCTAGGTCATCGATATAAGCCGCGCGCCCGGTGACATGCTTGATAGCGCTCTCGTGGTTAGCTGACGAACCAGAAAAAATGCTGCCGACATGTTGTGCTGGCTGAAATGTTTTCTGCTCAGGCTGTGTTGCTGGCAGATCAGTGAGCGTACGCATGGAGCATCACCTCCTGAGTGTGTGTTTGGGTGTGGGTAGATGATTCGATGACCAGGCGCAGGCGTTCAAGTAGCGCGCTTGCTGACCGCGTGCGGTAATCGGCACTGCCGCGGACATCACTCATCGGTGAAAAGTCATTCCTGAGTGCTTTACGTGCAGCCTCGAATACGGTTGGTGATGGTGGGAGTCCTTCGAGAGCAGCTTCGGCCCCACGGGCTCGGGCAGGAATGCCGGCCATGCCGCCGAAGGCCAGGCGTACATCGCGTAGGCATCCATCCTCCATATGCCAGGCAAAGGCACCCAGCACGGCAGAAATATCATCTTCGCGCCGCTTCGAGAGCTTCCATACTTTCAGCTGGCGGCCTGCTTGCGGGGCCGGGATGAAGACCGCGCTTAACACTTCATCTTCTGTCAGGTTGGTCTTTTTGTAGTCGATGAAGAAGTTGCTGGCGGCAATCTCGCGAAAGCCGTTAGGGCCTGCAAGGCGAAGCTGTGCATCAAGGGCCAGCAGCACAGGTGGGGTGTCGCCGATGGGGGATGCGTTGGCGACGTTACCGCCTAAGGTGCCGCGGTTGCGTACCTGAGCCGAGCCGAGGCGGTGTAGAAGATGGGCAAAGGCTGGGTATTCACTCTCGAGCAAAGGCTCCAAGCGTGCATAGGTGACGGCTGCACCGATCCACCAGCCAGGACGCCCGCTCACATCCTGGCCTTGCTCAATTTGCTGAAGCTCACTTACGCGAGTGGTATCGATAAGCCGTGGTAAGTCCTTGAGTTGCTGGGTGACTTCAAGCCAAAGGTCAGTGGCACCTGCAACCAAGCGTGCTTCTGGGTGGGCAGCGCGTAGGCGCACTAGGTCATTCAACTGACGGGGCTGGTGGAAGCGGCTGCTAGCTTCGTCCAGGCTGGCCCCGTGTTGGTTATCTTGCGCATCATCCAGCGTTGCGTCTAACCATGTAGGGCGGTGACCATCGATATTGTTCATTGCCAGCGCTGCATCACGAATGGGGCGATAGCCGGTGCAGCGACACAGGTTGCCGCCAAGTGCGGCTTCAAGGCGTTCGGGGATAAAGGGAGCGGCTGGGGGGGTAGTGCGTTGTTCTTCGTGCAGTGTGAACAATGACATCACAATGCCCGGAGTGCAGAAGCCGCATTGGCTAACATGGCATTCGACCATGGCTGCCTGGGCGGGATGCAAGTATTGCTGGTCATCAGCAAGACCTTCGACGGTGACTAAGTGACGGCCTTGGAGCTGGTGAGCTGGCATGATGCACGCGTTGGCGCTGTGGTAGCATAGTTCGCCATTGGCATCGGGTGCGCCGATAGCCACGGTGCAGGCACCGCAATCACCTGACGCGCAACCTTCCTTGGTGCCGGTTAGGTGTAGCTGTTCTCTTAGCAGTTCCAGAACGCTAAGGTGAGCATCCGCCGTAAGGCGGTGCGGTTGCCCATTGAGGTGAAAAGTAATCATAGTCCTACCCGTTATGTTGTTATTGGTTGTTTAGTGGTGATTGACCAGTCGGTTAATTCATTCGGGAGCAATGGATTTGCGGCTAAGGTGCTAGTGGTCGCGAAAGCTGGCTACTGTGCTGTCAGCAACATAACTACCGCTAGCAGGGCTGAGACCCACATGGCAGGCTTAATCTCGTCCAACTTGCCGGTGGCAAGCCGGATCAGCACAAAGCTGATAAAACCAAAGGCGATGCCCAGGGTGATGGAGTAAGTCAGCGGCATTAATATGATGGCCAGGAATGCGGGGAAGGCCTCTTCGAGGCGGCTCCAATCGATCTTTCCAATCGGCGCCATCATGAACAGCCCCACCAGAACAAGAGCTGGGGCGGTCGCGATGCTGGGGACTAGGGACAGCAACGGCGAGAGAAACAAGAAAGGCAGGAACAACACGCCAATAACGACTGCCGTGAGTCCTGTGCGGCCACCCTGGGCGACACCGGCACCGGATTCGATAAAGGTTTGTGCAGCGCTGGTGCCGAGTGGAGCGGCAATCATCGATGCGAAAGCATCCACTGTCATTGAGCGTTTAAGGTTGCGTGGATTGCCGTTGGCATCTTTGAGGTCAGCAGACTCGGACAGGGCCATAAAGCAAGACAGTGAGTCGAAGAAGTTAGTGAACAGCATCACGAAAATGAACGGTAGGTAAGCCACCTTGAGGGCACCTAGAATGTCCACCTTCATCACTGCCGAGAAATCTGGCCATGCGGCTAGGCCTTGCCAGGCTACTAATACTTCGTCGCTCCACAGCCGTCCCATAGGAGCTGCCAGCAGAGTGGTTAGGGCGATGCCTAAGATTAGGGCGCCATTAAAACCGCGAATGACCAATATCGCTGTGACCATCAGGCCGATAAAGAAGGTTATTAGACTGGCATCTAGATCACCGAGGCTAATAAGGGTTGCGGGGTTGGCAACGATAAACCCAGCATTCTTGAGCCCAATAAAAGTGATAAATAGGCCTATCCCACAGGTGATGGCATAGCGCAATGAGGCTGGAATGGCCTCGATGATGGCTTCGCGAACGTTGAACAGCGCAAGAACGGCGAACAGTACTCCTGACCAGAATACACATCCCAGAGCAACTTCCCACGACAACCCTGCACCAAGCACCAGGGTGTAGGTGAAAAGCGCATTCATGCCCATGCCGGGGGCAACTAAAATCGGGTTGCGAGCATACAGGCCCATGGCCAAGCTGCTAAAAAAGCTGATGACCACAGTGGCGGAGAGTGCCGCAGAGAAGGGAATGCCAGCATCGGATAGAATGGCTGGGTTGACCACGATGATATACATCCCGGCAAGAAAAGTAGCGATGCCTGCGAGAACTTCGGTTTTCACCGAGGAGCCGCGGCGACTGACATTGAAGTAATGATCCAAGGCGTTTGTTGCCTGGGTGGGAGGAGAGCCGGAATACGGCGTTGGGCTTTGTGGCATGACGATATTCTCTTTGTATTTATTGGGTGAGCTATCGAAAAAACAGAGTTGACCATTTGGTCAACTCGAACAAGCGTAGACAAAAAAACACCAAAAAGGCAACCAAATATATTAATTATGTATACAGAAAAGTTGTCGGGCGACAGTCGTCGTCTGCGCTTATCGATGGGCTGGAGGGAGTGGCATGCTGGCTGCGCAAGTAAAATGTTATGTATAAGGTCATCGGTAGTTTTAGGGCTAGCCTAAGGTCGATAAATCCTGTAACATTCCAAAAATTTTGGCCCAGTGGCTGCAAAAAGCAGCAACATATCTGCATTAAACACACGCCTGTAGGTGTGGAATATGTGGATGTAGAGAAAGCACCGCGCTTGTTGCACTGGCCTTAGGTTAGAGAAAATAGTCAGCTAAAATGCTGCGCCATGGCCATTAGCCACGGAAGAGAACAACAAGCGGGATGAAACCGATTTTTTACTATCGGCTTCGTCCCGCTTTTTTACGACCCGACGTTTGCACGCAAACGCCGACAAACCGGATCGCCGAGCCTGCGCCCACAGGCTCCCACCAGCATGGGAGAACTTGTCTTGAATAACCCCGCATTGAGCAAACCCGCGATATTGGCCCTGGAAGATGGCAGTGTGTTTCATGGAATTGCCATTGGCGCGGAAGGAGCCACAAGCGGTGAGGTGGTGTTCAATACAGCCATGACCGGCTACCAGGAAATCCTCACTGACCCTTCTTACACCCGCCAAATCGTCACGCTGACTTATCCTCATATCGGCAATACCGGCATTAATTCCGAAGATGTGGAATCCGCATCAATTGCCGCAGCGGGCTTGGTAATTCGTGATCTACCCCTGTTAGCCAGCAGTTTCCGTTCTGAGCAAAGCCTTTCTGATTATCTGAAAAGCCAAAATGTGCTGGGCATTGCGGATATCGATACTCGCCGTTTAACGCGCATTCTGCGTGATAAAGGCGCGCAAAACGGCGCGATTCTGGCGGGTGCAGAAGCAGAAGGCGATGATGCGGTAGAGCGGGCATTGGCGGCAGCGAAGGCATTTCCTGGGTTGAAGGGCATGGATCTGGCCAAGGAAGTCTCGTGCAAAGAGGCTTACGAATGGACCCAAGGCGAGTGGACGTTGGGCGAGGGCTACGCTGATACTACCAAAAATGAGCGTCCTTACCACGTGGTGGCGTATGACTTCGGTGTGAAATTTAACATCCTGCGTATGCTGGCCGCGCGCGGCTGCCGGTTGACGGTTGTGCCGGCACAAACGCCTGCTGCTGAGGTATTGGCAATGAATCCGGATGGCGTCTTTTTGGCTAACGGCCCAGGTGACCCCGAGCCTTGTGACTACGCCATCAAGGCGATTCAAGAAGTACTGGAAACCAATACGCCGATATTTGGCATTTGTCTTGGCCACCAGTTGCTGGCGCTGGCCTCGGGTGCCAAAACCGTCAAAATGGGCCACGGCCACCACGGTGCCAACCATCCGGTGCAAGATTTAGCGTCCGGCACGGTAATGATCACCAGCCAAAACCATGGCTTTGCTGCCGATGAAGCGACCTTGCCGGCTAACGTGCGCGCTACGCATCGTTCGTTGTTCGATGGCACACTGCAAGGGATTGAGCGCACCGACCGACCGGCGTTTAGCTTCCAGGGGCACCCGGAAGCTAGCCCTGGCCCGCGTGATGTGGCACCGCTGTTTGATCGCTTTATTGCCATGATGCAGGCGCGTCGCTAACGCTGCCCTTGATGGCAGCTATGTAACGCCGTTTTTTGTCGCTCATCGTCACTTATTTTGCGGGAACCGTTATGCCTAAGCGTACCGATATCAACAGCATTCTTATCATTGGCGCTGGCCCGATTGTCATCGGCCAGGCCTGCGAATTTGACTACTCTGGCGCCCAGGCGTGTAAAGCGCTGCGTGAAGAAGGCTTCCGGGTTATTTTGGTGAACTCCACCCCGGCTACTATCATGACCGATCCGGCCATGGCCGATGCCACCTACATCGAGCCGATTACTTGGCAAGCGGTTGAGAAGATTATTGAAGTCGAGCGTCCCGACGCGATTTTACCCACCATGGGCGGTCAGACGGCGCTGAATTGCGCGCTTGACCTTGAAAAGCATGGCGTGCTGGAAAAGTACGGCGTCGAGATGATTGGTGCCAACGCCGATGCGATTAACATGGCTGAAGATCGCGATCTGTTCGATCAAGCCATGAAGCGTATTGGTTTGGAGTGCCCGAAAGCCAAGGTGGCGCACACCATGGATGAAGCCTGGGAGATTCAGGCGGAACTCGGCTTCCCGACCATTATTCGTCCTTCTTACACCATGGGCGGCTCCGGCGGCGGTGTGGCGTATAACAAAGAAGAGTTCGAAGAGATCTGCACCCGCGGTTTCGAGCTTTCCAACAACCACGAGCTGTTGATTGATGAGTCGCTGCTGGGTTGGAAAGAGTACGAGATGGAAGTGGTGCGGGATAAGAATGACAACTGCATCATTGTCTGTGCGATTGAAAACTTCGATCCGATGGGCGTCCACACCGGTGACTCGATTACCGTCGCGCCAGCGCAAACGCTGACCGACAAAGAGTACCAGATCATGCGTGACGCTAGCCTGGCGGTACTGCGCGAGATTGGTGTAGAAACCGGCGGCTCCAACGTACAGTTTGGTATGGACCCAAAAACTGGTCGCCTAGTGGTTATCGAGATGAACCCGCGGGTATCGCGCTCGTCGGCGCTGGCATCTAAGGCCACTGGCTTCCCGATTGCTAAAATCGCTGCCAAGCTGGCAGTAGGTTATACCCTGGATGAGCTGCAAAACGATATTACCGGTGGCCGCACGCCCGCGTCGTTTGAGCCATCAATCGATTATGTCGTCACTAAGATTCCGCGCTTTACCTTCGAGAAATTCCCCCAGGCAAACGACCGCCTGACTACCCAGATGAAGTCGGTTGGCGAAGTGATGGCGATTGGCCGTACGTTCCAAGAGTCGCTGCAGAAAGCGCTGCGCGGTCTGGAAACCGGTAACGATGGCCTTGATCCGATCATCACCGATTTCACGCCAGACAACATGGCGATCATTCAGGGTGAGCTGCAGGCCGCCGGTGCCGAGCGTATTTTCTATGTGGCTGACGCCATGCGCTCAGGAATGAGTGTTGATGAGGTATTTGCGCTCACTAATATTGATCCTTGGTTCCTGGTGCAGTTGGAAGATCTGGTGCTGACTGAAAATGCCGTCGCCAAGCGCGCCCTGGCCGATTTCTCTGCTCGCGAGCTTTACCAACTTAAACGCAAAGGCTTTGGTGATGCGCGTTTGGCTAAGCTGCTGGGCGTGTCTGAAAAAGAGTTCCGTAAAACGCGTCAGGCGGCGGGCATTCGTCCGGTTTATAAACGTGTCGACACCTGTGCTGCGGAATTTGCCTCAGATACCGCTTATATGTACTCCACCTATGAAGAGGAGTGCGAAGCGGATGTCTCGGATCGCCAGAAAATTATGGTATTGGGTGGCGGTCCTAACCGTATCGGTCAAGGTATCGAATTCGATTACTGCTGTGTTCACGCTGCCTTCGCCATGCGCGATGACGGCTATGAAACCATCATGGTCAACTGCAACCCGGAAACCGTTTCTACCGACTACGACACCTCTGATCGCCTCTACTTCGAGCCGGTGACGCTTGAAGATGTGTTGGAAATTGCCGACAAAGAGAAGCCGGTAGGCGTGATTGTTCAGTTCGGTGGTCAAACGCCGTTGAAGCTTGCTCGTGAGCTAGAGGCAGCAGGCGTGCCGATTATCGGCACCACGCCGGATGCCATTGACCGCGCTGAAGACCGCGAGCGCTTCCAGGTGATGATCGACAAGCTAGGCTTGAAGCAGCCGCCCAACGCCACCGCCCGCAGCTTTGAAGAGGCGTTTTCCAAGGCGGAGGCCATTGGCTACCCGCTGGTGGTGCGTCCTAGTTACGTGCTAGGTGGACGGGCGATGGAGATCGTTTATGACGCCTCCGAGCTTGAAAACTACATGACCAATGCGGTGAAGGTATCTAACGACTCCCCTGTCCTGCTTGATCACTTCTTGAGTGCAGCAATCGAGATTGATATCGACGCCGTATCTGATGGTCAGCAGGTGGTGATTGGCGGCATTATGCAGCACGTTGAGCAAGCGGGGGTTCACTCTGGTGATTCCGCCTGTGCATTGCCGCCTTACTCGTTGCCTGCCGATGTGCAGGATGAAATGCGCGAGCAGGTCAAGAAAATGGCCGTTGAGCTGGGCGTTAAAGGTCTGATGAACGTGCAGCTAGCGTGGCAGGATGGCGAAATTTATGTCATCGAGGTTAACCCTCGTGCATCGCGTACCGTACCGTTTGTGTCTAAGTGCATTGGCACCTCGCTGGCGCAGATTGCGGCGCGCTGCATGGCGGGGAAAACACTGGCCGAGCAGGGCTTTGAGCGCGAAATTATCCCGCACTTCTATAGCGTGAAAGAGGCGGTCTTCCCGTTCAACAAGTTCCAGGGCGTTGACCCGATTCTGTCGCCCGAGATGAAGTCGACGGGTGAAGTGATGGGCTCTGGCGAGACCTTTGCAGAAGCCTTCTTTAAAGCGCAGTTAGGCGCTGGCGAAGCCATCCCTGCGTTGAGTGGCGACCGCAAAGCGTTCCTTTCGGTGCGTGAGCCAGACAAGCAGGGGATTATCGAAGTGGCACGTTCTCTGCTAACATTGGGCTTCACACTATGTGCAACGCGCGGTACGGCAGAGGCACTTGAAGCTGCTGGACTGGAAGTGGAGCACGTCAATAAAGTCTACGAAGGCCGTCCCCATATCGTCGATCTGTTGAAGAACGACGAAATCGCCTACATCGTGAACACGACTGAAGGTCGTCAGGCTATTAACGACTCTTCAATTATTCGCCGTACTGCTCTCGCGCGCAAGGTGCCCTATGCGACCACCTTGGCGGGCGCTAATGCTGTTTGCATGGCGCTTGAGTACGGTAGGGAGATTACGGTGCGGCGCCTTCAGGATCTGCATGCAGGAGCAAGTCAATGAACAAGGTCCCGATGACGGTAGCGGGAGAAAAAAGTCTTCGCGAAGAGCTTAATCATTTGAAGGGCGAAGCCCGTCCCCAGGTGATTGCTGCTATCGCTGAAGCGCGTGAGCATGGCGATCTCAAAGAGAACGCCGAATACCACGCCGCTCGCGAGCAGCAGGGTTTTATTGAAGGCCGTATCCAGGAAATTGAAAGCAAGCTTTCAGGTGCGCAGGTAATTGACGTTACTAAGCTACCGAAAACCGGCAAGGTGATCTTTGGGGTTACCGTGTCTTTGCTGAACCTGGATAGCGACGCCAGCGTTACCTATCGCATTGTTGGTGAAGATGAAGCCAATATTAAAGAGGGGCGCATTTCCGTGACCTCGCCTATCGCTCGCGCGATGATTGGGAAAGAAGAGGGCGATGTGGTGGTGGTGAAAACACCTGGCGGTGATGTTGAGTACGAAATTGAGAGTGTTGAGCATCTCTGATTTATCGCTGTGAAGCGGGTGGGCGTCTTTATGGCGCCCGAAACCTGCTATCCAGCACACTAAAAGACCCGCGATGGGTTGCATCGCGGGCCTTTTAGATTCACGTATATTTAACATGCCACGCTTGGATTAATGCCGCCCGTGGTGGTTTTCAAAACGCGTGATGTTGGAAAGCTTTGGATTTACCTTTGGGTTGCGGCGATAGAGTAGCGCCATTTTGCCAATGGTTTGTACTAGCTCAGCGTTACTGTCGGCGACCAGCTCATTGAGCATTGCGACGCGGTCTTCACGCTCTGGAATAGCGAGCTTCACTTTGATGAGCTCGTGATCGTTGAGCGCGCGGCTGAGTTCTGCGAGCAAATTTTCGGAGACGCCGTTCTCAGAAACGGTGACCACTGGATTAAGGTGGTGGCCAATGCTACGAAATGCTTTCTTTTGTGCCTGTGACAAGCTCATGGTATCTTGCGGTATCCCGGTTAGCGCTTAACGCTCCATCTTACGGTGAAATGCCGTTAAGTGAAAGCAATCGCTTGAATGCGCCCATCTCTTATTCCAGTGTTAGATTCCCACATGCAGCAAAAGCCCCAAAGCCGTAAACATTCAGTGAGCAAGACCAGCAACAACTGGAAGAAAGAACATTTCGACGATCAGTATGTAAAGCAGCGCTGGCAAGATGGCTATCGCTCCCGCGCAAGCTACAAGCTGCTTGAACTTGATGATAAGGATAAGCTGTTTCGCCCAGGCATGACGGTGATTGATCTCGGTGCTGCACCCGGCGGGTGGAGTCAAATTGCCGCAGAAAAGGTGGGGCCTGACGGTGTCGTGATAGCGTCAGACATATTAGAGATGGATGCTCTAGCCGGCGTTGACTTTATCCAGGGCGATTTTACTGAAGAGAGCGTGCTTAACGCGATTCTTGAGCGTCTAGGAAATCGTCAGGTAGACCTTGTGATGTCCGACATGGCCCCCAATATGAGTGGTATGGCGGCGATTGATCAGCCACAGGCAATGTACCTTGTCGAACTCGCTTTGGAGCTTGCGCGAGAAACGCTACCGCCTGGTGGGCGTTTTCTGGCTAAGGTATTCCAAGGCGAAGGATTTGATACCTATTTGAAAGAGCTCCGAAGTAGCTTTGATCGTGTTGTGACTCGCAAGCCGGATGCTTCGAGGGCGCGCTCGCGGGAAGTCTATTTTTTGGCGGAAGGGTTTCGTGGCTAAGAGACGTGGCCCTGTGCTAGCCAATAGGCGTGCTAGCGGGTAATAGCAAAGATTTATCACCACGATTGCCAGACAGGCAGGCGTAAATTGTGTCACATTATGCACATTGGACGAACGTGACACAGATGGCCCAAAGCGAAATGTGCTTTGGCAATGGTTGAACGTTAAGCTCTAGTGTAAGGTCTGAGTATTAGCGGTTAACTGACGGATTCTTGTAATGAGGGTAGCCCCTTGAACGATATGGCGAAGAACCTGATTCTGTGGTTGGTCATCGCGGCCGTTCTACTGACAGTGTTCAACAATTTCAGTACGGAAAGCGCACCGCAAACCACCAACTACTCTCAGTTTGTGCAGCAGGTGCAAAATCAGCAGGTACGTAGTGTCACGATTGATGGCTATACCATCACTGGTGAGCGTACGGACGGTTCTCAGTTCCAGACCATTCGCCCATCGGCGGAAGATCCTAAACTGATGGATGATCTGCTAAGTAACAATGTGACCGTTGTCGGTAAAGAGCCTGAGCAGCAAAGCATCTGGACGCGTTTGCTGATTGCGAGCTTCCCGATTTTGCTTATCCTGGCCATTTTTATGTTTTTCATGCGCCAGATGCAGGGTGGTGCTGGTGGCGGCAAAGGCGGCCCGATGAGCTTCGGTAAGTCGAAAGCTAAGCTGCTTTCCCAGGATCAGATTAAGACAACATTTGCCGATGTGGCAGGTTGCGATGAGGCAAAAGAAGAAGTTGAAGAACTTGTAGACTTCTTGCGCGACCCTACTAAATTCCAGCGCCTGGGTGGCACAATCCCCCGTGGTGTATTGATGGTAGGCCCGCCAGGAACGGGTAAAACGCTGCTGGCTAAGTCCATCGCGGGCGAAGCTAAAGTGCCGTTTTTCTCTATCTCAGGTTCCGACTTCGTCGAAATGTTTGTGGGCGTTGGTGCTTCTCGTGTTCGTGACATGTTTGAGCAAGCCAAGAAGCAAGCGCCTTGCATTATCTTTATTGATGAAATTGATGCGGTTGGCCGTTCACGTGGTGCTGGTATGGGCGGCGGCAACGATGAGCGTGAGCAGACACTCAACCAGTTGCTGGTAGAGATGGATGGCTTCGAAGCTAATGAAGGTGTCATCGTCATCGCGGCCACTAACCGCCCCGATGTTCTTGATCCTGCGCTGCTGCGTCCAGGTCGTTTCGACCGTCAAGTAACGGTTGGCCTGCCGGACATTCGTGGTCGTGAACACATTTTGGGTGTTCACCTTCGCAAAGTGCCGCTGGCTGATGATGTTAAGCCGCAGCTGATTGCGCGCGGTACGCCAGGCTTCTCTGGTGCGGACCTTGCGAACTTGGTCAACGAGGCCGCACTGTTTGCAGCCCGTCGTAACAAACGCCTGGTTGCCATGGAAGAGCTGGAACTCGCTAAAGACAAGATCATGATGGGCGCTGAGCGCAAATCGATGGTCATGACCGATAAAGAGAAGCTCAACACGGCATATCATGAATCAGGTCATGCCATTATTGGCTTTGTAGCGCCTGAGCATGATCCTGTTTACAAAGTGACGATCATCCCGCGCGGTCGTGCGCTGGGTGTCACGATGTTCTTGCCGGAAGAAGATCGTTATAGTTTGTCGCGTCAGCAAATTCTCAGCCAAATCTGCTCGCTGTTCGGTGGCCGTATTGCCGAAGAGATGACGCTGGGTGCTAACGGTGTGACCACTGGTGCTTCAAACGATATCAAGCGTGCCACCGAGCTCGCCCATAACATGGTCGCTAAGTGGGGGCTGTCAAATGAAATGGGCCCGATTATGTATGACGAGGATGAGTCTCATCAATTCCTCGGAGGCCCTGGTCAGAGTGGCGGGAAGCTGAAGTCTGGCGAAACCACTTCTCGTCTCGATAAAGAAGTGCGCAAGATTATCGATGAGTGTTACGAGCAAGCGCGTCAGATTTTGGAAGATAACCGCGATAAGCTAGACGCTATGGCCGAAGCGCTGATGAAGTACGAAACCATCGATGCCGATCAGTTGAAAGATATTATGGAAGGGCGCGATCCGCGTCCGCCAGAGGGCTGGAACGACGGTGATTCATCAGGTGGCGGCACGCGTGTTAGCGATGACAAGCCTGACGAAAAGGTCGGAGAAAAAGCCGATGATGCCGGCACCCCTCCTGGTGCGTCTGGCGATGATGGCGAAGAAGATGACGGCGAGCCACGCCGCCGTCCTTCTGACCCGCTAGGCGGCCCCGCAGGCCCTTAAGAAGTGTGAGTGCTAGTGATGTTAGTAAAGGCGTCCCATCATGGGGCGCCTTTTTGTTATGCTGTGAAGCAATTGCAGACACGTTTTTCTTTTAGCAGGCCGCAGCATGAAACCGATAGTTGACTCTTCATCGCCTTCTCGGGTAGCGGATAGCGCATATCACTTGCGCTGTGGGCGCCATTCGCTAGATCTTTCGTTCCCACGGGTAATGGGTATTCTGAATGTTACTCCGGACTCCTTCTCTGATGGTGGGCAGCACGTTGGATTGGATAGTGCACTGCACCATGCTGAGCGAATGCTGGCGGAAGGTGCGGCGATGATTGACGTGGGTGGGGAGTCGACACGCCCCGGGGCTAGCCCTGTATCAGAGCAAGAAGAATTAGACCGCGTGGCACCTGTGGTTGAAGCGTTGGTGCGCGAGCTAGATGCGCTGGTGTCAGTGGATACCAGCAGTCCCGCCGTCATGCGCGAAGTAAGCGCGCTTGGCGCTGGTATGATTAACGATGTGCGAGCGCTAGAGCGTGAGGGTGCGCTGGGCGCTGCGGCAAGTACTGGTCTGCCGGTTTGCTTAATGCATCGCCAGGGCGAGCCTCAGGATATGCAGCAGTCGCCGTATTACGGTCAGCCAGTTGAGCGAGTGGTTGCCGACTATCTTGCTGAGCGTATAGCGGCGTGTGAGGCTGCTGGAATTCGTCGTAGCCGTCTGCTGGTGGATCCTGGCTTTGGTTTTGGCAAAACCATTGAGCATAACTTACGTCTGCTGAAATACATGGATGAACTTCAGACACTGGAGTTACCGCTGTTAGTGGGCATGTCGAGGAAAAGCATGATTGGCAAAGTATTGGGCCGTCCAGTGGAAGAACGCTTGGCCGGTGGTCTTGCGTTAGCGGCCATGGCGGTCGAACGTGGCGCCAATATTTTGCGTGTACATGATGTGGGGCCCACGGTAGATGCCGTTAATATGGCATGGGCGGTGCTTCAGGAAGGCTGCGAGCCGCCGCTAAATAAGGAGATGACTTCGTGACGGTACAGCCTTACAAGAAGTGGTTGCTGCACTTGAAAATGGGCTTGGGTGCCCAGGTTGCGAGCGCTGCTTCGGCTGTCGGGCGCTGAGCCGCTAATTCGTGTGATGGTAGATGGGCGGGCTTGCCAGCGCCTCTAACTAACTAACCTGTATATCAGCGGTTGTCTTGACAAGGCCGCTCCTATACCATTTCGCTCCACCTTGAGTGAGGATAATCGATGCGTACGCCATTAATTGCCGGTAACTGGAAAATGAACGGTTCCACGGCGTTGATTCAAGCGTTTGGAGACGCCTTCACCGCGGCTAAGCTGCCTACTGATATCGACGTTGTTGTTATTCCGCCGTTTCCCTATTTGGAAGCAGCGCGCAGTGCTTTCCAAAATACGCCGTTACAGTTAGGAGCGCAGACGCTCAATCCTCAACACTCGGGTGCGCATACGGGTGAAATCAGTGGGCGTATGCTTAAAGAGTTTGATGTGGGCTATGTGCTGGTCGGGCACTCTGAGCGTCGCCAGCTTTATAAAGAAGGCGACGAGCAGGTGTTTGACCGCTTGGTAGCCGCACTTGATGTCGGCCTAACGCCGATTCTTTGTGTTGGTGAAACCTTAGAGGAACGCGATGCCGGTAGCACTATGGATGTTGTGTTGCGGCAAGTTGGCTATGCAATGGCGCGTTTAGAGCCAGCTCAGCGGCTTAAGATTGTCATTGCCTATGAGCCCGTATGGGCAATTGGGACTGGGCGCACAGCAACGCCCGAGCAGGCTCAGGAAGTGATGGCTGGGATTCGTACCTACCAAGCTGGGTTTGATAAAACGCTAGCCGAGCAGCTTAAGTTGCTTTACGGCGGCAGCATGAATGCAAACAATGCGGCTGAGCTGCTCGCTCAGCCGGATATCGACGGCGGTTTAGTGGGCGGCGCTTCGCTCAAAACCGACGATTTCTACGCCATTTGTCAGTCAGCAGGATAATCCCATGCAAGTTGCAATTCTTATGGTTCACGTGGTGATTGCGATCGCCTTGGTTGTGCTCATCCTGCTTCAGCAGGGTAAAGGTGCTGAAGCTGGTGCTGCCTTTGGTGGCGGTGCATCGCAAACTGTGTTTGGTTCGCGGGGTAGCGGTAACTTTTTGTCCCGCGCAACGGGGCTTTTAGCCGCCGGCTTTTTTGTTACCTCAATGGCGTTGGCTTATTTTGCGACCCAGGCAGGACAAGCGCCCGAGGCTGGTATCCCCGATTCTCGGCTAATTGAGCAGCAGCGCAATATTCCAACGCTTGACGATGGCCCTGCAAGTATGGATAATACCGCGCCAGTGCTAGAGGAAAGCAGCGAGTAACATATTGATACTGCTTTTTTTAGCCTCCCCTGTTGCCGAAGTGGTGGAATTGGTAGACACGCTATCTTGAGGGGGTAGTGACCGTATGGTCGTGCGGGTTCAAGTCCCGCCTTCGGCACCATCTGTTTTGCTGGTTTACCAGCTTCCCAGAGTTATTTTGTCAAATAAGCTTCATTAAATGAGCTTTTGTCAAAAAAGTAGGGATTGGCACCTAAGACGAAAAACGCACTTGAAAAGAAAGGTTGACGAAAGTGATTCAAGTGTCTATTATCGTCGACCTAGATTGATGCGGGGTGGAGCAGTCTGGTAGCTCGTCGGGCTCATAACCCGAAGGTCATCGGTTCAAATCCGGTCCCCGCTACCATTTACTAGTAGCATGATTAATTGTCCAAATAAGTCTTGATATTAGTTAATCTCGATGATGATTGGACGGCGGCGAAAGCCGAAGCATGTTATTAGGTGGTATTACAGGTTTCTTTCGAAAAGCCCCTTCCTGTGAAGGGGCTTTTTGTTAGTAGCTTTTCGAGAGCCAAGAGTGTCTCCAGAGCGGATGTCTTCCGAATTGCCAGAGACACATTTCCGGGTAACGCCAATCAGCCACCTAGCTTTTCATTCAACTCCTGGCCAGGTGCCTGATGCAACGGCTATAGGAGCTTTGTCTGTGGCCACAAAACACGCTGCGCTTCACGCGCTGATCGAACCTGTCGTAGCCGCTATGGGTTTTGAGCTATGGGGTATCGACCATCTTTCCCAGGGCAAGCATTCGCGGCTGGGGATTTATATCGAACGCGAAAGCGGCGTCAGCGTGGAAGACTGCGCTGATATTAGTCGCCAAGTCAGTGCCGTTATGGATGTGGAAGACCCTATTCCTGGCGAATACCGCTTGGAAGTCTCGTCGCCCGGTATGGCACGTCCCTTATATACCCTGGATCAATTTATTCGTTATCAAGGCCACCACGTAGCGCTCAAATTGCGCGTGGCTTTTGATGGACGGCGTAAATATCAAGGCCTTCTCGCTGGTGTCGAAGGCGATGAGGTACTGCTACAGCTGGATGGCGAAGAGTTCTGTTTTCCAATCGAAAGCATCGATTCTGCGCACGTCGTCCCGCAATTCGACGAATAAACGGGTGGCGGCTTCCGGCAGGCTGCCGGGGTGATGCACAAAAGGACAGGTTTTCTGGCGAGGCAAACGCATGAGTAAAGAAATTTTAATGGTCGTGGACGCGATCTCTAACGAAAAAGGCGTCCCCCGCGATGTTATTTTTGAAGCGGTTGAAGCCGCGCTAGCCAGCGCGTCACGCAAGCGTTTTGATCAAGAAGAAGCCAATGTGCGTGTGCATATCGATCGCCGCACGGGCGACTACGATACGTTCCGCTACTGGACCGTTGTCGAAGATGACGAATTTGAAACACCTGATTATGAAATCAAAGAAACCATCGCCGAGCAGCGTGATCCGCCGCTTAAACTAGGCGATGTGGTTGAGAAAAAGATTGAAAATGCCGTGTTTGGCCGTATCGCTGCGCAAACAGCAAAGCAGGTCATCGTTCAAAAGGTACGTGAAGCCGAACGCGCTGAAGTTGTTCGTCAGTACGCCGACCGCGAAGGCGAGTTGGTGGCGGGGATTGTCAAGAAAACCACCCGTGACGGGTTGATCATTGACCTGGGCGAAAACGCAGAGGCGTTCTTGCCGCGTAACGAAATGATCCACGGTGAGCGCTACCGCATGAATGAGCGGGTACGCGCGTTGTTAGTGAAAGTGGATCCAGAGGCGCGTGGTGCGCAGCTACAACTGTCACGTACCTGTCCTGAGTTCATTATTGAGCTGTTCAAAATTGAAGTGCCAGAAATCGCTGAACAGCTGATTGAAATTAAAGGCGCGGCGCGCGATCCAGGATCGCGGGCCAAAATCGCCGTTAAAACTAACGACCGTCGTATCGATCCTGTTGGTGCGTGTGTTGGTATGCGCGGTTCTCGCGTACAGGCAGTGTCGTCAGAGCTGCAAAATGAGCGTGTCGATATTGTGCTGTGGGACGACAATCCGGCGCAGTTGGTGATAAATGCCATGGCACCCGCCGATGTGGCGTCTATCCTGGTTGACGAAGATGCTCACGCCATGGATGTGGCCGTTGCTCAAGACAATCTGGCTCAGGCCATTGGTCGTAGCGGCCAGAACGTGCGCTTAGCCTCTGAGCTAACCGGCTGGCGCATTAACGTGATGACCGAAGATGAAGCTGAGTCAAAGCGTGAGCAGGAAATTGATAGCCTGGTGGACTCCTTTGTTCAGCACCTGGAAGTGGACGAAGATGTTGCCCGCCTATTGGTAGAAGAAGGGTTTACCACCCTGGAAGAAGTTGCCTACGTGCCGCTTGAAGAGATGCTCGAAATCGAAGAGTTCGATGAAGATTTGGTGGAAGAGCTGCGCGCACGAGCGAAAGACGAGCTGCTGACGATGGCGATTGCCTCGGAGGAAGCGCTAGACGGTGCCCAACCAGCAGACGATTTGCTGGACATGGACGGCATGGAGCGCCACCTGGCCTTCATTCTGGCTAGTCGAGGCATCGTCACCATGGAAGATCTCGCCGAGCAGTCTGTCGACGATCTGGTCGATATCGAGGAGTTGGACGAAGCGCGCGCAGCGGCACTGATCATGACTGCCCGTGCGCCCTGGTTTGAAGACGATGGCGTATCGGATTCGAACACACAGTAAAAGGTCACGGGCTGAGGAGGGTCACTATGTCAGATATGACAGTTAAAGATTTTGCAGTAAAGGTGGGCCGTGATGTGCCCCGCCTATTGGAACAGATGAAAGAAGCAGGTTTAAAGCATGCGTCAGAAGGCGACGCTGTGTCTGAAGACGATAAGCAAACGCTGCTAAGCTTTTTGAAGAAAAGTCATGGCGGCGGTGACAGCGATGCTAGCAAAAACCGCATTACGCTGACGCGCAAAACCCGCAGCCGTATTAAAACTGGCGAGCGTGGCAAAACGATCGAAGTGCAGGTACGTAAGAAGAAAACGTACGTTAAAAGCGCTGAAGACGATAAGCCGAAAGCTCCCGAGCCTAAGCATTCTGGCCCGCGTCAGTTGGTAGGTGATATGGCAGAAGCGGAAGCCGAGCGTAAAGCTCGCGATGTTCGCGAAGCTGAAGAGAAGGCCGCGTCTGCTAAAGCGAAAGCAGCAGAAGATGCCGCACGTAAAGCTGAGGAAGAAAAAGCCAAGGCAAAAGCGGCTGAAGTGCCCAATATCGCTGTGCCTGAGCTTCAAATCGATGACACGCCGGCACCTGATGATCTACCGCCTGCGCCGCCTAAAGAGGGACGCACAGATCGTCGTACAGCGCCTCCTAAAAAGGCAGCGGCGAAGAAAAAAGGCCGTGATGACGAGGATGATCGTGGTGATCGCGAAGAGCGTAAGCGCGGTGGCGGCGGCAAGAAAGTAAAGCGTGCCGAGCGCCGCGGCGGTCGCCGTGGTGGTGCCAGCCAGAGCGGCAACGGCAAGCATGCTTTCCAAAAGCCGACCCAGCCGATCGTGCGCGAAGTCTCGATCCCTGAGTCGATCAGCGTTGCTGAGCTGGCCGACAAAATGTCGATCAAAGCCAATGAAGTGATCAAGGCCATGTTCAACATGGGCGCGGCCGTGACCATCAACCAAACGATTGACCAGGATACTGCGGCCATCGTTGTGGAAGAGATGGGCCACAAGGTCAAATTGGTGAAAGACGATGCGCTGGAAACGGAAATGCTGGAAGGCATCTCCTACGAAGGCGAAGAGATCACCCGTTCACCGGTAGTCACCGTGATGGGCCACGTTGACCACGGTAAAACATCACTGCTGGATTATATCCGTCGCGCGAAAGTCGCCACTGGCGAAGCGGGTGGTATTACTCAGCACATCGGTGCTTACCATGTGGAAGACAACCACGGCGGCGTTACCTTCCTGGATACCCCCGGCCACGCAGCGTTTACCGCAATGCGTGCCCGCGGTGCTAAAGCGACTGACGTCGTTATCCTGGTTGTTGCTGCTGACGACGGCGTGATGCCTCAGACGATTGAAGCGATCGAGCACTCCAAAGCTGCTGAAGTACCTATGGTGGTGGCGGTGAACAAGATCGACAAGCAAGGCATCGATCTGGATCGCATTAAGAATGAGCTTTCACAGCATGGTGTGATCTCCGAAGAGTGGGGCGGCGATACTCAGTTTGTGCATGTCTCCGCACATACCGGCGAAGGTATCGAAGAGCTGCTGGAAGCTATTCAGCTAGTGTCTGAAGTACTCGAACTGACGGCTGTGCCTTCTGCGCCTGGTAAAGGTGTTGTTGTCGAATCGCGTCTTGATAAAGGTCGCGGTCCGGTAGCCACCGTTCTGGTGCAAAACGGAACGTTGAAGAAAGGCGATATCGTTCTTGCAGGCCTGCATTACGGTCGCGTTCGTGCGCTTACCAACGAACTGGGCAAGCAAGTTGATACCGCTGGTCCTGCTATGCCGGTTGAAATCCAAGGTTTGGATGGTACACCGGATGCGGGTGATGACTTCATGGTCGTTGCCGATGAAAAGAAAGCCCGTGAAGTGGCTAACTTCCGTCAAGGCAAATACCGCGAAGTGCGCCTGGCGCGTCAGCAGAAGGCCAAGCTGGAGAACATGTTTAGCCAGATGGGCCAAGACGAAGTGGCCAAGGTCAACATCGTTCTGAAAGCCGACGTTCAAGGCTCGCTGGAAGCGATTAAGGGTGCCCTAGAAGAGCTCTCCACGGGTGAAGTTGAAGTTGCCGTGGTCTCCTCGGGTGTTGGCGGTATCACCGGTACCGATGCCAACTTGGCGCTTGCTTCTGAAGCTATCGTTGTCGGCTTCAACGTCCGTGCTGACGCTGCTGCTCGTGAAATCATCGAACGTGAAGGTCTGGATCTGCGCTACTACAGCGTCATCTACCAGCTGATCGATGAGGTCAAGCAGGCGATGAGCGGTATGCTTGCTCCCGAGTGGAAAGAAGAGATCGTGGGCGTGGCCGAAGTACGCGACGTGTTCCGCGCGCCGAAAATTGGTGCGGTGGCTGGCTGTATGGTTGTCGAAGGCACCGTATCGCGCAGCAAGCGTATCCGCGTACTGCGTGATAACGTTGTGATTTACGAAGGTGAGCTCGAGTCGCTACGCCGCTTCAAAGATGACGTTCAAGAAGTGCGTAACGGTATGGAGTGTGGCATCGGCGTGAAGAACTACAACGATGTTCAGGTCAACGACAAGATCGAAGTCTTCGACCAAGTTAAGGTCGAGCGCAGCCTGTAAGGCCGCGAGGAGCAATCATGCGCGAATTTAAGCGTACCGACCGAGTAGCTGACCAGCTCCAAAAGGAGCTGGCGGTACTGATCCAACGCGAAGTAAAAGACCCGCGTTTGGGGATGATTACGGTAAGCGGTGCAACCGTCAGCCGTGATCTTGGCTACGCCGATATCTATGTCACTTTATTGGGTGAGCAAGATCCCGCGCGTATCAAAGAAAACCTGCAGGTGCTAAAGCGCGCTGGAGGCTTTCTAAGAAGCCAAATTGCCAAACGTATTAAGCTGCGTCACGTACCTGAACTGCGCTTTCATTACGATGAAAGCGTAGTGCGTGGCCAGCACCTCTCATCACTGATCGACGAAGCAGTGTCAACTGACCGTGCACGTCAGCATGATGATGAAGAGGGTAGCGACAATGACAATGGTGAGGAGACGCGCTAATGGCACGTCGCCGTCGCGGATTACCGGTTAACGGTGTACTGCTGCTGGATAAGCCTAAGGGCATTTCCAGCAACCATGCGCTGCAGCGTGTGCGCCGTCTGTTTGAGGCGCAGAAAGCCGGTCATACTGGCACGTTGGACCCTATGGCAACAGGCTTGTTACCTATTTGCCTTGGGGAGGCCACTAAGTTTTCCGCGCACCTGTTAGAAGCCGACAAGATGTATCGCACCCGCGTAGAGCTGGGGGTGATCACCGACACCGGCGATGCCGAAGGCACGGTCATTGAACGGCGCGAGATTCCCAGCTTAACGGCTGAAGATGTCGAGTCAGTCCTAGCTCGCTTTCACGGCGAGATTGACCAAGTGCCGCCGATGTATTCGGCATTGAAGCATCAAGGCAAAAAGCTTTATGAGCTGGCCCGCGAGGGTAAGCACGTTGAGCGTGCAGCGCGGCGAGTAAGCGTGTATGATGCGCGGCTGCTTGCGTTCGAGGGCACGGCCTTCGAACTTGAAGTCAGCTGTAGCAAAGGCACGTACATTCGCACCTTGGCTGAAGATATTGGTCATGCGCTGGGCTGTGGTGCCCATATTAGTCAGTTGAGAAGGCTCAAAACGGGTCCCTTTACCGGCGATGCAATGTGGACACTGGAAGACCTTGAAGCGCTGGCAGACCAAGCCACCCGCGAGGCTGAACTGATGCCTGCAGATGTGCTGGTGGATCATTTTCCGTCGCTGACGGTAGATGAAACGGCTTTCGGGCGTCTTGCACATGGCCAGTCGGCTAGTTTAGCCATTGGTGCGCTTGAGCCTGACGCGCTGGCAAGACTTTATTACGCTGAGACGTTTATCGGCCTCGGCGTTGTAAAAGGGGCTCAGGAAGTAGCTCCCAAGCGACTGTTAAGTACCGTCGCTATCTCGTAAAACGTTGCAAGGATGTAGCGATTTACGCGAAAATTGTACGTGAAGATAGTCGCCTGAGACTGCAAATATGCGTGGTCTCAACCATTCATTTTTTAGGCATATTGCTTACTGGAGAGACAGATGGCATTAACCGCTGAGAAGAAGGCCGAGATCGTCAACGAATACGGCCGCGGCGATAACGATACCGGTTCCCCTGAAGTTCAGGTTGCACTGCTGAGCGCCAACATTAATGGCCTGCAGGACCACTTCAAAACCAACAAGCAGGATCACCACTCTCGTCGTGGTCTGATTCGCATGGTAAACCAGCGTCGTAAGCTGCTGGATTACCTGAAGCGTAAAGATTTTGAACGCTATCAGTCTCTGATTCAGCGTTTAGGTCTGCGTCGTTAAGCGTTAACGGCAACGATTAAAAACGGGCAGCCCCCTTGTGGGCTGCCCTTTTTTTTTTTTCTGGTAGCCGTATGGCGCCACAGCGCCTAGAATGGTGGCGAGTCAAAACGACCCAAGCAAAAAGACAAGTAGATATTAATGTTAAAGGAAGTCGCCGTGAATCCGGTAAAAAAAACGTTTCAATACGGTCGTAGCACCGTCACCCTAGAAACTGGGCGTATCGCTCGCCAAGCCACGGGCGCCGTTATGGTGACCATGGATGAAACTGTCGTACTGTGTACGGTTGTGGCTAAAAAAGAAGCGAATCCTAATCAGCCCTTCTTCCCACTCTCGGTACACTACCAAGAAAAAACTTACGCAGTAGGCAAGATCCCCGGCGGCTTCTTCAAGCGTGAAGGGCGTCCTACTGAGAAAGAAACCCTCACTTCGCGTCTGATTGATCGTCCGATCCGTCCGCTGTTTCCTAAAGGGTTTATGAACGAAGTGCAGGTCATCTGTACCGTTCTGTCGACTGACCGTAATCATGACCCGGATATCGCGGCACTGCTGGGCACCTCAGCGGCGCTGAGTATTGCTGGCGTGCCATTCAACGGCCCGATTGGTGCGGCACGCGTGGGCTTTAACGAAGAGCAAGGTTACTTCCTAAACCCAACGGTCGAAGAGCTGAAAACCTCTGAGCTGGACATGGTTGTTGCCGGTACCGAAAACGCCGTATTGATGGTGGAGTCGGAAGCTCAGGAACTGCTTGAAGACGAAATGCTGGGTGCCGTGCTGTTTGGTCACCAGGAAATGCAGGTAGCTGTTAGTGCGATTAAAGAGCTGGTCGCAGAAGCAGGCAAGCCGCGTTGGGATTGGCAGCCAACTGAAGAAAATGTAGCGCTGAAAACGGCCATGGCCAATGCCTTTGAAGCTAAAGTGGGTGATGCCTACCGCATCACTGACAAAATGGCTCCTCAAGATGCATTGTCAGCATTGAAAGATGAAGCGGTCGCACAGCTAGTCGCCGCTGAAGGCGAAGAAACAGAAGGCAAATTCAGCAAAGATGACGTGAAGGGTGCCTTTGCTGGCCTTGAGAAGCGCGTTGTACGCTCTCGTGTCGTAAAAGGTGAACCACGCATTGATGGCCGTGACAACACCACCGTGCGTCCGCTGGCGATTGAAGTAGGTGTTTTGCCTAAGACCCACGGTTCGGCGGTATTTACCCGTGGTGAGACCCAGGCAATCGCGATCGCTACCTTGGGCACCCTGCGTGACTCACAGCTGATCGAATCCCTGGAAGGGGAGCGTAAAGACCGCTTTATGCTGCACTACAACTTCCCTCCTTACTGTGTCGGTGAAGCCGGCTTTTTTGGCGGGCCAAAGCGTCGTGAAATTGGCCATGGCCGCTTAGCACGCCGCGGCGTTCAAGCGATGCTGCCGTCAGAAGACGTTTTTCCCTACACGATCCGTGTGGTGTCGGAAATCACCGAATCTAATGGCTCAAGCTCTATGGCGTCGGTGTGTGGTACCTCACTTGCGCTGATGGATGCTGGTGTGCCGTTAAAAGCGCCGGTGGCAGGTATTGCCATGGGCTTGGTGAAAGATGAAGACGGCTATGCGGTATTGACCGATATCCTGGGTGACGAAGATCACCTGGGTGATATGGACTTCAAAGTTGCCGGTTCTGAAGAGGGTGTGACCGCCCTGCAAATGGACATTAAGATTGAAGGCATCAACGAAGAGATCATGGAGAAGGCGCTGCAGCAGGCTTACGACGCTCGCATCAGTATCCTTGCTCAGATGAATGACGTGATCAGCCAGAGCCGTACCGATGTGTCGGAAAATGCGCCGTCCATGGCGACAATCAAAATTGATCCGGATAAGATTCGTGATGTGATTGGTAAAGGCGGCGCGACGATTCGCAAAATTTGTGAAGATACCGGCGCCTCCATTGATCTGGATGATGATGGCACCGTACGCATCTACGCTGAAGATAAAGCGGCGGCCAAAAAAGCCATTGATACCGTGCTAGCAATTACCGCGGAAGCGGAAATTGGTAAGCTTTACAACGGTAAAGTAGTTCGCATTGCGGACTTCGGCGCTTTCGTCAACATCATGCCGGGTACCGACGGCTTGGTTCACATATCGCAAATTGTTGCCGAGCGCGTTAACAACGTGCGCGACTTCTTAAATGAAGGCGATGATGTGATTGTGAAAGTATTGGATATCGACAACCGCAACCGGGTGAAACTCTCAATCAAAGAGATCACCGAGGAAGAGAAAGCGGCTTTTGCCGCTGCCGAGGCGGACGTCGCTAACTAAAGCGATGCAGACGTAACGACCGCCCCCGCAGCTTTCAGTTGCGGGGGCGGTGTCGTTTTATAGGCTGTATAGGAAAAGAGAAAAAGCCATGGAGCAGGAGCAAGCGCCGCGTTGGTGGGCGGTAGTGGCCGTGATGATCGGCATTTTTTTATTGGTGACGGCTGAGCAACTACCTATTGGGTTGCTGTCCCAGGTAGCGTCATCAATGGGCGTCACGCCTGGTATGGCAGGTCTTATGGTCACCGTGCCGGGGGTGGTTGCCGCTTTCTCAGCGCCGCTGTTACCGGTAGCGGTAGGCCGGCTAGATAGACGCATCATGCTCACGTTGATGATGATTGTGATGGTGATTGGCAGCGCGCTTTCAGCGGTGGCCAGCAACTTTGGGTTACTACTGGCAGCTCGTGTGCTGGTGGGGATCAGCATCGGTGGCTTTTGGGCTATTGCGGGCAGTATTGCCCCAAGGCTGGTGCCCAGCGATCAGGTTGCCAAGGCCATGACGATTATTTTCGGAGGTGTGGCCGCTGCGTCCGTGTTGGGGGTGCCGCTAGGCACGCTGCTGGGAGACCTGAGCAACTGGCGGGTGGCATTTGGCGCACTTGGTGGGCTGAGTCTGTTAACTGCTATTGCGCTGTGGTGTTGGCTACCGCCATTGCCGCCAAGAGAGCCGGTACGACTGCGAGTGTTAGCGCAACAGTTTAGCAATCGTGGTGTGCGCGTCGCGGTGTTAACCACTGGTTTTGTCGTCGTGGGGCACTTTGCTGCTTATACCTTTATTAGCCCCATTCTGCAGGACATTAGCGGCGTGGCTCAGCGCCATGTCGGTAGCTTGCTGCTGCTCTACGGTGCGGCGGGCATTATGGGCAATATAGCAGCAGGCATCTTTGCTGGGCGTCACCCTTATCGGGCCGTGTTGGCTATTCCTAGCCTTTTACTGCTCGTGGTAGCTATATTCCCGCTGCTGGGTGTTCAGCCTACTAGCGGCGTGCTGCTGCTAATGGTATGGGGTGCTGTTTTTGGCAGTGTGTCAGTGAGTATTCAAACCTGGATACTGCGCACCGCGCCGAATACCGAGGCCGCCACCGCGCTGATGGCATTTACGTTTAATATGTCGATTGGCTTAGGGGCCATGTTTGGTGGGCGTATCGTCGATGGCACTAGCCTGCCCATTGCCATGTGGGCGGCATCGGGGCTATTTCTGCTGGGCGCACTATTGGTGCTACGCACGCCAGCCAGCGTGGTCGGCGAGAAACGTCGTTAGGCAAAATAAGCGAACAAAAAAGCCCCCATTCATTAGTGGGGGCTTTCATTCGCTTCAGCTAATCAAGCGTTGGGTAGGGCCGTTTAAGGGCGCTCAATCGCCAGTGCAACGCCTTGGCCGCCGCCGATACACAGGGTAGCGAGACCTTTCTTGGCATCACGTGCGATCATTTCATGCAACAGGCTGACCAAGATACGACAGCCAGAAGCACCAATCGGGTGGCCAAGAGCAATAGCACCGCCGTTAACATTCACTTTGCTGACATCCCAGCCCAGCTCTTTATTGACGGAAAGCGCTTGAGCAGCAAATGCTTCGTTAGCTTCTACTAGGTCAAGGTCATCCAGGCTCCAACCAGCTTTTTCGAGGCAGCGGCGGGTGGCCGGGGCTGGGCCAATGCCCATGATGGCTGGGTCAACGCCAGCGTTAGAGTAAGCGGCAATACGCGCCAGTGGCTCTAAGCCAAGTTCTTTGGCTTTTTCTGCTGAACAGAGCATTACCACGGCGGCGCCATCGTTTAAGGATGAAGCGTTACCGGCGGTAACGGTGCCGTCTTTCTTGAACGCGGGGCGCATGCCACCCAGCTTTTCAGCGGTAACTTCCCGTGGGTTTTCATCAGTATCAAACACGACTGGGTCGCCTTTGCGCTGCGGAATTTCCACAGGAACGATCTGACCTTTGAATTTACCATCTCTAATAGCTTGAGCGGCTTTCTGCTGAGAGGCCGCGGCGAACTCGTCCATCGCTTCGCGAGTGATGCTGTATTTTTCCGCCAGATTTTCAGCGGTAATGCCCATGTGATAGTTATTGAACGCATCCCACAGGCCATCGTGAACCATGGAATCAATTGCTTTCCAGTCACCCATGCGCTGGCCGTTACGCGAGTTAGGCAGGATATGGGGGGAAGCAGACATGTTTTCCTGACCACCGGCCAGAATAATCTCTGCGTCGCCACAACGAATGGCTTGAGTCGCTAAATGCAGTGCTTTAAGGCCAGAGCCACACACTTTGTTGATGGTCATAGCGGGTACAGATTCTGGTAAGCCAGCTTTAATAACCGCCTGGCGGGCGGGGGTTTGGCCGACGCCCGCTGTCAGTACTTGGCCGAGCAACACTTCATCAATTTGCTCTGGGGCAACGCCGGTAGAGGCGAGAATGTCTTTAATAACCAATGCACCTAAATCGCTTGCCGGAATGCCAGCGAGTGATCCACCAAAGCTTCCTACGGCGGTGCGGCGAGCAGCGACAATAACCACGTCTTGCATATGATGACTCCTTGGGTAAGTAACGCAACGTTCCTAGTGAGGATAGAAGCTCCAGAAGGGAGTTGCCCTATCCATTATTATTAGCATGTTGTGTCAAACTTACCTATCAGCATAGGGGAAGGTTGTGCGTTGCGGCAATACGCTTTTTTAGGCAAATAAAAACGGGCCGATCAACGGCCCGTTAAATAGCTGCTTACTCAACTGCTTGGCTTAGGCTAATTGGACAGGAATCGCATTACTGGTGTGGCTAACGTGATTGCCTTCTTGCAGGTAGACCAGCGCAGGTTGGTGGTTTTCAAGCTCTGCTTCTGAGTAGTGGGCGTAGCTACAAATAATAATGCGATGACCTGGTGAGGCTAAATGAGCAGCTGCGCCATTGATAGAAATTAGCCGAGAGCCTTCTTCTCCACGAATCGCGTAGGTGGTAAAACGCTCGCCGTTTTCTACGTTATAGATTTGGATCTGCTCGTTTTCGCGAATACCGGCCATATCTAGCAGTTCGCCATCAATGGCACAGGAACCTTCGTAGTTGAGTACCGCGTGGGTAACGGGAGCCATATGCAGCTTGGCTTTAAGCATAATCGTGTGCATAGAAACTCCTAAATAACGAAACTAGCTACGGGCTAGCGTCAGTGGCAGCGTCTGGGAGCTGCACGCTGAGATTGTCAATAAGTCGAGCAGGGCCTAGCTTAGCCGCTGCTAACAGCACCGCACTGCGTGTCGAGCTGCTCACAGCGGCAAGCGTTGTGTCACGCAGCTCAAGGTAATCTGGCGTAAAGCCAGCATCATACAGTGCTGTTTTACCCTGTTGTAGTACCTGTTCGGAGGGAGTGCCGCGCTCTAACGCATCGCGTAACTCGCATAAGGTGCGATATAGCATGGGGGCTTTGGCGCGCTCCAGCTCGCTTAAATAACCATTACGAGAGGAGAGCGCTAGACCGTCATCAGCGCGAACAATCGGTACGCCGATGATCTCGATAGGCATGTGCAGATCGCTCACCAGCTTACGAATGACCGCTAGCTGCTGGTAATCCTTTTCGCCGAAGCAGGCCACATCCGGCTGCACCAGGTTAAACAGCATGCTGACCACGGTAGAAACACCATCAAAGTGTCCAGGACGCGAGCCTCCGCATAACCCTTCACCTACCTCGGGAACATGCACGCGGGTCTGGGAAGTCAAACCATTAGGGTAAAGCGCGCTGACGGTAGGGGCGAAGAGAATATCGCAGCCTGCATCTGTCAACTGCGCCTGATCCGCCTCAAACGTGCGCGGGTAGGCGTCCAAGTCTTCGCCTGGGCCAAACTGCATCGGGTTCACGAACAGGCTTGAAACGACGACGTCCGCGTGTTGGCGGGCATTGGCCACAAGCGCCAAATGGCCTTGATGGAGATTGCCCATTGTGGGTACTAAGGCAATGCGTTGGCCACGCTGACGGTATTCGCTAAGCGTGCTGCGTAATTCGTTGATATCTCGTAAAGTGCGCATAAGAGGGTCGCTGTCGTTCCAGGTGGCGCTTAAAAACAATGTTCAGCGGCTGGGGAAGTGCGGGTTTTAACCGCTTCATGGTAGTGTTCAAACGCGCTTTGAATGCTATCAGCGTCGGCCATGAAATTTTTGACGAAGCGCGGTGTACGGCCATGAGTGACGCCGAGTACGTCGTGCATCACTAGAATTTGACCATCGGTGTCGGGGCCAGCGCCGATGCCAATCACCGGTACGTCCAGAGCATCAGTTACCGCTTTGCCAAGGCTTGCTGGCACACATTCCAGCAGAATTACGGAAGCACCTGCCTCAACGAGCACTTTGGCATCATTGATAATTTGTTCGGCCTGGGCAGCTTCGCGGCCCTGTACTTTATAACCACCTAACTGGTAGACAGTTTGCGGGGTTAGCCCCAGGTGGGCGCATACCGGAACACCACGGCGGGTCATCTCACGGATACCGTCGGCCATCCATGCTTCGCCTTCGACTTTTACCAGTTCAGCGCCAGCACGCATTAATGCGGCAGAATCTTCTAGCAGGCGTTCCGTAGTGGCGTTGCTCATAAACGGCAAGTCCACCATTAGCAGGCTATGGCCTTTACCACGCGCAGCGCAGCGAGTGTGGTAGCAAATATCCTCAATGGTCACAGGAAGCGTACTACTGTGCCCTTGTAAGACCATGCCTAGAGAATCGCCGACTAACAGAACATCGATTCCTGCGGCGCTGGCGGCATGGGCAAAAGAGGCATCGTAAGCGGTCAGGCAGCTGAACGTTTCGCCGGCGCGCTTATACGCCTGCAGAGTGCTCAGGGTGACGGTTTTCATGGCGTGCTCTCGTAGTTTCTAAGTGGGCCGATGCGACGTGGGCAGCCGACCATTATTAACGTTGCATCCTTGCAAGCGTGAAGTGGCGTAACTGGCAATTGTTACCTGAATGGGGGCTTGGTGTCGAGATTTGTGTCAGACGGTAGCAGTCGTGGTGACACCTGGATCGCTCAGCCGTTGTATACCGTTTTGCTCAAGGTGCTTCAGCCACTCAGCAAGCGACTGTTGGTAAAGCACTATTGGCTCAAGTTGAGCAGCCGACACCAGTTCTTCAAGAGGCGCTAGTACAAAGGCGCGTTCATGCATATGGGGATGAGGAACCCGAAGCCTAGGGCGCATGATCGTGTCTTGATTGTACAGCAGTAGATCTAAATCCAGCGTGCGCGGCCCCCAGTGACGTAATCGCTGGCGACGGTGGCGTTGTTCTAGCCCTTGAAGCTGGTCCAGTAGTGCAAGCGGTGAAAGCTTGGTTTCGAGGGCTGCCACGGCATTAATAAAATCGGGCTGATCTTGAGGCCCTATTGGACGTGTTGCGTATAGAGACGAGTGAGCCACAAGCTGACAAAGAGGCAGTCCGTCAAGCTCTCGTAAGGCTTGACGAACGTGACCTTCCGGATCATCTAGATTACTACCTAGGCCAATGTAAGCAAGTGACATTGCATTCTCACTGCTCTGTTTTACGCGGTTTGCGGCGTTTTTTACGGCGACGATCACCCTGACTTGCAGGATCACTTCCCACTTTTTGTAGGAGCCGAAGTTGTTCGTGCTCATCACCTTGCTGAAAGGCATTCCACCAATCGCCTAAGCCGCGTGGAATTTCACCTGCTTGTTCACGTAACAGCAGCAAATCGTAGGCGGCTCGGAAACGTGGATGCTCGCGGGTTTGAAATGCCCGTTTGCCACGGCGTAGAGGAAGGCGAGCCTGTAGCTCCCAAATATCGCGCATTGGCATGCCAAAGCGCTTGGGAATCGAAATATGCTGTAACTGACGTGTGACTACCTGTTGTGCGGCAGTTTGTAGCGCCGGAATTGCGGGCATGCCTTCTCGCTCAAGCTCTGCTTGACGGTGCGCCACTGGTGCCCACAAAAAGGCGGCTAGCAGGAAGGCTGGCGTCACTGGCCGACCTTCCGCAATGCGCTTGTCGGTATTAGTGAGCGCTTGTTCGATCAGGTCTTCGGCCCAAGCGGCATCCGCCATGGCTTCTTCCGCTTCGGGGAACAGCATGCCAAACAAGTTGTAATGACTCAGCAAGCGGAAAGTAATTAAGCCGTGCCCCGACATGAATAGCTTGAGCACTTCATCAAACAAACGGGCGGGAGGGATTTGCAGTAACAGCGGCGCTAGATCGTACATCGGCTCTTCGGTGGCTGGCTCGATGGTAAAGTCAAGCTTGGCCGCAAAGCGCACTGCACGCAGCATGCGCACCGGGTCTTCCCGATAGCGGGTAACCGGGTCGCCAATTAGCCGCAGCGTACGCGATTCAATATCACGCGCGCCATTAGCGAAGTCATGAATCGTGAAGTCAGCGATATTGTAGTAAAGCGCATTCACGGTGAAGTCGCGGCGTAGGGCGTCTTCTTCGATATTGCCCCACACATTGTCTCGCAATAGCAGACCATCGTCAGATTGCTGGGCGATATGATCGCCGTGCTCGTCCTGAGGCTTGCCCCGGAAAGTGGTGACTTCAATGACTTCGCGGCCAAAGCGCACATGCACGATGCGAAAGCGCCGACCAATCAGCCGCGAATTACGAAACAGATCCCGCACCTGTTCCGGCGTTGCATTTGTGGCAACGTCGAAATCTTTCGGCATTTTGCCCAGCAGTGCATCACGAATGCAGCCGCCGACTAGATAGGCATCAAATCCAGCGCCATTGAGGCGATAGAGCACCTTTAACGCGGCCTCGCTGATTTGCTGACGAGAAACAGGGTGCTCGGAGCGCGGAATAATACGGGGACTGAGCGCATCAGCGGCGCTCTCTGGGGAATCGAGCAGGGATTTCAAGTGCTCTCCCGGGCTATGTAATAAACGGGTAAATCCTTTAAACATGCGGCGATATCGACTCGCAGGGTATCGAAAACGGTATCGATAAACGGTATCGAGAAACGTAGCGAAAAAATGACCGCATGGTTAGCGGTAAGTTGCTGAGTGTAGCCGACCCCTTGAGGCTTGCAAAGCACTCGAGCAGGGTTTGTAAAAGACGACTGCTTCAAACGCGGAAAGGGGAGGCTACAAGAGCCTCCCCTATAAAGCAGACAATCAGCGTCCATGCTGCTGTTTTTCTTCATGATGGCACATCGCCCTGAATACGCACCGCAGTCGGTAGGCGTAAGAACCAGTCTGATTCCGACCGCCTCGTATTCAAAACAATAATCCAACCGCGAACTTTTTCTCCCGGCGAGTTGTTGTTGGATCCGGGGTGTACACACATGCTGCTATTATTTTTATTTGGAAGCAGATTCTTTGTGTACGTCGCGTCCTTTTTTGGGCACTTGCTGGCTGTTGTTATTGTTCGCTGCGCCTATTCTGCTTAGCGCTAGCAAGTAGTGAGACTCAAGCCTGTTGTTCTTGTTAGTACTATGATCTCTGCCTGGCCCTGTTGTTTTTGTTGTGGCTCAGGTTGGGGCGGTGTCATTTTGTTTTTGTTAGCGACGTCCGCGCTGCCCATTTTGTTCTTCTTGCCCAGTAATACTGCACTTGCTGTGCCATCCTTTTTTTATTCTTTTATTTTCATGGGCTTGGAATTTATTGGCTATGCCAGGGAACTAATCTCATCGAATAGTGTTACCCATTTTTAACGGATTTTGTGTGTGTGTTGTGTGGGAAGGTAACAGTGTCTGGCGATAGGATTTAGAATATTTCTTATGCAAATCAATCTATTGGACGTTAGTCGTAGGGGCGGGGGGACGAGTGGCTTATTTAAGTCGTGCCACCGCCTAATTGGGGCGACGCGCGGTTTTTTTACGTGGAATTCCCAGACGCTGGCGTCGCTCCCATAAATTTTTACGGCTGATCCCCAGTTTTTGGGCTAACTCGGTTTCACTCATTTGATCCTGATGTTCCAGCACAAAATGCTGAAAATAGTCCTCAAGGGAAAGGTCGTCGTCGTCACCGCTTGGCGCTGACGATTCATTTGCTAATGCGGAGCCGTTACCTGCAGAAGAGTGAGGTCGGTTGGTAACAGGCCCAAGGCCTAGGTCATCTGGGTGAATCAAATGCCCTTCAGCGAGAATCACGCCTCTTTCCAGCGCATTCTCAAGCTCTCGTACGTTACCTGGCCAGGGATAGTCGCGCAGGTCCTGGCGGGAGGCTCGTGACAAACGAAGCCCTTGTCGGTCATGGCGCTTGCAGGCTTTATCTAACAGGATATCGGCTATCTTCAGTACGTCTTCTTCACGGTCGCGCAGCGGTGGCAGCTCCATCTGCATAACGTTGAGGCGATAGTAGAGATCTAGTCTAAACTCACCGCTTTTTGACAGTGCGCGTAAGTCTCTATGGGTGGCGGCGATCAGGCGCACGTCCACATGACGTGTTTCGACGGAACCAATTTTGCGGATTTCCCCTTCCTGCAGCACACGTAACAGCCGTGCCTGGGCATCCAGTGGTAATTCACCAATTTCATCTAGAAACAGGGTGCCACCGTCGGCGGCTTCGACTAACCCCGTTCGGGCAGCGCTAGCGCCGGTAAATGCGCCTTTTTCATGGCCGAAAAGCTCTGACTCAATCAGCGTTTCCGGTATCGCCGCGCAGTTCACGCAAATCAATGATGCTTTTGCGCGCTTGCTTTGCTGATGAATGGCACGGGCGACGAGCTCTTTACCTGTGCCGGATTCTCCTTGAATCAGCACGGTAACGTCTGCCGGAGCTGTCTTGCGAATGCGCGTGTAAACCTGCTGCATAGCCGTACAATCGCCGATCATGGTTTGGCGGCCACCTCCTTCATCGGTGATATCTGGTGGTGTGCCTTGCTGCATCGACTGTTTGTGTAGGATGCGTTCGACGGTTTCTAAAAGCTCGGTATGATCAAATGGCTTAGCAACATAGTCCACTGCTCCTTGCTTAAGCGCGTCGACGGCTGAGCGCATGCTGGCATAGCTGGTCATGATCAGCACTGGCGCGGGTGCTGCGGCCTCAATTAGGGCGGTGCCAGGATCACCAGGGAGTCGCAGATCGCTAATCACTAGATCAAATTCGCTAGGGGTCAGCTCACGTGCTTCTTCTGCGCTGCCAGCTTCGCTGACGGTATAGCTGTGACGTTCGAGTAAACGTTTTAAAGCGCTGCGAATAATCGCTTCATCTTCAACAATCAGTATCCTGGGCATGAGGTAGGTGATCATCCTGTTGGTAAAGCGGTAGCCAAAGCGTAATGGCAGTGCCGCGAGGCTTTCCTGGAGGCGGTGACGCAACCTCTATTTTGCCTTGGTGCTCATTGATAATTTGGTAGGCCAGCGAGAGCCCAAGCCCGGTTCCCTGGCCCGCAGGCTTGGTCGTGGTGAATGGCTCAAAAAGGCGATGCTTCACGCTTGAATCAATGCCATGGCCATCATCGGTAACCCGCCACCAAGCATGGCTTGCCTGTTTGCCTGCTTCGATATGCACCGTGCCCTGAGCGTCGCAGGCATCTTTGGCATTGCTCAGTAAGTTGACCATGACCTGGGTTAATCGCTGAGCGTCGCCACGCACCACGATGTCATCTGGACACTCATTGGTAAAGCTTACATCCTCCCCCGAGCGAGCTAAATGGATCAAGTGCAGCGCGTCTTCGCTAATGGTGGAAAGCGAAGCGGGGGACGCTGGTAATGGCAGAGTCTGTCGGCCGCCGTGGGCAAACCCGACCAGCGAGTTAACAATCTTGGTGACTCGTTGGGTTAACTGTTGAATTTGGTCAGCCGTTTCCAGTAACGCTGGGTCATCGGTATCGTAGCGCAAGTTTTGTGCTAGTGACGAAATGCCTGTGATGGGGTTGCCGATTTCATGCGCCACGCCCGCCGCAAGCTGCCCAATGGATGCCAAACGAGCTGCGTGTACAAGCTCCTCTTTTAGCCACTTCATTTCAGTATGGTCTTCTACCAGGATTACGCTGCCGCCACGGCTGTCGTGCCCGCTCAACACTGCTTTATGAAGGGTGAGGAAGTAATCCTTACCATGTAGCGATACTGCTTGTTTATACAGCGGTGTTTGATTGGCATTGAGTACGCTACCCAGCAGATTGGGCCAGGGTGGGGGCAGGCTATCTCGGCGTGAGCCAATCACGCTATCGCCGCTAATCCCGGAGAGCACTGAAAGCGCCTGATTCCACATTAACAGCTCATCATCGTCGCCCAGCACGCACAAGCCGACGGGCAAGTAGGCCAGCGTTTGCCGGTGATGACGGCGCAAGCCATCCAGCTCCCGAGCCAGTCCAGTGAGCCGCGAACGATAGGCTTCAAGACGACTTTCGACAAAATGAATATCGTCAGTGACCGGCGCATCGTCGTGGCGATAAGGTAAGTAGCGATCAACAATATCTCGTGCGACGGAAGGCCCCATTAAACCAGATAAATTAGCCTGGATTCGGTCGCGCAGGCGGCGCAGTGCATAGGGGCGGCGCTCCTGGGGTGTTAGGTTTAGCGCCGTCAGTGCGCGGTCAACTTCACGGCTGGCAGCCTCATCACCCAACGCTTGGGCAAGGGAAGTAGAAAAGTCCCCAGCCGTGGCTGCTTCCAGTGGTAAGCGTTTTGAGCGAATGACTGCGTCTACAGAGCACGCTTCGGCCGCAGAGCGTTCACCTTCTGAGATGCGGGTAAATAACGACACAATGATCAGCAGTAAAATATTAACCGCTAAAGAAACAAGCGTAACGTTATACCAGATGGGCGCATCCGCAGACATCAGAGGGGTGAGGGGCAGCGAGAGCATGGGTAGCTCGAACAAAAGTGGCAACCATAAACCCCACAGCCAAATGATGATGCCGCCCATTAGCCCGGCGATCATGCCCTTGCGGTTCGCGCCAGGCCAGTACAACAACGCCAGCATGCCCGGCAGGCACTGCGCCATGCCTACAAATGCAGCTAGCCCCAGGTTTGTCAGCGAGTGGTAACGGCCAACGCTTTCAGCAAATAGCCATCCGCCCGCAATCACAGCGACGACTAAGCCGCGACGTAGCCATAGTAGCCAGCCGTATAAATCGCTACGCGCCTCCGGGGGGCGAGCCACTAGCACCACGTGGTTTAGCACCATGCCCGAAAGAGCTAGCGCAATCATCATCATAGTGCCGCTGGCGGCGGCAAGGCCGCCAATGAAGGCTAACGCGCCTACCCACCAATGTTCTGACATCAAGAAGGCGGCGTAGGCTGCAACCGGAACCGTCTCGTTTACTGATTGTGCAGCCCACCAGATCAAAGGCACTGGAAGCGCCATCAGCAGCAGAAACAGCGGTAATGTCCAACTGGCTTGAAGCAGGGTGTGGCGAGAAAGGCTTTCTGCAAACGTAATCTGAAATAGATGCGGCATCATGAAAGCGGCCGCAAAGAACAGCAGTAGTAGCGTGCGCCATTGGGGCGCTTCAAGTTGTGGCGTTGCGGCTTGAGCTGCGGCTCCTGGTCCTTCTAGCCACTGTTGTAATCCGTGAAGCCCATCAAACACCCACCACAGTGCAATAGCACCCAGCCCCAGCATCGCCAGCAGTTTGATGATCGATTCAAAAGCAATCACGCTAAGTAGTGTGTCGTGACGATGTCGGTGGCTGTGGCGCGCGCCAAACAACACCGCACAGCCTGCGATTACACCGCAGAACAGCAGGGTAGCCGCTGCGCTGTAGCGGCTGCCGGTGAGCAGGTATACCGCATCGCTTAAGGTTTGTACTTGGATACCCAGCAGTGGCATCACAGCTAATAGGCTGATCAATGTTACCAGGGTACCTGCCCATCGAGATCGATAGCGAAACGCAAATAGATCCGCGAGTGAAGATAGTTGATAAGTTCGGGTAATGCGTTGTATAGGCACGAGCAAAACGGGCGCCAACAGAAATGCCCCGGCTGCACCCAGGTAATACGCTAGGTAGCCAAAGCCTGCTTTCGCCGCAAGTTCAACACTGCCATAGATTGCCCACGCGCTGGCGTATACGCCCAGTGCCAGGGTGTACACGATAGGATGGCGCGTTATGCGCACGGGCACCCAGCCACGCTCAACGGCCATGCCGCAGGCAAACAGCAGGGCCAGATACCCTAAGCCCAGCAGCACTACCCCCAACAGCTCAACGCTCATCTAACTTCCTTTTTTGCTAAAGCCATAGCGTTAGCGCGATCAGGCCGCCCCAAATAGCAAATGGGCGATACCAGGCAACGCTTGGATCTCCCCAGCCGTCCATCAGTAACGGCGAAAGCAAATATCCGCCAAAGACCAAGAACAGCAGTATGCGATAAACGTACATATTAAGACTCTGGTTGATAGCGGCGGTGGGCGGTGGCGACAAGCTTTTCAACAGACCAATGTGCCATTGCCCAGTGTAGCTGCGTTTCTGGCGGCTCTTGAGCCAGTGTGTCAGGGGGCGCTTGATCGAGTAATTGCAGTGCTTGAAACAGCTGTTGGCGAATGTCGCCGGCATCTTTGGCTAATGCAGGGGCCAGGTTTTGCTTAGAAAGCTTTTGACCATCTTGAGTAACCACGAGTGGTAAATGCAGGTAACTGGGGATTGATAAGCCAAGCGCTTCCTGTAGCTGGCCTTGCCAAGGCGTGTTATCCAGCAGGTCATAACCGCGCACAATATCGGTAATGCCTTGGTCAGCATCATCCACTACGACGGCGAGCTGGTAGGCCCAAAGCTGATCTTTTCGTTTAAGCACAACATCACCCAAAACGTCAGGGTCGAACTGTTGGAAACCAAAAAGCCGATCTTGCCAAGTAATTGGGCGCTTTGCCAGGTCGCTGCGCAGCCGCCAGGCAACTGGCTTTGTGGCATCACGAACGCTGTCGCGGCACCAGCCAGGGTAGGTTGAGAACGCTTGCCACTGCTTTCTCGAACAGCTACATGGGTAAGCCAAGCCTTGGGCAGCCAGTTGATCAAGCGCCTGCTGATAAGCCTCATTACGGTGACGCTGCCAGCGGATTTCTTTATCCCAATGAAGCCCAAAGGCGTCAAGCTGACGCAGAATTGTATCAGCAGCGCCTTCAGGGCAGCGGGGTGGGTCGATATCTTCAATGCGCACCAGCCACTGCCCGCCAACAGCGCGGGCGTCTAAATAGCTGCCTAGGGCGGCCACTAGCGAGCCAAGATGAAGTGGCCCTGACGGTGTGGGAGCGAAACGTCCCCGGTAGTGCGTGGTATGGGTCATGACAGCCTGAATCGGTTGTTCAAATAGCGCCAGCGATTAACTACGATGATAAGTACAGCGATAAATACAAGATGACAAACAAAAACGGGCACCTCAAGGGTGCCCGTTGGACGCTTTAGCTTGTAACAAACTAGCAGCTTGTAGCGTATTAGCGCCGATGGTTAGCCACCGAGCTGTTTCTCTTTTAGCTCTGCCAGCGTTTTACAGTCAACGCACAGCGTCGCTGTGGGGCGGGCTTCAAGACGACGAATGCCGATTTCAACGCCACAGGCTTCACAAAAGCCGTAGTCGTCTTCATCGATTTTTTCGATGGTTTCGTTGATCTTTTTCAGCAACTTGCGCTCGCGGTCCCGAGTGCGCAGCTCCAGGCTGAAGCCCTCTTCTTGAGTAGCGCGGTCAGCGGGGTCGGCGTAGTTATTAGCGTCTTCCTGCAGGTGGCGTACGGTACGATCCACCTCTTCCATGAGATCTTGTTTCCAGTCTAGAAGGAGCTGGCGGAAGTGCGCGAGCTGCTTCTCGTTCATATACTCTTCGCCCGGTGCTGGCTCATACGGGGTGAAGGACTTGGACGCTTCCGGTTTCTTTTCCGCTACTGGCATGGGAGTGCCCCTTACGTATGTGACTGCTGATCGACCATGAGCGTGTGTCACGATCTCACGCCAAAGGGATGCTTGTTTAGCTGAAAATTGCGCGCGATGCAAGCATAATAGTGCATTTTCGACCATGGTCTTGCCCCTTCAACGACCTGTGTCATGATTTTTCTACCATTTAGTGAAGGTACCGTTATGGGCTGGAATTCACGTGTTAATCACGTTGCGCCTTTTCGCGTGATGCATTTATTGGAAATGGCCCAGGCTCGAGAGGCCGAAGGCCACGATGTAATTCATCTGGAGGTTGGCGAGCCTGATTTTGCGACGCCGGCACCGATTGTTGCGGCAGGCCAGCAAGCGTTAGCGACAGGAAAAACGCGCTATACACCCGCGGCAGGCCTAGCGTCGCTGCGGGAAGCAATTTCAGGACATTACGCCGAGCATTTTAATGCCACGGTGGACCCCGCGCGTATTCTGGTAACCCCTGGGGCCTCTGGGGCGCTGCTGCTGGCTAGCCAATTACTGGTCGAAACAGGCGACCGCGTTTTGATGGCCGATCCCAACTATCCGTGCAATCGTCACTTTATGGCCTTAGCTGGCGCAGATATTGATACCATTCCCGTGGGTCGCCAAAGCGGATGGCAGTTAACCGCGTCGTTGATTGAGCAGCACTGGAAGGCCAATACATGCTTAGCCATGCTGGCTTCCCCGTCTAATCCTACGGGGCATACGTTGAGCGCTGAGGCCCTAGCCGCGGTATTCAATACCGTATCTGCGAAAGGCGGCGAGGTGATTGTTGATGAGATTTACCAAGGCCTAAATTATGACGATGCGCCGCTATCGGCGACATCGCTTTCCGACCAAGCCTTTGTGGTTAACAGCTTCTCTAAATATTTCGGTATGACGGGTTGGCGCCTGGGCTGGTTGGTCGCACCTGAGCATGCTGTCGAGCCGCTTACCAGACTGGCACAAAACGTCTTTCTTGCTGCTCCGACGCCTTCCCAACACGCGGCGCTGGCCGCCTTCACTCCAGAGTGTCGAGACATTCTGGAAGCGCGCAGAGCAACGCTCAAGCAGCGACGTCAAGTGTTGTTGGATGGGTTAGCGCAGTTGGGACTTGCCCCGGATCTGCCACCCCAAGGGGCTTTTTATCTGTGGTTGGATATTTCCCATTACAGCCGAGATAGCCAGGCATTCTGTGAGCGGTTGCTGGTTGAGGAGAACGTGGCAATCACTCCGGGCATTGATTTTGCGGTGGAGGGAGGTGAGCACCATGTGCGTATCGCCTTTACTAACAGCGTTGAACGGTTACAAGAGGCCGTGGAGCGCATCGGTCGTTTCGTGAGCCGACTATGACGACCTATCCTGAGTTGGTGTCTGGAGTGCTGCTGCGTCGCTATAAACGCTTTTTGGCTGATGTGCGATTGGAAAGTGGTGAGGAAGTTGTTGCCCACTGTCCCAACACCGGTTCGATGAAAGCGGTGAATGTGCCCGGTTGCCGAGTGTGGCTGTCGCGGAGTGATAATCCCAAGCGCAAGCTGTCTTGGACCTGGGAGTGGATTGAGTTGCCGCAGCCAGATGGTTCCCAGGCATTGGCTTCTGTCCACACTGGCCGAGCCAACCGTATCGTGGAAGAGGCTATTTTGGCTGGTGATATCGCGCCATTGGCAGGCTATCAAACGCTCAAACGGGAAGTGAAAATCAGTGATGCAAGGCTCGATTTTTGGCTGAGTGATCCTGATAAGGGCGGAGTCTATGTTGAAGTTAAGCAGGTCACCCTTAAAGAAGCTGATGGTCATGGTTATTTTCCTGACTCAGTCAGCGTGAGGGGGACCAAGCATTTGCATGCATTAACCGCGCTTGTCGAGCAGGGTGAAAGGGCCGTTCTGCTATTTTGTGTGGCCCATGAAGGCATTCACGATGTAGCCCCAGCGGCTCATATCGACACGGCCTACGCCGCCGCATTAGTGAATGCGGTTAACGCAGGCGTTGAGGTACTGGCCTATGGTATTACGCTGGATTGGCATGCGGGAGCGCCGGTAGCGGTGCGATTAGCACGGACGCTACCGATGAGGAGTTAACGCTCGATATAAAAACGCTGAATAAAGCTGACCCGCTCTGGGCTGGCATTGCGGTCGTAGCGAACGTCCAAGTTAAAACGCGTGGGCTCGTCGTGGCGCAGGGCAAAGGTGGCTAAGTGATAAGTGGCATCACCATCGTGCACGGTACGAAAGCTTAGCGACTCTTGGACATCGGTCAGGCCTGTCACATGGCCTTGTACGCTGGCGTTAACGGCGCGGGTGCTGCCGTCTTCTTGGCGTTCGCGTACGCTCACATTGACCAGTCCGCGGCCTGCACTGCGCTGAATGCCGTGCGCTTGGGCAACTTCTGGGGTAAGAAAACTGGTGGCCACGGCACTGTAGTGGATCTCGTAGTCACCTATCCGTGTTAGCTGCTCAGCTGCCGCGTGGGCGGCGAGGAGCAGCGAGCAAAGCATTGTAGTAAACAGGGTAGTTCTGCGTAGCACTCGATAAACCATGGCAGGTCTCCTCTTATGGGTCGTCAAGCTAGAGTAAATTAGCGACGGCGCACTCTAAAAATAGCAATTTCACCGAATAGGTTGGGCCACCATTTTGATGTCCAGTGCCCTTTGTGATCGCCAACCCCTACCGCGCGATCAACAATCACCAACCCTTTTTCACGGCACAGATGCTCGAAGTCGTTAAAGGTAGAAAGGTGGATGTTGGGTGTGTCATACCAGGCATGGGGTAGAGATTTAGAGACCGGCATATAGCCGCGTAGACCGAGATGAACTCGGTGTCGCCAATAAGCAAAATTAGGAAAGGTGATAATGCCTTCCTCGGCGACGCGTAGCATTTCATCGAGCATTTTATCCGGGCGACGTAGCGCCTGAAGCGCCTGGGTCATTATGACTTGATCATAGCTGTTGTCGCAGAAACTACTGAGGCCATCATCTAGGTTATGCTCAATAACGTTCACGCCCCTGGCGACACACTGGGTAATACCGTCGGGGTCGATTTCTAACCCGTAGCCGGTAACATTTTTTTCCTGTGCTAAACGCTCAAGCAGAGCGCCATCGCCGCAGGCTAAATCCAGCACGTGAGCCCCTCGGGGCACCCAGTCGTAAATCAGTTCAAGATCCGCGCGCATTACAGGCTTTCCTCTCTGGCTGTTTCTTCGATATTCAGCTCTCTGGCTATGCGAGTCATAAATGCGCTGAACAGAGCGTGGTAACGCGGTTCGGGCAGTAAGAAAGCATCATGCCCGTGAGGAGAGTCGATATTGGCATAGCTAACGGATTTGCCTGCGCGGGTGAGCGCGTCGACGAGTTCTCGAGAACGAGAGGGCGGGAAGCGCCAGTCAGTGGTAAAGCTAACGATCAGAAAAGGGCACTGTGCCGGTGCTAGTGCGCTGGCTAGGTCGCCTGTTTGAGTGGCGGCGGGGTCGAAGTAGTCAAGCGCCTTGGTCATTAACAAATAGGTGTTGGCGTCGAAGGCGGTAGAGAACGTATCGCCTTGATAACGCAGATAAGACTCAACCTGGAACTCGACATCAAACCCAAAGTTCAGGTCGTTGCTGCGTAAGTCGCGGCCAAATTTACTGCCCATGGCATCTTCGGAGAGATAGGTGATGTGGCCCACCATACGTGCCAGTTTCAAACCGCGTTTCGGAACCGTGTCGTGCTCTGCATACCAACCGTCGAAGAACTCAGGGTCAGAGCGAATCGCCTGACGAGCCACTTCGTTAAAGGCAATATTCTGGGCGGAAAGCCGTGGCGTAGCGGCAATCACTACCGCATTGGCGACACGCTCAGGATAGGTCATTGTCCACTGAAGCACCTGCATACCACCCAGGCTACCGCCCACTGCAGCGGCCCAACGTTCAATGCCCAGTTGGTCGGCTAGACGTGCTTGGCTGGCTACCCAGTCACTGACGGTAACCATAGGGAAATCAGGCCCCCACTGGCGGCCGGTTTCAGGGTTGTGGCTAACAGGGCCTGTACTGCCATGGCAGCCGCCCAGATTATTTAGCGATACCACAAAAAAGTGGTTGGTATCGATAGATTTTCCGGGGCCAATATGGGCATCCCACCAGCCAGGTTTGCGGTCTTCGTTACCGTGGTAGCCCGCCGCATGATGGTGTCCCGATAACGCATGGCAGATCAACACAGCGTTATTACGCTCAGCGTTTAGCGTGCCGTAGGTTTCGTAGATAAGCTCGTACTCAGGCAGCACCTTGCCACAAGCAAGCGGGAGCGGCGTATCAAATTTCGCTACATGGGGGGTGACGAGGCCAACGGAGTCCGCCGGCCGGTCAACGAAAGCGAGAGTGTCTGAATCAGGCATCGAAAGCGCTAGTCCTGCAAAAAATAAATCCTGCTAAAAAGAGGCCCTGGGGAATGTTACGCGGTTACAGCCCAACCAGTGCGCCAGAGATACCCGCAGCGCGGATCAAAGCCCCCACCACTAAGCCATCCACCAAATTAATCGCAATAAACACCACGATGGGTGATAAATCGATCATGCCGAGTGGCGGAATGACTTTCCGAACAGGGGCCATAATAGGCTCGACTAACTGCATTACCAGCAAAGCACCTGGGTGGCTAGCATTCGGTGCTACCCAGCTCAGAATAATCATCACAATCATGGCAAAGAAGTAAATCTTTAATATGGCGTTGGCCAGTGCCGCAATGCCAGCAATCAACAGTCCTGGAATGGGCGGCATGCCAACGCCAATCACCATGAAAATGGCCACCATGCTAACCACTTTCAGCACAAAACCCGCGGCTAACGTGGCAAGGTCAAAGCGCCCAGCCACGGGACCCAAGAAGCCCTGAAATAACCCTACGACAGGCTGGGTGATTTTAACCACTGATTGGCTAAGCGGGTTGTAATAATCTGCCCGCGATGCCTGCAGCAAAAAGCGCAGCATCAGTAAGAATAAATAAATATTGATTAACGAGTTAACGAGCATTAACCCGGCACTGCCCACTTGACTACCCATTGCTGCCTCTCCGTTGCATAGTTGCGTATTTAGTTGGCGCTAAGTTCCTTGGACATGGCTTCTGCGCGCTGGGCACAGGCCTGCATGGCGTCGGCGATGGTAGCGCGTAGTTGCGCATCTTCCATGTGCTGAATAGCACGTTCTGTTGTGCCGCCTGGTGACATAACATTTTGTTTAAGCGTGGCCGGATCTTTGTCGCTACGCTGGGCCATAGTAGCGGCACCTAGCGCTGTTTGAATGGCCAAGCGTCGTGCCGTAGCGGCAGGCAAGCCAAGTTTGACAGCGGCTTCTTCCATCGCCTCAAACATTAAAAAGAAATAAGCCGGCGCACTGCCTGATACCGCAGTTACTGCATCAAGAAGGCTCTCTTCTTCAACCCACTCCACAATACCAACTGCTTCCATGAGTTGTGTTGCTAGCGTGCGTTGCTCTTCACTCACCGCGCTGTTGGCATATAAGCCGCTGGCACCGATACCGACCAATGAAGGGGTGTTGGGCATGCAACGAACTAACGCATTACTACCACCTAGCCATTGATCAATGGTGGCTGCATCCAGACCCGCCGCGATAGAAATAATCAGCGGTGATTGCTGCTGTACATTATCCCGCAGCGCTTCGCATACGCTGCGCATAATCTGTGGTTTGACCGCGAGTACGACTACGTTGGCGTCTGCGACGGCTGCGTTGTTATCGGTGTTCGTGTTAATTCCTAAGCGTGCTTTTAGAGGTGCTAACTCGTTTTCATTAGGGGCAGTGGCAGTGATGTCGCTAGGAGACACACCACTATCGATGAGGCCGCCGATAATGGCGCTGGCCATATTGCCTGCGCCAATGAAGGTAATCTTGCTCGCCATGTGGGTATCCTTTTTTGCAAAAAAGCTGCATCGGGCAGCATGGGGTGTTAGTCGTCTTAACGCTATTCAATAAGAGGGCACTACTGAGCAGTGTGCTGAGTGGTGCGTGCGCCAAAAATCGCCGTTCCTAAACGTACCAGCGTTGCGCCTTCTAAAACAGCGGCTTCTAGATCGTCGCTCATCCCCATCGATAGCGTATCCAGAGGGGCATCAGGTAGCGCTGCCTGAAGGTCTTCCAGCAGTTGGCGCAATGCTGCAAGGGGTGTTCGTTGTTCTGCAAGGCTGTTAGCCGGGGCAGGAATCGCCATGAGCCCGCGTAGATTCAGACGTGGTAGGACGGCTACTTCTTTCGCCAGTGCCATCACCTCATCAGGCATGACGCCCGACTTAGAGGCCTCGCGGCTAATATTGACCTGCAAACAAATGTTGAGCGGCGGTAAGTGCTCCGGGCGTTGTTCGCTTAATCGTTTGGCTATTTTTAAGCGGTCAACGCTGTGCATCCAGGCAAAATTTTCTGCCACTGCACGGGTTTTGTTGGACTGTAGAGGGCCAATGAAATGCCACACAATACCGTCTAAGTCGGTCAGTTCGGCTTGTTTCTCCAGTGCTTCTTGTAGATAGTTTTCGCCGAATTCACGCTGCCCATGGTGCCAGGCTTGGCGAATCATGGCGGCGGGCTTTGTTTTACTAACGGCTAGCAGCGTTGCGCTATCGAGTGGGCGTTCAGCCATTTTTAATGCGTTACTCAGGCGTTCGCGGGCCTGGGCGAGTGACTCGGGAAGCGCGATGTCTGTCATACTCAAGCACCTTACCGCTGCTGGGAAAAGAGAGATGGATATTACCGAACTGCTGGCATTCTCGGCAAAGCAGAATGCATCTGATCTGCACCTTTCTGCCGGGCTTCCACCTATGATACGTGTTGATGGCGATATTCGTCGGCTTAATGTGCCAGCGATGGACAATAGTGAAGTTCGCCGCCTGATTTTTGACATTATGAATGAGCAGCAGCGTCGAGACTATGAGGCGCACTTAGAAGCTGATTTTTCATTCGAAGTATCTGGGGTGGCTCGTTTTCGTGTTAATGCATTCCATCAAGTGCGGGGGGCTGGAGCGGTGTTTCGTACGATTCCTAACGACGTGCTTTCAATGAGCACCTTGGGGATGGGCGACGTATTCGAGCGATTAGCAATGCTGCCAAGGGGGTTGGTGTTGGTGACCGGGCCAACCGGTTCGGGCAAAAGCACCACGTTGGCTGCAATGATCGATTACATTAATGATCATCGTTTTGAGCATATTTTAACGATCGAAGACCCTGTTGAGTTTGTACATACCAGTAAGCGCTGTTTAATAAATCAGCGTGAAGTGCATCGAGATACGCGCAGTTTTACTGCCGCATTGCGCAGCGCATTACGTGAAGACCCTGATGTCATTTTGGTCGGCGAACTTCGAGATCTAGAAACCATTCGGCTGGCGCTCACGGCTGCTGAAACTGGCCATCTAGTGTTTGGCACGCTGCATACGACGTCAGCGGCGAAAACAATTGATCGCATTATCGATGTGTTTCCTGGGGAGGAGAAATCGATGGTTCGCTCAATGCTATCAGAGTCGCTGCAAGCAGTGGTCTCTCAAACATTATTGAAGCGCCAGGGTGGTGGGCGTATTGCGGCCCATGAAGTGTTGATTGCTACTGCCGCGGTTCGGAATTTAATACGTGAAGATAAGGTTGCTCAAATTTATTCAGCCATTCAGACCGGAGGCAATCTTGGCATGCAAACGTTAAATGCATCGCTTGCTAAGCTTGTTAAAGAGGGCGTGGTGAGTATGGAAGATGCACAGGCACAAGCCAAAGGCACACTCTCGTTAAACGATGACTAACAAGCGTGTGCTATGGGCATTGCAGGCTTGGGTTAAAAGGCGTAAATGCCCCCCAGGACTCGCGGGCCACTGGCACCCGTGACGGAAGGTAAGTTGCCGGGCAGGCCGTGCAAGCGTTGATGGGCAAGCCAGGCAAAAGCGCCTGCTTCAATCCAGTCTTCGGGCCAGCCTAGGTCTGCGGGAGACTTAAATGTCGCATTGGGTAAGTGTGATGCGAGTCTCGCCATTAAATAAGCGTTGTGTGCACCACCGCCACAAGCAATTAATGTCATGCTGTCGTGGGTCGCTGGCAATTGCTGAATGCCCTGGGCAACGCTTATCGCGGTCAGTTCCGCTAGCGTAGTTTGCACATCGCAAGCAGCTTCGTGGCCCGTTAACTTATTTTCTAACCATGCCAAGTGAAATAGTTCGCGGCCGGTACTGCGCGGCGGTGGTTGATGAAAAAACGGCTCGTTAAGCAAGCGTTTTAGTAATGCTTGATCAATCTGCCCGCCAGCGGCCCATGTGCCATTTTGATCAAAGCGCCCATCGTGATGCTTCGCAAACCAAGCATCTAACAGCACATTAGCTGGTCCTGTATCAAAGCCAATTGCGGGGATGCTGGAATCGCTGGGTAGCCACGTCAGATTCGCAAAGCCCCCTAGGTTTAAAACAAGCTGCTCGCTTGTCTGGCGACCAAACAGGGCTTGGTGAAATGCCGGTGCTAATGGCGCTGCTTGGCCACCCGCCGCTAAGTCCCGTCGGCGGAAATCAGCTACCACTGTGCAGCCGGTTAGCTCTGCCAGTAGGCTGGGGTTATCAAGCTGTAGTGTATAGGCTGGGGCTCCGTGGTGGCCGCCGGGAGCATGCTCAATTGTCTGCCCATGGCTACCAATAGCGTGAATTTGCGCTGGTGAGATCTGTTGCTGAGTCAGTAGTGCTTTCACGGCGTTTGCTTGTAGCTGGCAAAATGCGCTTTCGGCTTCTGCAAGCTCTGCAAAGCTTACTTGCTCGGCATGGCACAAGTTCAGTAGTAGGTTGTGAAGCGACTGGGGCATTGGCGATGCATGAGTGGCAATGAGCTCAGGTGGTGATTGTGGTGCTATAGCGACCAGCGCGGCATCAATGCCGTCCAGGCTGGTGCCCGACATTAACCCAACATAATACGACGGTAAGGCAGGGGGGGGCGTTTTCATAAAGCGGCTCATCCAAAACGTAGTGAAGGCTCAACCAGGGCGATAGGGCATGGTAACATCGCCCGTTATTCAATATCTGACGCCTATAACGGCATATATTACATGGAGAGAGAGGCAATGAGTGAGGTGGATCAGGCGTTAGCGCTACTGTCGCGGGGCACGCATGAAATCCTAGTAGAGGATGAGCTAAAGAAAAAGCTGGCGTCTGGCCGTAAGCTGCGTATTAAAGCAGGGTTTGACCCGACAGCACCTGATTTGCACCTTGGGCATAGTGTGCTGTTAACAAAAATGCGCCAGTTCCAGGATCTCGGCCACACCGTTATTTTCCTGATCGGGGATTTCACGGGTCGTATAGGCGACCCCACTGGTAAAAACGTCACTCGTAAACCACTCACCGAGGCCGATGTAAAAGCCAATGCCGAAACCTATAAAGAGCAGGTATTTAAAATTCTCGATCCCGAGAAAACCGAGGTGCGCTTTAATGCCGAATGGTTTGGTGAGCTAAGCGCCGCTAAAATGATTGAGCTGGCAGCGCAAAGTACGGTCGCGCGGATGCTGGAGCGTGATGATTTTGAAAAGCGTTATAAAGCTAATCAATCTATTGCGATCCACGAGTTTCTTTACCCACTCGTTCAAGGCTACGACTCAGTAGCGCTCGAGGCTGATGTTGAGCTGGGTGGAACCGATCAGAAATTTAATCTGCTGATGGGCCGAGAAATCCAAAAGCACTTCGGTCAAGAGCCTCAGGTCGTGATCACCATGCCGTTACTCGAGGGGCTGGACGGCGTGCAGAAGATGTCCAAATCGTTAGGTAACTACGTTGGTGTCGATGAAGCGCCGGGCTCTATGTTCAATAAGCTGGTGTCTATGCCTGATAGCTTAATGTGGCGTTACTTTGAGCTGCTCTCTTTGAAATCCAACGAAGAGATTGATGCGCTTAAGCAAAGCGTTGAGCAAGGAGCTAACCCGCGTGACGTGAAAATGGAACTAGCCCGCGAGCTTATTGCCCGCTACCACGGAGATGAGGCGGCCGCTAATGCGCACAAGTCGGCGGGGAATCAGCTAGCAGAAGGTGAATTGCCGGAAGACCTGCCTGAGGTAGAGGTAGACTTTGAAGGTAATGAGCAGGCGCCTATTGCAGCAGTACTCAACCGTTCTGGTCTCACCAAGAACAGCGCCCAAGCCAAAGACATGTTGAAAAACGGTAGCGTGAAAGTAGATGGGGACGTTGCTACTCAGGACACCATGCTGGCTACGGGTAGCGCCTACGTTATTCAAGCAGGTAAGAAACGTTATGCCCGTGTAACGCTTACCTAACGTTTTTGATAACTTTCTCAAAAAACCACTTGCCAAGTCGGCAGCGAATCCGTAAAGTACGCATCCGCTGCCGGGGACGCACAGCGTTACCAGCGGTGATTGAAGTTGAAAAACTTCGGTTTGTCAGAAGGTTAGCGAAAATATTGCAGAGAAAGTTTGCGGTGTCTTCAGTCGCCTTGTGAGACGAGTTAAAAGGAAAGCAGCGTAATCTCGCTTTCTTCGCTCACTCGCTTCACTCACTCAAAACAGTGATTGACAAACACCAGGAAATGCGTAGAATACGCCTTCCTCGCTGAGGCAAACCAGCTCAACGGTTAGCCAGTTTTGTTCAGCGAAAACAGCTCTTTAACAATTTGATCAGGTAATTCATGTGGGCGCTTGCCGATGAGGGTGATAAATCACCAAATATCAAGGCAAGCGGTCATGACAATGTAAATTGAAATGAATTCGTTTGAACCTTGAGCCAAGATTGATGCACTTATGTGACTTTAGAGTGACATGTAAGCATCACAATGATTTTAAACTGAAGAGTTTGATCATGGCTCAGATTGAACGCTGGCGGCAGGCCTAACACATGCAAGTCGAGCGGTAACAGGGGTAGCTTGCTACCCGCTGACGAGCGGCGGACGGGTGAGTAATGCATAGGAATCTGCCCGGTAGTGGGGGATAACCTGGGGAAACCCAGGCTAATACCGCATACGTCCTACGGGAGAAAGGGGGCTTCGGCTCCCGCTATTGGATGAGCCTATGTCGGATTAGCTAGTTGGTGAGGTAATGGCTCACCAAGGCAACGATCCGTAGCTGGTCTGAGAGGATGATCAGCCACATCGGGACTGAGACACGGCCCGAACTCCTACGGGAGGCAGCAGTGGGGAATATTGGACAATGGGGGCAACCCTGATCCAGCCATGCCGCGTGTGTGAAGAAGGCCTTCGGGTTGTAAAGCACTTTCAGCGAGGAAGAACGCCTAGTGGTTAATACCCATTAGGAAAGACATCACTCGCAGAAGAAGCACCGGCTAACTCCGTGCCAGCAGCCGCGGTAATACGGAGGGTGCAAGCGTTAATCGGAATTACTGGGCGTAAAGCGCGCGTAGGTGGCTTGATAAGCCGGTTGTGAAAGCCCCGGGCTCAACCTGGGAACGGCATCCGGAACTGTCAAGCTAGAGTGCAGGAGAGGAAGGTAGAATTCCCGGTGTAGCGGTGAAATGCGTAGAGATCGGGAGGAATACCAGTGGCGAAGGCGGCCTTCTGGACTGACACTGACACTGAGGTGCGAAAGCGTGGGTAGCAAACAGGATTAGATACCCTGGTAGTCCACGCCGTAAACGATGTCGACCAGCCGTTGGGTGCCTAGCGCACTTTGTGGCGAAGTTAACGCGATAAGTCGACCGCCTGGGGAGTACGGCCGCAAGGTTAAAACTCAAATGAATTGACGGGGCCCGCACAAGCGGTGGAGCATGTGGTTTAATTCGATGCAACGCGAAGAACCTTACCTACTCTTGACATCCTGCGAACTTGTGAGAGATCACTTGGTGCCTTCGGGAACGCAGAGACAGGTGCTGCATGGCTGTCGTCAGCTCGTGTTGTGAAATGTTGGGTTAAGTCCCGTAACGAGCGCAACCCTTGTCCTTATTTGCCAGCGGGTAATGCCGGGAACTCTAAGGAGACTGCCGGTGACAAACCGGAGGAAGGTGGGGACGACGTCAAGTCATCATGGCCCTTACGAGTAGGGCTACACACGTGCTACAATGGCCGGTACAAAGGGTTGCGAGCTCGCGAGAGTCAGCTAATCCCGAAAAGCCGGTCTCAGTCCGGATCGGAGTCTGCAACTCGACTCCGTGAAGTCGGAATCGCTAGTAATCGTGAATCAGAATGTCACGGTGAATACGTTCCCGGGCCTTGTACACACCGCCCGTCACACCATGGGAGTGGACTGCACCAGAAGTGGTTAGCCTAACGCAAGAGGGCGATCACCACGGTGTGGTTCATGACTGGGGTGAAGTCGTAACAAGGTAGCCGTAGGGGAACCTGCGGCTGGATCACCTCCTTAAACGATGCATCATCCCTCGCGGTAAGCGCTCACAATGAATTACCTGATCAGATAATAGAGCAAACGGTTTAAGCACGATCCCCTCTTGGGTCTGTAGCTCAGTTGGTTAGAGCGCACCCCTGATAAGGGTGAGGTCGGCAGTTCAAGTCTGCCCAGACCCACCAAATTCCTGTGATACTGCGTTAAAATGCTCTTCGTATAGCAGGCTATACGTCGTTGCATTTTGCCTTGTCTCGCAGAAATTAATGGCAAGAGGTTAGGTCGGCAAAAAAATGGGGCCATAGCTCAGCTGGGAGAGCGCCTGCCTTGCACGCAGGAGGTCAGCGGTTCGATCCCGCTTGGCTCCACCATTATGTAGTACACTACCCACCGTTTGTTGATGTTTTGTGACCATTGATAAGCCATGCGCAGCTAGTGCGTTGTCTTATCACTGTTCATCGAACAGTCGCTCTTTAACAATGTATATCATGCTGACATAAACGTTTTTGAAACGTTTATACGTAATTGTTTTGTGATACGTCTCAAGCGTATCCGGCAATCGTTATCATTGCGAGACACCAGACTCCTTCGGGTTATAGGGTCAAGCAATGAAGCGCACACGGTGGATGCCTAGGCAGCCAGAGGCGATGAAAGACGTGGAAGCCTGCGATAAGGCTCGGCGAGGTGGCAAACAACCTGTGACCCGGGCATTTCTGAATGGGGAAACCCACTCATCATAAGATGAGTATCTTACGCTGAATATATAGGCGTAAGAGGCGAACCAGGGGAACTGAAACATCTAAGTACCCTGAGGAAAAGAAATCAACCGAGATTCCCCTAGTAGCGGCGAGCGAACGGGGACCAGCCCTTAAGCATGTGACTGATTAGGCGAATGAGCTGGGAAGCTCAGCCGTAGCGGGTGATAGCCCCGTAGTCGAAAATCTGATCATGTGAAATCGAGTAGGTCGGGGCACGAGAAACCTTGACTGAAGACGGGGGACCATCCTCCAAGGCTAAATACTCCTGGCTGACCGATAGTGAACCAGTACCGTGAGGGAAAGGCGAAAAGAACCCCGGAGAGGGGAGTGAAATAGATCCTGAAACCGTGTGCGTACAAGCAGTAGGAGCAGACTTGTTCTGTGACTGCGTACCTTTTGTATAATGGGTCAGCGACTTATATTCAGTGGCGAGGTTAACCGTTTAGGGGAGCCGTAGGGAAACCGAGTCTTAACTGGGCGACACAGTCGCTGGATATAGACCCGAAACCGAGCGATCTATCCATGAGCAGGGTGAAGGTTGAGTAACATCAACTGGAGGCCCGAACCAGGATCTGTTGAAAAAGATTTGGATGACTTGTGGATCGGAGTGAAAGGCTAATCAAGCTCGGAGATAGCTGGTTCTCCTCGAAAGCTATTTAGGTAGCGCCTCACGTATCACCGCCGGGGGTAGAGCACTGTTTCGGCTAGGGGGTCATCCCGACTTACCAACCCGAGGCAAACTCCGAATACCGGTGAGTGCGAGCGTGGGAGACACACGGCGGGTGCTAACGTCCGTCGTGAAAAGGGAAACAACCCAGACCGTCAGCTAAGGTCCCGAAATCCTGGTTAAGTGGGAAACGATGTGGGAAGGCTCAGACAGCTAGGAGGTTGGCTTAGAAGCAGCCATCCTTTAAAGAAAGCGTAATAGCTCACTAGTCGAGTCGGCCTGCGCGGAAGATGTAACGGGGCTAAACCAGGTACCGAAGCTACGGGTTCACACTTAGGTGTGAGCGGTAGAGGAGCGTCGTGTAAGCCGATGAAGGTGAATTGAGAAGTTCGCTGGAGGTATCACGAGTGCGAATGCTGACATGAGTAACGATAAAGGGAGTGAAAAACTCCCTCGCCGGAAGACCAAGGGTTTCTGTTCGACGCTAATCGGAGCAGAGTGAGTCGGCCCCTAAGGCGAGGCCGAAAGGCGTAGTCGATGGGAAACAGGTCAATATTCCTGTACCGGACATGATTGCGATGGGGGACGGAGAAGGCTAGGTGAGCCAGGCGTTGGTTGTCCTGGTGAAAGTGAGTAGGCTTGCATCTTAGGTAAATCCGGGATGCTCTAAGGCCGAGACACGAAACGAACTGACCACGGTCAGGAAGTCATTGATGCCACGCTTCCAGGAAAAGCCTCTAAGCTTCAGATCATGTGCGACCGTACCCCAAACCGACACAGGTGGTCAGGGTGAGAATCCCAAGGCGCTTGAGAGAACTCGGGTGAAGGAACTAGGCAAAATGGTGCCGTAACTTCGGGAGAAGGCACGCCGGCGTAGGGTGATGAGACTTGCTCTCAGAGCCCGAACCGGTCGAAGATACCAGGTGGCTGCAACTGTTTAGTAAAAACACAGCACTCTGCTAACGCGCAAGCGGACGTATAGGGTGTGACGCCTGCCCGGTGCCGGAAGGTTAAATGATGGTGTTAGCCGCAAGGCGAAGCTCTTGATTGAAGCCCCGGTAAACGGCGGCCGTAACTATAACGGTCCTAAGGTAGCGAAATTCCTTGTCGGGTAAGTTCCGACCTGCACGAATGGCGTAATGATGGCCACGCTGTCTCCACCCGAGACTCAGTGAAATTGAAATCGCCGTGAAGATGCGGTGTACCCGCGGCTAGACGGAAAGACCCCGTGAACCTTTACTATAGCTTCACACTGGACGCTGATGTTGCCTGTGTAGGATAGCTGGGAGGCTTTGAATCTCGGACGCTAGTTCGAGGGGAGCCAACCTTGAAATACCAGCCTGGCATCATTGGCGTTCTCACTCAGGTCCGTTATCCGGATCGAGGACAGTGTGTGGTGGGTAGTTTGACTGGGGCGGTCTCCTCCCAAAGAGTAACGGAGGAGCACGAAGGTACCCTCAGCACGGTCGGACATCGTGCAGTGAGTGCAAGAGCATAAGGGTGCTTGACTGCGAGACAGACACGTCGAGCAGGTGCGAAAGCAGGTTCTAGTGATCCGGTGGTTCTGTATGGAAGGGCCATCGCTCAACGGATAAAAGGTACTCCGGGGATAACAGGCTGATACCGCCCAAGAGTTCACATCGACGGCGGTGTTTGGCACCTCGATGTCGGCTCATCACATCCTGGGGCTGAAGTCGGTCCCAAGGGTATGGCTGTTCGCCATTTAAAGTGGTACGCGAGCTGGGTTTAGAACGTCGTGAGACAGTTCGGTCCCTATCTGCCGTGGGCGTTGGATGTTTGAGAAGGGCTGCTCCTAGTACGAGAGGACCGGAGTGGACGCACCTCTGGTGTTCCGGTTGTCACGCCAGTGGCATTGCCGGGTAGCTATGTGCGGACGGGATAACCGCTGAAAGCATCTAAGCGGGAAGCCCCCTTCAAGATGAGACATCCCTGAGGCCTAGAGCCTCCTGAAGGGCCCAGCGAGACCAGCTGGTTGATAGGCACGGTGTGGAAGCGCTGCAAGGCGTTGAGCTAACGTGTACTAATGGCCCGTGAGGCTTGACCCTATAACACCCAAGGGGTCTGGTCGCAGTGATAACGAAAACCGGATACGCGACTCAAGCCCAACGTGACACACGGAGGGCGTGAGACGAAAGAGACGCCACAAAACATAGTAACAGCACAGCATGATATACATGACCAGTTACGCCTGACGACCATAGCACGCGTGAACCACCTGATCCCTTGCCGAACTCAGAAGTGAAACCGCTTAGCGCCGATGGTAGTGTGGGGTCTCCCCATGCGAGAGTAGGTCATCGTCAGGCACTTATTGAGAAACCCCGGCCGTTTGGTCGGGGTTTTGCTTTTTAGGGGTCTCCCCTGGACCCCGTTTGTCGGGAACAAACGGGAACCGCTTTAGCGGGCCCGAAGGGCGAGTCTCAGGATGAGACGAGTAGAGTAGAGTAGCGGAGCGCCGCCCGGATCATCGTCAGGCACTTATACTAAAAATCCCCCAGGGCTTGCGCCCTGGGGGATTTTTTTTGCGTAGTAATTTTCTGTTACTTGCATGTTTTTTCCTTTAAACGGCTGTTTTAATAAATTTAATAACAAGAGGTTACTGTGTCGCGCTAGCATGAGTTGCGTCTAGCACCTACTATATTGTGGAACGTATCATGAAGCACCATCTCAGGAGGAGAGGCGATATGAGTACGCAGCTTATGAAGAAACTGGCAGTGGCACTATTAATGGCATTAATGATGGGCGGTTTGGCCGCATGTGATAATCAAGGCCCAGCTGAAGAAGCGGGTGAAAGCATTGATGAGAGCATGGAAGACGCTGGGGAAAGCCTTGAAGAGATGGGCGAGAATATCGAAGAGTCTGCAGAGAACTAAGCGGACCCCCATGTGTCGTTGATATAAAAACAGCCGCTTAGAAGCGGCTGGTTTGCGTTTAAATGCAATAGCGCTACGCGCCTGGGTTTTGCTCAATACCCTGAAGATACCAAGGAGCTTGGTCACGTAGGGTGCGGGTTAGATGCCATGTTTCATTAAACTCTGTCTGTGCACCGTTCTCTTCCAATAGTCCGTGAAATATCACAGTGGCCTCTGCATAGTCATCGTATTCGTTTATATCGCCTAATTCCGCAAATAGCCTGATAACATCAGTGCGATTATTAGCAGGCTGCTCGGCGCGCTCCTTGCGTAGCAGGTTGTAAAGCTCTGGCGTTACATACTCTTGAATTTGATTCAGATCATTGTTGTCCCAGGCGCGCTGCAGCGTCATAAAGTGCTCTTTTGCACCACCTAAGAACCTTTCTTTATCGAACCAAGCAGGTGTGCTTTGCAAGCCATTTGCTAAACTGCCGGGAGTTGCTGAAAAGCCAGCAGGTGCGGGGGCTTCCTGTTGCTCTCGTTGATAGCCGCCTGTTGTTGCTGATGCAGGGCGCCGCTGCCGAATAATGGTTCGGAAGGCGAAGATTGCTAAGGCAACAATTCCGGCCATTAGCAGTAGGTCCATAAGGCGCAACTCATCAAAGGCGCCTCCAAAGAAGAGTGCTGCTAGCAGGCCGCCAGCAAGCAGACCGCCCACCATGCCGCCTATACCACCACGACGAGTCGCCGCCGCTTGGCCTTGTTGCTGAGTGCCCTGAGCCTGCTGCTGTGCAGGTGTGCTGGCAGGACGATCCGCTGAGCGTGAAACACTACCCATGCTGCTACCACCGCCTAAGCGACGTGCTTCGGCATATTCAACGGCGGCACTTATGCCCATGACGCTGACCAGTAACATGACGAAAAATTGTCGTAACATATTGATTCTCCATGAGGGATGCAGGAACTGAGGTTGCTCGCCTAGGGGTAGGCGCGTAGAAAATAATCAGCGACAAGTTTACCGTGTAAGTGAGGAAACGGGTTAAGGTGTTGTTGTGTATAAAGACAAAAATAGGGTGAAAAAGTGCGCTTACATCAAGCTCAAAGTTTGTTGGTAATCGTCGACTTTCAGGCGGGACTGTTACCCGTGATTGATGGCGGTGAGTCAGCAATTGAAGAAGCTGCGTGGTTAGCTGGTGTTGCCAATGCAGTAAAGGTGCCTGTTTGGCTAACTGAGCAGTATCCAGAGAGGCTCGGCGGTACTGCCCCTGCGTTATTAAATGCACTAGGCGAACACCGCATTTGGCAAAAGCATCATTTCAGCGCTATGGAAGAGGCGCCGTTTGCAGCGGCGCTTGCAGAACATGGACCTAAGCAAGTCGTCATTTGCGGCACAGAAGCCCATATTTGCGTGTTGCAAAGTGCGCTTGGTTTGTTAGAAGCGGGGTACCAAGTGTTTTGGTTGAGCGAAGCGACGGCAAGCCGTCGCAGTGATGAGGCTCGTCTTGCTCGTGAGCGTGCTTGTGCCAATGGAGCTGTGGCTGTCAGTGCTGATATGGTCGCCTATGAGTGGCTCTACCGCTGTGATACAGCACTGTTCAAAGATGTCCACCAACGCTTTCTCAAGCCACGCTCACCGCTTGCTGTGACGTTTTTCTAATGAGCACGATCATTAACGAGCATTTTCGTCACGGGTGAACCCCAGCGTGTCGCCTTGGGAGGCCGCTGGGTCAAACCGATACCCGGCCACATCAAAAGCAGTTAGTTGGTCGGGGTCGTTGATTTGTTGCTGAATAATCCATGCACTCATAAGCCCACGGGCTTTTTTGGCGTAAAAGCTGATAATTTTGAAGGAGCCGTTTTTCTCGTCTTTGAAAACGGGGGTGATGACGCGTGCGCCTAGCTTTTTCGTATCAATCGCCTTGAAGTATTCGTTAGATGCGAGGTTGACCAGCACGTTTGAGCCACTTTTCTCAATCGCGTTATTAAGTGCTTGTGTTAGCGTTGGCTTCCAATACGCGTAAAGGTCGTTACCAGCGTCGTTGGGTAGTTTGGTGCCCATCTCGAGGCGATAAGCTTGAATCAAGTCTAGAGGGCGTAGTAAGCCGTATAGCCCCGATAGAATACGCAGATGCTGCTGGGCAAACCGATTATCGTCATCGCTAAAGGTGTCGGCTTCCAGCCCTGTGTATACGTCTCCTTGAAAGGCCTGTACCGCCGGTTTGGCGTTATCCAAGGTGAACGGCGGCTGCCAGGCGGCGAAGCGCGCAGCGTTTAGGCCCGCCAATTTATCGCTGATGCCCATTAGGTCACTGAGCTGTTGCGGTGAGTAATCGCGGAGAATCTCAATTAATGGTTTGCTGCGGTCGAGAAAGTCGGGTTGCGTGACCTTATCCGTTGTTGAAGGTGTTTCAAAGTCTAGCGTTTTGGCGGGGGAAATAACGCTCAGCATGGCGTGCTCCTTATGCCGTGACAGAAAAGAGAGAAGTAACTGATGCGATTATACCAAGCCTCGGCAGTGGCCGAGGCTATCGGTTTGATAGTGGAAGCGTGATTAGGGGCAGGGGTTAGGCATCCGACGATGGATGTCATCGATAGCGGTGAGCACGTCTTCATCCAGTTTAAGGCTCTCGCTGTCGAGGTTGCTTTCAAGCTGATCCATCGTGGTGGCGCCAATAATATTGCTGGTCAGGAAGCGACGAGAGTTTACAAATGCCAGCGCCATTTGGGCAGGATCCAAGCCATGTTCCTTCGCAAGCTGAACGTAAGCGTGCGTTGCGGCCTCTGCTTCTGGCGAGGTGTAGCGCTTAAAGCGCTCGTAGAGCGTCAAGCGGCCTTTTGGCGGTTGTGCACCATCAAGATACTTACCCGACAACACACCAAAGCCTAGCGGCGAGTAAGCGAGCAGGCCCACGTCTTCACGGTGAGCGATCTCGGCGAGGCCGACTTCAAACGTACGGTTAAGCAAGTTATAGGGATTTTGAATAGACGCAACCCTAGGCAGCCCTAGCTGCTCTGATAGCTGTAGCATACGCATGACACCCCACGGCGTTTCATTAGAAAGGCCTATGGCGCGTATTTTTCCGGCATCAACGAGTTCTTTTAGTGCTGAGAGTGTTTCTGCTAGCGGCGTTGCGTCTTCTTGCTCTTCATGGGTATAACCCAATTGGCCAAAGAAGTTGGTTTTACGGTCTGGCCAGTGCAATTGATAGAGATCGATATAGTCAGTGTTGAGCCGTGCAAGGCTGGTATCAACAGCCTGATGCAGGTGGTTACGACTCATCTTTGGCCCACCACGAATGTGATCTAAGCCAGGGCCTGCGGCTTTAGTGGCAATAATGACATCGTCTCTGGCACTACGGGCTTTCAGCCAGCTGCCAATATAAGATTCTGTTAGCCCTTGCGTTTCGGCCTTTGGCGGAACCGGATACATTTCAGCGGTGTCGATAAAGTTGATGCCGAAAGCGACCGCGCGATCGAGCTGCTCATGGGCTTCTGCTTCACTATTTTGTTCGCCGAAGGTCATGGTGCCTAAACAGAGCCGGCTGACTTCCATCCCGGTTCTACCCAGTGGGCGCGTTTGCATTATCGTCTCCTCAATGAAGCGAAATTGCCTCAGGATATATCGGTGATAAACGCCGCGAATAACGGCGCGTGACAGGCATGTTAGCGAGGCGCTACAAAAGCAGCAAATCAATAGGGTTGAGTCAGCGCAAAGGCAGGCGTATGCTTGCCAGCCCATCGACCAGCCTAGCGCTGGTTAATCGTATGGTTAGCGGTCAAAAAGCGGGAACGATGGCTAGCCGAAGACCTCAACAGATAGGCAGGGTGGTTTGCCATGCCGCAGGCATCAACTTTGTTTACCCGGTTAGAGTTTCGCCTAGCCGAGCAGCTGTTTCATACGCGTTGGTTATTGCCGCGTTCGCCACGCACACAACGTTTAACGATGCGCTTGCTTAAGCGCTGCGCAGAGGCGGGACACCCCGATGCGCAGTCGATCTACGGGCACATGCTGTTTCATCGCAGCTTATCCCCACACGATAAGGCGCGTGGTGCTCGTTACGTGTTAGAGGCGGCCCAGACTGGCGATATAAAATCACAGTATCAAGCAGCGCAAATTCATGAACATGGCTGTGTTCAGTATCCGCGGCGTGAGGATTACGCGGTGACGTGGTATGCCCGTGCTGCCCAGTCAGGCCATTACTTGGCCGCAGAGCGACTAGCGCGCGCCTATCGGCTAGGTGAGCTAGGCTTGGCAGTAGACGGCGAGCAGGCGGCCTATTGGCAACGCTTGACTGACCGTCAGTCAACGACGGAAATGGCGGCAGCTTAGAAGATAAGTCAGTGGTTTGGCCGCTGAGATCAGTGAATGAGGAAATCAGTGTCCGAGACGCTACCGACAGTGCTAGATATTGAAGCGTCCGGATTCGGGCGCGGCAGCTACCCTATTGAAGTTGGCATTGCTCGTGCCGACGGTAGTTGCTGCGCGTTTCTTATTCAGCCGTTGGAAGAATGGACGCATTGGGATCCCAAAGCTGAACTTTTACATGGAATTTCCCGAGATCGCTTGCAGCGAGAAGGCTAACCAGTGCGTCAAGTGGCGCACTGGTTAAATGACGAGCTCCGCGAGATAGGTAAGGCATACAGCGACAGCTGGGGTTACGATAACACGTGGTTGTCGCTGCTGTTTCACCATGCGGGAATGCTGCCGCGCTTTCGTTTAGAAGCGTTACGTATCTTGCTCAGCGAAGAGCAGCAAGCACTGTGGAGTAACACAAAGGAAGCTGTTATCGCTGAACGTGGTATACACCGTCATCGCGCGGGCGAAGATGCTCGTCTGTTACAACTCACTTATCAGCGTACCTTTATGCTAACTGAAGGCAATAAGCGCTGATGTTGGTAGCGTTCTTAGACTAGTCTTCAGTGCTGGTTTTAAGTGCTTGCTTTAAATATCTTTCGTTAATACTGACGGTTTACGCTGAACCGAGCTGCGTTTCTAATGCAGCCAGTAGTTGATTGGGTGTGGCCGCATCCATCAACATATCTCGGGTTGTTTGGGCCAAAAAGCCGTGGCTGACGGTGCTATCCAGAAAGGTAAGCAGCGGGGCATAAAAGCCATCAGTATCGAGTAGACCCATGGGTTTGTCGTGAAGCCCTAAATAGCCCCAGGTCCAGATTTCAAACAGCTCTTCAAAGGTGCCTATGCCGCCGGGTAGGGCAATAAATGAGTCAGCGTTGGCGGCCATGGTTGCTTTACGTTCGTGCATGTTTGGCACGCGTATGAGCTCAGTCAAGCCAAAGTGTGCCTGCTCGCGCTCAACAAGGTGATCTGGCATCACGCCAATCACCTTGCCGCCTGCATCCAGCGTCGCGTTGGCAAGCGCACCCATTAAACCGATACGTGCACCCCCATAAATAAGGGTGTGTCCGCGGTCGGCAATAGCAGTACCAAGTGCGTTGGCTGCCTGGCGAAAAGCAGGAGTAGTCCCTTCACGCGAGCCGAGATATACACAAATTCGTGCCATGGTAAGCGTCCTTATTATAGATCAGCTGCTTATAAATGAGCGGTGAGTTACAAAGCCGTGAATGTGTCGTTAGCTTAGGCAGTCCTGAACGTTGTAGTGTTCATCCATCCATTGCCCGATCACGTTATTACCGCATAAATGGTGGGCATACTGAGTATGCAGGCAGCGTACCTGTTGCCAATTGCTAATGCCGCCCACGCCACGTTCGGTGAGAACATCGCTATAACCAAGCTTGGTGACTTCATCGCGTTGGACATCGCTCATATACGCCCAACGTGCTTTAACGTAATCTCGATGGCTCTGTTGGTAAGCTTCTAGGAACTCTGGCTCTTCTTGAAGGCGTTGTTCCAGTGACTTAATGACGCCAACGGCTTCAATTCGTGAAATCTCGATTTTAAGCAGATCCGAGCAGAGCCAGTAAAGGGTGGGGAACGGTTTGCCATCGACGATCGGTGCCATGCGAAGCACAAGTGGAGTGCCGTGGTCATCGGTAGCGGCAACGGCTTCAATACCGCGGGGAGCGCGCCCGAGCTGTTGAGTGATAATAGCTAGCTGGCGCTCATTGGGCGCTTGGTCGGTACGGATTACCATTGCGTTGATATCTCACTTTCGGTCATCTTGAACAAACTTATTTGAGCGGCCAACGGCGCGGAAAAAACAACGATTGAGCTGTTCGGGCGTGGCGACATAGCGCCACTTCTCTTCGCAATATTCTGCGGCTCGCGCCATTAATACATCGTAAAGTCGATTGAACGGGGCATCATAATCGTAAGGGTCTGCGCCGAACAAGCGGATATGTGGGTAGTCAGCAAAGCGCTCCATAAAATAGCGCTCAAGGTCGGCTTCAACGGCGCGGTGCTGCGCCGTATTGTCAGGGGCTATCCAAAGATTATAACGGATTGCCATGGGGATCTCCCTGCGCCCCGCCGAACGGAGGGGAGTGAGTTAAGCAGGCGTTGGCGCGCTGTGTAAGTGTGCCGATAGCGCATCGCGCAAATCACCTTCAATAGGTACCGCACGTTTTTCTTGATGATCGTATTGCACCAGTACGGTATGACCCACATTGGTAAGCGTACCATGCTGCCGCGCTTCCTGAGTCACCGTAAACGAGCTGGTACCTAAACGTGTCAAATAGGTGCGTAATTCGATGTCGTGGCCGTAGAACAGTTCAGCGCGGTAATCGACTTCCATCCGCGCCATAATCAAGCGCCACTGTTTAGGGTTTAGGTCTGGCGTAAACAGCCTGAATAAGTCATTGCGTGCCAGCTCAAACCAAGCTGGCAGGCGGGGGTTGTTAATATGGCCTAGCGCATCGGTGTCGTAAAAAGCAGGCTCAATCATACGGGTGAACATCGGGGTATCCTTATTGTTTGTTAGCAATTTATGCTGTCCAGAATTACCCCTAGCGAGCGCTTGGTCAAGTGGCGCGACGCTGATACCAAGCGGTTAATTGCATCCATGCCAGCAACCATAGGGTTGCGGCAGCGAATCCTGCCAATGTGCCCCATAAAAGGCCTAGCGTGGTGTAAGTATAGGAAACGCATAACGTGTAACTCAGCAGCGAGCCCAGCCCTATCGGGTAATGCTTGATTACCGTAGCCACGGGAGCCACTCCGTGATTTAGATGCAGGATGAGTAGAAAGGGCAGCATCGTGACTGGAAACGCCGCTAGGGTTCCTGCCCAGGCGGGCGGTAGCAAGTGGGCAAGGCGCGTAATCACAAAAATAATGACGGTGGCCAAACAGGCGCGTGTGACAAGTGCAGGCAGTGAAAATGCACGACTAGCGGGACTTTTTACATCAGGAATACGGCGGAATAACGCACTAAACACGGCGATGGCACATAGGGTCACAAGGGTGCCGCTAAGCCGCGTGAAATTGAACTGGGCAAGTACGGCGCTAACCGCAAACCATGCAATAAACCCACCTACTAAGCCGCCAGCAATGCCTTTAAATCCTGGCTGCCGACCTGTGACCAAATAGCCTGCGACTAACGCCATTGTTGCGGTAAAGCCCGCCAGTGTGTGCACCGCGCTTTGGGTCGCAAAAAGCGGGGAAATTTCTAAACCAATAAAAAATAGCGCCAACGCCGTACCTAATGGATAACCTGATAGCAGCCCCGCCATACGAGGGCTGGCACGCACTGCAATCGCACCAAGCCCCAATACCATGCCAATTGAGAGGCTTAGTTTTGCCAACTGCCAAGTGAGAGGAACCTCTATCATGCGATGTTTTCCTTGCTGTTATTAAAACGTTAGTATTGTTGTACAGCTGTTTTATTGAACAATTTTGGTTTTTAAAACGTATAACTGTTGCCAGCGTGCGAGGCTGCCTCAACCGTGACGCGTTCAATCGACTCAAGCGCCCACGCGCTTTCCCCACCCCCTAAGCCTGCAGGTTGCGAGCTGTGCCAGCGGTCAGCTTCGTTGACAAAACATCACCTAATACCACGTACCTTGCATAACAAGGCGCGCTATCAAAAGCGCTCCAGCCGTGAAGAGCGCCTAACTGCGATTGTGTGGCTTTGCTACCCTTGTCATAAGCATATTCACAGGCTGTATAGCGAACGCGAGTTAGCAGATCGTTTCGCAAGCCTAACGGCGCTGATGAATGATGATGACATTCGCGCGTTTGTCGATTGGCTAGCCACCAAGCCCGCTGGCTTTAAGCCAAAGTCGCCAGTGCGCAAACGCCGTTAGCAACACTCATCGTGGGCGAGATTTATCGCTAACTACACCAAACGAAGGCCTTGCTGGTCGCGCCAAGCGGCCTCTAAAGCATTTTCGAGTGGCACTTTTAAGTGGGGCGGCAATGCATCATGAGCGGCTTGTAGCGAGTCAAATGACCGGTTGCGCAGCCAGCAGTAAGCCCAGGCACAGGCCTCCGCATCACTTTGTGGAGTGGGGCGGGCAGGCATTTGGTTGAGCAAAAACACCGCGGTGCGTGGTGCCCAGAGCGGTATCTCGCCATGCTCTTCGCGGCTCCACTGTTCAAGTGTGGCGCCGCTTGGCGTCTCATCGGGGGTGCCTAGTTTTGCGACCCGAGCCGTTTCAGCCAAAATGAGTGCCAACTGGTCAGTATCGGCTTGGCCGAGTGAACGCCATTGCCGCAACAACGCCGATAGTCCCGCGCGCATCTTGGTATAAAAGTCATCTTGCGGCATGCTCAATAGTTACTCCCGAGAACATAAGTGAGATTAATTATGGCGTTTGATTTTGCCACGCCCGTCGAGCGACGCTCTCCCGAAGGGGATTATGCCTCCCAGAAATGGCATCGCTATGATGCAAGCGTGCTGCCGTTGTGGGTTGCAGATATGGATTTTCGCTCACCGCCTGCCGTGATTGAGGCGCTACGTGCACGGGTTGAACATGGCGTCTATGGCTATGGAGAAGTGCCCGATACGTTAACAGAAACTCTCTGCCAGTGGAGCGCCCGCCATTACGACTGGGCTATTCAGCCCGACTGGCAACAGTGGCTGCCTGGGGTTGTGCCCGCGTTGCACTTTGCGGCGATGGCGCTAACCGAACCCGGTGATGGAGTGCTCACGATTGCCCCGATTTACCCACCTTTCCTGGCCGTTGCCAAACGCACAGGGCGGTTGGCGCAGCAAGCGATGTTAGCTGAGCCGACGTCCCCTGGCGAGCCTTGGCAGCTGGATATTGACGCGTTAGAGGCCGCCATAACGCCGCAAACCCGCCTGCTGCTGTGGTGCCATCCGCATAATCCAACAGGGCGAGTATGGAGTGACCATGAGCTTGCCAAGTTGGCCACGGTCGTTGAGCGGCACGACTTATGGGTCGTCTCTGATGAGTTGCACTGTGATCTTCTGTTAGACGAGGGGACCCATCACCGCCCCCTGGCTGCTATGTTCCCAGAACTGGCTAAACGAACGATCACGCTGTGGGCGCCGTCAAAAACGTTCAATCTTGCGGGGCTGACCAGTGCCTGTGCCGTTATCCCTGATGCTGCGCTACGTAAGCGCTTTGCTGAGGCCACAAAAGGCTTTTTGCCGGATGGCAATGTACTGGGGCTTGTTGCTGCTGAAGCAGCTTATCGCGAAGGTGAACCCTGGCGTCAAGCGCTGTTAGCGGTATTGCGTGATCACCGCGCTACGCTGCAAGCACGGGTAGCGTTATGGCCTGGGGTGACCATGAGCGAGCCGGAATCTACTTACCTTGCGTGGCTGGATATGCGCGAGGCGGGACTAGGTGACTCGCCCGCTCAGGCGTTACTGGAGCGGGCGGGTGTGGCGCTTTCTGACGGGGCGGCATTTGGCTGCCCTGGGTTCGTGCGGCTTAATTTTGGTACTACCGCTTCGCAACTGGAAGCGGCATTAGCAAGAATGGATACGCTGCTGAAAGCCTGATCAGTACTGTACCGATCAGTACAACAGGGCAAATAGCTTGCGCCGATAGGTAACGGTTAGCGGATGGTCGGCACCCAGAGCGTCGAATACTTGCAATAAGGTTTTACGGGCCGCGTCGTCGTTATAGGCGCGGTCATCTTTCATCAAACCAAGCAGCCCCTCAAGGCCTGTTTCGTATTGGCCATCGGCAACATGGCGCAGTGCACGCTGATAGCGCGCTTCACTGTCATTGCGATCCCCCAGCGCGGCAACTTCTTCAACAGAAAGAGCCTGCTCGCTAAATTCGATACTGGCGCGTACTCCGCGGGCAGGTGCCGCATCGCGCTCTTCGGGTGGCAAATTGTCCAGCACGCTGCGGGCTTCATCGCCGCGTTTTTCAGCCACTAGTGCCCTGGCAAGGCCGATTTGGTAGGCGTAATGCTCTGGATACTGGCTAATCAAAGTTTGATAGATTTCTCGCGCGCCTGCTGCATCGCCCGCTGTTAGCGCTTCTTCGGCTTGATCTTCTGGGCTAGGCGGTGCATCGCCTGGTGCCTGGAAGTAGCGGTTTAGCCACTCACGCACCTCCTTTTCAGGTAATGCGCCTTGGAAGCTATCGACCAAGCCACCTTGGCTAACGAGTTTAACATCGGGTGCTGAGCGCACGCCTAACTGGCTAGCGATTTCTGGGTTTGCTTCAATGTCCAGTTTGCCAAGCAGGAAAGCGCCCGCGTACTCAACGGCTAGCTTTTCCAGCACCGTTAGCAGTGAGCTGCCACTGGTATTTGAAGGGGAATGACAGCCCAGTAGCACTGGCACCTGCATTGATGCTTCGAGCACCTGCTGAATATTGCCAGCGTTAAGCTCAATGATAACTTCTTCAGGTGTAACTGAAGGGCGAGTCGCGCTCGTTTCTTCACTGTCGGTATTAGCGGGTTCCGTGGTCAACGGATTGCCAGTACGGGGGTCGATAATGGACATGATTAAGCTCTGCATCGCTTGAAGTGGATTACGTCATGATATGCAGGCAACGAAGGGAGGATTCAAGGAAACGGCGGGAAATAAAGTGCCCATCACAAAAAGCGTTCTCCATAAACAAAACTTAGGTCACTTATCAATCGTTTCGGGAGCGACCTCCAGTGTTGCATTTGCGACGTATCGCTGGGTTTGCAAGATGGTTTTGTCGCTACTTGGCGTATTCGTGCCAAAATGCGACTTAAGAGTAATGCCACCCAGCACGAGTGAGTGCTCACTGCCGTATTGGGGAAACTAAGTAACGCCAGCGCCACCTATACTAATAAGAAAAAAAACTGATGATCTAAAGGTGACGGAGGGTAAATCGATAACATCAGACAAAGCAAAAGACCTGACAGCAAATCTCCATCGTGCGGGCGAACCGCAAACCCTTGGTTTTCTCCTGTTAGATAATTTCACACTAATTTCTCTGGCCTCAGCCATTGACCCTTTGCGGATGGCCAATCAACTGGCCGGCCGTGAACTGTATCGCTGGTACACCCTAACCCAAGACGGTTTGCCGGTACGTGCCAGCGATGGGTTGCAGGTGACGCCAGACGCCTCAATGCACACACCCTTATCCTTGGAGTGGGTCGTTGTGTGCGGAGGGGTGGGGCCTCAGCATAGTGTTACTCGTGAGCATGTGCGTTGGCTCCAGTCGCAGTCGCGTCAACTAAGGCGTTTAGGTTCGGTATGCACGGGAAGCTGGGCGCTAGGCCAGGCGGGGCTGCTTGATCACTATGAAACCAGCATCCACTGGGAGTGTTTGGCTTCCATGCAAGAAGCTTTCCCGAACGTCATTCTGACGACTTTTCTGTTTTCGATTGATCGGGATCGCTTCACGGCGTCTGGCGGCCCCGCGCCGCTCGATATGATGCTTAACCTGATTGCTCATGACCATGGGCGCGAGCTGTCGGCAGGTATCTCCGAGATGTTTATCTATGAGCGTGTGCGTAACGAGCAGGATCAGCAACGCGTCCCTCTCAAACACGTGTTAGGCACTACTCAGCCCAAGCTGTTGGAGATCGTCGCATTGATGGAATCCAACCTTGAGGAACCGATCGAACTTGATGAGCTCGCTCGTTATGTCAACGTTTCGCGTCGTCAGTTAGAACGTCTGTTCCAACGCTACCTGCTCTGCTCACCATCTCGTTATTATCTCAAACTGCGCTTAGTGCGCGCTAGACAGTTGCTCAAGCAAACGCCTTTATCGATCATCGAAATTGCTTCCGTTTGTGGCTTTGTTTCGACGCCCCATTTTTCTAAGTGTTACCGTGAATACTTTGGCGTACCGCCAAGAAATGAGCGCCTCGGGGTACACGATCGGCAAGGAAATAATCACGCCAAGTCGCCACCGCTGATCAAGCGGTGGGGAGGCGAACCCAATACCAATGAGCCTTTCTCAAGCGCTCAGCAGGCACTTGCGTGTGCTCAGGGAGAGCCTACCTTTGCCAGCGTGACACTGTTGGACTGATATCTCCTACGCAGCCGACGATGAGAACGTGCTACCCAGCGTCGGGTAGCACGTTTTTTTATATCGAAACTACGCTGCTGCAACTATCAAAAGATCCCAAGTAGCTGTCGTGTTCACGACACAATGACGTTTTTGGAATTTCCGTCGTCGTTTCCAAGAGCAGCCCCACCCAGCGTCAGCGCTATGCTCGCTACATACATCAATGTTGGAGCTTAGCTATGACCCCCTCTGAACTGCACGATGACGCTATCGTCATCGATGGCTTGATTATCGCCAAATGGAATCGTGAGCTGCTTGAGGACATGCGTCGCGGTGGTTTGACAGCTGCTAACTGCACTGTTTCGGTGTGGGAAGGGTTTCAGGCCACGGTCGATAATATCGTCAAGTCGAACCAACTGATGGCCGAGTGTAGCGACCTGGTACGCCCGGTACGCACCACCGCTGATATCACGCGTGCGAAAGAAGAGGGCAAGACTGGGATCATCTTTGGCTTTCAGAATGCGCATGCCTTTGAGGATCAAATCGGCTACGTAGAGATCTTCAAGCAGCTGGGCGTAGGCATCGTGCAGATGTGCTACAACACCCAGAATCTAGTGGGAACCGGCTGTTACGAGCGTGACGGCGGCCTGTCTGGCTTTGGCCGTGAGATCGTCGCCGAAATGAACCGTGTTGGCATTATGTGCGATCTCTCTCATGTCGGTGCGAAAACCTCTGAAGAGGTGATTCTCGAATCCAAAAAGCCGGTCTGTTATTCCCACTGCCTGCCTTCCGGTCTCAAAGAGCATCCGCGCAACAAATCCGATCAAGAGCTCAAGTTCATTGCTGAGCACGGCGGTTTCGTTGGTGTCACCATGTTCGCGCCTTTTCTCAAAAAGGGCATCGACTCCACCATCGAAGACTACTGCGAAGCGATCGAGTACGTCATGAATATCGTTGGTGAAGATGCTATCGGCATTGGCACTGATTTCACCCAAGGGCACGGTCAAGAGTTCTTTGAGTGGCTGACTCACGACAAGGGCTACGCCCGTCGTTTGACAGACTTTGGCAAGATCATTAATCCCAAAGGCATTCGCACCATCGGAGAGTTCCCCAATCTCACCGAGGCGCTCCTTAAGCGCGGCTTTAGTGAAACTCAGGTAAGGAAGGTCATGGGTGAGAACTGGGTGCGCGTCCTCAAGGATGTCTGGGGCGCCTAAACGCTTGCTCCATAAGATTGATGGGAGCGATGGGATAAGCCTGCTCCTTAGCCAAGAATAATGATGTAGAGGATGATACCCGTGACCAAACTGGCCCCCGCACTGCCTATCGAAGTCGATAGTGAAACCGGCGTCTGGACGACTGATGCGCTGCCGATGCTCTATGTACCACGGCACTTTTTTATCAACAACCATGTGGCCGTCGAAGAGGCGCTAGGTGCTGAAAAGTACGCTGAAATCCTCTATCACGCTGGCTATAAGAGCGCCTGGCACTGGTGTGAGAAAGAAGCCGAGTGCCATGGCCTCGAAGGTGAAGCCGTTTTTGAGCACTACATGCTGCGTCTCTCTCAGCGTGGCTGGGGCCACTTCATTACCGAACAGATTGATCTTGACGCTGGCACGGCTCAGGTGCGGCTAGAACATAGCGCCTTCGTGTACCAACTGGGTAAGGTTGGGCGCAAGGTCGAGTACATGTTCACTGGCTGGGTTGCTGGGGCCATGAATCAAATTCTCGCTGCACGGGGTAGTTCGCTGCGCACCATTGCTGAGCAGACGCAGAGCGCTGCCGAACCCGGCTGTGATGTCGGCGTTTTCGCTGTCAAACCGCTGCCCGATGCTGCCCGCTAACCCTGGGTACGAGGAGAGATAACCATGGCATTTGACGCAATCTTTGAGCCAATCGAGATCGGCAAGCTGCCCATCCGCAACCGTGTGGTCAGTACTGCCCATGCCGAGGTGCATGCCACTGACGGTGGTATGACGACTGAGCGCTACGTCAGGTATTACGAAGAAAAATCTAAGGGTGGCTGTGGCCTGTGTATCTGCGGTGGCTCATCAGTGGTGTCCATTGATAGCCCCCAGGGTTGGTGGAGTTCGGTGAACCTTTCTACCGATCGCATCATTCCACACTTTCAGAATCTGGCGGACGCCGTGCACAAGCATGGTGGCAAGATCATGATCCAGATTACCCATATGGGACGCCGCTCACGCTGGGACGGCTTCGATTGGTCGACCCTGGTATCCCCCTCTGGTATCCGCGAGCCGGTGCACCGCTCCACCTGCAAGACCATCGAGGAGGAGGAGATTTGGCGCATCATCGGTGACTTCGCCCAGGCCGCGCGCCGGGCCAAGGAAGGCGGCCTCGACGGTGTCGAGCTGTCCGCCGTTCACCAGCACCTAATCGACCAGTTCTGGAGCCCGCGGGTCAATAAGCGCGAGGACCAGTGGGGCGGTAGTTTCGAAAATCGCATGCGCTTCGGCATGGAAGTACTCAAAGCGGTGCGCGCCGAAGTGGGCGATGACTTCGTGGTGGGTATGCGCATTTGTGGCGACGAATTCCACCCGGATGGTCTCTCGCATGAAGACATGAAGCAAATCGCCGCTTATTACGATGCCACTAAAATGGTCGACTTTTTCGGCGTCATCGGCTCTGGCTGCGACACTCACAACACACTGGCCAACGTTATCCCCAATATGTCTTATCCACCGGAGCCTTTTCTACATCTGGCGGCGGGGATCAAGGAAGTGGTGAATGTACCGGTAATCCACGCCCAGAATATTAAAGATCCCAATCAGGCCCAGCGTATTCTCGAAGGGGGCTACGTGGACTTGGTGGGCATGACCCGGGCGCATATTGCTGACCCTCACCTGATCGCCAAGATCAAGATGGGGCAGATAGACCAGATTAAGCAGTGCGTGGGGGCTAACTACTGCATCGCCCGCCAATACCAGGGCCTGGACGTACTGTGTATTCAAAACGCTGCCACCTCGCGGGAATACATGGGCCTGCCGCATATCATTGAAAAGACCGAGGGCGCTAAGCGCAAAGTCGTGGTGGTAGGTGGCGGCCCCGGCGGCATGGAGGCAGCTCGCGTTGCTGCTGAGCGCGGTCATGATGTCACCCTGTTTGAGGCGGCTGACGCCCTGGGCGGGCAAATAACTATCGCCGCTCAGGCTCCGCAGCGCGACCAAATCGCCGGTATCACTCGCTGGTACCAGCTGGAGTTGGCGCGCCTAAAAGTCGACCTGCGATTAGGGGCTCGTGCCGATGAGGCAACCTTGCTGGATCTACGCCCCGATATCGTGGTGCTCGCCACCGGTGGCCAACCCTTCCTTAGCCAGCACCCGGAGTGGGGCTATTCGGAGAATGCTGAGGAGAGTCTGGTGGTCAGCACTTGGGATATTCTCTCAGGCAAGGTGGCACCCGGCAAAAACGTGCTGATTTATGATGCCATCTGCGAATTCTCTGGCGTCTCGGCGGCCGACTATCTGGCTGATAAGGGCGCCAAGGTAGAGATCGTCACCGACGATATCAAGCCCGGCGCGGCGGTGGGCGGCACCACCTTCCCCACTTACTACCGCAGCCTGTACGAGAAAGAAGTGATCATGTCCTCTGACTTGATGCTGCATAAGGTCTACCGCGAGGGCGACGGTCTCGTGGCAGTGCTCGAAAATGAGTACACCGGTGCCTTGGAAGAGCGAGTGGTTGATCAGGTGGTCGTCGAAAACGGCGTGCGTCCTGACGAGGCGCTTTATTACGCCCTCAAAGAGCAGTCCCGCAACAAAGGGCAGGTGGATCTGGAGGCGCTCTATGCCATCCAGCCTCAGCCCAGCCTGAGCGAAGAAGGGGACGGCTTTTTACTCTTCCGCCTGGGCGACTGCACGGCACCGCGTAATACCCATGCGGCCATCTACGACGCCCTGCGAATCTGCAAGGACTTCTGACGGCTAAAAGGAGGGGAGTACCATGCTCGAAACGCTCTTGCCGATACTGATTTTCACCGCTTTGGTTTTAGCGGTGATCGGTGCCGTACGCCGTATACGCTTGTGGCGTCAGGGGCGCCCCTCGCGGGTGAACCTGCTCCAGGGGTTGATGGCCCTGCCGCGCCGCTATTTGGTGGATCTGCACCATGTCGTGGGGCGCGACAAAATGATCTCCAATACCCACGTAGCCACCGCCGGGGGCTTCGGGGCTGGCGCCGTGCTGATGATCCTAGTGCATGGTCTTGGTATCGCCAACCCATTGCTAGGCGGGTTGCTGTTACTGGCTAGCACCTCCATGTTCGTCGGTAGCCTGTTCGTGGCGCGTCGGCGGCTTAACCCGCCTGCACGGCTCTCCAAGGGCCCCTGGATGCGGCTGCCAAAGAGCCTGATGGCGTTTTCGATAGGCGTCTTCCTGATCACACTGCCCACAGTAGGTTTGTTGCCTGAAGGGTTAGTAGAAGGCAGCGGTAGCTGGCTTCTGGCGCTGGTGTTGGCGGGCGTCGTAGTTTGGGGCCTGGGCGAAATGTTCTTTGGCATGACCTGGGGAGGCCCAATGAAGCACGCCTTCGCTGGCGCCTTACATCTCGCCTTTCACCGTCGTGCCGAGCGCTTTGGTGGCGGCCGGTCAACCGGGCTTAAAGCACTGAACCTTGAGGATAAAGCGGCACCTTTGGGCGTGGAAAAGCCTGCCGACTTCACCTGGAACCAGCTGCTGGGCTTCGATGCCTGCGTGCAGTGCGGTCGTTGCGAGGCGGTGTGCCCTGCGTTTGCTGCTGGCCAACCGCTCAATCCTAAAAAACTGATTCAGGATATGGTGGTGGGTTTTGCTGGTGGTAGCGATGCTAGCTATGCCGGTTCTCCTTATCCCGGTAAGCCGGTAGGAGAGCATCAAGGCGCTCCCCATGCGCCTATCGTGGCGCCTGTTGTTATGAAAGAGGGAAAGGCGTTGGTTGACGCTGAGACTCTCTGGTCGTGCACGCCCTGCCGTGCCTGTGTCGAGGAGTGCCCAATGATGATTGAGCACGTGGATGCGATTGTCGATATGCGCCGTCACCTGACCTTGGAGCGGGGCAAGACACCCAATAAAGGTGCCGAGGTGCTCGACAACCTGATTGCCACCGACAACCCCGGCGGTTTCGACCCAGGCTCACGGCTTAACTGGGCGGCGGATCTTACCCTACCGCTAATGGCCGACCTAAAGCAGGTTGATGTGCTGTTGTGGTTGGGGGATGGCGCCTTTGATATGCGTAACCAACGAACCCTACGTGCCCTGGTTAAAGTGCTGCGTGCAGCCGAGGTAGACTTCGCCGTGTTAGGTGCTGAAGAGCGCGACAGCGGTGATGTGGCAAGACGATTGGGCGATGAAGCGACGTTCCAGTCCCTGGCTAAGCGCAATATTGCCACCCTGGCCAAGTATCGCTTCCAGCAGATTGTCACCTGTGATCCGCATAGTTTTCATGTGCTGGGCAATGAGTATGGCGACTTTCTTCAAGAGGGGCAGGGGGGCACCGATCGCAATGCCAACTACGAGGTGCGTCACCACAGTACCTTTATTGCGGAATTGTATGACGCCGGACGGCTGACCTTTGCTCCCTGGAAAGGTGGCAGCGTTACTTATCACGACCCATGCTACTTGGGACGCTATAACGGTGAATACGAAGCCCCTCGGCGAGTTCTTAAAGCGCTGGGCATCCAAGTTGCCGAGATGGAGCGCTCAGGGTTTCGTTCGCGCTGCTGCGGTGGCGGCGGCGGGGCACCAATCACTGATATTCCTGGTGAGCGACGAATTCCCGATATGCGCATGAATGACGTTAAAGAGAGCGGTGCCGAGCTGGTGGCAGTGGGCTGTCCACAGTGTACTGCCATGCTGGAAGGCGTGGTGGATGCTAGCGCTGAAGTGCGCGATATTGCTGAACTGGTAGCCGATGCCCTGGTAGAGCGTCCTGCTGATGATGTGTCTGGCGTATCCCGGCGAACCGCTACAGCGACGACTGCTGAAGAGGTGATCGTATGAGTGAAATTATTCGCCGCGACCCACGTCGTGAGTGGATCGCCCGAAACCGTCTGCACCCCGACAACGCCGCGGTGCTGGCCGCTCTTGGTGTAAACAGGGGCGGCGGAGCGGTCAGCGAATGGGTGGGGCCCAACGGCGTGGTGCGTAAGAATCCTCGCGCTATTGGCTTTATCGGCCCCAATGGCGTTAAACGAATTGATCGTAGCGGCCTCCAGCAAGGAGGGCATTCCAGCGCGGCAACCGCCGTGGCTAGCGATAGCCGCCGTACAGTGACTATTGATCAGCCCGCTTTTCTAGTGGCCGGGGTACCTGACCTGATCGGTGGACGCCTTTCTAGCCATGATAAGGATCTGCTGGGACTAGCCAGACGCGTGGCGGATGCCGACGCCGAACAGCCAGGCGCCGTGGTGGCGATCCTGTTTGGTGAGCATAAAGGCGAGTGGGGCGGCGAGCTTAAGAAGCAAGCGCTGGGCGAAGCTGGGATTGATCGCGTCGTACATCTTGATGATGAGCTTTACGCTGGGTTTGCTCCCGAGGCACGGTTAGCGGTGTTAAGTGCCGTCGAACGGGAGATGACGCCGCGTTTCTGGCTGTTGCCGGATTCACCCCTAGGCGGAGCTGATCTGGGGCGGCGGCTTGCCTTACGCCTGGGTGAACGCGCTGCTACAGGGGTGTGGCAGATTGAAGCTGACGATGAGGCACCTCTGGGCTGGCAGTGCACTGCCCGTGGCGCCGCTGGAAGTTTGGATATCCAGCGCCCTCTGCCACGGGTTGCCCTGGCGTTGGCCGAGTGCGCCGAACCGGTGGACGAGACCCGACATGCGGCCGAACACCTGACCTTGGCAGCGTCCATTCCCACCACTCTATCGCGCATTGAAGATCTGGGTCAGGTGGCGGTGGATCCCGCTGGCGTGGCGTTGGCCGAGGCTGAGTTCATCCTCTCTGGTGGCAATGGTGTTAAACAGTGGGACGCCTTCCATCATGCCGCGAAAGTACTGGGCGCTACCGAAGGGGCCTCGCGTGTTGCGGTAGACGACGGCTTTATGGCCCGCGACCGGCAGGTAGGCGCGACCGGTACCTGGGTAACCGCCCGAGTCTATATGGCGGTGGGGATTTCAGGCGCTATCCAGCACCTGCAGGGCATTCAGCGCTGCGACAAGGTGGTGGCCATCAATCTCGATCCGGGGTGCGACATGATCAAACGCGCAGACCTGGCGGTGATAGGCGACAGCACGCAAATTCTTGCTGCGTTAGTGGCGATGGTGGAACAGCAGCGAGGAGGGCAGCGCGATGCGGCCTGAACAACAGCAAAAACAACAAAAGCCGGGTATCGACGTGGCGGTGCTGGTCTCCATAGGCCGTCACCCCACAACCGGTCGTGCGAGGCGCGCCGAGCAGGATGCACGGGGTCTGGAACTTGCTCTAGCCATGGAAGCAGAACTGCCGGGTAGCCGGATTGACGTACTGCACGCTGGTTCTCAGGATGTCGACAGCGAGGCAGCTCTGCGCAGTTACTTGGGTATGGCCACAGGCGTTGGTATGGGGCTTGAGTCTATGACCTTGCTGGAGCAGCCCGATGGCAGCGATGCCATTCTACCGCTGGTGGAACATTTAGCCGCTACCTCGCCCCAACTAGTGATCACCGGTGCCCGGGCCGAGCGCGGAGAAGGTTCTGGGCTTTTGCCCTATGCGTTGGCTGAGCATCTCGGTTGGCCGTTAGTGAATAGCTTGGCGTCGATAGAGACAGTGGAGAATGGTGTGATAACGCTGCTTCAAGCGTTGCCACGGGGCCAGCGTCGCCGTCTCAAGGTGCGCTTGCCCGCCATCATCAGCGTGGATGAAGCAGCGCCGGCGGCGCGTCAGAGCGCCTTCGGCCCGGCTCGCCGAGCCAGCTTCTCGGTGGCGCCCACTACCTCTGAAGCCGACAGTGAGTTGGCCCAGTGGCACTTGAGCCCCGCACGTAAACGGCCTAAGCGTCTGAAAATCATTAAAGCCGCCTCAGCCAGAGATCGTTTCAAAGCGGCGGCTTCCAAAGCCGAGGGCAAGGGCGGGCAAGTGCTCACCGACGTCACCCCCGAAGAGGGCGCCGAGGCGATCTACAAGCTACTCAAGGAAGAGGACGTGCTGCGCTGAAGCTGCTTGGTCATTAAACATTTAATCGCTGTTCAAGCCCGCCTTTCCTGGCGGGCTTTCTGATGGCGCTATTTGCCAGCAAAGCCTGGATAAAGCCGCAGGCGCTGTCTTTCCAGGTGTAACCCCATCCAAGCGTGTAGCACTAGCACCGTAATGACGATGGCCCCGCCCAGTAGCGTTGATGCCGTCGGCGTCTCGCCTAGTAGCCACCACACCCATAGTGTACCCAATGCGGTTTCCACCAGATAAAACAGTGCCACCTCGGTAGATGGCAGGTAGCGGGTGGCGCTATTGATCAGCACCGTGGCTAGAGGCATCTGCACTAGCCCCATCAGTGCCAGCACGCCATAACGCTCGGCATCAAGCGCCAGCGGCGAAGCCATGGGCAGAGCAATTGCCGCTGAGAGCAGTCCGCCACCGGCAATCACCGTCATGGGGTCAATGGCTGGATAGCGGCGGAGCAAGGGCAGGTTCCCGCCGATGGCGGCCGCGGCCGTTAAGGCATACAGGTTGCCCACCAGCATTCCCATGGCTCCCTCGCCCAAGAACACCAACCCCATACCCAACATGCAGACGGCAATGGCTAACAACGTTCTTAGCGGCACCTTTTCATGTAGGAAAACTCGTGAAAACAGTGCGGCAAACAGTGGCGCTGTGCTCAGTATTACTACCACGTTGGCCACATTGGCGTTCATCACGGCTAGCACGAAGAGGCTCGACATTAGACCCAGCAGCAGCGCTGAGGCGAGTGACGAAAACGGATGGCTTCTCAGCGTCCCTAATCGACTACCCACACAGCACAAGACTCCCAGTACGCAGAACATCAAAAAACCACGCCAGAATACGATGGTCCAGCCATCGGTGTTGGCTAGGCGGATCAGCAGACCGTCGAAACTGAGAAACACCACACCCAGTATCACCATGGCCAGACCGCGATGGTAAGAATTTGACTGCATTGTCTTAGTTCCTGGTCGGTAAACGAGGACAACCGCCTGCTGGTTAGGCGGGCGGTTGCGGGGGAGATTACTTAGCGGTTTTGGGTATCGCGTTAAGCTGTCGCCACTCCTTATTAAGGCCTACATAAAGGCTGACGCACATTATTAATAGTACCAGTGTGAAGGGCAGCCCTGTGGCTACTGCGCCCGCCTGAAGTGCACTGAGCGCGGTGCTGCCGCCGCCATACAACAGCACACCCGCAATGACACCTTCAAGTGCGGCCCAGAAAACACGCTGGCCCTTAGGGGCATCGGTTTTGCCACCGGCCGTGATGTTATCGATTACCAACGAGCCGGAGTCTGATGAAGTGATGAAGAAAACCAACACCAGAATAATGGCTAGTGTTGACGTTATGCTGGTGAGAGGCAACTGTTCCAGCATATGGAACATGGCTAGCGAGACATCACCAATGCCGTTGGCCAGTTCGCCTACGCCGTTAGTTGCCTGAAAAAGCGCTGTCCCGCCGAAGGCGCTCATCCAAACCAGCGTGACTAGCGTTGGCACCAGCAGCACGGCAATTAGAAACTCCCGAACGGTGCGACCACGCGATACGCGAGCGATAAACATGCCGACAAACGGAGACCAGGAGATCCACCACGCCCAGTAAAAGATGGTCCAGCCGTGATACCAAGTGTCATCGTCGCGGCCAATCCAGTTCGACAGCGGCAAAAGGTGGCTCACATAGTCTAGCGTCGTGGTGCCAATCCCAGTCAATATCATCAGGGTCGGGCCTGCTATCACAACGAATAGAAGCAGTATCGCCGCGATGATCATATTGATATTTGAGAACAGCTTTACGCCACCGTCGATCCCCCGCCATACCGAAATCAGCGCAATCACCGTGACCACTAGGATAATCGCCAGCTGGGTACCGATAGTGTTGGGGATACCGAACAGGTAGGCGAGCCCACCTGCCGCTTGGGTAGCGCCAAAGCCGAGCGAGGTGGCGAGGCCGAAAATGGTGGCGAGCACGGCAAGAATATCGATGATATGGCCTGCCCAGCCGCGGGTATGCTCACCTAGAAGTGGATAAAAGGCGGAGCGAAGCGTGAGTGGCAAGCCCTTATTATAGGCAAAGAACGCCAGCGAGAGTGCGACGACTGCGTAGATTGCCCAGGGGTGCAGCCCCCAATGGAACATGGTCGCGCCCATGGCGGCACTGGCGCCATCCGAGGTACCTGCTGGGGCATTTAGGGGCGTACCGTACCAGTTGGTGTAGTAGGCCACCGGCTCAGCAACGCTCCAGAACATCAGGCCGATACCCATGCCCGCCGCAAATAGCATGGCGAACCAGGAGGTGCGCGAGTACTCCGGCTTGGCATCGCTGCCGCCCAAACGAATTCGCCCGAGTGGCAAGCAGATCAGTACGAGGCAGAACACCACAAAGGTATTGCCTGCAATCATAACCAGCCAGTCAAAGTGTTCAATTGACCAGTTCTTTGCAAGCCCAAGCTGCGTATTAGCGGCATCCGGGTAAATAAGAGCGTAAAGAATGAATAGCAGAATGGCGAGAGCGGAGAGTGGGAATACGGGGTTATGAAAATCTAACCCCATTATCTGAGTATTGTCCTGTCCGGGCGACAGGACAGGATCGTCATTGTTCTTCATTAGATGTCCTTGGTAGCTATTGTTAGATATCGGCTATGCGCCCGCATCGCCGACACAGCGAATTGTTGGGCCTGTTTCAGGGGAAGAGTGTCGTGAAAGCGACCTCTAGCTATTCGTCCTGACTAGGATGTCTTGAATAGATATGTGAGTGCCTTTGTGGGGTAAGTCCTTAGGCACGGAGGGGATAGGGTGGGAAAGCGCAATCCACCATCAAGCGCACAACAATAAACAACAGGAGCTAGCCATGAATGCAGCCAACCGCGGAGTGGTCTATAAAGGGCCGGGTGAAGTCGCCGTCGAATCTATTGCCTATCCTGAGCTCGCCATCGGTAATCGAAAGTGTGAGCACGGCGTAATTCTTAAAGTCGTCACCACCAACATCTGTGGCAGCGACCAGCATATGGTGCGCGGCCGCACCACTGCGCCATCCGGTTTGGTGCTGGGTCACGAAATCACCGGCTTGGTGGTCGAGTGTGGCCGCGACGTCGAGTTTATCCAGCCCGGCGATCTAGTCTCTGTGCCGTTTAATATTGCCTGCGGTCGCTGCCGTAACTGTAAAGAAGGCCGTACCGGCATCTGCCTTAACGTGAACCCCTCTCGTCCGGGGGCTGCTTATGGCTATGTCGATATGGGTGGCTGGGTGGGTGGCCAGACCGAATATGTCATGGTTCCCTACGCGGACTTCAATCTGCTGAAGTTCCCGGACACCGATCAAGCGATGGAGAAAATCAAAGATTTAACCCTGCTTTCCGATATCTTCCCCACCGGCTTCCATGGTTGCGTTACTGCTGGTGTTGGCCCCGGCAGTACTGTCTATATTGCGGGTGCTGGCCCTGTGGGTCTGGCGGCGGCAGTTTCTGCTCAGTTGCTTGGCGCGGCTTGTGTGATTGTCGGCGATATGGTCGAAGACCGTTTAGCCCAAGCGAGAAGCTTTGGCTGCGAGACCATTGACCTGACCCAGGACGGCGATATGGCCGATAAGATTGAGGTGATTCTCGGCGAGCGTGAAGTCGATGCCTTTGTCGACTGTGTCGGTTTCGAAGCCCACGCCTGCGGGTGCAACCATGGTAAAGAAGCACCCGCGACCGTGCTTAACTCGGCGATGTCGCTAACTCGCGCGGGCGGCCAAATCGGTATTCCTGGCCTGTATGTGACCGAAGACCCCGGTGCCGCTGATGATGCCGCCAAGCAAGGTGCTTTGAGCATGCGCTTTGGCCTCGGATGGGCCAAATCCCACAGTTTTCATACCGGACAGTGCCCGGTAATGAAGTATCACCGCCCGCTGATGCAGGCTATCCTATTCGGTAAAGTTAAGATCGCCGATGCGGTAAATGTACAGATGATCACCCTGGATCAGGCGCCCCAAGGGTATGCCGACTTCGATGGCGGAGCCGCCAAGAAATTCGTCATTGATCCCCACGGCAGTGTGCCTGCATAAGGCGGAAGTGCCTGCCTGCCCGCAGGGGATACGAGATAGATAGCTCGAAACAGGTAGTTAGAAATAGATAGATCGAAATAGATCGTTCAGGATAGATAGTAAGACCCTAGACGGCACCCCGCGGGGTGCCGTCTTCGTTCATTCGGTATACCGCCGATCAAGATAATAATGAGTGACCCATGACCGTCCAGACCGTGACCCCCAAGCGCCGCTTTCGCGGCAAGCCCCGCGGCCGTGAACTCGATCCCATCCGTCTTGAGGGATTGCGTGAACTGCTGGGCGATGAACGCAACGATGCCGCATTGCGTCGACGCGATTTATTAATCGAACACCTGCATGCTCTTCAGGATGCCCGAGGGCATTTGTTGTTGGCAGACCTGCGTGCCCTGGCGGCTTATATGAACCTGCCTATGGCAGCGATCTATGAGACAGCAACCTTTTATGCTCACTTCGATGTCATCCATGACGACCAGGACGTGCCCCCGGCGTTGACTATCCGCGTTTGTGACTCTCTGGCTTGCCAGTTAGCTGGCGCTGAGGCGCTTAAAGCGCAGTTGGAAGCAAACGTCGATATCGAGCAGGTACGGGTGTTGCGCGCGCCATGCATGGGGCGCTGCGATACAGCGCCCGTAGTGGAGGTCGGCCATCACCACTTAGGTCGAGCCGATGTGGCTCAAGTTCAGGCAGCTATCGATGCCGACGACACTCACCCCGAACCTATCGATTGGCAACGACTTGATAGCTATCGCAGCGAGGGTGGTTTTGCATTGCTCCAGGCCTGCCGCAGCGGGGAAGTGACGGTTGAAGCATTGATGGAAGCGATGCAGCAGGCCAACCTCCGCGGCTTAGGGGGCGCGGGTTTTCCTACTTTTAAGAAATGGCACTTTGTGCGTCAGGAGGCTGGTCCCCGCTACTGTGCCATTAATGCTGATGAGGGCGAACCCGGTACCTTTAAGGACCGTTATTATCTGGAGCGTGCGCCGCACCAGTTTCTTGAAGGTGCCTTGGTCAGTGCTTGGGCGGTAGACGCTGAGGCGCTGTATATCTACCTACGTGACGAGTATCCAGCGTTACATGTCGTGCTGCGCGAGGCGATTGGCGAGCTTGAGGACGCTGGCCTAGTAGCGCCGGGGTATATCGTGCTGCGCCGCGGAGCGGGTGCTTACATCTGCGGCGAAGAGTCGGCGATGATCGAGTCCCTGGAAGGCAAGCCGGGCAAGCCCCGCCATCGTCCTCCGTTTGTGGCTCAGAAAGGGCTCTTGGACCGCCCAACGCTGGTCAATAACGTCGAGACCGTCTACTGGATTCCGATGATTTGGCAGCGTGGCGCGGAGGCCTTCTCCAGTCAGGGCCGCCATGGCCGTGTGGGGCTGCGCAGTTTCTCTGTTTCGGGGCGCGTTAAGCAGCCTGGCGTTTATCTGGCGCCAGCTGGCATTACGCTAAACGAGTTAATTGACGAGTATTGTGGCGGCATGGCGGAAGGTCACCGCTTGGCGGCTTATCTACCTGGTGGCGCCTCTGGCGGTATTCTGCCCGCCACTAAAGCCAATATTCCTCTCGACTTCGATACCCTCCAGGAGCACGGCTGTTTTATTGGCTCAGCCGCGGTGATCGTGCTTTCCGATCAGGACAATCTGCGCGGGGTTGCTACCAACCTACTGGCTTTCTTTGCCGATGAGTCCTGTGGTCAATGCACGCCGTGTCGAGTGGGAACAGAAAAAATGCTGACGCTGCTTGAGCGTAATGAATGGGATGCTGGGCTTATGACGCAACTCTCCCAAGTGATGGTAGATGCTTCTATTTGTGGGCTTGGTCAGGCGGCACCTAACCCAGTATTGGGCTTGCTCAAGGATTTTCGCAGTGAACTGGCTGCCCAGAACGTTATCGTCAAGGGATAAGGGAGATCAGTATGAGTGAACCGAGCTTAAACCAAAGCTTTACCCTGACCCTGGACGGCGTTGACGTCAGCGCCTACCCCGGTGAAACCCTCTGGCAAGTCGCCAAGCGTGCAGGCGAGACCATTCCGCATCTCTGTTTCAAGGATGCCAGCGGCTAACGCGCCGACGGCAACTGCCGTGCTTGTATGGTGGAAATCGAGGGCGAGCGCACCTTGGCCGCAAGCTGTCTGCGTCAGGCGGCTCCCGGTATGGTGGGTAATAGTGCCAGCTCTGAACGTGCACACACGGCCCGCAAGATGGTCATGGAAATGCTGCTGGTCGACCAGCCTGAGCGCGAAGAGAGCCCCGACAGCTCAAGCCATTTCTGGACCATGGCTGACCAGCTGGCCATTGATGCCACGGCAGTGCGCCGCAAGCTGCCCAAGCGCGAAGAGCGTGAGACAGCTACCGTGCACCATGTGGCGCCTAGGGCGGGTAGCCTGGAGCAAGACAGCAGCCACTCTGCCATGCGCGTTAACCTTGATGCCTGTATTGAGTGCAATCTGTGTGTGCGTGCCTGTCGCGACGTGCAGGTTAACGATGTTATCGGACTGGCTCCCCGTGGGGCGGCGTCTAAGATCGTATTTGATTTCGACGACCCCATGGGGGACAGCACCTGTGTTGCTTGCGGCGAGTGTGTTCAAGCCTGCCCCACGGGTGCTTTAATGCCTGCCACCCTAGTGGATGAGCAGGGTCACGGAGACTCTGCTGTGGCTGACCGCAAGGTTGACTCAGTGTGTCCCTACTGCGGGGTTGGCTGTCAGCTTCCCTACCATATCAAGGACGATAAGATCCTTTATGTGGAGGGCAGGAACGGCCCTTCGAACGAGAGCCGTCTGTGTGTCAAAGGGCGCTTTGGTTATGATTATCCGCGCCATCCATCCCGGCTTGTTACTCCGCTGATCCGTCGCGAGGGTGTCGCAAAGGGAATCGATCCAGACTTCGACCCCGCCAACCCCTTGACGCATTTCCGCGAGGCAAGCTGGGATGAAGCCCTGGAGTTTGCCGCCAGTGGGCTTGTGAACCTAAAAGTGAATCATGGCCCTGACGCCTTGGCTGGTTTTGGCAGCGCCAAGTGCTCCAATGAGGAGGCGTGGCTTTTCCAGAAGCTAGTGCGTACCGGCTTTGGTTCCAACCATGTGGATCACTGTACGCGCTTGTGTCACGCCAGTTCGGTGGCAGCGCTCATGGAGTGTATCGGCTCCGGTTCGGTAACCGCTTCCTTTATGCAGGCCAGTCAGGCCGATGTAGTGATTCTTACCGGCTGTAACCCCGCGGTAAACCATCCGGTGGCGGCCACCTTCTTTAAACAGGCCGCCAAGCGCGGTACCAAAATAGTGATACTCGACCCCCGTGGTCAGGCGTTGGATGCCTACGCCCATCGCAGCGTTCGCTTTTCACTGGGTACGGATGTGGCGCTGTTTAATGCCATGCTCAATGTAATCATCAGCGAAGAGCTCTATGACACGGCCTATATCACCGAGCATACCGAGGGCTTTGAGGCACTGAAGACACATACGGTGGACATGACCCCCGAAGCGATGAGCGGCCTGTGCGGTGTCGAGCCAGAGACCATCCGCGAGGTGGCGCGGCTCTATGCGACTGCCGAGCGGGCGATGATTTTCTGGGGCATGGGAATTTCTCAACACACCCACGGCACCGACAACGCCCGCTGTTTGATCTCGCTGGCGCTGGCTTGTGGCCAAACCGGGCGTCCTGGCACTGGTTTGCATCCTCTGCGGGGGCAAAACAACGTTCAAGGGGCGTCTGATGCTGGCCTTATTCCCATGGTGATGCCGGACTACCAGCCGGTCAGCGATGCTCAGGTACGCAGTGCTTTCGAAGAGCTGTGGAATACCAAACTGGATCCCACGCCGGGTCTCACCGTGGTGGAAATTATGGATGCTATCGCTGCGGGCACCATTCGCGGCATGTATATCCAGGGGGAAAACCCGGCGATGTCCGATCCAGACCTGGCTCATGCCCGGGCCGCGTTGGCCAAGCTGGAACATCTGGTGGTACAGGATCTTTTTGTCACTGAAACCGCTCAATTCGCCGATGTCATTCTGCCGGCCTCCGCTTGGCCCGAGAAGGACGGCACCGTCACCAACACCAATAGGCAAGTGCAGATGGGGCGTGCGGCCTTGCCGCTACCGGGCCAGGCCAAGCCGGACTGGTGGATCATCCAGGAAATGGCTAAACGCTTCGGCCTGGATTGGAACTACCAGCATCCGCGTGATGTGTTTGCTGAAATGAAGCGCGGCATGGCCTCTCTCGATAATATTTCCTGGGAGCGTTTGGAGCGCGAGCAGTCGGTGACTTACCCTTGCTCAGCGGAGGATGCACCGGGACAAGACGTGGTCTTCAGTGAGGTCTTCCCAACCGTCAGTGGGCGGGCTAAGTTCGCGCCTACGCGGCCACTGCCCCCGGATGAGCCGGTAGATAACGACTATCCGACGGTGCTGACCACTGGCCGTCAGTTAGAGCACTGGCATACCGGATCAATGACCCGTCGCGCCAAAGTGCTCGATGACCTGGAGCCGGAAGCCGTGGCGAGCTTGGCGCCAGCTGAGCTGGTAAGGCTTGGCATGGCGCCGGGTGATGATCTGACAATTGCTACTCGCCGAGGCGCCATTACTCTTAAAGCGAGGGTTGACCCAGGAATGCCAGAGGGGATGGTCTTCGTGCCTTTCTGTTATGGCGAAGCCGCTGCAAATTTACTCACTAACCCAGCGCTGGACCCTTACGGAAAGATTCCAGAGTTCAAGTATGCCGCTTGCCGCCTAAGCCGCTCGGAAGCAACTTAGTAGCCAAAAAAACTGGCCCGCATAAGCGGGCCAGTTAGTTGTATATCGTGTGTTGAACGATATCGCTAGCCTTGGGCTAGCTGTAGTGCGGGAGCCTCGTGGCCTAGATTCTCAAGCATACGGGCGGCGTACCAATCGACAAAATCGATAACACCGAATTCATAGGTTTCGGAATAAGGCCCAGGCTGATAAGCCTTTGAGTTGATGCCGCGCTGGTTCTCTTCGGCGAGCTGGCGATCCTGGTCGTTGGTGGCATCCCATACTCGGCGAAGCTGTTCGGGGTCGTAGTCGACGCCTTCCACGGCATCCTTGTGACCCAGCCACTTGGTCGTCACCACGGTTTGCTGCGGACCAATTGGCAACACGCGAAATACCACCGCGTGATCGCCCATGAAATGGTTCCATGAGTTGGGCAGGTGAAGGATACGCAGTGAGCCCATGTCGGGGCTTGATAAACGCCCCATCAGTTTCTTGCTGCCGGGCTTACCATCCATTGTCATGGAGACAATGCCATCCAGCAGTGGCGTACGCGTCAGGCGGTTGCGTTTACCAAACCGCTTTAACTGGTAGGGCACCTGTTCGGCATCCCAATCTGCTTGTTTACGTGCCACCAGCGCTTTATAAGCGGGTGTTGCGCGGGGGTCGTCGGTATCATCAAACTCCTGCAACGAATTAAGCAGTTCAGGGTGCGCGCCGTTACAGTGGTAGCACTCGCGGTTGTTTTCGATGACCAGCTTCCAGTTGGCTTGCTCGACAATGCTGGATTCGGTGGCAACCTTGACGTTATCCATTTGATACGGTTCAAGATAATGCTCAAGCGTTGCTAGAAAATCGTCTATGGCGGGTGGCTCATCGCTTAGATTGATAAAGATGAAGCCGCCAGCCGTTTGGACGTTGACTGGCTTGAGGCCAAACTGGTTGAGGTCGAAGTCAGTGCCCATGTCGCTACCGGCAAACAGCAATCGGCCATCAAGCTCGTAAGTCCACTGATGATACGGGCAGACGAGTTTTGCCACCTTGCCCTTATCTTTTACGCATAGACGCGAACCGCGATGGCGGCACACATTGTGAAACGCATGAATAACGCCTTCACTACCGCGCACAATAACGATGGGGTTGTCGCCAATATCCAAGGTGATGAAGTTACCCTTGGTGGGGATCTCGCATGTCATACCTGCGAACAACCATTCTTTTTCGAAAACCTCCTGCATATCAAGAGCAAACAGGCGGGCATCGTTATAAAACGGTTGCGGAAGTGAAAAGGTGCGCGCCCTTTCCTGCAGCATTTGGGCCGTTGACTCACGAGCCGCAGCCAGTGGGTCATCCATCCTATTAGAAACACTTTTTTCCATACCAGTATCCTCGTAAACCTCCGCTTTCCCCTCAAGGACTGCGTGGCGGCCGTTAGTCAAGATTGCTTATCTTGTTGTTCTGTTGCGTAACCTGGCGTTTTATTCGAGCGGGCCTGATGTCAGTGTCCGATTGTGTTGCAGGCACATCCTTGCCAGTTATCTGCCCGCGACATCAGGTGGCGTAGCGGCGACTAAAGAAGAGGTTTCTAAGCAATAAAGAGTGGCACGAGGTAAGTGCGCGTCGTTGTCAGGTAAGTCAGTTAATAAGAGCGTCCCCAAAATGCACATCAACGGTGCTGGGCTGTATAGCGCATACGGTTCGGTGATGCATAGCGATGAAGGCTGGTCAGGCAGAGGCGATAATGACAACTAATTTCTTTAACCCGGTCACGACCCAAACCTGGACTAACGGCCGCCACCAGGTACGTTGCGTTAAGGTGATCCAAGAAACCCAAGATGTACGCACGTTCTGTTTTATGGCGGAGCAACCCGTACTGTTCTTCTTCAAGCCTGGCCAGTTTGTGACCCTTGAGCTTGAGATCGATAATCAGCCGATCATGCGCTCCTATACAATCTCAAGCTCACCCTCTATTCCTTACAGCTTTTCGATCACTGTTAAGCAGGTGCCGGGAGGCAAGGTGTCCAATTGGCTGCATGCCAATTTAAAAGTGGGCGATGAGCTGGTGGTGCATGGGCCGGTCGGTAACTTTAACTCGATCGACTTTCCCGCCGAGAAAGTGCTGTTTCTTTCTGGCGGTGTTGGTATTACCCCTTTAATGTCCATGACACGTTGGCTTTTTGATACTAACGCCGCTGTTGATGTTGAATTTATACATAGTGCTAGAGCTCCTCGCGATGTCATTTATCATCGTGAATTGGTGCATATGTTTTCGCGTATCCCCGAATTCAAACTGCATATTATCTGTGAGAGTAAAGAAGATATTGGAGAGGCGTGGGCTGGTTATCGGGGTTATCTCACGGAGCCGTTATTCGAATTAATGGTGCCGGACTTTATGGAGAGGGAGATCTTTTGTTGCGGCCCGACTCCCTATATGAACGCCATTAAGCGTATTTTGCAGCACCATAACTTTGATATGAGTCATTATCACGAAGAGTCGTTTGGTGCCACGCCTGTCGACGTTCGTGATGATGTGCGTGAGCTGGCCGAGCAAGCAGAAGTCGATGCTGAAAATATTGATAGCAATGACTTGCACAGCATTGAGTTCGCATCGACCGGCAAAAGTGTGCGAATTCAGCCTAGCGAAACGGTGCATGCAGCCGCGGCGAAGTTGGGTCTGCATATCCCCAAAGCATGTGGTATGGGGATATGCGGTACTTGCCGCGTAGAGCTCAAGTCGGGAGAGGTGGATATGGAGCATAACGGGGGCATTACGGATGAGGATGTCGCAGAGGGCTACATTCTATCTTGCTGTAGTCGTCCTAAAGGGGATCTCGTCGTCGATTTTTAGCACAGTCATTTTTTAATACTTCAGTAAAGCGCCCTTTATGGCTTTTGCCGTTTAGGGCGCTTTTTTATGAGTCATCATCAAGGGGCTATTTGCGAAGCCTGGCTAATTGATGTCGATGTCGCAAATACATCGAGTGGTGACGTCAACAAGTATCTTGGGCTAGGAAACCAACGATAGTATCGCGGTAAGAAAACGTTGATAGGAACCTTGGATTATCAGCGTTAAAGAGAATGCCCAGCACTTAATAAAAAAGTCACTCATCAGGAGGCGATAATGCTTCAAAATAATTTTTCCCCCAAAGCACGTTTGGCCAGTTACGACAGTTTGCTTGCAGAAGCAATTGCTGAAGAAACGGTACGCCAAGAAGCGCATATTGAACTGATCGCCTCCGAAAATTACACCAGTCAACTTGTTATGGAAGCGCAGGGTACCCAACTGACTAACAAGTATGCGGAAGGCTACCCAGGCCGTCGCTACTACGGTGGCTGTGAGTTCGTCGACAAGGTTGAAGCCTTAGCCATTGAGCGCGCTTGCAACTTATTTAGTGCCAATTATGCCAATGTGCAGCCGCATTCCGGTGCCCAGGCAAATGCCGCTGTGTTTATGGCACTGGTCAAACCTGGCGATACGATTCTAGGTATGAGCCTTGCCCACGGCGGCCATTTAACCCACGGCGCCGCTCCTAACTTCTCGGGCAAACACTACAATGCCGTTCAATACGGTCTCACGCCGGAAACCGGTGAGATCGATTACGAAGAAGTTGAGCGTTTGGCCCGCGAGCATCAGCCGAAAATGATCATCGCCGGTTTCTCTGCCTACTCTCGCGTGGTGGATTGGCGTCGTTTCCGCACTATTGCTGATGAAGTGGGTGCTTACTTAATGGTCGACATGGCCCACGTTGCAGGTTTGGTGGCAGCTAACCTTTATCCAAGCCCGCTGCCTCATGCCCACGTCGTCACCACCACCACCCATAAAACGCTGCGTGGCCCCCGCGGCGGCCTGATTCTGTCTGCGGATGGCGACGAGGCGCTCTACAAAAAGCTTAATGGTGCAGTCTTCCCAGGCCAGCAAGGTGGCCCATTGATGCATGTTATCGCGGCGAAAGCGGTGGCGTTCAAGGAAGCCATGAGCCAGGAGTTTGTGCGTTACCAGCAGCAGGTGATTGACAACGCCCAAGCCATGGCCAGCGTATTCATGGAGCGCGGCTATGATGTCGTGTCGGGTGGTACCGAAGATCATCTTTTCTTGGTCTCGCTTATCCAGCAGGGCGTCACGGGTAAGGATGCGGATGCCGCATTGGGCCGCGCGCATATCACCGTTAATAAGAATACGGTGCCCAACGACCCCCAGAGCCCCTTCGTGACATCGGGTCTACGTATTGGTACCCCCGCGGTTACCACGCGTGGCTTCAATGCCCAAGAGTGTGGCGAACTAGCTGGCTGGATTTGCGACATCCTAGACGTATTAGCTGCTGGGAGTGATACCGCTGCCATCGAGGCTGAGGTGCTGGCTAAAGTGAGTGACGTGTGTGCCCGGCACCCTGTCTATGCTGAAGCTGTCGCTGAAGCCGTCGAATCTATTGCTTGAATCGGCTTGCCGGCAAGGCCCGGCGCGGCTGAACTAAGGAGACCATTATGCAACGCTATTCCGGCTTCGGCCTGGTCAAGCACGCGCTGAGCCACCATGAAAACTGGGAGCGCCAATGGCGCAATCCCACGCCTAAGAAGCAGTACGATGTGATCATCGTCGGTGGTGGTGGCCACGGTTTGGCCACGGCTTATTACTTGGCCAAAGAGTTCGGTGTCAAGAATGTCGCGGTGATCGAGAAGGGCTGGTTGGGCGGTGGTAATACCGCCCGTAATACGACCATTGTGCGTTCGAACTACTTATGGGACGAATCGGCTGCCCTTTACGAACATGCCATGAAGCTGTGGGAAGGACTTTCTCAAGACCTTAACTACAACGTCATGTTCTCCCAGCGTGGGGTGCTCAACCTGGGGCATACCTTGCAGGATATGCGCGATATCCAGCGCCGTGTTAATGCGAATCGCCTAAACGGCATTGACGGCGAAGTGCTGGACACCAAGGGTGTGCAGGCACTGGTGCCGATCATGGACTGCTCCAAGAACGCTCGCTACCCGGTGATGGGCGCTTCCTGGCAGCCGCGTGCTGGGGTGGCGCGTCACGACGCTGTGGCCTGGGGCTATGCGCGCGGTGCTGATGCTCACGGGGTGGATATTCTCCAGCAGACCGAAGTTACTGGCTTCAAAATCCGTGACGGTAGGATCTACGGTGTGCACACCAACCGTGGCGATATCGAGGCTAAGACAGTGGGCTGTGTGGCTGCCGGTAATTCTGGCGTGTTGGCCAGCATGGGCGGCTTTCAGTTGCCCCTGGAATCCCACCCGCTACAAGCCCTGGTCTCCGAGCCGATTAAACCGATTCTCGATACCGTGGTGATGTCTAATCACGTGCATGGCTATATCAGTCAGTCTGATAAAGGCGACCTAGTCATCGGTGCTGGCATTGACGGCTATAACGGCTATGGCCAGCGGGGTAGCTATCCTACCGTGGAACACACCCTTCAGGCGATCGTCGAGATGTTCCCGATCTTCTCTCGGGTGCGTATGAACCGTCAGTGGGGCGGTATTGTAGATACCTGTCCGGATGCCTGTCCGATTATCTCTAAAACACCGGTGAAGGGGTTGTTCTTCAACTGTGGTTGGGGCACGGGTGGCTTCAAAGCTACCCCAGGATCGGGTCACGTGTTCGCCGCCAGCTTGGCTAAGGGTGAGATGCACCCCATCGCTGAGCCGTTCTCCATGTTCCGCTTCCATAGCGGTGCGCTGATTGATGAGCACGGCGCTGCCGGCGTGGCCCACTAGGGTAAATACGAGAGGAGTATCCGTCATGTTTTATATCTACTGCCCCTACTGCGGCGAGCACCGTGAGGAAGAGGAGTTTCACCCCAAGGGCCAAGCGCATATTGAGCGTCCCAAAGAGCCCGAGGCGTGTAGTGATGAAGAGTGGGGTAACTATCTTTTCTTCCGCAACAATCCCAGAGGTGTGCATCACGAAATGTGGGTGCATGCGGTGGGTTGCCGTAAGTTCTTCAACGTGACGCGCCACACGGTGAGCTACGAAATTCTCGAGACCTACAAAATAGGCGAGCAGCCGACGATTACCGCCGACAGCCAAAGGCAGCCTCGCGAGGCTGCAGCGGTAAGCCATCAAGAAGGAGTGCGGGCATGAGCCAGTCCAAGCAACAAGTGTTCCGCCTAAAGACAGGCGGCCGAATCGATCGCTCTCGCACGTTGAGCTTTACCTTTAACGGTCAGCGTTACCAAGGGCACTCTGGAGATACCCTGGCTTCGGCGCTGCTGGCTAACGGTGTGGATATCGTTAACCGCAGCTTTAAGTATTCCCGCCCCAGAGGCATCGTCGCCGCAGGCGCTGAAGAGCCCAATGCCATTGTTCAATTAGGCAGTACCGAAGCGGCACAGGTGCCCAATGTTCGCGCTACCCAGCAAGCGCTGTTTGACGGATTAGCCGCCTGTAGCACCAACGGTTGGCCTAATGTACAGCGTGACTTGATGGGCTTGATAGGCAAGTTAGGTGGGCAATTTATGCCGCCGGGCTTCTACTACAAGACGTTTATGGCACCGGCATCGATGTGGCTGACCTACGAAAAGTACATTCGTAAGGCGGCAGGTCTGGGCCGCAGCCCTATGGAAGCCGATCCAGACAGCTATGACCACCTTCATCAACACTGCGATGTGCTGGTCGTTGGCGCTGGCGCTGCTGGCTTGTCTGCAGCATTGGCTGCTGCCCGTGGCGGTGCGCGGGTGATCGTTGCCGATGAGCAAGAAGAGATGGGCGGCTCACTGTTGGGTAGCCGCGAAACTCTGGATGGCAAGTCGGCAGACCAGTGGGTTGCTCGAGTGCTTGAAGAGCTAGCCGGATGTGAGAACGTCACACTGCTGCCACGCACCACGGCTAACGGCTATCACGATCACAATTTTGTGACACTGCACGAGCGGCGTACTGAGCATCTGGGCGAAACGGCGCCTGTCGTCAATGGCCGCCGACCGGTACGTTCCCGTATGCATCGAGTTCGCGCTGGTCAGGTGATCCTAGCCACAGGCGCTCACGAGCGACCATTGGTGTATGCGGGAAATGACGTTCCAGGCAACCTATTGGCAAGCGCTGTTTCTACCTACATTCGACGCTATGGTGTCGTGCCAGGTCGCCAACTGGTGCTCTCCACCAGCAACGACGATGGCTATCGCGCCGCCTTAGACTGGAAGGAAGCAGGCTGCGAGGTGGTGGCGGTTGTTGATGCCCGCGAAGCGCCTGCAGGGGATTGGGTCGATGCCGCCCGCGCCCAAGGTATCAAGATCATCACCGGCAGTGCCGTTATCGAGGCGAAAGGCAGCAACCGAGTCACTGCCGCACGGGTGGCCAAGATCGATATTGGCGCTTACCGAGTGAGTGGCCCGATTCAGGAGTTGGCCTGCGACACTATTGCTAGCTCAGGTGGTTATAGCCCGGTCATTCACTTGGCTTCTCATACCGGCGCGCGGCCTACTTGGCGTGACGATATCCTCGGCTTTGTGCCAGGGCTAGTGAAGGGCGTTCATGCCTGCGGTGGCGCTAATGGTACCTATGCGTTGGGAGACGTACTTGCCGAGGGTGTTGAGGCTGGCATTAAAGCAGCCGCAGCCACAGGCCACGCGGCTCAGCCGGTTAACCTGCCTAGCGTCGAACGTCTCCAGCAGGGACCAGCGGTGGCACTTTTCCAGGTTCCCCATGAGAAGCCCACGCTGCGCGGGCCAAAGCAATTCGTCGACCTGCAGAACGACGTCACCGCAGCGGGCATCGAACTGGCTACCCGGGAAGGCTTTGAGTCCATCGAGCATATTAAGCGCTATACCGCGATGGGTTTCGGTACCGACCAAGGCAAGTTGGGCAATATTAATGGTATGGCCATTGCAGCTCGCTGCCTGAATCGCTCCATCCCCGAGGTGGGCACCACGGTGTTTCGGCCTAATTATACGCCGGTGACTTTTGGCGCCATCGTCGGTCGTCACTGCCGTGATCTGTTCGATCCTGAGCGCTATACCGCTCTTCATCAGTGGCACGTTGAGCGCGGCGCCGAGTTTGAGGATGTCGGCCAGTGGAAGCGTCCCTGGTACTACCCACAGAAGGTGAATGGCACGACCGAGACTATGCACGAGGCGGTAGCCCGCGAATGTTTAGCGGTGCGCGAGAAAGTGGGTATTCTCGATGCTTCGACGCTTGGCAAGATCGACATTCAAGGGCCGGATGCGCGTGAATTCTTGGCGCGTATCTATACCAATAAGTGGGAGAAGTTGGCAGTTGGTAAGTGCCGTTATGGCTTTATGTGCAAAGATGATGGCATGGTCACTGATGACGGTGTGACCAGCTGTCTTGCTGAAAATCACTTTTTGATGACCACCACCACCGGTGGCGCAGCAGCGATATTGGAATGGTTGGAGTTATGGCATCAGACCGAGTGGCCAGAACTGGATGTCTACTTCTCTTCAGTGACTGACCACTGGGCCACCATGACGATCACTGGCCCCGAAGCGCGCAAGCTGCTGGCTGAGATGACAGATATCGATCTCGACCGCGATAGCTTTAAGTTTATGGAGTGGCGTGCGGGGAAAGTGGCCGGGGTGCCTGCGCGAGTCTATCGAATCTCCTTTACAGGTGAGTTGACCTTTGAGATTAACGTTCAAGCCAACTACGCCATGCACGTGTGGCAGACCCTTTTCAAGCATGGCGAGAAGTATGGCTTAACGCCCTATGGCACAGAGACCATGCACGTCCTGCGTGCTGAAAAAGGCTTTATTATCGTTGGCCAGGAAACCGACGGCTCCGTGACGCCGGAAGACCTGGGCATGCAGTGGTGCGTAGGTTACGACAAGCCTTTCTCATGGATTGGCAAGCGAGCCCTGACGCGAACGGATACCAAGCGTGAAAACCGCAAGCAGCTGGTAGGTCTGAGGCCCAAAGATCCAACGGTGGTGCTGGAGGAGGGGGCCCAGATTGTGTTTGATCCTAAGCATGCGATCCCGATGCCCATGGTGGGGCATGTGACCTCAAGCTACTACAGCCCAATTCTGGACTCTGGATTTGCTTTAGCGGTGGTGAAAGGCGGCCTCAAGAAAATGGGCGAAACCGTCTATCTGCCCATGGCAGACGGCCAAGTTCACGAAGCGGAAATCGTCAGCACCATTTTTTATGATCCCAAGGGAGAGCGCCAAAATGTCTAATGCGGCCACTTTCGATACCCGTACTGATACCGCTATCCCGGTAGAGTCTCCGTTAGCCTTTAGCTACCGTCATAGTGGCGCTCCTCGTGCTGGTAGTTCAAGTCGGGTTCAGCTACGCGAGCGGGCAATGCTTGGGCATCTGATCTTACGAGGCGGTGCCATCGTTCTCGACGAAGCGGTGCGCGACGTGCTGGGGATTAACTTGCCTGGCAAGCCCCAGGCTCTTGTGCAAGATGCCAGCGGCGAACGTTCTATTCAGTGGCTTTCCCCTGACGAGTGGCTGGTGATTGTGCCTGGCGGTGAGGAGTTCCCGCTAGAGACGCAGCTGCGGGAGCGTTTGGGGGATTCCCATTACGCCATCAGCGATGTCAGCGGTGGGCAGACGGTGTTAGAGATTACCGGTGAGGCGGCCCGCGAGCTGTTAATGAAAGCGGTGATCTACGACGTGCATCCCCGCCACTTTCCCGTGGGCAAAGGCGTTACTACCGTTTTCGCCAAGGCCACGACCATCCTTCGTCGACCCAGTGAAGAGCGTTGGGAGTTAGTCGTGCGGCGCAGTTTTGCCGACTACTGCTACCGCTGGCTACTGGATGCAGCAGCAGAGTATGGCGTGAACGTAGAACAATAAGCAGGCAGGCCGAAACGCTGTTTTGGCCGCTATCTTCTGCCGCTAACAGAGATACATGCATTATGAGCCGAATGAGTGATACCTGGATACTTGCCGCCCAATGCCAAAGCCTTTTGGGAACGGTGGACGTCGTCACGCGCTTTTTAAAAGAGCAGCAGTGCTATATCACTGAACTTAACTCTTTCGATGATCGGCTTGGTGGGCGCTTTTTTATTCGCGCTGAGTTTCGACCAGAGCGAGATGAGTTCCATGAAGAGCGCTTTCACGCTGATTTTGCAGCGCGAGCAAGCGAATTCGACATGCAGTTTGAGCTGACGCCTCCCGGAAAGCGAACGGGAACGGTGATCCTCGTATCGAAAGCTGATCACTGCTTAAATGATCTTCTCTATCGTTATCGCACTGGGCAACTGCCCATTGATATTAAGGCAGTGATTTCAAACCACCCTGACTTGGAGTCGTTGGCGACATGGCACGGCTTGCCATATCACTACCTACCCATCAGCCCTGAGACTAAGTTGGAGCAGGAAGCGCAGGTGCGCAAAATCATTGCGGATACTGACGCTGAGCTGGTGGTGCTGGCAAGGTATATGCAGGTACTTTCCCCCTCAATGTGTGAACTATTAGCCGGAGGAGCCATCAACATTCATCACTCTCTCCTACCCGGTTTTAAAGGCGCTAAGCCTTACCATCAGGCGTACGAAAAAGGGGTCAAGCTGGTGGGTGCAACGGCGCATTATATTAATAATGACCTTGATGAAGGGCCAATTATTGCTCAAGGGGTCGAGCCCGTCGACCATGCTCATTACCCTGAGGATCTGGTTGCTAAAGGACGTGATATTGAGTGTCTCACCCTGGCTAGGGCGATTAGTTACCACTTAGAACGTCGTGTGTTCTTTTATTCAGGCCGCACGGTGGTTTTTGGTAACTAATGTTTTTTAACTGATTCTGCTGTTAATAAACGCAAATAGTTTGAGCGCGTTTTTATAGTTGGGTTGCTGTCGCTGCTAAGCTTTTGCCAGAGTGATATGTAACCCCTTGTTATGCGTGAAAAGTTATGCGTGAGAAGTCGTGATTAAAAGTATTGTTTATAAATATAAAAATATCTTCAATAAAAGATAGATTGGTTTTGTTTGTTATCACATAAATAACTTATTGAAATTTTCAGGCGTCGCCTGATTTTCCCCTGTTTATACGTCAAGAGGTGCTCCAATGCCTATCAGTGTTTTCGACCTTTTTAAGATTGGAGTAGGCCCCTCCAGTTCCCATACCGTCGGGCCCATGCAGGCCGCTTTTAAGTATGTTACATCACTACGCGAAGTCGACCTTCTTGATGAAGTGGCCCATCTAGACGTTCATCTTTATGGCTCACTTTCAGCGACGGGTGTAGGGCACGCAACGGATCACGCGATTATTATGGGGCTGATGGGCGAGCGCCCCGACACGATTGACCCTTTGATTATTGGGCCATCTATTGCGTCGCTTAAAGAGAGTCAGTTATTAGAACTTGGACGCCAAAAAACAATCATTTTTGATTGGAATCGCGATATTTATTTCCATGAAGAGAGTCTGCCTCACCATCCTAATGCCATGCGGCTTGCCGCTTTTACATCTCAAGGCCAATTACTGCATGAAAATACCTATTACTCGGTAGGGGGCGGTTTTGTTGTTGAACAAGCCCAGGTGGATTTGCCATTAGAGGATTTGGATGGGGCAACAATTCCCTACAACTTCGATACTGCCGAAGAACTGCTGGCATTATGTAAAAAAGAGCAGCTGAGTATCAGCCGCTTGATGCTGGAAAATGAGAAAGTATGGCGGACGGAGGATGAGGTTAGAAATGAGCTGTGGCGAATCTGGCAAGTCATGTGTGAATGCATCGACAATGGATTAACCCATGAAGGGATATTGCCGGGCGGATTGAAAGTAAAACGCAGAGCTAAGCTGCTTCACCAACGGCTTCAAGCGGCTGAGCAGAATGATTGCCTAATCGCATCGACGTTTTCAGCGATGGAGTGGGTGAATATTTTTGCCCTCGCGGTTAATGAAGAGAATGCCGCAGGAGGGCGGATGGTCACGGCGCCCACCAACGGTGCTGCGGGCATTATTCCTGCCGTCTTGCACTACTACATGAAATTTCAGCCCAACGCCTGCGAGAAAAACGTCGTGGATTTTCTGCTAGCGGCAGGTGCCATTGGCATCCTTTGCAAGAAGAATGCTTCTATATCAGGAGCAGAAGTGGGCTGCCAAGGGGAGGTAGGGTCGGCGTGCGCCATGGCGGCAGCTGGCTTAGCTGATGTAATGGGAGGAACGCCCGAACAAGTAGAGCATGCGGCAGAAATCGGCTTGGAGCACAACTTAGGATTAACCTGTGACCCTGTGGGTGGGCTGGTTCAGATCCCCTGTATTGAACGCAACGCCATTGCCACCGTAAAAGCCATTAATGCAGCGCAAATGGCGTTGCACGGTGATGGTACTCACTTTATATCGTTGGATAAGGTGATTCGTACCATGCGCGATACGGGGAGAGATATGCTTGATAAATATAAAGAAACATCTAAAGGGGGATTGGCCGTTAATGCTATTGAATGTTAATCGCTATTGTATCCGGCAGGGTAGTTAAACCATCAGTCGTTTGGGGACGTTGTTTTAACGCCACTGAATGCTTAAAAGCGAACTGCTTCGTTTAGGCACAACGAAGGCTGTTAGCGATGTTGTCTTGCATTGTTACGTCAAGGCTAGCTAACAGCCTCCTACTTCTAGCTAGTGACAAAGCGCCGCAGGTAGCTCTGCATCTTTCCAGCTATATTAAGTCCATAAAGTTATTTCTTTAGAGGATTTTGTTATGTCTGGAGTTGCAAGCTATTTTGCTGAGCTTCCGTACCGTAATTCTGCCCTTGCTGCCTTGATGACACTGAGCATGAGTGTCATCACCATCGCTCAAGCTGAAGACGTGCCCTCTTATCGAGAAACGCAGTTGGGCTTGTATGTGTCCGCTCGTGAAGCCTATGACCTGCTACAGCAAGAAGAAGATGCATTGTTGATTGATGTGCGTGATCCCGTCGAAATTAAATTCACCGGTTTTGCAGAACCCACTGATATCCATGTGCCATGGGTACTAACGGACACGACTCAGTTCGATGCTGATAGCAAAACATGGCCAACGGTTCGTAACGCCAATTTTGCCGAACAAATCCGTGCCGCGCTCGAGGCGCATCAAGCAAATGACGATACTCCGATCATCGTAATGTGCCGCTCTGGAGCAACCCGCAGCGCACCCGCTGCAGATCTGATCGCAGAGATGGGATTTTCGCAGGTGTATTCGGTTAGCGATGGCTTTGAAGGGGGCACGCTTGCTGAAGGTGACTCAAAAGGTGTGAGGGCGCGTGATGGGTGGCGTAATTCGGGATTGCCCTGGAGTTATGACGTTAATCCTGACACCGCTTGGTATGAGTCGAAGTAGCGCAGAAAGGCATTTAAAGCAACGAATCGCACAGATTGATAAGGAGATAACGATGCATAAAACATTAGTAATGGCCGGTGTGTTGGCTTTAGTACCGATGGGGGCTAACGCAGATAACCACGATGCCGAAAGCGATAAAGCGTTAATGATTCTGACCAGCGACGCAGTACAGACGCAATCAATGGCAATGATATTAGGCAATGCGATGCGTCAGCAGGGCACGGATCTACATATCTTGCTGTGTGACGCCGCGGGTGATCTTGCGGTAGATGGCTATGAAAGTGAAGCAGCGGTCAATACCCCGCCTAGTAACCCAGCAGGTCAGGTCAAACCTGAAGGTATGTTGAAAATGTTGATGGGTGAGGGCGTCAGTGTCGATGTGTGTGCCATCTACTTACCTAACACCGATTACACCCAAGAAGGTCTACTTGATGGCGTCGGTGTTGCGGCGCCAGGACCAATGGCAGAGATGATGCGCGACCCGGCCATTGCGGTATTCAGCTTCTAAAACGTTAGTGCCATGCTGGCAGTATGAAGCCGCTACTTTTTAGTAGCGGCTTTTCTGTGGATTGGAGCGCCGCATCATGAGCTTTTCTTCTTGCCGTTAGTAGGGTGTACTTACGGTTATCCACTTTTGGAGTGGTTGCTCCATGGAAACGTGACTGGTTCTAACGCTGGCAGCGCTGTTCTGCACTACATGACCTATTCCATGGAGTTTTGCTCACCTAAAGATTGCCAACCACTCGGTATGTCATAAAGCCATGAAATACACAGATTCCTCTATTACACGTAAGTTGAAATTTCATCAGCTAATGGTCTTTGAGCAGGTGGTTTTAAGCGGTTCAATGCTACGAGCTTCCCAGATGCTCAATTTGACACAGCCAGCCGTTAGCAAAGTGATACATGACTTAGAAGTATATTTTGACAGCCCGCTACTCGTCAGGGGGAACCGTGGGGTCGTTCCCACTGAGTTAGGTGAGCTTGTTTTGAAACGTGCAAAGCTGCTGATGGCAGAGCTGCGCAGCTTGACAGACGAAGTGAATGCTTTTCAGGAGGGGACCAGTGGTCATGTCGTCGTCGGCACGTTGATTTCGGCGTCAGTTTCCTTGCTTCCAAAAGCAATCCGATTGCTTAAGCAAAGAGCACCCAACGTCATGGTGTCTTTACGTGTCGGCCAGATGGATCAACTGTTTCCTGCAGTGGAAGTGGGCGACGTTGACTTGGTGGTTGGACGTGTTCCTGATGACTGGCGTTGGCGAGATGAGGCTAATAGTCTTACGGTGGAAACCCTCTACAGTGAAGAGTTATGCATTGTTGCCGGTGCGAAACATCCCCTACACGAAAGCCAATCGTTAACCCTTGAGAAGTTACATCACTTTCCATGGGTCCTGCCTACTCGAGAGTCATTACTAAGACGTACTGCCGATAAACTTTTTGCCGAAGAGGGTTTGACCGTTCCCTCCAATGTTGTCGAGTCTTTATCCATTCTGACGAATTTAACCTTGATGCAAGATCAAGAAACCGTTGCTTTGATGCCTTACGAGGCGGCTTCACCTTTCGCAGAGGCGGGGCTACTCAAGGTTTTTAAGCTCGGAAAGTCGCTGGCTTTTGGCGATATCGGTTGCTTTTCCGCTTCTGGTCGAGAGCTAGGCCCTGCCGCAAAGCTGTTTCGTGAATGCCTTAAGGAGGCGTGACTTCAGTGATTTTTGCGAACAGCATTCTACGGCTATGAATTTACAACGCTTATATAATCAGGTGCCTTTTTTGGATTAGCGGTTTGATGGGGAGTAGGGCGCTGATAGTGCCAGGTATTCCTTTTTTAAATATCTGATGGGTTTTTATTGATTATGAAATGATATCTGGCCTGCCTACACTCTTTCCGAAATGAATTAAAACAACGTTTCGGAGATAACCGTGTCGACCACAGCTCCCCAGCTTCTCAATTATGTCGGCGGTGAATTTCTTGCCACCGAACAGACTTTCCCCAATATCTCGCCTATTGATGGCCGTTTGCTGAGTCAGGTCTGCGAAGCCGACGAAGCTTTGGTGGGGCGCGCCGTTAGTGCCGCAAAAACCGCCCAATCTGGCCCTTGGGCCCGCACCAGTGCCAGTGAACGAGCCGATGTGCTGATGCGTATCGCCGCGGGTATCGAGCGCCGTTTTGAAGAATTTGTGGCCGCAGAGGTGGCCGACACCGGTCGCCCGGTGGAGCAGGCTCGCCGTCTGGATATCGCGCGTGGTGTGCACAACTTCCGCACCTTTGCCGAGCTTATCCGCCAGTCTGGCGGCGATTACTTCGAGATGCGTGCTCCCGATGGCAGTGATGTGTTCAGCTACTCGGTGCGTAAACCCCATGGTGTGGTCGCGATTATCTCCCCCTGGAACCTACCGATGCTGTTGCTTACCTGGAAGGTGGCACCCGCCCTGGCTTGCGGTAACTCGGTAGTGGTTAAGCCCTCTGAAGAATCTCCCTCCACCGCTACTCTTTTGGCCGAAGTGATTCATGACGCGGGTCTGCCTGAAGGCGTATTCAACCTGATCCACGGCTTCGGTCCAGGCTCTGCCGGTGAGTTTTTGACCAAACACCCCGACGTAGACGCTATCACCTTTACCGGTGAATCTCGCACCGGCAGTGAAATCATGAAGGTGGCCGCCGAGGGTGTTCGTGACGTTTCCTTCGAATTGGGCGGCAAGAACGCCGCCGTGGTCTTTGCTGACTGTGATTTTGAGGCGGCGGTGGCTGGCGTGGCCCGCTCCAGTTTCACCAATGCCGGTCAGGTGTGCCTCTGCTCCGAGCGAGTCTATGTAGAGCGTCCTATTTTTGAGCGTTTCGTGGCCGCCCTTAAGGAGAAAGCCGAAGGGCTCAAAATCGGCTATCCGGATGAGCCCGGCGTTGATATGGGGTCAATGATCTCTCGCCAGCATCGCGAGAAGGTGCTCAGCTATTTTGAATTAGCTCGGGAAGAGGGAGCCACGGTGGTGACTGGCGGCGAAGTGCCAACGTTTGGCGATGCTCGCGATCAGGGGGCTTATGTACGGCCAACTATCTGGACCGGCTTAGCCGACGATGCTCGCTGTGTCCAGGAGGAGGTCTTTGGGCCTGTCTGCCATATCGCCCCCTTCGACCGTGAGGATGAGGTGATCGAGCGGGTTAACAATACCGTTTATGGCCTGGCAACAGCGCTTTGGACCCAGGATCTGGGCCGTGCCCACCGAGTTTCCCGTCAGTTCCATGTGGGCATGGTATGGGTCAATACCTGGTTCCTGCGCGACTTACGCACGCCCTTCGGAGGAGCGCGGCTTTCTGGTCTTGGGCGCGAGGGCGGCCGCCACTCCCTCGATTTTTATTCCGAACTGACCACCATCTGCGTTAATCCGTGAGCGAGGAGATTGTTATGCATACCGCCCTGATCGAGGCCGCAGAGCGCCTCAGTCAAGCCCAGGCGACGGGACAGCCCTGTAAGCCGGTGCGTGAGCTGATTGTCCGTGCCCAGGTAGAGGAGAACGCCGCGGACCCGGTGGCCTTAGCCTACGCCGTCCAACAGCACAACACTCGCCTCGCCCGGGAGCAGGGGCGTCGCCAAGTGGGCTTTAAGGTAGGGCTTACTTCCCGCTCCGTGCAGCAGCAGTTAGGGGTTAATCAGCCTGATTTCGGAGTGCTTTTCGCCGATATGGCGGTGGGTGACGGTCAGCCTATCGCAGTAGGTGCCGTGCTTCAGCCCAAAGTGGAAGCGGAGATCGCTCTGGTGCTGGCGCATGACCTGGATCACGAGCGCCATACCTTAGCGGATCTGATTCGGGCTACCGCCTTCGCTTTACCTGCCATTGAGGTGGTGGGGAGTCGCATCGCTAACTGGGATATCCGCCTTGAGGACACCATCGCCGACAACGCCTCATCAGGCTGCTTTGTACTCGGCAGCCGTCCAGTGAAGCTGGAAGCCCTCGACTTAGTGCGTTGCGGTATGAAGATGACCTTGCGCGGTGAGCCAGTGTCAGTGGGTGCGGGTGCCGCCTGTCTCGACAATCCCTTGAATGCCGCCGTATGGCTGGCCGATACCATGGCCCGCTTCGGGGAGCCGTTGCGCGCTGGTGACATTCTGCTCACCGGTGCTCTTGGCCCCATGGTGCCCGCAGCAGCAGGCGATATCTTTCACGCCGAAATACAAGGCCTGGGTGGTGTGCCCGCTGCTTTCGCCAAGCCACAATGAGAGAAAAGATCATGAGCAAAAAAGTCAAAGTGGCCATCATTGGCTCCGGCAATATCGGCACCGATCTGATGATTAAAATTCTGCGGCACGGCCAGTACCTTGAAATGGGAGCCATGGTGGGAATTGATCCGGCCTCAGACGGTTTGGCGCGCGCCCAGCGCTTCGGCGTCCCTACGACTGCCGAGGGAATTGATGGTTTGCTGGCGATGGAGAATGTTGACGACATCAAAATCGTCTTTGACGCCACTTCTGCAGGCGCTCATAAGCGCCACAACAAGATGCTGCAAGATCGCGGTATCAACGTCATTGACCTGACCCCGGCGGCCATTGGTCCCTATGTGATCCCGTCGATCAATATGGATGAGCATCTGGACGCCCCGAATATCAATATGGTCACGTGTGGCGGTCAGGCCACCATCCCTATGGTAGCGGCAGTTGCTCAGGTTGCCAGGGTGCACTACGGCGAGATTGTCGCCTCTATTTCCAGCAAGTCTGCTGGCCCGGGTACCCGCGCCAATATTGATGAATTTACCGAGACCACCTCCCAGGCCATCGAATCCTGTGGCGGTGCTGCCAAGGGTAAGGCAATCATCGTACTCAATCCTGCCGAGCCTCCATTGATCATGCGCGATAGCGTTTTCGTACTCTCTGAGGAGGCAGACCGAAACGCCATTGAAGCCTCTATCAATGCAATGGTGGCTGCGGTGCAAGCCTATGTGCCGGGCTATCGCCTTAAACAGCAGGTGCAGTTCGAGTCAGTGCCCGTGGAGTGTCCGGTTAACTTACCCGGCCTTGGCCTGACTCACGGTCTCAAAACCTCGATCTTTCTGGAGGTCGAAGGGGCTGCCCACTATTTACCCGCCTATGCCGGCAACCTGGACATTATGACCTCCGCTGCGAAGAGCTGTGCTGAGCGCCTCGCTGAAACCCGCTTACTGGCCGTCACTGCCTGAGGAGCTTCAGTATGAACAAGAAACTTTATATCTCCGATGTGACCTTGCGTGATGGCAGTCATGCGGTACGTCACCAGTACAGCATTGAGGATGTCCAGCGCATTGCCCGAGCGCTCGACGCGGCTAAGGTGGACTCTATTGAAGTCGCCCATGGTGACGGCTTGCAGGGGTCCAGCTTCAACTATGGCTTTGGAGCCCACAGTGACCTGGAGTGGATTGCCGCAGCGGCCGAGGTGGTCGAGCATGCCATGATCACTACCCTGTTGTTGCCCGGTATTGGCACCGTGCATGACCTGGACGCCGCCTATGCTGCTGGTGCCCGGGGCGCACGGATCGCCACCCACTGCACTAAAGCCGATGTCTCCCGCCAGCACATCGAGCATGCCCGCAAGCTGGGTATGGACACCGTGGGCTTTTTAATGATGAGCCACATGCAGACCCCCGAGGGGCTGGCCGAGCAGGGGAGGCTGATGGAGTCCTTCGGTGCCCAGACCATTTACGTGGTGGATTCTGGCGGTGCCCTGACCATGGATGGTGTGCGCGATCGCGTAAGCGCTATGAAAACAGTACTCAATCCAGTTACTCAGCTAGGCATCCATGCCCATCATAACCTGAGCCTCGGCGTGGCTAACTCTATGGCTGCAGTGGAAGCAGGCTGTGACCGAGTCGACGCCAGCCTTGCAGGCATGGGGGCCGGCGCTGGCAATGCTCCCTTGGAAGTCTTCATTGCCGCTGCCGAGCGCATGGGCTGGAATCACGGCACTGACCTCTACACCTTGATAGACGCCGCCGACGATATAGTGCGACCGCTGCAGGACCGTCCAGTGCGGGTAGATCGCGAGACTCTGGCGTTAGGTTATGCAGGCGTTTATTCAAGTTTTCTGCGCCACGCAGAGGCTGCCGCCGAGCGTTATGGTTTGAAAACGATTGATATTTTGGTGGAGCTGGGCCGCCGCAAGATGGTGGGCGGCCAGGAGGATATGATCGTCGACGTGGCGCTGGATCTTCTGGCCAAACAGGGAGAGTCCGCATGAGCATCAATATTTCCACCATCGCCACGGCACTGGATCAGGCTGCTCGCCACGCCGAGCCGCTGGCTCAGTTCAGCACCCATTCGCCTTTTTCCCTGGCGCAGGCCTACGAGATCCAGCGCGTCTCTATGCAGCGCCGCTATGCAGACGGCGAGCGCAGCATTGGTATCAAGCTGGGCTTCACTAGCCGCGCCAAAATGCAGCAAATGGGCGTAGACAGCCTGATTTGGGGCTGGCTTACCGACGCCATGCTGGAAGAGGAGGGTGGCGAAGTGGCGCTGTCACGCTATATCCATCCCCGCGCCGAACCAGAAGTGTGCTTCTTGGTGGGGCGCACTATCGACCGCCCGCTGACCCTGTTGGAGGCTGCCGAGTATATCGAGGCAGTTGCCCCGGCCATCGAGATTATCGACTCCCGCTATGAGGCGTTCAAATTTAGTCTTGAAGACGTGGTGGCAGACAACTGCTCCTCCTCTGGCTTGGTGGTGGGGCCCTGGTCCCGGAACCTCTCGGGCCTGGACAACGCCGGAGTGCTGATGCGCCTGGATGGTCAACTGGCGCAGGTCGGCTCCACCGCCGCGATTCTCGGTAATCCGCTGCGCAGCGTGGCTGAGGCCTCCAAGTTGGTTAGCGAGGCGGGACTCAGCCTGCCCGCTGGCAGCCTGATCATGGCCGGAGCCGCCACCGCTGCTGAAGCGTTGCGCCCAGGCGTCCACGTCAGTGTAGAAGTTGCCGGTTTCGGTGAATCCGCGTTCACCTGCCGCTAATCCAATAGCAAGGAGCATGTCATGCATACCAGCCGTGCCACCCTGGTTCAGGGCAAGGCCAAACCCCGGGGCGCTTTTCCTCATATCAAACGCGCCGGAGACTTTTTGTTTGTCTCTGGTACCAGCTCGCGTCGCCCAGATAACAGTTTCGAAGGCGTCGACGTCGATGAGATGGGGACTACTCAGCTTGATATTCGCGCTCAGACGCGGGCAGTGATTGAGAATATTCGCGACATCCTTGCTAGCGAAGGAGCGAGCTTGGCTAACGTGGTGGAGATCAGCACCTTCCTGGTCGATATGAACGATTTTGGCAGCTACAACGCCGTTTATGCCGAATATTTTGACGAGCAGGGCCCGACCCGGACGACGGTGGCAGTGCATCAGCTCCCCCACCCCCACCTGCGTATCGAGATCAAAGCGATCGCTTACGCACCAACTCAGTGAGGTGACTTCCATGGATAAGCATCACTACAGCGCACCGCTCAATTTCAATCGCTGGATTGAGGAACATGCCCATCTGCTCAACCCGCCTGTAGGCAACCAGCAGGTCTGGAAAGACAGCGATTACATGATCACCGTGGTGGGCGGCCCCAACCAGCGAACCGACTTCCACGATGACCCGGTGGAAGAGTTCTTCTACCAGTTCAAGGGCAATGCCTACCTGAACATTTGGAACGGTGGTCGCTATGAGCGAATTGATCTCAAGGAGGGGGATATCTACCTGATGGCCCCTCATGTGATTCATTCTCCCCAGCGTCCAGAGCCCGGCAGTCTCTGCATGGTTATCGAAAAGACTCGGCCCCAGGGGCTGCATGACGCGCTGCAATGGTCCTGCGCGCGCTGTGGCAACCTCATCAAGCGCTACGAAATGCAGCTGGAGAGCATCGTCACGGACTTGCCGCCGGTTTACGAGCGATTCTATGCCACGAGCGAAGAGGAGCGTCGTTGCAGCAATTGTGGCGAAATTCATCCCGGACGTGACTGGGAAACCTGGCATCGCATGCTCAGCGAGGTGCACGGTCAATGAAAATTGATATTCACTCTCATTTCATGCCGCGGATCAGTAAGGCCGAAGCGGCACAGCTTGATCCCGAGCGAGCGCCTTGGCTGAAAACCGAGGGGCGTAGTGGCCAGATCATGGTCGGTGATAAGCCTTTCCGGCCGGTCAACGATCTCCTCTGGGATGCTGAGCAGCGTCTGGCCTATCTGGACGAACAGGGCCTCGACGTGCAGGTCATGTGTGCCACGCCGGTGATGTTCGGCTACGACCAACCGGTGAGTCGAGCGATGCCCTGGGCTCGGCTAATGAATGATAAAGCCCTTGAGATGACAGCCACGGCACCGGATCGCCTCAAGGTTCTCGCCCAGGTTCCGTTGCAGGACATTGATGCTGCCTGCCGGGAAGCGAGCCGCGCCAAGAAGGATGGCCACTTAGGTGTGCAGATTGGCAACCATGTCGGCCCTAAAGATCTGGACGAGGAGGGCTTGGTTACCTTTCTGCAGCACTGTGCCGCGGAGGATATACCGCTGCTCGTGCATCCTTGGGACATGATGACCGATGGGCGCATGAAGAAGTGGATGCTGCCCTGGCTGGTGGCAATGCCGGCGGAGACCCAGCTGGGGATTCTGTCACTGATCCTGTCCGGCGCCTTCGAGCGTATCCCTACATCGCTAAAACTCTGCTTTGCCCATGGGGGTGGAGGCTTTGCTTATTTGCTGGGACGGGCCGACAACGCCTGGCGCCATCGCGACATCGTACGCGAAGACTGCCCTAATCTGCCTTCCAGCTATGTAAAGCGTTTCTATGTGGATTCGGCGGTTTTCGACGATGGCGCGCTGAGTTTGCTAGTCGACGTGATGGGCAGTGATCGGGTGATGCTCGGTTCGGATGCTCCTTTCCCACTGGGAGAGCAGTTTATTGGAGCAGGCGTGAGTGAACACCCAACGCTAGCGGCAGAGGATAAGTCGCGAATCCTGGCCGGTAATGCTCGCGAGTTTTTTGGAATTTAGCGCCGATACATAAAGCGCATACGCCGCCAGGTATTCCATAAAGAAATATCTGAGGCGACATGATTTATTTATAAATAATAGCTGCCCCAGCTAGACTTTTTAAGCATCCATCTGCCACGTTTGGGATAGATCCAGGCGTCATTTTAATAACATAAAAAAGCTGAGATATCCTCATGAATAACATCAAAAAACTCGCTTCTACTACCTTAGCTATTGGCCTAGTCATGGCTTCCTGGAACGCACAGGCACGGGATTTTCGCCTGGGCATGATTACGCCGCCTTCCCATCTTTGGACGCAAGCAGCCGAAGCCTTTGGCGATGACCTGGCCGCTGCTAGTGACGGTGAGCATAGTGTTAGCGTCTTTCCTTCTCAGCAGTTGGGAAACGAGGCACAAATGGTGCAGCAGCTGCAAGCGGGATCGCTGGATATGGCCTTTCTAACCATTGCCGAAATGTCTAACCGAGCGCCTGACTTTGGCGCTCTCTATGCACCCTACCTGGTAGAGGATGTGGCACATGCCGCGCGCCTGCTTCGCTCCGATACCGCAACCGACCTGCTTGAACTACTGCCAGCCCAGACGGGATTAGTCGGCATTGGCTATGGCATGTCCGGCATGCGTCAAATCCTCAGCCGTAATAGCATCGAGTCGCCTGAGAATCTCGAGGGACTGCGACTGCGCATCACCCCCTTCGAGCCGATTCGTGACTTCTACTTAGCGGCCGGAACAGCGCCAACACCGCTGCCCTTACCGGATGTTTACGACGCTTTGGCAAACGGTCAAGTGGATGCCATCGATATGGATTTCGAGGCTATCGAGGCACTTAAATTCTATGATCAGGCGGAGTATCTGCTGATCTCCAACCACATGATGTTCCCGATGGTAGGAGTGGTGTCTGGGCGCGTCTGGCGCGAGCTTGAAGAAGCCGATCGGGAACTGATCAGAACCACCATGCAAGAGCACCTGAGCGGCGTCATTGACAGCGTGTTAGAGCGTGAGCCAGCACAGGAAGCCTCGCTACGCGAGCAAGACATCCGCGTGGTCGAGGTTGACCAAAGCTTCTTCCAGGAGGCTGTTGAGCGCTGGGAGGGTATCTGGGCTGATAAGGCTCCGGTCCTATTGGAGCTGCGTGAAACGGCTGCTCAGCTGAAGGCTGAGTAATTCCTCTTGACGTGTTAGAAAGTTCCCCGGGGCTGCCCGGGGGTGGAGCCATCTATGCTCAAGCAAATCTCCCATGGACTGGCTCGGCTCGAGGTCGCTGTCGCGGCGCTGCTAGCGGCAGCTGTCACCGGATTGATTCTGCTCAATATCGTGACCCGGGCGCTAGGTAGCCCGCTCTACTGGGTCGATGAACTGGCCATTCATGCCATGGTATGGATGACTTTTTTGACCACCTCGGTAGTGCTCAAGCGCCGCGAAGGCATCGCGGTGACGCTGTTCACCGATTCGCTTCCGCCCCGGTTCCAGGTGTTTTCCCGGTTCATGGTAGATGCACTGGTGCTGTTTTTTGCAGGGCTGATGCTATGGCTGTGCTGGTGCTGGTATGACCCACTAACGTTATGGGCGGTAGGGGTCGATGTCAGTGCCTTCCAAGCGGAAAGCTTCAATTTTATCTACTCCGAGCGAACCAGCACCCTTGGGCTGCCTAAATATCTGTCCTGGCTCTGTCTGCCGATTTTCTCGGTCTCGTTGGGGCTGCACGGGCTGGTTAATGTGGTCGACAGTCTGAAGGGGCTGTTGACTGGAAATAGGAGGCTGGCATGACGCTTGCCGTATTTACCTTACTGCTACTGGGAGCGGTGCCGATTGCCCTGGTGTTGGCGTTAACCGCTGCCTGGTATATCGTCGCTTCCGGCAATACCCTGCTGTTCGCTTCTTATCCACAACAGTTATTTGGTGCCATCGAACACTATGGCCTGCTAGCGATTCCGCTCTTTATGCTGGCAGGCGAGCTGATGAACGAAGGGGGGCTGACTAGGCGGCTGATCGATTTAGCGCGAATCCTTGTCGGTGGCTTCCGTGGTGGGCTGGTGTACATCAACCTGGTGGCCAACATGATGATGGCGGCCATTGTTGGCTCGGCGGCTTCACAGATCGCTATCATGTCCCGGGCCATGGTGCCCGCCATGGAGCAGGAGGGTTACGACAAGCCCTTTAGCGCTGCGATTACCGCCGCGGGTGGGCTAATGTCGCCAATTATTCCGCCATCAATGCTCTTCGTGCTATATGGGGTGATCGCCCAGGTGCCCATCGCCGATATGTTCGTCGCTGGCATTTTGCCTGGTTTGTTGATGGGGCTGTTGTTCTTTATCGCTATCACTGTCATCGGCTTAGTGAAGCAGTATCCCAAAGGTGACTGGCCAAGTCGTGCCCAGGCGCGCCACTACCTGCTGATGGGAGTGCCAGCGATGTTGATTCCGCTGATCATCATCGGCGGTATTCTCAGTGGGCTAGCCACACCTACCGAGTCGGCGGCTCTCGCTTCCCTGGCCGCGCTGTTAATCGGCCGCTTTGTCTACCGCGACCTAACTTTCGCGCGCTTGCCCGATATTCTCCAACGCACGGCTTTTAACGCTGGCTTGGTGATCATGCTGATCGCTGCCGCAGGTGTCTTCGGCTGGGTGATCATCTATGAGCAACTACCGCAGATGGCCGCTGCCTGGATCGCCTCGCTGACCGCTGATCCCTTTATTTTCATGCTGCTGGTAATCGGTGTGTTGCTATTAGTGGGAATGATCATCGACGGTATCGCTGCGCTCATACTGGTAGTGCCGATTCTGTTACCTATCGCCACCCAGCAGTTTGGTATCACCCCCTACCAGTTCGGCGTGGTGGTTTCCTTGACCCTGGTGCTGGGGCTGTTGACGCCGCCGGTAGGCGCGGGGCTGTTTATCAGTTCCTCCATGACCGGCGTGCCACCGATGCAGATTTTTCGTGCGCTGTTACCGTTCTTGGCGATGAGCTTAATCGCGCTGGTACTCCTGGCCTGGCAACCCTGGCTGACCCTCGCTCTGCTCTGAAATCCGCTAGCACTCATTGCCAACGCCTACTAAAAACACAACGGCTTCTTCAGGGGAGAACTTTGAGGGGGCCGTTGACCTTAAGGGTATTCATGGCCACCTGAGTGGCAATGTCACGTATCCCGGGCAGACTGGTTACTGCGGTGGAGAGAAAGCGCGATAGCTCGCTCAAATCTTCCACCATGACTTTGAGAATAAAGTCGTGGTTGCCGGTAATCGCGTGGCAGTCGATAACTTCATCCCTTGTTAATAACTCTGCCACAGCGTCGCTAGGTGAAGCCATGCGCGCTTTATCCATCGAGAGAAAAATAAACGCGGTGACTTTAAGTCCTAGTGCTTCAGGAACGAGGCGCAAATCACGCCCCTGAATGACGCCGCTCTCTTCCAAACGCGTTACCCGTCGTGAGCACTGGCTGGGAGAGAGGTTTACCGTCTCGGCCAGAGCGGTCAGGGTCAGGCGTGCATCACGCTGTAGAGCGTGAAGAATTCGTCGATCAAAGCGATCTAGGCTTTCCAATGTGCTTTTCCCTTTTTTAATGCAAAATTTTTGCACATGTTGACGCTTTTGCGATGAATTACGCAAGCCTTTCCCCATCTATTCCTTTTAGAATTTTGAACAGGTATCCAACTCAATGACCTGGAGCACACGATGACACCAACCCTTGATAACGTGCGTGAAATGGATCGCCATGACCCTTTGGCTGGTTTCAAGGCCCGCTTTGCACTTCCTGAGAGCATGATCTACCTGGACGGTAATTCTCTAGGTGCCCAACCCGTCGTTGCCAGAGATGCGTTGGCGGCCACTTTGGACCAGTGGCGTGATGAGCTGATTAAAGGCTGGAACCAAGGCTGGTTTGATGCGCCGGAGCGCTTAGGGGATCTACTAGGGCCGCTGATAGGTGCTCAGGCTGGAGAGGTAATCGTCAATGACAACATCTCGATTAATATATTTAAGTTATTAGGCTATATCACTGATTCTCAAAAACGTTCACGGCCAGTGATTTTAAGCGAGGGTGGCAACTTCCCGACGGATGGCTATATCGCACAGGGGTTATGCCGTCTGGCCGGTTTCGAGCATCGGGTTCTTCCCGAGGGTGCAGCGCTGTCGGACTATGTGGATGAGCAGGTGGCCGCCGTGGTGCTGAGCCAAGTCAATTACCGCACCGGGCGTCAGCGCGATATGGCTGCGATTACCGCTGAAGTGCATAAGCAGGGCGCCGAAGTCATCTGGGATCTGGCTCACTCCGCTGGAGCCATGCCAGTTGATCTGAACGGTTGTGGCGTCCGCTACGCAGTTGGTTGCACCTACAAATACCTCAACGGAGGGCCTGGAGCGCCTGCCTTTATCTATGTGCACCGGGATCATCAGGATGGCGGTTGGCAGCCACTCTCTGGCTGGCATGGCCACGCTGCTCCGTTCGCCTTCGATGGTGACTATGTGCCGGCTCAGGGCATTACTCGATTTCGCAGTGGCACCCACTCAGCACTTATTTATGCCCCTCTAGAAGCCTCACTGCGGCTTTGGCAGGAGGTCGATATGAACGCCCTGCGGCAAAAAAGCTTAGCCATGGGGGATTTGTTCCGCGACTGTCTAGCCGACCTCATTAAGGTCGAGGGTATCGAAGACATTACTCCGCCTCATGCTGAGCGCGGTAGTCAGGTGGCGTTGATTCACCCTGAGCATGGTTATGCCATCGTCCAGGCGCTAATTGCTCGGGGGGTGGTCGGTGACTACCGAGAACCTGGGTTAATGCGCTTTGGCTTTACTCCTCTCTATCTCAGCTATGAAGACGTTTGGCAGGCAGCACGCCATTTCCGTGAGGTGGTGGAGCAGCGCGAATATTTAGAACCCCGCTTTCAAGTGCGCTCAGAGGTCACCTGAGATGAGTTCCTACGAAGATCGTGCTGCACGAGGACGGGCCTATTCGCCGAGCCTTTGGGCACGGGACTTCGAGGCGACTCTGGCTCGCCAAGCTGAGCGTGGGGCTTGTCTAAGGGCGTGCCATCCGCCGAGGCGTTTGGCTTATGGAGCCCGCGCATTGGAGGGGCTTAATCTTTTCCTCCCAGAAAAACAGGGCCCCTGGCCGTTGATGGTCTTTTTGCATGGTGGCTATTGGCAGCAGTTGGACGCGATGGCGACTGATTTCATGGCTGCGCCATGGCTGTCGCGTGGATGGGCTTTCGCCTCACTGGATTACCCTCTGGCCCCAGAGGTCAATATCGAGACTATGGTGGCGGCTTGTCAGCAGGGGGTGAGGCATTTGCAACGCGAAGCTAGTGCCCTTGGATTAAATGGCCGTATCTGCCTGGGAGGCCATAGCGCCGGCGCCCAACTGGTCATCATGAGCTGCTTGGGAGATGGGCGTCTGACGGAGGTTGATGCTCTTTGGTTGATCAGCGGTATTTATGATCTCCGCCCATTGGCAGGCACCTATATCGATGAGCCTCTTCAGCTGGATGGCGCGCAGGCTGAACGGCTTAGCCCTCTTTGCCATGACTTGCATGGCCTGCCGCCGCTGACGCTTGTGCATGGTGAGTTTGATCCACCTCGCTTTCGTAGCCAGGGAGAGACGTTATATGAGCATGCTTTAGCAACGGGTGTGGCGGCAGAACTATGTCTGCTGCCCAATTGTGATCATTTCGACATTCTCGAACGGCTCGAGGCGCTACCTTTTTGAGCTGATTTCTTAACGTGATGAGATAATTCCAATGACAAAATCTCAAACTGAAAATGCAGATAATAAAGCTGCTCCTAGTGGTCGTGCCCAGTTCAAAAGCCGTTTCGGCTTTTTAATGGCTGCTGCGGGTGCGGCGGTGGGCCTTGGCAATGTATGGAGCTTTCCCTCAATGGCCGCCAATAACGGTGGTGGCGCTTTTCTATTGATCTATGTCGGGATGGCTTTTGTCCTCGCTTACCCCGCGTTGATGGCGGAGCTGACTCTAGGGCGTTATGCCCAAAGTGGCGTTATAAATGCCATGGGGCAGCTGGGAGGAACGGGAGCGCCGCGACGAGCGGGGCAACTGATTGGTCTGGGAGCCATCTGTGTGGCTACGCTAGGCCTGACCTTCTATGCCATTGTGACGGGATGGTTAATTAGCCAAGCATTAGGGCCTGTGGCACATGTGCTTGGGATGAACACGGTGGAGAGCTGGTTGGCTGAGAGTAGCGTCGGACGCGATTGGTGGTTGGCATTAGTGGCCATGGCAATAACGGTCTTTGTAGTGCTGCTGGGGGTTAATCGCGGTATCGAACGTTGGACCAAACGTCTGATGCCTCTACTAATCGTTACCATGCTGGTGTTGATTTTAACCATTCTCACCTTCGACGGGGCGATGGAAGGGCTAGTTGTTTATCTGTTGCCTGACTTTTCACAGGTGAATACCGAGCTGTTACTTGATGCCATGGGGCAGGCTTTCTTCTCACTTTCCATCGGTATTGGTGCCATGGTGGTTTATGGTTCTTATCTGAGTCGCAAGGCGAACTTACCCCGAGTAGGTGCCCAGGTGATGTTTATCGATATGGGCGTGGCGTTCATAGCCGGTCTTTTGATTATTCCGTCGCTCTATGTGGCCAAGGCTGTTGGTGTTGAGATCATGAATGAGCAGGGTGAGTTGACCAGCTCAGCGACGTTACTGTTCGATGTGATGCCCGCGATGTTTGCTCGGCTGGGCGTCATGGGAGGGGTGATGGAAGTGCTGTTTTTTGGTCTGTTAGCGGTTGCAGCACTGACGTCAATGTTTCCTGCGCTAGAAGTTCCTGTATCGACGCTGGAGGAAACCGGCAGTCTGTCACGCCGTTTTTCAACATTTCTGATTGGCGGAACTGCGTTTATAGGGTCGACGCTCATTCTGCTTAATTTTGACCAGCTGTTTGGTTTGGTGATCGGCCTCACCATTAATAGCATGCCGGTGATTGGCGCTTTAGTCTGTCTCTATGTTGGCTGGCTAATGTCTCGAAACGCCAAGCTACAGGAGTTGCGTCAGGGCGCTCCAGAGATCGAGCGCACTCTATTTTGGCGTCTGTGGCCATGGTATATCCGTGTGGTCTGCCCGTTAATGATCCTGGTGGTTATGGTGCGAAGCCTCACCTGATATCCATTGTGGTCTCAATAAAACGGCCGCTTTTCTGACTACCTGGGGTGGTGAGGAACTGAGTCGATGTTTTTGTGAGCTTTCTTCAAAAAATTCAGCCACAAAAAAGCCGTTACCTTTCGGTAACGGCTTTCTCTATGTTGGGTAGCGGGGACCGCCGATGTTAAAACAAAAGCGAACCGATGACCTTCCTAGGGTGGTGAAGAACTGAGTCGATGTTTTTTGTGAGCTTTCTTCACAAAATTTAGACACAAAAAACCGCTACCTTTCGGTAACGGCTTTTTCTATGTTTGGTAGCGGGGACCGCCGATGTTAAAACAAAAGCGAACCGATGACCTTGCTAGGGGGGTGAAGAACTGAGTCGATGTTTTTTGTGAGCTTTCTTCACAAAATTCAGACACAAAAAAACCGCTACCTTTCGGTAACGGCTTTCTCTATGTTTGGTAGCGGGGACCGGCGATGTTAAAACAAAAGCGAACCGATGACCTTGCTAGGGGGGTGAAGAACTGAGTCGATGTTTTTTGTGAGCTTTCTTCACAAAATTCAGACACAAAAAAACCGCTACCTTTCGGTAACGGCTTTCTCTATGTTTGGTAGCGGGGACCGCCGATGTTAAAACAAAAGCGAACCGATGACCTTGCTAGGGGGGTGAAGAACTGAGTCGATATTTTTTTGTGAGCTTTCTTCACAAAATTCAGACACAAAAAAACCGCTACCTTTCGGTAACGGCTTTCTCTATGTTTGGTAGCGGGGACCGGATTTGAACCGATGACCTTCGGGTTATGAGCCCGACGAGCTACCAGACTGCTCCACCCCGCATCAACGTGTGGCGTATTCTACGCATTTTTTACGCTATGTCAACCCTGTCTAGAAAACGTTTTAAAGGTAAGTTGCGACTTTCATCTTGCTGCAACATTGGAAGAGTAAAGCTATGCTTCCAATAGGCATAACAAAAAGCTTACTGTCAGTACGTCGTTCAACTAACAATACGACGTGCTGTGAATGCTAAAGCGCTACGGCGCTTATTTAGAATGGCTTTCGACATCATAATAGTGCTTAGCGTCCAAGCCATTTGTCATATCAGGGAGGTAGTCAATGGCCAATCAAGCCCCCGTCGCCTGGGTAACTGGTGGAACTGGTGGAATCGGAACGTCAATTTGTCATTCATTGGCGGATGCGGGGTATTTGGTAGTCGCGGGGTATCATAATCCTGAGAAAGCCAAAACCTGGCTGGAAACTCAGCAAGCCGCCGGTTATGACAACATCGCGTTATCGGGTGTTGATCTTTCCGACCACAATGCCTGCCTAGAAGGTGCTCGCGAAATCCAAGAAAAATATGGGCCTGTCAGCGTGTTGGTTAACTGCGCTGGCATCACTCGTGATGGCACTATGAAGAAGATGTCCTATGAGCAGTGGCATCAAGTGATCGATACCAACCTTAATAGCGTCTTCAACCCCTGCCGCAGTGTAATTGAAATGATGCTGGAGCAGGGTTACGGTCGCATCATCAATATTTCTTCTATCAACGGTCGCAAAGGCCAGTTTGGGCAGGTGAACTATGCGGCTGCCAAAGCAGGTATGCATGGGTTGACCATGTCGCTGGCGCAAGAAACGGCAACCAAAGGCATTACGGTGAATACCGTATCGCCAGGCTACATTGCCACCGATATGATCATGAAAATTCCCGAACAGGTGCGTGAAGCCATTCGTGAAACCATTCCAGTGAAGCGTTACGGTACACCGGAGGAGATTGGTCGTCTGGTCACGTTCTTAGCAGATAAAGAGTCAGGTTTTATTACTGGCGCCAATATTGATATTAACGGCGGTCAGTTTATGGGCTAATCGCCCAAAACGATAAGTTGCTTTATTCATTAAGGTAAAGCGTTAACGGGAGGCTAATCGCCTCCCGTTGCCATTGGTGGGGTGTGAAGTGCTTAAGGATGCGGTACTCGCGCCAGACGACTAAAGAGATTGTCAAACTCTTCCGCTTCCTTGCGCCACAGCTGGTTAGGCATGGGGCCAAGCGCCATGAGCGCTGCTAATATGTCGATAATTTCATCTGGTCGGCTGCGTTCGTTGTTTATCCCTTCATTCAGCCGTTCTACCTGAATCGCCAGCCGGAGAGGTTCATCACGCTGTTTGACGCTACCTAGCGCTAGCAAAGACAGGTGCACTCTTAGGCGAGCCAGCCCATCTTCCAGCTCTGTAAGTTTTTCGGCTGGGAGAGGTATCGAGGCGGTTAGCCGCGCATGATTACGCTGCTGATGAGCCTCTGTAAAAATAGCAGGAAGCCTTTCACTCAGTATCTCTTTCGCATCAACCGCGTGTGGCTCTTCGCCCGCCAGCGCCTGTTGATCTGCAGCGATGTGCGCGTTTACCAGCGGTAACGCGGTATGCCATTGTTGCACTGTATGGGCAATTTCCAGGCGGCTTAAACGCTCGCGTTTGGCTCTTACTATGCCGCTTAGGCGTCGCTGCATGCCGTCACTTCGTCGATTACGAGGCAAAGGCTCAAGTTGGCTAATGCTTTCTAGGTAGGACTCAAGGGTGGCAGACTCGTTGGCATGGGTCGGTTGCCAGCTATCCATTTCGTCAATCAATGTTTGCAGTTGATCGAGTGTTTGTTGCTGGCGTGTTGCCTGCTCATGCTTGTGAGCGTCACGCTGAGCAAAGAGCTGATCGCAGGTATGGCGGAAGGCTTTCCATAGTGCCTGTTCTTCGCCTTTTGGGGCGCGGCCCAGTGCTCGCCACTGCTGCTGTAGCTGCTTTGTACGTGTGATGCGCGCGGCTAAGGGTTGCTCGGCGTCATCCTGTAAGCTTTTTGCTTGTTCGATAAGCATGCGCTTTTGGCTAGCGATCTGTTCTGCGCGCTGGTCTATGAGCGCTTGAAGGCGATGACGGATAGCTCCAAAGCGACGGCCAACGGTTTCTGACTGATCCCGAGGAACCGGAGAGTAGTGGCGCCATTGGTGGCGAGCCTTATCGCGAATCTCGCGCAGCACATCGGGGTCGGAGTCCTCGGCGGGCTGATCAAGCAATGTTTCAAGCTGTTCGCAGAGTGCTTCACGGCCCTTGAGGTTGGCATCACGCTCTTGATTGAGCTGTTCTCGCCAGGGGGCCAAACGCTCGTGAATACGATCAGAGGCTGCGCGAAAGCGTGCCGACTGTTCGCGGTTCGCAGCAGCATCGCCCAGCGATTTCCACTCTTTGACTAGCTGGCGATGATGGCGGTCTAACGCAACGTCTGCCATGTGTTGATCGTCAGCCAGCGCTTCGATGCTAGCGCACAGTTGCTCGCGTTTAGGGCCGGCCACAAAGCCGCGCCAATCGCGTAGTTCCGCTAATCGTGCGCCTAGCTGTTTGACGCGCGCTTTTAGTGGCTTAGCTCCTTCGCCTGACAGCTCGTCGACGGACGGCCTAAGCCGTTGATAGAGACGGCTGGCGCTTTTAAAAGCACCACGCTCTAGCAGGTGCTCAAAGTTATCCACGTCGGCGCTAAGCGCGTTAAGAGACGCAGTAGGGGTGGGCTTAGCAGAGACGTCAGCTTCTCTTAACGCCATTGCTTGTTTGAGTAGTTCTGGAGGCGTTATATGCCTGGGCCAAGCGCACTGCTTAACGTACTTGGCAATGGCCGCGCTATCCTGGTTGGTAATGGCCGTTTCTATATCTGGGCTGACGGCTTGCCAGCGCTGCCAGGCTTCCATGCATGCTTCATAACGTTTCAGTGCTTGGCTATAGCGTTGTTGGGTGCTGTCGCCAGGTGGGTGTTGATCTGACAGAGATTGCCAGCGCTGGCCTAGCAGTTGGCGCTGTGCCCGCAGGCTGTCGATATCCTGAACTGTCAGCTGCTCTGCATGTGTCAGACCTTCTAACGTTTCTTCAAGGCCTTCAAGTAGTTGGTCACGAGTACGTTCAATCTCTTCACGCTGAGCAATGCTCTGCAGGCGCGCTTGTTCTTGAGTCTCATGATGATGCAGTGTTTTTCGGCAGCTAAGCGCCGCTTGGTGGAAGCGCTGCTCTTGCGTCACGCTGGGGGGGTGAGAAAGGCTTTGCCACTCTCGTTCCAAATGACGGAAGCGTCCGCCGTAAAGCGGCTCCCAAGGAGCTTTGGCGTGCTGTTCTAGCTGTTTGAGTAAGTGCTCTCGCTGTGCTTGCTGTTCTGCTAGCCACTCAGCATCATTTCGCAGCTGGGTGAGCTTTTCTCGCGCCTGACGGATGACCTGGCGATCACGCCGCGCTTCTTTTAACAGTTTTTTGAGACTCTCTTCGCTTTCAATCCGCTGAGCTGCTTGATGGCGCACTGCCGCCACACCGTTATGGCAGGCTTGGTGAACGAGGTCGCTTTCATCGGTTAACTGCTCTAACGCGGTGAGTCGCAGGTTTAGATTGTCGCCCTGAAGCGCAATGGCGTTGAGCAGCCGAGGCTCCGCTAGCTCCGCGACAATAGCCTGTCGCTGCTGCAGGGCGGTGTGTCCCTGTGTGCCACATAAACGCTGACAAACCGCGTTAAACCAAGCCTCGTTTTGACGATGCTCTGGAAGCGCGTTGACAAGCCCCGTTAAATCATCAAGGGCCTGCAAGGCAGCAAGCTGGATGTTACTTTCGTTATCCTGTGCTAATTGCTTTAGCGCTTGTTGCTGTTCTGGTTGTTGAGGGTCAAGCTGGTCGAGTGCCTTGAGACGCACCTCGGGATCAGGGTGCTGCCACCGAGGAGCGAACAGGCGTCTTAACAGTCCGTGCATGGATCATCCTGCAGAGAGGTGCGTAGCGTGAAAAAAATCAACTACCGACGACAGATAGTTGCAGTCATCGGCGCTGTCGCTTAGCTTTGCTGTAGGTACTGTGATGATTAATACTTCTTCACAACACCCGGCGCGAGATTGCGTTACCTTTATCTTACCTGAACATGACATGGAGTTCGGCCATGAGCCTCAACGCCAATAGTGCCGACATTGCCTTCACCTTCAAAGGTGGCATGCTGCCAATGACCGTCATGGAATTGAGCAGCGCTGACCCGGAACATATACGAAGTCAGCTAGCTGGCAAGTTGTCGCAATCCCCCGCGTTCTTTCAGCATACACCGGTTGTGCTGAGCGTGGAAAAACTCGATGAACCTCACTTGGCGCTTGAGCGCATTTGCGCGGTCTGTCGCGATCATAAATTATTCCCGGTAGCCGTACGTGGCGGAGCTGAACCTGTACGCCAATCTGCCTGGGCATTAGGGCTAGGCTGGGTTGCGCCTGTTGAAGAAGGGCGGACTAGGCTGTTAGAGAGCGTTGGTCCTGCCGCGATCTCTGATGACGCCATAGAGGAGGTGGAACCTGCCGAGCAGGAAGTGGTGGCGGTGGCAACACGCTTATTTCGCGGTACGGTTCGCTCTGGCCAACAGGTGAGCGCATCAGAAGGCGATCTAGTGGTGATTGGGGCAGTAAATGCGGGCGCTGAAGTGTTGGCGGCCGGTAGTATCCATGTATACGGAGCACTCCGTGGACGAGCGTTAGCGGGTATTCATGGAAATACTCAGGCGGGTATTTACTGTCGGGAATTAGAAGCAGAGCTTCTCTCCGTGGCAGGGAATTACAAACGCTTAGAAGATATTGATTCTCAGTTGCTTGGTCGCGCTACAGAGGTGCATTTCGCTCAAGAGCAGCTGGAAATTAAGCCGCTGGGATAATTCAAACGCATGAGCGTGTATTGGTGTTTAATGCCTAGCGACGTCGCAAGCGCTATACGTTACAGTGTGTCATGTTGTTGACATTGATGTTCCCGTTATGCGCGGTGCGACCCTGTAAACGCGCTCGCGATGAACGACTTCAAGAAGGAAGTAACTCTTGGCCAAAATTATTGTAGTGACCTCCGGTAAAGGGGGGGTTGGTAAGACCACTAGCGCTGCCGCCATTTCAACAGGCCTCGCCCTGCGTGGTAAAAAAACAGTCGTCATTGATTTCGATGTTGGTCTACGTAACCTCGACTTGATCATGGGCTGTGAGCGCCGCGTTGTTTATGACTTGGTAAACGTTATCCAAGGGGAAGCAGGGCTTAATCAGGCGCTGATTCGCGATAAACGCGTTGAAACCCTATTTATTCTCCCAGCCTCTCAAACGCGTGATAAAGATGCACTAACGCAGGAAGGCGTAGAGCGAATACTCGAGCAGCTCAAACAAGATTTTGATTTTATCTTGTGTGACTCCCCCGCAGGCATTGAGCGAGGTGCCCAGCTCGCTATGTACTTCGCTGATGAGGCGATTGTTGTCACGAATCCTGAAGTTTCCTCAGTGCGTGACTCTGACCGCATTTTGGGGCTACTTGGTTCCAAGACGCGGCGCGCTGAACAAAGCCTGGATCCGGTTAAAGAGCATTTGCTGATTACGCGCTATAACCCTTCTCGCGTAACGTCTGGGGATATGCTGACCCTGGATGACATTCGTGAAATCTTGTCTATTGATCTGCTTGGCCTCATCCCTGAATCCGAAGCGGTGCTACGTGCATCTAACCAAGGCGTTCCTGTTACTCACGATGCAGCGAGCGATGCAGGTCAGGCGTATTCAGATACTGTATCGCGCCTGTTAGGTGAAGATATGCCTCTGCGCTTCCATGAAGTACAGCGTAAGGGATTGTTGAACCGTATGTTCGGGGGTGGTCGGCGATGAAATTGCTGGAGTTCTTGAAGCGTGAGCGCAAGAAATCCGCCTCGGTGGCTAAGGAGCGTTTGCAAATTATCGTGGCGCATCAGCGCGGCCAACGCGGTCAGCCAGATTATATGCCGTTGCTCGAGCGCGAACTGTTGGAAGTCATTCGTCGTTATGTACAGGTCGATGATGATGCCATTCAAATTTCGCTTGATAGCGAAGACAATTGCTCAGTGTTGGAGCTAAACGTTACGCTGCCGAAAAGCTGACGTCTCCACACTGAAGCAGCATGGCCATTCGTTAAGCATGGCTATTCGCTGAGAGGGGCGGCGAGAGGCGTTGCGGTTATGCTAGGCTTGGGCTTTTGTAACCACCTCGGCAAGTGAATTGTTAGCTTGTGGGTGGGAAGCTACGCTCAAGGAGATTTCATCAATGGCGCCACCTAATGCTGCCCCTGTCAGTTTTCTCTGGCATGACTATGAGACATTTGGTGCTGATCCGCGTCGCGATCGGCCCGCTCAGTTTGCCGCATTACGCACTGACGCCGAGCTTAATGAAATCGGTGAGCCGATAGAGCTTTACTGCAAACCTGCCGATGATTACCTGCCGCACCCAGCTGCCTGCTTGATTACGGGTATTACACCGCAAAAAGCGCAGCGGAAAGGCTTGCCTGAGGGGGAGTTTGCCCGCCAAGTTCAAGGCTTTATGAGTGAGCCAGGTACCTGCGTGGTGGGCTATAACAGCCTTCGCTTTGATGATGAAATCTCTCGCCACTTGTTTTACCGCAACCTGCTTGACCCCTATTCCCGTGAATGGCAAAACGGCAATTCCCGTTGGGACTTGATTGATGTTGTGCGCGCGTTTTACGCCTTGCGCCCCGACGGTATTGAGTGGCCGCAACGAGAAGATGGTGCGCCTAGCTTCAAACTTGAACACTTAACGGCGGGCAATGGCATTGCCCATGAAGGCGCTCATGATGCAGTGGCTGATGTACGTGCCACCATTGCGCTGGCTCGGTTGTTAAAAGCCCGAAACCCAAAATTATTCGACTATTTACTGGGCATGCGTGGCAAGCGTGCAGTGGCCAAGCAGTTAGACTTGCCCAGCGCTAAACCGCTTTTGCATATCTCTCGTCGTTACCCTGCCAGCCGTGGCTGTAGTGCATTAGTAATGCCACTGGCTGAGCATCCGACGAATCCTAATGGCGTTATTGTCTACGATTTAAGCGTTGATCCTAGTGATCTGCTGGCCATGAGCGCTGAGCAAATCCGAGAGCGTGTCTTCGTCAGTCAGCAGGATCTTTCTGAGGGAGAAGTGCGTATACCGCTGAAAGTGATCCATATTAATCGCTGCCCGGTAATCTTTCCGGCGACGGCATTAAAAGATGTGGATGGCCCGCGTAAAGGCGAATATGGCACGATTGTTGAGCGGTTAACGATTGATATTGATGCCTGTCGCGGCCATTGGAAAACGTTGCGAGAGGCTAACGGCGTGGCGCAAAAAGTAGCCGAGGGGTTTAACGCTGCCTACGAAGACGTGCCTCAAGACCCTGACTTAATGCTCTATTCTGGCAGCTTTTTCTCTGCGGCTGATCGCCAGCAAATGGAGCGTGCATTGGCAATGGATCCCTGGGATTTAGTCGGTCAGCGCTTTGCCTTCCAAGACCCCCGCTTGGAGGAAATGTTGTTTCGCTACCGTGCGCGCAGTTACCCAGACACGCTTGAGGGAGAGGAGCGGGAGCAGTGGGAAGCGTTTCGTTGGATGCGCATTAATGATCCGGCCTTGTCAGGCTTTACGCTGAAGGCATTTGCGCGAGAAATAGAGCGTTATAATCAGCAGATCCTGTCGGATCGCGAGCGCCAAGTGTTAGAAGAGTTGGTGATGTATGTCGAGGCGATGATGCCAGCCCAGGCATTTGATGCCTGAGCTGGTGGGTTTAGCTAAATCAGTACTTAGTTAAGCTAATTCGTTTCGCAAATTAGCACTTAGCGTGCGTCGGTAAACGGCACGCGTGCTTCTCGGTAGGGGGCGATATCACTTTGTGAGTCGCCAGGGTTGTAGCGAATATCTAACTGGTGTGATTGAAGAGTAGGCCACAGTGCCTGCAGTTCTTGTACGCTAACATCCAGCGCTAGTTTGGCGAGTTGTTCGCGGCGATCAAAGTGCACGTCCTCCAGCGCTGTGGCTTGCCAGTAGCGGTTTACCATGCCCTGTAGGCTTGTGTCTCGTTGGGTCAAACGAGAATGAACGGCTTGACGATGCGGCGCTAGCTCCTCCTCGGTTAACGTATTCAGGCGCTCGCCTGCTGTCGCCATAAAAGCGTCCATGCGCTCGGCTATCATACCGCTTTCAACATCCGGCGATTGAACCACCAAGGCAATTCCCGGCGCTTCTAGCAGCGGTGAGTAACCCGCATTAACGATGTAACCAAGCTGCTCCTCGGTACGTAGTTGCTGATAAAAGGGCGTATCCAACCATTGAGCCAATACGCTGAGGCGCGCCTGCTCTTCAGTGGATTTGTCGCGACCCTGTAAATAACGCAGCACAAGAGACTCTTCGCGGGTACTGTGCGGGTGAAGCACCTCAGGCTGATTGCTCACCTGTAGCGGTTCAAGCGCTGGAATATCCTCACGTGTGAGGCGCGGCGATAACGCTCCGCGTATTAAACTGGCCTGCTCACGAGCCAGTTCTTGATCCAAATTACCAACGGCCATCGCGTCGATGTAAAGCGCATCTAAAAACCGTTTGCGGAAGTTTTCCAAGTGGTGGCGCTCTAACCGCTGACTGGCGTCAAGTAATTCAGTGGTTGACCACTGGGGCGTCAACAGCGCTTCGCCTAGTGCGCGGCTTGCTTGGCCATAAAGCGACGCTTGAGGGGCATTGCGCCACTCGCGCTGGAATTGATAGCGCACACGCTCAAAGGCGCTGGGGGAAATGTCGGCGTACTTAAGCTGCTCAATCGCCTGCTCTATCAGTGGCGTTTGTCCATCACGCCAGCCTGAAAACGACAGCGTTATGCCACGCCCATGAGCATAGGCGCTGAACGATTGGCCAGCCAACCAGGCTGGATATAACGACTCGTTTAGACTGTCATTTAGCCATCCCGCTAAGAGGCGTGTGAGTACCGCTTCTTCAGGCGAATAGCTGGCGCTGGGGTGCTGGAGGCTTACCCGCCACTCAACGCTTGGCGTATTAAAACGGCTGTCTTGCATGTGCCATGCGGTAAACGAAGGCGCATCAATCAACGTCTCAGGGCGCTCGTCTTGCCCCGCTTTGAGAGTAAGGTCACTGGCGATAAAGGGGTTGGGCTCAGGTAGCGCTAGGCCGCCTAGTGCTTGACCTGGCTGAGCGGGTGGTTGCTCTTTCCACTGGGTGTTGAACCAGGGTGAGACGGTGTCGCTTTCTACGTCCGGTGCAGAGTAGAAGCGCAGCATGTTATCTGGGGTTAGTGCGTCGAGATACAGTTGCTGACGCTCGCTATCCATACCATCCATCCGGTAAGGCGCATACTGCACATCATCCACCGGATAACGAGAAAGGCTCATGGCTAAGTGGGTAGCTTCCTGCTGCGGTGCGCCATGTTGCTGAAAACGGAACGCCTGTTCATTCAGGTTTTTTTGTTCCTCGTAGCGCCACTCAGCTAACCCTTCCTCGCGCATCTGCTCAATGGCAGCAAATAGAGTGGCCTCAATATCGTCCAGCCGCTCTGCTCCGGCTGGCGTTAAGCTAATCGAGATGGTAAACAGCGCCTCATTGCCGTCTCCTCGGCCTACGCCGGCTGAAAGTGCATCCGCAAGACCCGCTTTGCGTAGCGCTGCCAGCAAGCTGCCGTCGCCTTCATCGCCAATCAGGTGAGAAATCAATTGGGTCGGCTTCGTACGGTATTCATCGGTGGGGTCGGGAATCGGAAAGTAGAAACGTAGTTGACGGCGATCCTGTAATGACTGGCGCTCAATGTAGCGGGGCAGCGTGTCTGGATCGATCAGTGGCGCGTCTATGGTCGGAACGCTTAGGCCATTATCTGGAAGGGGGGCAAAGCGTTCTACTACCAGTGCTTCAAGGGTATCAAGCGGCTGGGGGGCAACAATGGCCAAGTTCATAACGTTGGCATCATAGTAGCGATGATAAAAATCAATCACTCGATCGCGGAGAGTAGCTTCACCCTCGGGTGGGTTTGCGAGGGTGTCACGGCTGCCTACGGCAAAGCCCGTGGTGGCATTGTCAGGGTTTAGTAGCTGATTCAACACATCGTTTTCACGGCGGGATTCATCACGAATGCGCGCCATGTACTCAGAGTGAACAATATTCCGCTCGCTTTCTAAATGATCGGCGTTAAACAGCGGTGAAAGAAAGAATTCGCTAAAGCGATCCAGCGCGCCCGGCAAAGCCGAAGGCTCAATATCAAAAAAATAGTTAGTATCTTGCTGGGCGGTAAAGGCGTTGTGGGAGCCTGCATTATCAGAAATATAGCGCTGATAGGCATCGGACTGAGGGTACGGCTCGGTGCCTAAAAACAGCATATGTTCTAAAAAATGGGCTAACCCCTGCAGGTCGTCAGGGTCTTGGGCGCTGCCTACGCGGACGTTCATTGAGGCGGCGGCTTTATCGGCCTCTGGGTCGCTAACAAGCAGCGCTTGAAGGCCGTTTTCCAGCGTCAGTACGCGGTAATCGCGATCGTCAAATGGGCTGACGATAGGCGTGATGGTGTCCTTTACAGGGGTGTCTTGAGCGAAGGCGAAAAAAGGAGTGCACCAAGCGACGCCAATCACGACGCCGATGACGGCCTTTCGTGCAGCGTAGCGGTTAGGCAGAGGTTCATTAGATCGCAACATTACGGTTCCTATGGCACAGCCCAACGCAGCATCGGCCCCACCGGGTGGGCGCAGGACGATGACTGATAGGCAGGATTATTAACATGTTTTGATACCGGAAAAGCGCCCAACAGTTCCAATGGCGCAGGCATTAATAGCGCATTGAGTGCTTCAAGATCGGTCGTCGGGTCCAGCCAGCGCGTTAGCGCCTCAGGGGGGATGACAACGGGTAAACGATCAGTAAGTGAAGAAAGGCAGGCGTTGGCTGACACGCTGATCAGCGCCGTCGAGTCAGTGAACGCCGTGAGCGTTGTGTGGTAACGGCACCATAGCGCGCCCAGTAGTAGTGGCCCTCGGTTAACGTGGGTAACTAAATAGGGTTGCTTACTGTGTGCTTGTACTTTCCAGATATAAAATCCGCTGACTGGAATGACGCAGCGGCGAGCACTAAACGCCTCGTTAAACATGGCGCGTTGGTTAAGCGTTTCTGCTCTGGCGCAATGGGGTGCGTGGTCGAGTATTTTCAGCCAAGGAGGCGTTAGTCCCCAAAATAATGGCTGAAGCCGCAAGCGTCCCTGTTCAAGGCGTATTGCCGATACAGGCTGTCTGGGCGCTAAGTTAGGCGATTCGATAAGAGGTTCAGAATCAGTCAGCGAGGGCACAAGGCGTGATAGCGTGAGGCGCTGCACGTGAAGGCGTCCCGTCATGCCTGTCTCCTTATGCTAAATGGGGGGTGGTGAGCGTGCAAAATGGCGGGGGAACGCAACAATAGGTTAAATGTCGTGTTTTAGTGTCGAAAACAGTGTTCGATGTAAGGTATCCTAGCGTATCCCTTGCTCACGCTAAAGCGCGATGAGGCATTCTTCCTGTTTGCCGTTGACCTTAAGAGATCGCCATGGCCCGTCCTAGACAGCATGCGCCCGATGCCCTCCATGCGCAGGTCATGCACGCTTGTGATGAGTGGTTGGCTAAGCAGCCAGTCCATGGTTTGTCACTGCGTGCCCTGGCCAGAGAAGTGGGCTGCGCGCCAAGTACGCTGCTTAAATTATATGGCAGGTTTAATAACTTATTACAGCACGTCAACGTCGAAACGCTGGCACGCTTACAGCATACCATTACTAGCCTGGCAGAAGATGATCCTGAACCATGGCTGCGCTCGCTAGCGCTTGCTTATTGGCGTTTCGCCGAGCAAGGCTGCTACCGCTGGCAGTTGCTGTTTGACTACCCCCTGGCTCAAGAAGGTGAGTTGGATCAGCGCCAGAGTGACCTTATTGAAGCACTGTTTACTCAGGTGGAAACGTCGTTGAAACAGTATCAGCCAGCATTGGATGATCTTGAGGCGCGACGTCTTGGGCGTACCCTCTGGGGGAGTGTCCACGGTTTGGTACAGCTTGGATTAAACGAGCGCCTAGGCTATTGGCAAGGTCAGCAGTTAAAGGTAGATGAACTGCTGGATCAGCTAATGAGCACTGTGCTGGCTGGGTTGCGCCACCGGGAGGCGGCGACGTGACGTGGGGGTTAAAAATGGTTCGCTGCTCACTGCGTCGTGTTATCTATGTCGTTATGCGCGTGTGTTATCGGTTCTCTGTGCATGGCCAAGAGAACGTACCCAAGCGCGGTGCTGCACTGGTAGTCTGTAATCACGTCAGCTTTATGGATGCATTGGTGTTGGGCGGCGGTAGCCCCAGGCCACTGCGGTTTGTAATGGATCAGCCCATCTTTGAATCTCGCTGGCTAAAGTGGTGGTTCCAGCTAGTGGGCGCGATTCCGATTGAGTCTGAACGACATAGCCCGGGGGCGTTGCGTCGAACGCTGGATGAGGTGAGTCACGCGCTTCGCGAAGGTGATGTCGTGATGGTGTTTCCTGAAGGGCGTATCACCCCAGATGGCGATATCCATGCGTTTAGGCGCGGGCTCGAAACTATTCTTGCCCGCGATAACGTGCCGGTAATCCCGGCTGGCTTAGCAGGGCTTTGGGGGTCTTGGACATCGCACTACGGCGGCAAGGCACTCAAAAAGTGGCCATCGCGTTTTCGTGCGCCGGTCAGCTTGCACTTCGGGCCGCCGGTATTGGTTCATGAGGTGGAAGATGTTGCGCTGCGTCGCTATTTAGAGGCCCGTGTGAGGGCGCTCAAGGCGGCGGGCGATAGCGAGATCACCCACCGTTAGATCGTCTACGTTAGCGGCGTGTAATGCGCGGCTTTTGCCAGCAGCGTGCAGAGGTAATTAAGTTGTCGCGGATTTCTAAAATCTCCATCCGCGTATTGCCTATCTGCAAAGAGGCAGGGCCTTCCGGGAACGCTTCTAAATGCTCGAGAATTAAGCCATTTAGGGTTTTAGGGCCGTCAGTGGGCAATTGCCAGCCAAGCATTTTGTTGATCTCACGAATGTTGGCCGTGCCCTCAATTACATGGCTGCCATCATCTTGTCGATGAATTTCTTCATCCTCTGAAACGTCGGTGGTGAACTCTCCGACAATTTCCTCAAGGATATCCTCTAGCGTTACCAAGCCTTCTACATCGCCGTACTCATCAACCACAATGCCAATGCGGCGCTTCTGTTTTTGGAAGTTCAGCAGTTGTGTATGTAGCGGTGTGGATTCTGGAATGAAATACGGTTCCCGCGCTTCTTGGACAATTGCTGCTTTAGTGACTTCGCTACGCGATAAAAAGCGCGCCGCGTTGCGTAGGTGCAGCATGCCTATAATATTGTTGATATCGCCTTTATACACCGGTAGGCGAGTATGTTGGCTGGGGCGAATCTGGGTCAGAATGTCTTCTAGCGTGTCGTCAAGATCGATGCCAAGAACTTCGTGTCGAGGCACCATGATGTCGTTAACCGTGACATTCTCCAGGTCAAGAATCGACAGCAGCATGGCGCGGTGCCGATAGGGAATCAGAGTGCCTGCTTCGTGAACGACAGTGCGTAGCTCATCGCGGGTTAAGCTGTCGCCGCCGTTCTCAACACTTTTAACCCCCATCAGTCGCAACAAGCCATTTGAGATAACGTTGACTAGCCATACCAATGGGTAAAGTAGTTTGAGCAGTGGCTCGAGCCCCAAAGAAGTAGGGTAAGCGATCCGCTCAGGCTTGATAGCCGCGTAGGTTTTAGGTGTGACTTCGGCAAAAATAAGAATCGTAATCGTCAGTAGCGCAGTAGAAATAGCCGGGCCTGAGACGTCACCAAAGAAGTGAATGGCGATGATGGTAGCAATCGAGGCGGCTAAATTATTTACGAAATTATTGCCAATTAGGATGACGCCAATCAATCGATCAGGGCGCGTTAAGAGGCGCATGACACGCTTGGCGCGGCGATCACCGCTGTTCGCTTGATGGCTTAGTCGATAGCGGTTTATCGACATCATGCCTGTTTCAGAACTGGAGAAAAAGGCAGACAGCAATATCAGAATGGCTAGCAGGCCGAACAGTAACCCCAGAGGGAAGTCGTCGCTCAAGTCGAAAGTTCCTTTATGGCGTATTAGGCTCGATTTGTAGAAGTATGGGAGTGGTCTGTCAAGACCACTGATATCAAAGCCAAGTAGGTCAGTGCTGATAACGCTTTGTGCATGTGCTTAGCGATTTAGCAAAATTTCCAGTACAAACTTGCTGCCGAAATAAGCAAGCAGTAGCAGGGCGCATCCGCCTAGCGTCCAGCGTACAGCGCGCATGCCGCGCCAGCCAAAGCGATATCTACCCACTAAGAGCGTGGTAAAAATAATCCACGCCCCCAGCGAGAGTACCGTTTTATGGACCAAATGCTGAGCGAACATATTGTCGAGGAAGATTAGTCCGCTGATGATTGATAGTGTCAGCAACAGGATGCCCGACCATACCAGTTCAAACAGCACTCTTTCCATGGTGGTCAGCGGTGGTAGCGATTGCACAATGCCACGAATATGGTGATGACGCAGTGCTTGGTTCTGCAGGCCAACAAGAACCGCTTGAATTGCTGCAATCGCCAAGACGGCAAAGGCCAACGCAGAACTGACGGCATGCAGTAGAATGCCGGGGGTTAAGCCGCTTTGACTGCCCTGGCTCGGTAACCAGGTAGCAAAAATAAGCGCGATACCTGCGAGAGGGAATAGCACGATGCCAGCGTTGAGCACCGGCTTAAACAGACTGGCGACGAGCACAACGTTGACGGCAACTGCCATCAGAAGCGTTGCGCTGGTAGTGAAGCCAGGTAGCAGCCCTGGTGCTGAGCTAACAAGCTCCACAACCACTGGGATATGCAATAAAAGCCCAAGCGCACCTAGCAAACGCACCATGCCCTGGCGTGGTGGTACGCGACGAAATAAAGTCATGCCCTGCCAGATGGCAGCGGCGACATAAAGTATAAAAGCGATCGTGGCGAAAGGGAGCGCCTGCATGATGCTATCCGTGCGCCTTGCAGCGCGTTGTTGAATCCAGTGTCATCGAATCAACGCTGTGAAAGTCAGCGGTGCTAAATCGTTCAAGCTAGAACAGTTCGCCTACTATAACCAATCATGGCGGCGTCGCACAGCCATCGATAACCAACGTTGACGACCATGGAGACTCGCGCGGCGAGCGCGTATAATCGATTAAACATTCGTCCGGTGTGACCGCCTGGCGACAACGACGGAGGCAGAGGCCCCATGTTTCAGAATCTGAGTGAGCGTCTTTCCCAGACGTTGAAGTCGATCAAAGGCCAAGCGCGGCTAACTGACGACAACATTAAAGACACCCTACGCGAAGTGCGTAAAGCACTACTAGAGGCCGATGTTGCCTTGCCGGTGGTGAAGGCATTTATTGAACGTGTTCGTGAACGCGCTGTTGGCCAGGAAGTCTCGAAGAGCCTTTCGCCAGGCCAGCAATTCGTTAAAATCGTCCAGCAAGAGCTGGAAGCGATTATGGGCGAAGCCAATGAAGGCTTATCCCTAAAAGGCTCGCCTGCTGTCGTGTTGATGGCTGGCCTTCAGGGGGCGGGTAAAACCACTTCTGTTGCCAAACTAGCGCGCTACCTGCGCGAGCGCGAAAAGAAAAAAGTGCTGGTGGTCTCTGCCGACGTTTATCGTCCGGCGGCGATTGATCAGCTAGAGACGTTGGCAAAAGAAGTTCAGGTTGATTTCTTTCCGTCCCGTTCCGATCAGAAACCGGTGGATATTGCCACAGCGGCAATCAAACACGCCAAAATTCAGTTCCATGATGTCGTATTAGTCGATACCGCTGGGCGGCTGGCCATCGATGAAGCGATGATGGCCGAAATTCAGGCACTGCATAAGGCTATTTCACCGGAAGAAACGCTGTTTGTGGTCGATGCCATGACCGGCCAGGATGCGGTGAACACGGCGAAGGCATTTCACGATGCACTACCGCTGACCGGGGTGATTCTCACCAAGGCTGACGGTGATGCCCGTGGTGGTGCGGCACTTTCGGTACGCCATATCACTGGTAAGCCCATTAAGTTCATGGGGGTTGGTGAGAAAGTCGATGCCCTTGAGCCGTTCCACCCGGACCGTGTGGCATCACGGATTCTGGGTATGGGCGACATGCTGTCGCTGATCGAAGAAGCCGAACGCACGGTGGATAAAGAAAAAGCCGCTAAGCTGGCCAGTAAGGTCAAGAAGGGCGATGGCTTTGATCTGGAAGATTTTCGTGATCAGTTACAGCAGCTCAAGAAAATGGGTGGCATGGGTGGCCTGCTTGGCAAGCTACCAGGCATGGGGCAAATGGCTGAAATGGCACAAGGCCCTGGTCCGGAAAAAGAGCTTGGCAAGCTGGAAGCGTTGATTAACTCAATGACACCCAAAGAGCGCCGCAAGCCCGATATTATCAATGGCTCGCGCAAGCGCCGTATTGCAGCGGGTGCTGGCCTGCAAGTACCTGACCTGAATCGCCTGCTAAAACAGCATAAGCAGATGCAGAAAATGATGAAAAAAGCAGGCAAAAAAGGCGGGATGCAGAAAATGATGCGCGGCATGTCGGGCATGATGGGCGGCGGCGGGCCGGGTGGTCCTGGCGGGGCGGGGGGCATGGGCGGTATGGGTGGCCCGGGCGGTCTTCCCTGGCGTTAAGCCATTGTTGGTAACGTTGTAACGTGCTTGGCAAGGTTGACGGCTTAAGAGTTTTCTGGCTGTCAGGCTTTCCAAGCAGAGCGCATTTGCGTAGAATGCGGCCTCTTCATGCGTGGGTGTTGGCAAAAATGCGCGAGCATCGCCTTACCATCTGCCAGTGAAGAACCTGATGGTACGCAGCAAATCACTGATTTTAGTCTGCAGTGCCGAGAAAATAGTATGACGAGTGTTCTGTTAGCGATCTGCGCTATTCCACACTCTCGTAACCTCAACCGAAGGATAGTTATCGTATGGTTACCATTCGTTTGGCACGTGGTGGCGCCAAAAAGCGTCCCTTTTATCACCTGACTGTTACTGATTCGCGCAACGCCCGTGACGGCCGTTTCATCGAGCGTATCGGCTTCTTCAACCCGGTTGCCCGTGGTCAAGAAGAGCGTCTGCGCGTTGATCTTGAGCGTGTTACTCACTGGCAGAGCCAAGGCGCCCAGTTGTCTGGTCGTGTTGCTGAGCTGGTTAAAGAAGCGCGTAAACAGGCTTAAGTCTGTTAATGCGTGACTGTTAGTAAGTGATAGTAGGTGATGTTGTCGTTGTAATTTGTTGGAGCGGTCGTCGATGACGCGTTTTGAAACTAGCCATACAGACGACGCACATGTGGTGCTTGGTAAGCTAACTAGCCCTCACGGGATTAAAGGTTGGCTTAAGGTCTACTCCTACACCAATCCCATAGACAGCATCATGGAATACCCAGAATGGTGGGTGCGCCGAGGGGAATCCCTTACGCGCATGACCGTGATTCAGGGGCGTCGGCAAGGCAAGGGTCTTGTGGTGCAGCTAAAAGGTGTTGATGACCGAACGGCAGCCGAAGCGCTGGCGCAAACGGACATTCTGATGCCGAAAGAAGCACTGCCTACGCTTTCCGATGATGAGTATTACTGGCATGAGCTTGAAGGTTTAACTGTCTTCACTCAGTCAGGCGAGCGGTTAGGGCAGGTCAGTTACCTGTTTGAAACCGGCGCAAACGATGTCATGGTGGTGCGCGGTGATAACGACGCAATCGATAAGCGTGAGCGGCTGTTACCTTTCTTACCCGATGATGTAATTGTTGAAATCAGCCTCGAAGATGGCCGCATGGTCGTGAATTGGGATCCTGAGTTTTGAAAAAAGGTTTGAGTAAGCAGTTGTCGAGCGAGCTCACAGTAACTGATTCAACCGTTACTGCAGCCAACGGTGAAGAAAGTAGCTTAACGGATGCTCCCGCTATGTGGATTGGCGTGGTATCGCTGTTTCCAGAGATGTTCGATGCGATTACCCAACAAGGAGTGGTCGGTCGAGCGGTAGAGAAACAGCGCATTGCCCTGGAGTTTTGGAATCCGCGCGATTACGCCACAGACCGCCACCGCAGCGTGGACGATCGCCCTTACGGCGGCGGCCCCGGCATGCTGATGAAGGTAGACACCCTGCGTGCTGCTATCTTTGATGCTCGGCAGCGAGCAGAGCAAGCGACGGGACAATCGCCAACAGTGATCTATCTCTCGCCCCAGGGGCGTAAGCTGGATCAGCAGGGCGTTCAAGCGCTCGCCTCAGCAGGCCCTCTCGTAGTGGTCGCTGGGCGCTATGAAGGCATTGATGAGCGCGTGGTGGAAAGTGACATTGATGAAGAATGGTCAATTGGTGACTATGTGCTGAGCGGCGGTGAGTTGCCGGCGATGGTACTAATTGACGCGGCGGCACGGCTGGTACCCGGTGTGTTGGGCCACCAGGATTCCGCTATCGAAGACTCGTTCAATGATGGCTTGTTAGACTGCCCGCACTATACCCGTCCTGAGACGATCGACGGGCGAAAAGTGCCTGATGTGTTGCTAAGTGGTAATCATGCGGCCATCAAGCGCTGGCGGTTAAAGCAGTCGTTAGGCCGTACATGGCAGCGCCGTCCTGATCTATTGGCAGGGCGCACGCTTGATGCCGAGCAGCAGCGGCTTCTAGACGAGTTTGTCGAGGAACACGCTCTGTCAACTAAGTGATTGTTTTCAATTGCATAGAACAGAGCGGCGGTGCAGGGCGAGTTAGGCAGGTAGTCCATGAGATAGTTAGTCTATGACTACGCACCTGCGTCACCCATAACGACTCCCGCGTAGCTCGCTTCGAGCGCCGGGATCACGGTTTGCCCCTTCCACAACTGCGTGGCAAGCCATTACGTTATTTAGGAGTATGAAAATGAGCAGCAAGAACAAGGTGATCCAGGCGATCGAATCCGAGCAAATGGGTAAAGAGATCCCGGCCTTTGCACCGGGCGACACCATCGTCGTTCAGGTTAAAGTAAAGGAAGGTACTCGTGAGCGCCTGCAGGCGTTTGAAGGTGTGGTTATCGGTAAGCGTAACCGTGGTCTGAACTCCGCTTTCACCGTGCGTAAAATTTCTCACGGTGTTGGTGTTGAGCGTACTTTCCAGACCTACAGCCCGCTGGTTGACTCTATTGAAGTCAAGCGTCGCGGTGACGTTCGTCAAGCCAAGCTGTACTACCTGCGCGAGCGCAGCGGTAAGTCAGCGCGTATCAAGGAAAAGCTGGCTTAACTGCCACTTTTTCACGGGCGCACGCTGTTTTTGACATGCGTAGTTTTTGACATGCGTAGTGCTCGGATACCAAGACCCCGTCACCGCTTTGCGGGGCGGGGTTTTTGTTTGTGTGGTACCACCGTCAAGAGACCGTTAACCTATGAGCGTGATAGATGCCTATCTAGATGCCTTATGGTTGGAGCAAGGGGCAAGCGACCATACGTTAGCGGCCTACTGGCACGACTTAACCGCTTGGCAGCAGCAGCTCGTAAGTGCAGGGGAAACACTGTTAACCCCCTCGCCAGAGCGTTTTAGCGAGTGGTTGGAATTACGCCGAGAACAAGGCTATCAACTGCGTAGCAATGCACGGCTATTATCATCACTACGCAGCTTTTATCGTTGGGCGCGGCTTTATGGGCATATCGCCAGCGACCCATTGGCCAATGTGGCGCTGCCGCAGGTACGCCCTAGCTTGCCGAATACCCTGGAAGAGGAAGAGGTCGAGCGTCTCTTGCTCGCTCCTGATATTAGCACCTCGCTGGGAGTTCGCGACCGCACCATGCTTGAGCTGCTGTACGCCTGCGGGCTACGCGTGTCGGAGCTGGTTGGATTGAGTGGCGATGCGGTCAATCTTCGTCAAGGGGTTGTTCGTGTTAGGGGTAAGGGCGATAAAGATCGGCTGGGGCCAATGGGTGAAGAGGCTGCCGAGTGGATAGAGCGTTACCTAAAAACGGCGCGGCCCGCGTTGATGCAAGACCCTACTCGGCCTGCACTGTTTCCTGGGCGAGCAGATAAAGCCATGACCCGGCAAACATTTTGGCACCGTATTAAAGTCCACGCTATCACTGCGGGAATTACTCGTCCCTTGTCACCTCATACGTTGCGTCACGCATTTGCGACTCATTTATTGAATCATGGTGCTAATTTGCGGGTCGTACAGCTGTTGTTAGGCCATAGCGACCTATCTACAACGCAAATTTATACGCATGTTGCCCAGGCGCGCCTGGAGCAACTGCATGCCGAACACCATCCGCGAGGTTGAAGATACAATGCATCAACGTATGTCTTTAGTTGCTAGATCCTGTGTTCCCTGGCTGGCGTTGGCGGGCTGTTTGCTGCCTGTAGTTGCCAGTGCTGATGCCGTGCCCGAACATCTGACGGAGAATTTACAAGTTAATGGCCAGTCAATGCCGGTGGAGCAGGTAAATGCAACGCCAATAGACGGGGTGTATCACGTTATCTTGGAAAGCGGAGAGTCTTTTTACTCCAATGCCGATGGCAGTTACTTTTTGGTAGGGGACCTCTATCAAAACGCGGATAATGGTCTGATTAACTTAACTGAACAGGCGCGTAACCAGGAAAGGGCAGCGGCACTTGCTTCCATGCCAATAAGCGAGCGAGTGGTTTTTCAGGGGGTTGATGAGCCTAAAGCCACAGTAATCGTATTTACCGACCCAACCTGCCCTTACTGTGAACGTTTGCATGAAGTGGTGCCTGAGCTTAACGAACGGGGCATTGCGGTGCACTATATGGCATTTCCACGCGCAGGCATGGGAAGTGGAGCTGCGACGACACTGGAGCAAGTATGGTGTTCGGATAACCGCAGCGAGGCCATGACGCAAGCTAAGCAAGGCCAAACGCTTGAGGCTTCGGCAAACTGCGATAACCCCGTTGCCGATCAGTACGAATTAGGTAAAGTTGTGGGTGTGCAGGGTACGCCCGCGATTGTGTTACCCAGCGGGCAAATGGTGCCGGGGTTTGTACCCCCCGACCGGCTCGTTAGCATGTTAGGCTTGGAAGACGAATAACGTCACGAGAAGTGACGAACGTTAGCGCTGAGACACTGATTTAAGAGGCGGCACCTATGGGTGCCCATCACGAAAGGGGAAGTATTTTGAAACCGGTAAGAGTAGGCATTTGTGGGTTAGGTACGGTCGGTGGCGGTACATTTAACGTATTAACACGTAACGCTGATGACATTAGCCGTCGTGCAGGCCGCCCGATTGTGATTGAGCAGGTTGCCCACCGCAGTATTCATCCTGACTGCGATATTACCGGCATTAATGCAACCTCTGACGTGTTTGAGGTGGCTAACAACCCCAATGTGGATGTGTTGGTAGAATTGATCGGTGGCTACGATATCGCCCGTGAATTGGTACTGACGGCCATTGAGAACGGCAAACACGTTGTGACTGCCAACAAGGCATTGATTGCTGTTCACGGTAATGAAATTTTCCGCGCTGCTCATGAGAAAGGCGTCATTGTTGCCTTTGAAGCGGCTGTAGCCGGTGGTATTCCGGTCATCAAATCGCTGCGCGAAGGCCTTGGCGCCAATCGTATCGAGTGGGTTGCGGGCATCATTAATGGCACCGGCAACTACATCCTCACTCATATGCGTGATGAAGGCCGCGCTTTTGAAGACGTATTGGCCGAAGCCCAGGCGCTAGGCTATGCAGAGTCTGACCCTACCTTCGATGTGGAAGGGATCGATGCCGCTCATAAATTGACTATTCTGGCATCAATTGCCTATGGCGTGCCGCTGCAGTTTGATAAAGCCTTCACCGAAGGTATTTCTCGCATTACCGCTGAAGACGTCGAGCAGGCTGATAACCTGGGCTACGTGATTAAACACCTGGGCCTTTCGAAACGTACCGATCAAGGCTTGGAGCTACGGGTTCACCCGACGCTGATCCCTAAAGAGCGTCTGCTGGCCAATGTACACGGTGTTAAAAATGCCATCGCCGTGATGGGCGATGCGGTTGGCCCGACGCTCTACTACGGCGCGGGCGCGGGTGCTGAGCCGACGGCTTCCGCTGTTGTCGCTGACCTGCTTGATGTTGCCCGTGATATCGCCACCGACCACCGCTATCGCGTTCCTTACCTAGCGTTTAGCGGTATCGACGACGATGCAAGTCAACTGCCGATTATGCCAATGGAAGACATCATCACGGCGTACTATTTACGCTTGCTGGCCGTTGACCGCCCGGGCGTGCTGGCGCGTGTTGCCACCATTCTGGCTGAGCAAGGCATCTCTATTGAAGCGCTAATACAGAAAGAAGCCACCGAAGGCGAACTGGTGCCGATCATTTTGCTGACGCATCGCACAAAAGAGAAACAAATGAACGATGCTATCCGTGAAATCGAGTCCATGGCGGATATTGCTGGGCCTGTTACCCGTATTCGCGTTGAAAGTCTGAGCGAAGGGGAGTAACTCATGCGTTATATCAGCACGCGCGGCCAAGCGCCCGCGCTCTCCTTCGAAGAGGTCGTGTTAACCGGGATGGCCAGCGACGGCGGACTTTATGTGCCGGAAACGCTGCCCGAATTCTCTAAGGAAGAGCTAGCCAGCATGGCTGGCCTTTCCTATGCCGAGATTGCTTTTCGGGTCATGAAGCCGTTTGTAAATGGTGAGATTGACGACGATACCTTCCGTCGCCTGGTGACAGAAGCCTACGCCACGTTCAATCATGACGCCGTTGTGCCGTTAAAGCAGCTGGATGCCAACCACTTTCTGCTAGAGCAGTTCCACGGCCCAACGTTGGCGTTTAAAGATGTCGCGCTGCAGCTGTTAGGGCGCCTGCTGGATCACTTCCTGAAAAAGCGTGGCGAGCGTGCCGTGATTATGGGGGCGACGTCTGGGGATACCGGATCGGCGGCCATTGAAGGCTGTCGCCACTGCGATAACCTCGATATTTTTATTCTCCACCCGCACAATCGCGTTTCAGAAGTCCAGCGCCGCCAAATGACCTCGGTGCTGGCCAACAACGTTTTTAATATTGCTATCGAAGGTAACTTCGATGATGCTCAAGCAATGGTCAAGGCGAGCTTTGCTAATCAGGATTTCTTGAATGGCACGCGGCTAGTGGCAGTGAATTCGATCAACTGGGCGCGCATCATGGCGCAGATCGTTTACTACATTGCCGCTGGCGTTGCATTGGGTGCGCCTCAGCGGGAAGTGAGTTTCTGCGTCCCGTCGGCTAACTTTGGTAACGTCTTCGCAGGCTATATGGCCTATAAGATGGGGCTGCCGGTGAAGCAGTTTATTATTGCCACCAATGCCAACGACATTTTGCATCGTACGCTTGCCGCCAACGATTTTTCCAAGAAAGAGTTGGCAGCGACCCTCGCGCCTTCAATGGATATCGTTGTCTCGTCAAACTTTGAGCGTTTGCTGTTTGATGCTTATGACCGCGATGGGGGCGCTGTGGCAGCGCTGCTAGAACGCTTCCAGCAAGAGCCTACGGCGCTTGCCGATGCACCATTGGCCAAGTTGCGCGAAAAATTCGCCAGCCACAGCGTTGATGATGCGACCATTCTGGAAGTCATTCGTGAAGCCCATCACCGTACAGGGGAGATTCTTGACCCCCATACGGCCACTGGCTATCGCGCTGCCGAGCGCGCACGAGTGGATACCACAACGCCAGTGATTACGCTGGCTACCGCGCATCCAGCGAAATTTGCTGAAGCCGTGGTTAAGGCGGGCTTCCAAGGCGTGCCGTTACCCACTCATATGGATGACCTGCTGGAGCGCGAAGAGCGTTACACGGTGCTGCCAGCTGAGCTGAGTGCCGTGCAGCGGTTCGTCGCTGACAATCGGCGCTGAGGCGTCATGGCCGACGAACTAACACTCACGCAAAATGCCAACCAACCACGCTTAGAGCCTCGTCCACTGGACGAGGCTGTCTACGCACGTGCCCAAGCGGAAGGTTTAAGCGAGCTACAAGCGCGGCTATTGGCTTCACGCCTGCCGGGCTACACGGGCGAGCTCGTTCCGCTGATTGCGCCGAGCCTGCGTTACTTGGCGCATCCAGAAAAGTTAGCCGACGGCCGCCGTGCCGCTGAACGTATTGCTCAGGCAGTGGCAGAAGGGGAATCTATCGGCATTCTCACCGATTACGACGTGGACGGTATTACCTCCCACGTGGTGATTCGGCGCACGTTGGTGGAGCTGTTTGGCGTACCCGAACACAAGTTACATAGTTTGATTGGCCACCGTATCCACGATGGCTATGGCATTAGTCTGCCGCTAGTGGAGCGCGCACTTGGTTTAAAACCGCTGCCCTCGCTGGTGATTACCGCTGACTGTGGTAGTTCAGATGAGCCGCGTATTGCACGGTTGAAAGCCGCTGGTATTGATGTAGTCGTCAGCGACCACCACGCGCTGCCGCTGGAAGGCCCACCGTCTTCTGCCTATGCCTGCGTTAACCCGACACGCAGTGATTGTGACTATCCCGATAAAACGATCGCTGGGTGCATGGTGGCATGGCTTTTGATGTCGCTTGCCCGTGGCGTGTTGATTGAATGGGGGGCATTGCCTGACGCAACTCCTAAGCTGTCGCCATGGCTTTCTTACGTCGCGCTGGGCACCGTAGCGGACTGTGTTTCGCTGGGCGGTAGTCCGGCTAACCGCGCAGTAGTTAACTACGGATTAACGCTGATCAACCGTATGGATGCTGCCTGTTGGCGCGCCATGGCGGCGCGGCTTGGGGCAGATAGTGTGCCATTTAACGCTGAAACGCTGGCGTTCCAAATGGGGCCACGAATTAACGCTCGCTCACGGCTGGATGACCCCTATGCGGCGTTACACTTTATGCTCGCGGAAAGCGATAGTGTCGCCAATCGTCAGCTAGAAGTGCTTGACCAAGACAACCAGTCCCGCAAGGCGATTGAGGCGGACATGGCGGAAGAAGCGCGTGCACTTGCTGTGTCTACGCTGGAAGCTAATGAGCCGGCGGTGGTGGTACTGCTGGAAGATGGCCACCCTGGTGTGCAGGGGATTGTCGCTTCGCGGCTAGTCCAGGCCTATGGTCGCCCCGCGTTGGTGCTGACCCGCGCGGCGGCGCCCAATATGTTGACCGGTTCTGGCCGCTCGATTGATGGCCTGCACCTGAGAGATGCGTTGCAACGCACCTTTGAGCTAGCACCCGAGGCGCTACCGCGCTTTGGCGGCCATAGTGGGGCGGCGGGTGTCGGCGTACCAAGAGAACAGTTAGCGGCCTTTAAAACTGCTTTTTTACAGGCCGTTGGTGAGCAACTGGGCGATACACCGCTTTATCCGCGGCTATGGACAGATGGCGAGCTCTCTACGTCGCAGCTATCTCTGTTAACGCTAAGCGAAGTTGAAGCGCTTGGCCCTTACGGGCGTGAGTTTGACCCGCCACTATTTGAAGGGCGCTTTATTGTTGAAGCACTACGCCCAGTAGGTGCTGAAGGTTCTCACCTGATGATGGAACTTTCCATGGGCGCGGTGACTAGCAAAGCGATTTGGTTCCGGGCGTTAACGCCAGGGGAGCTCCCCTCATTTAGCGTGGGCGACACGCTGCACTGCGCCTATAAGCTCAATCGCAACCGCTGGCGAGGACGAGAGTCATTGCAGTTGATGGTAGAACACGCCAGCCCTGTCTAATCCTCTTTGCTATTCGCGGATTTTAGTCAGTGGACAACATCGTTTGATGGTTGAATAAGACAGGAAACTTGGTATGTCAGACTCGCTTAGTGGTAGCCATGTGGCTGCCAGACCGTCACGTATCCTGTTTTTCCCTCTGGGGTGGGTGCTTGCGCATACAGTGCGTTGTATCGAGATAGCCAACGTACTTCGCCAACGTGGGCACGAGGTGATTTTCGCGGGTGATGATCCTAACCATCCCAGCTCTCGCTTGAGCCTTGTTCAGGAAGCAGGGTTCCCTCTTATCTATGCTCGAGAGCCGAATCTTCCCGATATATGGATACGCTTCCAACGTCTTGGCTGGGAAGCCTCCTTTTGGGATATGGTGCACCTACGCTATTGGGCGCCTCTAACCAAGATTATTGAGTCCCAGTTGCAGGCTATCGAACAGGTCAAACCTGATTTAGTGGTGGGGGATGCCACGGTAAGTGCCAGCACCGCTGCGTATATTGCCGGCGTCCCGTGTGCTGGCATCATGAATGGCTATGCCGCAAGACTGTTAACGCCGCCAACACCTACTTACTACGCTGCTAAAGGCTTAGACCGCTATTTACTGTCTGGTATCAGACGGCGACTTTATCAGAAGTATCAGCGGCCAGACCGAAATGCCTTTGACATGCTCTATCACATGCCAATGATTTCGCCTGATTTACCAGGGCTCTACAGCTTGCCTAAACGGTTTCGCGATTACCATATGGTAGGGCCGATCTCCCCAGATCTAACGGCCCCGTTACCTGAATGGTTTGATGAGCTCCAAGATGGCACGCCCAATATTTATATCACCATGGGGTCAACAGGGTTGCTAGAGCACTTCCTGCGCAGCACGTATCCCACGTTGGGAGCGCTGCCTTACCGTTTTATGGTGACCACCGGTGGTCAGGTAAGCGAAGAGGTGATGGATGCTGCCCCGAGTAATTTCCGTTTTACGCGCTATGCGCCTGGCTCGCAGCTCTTGGCTCATGCACGAGCAATGCTATATCACGGTGGCAATGGCAGTATGTATCAGTCATTAGCGGCGGGTGTGCCAATGCTGGCGCTGCCTGCCCACTATGAGCAGCGTCTCAATGCTCAAATTGGCGTGCGCCAAAAATTCGGCTTGCAGATGTCAGTGCGTAGAATTAATCCCAATAAATTGGTGCGACAGCTAGAGCGACTAATGCATGAGCCTGTATTTCGTCAATCTGCCCAGCGTTTTTCAAGCGCCGTGCAGAAAGCAAATGGGGCAGCCAATGCCGCCAATATACTAGAGAGTGCTTTGGGTCGCTGATGAAATAAGATCCATTGAGCGTCGGAAATACGTTCTCCCTTCCCGGTGATTCTCTGTAAAGACACTGACGTTGCAGAGTCTCTTGGAAGAAGTGCTCGAATAACTCTACAAAAGGACATCCTCATGCGGGACGATCTGCCTAAAGATCCGCATAAATACTATGAAGATATGATGGCCATGGTACTTGGCACGCTGTTTGTTGCTTTAGGTGTGGCATTTTATACCCACTCGGTATTGATCACTGGCAGCACTGCTGGGATGGCGCTGCTATTTAATTACATCACCGGGTGGGGGTTTGGCATTTGGTTTTTCGCGATTAACCTGCCTTTTTACTATTTAGCGGTGAAGCGGATGGGTTGGAGTTTTACGCTGCGCACGTTTGTCGCTATTGGTCTTGTGTCGCTATTTTCCGAACTAACCCAAGGCTGGGTGCAGTTTGCCAGCGTGCCATCGCTATACGCCGCGTTGATGGGCGGCGCGCTGATGGGTATTGGTATGCTAATGCTATTTCGTCACCGTACCAGCCTGGGTGGTATCAATATTCTGGCGCTATACCTGCAAGAAAAGCACGGCCTGCGGGCAGGCTATGTGCAGTTGGGTATCGATGGGCTAATTTTGCTGGTGGCACTGACTCAACTTCCGTTAGACCGTGTGGGCTATTCGGTCATCGGCGCCGTTACCCTCAATCTGATTATCGCCCTGAATCACAAACCTGGGCGCTATATTGGGGTTAGTTAAACGAACCTAACGGCATAGGCAATCCCAGAACAACCAAAAAATGCACATGCCGCTGCATCAAGTGCCTGAATATGCAGCGGCATTAGGCTGCTTGTTGCAGTAGATTTATGTTAAAAAGAATTTCCGACGCAGTGTCTCCGGTCGCGAAAAATACATACTTCGTTAGGGTTCCCGCGTATAAAAGCGTCTTCCAATATACATATAGTAGGGCTGTAGATAATGCATCACGTTAGTACGTCACGCAAAACGACAACAATAACAACAAGCGGAGATGACTATCAGCAGCTTGCTGAGGCGCTAAAGCGGGCGGAACGCCTGGAGCCTCCGGTCAGTGTAACGCCTGTTTCAGCTAGTAAAGGCATCATGCATCGCATGCGGCGGGCTCAGAATAATTTACTTTCTGTCTGGCGGGAAGAAGACTACTCAATACGCACTTCGCGTATTTCATTGATGAATCAGGACTATGTTCTGTGTAATAGCCCTGATACGGTTCGACGCATTTTCCTTGAACAACATGACAACTATGACCGCAAAAGTCCTCAAATGCGGCGCGCACTGGAACCTCTACTTGATGATGGGTTGTTTGTCAGCGATGGCGATTTGTGGCGCCAGCGCCGACGCCAGTGCGCGCCATCGCTAACTAACGCTCTGTTACCTGGTTTCTGTACCACCATGCCCGCCTCTGCGGAGGAGACTGCCAAGCGATGGGCCCAGCATCCATCAGATGCGCCCATTGATATGCTTACTGAGATGGCTCATTTAACAGCGCGTATCATTGGCCGAACGATTTTTGGGGATGACACCACCGACGAAGAAGCAGAGCAAGTGGTGGCTGGGTTTACCGAATATCAGCGTCATTCTGAGCATTTAGATATGGCCAATATGCTGGGATTGCCGTTTTTAAGTTTGCTAGGTAATCCGCTGCGAAGAGCGCGTACGCGCTATTCAGCAAAACAAGTGCATGAAATTATCGATCGAATTATTGACCGCCATACGCAGAGATCAGGGCCGGGGCAGCATAGTCTGGTAGATAGCTTTATGGCGTCTATGAAAGATGGCGAAGATAACGGCTGGCCGATGGGGCGGAAAGCGGTGCGTAATGAAGCGATTGTCATGTTTATGGCCGGACATGAAACCACGGCTAACGCATTGGCTTGGTGCTGGTATTTGCTTGATTATGATCGACAGGCCATGGCGCGACTACAGCATGAGCTAGATGAAGTGCTCGGTGGTAGAACGCCGTGCTACGAAGATGTCGCTAAACTGCCGTACACAATGGCTGTGTTCGAAGAAGCCATGCGGCTGTACCCGCCGGTACCGATGCTAAGCCGCCAAGCTCGAGGTAACGATAAGGTGCGCAATCGCGATGTGCGAGAAGGGACCGTTTTGCTCGTATCCCCTTGGTTGCTGCACCGGCATCGTAAATTGTGGGAGGCGCCCGATCATTTTGTTCCAGAGCGTTTTCTTCCAGAGGCTCCACGTCCAGACAAATTTGCTTATCTACCCTTTAGCGTGGGGCCACGTGTTTGTCTCGGAAAACGCTTTGGGCTATATGAGGGAGTACTCTGCTTGGCAACATTAGCCCAGCACTTCACGCCTAAACTAGTTCCTGACCACCAGGTAAGCATAGAGTGCCGGCTGACGTTACGTCCTCAAGGTGGTCTACCGATGATGCTACAACCACGATGAAACTGCCTATCAAGCGCTAAGCCAAAACCACCATACGATAGTGGCAATCAGGCCGATCCCGGCCAAGTTAATCAATAGGTTCATGAGGCCTCCTGTTGGGCGGTTTTCCAAAGCCTTAATCGATTGGCGTTGCTGACCACGGTAATTGATGACAGCGACATGGCTGCACCGGCAATGATGGGGGACAGCAGCATGCCGGTGAACGGATAAAGCAGGCCTGCGGCAATCGGGATGCACAGCACGTTATAGCCAAAGGCACCGACTAGGTTCTGCTTGATGTTGGTTAGTGTCGCTCGGCTTAACTCAATGGCGGTGGCCACACCGTGTAGCGAACCGCGCATCAAGGTGATTCCGGCGCTCTCCATGGCGATGTCGGTGCCCTGGCCTATGGCAAAACCCACGTTGGCGCGGGCCAGAGCTGGGGCATCGTTAATGCCATCACCTACCATGCCTATGACTTCTCCTGCCTGTTGGCGACGCTCAATTTCCGCGTGTTTATCATCTGGCGTCATACCTGCTTTAAACTCGCTAATCCCGACTTCCTGCGCCACCGCAGCAGCGGTGTGTTCATTATCGCCGGTGAGCATGACGACGGTTAATCCATCTTCTTGTAGGCGTTTTACAGCGGCAGCGGCGTCAGCACGCAGCGGGTCACTGATGCCGAATAGCGCAACTAGCTCGCCATTGGCTGCCAGGTATACCAATGAACGCGCTTTCGCTTCTAACTGACGCACGTTCTCTTCTGCGGGGGTCAGGTCCACGCCAGCCTCTTCCAGTAGGCGGGCATTGCCCAGCAGCAGTGAGTCGCCTGCTTGGGTGCTGCCTTTCACGCCGCCACCGGTGACACTATCAAACGTATTCAGTGTTTCAGCGGGGGCATTATGCGCTTCGGCATAAGCCGTTAGTGCATTTGCTAACGGGTGTTCCGAACGGCTTTCCAGAGCGGCTATCCAGGCTAGCACTTGCGAAGTGTCATTATGTAGCACGGTCGCATCGGTCACCTGGGGTTTGCCTTCTGTCAGTGTGCCGGTTTTGTCCACCACTAAGGTGGTGATCTGGCTGGCGGTCTGCAGCGCTTCGCCGCTTCTTACCAGTACACCGTGCTCAGCGGCTTTACCGACCCCAATCATGGTAGAAATCGGTGTTGCCAACCCTAAAGCGCAGGGACACGCGATAATCAGCACCGTGGTGGCGGTCACCAGCATATGGATCACCACAGGTGCGGGGCCGACGTTAAACCAGATCAGTGCGGTTAGTACGGCGATTATCATGACACTGGGGACAAAAATTCCCGATATCTTATCGGCCAGTTCGCCAATTGGCGGGCGAGAGTTTTGAGCGCTGGCGACCTGTTCGGTAATGCGCCCCAGGCGGGTGTCGCTGCCCACACGAGTGGCGCGATAGACCAAGCTGCCATTGCCGTTAACCGTGCCCGCGCTGACGTCGTCATCGGCGCTTTTGTGAGCGGGCAGTGGCTCACCGGTGAGCATGGATTCATCGATGTAGCTTTGGCCGTCGAGTACGATGCCATCCACCGGCAGCCGTTCTCCAGGGCGCACGCGGATGTGATCGTCTATCGCTACGTCGTCGACGGGCAACTCCTGCTCTTGGCCATGTCGAATCACGCGCGCCGTTTTCTCTTGTAGATCGAGAAGGCGCTTCAGTGCGCTGCTGGTGCGTCCGCGGGCCCGTAGCTCCATAGCGTTGCCAAGTAGAATCAGCCCGATCACCATGGCCGATGCTTCAAAGTAGATGCCGTGGGCGACGTCAGGCAGCCAAGGGGCAAAGAGTACAACCATCATTGAGTAGAGCCAGGCAGTGCCGGTGCCCATGGCCACGAGCGTGTCCATATTGGCTTGGTGGTGCTTGAACTGTTTCCACGCGTTGGTAAAAAAGTGTCGTCCTGGAAACGCTAAAATGGCCAGGGTGAGCAAGCCAATGATTAGCCAATAAAGGCGACCCATTCCCATTGGGTGTGGGTGGTAAACAAACATGCTCAGCATAAGCGGAATAGCTAGCGCTAACGACAGCATACTGCCACGTAGGCGCTGGCGATAGGTGACTGCCTCTTGGGCTTCACGAGTGCGTTCGGCCTCGCGCATATCGACAATGGGCTCGGCGCGGTACCCCGCGCCTGCCACGGCGTCAATCAGTGTCTTGCGCTCGGCACTACCCGTTACCTGGGCGGTGTGGGTGCCAAAATTGACCGAGGCGGCGGTAACGCCCGGTGTGTTGGCCAATGCCTTTTCGACGCTATTCACGCAGCCTGCGCAGGTCATGCCGCTAATCAATAGCCTCTGCTTAGGAGCATTGTTGGTTGTCTCGTTTTCAGTCGTCTTTTTGTCATTAGTTTTATCTGTCGTTTGCGTAGTTTGACTATCCGCAGGCGGTTGAGCCTCGCTGCTGGGGGCGCCCGCGGGATAGCCCGCTTCAGTTAATGTGCTGTCCAGCGCCTCGTCTTCTAACGTGCTGGTAACTTCCAGGCGTTTGTCTGCGGGAAAGCCTTCTACGACGGCGTTAGGGTCTGCGGCTTGAATCGCCTCGCGCATGCGCTTTACGCAGCCCTGGCAGTTCATGCCCGGCACGGTGCGAATCAGCGTTTGTGGCTGCAGGGTGTGTGATTGCATTGTGCCTCCTCGGGAAAACTTTCAATTAAACGACATAGGCTATGGCCGTCTGGCATGCCATCGGGCATGTGTTGCCAGCTCTCTAGCGCCTGCTCCATACGTTGGGCGAGTGCTTCAAGTTCGGCGATGCGCGCGCGGATTTGTGGTAGCCGATGGGTAAGTAGGTCGCGCACCAACGGGCATGGGGAGTCTCCTTGATCGGCGTGAGCCAGGATGTCGCGAATTTCCGCCACACTAAAACCGAGCTTGCGTGCTCGTTGAATAAAGTGCAGCCGCTCTAAGTCAGTCGTTGAAAATAACTGGTAACCGTTATCAGGGTGGCGTGTTGGTGCTAGTAACCCCTCACGGGTGTAATGACGAACCGTTTCAGCGGTAACGCTACCGCGTTTGGCAAGCTCACCGACCTTCATCGCTCCAGGCGGCATAACGTCCTCTGCGTGGAAGTTGTGATGTTTTTTAGTGTAAAACCTATGGGTCACACATAGGTCAAGCGATATTGAGGCCTTCAGCCGAAATGACTAAAACACTGATTTAAAACACTCGTTCGACTAATGTATAAGTCAAAACCGAAATAAAACGCTCGTTTGCCCTTGATCCCAAGCGGTCATTGGGCCAAAACTGACGTGTTAGAACAAAGAGGGTGGATGGAAGTATCCATCGGATCATTGGGAAGAGAGGCCCACTATGCATAATAAATTTAAAAAGCTTCCCTTGGCGGCCGCAGTAGCCTCAGTCGCTTTTGCTAGTCAGGCACAAGCAGGCGGATATCAAATCAACGAGCAGAGCGTCAGTGGCCAGGGGTATGGGCATGCAGGACGTAGCTCAAATGTACATGATGCGACCATTGTGTACGGTAACCCGGCGGGCATGTCGTTCCTTGACCGTGCTCAAATTACGGCAGGGGGCACGTTCCTAAACGTAAATAGTGACATCACGAATGTACGTGCCTCACAGAGTAGCCCTGCTTTCCTGCAAGCGACAGGAGGCGCGACAGATACGTTGCCAGTGGCGGGTTCCAACGATGGCGATATGGTGCCGGGCACATTAATTCCCTTCGCATTCTATGCGCATCCTGTTAACGAACAGTTGGCCTTTGGTTTCGGGGTATACGCGCCATTTGGTTCGAAAACCGAATACGAAAATGGCTTCCAGGGGCGTAACCAGGGCAATTACACCGAAGTAAAAGTGATGACGGCCCAGCCAACGGTTTCTTATCGCTTCAATGAGCAGTGGTCTGTTGGTGCTGGTCTTACCTATAATCGCGTAGAGGGTGAACTACGCCGTCAGGTACCAGTGGCAACACCGCTAGGCCTTTCTGAAGTGGATTCACGTGTGGAAGGTGATGATGAGGCCTGGGGTTATAATTTAGGTATCATCTATCAGCCTGCACCCGAAACTACGCTCGGCTTAACGTACCGCTCCAAAGTGGATTTCAATCTGGAGGGCAGCTTTACGGCGAATTCACCTGTGCTAGATCAGTTAGGGATTGGCACAGTAACGGATAACGCAGCGCTGGATTTAACAACGCCTGAAACCGTCAACTTCTCACTTACCCAGCAAATGACTGATCGCTTAAAGCTGATGTTTGGTGCTTCCTGGGCACGCTGGAGCCGCTTTGACCAGATTTTGGTCACTGGCACTGAGCGTGGTGAGATTACTAACGAGCAGCAGAACTACTCTAATGCTTGGGCATTCTCTACCGGTGGCGAGTATCAGTTAACCCCGACGCTGGCGCTGCGCGCCGGTGTGGCGCTGGACTTTACGCCAACTCAGGATGCCACTCGGAGTGTGCGTATCCCCTCTGACGACCGTCGCATTTTCTCGATTGGTGCAGGCTGGAGTCCCACGCCTGATCTAACCTTGGACGTTGCCTACTCGTACCTTACCGAGCGCAGCACCCAGGTTGATCAAAGCAAAACCGACAGCTTCACTGTGGCAGGACAGCAAACGCCGCCGATTACCTCTAACTACTCAGCAGACTATAAAAACGAAGCCCATGGTTTCGGTGCTCAGCTTACCTATCGCTTCTGATGATAAGCTGACTGCTTGACTCGTTTTACCTATAAACCCGGCGTAAGCCGGGTTTTTTCGTTCAATGCCCACAGGGTTGCAACTACTAGCTACTGGTTAGTAGGTGAGCAGCTATGCACTGCTTTCCAGGAAGGCGGCGCGCATCAGTTCGCGGGTATAGGTTTGACGGGGAGCGCTGAATAGTGAGGCAGTATCGCGTTGCTCGATGATTTCTCCTTGTCGCATCACAATCACTTCATCAGCCAGCGCACGCACGACCGCGAGGTCATGACTAATAAACAGGTAAGTCAACCCGTGGCGTTGTTGTAAGTCACGTAATAGCTGAATGACGGTCATTTGAACCGAGCGGTCTAAAGCTGAGGTGGGTTCGTCAAGCAGCAGAAACTCGGGTTTGACGACCAGAGCCCGGGCGATTGCAATCCTTTGGCGCTGTCCACCCGAGAACTCATGTGGGTAGCGGTGTCGGTGGGCAGGGTCTAGAGCGACTTCCTCAAGGGCTTGGACGACGAGGGTCTCGCGTTCGGCTCGACGTAACAGCGGTTGGTGAACGCGTAATCCTTCGCCAATAACGTCACCTACGGTCATTCGGGGTGAAAGCGAGCCAAAGGGGTCTTGGAAAACCACTTGCATACGCGACCTTAGCGGCCGCATTCCAGCGCGGTCAAGGCGAGCTACGTCGATGTCATCGAAGCAGATATCGCCGCTGCTTTTCACCAGCCGAAGAAGCGCACGGCCTAACGTGGTTTTTCCTGAACCCGATTCGCCAACAATGCCTAGGGTTTGCCCTCGCCGCAGAGTGAGATCAATGCTTTTCACTGCCTCGAAATAGCGGTCGGGGCCAAAAAGGCGCTTTTTGATAGGAAAGCGGACATTAATGTTTTCTGCTTTCAGCAGGATGGGGGCTGAGTTGGGGATAGCTTCTTTATGGCCGCTTGGGTTGGCGGCGATAAGCATTTGGGTGTAAGAGTGCTGGGGCGATTGAAATAGCGTGTCAGTTTTTCCCGCTTCTACTATTTTGCCTTGCTGCATTACGCACACACTATCTGCTAAATGTCTGACAACACCAAGGTCGTGGGTGATAAACAGGATAGCCATGCCGTAGCGGGCTTGAAGGTCTTTAAGGAGCGTAAGAATCTGCGCCTGCACAGTGACATCAAGGGCGGTGGTTGGTTCGTCGGCAATCAGCAGTTTGGGCTCACAGGCCAGTGCCATAGCAATCATCACCCGCTGACGCTGGCCTCCCGACAGCTCATGGGGATAGCTATTGATGCGCCGCTCAGGCTCCGGAATGCCTACCTGAGCGAGGAGTTCAAGTGCTCGCTGGTGAGAGCTTCCCCCCCGCAAGGTTGTGTGCTTATGCAGCACTTCACGGATTTGTCTCCCAATTCGGTGCATTGGGTTGAGTGAGGTCATTGGCTCTTGGAAAATCATCGAGATCTCATTACCACGGATGGCCCGCAAGCGCTGGCGGCTGACCGCTAGCAAGTCTTCATCGCCAGAGCCGCCATGCCAGTTAATTTTGCCCGTGGAGCGAGCCAGTTCGGGCAGTAGCCCCATGGCGGCGGTTGATGTGATCGACTTGCCGGAGCCAGATTCGCCGACTAAAGCCAGTGTCTCACCCTGATAAATGGTAAAGCTGACGTCGTCGACGGCGGTAACGGTACCATCGGGAAGATCGAATTCGACTCGTAAACGGTCAAACTCCAGTAGTGGTTGGGACATGAAGCCTCCGTGCATTTTCCTAACGCGTCTTGGGGTCTAGGGCGTCACGCAGACCGTCCCCTAAAAAGTTTAAGCACAACAGTGTGATAGCGAGAAACGCAGAGGGCACAATGAGCATCCATGGGGCCGTTTCCATCATGTCTTTGCCTTCGCTAATCAGTACTCCCCAACTGGTCAACGGTTCTTGAACACCTAGCCCCAGAAAAGAAAGAAAACTTTCCAGCAAAATGACCTTGGGTACGGTGAGGGTGACATAGATGATGACAGGCCCAATGGCATTGGGAATGAGGTGGCGTGTGACTATCTTAAAGCTGCTTACGCCTAGCGCGTGTGCTGCTTCGACGAACTCGCGACGCTTCAAAGCGAGTACTTGTCCGCGCACTATGCGCGACATGTCGAGCCACTCAACGGCGCCGATGGCCGCGTAGATCAGCAGGATGTTACGCCCAAAAACCACCATCAGCAGGATCACCATAAACATAAATGGCAGTGAGTACATGATGTCGACAAACCGCATCATTAGGTTGTCAACGCGGCCACCGAAGTAACCGGCAACCGCTCCGTAGAGAACGCCGATAACCAGGGATACCAAGGTGGCGACGATAGCGACGGAGAGTGAGATTTGCCCTCCGTAGAAGACGCGAGTGAGTAGGTCACGGCCATTGGAGTCAGTGCCTGCGTAGTGGCCGCTTTCAAAGTTTGGCGGCGCCAAAAAGGCGCTCCAATCCACTTCATCAAGTGCCCAGGGCGTTAGCAAGGGGCCTAGTAGGCAAACTAAGGAAATTGCTACGAGGAGTACAAGACTCGTTGTCGCAGCACTGTTTTGGCGAAGCCGTCGCCAGGCATCACGCGCTAGGCTGTTGCCGACAGCTGGAGGAGTTAGCGTTGCATTATTCATTATCATAGCGAATCTGCGGGTCCAGAGCCGAGTAGAGTAAATCGACGATTAAGTTAAAAAATACAATTAACCTGCCATAAAAAACGACGGTTCCCATCACCAATGTGTAGTCGCGATTGAGCGCGGCTTGAACGAAATAGCGTCCAATCCCTGGTATGCCGAAGATCTGCTCAATCACCACTGAGCCAGTAATAATGCCGGCAATGGCAGGGCCTAAGTAGGAGATAACAGGCAGCATTGCCGGACGCAGGGCGTGATGAAAGATCACCTCACTCTCACTAAGCCCCTTGGCACGGGCCGTACGGATGAAATGGCTGCCAAGCACTTCGATCATGCTGGCGCGCATCATCCGTGCGATGTAAGCAATCTGCTGAATTGAGAGCGCCACAACGGGAAGAACCAGATTTTTCCAGTGACCGTCATTCCAGCCACCGACCGGTAACCAGGCTAGAAATACGCCAAACACCAGCGCCAGCATGGGAGCAATGACAAAGTTAGGTATGGCGACGCCGGCCAGTGCTGTGCCCATCACCATATAGTCAACGGATGAGTTGCGTTTGAGCGCTGCGATAACTCCCAAAGGAATGCCTATTAGGAGCGCCAGGCCAATCGCCCATAGGCCTAGCTCAAGGCTAACAGGAAACCCTTGGGCGACCAGTTCGGTGACCGAGAAATCCTTGTATTTAAATGAGGGGCCAAGGTCTCCATGCAGTAGGTTTCCCATGTAGGTGAAATACTGCTCCCAGACAGGTTTGTCCAAGCCATATGAGGCCATCAGGTTGGCTTCTATTTCCGGTGGTAGCTGACGTTCACCATCGAAGGGGCCACCTGGAGCTAGATGCATTAAAAAGAAAGAGAGGGTGATCACGATCCACAGCGTCGGAATCGCCTGAAGTATGCGTTTTAGAGTATAGCTGAGCATGATTGGGCCTCGCTCCTCGGGCACGCAGCCCGAGGAAGTAACGGCATTAAGTCGTGATAAATAAAGCGCCGGTTAGAAGGGAATTAGTGGTCGAAGTGAATCCAGCGCGAGCGATGGATATCTTCAATAGTGCTTTCCCAGCCGACTAGGTCAGGGCTGACCAGGTTGCGCGATACGTAGTAGTAGATGGGCAGCGTTGCACTGTCCTCTAGCGCAATAGCCTCCGCTTCGGCCATCAGCTCAGCGCGAGCATCCATGTCCTGGGTATTGGCGGCTTCATTCATCAAGGTATCAAATTCGGGCGAGCTGTAAGCGCCGTAGTTATTCGATACATCGCTTTCCAATAAGCTCAAAAAGTTTTGGGCGTCGTTATAGTCGCCGATCCAGCCTGCCCGAGCGACGTCAAAGTCACCCTGACGGATGTCAGCGTAATGAACTGCCACCTCTGCGTTGAAAAGATCTACCTCCACACCGAGTGGTTGCCACATGGCAGCAATGGCGATGGCCACTTTGCGGTGATCTTCGCTGGTGTTATAGCGCAGCATGAGTTCTAACGGGTTATCGGGGCCGTAGCCTGCCTCTTGAAGCAGTTCATGTGCGCGCTGTAGACGCTCATCCTGGGAAAGCTCGGTAAAGCTAGCAGTCGGTGCTGAATAGTGGTTCACGCTTGGTGGAACGAAGCTGTAAGCAGGTTGCTCGCCGGTGCCCAGAATTTGATCGGTAATGACGTCGCGGCGAACCGCTAGACTGAGGGCTTCTCGGACACGTGGGTCAGCCGTTGCATGGCCATCACGGGCATTAAACGCGTAGTAATAAATGCCGAGATAGGGGGCGACCTGAACAGCCTCAGGGAGATTGTCCATCAGCCAACCATACTGATGGGTTGGGAAGTCGCGGGCAATATGGATCTCACCCGCCCGAAAACGGTTTAGCGCCGTGTTGCGCTCTTCTATAGGAAAATAGACAACTTCGTCCAGCGCTACGTTGTCAGCGTCGTGGAAGTGGGGGTTGCGAGCTGTCGTTATGCGCGTTTGAGCCTGCCACTCCTGCAGCTTAAAGGCGCCGTTGGATACCAGATTTCCGTGTCGAGACCACTCGTTGCCGTAAGTTTCCACCGTGTGCTGGGGGGCCGGGTAGGCGGTGTAGTGGGAAAGTTGATCTAAAAAGTAAGGCGTTGAGCGCTCAAGGGTTACCTGTAGGGTCTTGGTGTCTAAGGCCTTTCCCCCCAGTGTGCTGACATCGGCCTCACCGCCATAGACGTCAGCGGCGTTTTTAATTGGGTAAAGCAGATAAGCATAATCAGCTGCGGTGGCCGGCGTTAAAATACGCTGAAAGGCGAAAACAAAGTCATTAGCGGTGACTGGTTTACCGTCAGACCACTTAGCGTCATCTCTCAGTGTGAAGGTGTACACCGTGCCGTCATCGGAGATTTCCCACGACTCTGCAACACCGGGAATGCGTGTGCCGTCGGCCGCTTCAGTCACAAGTCCTTCAAAAAGATCGCCCACAACGTCATTTTCCCAAGTGCCACTAATTTTATGTGGATCCAGAGAGGCGGGCTCGCCCATGATGGCTATGCGGAGTGTATCCGCCTGGAGAGGGGCTGTAAGGCCAACGGTCAACGCCAGTGCCATCGGGATGGCGAGAGTGCGGGAACTTTGCATGTAAATGACTCCATTATTGTTTTCATGTTGTTATTTGCGACTCACAAGTATTGCTTAGGTGAGAGCCTCCTAATTAAGTACTAGCATCGGGGGAAAGTGAGCGTCCATCAGAAATTACGCATGCAGCTATGCGGGGTTTCGATAGCGCCGTTGTTGATGGCTGTTAGCGGCCAATTTCGCTACACTGTGCGACTTTTCCACCGCAAAGTTAGCCGAGACGTCCATGTTGGAAACTAATCCGATACATAACCAGATCAAGGACCTGTCTGAGCGGACAGATGTTCTTAGGGGGTATCTTTGACTATGCCGAACGCAAAGATCGGCTAGAAGAAGTATCCCGCGAGCTTGAAGACCCTAATGTCTGGAACGATCCAGACTATGCCCAGAAGCTGGGTAAGGAGCGGGCATCGCTTAAAGCCATTGTGGCCACCATCGACGAGCTTGATCAGGGCTTGGCTGACAGCCGCGACCTGCTTGAGCTTGCGGAAATGGAAGATGACGAAGGCACCGTCGATGAAGTGCGCAAAGAGCTCGATGGTCTGCAGGCGGCACTGGAAAAACTTGAGTTTCGCCGCATGTTTTCCGGTGAAATGGACGAGAATAACGCCTATCTGGATATCCAGTCGGGGTCGGGCGGAACCGAAGCTCAAGACTGGGCGAATATCCTGCTGCGTATGTACTTACGCTGGGCAGAGAGCCATGGTTTCAAAGCAGAGATTATCGAAATTTCTGCAGGCGAGGTGGCCGGTATCAAATCGGCATCGCTACACATTCAAGGCGACTACGCCTTTGGCTGGTTGCGCACCGAAACCGGTGTTCATCGTTTAGTGCGTAAAAGCCCGTTTGACTCCGGTGGTCGTCGTCACACCTCGTTTGCATCGGTATTTCTATCGCCGGAAATTGATGACAGCTTTGAGGTTGACATTAACCCCTCTGACTTGCGGGTAGATCCCTACCGCTCTAGCGGTGCGGGTGGCCAGCACGTTAACACCACCGACTCAGCGGTGCGGATTACCCACGAGCCTAGCGGCATTGTGGTGGCGTGTCAGAACCAACGCAGCCAGCACGCCAACCGCGACTTCGCCATGAAGCAGTTGAAAGCGAAGCTGTGGGAACACGAAATGCAAAAGCGCAATGCGGCCAAGCAGGAAGCGGAAGACTCTAAAGCCGATATCGGCTGGGGGAGCCAAATTCGCTCGTATGTACTGGACGATCAACGCATCAAAGACCTGCGCACCGGCGTTCAGTCTAGCAACTGCGACAAAGTGCTCGACGGCGATTTAGATCAGTTTATCGTCGCCAGCCTAAAGCAGGGTTTGTAATTTTTTTAGCGTTTGAACATGAACAGGGTGCCCGATGGCTAACCAAGACGCGTCTTCTCTCGATAACGAAAACCACCTAATCGCTGAGCGCCGTGCCAAGCTCGCGGCCCGCCGTGAGCGCGCCGCTGAGCAGGGTAAGAGTGCTTTCCCGAACGATTTTCGCCGTGACAGCCTCACGGTTGAGCTACACAACCTGCTAGGCGAAAAAGATAAAGCGGAGCTTGAGACGCTTGATCATCAAGCGTCGGTGGCAGGTCGCGTCATGCGTAAGCGTGGCCCCTTTATCGTGATTCAGGATGTGGCTGGCCAAATCCAGCTCTATGTGGATAAAAAAGGCCTGCCCGCTGACGTGCTTGAGGACATCAAAGGGTGGGATATCGGTGATATCGTCGCTGCTCGTGGTCCCGTGCATAAGTCGGGTAAAGGCGATCTGTACGTAATGATGGTAGAGGCGCAGCTACTCACCAAAAGTTTGCGTCCGCTGCCAGATAAGTTCCACGGCCTGACTGACCAGGAAGCGCGTTATCGTCAGCGCTACGTGGATCTGATCATGAACCCGCAGTCGCGTAAGGTGTTTGAAACCCGCGCGGCGGTGATTAGCTCCATGCGTCGATTCTTTGAAGCCCGCGGCTTTATGGAAGTTGAAACGCCGATGCTGCAGCCGATTCCCGGCGGGGCAGCGGCGCGGCCGTTTATTACCCACCATAATGCGCTGGATATTGATATGTATCTGCGTATTGCGCCGGAGCTTTACCTCAAGCGCCTAGTGGTGGGTGGGTTTGAGAAAGTATTTGAAATTAATCGTAATTTCCGTAACGAAGGGCTGTCCACGCGGCATAACCCTGAGTTCACCATGGTCGAATTCTATTGGGCCTACGCGGATTATCGCGACCTACTCGATATGACGGAGGCCATGCTGCGCACAGCGGCGCAAGAAGTGTTGGGCACCACCACTATCGTATATCAGGGGGCCAGTTACGACTTCGGCCAACCTTTCCATCGCCTGACGTTACGCCAAGCGATTCTTGATCATGGCGACGGCATCACCGATGCGGATCTGGATACGTTGGAAGCCGCACAAGCAGTCGCAGAAAAGTTGGGTATCAAGGTGAAGCCAAGCTGGGGACTGGGCAAAGTTCAGACCGAGATCTTCGAAGAAGTGGCCGAGCACAAGCTGGATCAACCGACGTTCATCACCGAATACCCAGCAGAAGTAAGCCCGCTGGCGCGTCGTAACGATGCTAACCCGTTTGTTACCGACCGTTTTGAGTTCTTTGTCGGTGGCCGAGAAATTGCCAATGGCTTCTCGGAGCTTAATGACGCCGAGGATCAGGCTGAACGCTTCCGCGAGCAGGCAGCCGAGAAAGATGCCGGTGACCTGGAAGCGATGTATTTTGACGCTGACTACGTGCGCGCGTTGGAGTATGGCTTACCGCCAACGGCAGGTGAAGGAATTGGTATTGACCGTTTGGTGATGTTATTTACCGATAGTCCTTCTATTCGGGACGTACTGCTGTTCCCAGCGATGCGCCCCGAAGCCAGCGAGTAACATTTCTCGACTACTGAAACACCTTAGACAATGGCGTGCGGCACAAAACAGCTGGAATCCTTGGTAATTCGACCGATGTCTTCGCGAATACCAATGCCGCACGCCCTGTCACCGACTACCCAACTGCCGATCAGGGCATGCCGTTCGCCAAAGCGCGGCAAAGGGTGGTAGGCCTGCAAAATACGCGGGTTGTCGGTATAGGGGCCATCAACGGCTTCGTACTGGCCGCCCGTGGTGATTAGCTCAATATTGCTTCCTTCCCGAGAGAAAAATGGTTTGCGCACCCAGCCGGGTGAAAGCGATGTGCCATCACTGGTGTCAAAATACGCTGGTAGCAGGTTAGGGTGGCCTTCGTTCCACTGCCAGAGCAGCGGCAGGATGCCCTTATTGCTGAGGATGGTTTTCCACGGAGGCTCGAACCAGTGAGTTTGCATCATAGGCAGCAGCTCACCGAAAACGTCATCGCTCATTTCTTCCCACGGGTAGAGCTTGAACAATGCACGGATGGGCCGGTTTTCCAGATCAACGAAACAGCCGTGGTCGGTGTTAGGTTGATAGCCGATATCTTCGATATGGATAAAAGGGGCATTAAGCCCTGCCTGTATGGCACAGTCCTGCAAGTAAGCCACCGTAGCGCGGTCTTCTTCATGAGCTTTGATGGAGGCGAAGTGCAGTGCCGGTGGGGCTGAGGCGTCGCGTTCAAGGCGCTGCCCGATGTGAGCGAGGGCAGCAATCATGCGTTCTTGAATCGAATTGTATTGATCGGCGTGGGCAGGGAGCAGACGCTGTTCGATCACCTGCTCAAGCCACAGCCACTGAAAAAAGCCAGCTTCGTAAATGCTGGTGGGCGTATCGTAGTTAAGCTCTAGCAGTTTGGCAGGCCCACTACCGCTATAGGCAAAATCCATGCGCCCATAGAGGTGGGGCTGGCCATTGCGCCAAGATTCACGAATGACGCTCCACATCCTCTCGGGAATATTCAACTGATGCAGCAATGCATCGGACTGGCAGACCCTATCAACGGCATCCATACACATCTCGTGTAGCGCCTCGGTGGGGGCTTCAATGTCCTGTTCTATCTGTGCCAACGTGAACTGGTAATAGGCATCCTCGGTCCAGTAGGGCTCCCCTTCAATGGTATGAAAGTGAAACCCTAGCTGGTGCGCCAGTTCGCGCCATTGTGGGCGTTCAGTGATAGCAACGCGCAACATAAAGCGGCTCCTTGCTGGCGCAGATGAATGCGTCGGAAGAGGTTAAGCGAACGGAGGTTAGCTTAGGAGCCAAACCCACCCCGTGCGCTGGAGCGCGAACCGAATCCAGAGCGTTGAGTCGCCCGTTGGTTGGACTGCATAACCGATGAGCGGAAGGCCTGATTACGTTGATCTACCCGTGACGAGGCGGAAGACGATGCAGCGTTCCAGTCGCCGCGATTCTGGCGGGTACGGTAGACCGGTTCTTGGTACAGGCTTTGTACCCGCGCGCCATTACGGTTCGCCATCATATTGCCAACCATATAGCCCATCAGCGCAGGGCCAAACCAGCTGCCACCCTGACCCTGCTGAGCCGATTGAGGCGGTGGCTCACAGGCGCCTTCGCCATGTACCTGTTCGCAAGCTTCCAAAGAGTCAAAGCGTGGAACGGCTTCAACGGCTGCTGTAAACGCTGCTTCACAGGCGGTGCGCGTGTAAAGCTCGTCCGCTACGCACTCGTCTATGTTCTGGTAGGCCTTGGGTTCGGAGAAGTTGACATCCGATAGAGTGTCTTGCGGCGGGGATGACTGCCCGCAGCCGGCTAACGCGGCTGTGCCGGCCGCGCCCATCAAGGCCAGGGTCAGCCGAGAACTGCGCTTGCGGCGCGGTGGCTGGTTAGATGATTGCATGGATGTCTCCCTTTACCAGATCATGGACGCTGCGTTGAGCAGGCCAACCGCGATAGCGATGGTTGCCGCGAAAATGCCATATGCCACGTGGCCGTCGGTAATATGTCCGGAAAGGCTCTGCCCTTTGCTTTTCAGTACCAGCTTGATGGCAAAGAAGGTAACAATCTGCACGATAAAGGCAATGATGCCCCAGGCGATAAAATCAATGAAACTCACGCTGTTCGCCATAGCGCTGTAGAGCGGTATGGTAAAGCCTAGGGTGGCGCCGCCAAAGGCGGTTGCTGCAGCGGCGTTGCCTTCCTGGATCAGCTTCCATTCATGATGCGGGGTAATCTTGCTGTACGCGACCATGAACGCTACCAGCAGTATGGCGGCGGTGATCAGGTAGGCGAAAAACGCTGGCAGGCCTGCCAAGTACATACCGATATTGCCCATTATCGTTTCCTTTTTAGTCGTCAATCGTAAGTGGTGAATCGTAAGTGATGAATGTTGGTCAGAGCGTCTGGCAGGTAGCCATCAATGCGCTTCGATTATTACTGCGCTGATATCGATGCCCAGGCTGGTGACTAGCTGGTAGCTGCCTTCCAATTCATCGGCTTCAGCACTGAGCAGGATATATTCAAAACGCTCTGAGGCTTGATCATGACGTTCATAGAGCATGCAGTGATGCGTGACTTGGGAAATTCCGCTGCCATCGGCGCGAGTCACCGTTTCCTCAAGCACAACGGGGGCTGACCATTCGCTGTTTTCAGCGCCCCATACGCGCTGATAGCGTTTAAGATCATCTTGAATGTCATCGCTAGCTTCCAGCGTAAAGCTGCTCTTACCAAGTGGGTGGGCCGGGGTGTGGCTATCCGGTTGATTGATCAGGCCATCAAATTCAAGATTAGAAACATGTTGTGACGACAGGAAGTCGAACAGTTTGTATTCAAACACCTTGCCGTTGGCAATAGAGGCTTGAATCCAGGTGTCATTCTCCAGATAAAAGCGCGCGAGCTGTTCGCCCTGGCCGAGTTCGACGACGCCGACCGCGGCTATCTCTTGCGCCGCGCCGCTCCAACTAGCATCAAAATTCAGGCTATCAAACGCTTTCAGCGACAGCATATTGAGCGACACCATACCGCCAAGCCGCAGGCCATTAAAGTCATCTGGGGTCATGCCCGCCGGCAGGCCGTTAGAGCGCTGGGCGGTTTCGCTGGCATGCTTTTGCTGCACGCTTTTACTGTTGGAACGGAATAATGATTTAAGTGAACCAAGCATGGTGATGGACCTCCACGAAACGGATGGGTGTCATGCCAGCAGTGATGAAAAATGTGCCGACGTCAGACGCTCATAGGCCATGTAATACAGCACATCGCCATCACTCAGCTCACGGGTGGAGGGCGGGTTGAGCATGTTCGCCTCGTCGCTGCCGGAAGTAACGCCCAGCAGAGTGGCATTATGAGCTTCCTTGGCCTGATTAAATAGTTGGCCAAATGTGCTGCCTTTAGGAATATCTTGCAGCTGCGTTTGGTACTGAGTGGCGCCATGATTCACCGCGAGCAGCTCATTAACGACGCGGCTAATGCCTGCATCGGTGGCTGAGCGCACCAACATTTCCAGTGCCATGGCCTCTGTGCATTCGATGCCCGGCAATGTTCGGCGCAACATAGCTGCGGTATTGGGGTTTTCGCAGTGGGCAACGATGTGGCAGCCAGGGGATTTCAGGCTATAAGCGGAAAGCGCTACGGTAGCCACGCGTTCATCGCTGCCGTCATAGATAATAATACGGCTAGCGTTTTCAACGCCTGCGCGCTTGAGGAGCTCCATATTGGCGAAGCTATCACCCTTGACGAACTTTAAATCACCCGGACGTGGGTTGTTAATATCTTTTGTGACACACAGCACGATTTCATCGGGGACCTGCCGATCAGCTTTGAGAATATCAATGATCTTTTCAGTGGTTTCTCCGTGCCAGCCCAGCACCACCGTGTGACCAGTAAGGTCGCTGTAATCGCCTTTTCCTTGCATTTGCTGCCTCCAAAAATTGCCCACCGTGACGGTTGCTTTACCGATCAGGGCAGCAAACAGCGAAATGCCGCCCGGGATCAGATAAAACACAGCGATCAGTTGCCCCGCGGTAGAGGCCGGTGAGAAGTCTCCGTAGCCCACGGTGGACGCCGTAACGACGTAAAAATACAGCCACAGCGACAGTGAACCCGTGACCTCTTCGCCGGTGAGCCCCATGAGCAGCCACGAGGTTGTCATATGAGCCAGCGCTAGCATCAACAGAAACGTCCAACTGACGTTAATTGTAGAGGCTTTCAAAACTTTCAGTAGCTGTTGTAGCACTGGCATGGCGTCAGTCTTCCTTGCGTTCAGTCGGTAGTGTTAACGCTGGCACTCAGTTGCCGGCATTTTGTTTCGCCTTTAGGCGAGCCAGTACATCGCTTCCCGAGGTTTGCTGCTTGCCGATACCTGCCTGGGAAAGGCGTGCTTCCAAGTCGGCACCGGAATCCTGCGCTTGCATTGATTCACCGATCTTGAGCTTTTCAGCTTGCAGAGCTTGGCGCTCTTTAATGCGCTCAAGGGAGGCAACAGCGCTGTTCATGCTGGCATTTTGGCCAGCGTGTTGAGAGGCAACGGCAGCCTGTGCTTTTTGCGCGGCTTCAGTGGCTTTGACGTGGGACATCTGCTGCTCAACGCGGCGGATTTCACCTTTAGATTTAGCGATGGTCGACTTCAGCGCTTCGATGGTGCCATCGTACTGGGTGACATTGGCCTGAGCGATTTCTCGCTCGCTTTCCAGACGGGCAATTTCTCCCGCAACTTCTTCAGCTAGGCTCTGCTCGCCTTTCTCAAGCGCTGCCATGGCGCTTTTTTCATACTCGGCCATTTTATCCGACAGCGTATCTACTTCCTTGGCGGCAAGGTTGCGCCTAGCCATAATGGTAGTGAGCTCTTCATTAGCCCGGTTCATTGCTGTTTTGGCGTCACGCAATTCCTGTTCCATAATACGAATCCCCTGACTATCGACAATCGCTTCGCCGGTTTCAGTGGCTTTGCCGCGCAGGGCGGTAAATATTTTGCGTAGTAACATTGGGTAACTCCTTAACTAGTGAGTCGATTAGGTCAGTCGATTAAATCGGCAATTTCCAGTGCGGCCTGAGCGCAGGCTTCAACTTCTGCGCTGATGGCTTCGAGTTTGCAATCTGCAAACAACTGGCCGTAGACCACATAGTAATCTTCGTCAACCAGGGTGTGGATGCCAACGCTGACCAGCGGAAGAGCCATGCCCAAGCGTAACAAAGCATCGTTGAACGAGTTGATATCCTCAACTGCGCTGGTAGGAGCCACTTCAGTCATCCCCAGCCATTCTTCGTCGGAATACGTCAGGGTAACAGGTAAGTCGCCGTAGTCCTTGAGCGTAAACACCAATGAATCGTTGTCCTGGTCGAGGGTGATGTCAGCGTTAGGCCAGTTAAGCTCGTTCTGTTCCACGCTGCGTTTAATCGCTTCAAGTCGTGTCTGTGTATTCATTGAGCGTATCCTAATAGTCTATTCGGCTTAAGACTGTAACACCCCTGCCGATGAGTAACGGTGTGTCGTTAACTATAAATTCTTCCGCATTTTACCGAATGAATCGATATTGCGCCTGCATCGATGGCAAACTAATCCTTTAGCACCCATAATGGTCAACGTTTCGACGGCGAGGAGAATCCCATGAAACTGCTAAATCGCTCTGCCCTGAGCGTCAGGCCGACCCAGACCTTCGTGGACTGGATCAATGCGCTCGAACCCACCATGGGAGACGACGACCTGACCCTGGACGACGTCGAACGTGAAAGTACGGTGTACCTTATCCCAGAGATGGATACCCCCGAAGCGCTTGAAACGTTTGTTCATGAGCGTTACGCAGAAATCCTAGAGACCGAGTTGCGTGCCTGGGAAGAGGATGAGCGCCAATGGCCAGAAAAGCTTGACTGGTCACTATTTCAAGACTTTTTACGCATTGAGCATAGCTACCTTGCAATTGATCTTGACGACGAAACCGCACTTGAAATTTCTGAAGTTGACGACGCACTTCTGCTCGACAACGAGCAAGACTAGCGTATTGCCGTCTTGATGTAAGCGTATTGTGGAACCGGCTCAGGCCGGTTTTATTGTTTTTAATGGTGCAGTTTAGGAACGAACCACCATGCGATTGTTTGAAACTCGGGCGGGTGACGACGGTTTGCCTGGGCCTGCGCGTACGCTAGCCGTAATGGCACTCGTCACCGGCACGCTGATGGCGGTAGTCGACACCACCATGATTAATTTGGCCCTCCCGACGATTGCCGCAGACCTGAATATATCCGCCTCTAGAGCAGTATGGATCACCAATGTGTTCCAGGTGGTCTGTGCGGCTTTTCTGCTCGTGTTTGCAGGCATCAGCGAGTTGGTGACCCGAAGACGGCTCTATTTAATCGGCCTGGCTACCTTCGTAGTGGCGGCATTGGGAGCGGCCCTATCGCGTAACTTAGAAACATTGCTGGTGTTTCGCGCTTTACAAGGTTTGGGAGCGGCGGCCACGCTGTCTATCGGCCCGTCGCTGTATCGGGCGATTTTTCCGTCACGCTTATTGGGTAGCGCTTTGGGGCTGAGCGCATTAGTGTTAGCCGGTGGCTACGCGGCAGGCCCCACGCTGAGTGGTGTTATCCTCTCGTTTGCCGACTGGCCCTGGCTATTCGCGCTCAATGTTCCACTTGGTGTTTGTTCGTTGTGGCTTTCCAGTCGTGCGCTGCCTAGAGATAAGCCACGTCAGGGTAGCTTTGATGTGCTGGGTGCGCTTCTGTCTATGTTGATGCTCGCCAGTTTTTTTCTCGCCATGGACGCAGTCGGCCACGCCGCACCACTGTGGCAAAGCGGTGGCTGGGCGGTGGTAGCTGTGCTGGCCTGTACGCTGTTTATTCAACGCCAGCGCCACGCGCCTTATCCGCTGTTACCGCTGAGTATATTTGCTGAAAAACGCTTTACGCTGGCTGGTTCAGCGTCTGGTCTGGCCTTTATCGGCCAGGGGCTAACGTTTGTCGCGCTATCGTTTTTTTATCAGGAGCAGATGGGGTTCTCGCCGCTTGAAACGGCATGGCTGTTCACCCCATGGCCGTTAGCGATTATGGTGGTTGGTCCGCTGGCAGGTCGTTTGGCTGATCGGATTAATCCCAGCCTACTTTCAAGCGTAGGCTTGGTGCTGCTGATTATGGGGTTAGTGGCGCTAGCGCTCGTGGATGAATCCACTGGCGTGGCAGGCAGCCTGTGGCGCACGGCGTTGTGTGGCATCGGGTTTGGTCTGTTTCAGCCACCTAACAATCGTGAAATGATGGGGAGTCTTCCACCTGAGCGAAGCGCCAACGTATCTGGTGTGATGAGCACCACCCGTACCGTTGGGCAATCGTTTGGGGTGGCCTTGGTGGGTGCAGCCTTGGCGCTGGGTTCACCCGTCCAGGTAACTTTATGGCTGGGAGCGGGCACTACGCTGCTAGCGCTGGTAGCAAGCCTTTCCCGGGTGGCGCTGGCCCAGCGTGCTCTCATTGAGCGGCGGGCATCGTCTGTTAGCAAGTAAGGGCGTACAATAGATCGGATGCTGATTGAAGGAGAAAGCACTCATGGCGATGCAGACACAGATTGAGCAGAAGTTAGCGGCGTTAACGCCCGACGTGCTGCACGTAGAAAATGAAAGCCACATGCATAACGTGCCGGCTAACGCTGAGACACACTTTAAAGTCACCCTGGTAAGCGATAGCTTTGATGGCATGATGCCAGTGAAGCGACACCAGCAGATTTACGCGTTGCTTGCCGATGAGTTGTCTGGCCCCGTGCATGCATTAGCATTGCATCTTTACACTCCAAAAGAGTGGCAGGCACGTGGCGGCGAACGCCCTAATTCGCCTAACTGTCGTGGCGGCGGCCAGTGACGCCAGACGTTATTCGCAGGCAGTATTTGGATGCAATGGGTATAACTGCCTGGACATCCCGATATCAACTGCCTAATGCGCGACTCACCGAGGCGTGCGAATGGGAAGATGCGCCTGCTGCCACCCCGCCGCGAGAGCGTCTTCACGCGCTGTTGGACGACGTGCCTGCACCGCGCCTGCGTAGCCAGCCGGCTAATGTGGATGGGGGGGCATCCTCTTCGGCCCCCGCTGCAGTGCGTGCGCTGCTTGGACAGCCACCGGCTGCTGATAGCACGCCAGTCGAAGTGCCCATTGCTTCTACACTGGAAATTTCTACGCAGGAAAACGCTACGCCGGAAAAACAGGCTGTTAGCAAAGCCGAACCGCTAACATTCAGTCTCTCCTGCGTTTGTATTGGAGGACGATGGTTAAGCCTTCATGAGGGTGAAATAACGCCTACTGAACAGCAACTGCTGGCTAATATACTTCGGGGGGCAGGCATGTTGAGCGGCGAGATGCCTGCGGTGACGTACTTTAAATGGCCGCCAATGGCGAACACGTTTATGCCGGAAGAGCCGTTGGAAGAGGCGCAAGAAGGGGTAGCCGCCTTTATCGCGGGTGCGGCTGGGAGACAAGGATGGCAGTTGGAGCGTCTGTTGTGGTGGGGCGCTGACGAACTACCCGACGATTCTCCCTTGGTGCGGGTCATGGCGGTTAGCCAGCAACAGAGCCAAACGCTGTCGCTGCCCGTGTGGCAAGGACCGGCTTTGAAAACACTTGCCGAGCATGCGAGTGCCAAACGTAAGCTTTGGCCTGCGCTGGTGTCGCTTCGAGAGCTGTGGCGTGCTGAGGTCACCACACAGTGATAAGCCCATTAAGCGTTGCTAACAGCGCTGAGTTACAGGCCTTAGAAGCACAAGCTAACAGTGGCATAAGCTCGCAGCATCTCCACGATGCGCTAGACGACCCTAATTCACAGGTGATTGGTTACTGGCAACCACCAGCACCGGTTGGCCATGTGTCCGTTGGCGATATATTACTTGGCTATGCCATCGTGGTTCGTTTGCCATTTGAGGCAGAGCTTCAAGCGATTGGAGTGCTCCCTCAACAGCAGGGTCAGGGAATCGGTGGCAAGCTGATTGGCGAAGTGGTCGCCTGTGCTAGGCAGTGGCAAAGCGAGCGCCTACTGCTCGAAGTGCGGGCAAGTAACCAGCGTGCGATAAGGCTCTATCAACACTACGAGTTTAATGAAGATGGTCGGCGCCGAGGTTATTACCCGGCTGCACAGGGTGCGGCCGGGCGAGAAGATGCGCTACTGATGTCGCGCTTGCTTTAAGACACGCTATCGCTTTCGATGTCTTCAAATTTTCTGAGCACGCCCTGTAATCGACGCTCCCACTCCTCACGCTCCTGTTTTAGCAGAGCGTTTTCGCCACGCAGTTCTTCATTTTCAAGCTTCATCAATTCCAACGCCTCAACGGTGTCGGTGATTTTCTGTTCCAACTGGTTAAATAACTCAAGGCTCATGCCTACCTCCAATAATGTCGACAGGCACACTACCTGTCATAACGGGGACAAAATCGTAATTCAGTTGGGCGAGCGTAACGCCGCTGCAAGATTGCGGCAAGCGCAGTTTACACGGGTTTACGAAGATAGAGGCGGGCGGTACTTTCGCCTGCCTGGGTTTCCCGATAAAGCTGCCAGTTACTAGGCACTTCTGGAGAGAGCGACTTTTCAGTTTCCAGGTAAATCATGGCATCGTCTGCAAGCCAGCGACCGGTTTCTAACGCTGAGCAGCAAGAAACGGCTAATCCTTGATGAAATGGCGGGTCAAGAAAGACGACATCCGCAGGTTGGCAGGGTTGATTGAGAAAAGTGAGCGTGTCGGTGGAGACCACCCGACCATTACTGGCTCCAAGGGTGATAATATTTTCACTAATCTGCGCGGCTACCCGGGCGTCGCGCTCGACAAATGTAACGTGGCTGGCGCCTCGGGAAAGTGCTTCAAGCCCGAGCGCTCCCGTGCCTGCAAAGAGATCAAGCACTTGTTTGCCAAACAGGTGCTGTCCTAGCCAGTTAAACAGCGTTTCACGCACGCGGTCAGGAGTTGGTCGAAGCCCGGGATGGTCAAGTACGGGAAGCTGACGGCGGCGAAAATCGCCGCCGATGATGCGAAGCTTACCTGGCGGTTTGGTAGGCCCGCGCCGCGCCGTCGATGAGCGAGAAGTAGAGGGGCGAGAAGAGCGTTGTCGTTTCATAACGCGGATTGTAGCGGGCTACTTATCCAAAGTCTTGGTCTGCAGTGGTAGGATAATCGCAATGTTCACCTATTTAGTCGGATGACACCTATGTTCGGTTTTTTCAAACGTAAGAAAAAGCACGACTCCCAGCAGGAGCAGCAAGATCAGCAGGCGCTGTCTCAGGAGGAGCATGGCGAAGTAGAGGTTACCAAAGAGCCAGCGCTAGAGCATGAAGCAGGGCAGGCCTCGCCAACGGAGGAAGTTGCACAAGAAACGCCAGCGACTGAAGCTACGCTACCCGAGCATAAGGCGCCTGTAGAAGAAACCGCCGAGAAGGCACAGGTAAGTGAATCAGAACTAGAATCTGAGTCCGAGCTAGGCTCCGTTTCAGAACCAGAACCAGAACCAGAACCAGAACCAGAACCAGAACCAGAACCAGAACCAGACCCAGTCACAATGACAGCGCCTAAACCGGCTCTTCAAGAGAAGCCTGTGGCTGAAAAAGGTGAAAAGAAAGGTTGGTTCGCACGAATTAAGTCAGGGCTCGGCAAAACTCGCGCCAATCTAACCGATGGTATTGCCGACCTGTTTTTGGGCAAAAAACAGATCGATGATGAGCTGTTGGAAGATCTTGAAACCCAACTGCTCATGGCAGATGTAGGCATTGAAGCCACCAGCGAGATTATTGAGCGCCTTGAAGCGCGCGTTTCGCGCAAAGAGCTGAATAACCCGGAAGCGCTTTATCGCGGTTTGCAGGAGGAGTTGGCGTCGATGCTGGCGCCGGTAGCGACGCCGCTAAATTTTGAAAAAGACAGCGATGGGCCTTTTGTCATTCTCGTGGTAGGTGTTAACGGCGTAGGTAAAACGACGACTATCGGCAAGCTGACCCAGCGTTTTCAGCGTGAAGGTAAAAGCGTCATGCTCGCTGCAGGTGACACCTTCCGTGCAGCGGCGGGTGAACAGCTTAAAGTGTGGGGCGAACGTAACAACGCCCCGGTGATTGCGCAGCACACAGGCGCTGATAGTGCTTCAGTGATTTACGACGCCGTTGCGGCTGCCAAAGCGCGAGGGGTAGACGTGCTGATTGCCGACACGGCAGGGCGGCTGCACAACAAAAGTCATCTGATGGAAGAGCTGAAAAAAGTCCATCGCGTCATGCAAAAGCTGGATAGCACCGCTCCCCATGAGGTGATGTTGGTGCTAGATGCAGGGACTGGGCAAAACGCCATTTCCCAGGCCAGCACATTTAACGATGCTGTGCCGATCAGTGGCATCACATTGACGAAGCTGGACGGTACCGCCAAAGGCGGAATTATTTTCGCATTAGCGAAGCAGCTAAAAACACCGATTCGCTTTATTGGCGTGGGCGAGGGCCTGGATGACCTCCGCCCCTTCGAGGCAGATGATTTTGTTAACGCGCTGTTTGACCGGCAAGGGGATGATGGCCGCGCATGATCGCTTTTGAACATGTGGGTAAGCGCTATGGAGGGCGCTTTGAGGCGCTAGCGCACCTGAATTTTCGCGTTGCAAGAGGCGAAATGGTGTTCCTGACCGGGCATTCTGGTGCTGGTAAAAGCTCGTTGCTGCGACTGATTATGCGTCTCGAAAAGCCCAGTCGTGGTCGGGTAGTGGTGGCAGGGCACGATATTGCCGAGCTCCATGCCAGCCAAGTGCCGTTTTACCGTCGGCAAATTGGTGTGGTGTTTCAAGATCACCAATTGCTGTTTGATCGCAGCGTGTTCCGTAATGTATCTCTGCCGCTCGAAATTCAAGGGGTGGAGCCGCGAGAAGCAGCGCGGCGCGTTCGTGCTGCGCTGGATAAAGTCGGACTTTTACACCGCGAAAAAGCGCTGCCGGTAGAGCTTTCTGGCGGTGAGCAGCAGCGTGTGGGAATTGCTCGCGCGGTGGTTAATAAGCCAGCCCTGTTACTGGCCGATGAGCCTACCGGTAACTTAGACCCACAGCTTTCTGCCGACATTATGGCGCTGTTTGAAGACTTTAATCGTATCGGGACCACCGTGATGATTGCCAGTCACGACTTAGCGCTGATTGCGCGGCTGCGCCACCGAATTTTGCGTTTGCGGGATGGCCGTCTGGTGGCAGATGAGGGGGCCGTATGAAACGTGCTGCGACACCCCGTTCTACAGGTGCAGCGCCCAAGGGTAAGCGACAAGCGGCCAGAACCTCCAGTGAGCCACCCGCCGAGCGGCGCGGGGCGCGTTCACAGCAAACACGCTTTAGCAGTCGCTTACGCGCCTGGGGACGCCATCACCGTGCAATGGCATTGGATAGCCTTTATCGCCTGGTACGTCATCCTGTGGGTAATTTGCTAACCATGCTGGCCATCGCTATTGCGTTAGTTTTGCCTGCGGCACTTTGGTTAACCTTGGATAGCGCCAAGTTGCTAGACGCAGAACTTGATGAGAGTGCAACCCTCACCGTTTATCTGGAAACGACCGTAGACGCTGCGCAGTCCACTCGCATTGAAGAGGCCGTCATTGCGGACGAGGGCGTCGAAACGACCCGCCTTATCAGCGCAGAGCAAGGTATGGTTGAGTTTCAGCAGTCCCTTGGTATTGAAGATACCCTGGCAGGGCTTGAAGATAACCCCCTGCCAGCCAGTATTGTGATTTACCCGCAGAGCGTTGAACCCGCCGCTATGGCACAGCTGGCACAGCGTTTGGAAGCGTTCTCTGGGGTAGACGAAGTGCGCGTAGATTTGGCGTGGGTAGAGCGTTTACGTCATTTGGCGGATCTTGGGCGACGGGTGGCGCTCGCGCTTGGTGTGCTATTTGGCTGTGGTGTGCTGCTGGTGGTGGGCAACACTATTCGTCTTTCGGTTGAAAGCCGACGGAGAGAAATCGAAGTGGTGATGCTTATTGGCGCGACCCATGCCTTTGTTCGGAGGCCCTTTCTATATAGCGGGGCTTGGTACGGTGTTGGGGGCGGCCTGCTGGCGCTGGGGTTGTTGGGGCTTGGCAACCATTGGTTGTCGATGCCCGTTGCAGCTCTGGCTGCAAGCTATGGGGCGAGCTTTGTATTGCCGCAGTTGGACGTGACAGGCTCTACAATTCTGCTATCTTGCAGTACACTACTGGGCTGGCTAGGAGCTTGGTTGGCTGTTACACGCCATCTCTCTAGTATACGGCCGCGTTGATTATGTGTGTTATGCGGTCAGTAACGGGGATTTCCACCCCATTTTGTGTCTTATGCAGTGAATGCATCGGTCATGTGAACCTTATGCTTAGGCTAAGGTCTTAGAGTTAACAGATGATGGTTGAGGCACTCACTTCAACACATCAACCATGATAGGTTTTAAGGGAGACCACCTGCACATGAGCACTAGTCTTCTACCGGTGGGACAGCTTTCTCCAGGTCACGATCTGGGCGGCTATATTCAAGCGGTTAACGGCATACCCGTATTAAGCGTTGATGAAGAGCGTGAGCTTGCATTCCGCCTCCACGACGAAGGTGATTTAGAAGCAGCACGCCGCTTGGTGCTGTCGCACCTGCGTTTTGTTGTGCATATTGCTCGCAGTTACTCAGGTTATGGTCTGCCACAGGCTGACCTGATTCAAGAAGGTAACGTCGGTCTAATGAAGGCCGTTAAACGCTTCGACCCCAATCAGGGCGTTCGCTTGGTGTCATTTGCCGTGCATTGGATCAAAGCGGAAATTCATGAGTTTGTGCTGCGCAACTGGCGTATTGTCAAAATTGCCACCACGAAAGCTCAGCGCAAGTTGTTTTTTAACCTGCGTAGCGCCAAAAAACGCTTAGCCTGGCTGAACAACGATGAAGTTAACGCGATTGCGGAAGACCTCAACGTAAAGCCAGAAGTAGTGCGCGATATGGAAGGCCGCCTGTCGGCTTACGATGCGGGCTTCGATGCCTCTCCTAGCGACGACGAAGAGAGCACCTATCAAGCACCGGCGTATTTTTTAGATGACGCTTCCGCTGATCCGGCAACGCTGCTGGAAGACAGCAACTTTGAGGAAGATTCAACGCGTCGCTTACAGCTAGCTTTGAAAGGGCTTGATGAGCGCTCGCGGGATATTCTGCAGCGTCGCTGGCTCACTGATAATAAAGCGACACTGCACGACTTGGCCGATGTTTATGGCGTCAGCGCTGAACGCATCCGCCAGCTCGAAAAGAACGCAATGAAAAAACTGCGCCAGAAGATGGGCGACGCTATCGCCGCTTAAGTAAGTACTCATAGCTGACAAGCACGTTAGATACACGCCCCAAAGGCAATGCCTTTGGGGCGTTTTTATTGGACAACTGATCGCTTGATATGTTGACGCTTGCTAAGCCGGTTGCACGGTTTCTTGTAACAGTTGGCTAGACAGAAGTGCCCACTGGTCTTCCCAGTACTCGGTCGGCAAGCGCTTGAAATCACTGCGCACATACTGAGAAATACGCCCTTCAGCCTGAGCGATCAGCAGGTTGGCTGCTGCTGAAGCGGATATGCTGGTGCGTAGCCCTTCGCGCAGCTCAGCTTCCCGCAGTATCTGTTTTAACTGGGTTTCCAGGCGCTCAAACAATTGGTGAACGCGCTGGCGCAGCCGGGCCGTTTCGCCAGTAAGTACGTCGCCTCCCAGTACCCTGGCAAGCCCAGGGTTCTTTTCGGCAAAGCCGAGAAGCAAAGCCAGAATAGTGCCGCATCGAGACGCCGCATCGGGGATGTCTTCTAGAATACGCGTGATACGTGCAAAGATGCTTTCTTCAATAAAGTCGATCAAACCTTCAAACATGCGCGCTTTGCTGGGGAAATGCCGATACAGCGCTGCTTCCGAAACGCCAACCTGGCGGGCAAGCGCAGCGGTTGTAATGCGTTTGCCGCTATCCTCTTCCAGCATAACGGCTAAGGCTTGCAGGATTTGCTCGCGGCGGCGAGGTTTTTGTTCGTCACTCATGACGTTAGCCCTCCGTCGCGGTTAACCTGCGTCAGTAATCAGGGTGCCGACCCCAGCATTGGTAAAGATTTCCAGCAGTACGGCATGGGGGACGCGGCCATCGATAATATGGGCGCTGTTAACGCCGCCTTTTACCGCGTCTAGTGCACAGCGTATTTTTGGCAGCATGCCTCCATAAATCGTGCCGTCGGCGATTAAGGCGTCAACTTGAGCAGTGCTTAGTCCAGTTAACACCTCTCCTTCACTGTTCATCAGGCCCGCGACGTTGGTCAATAGCATCAGTTTTTCAGCGTTGAGTGCCTCGGCCAGTTTGCCTGCTACTAGGTCGGCATTGATGTTATAGCTGTGTCCCTCACCGTCAACCCCGATAGGGGCAATCACCGGAATGAAGTCTCTGGCGGCCAGCATCTCAATGAGGTCGGTGGAGATAGACTCCACTTCACCTACGTGCCCAATGTCGATAATTTCCGGTGCGGTCATCTCAGGACTTTGGTGCTCTACTTTCAGCTGGCGAGCACGAATTTGAGCGCCATCTTTACCGGTCAAGCCAATGGCTTTGCCACCGCTTTGGTTGATCAGGTTAACAATGCTTTTGTTGACCAACCCTCCCAAGACCATCTCCACAACATCCATGGTTTGGGAGTCAGTGACTCGCATGCCGTTCACAAAGCGCGATTCGATATTCAGTTTTTCCAGCAGGCTGCCAATTTGTGGCCCGCCCCCATGGACGACGACCGGGTTAATGCCGACCTCTTTCATCAGCACGATGTTGCGCGCGAACGAATCGATCAAGGTGTCTTCTGTCATGGCGTTGCCACCATATTTAACGACGACCGTTTTGCCCGAAAACTGCTGGATGTAGGGGAGGGCTTCTGACAATACCTCCACAACGACCTGGGGGTCGCGGCTAGTTGAACTCATGACGTTGTCCCTTTTGATTTTTTCCGTCGCTACTTTTTATCGCGACCGTTATTACAGCGCGAGCATTGGCTTTTCCATGCGGCGTGTTGTCTAGCCTTCTTATTATGTCGCGCGTTCGATTGGCGTGATCACTTCTCTTCTGTTCACCCTGCCGCGTTAGTTCACGTTATTGAGGTTCAGGGATCGTCAGTGCTGGTGAAATCTCCGCCAGCGCGTTGGCAAAACGCTGTTTTATTCGGCTAAGTGCCGCAGCATCGCTACCCTCAAAGCGGAGTACTAGCGCAGGTGTGGTGTTGGAAGCTCGGCAAAGTCCCCAGCCATCGGCATAGTCCACGCGAATGCCATCAATCGTGGTTTTGATACCTTCGCCGAAGTCGCCCTCTCTAGCAAGCTTCTTGATAAGCGCGAATTTTTCTTCATCGGCGACCGCGATATTAATTTCAGGCGTGCTGATATCTTGTGGAAATAGATCAAACACTTCATCGGCACTGCCGGGGTGGCGGGCTAGAATTTCAAGCAAACGGGCCGCAGCATACAGACCGTCGTCAAATCCGTACCAACGCTCCTTGAAGAAAATATGCCCGCTCATCTCACCGCCCAGCTCAGCACCTGTTTCCCGCATGCGTGCTTTGATTAGTGAATGCCCGGTCCGCCACATTTCCGGCTCGCCGCCAGCGTCGCTAATAACTCGTGCCAGGTTACCGGTACATTTGATGTCGAAGATTACCTTGGCGCCTGGGTTGCGTGACAGCATATCAGCCGCGAATACCATCAGCAGATGGTCCGGGTAGATCATTCTGCCACTTGGCGTGACAACCCCTAAGCGGTCGCCGTCGCCGTCAAAAGCTAAGCCAATATCGGCGCCGGTTTTATTAACGCTATGGATCAAGTCGCGTAGGTTTTCGGGTTTGCCTGGGTCGGGGTGGTGGTTCGGGAAGTTGCCGTCAATCTCGGCGAATAATGGAGTGGTTTTTACCCCCAGGCGCTCGATAAGCTGCGGGCCAAGCTCTCCAGCGACCCCGTTGCCACAATCCACAACCGCGCTCAGTGGTCGCTCAATATGGATGTCGCTAATAATTCTTTCAAGATACGCCGTGCGCAAGTCGTGCTGGCGAACGCTGCCTTCGCCGCTGGTGAGGTCGTTTGCTTGAATGCGCTCATAGAGGGCGGTGATAGCATCACCGGAGAGCGTTTCACCAGCTAAGACGATTTTGAAGCCGTTATAGTCGGGTGGATTGTGGCTGCCGGTTAGCATTACCCCAGAGCAGCTTTCAGGCAGTATGTGTGTGGCGAAGTAAAGCACGGGTGTTGGCACCATGCCGATATCAATAACGTCCCGCCCTGAGGCTGTTAGGCCACGAATCAGCGCTGCTTGCAGGCGCGGTCCGGAAAGTCGGCCATCACGTGCAACAATGACCGTTTGCTCGCCCCGAGCGGCGGCTTCAGAGCCAACGGCACGGCCAATAAGCTCGGTGGTGGTTTCACTCAGCGTATGGTCCACAATGCCGCGAATGTCGTAAGCACGAAATATCGATGCAGGTACGTTCATTGTCGCTCCTAAATTAACGGTAAAACAGCGCTTGGCTTATTGGCTGGCTGTGCTGCCAAAACCACCGCTGCCGCGAGTGGAGTCTTCAAAGGCATCGACAATCGTAAGTTCCGCTTGCACGACGGGGACAACGACATACTGAGCGAGACGCTCAAAGGGCGATAACGTAAAGCTGCTTTGACCACGGTTCCACACGGATACCATCAGTTCGCCCTGGTAATCAGAGTCGATTAGTCCGACGAGATTGCCCAGCACGATACCGTGCTTATGACCTAGCCCGGAGCGAGGCAAGATCATACCTGCTAAACCAGGATCTTCTATGTAAATGGCAAGGCCTGTTCGCACCAGCTGGCAGTCACCAGGAGCAAGCGTCAGCGGTTCATCTAGCAGTGCTCGCAAATCCATACCCGCTGAGCCTGTTGTTGCATAAGAGGGAAGGTAGTCGTGCAAACGCTCATCCAATATTTTGCACTGCAGGCGTGGGCGAGAACCGCTCATGATAATGCTCCGGGGGGTTGAGAAAGTGATTGAGAAGGTGACTGAGAGGGTAATTGAGAAGGTAGTAGTGATAGTGCGTGACGAATAATAAGGGCAGCAAGCTGCGTTTTAGCCTGGGGAGGGGCTTCCAGTTGATCGGTCCCCGCCATTGAGCGCCAAAGCAGCAAGGCAGCATTGTTATCGCTTCCAAAGCCAAGTCCCTGCTGAGAGACGTCGTTGGCAACGATCATATCTAGGCCTTTGCGGGTCAGTTTATCTTCCGCATAGCGAGCGACATTTTGGGTTTCGGCGGCGAAGCCCACCACGAAAGGGCGTTGGTTGCCAGGCAGCGCGGAAACATCGGCAATAATGTCAGGGGTTTTGACCAGCGTAAGCGTTAGCGTATCGCTGTCGTCGGTTTTTTTGATTTTATGCTCGGCAGCACTGGCGGCACGGTAGTCAGCGACCGCAGCACAGCCAATAAATAGGGCTGCATGAGGCGCTAGTGTTAACGCTTCGTGATGCATTTGTGCGGCGGTTTCCACATCAATCCGTTCAACACCGTAAGGGGTGGGTAGATTAACCGGGCCGCTTATCAGCGTTACCCGTGCGCCCTGGGTAGCTGCTTCAGCAGCTAGTGCGTACCCCATCTTCCCTGAGCTGTGATTGGATAGGTAGCGCACGGGATCCAGCGACTCTCGAGTGGGGCCAGCAGTAATAACCACATGCGGCGCGGAGGTTGGCGCTGGCGTCTTTGCATCAGTAGTAAAATGCTGTGCTAAGAAATCAACAATACCTTCTGGCTCGCTCATTCTGCCGGGGCCTACGTCGCCACAAGCTTGGTCACCTGCCGCTGGCCCGATCAACTGCCAGCCATCGCTGGCTAACTGAATCACGTTACGTTGGGTTGCGGGGTGTCGCCACATGGCCTGATTCATGGCCGGTGCGATCAGCTTGGGCGCTTCACAGGCTAAGCACAGGGTGGTCAACAGATCGTCAGCCATGCCATGTACCAATCGTGCGATCAAGTCGGCAGTCGCTGGGGCAATCAGTACGGCATCCGCCCAGCGGGCTAGCTCAATATGTCCCATGCCAGCTTCTGCTTCAGGGTCAAGCAGTGAGGTGCGTACCGGCTCCCCTGAGAGCGCTTGAAGTGTTAACGGCGTGATAAATGCTTGGGCACCCTCGGTCATTACCACGCGACCCTCGCAGCCAGCTTGCTTGAGTAGCCGAACAATCAGCGCGCTTTTATAAGCTGCAATGCCAGCGCTAATACCAAGTAGCAGGCGCTTGCCAGCAAGTGACGTTAACGGAGATGGCGATAATAAGGCCATGATGGGCAGTCCCATGTAGCGTTTGTTAAAGGTGAGTACCATACCATTTGACTGGTTATTTTGGCATGCTCAGGCAGCAGTTGGAAAAGCCAATTAGGGTGCGTAATAGCAAACGCGGACGGTGCTATCAGCGGTAGCAAGGAGGCGGCAATGGGGATTAATCACTGGCCAGAAGGGGAGCGGCCACGAGAGAAGTTATTGAACATGGGGGTTCAGGCGCTCTCTGACGCTGAGCTCCTTGCCATTTTTCTGCGGGTAGGCGTTCAGGGGAGCTCAGCCGTGGATTTAGCGCGGGACCTGCTGGCCAGCTTTGGTGGTTTGAGGCAGCTCTTGGAGGCGGATCAGGATCAGTTTTGTGCGGCTCGGGGGCTTGGGAGTGCAAAATTTGCTCAGCTTCAGGCGACCCTCGAGCTTTCCAGGCGTCATTTGGCGAGTCAGCTTGCCCGGGGCAATGCGCTCACATCGCCGGCCCTTGTGCGCCATTACCTCAGTTCCCAGCTTCGCCATTTGGGGCATGAAGAGTTTGCCGTGCTTTTTTTGGATACACAGCATCGAATTATTCGCTATGAATCCCTGTTTCGCGGTACCCTAGACAGCGCATCCGTTTATCCCCGCGAAGTAGCCAAGCGTGCGCTTGAATTACACGCTGGTGCTGTCATCCTGGCACACAATCACCCCTCGGGTGTTGCTGAGCCAAGCGATGCTGATCGACGTATTACTGAACGTCTAAAAGATGCCCTTGCACTCTTCGATGTGCGGGTGCTTGATCATTTCGTGGTGGGGGACGGTGACGTGGTTTCGTTTGCCGAGCGCGGTTGGCTATAGCAATTAATGAAAACGGTGTGACGTCAAATTCACGTCGTTTACCTAAGTAAATTGTCCGAAAAATGCCTTTTTTGGCATTTTTGGGCGTTTTTGCTTGCTGGTAGCCGGGTGCTCTGGTATAAAGTGCCACCTTTAAACTTGGGTTGAATAACGGATTTGGGTACAGCTAGGCGGTTAACTGCGTCGACTCCCTCCCTGCTCCGGTTTGCCCGACAGTTTTGAACAACTCGCCAAGCGGTTGGAGGCTCTCATGTCCAAAGTATGTCAGGTTACCGGCAAGCGTCCGGTAACTGGTAATAACGTTTCTCACTCCCAGCGTAAGACACGTCGTCGTTTCTTGCCGAACCTGCACACCCATCGTTTTTGGGTTGAAGCTGAAAACCGCTTCGTCAAGCTGCGCGTTTCCTCTAAAGGAATGCGTATTATTGACAAGAAAGGTATCGAAACGGTTCTGGCTGATATCCGCAAGCGCGGCGACGCCATCTAAGCTAGCATTTTGGGAGAGTTAAACCATGCGCGATAAGATCAAGCTGGTGTCTAGTGCCGGTACAGGCCACTTCTACACCACTGATAAGAACAAGCGGAATACACCGGATAAGTTCGAATTCAAGAAATACGACCCGGTCGTCCGTAAGCACGTTATCTACAAGGAAGCCAAGATCAAGTAATCGCGATTACAATGATCGGCTTTCACCGCAGGCGAGTGCCTGTTGAAAAACCCGGCCCCAAGCCGGGTTTTTGCATGTCCGGTATTTAGCCACTTATTTTGTATGAATGGCGGTACACGTCCCTATGCTTCAGCACCGCATAGGCGACAGGGTAGTTGTCACGGTGCTGTCATCATAGGCTTTCATCATGCCCGAATTGCCTGAAGTTGAAACGACACGGCGTGGCATTGCCCCCTATTTAGAAGGGCAGGAGATCACCGAGGTGCTGGTGCGTCAGTCCCGGTTACGCGTGCCAGTACCTGGAAACCTAGCCGAACGGCTGGTAGGTGCTCATGTAGGCGTGTTAAATCGCCGCGCTAAGTATCTGCAAATTCCCGTGTCGACGCCTGAAGGTGAGGCCACGCTGCTATGGCATTTGGGCATGTCGGGCAGCCTGCGCATTGCCAAGGTGGGGGATTTGCCTAAAAAGCATGATCATGTTGACGTGGTGATGGCCAGTGGCTATGTGCTGAGGTACCACGACCCGCGGCGTTTTGGTTTTGTTGACTGGCAGCAGGGCGATGGCCGCTTAGACTCACGCCTTGCGCACCTTGGTCCTGAGCCGTTGGACGACGCGTTTAACGGCCGCTGGCTCTATAACGCATCGCGTAAAAAGCGCGTTGCGGTAAAGCCTTTTTTAATGGATAACCGTGTGGTGGTCGGTGCGGGTAATATTTACGCTGCCGAAGCGCTGTTTATGGCGTGTATCGACCCCCGTCGCGCCGCTGGGAAAATTTCCCTGGCCCGTTACCAGCAGCTAGCTGCCGCGGTTAAAGAGGTTCTGGCGGCAGCGATTACCCAGGGTGGCACCACACTGCGAGATTTTGTCAGTGGTCAGGGTGAACCCGGTTACTTCGCCCAGCAACTGAATGTGTACGGGCGCCATGGGCAGCCTTGCCTGCGCTGTGGCGTTGAGCTGCGTCGTATCACCCTGGGTCAGCGGGCCAGCGTGTTTTGCCCGGGTTGCCAGCGATAGCGGCGGGTCTTTGATATTAATTGTTTTGCCTATGCTTTCAGAGTCTATGTGCTTTGTAAGATTGCTCTTTTGGAGATTGTTGTGACTCAACGCCTGCGCCTGAATAAAAATGCCGATCGCCGCCTGAAAGCGGGCCATCTGTGGATCTACTCCAATGAGGTAGATATCAAAGAGACGCCGCTAAAAAACTTTGCTGCAGGTGAGCCCGCTCTGGTTGAGGCTTCCAACGGCAAAACTCTTGGCGTCGCTTACATTAATCCGCATTCGCTGATTTGTGGTCGAGTAATGTCTCGCGACCCAGAAATGCGTCTAGATCGCTCGTTATTCGTACACCGCTTCAACCAGGCGCTGGCGCTGCGTGAACGGCTGTTCGATAAGCCATTTTATCGCTTGATTCACGGTGAAGGTGACCTGTTGCCGGGCTTGGTGATCGACCGTTTCGGTGACGTGCTGGTGGTGCAGCTGAATACCGCGGGTATGCAAGCGCTGGCGGAAGATATTGTCGATGCGCTGGAAAAAGTCGTTAAGCCTAATGCCATTGTGTTCCGCAATGATACGGGCGGTCGCCGTCAGGAAGGCCTTGAAGCTCACGTCGAAGTGGTAAAGGGCACACTTCCCGATGAAGTTCTGCTGGAAGAGAACGGGGTTACCTTTGCAGTGCCGGTGTTGAATGGCCAAAAGACAGGGTGGTTCTACGACCACCGTGTCAACCGCGCATGGCTGAATAGCCAAGTGGCAGGGAAGCGCGTGCTGGATGTGTTCAGTTACGTGGGCGGCTGGGGTGTTCAGGCAGCTGCCAGCGGTGCTTCTGAAGTGCTGTGTGTCGATGCTTCTGCCCCGGCGTTGGATCAGGTGGCTCGCAACGCTGAGCTAAATGGTGTGCAAGAGCAAGTCGCGGTAGCAGAGGGCGATGCCTTTGAAGCGTTAGCGGCACTGAAAGCCGATGGCGAACAGTTTGACGTTATCATTCTTGATCCGCCTGCGTTTATCAAAAAGCGCAAGGACATCCCTAATGGTGAACGCGCTTACGCACGACTGAATCGAGAAGCAATGCGCCTGCTGGGCCGCGATGGCTTGCTGTTGTCGGCCTCATGCTCTATGCACCTCGCCCCTGAGCGTTTAGTAGATGTGGTTCGTGGCGCTGTTCGTCACCAAGACCGTCATGGTCAGGTGATTTTCCAGGGCCATCAGGGGCCAGATCACCCCGTCCATCCGGCTATCCCGGAAACTTCGTACCTGAAGGCGCTTGGCGTGAGGGTATTCCGCGATTAAGCCAAAGACGTTTCTTGGCGAAAACTTGCAAGACAGACACTAGCTTCAAGGAGTAACCGCAAGGAGCAGCACTATGGAGTGGGCACTGCCAAATCCTTTTGTGATCGATCTTCAGGTGGCGTCAGAGGCCATTGACGTCTACCAGCATGTCAATAATAGCGAGTATTTACGCTGGGTTGAACAGATCAGTTGGGCCCACTCTGAAGCCTTGGGGTTATCCCTAGAGCGCTATCAATCTCTTGATCGTGCCATGGTCGTTCACCGTCATGAGTTGGACTATCTGGCCCCCGCCTATGTCGATGATAAGCTGCAACTGGCGACTTGGATTGTTGCCTGCGATGGTCGTTTTAGTTTGACCCGTCGATTTCAGCTTAAGCGCGTGAGCGATGGCAAAGCGTTGCTCAACGCCCGTACCCGGTTTGCTTGCGTGGCGCTCACCAGTGGGCGCCCTAAGCGCTTGCCTGTTGAGTATCAGCGCATTTACGGTGACGCGGTGGTAGCTGAGTAGATAATGGTGAAATGCCGTCGATTATTTCGCTGATTTTCGTTAAACACTAGATTATTCTCCAAAAAAACGCCTTAGCCGGCGTTTTTTTTGTTTTTCTTGCTTGGGGTGGTGATTAGTGCCAGCTGTGCTGTAATTTGCTGAATAGCGCTTATTGATGGCCTAGGACTTACGGCTAGGAGGGATTGAAGGCTAACTAGGCACTGACGATTTAGCACTGATGATTTAGCACTGATGATTTAGCACTAACAATCAATAGAGAAGGAAAACGCTAATGAAAATCGCCGTCCCCAAAGAAATTAAAAATCACGAATATCGGGTGGCGCTCACTCCGACAGGTGCGCGGGAGCTAGTGGGGCGTGGTCACTCGGTAAGTGTCCAGGCAGCAGCGGGAGAAGGTGCTGGGTTTAGCGACAGCGACTACGAGGCCGCTGGTGCTAAAGTAGAAGCTAATGTAGACGCGCTGTGGCAAAGCGCCGAGCTGATTCTCAAAGTAAAAGAACCTCAAGCCGAAGAAGTAGCACGTCTAACAGCCAGTCAGACGCTATTCACCTACTTGCACTTGGCCGCTGAGGAAACATTAACTCAAGGGCTGATGGCCAGCGGTGCTACCTGTATTGCCTACGAAACCATCACCGATGCAAAAGGTGGGTTACCGCTGCTCGCGCCGATGAGTACGGTAGCTGGGCGCATGGCTGTTCAGGCAGGCGCGCATAGCCTGGAAAAAGCCCAGGGCGGCTCCGGCGTGCTATTGCCAGGTGTGCCGGGCGTTGCGCCGGGTAAAGTTACTGTGATTGGCGGTGGTGTGGTCGGTGAAAACGCCGCCCGTATGGCGTTAGGGTTGGGGGCCGAGGTGACCATTCTGGATAAGTCGATTGCTCGCTTGGAGGTGCTGGACGACCGTTATCAGGGGCGCATCAAAACCGTGTACTCAACGGCGGACGCCCTCGATCAGGCAGCCAAAGAGTCTGATATGATCATTGGCGCCGTACTCACCCCCGGCGCCGCTGCGCCTAAGTTGATTACCCGTGCAATGCTGGCTGATATGAAGCCGGGCAGTGTGTTGGTAGATGTAGCTATCGATCAGGGCGGCTGTTTTGAAACCAGCAAACCCACTACGCATGCCGAGCCGACCTATATCGTGGACGGCATCGTGCATTACTGCGTAGCTAATATGCCTGGAGCGGTAGCGCGTACATCTACTCTGGGGCTTACCAATGCCACGTTGCCATTTGTGCTGGCGCTAGCTGATAAAGGCTGGCAACAGGCGCTTAAAGACGACCCGCACTTCCTGCCAGGGCTTAACGTCCATAATGGGCAAGTGACTTATCAGGCCGTTGCCGATGCTTTTGGACTCAAGAGCATCGATCCAGCAAATGCAGTGGCGTGATAATCGGTACGTCAATTAGTAGTAGTTGATACTGCCGATAGCAGGGTGGTGTTGCTAATAGTGAGGGGGCACTTCGTCTTCTGGGCGGGTATCACCCTGTGAGTCATCACCCGCTTGGAGCGCCTGATACTGCTCGCGCAAGCGGTCACGCATCAGCGTGCTCAGCTGCTCCAGCTTTTCTAGCCGACGCTCTTGCTGGGCAACCGCCTGATCAAGGGTGTCTAGCCAGTGCTCCTGGTAAGCCAGTCTACTCTCTAAAGATTCAAGAAGTTGAGTTAGCTCAGCAGGCGATAATTCGTTTGTCATGATAACATCGTCACCTTGTGTAGTATGCTCGGTACTGTTAGGAATGGGCCTAGTTGGCCGAGTATTGTCCTTCGTCTGTTACCCATACAACAAGAGAGCTTTTATCATCTATGAATCCAAAAGTTGTTTTTCGCTGTTTCTTCATCAGTGTTTTACTTGCCGCCCCCACGCCACTTCTTCTGGCGGGGATTGTTCATTTAACGAATGCACCGCTTGCTGAGCAGTGGCTGGCTGAGCTTGCCATCAGCGGGGTGAGTGGTGTGTATATTGCCGCTGCTCTGGGATGTTTTATTGCGTTATTCATAGGCACTTTAGCCGCTGCTGCTCTGGCGCCGCCTATGGTAGTGAAAGCTGATGTTTCTCGAACTAAATCTGCGCCGCGTCAGCCTCAAGCGGTACCTGAAGTGGAAGATTATGAAGAGGAAGATATCATCGACCCCAATGATGGTCGCGAAGAGGGCGAAGTAAAGTGGTTTAATACCAATAAAGGTTACGGCTTTATTACCCGAGATAATGGTGAGGATGTGTTTGTTCACTTTCGTGCTATTCGTGGACGTGGCCCGCGTATGCTTGCTGAAGGGCAGATTGTTCGCTATCACGTGATTAAGAATGATCGTGGTCTTCAGGCGGATGATGTCAGCATTATTGAGTAGCTTTTGTTAAATCACTTTTATTGAATAGCGCTAGCATCGCCAACTGCTGAAAAACAAGACCCCGCTTTGGCGGGGTCTTGTGCGTTTAACGGCCTGAGTCAGGCCACTCGATGGCTTTTTCCTGGCCACCTGGCAATACCTGCCAGAAGCGATCAGGGTCATCGCCTGGGTGCCAGCCACCTAGCGAGCAGCGTACTTCTGTTTGCAAGGCCTCTGCGGCGTGCTGAGCGCACTCTTGGTCGGTGTGCCACGGAGTATGGTGGCTATCAAACCACAAGCTGGCAAAACCATCAGCAGCATTGTCTACTAGCAATACTGGCACCTCCTCGCCTTGGTAGTGCCCGCGGGTTTTCCATTTGCCTTTGCCTGCTGGGCTAAGTGGCGGTGCATCAAGAGCTTCGCTTAGCCACGCATTGACCTTATCTATCGTTACGCGGGCAAGATATACCTCGATATCAGGAAACCGCTCCATCATACGCTCACCTCATCGTCCGTTAACAAGGCTTGAAGCGTTGCCTCATAAATGCGGCTTAGCTCATCCAGGTCACTGGCACGCACGCGCTCATTCACTTTGTGAATGGTGTCGTTAAGTGGGCCAAGCTCGACCACTTGGGCGCCAAGAGTCGCAATGAAACGACCATCTGAGGTGCCGCCACTGGTTGAAAGCGCAGGGCGTTCGCCGGTAACGGCTTCTACCCCGCGAATGGCAGCATCGACTAATTCGCCTTCTGCGGTCAGAAATGGTTCGCCGTTGAGTGTCCAATCGATGTGGTACTCAAGGCCATGCTTATCCAAAATCGACTCGGTGCGGCTTCTTAGCATCTCATGGGTAACTTCCGTGGAATAACGGAAGTTAAACACAACTTCTACTTCACCTGGAATGACGTTAGTGGCCCCAGTGCCCGCACGAAAGTTAGATACCTGGAAGCTGGTGGCAGGGAAGAAGTCATTGCCCGCGTCCCAGTGCTCGTTAACCAGCGTATCTAGTGCGGGCATCGCTTGGTGAATAGGGTTGCGCGCAAGATGCGGATAGGCCACATGGCCCTGCACTCCTTTAATATGTAGAACGCCACCCAACGACCCGCGACGACCGTTTTTAATCATATCGCCTAGTCGAGAGGTCGAGGAAGGCTCCCCAACAATGCAATAGTCCAGGCGCTCGTTGCGTTCGCGTAAATGCTCAACCACTGCACGGGTGCCATCAACGGCAGGGGCTTCCTCGTCGGACGTGATTAAAAACGCAATGCGGCCATCGTGCTCTGGGTGGGCCGTCACAAAGCGCTCAACGGCGGTGAGCATCGCCGCTAGGCTGCCCTTCATGTCTGCTGCGCCTCGCCCACAGAGCATGCCGTGCTCATCAATACATGGCTCAAACGGTGGGAACTCCCAGTTCGTATGGGGCCCACTGGGCACGACGTCGGTGTGGCCAGCAAAGGCTAATACGGGGCCATGATGGCCTCTTATTGCCCAGAAATTTTTGACATCGCCAAACGGCAGTTGCTCGATATGAAAACCGAGCGCCGTTAAGCGCTCGATCATAAGGTCCTGGCAGCCTTCGTCATCCGGCGTTACCGACGCCCGGCTTAGTAGCTCAAACGCGAGTTGCAGCGTGGGCGACAGCGTTTCAGGCTCAGTTATGGGCATGCAGTGCCTCGTTCAGCGCAATGGCGCTTTTATTGGTCAGGCACTCAATACGGCCGTTTTGCGAATTGCGGCGCAGTAATAAGTCATCCTGGCCAGCTAACTCGCGTGCTGCCACGGTGTTAACTTCCTGATTCTGGTCGTCGAGCAGGGTAACTTTCGAGCCTGCGGTAATATACAAGCCCGCTTCTACGGTGCAGCGGTCACCTAGTGGAATACCGATGCCAGCATTGGCGCCGATCAAGCAGCCTTCGCCTACCTTGATGATGATATTGCCGCCGCCAGAAAGCGTTCCCATGGTAGAGCAGCCGCCACCCAGGTCAGAGCCTTTACCGACCATAACGCCTGCAGAAATGCGCCCTTCGATCATGCCGGGGCCTTCAGTGCCTGCGTTGAAGTTGACGAAGCCTTCATGCATTACCGTGGTGCCTTCACCTAGGTAAGCCCCTAGACGCACGCGAGCAGTGTCGCCAATGCGGATGCCCGTGGGCACCACGTAATCGGTCATTTTGGGGAATTTATCAACGCAGTCGACTGACAGCGCTCGACCCGCTAAGCGCGCTTTCAAGCGGCGGGCGGGCAGCTCTTCGATATCAATCGCGCCTTCGTTGGTCCAGGCAATATTGCGCAGCAGGCCAAACATACCCGTCAGATCCAAGCCATGAGGCTTCACTAAGCGGTGAGAGAGCAGGTGCAGCTTTAAGTAAACTTCAGGAGCAGTTTGCGGTGCCTGATCGCTTTCTAAAAACATCGCGACCAGCGGACGATGGCTGGCGGCGAATGATTCGGCGAGTGCTGCCTGCTCAGAGTGGCCGGCAGCTTCCAATGCTTTCGCTAGGCGCGTGCAATCTTCGGGCAGGAAGCTGATCGCCGTATTTCCAGCGGGGGCGTCTAGCGCCTCTTTGGCTGCGGCTACCAAGCTGTCTGCAGGATTAAACAGCGGTGCTGGGTAGTAGATTTCTAGCCAGTCGCCCTGAGTATTTTGGGTGCCGATTCCAAGCGCGAAGCTCAGCATAACGCGTCTTCCTTTAAAGTTTTGATTCACAATCAGTTGTTAGGATTCAGCGGCGTGTTAGCCGCTGAGAGAGTCGTAATCGCCGTCGCGGTAGCCCACTAAAATAGTGTCGTCGTCAACTTCTAATAGGGGTCTTTTGAGCAGCGTAGGCTGCTCAAGCAATAGCCTGCGGGCAGAGGTAGCATCCAAGCTGTCTTTTTCTTCCTGGGGTAAGTCACGCCATGTTTTGCTGCGCTTATTAAGCGCCTCTAATAGCGGTACGCGCTCAAGAATGTGCTCAAGTAGGCCAGCTGAAAGACCATCCTTACGTAGGTCGTGAGTCTTGAAAGGGATGCCTTTCTCTTCAAGCGCTTTGCGTGCTTTGCGGCAGGTATCGCACGTGTTGATGATATAGAGTGTCAGCATACAGCCTCCTTAAATAAACCTACGGCGTCTTAGCCGCGCTCAACCAGTTGACGAAGTCGCTCAGCTGCTTCAAGTGTGGGTGCAAGTCCCGCCACTAACGCTAAACGTAGTCGTCCCGAGCCGGGGTTATGGCCATTTTGCCCAGAACGACCCATGAGGCTGCCAGGTAAGACGCTGACGTGTTGCTCGCTAAATAGCCGCTGGGTAAAGGCAATATCATCACCGTCTGGCACCGCTGGCCACAGGTAAAAGCTAGCTTCCGGCGTAGGGAAGTTCATTACCGGAGCCAGAACGTCGGTCACTGCGCTAAATTTTTCGCGGTAAGCATCCCGGTTGGCACGTACGTGGGTTTCATCCTGCCAGGCGGCGATAGAGGCGTGCTGAAGCGGCAGCGACATTGCGCAACCGTGGTAAGTGCGGTAGCGCTTAAACGGCGTGAGAAGATCCGCGTCACCGGCTACAAAGCCGGAGCGTAGCCCTGGCAAGTTGGAGCGCTTAGATAGCGAATGAAACACTACGCAACGTTGGTAGTTGTCGCGGCCAAGCTCCGCACAGGCTTGTAGCAGGCCTGGGGGGGGCGTGTTTTCATCCAGATATAATTCTGAGTAGCACTCATCAGAGGCGATGATAAAGTCGTGCTCGTCGGCCAGCGCGATCAGTTGCTTGAATTCTGAAAGTGGCGTGACGGCCCCTGTGGGGTTGCCCGGAGAGCAAATAAATACGATTTGCACATCACGCCAAGTCGCTGCGCTGACCGCCGAAAAATCGGGGCGGAAGCCGTTGTCAGCCGTGCAATCTAAATAGAGCGGCTCCCCCCCTGCCAGTAGAGTGGCCCCTTCATAAATCTGATAGAAGGGGTTAGGTACAGCCACCTTGGCGGGGCGATGACGATCCAACGCTGCTTGCACAAAAGCAAAAATCGCTTCTCGGGTGCCGTTAACGGGGAGTACTTGGCGTTCGGCATCTAGCCCGGCAAGCGAGAAACGTTGCGTTGCCCAGCGGGCGATTGTTTCGCGTAGGGCGGATAGGCCGTTGGTAGCCGGGTAGCGGGCCATCTCTAATTGATGGGTGACCAGCGCTTCTAATGCCCCCGCGTAAGGGGCGTGTTGAGGCTCCCCAATGGTAAGGGGAATATGTTCAAGCCCCGCTGGTGGCACAAGCGCTGCCTTTAGGGCCGCTAGCTTTTCAAACGGATAGGGGTGCAGAACGTTTAGATCGGGATTCATGGCATGTCCGTTGATAGCCTAAAGGCGGTGTTGGATGTCTGTAAAACGACCAACTAAACCGCCGATTATAGGCAACCCCTGGTGCCACCTCAAACTTAACCACCAAGGTGTCGCTCACATTTGAACGCTTACACGCCTAACACTTCGATAAGCCGTTCGCGAAGCTGCTGTTGCCGTTCTGGATCGGTTAGCGGTTCACCCGCTTTCGTGGTGATAAAGAAAACGTCTTCAACCCGTTCACCCAGCGTGGCAATTTTCGCCGCCGATAAGGCAATATCCTGTTCCATAAAAATACGCCCGACGCGAGCCAGCAGGCCGGGGCGGTCTGGGGCCGTCAGCTCTAGCAGCGTACGTTCGTTGGCTGGGTCCTGCTCAATCACTACCTCGGTGGGCACTTTAAAGTGCTTAAGTTGGCGCGGTGTGTGGCGCGTAACGATCTCTGGATAGTCATCCGGGTCATCCAGCTCTTCGACGAGGTGCCGACGCATCTCCTCAATATGCTCAGGATCACGGATAGGCTGGCCATAATGATCTAGCACAATAAACGTGTTGAGCGTCCAGTCGTTGTGCGAGGTGGCGATGCGGGCATCATGGATAGATAGGCCTAGTTGCTCCATGGCGGCGGCGGTCGCCGCAAATAAATCGTCTACCGAACGGGTGTGGATAAAGACCTTAGTGCCACCTTCGGCCATATCGGCGGTGGGCGCACTAATTAAGACCAACGGCAAAATAGACGGCTGATGGGCAAGAATACCTTGGGTCTGCCAAACAATTTCGCTGGGCGCGTATTGAAGAAAATAGTCTTCGCCGAGGGATTCCCACAGTTGATCAATCTGAGCGCTGTCTACGCCGACTGTTTGCAGTAATGAGCGGGCTTCAGTACGGGTTTCGCGCACCCAGTCATCTCGGTCAGGCGGATTTTTTAGCCCCCGTCGCAGTGCACGCTTGGTTTCGGCATGAAGCTGGCGCAACAGTGACGCGCGCCAACCGTTCCACAGAGTGGGGTTGGTGGCGTTTATGTCGGCCACTGTGAGCACGTAGAGGTAATCTAAGCGGGTCTCGTCGCGTACGGTTAGGGCAAAGTCGCGGATCACGTCTGGATCGCTAATGTCACGCTTCTGAGCGGTCATGGACATCAGTAGGTGATGCTCCACCAGCCAGCGCAGTAAATTGGTATCGTGTTGGGAAACGTGGTGACGGTGACAGAATTGTTCAACATCACGTGCGCCAATCTCAGAATGATCGCCGCCGCGGCCTTTACCAACATCGTGAAACAGTCCGGCAATCCACAGCAGATCCATTTTCGGCAGTTGATGAATCAGTGTGGCTGGGACGGGGAAGTCATCTTTAGCATCCGATTTGCGAAAGCCGTGTAAAAACTTCAGCAAGCGGAGGGTGTGGGCGTCTACTGTGTAAATGTGAAACAAGTCATGTTGCATCAACCCGACAGCGCGACCAAATTCTGGAAGATACTTGCCTAAGATGCCATAACGATTCATGCGCCTTAACTGACGAGGGACATTGCCGGGAGCCCGTAAAATGGACATGAACAGCCGCTGATGGCGCGGGTCTTCGCGGTAGTGATCATCGATTTGATGGCGGTGGTCGCGGATCAAGCGAATGGTGTCAGCGCGTACGCCTTCTATTTCCGGGTGCTTGGCCATTAGCAGGAACAATTCCAGCATGGCCGCAGGGCGTTCACGGAACAGGTTACGTGAACGCACCTGGATATAACCGCCCTTGATTTCGAAGCGCTCGTTCAGTTTGACGGTTTCCAACGCCTCTTTACCGCGCAGGATAACCTCATCGAAGTGCTGTAACAGCATATCGTTAAGCCCGGCCAGGGCGGTCACATGCCGATAGTAGCGTTTCATAAACTGTTCAACCGCTAAGCGCTCTGGGGTATCCCGAAAGCCAAACATTTCGGCAATGGTGCGCTGGTGATCAAACAGCAATCGGTCTTCGGCACGGTCTGTCAGCATGTGCAGGGCATAACGCACCTGCCACAAAAAGGCTTGGCCCTGGCTTAAGATGCGAAGCTCGGCATCATTCATAAAGCCATTCGCGACAATGTCGGCGTAGTGCTCAGTGCCAAAGTGGCGTTTGGCCACCCAGCCAATCATTTGAATATCACGCAGGCCACCTGGGGAGCTTTTGAGGTTTGGCTCTAGATGGTATTCAGAGTTGTTGTAACGGTAGTGGCGAGCAATTTGTTCTTGCCACTTCGCTTCGAAAAAGCGGTCAGCAGGCCAAATATGCTCGGCGCTAAGCCGTTCACGCATCTTTTGGCGAAGGTGTTCAGGGCCAGCGATAAGCCGTGATTCCAGTAGGTTGGTAATCACGGTGACATCGGCTTCAGCTTCCCGCTCACAGTCATTAAGCGAGCGCACGCTATGGCCGATCTCAAGACCGATATCCCATAAGAAAGTAATGAAAGCGCTTAGTGGCTCGCGGTAGAGGGTGTCGTCATCGTGCTCTAGTAGCAGCAGGAGGTCGATATCTGAGTGCGGATGCAGCTCGCCACGCCCATAGCCACCCACAGCCACCAAAGCAACACCCTCGTCAGGCCAATCGTGCTGTTCCCAGGCGATGGCTAGCAACTGATCCAGATACCACGCCCGTCCGCGGACTAAGTCGCGTATATCTGCCCCGGAACGAAACTGTTCATCCAACCTGGCTTGTAGCTCTCGAAGCGCCGCTTTAAACGGCGCAATAGGGGAGCGTGATCCAGCTAGTTCGGTACGAAACATAGCGAGATCATAAAGCGTGGTGTCCGGCTCGAACCGGTAGTGGTGAAGAAGCATCAGCGATTCAGAAAACTGAAGTCTTCGTCGCTGCGTGCGGTCAGCACGTCAACACCGGTTTCCGTGACCAGCAGCGTGTGCTCCCACTGAGCTGACAAGCTTCGGTCTTTAGTGACCGCTGTCCAGCCATCGCGCAGCACCTTGGTTTTATAGCCACCTACATTAATCATCGGCTCGATGGTAAAGCACATGCCAGCTTCCAGTCGGATGTCGGCATCTGACGCATAACCATCATAGTGAAGAAACTGCGGATCTTCGTGGAAATCGGCACCGATGCCGTGGCCGCAGAAATCGCGTACCACGGAATAGCCGTGGGCTTCAGCATGTTGCTGAATAGCGCGGGCAAGTTCCGACAGGCGTACGCCTGGCTTTACCAGCTCAATGCTTTTGTATAGACACTCTTGAGTGATGCGGCATAAGCGCTCGCCCTGGATTGTGTCGCCAATCACGAACATCACGCTGGAATCACCGTGGTAACCATCAGTCGTTCTGACGGTAATATCCAGATTCATTATGTCGCCGTTCTTCAGCTTTTTGGCATCATCAGGAATACCATGACAGACCACGTGATTGATCGATGTGCAGGTTGCTTTCGGAAAACCGTGGTAGTTCAACGGCGCAGGCGTAGAGCCTAAATTATTAACAATGAAATCGTGGCACAGGCGATCAATTTCACCCGTCGATATCCCCGCTTTGATCTGGGGAGTGATCATTTCAATGACGCTGGCGGCTTGGCGCCCGGCTTCGCGCATTTTCTCGATTTCAGAAGGCGTCTTGATAGGAACGTTCATGAATTCTCGATGTAGACTCTAAAGTAAGTGGTGAACGGCAATAGTGAGCGGTAAATTAAGACCGTTACATGCGCTGTGACTTCATCTTGGTAATGATCTATGGTATAAAGCCGCGCGCTTTCCTGCAATCGCCATCCAATGCTTCTTTGTCGGTTGGTCATCTGCAGAAAGGCTATTTAAACGCAATGCGGGAATTCTGTGTTGCTAAACAGCAAGCCTTGAAAACACACATGCACCGGCACATGGTCCCGGGTGCCGTTGGCGACGTTTAACGACGCCACTGGTCGGATCCATGGGGTGCGTGGAGGCCTAACCCGAGTTTCAGGAGTTTTATCATGTCTCACGTTAATATGCGTGACCTGCTGAAAGCAGGCGCTCACTTCGGTCACCAAACCAAGTACTGGAATCCGAAGATGGGTAAGTTCATCTTCGGCGCGCGCAATAAGATTCATATCATCAACCTCGAGCACACTTTGCCGGCGCTGAACGAAGCGATCGACGTGGTTGAGAAGATGGCGGCATCCAACAACAAAATTTTGTTTGTTGGCACCAAGCGCAGCGCTAGCAAGATCATCAAAGAAGAAGCAAACCGCGTTAACCAGCCGTTCGTCAACCATCGCTGGTTGGGTGGCATGCTGACTAACTTCAAGACTATTCGTCAGTCCATCAAGCGTCTGCGCGACTTAGAAACAATGCGCGAAGACGGTACGTTCGAGAAGCTGACCAAGAAAGAAGTCTTGATGGCGACGCGTGAGCAGGACAAGCTTGAACGTTCTATCGGCGGTATCAAGAACATGGGCGGCCTTCCTGACGCACTGTTCGTTATCGACGTTGACCACGAGCGCATCGCGATCAACGAAGCCAACAAGCTGGGTATCCCGGTTATTGGTGTGGTAGATACCAACTCAAACCCAGATGGCGTTGATTACGTGATCCCGGGTAACGATGACTCCATCCGCGCTATTCAGATCTACGTGAAAGCAATTGCTGACGCGTGTGGTCGTGCGAAAGAAGGTCGTCCGGATGAGTTTGTCGAAGTGACTGAAGAAGCCGCTTCTGCCGACACTGACGCTGCTGCCGAGTAACGGTTGCAGTGGTGCGGCGGCCAGGTAAGCCGCATCATGTGTTTAAGAGGGGGCCTTACGCCCCCTTTTTCCCGCTTTGAGTTCGCTCAAGCGGGCCGAACATGCCGGACACTCAATGCCGGCGAATGCTCTGCAAAGTGATACGCAACGGTCATCTACCGAGCCTATACTCTGTAGCGCATTTAACTTTCAGCTAGAACCATTTCCGAGGTGAAAACTCATGGCAGCTATCAGCGCCTCTCAGGTTAAGGAACTGCGCGAACGTACCGGTCTTGGCATGATGGAGTGTAAAAAAGCACTTACTGAAGCCGACGGTGATATCGAAGTTGCAATCGAGAACCTGCGTAAAAGCTCTGGCCTTAAAGCCGCGAAGAAAGCGGGTCGTACCGCTGCAGAAGGCGCCGTTGTTACTCGTGTAGCAGAAGACGGCAGCTACGGTGTGATGGTCGAGATCAACTCCGAAACTGACTTCGTTGCCCGTGACGACAACTTCATCGCTTTCACCAACAAGATCGTTGATGCGTTCTTTGCGGCGAAAAACGAAGACGTTGCAGCGGTAATGGCTGGCGATCTCGAGTCGACTCGTGAGCAGTTAGTACAGAAAATCGGCGAGAATATCGGTGTGCGTCGTGCCGTTGTTGTGAACGCTGTTGAAGGCGGTTTGGTCGGTGAATACGTTCACGGCGGCCGTATTGGCGTTCTGACTGTTCTGAAAGGTGGTAACTCGGAAGCTGCTAAAGACGTTGCTATGCACGTTGCAGCGATCAATCCGTCGGTTGCACATCCAGAAGACATGCCGCAGGAAGAGCTGGATAAAGAAAAAGCGATTATTCTGGCCCAGCCGGACATGGCCGGTAAGCCTGAGCAGATCGCTGAGAAAATGGTTCAAGGCCGTCTGAAAAAGTACCTGGCCGAGAACAGCCTGACCGAACAGCCGTTCGTTAAAGACCCGAACCAGTCCGTTGCCGAGTTCGTGAAAGCGGTAGGTGGCGAAGTGGTTAGCTTTACTCGCTTTGAAGTGGGCGAAGGCATCGAGAAAGAAGAAGTCGACTTTGCTAAAGAAGTTATGGAACAGGCTGGCCGTCGCTAAGGTCAGAGGTTTCAGAAAGAAGATGGCGTGCGCGCGAGCGCACGCCTTTGTGTATCCGGCCCCTGTGAAAAATTGGGGTCGTCTCGCCCGCCTGTGTTCAGGTCTGCCTCAGGAGAGATGCCATGTCACGTGAAGTTCAAGAGTCCACCCCCGCGGTTACTGTCAGCAAGACTGAAAAGTCGAAATCAAAATACAAGCGTATTTTGCTGAAGTTGTCTGGCGAAGCGCTAATGGGTGAGCACGATTTTGGTATTGATCCGAAAGTGCTGGATCGTATGGCGCTAGAGATCGGCCAGTTGGTTGGCATTGGCGTTCAGGTGGGTATTGTGATTGGTGGTGGAAACCTGTTCCGTGGCGCGGCACTTAATGAAGCCGGCATGGATCGGGTCACGGGTGACCACATGGGAATGCTGGCAACAGTGATGAATGCGCTAGCAATGCGGGATGCACTTGAGCGCTCTAATATTCGCTCGCGGGTAATGTCAGCGATTCCCATGAGTGGTGTGGTGGAGCATTATGATCGCCGCACCGCCATCCGTTATTTAACGTCGGGGGATGTGGTGCTGTTTTCTGCTGGTACGGGTAACCCTTTCTTCACGACCGACTCTGCAGCCTGCTTACGAGGCATTGAAGTAGATGTTGACGTGGTGATAAAGGCCACCAAGGTGGACGGCGTGTACAATAAAGATCCGGTTAAACATCCCGATGCCGTGAAGTACGACCAGCTCTCTTACGACGATGCCCTAGACCAAAAATTGGGTGTTATGGATTTGACCGCAATCTGCCTGGTACGTGACCATAATATGCCGGTGCGGGTATTTGATATGAATAAGCCTGGTGCCCTGCTGAATTTGGTAGTAGGGGGCAAGGAAGGCACGCTGATAGACAGAGGGTAATATCGTGATCAATGACATCAAGAAAGATGCAGAATCTCGCATGAAGAAAAGCGTTGAAGCGCTGCACAGTAACTTCAACAAGATCCGTACGGGGCGTGCTCATCCCAGTATTCTCGACGCTGTTACCGTTGATTATTACGGTGGCCAAGTGCCGCTAAATCAAGTGGCTTTCGTTAACGTGGAAGACGCTCGTACGCTGACAGTGACGCCTTGGGAGCAGGGCATGGTGCCCAAGATTGAGAAGGCGATTATGACGTCTGACTTGGGTCTTAATCCTGCCAGCGCAGGTAATGTCATTCGTGTGCCGATGCCGATGTTGACGGAAGAAACGCGCAAAGGTTACATCAAACAAGCGCGTAGCGAAGCCGAGCATGCGCGCGTGGCGGTGCGTAACGTGCGTCGTGATGCCAACGGTGATTTTAAATCTTTGCTGAAAGATAAAGAGATTACCGAAGACGATCAGCGCCAGGGTGAAGACGAAATCCAGAAGCTGACGGATAAGTATATTGCTGAGATCGATAAAGCGCTTGCCGCAAAAGAACAGGATCTCATGCAGGTATAGTTATTACTGTAAAAATAGCTACCTGCTTTCAATCAACCACGGGGAGCTTGGCTGCCCGTGGGCCATCGCTTGGCTTTATTATGACTGATCTTTGGTGCGAGAACCCATGACGTCTCCGCAGCTTCCCCAAGCGCAGCAGGACGGCGCGACGCCTTCTCGATCCGAGGAGGCGCCGCCATCCCATGTTGCTATTATTATGGATGGTAATAACCGTTGGGCACGGGCACGTGGACTTTCCGGGGTGCGCGGTCACCGAGCCGGTGTCGAAGCCGTGCGAGCGGTTATTGAACGCGCTGCGCAGCGAGGCGTTCAAACATTGAGTCTTTTTGCTTTTTCGAGTGAAAATTGGAAGCGTCCAGCGGCCGAGGTGAATGCCTTGATGGAGCTGTTTTTGATGGCGCTTAAACGCGAAGTCAAAAAGCTCAACGAGCGTAATATTCGCCTGTCAATTATTGGCGAACAGCGAGGCTTCTCCCATGCTATTCAAAAGCATATTCAGCGCGCCGAGGCGTTGACCGCAGAGAATACTGGCATGCATTTGGTTATCGCTGCCAACTACGGCGGCCAATGGGATCTTGCACGAGCAGCTAGGCAGTTGGCGGAGCAAGTAGCCGCAGGTGAGTTAGTGGCCTCTGACATTGATGAGACTCGCCTTGATGCGGCGATGAATACGCACAATGTACCGCCGGTAGATTTGTGTATCCGCACCAGCGGAGAGCAACGGCTATCTAACTTTATGTTATGGCAGTTGGCTTACGCAGAGTTGCATTTTTCGCCACTGCTCTGGCCAGATTTCAACGGGGCGGCACTTGATGAGGCACTAGACGATTTTTGCCTGCGTCGCCGTCGTTTTGGTATGACCGACGCACAAATTGAGGCGCAAGGTGCTTAAACAGCGGATGATTACTGCAGCCTGGTTGGCGCCCCTAACGCTGATCGGCTTGTTCGGACTACAAGGCGGGGCCTTTGCACTTTTTACAGCGTTTATTGTGCTGTTAGGTGCTTGGGAGTGGACCAACTTAGCCGGTGTAGCTCGCCAGGGAACGCGCTTTTCCCTGGTAGCCGTTATGGCGGTATTAATGCTGGCTATGTGGCTAGGTGGGGCAGCGTTTGCCGCTTGGCCGCTTTGGCTGGCAGCTGTGGGGTGGGTGATTAATCTTTATTGGGTGACGCACTATCCTAATACCGCCGGTCAATGGCAAGCCACCTCTCGACGGTTGCTAATGGGGATCTGGGTGCTGCTGCCGTGCTGGGTAGGGTTCAACGTGCTTCGCGATAGTGGCGCTGTATGGTTGCTATTTGTGCTATTGCTGGTCTGGACTGCGGATATCGGCGCCTACTTTGCTGGCAGGCGTTGGGGGAAAAACAAGCTTGCTCCAAAAGTAAGTCCAGGTAAGTCCTGGGAGGGTGTTTACGGTGGTCTTGCGGCCACATTATTGCTAGCGATTATGTTCGCGGTGTGGCAGCCCATTAGCCTTATGGGGGGAGTCGCACTGGTAGTGATTACCGGTTTAGTTACGCTGATTTCAGTGCTTGGTGATCTGCTGGAAAGTATGCTTAAGCGCTATCGAGACATCAAGGATTCAAGCCAGCTCTTGCCAGGCCATGGCGGTGTACTGGACCGCATTGATAGCCTGACGGCAGCAGTGCCTATTTTTGCACTGTTCTATTTGCAGGTGCTCCACCCACAGGTGAGCGTCCTATGAGCCAACCAGCTGTTCAGCGCATTACAGTGCTTGGTTCAACAGGCTCAATTGGTAAAAGCACCCTTGATGTCATTGCTCAATACCCTGACCGCTATCGCGTTTATGCCTTAACGGCTCATACGTCAAAAGAAGCGCTCTTAGCGCAATGTCGCGTTCATCAGCCAGCGGTTGCCGTGTTAGATAATCCGGGTGATGCGGCCTGGTTGCAGCAAGCACTTTCAGCGTCAGGACTCTCTACTAACGTTCTAGCGGGGCCAGAGGCGCTTTGCCAGGTTGCGCGAGAAACGCATGTAGATACGGTGATGGCCGCTATTGTTGGCGCAGCGGGTCTGCTTCCCGCATTAGCGGCTGCTGAGTCAGGTAAGCGCGTGCTGTTAGCCAATAAAGAAGCGCTGGTGATGAGTGGTGCGCTGTTTATGGACGCTATTGCACGCTCAGGTGCTACTTTATTGCCGATTGATTCCGAACATAATGCTATTTACCAGTGTCTACCTACCGAGCACAGGGGAGGATTGCGTCAGCACGGTGTTCGCCAACTGCTGCTTACCGCCTCTGGAGGGCCTTTTCGTGGCTGGCTGGCAGAAGATATTGCCAAGGTGACGCCCGAGCAGGCTTGCCATCATCCTAACTGGTCAATGGGGCGCAAAATCTCCGTCGACAGCGCGACGTTGATGAATAAAGGATTGGAACTTATCGAAGCGTGCTGGCTATTTGATGCAACGCCTGATCAGATACAGGTCGTGGTTCATCCGCAAAGCGTTATTCACTCTATGGTTGCCTATGATGATGGTTCGGTGATTGCGCAGCTGGGTAATCCTGATATGCGCACACCGATCGCTTATGGTTTGGCGTGGCCGGAACGGATTGATGCGGGTGTTGAAACGCTGGATCTTTTTCAGGTGGCGCGTCTGGACTTCGAAGCTCCCGATGAAGCGCTCTTTCCCTGCTTGAAGCTCGCCCGTGAGGCAATGCATAAGGGAGGTGCCGCTCCTGCGATTTTGAACGCAGCGAATGAGGTTGCTGTAGGTGCTTTTCTGGAAGGCCAGCTTGGCTTCAGCGCGATTGCTGATGTAGTGGCAAAAGTGATGGCTCTACCGTTTGAAGAACGTGCCGACACGCTTGAGCAGATACTATCCGCAGATCAGTGGGCACGGGAGCAAACGGCACTAATAGTATGCCAGTAGTTCGCTTAGCATCAGCCATCGTTGATCAGCGAGTCGTGTAAAGGAGCGAAGAGTGGGCCTGATACAGAACATATTAGCGGTAATCGTGGTACTTGGGTTGTTGGTAACCTTCCACGAGTTTGGCCATTTCTGGGTGGCGCGGCGCTGCGGTGTGAAGGTGCTACGTTTCTCAGTCGGCTTTGGCAAGCCGCTGTGGTCGACCGTTGATCGTCACGGCACTGAGTTCGCGGTAGCGGCCATACCGCTAGGCGGCTATGTAAAGATGCTGGACGAGCGCGAAGCGCCTGTGCCCGAAGAGCAGTTGGATCAGGCGTTTAACCGCAAAACCGTGTGGCAGCGTATTGCCATTGTTGCCGCTGGCCCGATTGCAAATTTTTTACTTGCGATTGTTGCCTACTGGGCACTGTTTGTTGCTGGTACTACAACCGTTGCTCCCATCGTTGGCGATGTTACTCCTAACTCTCCCGCGGCGGAGGCAAGGCTTGCTCACGGTGCTGAAATTACCTCGATCCAGGGGGATGCTATGCGCTCCTGGGAAGAGATTAATTTAAAGCTTGTCTCTATGATCGGGTTTAATGGCGACTTGATGCTTGAGGCGCAGCCTGAAGGGTCTAATGCCTCTCGGGTTTATCAGCTTCCTGTTGCAAACTACATGGTTCGCCAGGATCCGCCTCAGCCACTGCAGAGTTTGGGTATTACGCCTTGGCGCCCCAACGTACCTGCGGTACTAGGCCAAGTGATTGATGGCCAAGCGGCTTCCCAAGCTGGTCTTCGGGCGGGGGGTCATATTTTGTCGCTGAATGGCGAGCCAATTGATGACTGGATGCAATTTGTCTCGGTTATTCGAGAAAGTGCAGGCCAAACCCTAGAGGTTGGTTACCAGCGTGGCGATGAACAGAGTAGCCTCTCTTTAACGCCTGGCCGTAATACGCTGGAGAGTGGCGGCGAGGTTGGGTACATTGGTGCCGGGGCACAGCAGGTAACATGGCCCGAAGAGCTTCAGCGTGAAATTCGTTACGGGCCTGTAGAAGCCGTCGGTCAAGCGCTATCACGCACAGGTGAGATGACGCTGCTGACAGTAGATGCTATCCGCAAGATGCTGGTGGGGCTTATCTCGCCGTCGAACCTTTCGGGGCCGATTACCATTGCGCAGATCTCAGGTGACTCTGCTCGTGCGGGAATGGAAGCGTTTGTAGGCTTTCTAGCGTATCTTTCCATCAGTCTTGGCGTGCTTAATCTATTGCCAATACCCGTGCTCGATGGTGGGCATTTACTTTATTATTTTATAGAGGTCGTGCGTGGGCGGCCGGTCTCTGAGCAAACGCAAGCAGTAGGGTTGCGTATTGGGCTTGCCATGGTAGGCACCCTAATGTTGATGGCTCTCTATTTTGATCTGATGCGCCTGTGGTAATGACGCGTGTAGGGCGCTGGATGCCTTGTCATCTGCCTGCACAAATGTATATGGTGCCTATCTGGAATGATGGGCAGACCAACGCGAGCGAACTGACTGCATGAAAATCAAGACCCTTGGAATGGCGGCACTGTTGCTGGTAGGTACCAGCAGTGCCCAAGCACAATCCTTTGATGTTTCCGACATTCGTGTGGAAGGACTGCAGCGGGTATCTGCCGCCTCGGTCTTTAATGCGTTTCCCGTCAATGCCAATGATCGCGTTAGCGAACAGCAGCTCGCTGCCGCTGCGCGTGATTTGTTTGCCACAGGCTTGTTTGAAGATGTCTCCCTAGCACGAGAGGGTGATGTGCTGGTTATCCAAGTGGTTGAGCGGCCGACTATCGCGCGCTTGAACATCGAGGGGAATCAGCAGATTTCTGATGAGGATTTGCGCAACGGCTTACGCGAATCAGGCCTTTCCGAAGGGCAGGTGCTACAACTTTCCACGTTGGAAGAAATTCAACGTGAGCTTGAAGGGGTTTATCAAGCTCAGGGGCGCTACAGCGCAGGCATCGACGTCGAAGTTGATGAAATTGATGAAGGCCGCGTCCAGGTTAATATCAATGTCAATGAAGGCGAAGTCGCTAAAATCCGACAGATTAATATTGTTGGTAATGAGGCATTCGACGACGACACGCTGCGCGATGTATTTGAGCTAAATGATCGACCAGGACGTGTTTTTGGTTGGTTCTCTAAGGATGATTACTCCCGCGAAGCGCTAGCAGGGGACATAGAGAGGTTACGTTCCTTCTACCTGGACCGTGGTTACGTTAATTTTGATGTCACCTCAACGCAGGTATCGATTGGTCCTGAGAAGTCAGAAATATTCATCACGTTAAATATTGATGAAGGCAATCAGTTCCAAGTAGGCGACATTCGTTTTGCAGGTGACCTGCAAATTAGCGAAAACGAAGCGAACGAGTTATTGACCGTTAGCCGTGGTGATACGTTCTCTCGTGGAGACCTCAACGCATCTACAGAAGCGATTCGCCAGCGATTGGGAGCGGAAGGCTTTGCGTTTGCCGAGGTTCAGGGTATCCCTGAAATGGCGGGTGATGGTGAAACGGTTGATTTAGTGATTGCGGTCAACCCCGGTCAACGCACCTATGTGCGTCGTATTGAATTTTATGGCAATACCACGACACAAGATGAAGTATTGCGTCGAGAAATGATCCAATTAGAAGGTGCTCCTGCCTCGACCGAGTCGATTACTCAGTCGCGTCAACGCCTTGAACGCCTTGGCTTCTTCAGCCAAGTGGAGGTTGATACGCAGCCGGTTCCTGGGCAGCCCGACTTACTAGACGTAACCTATAACGTCGAAGAGCAGCCGTCTGGTTCGATATCTGCCAGCGTCGGCTTCTCGCAAAGCGCCGGGGGGATTTATGGCGTTGGTCTGGCGCAAAACAACTTCTTGGGCACCGGTAATCGCGTCAACGTAGGCGCACAACGTAGTGATACGTTTACCAGTGTTAACTTTGCATTCACGGATCCCTATTGGACACTGGATGGGATTTCGCGTGGCTATAACCTGTTTTATCGGGAAACTGATTATGGCGACTCCGATATTTCGACGTTCTCCACCGATGCTTACGGTGCTGGTATTAACTTCGGTTATCCCATTAGTGAACTTTCTCGTCTGAACTTTGGCGCCAGCATTGAAGAAATCAAGGTTAAAACCTATGACGACTCTGCTTCAGAAATTATTCGTTATGTCGAAGATCAGGGCGATAACGCGCAGAGCCTGAAGCTAACGGCGAGCTGGACACGTAATAACTTGAACCGTGGCATTATGCCAACAGCGGGCAACTATCAACGCCTATCGCTAGAGACGGGTGTCCCCGGTAGCGATGCGGAGTACTACAAGCTACGTGCTCGTGCTCAGCAGTTGTTCCCGATTAACGATGACCAGACCTGGGCGCTGAAGTTTACGGGTAATTTAGGTTATGCCGACACGCTGGGTAGTAATGACCCTTATCCGTTCTACGAGAACTTCTATGCGGGTGGTTTAGGTTCAGTGCGTGGCTTTACATCAAACACCCTAGGCCAACGTACAACGCCGACTCGAGATGGCGGTCGTGACCGTACATTGGGTGGTAACGTGCTGGTGGAAGGTTCAGCAGAAGGGCTCTTCCCAATGCCCTTTGTTGAAGATCAGCGTGCGATTCAACCGTCGCTCTTCCTTGACGCGGGTAATACCTTCTTGAGTTCTTGCTATGATGTGCAGGAAGCAGATGTTGGGCGCCAGCAATGCAGCTCTGGAGTCGACCTGAGTGACTTGCGCTACAGCGTTGGTATCGGTCTTTCGTGGCTAACGCCGGTAGGCCCATTGACCTTCAGCGTGGCAGAGCCGTTAAGCGATAAAAGCGGTGACGATACTCAGTTCTTCCAGTTCTCGCTGGGCCAAACGTTCTAACATGGTGGGATACCTTCGGTACCCATCTAATAAAAAGGAGTTAACACGATGCGTAAACTGACAGCAGCTGTGTGCCTACTTGGTGCAATGACGCTACCCGCCTACGCCGTTGCCGCAGAAGTGGCAGTGCTTGACTGGCGCGCCGCGTTGATGAATACACAGTCGGCTCAGTCATCGTTGAGCCAACTGGAAGGCCAAATCGGTAACCAGCAGCGCGAGGCTCAAGCGTTGGGAGAAGAGCTTCAACGGCTGCAAGAACGACTGCAGCGCGAAGGCGAGACGATGTCTCAATCTCAGCGAGACCCGCTCATTGCTGAGCTTCAGCAAAAGGGCAGCCGCTTTGAGCAACTGCGCCGCGAAGTGCTCCAAGCGCAGCAATCATCTGAGCAGCGGTTCCTTGAGGGTGCTGAGTCCAAGCTGGAGCGAGCGGTAGAACAGGTGCTGGAGCGTCACAATATTGATGTTTTGGTCGAGCCTCAAGGGGTGTTGCACTCATCGACTGACCTGCCTAATGTGACTAATGAGGTCACACAGATTTTTGATTCGCTAAACTAATTTTATGACTGTCGGTGCGGCTAGCCCGCACCCATGTTTCTCTGGGCTCCCATGACGCACGCTTCTCATCATCTCACCCTTGCGGATATTGCACGTCACTTGGACGTCGATTTTGAAGGCGACGCCGGACAGCCGATTCGGGGTCTTGCAACGCTTAAAGAAGCCGCGCCTGACCAAGTCGCCTTCCTCGCTAACCGTGCGTATTTAAAGGATCTATCAACCACTAAAGCAGCGGCAGTATTGCTTCATCCTGAGCATGGCAAGAACTGCCCTGTTCCACGCTTAGAGATGGCCAATCCTTATTTAGGCTACGCGAAGCTTTCCCAGCTATTTGATCCGCTACCTGCCCGGGATATCACAGGTATTCATCCCACAGCCGTTGTGGCGGATGGCGCTATGTTGGGCGAAGGCGTTTCCGTTCAAGCGCATGCGGTGATTGAAGCCGGAGTGGTGTTAGGTGAGCGTGTGGTGGTTGGTGCCGGCAGTGTGATTGGTGCTGATAGTGTGATTGGCGATGATACACGGCTACACGCTAACGTTACTGTTTGCCACGGTGTTGTGGTGGGCAAACGAGTGATTTTGCAAAGTGGTTGTGTGGTCGGTGGTGATGGTTTCGGCTTTGCCCATGACGGTGCCGGTTGGCATAAAATTGCTCAATTGGGCGGGGTTGTGCTCGGCGATGACGTTGAGGTCGGCAGTTGTTCAAGCATTGACCGTGGCGCGTTGGGAGACACCATAATTGGCAACGATGTAAAAATCGACAGCCAGGTACAGATTGCGCATAACGTGATCATTGGTGATCACAGCGCATTAGCGGGCTGTGTTGGTATTGCGGGTTCCACCAAGGTGGGTAAGCACTGCATGCTTGGAGGAGGCGTTGGACTTTCCGGACACCTTACTATTTGTGACGGCGTGCAGGTAACGGGTATGAGTCTAGTGACTAATTCGATTCATGAACCAGGTGTCTATTCATCGGGTACCGGAGCCATGAACAATACCCAGTGGCGTAAGAATGCGGTGCGATTTAAACAGCTAGATGAAATAGCCAAGCGCTTATCTCGTTTAGAGAAAAGCCATCGCAGTGAGTAGTTATGCCAGCAATTTAGAGGCAGGGAGCTTGAGGCTGGATAGCAGCAGGTTATAATTTACTGCTTTTTAACCAGCAAACTTGCTGGCGCGTGCCTGATTTGACTCAGGCCTTTTGTCATTTTAGAGGTCGTTACGATGGTTATGGATATTAACGAAATTCGCGAATACTTGCCTCACCGCTACCCGTTTTTACTGGTGGATCGAGTGACGCAATTAACCGTGGGCGAATCCATCGTTGCGTACAAAAATGTCAGTATTAACGAGCCGTTCTTTAATGGCCATTTCCCGCACCACCCCATTATGCCTGGTGTTTTAGTATTAGAGGCGCTGGCGCAGGGGTGCGGTATTTTAGGCTTTAAAACGGTCAATAAACTGCCTGCTGACGGCTATGTTTACTATTTGGTAGGAAGCGACAATGTGCGCTTCAAGCGCCCTGTGATGCCGGGTGACCAATTAGTGTTGGAAGCCAATGTTATCCGTGGAAAACGTGGCATTTGGAAGTTCGCCTGCCGTGCCACCGTTAACGATGAATTAGCCTGTGAGGCGGAAATTATTTGTGCTGAGAGGAAGGTAGCTTGATACATCCTACTGCACTGGTTGATCCCAAAGCGCAGCTTGCTGACAGCGTTGAGGTTGGCCCGTTTAGTGTTATTGGGCCAGATGTCACGATTGGCGCTGGTTCTGTGATAGGCCCGCACGTGGTTATTAAAGGGCCTACTGTGCTAGGTGAGCGTACGCGAATTTTTCAGTTTGCTTCGGTAGGAGAAGACTGCCAAGACAAAAAATACGCGGGCGAGCCAACGCGGTTGGTAATGGGGGATGATAACGTTGTTCGTGAAGGCGTTACCCTCCATCGTGGTACCGTGCAGGATCGCGGCGAAACTACCATTGGTTCGCGTAACCTGTTTATGGCATACGTTCATGTAGGTCATGACTGTGTGATTGGCAACGACTGTATTTTAGCCAACCAAGTCACTCTGGCAGGCCATGTTGTTCTGGGCGATCACGCTATTCTGGGCGGCCTTGCGGCCGTTCACCAGTTTTGCCACTTTGGTGAACATGCGATGGCAGGAGGCGGGTCGATTATTACTAAAGACACGCCTGCCTTTGTGATGATCAATGGCAACCCTGCTGAAGCGCGAGGCCTTAACCTTGTTGGCTTGAAACGCCGTGGTTTTAGCCGTGACGCGATCAATGCGTTAAGCAGCGCCTACAAGCTGGTATACCGCCAAGGTTTAACTGTCGAGCAAGCGGTTAGCGAAATGCGCAGCCGGTTCGATCTGCCAGAAGTCACCACGTTTGCCGACTCTATTGAGCGGTCAACGCGGGGTATCGTCCGCTAATGACATTGATGTCTAGCCGACATCAACGATGGATTCAAATGCCACTACTTCCCCGCTCATCATGACACTTCAGCGCGTCTATATTGTTGCAGGCGAACTCTCCGGCGATATCCTCGGAGCAGGATTGATGCACGAGCTGAAACTGCGCCATCCAGATATTGAGTTTCGTGGGCTGGGCGGCCCTCGTATGGAAGCTCATGGGTTGACGAGCCGTTTTCCCCTTGAAACGTTATCGGTGATGGGCCTAGTTGAGGTCATAAAACATCTGCCTGAGCTCATTCGCGTGCGCCGCACTCTGCGCGAAGAAGCGCTCGCTTGGCAGCCAGATATTATGATTGGCATCGACGCGCCTGACTTTAATATCGGCCTTGAGAAACAGCTACGTGCTGCCGGATTAAAAACTGCCCACTATGTCAGCCCTTCGGTATGGGCATGGCGGCAGGGGCGTGTGAAAAAGATTGCCAAGGCGGTCGATGGCATGTTGACGTTACTGCCCTTTGAGGCTGACTTTTACCATCGCCATCATGTGCCGGTCGCCTTTGTTGGCCATCCATTAGCGGATGAGTTACCTCTCGAGAATGATCGTCAAGCGACTCGCCAAGCACTTGCACTGCCTGCTCAAGCGCCGATTCTGGCAATGTTGCCAGGTTCTCGGGGCAATGAAATACGCTTTCTTGGTGATACGTTTTTGCGTGCTGCTGAGCTGCTCTGTCAGCGTAATGAAGCGCTGCATGTGGTCATTCCCGCAGCGACCCACCAGCGTTATCAAGAAATCAGCCAGCTACTGGCAAGCTACCCCACGCTAAGCGAGCGGGTCATGCTCCTAGAAGGTCAAGCGCGCGAGGCGATGGTAGCCAGTGATGCTGTGCTGTTGGCCTCGGGCACCGCTGCGCTAGAAGCTATGTTATGTCATCGGTCAATGCTAGTGGCTTATAAAATGGCACCGATGACCCACTGGCTGGCAAAGCGGTTGGTGAAAACCGAGTGGATTTCACTGCCCAATTTGATTGCTCAAGAGGGCGTCGTGCCAGAGCTGATTCAGGACGCCGCTTCACCAGAAACGATCGCTGATCGACTTGACGAAATGCTTAATAATGCGCAAAAACGCAATGCTCTGGAAGCTCGCTTTGCCGATATGCACCGTGCGTTACAGCGCCATGCCAGCCAGCGGGCCGCACAGGCAATTACCTCGCTGGTGGCGGGCCAACCATTGGATAGCAACGAAATAGCTGCACAAAAAGGGAGTAAACATGGCCGTTAAGCCGACCGACTATCCTCCCTTAGTAATCGACTATCGTGGTGAGTTCTTAGCGGGCGTTGATGAAGTTGGGCGTGGGCCACTGGTCGGCAGTGTTGTCGCATCGGCGGTGATCCTTGATCCTAGTCGGCCTATTGAAGGACTGACGGATTCAAAAAAACTCACCGCTAAAAAACGCGAAGCGTTGGATGTGCAAATTCGCGAACGAGCGCTAGCGTTTGCCGTGGCCGAAGCCAGTGCTGCGGAGGTTGATCAACTAAATATCTACCATGCCACCCATCTTGCTATGCGGCGTGCCATTGATGCCTTGGTGCCAGCAGCAGAATATTTGTTGGTGGATGGGAATCGTTTGCCCGGACACGAACTTCCTGGGCAAGCGGTGGTAAAAGGCGATGCCCGCCATCCTGCTATCGCCGCTGCGTCAATTTTGGCCAAGGTGGCCCGTGATGCACAGATGACTGAACTGGATCTGCGCTATCCTGATTATGGCTTTGCCCGCCACAAAGGGTATCCAACGAAAGAACATTTGGCGGCATTGTCTGCCCACGGACCGCTTGCTGAGCACCGCCGAAGTTTTGCGCCGGTCCAGCGTCAGTTAGCGCTGCTGTAAGCTTTTTCTATTTATCTAGCCTTGTTGCTGAGAGTCCCATGACGGTTCCGTTCGTTCATCTACGTTTGCACAGTGAATACTCCCTGGTTGATGGCTTGGTAAAACTCAAGTCACTGGTCGGTACCACCGCTGAGCGCGGGATGCCGGCGCTGGCCTTAACCGATGAAGCCAACCTGTTTGGTTTGGTTAAGTTCTACAAAGCGGCCCAGGGTGCTGGTCTTAAGCCCATCATCGGTAGCGACTTATGGCTGTACAACCCCCATGATGAGAGCCATCCGTACCGCATTACGCTGCTGGCGATGAACGATGTTGGTTACCGCAACCTCACTGAATTGATTTCTAAAGGGTGGACCGATGGCCAGCGCCAAGGGCGAGCCATTCTGGACAAACAGTGGGTGCTAGCGCAAAGCGAAGGGTTAATTGCACTATCAGGTGGACGTGAAGGCGAGATAGGTCGCCACTTGCTGTCTGATCATGAGCGCGAAGCACGGGAGCTGTTAGAAGAGTGGCAACGCGCCTTTCCAGACCGTTTTTATCTGGAACTCATCCGCACCGGACGGCCGCTTGAAGAAGATTGTGTTCACGCGAGTGTGAAGCTAGCGATTGAGTCGAACACCCCGGTAGTGGCGACCAATGACGTGCGCTTTTTAGAGCGGGAAGACTTCTGGGCACACGAAACCCGCGTTGCCATTGGTGAAGGCAAGGCTTTGGATGACCCGCGCCGCGAACGACGTTACACCGAAGAGCAGTACCTAAAAAGCCCTGAGGAAATGGCCGCACTGTTTGCCGATATTCCTGAGGCGCTTGAAAACAGCGTCATGATTGCTGAGCGATGTAGCGTCGACGTGCGGTTGGGCGAGATATTTCTACCTGAGTTCGAAATTCCTGAAGGGATGACCCAGGATGAGTTTTTCCGCAAAGTCTCCCATGACGGCCTCACTGAACGGTTAGATTTTCTGTTCCCTGTTGAACAGTATCCCCGCGATAGCGACGTATATCGCGAGATTGATCAGCGCTACCGTGACCGGCTTGAATTCGAGCTGAACGTTATTATCCAGATGGGGTTTCCTGGTTACTTCCTGATCGTGATGGACTTCATCCAGTGGGCCAAGGATAACAACGTGCCAGTGGGCCCAGGGCGTGGTTCTGGTGCAGGCTCATTAGTGGCTTACGCGCAAAAAATTACTGACCTTGACCCGATTGGCTATGACCTGCTGTTCGAGCGCTTTCTTAACCCTGAACGTGTCTCCATGCCCGATTTTGACGTCGACTTTTGCATGGAAAAGCGCGACAAGGTGATTGAATATGTGGCTAATCGCTATGGCCGCAACGCGGTCTCTCAGATTGTTACCTTTGGCACCATGGCCGCTAAGGCGGTGGTGCGCGATGTGGCGCGTGCCCAGGGGCGGCCTTACTCCTTGGGCGATAAGCTCTCCAAGCTGATTCCCTTTGAAGTGGGTATGACGCTTGCTAAAGCGATAGAGCAAGAACCGGCCCTGAAAGAATTCATCGGCAATGACGAAGAAGCCGAAGAGATCTGGGAAATGGCCCTCAAGCTAGAGGGCACCACCCGGGGTACCGGTAAGCACGCGGGGGGCGTCGTGATTGCCCCCACCAAATTGACCGATTTCTCGCCGCTACTGTGCGATGAAGATGGCTCTGGCCTGGTGGTGCAGTTCGATAAAAACGACATCGAAGACGCCGGGCTAGTGAAGTTCGACTTCTTGGGCTTGCGAACGCTGACGATTATCGACTGGGCACTGGAAATGGTCGATAAAGTGCGGGGGGTAAACGGTCAAGCGCCACTTAATATCGACGCTATTCCACTGGATGACAGCAAAACGTTTGAGATGCTTAAGCGAGCGGAAACCACCGCCGTTTTCCAGTTGGAATCTCGTGGTATGAAGGAGCTGATTAAGCGCCTGCTGCCAGACTCCCTCGACGATATGATCGCCCTGGTGGCGCTATTCCGCCCAGGCCCGCTGCAGTCTGGCATGGTTGATGACTTTATCAATCGTAAGCACGGCCGTGCCGAAGTCTCTTACCCACACCCAGATTATCAGCACGACCTGCTAAAGCCGGTACTCAGCCCGACATACGGCATTATTTTGTACCAAGAGCAGGTCATGCAGATTGCTCAGGTAATGGCTGGGTATTCATTGGGTCAGGCCGACATGCTGCGCCGCGCCATGGGTAAGAAAAAGCCCGAAGAGATGGCTAAGCAGCGTTCAGGCTTTATGGAAGGCTGTGCCGCCAACGGTATTGATAAAGATCTTGCCGGAAATATCTTTGACCTTGTCGAGAAATTCGCCGGTTACGGTTTTAACAAGTCCCACTCTGCCGCCTACGCCTTGGTGTCTTATCAAACCGCCTGGTTGAAAGCGCACTATCCTGGCCCGTTTATGGCCGCCGTTATGTCAACGGAAATGGATAACCTGGACAAGGTGGTGCCGCTAATTGAGGAGTGCCGCCACCTCAAGCTTACTGTCACACCGCCGGATGTTAATGTCGGTGGCTACAAGTTTACCGTTGATACGGAAGGGCGCGTGGTTTATGGCCTGGGTGCCATTCGCGGTGTGGGTGAAGGCCCGATTGGTGCGATTGTTGAAGCTCGTAGCACTGATGGTCCATTTAAAGATCTTTTCGATTTTTGTCGCCGCATTGATCCTAAACGGATGAACAAGCGGACGCTAGAAGCGCTGATTCGCTCTGGCGCACTGGATAATCTTGGCCCTAACCGGGCGGTACTCGCCGCCGCGATGGAAGACGCCTTGAAAGCGGCTGCTCAAAACCATGCCAACCAAAATCTGGGTATGCTGGATATGTTTGGCGATGCGTTTACTGCGGAAGAGGAAGAAACGGATCCTTATGCTGAGTACCAAGGTGCCCGTGAATGGACAGATCGTGAGCGCCTTTCTGGGGAAAAAGATACGCTGGGCCTCTATCTGACCGGCCATCCCATTGATGAGTATGAGCGAGAACTAAAGCGCTTTGTCTCTACCCGTATTAGTGATTTGAAAGCCTCGCGTGAGCCCCAGCGTGTGGCTGGCCTAGTGGTGGCGATGCGCACAATGAAGTCCAAGCGCGGTGATACGATGGCGTTTATTACACTGGATGACCGTACCGGGCGCATCGAAGCTTCCTTGTTTGGCGAACTATTTGACCAACTGCGGGGCCAAATCGAATCTGACCAAGTGATTATCGTTGAAGGTGAAGTATCAAACGATGACTTTTCTGGTGGCTTGCGCTTGCGGGGTAAAGACGTTACTCCGATGGTGACTGCGCGAATTCGCTATGGTGAGGCGGTGGAGTTGGCACTAGATGCTGAACAGATCAACGGGCGTTTAGTCGATAGCCTGCGCGAGAGTCTTAGTCCTTACCGCGATACCGGCGGGTTGCCAGTACGGCTGCAGTATCGCCACTCAGAAGCGGTTGGCTGGATGGCGTTGGCTGATGAATGGAAAGTCGCTCCCAGCGACGATTTACTGTTGGCTCTTCGCGATGTGCAAGGGCAGGTCGGCGTTCAGTTACGCTACCGTTAATAAACCAATAAATGTGCGTGTACCACCGCCAGATTGAACACTAAACGATGGTGCGCCACGCTAATTGAAAGGGTACTGCCTTGCGTGGCAGGTTCAGGGTGCGATAATGCCCTTCATACATGCCCGTTTCGACAAGGCTTCTTTTTTTTATAGGCAGCTTACAGGCAGAGCCGATGAATCCTAATTATCTCGATTTTGAACAGCCCATTGCTGAGCTTCAGGCAAAAATTGAGGAGCTGCGTTTAGTCAACTCCGATAGCCAGTTGAACCTCTCTGATGAGATCTCGCGGTTAGAAGAGAAGAGCCGTAAGTTAACCGAATCGATCTTCAAGGACTTAACGCCCTGGCAGGTTTCCCAGATATCCCGCCATCCGCAGCGTCCTTATACGTTGGATTACCTTGAGCATATTTTCAGCGACTTTGATGAGCTTCACGGCGACCGCAACTTTGCCGATGATGCGGCCCTCGTAGGAGGCATTGCTCGCCTGAACGACCAGCCGGTGATGGTCATTGGCCATCAAAAAGGTCGCGATGTTAAAGAGAAAGTGCGTCGCAACTTTGGTATGCCGCGTCCAGAAGGCTATCGCAAAGCCTGTCGCTTAATGGAAATGGCCGAGCGTTTTAAAATGCCCATCTTAACGTTTATCGATACACCTGGTGCTTATCCGGGAATTGATGCGGAAGAGCGCGGCCAGTCGGAAGCCATTGCGTATAATTTGGCGGTGATGTCACGTCTGAAAACGCCGATTATCTCCACCGTGGTGGGCGAAGGTGGTTCTGGCGGTGCTCTGGCCATCGGTGTGTGCGACGAGCTACATATGCTTCAGTACTCCACCTATTCGGTTATTTCTCCGGAAGGCTGTGCGTCTATTCTTTGGAAGAGCGCTGAAAAAGCATCTGATGCCGCCCAAGCCATGGGTATCACTGCTGAGCGCCTCAAAGAGCTTGGCTTTGTTGATGAGCTGATTAAAGAGCCGTTGGGTGGTGCTCATCGTCACCCGCTGACCACGGCTGAACGCGTTAAAGAGGCTTTGGCAAATAGTCTGGAACGCCTGCAAAGCTTTGATAGCGATGCGCTACTGGAGCGCCGCTATAAACGATTGATGAGCTATGGCGCCCCAGCCGCCTAAGCCGCTGTTACGTTTACTGAATGACGCCCTGGCGGAGACCCCGCCGGGGCGTACTGTTTGGGTGGCGCTTTCCGGTGGGCTAGATTCTTCGCTGCTGCTGACGTTGGCCGCTCAGGTTTGTCGAGACGCGGATCGCCCTATGCGGGCTATTCATATTAACCATGGCTTACAGGCCGCAGCCAGCGCGTTTGAAGCGCATTGTCTGGCGCTGTGTGATGCACTTGGTATATCGCTAGTGACGGCAAACGTCGCTGTAGACACTCAGGGCGAGGGTGTTGAGGGGGCGGCGCGGCGAGCGCGCTATCAGGCGTTCATGGCGAATATTCCTGCTGGCGATACGCTATGGCTAGCCCAGCACCAAGATGACCAAGCGGAGACGTTGCTGTTGGCAGCGCTGCGCGGCAGTGGTGTGCGTGGTTTGGCGGGTATGCCTTTTTGCCGCGAGTGGCAGGGACTCACCCTACTGCGCCCCTGGCTGAGTGTCAGCAGGCAGACGCTGGCTGATGCCGCGCATGGGTTATCAATAAGCTGGTGCGAAGACCCGACAAACCGCGACATCGCGTTTGACCGCAACCGTTTACGCCATCAAGTGATGCCTGTACTGCAGCTACGCTGGCCTGGGGCTGCTCGTGCCCTGGCCAACAGTGCTCAACATGCTGGTGAAGCAGACCAACTGTTGATGGCCTATGCCGCGGAAGAGCTGACAACGTTAATGCGAGGAGAGCACTGCATGGATGCGACGTTGCTTAGTCAGCGCTCCTTGCCTCGCCAGCGACTGCTCGTGCGTGCGCTTTGTGAACAGCTAGGTCTCCCGGTGCCTCCTCAAAAACGCCTCGAAAGCCTGCTTGCGCAGCTAGATGCGGCGAACGACGCTCAGGTGAACATTGTATGGCCAGGGGCAGACGCGCGGATTTGGCGACGCCGCCTCTATCTTATGACGCCGCTTCAGCCACTGCCTAATTGGGAAGTCGAATGGGAGGGGGCGCCAGGGCAGGCAACCCCTTTAGGCAAGCTGGAAGTATCACTGATGCCGCCTCGCCGCGTCACGCTGCGCTGGCGGCGTGGTGGTGAGGTGATTGCGTTAAAAGAGCGCGGCCGACGCGATATTAAACGCTTACTCCAAGAGCGGGGGGTGCCGCCCTGGGAGCGTGAGCGTTTGATTGTAGTGATGGATGGTGATTTATGTTTGGGTGTTATCCGCCCACCTGCTGATGTGTTGTGGCAGGCTGAAAGGGGGGAGCTGACTCCTATGCTACCGAAAACGTAAAACCAGCCGCTGTCATATACGCCTGCTCCTGCTCCATATCGGTACTTAACAGCGTCGGTTCATCGCTGGGGGGAAGCGTCATCGTCAGCGCTTCACCCTCCGCGCTAATCTCTGGTAGCGGCGGGGCGTTTTCAGACCGGGAGTGATTAATTAGCACGGCAAGGCGCAGCAGGCGAGCAAGCTTGGCACAACCTTCCTGGTGTGAGGCGGGCAGTGCCTGCCACTCTTTCGTTGGAAACTTGCGTCGATGGGCGCGCACTAAAAACGCTAGTAAACGCTGCTCTGGGCGTGAAAAACCAGCCAAGTCGGAATGCTCTAACAAATAGGCACCGTGGCGATGGAATTGACTATGAGAAATAGCCAAGCCAATTTCATGTACATGACTTGCCCAGACAAGGTAGTGGCCTTGCTCTAGGGTTAGTCCCCAGGCCTTTTTAACTTCATTAAATAAGCGAAGGGCAGTGTCGGCAACATTTTCTGCCTGCCGAGAATCAACATCATAAATCCGCTTCAACGCATCCAAACTTTTAGAGCGGGTATCTTCCGCGCTATTTCGCCCCGCCATGTCATAAAGCACACCTTCGCGCAGGGCACCATCCGCAAAGCGCATTTGGGAAAGATTAAAGGCTTCAAAAATAGCGGTTAAAATGGCGATACCTGCCGGAAAGACTTTTGCTCGATCAGGTTTTAGGCCGTCTAGCTCAACTTTATCCAGCTGTTTGCATTTTAACAGGCGTTCACGCAGCTTCTTCAATCCACTACGCGTAATGACGCCCTCCTGGGGCGAATCGCCGTAAGCGAACAGCACACTAGCGGCAGCTTTTATCGTTCCGCTGGAGCCCACCGGGTCATCCCAGCCAAGGCGTTGATAGGGACGCTGAATATTGGCCAGTTCTGACAAAGCGGCCAGCTCAGCACGACGCATACGCTTTTCGCTAAGTTCACCATCAGGAAAGAAGCGGCCGCTGAAGGTGACGCAGCCCATGCGTAAGCTCTCAAGCGCTCTAGGCTCAAAAGCTTCGCCAATGATAAATTCCGTCGATCCGCCACCGATATCAACAATCAAACGGCGGCCATTTTCGGCTAGCGCATGGGCAGCCCCTAAATAAATAAGACGCGCCTCTTCTCGGCCAGCAATAATTTCGATGGCGTGACCAAGCTGCGCTTCGGCGCGCTCGATAAACGTTTGACTGTTATAGGCATCGCGTAACGCATTCGTACCGACAATGCGCAGGTTGGCATCCTCAATGCCAGTGAGAAACGGCGCAAAGCGTCCTAGGCAATCCAACGCGCGCTGCATCGCTGCTTCGCTTAAATAGCCGTTCTCGTCTAGCCCAGCGGCTAACTGAACTTTTTCACCCATCCTGGCAACGACTTGAAGGCGCTCGTGTTGATAATTAGCAACCAGCAGGTGGAAGCTATTCGAACCCAGGTCGATGGCGGCTAAGCGCTGCGGTTCGGTGTTATCCAGTTCAGCCGACGGCGCGGTGAGAGAGAGCGAAATTTCCTTGGGCATGGGCTTTCCTTCCTAGTGGCTATGCCAAGGTTGCGGTGCCCCATTAGTATTGTCAATTGTCAAAGGCTTGCGTTTATCGCGGGCCTTGACTACCATCGAACTACTGGCTTTATCCGAGTTGGCTTGTTTGCCTATTAAACAGGCGTATTACTCGGGTACTCCGAGCAGTACGTATCCAAATGGCATCAGCCAGATGTCCAAGTCGTCAGATAACCCGCTGAAACAGCATTTTTCTGTGCCGATCAGATTAACTAGTTTATTAGCACCCTCACGCTAAGCAGTCACCTATGCCGTTACTCCTTTATTGGCATTTGTTTCAAGACTGCCCAGCTTTTAGTATCTGAGCGTGTGCCTAGATGGGGTTCTGAACGCATCACTCGGCGCTTAGCCCTACTTAGGCCACGCCTCCTGTCTTATTCCCGGCGCTTGTCGCCCAGCTTTCATGAGCAACTTTCTAACACACCGATGAATCTCACTGAACTCAAGCAAAAAACCGTTCCCGAGCTGCTCGATATCGCCCGCGAGATGGGTATCGACAACTTAGCCCGTTCGCGCAAGCAGGACATCATTTTCGCCATCCTCAAGAAGCATGCTAAAAGCGGAGAGGATATCTATGGCGACGGTGTGCTGGAAATCCTTCAGGATGGCTTCGGCTTCCTGCGTAGCGCCGACAGCTCGTACCTCGCTGGACCGGATGATATCTACGTATCGCCGTCCCAGATCCGTCGTTTCAATCTGCGTAAAGGCGACTCCATTTCTGGCAAAATCCGTCCGCCTAAAGAAGGTGAGCGCTACTTTGCCCTGCTCAAAGTTAGTCAGATCAACTTTGATCGTCCGGAAAATGCCAAGCATAAGATTCTCTTTGAGAACTTAACGCCGCTGTTTCCAGACGACCGGATGCGCATGGAGATCGGTAATGGTTCCACCGAAGATCTTACTGCGCGCATCATTGACCTGACTGCGCCCATTGGTAAAGGTCAGCGTGGTCTGTTGGTGTCACCGCCCAAAGCGGGTAAGACACTAATGCTACAGAACATCGCGACGTCCATTACGCGCAATAATCCTGAGTGCCATCTGATCGTATTGCTGATCGATGAGCGTCCTGAGGAAGTGACCGAAATGTCACGCACCGTGCGCGGTGAAGTGGTGGCCTCTACTTTCGATGAACCACCTGCCCGCCACGTGCAGGTTGCAGAAATGGTTATCGAAAAAGCCAAGCGCCTGGTAGAGCACAAGAAAGATGTGGTGATTCTGCTCGACTCTATCACTCGTCTGGCACGTGCCTATAACACCGTGGTACCCAGCTCCGGCAAAGTGCTAACCGGTGGTGTGGACGCTCATGCCCTTGAAAAGCCAAAGCGTTTCTTCGGTGCTGCGCGTAATATCGAAGAGGGCGGTAGCCTGACGATTATCGCCACCGCGCTGGTTGATACCGGCTCGAAAATGGACGAAGTCATCTTCGAAGAGTTCAAGGGTACCGGCAACATGGAAGCGCACCTTGACCGCAAGCTGGCTGAGAAACGCGTGTTCCCCGCGATCAATATCCGTCGCAGTGGTACACGTCGTGAAGATCTACTGGCGTCTGAAGACGAAATGCAGCGCATGTGGATTCTTCGCAAGCTGCTAAATCCGATGGAAGACACGGCTGCTACTGAGTTCCTGATTGATCGTCTGAAAGATACCAAGACGAACCTGGAGTTCTTTGAAGCGATGAAGCGCCGATAGGCGCAGCATGATGGCCAAGCACTAGCGATAAACGTCTGACAGCCGGGGGAAGTGCCTTGAGGAGAGTGCCTTGAAGTACCACGACTTGCGCGATTTTATTAAGGCGTTAGAAGCGCAGGGTGAGCTTAAGCGAATTAAAGCAGAAGTTGACCCTTATCTGGAGATCACCGAAATTTGTGATCGCACGTTGCGTGCCGGTGGCCCTGCATTATTGTTTGAGAATGTGAAGGGGCACAACATGCCGCTGTTGGGCAATTTGTTTGGTACGCCTAAACGGGTTGCGCTGGGCATGGGACAGGATTCGGTAGAGGCGCTGCGCGAAGTAGGTAAGCTTCTGGCGTTTTTAAAAGAGCCCGATCCACCCAAAGGGCTAAAAGACGCCTGGGACAAGCTGCCGATTTTTAAGCAGGTGCTCAGCATGGGGCCGAAAATTGTCAAGCGTGCTCCAGTGCAAGAGCTATCGTTTGAAGGTGATGAGGTTGACTTAGGTTGTTTGCCAATCCAGCACTGCTGGCCTGGCGATGCTGCTCCGCTAGTGACTTGGCCATTGGTGATTACCAAAGGTCCACATAAGAAGCGGCAAAATCTCGGCATTTATCGTCAGCAGAAAATCGGTAAAAACCGCCTGATCATGCGTTGGCTCTCCCACCGCGGCGGCGCGCTGGATTTTCTTGAGTTTCAAAAAGCGCATCCTGGTGAGCCATTCCCTGTGGCGGTGGCGTTGGGGGCTGATCCTGCAACAATATTAGGCGCTGTTACACCGGTACCCGATTCTCTCTCCGAGTACGCGTTTGCTGGGCTTCTTCGCGGTTCGCGTACTGAGCTTGTCAAGTGTGGGCACGCTGATTTGGAAGTGCCTGCGTCTGCCGAGATTATTCTTGAAGGGTTTATTTACCCCGACGATATGGCGCCGGAAGGGCCGTTTGGCGATCACACCGGTTATTACAACGAAGTTGATAACTTCCCTGTATTTACCGTCACGCGGATGACCATGCGGCGTGACGCGATATATCACTCCACGTACACCGGCCGCCCACCCGACGAGCCAGCTATTCTCGGCGTCGCGCTTAACGAGGTGTTTGTCCCGATCCTGTGTAAGCAGTTCCCCGAGATTGTCGACTTCTACCTACCGCCAGAAGGGTGCTCCTATCGGATGGCTGTCGTGACCATGAAGAAGCAGTACCCAGGTCACGCCAAGCGCGTCATGATGGGCGTTTGGAGTTTTCTGCGTCAGTTTATGTACACCAAGTTTGTCATTGTACTGGATGACGACGTCGACGCGCGTAACTGGGAAGACGTGATGTGGGCAATTACCACGCGTATGGACCCAGCACGGGATACCGTGATGGTGGAAAATACCCCCATTGATTACCTCGACTTTGCGTCTCCGGTGTCCGGGTTGGGTTCTAAAATGGGGCTCGACGCCACCAATAAATGGCCAGGTGAAACGGATCGAGAGTGGGGGACCCCCATCGTGATGGACGATTCAATAAAGACCCGCGTTGACGAGCGTTGGGACGAGCTGGGCATTGATATCCCGTTACCCACACCTCGCCACGGCTAACCCAGTGGCGCAGGTCGGACGATTCTTCATAAAGAGGCTTTCATGAGCGCAAGCACGTCAACTTGCAAGACGTTAACCTGCCAGGTAACTGCCGTTGAGGATTTAAATCCCGACGTCTTTGGGGTGACCCTGGAAGGGCGGCCCGAAGCCATGCAGCATGCGCCTGGGCAGTATTTAGAGCTGAAACTAGACGATAGCACCTGGGTACCGTTTTCCATTGCCAGCGCTGAACGTGGTGATGGCATTATCGAATTGCATATTCAGCACTGGCCTGAGCGGGACAACTCTGCTCGCCTGCGAGAACTATTGCAGGTAGCCAACCAGTTGACCGTACGATTGCCCAGCGGTGAGTGCGTACTGGACGCCGAAAGTGAGCGTCCGCTACTGCTGGTAGCGGCAGGCACCGGTTTTGCACAGATGAAAGCCATTGTAGAAGCGGCGCTGCGGCAGCAACCTGCTCGACCTATTTCGTTATGGTGGGCAAACCGGGAGCATCGCGATCTTTATGCTGAAGACCTCGCCTGCGAGTGGGCACAGCAGTATGCAAATGTTGCTTTTCAAGCGGTGACTGAGTTTCCGCTTACGGAGCCGCTAGCGGTTGGTGAACGTATTTCACACCATCAAGGACGCATTGACCTAGTGCTGGAAAGTGCACTTGAGAGCGAACTTGCAGGGGCTGCCTTGGCGCCCAGCGACTGTGATATTTATCTATCGGGCTCGCCGGGGATGGTTTACGCCTGTGTTGATGTGCTAGAGCGAAAAGATATTAGCAATGAGCGAATGTTCTCGGATGTATTTGCCTACGCGCCGCGCCCTCACTAAAATGATCGGCCAATGACTGCCGTACGGCATGTGCCGATATCGATAAAAAGGAGGCTTCCATGGCCGACCATGACGACAACTTTAAAGACGAATCAGGTTTGCTCGCTATTGTACTTGGTCTTGTAGTGCTGGTGAGCATGAGCGCACTGCCCGCAACAATTGGTTGGATACAAGCATTTGGCGGATGATGGTTGCCATTTTGTTTATATGCAGGCAGGATTAAGCTATTAAAGATGATCGCTTACGACGATCAACGTGAACTAGAATCGTGAATTAGGACGCAGCCATGCACACAGCACAATGCATTCAGCACACACAAGCAAAGCCGGTATTGGCGGCTAGTGCGTGGGCGTGCGTTGCTGCGTTCTTTTATGCTGCCTATTGGTTTAGCCACGGTGTGCCCTTGGCCGACCAGTAGCGTCGCGTCATCAGGCACACCGACTAGGTTGCCTGCCGCATGCAAAGAAGCCTCGGTTGGTAGCCCAACCGGGGCTTCTTTCGTTTCAATTGTTTATTTAGTTTAACTATTTGGGTTTCACAGGACTTTCATCCAGGAGCTGCACCATGATGTACCGCGCAAACTCTCTCGCTAATCTGCTCGCCAACGTTGCCAACTATATCGGTTATGGCTATGGCTGGCGATTTAGCGACGCGCGGTCGGTGCAAGCTGCCACCTCCGACCGTGCAAGCCAGGGTGGCAAGTTGTTGTTATCACGATGTCACATGCTTCTGGAGAGTTGAGTTATGAATGCCCATGTCAGTCCTGCTTGCACAACCTTGTCAAATCGAGCGTCATTAACAAACAGCCCCTCGACCTCATCGCAGCCGTTGCCTTTGCCAGCAGAGTTACGCCGCAGTGTCGCTATCAATAGCCAACTGGGTGAGCAAATTGCCCAACAGCGCCAAGCGGTTCAGCGTATCCTGAATGGTCAGGATAACCGCTTGTTAGTGGTTGTTGGCCCCTGCTCAGTTCACGATCCAGATGCAGCGTTAGAGTATGCCGACCGACTGGCTGCGCTCAGCGATGAGGTCAGCGAGCAACTATTACCGGTAATGCGTGTTTACGTGGAAAAACCGCGCACCACGGTGGGATGGAAGGGGTTGGCATACGATCCTGGGCTAGATGGTAGTGGCGATATGCCAAAGGGCATTACCCTCTCTCGTGAGCTTATGCACGCTGTTGCCTCGCGCGGCTTACCGGTGGCCACAGAGCTTTTACAGCCCATGCTAGCGCCCTACTTAGATGATCTGCTGAGCTGGGTCGCCATTGGTGCTCGTACCACTGAGTCGCAGTTGCATCGCGAGCTGGCGAGTGATCTCGCGGCAGCGGTGGGGGTCAAAAATGCCACCAGCGGCGACGTTCAGGTTGCCATTGATGCTATGCAAGCAGCGGCTCATTCTCACCAGCGCTTCGCAATGGATAAAGAAGGGCGTCCGATCATGCAGGAAACCGCTGGCAACCCCAATACTCACGTGGTGTTGCGGGGTGGGCACGGTGAGCCAAACTACCAGGCGCACCATGTGCGAGCAGCGGTGAATACCTTGCGTGAAGCGGGGCAGAACCCACGCTTAATGGTGGACTGCAGCCACGCCAATGCGCGAAAAGATCACCGACGCCAAAGCGAAGTGATGCTCGATGTGTTGGCGCAGCGCCAGGCGGGCGATGCCAACTTAGTAGCGTTAATGCTCGAAAGCCACCTATTTGAAGGTAAGCAAGCGCTGTCGCCCAATGCGATGCGCTACGGCGTATCGGTGACCGATGCCTGCGTGAGCTGGGAAACCACCGAACGGTTGTTAAAAACCGCTGCTGAGCGAATGAGTTAACACTGTTATCTGCCAGCAGTTTGATAATCTCTTGTTTGCCCTGGCCAGCCCCGTATCATAAGGGACTACTTTTGATGATGAGGTTGGCCATGGTCTTCACCCTTGAGCAGCATAACCCCAGTAGCTACCAGCGCAAGGCGCGAATGATCAGTATTGCTATGGCAGGGGAATTAATTGTCTTCGGGTTACTTTTTTCGATGCTGTTAACTTCCGCTTTTGGCAGCAGTTTATGGCTCAACGGGTTGGGGGGCTTCCTTGGTTTGTTGGCCACCAGCGCGCTGTTTGCGGTGCTCAAGGATCGCCCATGGATGACTGAAATGCGCTACGTATGGCAGCTCAAACACCATCTTTCCCATATTAGTGGCTACCTACAACCACTGCGCCGAGGCGTGGAAGAAGATAATCGTGTGGCGCTGGATATAGTGACGTTTTACCATCAAGGCATGACGCAGCTCGCTGAACTTAACGGCCGTACTACCGATGATGATTCTGAACGCCTAGCTGAAAAAATGCAGATAAAGTTAAAACGCGAAGAGTTGGGGCTGCCAGATCACGTTGACAGTTTTGATCCGCAGGACTTAAAAGCATTTAAGCGTCGCTAGGGTATCAATAGATGGATGCCGAACGCTGAGTAGACTCCATTGAAGGTATCTATGATGGTAAAAGGCATAGTAAAGATAACGGTAACGATAGTAATAGCGTTAACAACAGTGATGACAACAGGGAGCAGGATGCATGACTTACTTACCTAATCGGTTAACCGGTTTAATTGCGCTGACTGCCACGGTTGCGTTGGCAGGCTGTGCAAATACGGGGACAACGCCTGCTGATTCTGCTGATGGAGCGTCTAAAACAACAGTTCACAGCAGTGCCCCCTTACTGCCTGCTGCCCTGTTTCCTGGCAGCGCGTCACACTTTGACGCTTGGGAGTGTCTGCCAGCAAATCAGAACCTGGTCACTGCGGTGAACGACGATAACCTACGTCTTTGGTCGCTACACGGTGCCTGGCGTTTGCCGGAAGCAATTGTGGCAAGCGGTGCGCGTTATCAAGATGGTGAGGTCAGCTTCTGGAACCGTGGTGATCAGGCGCAGGTGGAAACGCCGCGTGGTCAGCTTCAATGTCAGCAGGGGCTGCGTCGAGCAGCAGCAACACGTGCGGATCATCCCGGCGTAATGTTCCTGGGGCGTGGTAATGAGCCAGGCTGGTCGATTGAACTTGCCAATGACGCGCCAGTGATGACCTGGACAACGGCCTACGGCAGCGAAACGCAAACCATGCCCTATATGGTCAGTGTCATGGACAATGAGGCAGGGAGAGTGGTGATTGAGAATGCCAACGCTGAGCAATTTTTCCGCGTACGCATTGAGTCAGGCGCCTGTTTTGATGACATGAAAGGCCAGCCGTATCCTGCCCGTGTCACGCTAACGATAGGCGGCGAACAGTACAAGGGCTGTGGCCAGGGCATTGCCCCCTAGTCGGCACGGTCTTTTGAATCCATTGGTGTGTCAGCAACGGTAAAGGAAAGGCTCGGCACGCCAGTGATGTTCAATAAAATCGCTAGCGCATAGTGCGGTAACATTTCCTGTTGCTCTAGCAGCGAGCCTGGACAGTGTTGTAAAGCGGAGCCTGGGGGAAGTGTCTAATTCTTCGCTGATCTCTACTGGGCGCCAAAGGTCACCATCCCGGGTTGCCAGGGTAAAACTGAACGGATGAAACCCTGGAAAGCCGAGGCGAATATCCGTAGCGATCAACGTTTCCTGGCCATCGAGCCACTGTGTGTCATAGCGTAAAAATGGGCCAGTAAACCAGGCTAGTCGTTGCCCTAGCGGCCCTGCCAACGCACTTTCTTCAAGTGCGCCGTTGCGCTTTATAGGTTCAAGTGTTGGCTCGCGCTGGCCATCAAATACGCTGATCAAACTTTCAAAATAGCGATCTCCGTCAATAACGGTGGCGCGCCACAGTGCAATATTAAATGGTGTCGGTTGAACCAATACGGGGGCTGTCTGCAAGCCAGCGTTGGCTAGCGCTGGCGCTAAGCGTTGCTCAATGCTCCATTTCGCGCCTGCCGCCAGCAGCAAATACATGCTGGATACTGCTAAGCCGATCGTACAAGCCTTGCGCACTTTTTTAGCGGCAACAGCGATGATCAGCGCAACCAGTAGTGGCAAGGTGTAGAAAGGGTCGATAATAAACACGATAGGCCACGCTGCAGGCGGCTTATCTAGCGGCCAGAACAACTGAGTGCCATAGGTGGTCAATGAATCCAGCAGCGGGTGAGTGATCAATATGAGCGCAAAAAAGCACCACCATCTTCCCAAGGATATAGCACGAGTAGGCGCGAAACGGTTACACAGCAGCGCCAATACCGTGGCTAAGCCGGTCAGCACAAATAGCGAGTGGCTAAAGCCGCGATGCTCTGTCACATTGGCCACGGCATCGCCATAGTCGAGCACTACGTCAAGGTCGGGTAACGTGCCGAGCAGCGCACCAATAAGTACGGCTTTTCGCCCCAGTCGTTTGCCCAACACCGCACCACCTATGGCGGCCCCCAGTGCAGCTTGTGTGATTGAATCCACGAATGTCTCCTTGGGGTGGCCCCCGAATTCCAAGCAATTAATGTATTATTATACAGATCTGTGAGGAGGGTTTTTAAATGTCACAAAATCGTCTAATTAAGCGTCTGGCAGTCAGTCTTCTTGCCGCATATTCGCTCAACGCTTTGGCAGCGCCTACTATTGATGTGCACAGTGACCCTAACTGTGGTTGTTGCAGCTCGTGGGTGAGCCATCTCGAAGAGGCTGGGGTTGATGTTAACCATCACCGCGATGGCGACCTAAGGTCTATCAAAATGGCCAATGGCGTTCCGCCCGAACTCGCTTCATGTCACACGGCTATCGTTGAGGGCTACGTCATTGAAGGCCATGTGCCCGCGTCAGATATCCAGCAACTGTTGGAAGAGCAGCCAGAAGTGGTTGGGCTAACGGTGCCGGGCATGCCGCATGGTTCTCCGGGCATGGAAACAGGCCGAGTTGATGATTACGCCGTTCTCAGCTGGACCCGCAACGACAGCACCTCTGCTATCTTTAGCGAATATACCCAGTAAATGATGAAGGGAGGATGACATGCAGTTTTTGCACACCATGGTACGGGTAAGCAACTTGGACGCGTCGTTGAATTTTTACTGCGACCTGTTGGGGTTGAAAGAAGTGCGCCGCAAAGAAAACGAAAAAGGCCGTTTTACCCTGGTCTTTCTTGCTGCACCGGAAGATGAAGCGCGCTCCGAACGCTTAACGGCTCCCGAACTTGAGCTGACCTATAACTGGGATCCAGAAGAGGTCACTGGTGGACGCAACTTCGGCCATTTGGCCTATCGCGTCGACGATATTTACGCGCTATGCAAAAAGCTTCAAGATAACGGCGTCACCATTAACCGTCCGCCGCGGGATGGGCATATGGCGTTTGTGAAGTCGCCCGATGGTATTTCTGTCGAGCTACTACAAAAAGGCGATGCGCTACCCTCTCAGGAGCCATGGGCGTCAATGGAAAACAGTGGAAGCTGGTGATTTTTCAATAAGGAGCATGAGACAGTGACGGTCAAATTTGGAGCAATGCTAGTCGGTGTGGCTACTGCGCTGCTAATCAGTGCATGTAGCAGTGCGCCAGAGCAAGAGAGCACGGCAGTGCCGGAAAGCGTTTCGCTGTCAGGGCCGATAGTCGATCAACGTTGGAATTTACTGCTAGTAGGTACCGATGAACGGGTGTCATTACCTAATACGCCGTTCTTTCAAATTGGACGCGACGGCAGTGTGAGCGGCTCGGATGGTTGTAACCGCTTTACCGGCAGCGTGAACCTGGGGGAAAACCAACGTATCGAGTTTAGTCAGCTCGCCTCAACTCGCATGGCCTGCCCGAATATGGAAGATTCCAAGCGGGTAACCGATATGCTCGACACGGCCTACCGCTACCTAATCGACCACGACCGGCTGGTGTTCTTCGGCCCGGATAGTCGGGTGCTGGGCGGCTGGCGCGAAGCCAACTAAGCCTTCAGTTAGCATCTGATCGCAATAATTTAGTGTTTAAAAGGCGGATTGAAGCGTGCAATAAAGCGCGCATCAATCCGCTTTTTCCATTCCCACACCCAGCGGCCTGAAAAGCCGATGGCACCTCTGCTGGCAATCGCATGGCCGTCGCCAGTGCCAATCAGTGCCAGTACGCGTTTTGGTGGCTTCCAGTTGGCTAGTGGTTCACTGTGGCAGGCGGCGCGAAGGTTGTCGGCGAGCAGTGGCCCCATGCGCACCGCATAAACGCCAGCCTTGGGCAGTGGGGAAGAGTGCAGCGGCGGGTTGAAAGCTGCACAGTCTCCAGCAGCAAAAAGCCCCGGCTTTTCTGTTACCTCAAGTGTCTTATTCACCTGGATAAATCCCCGCTGATTCAGCGGCAGAGCGGTGTCTTGCAACCAAGACTGGCCAACGGCACCGGTCGCCCACAACACGATATCTGCGTCAATGAGTTCGCCCTCAGAGGTGTGTACGCCACCCGTTATCAGCGCCTGACCACGCACGCCGTGAAGCACCGTAATGCCTGCCCGGCGCAGTGCACGTTGGGTTAACCAGCGGGGCAGATGACCCGCGTCGGGTAGCAGTGTTGTTGATGCGCTGACTAGCGTGCCTTGCCAAGTAATGTCGGGCCGCTGTTGACGAAGCTGCGCCATCACACTCATTAAGGTTTCGCAGCCTGCTGCGCCGCCGCCTACGCTCACCACCTGCTGTGTAGAACCAGGCGGGAACTGGTCGACTTTCTCTCTTAGCACTTGCCAGCGGTAGTGCAGTGAACTAAGCGGTCGCATCGCCAACAAGTAGGGGGGCTGTTCGCCATGCTTTTCTGGCAACTGCAGCGTAGAGCCCACGTTAAAAAAAGCCACATCAAAATGGATCACCTCGCCGTTAGCTAGTGTTACCCGGCGCTTGGTGGGATCGATAGCCACTGCGGGCGAGGTGATTAAACGAGAGCCTGCCCTTTTCGATAGCGCCGCTACATCAATTTGTGTTTCGCGTAGCGAGCATTCCCCTGCCAGCCACGCTGGCACGCTGCCAGAATAGGCTGACAGGGCACTGTCGCTAACCACGGTGATAGCGATTGACGGATCTGGATGCTGAGCAAAGGCTTCCAGCACGAAGGCATGGGCATGGCCCGCGCCAATCAGCACGAGATCTTTCATGGAGGGCATCATTTTGCCGCACCACGCCGCCAGCGGAAATACCGCTCCAACAAGGTGAGAATACGCTCGGGTTTGTGGGCATTTTTCCACACGCCAGCGGTGGCTTTGGCAGCTTCACCAAGGGTGGGATAGGGGTGGATAGTGCCCAGTAGCTTGTTAAGTCCCAGGCCATGCTTCATGGCGATGGTGAATTCTCCTAGCCATTCTCCGGCGTTTTCAGCCACGATGGTCGCACCAAGGATTTTGTCCTTACCGGGCACAGTAAGCACCTTGATAAACCCGTCTGTCGCGCCCTCGGCAATAGCGCGGTCGCTTTCACTCATGGCATAGCGGGTGACTTCAAACGCCACGCCTTTAGCGATGGCCTCTTTTTCGTTGAGCCCGACCCGCGCTACTTCCGGCTGGATATAGGTGACGGCAGGCATAAAGCGATAATCTACTGCGAAGCTTTTCAACTCACCAAACAGTGCATTGACGGCTGCATGCCACGCTTGATGGGCAGCGGCATGCGTGAGTTGATAGGGGCCTGCTAGGTCGCCGCAGGCCCAAATGTTGGGCAGTCGAGTTTGCAGACGCTCGTTGAGTTCCAGCGTGCCAGTGTTGGTGGTGGTGATTCCCAGGGCTTCCAAACCCAGCCCTTCAACATTGGCTTGGCGGCCAACGCTGACGAGCAAATAATCAAATTCGATGGTGGTACGCTGGCCATTGTGCTCTACCACCAGTTGATGTCCGGGGCCATCTTGGCTTACTTCCAAGGCGTTGGCGCCGGTCATTACGTTAACGCCTTCCTGGGTGAGCGTGCGCTCCACGTGTTCGCCTACGTCTTGGTCTTCTCGGCCTAGCAACTGCGGAATACCCTCCACCAACGTGACCTGACTGCCCAGGCGGGCAAAACTCTGGCTGAGCTCGCAGCCAATTGCTCCGCCGCCCAGTACGACCAAGCGTTTAGGCAACTCCGTGAGTGACCACAGGTTTTCTGAGGTGAGCAGTGGTGCATGCTCGATGCCGGGAAGCGGTGGTATTCGGGGGCGCGCGCCAGTGGCTAGCACAATATGGCGCGCGGTCAGGGTTTTATCACCGATGTTGATTTCCCAAGGAGATATCAGGGTGGCATGTTCCTGATACACCTCAACGCCCAGTTTGGTGTAACGCTCGACACTATCGTGGGGTTCAATATCAGTAATGGCTTGGTGTACGTGCCCCATCACCTTGGCAAAATCAATATCTGGCTCGCTAGCGTTAACGCCAAAGCGATGTGCTGTACGTACTTCGTGGGCAGCGTGGGCGGCACGAATTAGCGCCTTTGAAGGGACACAGCCGGTATTCAGGCAGTCGCCGCCCATTTTGTGCTTTTCTACCAACGCCACTTTTGCTTTTACCGCGCTGCCGATATAGCTAGTGACGAGACCCGCCGAGCCCCCGCCGATGACCACAATGTCGTAATCAAAGCGGGATGGGCGCTTAAAACCACGATAGGCATTGCGCTTTTGTACTAGTAGCGCAATACGGCGAGCTATCCAAGGAAACACTGCCAGCAGCGCAAACGAGGCCAAAAGCCCAGGAGAAATAATACCGCCCAGGCTTTCAAGTTCACCCAATTGACCGCCCGCATTCACGTAAACCACGGTGCCGGGCAGCATGCCTAGCTGGCTTACCCAATAGAAGGTGACTGTTTTAAGCCGCGTTAGGCCCATCACCAGATTGATCATAAAGAAAGGGAATATCGGTACTAAGCGAAGGGTGAAAAGATAAAAAGCTCCGTCTTTATCAACGCCACGATTGACCGTATCGAACTGGCGAGGAAAACGCTTTTCAATCGGTTGTCGAAACAGGAATCGAGAAAGTAAAAAGGCTAGCGTTGCGCCGATGGTGCTGGCAAAGGAGATAATTAACAGCCCCCAACCGAGGCCAAACAGTGCGCCACCTAGCAATGTGAGGAGTGTCGCGCCGGGTAGCGATAGTGTCGTCATGACCACATACACCGCAAAGAAAATGCCCGCAACCTGCCAAGGGGATTGCTGGAATGCAGCCTGGAAATCGCTGCGATAGGTTTGCAGGGTTTCCAAGGTGAAGAACGTATGGGCACCGCTCACGTAAAAGCCAAGCACGGCCAGTAGCAGCAGGGTGATAATCAGCAGGCGCTGACGGTTCATGGCAGGCTCCGTTAGGGCAAAGTGGTGGTAGAAACCGAACATTCGTTCAGTAACAGTGACGTAAAGAGCGAAATCCTTACAGGCTGTTTGCGTGCTTCAGTGTTTGTTGCCAGCGCTGCCAGTCTTCTGGGCGGTCAATATCCCACATGGTGTCGGGAAAGATGGCTTCTAAGGACAGCGCTTCAAGCCGCTGTCGAGTGACTTGGAGCACTTGCTCGGTTCCCCAAGGTATGTTCTTAAAGAGGCTAGGATGATCGTCATGAGTGCCGATCAACCCATAGCCGCCGTCTTCGGCAGGTAAAATCACCACTGGCACGTCTTTAAGCGCTGCACTGCACTGCCTAAGCATCGCAACGGTGATACTAGGGCAATCAGTGCCCATCACCATCGATGGACCTTGAGTGCTATTCAGTGCATGACGTACGCGCATTCCCACATCGCCGTGAAGTTGAGCGGCGAGCGATATGCCGTAGTGAGCCTGTAGCTCCACAAACAAAGGGTGCTGATGCTCTAAGGAAGTCCATAATGTGACGTGTTGCGATCCCAGTGCTTGGCAGGCGGTGGCAACGCAGTGGCGAACCATGGTGGCATGGGCTTGCGCCGCACCTTCTGGCCCAAGGCAAGGAATTAAGCGCGTTTTCGCCTGCCCAGGCAGCGGCGCTTTGGCCAGCAGATGTAGATGGGGCTGCACTGGAGACTTAACGGGCATTGCGATACTCCTTGGCCAGTTGGGTGGCGCTGACACCGCGCCAGTAGCAATAACGCAGCCGCCACATCAGGCAAATAGTTTTCCTGGCGCCGAACTGATCCCAGCGTCTGCCTGAGCTTATCACTTTGGTGCGTAGGCAGGCGGGGGGAGAAAGTGCCTTTAGGCGCTTGCTTAACTCGATATCTTCCATTAGCGGTTGTTCGGGAAAGCCGCCGACCGCTTCAAAAGACGCTCGGCGTAGGAACATGCCCTGATCGCCAGTGGCGATACCGCTTAGCCGTGAGCGTAGGTTCATCAGAATGCTAACGAGAGGCAGCCAGCGGCTTTTTCCCTCAAGGTGAATATCAAACCGTCCCCAGCAATTTGTGCTTAGCGATTGGAAGATCAGCTTGCAGGCCCCTTCAGGAAGCCGAGTGTCAGCATGTAAAAATAGCAGCGCCGCTGAGCGCGCGCTTTTTGCGCCTAGGTTCATCTGCCGTGCTCGGCAAGGGGCGCTCGTCAGTAGTGTATCCGCTAGCGGGGTGGCCAGCGCCACGCTGTCATCGGTACTCCCCCCGTCGACCACAATGATTTCCGCAACGGTCTCTCGCAGTGGCTGCAGCGCGGCTAGTGCCGTTTCAATCCCTGCAGCCTCATTCAGCATGGGGATCACAATGCTAAGCATAGGTGATTTCGCACCTGGGTTAGCCAAGGGCAATGATTGGTCCTCCGGCGGCATTGGCATCGGCTTCATCATGGGTGACCAGCAGGGTGGGCAGGCCTGCTTCCCGAAGCTGGCCGAACACTAGCGTACGCATCTCCTGGCGCAGTGCGGTGTCCAGTTTGGAAAACGGCTCATCCAGCAGCACGGCACGGGGCTGTGAAAGCAGCAGGCGCATCAGCGCCACCCTGGCTTGCTGGCCGCCGGAAAGAGTCGCCGGATCGCGGTTTTCAAAGCCCGCCAGCCCCACTTGATTCAACGCTTGGGCAACCTGCTGGCGTTTGTCGTTGGCACGGTGTGGCAGGCCAAAGCGACAATCCCCCGCCACACTTAAATGGGGAAATAGCATCGGGTCCTGAAACAGCAGGCCAATGCCACGCTGTTCGGCGGGCAGGGGATCTAGACGTTTATCACCCAGATAGAGTTCACCTTGAGCCTGAAAGGCGGGGGACAAAAAGCCTGCCAGATAGGCCAGCAACGTAGACTTGCCTGAGCCGGAAGGGCCCATCACGGTTAATACTTCGCCAGGCGCAATGTCACGGTGCATTGCCAGCAATGTTTCGCCTGTCAGCGTGATAGACATCTGTTTGATATGCAGCGTTTGAAGGTTGGGGGTCATGCAGCTCCTCGCATCTGGTGGCGTTTTGCCCATACAAGGCGGGGAATCATGAGTGCTAGGCTAAAGCCAATAAAGGGCAGCAGCGCCTGCAACAGCGCTAATACCGCCACTAGTCTTCGATTGCCACCAGACGCCATGGCAACCGCTTCGGTAGTGATGGTGGGTACGCGACCACCCCCCAGCAGCAGTGTTGGCAAATACTGGCCAATACTGACGGCTAAGCTCACTGCGCAGGCGGTGAGTAGCGGGGCCAATAACAGTGGCAGACGCACTTGCCAGAAAGCTCGCCAGGGTGGAACACCCAGCGACAGTGCCACCTGTACCCAGCGTGGGTCCAGCCGCCGGTAGGACTCTGACAGCGATAAATAGAGATACGGCACCACAAACAACAAATGAACGGCCACCACCAAGGCGTGCTGAGGGCGGATGGCAATGCTTTCAGCGGCGACCACTAAGCCAAACAGAAAGGCTACTTGAGGCACAATGAGCGGTAGGTAAAGCAGCCATTGAGCACGCAGTGCAGGCAAGTGGTGGCGCGCTGCATGTTCCAATGTTGCCACGACCAGTACCGCGGCGATAAGCGTCGCGGCCAGCCCCACACTCAGCGTATTCATCAGCGGTGTTGCCACGCCGGGCAGAATGCGCTGCCAATGATCCAGTGTGAACGTGCCCGGCAGCGCATCCGGAAAGCGCCAAAAGCCCGCCACCGAAAACAGCGCCAGCCCGGCTAAGGCACTTATCGCCAGCAGAGTGACGGTTAACAGCAACGCGCGGCCGCCAAACGCAATTGCCGTTGACCCTGATGTCCGCGAGCCGTTGGCCAACCAGCGCTGACAGAGGCACTTGACCCCTTGTTCGCCAAGCCACCAGGTAAGCAGTGCCGCCAGGGTAACGCCGAGCTGCAGCACGGCACCGGCAGACGCCATAAATCGGCGGCTTAAATCGGGATCATTAAACCAGGTGAGCACCGAAACACTCAACGTGGGTGGCAGGGTAGGGCCAAGAATCAACGCCATATCCACCACCGAAGTGGCGTAGGCAATGACGGCGTAAACCGGCAAGCGAATCAATGGGTAAAGCGCAGGGAAAACGCACTTAAGCCAGGCAATGCCAGGCGCGTAGCCCAGCGATCGCGCCAAGGTGACACGTTGTTCAGGGCGCAACTGAGGGAGCGCAGCTAAACTCATCAATAGCAAAAAGGGCACTTCTTTGAGTATCAGGCCCGCCATTAGCGCAAGCCCTAACGGGTCGTTGACGATCAGCAGGTCAGGTGGGCGTTCCCACCCAGTGAGTCCAGGAGAGGCCCAGCGCACCAGCAAGCCTGAAGGCGCAATTAAAAAGGCGAGCCCGAATGCCACGGCTGCGTGGGGAATGGCCAGCAGCGGTGAGACCATTCGCCGAATGGCGCGGTCAATCCAGGTTCCTTGGCTAGCTGCCAGGAACAGCACCACGATAAATAGTGCCACCAAGGTGGTGACCAGACCGCTAAAATAGCTCAGCAGTACGGAACGGTGGAGACCCGCACGCCCCCATAGAGCATGCCATGCTTCTAGATGAACCGTGTCTCCCCCGAGCACCGGTAAATAGCCAAAGGCAGGTAGCAACACCATGCCAAGGCCCGCGCTTACTGGAATAACCAAAAGCGCAATAAGCAGTATAGAGGCTAGCCGAAGGATCAATTAATTAACGCCATAACGCTTAAGCCACGCATCCTGTAGAGCTGTCATCCAGCTGGGATGAGGTTCGGCCAGGGTGTTGGAAAGCGCATCAGCGGGCAGTGCTGATGGGTGGATTTCCCCTTGTTCGAACAGTGCCTTGTCGTTTTCATCTAATTGACCGACTGCCAATACGGTACGGTCGCCCCACATACTAAGCGACTGCTTCTGTGCCTGTGCTTCTGGTGAAAGCAGGAAGTTGGCTAGCGCCATCGCGCCTGCTTTATGAGGAGAATTATAGGGAATCGCGACAAAGTGAACGTTTCCTAGGGTGCCGCCTTCCAGCACATAGCTGCGCACACTCTCTGGAAGCTCATACTCCATCACCGCGACAGCGGCATCTGTCGGGTAAAAGGAGAAGGCTAAGCTGAGCTCTCCATCGCTCATCAATGCGCGCAGGTTAGGGCCCGATTCAGGGAAGCTGCGCCCGCTACGCCACAGGTATGGGTGTAACTCATCCAGATAATCCCACAGAGGTGTGGTGATCTCTGCAAACTCTGTTTCAACCACTGGCGCATAAAGGGCGTCATCTTGATTCGATAATTCAATTAACGCCTGTTTTAAAAAGGTGCTGCCGGTGAAATCGGGAATACGCGGGTAGCTGAACTGCCCAGGATTATCTTTGGCCCACTCCAGTAAATCCGCAATACTTTGCGGTGGCGTTTCAGTTTGAGCGCTGTCGTAGTAGAAAGTGATTTGTGCTTTTCCCCAAGGAGACTCATAGCCTTCAGTAGGCAACGTAAAGTCGGTAACCACTTCTGGATTTTCATCGGAGTGAGTCAAAGAAAAATTAGGCAGGGATTCGGCAAAGGGGCCAAATAGGAGGTCTTGTTCACGCATGGCGGCAAAGTTTTCGCCGTTAATCCAGATTAGGTCGATCCTGCCATTATCATGGTTGCTGGCCTGCTTTTCGCCTAGAACCCGCGCTACGGCGTTACTGGTGTCTTCTAGTTTAACGTGCTCCACCTCGATGCCATATTCGGCCTGCATTTGCTCAGCCACCCAAGCAATATAGCGATTGGTGCGTGCATCACCGCCCCAAGCATTCCAGTAAACGGTTTGGCCTTCGGCGGCTTGCAGTACGGCATCCCAATCATTGGGATCTGGAGCCGCCATGGCGGGCAGCGCCAGTGACAACATGGCAGTGGCGACAGCGGTCATTAGAGTGGTGCGTGGTTTCATCGTACACCTTTAAAATCAGTTGGTTATAGAGATGCTTTTAGGTGGAGAAGTTCATTATGAACATGCTCAATAATCGGCAGTGATAAATAGTGCTCGACCCGGTCGCGAACATGGGCAATGACGTCAGCATCGGTGAGTTCTGCTGACCAGTCCTGGCCACGGTGCTCGGCATCTTTACTTTGCAAATGCTGGGCACGCCATTTGGCGCACCATGTTAATGACCACAGCCAAGTGGCACGTCGGCAGGCAACCAGTGTTTCCGCGCTGGGTGATTTACCCACATGAGCTTGCCAACGCTGATAAAAAGCGACGACGTCTTCCAGAGTAAGCACTGCCTGGCTGTTAATGTCCCAGGTGGTCGAGGTGTAAAGCGAGGTGTGGGCAAGATCAATACCCGGTAGGCCATAGCGGCACTTCTCTAAGTCCACCAGCACCGCGCGTCCCTCTTCAGTGATCAAAAAGTTGCCAGGGTGTGTATCAAAGCTGATCAAGCAGCGCTCGGCATCGGGTAGCGTGACGGGCAGCGCTTCCAGCTCGTCACGAACACGTGCAATAACATCGCTACTCAAGTTGGCTTTTCCCAGCCACTCGGCTTGGCGGCTGACTTCCTCAAGCATGGCCTGCCAAGGGTCATTGGGGGCGAGCAGAGGAGCAGGTTGGCTTGGCGGGGGCAACTGATGCAGGCTGGCCAGGGTTTCGGCAATGCGCGGCAAATCTTCCGGCAGCTGCGCCAAACGTCCCTCAATGGCATCGACCAGCAGCCCGCCACGGGGCAGGGCGTCGCTCACGGGTAAGATGTCATGCAAACGGGGCACGTGGCCACTCTCGCTGGCGCGTTCGTAGCAGGCGGCTTCATAGGCCAGGTTATCGGCCGGGGCTAGGTTCATCTGGCTCTGCTTGGGCAGTCGCGCGACCCAGTCATCGCCATCGCGTTGCATCCAAACATGGTCGTGGGCAAGCCCGGTGTCCGCCATCGGTGAAAGCGACTGGTAAGCGATCTTTGCCTGTTGCAGGGTGTTTTCCAGTGTCTGCAAACGCGCCGCTAATGGTGTTGGCATAGCTTCGTCCGTGTCGGTATATGTTTAGCAATGCCACTTAGTGGCAGTATTGTCGCCAACCTTACATGTTCTGTCGTAAAGAGTGATCAAGGCGCAGCTAAGAGGCGTTAAAATATACGTATTGATAGCCTACCTATGTGCTAAAAAATGGTTGCCTAGCGGTGAGTTTGCTGATGATAACTTAGGATGCGATCTTTATTCTTTGCTGGCATTCATCGGACGATTGCTACTGCTTATTTAGAGCTGAGAATTAATGAAAAAAACTGCTATTGATGCGGCGGATATCCGCATTCTTTGCGCATTACAACAACATGGCCCGCTCAGCAAAATGAAGTTATCAGAGTTGGTCAATCTGTCTCCCACACCCTGTTGGGTGCGTTTTAACCGTTTGAAACAGGCGGGGCTCATACGCGGATACCATGCCGACATCGCACTCAATCAAATCGCGAACGCCTCTAAGGTGGTGGTGACTGTTTCTCTTAAGGAGCATCAGAAATCGGCGTTCGAGCGTTTTGAGCGTTACATCAGTCAAGTGGATGAAATTATCGAGTGTATTGCGACGGGCGGAGGCATGGATTATGTCTTGAAAGTTGTGACCCCAAGTTTAGACGCGTTTCAGCAGGTGATAGACGGCCTTCTCGCCCCAGAGTTGGGAGTAGAACGTTATATGACGTATATCACTACCCGAGAAGTAAAGTCGACCCAGTTGAATCTCGCTTGTCTGATGACGGATAAAAGCCGCTAGGCAACGCCAGCGGCAGTTTCACGACTGCTTTTAGTCTTCTAACCCCAGACCCTCTTCAATTCACCCTGCTAGATATGGCGAGTGAAACAGGCTGCATTATCACTTGTTACCAAGCCATCAAAACTTGGTCTGTTCAGACTTTTCAAACCGGCTTTTTAGGCCGCGTCGGCACGTCATGTACCCCTATAGTGCATATACCGAACGCTTAGTCGTTCGCCAGTATATAAAACACTACAAAAACAAGGTGGTTAGCATGCCAGACGCAACATTAAATAAAGTGGTTAGCATCAATAAGGAAGACGATTTTGGTTTCGGTACACAGATTCGTAAGTCGCCTTACTTTGATGCAACCGTTCGCTGGGGCGCAACGGCGTTTTCGGTCTACAACCATATGTATATCCCTCGCGCATTCGGAGATCCCGAGCAAAACTTCTGGAATTTAGTGAATGACGCGATTTTGTGTGATGTCGCTGCCGAGCGTCAGGTGGAAATTACCGGCCCGGATGCCGCTGAATTTGTGCAGATGATGACGCCGCGCGACTTGTCCTCCATGGCCGTTGGTCAGTGTAAATACATCCTGATGACCAATGCCGAGGGCGGTATTCTGAATGATCCGATTCTACTTCGACTGGCAGAGAACCACTTTTGGATATCGTTAGCCGACAGCGACATGTTGCTGTGGGCGCAGGGGCTTGCTGTTTACTCTGAGCTGGATGTGGCGATCAACGAACCGGATGTCTCTCCTTTGCAGTTACAGGGGCCACGCTCCGGTGACGTGATGAAGGTACTGTTTGGTGACAGCATCATGGATCTTCGCTACTTCTGGTTGCGCGAGGTTGAGCTGAACGGAATTCCGCTGGTTGTGTCGCGAACCGGCTGGTCGAGTGAACTGGGTTACGAGCTCTATTTGCGTGATGGTTCGCGGGGAGATGAACTCTGGGAGACCATCATGGCAGCAGGGCGGCCCTTTGGTTTGCAGCCTGGGCATACGTCGTCAATCCGTCGCATCGAAGGTGGCATGCTTTCCTATCATGCGGATGCGGACATGCATACCAACCCTTACGAATTGGGCATGGATCGTCTAGTAGCCCTGGACATGAAGGCCGACTTTATTGGCAAAGCTGCTTTGCAGCGCATCCAGGCCCAAGGTGTGAGCCGTAAACAGGTTGGGCTATGGATTGACGCCGCGCCACTGAAAGGGCCAAACACTTCTTTCTGGCCGCTTGAGCACAATGGCGAAACCATCGGTAAAGTAACCTCCGCTGTTTACTCCCCGCGCCTGGAGCAGAATATTGCGCTGGCGATGGTGGCGGTTGAATATGCCGAGCTTGGAACAGAGCTGGAAGTGCGTACCGCCAGCGGATCAGCTCGGGCCATTGTTGTCGAGAAACCTTTCTTTGACCCCAAAAAGAAGCTCGCCGTATCCGCATAAGAGCAAGCGCGTGGCCGAGGGCGATTGCTCTCGTTCGCATAGTAGTCACAGGAGCGCTTTATGTATTCCATTCGTCGTTGGGTCGTGCGCCACGCAAGGTTTTTCGAGGTTACTTATCGCCTGTTCGAGCCAGTGGTGGTCAAGTTAGCGCCACTATGGAAGTGGATGGGCTACCAGCGAGCAGAAAAAACCGTTAATACGCTGGAAAAGTTCTCTAAGGAGCTGCTGTTCGATTGCAAGATGTGTGGCCAGTGCGCGCTCAGTTCTACGGGCATGTCGTGCCCTATGAACTGCCCGAAAAGCATGCGAAATGGCCCTTGTGGCGGCGTCTTGCAGAACGGAAATTGTGAAGTGCTTCCCGATAAGCGCTGTGTCTGGGTAGACGCCTGGGAGGGCAGTAAGAAGATGCAGGGTGGCGGCGAGATACACGCTGTTCAGTTGCCGGTTGATCATCGTCTGCAGGGGAGCTCGTCCTGGCTGCGGGTGGCGCGAAAGGCGGCGGAAGAAGCGCCACAACATAAGCGGGGTGAGCATGATGATTAACCACGAGAAAGGCGATGACCGTCAAGTCCCAGGGCCAATGTCATATAGCTCTGCCGGCCGACTGGAGCGGGTATTAAAGGCTGGTTATTTTGCAGTAACCAGTGAGCTGGCACCTCCCGATTCTGCGAACCCTGAAGATGTATATGAGCGGGCGAGCGTCTTTGACGGTTACGTGGACAGCATGAATGCTACAGATGGCTCCGGTGCCAACTGCCATATGTCCAGCGTGGCAATGTGTGCACTGTTGTCACGCGTTGGTTACGACACGGTAATGCAGGTTTCCTGTCGAGATAGAAATCGAATTGCCATTCAAGGCGATGTGTTGGGTGCCGCTGCATTGGGTATCAACAATATCCTATGCCTAACGGGGGATGGCGTTCAGGTAGGAGACCATCCAGAAGCAAAGCCCGTGTTTGACCTCGACTCTATGTCTTTACTAGAGGTTATCGCCGGGTTGCGTGACAAAAAGGCGTTCGTTAGCGGCCGAAAAATAAGTGATCCGCCGCAGGTGTTTTTGGGGGCAGCTGAAAACCCATTTGTTCCGCCGCAGGATTTTCGGCCTTATCGATTGGCTAAAAAAATTGCGGCAGGTGCGCAATTCATTCAAACGCAGTACTGCTTCGACCTACCTCGATTTGAAGTCTTCATGGCTCGCTCACGAGATCTTGGGCTACTCGAAAAGTGCTTTATTTTGCCAGGTGTTGGGCCGCTGGCATCAGCACGCGCAGCAAACTGGATGCGGGATCACGTGCCGGGCGTGCATATTCCTGACACCGTGATTAAACGTCTGGAAGGCGCTCAAGATCAGAAGCAGGAAGGACGTCAGATATGTATCGAGTTAATTCAGAAATTGCGAGAGATACAAGGCGTGAGTGGCGTCCACGTAATGGCTCATCGCCAGGAATCTGCGGTCGCCGACATCATTGAGAAATCCGGCGTATTGCGCGAGCGGCGGCCATGGTTTCCGGGGAGCGACCCGCTACTTGAGGCGCCACATGAATCGCCAGTGGGGCTCAATTCCGGGTGAGACGCGCATAAACGCGGAACGCTTGTTGCTAAATTCTCTTCGAGGCAGAAGCAGCCTTAGTGAGAGTCTAAGCAACACGATATCTCATTATTTACTTGTATAGGCTTTCTGTTGTGACAAAAAATTTAGATCAAACAAATCACTTTGTTCTGACCGTTAGGTGCGAAACAGGACCGGGTATCGTCTCTGGTGTTACCTCATATCTGGCAGATCACGGTTGCAATATCGGCGAATTATCTCAGTTCGACGATAAAATTACCGGACAGTTTTTCATGCGCGCCGTGTTCAACATTTTGCCAAATTCCAGCGTCTCTTTTGCTCAAATACAAGCAGGGTTTGTTGAGTTGGCCGACCGGATTGGTTTGGACTGGAAGATGTATCAGGCCGATCAGCCCGCGCGGGTTTTGATAATGGTATCCCGCTTTGATCACTGTTTACTCGATCTTCTTTATCGGCACCGTAAAGGTGAGTTGAATATCGAAATTACCGCAGTGGTATCTAACCATTTGGACCTGCGGCCCATCGCCGAGCGCGAGGTTATCCGTTTTATTTATCTGCCGGTCACCAAAGAGAACAAATCGGCGCAAGAAGCTGAGCTGATGAAGCTGGTGAATGAAACAGATACCGAGTTGGTTATCCTGGCGCGTTATATGCAAATTCTATCTGACCAGCTGTGTCAGCAGCTGTATGGCCGCGCCATTAATATTCATCACTCTTTTCTACCCGGCTTCAAAGGTGCCAAGCCTTATCATCAGGCGTTCGACCGTGGGGTCAAACTGATCGGCGCGACGGCACATTATGTGACTGCTGACCTAGATGAAGGCCCGATAATCGAACAATCTGTGCAGCCGGTAGATCACGCCTACTATCCAGAAGAGCTGGTTGCGCTAGGCCGTGATACCGAAACTATGGCGCTGACACGTGCCGTAAAGCTTCACGCTGAACGTCGTATTTTTCTCTCGGGTGATAAAACCGTGATTTTTAAATAGCAACAGTGAGACCCCTTATGGCCCAGTTAATAGATGGCAAAGCGCTCTCAATTCAGGTGTTGCAGCAGGTAGCCTCAGACGTTGAGTTGCTCAAGGTTGAGAGCGGCATAGTACCTACGCTAGCCGTGGTACTCGTAGGGGAAGACCCAGCGAGCCAGGTATACGTCAGAAATAAGATGAAGCGGGCGAGGGAAGTGGGCATTGGTTCCAGAGAACACCGTCTGGATGCCGATATAACCCAGAATGAGTTGGAGCTATTGATCGATGCTTTGAACAATGATGCTGACGTACACGGCATTCTGGTTCAGCTACCGCTACCCGCGCATTTTAACGAAGATGCAGTGATTGCATCGATCCACCCGGATAAGGATGTTGATGGTTTTCATCCTCTTAATGTTGGAGCGCTTGCTGCTGGGCGAGACACCCTTGTGCCATGCACGCCACAGGGCTGCATGATCATGCTCAACCAGATCCACCCAGACCTGAGTGGTAAGCATGCTGTGGTGATTGGGCGCTCCAATATTGTAGGCAAGCCGATGGCAATGCTGCTTTTGCAGGCCAACTGTACCGTCACTATCGTCCACTCCCACACTCAGGATATTGAATCCCTGTGCCGCAATGCCGATATCGTCATTGCGGCGGTTGGTCGCAGAGAGCTCGTTGATGCTGACTGGATAAAGCCAGGCGCAACGGTGATTGATGTTGGTATTAACGCTATCGAAATTGATGGTAAGCGCAAACTTATCGGTGATGTGGCGTTTGAGGCGGTTGCCGGCGTTGCTGGGGCTATCACGCCAGTGCCTGGAGGGGTGGGGCCGATGACGATTGCTTGCTTACTGCTCAATACAACGCGTGCCGTTAAACGTCAGTTGCCCCGTTCTACCGTGATGCAGTTTGGTGTCGAGGTTGAAAATAGCTAGCGGACGCCAACCGGGGTGATACAGGTGTCGAGCTTGGTTCTTCTATACAGCCTTTTCTATACATCTTTTTCTATAAAAGCTTCGTTTTTTTAAGCAGTAATTAAATAAAACAACAAGGAGTGATCGCTATGTCCATTCATGAAGCAGCTATTACGTGGCAGCACGCCCCTCATGAGTCTGAAGCTAATACCTACTCGCGTAACCATATCGTTGCACTGAATGGCCGCCAGGAAGTGAATGTTTCTGCGTCAGTTGAGTTTAAAGGCGATGCCAATTGTGCCGACCCGGAGCAGATGCTGATAAGCGCCGTCTCCAGTTGCCACATGCTTTTTTTTCTGGCGATTGCCGAAATGCAGGGCCTTAAGGTGACGTCTTATCAGGATGATCCGAAAGGCTATCTGGAGCGCAACGACAAGAAAGGTATGGCAATTACGCGCATTGAATTGTCGCCACGCATCACGTTTGGAGGCGATAAAGTGCCGGAACAGGAGACCATCAATAAAATTCACAGCAAAGCCCATAGCAGCTGTTTTATACGCAACTCAGTCACCGCTGAGGTAACCATCAACGCGGTGTAGCCTGCTTGCCTTAATCAGCCATTTCCAGTGGGAGTTGATAATGAACCACACGAACGCATCACAGGACATTCTGCTAAGGGAGGACAAGCAAGGCGCTGTCTACCTCACTTTGAATCGGCCGGAGAGGTTCAACACTCTTTCGGAGGTCATGTTGTCTGCGTTGCAGCACGAGTTAGACGCTATCGCTGTCGACCCTGCTGCGCGCTGCGTAGTGATTGGCAGTAATGGGCGTGGGTTTTGTGCTGGTCATGATCTGAAGGAAATGCGCTCGAATCCTGAACAAGCCTACTACCAAACGTTATTTCGTAACTGTAGCCGCTTGATGCAGAGCATCGTCAAACTGCCGGTGCCAGTGATCGCCAGAGTGCAAGGTATGGCCACGGCGGCGGGGTGTCAGTTAGTGGCCAGCTGCGATCTGGCCATTGCTGGCCGTTCCGCAAGTTTTGCGGTGTCAGGTATCAATGTTGGACTGTTCTGCTCAACCCCTGCAGTGGCGTTATCGCGCTGTGTTGCCCCCCAACAGGCATTCGATATGCTGATATCAGGCGAGTTTATTGATGCAGAGACGGCGATGGCGTGGGGGCTGGTGAGTGATGTCAGTGAAGACGCTGACCTGGACGTGGCGGTGGCCGATAAGGTGGCGCAGATTCTGAGCAAGAGTCCGGCGGCGGTGCGTTATGGCAAGTCTATGTTCCATGCTCAGCGTCAGATGAGTCTGGCTGATGCCTATGACTTTGCCGGTAATGTAATGGCCGAAAACATGCTTAACCCAGATGCCCAAAACGGAGTAGACGCCTTCTTAGACAAGCGTAAACCCATTTGGGAACAACCTGGCCAATGAACGATTGGTGCAGGGCGTCTCGTGTCAGTTGAAGGCCAAGTTATGAGCCATTGCTAACAATAAAAGGGAAAAGACCATGAGTAATATTTGTCATTTCAATGAAGCGCTGGAGAAAACAGCGGCGAACCATGTGCCACTTTCTCCCTTGAGCTTTATTCGCCGCACGGCGGCGGTCTACCCTGACCGGACGGCATTGGTTTATAACGAATCGCGTTATAGTTGGCAGCAAACCTATGCTCGCTGCTGTCAGTTGGCGTCACTGTTGACCCATCTGGGTATCCATAAAGGCGATACGGTGGCTGTCATGCTACCCAATGTTCCTGCCATGTATGAAGCGCATTTCGGCATTCCCATGGTGGGAGCGGTGCTGAATGCGATCAATATCCGTCTTGATCCAGAAGCCGTCGCTTTCATTCTTCAACATAGCCGCTCACGCCTGCTGCTGGTGGACCCAGAGTACGTGGATGTGGTTGAGAAAGCGCTTGATCAGTTGGAAGGGCCAGCGCCACAGGTGATCAATGTGTCGGATCCGAGTCAGGGCGAAGAGCGCTGGATTGGAGGCCTGGAGTATGAAGTACTGCTGACGAATCAACCCGCTCGGTACGACTGGCAGGTACCCGATGACGAATGGGATGCCATTGCGCTGGGGTATACCTCGGGGACTACTGGCAACCCTAAAGGTGTTGTTAGCCACCATCGCGGTGCTTATCTAAATGCGGTCAGCAATGCGCTTTCCTGGACGCTGCCCGCTAACGTGATCTATCTGTGGACACTGCCGATGTTTCATTGCAATGGCTGGTGTTTCCCATGGACGCTGCCCGCCATTGGCGGCACCAATGTCTGTTTGCGTAAAGTGGATCCTGAGCACATCCTGACGTTAATCAAAGAACAAGGCGTCACTCATTACTGTGGTGCGCCGATTGTTCACTCTATGATTGCCGATGCCGCGACGGCACGCAGTGAGCTGATTGAACATAAAGTCTACGGGCTGATTGCTGGCGCCGCACCGCCTGCATCCGTGCTTGAGCGGATGGAAAAAATCGGTATCGAGCTTACCCATGTTTACGGCCTGACAGAGACTTACGGCCCGGCCTCAGTTTGCACCAAGCAAACTGAGTGGGCGCAATGCTCCTTAGAAGAGCGGGTTCGGCTTAATGGCCGTCAGGGCGTCGCTTACCCACTGCAGGAGGAGATGGCGGTGCTCGACTCGGAAACAATGGCGCCTGTCCCTGCCGATGGCAAAACGATCGGCGAAATCATGTTCCGCGGTAATATCGTCATGAAAGGGTATCTACGCAATGAAGCGGCCACTCGCGAGGCGTTTGCTGGTGGCTGGGTTCACTCCGGTGACCTGGCTGTTATAGAGCCAGACGGTTATGTAAAGATCCGTGATCGATTAAAGGATGTCATTATCTCGGGGGGAGAAAACATCTCTTCACTGGAAGTGGAAGACATCGTGCAGCGTCATCCAGACGTAGAGTTTGTCGCTGTTGTTGCCATGACAGATGACAAGTGGGGAGAGGTTCCTGCTGCCTTCGTTCAGCTGCGTTCTGGCAGTGAGCTTAGCGAAGACGCCCTGATCCGCTTCTGTCGCGAGCAAATCAGTCATTACAAGGCGCCTAAAAAAATCATCTTTGGGCAGCTACCCACCACAGCAACTGGCAAAATTCAGAAGTTTCAGCTTCGCCAGCAGCTTGAAAAAGCCCGTTAGCCTGAATTCATTGAGAGCGATCAGAGGTACTTTTTCTTAATCAGGTAGGCAGTGATGATGGGGACTAAGAAAACGATCAAAAAGAACGGCAACTCATACATTAATGAGTATCCTGCGTGAACTACGCCGACCCATAGATTGATACAAGCAGCGAGTAACCAGAGAACCGCAAAGACAATGAAATAGTGGGGGCGGAAAGCAGGTGCCAGCCTGGCCGCAAATGCCAGAATAGCAACGAGTACTAAGCCAGCGCAGATAATCATTACTGTATGCATATGCACCTCCAGTGCAAGATAACGTTTTAATTATGCAGAATCGGCTGGCGTTCGGCCAGCCGATTTGACTGATCAGCGCGTTGTATACCCGCCATTGGCAAAGATGGTTTGGCCGGTAATCCACCAGCCGTCGGTCGCCAGGAAACGAATAATCGGGGAAATGTCTTCGATTTTGGTAAGGTCCCCATTCAGTGATTGGGATTTATGGTATCCCACCCGTTCTGGAGTTTCCTGCCCGTAGAAGAAAGGAGTGTCCATGGGGCCGGGGCCAACGGCGGTTACCGAAATGCCACGCCCTGCGAACTCTTTGGCCGCCGCACGGGTGAAATGCTCTACGGGCGACTTGCCACCAGCATAAGTGGAATAGCCATCAGTAAAGGCTGCAAGCAGGGAAGTGACAACAGTGATAATTTTTCCATTGTCATTCAGATGTTTGCCTGCTTCCTTAATAAAGAAATACGCCGCCTTGGCATTGATGTCGAACATGGTGTCATATTCGTCTTCACTCGTCTCGATGATAGGCTTGCGTAGCACCATACCTGCTGTGTTGACGGCAACGTCGATACCGCCGAACTTGTCTTTAGCTTCTAGAAACAGAGCCTCTACACTGGCTGGCCGGGTTAAGTCACCTTGGGTCATGTAGGCGTCGCCACCCAAGCCTTTTACCGCATTAACCGTTTCTTCCGCGTCAGCACGGGTGGCATCGCTGTTGTAATGCACCACAACCTTCGCACCCTCTTTAGCCACTTCACGGCTTAGGAGGCCGCCGAGGTTTTTCGCACCGCCAGCGATAAGCACTACTTTGTTTTTAAAATCGTATGTCGCCATGTTGATTACCTTCTTGGTATTTTGAGATCAAATGTATTTGCTGTTACGCCGAGCATTGACATCGGCTTTCAGATTCATTCTCGCTAGGCTGGGCATTGGTATAAACCGGCGTAAACTGACAGCATTTGTCGAGAATCACGAACAGTAAGGTGAGGGAAATGGATCGGCTGGAAAGGCTGCATGTTTTTATCCGTGTGGTGGATTGCATGAGCTTCACCCGTGCTGCGGAGAGCCTGAGTATTCCTCGCTCTACGGTATCGACAGCGGTGAAAAATTTAGAGAGCAAGCTGGGAACTCGCCTGATTAATCGGACGACGCGGGCGCTTGATATCACCGAAGAGGGGCAACTGCTGTACAAGCAGGCGCTGTTACTGTTGGAGGATTACGAGCGGTTAACAGGTGCGTTTCCCGCGGAAGCGGGGCGCCCCAGCGGCAAACTGCGCATTAATGTTCCAGGGCGCCTAGGCCGCCGAGTGCTAGTACCTGCGCTGCCAGACTTCCTTGACCGATACCCAGATATCGATATTCAAATGGGAGTGACTGATCGAGCGGTTGATTTGGTAGGCGAGGGAGTAGATTGTGTGATTCGAGTGGGCGAGCTGGCAGACAGTAATCTTATTGCCCGACCGCTTGGTAGTTTGCCGCTGTGCAATTGTGCGAGCCCTGCTTATCTAGCCCGCTTTGGCATGCCTAAGACGATTGCGGATCTATCCGCTCACCGCATTGTTGCGTTCGTTTCGTCCATCTCAGGCAGTGTTGAGAGCTGGGAGTATCAGCAAGGAGGTCAAGTAGAGAGTGTATTGCTTCCTGCTCGCGTCACCGTGAACACGGCAGAAGCGCTCATTGCTGGTGCACTGGCTGGGTTGGGGCTGATTCAGGTCCCACATTACGATGTGCGTCATCACCTGGATGCGGGAAGCTTGGTTAACGTTCTGCCTATGACGGTCCCCGAGCCTATGCCCATCTCTTTGTTGTATCCACATCGTGAGCATATGACGCGGCGTCTTGAAGCATTTATAGACTGGGTAGTGCCGATATTACAGAGCCAAGTGTTGAGGTCGTCAAATCAGGAGCCATGATCAATGACGTTAAGAAATTTTCCTGTCTGGCGTCAACCGCGCCACCACATGGATGCTGAGGATTCCAACGACCATGTCCATTGGGTAGAGCTGTTTTTTGATTTAGTGCACGTCGTTACCATCTTTATGTTGGGTAATTTCCTGTCTAGCCACCTTGATATTCATGGGTTTTTGGTTTTTTCAGCCATGTTTTTGGCGGTCTTCTTCGCCTGGGCTGACAGTTCTGTCTACAACTCGCTATATATCTCGACAGACATTCCCCACCGAACGATTATGGCGTTTCAGATAGTGACCATGATGGTCATCGCGGCAGCGATTCCGGAAATTCTAGAGGGTGGGTGGGTCTATTTCGCTCTTGGCTATGCTTTCAATCGGGCGTTGACGGCTTATCTATACTGGCGGGCTAGGCGTGTGGGAGCAGAAACAACGTCACTAGCTGCCGAACAGGGGCGTAATTTCTTTATACTTGCCGGGCTGTTTGCCCTGTCCGCTGTGTTACCTCGACCAGTTGGCTACTGGGTCTTTGGCGCTGGCATTGTACTGATACAGTTGCAGTACATGATGCCGCGTGTAGGTACGCTGCGCTTTGAGCGTTTTCGTCCGCGACTGCACCACATCTCGGAGCGGTTCGGGTTGCTGATGCTGATTTTGTTAGGCGAAGGCTTCTTTAAATTGGTCGTTACCCTTAGCGATAAAAGTATTAGTACGGTGGGGCTGGATACGCTGGGTAACTTTATTATGGGTGGGTTTTCCCTGTTTGCGTTGGCCTGGATCTACTTCGATTGTGTGGGAAATGCTCAGCCTAAAAGCCAGAAAACATCCTTTACAGTAACGTATTGGCTTACCCATATTGTCATCATGTGGAGCGCGGTGCTGATTGGAGTAGCGTTGGCTGGCGAGGGTTATGTTGGGTTTATGGAACCTTATCCATTGGGTTATGGCATGGTCGGTAATATTGGTTTGGTGGTCTTTTTGTGCGCTCTTTGGATCTTGCAGCATACGGTAGAAGGGCGTGATATAACCCGGCGTTATCACTCTGCTGGCGTCAGAGTCTTTGGCATCGCCACTGCCTTGCTACTATTCGTTATCTTCCCCAACGTACCATCCATTGTGGCTAACCTTGTCTGGGGAGTGGCGCTGTTTTCCCAGGTTGCTGTGCCCTTTTATCGTGCTGTACGTGATGGTGGGGTTCAAGCGTAGTGGCTTAGGTGTCGATTTGATGATAGCTCAGAATAGAAGGCTTACTGACCTAAAGAATATCGGCAGTAAAATTGCTGGCTACTTGAAACCGTAAGGGGTGTGAATGCATGACACGGCAATTGTATTGGGTTCAACCGGGGCTATTGGCAAACAGTTAGTCACCCAATTAACCCAACGAGAAGAACTCGCCCATGTCATCGTACTGATGCGTCGTGAGTTGACGGTGTCGCAGTTTTTTCCGGCGGCTATTTCCTCCAAAATTAGCCTTCGTGTGATTGATTTTGAAAAGCTGGAAGAGCAGGCGGCGGGTAAAGCGGTACGCCCTATTGCAACACGGCGGGGTGCAGCGGCAATGATTGACGTGGCGTTTAGTGGTGAGCCGACTCAGCCGACGTTTGTGCTATCAAATGCTGCTATGCACTCAATATCGTGCTCTTTGACTAGTGGCTAGCGTTGATTAAGAAGTGAGTTAACATCCAGAACGGCACCTCGCGGTGCCGTTTTGGTTTCGGCTGTGTTAGCTAACCCGTTTTACAGCGCCGCGATCTTCGCTTGTTGCTCTTCCAGAAGCTTTTTGGCAGCTTGGAATTCAGCGAGTTTGCCACGCTCTTTTTCCACCACGGCTTCCGGGGCTTTGGCGATAAAGCCTTCGTTGCCGAGCTTCTTCTCGATACCGCCGATCAACTTGTCCTGCTTTTCAATTTCTTTAGCTAGGCGTTTTAGTTCGGCGTCTTTGTCGATCAGATCCGCCATGGGCACCAGCACTTCCATGTCACCCACTAACTGGGTGGCTGAAAGCGGTGCGTCGTCTGGGTTGGATAGCCAGGTGGCGCTTTCCAACTTAGCCAGCTTGGCTAGGAAGTGGCGGTTGCTTTCCAGGCGTTCGGCGTCTTCCGGTTTACCTTTGGTGAGCAGTACGTCCAGCGGCTTACCGGGGGCAATATTCATCTCAGCGCGGATGTTACGCACTGCGATAATCACGCCTTTCAGCCATTCGATATCCCGAGTGGCCTGTTCGTCGATTTTGCTTTCGTCGGCTTCCGGCCAGGCTTGGAGCATGATCGACGCGCCATCACCGACGAAGGTGCCTGCCAGCGGGGCAACGCGCTGCCAGATCTCTTCTGAGATATAGGGCATCATCGGATGAGCGAGGCGCAGAATGGTTTCCAGTACGCGCACTAGCGTACGGCGGGTGCCACGTTTGGCTTCTGCACTGGCGTTTTCGTCCCACAATACCGGCTTGGAAAGCTCCAGGTACCAGTCGCAGTACTCGTTCCAGACAAACTCATACAGCGCTTGGGAGGCGTGGTCGAAGCGGTACTCGTCCATCGCTTTGGTGACCTGGGCTTCGGTTTTCTGTAGTTGGGAAATAATCCAGCGGTCGGCCAGCGAAAGCTCAACCTCACCAACGCCTTGTCCTTCAATAGAAACGCCGCAATCTTCACCTTCGGCATTCATAAGCACGTAGCGTGAAGCGTTCCACAGCTTGTTGCAGAAGTTGCGGTAGCCATCCAGGCGGTTCATATCAAACTTGATATCGCGCCCGGTGGTTGCCTGGGAAAGGAACGTAAAGCGCAGGGCATCGGTGCCGTGGGCTTCAATGCCGTCTTTAAATTCGTCCTTGGTCGCTTTGGCAATGGCTTTGGCCTGTTTCGGCTGCATCATATTACCGGTGCGCTTTTCAAGCAGCGCATCCAGGCTGATGCCGTCAATCAGGTCGATGGGGTCCAGCACATTGCCCTTGGATTTGGACATTTTCTGACCCTGACCATCGCGTACCAAGCCGTGCACATAGACGGTTTTGAACGGTACTTCGCCAGTGAACTTGAGGGTCATCATGATCATCCGAGCGACCCAGAAGAAGATGATGTCAAAACCGGTCACCAACACGCTGGAGGGGTGGAAGGTTTCCAGTTCTGGGGTTTTTTCCGGCCAACCTAGCGTGCCAAACGTCCATAGGCCCGAGCTGAACCACGTGTCGAGGACGTCTTCGTCTTGGGTCAGTGTCACCTCTGCACCTAAGCCGTGCTTCTCGCGGGCTTCCTCTTCGCTACGGGCAACGTACACATTGCCTTCGGCGTCGTACCAGGCGGGAATGCGGTGGCCCCACCACAGCTGGCGGGAGATACACCAGTCTTGTAGGTCGCGCATCCAAGCGAAGTACATATTTTCGTAGTTCTTCGGTACGAACTGGATATCGCCGTTTTCCACCGCTTCAATGGCGGGCTTGGCCAGGGTTTCTACCGCAACAAACCATTGATCAGTGAGCAGCGGCTCAATCACATCGCCAGAGCGGTCGCCATAGGGCAGGGTGTTGTTAACTGCTTCCACCTGTTCCAGTAGGCCCAGGGCGTCCATATCGGCCACAATCTGCTTGCGCGCTTCAAAACGGTCCAGCCCTGCGTACTTGGCGGGCAGGCTGGCGTCTTCGTCGGGCTGGGGAGTGCCTTTCAGGTCAAAGATTTCAGCGCGCTCAAGGATGGTGGCATCCTTGGTGAATACATTGATCAGCAGGTGGTTCTGGCGCTTGCCGACTTCGTAGTCATTGAAGTCGTGGGCCGGGGTGATCTTCACGCAGCCGGAGCCTTTTTCCATATCGGCGTGCTCGTCGGCAACGATAGGAATGCGGCGGCCGACCAGCGGCAATTCGATAAATTTGCCGACCAGCGAGGCATAGCGGGCGTCGTCGGGGTTAACCGCGACACCTGTATCGCCTAGTAAAGTTTCGGGGCGAGTGGTTGCCACGACCAGATAATCTTTACCATCGGTGGTTTTGACGCCATCGGCCAGTGGGTAGCGGAAGTGCCAGAAGCTGCCCTGCTGATCTTTGTTTTCCACTTCCAGGTCGGAAATCGCGGTGTGCAGGGTCGGGTCCCAGTTCACTAGGCGTTTGCCACGGTAGATCAACTTTTCTTCGTGCAAGCGCACGAACACTTCTTGCACGGCTTTATAGAAGCCGTCATCCATGGTGAAGCGCTCGCGGGACCAATCAACGCTGGCGCCCATGCGGCGCAACTGGCGGGTGATGTGGCCGCCGGACTCCTCTTTCCACTCCCACACCTTGTCGATAAACGCATCGCGTCCCAGGTCGTGGCGGGTTTTGCCTTCTTCCGCGGCAATTTTACGCTCAACCAGCATTTGCGTGGCGATACCGGCGTGGTCGGTGCCTACCTGCCACAGGGTGTTGTTGCCCTGCATCCGTTTCCAGCGCGTCAGGGTATCCATAATGGTGTCCTGGAACGCGTGGCCCATGTGCAGGCTGCCGGTCACGTTAGGCGGTGGAATCATGATCGAAAACGGCTTACCGCGGCCTGTTGGGGCGAAGCGGTTGTCGGCTTCCCAGCGTTCGTACCAGCGGGTTTCGATCTGTTCGGGTTGGTAGGTCTTTTCCATGGGGAGTCGGCTCACGGCTTGCAAAAAAATGGTGCCAAGTATACCGCGAACGACCCCCTGGCGTCAGGGGCGTTGATGAAACCGCACAGCGGTTAATCGCGTAGGGCGCGGTCGCGTACTTTCACCACGGGCTCCATGAGGTAGTCCAATACGCTGCGCTTACCGCTGAGAATATCGATTTCCGCCACCATACCGGGAATTATGGTCAGCGGTTCATTGTCAGCGTCGAAGAGATAGCCGTCGGTGCGCACCTCAACGGGGTACATCAGCTCACCGCTTTCGGGCATTTGGACAGCGTCGGCGGCAATAGTGACCAGCTCGCCATCCAGTCCGCCGTAACGGGCAAAGTCGTAGGCCGTTAGTTTTACCTTCACCGGCTGGCCGGGGTAGAGGAAGGCGATATCCGAGGGGCGAATATGCGCTTCTACGACCAAGGCGTCGTCGGCAGGAACGACTTCTACGAGCGGCTCACCGGAGCCTGCTACGCCACCTACGGTGCTAATATGCACTTGATTAACAACCCCTGCGACTGGCGAGCGGATGGTGGTGCGTGCCACCTGGTCTGCTCGGCCGGGAAGCGTCTTTTGTAGCTCTGCGACCTGTGAGGTCGCTTCGGCCAGTTGAGCGAGCGCATCGGCTTCAAAGGCATTGCGAGCGGCTGCTTTGCGGTCTTCAATTTCAGCGATGGAAGATTCAGCCCGGGCAACGGCACTTTGTTGGCGGGCTACCTCGCCGCGCAGCTCGTTGAGTGATTGACGCACTCGCAGCAGCGAGGTTTCTGGTTCAATACCGCGTTGAGCCAGTGGCTGAATGATGGCCAGCTCTCGTTCGGCCAGCTGCACGCCGGAACGGGCGGTGCTTAACGCGGCTTCGAGCTCAGCTTTCTCCTGACTGCGCTGATAGCCCTGCTGTTCTAATACTTGAAGTTCGGCGCTTAGCTCCAATTGCCGCCCATGAAACAGACGGGTTTCGCTCGCAGCCACACTAGGTGCGCCTTGGCTGAGTGCATCATCGAGTGCCAGCGGCGTTTGGTTGATTTCGGCTTCCAGGCGTTGCAAGCGCAGTTGTAACGAACGCAGGCGCTGTAAGCTCTCTTCGTAGTCGCCTTCCAGCGTGCCGCCACTAAGCACCATCAGCGTGTCGCCTTGTTCGACCGTATCCCCACGGCGTACGTTAATCTCGGTCACCACGCCGCCTTCCAGGCTTTCTACTACTTGCAGGCTGCGCGAGGGCACGACTTTGCCTTGCCCCCGAGTCACTTCGTCCACCTCCGTGAGATAAGCCCATAAGAAGCCAATCAGTAAAAAGCCAATAATGGTGAGTAGCAGCAGGCTGCTGGCAATTGGGCGTTTGGCGCGGCCATGGCGTACAAAGTGTTCAAAATCAAGCTGGGACGTCGGGCGGCTCACAATGCTGTTCCTTCACGCGTGCGGTGGGGCGCTGCTTCAACGGGGCGCATCACCTGGGCCTTAGGGCCATCGGCAATAATCTGGCCTTGATCAACAATAATTACCCGATCCACCAGTGCTAGCAGGCTGGTACGGTGCGTCACGACGACCAGGGTTTGCGATTGGCTAGCGGCTTTTAGCCGTGAGATCACTTCTTTTTCGGTTTGAATATCCATCGCACTGGTTGGCTCATCCATCAGCAACATCGGCGGGGCACCCAGCAGCGCGCGGGCAAGGCAGATGAGCTGCCGCTGGCCACCGGAAAGCCCTTCGCCGCGCTCACCAATGGGCATGTCGTAGCCCTGGGGGTGGCGGGCGATAAAGTCGTGGGCACCGGCCAGTTTGGCGGCCTGGAGAATTTGTTCATCGGTAGGGTGGTGGGCACCAATCGCAATATTCTGGCGAACGGTGCCAGAAAACAGCCACGCTTCCTGCAACACGCTACCAATGTTGTGACGTAAATCCGCAGGGTCAATTTGGCGAATATCGGTGTCGTCTACTAGTACCGCGCCCTTTTCGGGCGGGTAAATGCCAAGCAGTAGCCGCGCTAGGGTGCTTTTCCCAGAGCCCACACGGCCCAGTAGCGCAACTTTTTCTCCAGGCTCGATTGTCAGGTTGATATTGGCCAGTGCCTCAGTGGTTTGCTCTGGGTAGCGGAAGCTCACATCTTGCAAGCTGATTTTGCCTTCCAGAGAAGAGCGGCTTAAGTAGTGACGGCCAGCGGGGCGTTCGGAAGGCATATTCATTAGTTGGTCGAGCGCACGGTAAGAGGTGCGGGCTTGGTTAATGCGGGTCATGGTTTGAGCCAGCTGCGCCAGCGGCGCGAGTGCACGGCCGGTGAGAATCACACAGGCAATCATTGCACCCATGGAAATCACCCCGTCACCGACTAAAAACACCCCATACACCACAATGCTCACCTGAGCGGCTTGCTGGGCGAACGCGGTGGCATTAAGAGCAAACTGTTGAATTGCGCGGCCTTTACGGCCCACGTTAGATTGCTGCTGAACGCTCTCTTCCCAGCGCTGACGAATCATTGGCGCAGCGCCACTGGCTTTAATGGTTTCCAGCCCTGCTACCGCTTCAATCAGCACGCCCTGCTTGGAACGGCTCTCTTCGAAGGCTTGGCCGGAAAGGCGTTTAAGAAAGGGCTGCCCCGCCAGGCCAATCAGCAGTACCAACGGCACGGCAATCAGCGGCACCATAAAGAGCGGGCCCCCAATCAGATAAATCACGCCGATAAACAGGAAAATAAACGGCAAATCGACGAGGGCTACCAGCGATGCTGAGGCGAAGAAATCGCGCAGCGACTCAAATTCCCGAAGGGTGTTGGCAAACCCGCCAGTAGAACCTCGCTTGGCACTCATTTGTAGATTGAGTACATGGTCAAAAATGCGCCTGCCCATGCGCAGGTCAGCTTCTTGTCCCGCCCGTTCAATAAACAGTTGGCGCAACGTTTTTACCGCAAAATCAAACAGCAATGCGATGCTCACACCCACGGTTAGCGCGACGAGCGATTCAATGGCCTCGTTGGGCAATACGCGGTCGTAAACCACCATAATAAACAGTGAGGTGGCTAGCCCAAGGAAGTTGGTTAGCGCAGCGGCAATCACCACTTGGGTGTACACCCAACGATTAGACGAGAGTGCGCTCCAAAACCAGTGGCCGCCTTGTATGGCTGGCTCGCTATTCAGTGTTACCGGCCGGTAGCGGGCGCGCACCGCAATCAGGTGGCCGATGTACTCTGCTTGAAGGGCACTTAACGCGGTGTCGACCGGCTGTTTGCCTAATGCCGGATCGAACAGCGCAAAACGCTCATCATCAATGCGCTCAATGATGACCACGGCGCGCCCGTTTTTTAGCAGCGCGACCGCTGGCAGCAGCGAGTTACCCAGCGTTGTCAACGCGTGTTCACCCAGCGCCGCGACCATGCCGTGACGCTCGGCAGCATCAATAAAGCCGTCGGGGGTGAGCGGGGTGTTTGCGCCTACCCGTTGGGCGCGTACAGCCGCTTCTGAGACCGGCAGGTCAAGCCGAGCCGCCACAAAGGTCAGGCATTGCTCAAGGGCATCCGTGTGGGGATTAGCGGCGCTCAAGGTAAATCTCCATCACATCGAGTAGCTGCCCGGTTACCGCGAGCTGTTGAAAGCTAGCTTGCTCCCAGCGCACACGGCGATTAATCAGCTCTAGCGCGGTTTGGAACAGGTCCCGCTGGGCGTCCAACAAATCGTTAATGCTGCTTCTTCCTACGGCGAACTGATCGCGATAGGCCAGTAACGCTTCTTCTTCAGCAGCAAGCGTGGCGGTTTGCGCTTCAAGCTCCGCTAGGCGGGTGCGCGTGTCGGTATAGGCAGAGCGCACTTCCCGCTCCAGCTCGCGATGCAAGGCTTGGCGTTCAAATTGGCTCTGCTGCTGACGTTCAACCGCTTGGGCAATGCGCGATGAGGTCGCGCCGCCGCTATAGGGCGTGTAATCAAGATTAAATAACAGCGCCACGTCATTATCCGATTCGTTGAACTCATTCACATCGAATTGACGACCTTCCACGGCTACGCTCAGGCTAGGCAAGCGGGCGTTACGGGTAGCTTGAGCGTCGGCTTCGCTGGCCTCGCTGGCCAGGGTTTGGCTACGCAGCGAGGCGTTACGGGCAAGGGCGTTATCCAGCAGTTGGTCGGCGCTGGTCTCGCTTAGTAGCGCCCCGCCTTGGGGCAAGGCCAGCTCGTCGGGCTGGGTAAAGAACGCTTCTTGGTAGACGTTAATCGCCCTGGCTAACTCACCTTCTAAGGAGATTAGCCGCGAGTTGGCGTCGCTTAAGCGGCTCTGGGCACGCAGTACATCGGCTCGCGAACCGGCGCCTGCCTCGCGGCGAAGTTGAACGTCTTCAAAAATGCGCTGATGCTGCTGCAGATTGTGCTCAGCTAGCTGGCGCTGAGCGGTAACACGGGCAACATCCAAGTAGGCATTCAAGGCGTAGAGGACTTCTTCTTCGACACTGGCGTGGGACTGCCAATAAGCTGCTTCAGCGCTAAGATCGGCCGCGCGTATGCGCTCACCGCTGGCGCCAAAATCCACCAACAGCTGGCTGAGCGTAACGACCGCGTCGACGCGTGAGCCGCGGTCGGGTAGTGATTCAGTGCGCTGCAAGTCGTTACGGTACTCAAGCCCAGCGTTCACCTGAGGGAGACGCACGGCGCGCACTTCGTCAATTTGCAGCACCGACTCACGCTCACGAGAGCGCTGGGCCAGAATGCGAGGCTGTTGCTCTAGCGCCTGTTGGATTTTTTGGCGTAGCGCACCTAGCGCAGGGGTGGCTTCCATTGGCTGACCCGTTTGCCAGCGAAAGCGCGTTAATAGTTGCGTTAGTTCCGGCGAAAATGCCGGCCCTTCCAGCGATGAGGCGGGCAGTGGCGCAGCCTCGGGAAGCGGTTCATCAAGCGCCGTTTGAGCGGCCAGTAATGGACTTGCCAGCAAAAACGCAGCGGCCACGCTGCTTAGTAATAGCCGTTTGCGTGGCCGCGTATCAACATTAAAAGACATTCACGTTCCTGAATAACGTCGGTGCTTGGCACCCAATTAAGAGGGATCCGGCCATTGATAGCGTTCTTCGCTGCTAAACGCTTCTTGCCACTCGGAAAGGGGGCGGGAAGCGTTTGCTTCTGGCGGCGATGTTGTCGGCCGCTGAAGGAGGCTGCGAAGTACGCCAAGCTGCCGTTGGGATATGAGCTGAGCGTACACTAAAGGAACGGCACCCAATTGCCAGAAAAGCCCCATTTGTTCAGCGGATAGCGCCTTCCAAGCGGGCTCATCAATTTGATATAGCGGCGCGCTGCCTTGATAGCCTTCTGGCTGCCAAAGCGCGAGCAGCTTGGCATTGGCCAATGCATCAAGCTGCTGTGCAACTCGCTGGCAACCTGCTTCCCGCTGCTGGAGAAAAGCCAGTACTTGTTGGGGGAAGCTGGCTAGCTCGCCGTGTTGGTTAAAGAAAGGCTCGGCATCCAGGCGCGCCACCACAAAAGGTGAATGTTGGTCGATGCATAGCTTTTCAGGATATTCAGCATGCAGCCCGAAGGGGTGGCTTCGCAGGGCGGCGGGCACATACGCCGCGCGCCAGCCCCCTTGGCTATCGACGATGAGATTTTGTTCATCGCGCAGCCCCAGTAGTGCGACGGCCTGCCAGCCTGATGCTGTTTGGGTGAACCCAATTGGAAAACTAGCGGCCGCATGGCGTAATTCGGCTTCTGCTAGGCTTGCCTGGGTAATGTGCTGAGCAAAATGGTAGGCAGTAAAACGTTGCCACATCAAACCGCCGTGGCGCTTAACGTCAAGCGGCACCCAGTAGGCAGCGTGGGCCATAGGAAAACCTTTGTGGTGGTGATAACAAGGCGGCCACCATACCAAGAACACGCGCTAATCATTTACTTGAAGAGAGCCCACGCATGGCGATTAATCCAAGCACTGGGCCAGGTAGTAGCCACCATATCACCCAGGGGCCTTGGCTTACCCATAGGGCAGTGACTAGGGCAATAGACGGAATCGTTAGGCCAAAGCCAATGGCATTCATCATGGCTAGCGCCGCGCCGAGACGCTCAGGTGGGGCGGCGGCTGACGCCAGCGCGGAAAACTGCGCCGAGTCGGCAATCACGCTAATCCCCCAAATCCCTAGTAGGGTTAGCAGTAGCCAGGGTGATGTGCCGCCTAGCAGTGGATAGAGCAAACAAAGCGTGCCGGAGGTCGCTAGCGCCACAAAGGCCACTCGCGCGCTGCCCACTCGGCGGCTCCAGCGGCCAGCCCAAACGCAGCCAGGTAAGCCCAACGCAATCACCGCAAAGCTGAGCCATGGCTGAAGGCCCGGCGCTGCGCTTAGGCGTTCCAGCTCTCTAGCAACTAAAAAAGGCACCAGCGCCCACAGGGCGTATAGCTCCCAGCAGTGACCAAAGTAGCCCAGCGCCGCGGCGCGAAAGTTCTTTTGCCTGAAGGCAGCCAGTCCTGCCCATGGGCGTCCGCCGCTAGCTTTGGCGGGCAGGTGTGGCCCCACGCCTAGTTTAAAAATCATCAGTGCGGCGAGCAGTGCCAGGCCAGAGGCCAGCAACAGCGGCCACTGCCATGGCAAGTGCAGCGTTAGCCCGCGTAGTAAGTGGGGCGAGGCAATGCCCAGTGTCAGCATGCCGACCAACCAGCCCAGCGCCGCGCCTGCGTTGTTGGGTGTCCAGCTCACCACCAATTTCATACCGAGCGGATAAATACCGGCAAGACACAGTCCGACCAAAAAGCGTGCTGCTACCGCTAAGCTGACGCTCTCGGCCACACTAATAAACGCGGCATTAATCAGCGCGCCTGCTACCGCAGAGATAGCGAACAAGTGGCTGGCACGTACGCGGTCGGCAAGGCCGGTGGTGGCAATTAACAGCGTGCCGGTAATAAAACCTGCTTGCACTGCAATGGTGAGCAGCCCCAGGTCGCTTTCACTCAAGCCAACGGCCTGTTGAAGCGCAAGCCCAACGCCGTTAACGCTGAACCACAGTGAAGTGCCAAACAGCTGGGCGATGACAATCGTGGCGAGCGGGTGACGGCTAAGCACGTTCACGTCTCCATGGGAGTGGGTAGCGCGGTATAGTGTTGCTGATCAAAGTGAGCTGGGCACATGGTTTTCGATGAGTACCATTATTCCAAATCAATGGCGGCCACCATTTTTTGTAGCGCGCGGATGCGGCTGTCTACCTTGTTCTTGTAGTCTTCTGATGTGTGGTAAGTGGAGGTGTCTTTCCAACTTTCAGCGGACAGCAACTCCTGTAAAAGCCAGCCCCTGACCATGACATAGTGTCTTGAATCCAGCGCCAGCGCTTTGACTGCCTCGACCGAGGCTGGCTGCTCCGGCTGTTCCAGTGCTGCTTGAATGCTGATCACCTTACGCCCGATTTCCAGCGCATACTGATCCTGCTTGCTTAGTTCGTTAACCCCCTGAGGATCTTCTTTATTCAGGGTAAACAATGTCAGCAGGGCGGCGGTGCCGAGTATCGCTAGCAACAATGCGGTGTCTGGCTTCATTTGGCGCATCTCACCAGACCTCTGCTGCCAAAGGTAGGGCATTCAGTTCATCTCGAGCCTCGCGCCAAACGGGGTAATGTTGATCCAGTAGAGAGATAAAGCGCTCATTGTGAGTCGGCTCAATCAGGTGGGTCATTTCGTGGACGATGATATATTCCAGTAGGTCTCTGGGCTTTTTTACCAGCTCGGTATTTATTCGGATGTTGCCCGCTCGGTGGTTACAGCTACCCCATTTGGTTTTCATGCGCTGAAGATAGTAGCGGTTGACGGTGACTCCCAACTTCGATTCCCATCGCTGGATCAGTGGCGGTACTGCCTCGTGGAGCAGACGTTTGTGCCACTCATGCATGACTTGAGCGCGTTTTTCAGGGCTGCTATCGGGCCGAACCCTTAGCGTGATGCGTTTGTGGTCGAGCTTGATGTTGGGGCGGGCTTCTTTCTCTTCGACGTTCAACAAATAACGGCGGCCCCAGAGATAGTGACTCTCTCGCTTAATAAATTTTCGGGGCGTTTCCCTATCCTGCTGCTGGAGCTTGGACTGCTGACTGCGAATCCAACCTAGTTTTGAAATCGCATAGGCACGGGCCACCTCAAGACGTGTGTTGTCAGGCGCTACTAACGTCACCCGGCCTTCTGGTGGATGAACGGATAGGTGTACATTGCGCACCGCCTTGCGGGTAACGGCGATATGGATGTCGCCCAGTTCGATCGTTTCGGTCATGCGTAGCCGTGCATATTTTTGATCAGGTCAAACACCGCTTCGGTGGCGTCACTGTTGCGGTTAAGGAGCGGATAGAGCACGTTGAGCACTTGTCGCTCCTTAACCTCATCGCCCTTCCAGTGTGCGAGCACTTGCTCACGCATGGCGGCATCAAGCCGAAGTGCCAGCTGCGCCCAAGGATCCATATACTGCGGTGGCTTTTCGGCCAGTTCCTTATCATCGACCGATTCAGGTGCCAGATGGGGCAAGTTTCTGAACAGTACCACTGCTTCAGGCTTGTCTTTCAATACGCTGGGTAACTCGTTTGACGCCTGACCTGCACTCATTTTCTTGACCAACTCTTCGGCCCGCGTCAGAAACTCCTTGTAGGAGGCCGTTTCAGAGCGCCACTCCTCAATCAAGTCATTGAGCAGCGTCGACATTTCTTCGTAGAAGCGTGGGTCGGTCAACTGTTCGCGGATAATGGTTTTGCGCACATTGTTGATGATGCCTTCTGCCACCGCATTGTTCGAAAGCTTACCTTTGGCATTGAGCTTCTGGGCAATCGCATCATGAATACCAGTGTTTACAATCAGCTCCACCAGCGAGTAGGAATCCACCGCGCCCATATTGCTTGCAGGATCAGCCTGAATATAGGTGTTGATGAGATGGCGCATGTCAGCTTCAAAGGGCTTGATATCCAGCTCTTCACCGGAATGGCGTTTAATGGCGTCGCGCACTTCGCTGTAGAACGCCACTTCGTCGTTCAGCCGCTGTATGTCGCTCTCGGAATAGCCCGCTTCGTTCATGTGCTGGCTGATGTTGGCAAAAGCGCGCACAAAGCTGGTGACTGACTTGTAAAATGAAATCCGCAGCGTCTCCGTGTTGTCTAGCGCCTCGGGGTTGTAGGCCTCTCCACAGAAATAGTGGATATGCTGTTCGATATCCTTGGGGGGCGATACCGGGTCGCAGAGGTAGTGGAGTGCCTCGCGGGCAGTGTCCAGTGTCTCACGGCCTTCTTTCAGCCAATCTTTCAGTTCGATATTGTTCTCAGCCGCACCGCCGTCATCAAGGTCCAGCTCGTCCGAGCTATAGACCGCGATGGCGTTCTGCACATCACCGAACAGCTGCTTGAAATCGACAATATGGCCATAGTCCTTGTCGTCGCCATCCAGGCGGTTCGTGCGGCAGATAGCTTGGAACAGGTTGTGATCGCGCAGTTCGTTATCCAGGTAAATATAGGTGCAGGAGGGTGCGTCAAAGCCGGTGAGTAGTTTGCTTACCACGATCAACAGTTTGCAATTGGCTGGTTCTTCCTTGAAGCGGCGTTTCAATTCATTTTCGTATTGCTGGGTGGACTGGCCATCTTTCAAGACATACTGCTTGTAGGTATCAAACTTATAGCGCTCACCACTGTGTTCCGATTCGCGAGAGATGGCGTTGTGGTTGGGATCGAAGGACGTGATGATGCCGCAGTATTTACCAAAATACGTGTTGTGAAATAGTCGAAAATAATGGCAGGCATCGTAGATCGAGGCTGCCACCAGCATGGCAGTGCCTCGGTGGTTGTTTAGGCGCGGCTTGCGGCTGAAATCCTCAATGATATTGGCAATGATGCGTTCCTTACGCTCCTTGGCACTCATCAGATGTTCCAACGTCGCCCACTTGTTGCGCAAGATCGCCTTTTGATAGTTATTCAGGTTCTTGGTGGCGTGCTCAAACCAAGCATCCACTGCTTCTTGTGAAGTTAGTCGCTGGGGCACATCCCGAGCTTCATACTTCAAATCCAAAACGACTTTATCGGCTACCGCCTCGGGAAACTTATAGGTGTGAATGTAAGTGCCGAACACCTCGCGGGTAGTCTGTTTGTCTTTGCGCAGCAGGGGCGTACCGGTAAAGCCGATAAAAATGGCATCCGCCAGCCAGCGCTTCATCTGTTTGTTCAGGTGGCCACCTTGGGTGCGGTGGCACTCGTCCACGAACACATAAAAGCGCCCCTGAACCTGCGGTGGCTCGCCTTTAAAGTCAGATGGGTCAAACTTATGCACCAGGGCGCACAGTAGGCGGGGCGTGCTGGCGCTCAATTTCTCTACAAACTGGGCGCGGGAGTTAATGCGTGGGGAGGGCGCGTCTTCGCCCACCACGCCAGCGTTGCGCATGACGCCGACAATCTGCTGATCCAACTCGTCCCGGTCGGTCACCACCAGAATGCGCCCCTCTGGATCATGCTCCAGTAGCCACTTGGCCAGCAGCACCATTAGTATGCTCTTACCGCTGCCCTGGGTGTGCCAGATCACGCCGCCTTCGCGCTTGGCTACCCGGGCCTGCGCTGCCTTGATCCCGAAGTACTGGTGCGGGCGCGGTACCTTTTTCTGCCCGGCATCGAAGATCACGAAGTTGCGCATTACATCCAGCAACCGCTCCTTGCAGCAGAGCTGCGCCAGTGGCCGATCCAGCAGTGTGCCTGGGCTGATCTCCTCTGGGTGGTCTTCGTCCTTCCATTGAACAAAGAACTGCTCCGGGGTGCCGGTAGTGCCATAACGCAGGCCCTGGGAATCGCTGCCCGCCAACAGCAACTGCGAGGTGCTGAAAAACGCCTCGTTGAACAGCGGCTCTTGGTTAGTTATCAACTGACGAACGCCGTCAGCGGCCTCTACCGAGCTGCGCTTGAGTTCAATGACTGCCACCGCCAAACCGTTAAGGTAAAGCACAATATCAGGCCGCCGCTCATGCCCGCCCTTGAGGGTGACTTCCTCGGCCAACGCGAAATCGTTATTTTCGGGGTGTTCCCAGTCGATCAAGTGCACATCTTCATGGGGCTTACCCGGTGAAAGTAGCACTTTTACCGGGTAGCGCAGCAGGCTGTAGGTGCGCATATTGGCCTGGTAGAGCCCCACCCCAGTAACATCGGCGGCGGCTTCCAGCTTTTGTAGGGCCTGTGCGATATGGGCGTCCGAGTAACCTCGCGCCTGCAGGCTGGTGCGCAGCAGCGCGGGCTCTATAGCGCGGTTATTCCCCCGTTTGTTCCAGTCGCCCAGGTATTGATAGCCTAGCCCACCGTCTTTCTCAGACTGAGTAAACAGCGTTACTACGCGGTGCTGGGTTTCACTTTCTGGGCGAGGGTTTACAGCCATGAATTATCCCTTGTTGTTTTGTTGTTGAAGCCATGCTTTGCCAGCGGCCGTTAGGCGGTATTTTTGTAGGCGGCTATTAGGTTTGTCTGGGATCGTATACTCAATTAACCCCTGCTCCAGAGCCGGATCGATATAGTGCTTGCGCACATGAGTACGATCCTTGAGTTTTAGGTGTTCCCTGAGGCTAGCATTCGAGAGTTCACCTTCTTCTGCCAACAGTCCCAGCAACCTCTCCACTGGTGGAGTGACTGGTGGAGTGACTGGTGGAGTGACTGGTGGAGTGACTTGGTTGGTCACTTTCCCGGGCCACTCTGCTTCTGGCCGCCAGATCACCGTTCTGAACTGATTTCCCGCTGGGTCGTCCACTAGGTCAATTTGTGGCCAGGCTTCCAGCGCGCGAGGGATACCGCTGCCCATGCCGCGATAAGGCAGGATGTGAGAAGCATGTTCAGTGAGCGTGGGGTTGCGGCGGATGGTCTTTCCCCGGCTAATGTCGTCGGGGCTCAGGCTGTCCGGTAGGTGGCCAGGGCTGACGATCTCCACGCGGTCGGTAAAGACCATCAAGCGGACGGAGGCACTGGTGAAGTAGTCCCGGTGGATCAAGGCATTGACCAGCAGCTCTTCCAGAGCCGTTTCGGGAATTTCCAGCTCGCCTAGGGTGTTGAAGCTCCGTCCGTGCTGTACATGGTGCAGGTTGCGTTTGATAAAGGCGAAAGCACCTCGGAACTGCTCCAGTAGGGTGCCCTTGATATCTTCACTATCCAGGTAGCGGGTATCGTGAAGCGCGGTGCTGGGGAAGGCCACCGCCTTTACCTCAAAGGCGGGACGCCAACGCTGCGGATTTCGACCAAACAGCATCAGCCCCGCCAGATTCAGCTCCTGTCCATCGCCCAGCCCCAGGTTCTGTAGCAACTGCTCCCGTGTGAGGCCTGAAAACTCGCTGTTCTCGCCATAGCGACGATTAAAGTAGATGGTAAAAGCTTTGTCGTCGATATCATCGGTGGAAGTGCCCGCCACTGGCACCACATCAGCGTAAACCAGCCCGGAACGCTGGAACATGCGTTGCAGCTCTTCTCGGGAGGTCACATGCCGCTTATCAGAGCCTTGTTTCACCCAGATGCGGCCTTGATTATCGAGATACGGTTTGGCTAAGCCATCAGGCACCTCCATCGCTATCACGATGCCCTGATCCGTCTGCACATTCTCGGTAAGTGGATGCACGGGTGGGCGCACATGCTGGGAAGCGGCGTTGCCCAGCAACTGGTTCAATCGCCGAACCGCCGCACTATCCAGCCCCGCAATCGAGCCGTCATCATTAACGCCCAGAAACAGCCAGCCACCGCCACTGTTGGCAAAGGCAGCCAGTTCAGCAGCAAGGCCATCCGCGTTGGTGGCATCGCGTTTGAACTGGTGGCGGCTGTCTTCGCCGCGGGAGAGAGTGCTCAGCAGTTCGGTTTGATCCATTATTTTACTTCCAGCTTGGGGGGATATTCCTTTCCCCACGCCCTGTAAAGTGACTTAACCATTGGGCTTTACCAATCGTGTGCGACCAGTCAAAAGCTCCTGCATCATGGCTTGTTTGAGAGCGGCAGTTTTAGCTCGGCGCTGTTTCAAAGCGTCTATTTCGGTATCCATATCGGAAAGTATGGCAGCTATAGCTTTTTGCTCATCCAGGCTTTCCGGTAGGTATAAATCAAACTTATCCAACTGTTTTTTGCCGATTTCAAGAAACGTACTGCCAGCACAAAGCTGTACCAGTCGGCTTTTTTGAATTGTCATCAAGTAATAAAGAAACTCACAGTCTGCTGCTATAGGAACTAGATTTTTAAACCCTTGGTTGGTGGTCATTGGAACGGTATTGATTGCGCACTCACCAATGGTCGCTCTAGTTGTCATGATGACAGAGTTCGGAGGAATTGTTTCAGCCGAGCTGGCTTGAAGCCCCGACGGCGAAATTGTTCTCTCAGTGTTGGTAAGGTGTTTTTGGCCGCGTAGAGCCGTAATATCGGTCGGTGTGCACCAAGGTATCCCCCCATTCCAGAATCCGGGGGTTGATGTGCTTGGCGTGCCTCCACTGCGTATTTCAGCCAAATGTGCGAGTGTTTTCGCCTGCCACTCCTCCTTAAAGCCCGACAGGCGGGTTTGACCGGTGAGGAGTTGTTGCATGGTGGCTTGTTTAATGTCACGTTTTTTGGTGATCAGACCATCCAGTTCTTCCAGCAGGGCGTCCACGTCGCTTAGAGCGGTGGAGATGGCGCGTTGTTCAGATACTCTAGGCAACACAACTGGGAGTTGTCCGAGAGATGTTTTGTTAATTGATGCAAGGTTGGTTGTTTGCCTTCCAGCAATCAGAAAATACTTTCTAGCCTCATCACCAGCAGACCAGAACGCAAGGTACTCTGGATCCACTACTTTCTTTGGCCTAACCACAAATACGTGATTTTGATGTATGCAAGGCTGATATTGGCCACGCCAGATTGCACCTCGGCCCAGTTTATCCCGATCACCCCCCTCATTCATGAGGACGTCACCGGACTGCACAGAGAACCGTGCCAAATCTGACCGCGAAATGGTGATCTGGCTCATATCTGAGAGATCAAGGTATCCATCTTGAACATTCGCAACTCGTAGATAGTGAACGTGAATAGGATCTTGGACTTGGGCTGAAGAGTTCTTCGCGATACCAGAACGAATCTGTGTGATTTCACACAGCTGTTTTAATTCCCAATCCTCAGGAATCATCCCAACCTCGGTCTGCTTATACCCGGCAGGTACTGCAGGCTTAGCCGCTGTGAAGCCATACTTTGGCGATGCTTCTTGAACGTCCGTTGCTTCGCTGCTCATGCCCACTCGACCCCCATCTTTTTCAGATGCTCATCCACCTTGGCTGACAACACTTCCACCCGCTGGGTGAGTTGCGGTAGGGGGGTGGCGTAGCGCTCAGTTAGTTGGCGCACGCGAGAAGTCAGGGTTTGGGAAACACGCTCCAGTTCACCCTGCACGGCGGCTTCCAGGGCGGTGAGCCATTTGTGGTCGACGACTAGGGTTTTGATTTCGACTTCGGTGAGTTCTGGGTATTTGTCATGGGCGAGCTGGTCTAGTTCGGCGTCTTGTTCCTTGATTTGTTTTTTCAGTTCGCTTTGGCGCTTTTCCAGGTCACTCCACTGTTTGAGGACAGTGACCTCATCAGCGTAGTCGGGGTCTTTCTTGATCTCTTTCAAGCGCTTGGTGACTTCGCCCTTATTAATTTTATCCAGCTCGGCAAAAGCGCCGTCTTCGCCGCCGTGCTCTTCTTCCAGCTCGGTGATCTGGCTGGCGAGGGTGTCCAGCTCGGTTTGCAGGGCATCCAGCTCTGCCTGCTGCTCGGCAAAGTAGTGCGCAACCATGTAAGGCTTGGGCAGCAGGTCGCACGTCCAGCCTTTGTCTTTCAGCTGGCCTTTTTTCTTGCCGCTGGTGATCTCTTCCTTGATTCGGCGGGTCTTGGCCACCCAGCCGTCGGCGGCGATTTCGTAGGCATCGTCTTGCAGTGTCTCGTACCAATAGTCCATCAGATGCTGGTAAATATCGTAAGGATCCAGCAATGGCGCGTTACGGAAACTGTCGAGCAGGTCTTCGCCCACTTCTGTGATCAGTGCCTTGGGTTGGCTGTCTTCACCGAAGGCTCTCAGGCGTGGCGTGTTACGCTCGCGCCAGTCGTTGAATAGGCCGATTACCTCTTGGCGAAAGGCGGCGAACTCCTGGTGCTCCAGGATGGCGGGTTTGATGGCCGCTGCTTTTATTGCCGGGTCGGCGTAGCCTGGACGGCGGTTGGGCCGAAATAGGGTTTGGCGCAACTGCGGAAATACCTGCCAGTAGGCAGCCAAACCTTGCACCGGTGGAATGGCATGCTCGTCGCCGTCGATATCCCGTAAAGGAATGCCGCCGTTGAGGTGGGCGTGGATGTCGTGCTGGTCTTCCGGCTCGCTGGTATCGATGTAGCGCGGCAGGGTGAGGTTGAAATCGTTTTTTGGGTCGGCGATTTCATCAAAGGGCACCATGCGGGCATAACGCGGCACGGACACTTGCTTTTTGAAGGAGTCCACCATGCGGTGGATGTCCTGCTCACGCAGGCGGGTTTTATTGCCGTCTTTGATAAAGCCTTTTGAGGCATCGATCATAAAGATGCCTTTGCGAGCCTGGGCGTTCTCCTTGTCCAACACCAGGATACAGGCGGGGGTGCCGGGGCCGTAGAAGAGGTTGGCAGGAAAGCCGATGATGCCTTTGAGCATGCCGGAGCGCACCAGTTGCTTGCGGATAACTGCTTCGGCGTTGCCTCGGAAGAGTACACCATGGGGCAAAATGACCGCGCCCTTGCCGGTGCTCTTCATGGAACGAACGATGTGCAGCAAGTAAGCATAGTCGCCCTGCTTGGCGGGCGGAACGCCCCAGTTGAAGCGCTGAAACTCGTCGTCCTCCGGCGTTAAGCCGGTACTCCAAGCCTTATCGGAAAAGGGCGGATTGGCCACGACATAATCGTAGGTGCGCAGGTCTTGTCCGTTGTCACTCTTGAATTTCGGGTTGGCTAACGTATCACCCTGCAGAATGTTGGCGCTGGGAAAATTATGCAGGATCATGTTCATGCGGGCGAGACCGGCAGTGGTCACGTCCTTTTCTTGGCCTTCCAACGTGATGTATTTGCCCGCTTCAGCAGCGACTTTGAGCAATAGGGAGCCCGACCCGCATGTTGGGTCATAAGCGGTGGTGGCAGCCACGGCGGTCTTCGGGGAAATGCCAATGACCTGGGAGATGACTCGGCTCACTTCCGAGGGGGTGTAGAACTGGCCCTTGCTCTTGCCGCTTTCACTGGCAAAGTGGCGCATCAGGTATTCGTAGGCATCGCCGAGAATATCGTCGTGTTCGGCGCGATTCTTGGCAAAGTCCAGCTCCGGCTTCTGGAAAATGCCAATCAGGTTGGTCAGGCGATCAACCATCGCCTTGCCTTCGCCCAGCTTGTTGGGGTCGTTGAAATCCGGGAAGTCGCTGCGCGCCAGCCGGGAGTTGTTATCGATCAAAGGCTGAATGATCTGGGTGTTGATCTTGTCGCCAATGTCGCTTTTGCCCTTGAGCTGAATCATATCCTTGAAGCTGGCGCCCTTGGGGATGACTACCGGCGGGGCAAAGTCGTCCGAATCGGCGTACTTATCCGAAATGTACTTGATAAACAGCATAAACAGGACGTAGTCCTTGTACTGGGACGCGTCCATTCCCCCGCGCAGCTCATCGCAGGAGGCCCAGAGGGAGGAGTAAAGTTCGGATTTCTTGATGGCCATATGGGTTACTTGCTCAACCTGATTTTGATTTTGATCGTACTTTTTTACCAACTATCTCAGCCATTACCCAACTTATGTGGCACCACTTCATGACCCATTTCTTTATAGCGCTGCCAGCAGGCGCGTTTGGCGACCAGTACTTGTTGGTGCTGATTGATAATTTCGGCAATGCGGGAGTAGCGTTCCACGCCGTCGGGAATGTCAGGGTGCAAGTTCAGTAGTGCGGTCTCTTGCGTTGGCACGGGGAGTTGTTGCCAGCCTAGCGTTATCGGCACGCTGGCGGCCATGTCGCTGTCTTCCAGCGCGTGGGGTAGGTAGGCATCTTCACGGAACTGCCAAAGGGCCTCGTCGGCCTGTTCTGCCAGGGCTTTATCTTCGCAGTGCAGGTGTAATCGATAGCCTTTGCGGTGAATAGTTTCGGCTAGCTTGCAAGCAAACTGCAGACGCGCTTCCAGGGTAGTGTCAGGAAGAATATAAAAATCGATACGTGCCATCAAAGGCTCCAGCGGTTCCCGCTTTTTTCAAAACCCGTCCCTACCACCGCGGCTAGCGGTGGTAGGGAGCTAGGTTATACCAGTTGCTTTATACCAACTGATCTATACCAACCGGGTGAGCCAGCCGTATTTATCTTCACTGCGGCCATATTGTAGGTCGAGCAGCGTTTTACGGATGCGCTTGGCAATTTCGTTGTTGCCATCGCCTTGTAAACGAATACGCTCGTTTTCAGTGACCAGTTCGCCGACCGGGGTAATGACCGCTGCTGTGCCGCAGGCGAACACTTCGGTAATCTCACCAGACGCAGCGCCTTCGCGCCATTCATCGATGCTGATGGCGCGCTCTTCCGGTGTTAGGCCCGCATCTTTTGCCAGGGTAAGCACTGAGTTGCGGGTAACGCCTTCAAGGATGGTGTCGGTGAGACGGGGTGTCACTAAGCGACCATCTTTATAAACGAAGAACAGGTTCATACCGCCCAGCTCTTCAATCCACTTGTTTTCAGCGGCGTCTAAGAACGCTACCTGGCTGCAGCCATTCGCGGCGGCTTCTTTCTGAGCTGCCAGGGAGGCTGCGTAGTTCCCGCCGCACTTGGCAAAGCCGGTGCCGCCAGGGGCTGCACGCTTGTAGTGGGAAGAGAGCCAGATAGACACCGGCTCAATGCCGCCCTTGAAGTAAGCCGCCGCCGGTGAGGCAATCACGTAGTAGTCCACTTCATGGGCCGGACGTACGCCTAGGAAGGCTTCGGAAGCGATCATGAACGGACGTAGGTAGAGGCTGGACTCGTCGGCATCGCTAGAGGGCGTGGGCACCCAGGTGTGGTCTTGGGCCAGCAGCGCTTTCAGTGAACCGATGAAGTCTTCATCGGGAAGCTCCGGTAGCGCTAAACGGCGGGCACTGCGGCGAAAACGTTCGGCGTTTTTCTCTGGGCGGAACGTCCAGATAGAGCCATCGGCATGGCGATACGCTTTAATGCCTTCAAAAATTTCCTGACCGTAGTGCAGCACAGAGGCCGCTGGGTCGAGGGTGAGCGGGCCATAGGGGCGCACTTGATGGCCGTGCCAGTCGGCGTCGACTGTCCAGCGGACGTGGGCCATGTGGTCAGTGAAGTGCTTGCCAAAACCTGGGTTTTGCAGAATGTTGTCACGAATCTCATCAGCCATCGGTTGATTGGACGGCAGTATTTCAAAGTGTGATTCAAGCTGGGTATCTGAAGCTGTGGGCACGGCGTATTCTCTCCGCTATAGCCTGGCCCCGAAGGGCAAGTGTTAGTGTTTATTTGGCGTAGCGTGCGCCCTGAAAACAGTACGCACGCTAATGCCCTTAGATGTAACGTTTACGTCAACCAATGGCAACCGTTGATCGCCTGATTGTGATGTTAGCCGTCGCTATTTTCTACTTGTGCATCGGCCTCACGATCAAGCAAGTACTGGGTGAGCAGTCCTACTGGTCGGCCGGTAGCGCCTTTTTGTTTGCCGGAGTGCCAGGCGGTGCCCGCGATATCCAGATGCGCCCAGGGGAAGTGGTCGGCAAAGCGTGATAGGAAACAGGCTGCCGTAATGGTGCCTGCCGGGCGGCCACCAATATTGGCCAAGTCGGCGAAATTAGAATCTAGCTGTTCCTGATACTCATCCCATAGCGGCAGATGCCAAGCACGATCCCAAGCTGCTTCGCCAGCGTCCAGCAGGTCAAGTGCCAAGTCATCATCGTTGGAAAGCAGGCCCGTTGCATGGTGGCCAAGGCCAATAATGACAGCACCAGTGAGGGTGGCAATATCAACCACGCTGGCCGGGGTGAAACGCTCGGCGTAGGTAAGCGCATCGCACAGCACCAAGCGGCCTTCGGCATCGGTGTTGAGTACTTCAACCGTCAACCCCTTCAGGGTTTTGATAATATCGCCGGGTTTGGTGGCTGCACCGTCAGGCATGTTTTCAGCGGCGGCAACAATAAACACCACGTTTAGCTTGGGCTTAATGGCGAGTACTGCTTTTACGGTGCCGAATACGCTAGCCGCACCGCCCATGTCGAACTTCATTTCATCCATGCCTTCGCCGGGCTTCAGCGAAATACCACCGGTATCGAAGGTGATGCCTTTGCCCACTAGCACATGGGGCGCTTCTTCAGGATTTTCCGCTCCCTGGTATTTCATCACGATCAGGCGTGTCGGTTCTTGACTACCGCGTCCAACAGAAAGCAGTGAACCAGCACCCAGCGCTTCTAGCGCCTCTTCATCTAAAATTTCAACCTCAAGGGCGCCTTGGGATTCGCGGCCCAGCTGTTCGGCTTGTTCGGCTAAATAGCGAGGTGTACAGACATTGCCTGGCAAGTTACCTAGGGTTCGAGTGACGTTGATACCCTGGCCAATGGCGGTACCCAGCGCTGCTCCTTGTTTGGCCATGGGAGCTTCGTCGGCATCGCTGACAATAAGGTTCAGCTTGGCCAGGCTGGGGGCTTTTGCGGGCGATGATTTGAACTGATCAAAGCGATAAATGGCGCGCTCTGCTGCCTCCAGCGTTTTACGGGCTTTCCAGGCAGTGTCACGATCTTCAAGGGGAACATCGGTAAACGTAGCGCTAGCTTCGTCAATTGGCAGCTTGGTCAACGCTGCCATGGCGGCGTCTAAGGCTTTAATAAACGCTGCTTCCTGACATTTTTCGCGTTCGCCCAGGCCAACGAGCAATAAACGTTCAGCGCCCAGGCCCGGCGCAAAGGGGACAAGCTGCACATTGCCCAGCGTGGCATCAAAGTCGCCACGGTCTAGCAACTGGCCAATTAGCCGCTCGCTCGCGTCATCTAATTTGGCAACGGCGGGCAGTAAGTCGCTACCTTTAAAGACAGGCAAAACGAGGCAAGCCGTTTCGGCTTTGGCTGGGGTTGCGGTCTGAACGGAAAATTCCATGACGTCTCCAACAAGACAAGCATCGAGTGATTCGGGATAATGCCCCGTTACTTAGGTTTTTTGATAACAGGTTTTTGATAACAGTTTGATTAGTGTACCCAAGCCATGGGCGCATTGCATTGCAACCTGCGCTACTAGCCGGAGAGTGCGTTGATTTTATTTCGGTACTTAACTCGCGAAGTATTACTGACGATGTCAGCGGTGGCTGGAATTTTGCTGCTGGTCATCATGGGCAGCCGTTTTATTCGCTATTTCTCTGATGCGGCAGAGGGCGACATTCCTGTCACCATTTTAGGCAGCCTCATGGTTTTTCACCTGCCTGGATTTATGGAGCTGATCCTACCGCTATCTTTTTTCCTGGGGATATTGCTGGCCTATGGTCAGCTTTATATGAACAGTGAAATTACCGTGATGGTGGCTTGTGGTATGAGCCCTATGCGTCTGTTGCGAGTAACGCTGTTACCTGCTTCGGTCGTGGCGGTGCTGGTGGGGCTTTGTAGTTTGTGGCTAACGCCTGCGGGTGCGCTACAAACTGAGGCCGCGCTTGAAGAGCAACGCAGCCGACTAGATGTGTCAGTACTGGCGCCAGGGCGATTCCAAGATTTCGGTGGAGGGCGTACCGCTTACATCAGCGATTTCAGTAGTGATGGCACCGAAATGCAGGAAGTGCTGGTTCATGAGCAGCCCGTTTCTGGGGCGGAAAAGACCCATAGCTACGTGACCCGGGCAGGTTCTGGTTATCAAGAAACCAGCATGGAAACCGGCAGCCGTTTTCTAGTGCTGGAGGATGGCGAGCGGTATGGCGTGACGCCAGGCAGGCAAGTGGCCGAGCGGCTAACGTTTGAGCGTTACACGCTGCGCCTGGGTTTGAGCCGGAATCGACAAGAGCTGGATTCATTAGAGTACGCGACCACCACTGAACTATGGAACGACCCCAGTCCTCGTGCCCAAGCTCAGTTTCAGTGGCGAGCGGGGTTGCCGCTAATGGTGTTTGTTTTGGCATTACTGGCCCAGCCGCTTTCCAGAGTAAACCCTCGTCAAGGGCGGTTTGCCAAACTGCTGCCTGCCGTCTTTCTTTATGTGGCCTATTTAAGCCTGCTGCTGGCGGCGGTAGATGCCATTGGTAGCGGCTCGCTAGCGGTTGCTATTGGTGTTTGGCCAGTACACGGGCTGTTCCTGGCGCTGGGCTGCTTACTGCTATGGCACTCGCAACGTAAAGGAATGCGCTAATGAAGGGGCTCACACATGCTTGCTGATCGTCTTGATCGTTATATTGCCCGCAACGTATTAGCGGCCATCATTGTTGTTCAGTTCGTCTTACTTGGCTTGGATATCACCATTGCCTATATCGGTGATTTAGGTGACACCCAAGGTAACTATACCGCGTTAGATGTGCTGCTTTATTTGGGGATGCGCCTGCCCTGGCGTTTTTATCAATATGCCCCGGTGGCGGTGTTAATTGGCGCGCTGATTGGCTTGGGGAGTATGGCTTCCAGCAACGAATTAACCGTAATGCGTGCCGCTGGTCGTTCGCTTGCGCGGATTCTCTGGGGCGTCATGAAGCCGGTGTTGTTAGTGGTAGTAGTGGTACTGCTGGTCGCCGAATTTGTATCTCCCCGCACTGAGCAATTTGCCGAGGCATGGCGTTTAGAGCAGCGCCAGGGTGAAGGAGCGCTACTACCCAGCCGCAGTGGCTGGCAGTTCGAAGGAGAAAGTGTCTATCGCTTTGGCGCTATTCGTGCGGATAACGTGGTGCTGGATTTAACGCGCTATCGTTTTGATGAGCGTCGATTGATTGAGGCCACCCATGCTAATCGTGCCCATTGGGAAGAGGGCGCATGGCAGCTTGAAGGCGTTACCACTACGCGTATTTTTGATGATCATACTGAATCGGCATATCAGGAGCGTGCAGGTTGGGAGACAGCGTTGACGCCTACCCAATTGGAGCGCCTGCTGCGCGATATTGAGAGTCAGGCACCCAGTGAGCTGTGGGCGTACGCCAACTTTTTGCAAAGCCAAAACCTCCAAGCTGATCAACCGTTGCTCTACTTCTGGCAAAAAGTACTGATGCCGCTAACGATGGGATCGCTGGTATTAATCGCCGCTTCCTTTGTGTTTGGCCCATTGCGCACGGTAGCGGCGGGTACGCGAGTGTTTTATGGCGTGGTAACAGGTCTTGTTTTTAAGTATGTACAAGACCTGCTGGCGCCTGCGTCAACCATTTTTGGTTTTTCGCCTGTGTGGGCAGTGTTGGTACCAACCCTTGCCTGCGCGGCGGTGGGTATTTATTTCTTACGCCGCAACGGTTAGTTGGGGCTGCGATAGGTGAAAGAGAATGAGCAAGGTGACGAACACCCGACGCTTTACCCAATTAGATAGTGTCTGGCCTGCTGGTTTAAGCCGCCGTTTGGGCGCGATGCTGTATGACGGTTTTCTGGTGACGGCCATTTGGATCACGGTAACGGTGGCTCATCTGGCATTTTTTCGGTTTTTGCTGGGGCAACAGGCAGATGAGATAGGCACAACCTCGTTCGATATCTGGAGCCTTAGATTGATGCTGTTGTTTTTTGTCACGCTGTTCTTTGTCTACTCTTGGCGGCGCGGCGGCATGACGCTAGGCATGCAGGCGTGGCGGCTGAGGGTGCAAACTGTCGATGGTCATGCGATTACGCTTAAGCAAAGCCTAATTCGCTGCGTGACAGCCTGGCTTTCCCTCGCCGCATTTGGCATTGGTTACTGGTGGGTCTTATTTGATCGGCAGCGGAGAAGCTGGCCGGATATCGCTTCTAATACGCAAACGGTGGTGCTACCGAAAAAATAATTTCATCGCCTTTTTTGCTAAAAATATTGTTATGACAAGACGTTAACATATGGCTCATTTTTATTAAGACGAATGGCTACCAAAAAGCATCCATTTCTACTTGAAAAGATGTATGCGAATCATTTACATTCATCTCATGATCTTTATGAGGTGTCGCCATGTACGTTTGCGTGTGCAAGGGAGTAACCGACCATCAGATTCGCCAGCACGTTAGCGACGGAGCGCGCAGCTGGCGAGAAGTACGCGAAGCCACAGGTTGTGCAACCCAGTGTGGCAAATGCGCCTGTTTTGCTAAATCGCTTACCCGTGAAGCGGTTCAGGAGGCTCGTTGCGAAGCGAATATGGGGCTTGCCTACGCTGTGTGACGCGAATCACTATTGTTAGGGTTATCGTTAGCAAATATATGATTTTTTTGAGTTTTTAGTCACTTGCTATATACTCCCAACATCGTTGGGAGTAAGCCTTTTTATGGCCTATACTCTCTAGTTAGCGTAGTAATTGCACACTAAGAAAGGTGACGTCATGAAAGGTGATCCCAAGGTCATTCAGCATCTCAATATCGCCCTCGGTAACGAACTGGTAGCGATCAACCAGTATTTCTTGCATGCCAAAATGTACAAAGACTGGGGCTTTAAAGAGCTTGCCAAGTGGGAATACGATGAGTCTATTGAGGAGATGCAGCACGCCGATAAACTCATCGAACGTATTCTATTCCTTGAAGGCATTCCTAACCTTCAGGATCTAGGCAAGCTACATATTGGCGAAAACGTCAAAGAAATGCTCGAAAGCGATCTAAAAATTGAGCACGACGGCCGCAACGACTACATCGAAGCGATTACCTATTGTGAAAGCGTTAAAGATTACGTGACTCGTGATCTACTGCGCGACCTGCTTGCCGATGAAGAAAGCCATATCGACCATATCGAAACGCAGCTTGGTCTGATCGATAAAGTGGGTATCCAGAACTACCTGCAAAAACATATGCAGTTGGCGACTGACGAAGAGTAACACCGCTTAACTGGATTAAAGCAAAACGGGCAGCCAAATGGCTGCCCGTTTTGTTTGGGGCTGTTTACGTCTTCTATTTTTGCGCTTGATGATCTTAGCGAGGTAGCTTGCGCAAGCCCACAATACTTGAAAGTGACCCCGCCAGTACCGATAGCAAAATCAGTGCTAGCGCAGGAATCAGCACTGCCCAGGGGGCTCGCTCAATATAGGGCATGCCTTCGGCAAGGATCAGCCCCCACTCCGGCGAAGGCGGGCGGGGGCCCAGGCCGAGAAAGCCAAGTGCCGCCAAGGCCAGCGCCACGCCGGGTAGGCGCAGCATGGCGTGGCGAAACACGGGGCCAAGCACCGCCGGCAAGATGTAGCGGCTCATTAAGCGGAAATGCCCCACGCCTAGCATCGGCGTAATGCGAACGTGGGGCTGGGCTTTCACTTCCGCCACCAGTGCCGCTGTGTGCGCTGCAAGCGGAGCCCAAGCTACGGCTGTTACCGCAATGATCGCGCCGCTAGCACTTGGCCCTATTAGCCCCGCGACAATCAACCCCGCAATGGTGGGTGGCGTTGCCTTGGTGATTTCAATAGGGCCAGTGGCTAGCTTGGGAGCTAGTCCAATCAGTAGCCCTATGACTAGCGAAAAGAATACGACGACTGTTGCCATGCCCATGGTGGACAGCGCACCGTGAGCCACCCGTGCCAAAATATCGCGCCCAGTGCCGTCGGCACCTAGTGGTAGCGCAAGGCTTGGTGACTCTAGACGCATAAACGCAGAGCTAAACGGGTCGCGACCAATCCCTGCAGCGATTAGCACAAATAGCAGCAACATCGCGATGACGGGTACGATCCATGCCCTGCGTTGAATACGCTGTTCGCTATGCGCTACGGGTAGAGCCCCGAGCTGAAAGGCACGGCCTAGTAACAGTACGCGACCAATATTGGCCAGGCTGCCTAATATAATGGCGATAATCAGCAGAATCAGAATGCCAGTTTGCAGGGCCGGTAGGTCCTGGGCAGATGCTGCACCAAGCGTTGCTCGGCCCAGACCTGGAATGGAGAACACCTGTTCGACGGCAATGGCTCCTCCCGTCAGGCCCACCATCACCATGCCGACCTGAGGCATAAGGCTCGGTAAGGTGCGTCGCAGTGCGGCTATGATAATGCGGCTGCTTGAGAAGCCCGCTACGTTCCAGGTAGCGACCCAGCGCTCGCTGAAGGTGGCCGCAAGGCCATCGCTAAACAAGCGCCCCAATAATCCGCCCGCCGGAAGGCCCAGCGCAAAGGCGGGCAATATGGCATAGCTAAAACCTCGCCAGCCGTAAGGCGGCAGCCAATTAAGCCATGCCGCAAACACGACTAGCAGTATTGAGGCGAGTAGGAACTCAGGCAGGGCCGTCAATGCTGCGCCAATCGCGCCGGAAGAGCGGCTGACCTGACCTCTCAAACCACGCCGTACTACGGGTAGGCAGATAAGCGTAGCGGTAATTATCGCTACCAGCATGCCAAAGGTCATTAGTGTAAGTGATACCTGGGCGCTTTTTAACATACCTGGTAGCACGGGTGCGCCGGAGATCCAGGAATTGCCTGCATCGCCATGCAGCAGGCCCATCAGCCAGCTCTGTAGCTTTTCGAAGGGGCCAAGATCAAGGCCTAACTGAGCACGAATGGCTGCTAAGGCTTCGGGCGTGGCTTCCTGCTCAGCAGAGCGCGCTCGCAAAATGCTCAGCGCTGGATCTCTGCCGGATAACCATGGCAGTAGCCCTACCAGCACCACCACACCGGCTAACGTTAGCAAACGTGAGAGCAGCGGAATAAAGGCCGTGATGCGCAAGCTGCGCCATAGGCGCAGCGGTATTGCGGTTGTCATACGGGGCGCACCCTTAGGAGTCACTGTCGGCGACAATGGTGGTCTCTTCAGTAATTAGCATGCGCTCGCGGGGGTCGCGCTCGGCGTTAGAGACCCGCGCCGACTCGCCCTGAATAACGCGTTCGTGGAGCATCGGAATAGCCGCATCGGTGCGTAAAATAGCTGCTTCCGCCTCGCTAATTGCCTGACGGCGCTCATCTCCGGTGGGCAGTATGGCGGCATTGGCCAGCGCTTCATCGACGGCGGGGTCACACAGCTGAGCGATGTTGAAAGAGCCCGCACAAGCGAAATCGCTAAACATATAGGCCACCGGGTCGCCGGAGTCGAGGACGGTGGCACGCGAAAGAATAAAGGCGTCAAATTCACCGGCTAAGGCGTCTGCCTCTATATGCGCGTATTCGCGCACTTCTTGGTTCACGTTAAAGCCTGCACGGGTCAACTGCTGTTCAAGCAGTACGGCCACTTCGGGCAGCTCGGCGCGGTCGGTGAAGGTTGCTAGGGTGATTTCAGTGCCGTTTGGCTCAGTGGGTAAGGTGCGATCTTCAAGCGGGGTGCGGTAGTTGCTTGCCCACGCTAGCGCCGGGCCGAGCAACCCTTCGGCGATATCCGCGCGCCCTTCGTAAACGGTATTCACAATAGCGGAGCGGTCTACCGCTTCGCGGACGGCTGCGCGAAGGCCGGGGTCGGTCATTGGGCCTGATTCGGTATTCAGGTAAAGCGTATTGGTGCGTGGCATGGGCACTTCGTGGACTAACTCAGGGTCAAGCAGCGCCACCTGGGAGACTGGAATTGCTTCAACCACATCTGCCGCGCCGGTTCTCAAGGCTGCCGCTCGAGCGGTGCCGTCGGGGACATAATCAGCATCAATACCGGCCACTTTGGCGGGCTCGCCCCAGTAGTCATCAAAGCGGTCTAGATGTGCGCTGGTAGTGCCGTTGATCTCTGTTAATACGAACGGGCCGGTACCCGCTTTGATGGGGTTAACCCGGCCATCTTCGCCATAGGCGCTGGCGGCCAGAATCGCTAGTTGCGGGCTTGAAAGGCGGTTGGGAATCAGCGGGTCATCGGTTTCTGTGCGCACAACCACCGCGTTATCACCATCGTCTTCGATGGTCATGTTCACGCCGTCTAAAATGCGTGGCTTGGGGGCGGCTTTGGTGGCCGCAGTAAGAGCGTTCACTACGTCGTTAGCTGTCAGGGTTGTGCCATCATGAAAGGTGACTCCATCGCGAATCACAAACCGCCATGTGTTGGCATCGAGCTGCTCCCACTCGGTGGCCAGAAATGGCTGTGGGTCGCTGCTGTCATCCAGTCGAATCAGGGTTTCTGCTGCGCTCCAGCGCGACAGTTTGAAAGCATCGTCGGAAAGGGGGGTTAATCCCGAGCGAGGTGGTTGCAGCATGGCCAGGCTGATCCGCTCACCAGCTTCTGATGAGGCGGGGTCGCGCTGTTCATCGAAACAGCCAGCAAGCAGTAGGGGGGCAGCAAGGGCAATAGGCAGAGAAAGGCGCAGCGGGCGGCGTAGCATCGTAACGACTCCAGTCGAAGTAACGGGTAGCAAAAACGTGTAGAAAAGATGAATAAAAAACGTCACGGATGCGTTATAAAAGCGCTTCTACCTCAGCCGCATTGCAGTTTGGGTGCGCACAAGTGGGTAGTTGCGCAACCGCATTGATTAGCGAGCGCGTTGTCGGGTGACGGGGTGTGCGCCATAGCGCTTCCGTTGGGCGGTCTTCAACTATCTTGCCGTCATCCATGACCAGCGTGCGTTGGCACAGTTTGGTGACCACCGATAAATCATGGGACACCATCAGCAGTCCGGTGCCACTTTCATCACAAAGCTGCTTGAGCACGCTAATCACCTGCGCGCGAACCGGTAGATCCAGGCCGCTAAGTGGCTCATCGGCCAATAAAAAGTGCGGGCGTGTGGCTATCGCGCGAGCAATGGCGACCCGTTGGGCTTGGCCGCCGGAGAGTTCATGAGGCAGGCGCTCCAAAAACTGGGTATCCAAGCCGACTTGCTCCAATGCTTCTCGGGCGCGTTCTCCAGGGTCGCAATCAACGTTTAGGCGTATCAATGGCTCGGCCACTAGTGCACGAACATTCATACGAGGGTCAAGGGAGGCACCGGGGTCTTGGGGAATATACTGAACAGCCCGACGGTACCATCTAAGCTTGGCCGTGGAGGCGGGACGTACCGTTTTATGCAGACAAGTAATCGAACCAGTATCGGGCGCTTCAATCGCTAACAGCGAGCGCAGTAATGTCGTTTTCCCCGACCCTGACAAGCCGACTAGTCCGACACGTTCACCCGGATAAAGCCTCAGGTTGATGTTATTCATGACTTGTTTGCGTTCACCCGCCCGCCAGAAAACAGCGCGGGGTAACGAGACGCTTTTATAGAGCCCGTTTGCTGAGAGGAAAGCTTCCTGGCACTTGAAAAGTGGATGGCTCTGCATTTAGGCACTCTTCAAATAGTCAGTTGGGACTACTTCAGGCGGTTGCACATTATGCGCCGCCGCTACTAGCGCTTGAGTGAAGGGGTGCTGCGGGGAGGTGATTAGGGTATCTAGCTCACCGCTTTCGATCATCGTGCCCCGTTCAATAATGACTGCCCGCTGGCATAGCTGTGCTGCCGCGTGTAGATCATGAGTAATGAATAGCAGCGCAGATGCTGAGCTGTCGGTATGTTGATGTAAGGCGCGCAGCACCTGGGCTTGAGTGACGACGTCCAACGCAGTCGTAGGTTCATCGGCAACCATTAGCGACGTTTTACAAGCCATTGCTAACGCAATGCATACCCGCTGACGCTGTCCACCAGAAAGCTCTGCTGGGGTACGCTTGATTAACCGTTGAGGGTCTGGAAGGTCCAGTGACGCGAGTAGTGCCACTGTGGCGTCATTCGCGGCAGAGCGCGATAGGCCATGGTGGCGCAAAAAGGGTTCTCGCAGCTGGGAGCCGATAGAAACTAAGGGATTAAGTGCCGAGAGCGAATCCTGAAACACCATCGACACCCGTGAGTTTTTCGGCCGCTGTGTGGCAGGGGTTGCAATCGCCTCTTGGCCTTGAATACGTATGCTTCCCTGAGTTCTAGCATTGGGTGGCAGCAAGCCGAGCACTGCTTTAGCTGTGAACGATTTGCCTGAGCCAGAGGCGCCCAAGAGGCAAACACGCTCGCCGGGCATGACATCAAACGAGAGTCCATCAACAACCTGTAGCTGGCCGATTTTGATGCGCAGATCACGCACGGATAACACTGGGTCGCTGCACATTGACACCATCGTTTGCTATACCGCTCAATAAGATATTTTAGTTATGATATAACATTGGCTGGATGGGCATCAATCTATGCGTTAAGTCTGCGTCTAAAAAGCGTATTTATGTGGTTAACAAAGGTCGTCAAAACAGTTTGTTAAAACAGTTTTTAAAAACAGATTTTCAAAATACAGGGCTAAAATGAAGGGAAGGGTGTACCCATAAAAAAAGCGCTGATTAGCTCAGCGCTTTTGTTTCTTCAGGTTAGTAAAACAATAACTTACTTGGTAGCAGTAGATAGTGTTTGTGTTTGTCCCTCTTTGCCTTCACCGAAGTCATCAGCATGCTCATCAACAGCAAAGGTAGCGCGGCTTAATCGGTGTACACGCTTCATGAAGAGTGCAATGCATACCAGCGTACCCAGAGCTGCCACGATATAGCTCGTTTGCAGTGGCAAGCCAAAGCCAATCGGTGCGTAGGCTAAATAGGTAAAAGTCGCCATGGTCATAAAGACGGCTGGGATCGACGTGATCAGATAAGGTTTACGCGACAACACGAGGTACATGGTGCCAACCCACAGCGCAATCACCGCCGTGGTTTGGTTGGCCCAGGAGAAGTAGCGCCATAGCAGTGTGAAGTCCATGTGGGTAAGCGCGTAAGAAGCAACAAACAGTGGCAGGGCGATCAAAATGCGCTTAATAATTGGTTTCTGCTCAACCTTTAGATAGTCAGCAATAATCATCCGTGCACTGCGAAAGGCGGTATCGCCTGAGGTAATAGGCAGCACAATAACGCCTAGCACAGCCAACGTTCCGCCTACTGCACCAAGCATGGAAATAGACACTTCGCTCACTACCGCGGCAGGGCCGCCAGCCGCTAACACAGCAGACAGCGATTGTTCACCCTGGAATAGGCTCATGGCGGCGGCGGCCCAGATCATCGCAATCACGCCCTCTGCAATCATCATCCCGTAAAAGATTCGACGGCCATTGGTTTCGTTTTGCGTAGTGCGCGAAATGATAGGGGTTTGCGTGGCATGGAAGCCTGATAGAGCACCGCAGGAGATCGTTAAGAACAGCAGCGGAAAAATGGGCGCGCCTTCCGGATGCATGTTCTGGAAAGAGAGTTCTGGAATCGGTGCGCCGGTAACAACCAAACCGATGCCAATGCCTGCTGCGCTGAAAAGCAGCAAAGCACCAAAGTAAGGGTAGATACGCCCAATGACTTTATCAATCGGCAGCAGCGTAGCAACCAGATAGTAGGCAAAAATCGCTACAATAATCAGCGTTAGAGAGAGCGACGTCATATTAGAAAGTAGCGCTGCAGGCGAGGTTACAAAGACCGTGCCCACTAGTAACAACAGCAAAATTGCAAAGCCGTTGACCACATGCTTCATGGTTTTACCGAGAAACTTCCCCGCCAATTGAGGCAAATGAGCCCCGTGATTGCGAATCGAGATCATACCGGTGAGGTAATCATGTACGGCACCCGCGAAGATGCAACCAATCACAATCCATATGAAGGCCACCGGGCCATAAAGCGCCCCTAAAATGGGGCCAAAAATTGGGCCGACACCGGCAATGTTAAGCAATTGAATAAGTGAGTTGCGCGTGGTGTTCATCGGCACATAGTCAATATTGTCACGCATACTAAACGCCGGTGTTTGACGCTTGCGGTCAGTAACAAACACGCGCTCAACAAACTTGCCGTAGGTGAAGTAGCCCACGACTAGAAGCAGTATCGATACAATGAAGGTGATCATTTAGGGCACTCAGTATCAAGGGAATTAAGATGGTTGTGCATGCTAGTGAGTTACTTGTTAGCACGCTTATTTGGCCGGGCTGAATGTACCGACTCATCAGGAGAATCGCTTTAAGACTTTAGTTGCCTATGGTGCTAGCGAGAGCAACCAACAACATAAGGCTTCATCAACACAAGAAATCATCAACACAAAAAAGGGCAGCGCTACGCTGCCCGATAAGTCGTCACAATGATGAGTTTTAAACGTTACGATTCAACGACGCCGCAGGCCATGCGCGCACCGCCGCCGCCTAAGTGGGGATCATCTGAATAAGTATCGCCGCCAGCGTGAATCATCAGGCTTCGTCCTGGCATATCTTCCATGCTCAAGCGCGGTGCCAACACGGGAAGGTTAGCTTCACCATCTTCATTCACTGTGAGAACCGGTAGGTCACCCAGATGACCGTCGCCGTAAGGACCTTGGTGGGTGTCGGACTCTTCTGGGTCGTAGTGACCACCAGCAGACAGCGCTGCTGTCATTTCGCCGCTATCGTTTTCAGCAGGCTCGCAACTGGCATTTTGGTGGACATGAAAGCCGTATACACCGGGCTCTAGGTCAGTTAACGACGGCGTAAGCAACACGCCGTGCTCAGTATGCTCAATAGCGACAGTCCCAATAGACTGTTCAATTCCTTCAGCGCTGACCTTGTGCATTTCAACGTCGAGCGTCTCATTGGCCTGAGCGGTGGTTGCCAGCAATAGCCCCGCGGCAATACCTGTTAGCGGTAGTGAATAACGCATAGTGCATTCTCCTTTCCTTATCCATGGAAGCTCGTAAGACGAGTTGCCACTTTAAGGTAGCTTCCTGGAAGCAACTCTGCCAATGGATTGGGTATTGGGGCTATTCGCTTTCTTGATGCCGCTAGTAGCGGATGACATTGAACCGTTAAGCCGCGACAATAGCGCGCTGCTTCAAATCACTGCGATTTGTTATCTCAATTGCCGCTATCGGGGAGTGCCATGTTGCCATTGAACATCCTTTATCAGGATGAGCACCTTGTTGCAGTGCATAAGCCGTCTGGGTTACTGGTGCACCGCTCGGCGCTGGCGCGTGGAGAAACAGAGTTTTTGCTTCAACGTCTGCGCGACCAAATTGGCAAACGGGTGTATCCAGTGCATCGGTTAGATAGACCTACCTCTGGAGTGATGGTGTTTGGCTTATCATCCGAGGCGGCAGCCTTGTTAAGTGAAGCCTTCAGCGAGCGGCAGGGAGAAAAACGCTATCTGGCGGTAGTAAGGGGCAAGGCGCCGGAGCAAGAGCGCCTTGATTACCCGTTACGGGAAGAAGATGGTACGCGGCCCAAGGCCGAGATGCCTGCTATGCCCGCGATGACCGATATTCGCCGCCTGGATAGTGTTGAACTGCCTGTACAGGTAGACCGCTATCCGGTGGCGCGCTATTCGCTAGTGGAAGCGCGGCCCATGACCGGGAGGCGACATCAGATACGTCGCCACCTTTCTCGGCGTGGTTATCCGGTTATTGGCGATGCCAAACACGGAAAAAGTGTCCACAACCGCTTTTTTGCGGATCAGCTTAATGCTCCCCGTCTGCTGCTGGCTGCCACCTATTTGGCGTTTGATCACCCGTTGATCGATAAGCGTATCCAGCTAAGCTGCGCACTCGACGAGACCATGAGAAGCCTGTTCGAGCAGTTCGGCTGGGTTGGGCATCTGCCGCTAGACAGCGTGCGAACCCCACCCATTGCCACGCCCACAGTGCTTCAGCGGTAGCTGGTACGAATCGAGCCATGTTTTTATTAGAGAGACCCTGCCATGTCTTCGGATTACGACTTTCGCTTTGGTGGCATTCGTCGCCTGTATGGCCAGCGTGCCGCTGAGGCGTTTCGCCATGCCCATGTTGTGGTAGTGGGTGTGGGCGGTGTGGGCAGTTGGACAGTGGAAGCCCTGGCGCGCTCTGGTATTGGCAAGCTGACGCTGATTGATCTGGATGATGTGTGCGTGTCCAATGTGAATCGCCAGCTCCACGCGCTAGACGGTACTATTGGTCAGCCCAAGGTGGCGGTGTTGGCTGAGCGCTGTCGTTTGATTGCCCCGGAGATTGAGATTGTGGCTGACACCGCTTTTGTCACACCCTCCAACTTGGCCGAGCGTATTCCCGATGATGCCGATCATGTGGTCGATGCCATTGACAGCGTCATCGCTAAGGCAGCGCTAATCGCCTGGTGCAAACGACGTAAACTACCGATTACCGTGACGGGAGCTGCCGGCGGGCAGACAGATCCTACCCGCATTCAGGTGGCAGATTTAACGCGCACTGAACACGACCCGCTACTTTCCAAGGTGCGCTCGCGGCTGCGCAGGGATTACGGTTTTTCCCGTAATCCAAAGCGGCGCTTTTCCGTTGAGTGTGTCTATTCTGATGAGCAGTTAGTGTATCCCAGCGCTGATGGTGAAGTTTGCCTGCAAAAGCCCGGCAACGGTGACGCGACCCGTTTAGACTGCGCCTCAGGCTTTGGCGCCGCCACCTTTGTCACTGGTACGTTTGGTTTTGTCGCTGCCTCAAAAGTGCTTGAACGGTTGGCTAAAAAAGCCGCTAAGCCCATGCCATCAACGACCCATCAAGAGGAAAGTGAATGACTGCGCCTGTTCCTGGTATATATCGCCACTATAAAGGCAGCCTTTACGAAGTGCTGGGCACCGCTCAGCACAGTGAAACTGAAGAGGTGCTGGTAGTTTACCGTGCGCTTTATGGCGACTACGGCCTGTGGGGGCGCCCGCTTACAATGTTCACTGAAAGCGTTAACAAAGACAGCCAACCACAGCCGCGCTTTGCGTTAGAAAAAGTGTTTAATTAATCCGGCGTTCCCCAATAGCGACAACACTCAATAGCGTTACGTTTCTCCCTTCGGTATTTATGCGCCACCCGGGGCTTTTCTCAACAAAGCCCCGGGTGTTTTTGTAGTGCGCTATTGCTTATATTCCAAAATAAGCTATGTTTATAACATTATTTCAATGGCATGTTATGCCTGCACTGCTGCTTAAAACGGCAGTGAGAAACGCTAGGAGAGATGCATGCAAACACAACCGTTAGAGAAGGGCGTCGATATTACTTCGCAGCTCACGGTAGAAGGGCTCGAGCAAGTAAAAGAACAGGGCTTTAAAACGGTGATCTGTAACTGCAAGCCGGGTGAAAGCGCTGAGTTTCCAGGTGAAGATGCTTATCGCCGCAAAGCAGCGGAAATCGGACTTCACTGGGTGCACATCCCTGTGACCCCCGGCGAGTATAGCCAAGCGGATGTAGCCGCTTTCGCTGAGGCGTTGCAGCAGCTACCCCGGCCCATTTTGGCGTTCTGCCGGTCAGGTAAGCGCGCTACCCATCTTTGGGCTTACGCCAAGCGCCACACTGAGAAGTGCGATCTGGCGGAACTGTTTTCCGCTGCAAAAGCAGCCGGTTTTGATTTGGAAGAACACCGTCATGGGCTCGAAAATCAGACAGCGTAAGCGGGCGATGTGATTCGTCGTGGTCAGTGTTATTACCAGAACGAGTATGCCCCATGATCATAGAGCGTTGGGTGCCTTTGATTGGCTGGCTGCAGCGCTATAACCAGGCTTTGTTATTTAAAGATGCGCTGGCAGCCGTTATCGTCACGCTAATGTTGGTGCCCCAGGCGCTGGCCTATGCCTTGCTGGCTGGGTTGCCGCCAGAGATGGGCCTGTATGCCAGTATGCTACCGCTGGTGCTTTACGCCATCTTTGGTACCAGTGCCAGCTTGGCGGTAGGGCCGGTAGCCGTGGCAGCGTTAATGACGGCGTCGGCTTTAAGCAGCTTTGCCATTCCAGGCAGCCCTGAATATATTGGCGCTGCATTGGTGTTGGCTGCGCTTTCAGGATTGATGTTGATCGCCATGGGCGTTCTGCGGCTGGGCTTTTTAGTCAACTTCTTAAGCCATCCGGTTATTTCTGGGTTTATCACTGCGTCGGGTATCTTGATCGCCATTAGTCAGTTCAAGCATATTCTAGGCGTGGAGGCCACGGGACATAATGTTATTGAGCTGCTGGGCGCACTGTTCAGTCAGTGGCAGCAGGGCAATCTCATCACGCTGCTGATTGGTTTAGGGGTGTGGGGCTATCTGCTGATTTGCCGCAAGCGGTTACACACATGGCTGATGGCTATAGGCGTCTCAGCCAGCGCTTCAGGGTTGATGGTTAAAGCCGCGCCGATTTCGGCAGTGATCGTCACCACACTACTAGCTTGGCAGCTTAATCTAGATCAGCGCGGTGTGGGGCTGGTCGGCTTTGTGCCTAGCGGCTTCCCCGCCATTGCGCTGCCTAGCCTAGATCAGTCGTTGTGGCTTGGCCTATTGCCTGCGGCCTTACTGATCAGCTTGGTAGGCTTTGTGGAGTCGGTATCCGTGGCGCAAACGCTGGCCGCTAAGCGCCGCCAGCGTATCGATCCTAATCAAGAGCTTATTGCCCTGGGAATGGCCAATTTTGGTGCTGGCATCAGCGGCGGGTCGCCGGTGTCAGGTGGGTTTTCACGCTCGGTAGTGAACTTTGAAGCGGGCGCGGCAACACCGTTAGCCGGGGCATTTACCGCCTTGGGTATCGTGCTTGCAACGTTGTTGCTCACTGGTCTGCTGGCATTCCTGCCGACGGCGACATTGGCCGCTACCATTATCGTCGCCGTGGGCACATTGATTGATCTGCCTGCAGTAAAGCGCACTTGGCAATACTCCCGCAGCGACGGCGTGGCAATGGTGGCGACCTTACTACTGACCCTGCTGCACAGTGTCGAGGTCGGTATTATCAGCGGCGTTGTGCTTTCGTTAGGGCTACATCTTTACCGCACCAGCCAGCCCCACAGTGCCGTGGTGGGCCGGGTGCCGGGCACCGAGCACTTCCGCAACGTGAAGCGCCATGACGTTGAAACCGATGAACACGTGGCCATGTTGCGCATTGATGAAAGCCTTTACTTTGCTAACGCTCGCTACTTAGAAGATACCGTGATGGCGCTGGCTGCTCGTTCGCCCTCGTTAAAGCATATTGTACTGACCTGCCAAGCGGTGAATGTGATTGATGCGTCCGCGCTTGAAAGCCTAGAAGCCATTAACGGACGGTTAAAAGATGCTGGCGCGATGCTTCATTTGGCAGAGGTGAAAGGCCCTGTGATGGATCGCTTAACGAATACGGCGCTTTACCGTGAGCTAACGGGGCGGGGGTTTTTTACCACCTTTGAGGCTTGGCAGGCGCTGGCTCTGTCCACGCAGAAGGAGACGCCACAGCCTTGTTCTTAACGGCTACCGTTAATTGGGTAAGACGACTAATTGGAGAAAACGACGTGAACACGTTAGCTTAGCCGCTAACGTATGTTGACTCTCGTTTTTTTGACTCTCCAGGGACCGGCCATGACCTCACTATCACCGCAGCAGACGCTGAAGACAGTATTCGGATTTGATGATTTCCGCGGCGGCCAGCAGGCGGTGGTGTCTAGAGTGTTGGATGGGCACTCTACCGCAGCGATTTTTGCCACGGGGGCAGGGAAGTCGCTCTGCTATCAGCTGCCTGCACTTCATCTTCCGCACCTGACGCTGGTGGTATCGCCGCTGCTGGCGCTGATGCAGGATCAACTCGCTTTTCTGGCACGCCATGGTGTTGCAGCGGCCAGCATTGATTCCACCCAAGATCGCGCTACGACCCGTGATGTGATGGAGCGCGCCAAAAACGGTGAGCTGAAAATCCTCATGGTGTCGGTGGAGCGGCTTAAGAACGAGCGTTTTCGGCACTTTCTACGCCAAGTACAGATATCGCTGCTAGTGGTTGATGAAGCACACTGCCTCTCTGAGTGGGGACATAACTTCCGCCCGGATTACCTCAAACTGCCGGATTATCAGCGCGATTTCGCCATTCCCCAGGTACTGCTACTGACTGCCACGGCCACGCCAGCGGTTATCGCGGATATGCGTGAGAAGTTTTCCATCGTTCCGAAAAATGTCATTACCACCGGCTTTTACCGCGCTAACTTAGAGCTTCTGGTGGCGCCCGCGATGGAAAATCGTCAGCAGCAGCTGATTGATTGGCTTAAACCGCAAATGCCGCCTGGCAACGAAGCGCCCACGATTATTTACGTCACCTTGCAGCAAACCGCCGAGCAGGTGGCAAACGCGCTAGCGGCCCATGGGATTGCCGCCCAGGCCTACCATGCGGGGTTGGATTCAGTCCGCCGTGACGAGATCCAGCGCCAGTTTATGAGCGGCGAGTCGCCCTGCATTGTGGCTACCATTGCCTTTGGTATGGGGATTGATAAAGGCAATATCCGCAACGTCGTGCACTTTGATCTCCCCAAATCGATTGAGAATTACAGCCAGGAAATTGGCCGAGCGGGTCGCGACGGGTTGCCTTCGACTTGCTTGACGATCGCTGGGCGCGATGGACTGAGGGTGCTGGAGAACTTCGTTTACGGCGACACGCCTGAATACGTGGGTATTCTGCGCTTACTGGAAGAAATTTCATCAGCCGGCCAAGCGCAAGATCGTCAGTGGGAAGTGCTGCTCAACACACTTTCCCGAGATACTAATATCCGTTTGCTGCCGCTAAAAACGTTGCTGGTGCGGCTGGAAATGCACGGCATTATTGCGCCGCGCTTTGCGTTCTTAGCCGAGTATCGGCTGCGCTACCACATTGAGCCTACTGCCTTAGTAGGGCGTTTTGAAGGAGAGCGGGCGGCCTTTGTTCGCCTATTGATTGACAATATTGCTATTGCCCGGACCTGGGGAACGGTAGATTTTGAGCGGTTGCATCAGGCTGGGCAAGCGCAGCAGATTGATGCTTCCCGGGCTCGCGTGATAACCGCACTTGAGTACTTTCAGGATAAAGGCTGGCTGACCCTGGAAGGCAAACGCATGACCGACGTGTATGAAATTTGTCAGCCGGGATTTTCGGTCGAGGCGCTGGCGAGCCAGTTGTTTAATGAGTGCTTACATCGAGAGCAAATCGAAATTGAACGGTTGCACTCCATGCTGGCACTGTTTGAGTCGGAAAGCTGCCTGACTCGGCGATTGGCTGAGCATTTTGGGGATACCACCTTCGATGGGCCATTTGATACCGAGCAGGGGCGCTGTGGCCACTGCTCGGTATGCTACGGCAACCCAGTTCGGTTGCCGGATGCCCCGCCGTTAACCACACTGTCTGATAATGATTTTATCCGCTATGCCACACCGCTGATTGAACGCCACACCGAAAAGCTCGGCCAGCCACCTAATGCTCAGCGGCTGGCGCATTTTCTGTGTGGCTTAACCATGCCGGTCTTTACGCCACTCAAAGCCCGCGGCCTTAACGGCTTTGCGGTCTTTGAGCAGCGTGCCTATCCTGAGGTGCGACAGTGGGCAGAGCGCTATTTGGCCAGTTTAGGCGGCGACACCTTACTCCCAAGCGGGGAAAGGATCGGGTAGCTGCTTCCAGGCTTCCATGCCTTCCAGCAGCTCCGCTTCGCTTAGCAAGCAGGCGTCCAGCGCTTCGCGCATGTTGTCTTGGTCTAAGTTCTGGCCGATAAACACCAGCTCCTGGCGCATGTCGCCAAACGGCTCCTGCCCCTTTTCCATAATGAACTGGCGAGTTTCAGGATCTTCCGGCCAGTTAGCTTCTGGGATAGCTTTCCAGAACACGCCCGCTGGGCCGTGATGAGCAATACCACCTGCTTGGCTCCATTGGCCTGCGAAGCGTGGCCGAGTAGCAAGCCAAAAAAAGCCTTTCGAGCGCAGCAGCCCCTCACCAAACCACTCCTGATTCAATAGGTCGTGGAATTTTTGCGGGTGGAAGGGGCGGCGAGCGTGGTAGGCAAAGCTGCCGATACCGTACTCCTCCGTTTCCGGCACATGCTCGCCGCGCATCTCTTTTAGCCAGCCGGGGGCTTGCTGGGCGCGCTCGAAATTGAACTTGCCTGTATTAAGCACTTTCTCTAGCGGCACGCTGCCTTGGGTAATGGGCACCAGCTCAGCATCAGGGTTCAGTGAATGCAGAATCGCCTTCAACGCCTCGAGCTCTTTTTTATTGATGAGATCCGTTTTACTGATCAGCAGCACATCACAAAACTCGATCTGGTCGACCAGCAGGTCAGCGACATTACGCTCGTCGTCTTCACCCAAGCTTTCGCCGGCTTCAGCGAGACTCTGCGCTTCGCGGTACTGGGCAAGAAAATTGGCACCATCGACCACGGTTACCAGCGTATCCAATCGTGCAACGTGGGAAAGGCTTTGGCCGCTTTCATCTTCAAAGGTGAAGGTTTCTGCCACCGGTAGCGGTTCGGAAATGCCGGTGGACTCAATTACCAGATAATCGAACTTGCCTTCCCTGGCCAGTTGGCTCACTTCTTCTAGTAAGTCTTCACGCAGCGTGCAGCAAATGCAGCCGTTGCTCATTTCTACCAAACGCTCTTCAGAGCGGTTTAGCGCCACCTCGCCATCTAACGTTGATTCGCCAGGGCCGCCGCGCACTAATGCACCATCGATATTGACCTCGCTCATATCGTTGACGATTACCGCAACACGGCGACCTTCGCGGTTAGCCAAAATATGATTGAGTACGGTAGTTTTACCGGCACCCAGAAAACCCGAGAGCACGGTCACGGGCAGGGGAGAGAACGCGGTCATTGCTAGCACCTCTAAGCGGGTTTTTATAAACGGCTTTATGTTATGTGATAATATAACACTTTGTCGGCAGTTAAAAAGACCCGGTTAGAAAATGGCAACCTATGAATTTTCGGTGCGAATGAGGATTAGCGCTTATATTGCGTTGGGCAGTAGCCCCGTAAAACATCCGGCGATCGCAAAGCCGTATGTTTAGTCGCCCGACCTGTAACGCGTTTACGCCATAACCGAAACGAGGCAGGCTTAAGCTGGTGGCGCATTACTTCGATGACTTCTGGCTCGCTCAAGTCAAACAGAGTGTCGATCGCTTCAAACGGGGTGCGATCTTCCCAGGCCATTTCAATGACGCGGGATTGTTCTTCTTCGGATAAGCGACGAAAGCGTTTCACGGCAGGTTTAGGCATCAGACACCTTATGAGTTGATGAGGTGAGCAAATAACAAGGTGACATTAACTATACCAGTGTTAGACGGAGCGTTGCTCACTGTACTGATATTCTGGAGAGATGTGTAGATGTGTAGATGTGTAGATGTGTAGATGTGTAGATGTGTAGATGTGTAGATGTGTAGATGTGTAGATGTGTTGGGTAAGCTACTTTATTGCTAACAGCGCGCGAAAAAGGCCATTCATCAATACGGGTTCGTCGCGGCGGATGTTGAAGCCTGCTTGTTGAAGCAGTGGTGTCGCCTGGCGGGTGATGTCGGTCGCGATCAATGAAGTAATGACGTTCAGTGCTCGCCGACTTGGACCAGCAATGTGGGTGTCGGGTTGAAATTTATCCATAACACAGAGCTGCCCGTCATTTTTCAGTACCCGGTGCGCTTCGGCTAGTCCCTGTTCCGGATTGGGCATCACCGCCAAAATAAGATGCATCACAACGACGTCAAAATGCTCATCTGGGTAGTCCAGTGCAGCAGCATCCATCACACGACATACCACGTCACGTTGCGCATGTTCCGCTCGCTCACGGGCGCGCGTCACCATGGCGGGAGTAAGATCGGTCAAATGAATTTCTAATTCGCGGGGTAAATAAGGCAGGTCTAAGCCAGTGCCAGCACCTACCAGCAGCACGCGCATGCGGGGTTCCCAGTCGACTTGGCTAAGTGCACTCCTGCGGGGTTTACGAAACGCTTTAGTCGCCACCAGATCATACATTGGCGCGTAAATGCTGTAGCGCAATCGGTTCCAGGCGGTGGTATTTACCATAGGGTCTACCTCGAATAGGCGGTCTTGCGCGCTTAATAAGTCGTGTTTAACGTCTGCGAAGGGCTTTCGCCAAACTGCTGCTTATAATCATGAGCAAATTGCCCCAAATGCCAAAAGCCCCAGTAGGTGGCAATTTCAGTTACCGTCTGGTGGGGCTCGGCACTGCGCAGGGCGCGGCGCACTCGGTTAAGCCGCGTTAAACGTAAAAACTGCAGCGGGCTAATACCTAGGATAGTCGTAAAACTGTATTGCAGCGTACGCCTGCTGACATGAGTCAGTTCGCATAGTGTCTCCATCGTCACCGGACCTTCCAGGTGTTCATCAACATAGCGCTTCACCCGGTCAACCACTGCTTTTCGATGGGTATAGCTGGGTGGCAATTCATGGCTTGTTTGGTTGGCTTTTAGTAGCTCCAGTAAGCCCGTTAGCAAAATATCTTGATGCACGTTTTCGGCGATGGCGCCCTGCTGATTTGAGAGTAAGCGTTCAAGCAAAAACGACACAGCATGCAGTGTTTCAGGCGCAACCCGGCGTCGGGGTGACGCGTGCCACTCATTATCAAGTATTACACCTTGTCGCTGGGCGCCAGCCTGTAATAACGGCATACGTATCACCAGTCCATAAATATCAAATGCCTCTGGTGTTACCAGCTCAAAATCGCGACCGCCGGGGTGGCACATCACCTCATGCTCTTCCAACGCCTGTCCATTGATTCGTGACCCTGGTGCCTGGGTGGGGATTCCCAGCCATAGGGAGTCAGCCCACACTCGGCAGTCTTGGCGCAGCGCTTGCCCTGTATGTTCTTTAAACACCTGCATGGCGGGTAACTCAATTTCATCTAGTCGCCCGTAAAATCGCCCTGGACTCAGTTGGTCGTATTGCTGCTGCCAGCGGGTCAGGTTTTGAGCATGTTCGTCGGCATCAAACGCCTCTTGCATGCACTTTTTTGGTGCAATGTCTTGGCTTGTCAACGTCATGAGAAACTCCTGTGAACGTGATTAAAGCGCTATCACGTTGCTTGCTTGTTTCTAATTTATTGTATTTGTTTGAATTTTTATCAGTATGACAGGTTTGCCAAAACTCGATACTCCCCATTAAGTGATAGCGCTATTGTGGAAACAAGCAAATTTTGTTCCTCAACGCGCATTCGGCGACGTTGTTTTAGAGATAGTCAGCTTTTAAATATAAAAAAGGAAGGTCCCATGGCGCAGACCTATCAAACGACAGTGGGAAGCCGCCGTTATCGCTTTAATGGCTTGGCGGAATTAATGGCCAAGGCCACGCCGCCACGTTCCGGTGACCGCTTGGCAGGTGTCATTGCGGAAACAGCAGAAGAGCGGGTAGTGGCGCAAATGGTCCTGGCGGAGCTGCCGCTTACCACGTTTTTGAATGATGTACTGATTCCCTACGAGCAAGATGAAATTACCCGCTTAATCATCGACGAGCACGATGCTGATGCATTTGCGCCGCTGAAGCATTTGACCGTGGGGGACTTTCGTAACTGGCTGCTGTCCGACTACGCCACCAGTGATGTGTTGGCTGCGGCCCGCCTCGGCATTACCCCTGAAATGGCCGCCGCTGTTAGCAAGTTGATGCGCAATCAAGATTTGATGCTGGTCGCCAAGAAATGTCAGGTGACGACCGCGTTTCGCAATACTATTGGACTGCCAGGCCGGTTATCCACACGGTTGCAGCCCAATCATCCCACCGATGACGTGACCGGGATTGCTGCCAGTATTCTGGATGGCCTGCTGTATGGCAGGGGCGACGCAGTCATTGGCATCAATCCTGCCACCGATAACGTCGCCCAAAGTATCAAGCTGATGCGCCTGATGGATGACGTCATCCAGAAATACGAAATTCCCACCCAATCCTGCGTGCTCACCCATGTCACCAACACGCTAGAAGCGATCGAGCAGGGCGCGCCTGTAGATCTCGTCTTTCAATCCATTGGCGGTACCGAAGCTACCAACCGCAGTTTTGGTTTTGATTTGAGTACGCTGGCGGAAGCCGAAGCGGCCGCTCAGACGCTGAACCGCGGTACGGTCGGACGCAATGTGATGTATTTCGAAACCGGCCAAGGTAGTTCGCTTTCCGCTGACGCCCATCATGGCCTGGACCAGCAAACCTGTGAAGCCCGTGCCTATGCCGTGGCACGTAAGTTCAACCCGTTGTTGGTGAATACGGTGGTGGGATTTATCGGCCCCGAGTATCTGTACGACGGCAAAGAAATTACCCGAGCGGGGCTGGAGGATCATTTCTGCGGCAAATTGTTAGGCGTGCCCATGGGCTGCGACGGGTGCTACACCAATCACGCTGAAGCCGATCAAAATGATATGGACAACCTGCTAACGCTATTAGGCGTGGCGGGCTGTAGCTTTGTGATGGGTATCCCTGGTTCTGATGACATTATGCTCAACTACCAGACCACGTCCTTTCACGATGCTCTGTATGCGCGGCGGGTGCTTGGGTTGAAGGCCGCCCCGGAGTTCGAGCAGTGGCTGGCGAAGATGCAAATCTTCCAAGACGTTTCTTCCTATCGGCTAAACGATCAATTACCGGCCGCTTTCGCCAATAGCCTTCGCCACCTGCCAAAGGAGGCTGCCCGCGATGTCTGATAATGAATCGAAAGAGTCCCCATCTATCGTTATCGCGAACCCATGGGAGCGGCTGAGGGCATTTACCGATGCCCGTATTGGGCTTGGTCGTGCGGGTATTAGCCTGCCTACACATCAGCTATTGGCGTTTCAGCTGGCTCATGCCCAGGCCCAGGACGCCGTTCACTGCCCCCTTGAGTGCGACGCGTTGGCCGATGAGTTAACGACAGCGCTGAACCTGAGCCAGGCGCCTATTCATGTACACAGCCACGCAGTGGACCGGGCCATGTATCTGCAACGCCCTGATTATGGCCGTCGTCTTAACGACGCCTCGCGCGCGAAGTTGCAGCAATGTGCGGAAAGTGGCCAGCGCTTCGATTTGGCGGTGGTCATTGTCGATGGGCTTTCCGCACTGGCGGTGCAGCAGAATAGCGCGCCGTTTCTTACTGCGCTGTATCGCGCCTTTGAACATGATCAGCGGGAGTGGCAGCTCGCGCCGCTAACCATTGTCGAGCAGGGCCGCGTGGCGATTGGTGATGAGGTTGGCGCGCTGCTTAATGCCGATGCCGTGCTGGTGATGATTGGTGAACGCCCAGGCTTAAGTTCCCCCGATAGCCTCGGGCTGTATATGACTTGGGCACCTGAAGTGGGCTTAAAAGATGACCGCCGTAACTGCATTTCGAACGTTCGCCCGGCAGGGCTGAAACCGGAAGAGGGCGCGCGGCGGCTGCTGTTGCTATTAACCGAGGCCCGTCAGCGAAAACTGTCCGGCGTTCAACTTAAAGATCGTAGCGAGGACAACGTATTAGAAGGTGCATCGGGTGGCTCAACACAAAACTTCCTGGTGGCCGATTAACGGGGGCTTGCGTGCTAAGAGCAACCCATTAACAACCTATCAATAACAACACTTATAGAAACGCTCCTAACAACACTCCTAACAACAATACGGAACCAACACCCCGACTCAGCACGCCGCTGACAATGATTGCGTTCCACACTGAAAAGGGCATGACAATGACACAACCTTCTGTCGATCAAGCGTATCTGGCCAAGCGCCAGCTGAGAAAAGGGACCGCGGGCTGGCTATTACTAGCAGGGCTTGGGGTTTCTTATGTTATCTCCGGTGATTTTGCCGGCTGGAACTTCGGTATTGCCGAAGCGGGCTGGGGTGGTTTTGCCATTGCCGCCTGCCTAATGGCGTTGATGTACCTTGCACTCGTATTAGCATTGGCGGAAATGTCCGCAGCGATTCCAGCCGCGGGTGGGGGCTATAGTTTTGCCCGCCAAGCGATGGGGCCAGCCGGTGGTTATTTAACGGGGCTTGCGGTGCTGATTGAGTACGCGCTTGCCCCTGCCGCGATAGTGATTTTCATCGGCTCGGCAGTCGAAGCGCTGCTGGGTATTAATGGACCGTTGGTTTACCTGCTGTTCTACGCAGTGTTTATCGGTATTCATTTAGCAGGCGTGGGTGAAGCGCTAAAAGTCATGATGGTGATTAGCGGCCTGGCGGTGTTTGCGATTTTGGCAACAGCAGTAGCGCTGATTGGCGATTTCGATTCAGCGAACCTCTTTGATATTGCGCCCACTGATGCCGCTGGCGCGAGTACCTTTATGCCCTATGGCTGGTACGGTATTTGGGCCGCGCTGCCGTTTGGTATGTGGCTATTTTTAGCGGTTGAGGGTGTGCCCCTAGCGGCAGAAGAAGCCAAAGATCCCGCGCGCGATATGCCTAAAGGCATTATTGCTGCGATGCTGTTTCTGCTATTTACCGCTTTATTAGTCGTGGTGTTACTGGCAGGCGCAGCGGGTGCTGAAATGATAGGTCAAAGCGGTGTGCCGCTGGTCGATGCGCTTAAGGTTGCAGGCAACCCTACGCTTGCCACACTGGTTAACGTGCTGGGCCTTGCGGGACTGGTGGCATCATTTTTCTCGATTATCTATGGCTACAGCCGTTTGGTTTTTGCGCTTTCACGAGCGGGTTACTTGCCTAAGCAGTTGTCACTAACCAGTGAGCGTAAAGTGCCTTATCTGGCGCTGATCGTGCCTGGTGTATTTGGCTTTTTGGTCTCACTTAGCGGCGAAGGCGATCTAATTTTAGGGATGGCCGTTGTCGGTGCAACGCTCTCTTATGCATTGATGGCGCTCAGCCACATTCTATTACGAGTTAAACAGCCTGACTTGCCGCGCCCTTATAAAACACCCGGTGGTGTGGTGACCTCTGGGGTTGCATTAGTTCTTTCACTCGTCGCGCTGACCGGTGTCTATGCTTTCGACCCACGGGCGTTTAATTACACCATTGTTCTATTCATCGCCGGTGCAGCGTACTACTTCCTTTACAGTAAGCATAAGCTGGTGGCGAAAACCGCTGAAGAGGAGTTTGCGTTGGTGACTGCCGCCCCGGAAGAGGTAGGCATTAGCGAGCCAACGCCAGCCGCTGCCAAGCTGTAATGTTCGGCCCCAATCGCCTAACCTGATTAGGCAGTTTAAGCCTCTGTGCCTAACGGCCCAGAGGCTTTTTAGTAACTATGGTAACAAACAGCGAAACGTTGACGACGCCAGGAGCCAACATGACATTAACCTTTTTGTCCCGCGCTAACGCCCCCGATTTTAATCAGCACCGTGAGGAGCAGCGCTGGTTTGCAGTGAATGACGGTGTAATGGGCGGCGTGTCTCGCAGTACGTTTCGTATCGACGCGGGGGCGGGCTGTTTTATCGGTGAGGTGTCGCTTGATAATGGCGGTGGTTTTGCCTCGATACGCCGCGAACCTGACCACTTTGAGCAATCGCTTGCCAAAAGTAACGGCGTTACTCTACGTATACGGGGCGACGGGCGTACTTATCAATTGCGTTTGAAAAGTACGGCGTTAGACGAAGCCAGCGCCTATCGGGTAGCGTTCACACCGCCCCAAGGTCAGTGGGAAACGCTGGCGTTTACTTGGAATAGGTTTGAAGCTGTGCGGCGTGGCACTCTTCTTAACGATGCGCCGCCACTTTCTTCTGAAAGCATTTATCAACTTGGCTTCTTGATTGCTGACCGAACTGCTGGACCATTTCGACTCGACATTGCATCCATTGCAGCGCTTTAGCAGTCTATTTTGCAAAGTAATTTTCCAATAAGAGCACACCGCCATGAAGCACTCCCCAGCGTATCGCTTAGCGGTCACTATTCTGCATGGGTTTGATGGTTACCGTGCTCGCTTTAAGCAGATAACCTTTGATGCCAGCCGTCGTTTTCGAGAGGCAGCATGGCGGGAGGCTCAGCAAGCCTCCGCAGCGCGGATTAACCTGTATGAAGAGAAAGTGGGCGATACGCTAACACGTTTGCAGCGCACGTTTGATCATGAATCGCTTACGTACTGTGAAACATGGCGAGAGGCGCGTGAGCACTATGCGCAGCTGATCAGTCAGCGGTTGGATTACGAATTGGCAGAGACATTTTTTAACTCGTTATTCTGCTCGATTTTCCACCACCGCCATATTCGCAATGACTGGATGTTTGTGTACAGCTCTCGAGAAGATGCAGCGCATCATTCTGGAATTGAGCTTTGTCGCCAGCATTCAGTCAGCGGTGATTGGCCCCAGGCACTTGCCTGGGCGCTTGAAGAAGCACCGTTTGATAACGCTTTTGCTGATCTGGAACGCGATATTGAACTAGGTGCTGGCTTATTAGAAACCCTGCTTCCTGCCGCTATTCTGCAATCAGAAGATGCTCAATTAGAACTGTTGAAAAGCGTCTTTTATCGCAATAAAGGGGCTTACTTGGTGGGCCGCATTTTGGGTGGCGGTGAGCAGGTGCCGTTGGTATTACCTATTCTACATGGTGAAGGGTTGGGCGAGCAGCAGGGCGGCGACCCCTGCCTGCACTTGGATACCGTGCTAACCGAGACTGATGAAGTCTCGATTATTTTCTCGTTTACCCGTGCCTACTTCCAAGTCGATGTGCCGGTGCCTGGGGAGTTTGTTCACTACTTAAAACAGCTGATGCCTCATAAACCCGAAGGTGAGCTGTATGCTGCGATTGGCTTTTTTAAGCATGGCAAAACCGAATTTTTCCGTGCGTTAAACCTGCAAGTAGCCAAGCGTGAGGACCAGTTTGTCATTGCACCTGGCGTGCGTGGCATGGTGATGGCGGTGTTTGTGCTGCCCAGTTTTCGCACTGTGTTTAAAATCATTAAAGATAAATTTGATCCGGCCAAGGATGTCACGCACGCGGTGGTGCGCGAAAAGTACCGCTTGGTGAAACGCCATGACCGAGTCGGGCGTATGGCCGATACCCAGGAATTCTCAAATTTTATCGTGCGCCAGGACCATTTTTCCCCAGAGTGTCTGGAGCACTTGCTAGAAGTGGCACCCTCTACGGTGTCGCTGAAAGATGACAAGGTGATTATCAAGCACTGCTATACCGAGCGCATGATGACGCCGCTGAACATCTACCTTGAACAGTGCAGTGCGGATGAGCGCGTGATGGTGCTCAAAGACTACGGTAACGCCATTAAACAGATGGCTGCGGCCAATATTTTTCCTGGCGATATGCTGTTAAAAAACTTTGGTGTTCCCCGCCATGGTCGAGTGATTTTTTACGATTACGACGAGGTATGTTATCTCACGGAGTGCCGCTTTCGACACATGCCTAAATCGTATGGCAATGATTACCTGTGCGGCGGTGGCGAAAGCTTTTCTATCGGCCCCAACGATATTTTCCCCGAGGAGTTCGGGCCCTTTATGTTTGCCAACCCGGAGCTGCGCGGTATTTTTATGGAACAGCATCCGGAGTTATTTGATCCCGATTACTGGTTGGAGCTGCAGCAGGCTATTGTCGATGGGCGAGTGATTGATGTTTACCCATATCGTAATAAGCAGCGCTTCGCGGGGACCATAGGGCAACTGGTATATTAGAAAACAGTAAGCAGTGATTTAGTCGAGGAAAACATGACAGCACCACCGCACCTAGTGGTTTTTACTGGCTCGGGCATTAGTGCCGAAAGTGGTATTAAAACGTTCCGTGCCAGCGATGGCCTGTGGGAAGACCATCCGGTTGAAGAGGTAGCCACGCCCGCGGGCTGGCGACGAGATCCTCAGCGGGTGCTGGAGTTTTATAACCTGCGTCGGGAGCAAATTCGTAAGGCTAAGCCCAACGCTGCTCATAAAGCCCTGGCGGCACTTGAAAAAGATGGCTTTAGAGTTAGCGTTGTAACGCAGAATATTGACGATCTGCATGAGCGTGCAGGGTCGCGAGATGTGTTGCATCTTCATGGCGAGATTTTGAAGGCGCGATCTTCAGTGGATATGCGGCTGCGCTATCCACTGCCGAAAGGCGGTATTGCGCTGGGCGATATTTGTGACAAGGGCAGCCAACTGCGCCCGGACGTGGTGTGGTTCGGTGAATCGGTACCACTGTTTGAAGACGCCTGCGAGCTTGTTAGCCAAGCAGATTTTTTGCTGGTGGTGGGCACGTCATTGGCGGTTATGCCCGCGGCATCGCTGCTATCGTATATTGACTTGGATACCCCGTGTGCCCTGGTCGACCCAGACGCAGATGCCTTAACACCGCCGGGCGTTCTAGCGATTAACACCACCGCAGGCGAAGGCGTTCCTGCCTTGGTCAATCAGTGGCGCAAACAGGGCAATTTGATGCTGCCTTGAACTGTCTATCGCTTCAAAAACCATGCTTTCATTACGTCGGTAATCTGAGTGATGTCGGCGTCGGTAGCGATATAAGCGGGCATGGTGTAAAGCCAGCGGCCTATCGGACGCAGCCATACACCGCGCTCGCGGGCGAATTGCCCGACACCTTTCAGCGCCTCGGCGGAGTGCGCTTCAATCACCGCGGTGGCACCCAGTACTCGCACATCGGCCACGTCTGGGTGGGCGTTCAGCGCGGAGTCGTCAATTAACGCTCGGCTAAGCTGTTGGCTAAGAGCCGCAATCTTGTCCAGGTAGTGCTCCTCTTCAAACACGCGCAGGCTTTCCAGCGCGACGCGGCAGGCCAGCGGGTTGCCCATAAATGTAGGGCCGTGCATAAAGGCATGGTGGGCGCTGTCGCCAACAAAAGCGTCGTGAACACGGTCGCTGGCCAGGGTCGCTGCATGGCCGAGGTAGCCGCCGGTTAATCCTTTTGAGAGCACCATAATATCCGGTGTTACGTCAGCGTGATTGGCGGCAAACAGCTTGCCAGTGCGGCCAAAGCCGGTGGCTACTTCATCAAAAATCAGCAACACGCCAAACTCGTCGCATAACTCCCGTGCACCGCGCAGGTAGTCAGGTGAGGTCATATTCAGCCCGCCTGCCGCCTGTAGTAACGGTTCCATCAGCAGGGCAGCAACTTCATGATGGTGGCTCGCCAAGACGTCGCGAAGTGCCGCTAAATCGTCGGCTACCTGTTCCGGTGTGGCGTTAAACGGTGCGGTGGGCGCGGGGGCGAAGTGGTGTTGGGGCAGCAGGCTGGCGAACAAGCTATGCATGCCTTCTTCAGGGTCACATACCGCCATACAGCCAGTGGTGTCGCCATGGTAGGCCTTCATTAACGAAAGCATCTTGCATTTTTCGGGGTGGCCGATGAGCACCTGGTACTGCAGGGCCATTTTCATCGCCACCTCCATCCCGACTGAACCACTGTCGGAGTAGAACACGTGATTAAGGCCGTCAGGGGTGATGCGCACTAGCTCCCGAGCAAGCTGGTCGGCGGGATCATGGGTGAGGCCACCGAGCATTACATGGCATAGCTCGCCTGCCTGTTCACTAATGGCAGCGACTAAACGCGGGTGGCCGTAACCATGAATCATGCACCACCAGGAGCAGGTAGCGTCGAGCAGTTGCTCACCGCTTTCCAGGGTGAAATGGCTAACGCTACCGCCGACCACTTTAGGGGCGGGTGCTTGTGTTTTGAGGTGGGCATAAGGGTGCCAAACGGGAGAACTCATAGAGCGGCTTCCTGATTCAAAACTGAGGTGTTGAGCAGCGCGGTTAGTGAGAGAGCGTGGCGCGCATGGACGGCATCGGCGATAGCTAAATGGGGAATAATGCCCAGACATGGCGCGTTAAGGGTGTTTTTAAGCAGGGCAATGTTGGCATCAAAGCGTGCTGTATCAGAGGAGAATACAGGGTCCACTACGCTGCCGACCCAGCCTGCAAGCATTAGACCATCGGCAGCGATGACCTCAGCGGTAAGCCGCGCATGATTAAGACAGCCAAGCTTTAGGCCCACGACCAGAATGACTGGCAACTGCATCATCCGTGGTATGTCGGAAAAGTCGTTGTGCTCATTGAGTGGCACACGCCAGCCGCCAGCGCCTTCGATGAGCGTTAAATCGCGCGGCGTGTCGTTTAGAGTGGCGTTAAGCGAGTCAACCACGCGGTTGACATTAAGAGAGTGCCCCGCCTCGCTGGCGGCCAGATGCGGCGCAATAGCGGGCGCAAATGCCCAAGGGTTAACGGTGGTGTAATCGACGGCGGGAGCGCTTTGTGCCTGTAGCGCCAACGCGTCGCTATTGCGCAGCCCATCCGTCGTGATGTGGCTACCAGAGGCAATCGGCTTAAGACCCAGCGTGCTGAGCTGCTGATGTTTGGCAGCGCACAGCAGTGCGCTGGTGGCCAGGGTCTTACCCGCATCGGTATCGGTGCCGGTCACGAAATAGACGGTCATGATGATTTTTCCAAGTGCAGGGTGATGCAGTGATAGCTAACGGGGAGCCCTTGGGGGTCACGTAGCGTTTCAAACCGCTCGCGGGCGGCGGCCAGCTCTCGGCGGGTAAGACATGCCTTGGGCCGCGCCACCTGGGCGCCTACCCCCTTGATTGAAGCCATGACGGCAGTGAGATCGGGGTAGTAAAACCGCCGCCATTCGGTGATGCGGTCAACCAGCGTTAAGCCGCTTAAGCCAACGGCGCGTTCAAGCGCTTGGGCATTCGGCGTTTGTAGTAACGCCTCTGGGCGCTGCAAAGCCGTGGCGACTTCTGACAGCGTGCCAGGTAAGAGCGTTGTGAGGCGCACTTGGCCGCCAGGGGTCAGTGCTCGTTGAAGCTCGCGCATAACAGTATCGATATCGCGGCACCACTGGATGGCAAGATTGGAAAATATCAGATCGAAGGTGGCGTGCTCAAAAGGCAGCGCAGCAGCATCGCCTTGCTGCCAGCGAATATGATGGCCATAGCGCGCTTGGGCGTGAGCGAGCATGCCAGGGGCAATATCCAGCCCAGTGACGTGAGCTCGGGGAAATTGAGTGGCTAGCCGTTGTGTCCAGACGCCAGTACCACAGCCAAGGTCGAGTATGTTGTCGGCACTAGGCGGAAGTGATGACCAGAGCGTTTCCCCTATTTGGCGCTGAGCACTGGCCAGAGCGTCGTAGCGCGGAGCCGCCCGAGAAAAGGCGTGGGCGACTTTTGCCTGCCAGTTTGGTGCGGGCATTGTCGTTAGGTGCATGCGTGCTCCTTAGTGACCAGTGCGGCGTGGGAAGCGATGGTCGTGACCAGCTGAGCTGGCTGGGAAAGCATCGGGCAGTGCCCCGCGTGGGCAAGGTTGATGGCCTGAGCGCGGATACCGAAAGCCACTAACGGGTCGTGCTCGCCAACTAATCGAATGACCGGACAGGGCGCTTCTTGCAAACGCTGGGTGTTATCCAGGCTGGCAAGCCAGTGAAGCCCTTGGGATAGAGTGCTGTTAGTAGCGCTGGGGGTGTCACCCAACATGGTGCGTAGCTGTTGATAGGCATGGCGGGCATTGGGTTCGCCCTGAGTTTGCCAGCGCAAGAAATGCCGCCACGTGGCGTCGGGGTCGCGGGTGAAGGCGCGATGAAAGCTGGCAAGCTCGGCTTTGCTCACGCCGTCATCGCTACAAAATTGATCGCCCGTGCCAATCAGCACAAGGCCGCGTGGCGCAGGCAGCTTATCGAGCAGCGCGCTGGCTAACAGCCCGCCCAGCGACCAGCCGACCCACACAGCGTTACTGGGTAGTTGGTCGGCCATGGCGCTGGAAAGAGTATCAAGGGTGGCCGGTTCAGCCAGGGCAGGAGTGTCGCCATAGCCTGGCCAGTCCACTGTGTGTACCTTGCTATGGGCGGGCCAGTGGTGTTCCAACGGCTGCCAGATGCGCTGGTCGATTCCCCAACCCGATAGCAGCACCAGACGTTGAGGGGCACCTAAGCAGGACATAGTGTCTCCTCGCGCTGACAGGCGCTCAGACCTTCGACAAGCCGATCAATATCGCCGGGGGTATGGCGGGCACTCAGCGTAATACGCAGGCGAGCGGCACCATTGGGCACCGTGGGTGGGCGAATCGCCCCTACTTGGATGCCTCGCTGGGAGAGCTTAGCCGCCCAAGCCATGGTGCGTGGCTCGTTGCCGAGTAGCAGCGGTTGAATAGGCGTATGGGAGTCTGCAAGGGGCAGCCCTAGCGCCTGGGCCTGCTGGCGGAAATAGCTGATATGGTGCTGGAGTCGCTGGCGGTGTTCGGGTTCACGCTGCACGATAGTTAGCGCTTCCAGGGTCGCTGCGGCAATGCTGGGGGGCTGGGCCGTGGTATAGATATAGCTGCGAGCAAACTGGGTGAGGTGGTCAATCAGCGCAGCGTCACCGGCCACAAACGCGCCAGCGGTGCCCAATGCTTTGCCCAGTGTGCCCACCAAAATAGGCACCGCTTGGCTGTCGAAACCTTCCACACAGCCGCTGCCGTTATCGCCTAAAACACCCAGACCGTGAGCGTCATCAATCATTAGCCAGGCGTTGTGCTGCTGGCTGACGTGGGCAAGGGTGGCAATATCGGCAACGTCGCCATCCATACTGAACACGCCATCGCTGACCACCAGCTTATGGGTGGCGGAGCTTCGCGCCAACAGGCGTTCAAGATCAGCACTGTCGCGGTGATGAAAACGCCGTGAGCGAGCGCCGCTTAACACTGCGCCATCCAACAGCGAGGCATGATTCAAACGGTCTTGAAAGAGGGCGGTATTTGAGTCGGCGAGCGCCTGCAACACGCCAAGGTTAGCCATATAGCCGGTGGAAAACAGCAGTGCACGCTGCCGTCCGGTCCACTCGGCCAAGGCATCTTCCAGTGCGTCGTGGATTTCCAAATGGCCGCTGACCAAGTGCGACGCGCCCGCGCCTGCGCCATAGCGGCGCGCACCCTCTGCCTGGGCAGCTTGTACACGTGGATCGCAGGCCAGCCCAAGATAGTCATTACCCGCAAAGTCCAGCGTGCTATGGGTGTTCACCCGCCGGTGTCGCCAGCGTTGTTGATCGACACGCTGCTGACGGACGCTGGCTAGGCGCTGCAGCCACGCTTCAGACACTGGCATCTACTGCCAGTGCTGCTGCCCGCTCTGCCTGGGCGCGCTGCTGAGCTTGTTGGGTGAGTCGCTCGGTGTGAGCGGCTTCATCTTCGCAGGTATCGCGGCGCTCTGGGTGCAGGCCTAATTTTGCAAATAGCGCGCGGTCGCGGTCTGCCTGAGGATTGCCGGTGGTTAGTAGTTTGTCGCCGTAGAAGATCGAGTTGGCTCCAGCCAAAAATGCCAGTGCCTGAGTCGACTCGCTCATCTGCTCGCGGCCAGCGGAAAGCCGTACATGGCTTTGCGGCATCATAATACGCGCCACGGCGATAGCGCGGATAAACTCAAGCGGGTCCAAGTCTTCGACGTTTTCCAGCGGTGTGCCCGGTACTTTAACCAGCATATTGATGGGGACGGATTCTGGGTGCGGTGACAGCTTTGCCAGCTGCTGTAACAGCGCGCTGCGGTCTTGCGCGCCCTCACCCATACCTAAAATGCCGCCGGAGCACACTTTCATGCCCGCTTCACGCACGGTGGCCAGGGTGTCCAGGCGGTCGCTGAAGGTGCGGGTGGTGATGATTTCACCGTAAAAGTCGGGGGAGGTATCCAGGTTATGGTTGTAGTAATCCAACCCAGCCGCCGCCAAACGGTTGGCTTGATCGCCGTCGACCATGCCTAGTGTCATGCAGGTTTCCAGCCCCAGGGCTTTTACTTGGCGAACCATCTCTTCGACCAGCAATAAATCTTTATCCCGCGGGCTGCGCCATGCCGCGCCCATACAAAAACGGCTAGCTCCGGCCTCCTTGGCAGCCTTGGCTTGGGCAACGACTTTTTCGATTTCCAGCAGTTTCTCTTTTTCGAGCTGGGTATTGTAGTGACCGGACTGCGGGCAATATTTGCAGTCTTCCGGGCAAGCCCCCGTTTTAATCGACAGCAGGGTAGAAACCTGCACCGCGTTAGCATCAAAGTGGGCGCGATGCACTTGCTGAGCTTTAAATAACAGGTCGTTGAAGGGCAGCGCGAACAGCGCATTAATTTCGTCCAGCGTCCAGTCGTGGCGCGGGGCGGCGGCATTGAAAGCGGTGGCGGTCACGGGTAAACCTTTTTTCTTTTGAAAGTTGACGAGACTCTAGCGGCGTTACGCTTTTGGTGTCAACTGTTCAGAGTGTTCTGGTTTACTACGAGTGGTTTTAGAGAGCAGGGGTTCGTCATGGTGGCCGAGCTGCTTTATACTCGGCGCCCTTTGTTAACCGTCTTTTGTTAATCGCCCTTTGTTAATCGCCCTTTATTAATCGCCCTTTATAAATTGGAGCGCGGATGTCTGACGCTACGTCACAGCCCCCTGAGTCTTCTTCATTGACTGACTTCGACCCTGCTACGGGGCATCCGCGCCCACCTCGGCGTGAATTTAAAGCACGGGGCAGTTTTGTCACGCGTTGCGCGGGGTGCAATCTTCCCGAGCTTAATTGCTTGTGTCCCTACCAGGTGAAAGCGGATAGCACCGCCCAGGTGTGGCTATTGACCCACTCTATAGAACACTACAAGCCAACTAATACAGGACGGTTAATTGGGGATGTGCTGACGCAAACCAAAGTGTTTACCTGGTATCGCACCGCACCGGACGAAGAACTAGCCGCACTGCTTAAGGATCCGCGCTACGCGCCTTTTGTGATCTTTCCTGATGACCAGCCCGACTATTCAGATCGTGTGGTGGACATTAATGCCGTGCATGCGGTGAAGCAGCAAGCGCGTATTCCGGTATTTGTGATTTTAGATGGCACTTGGCGCCAAGCGCGGCGAATGTTCCGTAAGAGTCCTTATCTGGATGCGCTGCCGGTATTACCGCTGCGCACTGAGCGGGAAACACGCTATCGGCTACGCAAACCCGCCTCAAAAGCGCATCTTTGTACTGCGGAAGTTGCTATTGAGCTGCTGCGCCAAAGTGGTGATGAAAATGCCGCCGATGTGCTAGACGATTACTTTGATGTATTTAACGATAGCTATGCCGAGAGCCGCTACTATCGCAAAATTGCTGAACCAACCACTGCCATGCAGCGGCTATTAGACCGAAAGGGTTAGCGCTGAGCGCCAGGTAGCCAGCGAAGCATCACTTTGCGCACCCAGTACCAGCGGTTAATCAATAGGGCGGTAAAAATCAGGCTACAGCCAAGTAGCTGTAGCAGGGTCATGGTTTCGCCAAACCACCAGGCTGCGAATAGGGCAGTCCACACTGCTTCAAGCATTAAGATAACCGCCGCGTGGCTAGGCGTGGTCATGCCCTGGGCTTTGATTTGCAGAAAGAAGCGCAGTGAACTTGCTAGCAGCACGCTGGCCATAAACCAGCCCAGTATTGAGGGGCTGAGCGCTAGCGGCTGATGCTCGATGACCAACGATAGGCAGGTCAGTATGCTGCCTACCGACATCAGCTGTAGTGTCGTTAATGGCAGCGCGGGCACGTTGCGCACCACGCGGGTGTTGACGTTGATCAACAGCGCGAAGCAGAGCGCCGCGCAGACCATCAGCAGTTGACTAGCTTCTACTTTGAATCCTGCGTTTAGCGACAGGAGGGCAAAGCCCAGTAGTGCTACCGGCAGGGCAATCCAAGTAGAGCGTGGCGGACGGTCGCCAAACAGTAGTCGCGCCACTACAGGTACCAGCAAAATCCCCAAGCTGTTGATAAACGCGCTTTCACCCAGGTGGTCGGAGTAATTTAATCCCAGAATCCAGAAGGCAATCGCGGCGCTGAACAAGAAACCCACCATGACGCCGCGTCTTATCCTACGTGCGGGTAAGCATCTTAGGGCAGGCCAGGCGAAGGGTAGGAGTATCAGCCCTGCCAGTAAAAAGCGCGTACCAATAAACAGTAACGGTGGCATGCCCGCTAACGCTTCTTTAGAAAAAATCCAACCGCCAGCGGCTACCACCGTTACCAGCAATAGCAATGCATCGGCTTGCCATGGCGCTTGTTTGATCGCGCTCAAGCAGCACCACTACCGAACAGTGCACCGGCAATTCTAAAGCCTGCTACCCAGGTGCCCACCGCAGACCCTAATGTTGCCAAAATAAACACCAGCAACGTACGAGAGACGCGATTTTTCCACCAACCTTTGAGCTCGGTGACATCATGGCGCAGTGTCGAAAAATCGCGCACCTTCGGTTTACGCATATAGAGTTCGACCCCCGCAGCGACAAAGCCTGCACCAATGGTGGGGTTAAGCGAGGTCAACGGGGCGGCAAAGAACGTGGCGATCACCGTCACAGGGTGTGCCAGAGCTAGAATAGTTGCGCCGCCGGACAAAACACCATTAATTAAAAACCACTCCATGACCAGCTGCCAGCCAAGCTCGGTATTGCGTGAAAAGCCGATCACAAAGCCGGTCAGAACTAGCGCGGTAATCAGCCAAGGGGCTGCTTTCCAGAGTTTAGACGGTGGTGGCGTTGCCTCCAGCGTCTCTCGCTCAGTGGTAGGGTTCTCGGGAAGCGGTGTTTCCAGATGCTCACCGGTGCCTTTTAAATGCCCGGCACCCAGTACCACGAGCACGTTTTGGTAGCGCCCAGGCGGTGCTTCTTCAGCTAAGCGCAGTGCCATATAGCGGTCGCGTTCGCGAATAAGCGGGGTATAAAGTGCTTCTGATTCGGCAGCAAATTCGCTGAAAGTGGCTTTCAGCATATCGCCTTCTTTGAGCTTTTCGATGTCCTCTTTGGAAACATCCTGGCGCGACATTACGCTGCCAATCAGCCCCGAAAATAGCGAAAAACGTTGCCACCAGGGAACATTGCGGTAAATGCGTTTTAATGTAATACCGACGTCGCGGTCGACCAACAGTAGCGGCAGCTTGCGAGTGCGGCACTCTTCTACTGCTGCACGCATTTCAGCGCCTGGCTGAATGCCTGATTGCTCGGCAATCCGTTGCTGAAACGCACCAAGCGCCAGGCTTGCCGCGACCATGCCAGCTTTGCCCTGTCTAAATACCTGAAAAAGATCCTGCTCGCCCATTGCATCAGGGTTGTCCATGCTGTGATGGCGAGCGTCGCATAACTCAATGGCAACAGCATCAAAGTTGCCACTGTTGATTAATTGGCGAACATCGTCGGCACTTTCGGCAGAAACGTGTGCGGTGCCGAGCAGGGTATAACGGGTGCCGCCAACGGTGACGGTTTTTAACGGGCCGCTGGTAGCTGGTAACGCGTTGGGGTCTTGCGCCAGCGGTGTTGCATCGTCATGGATCATTAATGTGTCTCAATTTGAATAGAAAGCATTGATACGTGTTTAACGACGCCAGAAGGCGGGTGTAAATAGCACGAGTACCGTGAAAATTTCCAAACGACCCAATAGCATTGCTAGTACTAATATCCACTTGGCGAGGCTGGGTAAGTCGCCATAATGACTGCTAGCTTCGCCCAACGCTGGGCCTAAATTGTTTAGCGCAGAGCCAACGGTTGACCAAGCGGTAACTTGGTCAACACCGGTGGCCATCACGCCCACCAGCATCAAGAAAAATAGCATGACGTAGGCAGAGAAAAAGCCCCATACCGCCTGGGCGATGCTGTCGGGGACACTGACTTTGCCCACTTTAACGGCAATGACTGCGTTGGGGTGAATAAGGCGCATGACTTCGCGCATGCCCTGCTTCAAAATCAGAATAATACGGATTACTTTCATGCCGCCCGCCGTCGAGCCGGAGCAGCCGCCTACAAACGCGGCGACAAATAAAAGAAAGGGTAACGCCCCTGGCCAGCCTGAAAAGTCGGCAACTGCAAAGCCTGCCGTGGTGGCGACAGAGACTACCTCAAATAACGCATGTCTCAGACCTTCAACATCGTCGTAGGTGTCAGTGAGCCACAAAGTAATTACGGTAATCGTGGTTAACCCAGCAAGAAATATCATTAAAAAGCGGGCTTCTGGATCCTGGAAATAATGCAGCAGGCTTTTTTCACGCCAGGCAATAAAGTGCAGACTAAAACTCACCGCTGAAATCAGCATGAAACCAACGCAAATCAGCTCAATGGCGGCGCTGTCAAAATAGCCTATGCTGGCATCATAGGTAGAAAATCCGCCAATCGCGACAGTCGAAAAACTGTGGCCCAAGGCATCGAACCAGCTCATTCCTGCCAACATGTAAGCGACCATACAGGCCAGCGTTAGTGTCGCGTAGATGTACCAAAGCGCTTTGGCGGTTTCGGTAATTCGCGGCGTCAGCTTTGAATCTTTGAGTGGCCCAGGAATTTCAGTGCGGTACAGAGCCATTCCTCCGACCCCCAGGGTGGGCAAAATGGCCACCGCTAACACGACAACCCCCATGCCGCCTAACCACTGCAACTGTTGGCGATAGTAAAGAATGGATTCTGGTAGAAAATCGATGCCAGTAATGACAGTTGCACCTGTCGTGGTTAGCCCGGAAAACGATTCAAATACCGCATCGGTGATGCCGAGTGAGCCTTCACCAAACAGCATCAGCGGTAGCGAGCCGAACAGTGCCAATACAGTCCAAAACATAGCCGCAATAATGAAACCGTCGCGAATCCGTAGCTCTTTATGGGCGCGGCGATTGGGTAGGAAAAGCAGTAAGCCGGTTATAACTGTAATAGCGATGCCGCTCATGAAAGCGTGCCAAACACCGTCGCGAAACCAGAGTGATATCAGCATGGGTGGCAACATGGTGAGGCTAAATAGCATCAACAGCAGCCCTAAAATGCGTAGTATGACCCGCAAACTCATAGCAGTGGTTGCCTCATAGCGGTGGCCTGGTTTCTTGAAGAACGTTACCTAGAAGAACGTTAAACCGACTTGGAATAGGCGCTCCACATCACGGATGCGCCGCTTGTCGATCACGAACAGGATAATGTGGTCACCGCTTTCTACCATCACATCCCCATGGCCAATGATGACCTCTTTACCCCGCACAATGGCACCAATGGTGGTGCCTTCAGGCAGGGTGATCTCTGCAATGGTGCGGCCCACGACCTTGGAAGACTGCTTGTCGCCGTGGGCGATGGCCTCAATGGCTTCTGCAGCGCCACGGCGCAGCGAGTGTACATTGACGATGTCGCCCCGGCGGACGTGGGTAAGTAGGCTGCCGATAGTCGCTTGCTGGGGTGAAATGGCGATATCGATTTCGCCCCCCTGAACCAAGTCTACATAGGCCGCGTTGTTAATCAGCGTCAGTACTTTCTTGGCTCCCAAGCGTTTGGCCAGCAGCGACGACATAATATTCACCTCGTCGTCGTTGGTCAGAGCACAAAAGATATCGCAGTCTTCGATGTTCTCTTCTTCCAGCAGCCGTTTGCTGGTGGCGCTGCCGTGGAGTACCACCGTGCGGTCAAGTCGTTCGGAAAGGGTATTACAGCGCTCTAAACTGTGCTCAATAATTTTAACCTGATGGCTATGTTCCAGGTGTTCGGCCAAGCGTTCACCGATATTGCCACCCCCGGCAATGACCACCCGGCGAAAATCCCGTTCAACGCGGCGTAGTTCGCTCATTACTGCGCGAATATCGCGCCGTGCCGCCAGGAAAAACACCTCGTCATCAGCTTCAATCACCGTATCGCCACGGGGAATAATCGGCCGGTTGCGGCGGTAAATCGCCGCCACGCGTGTTTCCACATTGGGCATGTGCTTGGCTAAAAAGGCTAAATCCTGCCCCACCAATGGGCCACCGTAAAATGCTTTTACCGCCACCAGTTGTACCAAGCCACCGGCAAACTCCAACACCTGCAGTGCACCGGGGTGCTCAATCAGGCGGCGCACATGATCTGTCACCACTTGTTCAGGGCTGATCAGTACATCAATCGGAATTGCTTCGTTGGCAAATAAGCCTTTACGGGTGAGGTAGGCCGTTGAGCGCACACGGGCAATTTTGGTGGGGGTACGAAACAGCGTATGCGCCACTTGGCAGGCGATCATGTTGATTTCATCGGTGTTGGTCACCGCTATCAACATGTCGGCATCTTCACAGCCCGCCTGACGCAGTACAATGGGGTACGAAGCCGCGCCTGTGACGGTGCGAATATCCAGTTTAGTGTGTAGTTCGCGCAGTTTCGCGCCGTCAGTATCGACGACGGTGATATCGTTTTCCTCGCGGGCGAGGTGCTCCGCTAAGGTGCCGCCGACTTGGCCGGCGCCAAGAATGATGATTTTCATTACTGAGCATCGGTTCCGTTGTAAGCGCCAGCGCATTCTCGGCAAGTGATATGTGCGCTGCAATAAAGACGGCGGCCAGTGTAAACCAGCCGCCGTTGAAAAGCAGGTCGGAATTACTCGAGCGTGAAGCCGACTTTAATCGTGACCTGCCAGTGAGCGACACGGCCATCTTCGATATGGCCGCGTGTGTCGGTGACTTCGAGCCAGCGCAAGTTATGAACGGTTTCAGATGCTTTGGCGAGGGCATTTTGCACGGCTTCCTCAATTCCCTTCTCAGAAGAACCAGTTAGCTCAATATGCTTATAAGTGTGAGTGCTCATAGTGTCTCCATCCTTGCCATCAATTCACTGCCCTGTCAGGGGCAGTAGGTTAAGCAGTACGCTTCTCTAGTCTGGCATAAAAAAAGCCATCATGACTGCTTTGCGCGGGAAACAGTTGGCGACCTTGGCCGCTTGGTTCGCCCCAAGCCACGTCGTTTGGTGTTGTGACCTTTGCATCTGGCGTGCGGGCCAGAAATGCATCGATTTGTTCAGCGTTTTCTTCGGGCAGCACCGAGCAGGTGGCGTATAACAATGTGCCACCAGGACGAAGTAGTGACCAAAGGTTATCCAGCAGTTGGCGCTGTAGTTTGGCGAGCTGGCGAATATCCTCTTTACGGCGCAATTTTTTAATATCGGGATGGCGACGAATAACGCCCGTGCCTGAGCAGGGGGCGTCGAGCAAAATAGCGTCAAAAGACGTGCCATTCCACCAGTCTTGCTGAGTAGCATCAGCGTGCTGCAGCTCTGCCGTTAAGCCTAGTCGGTTCAATGTGTCGTCTACGCGGCCTAGGCGCTGGTTGTCGCTATCAATCGCCGTCAGAGCAACATCGAACTGCTCTAGTAGGTGAGCTGTTTTACCGCCAGGTGCACAGCAAGCATCGAGTACATGAGCACCTGGTCGGGGGGCTAATGCGGGGCCTAGCAGTGCGGCGGAGAGCTGAGCTGCTTCATCTTGAACGCTGACATGACCTTCTTCAAAGCCGGGAAGTATGGTGACATCACAGGGCGCATCCAAAGTAATGCCATCCGGCGCATGCAGACAAAGATGCCCACTTAACCCCTGTTCAGTGAGCTGTTGTAAATAGGCTTCACGATCGTTGTGGCGCTGATTAACTCTCAGCGTCATGGGGCCTGGCTCATTGTTGGCTTCGGCAATGGCGCGCCACTGCTCAGGCCAAGCGCTGTGCAAGGCATTGAGCAGCCAGGGTGGGTGCTCCAAAGCAACGCTCTCGTCGCGGTCGACGGCGGCTTGCAGCTCGTCAGATTCACGTTGGAGACGGCGCAGGCAACCGTTTAGCACTCGGGTAGCCCACTCTTTGCCTAGCAGACGAGCAGCACCAGCGGTTTCGCCAACCGCTGCGTGGGCCGGAATACGCATATACAACAATTGGTAAATACCCACGAGTAGCAGGGCGTGGATATCGCTATCGCGTTTTTTAAAAGGCTGTTTCAGCAGCGAGTTAGCTAACGCTTCCAAGCGCGGTAAGCGTCGGCAAGTACCGTAACAGAGCTCTTTTAACAGGCTGCGATCGCGAGCAATGACACTGTGCTCATCTAGCCCGGCTAGCGAGCCTTGATCGGTCAATATAGGCACTAGCGCACGGGCGGCTGCGGCGCGAACTTCCTGGCCGCTGCCGCCTTTAGGTGGGCGATTCTGGCTCATTCACTAACTCCTTGATGAGCGGCGGCGTGCCCAAGGCGTGCGCCGACGGTAAGCGGGGTTTGACGGGCGTTAAGCAGGTCGCGCACGGCCATCGCTTTACCACCAGGTAACTGAGCGTGGCTAACGCACAGTACTTCTTGGCCTTTCTCACCACAGGCAATGCGCAGGTGATCCTCGCCATGTTTTAGTAGCGTACCGGGCGGAGAGGGCGGTTGTTCACCTGATTCAACACTGGCCATTAATAAACGTAGGCGGTCATCGCCAAGCGTGCACCAAGCGACTGGCCAGGGGTTAAAAGCACGGATTTTGCGCGCCAGCTGTTCAGCAGGCTGGTGAAAGTCGAGCTCGGCTTCCGCCTTGCTGAGCTTAGCAGCGTAGGTGACGCCCTCGTCAGGCTGCATCGTTGCTTCTAAATCGTTGCTGTCTAGCGCATCCAGCACGTTAACCAGTGCATTCGCCCCTTGAATAGCCAGCCGGTCATGTAAGTCACCGCCCGTGGTGTGGGAAGTGATCGGCGTGCGAACTTCATACAGCATCTCTCCGGTATCCAGGCCTGCATCCATTTGCATAATGGTAACGCCTGATGCGCTATCACCGGCTTCAATGGCGCGCTGGATGGGGGCAGCACCTCGCCAGCGTGGCAGCAGGGGTGCGTGCACGTTGATGCAGCCTAAGCGGGGAATGTCGAGCACGGCCTGTGGTAGTAAGAGCCCGTAAGCAACCACGACCATCACGTCGGCATTCAGCGCTGCCAGTTCCGCTTGGGCATCAGTATCTTTTAAACTGACAGGTTGGTAGACCGGTAGCCCGTGCTCAAGAGCAAGCTGCTTGACGGGGCTGGGGGTGAGTTTGCGCCCGCGGCCTGCTGGGCGGTCAGGTTGAGTATATACCGCCACCACCTGATGCTGACTTTCGAGCACGGCAGCAAGGCTTGAGGCGGCGAAATCAGGCGTGCCAGCAAAAACAACGCGCAACTGTGACATGGTGATAGCTACCTAGCATTGAAGGGGTAAAGTAATCGTGCCGTGGGTGAAACAAATAAAGGCCGAGAAGCAACGCTACAGAACACAGAATTAATATTCCGTGCGCTTGCAACGTGTCAGCTCGGCCAGTCATGCCAGCAATCACACACGGCGTAGGTCGGTTTACGCGTCGTGTAATAGCTTGTGGCGTTTCTGCATCTTTTTCATCACTCGGTCACGCTTCAGGGGTGACAAATAGTCAACAAAAAGCACGCCTTCCAGATGGTCATACTCATGCTGAATGCAGTGGGCTAATAAGCCATCGGCTTCCAGCTCGTAAGGCTCACCACTACGATCTAGCGCGTTCAGCGTTACTTTTAAATAACGCGGCACTTCAGCGTAGTATTCAGGAATCGATAGGCAGCCTTCAGAAAGGGGCTCTTTTTCGTCACCAATCGGCTCGTAGCGCGGGTTAATAAGCACCAGCGGCTGCGAGTTATCGTCGCTGACATCCATCACCACGACGCGACTATGAACGTCGACTTGCGTCGCAGCAAGGCCGATACCGCGCGCGTCGTACATGGTCTCCAACATATCGTCGACGAGCTGGCGGACCTCATCGTCAACGGTTTCCACCGGTGCAGCCTTGGTGCGCAGGCGCTCGTCGGGGAATTCGAGAATAGGAAGTTTGGCCATGGCGTTACAATCACCGTTATGCTGAGTCTTTAATATGAGCAGGCCTTGCCGTCTGTGTTGGCAGGCCTAAGTGCTTTACTATCGGCCACTATATCATGCTGTAAGCGTTCCTGGGCACGCACAACGCCATGCAGCTCCCCTCAACGGCTTCACCAATAACTGGCAAGGGAGAACAGGATGGTGGTGAAAAGGATCGTGGCGAAAAAGCCTCTCTATTATAGCCTGTCGTTAGCATGTTTGACGCTCATGACGGCAGGTGCGTTCGCGTGGGAATCACCGCAACGGGTGGGGAAGCTTTCACCCCAGATGCGCGCTGTTCCTCAGCAAGAAGCAATGGCACCGCTTCCGGTGGATACGGTTCAGGCATTTTTACGTGAACACCGAATCATCGAGCCAGACGTGCCCTCACGGGAACTGGCCTACGTGGTCGGTGGTGAGAATCAACGATTGATGAGTGGCGCGGGCGATACGCTGTATGTGCGCGGCAAACTACCGCCCAGAGCGCGTTTAGGCATTTATCGGCCGGGCGAGCATTACGTTTCTGCTGATGGTACACCGCTGGGTATGGAGTTAATCAGTATTGGCGAAGCGCGCCAGCTCAGCAGTGAGGGAGACATTGCTCGCTTAGAAGTACTCAGTGCTTACCAGGAAGTGCGTAATAACGATATTTTGCTGCCGCTTGATCCTCAGTTGTTTGAATCTCAGTCGTTAGAAAATAGCGTTCAGCCTCGTTTACCGTTGAACGATGTCGCTGGCCAGATTGTTGCGGTGCCTGGCGGAGTGCGCTTTATTGGACGTTTACAAATGGTTGCACTGGATGTCGGTACTCAGGACGGTTTGCAGCCCGGTCATGTGTTGCGCGTTGGGCAGCAGGGGGAGCTCGTTAATGACCCACGTACCCAAGAGCTTCTGCAACTACCCGCCACCGATGCTGGAAGGGTTATGGTCGTTAAGCCGTATAACCTGATGAGCTATGCCCTGGTGATGCAGGCATCGAGTGTTTTAGCCGTTGGCGACACGGTACGCACGCCGACGCACTAAACGCCACACAGCTAATAGGGGATACGTATGGATGCCAAGGAGTGGCTAGTGGTGAATGAGCTGCCGGGTATGGGAGCGCTTCGCACGGCAGCGTTGGCCGCCAAGCAACCGCAATGGCCACATGGTTGGCTTGCGGGGTTGCCTAGTAACGCTGCTAGTGCACTACGGCTTTGGCTAGCGCAGCCAGAGCGCAGCCCGCTGCAGCAGGCAATCGATCATACCTTCGCTTGGTTAGAGGCCGCGCCTAATCGACATTTGCTCCACCGTAACCATCCGGCATGGCCAGAGCTACTCGATCAACTGCCAGATCCGCCTGTAGTGCTATGGGCGCAAGGTGATCTCAGCGCATTGGATGGCCCAAAACTGGCCATGGTTGGTACTCGACGTCCCACTTCGGAAGGCAGCGGTAATGCTCAGGCGTTTGCCCGAGAGTTGGCCAATCGCGGCTGGTGTATTGTCAGCGGTATGGCGCTAGGGGTTGATGGCGTTGCACAGCGCGCAGCGTTAGCGTCAGGGGGCCGGTCGATTGCTGTACTTGGCTGTGGCATAGATGTCATTTACCCGCCACGTCACCGTGATCTACATGAGCAACTAAGTACCGTAGCAGGAGGCTTGTTATTATCGGAGCATCCACCGGGAACCGTTGCTCGGCCAGCCTTCTTTCCTCGACGGAATCGAGTTGTGACCGGTCTTTCATTAGGTACGTTAGTGGTCGAAGCGACTGAGAAGAGCGGCTCATTGGTCAGTGCACGATTAGCCCTTGAGCAAGACCGTGAGCTGTTTGCATTGCCCGGCTCACTACATAACGTACAGGCTCGCGGTTGCCTGCAGCTAATACGTAGCGGTGCGACGTTGGTGCGTCATGTAGACGATATTTTAGAAGAACTGCAGCACTGGGCTGAACGCTATATGCCAACCAGCCCAAGCGTTATCGCTGACAACGCAAGCCTCGATTTGCCCATTATCGATAACGAAGCGCCCAAGGACGATGTGTTAAGCACTTTGGGCGCAACGCCAACGCCAATTGATGTATTGGTTCAGAGCGTGGGCATCACGGTCAGCGAATGCCAACAACGGTTATTGATGCTGGAGCTTGATGGCAAAGTGGCGCAGCAGGCGGGCGGCTGGGTGCGCTTGACGCGGCCATGGTAGGATGTATGTAACCGTTTTTCATCTACTGAGGCTGTATCAAACCCAGATGATGAAGGGCCGCGTTTGTGACGAGGAGCATCTATGAAATCGGCTGTTGACGTTAAAGAGGCGGTACGTGCACTGAAAGAAGGGGGCGTTATCGCCTGCCCCACTGAAGCAGTGTGGGGGCTGAGCTGTGACCCAGATAACGACGAAGCGTTAGCGCATTTGATGCGTATGAAAGAGCGCGCCCCCGCCAAAGGCGTCATTCTTGTCGCTGCGAGTATTCAGCAATTTCAGCCCTGGCTAAACCAACTGCCGCTTGAGCTGCATGCACCTTTAGCGGCCAGTTGGCCTGGCCCCAACACATGGCTAGTGCCCGACAATGGCCGTAGCCATGGCTTAGTACGCGGCGCTCACCAGAGTGTGGCACTACGAGTGACTGACCACCCTCTAATGAAGGCGCTTTGCGAGGCCTTTGATGGCCCATTAGTTTCCACTTCAGCTAATCGTGCGGGCGACCCTCCTGCCATGAGTGCTGAAGAAGTCGCGTCCATTTTCGGCGATGAAATAGCCGCGATTGTCGCGGGTGAGCTTGGGGGAAATGCAAAGCCCAGCACCATTAAAGACTTGGTGACTGGCAAAATAATGCGTTCTTAACCCAGCGTCTCAAACGGCCTCTGCCATTCACTATTCACCAATCACACTTATCCTCGACCCCTTTGGAGTTACTGTGGCTCACGAGCACCTAGATGACGTTAAACATTACCTTCTGGACCTGCAGGAACGGTTGTGCGCAGGGCTTGCCGCTGCTGACGGAAAAGCGGCGTTTAAAGAAGATAGCTGGCAGCGTGAAGAAGGCGGTGGCGGTCGTTCAAGAGTCATTGAAGAAGGCGCTGTTTTCGAGAAGGGCGGTGTTAACTTCTCCCATGTTTACGGTGCTCAACTGCCTCCCTCGGCGACGGCTGCACGGCCGGAACTTGCCGGACGCAGCTTTCATGCGGTCGGTGTGTCCTGGGTGCTCCATCCTGAAAATCCTAATGTGCCGACAAGTCACGGAAACGTGCGCTTTTTTATCGCTGAAAAACAGGGTGAAGCACCGGTATGGTGGTTTGGTGGCGGCTTTGATCTAACGCCTTACTACCCTGTGTTTGAAGATGTTGTGCACTGGCATCGGGTAGCCCAGGCTGCCTGCGTGCCATTTGGCGAAGAGGTCTACCCGCGCTACAAAGCTTGGTGCGATGAGTACTTCTATCTTAAACATCGTGAAGAAACCCGAGGTGTTGGTGGGCTATTTTTCGATGATTTAAATGAAGGCGGTTTCGACGACTGTTTTGCTTTCCAACGTGCGGTGGGCGACAGCTTTCTGGATGCCTACGTACCGATTGTGCAGCGCCGTAAAGATGATGCATGGGGTGAAAAAGAGCGTGATTTTCAGCTCTATCGTCGCGGCCGCTATGTTGAATTTAATCTAGTCTGGGATAGGGGCACTCTGTTTGGCCTGCAAAGCGGCGGGCGCACCGAATCCATCTTAATGTCTATGCCGCCGCTGGCCCGTTGGGAGTACGCATTTACACCGCCCGCAGGTAGCCGAGAGGCTAAATTGCACGAGTACTTGGTACCACGCGATTGGCTAGCCGAAGCCACCCAGTTGGGTAAAGCGTAAGGAGCTTATATGACCGACCGTTACTGTGTCTTTGGTAACCCAATTAAGCACTCTAAGTCGCCGTTAATTCACGAAGAGTTTGCTAACCAAACCCAGCAATCCATGACCTATACCGCCGAACTTGCACCGGTGGAGGGCTTTTCCAGCGCTTGGCGAGAATTTGTGGCAACGGGTGGCCGCGGGGCAAACGTCACCGTACCGTTTAAGGGCGATGCCTTTGCGTTGTGCGATACCTTGAGCCACCGCGCCAAGCGTGCTCAGGCGGTGAATACGCTGATTGTCGGCGGCAACGGCCGCACCTACGGTGACACCACTGATGGCATTGGGCTGGTACGTGACCTCGGGTACCACCGCGTCCCCATCCAGGATAAGCGCGTGCTGGTGATTGGCGCAGGCGGTGCGGTGCGTGGCGTGCTTGAACCGCTGCTTGCTGAGCAACCCCGTGATGTGGTTATCGTCAATCGAACGGCGGAGAAAGCCGCCCAATTGGCAGAAGCGTTTGCCGATTTAGGCACCCTTCAGGGCGGCGGATTTGACTCGTTAGAAGGCCAGTTTGATCTAGTGATCAATGGCACTAGCGCCAGTCTTTCTGGGGATTTGCCGCCGTTACCGGATAACCTATTTAACCAAGGCGCTTGGGCCTACGACATGATGTATGGCTCGGAACCTACGGTGTTTTTACAGTGGGCAGGGCCACGCGGCGCTAAGCTGCTCGATGGTCTGGGTATGCTGGTAGAACAAGCCGCCGAATCCTTTTTCTTGTGGCGTAACGTGAGGCCCGAAACTGCTTCGGTGCGCACACTATTAAGGCAATCTTTGAACGTCGCCAGCGACTAGCTAACTTTCGAACGTTCGACAAAGAAAAGGCAGCCATCGCGGCTGCCTTTTTGCGGTTTTATTTAAGTAATTGATATTGAATGATGAATATATTTATACGGCTTTAAGCTAAGGCCAGCCTAAGAATACTAATTAGTGGTGTTGAGTGGAGCGCTGGTGCAGGCAGCACCGATTGGGCAGCGCTGGACATGCTGGGTGCGGAAGGTCATTCACGCTAGGGTAGTGTGGCTCACTGGCGCTGTGGGGGCTGCTCAATGCGGGCCGAAAGGGGGTTAAGATCAGCGGCAGGTGACTGATGCTCAGCCGACGCAGGGTCTCGCGGAGCAGGGCATCAGGCTCGGGGCGATCTCCAGGTTGAGGCCGGGCGCGCTGAGACCGTGCAGGTGGCCGCTGCTGTAGGCATGCCTAAGTTTAGTGTGATTGAGTCATAGTGAATAGCGCCGATTGTGATTGCCACGCTACCGCCAAGGAGAACAGCACATGCCTTCCCTGGTGGATGGAGCAACATCTGTGTTGCAGTTATTGGTTGAGTTCAGGATTCATATGGTCACATATAGTAATCCACTACCATCGAAGTCAGTGCGGCAAAATATAGATTAACGAAAACCATTATTTTCCAAAATCCATCATCCTTTGGCACTCCCATAACTTGTGGATATAAAAATAAGATTATCATCCATACGGCAAAATATTCCCTATACAGTAGTAAGCTAGTCCATAAAAAAGCACAAAAAAAACAAACTGATATCAATATTTTTGCAGGTATTTTAGTTCCCATGAAATGTTGCCTCAAGAACTCGGTAGACAACTTCTTCGCATTCCACATGAGGATTTTCTTTGATTAGATCCTCCACTGCTACGGACACATCACCATATAAAGCGGTAGGGCCCAAGCCGGTAAGTGTCCCCATGAAAGCTCTCCCAGCCATGAATCCTTCACCGCAGTAATCCTTTACTCTGGAGTTTGCCTCTTCCCGCACAAAGTCATTTGAAGCATACAGCCTAGCTGCCTCATCAATTGTATTACCCCTTGGCCGCAGAAACTGAGTGCAACACCTGAGCATTTCGCTAAGGTGTTGTCCCATGTCTTACCTCGAACTCAGTATTGAAGAACGTGCCAGCATCCAAGTGGGTCAAGCCCAAGGGATGAGCCTTCGGCATATTGCCCAGCTCCTGGGGCGAGCTCCTTCAACCATCTCTCGTGAAATACGCCGTAACCAAATGGCCCAGAACGGTTACTGCGCCCGGTACGCCCAACGTCAGCGAGAAAAGCGTCGAGAGGTCTGTCGTCCTGCGCGTAAGCTTTTGCCAGGCACCGAGCGGTTTGATCTCATCGTGCATATGTTGCGGCGACGCTTGTCTCCCGAACAAATTAGCGGCAAGCTCAAGACGATGAAACTACCTGATTTGCGCGATGCCTACGTCTGCCGAGAGACCATCTACACGGCCATTTATGCCTTGCCTGTTGGCCACCTTCGCAAGGAACTGATTCACTGCTTGCGACAAGGTAAAACCACACGCAAGCCTCGCCGTGGCGAAGTGGATCGACGTGGCCAGATCCCTGACATGGTCAGCATTCACTTACGTCCGCCCGAGGTCAGTAAGCGTGAAATGCCCGGCCACTGGGAAGGCGATCTGATCAAAGGTAAGAATAACGCGTCCGCGGTAGGCACCTTGGTAGAGCTTAGTAGTGGCTATCTGATCCTCGCAAAAATGGACGACGCCACCGCCACCTCCGCCGTAGCAGGCTTTAGTGCTGCTCTGAATCGAATGCCGACCACCGCTCGAAAAAGCATGACCTATGATCAGGGGCGTGAAATGGCACAACATGCAAAAATCACTCAAGAAACCGGCGTTGCGATTTACTTTTGCGATCCCCATAGCCCCTGGCAACGTGGGGCCAATGAGAATATCAATGGCCTTATCCGTCAATATTTACCGAAAGGAACGGACCTTTCAGTACATAGCCAGGAAGAGCTGGACGCCATTGCCTTTGAGCTGAATATGCGACCTCGAAAACGCTTTGGATTTAAATGTCCGATAGAAGTGATGAGCGAGCTGATGGCCAAGTACCATGAAAGCCCATCAACCATCCAATGAGTGTGTTGCACTCAGAGTCTGCATCCGCCCCCTCTATCGTTACTCGCTTCATCTCCTCTCTACCTAACAGTCTCGCATTTCTAGATAGAGTTCTGAGGAAATTAACATTTCCACCTATAACAGATGCAACTCCCTGCCCAAAGCCAATTAAGTGATTACTACTGGCGCTACAGCTCTTAGTTGCTGATTCAGTTTGTTCCACAGATCTGGAAATGCGATTTGACTGTGAATACGGGCCTCCGCCTAATCCATAATGCCCACCGCTCAACCCCAGCGGATCCACCATCCCCCTCTGGTTCGTCACATACCCATACAAATTCGTGCCGCCGTTGAAGCCGATGGGATCCTGGCTGATATAACGCCCCTGCTTGGGGTCGTAGTAGCGGTGTCGGTTGTAGTGCAGGCCACTCTCTTCGTCGTGCCTTCTGGCCCAGTGACCGAGATAGGATGACCGCAGTCATTGCGTTCGATCTGCCAGCGCTGATCGTCGGGGCCGTTGAGGCTCATCGGCTGTCCCAGGGCATCTCGTTCGATGGTCTAGCGGCTACCGTCTGGGGTGGTCTGGCGTTTGCTGACCACATTGGGAAGAGGCATTGTTTAAATGTTGCCTTTCTATGTACGCATCACTACATAGCTACTCCAACACATACACATGGCCATCAATACTGCCAAAGTACAAACGTCCATCGACTACTGCGGGCGAGGAGGCAATACCTGCCTCCGTTTCATAACGCCATTTCAACTCACCAGTGTAGCGGTCAACAGCATACATATAATGATCATAACTACCGAAGTACACCGTGTCCCCTGCAATAGAGGCCGCTCCTCCGACCAGATCGTCTGTTTCAAAACGCCAAATCAATTCTCCATTTTCAACATCCATAGCATTCATATAGCCATGAGTATCTTGCCCGCCCCCGTCATCACCGAAAAATGCAATACGGTCAGCCAGGCTAACCGAAGACATACTAGATGAGTTAATGGGGAATATGGCTTCTTCCTGTCCATTATGCCTGTTTAATTTAACAAGCTGCCTACCTTCTAAATTCCTAGTCAGTGCATAAACACAACAATCTTTTAGAGCAGGCGTACTGAAGAGGGATTCTTTACTGTTTGGAGGGACATATTTCCAATGAGGCACACCATCACTAAGAGACAAAGAATATATTGTCTGTGAGTCATCTTGAAAATAAAGCACCTCATCATAAATTAGAAGTTGCCTGCTTACTCCTGAAATAGGATGCCGCCACCTCTCTTCCCCAGTACTTAAGTCTAAAGAAAAAAGATGATTAGAGGACGCAAGATACACCCTTTCATTGTATATGGCAGGAGACTCCATTCCCGTAATATCATCTGCTTCAAACTTCCAGAGTTCTTCGCCTGAAAGCCGATCAATTGCTATCAAGTATCCTCCATCACCACGATTAAAGTGATACCCAACTAGAAGCAGATCCTCATTTAATGTGATTTGAAAGCTTGGCTGCCCCCCTAAATTTTTTTCCCACAGTACCGAGCCATCTTCCTTATCAACGGCGTAAACGCCTCCTTCAAAACTGACAAAGTACACCGAACTGTCGTACACCAAGGGGGTGCTAAAAACCGCGGAACCAGCATCAAATTTCCATACGAGTTCCGGGCTTTCTTCTGGCCCCAGATCCTCATAAACTCCCGTTCGTTCTAGATTGGCTTGAAACATCACAGAGTCAGCCATACCGAGAGCAGGTATTAGTATCATCACTACAGCACTAGCGGTGAAAGCGAAGGAAAACACGCTTAAAGATTTTTGTTTCATTTAACTCACCTAACTTTTTATATCCACATTATCTGCTGCGGGGTGTTGGAATATCTAAATCAGCAGGATTGGGCATCGCACAGCCTGTAAATATTCCGTTTAGGCCATCATTAATAGATGTGTGGCGGGCAGCGTCTCGTTGAGTCAATTCCCCAACCCTATCGTTATACTCTTCTGCAACGTCTTCTTGGCAGGGGTTAAACTTACCTTCGTTGACATTCTCTTTAGTGCCAAAAATACGTCGGTTTCTTTTTTCTTGGCGGCATAGTTCTAGATCAATAGCTCTAGACTGTCTGGCCGCATCCATTTCTTCCTCCAAGATGTCCGGTAGTTGATCTCGACTATTGTTTAAAGCAACATCCTGGCCAATGCACCAGCCTACATTTCTGACTTTTTCTGCAGTTTGTGCGGCTGTCACAATGGCTCTTGGATTCAACCCCAGCGGATCTACCATGCCCGTCGGGTTGGTGACGTACCCATACAAGTTCGTCCCGCCATTGAGACCGATGGGATCCTGGCTGATGTATCTTCCTTGCTCGGGGTCGTAGTAGCGGTGGCGGTTGTAGTAGAGCCCGCTTTCTTCATCGTGCCATTGGCCTTGGAAGCGGATCGGTTGGGTGACGCCGCGTACGGCGCGTTGGTTGGTGACGGCGGCCCAGTCATCGGGCTCGGCCAGCCAACGGGGTTGGCCGTTGGGGCTGAGCAGTTGCAGCGGGGTGCCGAGGGCGTCAGTGATGTAGGCGCTTACCTGTTTTTCCTCGTTCGCTCCGGCTGTGCCGTTGTTGTGTGAGACGCGTTGGTCAATTCTGAGCATCGGCACAAAGCTGCCGGGTTCGTAGACCACCGTGGTGCGTTGGTTGCTGGTCTCTTCTCGTACGATGCGGTCGCCGCCCCAGCCGTAGTGGGTGGGGGCGGTGGTGCCATCGGTGTGGCTCACGGTTTTGTTGATGCGCCGCCCCAGGCCGTCGTAGCGGTAGCTGGCGTGGCGGGTATAGCCCAGTTTGCTGATGTGGGTCAGTTGCACCAGTCGGTTGGCGCCGTCGTAACCCAAGGTGAGGCGCTCGCCGTCGGGGTGTTCGCGATGGATCAGATTGCCTGCGCCGTCGTAGCGGTAGCGGGTGCCGTTAAGCTGGGCGAGCTGGTTGGTGGCATTAGGTGTGGAGCTGCTCGCGGCACTGCGGTTACCGGCGGCATCCACCGGGTAGCGGTGGGCATCGTGGCCGTGCTGGCTGCCGATTAAGCGCCCGGCCTTGTCGTAGTTATACGCAATGGTCGGGCTGGTTTGGCCTTGCCCTTGTGAATGCTGCTGGGTGCGGAAGGTCATTCTGCCCAGGGCGTCGTATTGGTAGTGTTGCTCACCGGCGCTGTGGGGGCTGCGCAATGCGAGGTGATCCACCTGGCCCGTGGCGGGATAGCCACGCTCTAAGATCAGCGGCTGGGTGTGATCGCCGGTACTAACGCCGGTACTGAGGCTCAGGCGGCGCTGGGTCTCGCGGTGCAGGGCATTGGGTTCGAGGGCGATCTCCAGGTGTAGGTCGGGGGCGCTGAGACCGTGCAGGTGGCCGCTGCCGTAGGTGTGTTTGAGTCTGATGTGGGTCATGGTGGAAGCTACACAGCCACGCTACCGCCAAGGAAAGTAGCCAGTGGCTTCCTTGGCGGTAGCTGGGAAAATGCCCTTGTTGTGGTTCCACTGTAAGCCCAGGGGCTAAGCATGATACCTACCACTTAGTAGCATTAAAAAAGTCACTAACATTGCAAGTGAAGCAAGGATTATGCAGACTTTTAAATATGCGCCATATCTCTCATGGAAGTTCCAGTGCGCTGTAATTATCAATAGAATCCCAATAATTAAATATAAAATAGCTAAACCTTTGTTTACATAAACAACCTGTGATAAAGAATTAAATTTTATAGAAAGCCACAGCCAGTGAAAAAACCTTTCAAAGCCAAAGTAGCAATATAGAGTTAAAGTAAAAAAGGCAAGTAAACGAAAAAAATCCATGTCAATTATTTCCCGTCACTTTAATACGGCCATATCTTATTAGTTGCTCTTTTCGAGAGCTAAATGGATTGCGGCTTTTTGAATTAACTGCTACCGAATCTGTAGCTGTGGAAAGCACGGCTTTCCTCACTTCTAACCAATTACTAGAATCTTTTGCTGCAATACAACCAATAGTCATGCCTGGCCTATGAAGTCGAAATAGATCTCTACCCGATTCTTCATGGATGTCATCCCCATAATTTGAATCCCGAGGTTCTAAGCGAAAAAAATCTGGGTCGGGATGTTCAAGAATATCATATTCTCCATTGGGTATAGGCTCACCATAAGGAACACCTCCAGATCGAAATACTCCTCTTGTTTCTACCCCAGTATTACTATCAATCAACATTAAATCGCCAGTAGAAACATCAAAGGTACCAACAACTTCCAACCCCAGCGGATCCACCATGCCCGTCGGGTTGGTGACGTAGCCATACAAGTTTGTGCCGCCCCTTAACCCAATCGGATCCTGGCTGATATAGCGCCCCTGCTCGGGGTCGTAGTAGCGGTGGCGGTTGTAGTACAGCCCGCTTTCCTCATCGTGCCATTGGCCCTGGAAGCGGATCGGTTGGGTGACGCCGCGTACGGCACGTTGGCTTTTAACTGCGGCCCAGTCGTCGGGCTCTGCGAGCCAGCGGGGCTGGCCGTTGGGGCTGAGCAGTTGCAGCGGGGTGCCCAGGGCGTCGGTGATATAGGCGCTGAGTTGCGTGTCTTGGTTGCCTTGCGGGTCTTGGGTTTCATCAATGCGTAGCATGGGAACAAAACTGCCCGGTTCGTAGACCACCGTGGTGCGTTGGTGGTTGGTCTCTTCCCGTACGATGCGGTCGCCGTCCCAGCCGTAGTGGGTGGTGGCGGTGGTGCCATCGGTGTGGCTCACGGTTTTGTTGATGCGGCGGCCCAGGGCGTCGTAGCGGTAGCTGGCGTGGCGGGTATAGCCCAGTTTGCTGATGTGGGTCAGTTGCACCAGCCGGTTGGCGCCGTCGTAACCCAAGGTGAGGCGCTCGCCGTCGGGGTGTTCGCGATGGATCAGATTGCCTGCGCCGTCGTAGCGGTAGCGGGTGCCGTTAAGCTGGGCGAGCTGGTTGGTGGCATTAGGTGTGGAGCTGCTCGCGGCACTGCGGTTACCGGCGGCATCCACCGGGTAGCGGTGGGCATCGTGGCCGTGCTGGCTGCCGATTAAGCGCCCGGCCTTGTCGTAGTTATACGCAATGGTCGGGCTGGTTTGGCCTTGCCCTTGTGAATGCTGCTGGGTGCGGAAGGTCATTCTGCCCAGGGCGTCGTATTGGTAGTGTTGCTCACCGGCGCTGTGGGGGCTGCGCAATGCGAGGTGATCCACCTGGCCCGTGGCGGTATAGCCACGCTCTAAGATCAGCGGCTGGGTGTGATCGCCGGTACTAACGCCGGTACTGAGGCTCAGGCGGCGCTGGGTCTCGCGGTGCAGGGCATCGGGTTCGAGGGCGATCTCCAGGTGGAGGTCGGGGGCGCTGAGACCGTGCAGGTGGCCGCTGCCGTAGGTGTGCCAGTTAAGGGCCGGTAACTCGCCGAACTGGCTGGCCTGGGGCGCGCCGGTAGCAGTGAGTGTGTGCTGGTGTTGCCAGCTCCACGCCGTGTGTTCGTTGGTGGCGCCTTCGAGGCTGGCATGGCGTTGCTGTTCGCCGATCATCCGTTGGGCGTGGTCGTAGCGGAACGTGACTTCGCTGTGGTCGTTGGTGACGCTGTCCAGTTGCCCATGGGTGCCCAGTGGTAGTGTTCACTGCTGGCGGGGGCGTGCTCGGTGGCGGGCAAGTGGCGGGTGATAAGACGCCCGGCGTTATCGTAGTCGTACCGCGTCACTAGTGGCTGGCCGTCAGGGCCGGGGCGGTTGGCTTCCACTCGCTCGATCAGTTGCCCGGCGTCGTCGTAGCGGTACTGCTGTTCCCGGCCATCGGGGCCGGTCTCGCTGGCGAGACGGTCCATGGTGTCATAGGTAAAGCGGTACACCGCGCCGTTGCCCAGAGTGAGTTCACTGAGTCGCCCAGCGTCATCGTAGGCGGTGTGCTGCTGACTGCCGTCGGCCTCGATGCGCTGCACCGGACGGCCGTGGTCATCATAGAAGATCTGTTGCCGGAACCCGTGGGGCCCTTCCAACTCGACCAGCCGCCCTTGAGGGTCCACATGGTGGTGCCAGTAATGTCCGTCGGGGAGTTGGGTGGCGACTCGCTGGCCGCGTTCGTCGTGCTGGGTGCGAGTCGTCTCGTTCAGGGCGTTGGTGACACTGGCCAGATAGCCGTGGCGGTCGTAGGTGACGGTGGTACGTTGCTGGGAGCAGTCGGTCTGGGCGGTGATTTGGCCCAGGGCGTTGTACTCGCGCTGGTGGGTGGCCCCAACCGCATCCGTCAGCGTGGTGGGCCGGTCAGGAAGTGACGCGTTCTCATAGGCGAAGGCGGTGGTGCCTTCTGGCCCAGTGACAGAGATAGGATGACCACGGTCATTGCGTTTGATCTGCCAGCGCTGATCGTCGGGGCCGTCGAGGCGCATCGGCTGTCCCAGGGCATCCCGTTCGATGGTCCAGCGGCTGCCATCCGGGGTGGTCTGGCCGACCACCTGGCCGTGGTCGTCGCGCTCGATCAGCGTCTCACGCCCTAGCGAATCAATCGTGGCCACCTTACGCCCGGCACGGTCGTAGCGGAACTCGATGCGTGAGCCGTCGGCGCGGGTGTGGGCTGTCCAGCGTTTGCCGGGGCCGCTGCCCACAAAGTGGAAGCGCTCTTCGCGGCCCAGGCTGTCGGTGACCAGGGTGTGATCCACCTCGTAGCGGTACGACCGCGCCAGGCCGCCGGCTTCCTGTTGACCGATCACGCGGCCATCCGGGGCATGACGATCCCAGGTGTAGTGGGCTTCTATCCCCCGGGGACGCGATGAGCCGTCAACATATGGGTGTCCCACTCGAACTCGCGCATCACCTCACCGTGGCGGTGGCGCACGGCGATCAGGTCGCCCACGGCACTGAAGGAGTAGCGTACCAACCAGTCATCCGTGGCGCTGCCGTCGTGATCTTGAACCAGCTTGACGACGGTTAAGCGGTAACGAATCAAGTTGAATCCCAGCAACTAATTAAGATCAAGAGGCAAAGTTAACGTCGCTTTTTCTTGTTCTTTTCTCCTTTTTTTCTCTGTAATTCATTAAGCCCGTTACCAGCACTATCTATAAGCACTATAAACGTAGTCACCACAGCGAAAACTGCTGATATACGACTAGTATTCGCCAATATTCCCCATAATGCACCCTCTAAAAAATCGTTGGGTCCAAACACGAGAGCCCCCCCCCTCAAAAAGCAAATCACAAAAGACCATATGCGTATTTTATTTATTAAGGGCATGCTTTTAGTCTCCTGGCTTTTCACGCACGGTTGTAGTGGTTTTACAATGTTGAATGCCACCTGCCATGCCATAGCTTGGTCCAAACCAGCCACTTGCTCCTGCAATGGAGTTACTTCCGACATCAATCGACCCACCACCCCCCTTCATAGCTCCCGCACGCACAAAAGCCCCCCAAGTTTCAGACACTCCGTTTTCAAGAGGCCCAGAGCTAACCCCGATATTTCCTCCAGTGCCTGCCCCTCTAAAAATCCCCAAACCATACTGCTGACACTCAGTTACTACTGTGGCGATATTTCCTTCAGAATCAAACTTAAGCCCAGTTGATACTGTTTGTCCGAATACACCGCCAAACGTTTCAGCCGCGACGTTCGGTTCCACGCTTGTAACAAGCTCCTCGCTCTTCCTTCTCACCGTATTCGATTGACTATAAGGCCCACCTCCAAGCCCATAAACACCACTGAGGCCGAGTGGATCGACTTCCATAATCGGCGACGCCGCATATTGGTAGAGGTTATCTCCGCCATTGAGACCAATCGGATCCTGGCTGATGTATCGGCCTTGCTGTGGGTCGTAGTAACGGTGGCGGTTGTAGTACAGGCCGCTTTCTTCGTCGTGCCATTGGCCTTGGAAGCGGATCGGTTGGGTGACGCCGCGCACGGCGCGTTGTTTTGTGACCGCCGCCCAGTCGTCGGGCTCGGCGAGCCAACGGGGTTGGCCGTTGGGGCTGAGTAGTTGTAACGGGGTGCCCAGGGCGTCAGTGATATAGGCGCTGAGTTGCGTGTTTTGGTTGCCTTGCGGGCCTTGGGTTTCATCAATGCGTAGCATGGGCACAAAACTGCCCGGCTCGTAGACCACCGTGGTGCGTTGGTTGCTGGTATCTTCATGGACGATGCGGTCGCCGTCCCAGCCGTAGTGGGTGGTAGCGGTGGTGCCATCGGTGTGGCTCACGGTTTTGCTAATGCGCCGCCCCAGACCGTCGTAGCGGTAGCTGGCGTGGGTAGTGCTACCGCGCTGAGTGGTTCGGGTTAACGTCACTAGCCGATTGGCGCCGTCGTAACCCAAGGTGAGGCGCTCGCCGTCGGGGTGTTCGCGATGGATCAGATTGCCTGCGCCGTCGTAGCGGTAGCGGGTGCCGTTAAGCTGGGCGAGCTGGTTGGTGGCATTAGGTGTGGAGCTGCTCGCGGCACTGCGGTTCCCGGCGGCATCCACCGGGTAGCGGTGGGCATCGTGGCCGTGCTGGCTGCCGATTAAGCGCCCGGCCTTGTCGTAGTTATACGCAATGGTCGGGCTGGTTTGGCCTTGCCCTTGTGAATGCTGCTGGGTGCGGAAGGTCATTCTGCCCAGGGCGTCGTATTGGTAGTGTTGCTCACCGGCGCTGTGGGGGCTGCGCAATGCGAGGTGATCCACCTGGCCCGTGGCGGTATAGCCACGCTCTAAGATCAGCGGCTGGGTGTGATCGCCGGTACTAACGCCGGTACTGAGGCTCAGGCGGCGCTGGGTCTCGCGGTGCAGGGCATCGGGTTCGAGGGCGATCTCCAGGTGGAGGTCGGGGGCGCTGAGACCGTGCAGGTGGCCGCTGCCGTAGGTGTGCCAGTTAAGGGCCGGTAACTCGCCGAACTGGCTGGCCTGGGGCGCGCCGGTAGCAGTGAGTGTGTGCTGGTGTTGCCAGCTCCACGCCGTGTGTTCGTTGGTGGCGCCTTCGAGGCTGGCATGGCGTTGCTGTTCGCCGATCATCCGTTGGGCGTGGTCGTAGCGGAACGTGACTTCGCTGTGGTCGTTGGTGACGCTGTCCAGTTGCCCATGGGTGCCCCAGTGGTAGTGTTCACTGCTGGCGGGGGCGTGCTCGGTGGCGGGCAAGTGGCGGGTGATAAGACGCCCGGCGTTATCGTAGTCGTACCGCGTCACTAGTGGCTGGCCGTCAGGGCCGGGGCGGTTGGCTTCCACTCGCTCGATCAGTTGCCCGGCGTCGTCGTAGCGGTACTGCTGTTCCCGGCCATCGGGGCCGGTCTCGCTGGCGAGACGGTCCATGGTGTCATAGGTAAAGCGGTACACCGCGCCGTTGCCCAGAGTGAGTTCACTGAGTCGCCCAGCGTCATCGTAGGCGGTGTGCTGCTGACTGCCGTCGGCCTCGATGCGCTGCACCGGACGGCCGTGGTCATCATAGAAGATCTGTTGCCGGAACCCGTGGGGCCCTTCCAACTCGACCAGCCGCCCTTGAGGGTCCACATGGTGGTGCCAGTAATGTCCGTCGGGGAGTTGGGTGGCGACTCGCTGGCCGCGTTCGTCGTGCTGGGTGCGAGTCGTCTCGTTCAGGGCGTTGGTGACACTGGCCAGATAGCCGTGGCGGTCGTAGGTGACGGTGGTACGTTGCTGGGAGCAGTCGGTCTGGGCGGTGATTTGGCCCAGGGCGTTGTACTCGCGCTGGTGGGTGGCCCCAACCGCATCCGTCAGCGTGGTGGGCCGGTCAGGAAGTGACGCGTTCTCATAGGCGAAGGCGGTGGTGCCTTCTGGCCCAGTGACAGAGATAGGATGACCACGGTCATTGCGTTTGATCTGCCAGCGCTGATCGTCGGGGCCGTCGAGGCGCATCGGCTGTCCCAGGGCATCCCGTTCGATGGTCCAGCGGCTGCCATCCGGGGTGGTCTGGCCGACCACCTGGCCGTGGTCGTCGCGCTCGATCAGCGTCTCACGCCCTAGCGAATCAATCGTGGCCACCTTACGCCCGGCACGGTCGTAGCGGAACTCGATGCGTGAGCCGTCGGCGCGGGTGTGGGCTGTCCAGCGTTTGCCGGGGCCGCTGCCCACAAAGTGGAAGCGCTCTTCGCGGCCCAGGCTGTCGGTGACCAGGGTGTGATCCACCTCGTAGCGGTACGACCGCGCCAGGCCGCCGGCTTCCTGTTGACCGATCACGCGGCCATCCGGGGCATGACGATCCCAGGTGTAGTGGGCTTCTATCCCCCGGGGACGCGATGAGCCGTCAACATATGGGTGTCCCACTCGAACTCGCGCATCACCTCACCGTGGCGGTGGCGCACGGCGATCAAGTCACCGACGGAGTTAAACGAGTAACGGACTAACCAGTCGTCCTGGGCGCTGCCGTCGTGGTCCTGGATCAGCTTGACGCCGGTTAAGCGCAGCCCAGCGTCATCAGGCTGGGCGGGAAGGACACGGTCATAGACCAACTGATAGTGACGCTGGGCACTGTCGATCACCCGTACCAGCAGGTCTGCTTCCCAGTGGTACTGGGTGGTATAGCCGTTGCGGTCGCGCTCTTCAATCAGCGGCCAGCGGGCGGTGTCGGTGTCGGTTGTTTCCTCCTGCTCTACGGTGGAAGGTGCAAACACATAATAGAGGCCGCTGGCATCGCTGAGCACAATATGCTCAGGATCACTTCGCAGCGTTTCGTCTAACGCTTGCCAGCGAGACGCGTTGCTCTCTTCATCGACTGAGGCACCCCCACGGCGTATCCATAGCTGCTCGGTGGGCGAGTGGCGCGCCTGACCGGGGGCCAGTGAGCCAAAGGTAATCTCGCGCCCCTGTGCGTCGTGGATAATACAAGCATCCGCGTTGAGGGTGATCGACAGACTCTCCCCAGGCAACGACCAGCCTTGGCCAAGCGCGCCGATGTGCGCATTGCTGGAGAGGTAGCCGCGGCTAAACACCCAGGGCCGTGGCGCCGGTAGCGCAAAATCGGTCTCGGCGGGCAGCAGCTTGGCGCCGAGCAGCGGGTTGACCGGGCTGCCCACCGCAGGCTCGCAGGCGCTGCACTGGTCGGCCAGACCATCGGCGATGTCGATATCCTCCATCGCGAGCGGCGTGGCGGCGATAATATCGCTGACCAGCAGCGGGGTTTGGTGCGGTTCTAGGGTGACGTACTCACTGGCTTCCGAGGCGGCTTCACCCGGTAACCGCGGCAGCACAATGGCGTGGCCGCGGCCACGACCGGGGCTGCCGCCGGAGTTGATCTTGACCATGGCGCCGACGATGGTCACGCCGCCGCTGTCCAGCTTGATAAAGCTGCCGCCCGCGTTAAGGGTAATTTCATTGCCCGCATCCAACACGATCTGGCTGCCCGCTTTGTGGTGCAGTTCACGGCCTGCCTCGACCAACTGCGCCTCGCCGTAGTGTTCATGGCGGGTGTCATCGACCTGGAGGTGATCATCGCCTTTGATCAGGGCGTGGCGTTTGCCGTGTACCGTCAGGTGATCATCGTGGTGGATCTCGCTGAGGCGGTCGTGGTGAACGGTGAGGTGGCTATGTCGGCGGATTTCTTCGGTGCGGTCGTTGAGGGTCAGCAATTCCAGGTCTTTTTGGGCGTGGAGCCAGATCTGCTCTTGATCGGTTTTGTCGTCAAAGCGCAGTTCGTTAAAGCCACTGTGGTGCTCTGGGTGCGCAATACGTACGGGTTTTGTTCCGGCAGGGTAGGGGCCGTTCACGCGTGGTAGGTGCGGCCAGTAACCAGTGGTTGATCCGGGTCGCCTTCTAAAAACGAGACAATAACCTCATGGCCGATCCGCGGTATTGCCATGCTGCCATAGCCGCCGCCTGCCCAGCCTTGGGCAACCCGTACCCAGCAACTGGCGGTCTCGTTGGGTTCGGCGTAGCGGTCCCAGGGAAATTGCACTTTAACGCGGCCATGTTCGTCGCAGTAGATCTCTTCGCCCTCTGGCCCGACCACGAACGCCACCTGAGGGCCATCGACTCGGGGCTTGGGGGCGGGCGTCGGGCGAAAGGGTTGATCCCGCGGCATGATTACCACCTCGTTGTGGTAGCGGGTCATGCCGTCACCCCCTGCGGCATCTTCTTCCAGGGCCTGGGGCTGTTCCCCGTAGTGCACCACCGAGACCACTTGCCATTCCTGGTTCAGCTTTCCGTGTCGTGCTCGGTGAGGGTAAAGCACAGGCCGGGGGCCAGTTCAGGTAAGTCACTCTCCGCTCGGCGGTGGTAGCATCAGCGCGCAGCGCTTCCAGGCGGTGGCGGGTAAACGGCTTGCCGGAGGCGTCTTTTTTATAGCGCCCTGGGTAATCGAAGTGTTCGTAATCCTCCCGCTGGGCATGTGCTTCCAGGTCGCGAGCCTCATGCTGGTGCGCTGTGCATAGGCGGGGTTCTTAAAGCTGTAATCCTTGAGCGTGCCGAGGCAGGGCGTACACGCTGACCTGACGCAGCTTGCGCAGGTGGCGCTGGGGCGGTGTACCGCCCGCACGGCCGTGGTAGGTGCGCTCGCCGACGTTGGGCAGAATCGAGGCATCGCAAACACCAAACGGTGTTGACCGCCATCCGCATTCTCAAACTCGTGAAAGTAGAAATAACCCTCTTCGGCAGCTAAGCGCTCAATAAAGGCCAGATCGGTCTCGCGGTACTGAACCAGAAACTCACGCTCGGCGGGCTCACGGAAGGCAGACACGCCCATATCGGTAAGCCCACGCTCGTTGGCCAGGGTGGTGATGGCATCAAACGGCGCGATGTCTTGAAAGATACGCGAGTTGTGACGCAGCGACAGCCGCCACAGGGCGGGGCGAATCTCGACACGATAAAAGCTGCGGCGGTGACCGCGATCACCGCGATGAAACTCACTGACGATGCCATGCACGCGGCGCAGCGGCTCGCCATCCTGCCAGATCGTCAGCGTGGCATTCTGATCCAAACAATCAGAGGGCGACAGGTCATGGGTACGGCTGGCAAATTCCACCGAGAGCAAAAACGGCGCTGATAGCGCCTCGCGGTGTGTAAAACGCACCACGGCTGTGTCCCTCGCTCCGGGTAGCGAGAGGGTGAATTGTAGGCCCGTTCCCTGTGCCATCGTGCCGCTCCTTGGATCATTACTGAAAAAGTCAGAATCGTCCAAAGTAGCGTGTTAAGCACAAACTGCAATCGCTAAAGGTGCTTTTAAACAACCGTTTACGGTCTTGTAGGTAATGGCTTACAAGGTGTAGGAGATCTCTTACAACCTAGGGTTAGTTAATAAGATAGTGCTTAATAATGGAGGATGGTTCTGTTTTAAATTTGGATGCCTAACAGCGCAGCATTGGTGGGAAGTAAATGACGGCTGTATAAGGATAAATGCTCTTCAATATCAAAAGGCAGCCATTGCGGCTGCCTTTTTCGGTTAATGCTGGTTGTTCTCTCTTGTTTAGCGAGATTTGGTGTAAAAGCCAATCATGCACATAACGAGTCCAACCACCGAGACCAGCATGCCGCCGTTGACCAGCAGTGGAGAACGCTCAAGCCACGATACAAAGGGCTGCGGCGACTCGCTGCACGCACTTGCCAGGTAGTCCCAGTGTCCCCCGTCGAGCTGGCAGGCACGTACATCACCCAGCTCCCAGAAATAGACGCCGAGTAATACTAGAATCGGCAGGGCAAGCAGCAATAAACCAAATCGAATCATTCAAACCTCAACATTAAGGTGCCTAAGGACGTGTGCAGTTGGGGGTGCGGCCGCTATTACGCGCCTGCTCGTAGCTTGCCATAGCGTTATTCATGTTAGCTTGAAGCCCTTCGATGCGCTGGCCTTCGCTTGGGTGAGTCGACATCCAGGCGGGCGGAGCGCCACCGCTGGAGGCAGCCTGCATATTTTCCCAAACGGTAACACTTTCTCTTGGGTCAAAACCGGCCTGGGCCATCAGTTGGAGGCCGATAACATCGGCTTCACTCTCATGACGACGAGAGAATGGCAGCGCAATTCCGTACTGCGCACCCATTCCCAGTACGCCCATTAGCTGTTGGCCACCAGGGGTTTGCATTCCTGATGTGCTGGAAAGTACCGATAAACCAAGTGACGTGGCACTTTGGGTCGAGGCGCGCTCGTTGGCATGATTTGCAATTACGTGACCAATTTCGTGGCCGACAACTGAGGCTAGCTGATTTTGATTAGTTGCGATATCGAGCATGCCAGTATTCACGCCCATGTAACCACCAGGCAGAGCAAAGGCGTTGGGCTGTTCAGATTCAAAGACACGGATTTGCCAATCAAGATTACGCTGTTCGGCTGGCAATCCCTCTACGATGGCATCCGTAATGCACTGTACATAGCGATGGCTTGCCTGACCTGCAGTGGGAATATCTTGTTGATATTGCGCAAAGGCTTGCTGACCCATTTGATTGAGCTGATCATCAGAGAGCAGCAGCAACTGGGAGCGACCGGTAGGTGACGTGGAGCATGCTGCAATAGAAGCACACAGTGCAGTAACAGCCAGTGGGCGAAGCCAATGCATAGACGGTTTCCTTATAGACGAGTAGGGATCTTGCACACAAGATAACCACTGTCAGTGGTAAATCAACTCATATCATAACGCACTCTGAGGACAATCATGGATGCTGAATTGAGCCAACGCTTAACGCGGTTACTGGACCACGTAGAACACTGGCTGCCGCCTGCGCCAATCCCGGTGGATTGGAGCAAGCATGTGGCGGCCATTTGGCAGCGTCATCCGTTAGGAGGGCGCTTGGTTCCCGTGCCACCGCGAGACACAATGACACTGGACGACCTGTTAGGCATCGAGCGTCAAAAATTAGCGTTGGTCGATAACACACGTGCTTTTTTGCAGGGGCTACCCGCCAATCATGGTTTGCTGTGGGGATCACGGGGCAGCGGGAAGTCATCGGTGATTCGCGCGCTGCTTAACTCACTGGCAAGTGACGGGCTGCGCTTGATTCAGGTGGATCGCCACGATTTGGGTAGTCTGCCGATGTTGGTAGAACAGTTGCGCGATACGCCGCATCGTTTTGTGGTGTATTGCGACGATCTTTCGTTTGAAGGCAATGACGATGCTTACAAGGCACTCAAAAGCGTGCTAGACGGCGCATTGACGGGGCCGCCGGAAAACGTCTTGTTGTATGCCACTTCTAATCGTCGCCATTTGTTGCCGGAATCCATGGACGACAATAGCGGTACGCGTCTCGTGGGTGAAGAGCTACATCATGGTGACGCTGTTGAGGAGAAGATCTCATTGTCGGATCGCTTCGGCTTATGGTTAGGCTTTCATCCTTTTAGCCAAGCGACCTACTTAGAGGTCTGTGAGCACTGGGTTGCTCGTATTGGTGATAAGCAGGATTGGAGTGATGCTGCGCGGGCAGAAGCGGTTCGCTTTGCAACGCTAAGAGGTGGGCGCAGCGGCCGAACGGCTTGGCAGTTTGCAGCCCAGTGGGTGGGCCGCAAACGGCTTCATGAGAAGGCTACATAGCTAGTATTTAACGCACTGGGGTTAGCTGACCGTCGGCGCCTACGTTCAGGCGAATGGTCGGCGTTAAAAGCCCTGCGGGTAATGTCATACCCAGTCCACGCAGGTCTCCTGGCGTGATGGCAAGCTCACTGCCAGGCGGTAGAGCGCCCTGGGTAGCTAACTGACTGGCGAGTTCTAGCATTGGCATCATGCGCTGGGTATCGGTCGTCAGGATGTCAAATGATACGGGTAGACGTAATGTGGAGTCCTCCCCAGACGTGAGCGTTACATCCTCTTGGTATTGACCCTGCACTGGATCGACGCCCGGCATATCTAACATCCAGCGGAAACCTGACATCTCAACAGCGGGCATGCCGGAGGGTAAGCCAAGTCCCATCGCTAAGGTGGCTTGAACGGGCAAGCTGCCAGCACCAAGGCTAGACGCGAGCAAGCTTGTCAGGTCGCTGGTATCAAGCCCTGCTTGCACGCTGTAAGGGCCAATACGCACCTCTTCAATGCCTAGCGATGTTACCGCCAAGCGAAAGGCAAATAAGCCTGTTTGGGGCAGGGCAAGGCAGCCTGCTAGCAAGCTTGCCAGTAGCAGTAAGAGCAAACCGCGCCCGCGTTTAATTGCGTAGTGCATTAATATCCCTCCTAAGAAGGGCAATGGGTATGAGTGGCGATTGCCGAAAAGCGCGGCTATTTGAGGGCTCGTGCGGATAGCTGTCAAGCTAATTCACTAGAGAATGATGACCATTAACCAAAACGCCTGCTGATGGTCAGCAGGCGTTTGGTAGGTTCAATTAATGAGATAGCGTTAGCGGCGGCTTTTACGTGCTTCCTTTGTACGGTTGAGCTCGCGTTTTTTGGCCTTCTCTTTATCGCTTGCCCCTGCCATGTGGTCAAACGGATTGCTGCCCGAACGGAATTCAAAGCGCATCGGAGTACCGCGAACCTTTAACACTTTACGGAACGTGTTGGTTAGGTAGCGGCGGTAGGCTTCCGGCAGTGATTCAGTCTGGTTGCCGTGTACCACGATAATGGGTGGGTTGCTGCCACCTTGGTGCGCCATGCGTAGCTTGATACGCCGGCCGTTGACCATGGGCGGCGGATGTTGGCTGACTGCATCTTGAAGCAGCGTGGTCAATCGATTGGTCGACCAGTGAGCATTAGCGGCATCGAAAGCCCGTTCGATCGAAGGATAAAGATCGCCCACAGCGGTGCCGTGTAGTGCGGAGATAAAATGCATCTCCGCATACTCAGCAAAGCCTAAGCGGCGCTTAATTTCTGCGCGCATCTTCTCTTTCGCGTCGCTTTCCAGTCCATCCCACTTGTTGATTGCCAGCACCAATGCGCGGCCAGAGGTAAGTACGTAATCAAGCAGGTGTAGATCTTGCTCAACCAAACCGCTACGCGCATCCAGTACCATCACTGCGACGTGACACTCTTTGATAGCATCGAGCGTTTTGATGATGGAAAACTTTTCAGCGATCTCGCTCACGTTTTTACGCCGCCGAATACCTGCAGTATCGATCAATACGTAGGGCTTGCCACGACGTTCGAAAGGGATTTCAATCGCATCGCGGGTAGTGCCTGCCTCATCGAATACGACAACGCGCTCTTCGCCCAGCAGCCGGTTAACCAACGTGGATTTACCCACATTGGGGCGGCCAATAACGCCTATGCGAATGCCTTTGGTACCCGTATCCCCAGGAATGCTGGGGTCACGCTCGGGAAACGGCTCCAGTACGGTATCAATTAGCAGTGAAACATTGCGGCCGTGGGCGGCAGCAATCGGCCATGGGTCGCCAAGCCCTAAGGTCCAGAAGTCGGCCATGGCCGAATGCTCTTCCAAACCATCGGTTTTGTTGACCACCAGCCAGGTTTTTTTCTGATTAACGCGCAGATGGTTAGCAATGGCCTCATCAGCCACGTTAAGCCCCGCGCGAGCGTCTACCAGAAACAGTACAATATCGGCTTTATCAATCGCGGCCAGAGACTGCTCGGCCATTGCCGCATCAATCCCTTCTTCGTCACCGCTGATGCCGCCGGTATCAATCACCGTATACGCTTTGCCGCCTAGCATGCCGTTCCCGTATTTACGGTCACGGGTAAGGCCAGGAAAGTCCGCCACGAGCGCATCGCGTGAGCGGGTTAGGCGGTTAAACAACGTCGATTTGCCCACATTGGGCCGACCGACTAAAGCAATGACGGGTGTCATGGAGTTACTTCCAGGGTTTCCAGGCGACCATTATTGGCCTGGACATGAATGGTGCTGCCTTCAGTGGCAGGGCGCACGCTGATGCCCGATTTGTGCACGCGCGTACGGCCTACTAACGTGCCTTCGCGGGCATCAAGTAGATGAACGTAGCCTTCGAAGTCACCGACGACCACACGGCCATCTGCAAACGCAGGCGCTGTTAACCAGCGGTCTTCTAGGTCATCGTTACGCCACACTTCCTGTCCGCTGTCGGCATTCAGGCCAACGACGTGGCTATCATCAGTGACCACTAGCAGAATGTTACCTACCAAAATAGGGGTATGGCGGCTAGATAAGTTGCTTTCCCATAGAACGCCACCGCGCGTCGCTTCTAAAGCAACAACGTTACCGTTGTAGCTAGTGACGAAAAGTCGTCCATCGGGGGTTACTACTGGCTGACCGGCAAGGTCAACCAATCTGTCGACGTCGCTACGTCCGCGAGGAGTGGCAATCTGCAATTCCCAAAGTGGCTGGCCATTGCGGTTGTCTAATGTTGCTAGTCGCCCGTTAGCAAAGCCAACAAAACTCACGGGGTCGATGACCATTGGCGTGCCGGTACCGCGAAGGGTGAGCGAAGGTTGTGAGCTGGCATATCCCCAACGCTCCTCGCCACTGACGCGATCGAGAGCCGTAATTTGGCCATCAACGCTCTGAACAAGCAGTAGCTGTTGGTTCGCTTGAGGTGCTGCCAGCACTTCACTGGAAACCCGTGAGCGCCAATTAACACTGCCGTCGCGCTGATCTAGGGAGATAACTTCACCGTTGCGTGTGCCTAGATAAACCTGACCTGCAATGGCGTTCAGGGCGCTTGAAATAGGCGTGTCCAGCTCAATTTCCCACTTGCGGTTGCCGTTATCAGCGTTAAATGCGGCGACTAATCCATTGGCATCCGCTGCAAATATGGTGTCGCCTTCGCGAGCCGGTGCAATGGGGTAACGGGCGCGGCCAAAGCCATCGCCTACGTTCCTGCTCCATACGCCATTAAGCGAGGAAGTCTCTGCAAAGCTACGCAGTTCTTTTGGCGTATAAGCAGGTTCGCTTTTACTGGCACAGCCTGAAAGCAATGCTAACGCCACCGCTCCGACGGCAATGCGTAAAGACGGCTTGGAAAATAGCGATTTAGGAAGACTGGTCATGATCATTGTGTCACCTCTTCAACGCCGAGATCGTCAAGCTTGAACTGTACGCCGTAAAGCGGCTGATTCTGGGTTTGGGCCAGTTCTAGCGCAGTTTGCCAAGCGTCTCGCGCTTGTTCTGTTTGGTCTAACGCGGCATAAGCGTCGCCGCGCACGTTGGCTTGCTGAGCTGCCAGAGCATCAGTAATAGACGCATCTAACACGCTTAGGGCTGCTTCTGGATTGCCGTTTGCGATCTCAATCCGCGCCAATCTTAGCCATGCGAGACTTTGTACATAACGGCGAGAAGAGTCGCTAGCCACGTTCTCAAGCACGCTTTTTGCTGCGTCAAGATCACCTTGTTGAACGGCTAAACGCGCTTCCAGCAGCTGTGCTAACTCTGCATAGAGGGTGTTGCCATGATCACTGGTGATTTCGCTAATGAGCTCACGGGCATTGGCTAACTGATCATCTGCCAAGGTATTACCAGCCGTCATGTTGACGAGTTGCTGATAACGCACGGAGGCGGCTTCTGCTTGGCCTTCTTGATAGTTCTGCCATGCATTCCAGCCAAATACACCCGCCGCCGCAAGAACAGCCCCTGCTATGAGAGAGGTTCCGTTCTCTTTCCACCAGCGTTTAATTACCTCTAGCTGTTCTTCTTCGCTTCTCAGCTCCGCCACGGGCGGCCTCCTGTTCTTTAGCTCAGCCACTAAGGCGGCTGACGAGTGTTCGTCTGCCAGATAGTAGGCAGTAAGGTTAGTGGGACACTAGGTTTTGCAGTGTCGCGGTGAGCTCTGCTTGAGAAACGCGCAACTGTTCGCGATCATCACGCAAGAACTTAAGCGTTACGGCTTGCTCTGCCAGCTCGTCTTCGCCCAATAAGACTGCAACAGGTGCGTTGCTTTTGTCCGCTTTTTTCATTCGGCTTTTAAAACTGCCGCCGCCACAGTGCAACTGCAGCCTAAGGGTTGGCAGCTCACTACGTAGTTTTTCAGCCAGGGTGAGGGCGACAATGGTAGCGTTGTCATCCATGGGCAGCAGATAAACATCGCAGCCACCTAGCGCTTCTTCTGGAATCAGGTCTAATGTTTCCAGCAGCAATATTAAGCGCTCGATGCCCATGGCAAAACCAACGGCTGGCGTGGGCTTTCCGCCTAGTTGTTCGACCAGGCCATCGTAGCGGCCGCCTGCGCATACCGTGCCTTGGCTGCCTAGGGCCGTGGTCGTCCACTCAAATACTGTACGGCAGTAGTAATCAAGGCCGCGTACCAAGCGTGGGTTAACAACGTAGTCAATGCCTGCTGCATCCAGCATTGCTTTGAGTTGTTCAAAATGTGTCCGCGACTCCTCATCCAAATGATCCATCAACTGCGGCGCACCGTTCAGCATTTCTGCCATCGCTGGATTCTTGGAGTCCAAAATGCGCAGTGGGTTGCTGGTGAGGCGACGCTTAGAGTCGTCATCGAGGACATCGTGATGTTGTTCAAAATAGGCGACGAGTTTATCGCGATAGGCCGCGCGTGCGTCTGTGGAGCCTAGAGAGTTAAGCTCTAGCGTAACGTGTTCCAGTAAGCCGAGCTCTTGCCATAGACGAGCAGAAAGCAGAATGACTTCGGCATCAATATCCGGTCCATCAAAGCCGTACGTTTCTACGCCAACCTGATGAAACTGGCGATAGCGGCCTTTTTGCGGGCGCTCATGTCGGAACATGGGGCCTTGATACCACAGCCGTTGCGTTTGGTTATGCAGCAAGCCATGTTCCATCGCTGCTCGTACACAGCTGGCGGTACCTTCTGGCCGCAGCGTTAGGCTGTCGCCGTTGCGGTCATCGAACGTGTACATCTCTTTTTCGACAATATCGGTGACTTCACCAATAGAGCGAGCAAATAGCGCCGTTTGTTCAACAATGGGCGTACGGATTTCATCAAAGCCATAGCGATGCATGAGCTGACGCACCTTGGCTTCAAAAAATTGCCAGCGGGGACTTTCGCTGGGCAATAAATCATTCATACCACGGATAGCTTGAATTTTTTTTGCGGCGGACTTGCTCAATGAAAACTCCTTGTATGGGAGACAACGCTGGGGCGAGAAAAGAAACGTTATGCTCGCCTCCAGGTTGGGTATCACTTGCTCGGCTTTTTTAAACGCTGCGAGCAATCATGTCGTCTTCTTGCTGCTGTTTTTGGCGTACTTTCTCGCGGATCAGCTTTTCAAGGTCATCCACCAGGTGGTCATTACGTAGTTTGCTGGCAGGGTTGCCATCGATATAAACCAAGTTGGCAGGGGAGCCGCCGGTTAGGCCGATATCAGTTTCTTTCGCTTCACCTGGGCCATTAACGACGCAACCAATCACCGATACGTCCAGAGGGGTCATGACGTCTTCAAGCCGCTCCTCAAGCTGGTTCATGGTGCTGATGACGTCAAAATTTTGCCGCGAGCAACTGGGGCAGGCAATAAAATTAATGCCTTTGGCTCGCAGCCTCAGGCTTTTAAGCATGTCAAAGCCAACTTTAATTTCTTCTACTGGATCGGCGGCGAGCGATACGCGAATCGTGTCGCCAATGCCGTCCATCAGTAGCATGCCAAGGCCAATCGATGATTTGACTGTGCCTGAGCGTAGGCCGCCAGCTTCGGTAATGCCCAGGTGTAGTGGCTGGTCAATACGAGTAGCTAGGTCGCGGTACGCTGCTACCGCCATAAACACATCTGAGGCCTTTACGCTGACTTTAAATTCCTGAAAATCAAGACGATCAAGATAATCGATATGGCGCATGGCCGACTCCACTAACGCTGCGGGAGTAGGCTCGCCGTACTTTTTCTGAAGATCTTTTTCCAGTGACCCAGCATTGACGCCAATGCGAATCGGTATGCCGTTATCGCGGGCAGCACTAACAACCGCGCGCACTCGATCTTCGCGGCCAATGTTGCCTGGGTTAATACGCAAGCAGTCGACACCCAGTTCGGCAACACGCAGGGCAATTTTGTAGTCAAAATGAATGTCTGCTACCAGCGGTACGTCGACGCGCTGCTTGATTTTGCCAAAACTTTCAGCGGCATCCATATCGGGTACAGAAACGCGGACAATATCGGCTCCCGCTTTTTCCAACTGCTGAATTTGTGCCACGGTGGCATCGACGTCTAGGGTATTTGTGTTGGTCATGCTCTGAACGGCAATAGGTGCATCACCACCGACAGCAACATTGCCAACGTTAATTTGACGCGAGAAGCGGCGTTTAATCGGAGAAGGGGCGTGCATAAGACGGGTCACTCTCCCAGGGTAAAGCGGGCAACATTATTAGCACCGGCGCGCTGGACAAGATTAACGTTCTCGCCTTCATAGCGCAGTTCTACACCGGTGGCATTGCCGATAGTTAAACGAAAAGGCGGTTCGCCCTCAACACTTGCTGTGGTACCGGGCGTTTGCAGACCAACGAACACCCGCTGGTTATTGGCATCAAAAATTTCAGTCCACGACTGCTCGTTAAACGTAAGCTCAAGCAGATTGGGGTTTGTTGCAGGTGCCGTTTCGGCCGCATTGTCTTCACTAGCAGCGGCGGCATCAGCATCAGCTTGCCCAGCCGTATCGTCTGCAGAGGCGAACTCAGCGTCTTCTGCCCCTTCGGAAGAAGTAGGCGACTCTGATGCCGACTCAACGGCTGGCGCTGCGGCGTCAGCCGCTCCTTCATCGATGCTAGTCTGCTGTGCTGGCGCGCTGCTAGGAAGCTGAGGTGTGGCAACCTGCGCTTGCTCTGTCGGTGCTGCATTTTCGGCTGGCGCGCCCGTGGAGCTGCTCTCATCTTCTAAAGAGGGGTTGCTCCCCATGCTGGGTGGCTCGCTGCCGCCACGGCTTTGCCACCACATTACCGTGACTGCAATTAAGGCAACAATCACTAGCAAGGTGACTAGCTTGAATAACCAAGCGCCAATACGGGAGGGTGGCCGAGTGACTGAAACAGGGGCCACTCGACGATCTGTCTCTGTATTCCCATGGTTAGCTTGGTAGGCCTCAAGTACTAAGCGATCGTCCATGCCTAGGTACTTTGCGTAAGCACGTAAATAGCCCCGGCGATAAGCGGCAACGGGGATTTCTTCGTAGTTATCTTGTTCTAAACCGTCGACAACCGCAGGGCGTAAATTAAGGGCCCGTGCGGCATCGGTAAGCGGTACGCCGAGTGCTTCGCGTTGGCGTGAGAGAAGCTCGCCAGGTGTTGCAGTTGGGCTAGAGGTCGTAACATTATCGTGTGATTGTGTATCGCTCATAGCTGAGCATCCTTCAATAATTAGGTGGTCAGGGCACCGTTAGTCAATATTCAATAAGCGCTGGTAGTTCGCAGCCGCAGCGTGATCACCACGGGCGTGGGCGATATCGATCGCCATTTCCAACGCGACTGGATCTTGCCCGGCCAGTTGCAAGTAGCTCTGCAGCGGCTCCCAGGCTTGACCATAATTGCCCTGTGAAACTTCAAGTTCGGCTAATAATAAATATCCACGCGGGCTACGTGGATCAATGCTCACTGCGCGCATTAGGCGTTTGCGCGCTTCATCAATGTTATCGGCTGCCAAATAGCATTGCCCCAGGTTAGTAAACAGCTGGGCACGATTGGCATATTGGGCATCGTGAGATGCGGTTTCTAACTGTTCGCAGGCGGCGTTGAACTGCCCCTGCTGATATAAAAACGCCGCGTAATTGTTACGCGCACGCGTTAAAGAGGGCGCTGATTTAATCGCTTGCTGAAAATAACGACTTGCAAGCTCATTTTCGCTCTGCTGTTGATAGACCAGCGCAAGCGCCTGAAGTGCCTCAGCATTGCGAGGATTAATTTCAAGCGCACGATCCAGCGCGCCGAGCGCACGGGTCAGGTTGTCGCGTTCTAGGTAGGCAACCCCTAGTTGGGTGTAAGCGTCTGCAGCGCCATCGTTAGCCTGAGAAGACGTGCTACCTGAAGAGGCACAACCGGCTAACAACATGCTGCTTACTAGCATGCACAGCATGGGAACCCGGGATGGGTAAAATCGCCAGCGGTGACCGATCATGTACACCCTCTTGTAGTAACCATCTTCTCGTAACCGTCTTCAAAGAGCTATTTTCAAAAAAACATCTTCAAAGAACCATCTTTCAGTGACCATTAGACACGTAGTTATTCGATATTCGAAAAAATTTGCGCTTGTGGCGGGTTGAAAACGTGTCCATCAAAGCGCTGCACTCGACGGAAGTCAAGATAACGACGGTTTAGTCCGCATCAAGCTGTACGGACTGAATATAGCGCGCACTTCGCTTAGTGCGGTCTTTGACACGGCCGACTAGCTGACCGCAGGCAGCGTCGATGTCCTCACCCCGCGTGACGCGTACGGTGGCGTTATAACCCAGGTCATAGAGCCATTGCTGAAAGCGCATCACTTGGTTACGTGAGGGCTTTTCGTAGCCTGAGTTAGGAAATGGATTGAACGGTATCAGGTTGATCTTGCAGGGCAGTTCTTTTAACAGTGCCGCCAGTTGCTCGGCATGTTCCTGCTGGTCATTCACATCTCTAATGAGCGTATATTCAATGGTAACCTGACGATTATCCGGGCATTTGGATAGGTAACGATGACAGGCGTCCAGAAGTGCGCGGATATTATATTTACGATTAATCGGTACCAGCTCGTTGCGTAGCTCGTCGGTAGAGGCATGCAACGAAATGGCTAAGCTCACGTCGATCTCATCGCCAAGTTTATCTATCATCGGCACAACGCCTGATGTGGAAAGCGTGACGCGGCGTTTGGAAAGTCCGTAGCCGTTGTCGTCTAGCATCAGCTTCATTGCCGGAACAACGTTATCGAAGTTGAGCAGCGGCTCACCCATGCCCATCATGACCACGTTAGTCACCGGGCGATTAGCGGTGTCGCGACGCGGGCCAACGCTACGCTGGGCGACCCACACTTGGCCGATAATTTCGGCGGCGGTCAAGTTGCGCTGGAAGCCTTGCTTGCCCGTCGAGCAAAAGCTGCAATCTAACGAGCAGCCTACCTGGGAAGAGACACATAGCGTCCGGCGCTTGCCGTTTTCCGCAGGAATCAGCACCGTTTCCACGTAACTGCCATCTTCTACTTCCAAGACCCACTTACGCGTGCCGTCGCTTGAAGTACCTTCATAGACAACGGCAGGGCCACGAATCTCTGCCAGCCGAGCCAGGTTTTCACGCAGCGGTTTAGAGAGATTCGTCATGGCAGCAAAGTCATCGCTGCCTTCCTGGTGAATCCACTTCATTAGCTGGGCAGCGCGAAACTTCTTTTCGCCGATCGACAAAAAGAAGTCTTCCATCTGCTCACGAGACATACCAAGCAGGTTCTGGCGCTCTGGCGCGTTAGTGGCGGCAGGTTCGCTTTCGGTCGAGGAGCGAGAGGTAGGCGTATGTTGAGCTACGGTAGTGGTCATGGCGGTCAGCGTTCAGAGAAAAGGCGGGGGCATAGCCCCCGCGAAAATGGCCGGCAACGGATGTTGAATCGGCGGCACGCTTGGCTTAGCGCGGGCAAATTTCGTCGTTACCGAAGAAGTAACTAATTTCGCGTTCAGCGCTTTCCGGAGAATCAGAACCATGGACAGCGTTTGCGTCGATTGTTTCCGCAAAGTCAGCGCGGATAGTGCCGGCTGCCGCTTCTTTCGGGTTAGTAGCACCCATCAGATCGCGGTTTTTAGCAATAGCACCTTCGCCTTCTAGTACCTGAACAACAACCGGGCCAGAGGTCATGAAGCCAACCAGGTCTTTAAAGAAAGGGCGCTCTTTATGTTCGGCGTAGAAACCGCCAGCTTTCTCTTCAGAAAGATGAACCATCTTAGCAGCAACAACTTTCAGGCCTGCTTTTTCAAAGCGAGAAATGATGTCGCCAATCGCATTTTTAGCAACGGCATCAGGCTTGATAATAGAAAGAGTACGTTCAATTGCCATGGTGTAATCTCCTTAAGAGGCATAAAGCAGAAGTGCCGCCCCGGAAAGCCGAGGCGGCGCAGGAAAAATGAGTCGGCAGGGCTGCCATTGCATTACCGGATGCCGAGTGGCCGCGATTATAGCGCCTCAAGGGGATGATGAATACCGGTGATGCAGCGCTAAACGCTTAGACCGTGAAGCTTTCGCCACAGCCACACTGATCTTTAACGTTAGGATTGTTGAAGCGGAAAAAGCGATTCAGCCCTTCGCTTACATAGTCCACTTCACTGCCGTTGAGCATTTCGAGCGCGTCTGGAGCGACATACACGCTGGCGCCATGCTCTTCAAAGCGGATTTCGTCATCGCTGACGTCGTCGGCAAAATCGAGTACGTAGCTATAGCCTGAACAGCCGCTAGGCTTTACGGAAACGCGCAGCCCAAGCCCTTGGCCACGTTCATCAAGAACGTGACGAATTTGCTGAGCAGCAGCGGGAGTAATGTTGAGAGTTGCCATAGGGGCGTTCTCCTTCAAGAAATCGGTAGGTTGATTGCCTAGTGGTGGCATCAGCCATTTAACGCGTTGCTGAGCGTAGGCCGCTCAACGCGTGGCGCAGTAGTGTCAGCGCATGATCAATGTCGGCGTCGGTAGTGAAACGCCCAAAGCTGAAACGCAGTGATGAGAGTGCAAGGGCGCGCGGCGTACCAATTCCCAATAAAACATAGGAAGGGTCGACGCTAGCAGAGTTGCAGGCAGACCCAGTTGACACAGCAACATCGCGCAGCGCCATCAATAGAGATTCACCATCTACCCCTTGAAATGCCAGATTTAAAATATTGGGAACGGCATTTTCCAGAGGCGAGTTGGCGAAGACACCATCAGCATCTTCTAGCCCCTTTAGGAAGCGCTCGCGTAGCTGGGCGATATGCGCTTGATCTTCCTGATGGTGGTGTTGCATTAACGCAAACGCTTCACCCATGCCAGCAATTTGATGGGTAGGAAGTGTTCCAGAGCGCATGCCTCGCTCGTGGCCGCCGCCATGGATGAGTGCTTCTATGCGTATATCTGGATGGCGTTTGACGTAAAGTGCGCCTACCCCTTTGGGGCCGTAAGCCTTATGACCAGACAATGACATCAAATCAATCTGCTGTGCCGCTACGTCTAATGGGATGCGTCCAACGGCTTGGGCTGCATCGGTATGGAAAACGGCTCCAAATTCATGGGCAACCTCTGCTAACGCGGTAATATCATTGATGCTACCCAATTCATTATTACCCGCCATTAATGACACGAGCGCCGTGTCATCACGCATGGCTGCGCGCAACTGTTCAGGCGTTGTGCGTCCGTCTCGTCCTGGCGTGATCCACGTCACCTCGAAACCTTCGCTTTCTAAGGCGTTGGCAGTATCGACAATCGCTTTATGCTCAATGGTAGACGTTACCAAGTGCATGCCGCGCTCACGATTGGCGCGCATGTAGCCAATCAGCGCTAGATTGTTAGCCTCAGTGGCACCGCTGGTCCAAACCACTTCACGTGGGTCAGCGCCAATGGTGTCCGCTACTTGGCGGCGGGCCTGCTCTATCACCTGCTCCGCCTGCCAGCCCCACATATGGCTGCGCGAGGCAGGGTTGGCAAATAGCTGGTCAACGGTTAAGTAGCGCTGCATGACGTCAGCCACGCGGGTATCGACCGGCGTGGTCGCGGCATAGTCCAAATAAATCGGCAGCGAAGGTGAGGAGGTCATCGTCATAGAGTCCAACGTGCGGTGAAAGCCGTTAAGGGGATGAGGCGAGAATGCCTGCTTCTACGCGTTGCTTTTGCCGAGAGGCAATGCGCATAACATCGGGGCGCTGCATCAGTTGTGCAAGGCTGGTGTCATCCAGGAAATTACGAATTTGGCCTGACAGATCACACCACAGGTGGTGGGTTAGGCAGGTGTCGCCTTGTTGGCAGTCTGAAAGCCCTTGGCAGCGTGTTGCATCCACGGTCTCATTAACGGCATCAATCACTTGGGAAACACTGATATCTTCGGCTGGTTTAGCCAGCAAATAGCCGCCACCAGGACCGCGCACGCTGCTAACTAGGCCCGCTCGGCGTAGGCGTGCGAATAGCTGCTCAAGATAGGAGAGCGAAATTTCCTGACGCTGAGAAATATCCCCCAGGCTGGTAGGGCCTTGAGGGGTATTTATCGCCAAATCGAGCATGGCGGTAACGGCGTAACGGCCTTTAGTGGTCAAGCGCATGACAGGCACCTCGACGCTGAACCTCAGCGCACTTACGGCAAATGTAGCGCCATTATGGAAATCCTGAGTGCTTTGGTCAACTATTGCGCGATGTCGTTGAGTCAGATGACGAGTCAGCAGTTGTGTCAGGAGCTGTTTTCTGTGGGCTGGCTGCTACTGTCTCGGTTGTCCCAGCGTTGGCTTTTGGGTCGTGGCTGTGTTTGCCACCCCCTGGGCAGCCTGTATCGTTTTCGTCAAGAATGTCGGCGAAATCTTCATCCCGCAGGGCAGGTAGTTGGCCGTCGCGATAGTTGGCATCTAATTTACGCAGCGTTGAACACATACGCTCAATGCGCTCATCCACGGCGTGCATGTGGTCAAGCATTGCCTGCATCGAGCGTGCCACAGGGTCGGGCATGTCTTGGCTAACACCATAAGCATCGAAGCCGAATTTTTGGCAAATCGCTTCACGGCGAGCCGGGTCAACGTCTAACGCTTCTTCGACATCGGGGTCGGCGCGTTTAACGATTTTGCCAGGAATGCCAACCACTGTAGCGCCAGATGGTACTTCTTTGGTTACCACTGCGTTAGAGCCAATTTTGGCTCCCGCGCCAACGGTGAATGGACCAAGAATCTTGGCGCCAGCACCAACAATGACGCCATCTTCTAGCGTAGGGTGGCGCTTACCTTTATTCCAACTGGTGCCGCCCAAGGTAACGCCTTGATAAAGGGTGACGTTATTGCCAACTAACGCTGTTTCGCCGATCACTACGCCCATGCCGTGATCAATAAAGAAACGGCGGCCAATGGTGGCTCCTGGGTGGATTTCAATGCCGGTCAGCCAGCGGGAAAACGTCGATAGCGTTCGCGCTAACCATTTAAGGTTTTTCTTCCATAGCCAGTGGCTGCAGCGGTGAAGCAGCAGGGCGTGCAGGCCGGGATAGTTGGTCAGCACCTCAAGAAAGTTACGTGCCGCAGGGTCGCGGTCGAATACGCTATTAATGTCTTCACGCAGGCGTTGAAACATGGGTGATCCTTGGGCGTTAAAGGGCAGTAATCATAATTTCTTGGAATATGGTTAGGGCAATGTAGCGTTCAAAAAAGCGATGTTGGGGCGTACTGATGCGACTTCAAGTTTAGGCCGTTCAGGCTGCTAGCAGCGAGCAGCGTTAAGGACGGTGTTTATTCGCCGCTTTTTCGGTTGCCGAGAGAATGCCACGCAGAATGTTCATTTCCATTTTTTCTGGGCGAGCACGCAGATACAGGCGACGTAATCTAGCCATTAGTTGGCGCGGCTGTGCAGGGTCATGAAATTCAATAGCAATCAGCGTGCGCTCCAAGTGCTCAAAATAGCGCTCAAGCTCGACGTGGGTTGCTAGCGCATCATCGTCTTCGTGTGCGGTGCTGGCGGTATCCTGTTGGCTAAGCCATGCCATACGACACTCATACGCGATAACCTGAACGGCAGCGGCCAGGTTTAGCGAGCTAAAGTCCGCATTGGTGGGAATATGTACGTGGGCGTGACAACGCTGCAGCTCGGCATTGGTTAAGCCGCTGTCTTCACGGCCAAATACCAGGGCGACACGTGCATTGTCGGGCTGGCATTCACTGGGCAGCCGTTCGGCCAGCTCGCGGGGGGAGATCATCGGCCAAGGCAGCGTGCGCGAGCGGGCGCTGGCGCCCACGGCAAGCGTGCAGTCAGCAACAGCGTCTTCGAGGGCAGGGTGAACCTTTGCCTGGTGAAGCAAGTGGTCGGCTCCCGAGGCGCGGGAAATGCTGTCTTGGGCAATCACCTCACAGCGCGGTGCCACCAGGGCTAAGTCGGCTAAGCCCATGTTGTGCATGGCGCGGGCGACGCCGCCAATATTACCAGGATGGCTAGTGCCAATAAGAACAATACGGATGCGCTCAAGCATAATGGGCTCGGTAATCAAGTGCGGAAAACGCGCAGTTTAGCATGAGTCGATAGCATGCCCGAGGGGGCTCTGTTAGAATTGCGCGCCAAAGCAGTCCTGCCACTGCCTCCGTTCTTTAACATCACTGTGACAAGGCCCGATCATGAATCCTATGGTCCAATTTACGCTGCGCGCTGCGCGTGGCGCTGTTGAACACTTTTTACGTGTTCGTGAGCGCATTGAAAATGCTCACGATGAATTTAACCTCGACCGCTTGCTGGAAGACACCGCTCGCAAAGCAGAGGCTACCATTGTTCAGCAGCTGCAGCGTGGGTATCCCCTGCACGGCTTCAGTGGCCGCTATACGCCCCATAAAGCGGGTGAAGGCGAAGGCGCTGATATCGTCTGGAAGATTGAACCAATGCACGGCTATTCCAATTTAGCGGTGGCAGGTAAGGGCTTTGCTCTCTCAGTGGTGTGTCTCGTGAAAGGTCGTCCTGAGCATGCGGTCATTATTTGCCCGTTCGCCGATGACGAATATATCGCCAGCCGCGGTCGCGGCGCTCAGCACAACGACAAGCGCATGCGTGTAAGCAAACCTACCGCCATTAGCGGTACGCGAATAGCGATGAGCCTGCCTGAAACTTGGTTGCGCCCAAGTCATTTGTCAGCTTACCTGACCATTACTCAACAATTAGCGCCCCAAGTAGAAGCCATGTTGGCTTCTGGTAGCGGCCTGCTGGATATTTGTGAACTCGCCTGTGGCCGTGTGGACAGTGTTTTTGTACTGGGCCTTGAAGAGCAGGATATGCAGGTGGGGACGCTATTGCTGAAAGAGGCTGGTGCGTTGATGGGCACGCCTGATGGCAAGCCGACAGTGAATGCTGAAGGCCAGCTAATGGCCGCTGGTCCGCGACTGTACAAGGCCTTGATTAAACAATTGGCACCGCATTTTTAAACGTTTAAAAATGATGTAATTAAAAAGCCCTGCTGGTGAAAACCAGCAGGGCTTTTTGTTGTGCGCCAATCAAAGCGCTGGCGCGATAGAGCCGCTGTTTAAGGTAGCTCTTCTTCCTCTTCGTCCACTTCTTTCTTCGTGGGGATAAGGTCTTCCCGTGAAAGCCTAAGCGGGATCAGTAGCGCGCCTGAGATATAAATTGATGAGAACGTACCCACCACGATGCCAATCAGCAGCGCAATAGCGAAGTTCTCAATCATATCGCCGCCCAATAGCAACAGCGCCAGCAGCACCAGTACGGTAGTGCTAGAAGTGGCGAGCGTGCGGGACAGCGTGGCATTGATCGCTTCGTTGAAGATTTGCGGCATATCATCAATACGCGATGTGCGAATAGACTCGCGGATACGGTCATACACAACAATTGTGTCGTTTAGCGAGTAGCCGATAACAGCCAAAATCGCTGCCAGTACAGTGAGATCGAAGTCCAACTGAAACAGCGCAAAAATGCCAACAACGATGATGACATCGTGTAGCAGAGCCAGCAGGGCACCAAGCGCAAACTTGTATTGAAAGCGAAAAGCAACGTAAAGCATTACCACGCCCAATGCCACCAGAAGGCCTAAGCCGCTTTGGTCGCGTAGCTGGTCGCCGACCTGTGCGCCGACAAACTCGGCTCGTACAAGATTAACGCTATCGCCACTGGCACGTAGCAAGCTGACGACTTCGTTGCCGACATCAGCATCGAACGCCTGCTGAAGACGGATAAGTATCTCAGTTGATGCCCCAAACGTTTGTACCGACACATCTTGGAAGCCACTGTCTTCGAGCAATTGACGAATCGCGTCTAAGGAAGGTGCTGCGCCATAGCGCACTTCCACCAGCGTACCGCCAGTGAAGTCCAGCCCAAGGTTTAGCTGCTGAAAAATAATCGCGCCAATCGAGATGATTAGCAGCACGGCAGAGACGACAAACGCAAGGTTGCGCCGCCCCATAAAGTCGATTCGCAGTTGTGATAGGGGTTTCATTACCACCTCTTAAATTCTGGGCTAAGCACGTGGTTCAGATCCATGCTTTTCAAATCTATGCCATTTAGATCCATGCGTTTAAATCCACAGCTTTTTGACGGGTTTGCTGCCATAGGTCAGGTTGACCATGGCGCGCGTCACCAGCAGTGCCGTGAACATGGATGTCAAAATGCCAATGGAGAGCGTAACGGCAAACCCTTTCACCGGGCCGGTACCAATCGAGAACAGAATCACTGCTACCAGCAGTGTGGTGATATTGGCATCCACGATAGAGGTGAAGGCGCGCTCGTAGCCCGCATGGATTGCTTGCTGAATCGACATGCCGTTGCGTAATTCTTCGCGTATGCGTTCGAATATCAGGACGTTGGCATCAACTGCCATGCCCAGCGTAAGCACGATCCCGGCAATGCCTGGTAGCGTTAACGTGGCGCCCAGCATCGACATAACAGCGACGAGTAGCGTTAAGTTAAGCGCCAGGGCAATGTTGGCAAACACGCCAAACACTTTATAGCGTACCAGCATAAACAGAACGACCAGCAACAAGCCGATTTGAACCGATAGCAGGCCACGTTCAATGTTCTCGGCACCCAGGCTTGGGCCAATGGTGCGTTCCTGCACAAAGTAGATAGGTGCAGCCAGTGAGCCAGAGCGGAGCAGAAGGGCAAGCTCAGCAGCTTCAGTCGGTGAGTCTAAGCCGGTGATGCGGAAGCTGTTGCCCAATGCGCTTTGGATGGTGGCAAGACTGATCAAGCCGCGTTCGACGTAAGGTTCACGAACGATGGTCTCTGCGCCGGTCTCTGGATCGATTTCAACACGGTCTTCGCTTTTATGCTCAATGAACAACCCCGCCATGTTGCGACCGATGTTAGTCCGCGTGGCGCGGTTCATTAGCGTACCGCCGGTGCCGTCCAGGTTAATGTTGACCTGTGGGCGACCATTTTCATCAAAGCTATTGCTGGCACTGGATACGCTATCACCAGTAATAATGACATCGCGCATCAGCTCTGCCGAGCGTGTTGGGTCATTACGGAATTCGAGGCGCTCGGTTTCCGATTCAGGCGTGTCATTACGCGCTTCCAGGCGAAACTCTAGGTTTGCCGTCGCGCCGACAATGCGCTTTGCAGCCACGGTATCTTGAACGCCGGGCAGCTCAACCACGATTTGGCTAGGACCTTGGCGTTGAACCATCGGCTCAGCCACACCCAGCTCGTTCACACGGTTACGTAGCGTGGTTAAGTTTTGATTGATCGCATAGTCCTGAATCTCGTTAACCGTTTGGTCGCTGAGCGTCATGACTAGGTTGGCGGCGCGGCCATCGCCTTCAGTGCTATATTCAAAATTAGGAAAGTCGCGGCTAATCAAGCGTCGTGCGGTATCGCGATCTTCTGTACTTCCGAAGCCGATTGAAAGCGAGCGCTCGTCGATGGTGGTATTGCGATAGCGAATGCGCTCTCCACGCAGCAGTTCGCGCATGGCGCTGGCATTCACTTCTAAACGCTGGGTAAGAGCGGCGTCCATATCCACTTCAAGTAAGAAGTGCACGCCTCCGCGTAAATCGAGGCCCAGCGTCATGGGGGATGCGGAAAAGGCTTGCAGCCAACCAGGGGTGGCGTCAGCGAGGTTGAGCGCGACAGTGCCGTCACTACCCAATACATCAGAGGCAATATCACGGGCATCAAGTTGGTCATCGTCACTTTGTAGGCGAATCAGCCATTGGCCATTCGCTTCTTCAATGGCTTTAATGGCGATATCGCTGTCGATGAGTGCTTCTTCAACGCGGGATATTTGCCGTTCATCCAGCGAGTCGCCCTGGGCATCGCTAACCTGGATGGCGGGATCTGCGGGGAATAAATTGGGAAGCGAATAGATAAGGCCAACCACCAGGACGACCAGTATCAGCAGATACTTCCACAGGGGGGAACGGTTGAGCATGCAAGCCCTGCCTTCAATTACAAACGGAATTGCTGTGCACGGACAGACCGCGCACAGCAAAGTTCACCATCGTGGCTACCATGTCACCCCTGCCGGGGTGGCTGGCACTGGATCGGCAGGGGGGAGAAGCAGGCGTTAGATGGACTTAATAGTGCCTTTAGGAAGTACGGCAGCAACGGCATTTTTCTGCACGTTAACTTCGGTGCCTTCAGATACTTCCAGCGTCAGGAACTCATCATTAACTTTGGTAACACGACCAACAAGGCCGCCACCGATGACGACTTCATCGCCTTTAGCCAAGCCGGTAACCAGCTGTTTGTGCTGCTTAGCGCGCTTTGCCTGGGGGCGCCAAAGCAGGAAGTAAAAAATCAGCACAAAACCAACCAGCATAACAATTTGCGCGATGCCACCGCCGGCAGCGGCTTCTTGGGCATGGGCTGGTGAGATGAAGAAATCCAGCATTGCAGAGAACTCCTGGGTTAGAAAACTCAATGGGTGAACCGATTAAACCACCCGCCAATGGCGGATGGCGATTAATTTGCTAGGGGAGGCACTGGCAGGCCGCGCTGGGCATAAAAGCCTTCCACAAAGGTCGTCAATGTACCCGCTTCGATTGCCGCGCGCAAATCAGCCATTACCCGCTGGTAGTAGCGTAAGTTATGGATGGGATTGAGCATGGAACCCAGCATTTCGTTGCAACGATCCAAGTGGTGCAAATAGCCCCGTGAGAAATTCTTACAGGTATAGCAGTCACACTCGGCATCAAGCGGTCGGGTATCGAAGCGGTGCTTGGCGTTACGGATCTTGACCGTACCCTCTGAGGTAAACAGGTGACCGTTGCGTGCATTACGGGTAGGCATCACGCAATCGAACATGTCGACGCCGCGGCGCACGCCCTCTACCAAGTCTTCTGGTTTGCCAACGCCCATCAGGTAGCGAGGGGTGTCGTCCGGCATCCATGTCGGTAGATAATCAAGCACCTTGATCATCTCTTCTTTGGGTTCGCCTACCGACAGACCGCCAATGGCTAAGCCATCAAAGCCAATGTCGAGCAGCCCTTTTAGTGAGCGTTCGCGAAGTTCAGGGTGCATGCCGCCTTGAATAATGCCGAACAGCGCTGAAGGTGAGTCACCATGAGCATCGCGTGAGCGTTTCGCCCAACGAAGTGAAAGCTCCATGGATTTTTCGGCTTCTTCAAAGGTGGCTGGGTACGGCGTGCACTCGTCGAAAATCATCACCACGTCAGAGCCCAACGAGCGCTGCACGGCCATGGATTCTTCCGGCCCCATAAATACCTTGCTGCCATCGACTGGCGAACGGAAGTGAACGCCTTGCTCGGTAATTTTGCGCATTTCACCCAAGGAAAAAACCTGGAAGCCGCCGGAGTCGGTCAGGATCGGTTTGTCCCATTGGGCAAAGTCATGCAAGTCGCCATGGGCTTCAATAACGTCGGTGCCTGGGCGCAGCCATAGGTGAAAGGTATTGCCGAGAATGATTTCTGCGCCAATCTCTTTCACGGAGTCAGGTGTCATGCCCTTCACCGTGCCGTAGGTACCCACCGGCATAAAGGCAGGGGTTTCGACGGTGCCGCGGGGGAAGTGCAGGCGCCCCCGGCGCGCACGGCCATCGTCGGCTAGGCGCTCAAAGCGCATAAAGCATTCGTTTCGCATCTAAATAACTCGTCAATAATCGGTTAAGGCGCTGGGCGTATCGTGTCTAGCGGGTCAGCAGCATGGCATCGCCATAACTAAAGAACGCGTAGCGCTCGTCAACTGCCGTGTGGTATGCCCGCATCATGTGGTCATAGCCTGCAAACGCGGAGACCAGCATCAGCAGGGTCGACTCGGGCAGGTGAAAGTTGGTAATTAGGGCATCCACACAGCGCCACTCATAGCCAGGGTAGATAAAGATATCGGTGTCGCCGCTGTAGGGGGCGATCTGGCCGTCGTTACTTTTCAGGCAAGCGCTTTCTAAGCAGCGCACGCTAGTAGTGCCGACAGCAATGACCCGTTTTCCAGCGGCCTGAGTGTCGCGAACTTTTTGACAGGCGTCCTCAGAAACCTCAATCCACTCGCTGTGCATGTGGTGTTCGAGGATGTTGTCGACGCGCACAGGCTGAAAGGTGCCAGCGCCGACGTGCAAGGTCACAAAGGCACTGTTAATGCCTTTCTCTGCCAGGGCATCCAGCAACGGCTGGTCAAAGTGAAGCCCCGCGGTAGGCGCTGCTACTGCGCCGTCGCGGCGGGCGTACACGGTTTGATAGCGTTCCCGATCACTCAGCTCATCGTCACGGGTGATATAGGGTGGCAGTGGCATATGGCCGTGCTTTTCAAGCAGCGCAATCATGGGCGTGTCGCCTAAAAAGCGCAGCTCAAAAAGCGCATCGCGACGGCCTTCAACCACCGCATGAATATCGCCTTCAAAGATCAGTTCGGTGCCAGGTTTGGGCGATTTGCTCGAACGGATATGCGCTAAACCACGGTGGCTATCCAACGGACGCTCCAGCAGCATTTCTACTTTACCGCCGCTAGCTTTGTGGCCGTGCAAGCGTGCTGGAATGACACGCGTATCATTGAATACCAGCAAGTCGCCGGGTTCGAGTAGCTCAAGTAAATCAGGAAATCGACGATGCTCGAGTGCGCCGCTTTGACCATCCACACATAGCAAACGGCAGTCGCTGCGCTGCTCAGAAGGGTAGCGAGCAATTAGCTCGTCGGGTAGCTCGAAATGAAAATCCGCGCGCTGCATGGAAATGGCTCTTATCAGTGGTCAAACAGGCGGCATAGGATAGCGCTTTAGATAGATAAAGTCAGTCAATGTGATTGACCTGTGAGGTTATCTACGTATAATGCGCAGCCATTGCCGGTGTGGCGGAATTGGTAGACGCAGCGGATTCAAAATCCGCCGCCTTTACGGGTGTGCCAGTTCGAGTCTGGCCACCGGCACCAAATTCAAGGGCTTAGCGATTTATCGCTAGGCCCTTTTTTGTGCCTGCTTTTTACGATCCCTTTTCATCTGGCCGCGCTTTTCGGCTGATTCCATTGCTTGCTACCGCGTTTCGGTAGTGGCGATGCGTCTAATGCTCTGTTACCGCTATATAACCAGTCTTTTTCAGGGTTTGGCTAACACTTCTTTGTGGAATACTTAAGCCTATTTTTCTAATGCGCTTGGTAAGCACGGTGTGTGCAGGCGCGTGGGCGATGTACGCCAACCGGATATAAAAACGATTAGGCGCCAAGCGCCTGCGAACTTTCAGTGGAGAAGTGCTCAATGGCGATATCATCAGCCGATATTCTTAAGTCGACCCAGCCTGGTGTGATGAACGGCCACTTGCTCAATGGCGTCAGGGTGAGTTCAGTGGGCTCCCAGGGCGACTGGCAAGCGTTCGCTGACACCCAAGAGGGTGTGGCGCGCATAGAAATACCGGCTGATCCGCAGGCACGCCTTGCTTTCGTTCGCCGTTGGATGGCGAAAAACCAAAAAGTGTTAAAGCATGGTGGAATGGCGGCAACGCTGGTTCTACCGCTGATGGCTCAGCAGGCGATGGCAGATGACATGGTTGCTGTTAATGACCTGCAAGGGGTTGATGAGGTTATTCGCCAACCTAATGGCAGCCTGACATTGGTAATGGATAACGGCCAGCGTATTTACCTAGCGGCTGCGGATGTTGAGCTTGAAGGCGGGCGCGTGGTGGTCGATATCACGGCGCTTATGGAAAAGCTGGATGCCGACAGCGGCCTTCTTGTGCCGTTAAGCCAGTTGCCCAATGTGCAGACATGGGAGCTGTTGCCCGATGGTAATGTAATGATTACCCGTGCTGATGGCTCACTGTTGCTCGTGGAGCGTGGCGCTGTGGTTCAACAGGGCGATCTTTTGTTGATCAGCCCGAGCAGTGCGTTGCAGCAAGGTGTGGCAGAAAGCACTGACTTTGGCACGCTGCTCTTTGTGCCTAGTGCGTCTTTTTCACCTAGCGTTAGCGGCAACGAAACCACGCCAAGTAATACAAGTGCCACAAGCGGTAGCAGCACCCCAGTTAGCTCTTTTGGTGAGATTCCACCTTGGCTTTACATCGGTGGCGGTGCGCTGGCGTTAGGAGCTGCTGCAGCTGGGGGCGGGGGAGGTGGTGGTTCCTCAACACCGCCTGCACCAGAACCACCCACGATCAGCGGCTATGTGATTGATGGCTATATTGCTGGTGCCACCGTTACTCGTGCCGTTAACGCTAATCAAGTGGAAACCGATAATAGCGGTTTCTTCAGTGGCCTGCAGGGCAGCGGTATCTTGACTGCCACAGGTGGCGTTGACATTGCCACTGGGCTGCCCTTCAACGGGGTGTTGCGAGCGCCAGAAGGTGCCACAGTGATCACGCCGTTGACCACCATGATGGTTCAGCTATCGGCGCAGTTTGATGTCAACGATGCTACGTCGCAAAGTGTGATTAAAACCGCGTTGGGGCTAGATGAGCGCGTTGATTTGCTGACTACCGACCCACTGGGAGAAGACTCTGCTAGCGTTGAGTTGCTTGTCGCGGGTGTTAAAGTTGCTGGCTTGCTAGCGATGGCCAACAGTGCGGGTATTAGCAGTAGCGACGCGCTTTCACTACTTGCCAACGCACTCAATCAAGCCAATGAAGCGGGTCGTGAGCTGACCAATCAGCAAATGGCTGATGCATTAGGGCTGCCTTCTATCGCCGGTCAGGTAAAGCAAGCACTAGACGCTATTGATAACGCGGGGGCGGACGTCAACCTTGATGCTTATCGAGACGGCGACAGCAACCCACTTCGCGATGCTCAACAAGCGGTTCAAAACCCCAACAGCGATCTTTCCAATACGATTGATGTTCGCGCTGATCTTCCTTATCTCACGCTTCAAACCGCGGTTAATCTTGCGCAAAAAGGAGACTTGCCCTCTCAGTACTTGATCAACCCTGATCAGTCGTTCTCTGCGGGCACGTTGGGATTGACCGTCGCCGCTGACCGTTTAGCGCTGGTGGAGAAGATCTTAGCAGGTGATTACGATGTTGGAACGGCGCCTATCGAGCTTTCCGACATTTACACTTGGTCAATTCGCGCTAGCGTCGAAGATGTGTTGGTGACTGGCGGTTTGGAGCCCCCCGCCGTTTTAGGTGCTGAGCGCGTTACGCTAACGGATGAAACGATCCGGCCGGACCAGTTTGCAGACTTGAATACGCTGGATAACTTTGTACTTGGCAGCACGGTGGTGCCTTACACGCTTGAAGAGGCGCTGAAAACGGCAGAAATGCCCGCAAACTACACGTTAGATCCAGAAACGCCGTTTGTTAATAATGAATTAAGCCTGCGTGAAGCGGCAGAGCTTATTGATGAAACACGGCTGTTAACAGATCGCGCGCTGAACACTGGGGATGATGGTTTAACACGCGAGATGTTGTTGAACTGGACCATCCTCGATAGTTTTGACAACGTGATAGACGCTTCCAGCGCTGACCCGCAGCTTAATGAAGCCCGCCGTGTCAGCGTCACAGAAGCCGTCATTACGCCAGAGCAATTTAAGCAGCTCGATGCGCTGAGCAATTTCGAGCTAGGTGCCACAGAAGTAGGCTATACGCTTGCACAAGCCCTCGATGCAACACCGCTGGCCAGCAACTACATCATTGATCTCGATGCTCCCCTTGATGTCGGTACCGTGACTGTCGCACAAGCAGCTTCAGCCTTTGCCGATGTTTCGCGGGTTTTGGAAGGTGCCAACAATCAACCGCCACTGACGCTATTTCAGTGGGCCGTGAGTGATAGTGCTAGTGCCATTATTGCGGATATCAACGATGGCCACGTCGCTGGCGCTAACCCCGTCACTATTAGTGATCGTGCGATAACCGTCGGTGAATTTGATCAGCTTAATACGTTGGATAACTTCCAGCTAGGCGACACCGTTGTGGGCTACCCCTTGGCACAAGCAATCGCTGCCGACGTGCTTGCCGAAAACTACGAAATCGCCCAACAACCGCCCTTTAATGCGGGCAGTGTTAGCGTGTTGAAAGCAGAAGATACGCTCGCGACCGTAGACAACATTCTGGCGAATGCGCTGAACCCAGAAACGCCCAATGTCGATCAACTCTTCAACTGGACAGTGCTTGATACGGTTGGCGCTATTTTGGATGCGGGTGATGTTGCCCATTTACTGCGTGCCAATGCCGTCAACGTTAGCGATGGTGTGATTACCTTAGCGCAGTATGAAGCCCTAACAGGACTTCAGAGCAATTACGTACGCACCGGAGAAACTGTTGAGTACACGTTGTCGGAAGCCATTGAAGCTGAAGATGCTGGCTCGTTGCTCACCAATTATGCGATTAATTCTGAGGCCAGCCGTCAGGGTGGCGAGCTCACCGTGGCAGACGCGCGGGAACAGTACCTCCAGATCGATGCGTTAGTAGAAAACGCTGAAAACAGTGAGGAGCTGCGCGAAGTTTTGCCGTTTAGCTGGGTAGTGGTCGATAACGCCAATACTATCATTGGCGATATTGCCGAAGATCACGTGATGCTGGCGGACCAAGTGCGTGTCGCCAATGCGGGAATTAATCAATCCCAGTACGAACGCTTGGCCATGTTAGATAACTTTGAACTGGCTGCCACGGTTGTTCGCTACACCTTAGAAGGTGCTATCAGTACAGACATTGAGCTGGCGGATAACTATCAAATTGCGCCAGAAGCTTACAGCCCAGGAGAACTTAGCGTTGCTGGTGCTAGTTCTGAGCTTGCCCGTGTTGAAGACATTATCAGCGGTGCCAATAACGCCGATGGGCTAGACGCTAATGAGCTGTTTGATTGGGTGATTAATGATACTGCTGAGGCGATTTTAGCCGTTGAGCAAGGTGCATTGCATATCGCTCTTGCTGATGAACTTCGTGTCACCGACCAAGCGATTACCATTGTTCAATACAATGCGCTGCTAGCGATTGAAAGCAATAACGCTGGGTATCAGCGTGGCGACGAACAGGTGGAGTACACGCTAGCGCAGGCGTTTAGCGTCGGTATCGACGATGTCGTGGCTAATTACATTATTAGTACTGGCGCGTTATTTGCCCCACAACCATTGACCGTACAGTCTGCTATCAATGATCTGGCCGCTGTGCGCCAACTGCTAGATAGCGCCGAAAACGCGCCCAATCTCGGCAATGTTTATACCTGGAGCGTGCTTGATAGTTATACCAATATCCAGGCGCAGTTAAGGGCTAATCTTCCAGATGGGTTGCAGCTTGCGGATACCATTCAAGTCACTAACCTCACCTTAACCGCAGCGCAATATGAGCGTTTGGATACGACGCTGAACAACTTTAGCTTAGGTGATACGACCGCAGTAACCTACGCCGATATTAGCGATGCGTTGCGTGCCGAAGAGGCCGATCTGCTCGCACCAGCAGGACGTTTTAGCCTGCTAGATAACAAAACAGCCCTGGTAGAGCCCTTACCCGTCGCAGAATCCGCCGATACCTTGGCAAACATCCGGACGGTTTTGGAAGCGGCTAATGGTCTCGAAAATAACAATGAAACCGTTCAAGCCCTGTTCGACTGGACGGTAAGCGACACGGCTGACAACGTTATTCGTGCGATCAATCAGGGCCATATAACGTTGGCTGGCAATGTCGTGATTACGGATGATCAAATCACCTACGCGCACTATCAGTCGTTGATGACTCTAGGCAACTATCAGTATGCCGATGACCCCATTGAGGTGCTGTACACCCTAGAAGAAGCATTAGAGATCATTGACGAAGAGGGTGTTGAAAGTCTCAATAAAGATCCAGGCGATAACAGTGTGGGTTATCGTATTGCTGATGAAGAGCTGTCCGTGGGTACCTTCACCGCTGCTGACGTTAAACCGTTGGTGGATAAGGCGCTATCTGCATTGGCAAATGCCAATGGGCCCACGCCTTCGGTGAACGCATTACTGAAGTGGACGGTTGTTGATACGGCAGCTGCCTTGCTAGAGGCTCAGGCTGGCACCGAATTCCCGCTGCATATTACCGGTGCGGAGCAGGTGTCGGTTAATAACGATATTCTAGCGATTGCCGATTTACAGCGTTTACAACGGTTAGATAATTTTGAGCTTGGCGATACGCCAGTGCGGTTTATTTTAACCAGCAACTTAACGCTGAATCAGATTGAAAGCATTGCCAATAGCTATGAAATTACGCCAAGTAATATTGAATTGCCGAATTTCCTACTGGCTACGGTTGCTGATGCTGAAGCTCGATACCAGTCAGTTCAGGCGATTGTGGATGGCGCGCTAAACAGCCGCAATGTCAGTGTGGAAATGCTTCAGACCTGGAGTATTACCGATGCTCAGGCGGCTAATCTATTGGTGGCAAGTGAAGAGGCGTGGGTAACGGGCGCAGCTAACATCAGCTTGCAGTTGGGAGCTGATGAGCTTCTGACCGCCGAGCAGTACGAGGCGTTTGTTGCGCTAGGCAACGTGTCGCTCGATAGCGTAGAGGTGGGTTACTCCTTACAAGAAGCGGTTGCCGTAATAAATGCCGGAGAGGTATTGCCTGCCAGCTCCGATGAGCGTCCGGGTAGTTACCAAGTGCTGGCTGACCAGCCTTTCGATGCTTCCTCGTTAACCGTAGCGGAAGGTGAGCAGCTGCTAGCCACCGTTGCCTCCATTATGGCAGGGGCCAACAATGCCGCTGAGCTAGACCGCGAAACGCTGCTGAACTGGGTGATAGAAGATAGTGTTCAGCAGCTCATGGAGGCTATCGATAGTGACGTGCTGTTAGCGGCGAGTAGTGTGCGCGTCAATACTGATGAGATCGGTTATCAAGATTTTGAAGTACTCAGCGAGCTAGAGAACTTTGACCAAACAGGGCTAACGGTTTCTTACCCTCTGGCAGACCTAGTGCAGCGCTTTATCAGTGGAGGAAGCATCCCTGAAAACTACTCGCTGGATACCGCTCAAAGCGCATTTTTCGATGCTGGATTGCTGGATGTTCGCGCGGCCGAGGAGCTGTTTGTCACCGCCAGTACGCTGCTGGACGGCGCGGTAAATAACGACGTGCCTCTCTCCTCGCTAACCTCATGGGTAGTGCAGGACACTTATAGCAATATCTACACGCTTAATGTCGCAGGCAATGGTGGTGTACCAGCTGAATTTCTGGTCAATGATGCCGCAAGCATTGTCGTCATTGATGACCCGCTTGAGAGTGACGCCGAGCAGGATCTGAATATTGCCTTTACGGTCAATGGTTACACGCATCAGCCGGGTGCCGAAGCCGGTGGTAGCGTTGATCAACTCGCCCAAACCTTTACGGTGGATGGTCAGCCTGGTAGCGAGGTGATGAGCATCACCGATTTCCGCGTCGGCAATGTGCCAGGTGCCGACGAGCTACGTGTTGACCTGACCGCCGAGGAGTTTGCAGCACTGCGTGGCGAAGGCGCAGGACTTGTTATTAGCGAGGAGGTGCAAACGCTAGATGTTAACGACGCCTTCGCCGTGTTCACAACTGCTGAATTCGAGAGCGGCGTTGATTGGCTCGATCAGCTTGGCCTGGAAAGCGGTGATGTGGTGTACCTCTTGGCGGGTGATGGTAGTACGCAAGAGATCGCCGATGACGCGCTGCTGCAACGTGTCGAAGCACTTTCAAACAGTGCGTTTGAAACTGACACGCTAGCGTCGTTCGAGAATATTAATCTTGGCGACTTTGATAACGTTAACTGGAATACCAATTACAACACGATTGCCTAATGACTGTGTGAAGGCGGTGTTGGCTAGTTTGGCGGGGACCGTCTTTCAAACGTCGATTTAGCTGTTTGTAAAATTGTTTTACGTATTAAAGAAAGCGTTAGCCAAGCGTTGGCGCTTTCTCGCTTTTCTATGGTCAGCCGTTTTATAGTGCAATCGTCAACGTAGAACCAAACGGTACGTCCATGGACCAGTTTGAGCTGCATAATCGCAATTTAGCCCCAGAGCAGGTGTCTCACTCCCACGATTTTCACCAGTTAATACTGGCGACGTGTGGCGTGACTGAGCTTGCTATGGAAGGGCAGAGCGAGCGCGTCACGGCACGCCGTGGCTGCTTGATTCCATCGTCTCGACATCATGAGTACCAAGGCGATGGCAGTAACCGCACGCTGGTGCTGGATATTCCGGTGAAGCACTTGGCCGTGTTGGAGAAAGGCAGTGAAATCGAGCGGCTGGTCGATAAGCCGCGTTTTTTCACCGTGCCTCCGGCGCTTAATCAGCTTACCCATGCCTTGACGCATCAGTTAGAGCAGTGTCCCGCGCTACAAAATGAAATTGCCGTGCTGCTGCTTCGAGCGCTGTATATGTACCTCCAAGATGAGCCGAAGCAAGTTGCTGATCAGATTGGCGTGCGTTGTATCAGTGAGCGGCTGGATCTAGAAAGGCTGGATGCTTGGCTGGATCAGCACTTGGCGGACGATATTCGGGTTGAGCAATTAGCCGCATTATGTGCGCTAAGCCCTGGCCATTTTCATGCTTGCTTTCGTGAGCTAACCGGTGTGACACCCTTAGCGTATGTTCAGCGCAGGCGGCTTGAACACGCGCGTACGTTGGTTAGGCACAGCGCGCTAAGCCTGGGCCATATTGCCATGCTGGTTGGCTTCCGCGACCAAGGTAGCTTTTCACGCGCCTATCGGCGCTACTTTGAGATTGCCCCCTCCTCAGATCGCTAGCCTACCCGCGATCAACAATGCCCGGCACGTTTCAACACTTACGGGCAAATTTCCCAGAGTTTCGGGCAAGCACGCCGCTCATCATCATCGTAGTCTCAAGAGGATTCCCACCTTCCTTGGAGAGACACCATGAGCGTTACCTATCAAGACAGCAATGCCCGTATGAGCCAAGTCGCGATTCACAACGGCACCGTTTATCTCGCCGGCCAAGTGCCTAGTGATGCAACGGCTGACATGCGTGGCCAGACGGAGCAAGTGCTCGCGCGCATTGACCAACTGTTAGCTCAGGCAGGCACCTCGAAAGAGCAGCTTATCTCGGCGCAAATTTGGGTCACCAGCATGGCTGAGTTCGATCAAATGAATGCTGCCTGGGATGCCTGGGTTGTGCCTGGCCGCCCACCCGTACGTGCAGCGGTTGAAGCCAAGCTTGCTAAGCCGGAATGGAAAGTAGAAATCATGGTTGTTGCTGCGCTGCCGGAGGCTTGATATGCGGGTTGTGTCTGCGGCGGAAGTGGAACGCTATCTTACCTGGAAAGGTTTGATTAAGCGGCTACATACCACCTTTGTGAACGGCGTTGAATCTCCGCCACGCCATCATCACGCGATGCATCGCCCCGACGGTGAAGCCACCATGCTGCTAATGCCTGCCTGGGAGCCAGCAGGCTATATTGGCGTCAAAATGGTCAATGTGTTTCCCCAAAATGCACAACACAATATTCCTGCTATTTCAGGGCTGTATTTGCTTAGTGAAGGCAAGCATGGCCAGCCACTGGCCTGCATTGATGGCAGCGAACTAACGCGCCGCCGCACAGCGGCTGGTTCTGCCTTGGCGGCGCAGGCGCTGGCCAGCGAGACAGCAGAAACGCTACTGGTTGTGGGTACTGGCAAGTTGGCTCCTATGGTCATTGAAGCTCATGCCAGCATTCGACCGATCAAACGTGTCCTGGTGTGGGGCAGAAATCCTGAGAAAGCTTCTGCTATTGCTGAGGCCTATGCGGATCGTTTTGACACCCAGGTCGTTAGCGATCTGCAAGAAGCGGTTGTGCAGGCTGATATTGTCAGCTGCGTCACGCTCTCCACAGAGCCTTTAATTAAAGGTGAGTGGTTAACACCGGGCACGCATGTTGACCTAATTGGTGCCTTCCGCCCCCAAATGCGCGAACCCGATGCTGAGTGTCTGCGTCGATCTGCCGTATTTGTGGATACCTACGCAGGGGCTAAGGGTGAAGCTGGCGATATTCTTCAGGCAATCGACGAAGGTGCGTTCCGTTTCGAGGATATCAAGGCCGAGCTTGCCGAGGTGCTTGTGGGAACTAAGCCAGGCCGACGCTCTGCAGAGGCCATCACGCTGTTTAAGTCAGTTGGCGCATCGCTTGAAGACTTAGCGGCGGCCATTGAAGTGTGGGAGGCCATTAACCAGTAACTCACAGAGAGCCGAGTAACTAACAGAGAGCCGTCACGTTCGTCTTCTACGGCTTTAACAATAACGACAATAAAGCGATCGCTTACGAGTGGAAACGCCAGTCATAACGCAAACCAGCTAATAACCAAAACGAGGTAAGTTATGAAACCTACACAGTCTTTTTTATTCGCTGCCATGGCCACGCTGCCACTGGCGATTGCCAGTGCCACCGCCCAGGCGCAGTCCTATGAAATGGTCATCGCTACCCAACTGCCAGAGGATATGAAAAATAACGAAATCTATCCTGCCCTGGTGCATTTCAAAAACCTTGTGGAAGCACGCACCGATGGAGACCTTGAAGTCTCTATTTTTGGCGGTGGTCAGCTAGGCTCAGAAGTAGAAAACGGCTCAGAAGTGCAGGGCGGCCGCACGCTGCAATCGACCATTATGTCAGCGGGTGCGATGTCATCGTTTTATGGCGACTATCAAGCGGTAACGGCGCCATTTTTGTTTACCAGTTGGCGTCAAGCGTGGAGCTTCTTTGACAGCGAATGGTTTGCTGACTTTATGTCTGGCACCGTTGAAGACGCCAATATGCGCTACTTAGGTACGTTCGATGATGGCGGCGGGTTCGTGGCCTTCACTAACAACGTGCGCTTGATTGAGACCATGGAAGATCTAGAAGGGCTCAATATCCGTACCGAAGAGAACCCAGCTCACGTGGCTATCATGCGCTCACTTGGTGCTTCTGCCACGCCCCTCCCTTGGGGTGAGCTGATTACTGCCCTTGAAACGGGGCTGGCGGATGGGCAATTTAACGCTCCCGTGTTGAATACCACGTTCAACTTTGATGCGGTAACGGACTACACCACCCTGACAGGGCATGTATACAACAGTGCCCCTTGGGTCGTCAGTGAATCCTGGTATCAGTCGCTACCGGAAACGCATCAACAGGCGTTAATCAGCTCTGCCCGCGAAGCGATTCAACTGAGCCACGGTATGTCTGGTGCGCTTGCCACCGCCAGTTGGGTAGAGTCCTGCGAACGCTTTGAAGCTTGCTACCTAATGCCCGATGCCGAGCGGGAACGGATGGCAGAGGTTGCCCGTCCCGCTTGGAAAGAGGGGATCGTCGATGACTTCGGTATGGATGAAGCCCGCGTGCAGGGGCTACTTGACGAAGTCGAGCGGGTTGGTCAGCAGCTTGCAGATGATGATCTGCGCATTTACGGCCAGTAAGACTTAGCGACGGACAAACGCTGGGGTAGCACGCCTGCCCCAGCGTGAGGAATCACGATGAGCGTTTTACTCCCGTTACGCCGCCTGAGTGATCACGTCAATCAGGTGGCAATTGTGGTATGCGTTGGCTGTATTTTATCGATGCTGGGCATTTCTTTTACCGCCTTTCTCTACAAGCTGTTTACCGGCAGCACGCTGAGCTGGACCTATTCACTGGCCCGGCTTTTTTTGCCATGGATAGGCTTTCTCTCAATGACCATTTCACTGCGTTATGGCGAGCATGTAGCGATGACGCTGCTAGTGCGTAGCCTGCCCAGAATCATGGTGAAAATAGCGGCGGTGTTGTGTCTGGCGGTCCTCGGCTTATTTGCACTCATGCTTACTTGGTATGGCTGGGGCTACTTCACCAACGCGACGCAGGTTTACATGGTGTCGGATCAGATCCGCATTCCTAGCAAAGTGACGGCCATTGTTGTTCCTATCAGCGGCCTGATTATGTTGCTGCATCTCGTTCACGGCTTTGCACTGCTTGAGCACTTTACAAGCGAGCATGAGGTGATTGATGAGCTTCTTGAGAGTTCTGAAGGGGAGACCCGGCCATGACGCCTACTATTATTGTATTTGTGCTGTTGCTGTTTATTGGTGCTCCCGTGGCGGTTGTCATGGCTATGTCAGGACTGGCTGGGGGGTTCTCCCTGGGCGGAGAGCGCATGCTCGGTATCATTGCCGACCGGATGTTTTCAGGGGTTTCAGGGTTTTTGTTAATCGCGGTGCCTTATTTTATTTTTACCGCCGAGCTAATGAATCAGGGTGGACTAACTCACAAGTTGATTGCGTTTAATAATTCATTGTTTGGCCGTGTTCGGGGTGCACTTTCCCACGTCAATATTTCGGTATCGGTGTTTTTTGCCGGGTTAACCGGTGCTGCTGTCACTGACACCGTGGCAATCGGCAAAATCATGATTCCCGAAATGAAAAGGCAGGGTTACGACGCTGAGTACGCGGCAGCCGTTACGGCGTGTTCATCGATTATTGGGCCGATTATTCCACCCAGTGTGGTGATGGTGGTATATGCCACCCTGTTGCGTGATATTTCGGTGATCGATCTTTTCGCGGGCGGCATTATTCCTGGGCTTTTGATGGCGTTGGCGCTGTTATGTGTGAGCTTTTTCCTGGCCTGGAAACGGGGTTATCCCAAACAGGCACCTACGCCGTTTAAAGTAGCGCTGATGTCGTTTGTCGTTGCGCTGCCTGCCATGGTGGTGCCACTGATTATTTTGGGTGGCATTCTGTCGGGCTTAACCACCATCACTGAAGCCTCTGGGTTTGCGGCGGTGTATGCCATCGTGATTGGCGTCGTATTTTACCGAAATCTCACTTGGCGAAAAATTTGGGACGCGCTGGTTGTGACCGTGCGCTTCTCCGGCGTGGTGTTTTTCTTGCTCGCTACCTCGGCGGTACTGGGCTGGTTTGTAACACGCTCAGGAATTGCCAGAGACGCTGCTGGGCTTATTACCACCTTCAGTGATGCCGCATTCCTACAGTTAATGCTGGTGTGCTTGCTACTGTTGGTGATTGGTACGGTGATGGATGTGCTACCTGCGCTCGTAGTGGTAGCGCCCGTACTTGTGCCAGCCATGATTCAGCTGGGTTTTGACCCGTTGCATTTCGCCATATTGATGATTGTGGTGCTCAACGTTTCCAATGTGACGCCCCCCGTGGGGATGACGCTGATGACGGCCGCCCGAATAGCCGAAGTGCCTTATGAGCGAGCCATCGTGGCATCACTACCATTTTATGTAGCGTTCATTGGCGTTATTGTGCTGTTAGCGGCATTTCCAGCGCTTTCAACTTGGATTCCTTCACTACTTTAAAAGGTGGATAGCAACACATGAAGTGCTTTTACCATCCTGACCAGGACTACCATGCGCCGCCGACCTTTCTGTTGCGCGCCCAGCCAGCGCCTTCGCCGGAGGGGCCGGTACGCGCTGAGCTGCTAAGCAAAGGGTTGGCGGCGGCTGGTTTGAGCCTGACTGAACCTAGTGAAACCGACTCGCCGACGCTGCGGAAACGTCTAGAGCAGATTCATACGCCGCGCTACTTACGCTTTCTGGAAACGATTTATGAGCGTTGGCAGGCGCTGCCTAATGCAGCGGCGCTGGTGGCACCGAACGTTCACCCTTGCGGCGGTGCGCGCCACTATCCTGATCACCCGATTGGCCAGACGGGCTGGCATTTGCACGATATGGCCTGCCCGTTAAGCGAAACAAGCTTTCAAGGGGCGCTGGCCTCGGCAGCGACAGCCGTGGCTGCGACGGAGGAGGTAATGAGCGGGGCCCCACGTGCTTACGCCTTGTGCCGCCCACCGGGTCATCATGCGGGGCCGGATAACGCGGGTGGCTTCTGTTTGTTGAATAACGCTGCTCTGGCTGCCAGCGTGCTGCGTGAGAAATTTGCCAAAGTAGCGATCATTGACGTGGATTTGCATCACGGTAACGGTACTCAGGATATTTTCTATTCCCGCGGGGATGTCTGGACCGGCTCTGTACACGTCGACCCGAGTGATTTTTATCCCTTCTTCTGGGGTGGCGTGGACGAGATAGGGTGCGAAGAGGGTGAAGGTGCCAACGTCAACTTACCTTTGCCCTTGGGCAGTGATGGCGGGACCTATCTTAACGCGGTGGCCACGCTGATTGAGCAGCTCAACCGTTACCAGCCAGAGGCGGTCGTGGTGTCTTTGGGGCTGGATATCCATAAGGATGATCCGCTTGCTGGGTTCAGCGTGGAAACGGAAGCCTTTGTGGCATTGGGTGAGCAGTTGAGCGCCTTATCGCAGCCCACCGTGGTGATTCAAGAGGGCGGCTATCCGACCGAATATCTCAGCGCTAACCTTGCCGCCTTTATGCGCGGTTATCAGAGAAGTTGAGAGACGCTCAATGAGTAAGACAGGGTTTTACTGGCACGAACGTTGCTTTTGGCACGACCAGGGTGCCATTGGTGTTTTTTCTGCTCCCGGTGAGTTTCTGCAGCCGCAACCAGCGTCGGAAAGTCCCGAAAGCAAACGGCGGCTGAAGAATATTCTTGAGGTTAGCGGGCTGATTGACGAGCTCCGCGTCGTCAAACCTCCTGCCGCATCTGTTGAGGACCTGCTGCGCTTCCATACGGCTCCTTATCTTTAATCACTTCAGGCCGGTGACCAGGCGCGCGGTGGTAACGGCGGCGACTGCGCGCCTTTCATGCCTGGCAGTTGGGCAGCAGCAAGGCACTCAGCGGGGCTTGCCGTCGCAGCGGTAGAAGACGTGGCGCTTGGGCATGTCAATAACGCTTATGCGCTTTGCCGCCCGCCGGGGCATCACGCCGAGGCGGATCAGGGGCGTGGTTTCTGTTTGCTGGGCAATATCCCGGTAGCCGTGATGCGTGCCCGGGCCTTGGGGCAAGTGAAGCGGGTAGCGATTCTTGATTGGGATGTGCATCACGGTAATAGCCAGCAGTCGGCGTTTTACGCTGAGCCTGAGGTGTTCACCGTTTCCGTTCATCAAGCCGCGAACTACCCTCTCGATACAGGCAGTTTTGAAGAGCAGGGAGAAGGCGAGGGGTTAGGGGCGAATCTTAACCTGCCGCTACCGCCGGGCTGTGGTTTGGGCGCTTATCGCTATGCGATGGCGTCGCTGGTGTTGCCAGCGCTGGAAGCGTTTAACCCAGACTTAATCGTGGTGGCCTGTGGCTATGATGCCTGTGCAAAAGACCCGTTAGGCAAGATGCTACTCAACAGTGCCGCGTTTGCCGAAATGACCGCACAGCTAAAAGCACTTGCCGCCCGTTGCTGCCAGGGAAAGCTGGTTTTTGTCCATGAAGGTGGTTACTCAGAAGGCTATGTACCGCTATGTGGGCATGGCGTTATTCAAACCTTGGCAGGTAGTACGATGAGTGTCCCCGATCCGCAAAACGATGAAATTGCTGCCTGGGGGTATCAAGCCTTACAACCGCACCAGCAGGCGCTTATCGATGGCTGGCGCCAACAGTGGGAGCAATGCACGCAATGACACCGCTTTATGATCGCGATGGTTGGATTTGGCAGGATGGTGAATGGCTGGCTTGGCGAGAGGCCAAGGTTCATGTGTTTACCCATACGCTGCACTATGGAATGGGCTGCTTTGAGGGCGTGCGCGCCTATGAGGGGGAGCAGGGAACGGCGCTGTTTCGCGTGGCTGAGCATACCCGCCGCTTGGCAGAGAGCGCCCACTCCTTAGATATTCCGATCGCTTTTAGCGAAGAGGCGCTGATCGAGGCTCAGCAGGAGTGCTTGCGTAAAAATCAGCTGACGAACGCTTATCTTAAGCCAACGGTGTTTCTTGGGGCGGAAGGCCTTGGCCTACGGGCCAAAGGATTAAGCACCCATGTGATGATTGCTGCCTGGGACCTTGGGCCGTATCTGTCGCCGCAGGCAACCCGCTGTGGGTTACGTGCGCTGACGTCTTCGTGGGCGCGTCACCATGTCAATATCAGCCTGTGCCGTGCCAAGACCAGCGGTCATTATGTGAATTCGATGCTGGCGCTGAATACCGCTGTGAAAGCAGGGTTTGATGAAACCATCATGCTTGACCCAGAAGGCTATGTAGCCGAAGCGTCCGCCGCGAATGTTTTCTTGTTGCGCGATGGTGTACTGCACACGCCTGAAGTGACGTCCTGCTTGCAGGGCATCACCCGCGACAGCGTGATCCAGTTAGCCCGCGAGGCGCTGGGCATAGAAGTGCGCGAGCGACGCATCACCCGCGATGAGCTATATACTGCCGATGAGGCGTTTTTAACCGGTACCGCTGCGGAAATTCTTCCTCTGCGTGAACTGGATGGCCGCCGCATCGGGGGAAGGGCGGGGGCGCCGGCAGTCGACGCGCCGATACCGGACGACAGTGTGACCGCGCGCTTGCAGCGCCTGTATCGCCAAGCGGTGCGTGGCGAGCTGGCCGCGTTCAAGCACTGGTTAACGCCCGCTTAGGCTCATTGCCCGCTATTAGCGAGCGTTTTGCATTTAATTAGCGGGGGCAGTTTGCCACGAGGGCGCTGTAAACCCATCCATGGGCGCTACTTTCGCCATCCATGGCGAAAGACCCTCGTTTCAATCTGCCCCCGCACACCAACACCACTGGCAGATTTTCTAACTGAGTCAGGCATTCTCTTTAATGGCCTGCTCAAGAATCGCTAGCTGCCCTGGTTCCAGAGCATCCGCGACGGCGGTAATGCGTAAGACATGACCAAGCGCTGGGTGAGCGGGGCGGGCGATTAAACGGCCTGCTTCCAGTAGCTCACGGTTTACCCGCTCGGCCAGTTCGGCAGTTGGTAAGCGAATGCCGATAAAGTTGGTGGCGCTAGGCAGTACGTCGGCACCCAGTGCTTGGAAATGAGCCGCTAACTGTTCCCTGCGTGCTTTTACTTCCGCAATATGTTGGTGGACTTCAGTTGGGTGATCGAGCACGACTTCTGCGGCTGGCTGGGTAAAGGTGGATACCGCGTAGTGAATGCGTACCTTCATCATCAATGCGAGCACATCAGGGTCAGCAATCGCATAGCCAATGCGTAAGCCTGCTAAACCGTGGGCTTTTGACAGCGTGCGTAGGCGAATGACACCTGGAAGTGCCTTGGCCGCGAAGTCACTGTTGGCGTCATCACGAAAATCGCCATACGCCTCATCCAGCAGCAGCCAGCAGGTATCCGGCAGTGCGTCGCGCAGCTTGAGAATGGCACTGTCGCTATGCAGGTGGCCGCTAGGGTTATCGGGGTTGGCTAAATAAACCAGCTGGGCATTTTCCTGGTGTGCTCCCGCCGCTAACGCTTCCAAATCAGGGGCCAGTAGGCCAGGGGCTTCAACATAGCTAGGCTCTACTAAGTGGCAACCCTGGCCTTTCGCAAAGTAGCCAAAGGTTGGGTAAGTGCCCGCCGTGCTAACCACGGTGTCGCCCGGTGTGCAGGTGGTGCGCAGTGCTAATGCAATCAGGCTATCGGCACCGGCATCCACCAGTAAATGATCAAGCGGTATACCCTGCTGGGCGCTTAGTCGCTGACGAACGCCGAGAGCTTCCGCATCGCCGTAACAGTACACATGCTCGGCGACAGCATCGCCAAAATGTTCACGTAGCGCACGATGGGGCATGTCCAGCCCTTCATTAGAGCCCAATCGATGAGGGATTTCGCGGCCAATGCGGCGCTCCAGAACTTTAATCCCAGGAAACGGATTAAGGGGACCTTCACCAGTAAGATGATGGGGGTAGGAGGGCATATCGATATCCTAATAGTGAAAATTTTCAGCTCAAAATTTTACCGCGATTAAGCAACTGATGTGGGTCAAACGCCTGCTTCAGTGTGTGCATTAATTCGATTTCCGCCTGAGAGCGGCAGGGACTAAGCCAGGGGCGCTTTTCCAAACCAATGCCATGCTCTGCTGAAACAGAGCCTCCCAGCGCTTTAAGTGGCTCGTAAACCAGTGTTTCTACCGCGTGGCGCTCTTCCGGCGCATCGCTGCCAACGCTAATAGAAATATGCAGGTTGCCGTCGCCAAGATGACCAAATACCACCAGGCGGCCATCTGGCCAGCGTTGTACTAGTTGCTTCTCTAATGCATCGGTATAGCGCTGCATATCGGCAATGGGGAGGCTGACATCAAAGGTAAAGATGGGTGCCAGCCCCTTGATGAGCCCTTCAATATCTTCTCGTATCGCCCATAAACCATCGCTTTGCGAGCTTGATTGGGCAATCACCGCGTCGACGATTAAGTCTTGTTCAAATGCCTGTTCAAGCGCTACACGGAATTGCTCTGCATGGTGAGTTTCATCGTTACCGAGCGACTCGATAATCACATAAAAGGGGTGCTCTGGTGGAATAGGAGGCGTGTGCCTCGCCAGCGTTTCGGTGAGTAGGCGATAGTGGTTTTGCCACATCACCTCAAAGGCTCCCAGGCCACCCCCAAGCGCTTTGCCCATGTGGCTTAATAGCCCGGTTAGCGCGTCAAACGAGTGGCAAGCCACCAGTGCCGTTTGCTCGCTAGGGGTAGGCGGCTAAAGCCGCAGCACGGCGCGGGTAATAATCCCCAGGGTGCCTTCACTGCCAATAAATAGCTGCTTTAAATCAAATCCTGCATTGTTTTTCAGCATGCGATTCATGGAACTGACAACACGCCCGTCGGCCATCACTGCTTCAAGCCCTAGTACTTGCTGGCGCATCATGCCGTAGCGAATCACCCTGACACCGCCAGCATTGGTGGCGATATTGCCGCCAATCGTACAGCTTCCACGTGCGCCTAAATCCAACGGGAACTGCAGACCAACCTCGTTAGCGGCTTCTTGTACCCGCTGAAGGGGGGCGCCTGCTTGTACCGTTATCGTGCCGCCGACCTGGTCAATCTCTTCGATAGCGGTCATGCGCTCCAGGGAAATTACCAACTCTTCTGGGCTAGCCTCCGCGCCATGCACTAAACCGGTTAAGCCGCCGTGGGTCACTACTGGCTGTTTAAGCGCGTGGCAGGGCTGCATGCCAGCCGCTAACTGTTCGGTGTCTGCCGGGCGCACGATAGCGCCTGCTTGGCAGGGCGCGCCGGTCATCCAGTCAACGCGGCGACTAGTGACATCATCACCCGTGAGCACATGGGCTGAACCAACAAGTGCGCTCAGCGCCTCCAGGGTTATCTGCATGGGTGTTCCTTGGTAAAGAGGTTAACGATTCAATGATTAGGCGGTAGCCGCCACCGGCGCTTGACGACCAGGAATCGCATCAAGCAGCGATTGGGTATAGGCTTCTTTTGGCTGAAGGAATATTTGTTCAGCGCTGCCTTGTTCAACAATACGGCCATGCTGCATCACCACGATGCGGTCGCAAATTTGCGCGGCTACCCGTAAATCGTGGGTAATAAACAGCAGTGAAAGCGAAAGCCGTTGCTTCAACTCTTCAAGCAGTTCCAGTACCTGGGCCTGAATAGACACATCCAACGCTGAAACAGCTTCATCAGCGACAATCAGTTCAGGGTTTAGCGCCAACGCACGAGCAATGCCAATGCGCTGGCGCTGTCCGCCGGAAAACTCATGGGGGAAGCGCTCCACGGCGCTTGCGCCAAGGCCCACAAGGTCAAGCAGATCACCTGCCTGTTTGAGCGCCACGTTTTTGGGTGTGCCATTGGCCATAGGCCCTTGAGCAATCGCCATGCCGACCCGAGTGCGTGGGTTGAGTGAGGCGTAGGGGTCCTGAAAAATCATCTGCACGCGGTGGCGTTCACGGCGTAACGCGTCGCCTTTTAGCTGTGAAAGGTTAACGCCATCCAGCAACAGCTCACCGCTGTCCGGGTGTTCAAGACGTACCACACAGCGGCCAAGGGTGGATTTCCCCGACCCCGATTCACCAACAATGCCCATGGTTTCGCCACGGGCCAGGGTTAGCGAGATATCATCCAGTGCGCGGACTTCTCGGGCAGGCTTAAACCAGCCCCCGCGTGAACGAAAGACTTTATTAAGCTGTTTGATCTCGAGTAGCGGAGCCACCTGGCTTGTTTCACGGTGGGGCGGCACTGCATTGCTGGGAATGGCGGCAATCAGTGCTTTTGTATAAGCGTTTTGCGGATTTTCTAGCACCTCTTTGGCTTCGCCGATTTCGACAATCTTACCATGGCGCATGACACAGACGCGGTTGGCAATTTCAGCCACGACCCCAAAATCATGAGTGATAAACATCACCGCCATACCACGGCGGCGCTGCAGGTCACGAATAAGCTCGAGAATCTGCGCCTGGGTAGTCACATCCAGCGCCGTAGTGGGTTCGTCGGCGATCAATAGTACGGGCTCTAGGGCTAATGCCATGGCGATCATGACGCGTTGCCGCTGGCCGCCAGATAGCTCAAAAGGGTAGGCGCTAATGGCTTTTTCCGGCTGTGGAATACCCACTTCAATCAACAGCTCCAAGGCACGTTCTTGACGCTGTTTCGGTGTCAGTTGACCATGCGCTTCAAACACCTCAGCGATTTGGGCGCCAACTCGCATTAACGGATTAAGCGCGGTCATGGGTTCCTGAAAGATCATGCCGATTTTAAGGCCGCGCAGGGCACGATGCTGCTTTTCGGTTAGGGTGATGACGTCTTGGCCCAGAAAGTCGACCTCACCTTGAACGGGGCGAACGCCTTTAGGGAGCAGGCCCATCACGGTGTTGGCGGCCATTGATTTACCCGAGCCGGATTCCCCAACCACGCACATGATTTCGCCGCGATTAACGTCGTAGCTAACGTTTTCCACCGCCAAGGCACGGTCGGCCCCTTTGGGTAGCGCCACGCTTAAGTCACGAATGCTAAGCACTGTTTCAGCTGATGGGTGCTGTTTTTTAGAATCAATAGTGACCGTCATGAAGGGCTCCTAGCGCTCGCGGGAAAGTTTGGGGTTAAGCGCATCGTCTAGCCCTTCACCGACTAAGTTCAACGCCAGAACGGTGAGTAGAATCGCTACACCAGGGAAGAAGCTCAGCCACCAGGCTTGGCGAATAACCGTGCGTGCTGCGCCAATCATGTAGCCCCAGGACATCACATTGGGGTCGCCCAAGCCTAAAAACGAAAGCGCCGATTCCAGCAAAATAGCGGTAGCGACCATTAACGAGGCCAACACAATAATCGGCGACAGCGTGTTAGGCAGAATTTGACGCAGGATAATGGTGCTGTTGGTTTGGCCGACTAAGCGAGCCGCTTCAACGTATTCACGGTGCCGCAACGACATAAACTCAGCCCTTACCAAACGGGCAACGGGGGGCCAACTGACCAGCGCAATCGCCAGCACAATGGAGGTGATGCTGGGTTGCATAATCGCCACCAGCACAATCGCCAGGGCAAAGTTGGGAATGGTTTGAAAGAACTCGGTAAAGCGCATGAGTACGTCGTCAATCAGTCCCCCGTAGTACCCCGCAATCGCTCCCAGCGGCACGCCAATCAGCAGGGCGACGCTGGTGGATACCAAACCAATCAGCAGCGATACCCAGGCGCCATGCATTAACCCTGAGGCGACGTTACGTCCCATGGTGTCGGTGCCCAGCAGGAAACCGTCCTGGGAAAGCGGCGGCAAAAAGGGCCGCTGAACCATGCGCCAGGGAGACTCAGGAAATAGCAGCGGCGCCAGAATTGCCATGATGATAATTAGCAGCAGAATAATCAGCCCTACCAGGGCACCACGGTTTTGCGCAAAGCGTGCGAAAAAGCTCATGAGGCCCCCTTGATGCGCGGATCAGCCAAGCGGTAAACCAAGTCGGTAAGAATATTGAAGACAATCACTAAAGCCGCCGAGAAGAAGAAAATACCCAGCAGCAGGTTGTAGTCACGCTGTTGTAGCGCTTCAAACATCAGCCGCCCAATACCCGGCCAAGCAAATACGGTTTCTGTCAAAATAGCGCCACCAACCATCTGCCCAGCCTGCAAGCCTGCCAGGGTGATAATCGGCAGTAAGGCATTGCGGAGAATGTGTCGGCGCTGAATGACGCTAGGTTTTAAACCCTTCGCACGGGCGGTTTTAACGAAGTCCTGCTGGGCTGCATCGAGCATCGAGGTGCGCGTCATGCGGGTATAAATCGCCATAAAAAATAGCGCCAGCGTGGTGGCAGGCAGTATCAGGTGTTTGGCAACATCCAGCACAAGCGCAAATCCAGTGTGGCCCGCGCCAACGGTGTAAAGACCGTAAGCGGGCAGCCAGCCGAGGTAGACAGAAAAGACCACCACGGACATCAGCGCTACCCAAAACAGAGGCGTGGCATAGAACACCAGGGCTAACGCCATAATCAGTGAACCAGAAGGTTTTTTAACCCGCGCCGCGGCCATGGAACCCGCCACAATGCCGAGCACCAGCGAGAGCACAAACGCCGTGCCTGTTAGTAGCAGTGTTGCGGGTAAGCGATCCATGATGAGGTCAAATACGGGCACACCAAGCCGGTAGGAGTAACCGAAATCGAGCATGGCAATGCCCGACACGTAGCGCCATAGCTGCACATACATCGGCTGATCAAGGCCGAAGCGTTCACGAAGCTGGTTGAGAAATTCCTGGTCAGCAGCGCCCGCCTCACCGGCTAAAATCGCCGCGGGGTCACCGGGAGCCATCTGAATAAGGAAGAAGTTAAAAATAACGATTAAGAACAATACGATAACGGCCTTCAATAGCCGCATCACTATCAAGCGAGCGTAAACCATAGACACCTTCCTGACCGATACCTTCATAACATGGCTGAAGCACCCAGGCAGCTTGCGCGGCCTGGGTGTCGCTTTGGACTAGCGGTCTAACCAAGCATCTTTGAAGCCATCGTTGACACCCACACCGGAAGTCACGAGGTCTTTTACGTCACAGCGGTAAAGGGTAGGGAAGCCAAGCTCCATCAACCAGCCGACAGGCACGTCTTCATGCAGAATTTCCTGCACTTCATGGTATAGCGCTTCACGCTCTTTATCGGGGAAGGCTGTGGCCGCGGCGTTAAACAGCTCGTCAACACGCTCGTTTTCGTAGCCTTCCACATTGTTCCAGGGTGAACCTTTGGCAATATTGTCGGACAGGTAAGTACGTGAAATGCCCAGCGCCGGGTCGCCATATTGGAACAGGTAGGTGAAGGCGAGATCGTAATCCCAGTCGCCAAGACGCTGGTTCCAGCCGCCCACGTCGGTGGCTTGGGGTCTTACGTTAATACCCACTTCACGCAGGTTCTGTTGTACGGCTTCAGCCCAACGGGTCCACGTTTCACCGTAAGGAAGCGGCAGGATAGTGATCTCTTCGCCGTCATACTCCATTTCTTCCAACAGCTCACGGGCACGGTCTGGATTGTGATCGTAAGGCTCTAAACCATCATGTTGGAAACGCGCATTGGAGCCAAAGGCTGAGAGCGGCACATTGCCTAAGCCATTCCACAGCACATCTTTGGCAAACTCACGATCCATGGCATACATCACTGCTTGGCGGAAGCGTTTGTCGGCGGGTGGGCCTTCACGGTTGTTCATCCACAACATAGCGAAGGGACTGAAATACTCGTGGCCTTCTTCCGTCATACAGACGTTATCCATAGCGGATAAACGTGGAATATCGAAGTTCTCAACGGTGCCGCTTGGTAGTACATCAATGGTGCCATTCTCGAAGGCGACCGCACGGGAGCCACCGTCCGGGATGATGTGCCAGTTGACGCCGTCTAGATAGGGCAGCCCGTCTTCGTAGTAGTCGTCATTTTTAACTAGCTCGATAACGGTGCCGCGTTCCCAATTAGCAAATTTGAAGGGGCCTGTGCCAATGGGGTGGTCGTTGTGTTCATTGTTGCGAAAATCGGTGTCCGCATACAGGTGCTCAGGCACCATGGTGAAGGTGCCTGCCTCAAAGGAGATCAGGAACGGGCCGAAGGGGTCGATTAAGGTAAATACAACGGTGTGGTCATCCGTTGCTTCGATGCTTTCCACATGTTGTAAAACGGCCCGCGCACTGGGGTTCAGCTCGCGGTGGAAAACATCGGCAGAAAATACCACGTCGTCAGCAGTGAAGGGTTCGCCGTCGTGCCAGGTAACATCTTCCCTCAGGTGAAACGTATAGGTGCGGCCATCGTCGCTGACTTCCCATGATTCAGCCAACTGCGGCATGGGTTCCAGGTCAGTGGTATAGCGCAGTAGTCCTTCATAGATATTGCCTGCCACGGTGCGCGTAGGCGCGTTTTGCACCATCCCCAGCACTAAGCCTGGCGGTTCTGGTTGGATAATGGTGTTAACTGTGCCGCCCTGTTTCGGGTCGTCTGCCAGGGTGGCCGACGAAAAGGCGAATGCTGCAGCGGAAATTGCCAACGCTAAAGATGTTTTCATTTTGTTTCTGCTCCTCGGTTACTAGGCCAAAGCCTGGCACGTAATGGATTTACGTTGTCGTTAGGCGAGCGAGGCGTGATACAAAACAGCCCAGTTGTGATTGTTGTTATGAATTGTTGTGGATCGTCGTTATAGATCGTTATAAGAGGCCTTTTTGAACATAGCAGTGGTTTGTAAAACTGTCGACAGTCGGCAATCGGCCGTCGACAGAATGCTTTTTTGCGTCATACTAAAAGTACGTAATACCTAATAAGAGTAGACTCTATGGCCTCCTCCTCAGCGGCTCCCGGCGCTTTTATTCAACAGCAAAACCTTGTTGAACAGGTGGCCGACTATTTGACGCAAGCGATTATCCAGCAACACTTTTTGCCCGGTGAGCGGCTTTCGGAAGTGCAGCTTTCCAGGGATTTAGGCGTTAGCCGCGCGCCGGTTCGCGAAGCCGCTCGCTTATTGGAAAGTCGTGGGTTGTTGGTCTCAAAACCGCGGCGTGGTTTTTTTGTCAGGGCGTTGAATGCCGTTGAATTAGAGGATGTCTTCGATCTGCGGCTATGCCTTGAGCGCCATGCTATCCAGCGCTTATCTGAGCGCTATAGCAGCGACGCTGAGCGCGCGCTAAAACAGCAGGTAGAGGTTTTGTGCGAAGCGACCGCCAGCAATGATGGAACACGCCGCATTGAAGAGGACCTGCAGTTTCACCGCTTAATGATTCATTACGCGGGCAACGAGCGGCTGCTGCGGGCATTTGATGGCTTAACCCACGAACTTCGCCTGTGCATTACGTTGATTACCAAAACCCACGAAGCCCCCGATACCATTGCCACCAGTCACTTTAAGCTGCTAGATGCCTTGGGTAGCGGCCGTTCCGAGGCTTGCCGCGAGGCCATTGACTACCATATAGGCGTTGCTAGGGATTTTGTGGTGAGCAGCGTGGGGGAGTGAATAAAAGAGTGCGTGAGAGCAGCTAGCCCCTAATCTAAATGTGCATTGTCATTAGATAAATCAATAGTTCACACCTGAACAGATGTCGCCTTGCTCTAGGTCTGGCAAGATAGCGTTTTCGGACGTTTGACGATCAAGGACACGGCATGGCGCATTTGCTACGCATCGTTATGATTCACGGCCACTTGTCGGGAGTGGTTGAGCTCAATGTGGATGGCCACACCAATATCTGCGGCACCAACGCGTCAGGCAAAACCACGCTTCAGCGGTTAGTGCCGGTGTTTTATGGCGAACTGCCCAATAAGGTAGTGCCGAAAACTCGCATGAAGTTTGATGCCTTCTATTTGCCCACTCGTCAAAGCTATCTGGTCTACGAATCCCGCCGCGAAGCAGGCAATGTTTGCCAAGTAGTGCTGACGCGCAAGCAGGAAGGCGGCGTGGAGTACCGTTTTGTCGGTGCCCCTTATCGACCAGAAGACTACCTGATCGAAACTGAAAAAGGCCCCTTGGCACTGGAGTACCCACAGTGGTCTAGCGGATTGCGCCGCAGCGGGATTCCTGTCTCATCTAAGTTGGGGGCTACCTCCGAGTTTCGCTCGGTGATCCAAAACGACTTCACCCAGCTTCACGGTAATAGCCGCGATGGCCTAAAATTGCGCCAAATTGCAGCGCAATTTAGCCTGGTTAACCCTGAACGGCGTATCCGTCATATCGAAAAACTGGTGTCTGCTGTGCATGCGAAAGAGGGCAAGATGGACACCCTCAAAACCATGCTGGCGGCAATTTTCGAAGAGGATGGCGTCGAGCTGCCGGTCACCCGCATTCGCAGTGCCAAAGCGCGGGAGTGGATTTCCCAGATGCGCCAGTCCATGCGCCTGGAGCCGCTGCAAGCCGCGCTGACTAAGCTTGGTGGCATCGACCGCGAATTGGCCCATTTAGAGACCACGCTTTGGCAGTTGAAACCCCAGCTAAGCGCCGATCATCAACAGGCTGAACAACGCATTGCGGATCTGGATGGTGAGTTAAATCGCCACCAGCGTGAATTCCAACAGCGTGAAAATGCCTACACCCAGCAGCGCGATGAGCTGAACGCCCGCCACAGTGAAGTCGCGAGCGACTTGCAGCACACTCAGCGTCGCCTGAATGACCTGCAAACCCAGTTTGAGCACTACGCTGATGCTGACATGACCGGCCTGGAGCGGGACATCAACGCCTTGCCCCAGTGGCGTGAACAGCGTGATCAGCTTCAGAAGCATCTGCAAGTCATGCAAGAGGCGGTAAAAGAGAGCCAGGCGCGCTTAGATGGCCGGTTACGCGAGCTTTCCGAAGCACTTGCCCGCCAAACTCAAGAAAACCAGGAATTGATAGATGCCCTGGTCGAGGAAAAAGCGCAGCGCCGAGAGCAGCAATGGCAAGCCGAACAGCAGCATAACGAGCGCTATCAGCAAGAGCGCCAGCGGTTAGAGGGGGAGTATCAAGCGCAGTTAGAACTGGGTGTTGAGCAGCTTGCCGAATTAAAAGCGCAACTGGCGATGCCCACCCAAACTGCTGAAGAAGCCCAAGAAGCCGAGCTTGCCCAAGCGCGTTTAGACCAAACACAGCAGGAACGCAGCGCCGCCACCGCCACGTTGGAAGCGCTGCGCCGCGAGCTTGAAAGCCACAAACGTGAACGCGACGCCGCCGAGCAGCAGCTGGTGCAGTGTCGCCAGCAGCGTGAGCGGGCCGAACAACACTGCTATGCGCTCTATCAACAGCGTGACCCCGAACAAGGCAGCCTGCGTCACTTCTTGCGCTACCATCGCCCTGGTTGGGAGCAGCAGCTTGGCAAGGTTATTGCGCCAGAGCTGCTTGAGCGCCGAGATCTTGCTCCGCAGCTTGCTGAAGGCGCCAGCGACGACCTGTTCGGGTTAGCGCTGGACCTAAGCGCCATTGCACTGCCGGATTACGCCCAAGACGAAGCCAGTTTGCTGGCGGCGATTGAAGAGGCGGATGGCGCTAAACAGCGCGCCCAAGCCGAGTGTGCCGCTGCCGAAAAAGCCCTAAAGCAGCACAACGAACGGGTGCAACAGGCCGACGAGGCCCAAGATCAGGCGCGTATGGGGTATCAGCGTGCCGAACAGGAAGTGGAGTATGCCCTTGAGGCTCGCCGCCAGCAGCAAGAGCGCCATACCAAGCGCCAGCAGGCACGTCGAGCGGAGCACCAAGCGGCGTTGGCTCGCCAGGAGCAGGCCCAGGCCGAACTGCGTGAAGAGAAACGCCAGTCGCTTGCCGAGCTGGCCGAGACCCATCAGGGCCAACTGCTGGAGTTAAAAGCCGATGCGCAAAACCAGCTGGATAGCCTGGATGCGCAGCTACGCCAGTACAAGCAGCAGCTCAACGATGCCAACGCGGAACATCAGCGCCAGCGCAATGAGCTGGAAGCCGCCTTCAGCCAGGAACTTGCCGAGCAGGGCGTGGACCCCGCGCAGCTTCAGGAAACGAAAAAACGCCTAGAGCAACAGAGTGACCGCATTCGTAAGATCGCCGCTCGCCAGGAAGAACTCACCGAGTACCAACGCTTTATGCGCGTGGAGTGGAGCCAGCACAAGCCCCAGCTGGTGGCCCAGGAAGCGGAGCTTGTTCAGCTTGACCAGCAGTTGAAACGTGAAAAAGCGCACCTCAAAAACGACTTCCATGCCGCACGTGAAGCGCATCAATCAGCGGTTAATGAGCTTAAAATTCAGCGCGCAAATGCCCACGGCAGCGTAGAAGCCCTTAAGCCGCTGCTGACCCAGTTAGAAAGTTTGGACATCGTTTCAGAGGGGGCGCCCTTAGCGGATGCCGTAGGTGACATGGAGGAGCGCATTGAGCGTGCTCGCCAAGCGTTACCCAGCCGCCATCAGCAGCTTGAACAACTGCGCCGGGGCTGCCTGGAGGTAGAAAGCCAACTGATTAAAGATGCCAGCAGCGGCTTTGCCGATGCACTGCAAAGCGAACGCGAGAAGCTGCCGAACGACAGCCCGCGACTAGTGTTGCCGCTGCTGCGCGACATGCTAAAACTATTGGAAGATCAACAGCAGCAGCTGATTCAGGAAGGGCGCAATTTAAGCGATGACCTGGATAAATTCTTTATTGTCTTCCGCGACTTAAATCGCCGTATCAGTGCGCAAAGCCGTCGGCTTTCCGACGAAGTGGCGGATGACCTGCGCTTAGAAGGCATCAGCAAAGCGGAAGTGCGCATTCAATCGACGATCGATGAGCTGGGTTTCTGGGAGCCTTTAAAGTTGTTTGCCCAGCGCTACAAAGCGTGGCGGGAATCTGGCCAGATGCTGCCCAGTGACGATTACCTTAATGCGCTGGCCGATGTGGTCGATTTGCTGCGCAGTGACCAGCAGTACAGCTTTGAAAGCCTGCTGCGCCTTGAGCTGCACCTAAACGAAGGCGGCACTGACCTGGTGATCAAAAATGACCGCCAGTTGTTGGAGTCTTCCAGCCATGGCATGGCCTACCTGATTTTGTGTAAGTTCCTGCTGGCGTTTACGCGGCTGCTGCGGGGGGATGCGCAAATCGCTATCCATTGGCCGATTGATGAAATCGGCACGCTGGCCTATCACAATGTCGAAAAGTTGTTCGACGCTTGTGACAGCAACCGCATTCATATTGTGGGGGCTTTCCCCAACCCGGAATCAGATGTGCTGCTGCTGTTTGCTAATCGCTACCTGATTGAGCGGGACCCTAACCAGCCCAACCAGCGCCTGCTAAAACGTATTGAACCGCGCCTTAGCCCGCTTGCGCAGCGGATCAAGGAGCGTCAGCAAGAGGTGACCGCATGATCGAACACGGCCCGCTACTGGAACGCTTGCTGGCTGGCGAGTTTGTCTGCGCCGTTAGTGATGACAATGCCTTTCGCCACTTAGCCAACGAAGAGACCCGCGACGCGATTGATGACTATCTGCGCCCGCTCAACCGCAGGCTGGCGAGCAATGATGAAGGCAGTGTCTACTTTTTAGCTTGGCGACAGCTGAACGAAGCCGCTCGGGAGCAGCTATCGCGCCAGCTGAGTGACACGGTCAACAGCCTGTTGCCGCTGCTGGAATGGCTGCAACTGGTTCAAGAGGCGCTAGGCCGCGACACCTTGGCGGCCCCTGGCGACGTGCTCAAGCCCGCAGAGTTCAGCGCTAAGTGCGAAGACAACCAAAGCCTGCGTGAGCGTTTGGAAAGGCTAGCCACAGACAGCTTCTTTGGCTCCCAGAGCGACCAGCTGGATGCCCAAGTAAAGCAGTTATTTAAGCGCTTAAAAGAGCATGGCTACTTGCTTCAGCCCCACACTGAGCGTCAGGTGTTTGTGGTCACCGGTAAAATTGATTACCTGATCGAGGTGGTGCGCTTTATCCGCGATGAGGAAAACTTGCCCATTGACGTGGAGCAGGAAGAGGGTGCCCAGGAGGCGCTGCTGTGAGCGAACTGGAAAGCCGCCTGCTAAAAACCGGCGCTGAGCGGCTGGCGCTGTTGGGCAAGCATGCCGAACGACTGATGCAGGGCTACACTCGCGATGACGTGCCGTTAGACGGACTCAACGACAGTGCGCTGCGCAAGCTGTTGGCTGCTCGAGTGTTATGGCGGCCCGATGAGCAGAGCGGCGTAAAGCTCTCCCCTAAAGTGCGCGAGCTGATCGCTGAAATGCTCGCCGACGAAACCCGCCGTCATGTGAATGCCGATGTTGCGGAAACCCTTGAGCTGGTGCGTTCGTTGGTGCACAGCTACCGTGAAGCCCGCAGCCGAGGTGAGCATTGGCGACAGGAGCAGCAGCTGCTGCGCCTGCGTCAGGAAGTTGACGATCTAAACGGCCGCTTTGCCGATGCTATTGATAGCCTTTGGCAGCGGCTCAATAGCGATTTCGGCTTTGTTAGCCAGTTGAGCGATAAGATCCGCGAAAACGACCGCGCCCAGAAGCAGATTGTTAGGTTGTTGGATGGCCTGGCGCTGATCGACTTCGACGAACTGATTGCGTTAGTAGGCAGTGATGGCAGCCTGCGCAAGCTACTGATCAGTCAGCTACAGCAGCGCTAAAGCCACCATTACACCAGCCTGCGGGAAGTGCAACGGCGGTTAATTGAGCTAATGGCACGCTTTCGCAAACAGCAGTCACGCAGCCGCCTGATCAGCGGCATGGTCGCGTTTATGCGCGAACACCCAGGCTTTGTGCCGAGTAATTACGCCAAACGCAGCGATGTACCGGCGTTATTTAACCACGCTGCGCCGTTACACCCCGCCGCTGCGCCAGCGTTAGATCGCGCGCTGGAAAGCCGCGTGCTGGCAGAACTGTTGCATGAATTGCCAACCCCACGCCATGCCACGCAAACCGTTGAGTCGGCCGTGCCTGCGCTCACGCCGGAAGATAATCTTGCCGCTGCACGCCAGCAGGCGCTTAAGCAAGATGTCGAACGCTTTTATCTTGCGGTGTTAGATCAGCCCCCCGCCGAGCCGATTAGCGCCCTCGCTTATCTGTATGACAGCCACCTCGACTGGCCCGATGAAATTTGGCTGTTTCAGGTTATCTCCGAATATCAGGGCTTGCCGCGTAGCGAGCAGCAGGCGTTTCGCCTACACCAAGACGAATCACCGGCCAGCCCATTTAACGATCTGCGCCTGATTCATGACGTCGCACTGGCGGTGGCAGTATGACGTTATCAGGCCGCGCCCGTGCCGGGCTTAACAGTGTTGTTCGAGAGCTTAACCGCCAGCCCGTGGTAGAAAAATCCCGTGGCAAGTGGGTAGAAGATGTGGTGGCGTGGTGCCATCAGCAAGATATTGATCTGACCATGCGGATTTCCAACCAAGCGCTGCGCTTTGACGCCACTCTCGTGGCGCAAATCAACAGCATGTTGGAGAGTGACCGTTTGGCACCGCTAGGGCGCTCGTTAAGTGGCTTAAGCAGTACCGCCCAAGCAGCAGAAGGCGTTGAGGAGGATAAAAGCCGCCGCGAAGGCCCTCGTGCAAAACGCGTGCTGATCAACTTGCCGTCACAGCCCTCTGCATGGCTTGTGCCAGAGCCGCGCAGCATACGCGATGTTGATGTAAGCGGCCTTAAGCTGGCGGTGTTTGGCGCGCTCGTTCAGGTGGAAAACCTGGATAGCTTCTACGCGTTTTCGCCAGAGATAGCAGCGCTTAGCGGCTAAGCTAACCCGCTGGTGGTCTATCGTGGCGACAGCCACTACGGCGGCGGCTTTGCCGAACTGACAAAAGCATGGCGCAAAACCAATCGGCCACACCTCTACGCCGGTGACTTCGACGCCAAAGGCGTGACCCTAGCCCTAGACAGCGGCGCCACGCATCTACTACTACCTGACATCGAATGGCTCACCCAGCACGTCACGCCCTTGCACCAACCCGCCGAACAGCTGTCGTTCCAACGCCGCCTACGCCAACGGAACGTTACGCTGCCCAGCCACCACCCCCTACGCCCATACTTAGCCCTGCTGGAAAAACAGCGCGGGCTAAAACAGCAATGGTTTGGAGGGGAGTTGGCGTGTATATCACTCAGTTAAAAGCAGCCTTAGGGCTGCCACTCAACCCCGCTATTTTACGCTTTCCCTTACTTGGCCGTTAACGAGTTCGCAAATACGCGACGTTTGGATAGTTTGCCAACATTGGCTTTTCCCTAAAGGGAATTAATGGGGTAGATTCAGGTGAGGGCGACAACAACCATTTTTAAGCAAAGCGTATCGCGTAGGCGAGCTTTTTTATAAATTTCAATGTATGGCAGGGAGATGGTTTGGCTGCTGGTTGTTAGGAAAATACGCATGCGCATTAATAAACTGTTAGACGAGTAGGTATATGTCACTCATCATTTCCGCTTTTGCACTCCTAATATCGTTGGGAAGCTTCTGGGTCAGCTTTGACTCAGCCCGACTGGCCAGGAGAACTGCTGCTGCAGAGAAAAGGACGCATGTCAGGACTATTCTTTCCGGCGTTCTTTTTGAGGTGCGTGAGCTTCACCAAGTTGTAGCAATGGCCATCAATTACGAAGGTGAAGAGTACCGATTCCCTGATGGTTTAGACAAAATAGAGCAGGAGTTGGCGCGGTATGCGGCAGTTATCCCTGGCAGGCTAAAGTGGCTGAGCGATGATAGCCCCGATGACCCGGTAAAGCTTGAGGAGTATCGGTCTCATGCCCTAGAGCTAGAATCTCGAATGACGAAGGTCCGGCCTATGATTCAGGAATTAAAAGTTGAAGTCATACCGGGCAAGTCGTCTAACAAATCGCTCAATTCGTCGCCGCAAAACGGCGCGAATTAGCGCAGCGTTAAGTTTTTTGCTCCATCCTCGCAGACTATGATGTAATACGTTGTAGTCGCCAAATTTGAGGGTATCGTCATGAGCGTCACCACAGTCCGCCTTCAAGCAGACGTTGAACAACACCTGGAAGCAATCGCTAGCAGGTTACACCGGAGCAAAGGCTGGGTGATCAACCAGGCATTGTCGGAATACATAGCAAAGCAGCAGCTTGAGCAAGAGCGGTGGAAACAAACGTTAGAGGCAATGGAGTCTGCTGCCCAAGGCAAGGTTGTTGATGCCAGCGAGGTTCACAGCTGGCTTAATAGCTGGGGAACCGAAAACGAGCAGGATGCGCCAGGGTCAGGTAAGTGAAACTGGTTTACACGGCCGAAGCCATTGACGATTTGAAACGCCTCCGAGAGTTCATTGCGGATCACAACCCGTCTGCGGCGGCCAGGATTGCCGCCGAGCTTGTTGGCAAAATCGAATTACTTCCAGGCTTCCCCAATATGGGCGCACCGGTTGAAATGGCACCGGTGCCTGACTCTGTTCGAGATATGGTTTTCGGAAAATACGTCGTTCGATATTCAGTCCATGCCACTGCCATCATTGTTCTCCGGGTATGGCATGGTCTTAAAGGTGAACGGTAGTCATTAAACCAGGCGTGGCACTCGGATGCCTTTGTATCTGCTTTGCTGCGTAAAAACTATCGGCGCTCTGCGCTCATCGGCGAATTCTGAGCATTTGAATCGCTCAATTGAACAATTCAAAGCAGGTAAGGTAACCCGCAGAGACTTGATGGATGAGTCGCCGATTACTGTCATGGACTGACGAATCCTGGAGCGATTCCCTTCACTGGCAAACCAGCGCCGTTAAAGGAAAACTTAGCTGGTTTTTGGTCGCGACGTATAGATGATACGAATCGATTCGTCTACGCAGTTGATGATAATGCGATTACGATTATTTTGTGTCGTTATCACTATTAGATTAGCGCTACTCCAAATCCCGAAAGGGTAAGTTGTTGGCTCAGGCTCGGGTAACTCAAATAATATAAATCTGGTTGTTGCGCGGTGCGCAACGAGCTATGATGTGCTTATGATTAAATCATTCCGCCACAAGGGACTCAAGCGGTTCTACGCTAGTGGCAGCACCGCTGGTATACAGGCGGATCATGCCAAGAAATTGCGTATGCAGCTTGCCGCTCTGGACACGGCCGTGTCAGTAGAAGATATGGATATCCCTGGTTTTAGGCTCCACCCGTTGAAGGGGAGAGACAAAGCGCGGTGGTCAATTTGGATCAACGGAAATTGGCGCATGACGTTCGAATTTCGAGATGGCAACGCGTACATTCTTGATTATGAGGATTATCACTAATGACGATGCATAATCCGCCGCATCCCGGCGAATTTATTCGGGAAGTGTACCTAGAACCTTTTGGTATCAGCTCCCGTCAGCTTGCTTCCAACTTGGGCGTTTCACCATCCACCTTGTCACGGTTGCTCAAAGGGGATAGTGGCATTAGCCCCGAAATGTCTTTGCGCTTGTCGAAGGTTCTCGGACGTACCCCGGAGAGCTGGCTATCAATGCAGGACATGTATGACCTATGGATGGCTCGCAGCACAATTAATTTGGACGACCTGCAGCCATTGGACTTTGAGGCCGCTTAACGATTGCTACTGTTGTCGTTGGCATCCTGTCGTAAAAAGCTGAGCAACCAAACTTATTGGAAATCTGTATGCCGCCAGACTAGGTCAGGTTTCTAAAGAGAAAGCACGGACGCGATATGAACCTACTCTTCCTCGGCCCCTCCGCCGGTGTACCCACCAAAACAAGAAATGTCACCGGGATCGCTTTGCGTGAAAGCAAAGGGAAGGGCTGGTATCTGGTTGATTGTGGTGAAGGTACCCAGCATCAGGTCTTGCATACCAAGCTATCGTTCCATTCATTGAAAGCCATCTTGATTACCCATGTGCACGGCGACCACTGCTACGGGCTGCCGGGTATTCTGGCGAGTGCGGCTATGGGTGGCCGGAAAGCGCCACTCACTATTGTTGCGCCCGCAAGTATCAAAACTTGGTTGGAGGCAACCTGCGAGGTGACGCAGCTATGCCTACCTTTTGCCTTGGAGTTTATCGCCTCAGACGACCTGCCAAGCGTTGAGTTTGAGAACATCGCGGTTGAGACATTCAGCCTTTCACATCGGGTGGCGTCTTATGCCTATGCATTTACGGAGCGAAAGGTTGATGCTGTCTTGGACGTGGCTAAGCTAGCGCAAAAGGGGATTCCAAGAGGGCCGCTGTGGGGGCAGTTGAAGCAGGGGTTTGATATTGAGTTTGCAGGTGAGCGGTTAAAAAGCCATGACTACTTAATCTTCAAGAACACGCCCAGGAAAGTAGTGATCGCTGGGGATAACGACCAGCCTGACTTATTGAACGAGGCGTGTGCAGAGGCGCAGGTGCTGGTACATGAGGCCACCTATACCGAAGAGATGGCCCAGAAGGCCGGTGATGTGGGGCATAGCTACGCCAAACTTGTTGCTGCTTTTGCCGAATCGATAAAGCTACCTAGTTTGGTGCTGACGCACTTCAGCCCTCGTTATCAGTTCAGCTCCCATGCGTCGCCGTCCATCGAGGACATTCGCAAAGAAGCTGAGGGTGCCTATTCAGGCTCTCTTTTCTTGGCGCGGGATTTTGGCGAATACACCTTGGAAAAAACGGGCCACTTTTCTGAGGTGGTGGGCGAGTAGTGTTTTCTGCGCGTGGTCGTCTGGGCTGGTTACGTTTATGGGTTTCGTGTTACAAGCCAGTGCTCGGCGCTGTTTGAGCCCCGATGACCGAACCCAGCAAGGAGAGTCCTCATGCAGAAGTTGAGAGTCGATTTAGTGTCCGATGTAGCATGCCCGTGGTGCGCGATCGGCTATCGGCGCTTCGAACAAGCGTTAGAGATACTTGATGGTGAGATCGATGTTGAACTCTTCTGGCAGCCCTTTGAACTCAACCGTGACATGCCGCCCGAGGGCGAGCCGATCCTAGAGCACTTATGCCGCAAGTACGGCAAGGACGCGGCCAGCATGGAGCAGTCCCAGCGGGAGATTATGGCCGTGGCCGAAGAACTTGGGCTGAATTTCCGTGGTGCACTGGAGCGCCGGGCGAATAATACCTTCGATGCCCATCGTGTGCTTGCGTGGGCCGCAACGCAGAACCGAGAGACGGCGCTGCAGTTGGCATTATTTGAGGCCTACTTTGGTGAGGCCAAGCGTCCTTCGGATCCAGAGGTGCTACGAGAGAAGGCTATTGAAGTTGGGCTTGACGGCGACGTTGCCGAGGCCATCGCCCGGTCTGATCAGTACGCGGACGACGTTCGAGAGGCAGAGCAGAAATTCATGGAGGCAGGGGTCACTGCCGTGCCGGGCTTTATACTCGATGGACGCTACCTGATTTCTGGCGCCCAGCCAGCCGATGTGCTTGTCGATGCGCTTCGTCAGGTGGCTGAGGAAAACGCGAGCCGTTAATGCCCTACAGCCTCTGGGGCGGCACTAGTAGTGCATCACCATACGCCGGGTGAATGCTCTTCGCTTCCCAGCGTTTTTGTCGCTGGCGTATGGCTAGTCAAACGATTTCAAAACGCTATTTCTCAAGCGCGGGCTCTCAATAAGCCCGCGCGTTACTCGCTATTTCAAAAGCTATTTTAAAAGCTATTTCAAAAACGCTCGCAGCGTTTCGCTGGCTTGGTCGATAGCGACAACGCCATCTAAATGGCCGCGGTTGCCTTCCAGGGTTTCAAGCGTCACCTCGGTGCCGTCGGCTTCAATCAGCTCGGCAGTGCGGCGTACGCCTTCAGGCGCAAAGACGAGGTCGTTTTCGCTGTAGAGCATCAGCGTGGGGGCGTCGATGGCGGCCAGTCCTTCTTCTAACGAGTCACCGTGTCCCGCCATAAAGAGCTGGTTGGCGCGAACCAAGTACAGCAGATGGTTGGCATCGGAAAGCTCGGCGCGGGCGGCGGCGACGTCATCCAGCGTTTGCTCAATGGCGTAGCGGGCGTTGATATCTTGAGCGGGGTCGCGCTCTTCGTCGGCCCAGTCGCGGTTGAAAGTTTCGTTGGCCCACTGCCAGTGATTGGCATTGAGGGTGACGAGCTTGAGCGCTTCTTTTAGGCCATCGGTGGGTGGCTCGCCATCGTAGTAGTTGCCTTCATTCCAGTTGGCGTCTAGGCGAATGGGCGCTGCCCAGGCGCTAAGCGTTGCCAGTAACCAGGGGTCGGCAACGCCGCCGCCAATAACAGGAATCAACCTATCCACTTTGTCAGGGTACGCGCTGGCCCATTCAAATGCTTGAAGCGCCCCCATGGAGGCGCCCATGACCGCGTGTAGTGACTCAATGCCCTGGCTCTCTAACAGCGCACGCTGTACCTCGACAAAGTCACGAATCGTTACCACAGGAAAATCCATTCCCCACGGTTTGCCGGTGTCTGGATTGATAGAGGCGGGGCCAGTGGTGGTGACATTGGGGGCGTGGGCGTTGAGGTTCACCAGCGTATCGGACGCAATAATGTAGTACTCGTCGGTATCCAGTGGTTTGCCGGGGCCAATGATGGCATCCCAGTAGCCGGTTGGCTCGCCATCCGGATCATAACGACCTGCTGCGTTGCTGGTACCAGAGAAGAAATGGGTGATTAAGATGGCATTGTCACGGGCGTCGTTTAATTCACCGTAGGCTTCCCAACCCACCGCAAGTTCGGGAATTGTTTCGCCGCCTTGGGTAGTGAAGTCTTGCATCTCGAAGGTTTGTTTTTCGACGACGCCATCCCAGGCCAGTAGCGGTGATGCTGCCAGTAATCCGAGGCTGGTAACTGTCACCACGGTCAATAAAGAGTGTCGTTGCTTGAGGGGCATACGCCTTCCTTAAATGAGGGATTGTTATGATTATTGTTGGCAACGGCTGCGTTGCCACCCTCTTAGCGTAGACGGCTTTAGCGCATTTTAAATGGGTTTAGCCCGTTAGCTTGTTGCATCATCATGCGTTTGGCGAGCGGTACGCGTTCGGCAAGGTGCAGGCTGAGGTCACCCAGCTGGCGTAGCGGTTTTGCGCCGGTAAACAGGTGATGGAAACTGTCGGTGGCGGCAATCATTGCTTGGTTGGCCAAACGGCGGTGGCATTCGAAGCGGTGCAGGCTGATAGCGTCACCGGGGTCGCGGCCTTTGATAATCAGCTCTGCCAGGGTGTCAGCATCATGCAGGCCAATATTCAGTCCTTGTCCTGCCAGCGGATGCACCACGTGGGCGGCATCGCCAATCAGTGCTAAGCGCTTGCCGATATAGCGTTTGGCGTGCTGGCGTCTAATTGGAAAACTCGCCTTTGCGACCACACGGGTTAGCTTGCCTAGCCGCTTGGGAAAGGCTGTTTCAATGGCCGTTTTTAGGGCGTCGTTGGAGAGCTGTTCACGGGCTTTGGTGGCTTCGTCGCTGTCATACCACACCAGCGATGCACGATGGCCTGGTAAGGGAAGCATGGCAATCGGGCCGGTGGGGGTGAAACACTGCCAACTGATATCTTGTTGGGGTAGCTCGGTTTCCACGTTAATAATCATCGCCCGCTGATGGTAGTCGTAGCTACTAACGGCAATGCCAGCAAGTTCTCGTAGCGTCGAATGCGCGCCATCTGCGCCAACAATCAAGCGGGCGCTTAAGGTTTTGCCGTTATCTAGCTCTAGCATGCGGCCAGTGCTGGCGGCCATGGTGCTGAGCGGTGCGCACTGGGTATAGCAGGTCACGCTGGGAAGATTCTCTAAGCGCTGCCACAACGCATATTGCAGGGTGCGGTTTTCGATAAAAATGCCGAAGTTATCCATGCCACTGTCCTGGGCAGAAAACAGTGAATGGCCGGAGCCATCCTGGTTGGCGACATCAATATGGCGAAACGGGCAGCAGCGCTCTTCGGGAAGCGCGGTGCCGCTCGCTTTTACAAACGCCAGCGAACGGGCATTAAGTGAGGAGATACGCAGGTCATAATCGCCGCTGGGCGGGGTGGGGGCACTGCCGCGTTCTACCAGCCCAACCGACATGCCGGTATGTCCTAATCGGGCCGCTAGCGCGGCACCCACCATGCCACCGCCGACAATGATAATCTCGTGATCCCACTGCATGAGACACTCCTTACGTTGAATAACGAGGGCATATTGCATGACCCTTTATTGTCATACAGTATCGGTTACTTGTCGCAGTGTTGCATAGGGTGATCCATTGACGCAGGCCGTGGAAATGACAAATAGCATCGCACAGGCGGGGGGGGCGCTGGCGGGTTTTATTGAGCGCCACCCTAAACTGTGGGTGATTACTGGCGCAGGAGTAAGCACCGACAGCGGCATTCCTGATTACCGCGATGCGGATGGGCAGTGGAAACGCCCGCCGCCGGTACAGCATGGCGATTTTATGGCCTCACTTGCTGTGCGCCAGCGTTATTGGGCGCGGGCGCTGATCGGTTTCAAAGCTATGCGTGAAGCCCAAGTGAGTGGTGCGCATCGTGCACTAGCGGCGCTGGAAACCATGGGCTACGTGGAACTGCTGGTGACACAGAACGTAGACCGTCTGCATCAGCGGGCAGGTTCCAGCAAGGTGATTGATTTGCACGGGCGAGCAGACATGGTGGCGTGCATGACCTGCGGTTACCAACTCATGCGCCACGCCATGCACAGCGAAATGGCCAGGATGAACCCGCGTTTTGCAGCGTTAGATGCCCGCCATGCGCCCGACGGCGATGCGGATTTAGAAACCGATTTTTCGACGTTTAAGGTGTTGGACTGCCCGCGCTGCCAAGGCATCCTAAAGCCCCAGGTTGTCTATTACGGCGATGTGGTGCCGCCAGCGCGGCGCTTGGCTGCTCAAGCAGGGCTGCAAAACGCCGATGCCGTGTTGGCTGTGGGCACCTCGTTGATGGTGTATTCAGGCTACCGCTTCTGCCGCGATGCCCACGCCATGGGTTTGCCAGTTGCCTCGCTATCGTTGGGCGTCACTCGCGCCGATGCGCTGTTGACCCATCAGTGGCGTGCGCCGTTGACGCCAGTGCTAGAGTACGCTGTCGGCTGTTTGCAGCAGCGTTTACTTGACTAAAGTGCTAGGGTATTAGGCAACGATTGTCATCAACAGCGGAGTCGCCCGTGCTGTCATTTGAACACCAGTTTGCAACGCTTCCCGAGCCACTTTGGATGGCTTGCCAGCCCACGCCAGTGAGCCAGCCCACGTTGATTGTATTTAATGAGCGTCTGGCAGAAACACTGGGGTTTAAGACAGAACTGAAGAATAAGCCCGATGATGCCACCCTTACCCAGTGGTTTAGTGGAAATCAGCTGCCTCCGGGCGCAGAACCACGGGCGCTGGGCTACGCTGGGCATCAGTTTGGTAACTTTGTACCGCAGTTGGGTGATGGCCGTGCACTGCTGCTGGGGGAAGTTATCGACCAGGATGGCATACGACGCGATGTGCAGCTCAAAGGCAGTGGCCGCACGCCATTTTCCCGTGGCGGTGATGGACGTTCGCCGCTAGGCCCGGTGCTACGGGAGTATCTGGTCAGTGAATTTATGGCTGCAATGGGCGTACCCACCACCCGTGCGTTAGCTGCAGTTACCAGTGGCGAGCGAGTCGTGCGCCAATTACCTGAGCCCGGCGCAGTATTTACCCGCGTCGCAAGCAGTCATATTCGTGTGGGCACCTTTCAATTTGCTGCGGTACGTAGAGATGAAGCTGCCCTGAAAGCGCTGGCCGACCATGTGATTGAGCGCCACTATCCGGAAGCCGCTAGTGCAGACGATCCTTATTTAGCCTTGTTAGAGGCGGTGATTGCTCGCCAAGCGGTGCTAGTGGCGCGGTGGATGAGCCTTGGATTTATTCATGGTGTTATGAATACCGACAACTGCAGCATTGCCGGAGAAACTATTGATTACGGCCCCTGTGCCTTTATGGAGCAGTTTGACCCGCAAAAGGTCTTCAGCTCAATTGACCAAAGTAAACGCTATGCCTTCGATAACCAGCCCGCGATTGCTCAATGGAACCTTGCCCGCTTCGCCGAAACGTTGCTGCCGCTGATGCGCGAAGAAGGCGATACTGTCGTCGAGCAGGCCACTGATATCATCCGCCGCTTTGAGCCACTGTTTGATGCCGAGCAGCACCGCTTGCATGCGGATAAGCTTGGCCTTGCAGCAGACAGCGACCAATCGGTACCGCTAATGAAGGCGCTGGAAAGCCAGATGCACCAGGGGCGGATGGATATGACCGCCACCTTTGATGCGCTGACACATTACGCCAGCACCTCAAGCGAGCCGCATAAAGAAGCACTGCTGGCGCTGACGACCCAACCCAATGAGTTGGCGGCATGGTTAGATAAGTGGCAAGCCGCACAGGCTGCCAGCCAAGACAGCGAGCGTTTAGATGCTATGCGGCGTGCTAATCCAGTTGTTATTCCCCGCAATCACCGCATTCAGGAAGTTATCGATGCGGCTTACGAGGGCGATTTTGCGCCGTTTCACAGCTTACTTGCTGTGGTCACCCAGCCCTTTGATGAATCAGCAGAAGCACGACGCCTTGCAGCCCCCGCAACGGAAAACGAGCAGGTACTAAGAACGTTTTGCGGTACGTAATCTCGACTTTTCCTGTGGTAAGCTGTGATTATTTACAGGTAAAGGGCGGAGGCAAGGGCAATCTGTGCGCAAAATTATTCATTGCGACTGTGACTGCTTCTACGCAGCGGTTGAAATGCGCGACAACCTAGCGCTTAACGATGTGCCTATTGCGATAGGCGGCAGCGTTGAGCAGCGCGGGGTTGTCGCTACCTGTAACTACCCCGCCCGCGAATTTGGCATCCACTCGGCCATGCCCATGGCGCAGGCACTCAAACGCTGCCCACATTTGACCGTTATCCGTGGTGACATGGCCAAATACAAAGCAGTGGCGCGTCAAGTGTTTGCGATCTATCGCGATGTGACTGAACTGATTGAACCGCTTTCGCTAGATGAAGCCTTTTTAGACGTTACTGATATTTCCCTGTGCAACGGCAGCGCCACCCGCATGGCCGAAGCGATTCGCCAACGGGTTAAGCAAGAAGTAGGCATTACCGTCTCGGCAGGTGTCGCTCCCAATAAGTTTCTTGCCAAAATTGCCAGTGACTGGCGTAAGCCCGATGGTCTGTTTGTGATCACGCCGAACGATATCGATGGCTTTGTACAGCAACTGCCGGTCAAGAAAATCCACGGGGTAGGGCCGCGCACGGCTGAAAAATTGGCGGGGTTGGGTATTCAAACCTGTGCGGATTTGCGGGCTCGTCCGCTCACTGAGCTGGTCGAACAGTTTGGCCGCTTCGGTCATCGACTGTTCGAGCTTAGCTTTGGACGCGACGAGCGGCCAGTGAAAACCCACCGTGAGCGGAAATCGATAAGTACCGAGCAAACCTACTCCCAGGACTTACCCACCCTAGAAGCCTGTCGCCAACAATTACCTGATCTTCTCAACGACTTAGAGCAGCGCTATGCCAGACTAGACCCCGCGCCCGCCGTGCGTGGGCTAATGGTAAAGGTAAAATTCAACGACTTTACCCAAACCACCGTGGAGCACGCCGATCCCGCGCCTAACCTGGATCAATTCGAATCCCTGTTAACTATTGGTTGGACACGAGGGGAAAGGCCTGTTCGGCTATTAGGCGTGGGCTACCGCTTGGCAGAAGAAGCCACCGTTCAACAACTCTCGCTGTTTTAATTAGCCTGTTAATACTTATGTCGATTGACGCTCATTCAAAGGCGCGTTAAAACAGACGTATGATAGTTTGTCTACTTGCTAGCTAGCGTGGGTGCTGCCGCCGCGCTGCTTTCCTGTCATCTTACCCTGCGAGCTAACCATGTCTGCCCATGCCACCCAACGCCCTCGTTTAGTGTTCGCCCATGCGAATGGCTTTCCTGGCTTAAGCTATCGCACGTTGCTGGAACCGCTGGCAGAGTCGTTTGACCTCCATCCGCTGGACCGATTGGGTCATCACCCGGATTACCCGGTGAACCATAACTGGGGCAATTTAGTCGATGAACTGCTGAGCTACTTGCCGGTTACAGACGCACCGTTATTGGGTGTTGGTCACTCGTTAGGCGGTACGCTGATGGCGATGGCTGCAGATAAACAGCCAGAACGCTTCTGCGGCGTCATTATGCTCGACCCGCCGTTGATGCTGGGGCCGGATGCTTGGGTGATGAAAGCCGCAAAGCGGTTTGGCTTTATGGATCGCATCACGCCTGCTGGTAAAACCCAGGGGCGGCGCAGTGTGTGGCCTAGCCGAGAAGCAATGGCTGACTCGCTGCGCCGTCGTGGGTTATTTCGCCGCTTTACCCCAGAGGCATTGAACGACTACATTGAAGCAGGAACGCGCTTGCTAGATGACGGTAGCGCTGAGCTAACCTTCGACCCAGGGGTTGAGGTAGAGATATTTCGCCATCTGCCCGACCACCTTTCTGGATTGCCACGTCGAGTTGGTGTGCCGATCCACTTGGTAGCAGGGCAGGAGTCGCACTTACTCACCCCTACACGGGTCAAGCGGCTTCAGCGCCGTGGGTTAGCTATTAGCGAGGTTCCCGGTACTCATATGTTCCCTATGGAGCATCCAGATGAAACGCGGGCGGCCATATTGGCGGCGTGGCAGCGTTTTGAGCTGGGAGCCAGTAAGCGCGCATAAAGCGCATAAGGAGGCAGGATGTATCTTTCCGTACAACTAAGCTATTACCCGCTGGCCGATGATTTTAAGCCAGTGGTGAAAGACGTAGTAAAACGTTTGGAAGCGACAGGATTAGAAGTACACCCTAATCGAATGAGTACCCAGGTGTTCGGGGAATTCGATGCGGTGATGGCGGCGTTAAGTGAAGTCATGAAGTGGTCGTTTGAGACCCACGGGAAAGCGGTTTTTACAGCTAATTTCCTGGAAGGCGATCGACGCCCACGTTAAAGAAACGCCGCCCGATTTGGGCGGCGTCTATGTTGGCGCTAATAACTGCTAAACCAGCGATTCCAGGCAGGATTCAATAATATCCAGCCCTTCGTTGAGGACGCTGTCTTCAATCGTGACAGGCATCAAGAAGCGAATCGTATTGCCGTACATGCCGCAGGAGAGCAGGATTAATCCCTCTTCACGGGCTTTCTTACACAGCGCTGCAGCAAGTTCAGCGTTGGGCGTGCGATCCGTTTTGTTCGATACTAGCTCAAATGCCGCCATAGCGCCCATGTTGCGCACATGGTCAATGCAGTCGAACTTGTTCTGCCACTCGCCAAAACGAGCCGCTAGCTTTTCGCCCAGCGCTTGGCTTTTCTCAAGAATGTTTTCCTCTTCGAACACTTCCAGCACGGCCAGTGCAGCGGCACAGGCGGTAGGGCTGCCGGGATAAGTGCCGCCGAGAGAGTTGGGGCCTGAGGCGTCCATGACCTTATCGGTGCCGACAATCGCAGAGATAGGCATGCCGTCAGCCATGCTTTTCGCCATGGTCATTATGTCCGGCTCAACGCCGCTGTGCTCAATGGCGAACATTTTGCCGGTACGGCCAAAGCCAGACTGCACTTCGTCGATGATCATCAGTATGCCGTGTTCATCGCAAATTTCGCGGATCTTCTCCAAGAAGCTCTTGGACGCAGGATAGAAACCGCCTTCGCCAAGCACCGGCTCCAAGACAATTGCGGCGGTGTCTTTTGGGTTGGCGTCGGTTTTTAGGGTCATTTTCAGACCGCGAATGGCTTCGTCTTCGCTGACACCGTGGTAGGGCACCGGATACGGCGCGCGGAATACCGTGCCAGGCATCGGGCCGAAATCGGTTTGATACGGAGCCACTTTGCCATTCATAGCCATGGTGTAGAACGTACGGCCGTGATAACCACCGTCAAAGCAGATCACGTTAGAACGGCCGGTGGCAGCGCGGGCAATTTTAACGGCATTTTCCAACGCTTCTGCGCCGGAGTTAGCCAGCATTACTTTTGCATGGCCGCGTACCGGTACGATATGGCTAAGTTTTTCAGCAACCTTCACATAACCTTCATAAGGCATCACTGTCTGGCAGGTGTGCATGACCTTATCAAGCTGGGCTTTCACAGCAGCAACGACTTTTGGGTGGCGATGCCCTACGTTCAAAACGCCAATGCCGCCTGCGAAGTCGATAAAGCGGTTGCCGTCGGCGTCCCAGATCTCAGCGTTTTCAGCGCGATCTGCAAAAGCAGTGGCGGGGCTAGCGGCGCCCGCTGCGACATACTTCTGCTTTAGTTCGTTTAGCTCGGCGTTGCTCATGGCTCAACTCCTTTGGATGTTGGGTATTGCTTGCGCAATTTGTGCAGTGTCACTGCTTATAGGACAGATTCAGTCGTCATTGTTTCAGAATCGTTATTTAGACGGTAAAACGGGTGTAATAAGGTGAACAGGGAGCGTCAGTAGATCGATGCTTCTAAGCCTACACATACCTCTTCTCTTAAGTCTAATAATAGAGGGACTAGATCTGGGCCTAAGGAATTGATAGCTGGTTTTGCATAGAAAAAGCCCTGTTGACGAGCAATGCCCGCCCGGGCTAACCATAGCGCCTCTGCGCGTGTTTCTACCCCTTCGGCAATGAGCGTCATGCCTAGTTCTTTGGCTAGCAAAACGACGGAATTAAGCAGCGCTTGGCGACGCGAGTCGTGGTCACAGTTCATCACCAGCTCGCGGTCGATTTTGAGCTTATCCGGTGTTAGATCAGTTAAGAGGTCCAGGTTGGCATAGCCGTTACCAAAATCATCAAGCGCCGTTTTAAAGCCCATTTCGCGGTAGGCTTCGATGATGTTGCGAAGGTGTTGGCGGTCACGTACGCGTTCGGTTTCAGTAATTTCAAAAATTAGCCGATCCATTGGCCATCCAACGCGTCGAGAAACATCAAGCGTTGCTTGAATGCAAGCTTCAGGCTCATAGACAGCATTGGGTAAAAAATTGATCGATAGCGCCGTTGGCATGTTCAATGCGCTTGCCATCTCAATTGCCTTGACACGACAGGCTTGATCAAAACGATAAAGCAGGTCGTCGGTCACCTTGGAAATGACGCTCCAGGCAGATTCACCATTGACGCCTCGTACAAGCGCCTCATGAGTCACCACCCGAGCAAGTGACACGTCCACAATCGGCTGGAAGGCCATCGTGAAATCAAAAGGAAGGTCTCCCTCGCATCGTTTACAGCTACCGTCTACCCGTGCGCAGTGACCCATGAAATCCCCCTATAGCAGTGCGCCCAGTTACTCACTGGCTAATTTTTTATCGTCGTCGCCAGTTAATTTAAATTTTTTAACTATTTAATCATAGACGAAATCAGTTTAGCCGCGTGTTAACTTTTCGTATAGGTTTTGTATAGAAATTATGAGGTGGCGCTTTGCGCCGACAAAAAAGCGCCCAAGTGGGCGCTAAAGTGAGTCGTTAAGTGGACACGAAAGGGCGTTTAACAACGAGCGTTAAATAATGCCTGCTTGTTGCAGAGCGCAGCGCTGTTCGCTGGTAATGCCAAGCTCGTCAAGCACCTGCTGAGTGTGCTCACCTAGTGAGGGTGGGGCTGTCTGGGCGCTGATGGACTCGCCGTTGATACGGATAGGATTCGCGACTAAGTCGACGTGACCTGCTTGGCTGTGGGGAAGCGTTTGCTTCAGACCACGGGCTTTTACATGGGGGTCGTCAAATACGCGATCCAAGGTGTTGATTGGCCCGCTGGGCACACCGGCGGCTTCAAAGGCTGCCAGCCATTCGTCGGTTTTCTGTGTCAATAATCCGGCTCCCAGCAACGGAGCCAATACTCCTCGGTGTTGCACACGTGCGCCGTTGGTTGCAAACCGCGTGTCTAGCGGCAGGCTTGGCTGATCGATCACTTGGCAGAAACGCTTAAACTGTTCGTCATTACCGACCGCAACAATCATATGACCATCTGCTGTGGCAAACGCTTGGTAGGGCACAATATTGGGGTGTGCATTCCCCAGCCGCTGGGGGACCTGACCAGAAGTTAAGTAGTTGAGCGCTTGGTTCGCCAGTACGCCTACCTGCACGTCCATCAGCGCCATATCGATATGGCAACCAAGGTCGGTATCGCGGCGCTGGTAAAGCGCTGCCAGCACCGCATTGGCAGCATACAGGCCGGTGAAAATATCGGTAAAGGCAACGCCGCTTTTGATGGGGCCGCCGCCGGGCTCATGGTCAGGCCTGCCAGTCAGACTCATAATGCCGCCCATTGCCTGAATCATGAAATCGTAACCGGCGCGGTGTGCGTAAGGGCTTTCCTGGCCAAAGCCCGTGATTGAGCAGTAGATTAGCCGAGGGTTCAGTGCCTTAAGGCTTTCATAGTCCAGACCGTACTTTTTCAGGCCACCCACCTTGAAGTTCTCTAGTAGCACATCTGACTTGGCGGCGAGCTGCTTAATCAATGCCTGGCCTTCAGGCTTGGCCATATCCACTGTGACCGAGCGCTTGCCACGGTTGGCGCAGAGATAATAAGCCGACTCTGAACTACCAGAGAGCCATGGAGGCCCCCAGTGGCGAGTGTCATCTCCATTGACGGGGCGCTCTACCTTGATCACATCAGCCCCCATGTCTGCGAGCATCTGCCCGCACCACGGGCCAGCCAGTACGCGGGAAATGTCGAGTACTTTGATGCCTGCTAGTGGTTTGGTTGCTGTGCTCATCGGATGCCTCGCTCGCCGTTTAGAAAAACGCCTGAATACCAGTTTGGGCGCGGCCAAGAATCAAGGCATGTACGTCGTGAGTACCTTCGTAGGTATTTACCGATTCCAAGTTCACCATATGGCGAATAACGCCGTACTCGTCGGAAACGCCGTTACCACCGTGCATATCACGTGCAACGCGGGCGATATCCAGCGCTTTGCCACAGTTATTGCGTTTGATCAGCGAGACCATTTCGGGTGACCAGTTGCCGCTGTCCATCAGGCGACCCACTTGAAGGGCAGCTTGCAGGCCCAGCGTGATTTCAGTCTGCATATCTGCCAGTTTCTTCTGGATCAGCTGATTTGCAGCCAATGGGCGGCCAAACTGCTTGCGGTCCAGAGTGTACTGGCGGGCGGCATGCCAGCAGAACTCGGCTGTGCCTATGACACCCCAGGCAATGCCGAAGCGGGCTTTGTTTAAGCAGCCGAAGGGGCCTTTTAAGCCGCTAACGTTAGGCAGCAGGTTTTCTTCAGGGACAAAGGCGTTGTCCAGCACGATCTCGCCGGTGATGGAGGCGCGAAGTGATACCTTGCCTTCAATTTTGGGCGTGCTGAAGCCTTCGGTGCCGCGCTCAACAATAAAGCCTTTGATTTGATTGTCGTGGGCAGCGGATTTTGCCCAAACCACTGCAATATCAGCAATTGGGCTGTTGGTAATCCACATTTTGGCGCCGGTTAAGCGGTAGCCGCCGTCAACTTTTTCTGCCCGAGTGATCATTGAGCCGGGGTCTGATCCATGATCTGGTTCGGTTAAACCAAAACAGCCGACCATTTCACCGCTAGCGAGCTTTGGCAAATATTTGTGCTTTTGCTCTTCAGAGCCATAGGCTTCGATCGGGTACATCACTAGTGATGACTGAACGCTCATGGCTGAGCGGTAGCCTGAATCAACGCGCTCTACTTCGCGGGCAATCAGTCCGTAGGCCACATGGTTCACGCCTGAGCCGCCATATTCAGGGGCAACGGTCGCTCCCAACAGGCCAAGCTCACCCATTTCGCTCATGATTTCACGGTCAAAGCGCTCTTCACGAAAAGCACTCAGCACGCGTGGCTGCAGGTTTTCCTGGCAGTAGTCGTGGGCTGCATCGCGAATTTGGCGCTCTTCATCGGTGAGCTGGTGTTCGAGCAGCAGCGGGTCGTCCCAGTTGAAGTGGGTCATGGCGTGGACTCCTATGTAATTGTACTGATAGGCCCAATGTATCGCCGTTCTATAAAAATATCTACATTTTAAAGTAAAGAATTTAATGGATAACACGCGCCTTGAGAACGCGAGTAATAATCGGGACAGGTGTCATCAAATGGTCACGCATGAGATTGGCTGCCTGTTCTGTGTCGCGGGCAAGAATGACGTCTACTAAGGCGGCATGCTCTTGTCGTTTGACTTCAAGTGCTTGGGGAGACATGACCGTTTCCTTCAGCCATAGGTGGCGGTAGCGCTCTACTTGATCAAACAGCGTGTCGCGCATCTGTAATAGGTGCGGCGAGTTGCAGCCGCTAGCAATAGCGGTATGAAATGCCTTGTGGCGTAAATCCCAGCCATCGAGTAGTTCATCGGGTGAACTCACTTCGGTCACTTTGGCCAGTCGGTGGGCGGTGGCGAGTACGTTGGCTTCCCAGTCGTCGTCGCCGCGCTCAATGGCCAGGCGCAAAATCAAGCCTTCCAACTGAGCACGAGCGTCGTAAATATCGTTTAGCTCGGCTAGCGACATTGGCGCGACCCGATAGCCGCGCTGGCTAATCGCAATCACCAGGCGGTCGGCAACTAATTGGGAAAGCGCTTCCCGAAGCGGGCCAGTGCTAGCCCCGTAATACTCCTTGAGACGGCTCATCAAAAGCTTCTCTTCAGGCGCATAACGGCCGCGAATAATGTCGTGCTTCAGGGCGCGATAGGCGCTGATAGCGAGGTTGGGGCGCGGCGCATCGTGCTCCATGGTATCTCCTTAGGCCAATATTGGGGCGTGGCGATTAGCATTGACTAACGGTTATTATCAATAAATTTTAAAATTTTGGCACAGGTAACGACATTTATGCGGGGTTCATCGGTGAATAGTGTTGCATTAGCATCTCACGCTAAAGCCGTGCTAACTTCATTGCACCGCGTTTGCTTGCCGTTTACGGTAACCAGAGGCTGGGACTTCACACCTCCTTATCGTCAACCATACTTATAAGTCCAAACAGGACGGAGGAACCGCTCATGCGAACTCTAAAATACACAGTGGCAGCATCTATGTTAGCCGTCGCACTTCCAGCCAGTGCGCAGCAGCTTTCTATCGCGACCGGTGGTACCGGCGGGGTTTACTACCCAATCGGCGGTGGCTTTGCTGAAATGATCAATAACCATATCGAAGGCGCTCAGGCGACTGCAGAGGTCACCGGTGCCTCAGTTGAAAATATGGGGCTGATTATGCGTGGCGATGCCGATTTGGCGCTAGCACTCGCTGATACGGTCTATCAGGCCTATAACGGCAGTGGCGACTTTGAAAGTCGTCAGATTGAGAATACCCGTGCACTGGCCTCTGTTTATCCGAATGCGGTGCAGTTAGTGACGCTGGCTGAGTCTGATATCCAGACTATTGCTGACCTTGCCGGGAAGCGCGTTTCCGTTGGGGCGCCAGGTAGTGGCACCGAGCTAAATGCACGCGCTGTACTGGAAGCTAACGGCATTAGTTATGAAGATTTTACCCCTCAGCGACTCAACTTTAACGAAACCGCAGATGCCATTCGTGATGGTGATATCGACGCCGGCTTCTGGAGCGTTGGGCCTCCCACCAGCTCTATTCTTAACCTTGCTGCTACCCGTGATATCCGTCTAATCGGCCTTTCCGATGAAGAAGTTGCCAATGCCCAGGAAGCAGAAGCGGTGTTCGCGCCCTACCAACTGGCAGCGGGCATGTATGACGGTATGGACGAGGCGGTTCAGACGATCGGTATTCCCAACGTGTTGGTGGTGAATTCTGATATGGACGAAGAGCTCGCTTACCAGCTGACTCAACTACTGTTTGAAAACACCGACGAGTTGATTGCTGTACCCCCAGCCGCCAACGACACCACCATTGAGTTCACCATGAACTCTACGCCTGTGCCGCTGCACCCGGGTGCGATTCGCTACTTTGAAGAAGTAGGGGCTGATATTCCTGACCGTCTGCGCCCTTAACAGTTAAAGGGTCTTGTCATAAGACCTTGCCATAAGGACATTGCCATGCAGTGGCAACAACGGCTGATGGCGCTACTTTTTGTATGTCTACCGCTCGCCGAAGTGGGGGCTTCCCCCGCTTCGGCGATTGCGTCTATGCGTTTAGCCGTGGTGACTGAGCAAGGCGACATCCTTGTGGATGAGCCGGTACCCTCGGGAGGTCGCTGGTGTATCCAGTGGCAGCACTCTGTTGAGCACTTTACGGTACTTGACTGTTATCGCAATGTGGCAGGCGTTATGCAACTTGAGCGTAGTCATCAACCTGACTTTGCCGCAGGGCTTGGCCATATCTTTGGCCGTGGGGTACAAGTCTCAGACGATGAGGGCGGTTATTGGATTAATGCTATTAATGAGCCGGTCGCAAATAACCGTTATGCATTAAGGGTGGGCTCTTCTGCCGTCAATCACCAAGTGGTGTGGCCGGACGGTGAGCATTCACCGGTGAGTTTAAGTGAGTACGCATCCGGGCAACGTGTGACCATCCAATTAATAGCACCTCGCGCCGCCCCGCGTGAATAAAAACGACATTAGTTAACGCTTCCGAGGACGTTCATGAACGAATCCACTTCACCGCCGGTAGTGATGCCCGGCGCGAATGCGATGCAGCCCCGCATTGTACTGTGGTGTATCACCGCGGTTGCGGTGGGGCTTTCACTCTTCCAACTCTACTCTGCCGGTATCCAGCCCCTGGGGCTTTTCTACCAGCGCAGCATTCACTTAGCGCTAATTATGTTGCTGGCGTTTCTGATGTTTCCTGCGTTTGGGCCGAAGCGAAAGCGTGGTGTTTTGGGTTGGGGCATTGATTGTCTATTTTTAGCCGGTGCGATGATGACCGGTGGTTACTTAGTGTTCAATCTAGACGCGATTTTTAGCCGTGCAGGTTTTTGGAATGATACCGATATTTTAGTGGCCTGCATTGCGACGGTCACAGTGCTTGAAGCAAGTCGGCGGGCCGTTGGGTTTGGCATGACGGTGATTGGCCTGCTTGCCATTATCTATGCGTTTGCAGGGCCTCGGGGCGAGTTGCCATGGCTAGGCGAATGGATGCCCGGCATCTTAGAGCATCGAGGCTATACCTTAGATCGTGTCGCGGGGCAGCTCTATTTAGGGCAAGAGGGCATTTTTGGTTTGCCTTTGGGGGTTGCGGCGACCTACATCTTTATATTCGTGCTATTTGGTGCCTTTTTGGAAAGTACCGGCGCGGGTAAATTTTTTATAGATATGGCCTATGCTGCCACTGGTCGCCAACGGGGCGGCCCCGCGAAAGCAGCCGTGCTGGCTTCAGCCGGTATGGGCTCAATCTCGGGTAGCGCGATTGCCAACGTGGTAACCACCGGAGCATTTACTATTCCGCTGATGAAAAAGCTGGGCTATCAGCCAAAGCAAGCGGGAGGAATAGAAGCCGCCGCTTCTACCGGTGGGCAAATTATGCCGCCGTTAATGGGGGCGGGGGCGTTCTTGATTGCTGAATATACCAATACGCCTTATTTGGAAATCGTTAAAGTCAGCATTCTGCCGGCGATTATGTACTTTGCAACGGTGTATCTATTTGTCCATATCATTGCATTGAAACAGGGGATGCAGGGGTTGGCGAAAAGTGAACTGCCGCAAATGCGTCAAGTCATGAAAGATGGCTGGCACTTCCTGCTTCCTTTAGCGGTACTGGTGTGGCTGTTGGCGATGAGTATGTCGCCTATGCGCGTGGGTTATTACGCCGTGGTCACTATCATCGCTGTGGCGGTTCTTCGCTATGCGCTGTGGTACTTCTTTATTGCCCCCAAACAAGGTCAGCCGGTAACTATAAGCCGCACCAAAGGCGTGGTATGGGCAGGGCTTGTGAAGTTGGTTCAAGGCTTAGAGCTGGGTGCGCGTAATGCCGTTGCAGTTTCTATGGCTTTTGCTGTGGCCGGTATTATTGTCGGCGTTGTGGGCCTGACAGGGCTAGGGCTGAAGTTTTCTTCCATGATGTTGGCTTTCTCTGGCGGCAACCTGGTGTTGGCGCTGGTGATGGTGCTGCTGGCAAGCTTGATTTTGGGGATGGGGCTGCCAGTGACCGCCAGTTATATCGTATTGATTGTATTGGTGGGCCCGGCGTTAACCGCTGAATTCGGGGTGCCACTATTGATTGCTCACTTGGTAGTGTTCTGGTACTCCCAGGACTCTAACGTGACGCCACCTATCGCTTTGGCAGGTTTTGCGGGGGCGGCGATTGCGGGGAGCAAGCCCATGGAAACCGGTTTCCAGGCCTGGAAGTTTGCAAAAGGGCTCTACTTGATTCCGCTGTTTATGGTGTTTAACCCAGAAATCATTGTCGGTGGGCCAGTGCTTGTGGTGGTTTGGAATGCGCTGATTGCCATTTTGGCGCTGTGTGCTTTTGCTGCAGCGCTTGAAGGCTATCTGTTTACCAAGATGTCTTGGTTACCGCGCTTGGCGATTGGCGGCGCTATCGTTGGGGTGTTCTATCCCAGTCTGTTAACTGAAATTGCTGGGGTGGTAGTGATGATTGCCGCGATTGGTGCCAACTGGTCCGCCAGCAAGCGCGAGGCTCAGCCAGTAAACAGTTAATCGCAGCACGTTAATGCACACCATAAAAAAGCCCGGAGGCCTTAAGGCCTCCGGGCTTTCGCATTGTGTAGGTCAGGTTTAGAAAATTGACTCTGGCGTACCAGATCCTTGCGAGCCGCTAGCTTCTTCCAGTTCACGACTAATGCGGCGTTGCTGCTGGAAGCTTGGTAGGTGGTCGCGGTGGAATAGCTCAGAAATACCTCCTGACTGTCCATCCGCCAAGCGGCGGCCAGTGGTGGGATCAACCCGTAGGCTTACAATAGTATCTGGACGTTCGGGTAACGCAGAAGGGGTGCCTTCTAACGCATCGCCCATAAAATCAACCCAGATAGGCAGAGCTGCGTTAGCGCCATATTCAGCGATGGTATCGTTGCTGTCTTTGCCGACCCACACAGTGGTCACCAAGTCGCTGTTAAAGCCTGCGAACCACGCATCACGCTGGTTATTGGTGGTACCTGTTTTGCCGACGATATCGTCTCGGTTCAGGCTTAGAGCGCCACGGCCTGTGCCAGAAGTGATAACGTCGCGAAGCATGTCGCGTAGAATATAGACAGCAGCAGGATCAGCTACTCGAGGAGCAACTGGGTACTCTTTACCATCGATTTCAACCGTTTCCTGTCCTTCCGTACAGCTAGGGCAAGCAACCTGAGGCGTAGCCTCATCCACAAGCTCCTCATCATCGTTGCGCGTGACGCGTTCGATAAACCATGGCGCGACCTGGAAGCCACCGTTGGCAATAACGGAGTAAGCGTTGGTCATTTCCATGGGCGTTAAACTGGCGCTGCCTAAGGCGAGTGATAGTCCGCGTGGTAGGCGGTTGGGTGAGAAACCAAACCCTTCTAAATAGCGAATGGTATGGTCTAGCCCCATGGTTTGAAGCACACGAATGGTGACCAAGTTGCGCGAACGAGCAAGCGCTGGGCGCAAGCGCATCGGGCCTTGGAAGTCGCGGCTTGAATTGACAGGGCGCCATAAAGAATTACTGCCGTCATCTAGTACGACGGGGGCATCATTTACCACGCTTGCTGCATTCATATCGCCGTCTTCTAGAGCGGCAAGATAGATGAATGGTTTAAAGATTGAGCCTGATTGGCGCTGAGCCTGAACGGCGCGGTTGAATTTGCTGGCGTTAAAATCAAACCCGCCTTGCAGGGCCAAAATAGCGCCAGTGCGTGGGTTCTGTGCAACCAAAGAACCTTCGGCGTCGGGGCGCTGTGATAGGCGCAGTGAACCGTCTTCGTTTTCAATCACGCGGACTAAGTCGCCGCGAACAGCAATTTGGCTAGCTGAACTGGGTTCTGCGCCTCGGCTGCGTGGGCTTAAATAGGGGCGTGCCCAGCTCAGGCCACTCCAGGCAATTGTTTGCAGTTCGCCACCGCGGGTAAGTACCTGCATTTCACGGCCATTGCTTTCAGCCACAATCGCTGGCTGCAGCAGGCCATAGTTGGGCGTGCGTTCTAATACCTGTAACCAGTTACTGACGTCGCCGTCTACACCTTCAATTTTCGTTTGGCTGCGCTCAGCTGCCTGGCGGGCGGTTTGACGAATTTCCGGTGATTCTGAAAGCTCTTCTTCAAGCCCTTGGGTAGCGGTTTGCTCTTGAGCTTCTACTAAGCTGGCTGCGATATCTTGCTGCTCTGACCCGCGCCAGCCATGGCGTAGGTCGTAAGCTAATAGGCCATTTGCCAATGCTTGGTGAGCATGGGGCTGCATTTCGCTATCAATCGTGGTGTAAATTCGGTAGCCACCGGTATAGGCGCTATCTCCAAATCGCTCTATGGCATATTGGCGCGCCATTTCTGAAACATAAGCCGCATCTACTTCGGTTTGAGTGTAGTGTCGGCGAGCTGTTACAGGCTCCTGCACGGCCGTTAGATAAGCATCATTATCAATATGCCCAAGCTCACGCATGCGGAATAGAATCCAGTTGCGGCGAATAAGCGAGCGCTCTGAATTAGCAAGCGGGTTAAAGGCTGAGGGCGCTTTAGGAAGTCCCGCGATCATCGCCGTCTGAGCTAGCGTTAATTCAGCCAACGGCTTGTCGTAGTAAGTCTCTGACGCGGCAGCGATGCCATAGGCGCGATTGCCGAGGAATATCTTGTTGACGTAGAGCTCGAAAATTTCCTCTTTATCAAGAATCTGCTCCATTTGCAGGGCAAGCAGGATCTCGCGAATTTTCCGAGTGAATGTCTGGTCGAACGTCAGCATATAGTTACGCGCAACCTGCATGGTTATGGTCGAACCGCCTGACTGAATAGCACCGCCGCTTTGAGCCAGTTCCACCGCCGCCCTAGCGATGCCACGAGGGTCAACGCCCGCGTGCTCAAAGTAACTGGCATCTTCCGCTGCGATCAGTGCGTTGATCATGTTCTGTGGGATATCAGCAAAATCGACGGGCATACGGCGTTCTTCACCAAATTCACCAATGAGTTTGCCGTCATTGGTGAAGATGCGAAGTGGTGTATGTAGCTCGAAATCTTGCAACTGGCGAACATCAGGCAGGCCAGGGGAGAAATAGATAGCAGCCCCCACCACTGCCAGCACGGTGGCGCCAATGAGCGCAACGATTAGCGAAAATAGTGACAGGATGAGGGTTCGAAAAAACGTCATGAACAGAGTACACCCGTGGAAAGGATAATAGACACGGTATCTAAACGACCGTATCACGCAATTGGCTGCCATTATAGGAAGGCGAGGCAGCGGTCACCAGTGTTGATATGCCTTAATGCCATTCGCGTGTGACTTCACTAAAAATCATGTAACCTCGAAACTCGCACGATAGGCAGGCGGAGCCGAACCCAAAATGCGTTTACTCAAACCCGGTAAAGGGTTGATTGGAGTCGATATTACATCGGCGACCGTCAAGCTGTTAGAGCTCAAACAGTATAACGATAACTATCAAGTAGAAAGCTATGCTGTTCGGCCGCTGCGAGAAGGTGCGGTTGTTGAAAGGCGCATCCGCGACATTAATGATGTGGCAAATGTGCTCCGGCGTGCTGTTGAGCATGCAAAGCCTTCTACGCGTAAAGCAGCAGTGGCCGTTCCAGCAAGTGCCGCCATTACCAAAACGCTTACTTTTCCTGCTTCGTTAAGCGAAGAGGAAATTGAAGAGCGAATAACCGCCGAATCAGACCGCCATATTCCCTTTCCGTTCAGTGAGGTGGCATTCGATTTTCAGTGCCTGGGTCCTGCTCCTTTCGATGAGGATCAGCAAGAAGTTATTTTAGTGGCGTGTCGTCAGCAAGATGTGACTCAGCTTACCGAAACGCTAGAGCGTGCGGGGCTTGAGCCTGCCGCTGTCGATGTAGAAACATTCGCGATGGAGCGTGCGTTGGCCGAACTACGTCGGCAGTTAAACGTGGAAAATGATCCAACTGCTTGTGTGGGGTTAGTTGATATCGGGGCCAACATGAACGCCTTCCATGTCGTGCGTGGTGGGCACATTGTCTATAGCCGCGATACGGTGTTTGGTGGGCGTCAGCTAACAGATACGATCCGCGAGTATTACCACATGAGTATAGAAGAGGCTGGATTTGCTAAAAAGCGTGGAGGTCTTCCTAGCGACTACCAGGAAAAGGTGCTCACGCCTTTTCTAGAAACGGTGGTACAGCAGGTGGGGCGCTCGCTGCAGCTTTACTACACAGCTGGTCGTCAGCATGAGGTTCAGCATATTGTGCTAGCGGGTGGTTCTAGTGTTATCCCAGGCCTAGCAGAACGTATTGCCGAAGATAGTGGTATGTCGGTAACCATTGCCAACCCGTTTCAACGTATGCGCATTAACAAACGGCTTAATAAAGAAGCGCTAAGCAACGATGCCCCTGCGATGCTAACGGCCGGAGGGTTGGCGATGCGAGTTAGCCAATGAGTATTAATATCAATCTTTTGCCTTGGCGCGAGGCGCGGCGAGAGAGGCGAACTCGGCAATTTTACGGGGTCATGTTGTTTGTGTTGCTGTCGGGCGTAGCGTGTGGCTTTGCGGTGTTGCACGTATATCAACAGCAGTTAGCTGCCCAGCAACAGCGCAATGCCCATATCTCATCTCAGTTAGAGCAGCTAGACGATGAAATCGCCGATGTACGACGTTATCAGGGCGATACGGAACGGTTGGGAGAGCAGTTAGCGCTGTTCCACACGCTTAATAATGAGCGCATGAGTACAGTGAGGCTATTTAACGATATTGCCGCTAGCGTAGCTGATGGTGTCGTCTATCAGCGCCTGTCGCGTAGTGGACAGCGTGTGAGTCTTTCAGCGGTCGCCAGTAATGAGCGTCAGATTTCTGAGCAGCTACGCCAAATTGCAGATATGCCAGGGCTGGGGGTACCGCTGTTTTCTGAGGTTGCTAGCGGCCAGGATGACAGTCGGCGTGTTTTTCAGTTTGAAGTCATGCAATTGTCTCCCGATGAGGCCGTTTCCATGGAGGCATCACCATGACGCCTACTCGTGAACGCTTTAGAAATGATTGGCAGCGCCTGCGCAACGTTGACTGGCAATCGCTGGATATTAAAGAAGCGGGTGAGTGGCCCTGGCTACTTAAAGCCGTTATAGGGTTACTCATTTTTTTGATTGCTCTTTTAGGTATCAACTGGTGGCTAGTGGGGGAGGCGCGCGACTCGCTTGCGACAGAACAGCGCCAAGAAGAGCGTCTGCTAGTCGAGTATCGACGCAAGTCGTCTGAAGCTGCCTTTCTGCCGGATATTCGCAGTCAGTTGACCATTCTTGAAGATCAGATGGTGCAGATGCAGGCGATGCTGCCTACCAGTGCAGAAATTCCCTCTTTATTAGATAGCATCAGTGACGCCGCTATCGAGAACCGGCTAACCATTGAAACTATTCGTTTGCGACCTACGGTTAGTAACACGCACTATATTGAGCACCCTTTAGATATACAGGTGCGCGGTGATTACCATGCATTGGCGCAATTTGTTTCGGATATCAGCGATTTGGCGCGAATTATTACTCAGCATGATTTAACTCTAGTGCCTGTTGATCAACGTGGTGACACGTTACGGATGTCGCTGCTTGCACGCACGTACAGCTACAAGGCAGCATCACAAGAGGGAGCCAGTACGCCATGAAGCGCTTGATAAGCCTGTTGTGTATTGCTGGCTTAGCTGGCTGCAGCGACCCTCAGCTAGGGCAGTTAGATCAAACCCTTGCGGAGATACGCCGTGCTCCTGGTGGAAAAGCGCCTGAAATAGTGGAGAAGTTGCCCGAGTATCAGTCGCTTGATTATCGCTTTAGCGATGCGCGTAGCCCTTTTCTAGCGCCGGAAGGTGTGCGCGAAAACGTATTACAAGTGGAGCAGGCAACGAGCGAGCTTGCCCCAGATCAGCAGCGTACCCAAGAACCTTTAGAACGTTTCCAACTCCAGACGCTGCGCTTAGTTGGTACGCTGCGCATGGGTGGTCAGCAAGTCGCATTGATTGCGCCTCCCGAGGGTGAAGTTGTTAGTGTTCGGGAAGGTAATTATTTAGGCACCAATCATGGTCTTATTAACCAGATTAGGTCACGAGAAATCATTATTGTTGAACGCGTTTTCAGCCCTCAGCAAGGGTGGCAAGAGCGTCAGGCAACGCTCACCCTTGAGGAGTAGCCTTTTTACTTGTTATCGGATATCACCCTATGGTCGTCACACTTCGCCGAATTTTGCTGTTGTTGATAGCCTTGGTGCCGTCGCTCAGCATGGCATCAGTGCTCACCGATTTAGATGTGCGCCAAACCAATAGCGGTGACGTAGAGCTAGTGCTGCAATTTAGTGGCGGCGTTGCCCAGCTAAGAGGTTATCGATTAGACGCACCTCCTCGTCTAGCGCTTGATTTAGCCGATACACAAAGTGCGATTGCCCAACGCCGTATTGCCGTTAGCCGAGGTGGTGTTGAGCAGGTGACGGTGTTAGAGGGCAGTGGGCGTACGCGTCTCGTGGTTGATTTGAAAGAATCTCTTGATTACACCTCTCGAGTGGTCGGCGACCAGCTAAGAATCACACTAACATCAGGTGGCTCTGCGTCTAGGCCAGTGCTCCGGGCTACCCAGCAGACTGCCCAAGCTATCCAGGGGCCGCGTGTTGAAAATATTGACTTCCGGCGTGGAGAAGATGGTGCAGGGCGTGTATTGGTGACGTTTGATCGTGTGGGCGTGGTCGCTAACGTGCGTGAAGGTAGCGAAGGAAGGGTAATCGTCGAGCTGCGTGATGTAGCGCTGCCGGATGCGCTTAACCAGGTTTACGATGTCACCGATTTTGCGACGCCGGTTACCCGCATTACCCCTCGTCTTGGACAGCGTGATGTGCGGCTGGAGCTGCAAACGAACGGCCCCTTCGCGATGATTTCATCACAAAGCGGGCGTACGTTGACGATTGAAGCACAACCAGTGAGCCAAGCTTCACAGCAGGAGCGAGAACAGCAGGAGGAGTCTTTTACCGGAGAGCGGTTAAGTCTTAATTTTCAAGATATTGAAGTGCGTGCAGTGCTTGCCACGTTGGCAGAATTTACCGGCCTGAATCTATTAGCCAGTGATAGCGTTTCTGGACGCATTACGCTTAACTTAAACGATGTTCCCTGGGATCAAGCACTAGCGTTGATCTTGCAAAGCCAAGGGCTGGCAAGCCGAGAACAGGGTAATGTGATCGTCGTGGCGCCTGCCAGCGAGCTAGCAGATCTCGAACGCCAAGAGATAGAGACACGCAACCAGCGCCAAACGCTGGCACCGTTAGTCACTGAGTTTATCGAAGTAAAATACGCGCGCGCCGAAGACCTTGCTCAACTGTTGCGTGGTGGCGACGGCTTTGGCCTGTTAACCGACCGTGGGCGCGTTAGTATTGATCAGCGTACTAACACGTTACTGGTGCAAGATACCGCAGAGCAGGTGCGCGATATTATCCGCACTTTAGACCGCTTGGATGTCGCCGTACGTCAGGTGCAAATTGAGGCAAGAATTGTCATTGCTCGAGATACTGCATCACGAGAGCTGGGGATTAACTGGGGAGTGTCGAGTACTCGAGGCTTTCAGCAGAACGACGATGGCGTTTTTGAAAGGCGCAACGTGAACCCTAACAGCATCAATCGAACCCAGGCGGGTCTGGCCGTTGATCTGGGTTCGACGGCAGCTTCCAATACAGGCTTTAGCTTTGGCTACCTTTCGGGTGATATTTTACTGGATTTAGAACTGCGGGCGCTGGAAAGTGAGGGCAAAAGCCAGACGATTTCACAGCCCCGAGTGATCACTGCCAACCAACGCACGGCTATTATTCGTCAAGGTGAAGAGCGTGCTTTTCAAAGTGTAGATGCACAGGGGAACCCAGATACAGAGTTCAAGGAAGCCGAGCTTTCCTTGGAAGTAACGCCACAAATTACCCCGGATAACCGCATCATTATGGATTTGGTGATTAAAAACGATAGCTTCCGGGAAAGTGAGTTTGGTGGTGACCCGCCGATTGATACCAACCAAATAGAGACCCAAGTGCTGGTCGATAATGGTCAAACGGTAGTGTTAGGCGGTATTTTGACAACAGAACAGTTGAGCCAAATAGCGAAAACACCGCTCCTAGGAGATATTCCTTGGCTTGGGCGGCTGTTTCGCTATACCGAAGAGAGCAATGAAAAGGTAGAGTTATTGGTCTTTATTACTCCACGACTACTTGATGATGGTTTGGCGGGTCGCTGATGCAAGAGTTACCCAATATTTTTTTAATTGGCCCCATGGGGGCTGGCAAGAGCACGATAGGCCGCTTACTCGCGGCTGAATTATCGCGCTCGTTCTTTGACAGCGATCACGCCATACAAGACCGCTGCGGTGCGGATATCCCCTGGATTTTTGACGTTGAAGGTGAGCCCGGCTTTCGTCAACGCGAAAGTCAGATGATTGACGAACTCACTCAGTTGCCCAGCGTGGTAGTGGCCACCGGCGGTGGCGCCGTGCTACGTGAAGAAAATCGACGTGCTCTGCGTGAACGAGGAACGGTCGTTTATTTGCTGACCACTGTTGATCAGCAACTGAAGCGAACCGCCAAAGATCGGAATCGACCGCTATTACAGTGTGATAATCGCGAACAAGTGCTGAACGACATGTTTGCCACGCGAGATCCGCTGTATCGAGCGCCGTCCGATATTACGGTGCGAACGGATCGGCGCAGTCCACGTGCGGTGGTCAACGAAATACTGCGTCGCGTTCATCGCATGGTGGACCCTTTGGAAATTGCGCGGGCTCAAAGTAAAAAGGTATCACAATGACTGAAATGACAAGTGCCCAGCGCACGCTAACCGTCGCATTGGGTGAGCGTAGCTACCCCATACATATTGGCGTTGGGCTTCTGAAGCGTGCCAATGTGCTGGAGCCTTATATCGCTGGTCAGCAGGTGATGGTAGTGACTAATGAGACCATCGCTCCGCTTTATTTAGAAACGCTTTGCGCCAGTCTGCCAAGTCATTTAGAGGTTCGCACGGTAGTGTTACCTGACGGAGAGCAGTACAAAACCATCGAGCAGGTAAGCCAGATTTGGGATGCGCTGTTAGAGGCGGGTTTCAATCGTCGCTGTACGCTGATTGCCTTAGGTGGCGGTGTGATTGGCGATATGGTCGGCTATGCAGCGGCAGCTTATCAGCGCGGCGTTGCCTTTATTCAGGTGCCTACCACACTACTTTCCCAGGTTGACTCTTCGGTGGGTGGAAAAACCGGCGTTAATCACCCTTTGGGTAAGAATATGATCGGCGCGTTTTGGCAGCCGAAAGCCGTCATCGTGGATATCGACACCTTGACCACGCTGCCCAGCCGCGAGCTTTCTGCAGGCTTGGCAGAAGTGATCAAGTACGGATTAATCCGCGATGAGCGTTTCCTAAGCTGGTTAGAAGAGAATATGCAGTCGCTGCGTAGTGTTGAGCCTGTGGTTATCGCTGAGGCGATTGCTCAAAGCTGCCAGATTAAAGCCGACATTGTGGCGGAAGACGAAACTGAGCAGGGTGTTCGCGCGTTGCTGAACCTGGGCCATACGTTTGGTCACGCTATTGAAGCGCATCAAGGTTACGGCAACTGGCTGCACGGTGAGGCCGTGGGTGCAGGCATGGCGATGGCCGCGTCGCTCTCTCATCAGCTTGGCTGGATCGATAGCAATGCACTGGTACGTGCCAAGGCAGTTATTGAAAGTGCCGGATTACCGCTAGCAGCGCCTGCCGGAATGTCAGTAGATGACTTTTTAGCCCGCATGAAGTTGGATAAGAAAAATATCGATACCAGGCTACGCTTGGTGCTGCTCAATGCCCTAGGCGACGCCTGCGTGAGTGATGCTACGCCGCCTGATATGCTGCGTGAGTTACTTCATCACTATCCGCGCGGCTAATTGCCGAGGCGTATTGGCCATTGATAAACAAGTCTGCACGGAAAGCCCACCATCGCGTGGGTTTTTTGTTGTCTGGCCGTTAAGTGATGATCGATTTGTATGTAATCCGTATGCCTTATGCGCTATCGGCATGGGTTTTTTGGGCTTACCAAGACTAAAGTCTAATCGTGAGTTGTTGTCGTTGAAATATCGTTTTAATGCTTTGCAAGTGATTGAAGTTAATATGTTTTTTTATTAACTGCGAATGCAAATGCAAGATTTGACAAGGTTTTTTAAGGATTGGCGGGTTCTGGATGATTGCGCTACACGCAGGCAAATCGCTATGCTGAGCGACCTTTTCTTGAAGCGGTGAATGCGGGAAATACCCTATTTTGAGTGGGTAGCAAGACATCAAAAAAAAGAAAAACCCGCAACGATAACATGAAAACACTGCTAAATAAATACGCTGACTAGAGGCACGCCCATGAATAAAGGTCTTCACCAGCCTGGCGAGTTTCGCGATAACTGTGGCTTTGGCCTTATTGCCCATATGGAAGGGCAGGCCAGCCACGACTTGCTGAAAACGGCTATTGAATCACTTACCTGCATGACCCATCGCGGCGGTATTGCGGCAGACGGCAAAACCGGTGACGGTTGCGGCTTGCTGCTGAAAATGCCGGTGCAATTCATGCGCGCCGCCGCGAAGCAGGCGCTTGATGCGGAGCTTGGCGAGCGCTTTGCTGTAGGCGTCATCTTTTTGCCAGATGACGATGCACGTGCCGCTCATGCTAAAGAAACCCTTGAGCGCGAACTAAGCAGCCGAGGCTTAGAGGTATTGGGTTGGCGCGAAGTCCCCACCGACTCAAGCGTATGTGGCCCAATGGCGCTGGACTGTCTACCGCGAATTGAGCAGCTGTTTGTCCAGCCAGGTAGTAGTGGAACAGTTAGTAGTGGAAATTTAAGCAGTGATCGCTTCGATGTCGACCTGTTTATGGCGCGCCGCTATGCAGAGCAAGCGCTACGCAGCGACGAAGACTTTTATGTTGCTTCGCTCTCATCAGAAGTCGTTTCCTATAAAGGCCTAGTCATGCCGGAAGACTTGCCGGCGTTCTACAAAGACCTGAATGACCCGAGCCTGGAAACCGCCATTTGCGTGTTCCACCAACGTTTCTCTACTAACACTGCACCGCGCTGGCCGCTGCCCCAGCCATTCCGCCTGCTAGCTCATAATGGCGAAATCAATACGATTGAAGCCAACCGCGGCTGGGCGAACTCTCGTAAAGCCAACTTTGTTAACGAGCGTCTGCCTGATATTGCTGAGCTTGACGAAATCGTCAATACCACCGGTTCTGACTCCTCAAGCATGGATAACATGCTGGAAGTGCTGCTGACCGGTGGTATGGAGCTGCATCGTGCTGTCCGCATGATGGTGCCGCCTGCCTGGCAGAACGTTGAGACCATGGACGCCGAGCTGCGCGCGTTCTACGAATACAACTCCATGCACATGGAGCCTTGGGATGGCCCGGCTGGAGTGGTAATGACCGACGGTCGCCAAGCCGTTTGTATGCTAGATCGCAACGGCCTTCGCCCAGCGCGCTGGGTGATTACCAAAAATGGCTACATTACGCTAGCATCTGAGATTGGCACTTATGGTTACCGTCCTGAGGACGTAGTTGCTAAAGGTCGCGTTGGTCCAGGTCAAATGCTGGCAGTAGACACGCAGACCGGTGAAGTGCTGCACACCCAGGATATCGATAACCGTCTGAAGTCAGCTTACCCCTACAAGCGCTGGCTCAAGCAAGAGGCTAATTACCTAGAGTCGGCGCTGACTGAGCTTGCGCGTTTCCAGACAATGGACACTGACGCACTGAATGTTCAGCAGAAAATGTTCCAGGTGAGTTTTGAAGAGCGTGATCAGGTGCTGCGTCCGCTGGCAGAAAGTGGCCAGGAAGCGGTTGGCTCGATGGGTGATGATACTCCCATGGCCGTGCTGTCTAGCCGTCCGCGTCTGCTGACCGACTTCTTCCGCCAAAAGTTTGCCCAGGTGACCAATCCCCCGATCGACCCTCTTCGTGAAGCGATCGTGATGTCGCTTGAGACTTGCTGTGGCGCTGAGCTAAATGTCTTTAAGGCGACGCCTGAACATGCCCACCGTTTGATTCTGACAACTCCGGTGCTGTCGCCACGTAAGTTCACTGCGCTGGTCAGTCAGGATGATCCTGCCTTTGCTAGTCACACGCTGTCACTCGGGTACGACCCGGAGCACACCAGTCTGCAGCGGGCAGTCACCTTACTTTGCCAAGAAGCCGAAGCGCAGGTAAAAGCGGGCAAGGTGATTTTGGTGTTGACCGACGCTGACCTTCCCAAAGGGCAGTTGCCTATCCAGGCTGCTTTGGCGGTAGGGGCCGTTCACTCCCACCTTGGCCATTTGGCGCTACGTCCTAACGCCAATATTGTGGTGGAAACTGGCTAAGCAAGGGATGCCCACCAAATGGCGGTACTGTTTGGCGTCGGCGCGACGGCTGTGTATCCATGGCTTGCTTACCAAGTGATGGCAGACATGCATCGCACCGGTGAGCTAACAGGCAACCCTGCCGATGCCCGAGAGAACTACCGTAAAGGCCTACAGAAAGGGTTGTTCAAAATTCTTTCGAAGATGGGTATCTCAACGTTGGCTTCATACCGCGGCTCTATGTTGTTTGAAGCGGTGGGGCTATCGGATGAGATCATGGATACCTGCTTTGTGGGCATGGCATCGCGTATTCAGGGCGCCGGTTTTGCAGAGCTACAAATGCAGCAAGAGCTACTGGCGAAGGATGCCTGGATTGCCCGCAAAGGTATTTCTCAAGGCGGTATGCTGAAGTATGTTCATGGCTACGAATATCACGCCTACAACCCAGATGTAGTGAAGTCCCTGCAGGCGGCGGTACAAGAAGGCAGCTACGCAAAGTGGAAAAAGTTTGCTCAGCTGGTCAACGAGCGCCCGGTTGCCACTATTCGCGACCTACTTAAGCTTAAACCAGCTGAAACGCCCATTCCGTTAGAGGATGTTGAGCCGGTTGAAGCGCTGATCCCGCGCTTTGATAGCGCCGGTATGTCGCTGGGTGCACTTTCGCCGGAGGCCCATGAAGCGTTGGCCCAGGCGATGAATGAAGCGGGTGGCCGCTCTAACTCGGGCGAGGGCGGTGAAGATCCCGCTCGCTATGGCACCATTCGTAGTTCAAAAATTAAGCAGATCGCTTCTGGCCGCTTCGGCGTTACCCCGGCCTATTTGGTCAATGCCGACGTGTTGCAGATCAAGGTTGCTCAGGGTGCGAAGCCTGGTGAAGGTGGTCAGCTCCCTGGTGGCAAGGTTAACCAGCTGATTGCTCGGCTGCGTTACTCGGTGCCCGGTGTAACGCTGATTTCGCCGCCTCCACACCACGATATCTACTCGATTGAAGATTTGGCGCAGCTGATTTTCGACCTCAAGCAAGTCAATCCAGATGCCCAGGTTTCCGTGAAGTTGGTCTCTGAGCCAGGTATTGGCACTATTGCTACCGGTGTGGCGAAAGCCTATGCGGATCTGATCACCGTTTCTGGTTACGACGGTGGCACCGCGGCCAGCCCATTGACCTCTATCAAGCACGCGGGCTCGCCTTGGGAGCTTGGGCTGCCTGAGGTCCATCAGGCACTGCGCATTAACGGCCTGCGAGACAAGATTCGTCTGCAAACAGACGGTGGTCTTAAAACGGGGCTCGACGTGGTTAAAGCGGCAATCCTCGGGGCTGAGAGCTTTGGTTTTGGCACCGCACCCATGGTGGCGCTGGGCTGTAAGTATCTGCGTATTTGTCACTTGAACAACTGCGCAACTGGCGTGGCAACGCAGGATGACTTCCTGCGTGGCGAGCACTTCCGCGGCACTGTCGATATGGTGAAAAACTACTTCCGCTTTATTGCTGAAGAAGTTCGTGAACTGATGGCTATGCTGGGGGTGCGCCAGTTAACCGACTTGATTGGCCGTACTGACCTACTTGAAGTGTTGGAAGGCAATACTGCCGCCCAGCGTAAGTTGGATTTAACCCCACTGCTGTCGAATGACTTCGTGCCCGCTGATGCGCCCCAGTTCTGCAATGTGAGCCGTAATGTGCCCCACGACCCAGGTGCTAAAAACCAGGAAGTGCTGGCCGCGTTGAAAGAGGCCATTGAAAACCAGTCTGGGGGTGAGTTTGATTTCACCATTACCAACTGTGACCGCAGCGTAGGTGCGTTAACCTCTGGTGCCATTGCCAAGCGCTACGGCGAAGATGGCTTAGAAGCAGCGCCGGTCACTGCCCGCTTTGTCGGGGTAGCGGGACAAAGTTTCGGTGTTTGGAATGCCCGTGGCTTAAACCTCTATCTCGAAGGCGATGCCAACGACTACGTGGGCAAAGGCATGAACGGCGGGAGCATTGTGATTGTGCCACCTAAGGTTAGCCAGTTTGAAAGTCACAAAACCGCCATTATCGGTAACACCTGTCTGTACGGTGCGACAGGCGGCACGCTGTTTGCCGCAGGTACCGCGGGTGAGCGCTTTGCAGTGCGTAACTCCGGGGCTACTGCTGTTATTGAAGGCGCAGGTGACCACTGTTGTGAATACATGACCGGGGGCTTGGTCTGCGTATTGGGTGAAACCGGCGTTAACTTTGGCGCGGGCATGACCGGTGGTTTTGCCTATGTATTGGATGAAGACCGTACCTTTGTGGACAAGTACAACCACGAGCTGGTCGAGATCCACCGGGTCAATACTGAAGCGATGGAAGCATATCGTCGTCACCTGCGTGAAATGATCGAAGCCTATGTTGCGGCAACAGGCTCTGCTCGAGGCGCGGCGATTCTGGAAGACTTCGGCGACTACGCGCGCCACTTCTGGCTAGTGAAGCCAAAAGCGGCAAGCTTGGGCAGTTTGCTGAATCAATCTCGGCGTCAGCCGGAATAACCCGCCAGAGCCTACGCTTCGAGGAGAGATATCATGGCTAACCGCTTAAATAACGATTTCCAGTTTGTTGATGTGGGTCGTAAAGACCCACAGAAAAAAGCCGCACACACACGGTCAAAAGAGTTCGCTGAAATTTACGAGCCCTTTAAGCCCACCGATGCGGCGAGTCAGGCGCACCGTTGCCTGCACTGCGGCAATCCGTACTGCGAGTGGAAGTGCCCGGTACATAACTATATTCCCAACTGGCTTCAACTGGTGGTGGAAGGCAATATTATTGAAGCAGCCGAGCTTTCACACAAAACCAATTCTCTGCCGGAAGTGTGTGGCCGCGTATGCCCGCAAGATCGTTTGTGTGAAGGCGACTGTACGCTGAACGACGGCTTTGGCGCGGTTACCATTGGGTCGGTAGAGAAGTACATTACCGACACTGCGTTTGCGATGGGCTGGCGTCCAGATATGTCTAAGGTGGAGTGGACCGATAAGAAGGTCGCCATCGTGGGCGCTGGGCCGGCGGGTCTGGGGTGCGCTGATATCCTGGCACGCAACGGCGTCAAGCCGGTGGTGTTCGATAAATACCCTGAGATTGGCGGTTTGCTAACCTTCGGTATTCCAGAATTTAAACTGGAAAAGAACGTGATGGAGCGTCGGCGCGCCGTCTTTGAAGAGATGGGCGTCGAGTTTCGTCTGAATACCGAAATTGGTACCGACATCGAATTCGACACGCTGCTGCAGGAATACGATGCTGTTTTCCTAGGCATGGGCACCTATAAGTACATGGAAGGCGGCTTCCCCGGCGAAGATTTGCCTGGCGTTTATAAGGCGCTCGATTTCTTAATCGCCAACGTTAATCGTCGCTTAGGCTTTGAAAAAGATCCTAACGACTTTATCTCGATGGAAGGTAAGCGTGTGGTGGTGCTTGGTGGTGGTGATACGGCAATGGACTGTAACCGCACCTCGATCCGTCAGCGCGCCGACAGCGTGATCTGCGCTTATCGTCGTGATGAAGAGAATATGCCGGGCTCCCGTCGTGAAGTCGCCAATGCGAGGGAAGAGGGCGTTGAGTTTCTGTTCACCCGCCAGCCGGTTGCAGTGGTGGGTGAGGAACAGGTCGAAGGAGTGAAGGTTGTGCGCACCCGTTTGGGTGAGCCCGATGAAAATGGCCGTCGACGTCCTGAAGTGGTGCCTGGGTCTGAAGAGATTATTGCCGCCGACGCAGTCGTAGTAGCGTTTGGTTTCCAGGCAAGCCCTGCGCCGTGGTTCGATAGCGCCAATATCCAGGTCGATGAGCGTGATCGCGTAAAAGCGCCAGAGCATGGCCAATACGCCTACCAAACCAGCAATGCGAAAATTTTTGCCGGTGGCGATATGGTGCGTGGCTCTGACTTAGTAGTTACCGCGATTTACGAAGGCCGCCAAGCTGCTGAGGGGATTTTGGATTACCTAGGCGTTTAGTTTTGATAGTGAGGGGCGTCTTCCCCCCTCTGCCACCTGCAGTTCAAATTGAGCCTTTAGGCGTACTCTGCTATTCTGTCATCCCATCCTGGTGTGGCTTTCTGTTACGCCTTTTGATCACGTTTCGACAGGTTTTCCATGACACGATATATCTTCGTGACCGGCGGCGTTGTGTCCTCTCTTGGCAAGGGCATCGCGTCGGCCTCGCTGGCGGCGATTCTAGAGGCCCGCGGCCTTAAGGTCACCATGCTCAAGCTCGACCCCTACATCAACGTGGACCCGGGCACCATGAGTCCTTTCCAGCACGGCGAGGTGTTCGTCACCGAAGATGGCGCCGAGACGGACTTGGACTTAGGGCACTATGAGCGCTTTATTCGCACCAAAATGACCCAAGGGAACAATTTCACGACGGGGCGCGTGTACGAGAATGTACTGCGCAAAGAACGCCGAGGTGATTACCTGGGCGGTACCGTTCAGGTAATCCCTCATATTACCGATGAAATCAAACAGCGCGTCTATGCGGGCGGTGAAGGCTTTGATGTGGCGCTGGTGGAAATCGGCGGCACGGTAGGCGATATCGAATCGCTGCCGTTCCTGGAGTCGATTCGCCAGATCCGCAGCGAGCTGGGCGCTAGCCGAGCGATTTACATGCACCTCACGCTGGTGCCGTATATCAAGACGGCAGGCGAGACTAAGACCAAGCCGACTCAGCACAGCGTCAAAGAGCTACGCTCGATTGGTATCCAGCCGGATATTTTGATTTGCCGTAGCGAAGTAGAGCTTGAAGAGAGCGAGCGCCGCAAAATCGCCCTGTTCACTAACGTGGAAGAGCGTGCCGTCGTACCGTTACAGGATGCCGATACTATTTATCGCATCCCGTTGATGCTTCATGAGCACGGCCTGGACGACATCGTTTGCGATAAGCTGCGCTTGGAAGCAGAGCCTGCCGATCTTTCGGAGTGGGTCAAGGTGCTGGATTCCAAGTTGAATCCGCTGAAGTCGGTGAGCATTGCCATGGTGGGTAAGTACATGGAACTGCTGGATGCCTACAAGTCGCTCAACGAAGCGCTTATTCACGCAGGCATTCAAGGTCGTATTAAGGTGAATGTCGACTATATCGACTCCGAAGATATCGAGCACCATGGCACCGAGCGGTTAGCTGGCAAAGATGCCATCTTAGTACCTGGCGGCTTCGGCGAGCGCGGCGTGGAAGGCAAAATTCTTACTGCTCAGTTTGCTCGTGAGAACAACATCCCCTACTTGGGTATTTGCTTGGGCATGCAGGTGGCGGTTATCGAGTTTGCCCGCAACGTAGCTGGCTGGAAAGACGCTAACTCTACCGAATTTACTCATGATACCCAGCACCCCGTGGTGGGCTTGATTACCGAGTGGATTAACGCTGAAGGAAAGATCGAGCTGCGCGACGCCGCGTCTGATTTAGGTGGCACCATGCGTCTAGGCGGTCAGGTCTGTCACTTGAAATCCGGTAGCAAAGCTCGCGAAGCCTACGGTGCTGATGAGATTGTCGAGCGTCACCGCCACCGCTTTGAAGTCAATAACCAGTTTATTGATGAGCTAGAGCAGGCAGGTTTGGTTGTCTCAGGCAAGAGTGTCGATCAATCCTTGGTAGAAGTAGTCGAGCTGGCTGACCACCCTTGGTACGTGGCGTGTCAATTCCACCCGGAGTTTACGTCGACACCGCGTGACGGGCATCCGCTGTTCTCCGGATTTGTTAATGCCGCTTTAGAGCATAAAACGGCACGTACGCGCGCCCATACAACGACTCAGGAATAAGGGAGAGCGAATACCATGTCTTCGGCTTCTCAATCACCATTTCCAGAGCGTCATATTAACGTTGCCGGCCTAACCGCCGGCAATTCTTTGCCGCTAATGTTATTTGGCGGCATGAATGTGCTGGAGTCGGCGGAGCTTGCTGATGAAGTGGCACAGGCCTACGTTAATGTAACGCAAAAGCTCGGGATGCCTTATGTGTTTAAGGCAAGCTTTGATAAAGCAAACCGTAGCTCGATCCACTCCTATCGCGGGCCTGGGCTAGAAAAAGGCTTGCAGATTCTAGCGGATATTAAAGCGCGCTATGGCGTGCCTATCATTACCGACGTTCACGAGCCCTGGCAGGCAGAACCTGTAGCTGAAGTCGCCGATATTATTCAGCTACCAGCGTTTCTTGCCCGTCAGACCGACCTAGTGGTAGCGATGGCTAACACCGGCGCTGCGATTAATATCAAAAAACCGCAGTTTCTGGCGCCTCACGAAATGCGTCATATCCTCACCAAGTTTCAGGAGGCGGGTAACGACCGCCTGATGCTATGTGAGCGTGGCACCAGCTTCGGCTATAACAACCTTGTGGTGGATATGCTGGGTGTTGGCGATATGAAACAGACCGGTTATCCGGTGTTTTTCGACGTCACCCATGCTTTACAACGCCCAGGAGGCCGCGCGGACAGCGCCGATGGTCGTCGTGCCCAAGTGGCAGAGCTGGCTCGTGCGGGCGTCGCCGTTGGTTTAGCGGGGGTTTTCCTAGAAGCTCACCCCGATCCAGATAACGCTAAGTGTGATGGCCCCTGCGCACTGCCACTGGATCAATTAGAGCCATTTTTGACTCAGCTTTCGCAGTTAGACGCCTTGGTGAAGGGGTTTGAGCCTTTATCCATCCGTTAACCACGACGGCAAACATGGTATACATTGGACCCACAATCATCCATTAGACTGACAACCAAAAAGGACACTGTTATGACCAAAATTGTTGAAATCAGCGCACTAGAGGTGCTTGATTCCCGCGGTAATCCGACTGTTCAGGCCATGGTTCGCTTGGAAAGTGGCGCCGTAGGTGAAGCATGTGCGCCAAGCGGTGCTTCTACAGGCTCCCGCGAAGCGCTCGAGCTGCGCGATGGCGACAAGACACGCTACCTTGGCAAAGGCGTTTTAAAAGCCGTTGAGGCCGTGAATGGCAAAATCAGTGGTGCGTTGTTGGGAATGGATGCGCGTGATCAGCGTGGGCTGGACGACGCAATGCTGGCCCTGGATGGCACTGAAAATAAAGCTAATCTGGGCGCGAACGCCATTCTAGCGGTGTCGCTGGCTGCCGCTAAAGCTGCTGCCAACGCTAAAGGTGTGCCGCTGTATGCGCACATTGCCGAGCTTTATGGCCAGCCGGGCCAGTACAGCATGCCGGTGCCGATGATGAACATTCTTAACGGTGGCGAGCACGCTGATAATAACGTTGATATACAGGAATTCATGGTACAGCCAGTGGGTGCGGCTAATTTCCGTGAAGGCTTGCGCATGGGGGCGGAAATTTTTCATGCGCTAAAAAAAGTGCTGTCTGCTAAAGGTCTTTCTACATCCGTAGGTGATGAAGGTGGTTTTGCCCCTAACTTGGCATCTAACGCAGATGCTTTGGCGATCATTAAGCAGGCCGTTGCTGATGCCGGTTACGCATTGGGTAAAGACGTTACCTTGGCGCTTGATTGTGCTTCTTCTGAGTTCTACAAAGATGGCCAGTACAACCTGTCCGGTGAAGGCAAAAGCTACGATGCCGAAGGCTTTGCCGATTATCTGGCTGGCCTTTGTGCGGACTATCCGATCGTATCCATCGAAGATGGTATGGATGAATCTGATTGGGCGGGCTGGAAAGCACTGACTGACAAGCTGGGTGACAAAGTACAGCTGGTTGGCGATGATTTGTTTGTTACCAATACCAAGATTCTTAAACGTGGTATCGACGAGCAAATCGGTAATTCAATCCTGATCAAGTTCAACCAGATTGGTTCGCTGTCTGAAACGCTGGATGCGATCAAAATGGCCCAGGATGCAGGCTTCACGGCGGTGATTTCTCACCGTAGTGGCGAAACTGAAGATACTACTATTGCCGATTTGGCAGTGGGTACCTGTGCAGGCCAAATTAAGACAGGCTCCTTGTGCCGTTCCGACCGCGTAGCGAAATACAACCGTCTGCTTGTCATTGAAGCGGAATTGGGCGATGTGACTTACCCTGGCTTGAAAGCCATTAAAGGGCAGTAAGCGAAAAATGGGCGTCGGTGTGTAAGAGATATCTTAAAATTTTGTAAGAGATATCTTACAAATGCCGACGCTAACCGCTCAAATGGTTTTTTTGCTTAAGATTATGTTTTTGATTTTGTTGGATTTTTAGATGACAGGCGAGCCGCTGCGGCTCGCCTGTTGCCGTTTTGGCCTGCTTGAGTTGTGATGGCTTTCTGCCACAATGCAATCAGGACAGGGGAGGCAAGGATGCTTCAGGCAGGATGCAGCGGGATGCAGGCCAGATACGCCGGGTGACACAGTGATGTGAGCCCTGGCAAGGATCGTATCTGAGGAGTTTGACACATGGAGCGGTCAGAGGAAGTGCTTGGAGCGGGCGGCCTACGGGCCGCCTTTTTTTGTGCGCCCGATCCGTGGCGCACAAAAAAACCAGCGCGAACGCTGGTCTGAAAAGGCGTGGCTTATTGGATTAGCGTTCTAGCTTTTCCAGCTTGCCTGTTTTGCCGTCCCACTCTTCTGCATCGGGCAGCGGATCTTTTTTCTCGGCAATATTCGGCCATACGTCGGCTAATTCAGCGTTGATTTCTATAAACTGTTCTTGGCCATCCGGCAGCTCATCTTCAGAGAAGATCGCTTCTGCAGGGCACTCCGGTTCACACAGGGCGCAGTCAATACACTCGTCTGGGTGAATGACCAGGAAGTTGGGCCCTTCGTAGAAGCAGTCGACCGGACAGACTTCCACACAGTCGGTGTATTTGCACTGGATGCAGTTCTCGGTAACGACAAACGTCATCTTGCTATCCCTCTTGCGGGACCGGGTGCTTCCCGGTCGTGGTCAATAGTGAATGGTTATAAATCAGTCGTTTTTTATAAGCTAAAATAGTATGGGCGACATTCTAGTGGTGCCCTTACGTGGCGGCAAGCGCTCGGTCCATCTCATTACAGCAGTCCCCGCCATTGATACAGCAGTGCCAGTGCTTCGCGGGGTGTTAAATCGTCTACATCGGCCTTGCCTAGTGCTTCCACTACGGGGTGCGGTGCACTGGCAAACAAGTCGTTTTGTTGCGGTGCTGCGGAAATTCCGCTTGGGCGCTGCAGTTCATCCACGTCGCGCTGCTCCAGCGCCATCAGTTTTTCACGGGCTCTGCGTATCACATGGCTGGGAACACCTGCCAACTGGGCTACTTGTAAGCCATAGCTCTGGCTAGCAGGGCCAGACTCGATGCGGTGCATAAACACGATGCTGTCGCCGTGCTCGGTTGCTGTCAGGTGAATGTTTGCAACGCCCTCGGCCTGCTCCGGTAGCGCGGTCATTTCAAAATAGTGAGTGGCAAACAGAGTGAGTGCTTTGGCTTCGGCTAGGGATTCAGCACTTGCCCAGGCTAGCGAAAGGCCGTCAAAAGTACTGGTGCCACGGCCAATTTCGTCCATTAATACCAAGCTATGCTCGGTAGCGTTGTGCAAAATATTAGCGGTTTCGGTCATCTCGACCATAAACGTAGAGCGACCACCCGCTAGGTCATCTGACGAGCCAATACGAGTAAAAATACGATCTACAGGACCTATTTCAGCGCTGTCGGCAGGGACGAAGCTACCGCTATGAGCCAGCAGCGCGATGAGCGCGGTCTGGCGCATATAGGTCGATTTACCACCCATATTGGGACCGGTGATAATCAACATGTGCTGATCAGGTGTTAGCGTGACATCGTTGGGTACAAACGGTGTGTCGCTAACGTGTTCGACGACGGGGTGTCGTCCAGCAGAGATTCTAAGGCCGGTGGCATCGCTAAGCTGGGGCCTTACCCAATTGAGTGCTTCTGCGCGCTCGGCAAAGGCGCAGAGTACATCAAGTTCCGCCAACGCCCGCGATGTGTTTTGCAGCGCGTGAAGCGCCGCGTTGAGTTCGCCCATCAGGCGCTCGTAGAGCCACTTTTCACGAGTGAGGGCTCTGGACTTGGCCGAGAGTGCTTTGTCTTCGAACTCTTTTAGCTCTGGAATGATAAAGCGTTCAGCATTTTTTAGCGTTTGTCGGCGGATATAGTCCGCGGGCGCTTGCTGAGCTTGAGAGCGAGGTAATTCAATAAATTAGCCATGAACCCGGTTATAACCGACTTTCAAATTGGCGAGACCAGTGCGTTCGCGCTCGCGAAGCTCCAACTGCACTAGATAATCACCGGCATTTTCAGCCATGCCGCGGTGTTCATCTAGCTCGGTGTCAAAACCGTTTGCAATCACGCCACCATCGCGAATCACCACCGGCGGGTTCTCAACTAGCGCGCGGGTTAAGGTATCTGCTATCTCTGGGTAGGGGCGAATGTGAGGTTTAAGTCCGTCTAGGGCGCTACCGTTATCAATTTCGCTTAGCAGTTGCTCAAGTGCCGGTAGTGTTACCAAGGCGTCGCGCAGGCGTGCCAAGTCTCTGGGGCGGGCGCTATATAGCGCGACGCGGGCCAAAATACGCTCGACGTCGCCTACATCACTCAATGTATCGCGTAGCGGGAGGTAGGCCGCTTCAATAGAGAGCAGCGCCACGCCAGCGTGACGATCTTCTACGACGTCACGCTGGCGCAGCGGGCGGTTAAGCCAGCGCTTTAATAATCGCGAACCCATAGCGGTGGTGCAGGTGTCTAGCACACTGGCCAGCGTGTTATCGCTGCTACCGCCCAAATTAATATCAATTTCCAGATTGCGCCGACTGGCCGCGTCAATCACCACGGCATCGTCGCGGTTTTCGACGCTAATGGCCGTTACGTGGGGCAGGCGTGAGCGCTGGGTGTCTCGGGCGTAATCGATCAGCACCCCCGCAGCGATAAGTGCGGTGGTTAAGTGTGCGCACCCAAAGCCGCGTAAATCCTGGACTTCAAACTGATCGCACAAGCTACGAGTGGCGCTATCTAAGTCAACCAGCCACTCTCCTTGGCGCCGCAGACTGCGCTTTTGCGACCATGCATCGGGCAGGGTCAAACTTTCGGGTACTAACAGTTCGGCAGGCGACAGGCGGGTTAGCTCTGCCTGCATCTCGGCTTCACTTTCTACTTCCAAGACATTGAAGCGCCCACTGGAAAGCTCCAGCCACGCAAGGCCCCAGCCGTCTTTGCTAGGCGCCACGGCGACCAATACGTTATCGCGGCGTGCATCCAGAAGGGCTTCATCGTGAAGCGTGCCAGGGGTGACAATGCGCACTACTTGACGGTCAACAGGACCTTTACTGGTAGCGGGGTCGCCTATCTGTTCACAAATGGCGACCGATTCACCAGCGCTTACCAGTCGGGCTAAATAGCCTTCAGCGCTATGGTAGGGCACGCCTGCCATAGGAATGGGTTTACCACCTGACTGGCCGCGCTGGGTAAGGGTGATATCCAGCAGCATTGCAGCGCGCTTGGCATCATCGAAAAATAGCTCGTAAAAATCCCCCATCCGGTAAAACAGAAGTACCTCAGGGTGATCGCGTTTGATCTTAAGATATTGCGCCATCATTGGCGTGTGAGCGGGGCTGGCCTGTGACATGGGCGTCCTGGTTGAGCGTTGCGCAAGCAGTCTCAGCTTGCGGCATGTTCTTGGGCAGTTGCTTTAAGCGATTTCTATGAGCAATTTCTTTGGGCAATTTCTTTGAGAAAGCTAAACGCTGTATTCTACGCTGAACTAAGGTCTCACATGAAGGAGTCACCATGGCACCTAGCGTTTCAAGCCTGAAGAATCTTGACCTATCGCTGCTTGCTCAGCGGCTAGGAAGGCTGTGCCAACAGCTTGGGGTTGAAGTTTCCACGGCAGAGTCCTGCACGGGAGGCGGTATTGCCAGCGCAATTACCTCTGTGGCGGGAAGTTCAGCGTATTTTACGGCGGGCTATGTGACCTACTCCAATGCCGCTAAAACACGGATGCTGGATGTCCCCGAGGCGATTCTCGAAGCCCATGGCGCAGTCAGCGAGCAGGTAGTTAATGCAATGGTTAAAGGTGCTTGCTTAACAAGTGGTGCTAGCTTAGCCGTTGCAGTGAGTGGGGTGGCAGGCCCAGATGGAGGCAGTCAAGAGAAACCTGTTGGTACCGTATGGCTTTCTTGGGGTAATGCAGAAAGCCAGCAGGCAGCGTGCTTCCAATTTTACGGCGACCGGCAGGCGGTGCGCGAACAAGCCGTGCGTGAAGCGTTGGCTGGGTTGGTGGCACGATTGATGGCTCAGGCAAAAGACAGTGAAAAGAAATAAACATTAAATATAGTGCTGAGGATTTGTTTAGCCGCTAATCTTTGGCATACTACTGGCTAATTATACAGTTTGTAACGAGGAATTTCTGCATGGCTCAGGATGACAACCGCACCAAAGCGCTAAATGCTGCACTTAGCCAGATTGATCGCCAGTTTGGTAAAGGGACCGTTATGCGCCTTGGCGATGCACCGCGCGTGATAATGCCGTCTGTCTCCACCGGTTCATTGGGGCTTGATATTGCGCTAGGTATCGGCGGGCTGCCGTTTGGACGCGTATGCGAAATTTATGGCCCAGAATCATCAGGTAAAACGACCCTGACCCTATCAGTGATTGCGCAGGCGCAAAAACAGGGCAAGGTATGTGCGTTCGTCGATGCAGAACACGCCCTGGATCCAAGCTATGCAGAAAAACTTGGTGTTAATCTAGACGACCTGCTGGTGTCTCAGCCTGATACTGGCGAACAGGCGCTGGAAATTACCGATATGCTGGTGCGTTCCGGCGGTGTAGACGTGATCGTGATCGACTCCGTGGCTGCATTAACACCGCGTGCTGAAATCGAAGGTGAAATGGGCGACTCTCACGTTGGCCTTCAAGCGCGTTTAATGTCTCAAGCATTGCGTAAAATTACCGGTAATATTAAAAACGCCAACTGTTTAGTGGTGTTTATCAACCAGATTCGTATGAAGATCGGCGTGATGTTCGGTAGCCCTGAAACTACGACCGGCGGTAACGCGCTGAAATTCTACGCCAGTGTGCGTCTGGATATTCGCCGTACAGGCTCCGTAAAATCGGGTGATGAGGTCACGGGTAACGAAACTCGCGTGAAGGTAGTTAAAAACAAGGTGGCGCCGCCATTTCGTCAGGCCGAGTTCCAAATCCTCTACGGTAAGGGTATCTACCATGCGGGCGAGGTTATTGACTTGGGCGTGCAGTGCAGCTTGGTAGACAAAGCGGGCGCGTGGTACAGCTACAAAGGCAAAAAAATTGGTCAGGGTAAAGCGAATGCTGCGCAGTATTTAGAAGAGCATCCTGAGACCATGGAAGAGATTGAAGCGCAAATACGAGCGCAGCTACTTGCTCCGCCGGATGCGAAAAAAGAAGAAGCGCCTGTGGCTGATGTTGAAGCCGAGAGCGATGATGATTTGCTATAAGCTGCTTTGTGATACTGTTCTTTAAACCGTTGAGAGAACGCTATGTTTTCTTCCGGTGGTGAGTTAACACCGCGTGAAGTTGCGATTCAACTGCTGTCTCGGCGCGAGTACTCTCGCGCCGAGCTAGCGCGCAAGTTGCAGCAAAAATCTTTTCAGCCTAATGAGATTGCTGCTTGTCTGGACACTCTGGAAGAGCAGAATTTACAGTCCGATGAACGTTTTGCCGAAAGCTTTATACGTTCGCGGGTTTTTCGTGGGCAAGGGGTTATTCGCATTAAAGGTGAGCTGCGCCAGCGCGGCGTAGATCAAGAAACGTCAACGACGGCTTTTGCCACAGTAGAAGAGCACGAAGCCGTAGACTGGTTTGAGCTAGCTCGCGATACCTTGGCTCGGCGCTTTTCCTCGCCAGGTGATACGCCCAAAGAGCGTGCTAAACGCGAGCGTTTTCTCGCCACGCGTGGCTTTAATTTTGAGCAAATCCGCTACGCGTTGTCTTGCTTGTAATTCCCCCTATGTAAGCCTTTTCTGGTTGTTTTTTCGCCGTCTGTTTTAGTTCTGCCACTAACTGCGGCTTTAGTCGTTTGACAACTGCGTTATAATGCTCCCTTTGCGACCCCAGCGGGTGGCGGCGACAGCGCCCTGGGGCATCATGCTTTCTTGTCACGGATACCCTATGAAAAGCGCAGAGATCAGACAGGCCTTTTTATCTTTTTTTGAAAAGCAGGGGCATACTATTGTGCCCACCAGCTCTCTAGTGCCGGGTAATGACCCGACGCTGCTCTTCACCAATGCAGGCATGGTGCCCTTCAAAGACGTTTTCCTTGGCCGCGATCCGCGCCCCTATGTGCGCGCCACATCAGCCCAGCGTTGCGTGCGTGCTGGCGGTAAGCACAATGATCTAGATAATGTCGGCTATACCGCGCGTCACCATACGTTCTTTGAAATGCTGGGTAACTTTAGTTTTGGCGACTATTTTAAGCGTGAGGCCATTCGCTTTGCCTGGACGTTTTTGACAGAAACGTTGGGCCTGCCCAAAGAGAAGCTCTGGGTAACGGTGCATATCAGTGACGACGAAGCAGAGCGCATCTGGAAAGACGATATCGGCATTGACCCTGAGCGTTTTTCAAAGCTTGATGAAGATAACTTCTGGCAAATGGGAGACACCGGTCCTTGTGGCCCCAGCTCTGAAATCTTTTTTGATCATGGTCCTGAAGTATGGGGTGGCCCGCCTGGCAGCCCTGAAGAAGATGGCGATCGCTACATCGAAATCTGGAACCTCGTGTTCATGCAGTTCGACCGCGATGCTTCTGGAACATTGAATCCGCTGCCCAAGCCTTCCATTGATACGGGAATGGGCTTGGAGCGGGTGGCTGCCGTTATGCAGGGCGTTCACTCCAACTACGAGATTGATCTGTTCCAAAACCTGCTGAAAGCTGCTGCCGAAGCGACTGGCCATGGGGATACCACTACGCCGTCGCTACGCGTGATTGCCGACCATATCCGCTCTTGCGCTTTTTTGATTGCGGACGGCGTATTGCCCTCTAACGAAGGGCGTGGCTATGTGTTGCGTCGAATTATTCGCCGAGCGATCCGTCATGGGCACAAACTTGGCGCTTCGGAGCCGTTTTTCCACAAGCTGGTTGCGGCGCTGGATGCCGAAATGGGCGATGCCTACCCTGAGCTGCGTGAAGCGAGCGAACAAATTGCCCGCGTGCTGCTTAAGGAAGAAGAGCAGTTTGCGCGCACGCTGGATCACGGTATGGGTCTGCTGAATGCGGCGCTTGAAGAGCTTCAGGGTGATGTGCTGCCTGGCGAGACTGTCTTCAAGCTCTACGATACCTACGGTTTTCCCTTCGATCTGACCGCAGATGTTTGCCGCGAGCGCGAAGTTACATTGGACGAAGCTGGTTTTCAGCGTGAGTTAGAAGCGCAACGTGAGCGTGCTCGGGCGGCCAGCCAGTTTGGCGCGGATTACAGCGCTGCTATCAACCTGGAGGGTGAAACCCAGTTTACAGGTTACGAGCATCTGGCCGATCAGGCGACGGTAACGGCTATCGTGGATAGTGAAGGCAATGCCTTAGCTGCCTTGGAAGCTGGTCAGAAAGGCACCGTTGTGCTGGATCGTACGCCATTCTACGGTGAGTCGGGCGGCCAGGTGGGCGACACCGGCTACTTATACGTTGATGGCGCTCGCTTCCAGGTAACCGACACGCAGAAACAGAGTGGTCACCACCTTCACCAAGGCATTATGGTAGATGGCGCGCTCAGCGTAGGCGCGAATGTCCGAGGCGAGGTGGATGCCAGCTTGCGTGGCGCAACCATCCGCAATCACTCAGCGACTCACTTGCTACATAAAGCATTGCGGATGGTGCTGGGTGATCACGTCCAGCAGAAAGGCTCTCTGGTCAATGCTGAGCGCCTGCGCTTTGATTTTAGCCACTTCGAGCCGATGACTGCTGAGCAGATAGCGGAAGTAGAACGGCTAGTAAATGAGCAGATCTTGGCGAATGCGCCGACTAAAACAGAGCAGATGAGTCTGGAGGAAGCGAAAGCCAAAGGAGCCGCCGCATTGTTTGAGGCAAAATATGCCGATAACGTACGGGTGCTGACTATTGGTGCTGATGACTTCTCTATTGAGCTTTGTGGCGGTACCCATGTTAGTCGCAGCGGCGATATTGGCTGCTGTCATGTGATTAGCGAAGTGGGTATTGCTTCCGGTGTGCGTCGTATTGAAGCGATTACGGGTGAAAACGCGCTGGCTTATTTCCGCGAGCAGGAAGCCCGTGTTCAGCGGTTAGGTGAGCGCCTGAAAACCAAACCCGAGTTGGTAGAAGCGCGGGTTGAATCGCTGGTTGAGCGCAATCGCTCTTTGGAAAAAGAGCTTGAACAACTGAAAGCGAAGCTGGCAAGCGCTGCGGGCAGCGATATGCTTAGCCAAGTGCAAGAAATTAACGGTGTCAATTTACTGGTCACTCAGCTTGAAGGCGTTTCCGGTAAAGATTTGCGCGGCGTACTTGATCAGTTGAAAAACAAGCTTGGTTCAGGTGTCATCCTGCTTGGGGCTGCGGATACTGCAGCAGGTAAAGTGAGCTTGATTGCCGGGGTTACCCAAGACTTAGTCGGCCGCGTAAAAGCTGGTGAACTAGTCAACCATGTCGCTTCACAGGTGGGCGGTAAAGGTGGTGGCCGCCCCGATATGGCACAAGCGGGAGGAAGTCAACCTGACGCTTTGCCAGCTGCATTAGACAGCGTGCCAGCTTGGTTGAAAAATACGCTTAGCTAAATACAAAGGCCGGTGGCACTATCTGTGCTACCGGCCTTTTTGTTAAATAGTAATAACAACGCTCATTCTCCATTCCCGAACCTATAGGAAAAAACGGCATATGGCATTATACGTACAGAAGTTCGGCGGCACCTCGGTGGGCTCTGTCGACCGTATCAAGGCCGTGGCGGAAAAGGTTAAAGGCTTTCGCGATCAAGGTCACCAAGTTGTAGTAGTGGTGTCAGCGATGAGCGGAGAGACCAACCGCCTGACCGATATGGCAAACGCGATCAATGATGACCCAGCACCGCGCGAAATGGACATGCTGCTCTCTACCGGTGAGCAGGTGACTATTTCGCTGTTGGCAATGGCGCTTCAGCAAATTGGTGTTTCAGCCACTTCCCACACAGGTGCCCAGGTCGGTATTCATACCGATAGCGCCTATACCAAAGCGCGTATTCAGCGCATTGAAACCGATGACCTGAAGTCTGACCTTGATGAAGGCAAAGTAGTTGTAGTGGCTGGGTTTCAGGGCGTTGATGAAGACGGCAATATTACAACGCTTGGGCGTGGTGGTTCAGATACGACGGGTGTTGCGCTTGCCGCAGCGCTTGGGGCCGATGAGTGCCAGATTTATACCGATGTTGATGGTGTTTACACCACTGATCCCCGAGTGTGTTCCAAGGCTCAGCGTCTTGAGAGCATTACCGTGGAAGAAATGCTTGAGCTCGCAAGCCTAGGCTCCAAAGTGCTACAGATTCGCGCCGTCGAATTTGCTGGTAAGTACAACGTACCACTTCGCGTGCTGTCGAGCTTTGAAGAAGGCCCCGGCACCCTAATTGTTGCAGAAGCAGACCAAGACGAGGACTCTATGGAAGAACCGCTAATCTCCGGTATCGCGTTTACCAAAAACGAAGCCAAGTTGACCCTGTTGAACACGCCTGATGTACCTGGTGTGGCATCGCGTATTCTTGGTCCAATTGCAGACGCCAATATCGAAGTCGATATGATTGTACAAAACGTGGCGCCTGCCGGTGATTACACCGACTTCACTTTTACCGTTGCTAAAGGTGATTACAAAGCGACCAAGAAGTTGCTTGAAGAGACGGTAATTCCGGATCTAGGCGGTGGTGAACTGCGTGGTGATGATAATATTGCCAAAGTATCACTTGTGGGTGTTGGTATGCGCTCTCACGCAGGTGTTGCCTCTAAAATGTTCCGTGTTTTGGCCGATGAGAACGTTAATATCCGTATGGTTTCCACGTCGGAAATTAAAATTTCTGTGGTTATTGATGAAAAGCATATGGAACTTGCGGTTAACGCCTTGCATAAAGCATTCGGTTTAGATAAGTCTGATATCGAATCTGAATAACAATTGCGCGCTAAACCTTCTACGCTGAAGAGTACTTGCTGCCGTGTGGTGGTGAGCTTTCTTTCAACGGGAGGTTAAGGTGTCATAGGGGCTTGAGCCATTGGTGACGGCGACACCGTGCCGCATAATAGCCTGGTGTCGCTTCTAGCGGACACATCCCGTTGTATAAAACGTCTGAGAAGGAGATCAGCCATGCTCATCTTAACCCGCCGTGTCGGCGAAACACTGATGATAGGTGATGAAATCACCGTCACGGTGTTAGGTGTGAAAGGTAATCAAGTACGTATTGGTGTTAATGCGCCGAAAGACGTCGCGGTTCACCGTGAAGAGATCTATCAGCGCATCCAGCGCGAACGTAATAGCGAAAGTGAGTCTGAGTAGTTGTACGCCTATATCACGCCCATTAAAGGGCGTTTAAGGGGTAAGAGAGCAGGTCGGCGCGAAAAAAATCGGCATAGGGCTGGACACCAGTCATCATAATCGGTAACATTCGCGCCGTGCTGTTGAGGAGAGGTGGCCGAGTGGCTGAAGGCGCTCCCCTGCTAAGGGAGTATAGGGTTTATAGCCCTATCGAGGGTTCGAATCCCTCTCTCTCCGCCAACTGCATAAAGCAACATCAATTTGGATAAGCGCCCGTAGCTCAGCTGGATAGAGTACCTGACTACGAATCAGGGGGTCGGAGGTTCGAATCCTCCCGGGCGCGCCAGCTTGAATTAAGAAGTTATTGATGTTACTATGTTTTTTATCACGCAAGTGATGTTAAAAACTGTTAAGCGCCCGTAGCTCAGCTGGATAGAGTACCTGACTACGAATCAGGGGGTCGGAGGTTCGAATCCTCCCGGGCGCGCCAAATTCGAAAAACCCGCTTTCTACTGAAAGCGGGTTTTTCTTCTTTCTAGCCTGACCACAGTGGCTCGCGCTTTGGTCTTGCGATCGTTTAAAGCGCCCCCGCGCACAGCGGTAGGGCGCTTTTTTTTGATCTATATTTTTGATGTGGGTTTTTGATATAGATTTTTAGTTTTATCTGGTGCGGTAAAAACGATTTGCTTACGCAGGTTCGCAGTAAAGAGGTGCGTTGGGGGTCAGGTTGTTTAGTAGCGTATCAAGATCCGTAAGGCGTTTTAGGCGCTGAAAGTGTTGGTTCGCTTCGGCATTGCCTTGACGCATTTGTGCCAGCCACTGTTTGACTAGTGACACCACCACCCGCTCTGGTAAGTGCTGCCGCTGTAAATCAGCGTATTGTTTTAGCACGCTGGCGCGCATTGCCCAGGTGGTATCAGGTAGGCGCTCACCTGTACGCTGCCAGTGGCGTATACGAGCTGCAAGCCATGGGTCTGAGAGGGCGCTACGGCCAAGCATGACATCCTGGCAGCCTGAGAGGGTGCGAGCCTTCCAGTAGTCCTCTAGAGTCCAAATATCACCGTTTGCAACGACAGGCATCGACACGTGGTGGCGAACTTTGCCAATCCACTCCCAGTGCGCAGGCGGGCGATAACCTTCATCTCGCGTACGTCCGTGGACGACTAGCTGTGCAGCACCGCCAGCTTCTGTGGCCTGGGCGCAGGCCACTGCTAAGCGACGATCAGAAAAGCCAAGGCGGATTTTAGCTGTCACTGGGATTACGCCGTCTACGGCCTCGGCGACCGCTTTCACGGCGCGATAGACGCGTTCAGGCCGACGCAGTAGTGATGCGCCACCATCATGGCGGGTGACCAGTTTGGCTGGGCAGCCAAAGTTAAGATCAATGCTGATAGCGCCCAGCGAGAGCGCTTGTTGCGCATTGCTGGCTAGCGCCTCGGGGGCTGATCCCAGAAGCTGTAAATGCACGGGAACACCGCTAGGAGTGGCGACGCGACCTGCTGTCAGCTCGGGGCAATGTTTATAGAACACGCGAGGAGGGAGGCGTGCGTCAACCACCCTGACAAATTCTGTCACTGCCCAGTCAAACCCTGCCTGCTGAGTCAGTAGGTCACGCGTTAAGGCGTCGATGACCCCTTCCATAGGCGCTAGGCCTATCCTGCCTTTATGTAGTAAATTAACAACCATGACTTCCACTATGGCGCGATTGCAATCTATCCTGGATATGGCAGGTTAGTGTATTAGCCTCACTGCGCCAAGCGCCTTTAGAGGCCGTTGGTGTGCCGATAAGCATTTGAAAGAGGGAGAATGCGGTATGCAAGAGTCAGAGTTGCTCCAAGAAGGGCTTTCCCTTATGGGGTTAGGTATGGGTTTTGTGTTTGTTTTTCTTACGATTTTGGTAATTAGCGTTACGCTGATGTCGAAATTGATTGGCCGTTTTCAGCCTGCCCCTGTAGCAGCGCCGAACGGTCGAAATAACGCAAAATCACCTGCACCGAAAGGCCAGGATGATGAAGTCATGGCAGTGATTAGTGCTGCAGTGCATCGTTATCGTTCTTCGCGCCGTAAATAAGACCCTAGTTTTGTAGCTATCCTACCGCTCCATTAATAATTTTTTTGTTAAATTTACTACAAATCCATAACGTAAAAACTGTGAGCCACGACCATGAATGAAACAAAACGTCCTCTGGGGATCACTGATGTTGTTCTTCGCGATGCCCATCAATCGCTGTTTGCCACTCGTATGCGTCTTGATGACATGCTGCCGATTGCCGAAAAACTCGACAACGTCGGCTATTGGTCATTAGAGACCTGGGGTGGGGCAACGTTTGATTCGTGCATTCGCTATTTGGGTGAAGACCCTTGGGAGCGTATTCGGGCATTAAAAGAGGCTATGCCGAATACACCTCAAGCGATGTTGTTGCGTGGCCAAAACTTATTAGGCTATCGCCACTACGCCGATGACGTGGTTGATAAGTTTGTTGAACGCGCCAAGACCAATGGGGTTGATGTGTTCCGCGTATTTGACGCGATGAACGACCCGCGCAATCTTGAGCGTGCCATCAAAGCGGTTCGCCAAGTAGGTGGACATGCACAAGGCACTATTTCCTATACGGTTAGCCCGGTACATACCCTGGATAGCTGGGTAGAGCTCGCTAAAACCATTGCCGCAATGGGGGCAGACTCGCTGGCTATCAAGGATATGGCGGGGCTCCTGACGCCTTATATCGCCTATGATCTTGTCTCGCGGCTGAAAAAAGAACTGTCTATTCCCGTTCACCTGCATTGTCATGCCACTACCGGTTTGTCGACCTCGACAATTTTGAAAGCCGTCGAAGCGGGGGTCGATAATGTCGATACCGCGATTTCTTCCATGTCCATGACTTACGGCCATAGCCCGACCGAATCTGTCGTGGCCATGCTCAAAGATACCGACCGCGATACCGGTCTTGACCTGGAATTGCTGGAAGATATCGCCAGTTATTTCCGTGAAGTGCGCAAAAAGTATGCGGCGTTCGAAGGTTCGTTGCGTGGCATTGATTCACGTATTCTGATCGCTCAGGTGCCTGGCGGCATGCTCACCAACATGGAAGGCCAGCTAAAAGAACAGGGTGCCGGTGATAAACTCGACGACGTGTTGAGTGAAATTCCTCGCGTACGTGAGGACCTTGGCTTTATTCCGCTGGTGACGCCAACTTCCCAGATTGTTGGTACTCAGGCAGTGATGAACGTCATGATGGGCGAGCGCTACAAGTCCATCTCCAAAGAAGTTCAGGCACTATTAAAAGGTGAATACGGCTCTGCGCCTGCGCCATTTAACGCAGAGCTGCAAAAACGCGTGCTCGAAGGCGGTGAACCGATCACCTGCCGCCCAGCAGATAACCTATCGCCAGAAATGGATAGGCTCGCTACCGAGCTTAAAGAGAAGGCCAGTGCAGACAGTATTCGTATTGCTGAGGGCGAACAGGAGATAGACGACGTACTAACGTATGCGCTGTTCCCGCAAATTGGTCTGAAATTCCTGAAAAACCGTGACAACCCGGATGCCTTTGAGCCCGTCCCCCAAGCGGCTGAGACGAAAAGCGCTAATGTACCGGCAAAAGCCGAAAGTAAAGCGCCTGTGGTCTCGAGTGGCCCGGAAACCTACACCGTTAAACTCAACGGAAAAGCGTTTGTGGTGGAAGTCTCAGAAGGAGGCGACATCGGTGAGGTGAAAGAGCAGGCCGCGGGTGCCTCAAAAGAGCCAGCGCCCAGCGCCGAGGTCGAAAGCAGCGGCGACAGTATTGATGCGCCACTGGCGGGCAATATCTTCAAGGTCAATGTGCGCCCAGGCGACCAAGTAGCGGAAGGCGATGTGGTGATAATTTTGAAAGCCATGAAAATGGAAACCGAAGTGCGCGCCAGCAGTGCCGGTACCGTATCGAAAGTTAACGTCAGCGAGGGTGACAGCGTCACCGTCGGCGATTCGCTGATCGAGCTTTAAGGGCATTCGGGAATGGATAAGTTAATCACCTTATGGGAAGGCTCGGGGCTTTATAACCTCGAACTTGGTCAGGCGGTCATGATTTTGGTAGGGCTGGGGCTGCTTTACCTTGCCATCTACAAGAAGTTTGAGCCGCTGCTGCTGGTGCCGATTGGGTTTGGCGGTATTCTTGCCAATATTCCTGAGGCGGGCTTGGCAATTTCAGCGCTTGATCAGGCGATTGAAGTAGCAAAACCCGCGGTACTTCAACAGATAGCCTCCGTACTGGGCGCCACCCTTGATCCATTAAGCGGTGTGGAAGCCTGGCGGGAGTCGCTAAAAGCGATTGCCCACGATGCTGCTGCCCCAGATCAGTTGCGCGCAGCGAAGGATATCGCCATGAACGTTGGTTATGGCGATGGCATGCTTTATAGCTTCTATAACGTAGCGATTGCCTCCGGCATTGCCCCGCTGATTATCTTTATGGGCGTGGGGGCAATGACCGACTTCGGCCCATTATTGGCTAACCCGCGCACGCTCTTTTTAGGGGCGGCTGCTCAGTTTGGTATTTTTGCCACGCTGTTTGGTGCTGTTGCACTGTCGTCGATAGGGGTGATGGACTTTTCCCTTAATCAGGCTGCGGCAATTGGTATTATCGGTGGTGCTGACGGCCCGACGTCTATTTACGTATCGAGCGTGTTAGCCCCTGAATTGCTTGGCGCTATTGCAGTGGCGGCGTACGCCTACATGGCGCTTGTACCACTGATTCAGCCGCCGATCATGCGCCTGCTGACCACTCAAAAAGAGCGTCAAATTAAGATGACGCAGCTGCGGCCGGTATCCAAGCTGGAAAAGGTTGTTTTCCCGCTAGTGTTGTTGATTCTGGTCGCACTTTTCTTGCCTGATGCAGCGCCTCTGTTAGGGATGTTCTGCTTTGGTAATTTGATGCGTGAGTGTGGTGTGGTTGAGCGCTTATCGGATACTGCGCAAAACGCGCTGATCAATATCGTGACGATTATCCTAGGGCTATCGGTAGGCTCAAAGCTGATGGCAGAAAGCTTTCTGACGTTTGAGACGCTGGGCATCTTAGGCCTGGGTATTGTGGCGTTCGGTATTGGCACGGCTGCAGGCGTATTGATGGCCAAGCTGATGAACCTAGTCAGCAAAATGCCGATTAACCCGCTGATTGGTGCTGCTGGTGTTTCGGCGGTGCCGATGGCCGCGCGAGTGGCTAATAAGGTTGGCTTGGAGTCGAACCCGCATAACTTCCTGCTGATGCATGCCATGGGCCCCAATGTGGCAGGGGTTATTGGTTCTGCTGTCGCGGCGGGTGTGATGATTAAATATTTAGGCTAATACACGCTAGTAGTGCTATTGCGCAGCTATCGCTATGTAATGGTTAGCGTCTAAAACGCGGCTTACCGAGCAATTGCTCGCGTAAGTCGCGTTTTTTTGTAGGGTATATTGATGACTTTATTACGGTGCCACTTTTTGAATATCGAGGGCAGTTTTTAGCCGGTTTTCAAGCGTGGTGAGGTTTAGGGTGTCATCCCTTGGCCAGCCAATCGTGAGGCATACGCCACCGCCATCATAATCGGCTTGTTGGACGGGGATTTTCTGCTCGTCACACCAGGCACGCGCTACTGCCTCATGGGCAAAGTTAACGCGAAGCAGGTAATTATCTCGTTCGACGACTTCTCGCGTGGGTAATGTTTCAATCCCAGCGTTAACTGACTGGGCGTAAGCCCGGGCAAGTCCGCCAGTGCCCAGCTTGGTGCCGCCAAAGTAGCGAATCACCACGCAGCCTATTTCCCCCATCTGACTACCGAGCAAGGCTTGATACATGGGCCTACCTGCGGTGCCACCGGGTTCGCCATCATCAGAGAAACCTATGTGCGTTTGCTCTCCGGGAGGGCCTGCAATAAAGGCAGTGCAGTGATGGCTTGCATTGGGGTGAGCGCTCTTAGCTGCCTGCAGCAATGCATGGTAGTCCGCAGTGTTGGGTGCATGACATATCCAAGTGAGGAAGCGACTTTTTTCAACCTCAATTTCAGCGGTATGCCATGCGGCGGGTGCTAAGTCTGGGACTCGGTAACGCAATCGATACTCCCTAACGGATGAGCGGCGAATTAATGGTGCCGAGTGTTACTGGCGCCATGTTCTACGCCCATGACCATTCCCAGCACCTGAATATCACAATTATGCAGGAAAACAGCAGGCATCGCTGTATCTTCAGGCCATAAGTGAACGCCAAGCCGGCTAATAGAAAGTTGTTTTAGCGCAACCTCTCGCTGATTAATCGTCGCGATAGCGGTTTCTTGATGGCTACCTTGCTGATAACGGCGAATAATAATGACATCGCCATCAAATAGATTGCATTCGCGCATTCTGTTGCCGCGCACGCGAAGCGCATAGGTGTTGCGCCGCGTTACACGAGGTGCCGAATAAACAGGGCGACCGGTATTCGGTGTCGTTTGAGGCGGTGCTTGAAGCGGCGCTTGTTGAGTTACGTTCAAGGGTGTTGGCATTGTCATCGTCATGCTGTTTTCTCCAATGCAGCGCCCGCTCCCTAGGCGTGTAATTGAGCAGATTGCTGTGTTTATAATCGGTAGTGTTTTTTCATACAGTGTTCGTAGTATAGGCCTGTTTTTGCATACAGTGCTAGTGTTGTGCATTATTCATTGTTCTTAAGCGAAGATTGGTAGGGTCGTGCTGCGACCCCAGACCGCAGAGAGCGACTGGCGGGAAAGGGGCTTTCCGTGTAGAGTTCGACGCAAAATCTACGTGCCTGGAGATATCATTGAGCCTCTGCCTGCAAGCCCGACAGCTAGCCTGTGAGCGCGATGACCGCTGGCTGTTTGAGGGGCTAGACCTTGATATTCAGCGTGGCGAAATTGTCCGCATCGAAGGCCCTAACGGGAGCGGCAAAACCACGTTGTTGAAAATTCTCTCAGGCCAATTGAGCGACTACCATGGCGACATTTATTGGAATGGCGACTCAATGCGCGAGGTGCGTGAACATTTTCTCGCCAATCTACTCTATTTAGGACATGCCCCTGGCGTAAAAGCAGGCCTTTCTCCGCTGGAAAACCTGGCGTGGTACCAAGCGCTTAGCGGTGAAAAGGGAGATGATTATCAGCGTGAAGAAGCACTGGCGCAGGTAGGGCTTAGCGGCTTTGAAGATGTGCCTGCAGGCCAGCTTTCCGCAGGCCAGCAGCGGCGAGTGGCCCTTGCTAGGTTGACGCTCACCCAGCGGGCATTGTGGGTCCTGGATGAGCCTTTTACAGCAATTGACCGCCATGGAGTGGCAGCATTAGAAGCGCAGCTTGTTGCACATGCCAACGCGGGAGGCTGTGTATTAGTGACGACACATCATGAGTTAACCGCATCATCCGTGCTTAGGCGCGTTCAACTGGGGTAGAAGGAGACAGCGTTGCCAAGCTCACACGCCACGACCGGCATCCCAGAAATGTCGATGCATGCGCCTTCTGGTGGGCTCATGGTTGCCATTAGTGCCACTTTTAAGCGAGATCTAACGCTTTTGCTACGCCGTCGTGGTGAAGTGCTTAACCCACTGGTGTTCTTTGCCTTGGTGATAACGCTCTTTCCGATCGGTATTTCACCTGATCCCCAGCTGCTAGCGGAAATAGCGCCTGGGCTGTTGTGGGTGGCGGCGTTGCTGGCGGCACTGCTTTCTCTGGATAGTCTTTTCCGGAGTGACTATGACGACGGCAGTTGGGAGCAGCTACTGCTAGCCCCTCAGCCGCTGGCGGCTCTTAGCCTTGCTAAAGTTGCCGTTCACTGGTTGCTGACAGGACTACCTTTGGCACTAATGGCGCCGATTTTAGGTATCATGTTGGCACTTCCTGCTGGTAGTTACGTGGTTTTAGCGATCTCGCTGGCATTGGGAACCGCAAGTCTCAGCTTGATTGGTGCGATTGGCGCGGCGCTTACCGTCGGGTTGGCTCGAGGTGGTGTATTGCTGTCCCTGCTGGTGTTGCCGCTCTATATTCCGGTTCTTATTTTTGGCGCGGGCGCCGTACAAGCCGCCATTTTAGGCGATGGTATCGCGGCACATCTTGCTATTTTAGGCGCACTTTTAGCGATTTCGTTAATGCTAGCACCCTGGGCTATCGCCGCATCGCTACGCATCAGCATCAACGGTTAAAGGACGAAAACACCATGTGGGCCTTTATAAATAAACTGAGATCACCCAAGTGGTTCTACTCGATTAGCGCCAAGCTGCAGCCCTGGTTCTGGGCAGCGGCGGTGCTCTTGCTGCTGGTGGGAACCGTCTGGGGGCTGGCATTTGCTCCCGCGGACTACCAACAGGGCAATAGCTTTCGCATTATCTATGTCCACGTTCCTGCCGCTTTTTTAGCGCAATCCATTTTTGTATCGATGGCGATTTCAGGCTTGGTATTCATGGTCTGGAAAATCAAAGTAGCCGATATGGCAGCTACAGTGATGGCACCCTTGGGCGCTGTTATGACCTTTGTAGCGCTTTTTTCAGGCGCGGTATGGGGAGTTCCTACCTGGGGAACTTGGTGGATGTGGGACGCGCGCTTAACGTCCATGCTGATTTTGCTGTTTTTGTATTTAGGTGTCATTGCACTACGCGGCGCTTTCAATAGCCGCGATAGCGGCTCCCGAGCAGCATCAGTGCTAGCGATGGTGGGCGTGATTAATATTCCGATCATCAAATATTCAGTGGACTGGTGGTATACCCTGCACCAGCCTGCCTCGTTTACGATTACCGGACGCTCGGCAATGCCCATGGAAATGTGGGCACCACTGCTCATTATGGTGCTGGGTTTCTACTGCTTTTTTATTGCGTTGACCCTGATGCGTACACGCAGCGAGATACTGCGTCGTGAAACCAATAAGCGCTGGGTGCAAGAGTTAGTAGAGGAGGTGAGATAATGGCTTTTTCCTCGCTCAATGAATTTTTTGCCATGGGTGGTCACTGGCTCTATGTTTGGGCTGCTTGGGGCATTACTGCGTTGTTGATGCTGGTAATAGTTTGGCATGCGCGCCAAGAGCGCAGCCAACTTCTGAAAGGCGTAAAGCGCCGCGTGCGCCGCCAAAACGCTCACTCCCAGTCCGCGCAAGTACCGGTTAACTCTGCTCAAAGGGACGTTCGTAATGACGCCTAAACGTAAACAGAAGCTGTTCGTTATTTTAGGGTTGGTTTCATTAACCGCGATAGCGGTGGGGCTAACCCTTTATGCGCTGCGCTCCAATATCAATTTATTTTTTAGCCCAGTACAAATTGCTCAGGGCGATGCGCCTATGGAGCGCCAGATTCGCGCGGGTGGAATGGTTAAAGAGGGCTCGGTGTCGCGAGACCCCGAAAGCCTTGATGTTGAATTTACCGTGACGGATTACGTCGATGACTTAAACGTCTATTACAGCGGGATTCTGCCGGACCTCTTCCGTGAGGGGCAGGGCGTGGTCGTAGTAGGTGAGCTACAGGCAGATGGGCGCTTATATGCCGATAAAGTCTTAGCTCGCCACGATGAAAATTATATGCCGCCTGAGGTGGCGCAAGCATTGGAAGAAGCAGGTTACTCTCCGGCAGATTTTCAGGCAAAAGCGGCCGAAGTGGGTAAGCGTTTGGAGCAGGAAGGCACCCCCAAAGCAAGCGATTATTAATGTCTTATCGTGTCAAACAGACGGTTATGCCCAATGCTAATTTGGAGCGCTCATGTTCATCAAAATGATTCCTGAAATCGGCCACTTTGCTCTGGTCATTGCCCTGTTGATGGCCGTGATTCAAGCTGTGATGCCGCTCGCAGGTGCAGCTACTCGTCGCCCGTTATGGATGGCTTATGGCAAGCCTATGGCAACAGGGCAGTTCTTCTTTGTTGCCATTGCCTATTTGTGCCTAACGGCCAGTTACATGCTGGACGACTTCAGCGTGGCGAATGTCGCCAATAATTCAAACTCACTGCTGCCCTGGTACTACAAGTTTAGTGCCGTATGGGGAAACCATGAAGGGTCGGTATTGCTGTGGAGCTTGATGTTGGCTGGCTGGGGTTATGCCGCTTCAGTGTTCTCCGGCGATTTGCCTCGCGACATGGTGGCACGTGTGCAAGGCATCATGGGAATGGTCTGCGTTGGCTTCCTGCTGTTTATCTTGATGACTTCCAACCCATTCGAGCGACTATTGCCGAACATGCCTCAAGACGGGGCCGATCTTAATCCGCTGCTGCAGGACTTCGGGTTGGTTGTACATCCTCCCATGCTCTACATGGGGTATGTGGGTTTCTCAGTGGTATTTGCATTTGCGATTGCCGCACTGCTGGGTGGGCGTTTAGACGCTGCCTGGACCCGCTGGGCGCGCCCCTGGACTAATGTGGCCTGGGCATTTCTTACCGTAGGCATTGCACTTGGTAGTTGGTGGGCTTATTACGAGCTTGGCTGGGGCGGTTGGTGGTTCTGGGACCCGGTCGAAAACGCCTCATTGCTGCCCTGGTTAACAGGAACGGCGCTGGTGCACTCGTTGGCGGTCACAGAAAAGCGCGGCTCTTTTAAAAGCTGGACGGTGCTGCTGGCTATTTCAACCTTCTCGCTGTCACTAATGGGCACGTTCCTAGTGCGCTCTGGTGTACTAACTTCAGTGCACGCGTTTGCTAATGACCCTTCTCGCGGCTTCTTTATCTTGATGCTGCTGGCAATTACTGTGACGTTGTCACTGCTGGTATTTGCACTGCGCGCCCCTCGTGTGAGCCATAAAGTCGGGTTTAATTGGTTATCCCGTGACTCATTGTTGTTGGTCAATAATATTCTACTGGTCATTATGACGGTCACCGTGCTGTTAGGGACGGTCTATCCGCTAATTTTGGACTCTCTTGGGCTAGGCAAAATCAGTGTTGGGCCTCCTTACTTTAATGCGCTTTTTGTGCCGTTAACGGTACTCATGTGCATGTTTATGGGGCTTGGCCCCATTGCCCGCTGGAAAAGTATGAATGCCAGTGAGCTGTGGCGTAAGCTCTGGCTATCCGGCGCTGCTGCGCTAGTGCTAGGCGGTGCGATGCCTTTGCTATATGGCGGCGAATGGGATTTGTGGGTGTCCTTGGGGATTATTTCGGCACTCTGGATCGTGCTGCCTATCGTGCGCGATCTATTCGACAAACCCCGCCATGCCAGCTCCTTTATGGCCGGGCTGCGTAAGCTGTCGCTAGCGTACTGGGGCATGGTGCTTGGTCATGTGGGAATTGCGGTCACCATCGTCGGTGTGGCGGTTGTTTCCAATTACAACATCGAGCGCAACGTGCGGATGTCACCGGGCACGACTGTTGAAGTGGCCGGTTATCAGTTCACCATGACTGAGCTGACAAATCGCCGAGGCCCCAACTTCCTGGCAGACACGTCCATCATTCAGGTACAGCGCGGCGACTCTGGGCGTAGCTTTGTGATGCGTCCAGAAAAACGTCTCTATCTTGCGACGGGTATGCCAATGACCCAGGTGGCGCTTCGCCCAGGGCTGTTCCGTGACCTTTATGTAGCCATGGGGGAAGATTTAGGCGACGGTAGCTATGCGATGCGTGTTCAATACAAACCGTTTGTACGCTGGCTATGGCTTTGCGGGGTGCTGATGGCCTTCGGTGGCATTCTGGCGATAGTCGATAAGCGATACCGCCGTGTCGTATCGCGCAAAGCGCCTGCTAACGCAGCCTCTGCAACGCCTGAGTCTGGAATGTCTAAGGAAGCTACGGTATGACACGTCGCCTGTTGCTTTTACTGCTGCCCATTGGCTTTTTGGGGATCGCACTATTTCTGTATCAGGGGCTAGGGCGCGACCCCTCGCACCGTGACTCTGCGTTAATGGCCAGACAGTTTCCTGCGTTTGAAGCCACAACACTGCGCGATGAAAACCGCCAAGTTGATCAAGCATTGTTAACTGGTGACGTCACCCTGGTGAATGTATGGGGCGAGTGGTGCCCTGCCTGTAAGCAGGAAATGCCGCAGCTGCTGGAATTGGCTGATCAGGGAATTCGCATGGTCGGCATTAACTATCGAGATACTCGCGAAAAAGGGCTGGAATTTTTGAGTGAGTTTGGTGATCCCTTTGAAGTGAATATCTTTGATCCCGACGGTAGCCTTGGCTTTGATTTGGGGGTTTACGGCGCGCCGGAAACCTTCCTGGTTGATGCTGACGGCGTCATTCGCTACCACCACAAAGGCTACGTGTCACCGGAAGACGTTCGTGAACGCATTTTGCCGGAGGTGGAAAAATGGCGCTAATACGCTTAATGCTTACCGTCGCGCTGCTGGCACTGACCAGCAGCGCGTTGGCTGCTGGTATCGAGATACGAGAGTTTGACGATCCTGTTATGGAGCAGCGCTATCGCGACCTGACTGCTTCAATGCGCTGCCCTCTGTGTGAGAACCAAGCAATTGATGATTCTGATGCGCCAATTTCCGGTGATATGCGTGAGCGCGTTTATCAGTTGCTAAAGGATGGTCAATCGGATATCGAGATTGTTAACCACATGGTGCAGCGGTTTGGAGAGTACATTCTTTATAACCCGCGCTTAGAAAACCGTACTTACCTGTTGTGGGGATTACCGATAGGGTTAGTGCTGCTCGGCGTGATTGTCGTCGTGATGATGGTTCGCGCTCGGCGTAATGCCTCAGCGAAGGCGCTTAGCGCCGAAGAGCGTGCCCGCCTGGATGCCCTGATTAACCGCGAGAGGTCTTCATGACACCGCTGTGGATTGCGATTGCTTTACTATTACTGCCCGCGCTTTGGTTAATGATAGCGCCGATGCGCGGTGCCCGAACGCTGCGTGACCAACTAGATCACTTTGAAGCAAACGATACTGCTGATGAGCAAAACGTGGCAATTTTTAAGCGCCGTTTGGCTTCGCTAGAAGCTGCTTACGAACGTGGCGATATGGATGAAGAGCGGTTTAAAGAAGACCGCCTAGAGTTAGAGCGTAGCCTATTAGAAGACACTGCCACCCGTACTAAGCGCCCCTTAAAGACGGCGACGGCAGGCAGGCTTGCTGTTCCCTTGGTTATGGTGGCTGTGGTGGGAGCGAGTACATTTTGGTATCAGCAAAACGGCGCAGAAGGCGATTTAACGCTTTACGCTATTCAGCAAGAAGTGCAAAACGACCCCGATGGCTCACTGGCCATGTATTTAGAGCGCATGGAAGCAGAAGCCATGCGTCAACCGAATAATCCCAATGTATGGAGTTCGCTGTTTCCGCTTTACCGTGAAACCGGTCAGGCCGACAAAGCAGCTGATGCGTTAGAGCGGTTGATTGCTATTGAAGGGCGTATTCCTCCGCTGCTCGCCCAGCTTGCTCAACTGCGATTTTTTATGGCAGGGCGCGAACTGACCCCCGAGGTACAGTCGTTAGTGGACGAGACGCTAGCGCAAGATCCACGCCAGCCCACGGTGCTTGGCTTGCTGGGTATTCATGCGTTTGATAATGGTGATTATGAAACGGCGGTAGATCGCTGGCGTCGCGCTGTTGCAAACATCGAAGATCCCGATACGGCATCCTCTTTACGTGAAGGCATTCGCGTTGCTCAAGAGCGTTTAGGTATAGCGCCAGAAACAGCGGCGGTTGAAACCGCCCAAAGCCAAGGCGTGCGTGTGACCGTCTCATTAGACGAAGCGCTGATGGATAATGTAAGCGACGATGCTAGCGTGTTTATTACCGCCCGCGACATGGAGGGCGAGTTGCCGCCGCTCGCTGTTATTCGTGCCCAGGTGTCAGAGCTTCCCATGACAGTCGTACTGGATGACACCGCAGCCATGTCACCTCAAGCGCAAATCTCACAGGTACGTGAAACACGCTTAGTCGTTCGTGTTTCTCAATCTGGTCAGGCAACCCCTCAGCCAGGCGATCTCTTTGGTGATCTGGAGAGCGTTAGCGTTGGAACGATTAGTGAGGATGATGCGGCAAATGTTGTTATTGACCGCGTTTTTGAATAACGTCCACGCAAACAACCGCTGCGAAGGGTCGCAATGCGCTTAACCTCTATTCGTCTTGTTGGGTTCAAGTCTTTTGTTGATCCAGTAACGGTGCCTTTCGATGGCAATATGACTGCCATCGTTGGGCCAAATGGCTGTGGCAAATCCAATATCATCGATGCAGTGCGCTGGGTAATGGGGGAGTCCTCCGCTAAAACTCTGCGCGGCGAATCCATGGCTGATGTTATTTTCAACGGCTCCACGGGCCGTAAGCCGATCAGTCAAGCTTCTATCGAGCTCAAATTCGATAACCGCGATGGCGGTATGGGCGGCGTTTACGCTCAGTACTCAGAAATTGCGGTAAAACGCTTAGTCACCCGCGACGGCCAATCCAATTACTTCTTTAACGGTCAAAAGTGCCGTCGGCGAGATATCGCCGACCTGTTTATGGGCACCGGTTTAGGCCCACGTTCTTACGCCATTATTGGCCAGGGAATGATTTCACGGCTAATCGAAGCACGTCCCGATGACCTGCGTGCCACGCTTGAAGAGGCTGCCGGTATTTCAAAATACAAAGAGCGCCGCCGGGAAACCGAAAACCGCATGCGCCGCACTCAGGAGAACTTGGAACGCCTGGATGATATCCGTGAAGAACTGGACAAACAGCTCGAACGTCTCAAGCGTCAGGCAGAAGCAGCCAAGCGCTATCAAGAGTTAAAACAGCAGGAGTACCGCCTAAAAGGCGAGCTGGCGTTAGTGCGCGGACGTGCATTGCGCGCTGAGCAATCTCATCAAGAGAGCCGAGTACGCGAGCTGGAAATTGCGGTAGAGAAAGATGTCTTTGGCGTGCGCCAGTGTGAAACGCGCCTGGAACAAGCGCGCGAACAGCACGATGAACTGGCCGATGTACTGGATCGCCATCAGCAACAGTTTTTTGAAACCACCACCCGTATTGCCCGCCTGGAGCAAGATCAAGCGCACCGACGCAGTCGTGAAGCTCAATTGGCCAGCGATATAGCAACGGCCCGCCGCGATCTTGACGAACAGCGTCGGGTCAGCGAAGGCGACCAGGAGCGTTTTGTCGCCATAGAGGCTCGCTTGGAGGATTTGCTTCCGGAGCATGAAGCCCTTGAAGAGCAGCTAGAGACGCTTGAGCAAACGTTAGCGGATGCGACTCCCGTCCTAGAAGCTGCCGAACAGCAGTGGGCAGATGCGGAGAATCACTGGCGCGATGCCAGTCGGGAAGCGGACCGTAGCCAAGACCAGTTACGCGACTTAGAGCAGCGCATTGCGCGCATGCAGGCGCAAAATCAGCGCCGCCGTCAACAGCGTGGCGAACTTGCAGATGTCACTGAATTGCGTAACGAACACGCTGAATGCCAAGCCCAGCGAGAAGAGGCTGAGCAACGTGCTGAAGCCTTCCAAGCCGAACGTGACCAGTGGCAGCAACGCTATAGCGATGCCAAAACAGCTTATCAACAGGCCTCCCAGGCTCGTGATCACCAGCGTGCCGAATTAACTCAACATCAAGGCGAACTCTCGTCACTAAAGGCGTTAATTGATGCTGCCCTAGCAGATCACGACCCTGATTTAAGTGACGCATTAGTGGCTCAAGGCTTAGCCGATGCGCCACGGCTCGGTGAAGCGATTAGTGTGGCACCTGGCTGGGAGCGAGTGATTTCCTGGCTGCTTGCGCCGTGGTTAAACGCCCGCTTAGTGTCTGCGAACCAGCTAACCGCGCTACCTAACGCCCTTGCCACTGATTGGTGCTTGATTGATCAAGCTGAGCGGCCTGCGTCATCAGCGCAGCGCTTGGATTCGTTGGTGAAGGGAGCCGGTGCGTTAGGGGGGTGGTTATCAAGTATTCACTACGCTGAAACGAACGAAGATGCTGATGCGCGGTTAGCTGACTTAGCGCCAGGGGAGAGTGTTGTCAGTCGGGAAGGCGTGTGGCGCGGGCGCGGCTGGCTGCACCAGCAGGCTAACGGTGAAGGCGTCGATGCACTGCTGGTCACACGCCGCCGGTTTGATGAATTAGACGCCCGTCTCACACAGGATGAAGACGCGTTAGCGTTGCTGGATGAGCAGTGCGAAGCCGCGAGCGAAGCTATTGAGGCGCTAGAGCAAACCCGCGAGCAGCAGGCCGAGCAAGAGCGTGCCCACGCGGCTGTGCTTCAGCAACTTGCAGTGAAAGAGCAGCGACTAGCCCAACGTCTGGAACATTTAGAGAGTCGCGCCACTGAGTTGGATGATGAACTCGCTCAGCTACAAGAGGATGAGGCGGAGTTAACGCTCACTCTAGAAGAGCAGCGCGCTCGATGGCATGCCGCGATGGAGCAACTGGAAGCCGCTACCGAAGCCCGTGAAACCAGCGCTGAACATCGCGGCCATCAGCGTGAGCAGCGTGACCTGTTAAATCAACAGCATGCTCCTATGAAGGCGCGTCAGCAGGCATTGGCACTAGAGCGAGAGCGGTTGAACGCTGAACGGGATAGCCTACGTGCCCAGCAAAGTCGCAGTAGCGACAGCGAAGAGCGCCTTTCGCTACGTATTGCTGAGTTAGAAGAGTCGCGGGAAATGCTGGTAGAGCCCGATGAGTTGGCTGCCGAAGAGTTAGAAGAGCTGCTACACCAGCGCGAGCAGCAGGAACGCCGCCTCAATGACACACGCCAGCAAGCCCAGGCATTGGCGGAGCAGCTGCGCAATGATGAGCTGGCCCGCCAGCAGCATGAGCGTAACTTGGAGCAAAGTCGTGAACAGTTGCAGCAGCGCCGTATGGATGTACAAGCGCTGGCGCTTAAGGCGGCTACTCAGGATGAACAATTAGCAGAACTGGGCCATGACCCAGATGTTCTGGCCGAGCATCTGCCTAGCGATGCCAGTGAAACTGCTTGGCAGGAACGGTTGGAAAACACGACAGATAAGATTCGCCGTTTAGGTGCCATCAACCTTGCGGCAATCGAAGAGTACGATCAACAGGCCGAACGGCGTAACTATCTGGAAGCGCAGCACGCTGAGCTTACGGAAGCATTGGAAACCTTAGAGCGGGCTATTAAACGCATCGATCAGGAAACCCGCGTGCGTTTTCGAGAAACATTCGATCAAGTTAACACTGGCCTACAAACGCTATTTCCACGGGTGTTTGGCGGAGGGGCTGCTTGGTTAACGCTCACTGGGGATGATTTGCTAGAAACCGGTGTGGCAATTATGGCGCGACCGCCAGGTAAGAAAAACAGCACCATTCACCTATTGTCGGGTGGTGAAAAGGCGCTAACAGCACTGTCGTTGGTTTTTGCAATTTTTCAGCTGAATCCTGCGCCTTTCTGCATGCTGGACGAGGTAGATGCCCCGTTGGATGATGCCAACGTAGGGCGCTATGCCAAACTTGTTAAAGAAATGTCAGAAAGCGTTCAGTTTATCTATATCACCCACAATAAAATCGCGATGGAGGCCGCCGAGCGCTTAATGGGGGTCACCATGCAGGAGCCTGGTGTGTCGAGGCTTGTATCGGTGGGTATTGATGAGGCTGCTGCGCTGGTTGATTGAGTGTTTTATCGGAAAATGCAGAGCCTTCTATTGCAGTGAATTAAACGAATTTACTCCTTAAATGTCTCGTGAAATATGAAAAAATGGCTATTCAGCGAGCCTGTGACCGATTGTGTGTTGAATAGATAGAGAGCCCTGCCGCTTTATAGTTGACGTTGCCTAGCTATCCCAGGCTGTGCTCATTAGTTACTATTTATAGCGCTTCTTTCTTTTTATTTTCATTATAAAAATCTATATTTATCAGCGGTTTATTTTATTTCTTTGTTTTTGGTTAACTGAGTTGATCATGATGCTGGGGGTTGCTCCTGCTAAAGAAAATCGCGCAGCTGAACAAGCTCATTTATCTAAAGCGGATAAATCTGAAATGTGAACTTTTATTATCTTTGTGCAGCGTTAGTTAATGGTTTAAAACATATATGCTATGATTTCATTAGCTATTACATGCGGTTTGTTATGACAACGCTTCTTGTGAAGACAGTTTTGATAGCGCCGCATTTGTTGAAACGTTTTTGATAGAACGATTTTGATAGAACAGCAGTTGGCAGGGCAGTCTTGGCAGAGCAGTGGCGTTTCGTTACGTGAGTTTGAATGTAGGCTTGTCATGTTTAGGTGTGAAGGGCGAGCGAGGGAAAGAAAATCTTCCCTATAGAAAGCAGACAATGATGTGGCGATATGTCCTGTCGGGATAAATTAGCGCTAAAATGGCACTTTTCTTAGTTGATATAGTCCAAGATTTGGCCTAAAACCACCTATAGCGGTGTTAAAGCGTGAAAATCTGCAAAAAGTGGCCCTTTTCGTAGCAACCGCGCTATGCTTGATGGTAGTTAGCTAACATCGGATATGTTACGTCATCAGGCATAGCGCCTTTGCAACCGGTATATTGACCCATGGAATGCTCGACATGGAATTAAGAGAGTGGTTAATCATTCTAGGACTGGCACTGGTATCGCTCATCGTTGTTGACGGTGTGCGCAGGCTTCAACGCCAACGCCGTGTGCCCCGTCTGGATCAAGCAGTCAAAGACTTGCCAGCCGCTAAATTCGAAGAATTTAATGATGAAGTCAAAGAAGCGGAAATAAACTGGGAACTGCCTAATGGTGGTGCTCGGGTCGTTAAGCCTGCTGACTATAGCAATCTTGGGCAAAAACCCAAGTTGGAACGCCAAGAGCACCCTGGGCCTTCCAAAGTGCTGTCTGATTTTCGCCGTTCTTTTTCTAACTCTGCCAGCTCGGCTAAATCAAAAGCTAATGCTCATTTCTCATGGTCTCGTAAAAATGAGCCACGAAAACATGAACAGCCGTCTGCTGTCGGGCATTCCATGTCGGCGAATCACACACACGTTCAGCCAGATACTGCTTCAGTCGAGCACACGCTAGGCATGTCTGCGATTCCTGAACCCGAGCGCCGGGAGCCTAGCGTATTTATGGCTGACGAAAAAACCAACAATATCGCTAGCACTGAAACTCAGCAAACAGAAGCCGCTCGCCAAACGACGAGCGAAGAACCTACATCTCCAACTGAACCTGTTAGCCCTAAGTCGTTTAATCCTGAAACAAATAGCCCTGAGGCACTTCGCACCGATAGCCCCGGCGCACAGCCAGTACCTGAACGAGCCGAGCATTACAAATCAGACGCCAATGATCAGAGAGTAGATGTTGAGAAAGTGAAAGTAGGTGAGGAGCAAGAACATCAGACGGCTACTCAAGAAACTGCAAATCTTGAAGCTAAGAACCGCGCGGAAGCGGCGTCAGCTGGAATTGATGAGCAAATTGCATCAAGTGTAGAGACTTCAGTTGGAAAAACGGCAGAAGATACCATTACTGCAGCTGAACCGAGCGTAGAAGTAGAGCCGACGCTGAGAGCCGAACCTGAAGATGCCGTATTTGCTCAACATGCCTCTGACACTCCCAAACGTCGTCAATTGCGGTCAGACACTGCGGGTGAAGACAGAGACCTAGACGATGATGAGGTTGATGAATATCGTTTGGTCGACTTCGAAGGTATTGGGCGTTCCTTCAAACGTCGCTTAATTGAGCGTCGTAAAGAAAAAGCGCGTAAGAAAGCAGAGAAAGCTAAACGAGCGGAAGCTCTTGCCAAGCAAAAAGCAGAACGTAAAGCACTTGAAGCCGAGCGCAAAGCGCTTGAGGCGCAGCAGCGTCGCGAAGCAAAAGAGGCGGCAGAAGCCGAAAAAGCGCGTATTGCACAAGAACAAGCTGAAGCACGTGAGGCCGCTGCGGTGGGCGCTGCCGCGGAGCGTGAGGCTGCGCAATATAACGAGGCGACGATTTCTGCGCACGACGATAGCTATCACGATGTTGATGGTTATGAAGATGTTGATGGCTATGACGATTACGCACCCGAAACGGGATACCGGGATAATGTTGTGCGTACGCATCCCACGTTAGAAAAAGCGCTACGTCATGATGTTAACAGCGAGCGCGCCAGGGATACGCTCACCGACGCTTCTGAAATGGTGGTGATCAGCGTGCTTTCGCGGGAGCCTGAAGGTTTTGACGGCGGTAAGCTGCTTGAACTAATCATGGCCTGCGGTCTTCGCTATAGTCGTGAAATGGGCGTCTTTCACCGATTCGAAACAGAAAGCTTCGACAGCGAACTGCAATTTTCAATGGTGAATGTACTCAAGCCTGGTACGTTCCCTATTGAAGAAATGGATGAGTTTGTGACCCCTGGTATTACGTTCCTAATGCCGCTACCGGGTGCCAGTGATAGCTCAGCGGCGTTTGAAGCCATGGTCGAAACAGCAATGGTTGTCGTACGCCATATGGGCGGTGAGCTTAAAGATGAAAACCGTAGCGTGATGACCGCGCAAACGATAGAGTTTGCGCGCCAGCGGGTTCATGAGTTTGAACGTCGCCATCGCCTGCATCGTCATATGCAGGCACGCTAAACGCCGCGTCGCTTCAACACCCGCCTTCCTAAAGAAGGCGGGTGTTTTTGTTACTAAACACCTGTTTTTTTGTATGCCGGAACAACTGAATGAGTCAGCCTGAGAAAAAACTTCTGGAAGAGATTAGCCAGCTGCGCGCTGATCTTGATGATGCAAACTACCGCTACTATGTATTAGACAACCCTAAGCTGACCGACGCAGATTACGACCGCAAGCTGCAGCGGTTGAAGCAATTGGAGTCTGAATACCCCCACTTGGTCTCGCCGGATTCCCCTACTCAGCGCGTGGGGGCTGCACCAGCGGAAGGTTTTCCTGAAGTCGCCCACGCGATCCCGATGCTTTCATTGGATAACGCTTTTAGCCGCGATGATATTACGGCATTTGCCGAGCGAGTGGCTGAGCGTTTGGAGTGTCAGGTCGGAGACATTGAATTTAGCTGTGAGCCAAAGCTTGATGGTGCCGCGGTATCGTTAGTATATGAGCAGGGCATACTGGTTAGCGGCGCAACCCGTGGCGATGGCCGTACTGGGGAAGGTATTACATCGAATTTGCGCACTTTGAAGTCCGTTCCGCTAAAGCTATTGGGCGACAATATTCCAACGTTATTAGAAGTACGCGGCGAAGTCATTATGCGTCATGCAGGCTTTGAAGCGCTCAATGATCGAGCCAGGGAAGAAGGCAGTAAGGTCTTCGCTAACCCGCGTAATGCGGCGGCTGGCAGCCTACGCCAGCTTGATCCGCGAATTACCGCAACACGCCCATTAGAGTTTCATGCTTATCAAGTCGCCCGAATTGATATAGCGAATATTGCCGATAGCGCACTCGGCAATAGCATAATGACAACCCATAGCCAGCAAATGGAAAGGCTCAAAGCGTGGGGCTTTCGCTCCAGTGCGGAGCTTCGTACTGTCAGTGGCCCTGAGTTGGTGGCTGACTACTGCGAGCAACTGGGTGAAAAGCGAGACCAGTTGGGTTACGACATTGATGGCGTAGTGATCAAAGTTAACGACCTGCGCCACCAGCGGGAGCTTGGTTTTGTGGCGCGTGCGCCACGTTGGGCAGTAGCGTTTAAGTTTCCTGCCCAGGAAGAAGTTACGACGCTTAACGATGTAGAGTTTCAGGTAGGCCGTACTGGCGCGATTACCCCGGTCGCTAGGCTAGAGCCCGTCACCGTTGCCGGTGTTACGGTATCGAACGCCACGCTGCATAACGCTGATGAAATCACCCGTTTAGGTGTGATGGTTGGTGATACGGTGGCTATTCGCCGCGCGGGCGACGTGATCCCTCAAGTGGTGCGGGTAGATATCGACAAGCGCCCTGCGCAGGCGCGTGCGATTACCTTTCCTGAGCACTGCCCGGTGTGCGGTTCGGATATTGAACGGCTAGAAGGCGAAGCGGTAGCTCGTTGCTCAGGTGGGCTTTATTGTGCCGCTCAGCGTAAAGAAGCGCTAAAGCATTTCGTCAGCCGTAAGGCGTTAGATGTGGATGGGTTGGGCGAAAAGCTGATTGAACAATTGGTGGAACTGGACTGGGTGAAAACACCGGCGGATTTGTTTCGCTTAACCGTTGAACAGCTTCAGACGCTACCGCGCATGGGGGAAAAATCCTCGACCAACTTGGTAAATGCGCTGGATAAGGCCAAGCACACCACGCTGGCACGTTTTATTTACGCTTTAGGTATTCGCGAAGTAGGCGAAGCCACAGCGGCAAATTTAGCCAGCCACTTCGGTACACTTCAGGCCCTGCAAGAAGCTGATCAAGCGGCGCTAGAAGCGGTTAATGATGTTGGTCCGATTGTGGCCGCTCATGTTCACACTTTTTTCCGCCAAACGCACAATCAGGAAACGATTGTAGCACTGCGCGATGCTGGTATTACCTGGCAAGAGAGTGTAGTGACTCAAGGCCCGACGCCCTTGAAGGGGCAGACCTGGGTGCTCACCGGCACGATGGACACCATGACCCGCGATGATGGCAAGGCTCGGCTGCAAGCGCTAGGTGCTAAGGTGGCCGGCAGTGTTTCCAAGAAAACCACCTGCCTTGTGGCAGGCGAGGCCGCAGGCAGTAAATTAACCAAAGCAGAGCAGCTGGGCGTTGAGGTGATCGATGAAGCCACCTTTATCGAGCGTCTAGCTGCCTGGGAGCAGAGTGAATGAGCCGTTTTATTGAAGTTCCAGCACGCATGCTGCCGCCGGAAACGTTGGATGCTTTGCTTGAGACATTTGTGACTCGTCAGGGATATGACACCACCGATACTGGCGCGGGCATGGACGGCTGGGGGGTTGAGCTGAAGCAGCAGCTTGAGCGTCATGAGCTTATTATCGCTCACGATCTCGAATTGGAAATGACCGAGGTGATGACTCTCGCCCAATGGCGCTCCTTTGGGCGAGATCTTGCCGATGATGAGGAAGAGGGCGATTACTGAGCGCGTACTAGCGCGCTAATAATCCGCCGACCTGGATGTAAATGGTCCACTAACGACAGCTCTAGTGGCATCGGCTCATCACACATTCGCGAGGCAATGACCTCGGCACAGAGCGGGGCGCTGGCAAGTCCCCGAGAGCCGTGTGCGGTAGATATCCACAGTCCTGAATGGTGCCTCCCTTGGGTGTCAGGCACGTTAGACGCATCTTTTCGCAACGCCGCGTAATCCTGCTGCCATGCATCGGCATTAGGCACTGGCCCCGCGTAGGGGCTTTTGTCTGGGCTTGCTGCACGTACGGCAGCACGGCCTGCTAGAGTGTCGGGGGTTAGTGTTACACCAGCAGTCTCAAGTGCGGCGACCCACTCAGGCAGTGCTTGGCGAAGTTCATCGATATTGCGCTGGTGATCCGCTGTTGTAACGTCGCTCGTGGCGTTATTGGGCACAAAGCTGGCCCCAAACGTCAGCACGCCTTCCACTGGCGGGGATACATAGCCGCCAGCACATACCACACGTTGCGGGCCTTGAGTTCCTGCAGGAAGCGTCATCTCGCTAACCTGGCCGCGAACCTGCTGCAATGGGAGCGCCGCGGTTTGCGCAAAGCGGTTGGCCAGCGACGCATTGGCCACCACAACATGGTCGGCGGTCAGCGTATCGCCACTGGCCAATTTGACCTGCCAACCGCTGCCGTGCTGCAGACTCATCACTTCCCCTTGATGCAAGGTGATATTAGCGTGCTGTAACAGCTGTTCGCAGAGCAGTTTGGGGCGCACCCAGCCTGCCTGGGGATAAAAAAGCCCGTGACCCGCTGTAACAGGAACACCAGCTAGTTCGCTAAGCGTCTCCGTTTGAGCTGACACCACCGCTTCTGGCAGCGGGTGGCGTGCCATAAAGTGCTGCTGGCGAATAGCCTCTTTGTCACTTAATGCCAGTTGCACTACGCCACATGGCTGCCACAGCGGCGTTTTCTGTGGCGAGGTGGACGCCTGTTGGCTAAGCCACCGCTGGCTGTAGAGAAGTCCTGATAAATAGAACCGGCTTTGGTTATTCGTTTCCGCTGCTAGCTTTACGTACAGCGCTCCCTGACGATTGCCAGAGCCACCTGCGCCGGGAGCATCGCGTTCAATGACCGTTACTTGAATATCCCGCTTGGCTAACGCCGCTGCAATGCTGCAACCGGCCATGCCTGCCCCAATGATGACTACATGGTTGGCGGGCCTTGCCGCAGGCGGCGTGAACCAAGGGGTGGATTGGCGGCGGGTGTCGTTAGGCGGCGTGTCGATATGGCCCGCTAACATTTCCCGCTTCCGTCCATATCCAGGGACCTTTTGCCAGCTAAACCCCGCTGCTTTTAATCCTCGTTTAACGACACCGGCACAGGTAAACGTGGCGAATGTGGCCCCTGGTCGAGAGCGCGCTGCCATGGCCTCGAATAGCTCAGCCTGCCACATTTCTGGGTTTTTAGAGGGAGCGAAGCCGTCTAGAAACCATGCGTCGACTTGGCCATCTAGCAGGTTTAGTCGTTCTGTGGTGTCGCCAAAGTGCAGGTCCAGAGTTACCCGCTCGTTGAGATGAAGACGGTGAATGCCGCTGACGGCTTCAGGCCATTGGGCGCATAGCGCCTGTGCATAGTGCGCCAAAGAAGGCCAAGCGCTTAGCGCGCGCTCAAGAGACACTCGGTCAAGCGGAAACTTCTCAGTGGATAACAGATGAAGGCGCGCAGTACCCGGTGCGTGTTGTTCAAAACAGTCCCACGCGCACAGCATATTAAGCCCAGTGCCAAAGCCTGTTTCGCCAACCACAAACGCGCGGCTGTGTTGCCAATCCGCAAAGCGCTCGGGAAGGTGATTCGCCCCCAGGAAAACGTGTTCGGTTTCAGCACGGCCGTCTTCCCTGGAAAAATACACATCGTCGAAGGCGTCTGAATGGGGAGACGTCTCGTTCCAGGTGAGTAAGGGAGCCGTTAACGCCGCGAGTGGGGGCAGGGCAGTAGAGCGTTGAGTCACGCGGGTATCCCCGTACTGATGAAGTTTGTGTTAAAGATTGGTTAAAAAATGATCAACTTGTTGATAAGGGCATCATCTCTAGCTTTGGGAAAAGCGTCCGCCGAGTTTTCACAGAGTTTTCCACAGGCTCTGTGAAAAAGAAGACGGACTCTTCACACTCGCCGCTATCGGTCAAGGCATAACTTTTTTAAACGGCTTAACAATTACCTTGGCATAGACCCCCGCGATGATGTATGGATCTGCATCAGCCCATGCTTGTGCGTCCTCAAGACTTTCAAATTCGGCAACGACTAAGCTACCGCTAAAGCCCGCATCGCCTGGGTTGTCGGTATCAATAGCGGGGTGGGGGCCAGCCAGAACTAGGCGGCCTTCATCACGTAGCTTTTCCAGGCGGCCAAGGTGATCCGGGCGTGCCGCTAGTCGGCGCTCCAAGCTGTTAGATACATCTTCACTGATAATAGCGTAAAGCATGGGGATAACTCCTTGTATGCTGGGGCGGTTGTCCAGTGTCGAATTGACCGCGCCCTTGTAAGCGCGCACCATGGCGAGCGCCTGTATACCGTTAAATGAAAACAGGATGCCTGTTTTGTTCACACCATTTTTTATTCACACCATCCTATTCTGACAAACTCGCCACACGGCGTCATGCTTATGCCCCTACTTCCTGAGAACTATCTTCCTGCTAACTCTCTGCCCCCTGTGTTTGATGCCGACCAGCGTTATACGGTGGATTTACACATGCACTCTACCGCGTCAGATGGCGCGCTTACCCCTACCGAGCTGGTAAAGCTGTGCGCTGAGCGTGGTCTTACGCACATGTCGCTGACAGATCATGACACCATGGAAGGCATTGAAGAAGCCGGAGTCGCGGCTCAGCAAGCTGGGATTTGCTTGGTGCCTGGCTGTGAGTTATCCACGCGCTGGCAAGGAATCAACATTCACGTAGTGGCGCTTATGCCCGGCGGTTTGCAAGGGCCGCTGGTAGAAGGGCTTGAACAGCAGCGCGAAGCGCGGATCAAGCGGGCTGAAGTGATCGCCGAGCGGTTAGAAAAAATGGGTTTACCCAACGCGCTAGAAAAAGCGCGTGCCCAGGCGGGCAGCGACCGCCCCTTAGGCAGGCCAGACTTTGCACGCGCGCTGGTAGCTGAAGGTGTGGTTGCTGACTGGGCAGGCGCGTTTAAGCGCTATTTAGGCAGCGGTAAAAAAGGCGATGTAAAAGCCCACTGGCCGGAAATTAGTGATGCAGTGGCCTGGGTGGTGGCTTCAGGTGGTGTAGCGGTGCTGGCGCATCCGCTACGCTACGGGCTTACTCGGCGCAAGCGCGGCTTACTGATGGATACCTTTCAGGCCGCAGGTGGGCAGAGCGTTGAGCTGGTGAGTGGTCAGCAGAATCCCGATAGTACCCGCGACCTGGCCCGGCAACTAGTCGAGCGCGACCTGTATGCCTCCATGGGTAGCGATTTTCATTTCCCTGGCAGCCATGCCGCCCCCGGTAGTATGAGCGTGATACCACGCACTGCTGCGCCGCCGATTTGGCAGCACCCGCGCTTAGTTCATTTGCGCGATGCACCTAGTGGTATGTTAGGTCCTGGGTCTTAAACCGCGTATCGGCTAACCTAAAAACATAATGGACAACGATATGCCCACGGGCAGGAGCAAGTGATGAGTCAATATTTTCAGATTCACCCCGAAAATCCGCAGAAACGCTTGATTGACCAAGCCATAGAAGTCATCCGTAAAGGCGGTGTGGTCGCGTATCCAACGGATTCAGGCTATGCGTTGGGCTGCCACTTGGGTGAGAAAAAGGCCATTGAGAAGATCAAATGGCTGCGCTCGCTAGATGATAAACACAACTTTACGCTGGTGTGTTCGGATCTTTCCGAGATTGGTACTTACGCTAAAGTGGACAACGCAGTGTTTCGGCTGCTGAAGGCCTATACACCAGGCCCTTACACCTTTATTTTGGATGCCACCACAGAGGTGCCGCGACTGTTGCTGCACCCGAAGCGCCGCTCCATTGGTGTTCGTGTGCCGGATCACCGCATTACCCACGCGCTGCTTGGTGCGCTGGGTGAGCCGCTGATGAGCGTGACGTTGATTCCGGTTGGAGATACCCTGCCGATGAGCGATCCTGAAGAGATCCGCGACCGCTTTGGGGCACATCTTGATGCCATTATCGATGGCGGAGCCTGTCACCTTGACCCCACGAGTGTGATTGATCTGCGCGAGCTGCCGCCCAAAATTGTACGAGAAGGCCGCGGCGATGTTACGCCGTTTACGAGTTAACACCTCTCTCTAGCTTGTAATGGTAGCCCCTGGCGGCAAGTCTCAAGGGGGCTGCTGATGTCCCGCCTGTTTCTCTATTCATAAAAAAATCCATAAAAATGATAACCATATTGATAGGTAATTCATTTAGCGCGCTATCTTTCTTATTTGAATGACCAATAAAAATAAATTATGATGATTATGCTTATTTTTGATAATTAATGATGATGGGTGGTACAGGAACTTCCCTGCAACCTGATGACCATCACTGACTGGAGATTGCTTAATGACGATATCTCGATACCGCAACGCTGCCACTGCAACGGCATTCGCAAGCTTAGCGCTACTTCCTTTATCAGGTAACGCTGTAGCCGATGACGCTAGCGCTTGTGATCAGGTTGAGTACGCCATGGGACTTCGTTACCAACAGCAATCCGCAGAAATAATTGCTTTACAGCGCCAAGGCTTCGAGCTGGCGACCTATCGTTTGGAAAAACAGATTGAAGCGCATGGTGAAGATGCCGATTTGGCCATCATTACCGATGTGGATGAGACACTCATCGATAATAGTGCCTTGTTAGTGCGCGATATGCAGGCCTGCCACGACTTTACTACTTGGGATACTTGGTTGCATTGGGAACGCGAAGGCGAGCCGCGTTTGAACCCAGGTGCCATGGAATTCCTGGAATTTGCCGATGAGCAGGGTGTGTCGATCTATTACGTGTCGGATCGCTATCAAGAAAACAAAGCAGATACGCTGGCTACCTTAGAAGCGTTATCACTCCCTCAAGTATCTGACGAGCGCGTTATGCTACTTGGTCCCCCGAAGACCGAGCGTCGCGCTATTGTCGAAGACAATCACACGTTGGTAATGCAACTGGGCGATACGCTGCATGATTTCTCGGGTGACTTTGTCGGCGCAAGCCTTGAAGAACAGCGTGATCTGGTTAACGACCACGCTGAGCGTTTTGGCCAAGACTGGATTGTTTTCCCCAATGCGAGTTACGGAAGCTGGAGCGACGCGGAGCTAGAAGCGTGGGAAGCACCTTTTGAAGACGAGTAAGCTTTAGCTTCCCATTTTAATGGGAAGCTAATTAGCTGAAGAGGCCCTAGTGAATGACTAGGGCTTTTTTTCGTCCTTTTGCTGTTCTTTTTGCTCTTCTTTTTTGCGCGGGTCTTCGCTGTCTTCGTCCAGCCATGTGCCACAGCGCAGGCAATAACGAGCGCGTTTATCATGGCGATCATGGCCACAGCCGGGGCAGGCTTCTTCCGAATAACGGTCTTCGCGAATAGAGCGGATAACTTGGGCGGAAAAAACCCCGGTAGGCACGGCGATAATCGAGTACCCCAGCAGCATCAGAATCATCGTGATCGCTTTGCCTACCGACGTGGCTGGCACAATATCTCCGTAGCCCACGGTAGTCATGCTGACGATTGCCCAATACATCGACATAGGAATGCTGGTAAAGCCGGCTTCAGGCGACTCGATGGTGTACATCAGCGCAGCAAACAGTATGACGACCATCATGATGCTGCTAAAAAACAGCAGGATCTGACGAAGACTGCGTTTAAGCGCATCGAGTAGTAAACGCCCCTCGCCGATAAACTCCATCAATCTCAGAATCCGGAAGATGCGTAGCACCCGCAGTATCCGAACGATCACGAGTCCGTGAGCACCAGGCACCAGCAGTACTAACCAGGCTGGGATAATCGCAATCACATCGACAATGCCGTAGAAGCTTTTGAGGTAAATCGTTGGGCGCTCTAAACAGTAAATCCGCACCGCCAGTTCAATGCTGAAAAGTAGGGTAAATATCCACTCTGCATAGTAAAAAATGTGCCCGTAGCGTTCGGAATAACTATCCACGCTGTCCAGCAAAATACCCGCCACGCTGATTAGGATGGCGATAATCAGCGCAATATCAAATCCTTTGGCCCCCGGCGTATCGGACTCAAAAATAATATGGAAAAGCCGTGTGCGAAGTCCTTCTGCACCGGGAGTTAATTGAAAACTCATCGCGTCATCCTGAAGTGAGCTAAATGCTTCTAGCGTAGCGTGGTTTGATAGGCGAAGCGATGGGCCAGAGTTAACGCAGCAACGCCATAAGCGGAAGTTGGCTGTCCGTTATCAGTCAGTGCCGTGGCCAATGTCTGAGCATCGCGGTGGGTGCTTTCATCCAACTGCGGGTGGGCGGCCAGTGTGTCTAACGCCTGTTGTGCGATGGTTAGGTGCTCCGCTAGACCACTGTCGTGATAGGCATCCAGCGCCACCGTAGCTCTGTTTAGCCACTGAGCCGGGGTATCAGCTTCAGGTAGTGACCACTGCTGCACGCCTAACGCATTTCCGCGAGCGGCTTTGCTGGTATCAGAAGGGCGAAGCGGTACGCTTTCCGCGAGCTTCAATGCCAGCGACCAAAGCGCCTCTGGTTTGCCTGCTTTTAATTCCAGCTCAACCTCGCAAATAGCCGCTTGAGCACCACCACTGACAATCTCTCCCTCGTCCAACACTAACTCGATATGGCTGCCTTGCCAGTCGATTTGCCAGCTGCGCCGAATAAAATCGGTGCGCAACGCAGGGCGTAGCGCTGAAATAACGGTGCCTAGTGAACCTTCAAAAGGCGGTAGGGCGGCCAAGTCATGTTGGTCAAGCTGTGGGCCTGGAACTTGCCACTCCCACTCTTGTCGGGTGGAGAGGCCGCCACCGCCGTGGCCTGCGGTTTTTACCGTTTGTAGCACACGGCCATCTATTTGGCGTAAGCGCACGGCGATCCGTGCCTTGGCCATATCGCCCGCAGGGGTATCGAAATAGGTGTTTGCAAGGTGCTGCTGTTCGGGGGGGGCTGCTAGCGCAGTGTGACACAGCAGCGTGTCTAGCTGAGCAGGTGAAAGGGCGAGTTTAAGCTCGATTTCGGTAGGTGCTGAAACAGAACTAGAAGTAGGAGTTGAATTTTTCATGACATTAGCCACCTTTATATTGTGACATTTCAATTAATTTTTAATTACATTGTGAACTTTTCATGACGGCGGCGAGCGCACTCTTTATACTGGCGCCGCCATTTCCAGGCTCCCCGAAAACAGGCTAAAGGCTATATGGTTACCTCCAACCCTTTTTCCGCGATGTTTGGCCGCTCGCCATTCCAGCCGCTGCTGGCTCACATCGTCAAGGCCAATGAATGTGCCGACCAACTGTTGCCGTTCTTCGAGGCATCACTTGCCGGTGATTGGGATACCGCAGCTGTATTGCGTGAAAACGTCACTCGTTTAGAGCATGACGCCGACACGCTGAAAACAGAGCTTCGGCTTAATTTGCCCAACACGATGTTCCTTCCCGTCTCGCGTTCTGACTTGCTCGACCTTATCAGCGTGCAGGACAAGATCGCCAACAAGGTGCGCGACATTACCGGCATTATGCTGGGACGTAAAATGCGTGTGCCTGATGAGCTGGCCGATCCCATGCGTGATTATATGCGCACCAGCGTGGCTTGCGTGGCTCAGGCGCGTCAGGCGTTAGAAGAGCTGAAAGACCTCCTTGAGTCCGGCTTTGGGCGTAACGTTTCCGATGTTATGCAGAAAATGATCCGCGAGCTGCATACGCTTGAGCACCAAGCTGATGATCAGCAGGTGAATATTCGGCGACAGTTGTTTGCGCTTGAGAGCCAGCTTCCCCCCGTTGATGTGATCTTTCTTTACAAGATTATCGATTGGGTCGGTGAGCTATCCGATCGCGCCGAACGCGTGGGCAGCCGCCTGCAGATTTTGACCGCACGCTAAGGGGATTCCATGCAGATTATTGCCCAGCACGGTGAAATTTTTATTATTTTGGCCTGTTTGTTTGGCTTCTTTATGGCTTGGGGCGTGGGTGCAAACGACGTTGCCAATGCGATGGGAACTTCGGTGGGGTCGAAAGCCATCACCATCAAACAAGCCATTATTATCGCGGTTATCTTTGAATTTTTAGGTGCTTGGCTGGCGGGCGGCGAAGTGACCGCTACTATCCGAGGCGGGATGCTTGACCCTGTCTTACTAGAGTCAAACCCCCAACTATTGGTTTACGGCATGCTTTCCGCGCTGCTGGCGGCTGCTATTTTGCTGATGATTGCATCGGCTCGTGGCTGGCCGGTTTCCACCACCCACTCTATCGTGGGCGCTATTGTTGGTTTTGGCGCGGTGGGGCTTGGAATGGAAGCCGTCGCTTGGGGCAAAGTGGGTCAAATTGCTTCCAGCTGGGTCGTTTCACCACTGTTGGCCGGTACGATTGGCTTTGTGCTGTTCAAATCAGTTCATCACCTGATTTTCGAAAGTGATGACCCATTTGCCGCCGCCAAACGTTACGTACCCGGCTATGTGTTCCTGGTTGGGTTTATCGTGGCGATGGTGACGCTGACCAAGGGCCTTAGCCACGTTGGTCTGAACTTGACGTTTGGTCAGAGCTTGCTGCTATCGGTTTTAATCGGTGCAGGGATCATGGGCTTGGGCTTGATTATGCAGCGCCGCATTAAGTTCGAAAAAAATGCCAGTGACCACTTTGGCTACGCCAATGTTGAACGGGTATTTGGCGTTCTGATGATCTTTACGGCTTGTGCGATGGCGTTTGCCCACGGCTCTAACGATGTTGCCAACGCCGTAGGCCCGCTGGCAGCGGTAATTAGCGTGGTACGTAGTGACGGCGTTATTGATAGCGCGGCGTTAGTGCCTTGGTGGGTACTGGTGCTTGGCGGCGGCGGCATTGTGTTTGGCCTTGTTACTTACGGCCATAAAGTCATTGCAACCGTTGGTACCGGCATTACCGAACTTACGCCCAGCCGTGGTTTTGCTGCCACGCTGGCCGCTGCGACCACCGTGGTGTTGGCATCCGGTACTGGCTTTCCGATCTCAACCACCCACACGCTTGTGGGGGCTATCCTTGGTGTGGGTCTGGCACGCGGTATGGCAGCGCTTAATCTGCGTGTTATCGGTACGATTGTGATGTCTTGGCTTATCACACTGCCAGCAGGTGCCGGTTTGGCCATCCTGTTCTTCTTTATGTTCAAAGGCATGTTCGGTTAACACGGGGGTAAACCCGCCGTAGTACGCCATTGCTCGATGCTATTTTGGATAGATAATGCAGCGGCACCTTCGCGCAAATCAGCCTGTATCTGGGTGGATTTGCACAAGAAGGTGCCGCTGTTTTTTGCGCTCTGTTAAAGTAAACGCTGATACTTTCATTCACCTGCTGCCGGAGAGCGGCCCTTGGACACACGCTTCCCTTTTGTTGATTGGTTTCGTAACGCTTCCCCTTACATTAACGCGCACCGGGGACGAACCTTTGTCATCTTAATTGAGGGCGAAGCCATGGCGTCTGGCCGAGGGGAGCAGCTGATTCAGGATTTAGCGCTGCTACACACCCTGGGGGTGCGGCTAGTCGTGGTGTTTGGTATTCGCCCACAAGTGCATGATGCATTAACGGCTGCCGGTGTAGAGCCAACGCGGGTGGATGGCCGTTGGGTAGCTGACCGAGCGGTGATGGCCCATGTGGAACAGGTAGCAGCGCACCAACGGTTATGGTTAGAGGCGCGGCTCTCCTTAGGCCTGCCTAGCACGCCGCTACACGGTGTGGAGCTTAGCGTGATTTCCGGCAACTTGGTGACCGCTAAACCACTCGGTGTACGTGAAGGCGTAGATTTTGATCACAGTGGTGAAGTGCGCCGGGTACGCGCTAGCGCTATTGAAGGGCTGTTGGAAAAAGGCTCACTGGTGCTGCTGCCGCCGCTAGGCTTTTCCAGTACGGGGGAAGTGTTTGATTTAGACGCCTCGGAAGTGGCGCAACATGCTGCCGTAGCGCTGAAAGCGGACAAGCTCATTCTGCTGGGCGAGTCGGAAGGGCTAGAGGACGAGCAGGGCGCGCTATTACGCCAGCTTTCCCCGGCAGAGGCCGAACCTCGGCTGCAGCAGGCGTTACCGGGCAGTGAGCTGGCACGCCACTTAAACGCCGCCTGCACCGCCGCCCGAGAAGGGGTCGCGCGCACCCACCTGCTTTCCTGGCGCAATCACGATGCGCTGTTGGGGGAGCTGTTTACCCGTGACGGCGTTGGCACCATGATCACCCAGCACCGCTACGAGCAGTTGCGACCAGCCACGTTAAACGACGTCGCTGGCCTGCTAGAGCTGCTGGAGCCGCTTGAGCGGCGTGGCATGTTGGTGGCTCGTTCGCGGGAGCGGTTAGAGCACGAAATTGATGACTACATGGTGATAGAACGTGATGGCATGGTGATTGGCTGTGCCGCACTGCATGTTTTCCCAGACACCACGGTGGGGGAAATGGCCTGTGTCGCGGTACACGGTAACTACCGCGGCGGTGAGCGTGGCGAGCGTTTGGTGGAAGCGTTAGAACGACGCGCTCGGCAGCGCGGGCTTTCCGAAATGTTTGTGCTGACTACCCACACGGCTCATTGGTTTGTTGAACGTGGCTTCCGTGCGGCCAGCCTGGACGACCTGCCGCCGCTAAAGCGTGAAGCCTACAACCACGCCCGAAAATCCAAGGTGTTGGTCAAAAATCTAACGTAAGAGCGCTTATTTAAACAGAAAACGCTAGCCGAGCCGGGTGTCTTTACGACATCCGGCTTCGCATGCGTGCAAAAAATTAATGCAAATATTTGGTCATTTTTGTTATCTGTGCAATTATATTTGCATGCAGATTTGAAGAAGCTAATCCAAACCAACAACAACGAACAACGCCGTTATCTGCACGCAACGTCACTCACAAATTGCCAACAACATCGACGTCACGAGGATTACCCCATGAAGACACTAACCACTCTAATGGCTGGTACTGCTTTTTCTCTCCCTGCCACGCCTGCCGCTGCGGAAAAGCTAGTGGTTGCCACCGATACTGCCTTTGTGCCCTTTGAATTTGCCCAGGACGGTGAATATGTCGGCTTCGATATCGACATGTGGACAATGATTGCCGAAGAGCTTGAGTTGGATTTCGAACTGCGGCCAATGGATTTCAACGGCATTATTCCTGGCCTGCAGACCGGCCAGTTAGATGTTGCCCTGGCGGGTATCACCATCCGCGAAGACCGTGCTGAGGTGATCGATTTTTCGGATGGCTACTATGAAAGCGGCTTCCGTATCATGGTGCCAATCGATAGCGATATCGAAAGCGCAGAAGACCTAGCGGGCAAAACCCTGGCCGTGCGCACCGGCACCTCCGCTGCTGATTACGCCCGGGATAACTTCACCGACACCCAGCTACGCCAATTCCCCAATATCGATAACGCCTACCTTGAATTACGCACTGGCCGTGTCGAAGCCGCTATGCATGATACGCCCAACGTTCTCTACTACATCGCCACTGCTGGTGACGGCCAGGTTAAAGCCGTAGGCGAGCAGATGATGGCGCACGAGTATGGCATTGCTTTTCCCAAGGGGAGCGAGCTGGTCGAGCCGGTTAATGGCGTGTTAGCCGCCATGCGTGAAGATGGTCGCTACGATGAAATCTATGCCAAGTGGTTTGGTGAAGCACCGACTGAATAACGCCTGATTATTCCATACATCTTGCGGAGGGCAGTGTCCCTCCGCTGAGTTCGATAGATCAGGAGCAAGGCAATGAATGTCGATTGGTCGATTATCATTAATTTCCTGCCTCAACTATTCCATGGGGCAAAAATCACGCTGTATATCACCGTAACGGGCTTGATCGGTGGTATTTCATTGGGGGCTGTTATTGGCCTGATGCGTGCCTACGGCGGCTATATTCTCAATACGCTTGCGTTTATCTACGTCGAAATCATTCGTGGCACGCCGATTGTTGTCCAGGTGATGTTTCTATACTTCGCCTTGCCGGTATTGGTGGATATCCGTATTGACCCGATGACAACGGCCATTCTTGCGATCGTTATTAATGCCGGGGCGTATGTTGCTGAGATTGTGCGTGGCGCAGTGCTATCGATCTCAAAAGGATTAACCGAGGCAGGACGCGCCATTGGTTTGCCGCGCTGGAAAGTGGTGGTCTATATCGTTGGCCCACTGGCCTTTCGTCGGTTGATTCCACCGCTGGGTAACCAGTGCATTGTCAGTCTGAAAGATACCTCCTTGTTTATTGTGATCGGCGTCGGCGAACTGACGCGCACTGGCCAGGAAATCATGGCGGCTAACTTCCGCGCGGTCGAAATATGGACGGCGGTTGCCGTGTTCTACCTAATTATGACCGGCACGCTGTCGCTGCTGCTGCGTATCATCGAGAAGCGGATGAGGATCTTATGAGCGCCATCATAGAGTTCAAAAATGTGTCCAAGCACTTTGGCCCGCTTAAGGTACTTGAAAAGGTTGATCTGGAAATTAATCGTGGCGAAGTGGTCGTGCTAATAGGGCCATCCGGTTCTGGAAAATCCACCTTGCTGCGCTGTATTAATGGGCTGGAAATGATTACCTCGGGTGACCTTCTTGTTGACGGTATGAGCGTTAAAGGGGGGAACAAAACGCTGCGTGAAATTCGCCAGGAAGCGGGCATGGTCTTCCAGCAGTTCAACCTGTTTCCACAGATGACAGCGCTGGAAAATGTGGCCTTTGGTCAACGCCATGTGCGAGGTATGGGGCGCAAGGCTGCTGACATTAGTGCCCAGGAGCTACTGGAGAAGGTCGGCCTAGGGGACAAATCCAAACACTACCCCCATGAGCTTTCGGGTGGCCAGCAGCAGCGGGTAGCGATTGCTCGAGCGCTAGCGATCAAGCCCAAAGTAATGCTGTTTGATGAACCTACCTCGGCGCTTGATCCTGAGCTAAAACAGGAAGTGCTGACTGTCATGCATAAATTGGCAGAAGAGCATATGACTATGGTGGTGGTGACCCATGAAATGTCCTTTGCCAAGCAGGTGGGCACACGCTTGATTTTTATGGAACACGGCAAAATTGCTGTTGATGCCAACCCTGTTGATGTCATCGATAACCCGCCTAATGACCGGATGAAGGATTTTCTGCGCCATGTCTAAACAAGTAAGCTCTATTGGCTGGCAGATTATCAACGGACAGCCACGCGACATTGGCGTTGCCCTTGGTCGCGCAGGGCGCGATGCGGTGCATCGGTTTCTGTTGCCGAGCGCTATTTGGGCCGAGATTAACGACCCGATTCACCAGAATGCTGTTGCTACCATGGCAGCCAATACGCAGCGTGATTTCCCCCAGGTGTGGGAAGAGCTAGAGGGGCTTGCGGAAGGCCTTAATCTGCCCATTGAGGCGGTATTTGCTTGGAACTGCCGTGGTGACCTGTTGGCCCATGCACCGGACGGCTGTACTACCTTGGCGGTTCCCGGAGAAACGCCGCTGGTGGCGCATAATGAAGATGCCCTGCCATTTTTCCGCGGCCACTGCTTTATGGCTGAAGTAACATCAGCGCCGGGAGAAGGGTTTACAGCCTTCTGCTATCCCGGCTCGATACCCGGTCACACCCTGGCGTTTACCCGCCAGGGCTGGGTGCAGGCGGTCAATAATTTGCGCCTGCTCGATATCACACCCAAGGTGCCAAGAATGGTGTTAGGGCGAGCAGCCCTAAACCAGCCCAATGTAACCGACGTGGTGGCGCTGCTGCAGCGCTACAATGAGTGTGGCGGCTTTCATTTTTCGCTTGCCGAGTGCGGCCAGCCCGAGGTGACGAGTATTGAGTTCGGTGGCGGGGGGGCTGCCCAGAGGGCGTTGAATGCCCCCAGCGTGCACGCCAATCATGCGCTGTATCACCCGAGTGGTGTGGCGTCACAATGGATTACTGACTCCTCTAGAGACCGCCAGCAGCGTGGGGATCAGCTGCTGAAAGAAGGAGAGACTGCGCCGCTGGCCATCTTGCATGATCAACAAGCCAGTGGTCTGCCAATTCTGCGGCTTAGCGCTGACGATCCTGATCACGAGAATACCCTGGTTACGGCTGTGATGCGTCTTGAAGCGGATGGTGTAGCATGGCAGCTTTATGATCGTACTGGAGCGCCGCCCGCTTATGCCGGAAAACTTATCTACCCGACGTGAGAATGACCAAGCGTCATCAAGTACTCAGCCTCCCCAAACGCTGGATGCGCTACGTGAACTGGCACTGCGTATTGCCAGAGGTGAGAGTGAGCTGCGACTTGGCCCTAAAGCACGGGAAGTACTGGCGCGCCTGATCGACCTTCAGGGGGACCAGGTCTTGCTGTCTATTTCCTCGGCAGCCCGTCGTTTAGAGGTCAACCCGTCGAGTATTTCTCGTTTGGCACGCTCTCTCGGCTATGCCCGTTTCAGTGATTTACAAAGAGTCCTGCTGAGCGCGAACTTTACTTCTTCAGCATCTTTTTACCGCGACCATGCTGCCAGCGCGTTGGCAGCAGACAAGCGCAGTTTGCATGTCCAGGCGGAGCAGTTATGCGCTGAAAACAAACACAATATCGATCGCTTTCTACAGGGTGTGAAGCATGATGATATTGAAACTTTCGCCCAAGCGGTGATCAATGCGCCCAGAGTAAGGCTGTACGGTGTGCGTCAGTTTCATGCACTGTGCAGTTTCTCAGCCTACGGGCTAGGCATGTTGCGTCCTGATGTAGCACTGCTTAGCGACGCCACTAATGGGGTCGCGGAAGGATTGGCGTCGTTGTCCGAAGGTGACGTGCTGATTGTCGCCAGCTGTCAGCCCTATACGCGCCAAGTGGTGGATGTCTGCCGCATGGCGCAGGCTCACGGTATTCAAACCTTGGCCGTAACCGACTACGCTAGTTCTGCACTGGTCGAATATGCGCAGGTATCTATCCTGGTGCCCCATGAAAGCAGCTTTATTTCCAACAGCATGGTGGCCTATTTTGCCGCCATGGAGTGCCTGATTAATGCTTGTGCCACCCTGGCAGGCGACTCGGCAGGTAAGGCAATCTCGCGGCGGGACCGCTTTATCACCGAGTTGGATATCGAAATACGCTGACAAGTCGTTAAATGCAGCTTTACTGATCACCGCAGATACTTAAGCTCAGTTATTCAAGCTTAAGTATTTAAAATACCCCCGCCATTTAAGTGCAACGTTTGGCCGCTCATGTAAGACGACTCTTCGCTGGCGAGGTATACATACGCTGGGCCAATTTCACTGGGATGGCCGGCTCGCTTCATGGGGACTTGCCCGCCAAAGTTGGCGACTTTTTCGTCATCAAAGCTGGCGGGAATTAACGGTGTCCAGATTGGCCCCGGCGCGACGGCATTAACCCGAATGCCTCTATCCATTAACGACATAGCCATTGAGCGTACAAACCCTTGGATGGCGCCTTTCGTGGCGGTGTAGTCAATTAGTGTGTCGTTGCCTTTGAAGGCGTTGATGGAGGACGTGGCGATAATGGTGTCGCCTTCACTCAGGTGGGGCAGTGCCGCTTTCGTGAGATAAAAATGGCTGAACACGTTCGTTTGAAACGTGCGTAGTAGCTGCTCATCAGGAATGTCAGTGACATCGTCCCAGTCATACTGCTCAGCGGCATTATGAATAACTACGTTGAGCTTGCCGAACTCTTTCAGGGTATGTTCCACAATGTCGCCACAAAAGATGGGTTCCGCCACGTCGCCTTGCAGCACCAAGCAACGGCGTCCCTCTGCCTCTACTAAACGCTTGGTATCGTCGGCATCTTTGGGCTCTTTAAGGTGCACAATAACGCTATCGGCACCTTCACGGGCGTAATGTACGGCCACCGCTCGGCCAATGCCGCTGTCGCCACCAGTAATGATAGCAACTTTATCTAATAGCTTATCGGCACCGCGGTAGCTTTCGCGAATATACTCCGGCGTTGGCTGCATCGCATGCTCATCGCCGGGCTGTTTATTCTGATGCTGCGGGGGTTGCTGTTGATCACTCATGTGCGGTCACTCCTTTGTTGGCACATTTTTTTAACGCTAGCCTATTGGAAGGCTAGAAAGATTCAGCACTGGGAAGAGTTGAAAATGACAGTGTATGTTTCATCCGGTTTCAGTGGCTAAATAGGGCATCCCTATTTTTGAATGCCTTATGTTCTTAATTCGAGTGCTTCTAACGTAGACCAATGGCGCATAAAGTGACAAGTAACCGCTGGATAACCCCGCGGTAAAGGTAATAGAAAACGTTAATAATGACTATTTGAAATGTCTATTAGATCGTTTTTAATAACGTATTAATATCACAAGTGGCTGGTTTATAAGTTTTATAAAAGGTAAGTGTGCTGCGTGCTTTGGATGATTTTTATTTTGCGTAATGGCAAGTAGGTTACGAGCGACTATAGTGAATAAGCCAATTCATTCCCCTTGGCACGTAAGGCGATACGGCGACTACCAAGGAATAGGAGGTAATATGCAGCAACCTGATAAAGACGATCACAAGAACGATCATAAGAAAGATCAGCGCCAAGATCACCATGATGATGCCAATCCGATGCCCGACACGCATCATGTCAATCCTGATGCCGACGATAAGTCGTCCACCAAGCAACCTAAACACTAATTTAACCGGTTTGCCTAATAATGGGCGCTACCCAATAGTAGCGCCTTTTTTATAGGATGTTGTAATAGTTAGCAGTATCTCCGGTGAGTGGGTTTAAATGCTAATATTTTAATTTTTGTTATTTATATTCGCTGTCTTTTGATTTGATTTATGAAAATTAACGATATTTGTTGGGTTGGATTGGGTTGGGTTGGATTGGGTTGGGTTGGGTTGGGTTGGGTTGGTTTTTTTGATCATTAAGCTGTTTTGAATGGAAAGCTAATGGCGGTTCGCTATAGTTTTAAATAAGAGGTGATTTTCGAAGCTATTTTAACGACACGGAGGGCGTCACCATGGATGAGCAAGGAAAACAGAACTATTCACATATTGAAGATTCACATATTGAAGATTCACATATTGACGATTTACATCTTGATGAGCTGGATGATCACGGTTCACTTAAGCAAAAAAGCCGAGAGAGCGCTGAGGAACTAAAAGTGACTGCTCAGCAACAAGATAAAGAAAAAGCGCTGCATATCAGCTATAGCTCTAGAGGCGCAGCGCACCACTTAGAGGAGAACGTCAAATCAGTTAAACGATGGAACGGCTAAACAGTTGGTCGATGATAAGCATGATTTGTCACACCGTAGGCCTAACTAGCGGCAAACTCATGGCCATTCACGCGGCGCTACTTTTTGTTGTAGCGCCGTTTTACTTCTACGCTTAGCCTGCCTTCGCCCAGCCGTAGCGAGAGTTTCTGGCCTGGCTCGGTGTCCTCTGCTCGGCGAATGACATGGCCCTTTTCATCCTGGGCAATGGCATAGCCGCGCCCCAATACCGCAAGTGGGCTGACGGCATTTAGCTCACGGGCAGCGCTACTCAAGAGTGCCTGACGTACTTCCAACGCCCGCTGTATAGTGCTGGCTAAACGGCGCTGGAGCTGGCTAACACGCTCTTGCTCTGTGCGGTGTAGGCGTGCCATGTCTTGGCTGGCTAAGCGTTTGCTTAACTGTGTGACCCTAGTTTGCTGCTGCTGAACGCTTTGCTGCATTGCGCGTTGCAGCCGTTGGGTTAGGGCGGAAACATACTGGCGCTGGCGGTTAAGCTGCTCCCCAGGGTGGCGAAGGCGGGCACGCAAGGTATCCAACCGTTGGCTATCTCGTTCTAAGCGCGCCTGCATGGCACGACGTAAGCGGTTTTCTAGCTGTGACAATTGGTGCTTTAGCGCTTGCTGGTCGGGTACTAAACGCTCGGCCGCCGCCGATGGGGTAGGGGCGCGCATATCGGCGGCGAAATCTGCCAGGGTGGTATCTACCTCGTGGCCCACTGCTGACATCACCGGCAAGCGGGAGTGAAAAATCGCCCGTGCCAGATGCTCGTTATTAAACGCCCACAAATCCTCTAAGCTACCGCCACCGCGGGTGATCAGCACCACATCCTGGTCAGGGTCTAAACGCGCCTGCCGGTTTAATAACCCCAGTGCAGAAATCATGGCGGGGGCGGCCTCGGCACCTTGTACGGGCACCGGAATCAGCGTGACATCCGCCAGGGGCCAGCGAGCCGCCAGCACCGCCAATACATCGCGAATCGCTGCGCCGCTGGCAGAACTCAAAATCAAAATCTTGCGGGGTGGAAAGGGCAGAGGGCGAGCATTGGCAAACACGCCTTCGCTTTCCAACTGCACTTTTAGGCGCTCAAATGCCGCCAGTAGCTCCCCCAAGCCCGCCGCCTGCACGGCGTCGGCAATCAGCTGATAGTCGCCGCGCGGCTCGAACAGCGAAACACGGCCGCGTAGTTTTACCTGATCACCATCACGCATGGGGCCCGCCACAAAACGCGCCCGCTGGCGAAACAGTGCACAGCGAATTTGCGCGCGGTCATCCTTCAGCGTGAAGTAAATATGCCCAGAGGCCGGGCGGGAAACATTGGAAAGTTCGCCTTCTACCCACACCTCGCCCACCTCTCGCTCAAGGGTCTGCTTGGCGCGCTGATTCAACTGACTAACAGAGAGCGCTTGTGGCGTTTCGTGCATGGAGCAACCTTACAAATAAATGGGCGAGCGGGTAGTTTTCGCAAGAATCCTAGCTTATTAGCCATTGGTCTGAATTGAAAACCTTCTTCACATTGCTGGTACGGCCTTCAAAACGTTATAATAGGGGATTAACTTTCCACGCCCCACTTCCTCTTCCATCAGGGTGTTGCCGCTATGCTACGTATGGCCCAAGAAGCACTTACGTTCGACGACGTACTCCTCGTTCCCGGCTTCTCCGATATTCTGCCTAAGGATGTCAGCCTCAAAACCCGCCTGACCCGCAATATTTCACTCAATATCCCGCTGCTTTCCGCTGCAATGGACACCGTTACCGAAGCGCGTCTAGCAATTGCGATGGCCCAGGAAGGCGGCATCGGCATTATCCATAAGAGCATGGCCATGAGCCAGCAAGCCGCTGAAGTGCGCAAGGTTAAAAAGCACGAAAGCGTGATTGTAAAAGATCCGGTCACCGTTAGCCCCAAGGCGAAGCTGGAAGACCTGCTGGCGATGGCGCGCGAGAACGGCTTTTCTGGCTTCCCCGTTGTAGAAGGTGAAACGCTGGTTGGTATTGTGACCGAGCGTGATATGCGCTTCCAGCCTAACCACGGCGACAGCGTAGCGGACATCATGACCCCCCGCGATCGGTTGATTACTGTCAAGGAAGGCACCGACCTTGAAACCAGCAAAGCCAAAATGCGCGAACACCGCATTGAGAAAATGCTGATCGTCGATGACGAGTTTCACCTGCGGGGCCTGGTGACCTTCCAGGACATCGAAAAAGCCCGCACTTATCCGATGGCTGCTAAAGATAGCGATGGCCGCTTGTTGGTTGGCGCCGCCGTTGGTACTGGCCCAGAAACGCCTGATCGCGTTGCGGCTCTGGCCGAAGCCGGTGTGGATGTGATCATTGTTGATACTGCCCATGGCCATTCCAAAGGCGTTATCGACCGCGTGCGCTGGATCAAAGAGAACTTCCCCAACATTCAAGTGATTGGCGGCAACATCGCCACCGCCGCTGCCGCGAAAGCGCTGGCTGAAGCGGGCGCAGACGCTGTTAAAGTGGGCATTGGCCCCGGTTCTATCTGCACCACGCGTATTGTTGCAGGGGTTGGCGTACCGCAAATCACCGCGGTTTCTAACGTGGCAGAAGCGCTGAAAGAGTTCGATATTCCGCTGATCGCTGACGGCGGCATTCGCTTCTCGGGTGACTTAGCCAAAGCGATCGCCGCTGGCGCAAGCGCGGTGATGGTCGGTGGCCTGCTCGCCGGTACCGAAGAAGCCCCCGGTGAAGTCGAGCTTTACCAAGGCCGTACCTACAAAGCCTACCGTGGCATGGGTTCCATGGGCGCCATGTCTCAGAACCAGGGCAGCGCCGACCGCTACTTCCAAGACAAGAGCGAAGGTGCCGAGAAGCTGGTGCCGGAAGGCATTGAAGGCCGCGTACCCTATAAAGGCATGATGGGCGCTATCGTTCACCAGCTGATGGGTGGCCTGCGCGCTTCCATGGGTTACACCGGCTGCCGCGATATTCAAGAAATGCGCACCAAGCCAGAATTTGTACAAATTACCAGCGCTGGCTTTAACGAATCCCACGTGCACAACGTGCAGATCACCAAAGAAGCTCCCAACTACCGGGTGAGCTAACCAGCACGTTTAGTTAAATGGCGCGGCGGGCATTGCCCCGCCGCTTGCTTTTTGGCCTTACCAGCGGCACCCACACCGCTTAACCGAGACCCCGCCATGAGTGACATTCACGCCCATAAGATCCTGATTCTCGACTTCGGCTCCCAGTACACCCAGCTGATCGCCCGCCGTGTACGTGAGATCGGTGTATTCTCCGAAATCCGCGCCTTCGATATCACCGAAGAAGAAATTCGCGAATACAACCCTAACGGCATCATCCTGGCCGGTGGCCCGGAATCCGTGACCGAACTGGATTCCCCGCGAGCACCGGCGTGCGTGTTCGAAATGGGCCTGCCGGTGTTTGGTATCTGCTACGGCATGCAGACCATGGCCGAGCAGCTTGGCGGCAAAGTTGAAGGCTCTAACCAGCGCGAATTTGGCTACGCCCAGATTCAAATCGACGGCGACACCCCGCTGTTCAAAGACATCAAAGACCACATCGATACCGACAGCGGCAAAGGCCTGCTAGACGTATGGATGAGCCACGGCGACAAGGTCTCCCAGGTACCTGACACCTTCACCGTGACCGCTTCCACGCCGAGCTGCCCGATTGCCGCTATGGCCTGGGAAGAGAAGCAATTCTACGGCGTACAGTTCCACCCGGAAGTGACCCACACCCTGCAAGGTCAGCGCATTCTTGAGCACTTCGTGCTGGATATTTGCGGTGCTGAAAAACTCTGGACGCCTGCACAAATTATCGAAGACCAAGTGCAGCGCGTACGCGAGCAAGTGGGCGACCGCCATGTACTGCTTGGCCTTTCCGGTGGTGTCGACTCCTCGGTTGTGGCGGGGCTGCTGCACAAAGCCATTGGCGACCAGCTGACCTGCGTATTCGTCGATAACGGTCTGCTGCGCAAAAACGAAGGCGACCAAGTGATGGAAACCTTCGCCAAGCACATGGGCGTGAAAGTGATCCGTGTCGACGCCGAAGAGCTGTTCCTGGGCAAGCTGAAGGGCGAAAACGACCCGGAAGCCAAGCGCAAAATCATCGGCAACACCTTTATCGACGTGTTCGATGAAGAAGCCAGCAAAATTGAAGGCGTCGACTTCCTGGCCCAGGGCACCATCTACCCGGACGTGATCGAATCCGCCGCCTCTAAAACCGGCAAAGCGCACGTGATCAAATCCCACCACAACGTGGGTGGTCTGCCGGAAACCATGAAGCTCAAGCTGGTGGAACCGCTGCGCGAACTGTTCAAAGATGAAGTGCGCAAACTCGGCCTCGAACTCGGCCTGCCTTACGATATGGTCTACCGCCATCCGTTCCCTGGCCCCGGCCTGGGCGTGCGCATTTTGGGCGAAGTGAAGAAAGAGTACGCCGACATCCTGCGTGATGCCGACGCCATCTACATCGAAGAACTACGCGCCGCCGGTTGGTACGAAAAAACCAGCCAAGCCTTCGCCGTGTTCCTACCGGTGAAATCGGTAGGTGTCGTCGGCGACGGCCGCCGCTACGAATGGGTCATCGCGCTACGCGCGGTCGAAACCATCGACTTCATGACCGCCCGCTGGGCGCACCTGCCCTACGAGCTACTGGAGAAAGTTTCCAACCGGATTATCAATGAGTTGGAAGGGGTTTCGCGGGTTACTTATGACGTGAGCAGCAAGCCACCGGCTACGATTGAGTGGGAGTGAATGTAGGCTTATTTATATAGTTGCGTGGGCGCAAGTGATGTAGCCTAACCTTAAACTGTTCGGTATCAGGTCTATATTTAGTATTGAGAATATGCAACGGTAAAATTGTTCGCTTCGAGCGGCGGTAAGGATACTGCCGTTTTTGCTAAATGTAGGGTAGGGGGCAACTCATGCACCCTGATTTGTTCGAAATGGACGGCTGAGGTAGGAGCATGAAAAATTATAGTACATCGCAACTGTCCGCCCTGACTCGACTCTTCTCTGCCGCTGTCTTCCGTGAATTGGCGAAAAAAGGCCAATCTGGCTTATTCTGTCGGTTACTCGGACAAACAAATTTGCTTGATAATGCCGGTTCAGATGCGACTGTTGGCGATGTTTTCGACCAAGCATTCGAAATTTTGAAGGTCGCTGGACAACGCGATGAATATATTTATCGAGCGGCTATCAGCCAGAAGATACTGATGGGAAGGCACACTCTACGCACAGCCTCGATGCTCAATGAGTTTCGTGCTGGTAGTAGTAAGGCTGATCTCGTTATCTTGAATGGCACTGCTACCGTTTATGAGATCAAATCAGAGCGGGATTCGCTTGCGCGGCTTGCTAACCAGGTGGAAAACTATAAGCGCGTTTTCGCCAAGGTAAATGTAATCGCGAGCGAAGGTCATATAGACGGGATAATAGAAACGGTTCCGAAAGACGTAGGGGTAATGTGTCTTTCAAAGCGCTTCCGGATAACAACAGTGCGTGAAGCAGCGGAGTGCCCTGCGCGAATCTGCCCGGTAACCGTTTTTGAGTCATTGCGTATGGCCGAAAGCAACTCAATCTTGCAGACAATGGGCGTAGTGGTGCCTGAGGTTCCTAACACTCAACGGCACGCCGCTATGCGTGACCTGTTCGCTAGGCTAGACCCGGTAGAGTTACATATAGAGATGGTTCGCACGCTCAAGCGGACGCGTGACCTCGCACCGCTTGGTGACTTTGTCAATCGTTTGCCCAAATCTTTGCAAGCTGCGGCGCTTTCTATATCGGTGCGCCGCTCTGATCACCCGAAGCTGATTGGCGCCATTGAGACTCCGTTGCAAACAGCCATGACTTGGAGCTGAACGTCGTATGTATTATCCCTATTTTCGCGGAAAACAATACGAGCTTATTACCATCCGAGAGATGGCGGTAGTGCTTGCCGAAAAGAATTTCGTACCTGTGATTGAGCCAGTGAGGGAATCACTTGGCGGTCTTAAAAAGGCCTTAAGTGCAGTATACGAAGCTGGGGGACGTGCAATTGTTATCGTGAATCCTTATTACGGTGATCATAAGGAGGACGGGGCGAGTATTACTGGCCTACTCCAAGAAAGTTTTAGCAACATTGACAATATCTCCGCCGGCATTTTGTTGCGTAATGACATGGACGTTAACGAAGTAATGGCTTTTTATGATCAACACGTCGATCATAACCCTGTTCTAGTCCACGCAGGCTTCACTGCTCCTAAGGAGCTGGCAGTTGCGCTGGAGAAAGAAATGGCTGGGCTCACCAACATCTTTATCGAAGATTATGCAAAGCTGCTCTACCGGAAGCACTTTGGACAGGGGCGACGCATCCTCGTGCGTGATGGTTTTAAGCGGCAGCGTAATGCTGATTATAAGCCAATAGAAGAATTCACTGATCTTCATGTCACTTATGATGAACTTGGCATGGCGGGATTTGGAGATTTTTTGATCGCGGGTGACGTCTATAGTGAGAGTGGAGGCCCGGCTTATGCCGTTGCGATCCACATTACATTCATTGATCCGGACAAGGACGATGTCATGTACATCTATCACTTCGTCTCGAATACAAATGACACTCCAACTGATCCTGCCGGAAAGTTCGCCCAAGCACTGGAAAAACTGATCGCGAAACTGGACAGTGGAAATTCGCATATTCTTGAAACTGATGCGGTACAAGAGTTTCGCTCACTGCATGCAAAGGGCCATTTTCCCGGACTCGGCTACGTCAAGAAGCTCTCGATGAAGCATCATATCGAGACTCTTGCCGCCTATTGTGGCTGAGCTCTATGCCAAAGCGATTTTGTTGTCCAGAATGTTTCGATGATCGTACCTTGCGTGATGAACTCTTCCCTTCTCTCGATCCTGGTCACGGAGCATGTGATTTCTGTGGAACCGCCAACGCCCAGCTCGTTGAGCCATATAAGCTGGCCAATTATTTCGAGCTCCTAGTCAATGCCTATGAGCCAAGTGAGGGCGGCAAGCTGCTGGTAGAGTGGATGAAGGATGATTGGCAGCTTTTTAGCCACCCGCGGATGGATACTGCTCACGCTAAGGAATTGCTAGGTGAGATTCTGGATGATGGGGAAATCGTCAGAAAGGGCTTTTCACCGTCCTCAAGCTATATCAGTGAGGGCATTGCGCGATGGGATGAACTGCGTGACGAAATGATGTATGCCAATCGTTGGTTTCTTGAAGTTGAAATCGACCAAGTACGTCTCCGTGAACTCCTAGGAATGCTGTTAGCTCGACAGTTGCCCCGGCAATGGTATCGCGCACGCATCTCGACCGAAGATGAGGCCTTCCTAATTGAGAATATGGGCTCCCCCCCGAAAAGACGCTCATCACATGGTCGAGCCAATCCGGCGGGCATTCCCTATCTTTATTTGGGATCGCTCTCAGAAACCGCTGTGGCCGAGATCAGACCCCATACCGGTGAGCTTGCTTGCGTTGCCGATTTTACTATCCCAGAAATTAAGGCTGTGGACTTGCGCAATCCGCGTAAGATCGTTTCTCCTTTCATCTTTTCCGAGTCTAGCGCGATTGCTCAGCTGCGTGCCGATTTACCATTCCTTGAACGTTTGGGTGAAGAATTGACTCGACCAGTTCAGCCTATGGGCGCGGCAATCGACTACATTCGGAGCCAGTATCTTTGTGAGTTTATTAAGAAGCAAGGGTTCGACGGGGTTGTCTATCGTAGCTCAGTCAGCGATGGCAACAATCTCGCACTGTTTGATCCCGAAAAGGCTGTCGGCGGGGAAGTGGAACTCTACAGCGTGTCCAAAGTTTCGGTCAAAGTAGCCGCCCTCTGAAATAAAAGCACATTCTTATAGCTACAGTTCTGGTGAGCGTCAGCTTCAATCACCAATGAAGAATCATCTTATCATTAGTTTGAAGTGCCACTGAACTCCCCCTAGATTAGTACCACTCGCTTAATGAGATTTTCCATACTATGCCGAATTTCGAGCATACTTAACTGATGGCTGCTTTCCAGGTCGGAGTACGTACATTGGTAGCCGAGTGGGATATTCTTTCTCTTTCCTGTACCAAAACGGTTTAATTTTAATAAATATGTTGAGATGAGCCGAGGGCCTATTGACGTTTCACTCATTGCCGCGCTGGTGCCCGTTTTTATTCGCGGCGAGGCAGGAGGCGAGAGGTTTGGTTATTCCAAATCAACGACGACTAACGCCGCCGCGAGTAAAACGGGCCCAGCCCTTCGGGTTGCATCACAAAGCGCGCCATACGGCGTTGCAAAACTTGAAAAGGGAACCCACCTGTCCTGCGTTTTGCGCCTTGTCTGGCGCGCTTTGTGGTGCAATGCGGTTCACGATGAAGAGTCAACAGGCCCTCCTGAAGACTGGAGTAAAGTGATAACTCTCTTTTCAGCTGCGCCAAGACACAGTTGGCATAGCTACGCGATATGTTCCTACCCTGGCTCAGATACCCCATACTTTCTATCAAAAGATTGTGCATCGTTTAGTGTGAGCCCTTCATTGCGAATTGGAAAGTTCAGAAGTCTTTTCGACGTTATATGGTTGTGATGGCCTAACGTTCTAAAAAAATGCATGATGAGCTGAATATTCATGTGTCTATCATCCTGCCAGAGGCATTTTGGTTATGCGGGTACTTAAGCGGGTTCAGCCAACACCCGAGCAAATCACTATAGTCAGGCGGATTCAGACCGGAACTTCGCTCATTCGCGGTGCTGCCGGAAGTGGCAAAACAACTACTGCGTTGCTGGCGCTTAGGGCTGCGACAGGCGCAGCAGTAAATCAACTGCGTAACGATAATCGATTGCCAGCAAACGTATTAGTACTCGCTTTCAACAACTCATTGCGTAGCTATTTACAAGTCGTTGCTGAAGATGAAATGGCGGATTATGCGGGCGATGTGCGCATGTATATTTCGACTTTCGATAGGTGGGCAATAGACACACTAAATACATCAGGGATGAATAGCGCGAATGAAGCACGAAGCTATCTTAGCCGACTTGCCATTTCATTTCCCCGCGACACATCATTTGTTGTAGACGAGGTTGAGTATTTGCTGGGAAGGCTTCCGCCTGAGCGTCTGGATGAATATCCAATGATCAGGCGTAGTGGTCGCGGCGGATCTCCTGCGATGCCGAATGATGTGCGCAAGAAATTGCTAGATGAGGTTGTAGTTCCCTACCTTGAGTGGAAGCAATCGAACGGTGTTAGAGATTTCAACGATCTAGCCGTGGATATGATGCGAGCCGAACCTGAATTCAAGTATGACGTGATCGTTGTTGACGAGGCGCAGGATCTTTCCGCCAATCAACTACGCGCGGTTGTCCGCCACGCTGCAGAAGACGCTACTATCACAATCGTTACAGACTCAGCACAACGAATATATCCACGAGGAGCACCTTGGTCGGAAGCTGGTATTGAAATAGTACCCACACGGAGCTTTAGGCTAAACATAAATTATCGAAATACTCGTGAGATTGCGACACTCGCTGCCTCGCTCTCTGACGGAATCAATATAGATGACGATGGGAGTCTTCCCGATCCTGGGGCCTGCCAACGGAATGGTCGACTACCAACTTTGATACTTGGTAAGTTTGGGCATCAGTTAGCCTATGTGGTTGACCGTCTTCGACATATCGATCTGGAGAGAGAGACCGTCGGTTTTCTCCACCTCAAAGGTGGTGGTTGGTTTGATGATGTAAGAGCGGCACTGAACTACAACGGGTTTGTTTTTTGTGAACTACAGGGAGCGCATGTATGGCCGGCGGGGGCAGCGAACATTGGACTTTGCACTCTCCATAGCGCCAAAGGGCTAGAATTTGATCATGTATTCATGATTGGCCTTGCTGCTCAGCATGCCTCTTACGGAAAAGCTCTTGATGATGACCGGTACGATACGCACCGGAGGTTGATCGCGATGGGGATTGGGCGTGCTAGACAAACTGTGATTTTGGGAACTAAACCGGGCGAGCATCTGCCGCTACTCCAAGCAATCCCAGCCGGTACAGTGGAGGTAGTTAAATTATGAGCGTAGCCGAAACTGTCGCAGTCAGGGGCATCAGTGAAGTAGTTCACTTCACGACTAACCACGGATGTCTTGGAACACTTTATACGCAAGCTCTGCAGTCACGCGCTCGATTGCAAAACGACGAAATGGTGAAGTACCTGTTCGCAGCAAACGCCGAATTGCGTCGCGATATTGAGTATCTTGACCATATCAGCTTATCTCTGGAGCATATCAACACTAGTTTCTACCAGATCAGTGCTGGAAAATGGCATCGTGAAGAGCCAATATTTTGGTGTATTCTCGCGTTTGATCCAGTGGTGCTTACCCACGAGGGTGTTGTCTTTGCATCTACGAATAATATTTACACGTCTGTCACAAGAGGTGTAGGAACAGCTGGACTATCTAATCTTTTCTCAGATTGCGTTGTCCGTTGGAGTAATAACGTAGTGAAGCGAAATCATACAACTAGGCTCTGTTACCCAACGTGCTATCAAGCCGAAGCACTGTACCCGAAATCACTTTCGACTGACTATTTACAAAGAATTTACGTCAACACTCACGATGACCAGTCGGAAACAATCGGCTTCATCAAGGCCACATTCCATCGCGATGTTGATGTAATCGTGGCTCCTGAAAAATTCGGAGTTAGGCCGCTTTGAAAATGGATCGCAAAAAACAGAACAGGTTATCTGCTGAATGGGCTGCATATGGTGACGCACTTGGATTTATGACAGAGCTTGCGGATGCTAGTCGTGTGCAATACCGCATTGGGGCGGATGAAGTTCAAGACACTGTACCTTGGAAGAGAAAAGTCGGTGGGTACAGTGGAGTAAAAGTAGAGCTGCCTGCCGGTACGTATTCAGATGATACGCAGTTGCGTCTAGCTACGTCGCGAGCAATTCGTGGCGACGGGGCATTCAATGTTGCTGCGTTCGCGAAAGTTGAGTTACCGGCATGGGCGAATTATGCCCTAGGGGCTGGGGTTGGATCGAAGGAGGCGGCGTCGAACCTCGCTCGAACGTCAGCTACTTGGTATTCAAACTTTTTTGATAGCAAAAAAGCGACCTATATTAGTGTTGGAGGAAACGGTGCTGCCATGCGCATACAGCCACATGTTTGGGCTGCGCCGGATCTTCACAATTTAAACAGTATTTTTCTGGATGTCATTAGAAACTCTGTATGTACTCATGGGCATGTCCGAGGAATAGTAGGGGCTTGTTTTCATGCTAGTTCTCTTAGCTTCGCGTTATTGAACGGCGGAGCCGCTAATCTAGCAGAGCTAAAAGTAATGGTTAATCAATTACGATCAGTTGTGGATGTCGTAAATAATGATGGCGATCTTCGCATGTTTTGGCTAAGTGTTTGGTCAGGGTGCAATAAGATATCGTTCGAAGAGGCAGTCGCGCAGGTAGTCCAAGAGATGTTGGATGATATCAACATACTTGAACCACTTGGTGAAGGCATACTTGAAGATGTTTATCCTCAAGCGGTTAATGCGCTTGGAGGGCTTACGCCGTCTTCACGAGGATCGGGTACAAAGACAGCAATACTTGCTTCCTTTGTAAGCTTGCTCGCTGATACTTCAGCCCCCAAAGATGCTCTACTAAAAATTGTCAATGTTTTTGGATCGGATACCGACTCGATCGCAACGATGGCGGGGGCGATTATAGGGTCTTGTACCGATCAAGAATGCGAAGGGGCAGTTCAGGACAGAGATTATATTCGGGTTGAAGCTGAACGACTCACACTAATAGCGAAAGGGGGTGAAGCATCGTCCTTTCGCTATCCAAATCTCAGGTCTTGGAAGCCTGCAAGGGCTGCCGTTGATTCAATTGGCATTATCGACGGACATCTATGGTTGAATGGAATAGACCGTATCGAAGCAATTTCCTCTTCACCAGTTGCAAAGATCAGTGGCGACTTGATTGGCTGGGTCCGTCTTTTTTTTGGGCAGACCATTCTGGTGCGATCCCGCTCAGAGCCTCGTAATATAGCTCGGGAGAGAGTCTCCAACGAATTGAACCTTGAAAAATCAGAGAGCCGCTTCGCTGCTGAACCCCCAGACAGACTACGAGACTTGTTCGAACAGGATGAAGGACAGAAAGTATCAAATGATGGCCATGGAAAGGTCGTCACTTCTGGTTTAGAAGGGCTTACTCTAAACGAGATGTTACAGAAAATTATAGGCGGCGGGGTTTCGCCTGAAATGATAGGTCAAGCGCTGCTCCAACAAGTTGATGAAGGGGGTAATGACTTTGTAGAGCGTGGTATTGCTTTGACCTCTAATGTTCTGACCGCATATGAAGCGCGAGTTAAAAGACGCCGGAAATGATTTGTGTCAAATGCAGCTGTTTCTGCACGCCACAATCAGTATATTCGCAGCAATTGGAAGTACTACCCGATCATACTGGTTTTGCTACCCTTTCCTTGCGCATCAGCGAGCAAAACACAACTGGTATCGGTACATCGACACAATCACGATGCTGATAATGGCAAGCTCACCTTCCTGCGATAACGAATACAGCGTTAGCCCCAGTGCACTAATATCACCCGCTGCGGTTGCCAGCACTGGAAAGCGCTTTCGTGTTGGGTGTGGTGTTGATAAATGGGCAGACAACATATAGCGCCGCTGAGCATGCAGAGGGCGATCCCATAGAAAGCGCTTTGCTCAGGCACTTGGCCAAGGAAATGAAGTTGCAAGGCAAACCCTAATCCGCGTCTAAACCCAATAGCAGGCCCTCTCTGGTGCCGCTATTCATCCGCGCTTTGTTCGGCTTACCCCCGCCCGCCGTTAACCAGATGGCGGGTAGGGCAATCATCACGCCTAGCCATACCCAGCCATTGGGTCGCTCGCCCAGGAAAATCAGCGAAAGCCCGAGGGCAATAGTGACCATTGCGACAGCGCTAACAGGCACCACGATGGCGAAGGGGCGCCCGCGATAATCCTGGTAAAGCAGCCACGCCCCAAGGGCGGAGCCGATGCCCACCAGCGTGCCCCATATCCACACGTGCGGCTCCCAGGTGGAAAAGAGCAGTGCGCCTGCAAAACGGACAAGCGCGCCGCCCAGATGAGTGTAAAACGCAATATTAAGCGGCGGGTAAAAACGGGCGAGTAAACCATTGATAAAATGCATACTGCCGAGTAGCACCATGGCGCTTAGCGCAAGGGCGATAGATATGCGGGCTCTTGGTCACGATGATAAGGGAAGGGCCAGCATAGAAGCCGCTAACATGCGGCTAGAAACTCGATTAGGTCATGGTCGCTATGAGGAGTTGTGATGATCAGAGGGGCGGATATCTCCATTGCCCAACTTCGCGCGCTGCTTGCCGTGGCGGAAGCGCAGTCTTATACCCATGCGGCGGAGCGCCTTGGCGTCAGCCAGTCGGGGGTGAGTCATTCCATGCAAGCACTGGAGAAGCTAGCGGGTGGCCCGCTGATTAAAAAGCCCAGAAGGGCTGGTGACCACTGCGCTAGGAGAGTTAGTGCTTACTAGCGCCAGAAAGGTGGTAGGTGAGCTTCAGGTATTAAACCAGCAGGTGGAGCAGTTTCATAACGAGGCGGATGAAGCGCTGAAAATTGGCGTTATTCTCAGCGCGTTATCTGGCTGGTTGTCGCCTCAGCTTGCGAGCTTCACGAGCCGCTACCCGGATGCCATCAGCCTTGTTCTGGAAGGCATAGAAGAGGAAATAAAGGAGTGGGTGGAAAGCGGCGTGATCAACATGGGCGTCACAACCGATGTCACCCAGTTGAACCTCACCTACTGGCTTGAGAACTTTGAGTGGCAGCTATTAAAGAAGGACGAGATTGTTGCCGTGCTGCCTGAAAGCCATCCACTCAGTAAAGAAGCCAGCGTCACGGTGGCGGAACTAGCGGAACACCCCCTTATAATGTCGTCAGGCGGTTGTGAGGCGCTGATCCAGCAGATATTTGCTCACTCGTTGGAGGAGGTTGATACCTTCCAGGTCGATTTTTGTGTGCGCGATACGTGGACGTTATTGCAGATGGTTGCTGGCGATGTCGGTGTTAGCTTGGTTCCTACCTTGGCTTTAAGCAATAAGCCAACGGCTAACGTAGTGACGCGGCCGCTATCACCAAGGCGCGACCGGAACCTGATTGCCTTTTGGCCTAAACGGCAGCCGCTTAATCCCGTGGGTAAGCAGTTCTTGAAGGAGTGTTGGTGATCAACCAGGCAGAAAATAAGAGACGATAGCCATCTCTTTATGAGGAATGCCGATTATCTCAATGCACCCTTGGCCAATCAGGTAAAAGATAACGTGCTGGCCCTGGGGGTAGCTGTAATAACCCTCGCTGATATCCGAGCGATGTTTTCCTAGCAGGGGATTTTCTGGGAGCCAGTGAAACCGTTTTTCAAAATCCCTTAGATAGGTATTCCGTTGGTTCTTGCCCCACTGCCATTCCGTATAGCGACCGATATCTTTTAAATCGTCTCTTGCTCTCGGTGTGATACGGAACCTGGGCATTACGTTTCGCTATCCAAGTCGTTGATTAATGCATCCATTGAGAAATCGTCCACGAATTCACCGGCGCTAGCCTGCTTGGCACCTTGGGCTAGATGTGTACGTAGCGCCTCAAGTTTACTTTTGCGTTCCTCCATGGAGCGTAGCGCATCACGCACAACCTCACTTGCGGAGCCGTAGCGGCCACTGGCGACTTCGTTTTTGATAAAGACTTCCCAGTGCTCCCCTAGGCTAAGACTGGTCGTTGCCATGATGTGCTTCCTATGTTCAAAAGTAACAAATATGAATATAGGTATGGCTGGCAAGAATGACAAGAGGGCAGCCCAAGTGACTGTCCTTTCTGTGTAGTCACGATTCTCTATCCGATTAAGGCATCCATCGGAAAATCGTCCACGAAATCCCCGGTACTCACTTGTTCAGCCCCTTGAGCGAGGTGTTTAAGCAGCGTCTAAAATCCATTTTCAGGTAACTCAGTAGCTATGTGCGTTACTATCAGCACCTGTTATTCACGAAGGAATCACCCATGGCCATAGGCGGCTTGATAGGGTTACTGGATGACATTGCCGCATTGGCAAAGTTGGCCGCAGCATCATTGGACGATGTGAGTGCCGCCGCTGGGCGAGCAACGGCGAAGGCGGCCGGGGTGGTGGTGGATGATACGGCGGTGACGCCGCAATATTTGCAGGGGGGGACAGCGGAGCGTGAACTGGCGATTGTGAAATAGATCGCGCTGGGGTCGATCCGCAATAAGCTGGTTTTGGCGCTGCTGCTCTATCACTTTTTGCCCGCGCTATTGCCGATCATCCTGCTGGTGGGTGGCACCTACCTAGCCTTTGAGAGGGTGCGGAGAAGACAGTTGCTATTCACGGCTACGTGCGCGAGCGCCAGCTTTGGCAAGAACGCGGCGTGTTAGCACCGCTGGCTGGAAAGCTGTTATTCACGCAGTATTTTCGTTTTTCATCCCCTTCAACAGCGGCAGGTGTACTGGTCGGCGGAAGCGCCAATGGCCGATTCGTCTGGAAAGGTGAGAGTGGTAAAGCCCTGAAGGCTACTCAAAAGGCGTGCTAGGCAAACATTTAAGTATTGGTGGTGCCCATCGGTCAAGCACTCGGCATCTTGGTTGTTGAGTTCAATGATTCTTAAATAAGCTCACTAATAGTGATCAAAATTTATTTCAGGTAAACCTCGTATTCACTGGACAAGGTTACCCAAAGCCGTAATATGTTCACTATGAGTGAACAAAAACCATCGAAGATAAACCATCTGTTAGCTAGCCTGGAAGATACGGATTTAGTCTCCAGTCGCTGGCTGCAGGCGCATGGCTATTCGAGAAGCCTTGTGGCGCGCTATGTCTCCAGCGGTTGGCTGGTGTCACCGGCGCGTGGCGTCTATCTGAGAAAAGGAGGGCGGCTACAGTGGCAGGGCGTACTGCGAAGCCTGCAAGAGCGTGAGGGCTTGGCGTTATACGTTGGTGGGCGCTTCGCGCTGGCAATGCATGGGTACGAACACTATCTGCGGCTGGGCGAACCTGCCACGATAACGCTTTACGGGACTACTCGGCCACCAGGTTGGCTGAGCCAGTTGGCTCTGCCTGAGAGATTTGTATTCTGCGGCAAGCCTCCCTTTGTTTGGCCGTTTACTGCAGATTCTCAAAAGGATCACTTACTCGAGCAGGGGCTGAAACGGCAAGAGATGCTTTCTGGTGCGGGAACCATCGTTTGTTCGACACCGGAGCGCGCGATACTGGAACTGTGCGATAGCCCCACCTGCGCGGCGATGGTCTATGAAGCCGATGCGCTTATGCAGAGCTTGGCAACACTGAGCCCAAAGCGCATGACGGCGTTGCTGCGCCATTGCAACAGTATCAAGGCCAAACGCCTGTTTCTCGCCTTGGCGGATCGATACCAGCATGCGTGGTTGCGTCGCCTATCGTTGGATGAGGTGGATCTCGGCAGTGGCAAACGCGTGCTGATACCCGGAGGACGTTTGCACCCGATTTATCAGATCACGCTACCGAGGGACTTGGATGAGCACTTGGGATAAACGCTACACCGACCGCGTACAGCTGCTGGTAGATATTCTCCCGTAGAGCCGCGCTTTGCATTGAAAGGCGGAACGGCGATCAATCTGTTCGAGCATGATCTACCTCGGTTATCGGTGGATATCGATCTTACCTGGTTGCCGGCCCACGGTTTCGCCGAGGATGCCGCTGCGATTGATAAGGCGCTGACAGCGCTGGCTGATACATTACGAATTCAATCAAAAACAATGCATGTGCAACCATCGGCGAGCCAGGGTAGTCAAGGTAGCACGAGACTGATTGTCAGGCGCGGAAGGTCGCTGGTACAGATTGAGACCACGCCAGTCATGCGTGGAACGGTGCATCCAGTGCGTGAGATGGATGTTCGGCCTGTGGTAGAGGACGCGTTTGGATTCGCTTCCGCACAAGTGCTGAATTTTGCCGATCTCTATGCAGGGAAACTGGCAGCAGCATTATCGCGTCAGCATCCACGTGACCTATTTGATGTAGGACTATTGCTGGATGATGAACGAGCCGATAAGGCGCTGTGGTACACCTTTTTGGTTTACCTGACGTGTAGTCCAAAACCTGCTTGGGAAATGCTTGAGCCGCAGATACCTAGGGACTTTGAAGACATTTTTCAGGCGCATTTTAAGGGCATGACGGCGGCGCACGTCGCTGCGCATGAGCTATTGGAATATCGGAAGAGGCTACTGATGCGCATTGCTGAGTGGATGGATGAGCCTTCTCAAGCGTTTCTGTTTTCCGTCGAAGATGAGCAGCCGGATTTCGAACTGATTGGGCTGCCTCAGGCTCTCGAACTACCCGGCGTTAAGCGCAAGTTGCAGAACCTGGGGCGGCGTTCCGAGGATAAGCGTCGGGCAGATAGGCTTCAATTAGAACAAGCTTTGACGCGGCTTCCTCCGAACTGACTCCATCGAGAGCCTTCAGTATGGTGAATTGAGCACTACGCACCGGTCACTGATACACCCCGTCAGCGTCTGGTATTGTAAAAGGTAACTCGGCAACTGACTCTGCACAAAAAAGAGGAGGCGTTATCCAATCAGGACGTACGCTTGGCAAACATTTAAGCAGGGCAGTCGTTAAACTATTTTGGCTCATTCAGGCAGAAAATATGAAACGATATCCATCTCTTTGTGAGGAATGCCAATGATTTCAATGCATTCCTGGCCGATTAGATAAAAGATAACGTGCTGGCCCTGAGGGTAGCTGTAATAACCCTCGCTAACATCCGAGCGGTGCTTTCCCAGGTGGGGATTTTCTGCGAGCCAGTGAAACCGTTTTTCAAAATTCTTCAAATAGGTATTTCGTTGGTTTTTGCCCCATTGCCACTCCGTATAGCGGCCGATATTTTTTAAATCGTCTCTTGCCCTTGGCGTGATACGGAAGCTGAGCATTACGTTTCACTATCCAAATCGTTGATTAATGCATCCATCGAAAAATCATCCACGAATTCACCTGCTCTCGCTTGCTCTGCGCCTTGGGCTAAGTGAGCTCTAAGCGCTTCAAGTTTGCTTTTGCGCTCTTCCATTGCACGTAACGCATCACGCACAACTTCACTTGCGGAGCCGTAGCGTCCGCTGGCGACCTCGTTTCTGATAAAGACTTCCCAGTGCTCCCCTAAGCTAAGACTGGTCGTAGCCATGATTCTCTTCCTATATTCAAAAGTAACAAATATGAATATAGGTATGTTTGACAAGAAAGACAAGACTCCTCAAAAGCTCTCTGACTAGCCTATGAGCTGAATATAATTCATAATCGGCTCATAATATGATCTGAATAGGCGGGGTGATCGGCTCATGTATATCTGGGAACAGCGCAACTGGCCGCATTTTGAGTGGGATGAATCCGTTCTGCGGCCTACGCTGGACGCCGTGCGGCTACTGCAGGGCCGGGTGCTGGGTAAAACCGAGGCGGCCCACGGTCAGGCTGAACTGGACGTGGAGATGGATGCGCTGATCCAGAATGCTATTCGTACCAGCGAAATCGAAGGTGAGCGTCTGGACGTTGGCTCTGTGAGGTCTTCCGTTGCTCGCCAGTTGGGCATTGAGCAGGCCGGTATAGCTGGCAGAACAACACCAGAATCCGAGGCGCTGATAGAACTGTTGCTGCAATCCACGCGTCAATTGGATGAGCCGCTTACCCATGAGTGGCTGTGCCTTTGGCAGTCCATGCTGTTTGTGCAAGGCCCCGGTTTGCTTGGCAATGTACGAGTAGGCGAGCTGCGTGGGGATCACCCCATGCAAGTGGTGTCGGGGAGGCTTGATCGGCCTACCGTTCATTTTGAAGCGCCACCCCGTGGGCAGTTGGAGGCTGAGCTGGATGCCTTTATTACTTGGTTCAACCAGCCGCCTCAGGGGCTTGATGGGCTGGTTCGCGCTGGCATAACCCATCTATGGTTGATTACCTTACACCCCTTTGATGACGGCAACGGTCGCGTTACCCGTGCGGTGACCGATCGCGCGCTTGCGCAAGCAGAGCGTCAATCCGTGCGGTTCTATTCCTTGAGCGCGGCCATCATGGCGCGCCGCCACGCCTACTACGATCACCTCGAAAGCGCTCAGAAGGGCAGCCTAGATATTACGCCGTGGTTGTTGTGGTTTCTGGACACGCTGAAGGAGGCGCTTGAGCAGGCGCTGTTAAGAATCGACCGTGTGTTAATGAAAGCCACCTTCTGGCAGCGCCATGCCACCACTGTGCTGAACGAACGGCAAATCAAGGTGCTGAACCGCTTGTTGGATACAGCGGGGGAGGAGTTTGAGCAGGGCATCAATGCTCGTAAGTACCAATCGTTGGCCAAAGTGAGCAAAGCCACCGCAACGCGGGACTTGGCCGAGCTGCTGGAAAAAGGTTGCCTCTACAAGCTACCCGGCGGCGGGCGTAGTACGCGTTATTCGGTGTTACTTGGACAAGCTTATAAAGGTACGCAGTAAGCAGTGGACTTTGTCAGTGAGGCCATATCGCTTGCAATGAAAATCGACCTATAGCAAGTGAATGCCTTTGCCTCAAAGCACTTTGAAGGTAACTCACCCGCTGTATGCTTTACTATCAGCACCTGTAATTCACGGAGGAAGCATCCATGGCCATAGGTGGCTTGATAGGATTACTGGATGACATTGCCGCATTGGCGAAGTTGACCGCAGCATCACTGGATGATGTGAGCGCTGCCGCTGGGCGTGCGACGGCTAAGGCGGCCGGGGTGGTGGTGGATGATACGGCAGTGACGCCGCAGTATTTGCAGGGGGGGACAGAGGAGCGTGAACTGGCGGTTGTGAAATAGATCGCGCTGGGGTCGATCCGCAATAAGCTGGTTTTGCCACAAGCTGGTTTTTAGCCCACCAGTAGCGCTGCCGATGTGCCATTGCGTTTGCCCATTCGGCTTCTTTTGTCATCTGAAATAACTCCCTCACGTCACCCATGAGCCGAACATATATCTTATTCGGCTCGCAATATGAGCTGAATAGGCTGAGTAATCGGCTCATGGATGACTTCGGGGCAAGTTTGAAAGCGTGGTGAGCACTAAGGATATGAGAGCTAAGAGTTACGCTGTTTCTAAGCCATCAACAATAAACACGCGATAGTCGGCACCCTGGAAACGGTGTTTGCGGGCTTCCTGATAGGCGGGGCTTTCGTACCAGGCGCGGGCGGCGGCCATATCGGGGAAGCGTAGAATCACCGCACCTTCCATGGCGCTTCCTTCTAGCACCTCAAAATCACCATAAAAGGCGAGTGGTTGTGGGTCGTGGCCTTCGCGGGCGGCTTTGGCCTTTTCGCTGTAGCGCTTCATTTCTTCGTTGTCGTGAGTGTGTTCACGGGTTAGTACGATGTAGGCGGGCATTCGGCTCTCCTCGTAGGTATTCAATGCGCTATGCAATCATACCTGTTGTTGGTTGGGCGCTGTCCACTTGCTCTCAAAACCTTGCTCTCAAACCCCTGCTCTCAAAACCTTGCTCCCAAAGCCCCATTAGCAAGCCACCTACCTATTCGATTGCCTTGTTAGCATCTGTCGGTATCATATTGGTGATGCTGTCCATCATTATGGCCTTTTACCGCGAGCTTCTATGACCCAATCTAAAACACCTTTCATTGTGGTACTGAGCTTGGCATTGACCATGATGCTGGGCCCGTTTTCCATGGATACGTACCTGCCGGCCTTTCCGGTTATCGGCGAATCGCTGGGGGGTTCTCAGCAGGCGGTATCACTGAGCGTTTCAGTGTATATACTCGCGATGGCGTTTGGTCAGTTAATCGGCGGTGCGCTTTCAGACCGCTTCGGGCGTCAGCGGGTGTTGATGAGCGGCCTGGCGATTTTTGCGCTCTCAAGCATTGTCATTGGTATGGCGGATTCCTTAAATACGCTGCTCGTCGGGCGAGCCGTGCAGGCCCTTGGCGCCGGTTGTACCCTGGTATCGGTGCCGGCGCTGGTGCGTGACAGGGTGTCAGGCCGCGAGGCCGCGAAACTATTTTCGATGATGGGCTTGATCATGGTGCTGGCCCCGGGTATTGCGCCGAGTGTAGGCAGCGCTATTCTGGCGTTTGGTTCCTGGCACACTATCTTTTTCGCCTTGGCGGTATACGCGGTGCTGCTGGTGCCGTTGTTGGTGCGGGTGCTCTTTACCGGTACGGGCAAGGTGTCTCGCGTGAAAAGCCCTAAGATGAGCCTGCTGGCGCGTTACAAGCTGGTTCTTTCGACAAAACCGGCCCTGCCGTTCATCGTTTGGCAGGCTGCCTCTTTTTCTACCCTGATGATGTTTATCACCTATGCGTCATTTATTTATCAGGGGCATTTCAGCCAGTCGCCCTCGGCTTTTTCGATGCTGTTTGCGGCGAATATCGTCGCCATGCTTATCTTCAATATTCTCAATCGAATACTGCTTTCCAGGTTGCCGTCGCTGCGTATCCTGCAGTTGGCAACGGGCTGTCAGGGAGTCGGCATACTATTTTTGGTGATGGCTACCTTTATGGAGTGGCCGCTTTACGCCTTCTTGCTCGCCATGATGCTGACCATTGGCTCGATAGGGGCGATCTCGCCAAATATTCAGGTCTGCTTTTTGGAGTTCTTTCCCACCAGTAGTGGAACGGCCGCAGCGCTTCTGGGCGCAGCTCAGTTCGGTGTTGCTGGGCTTTTGAGCGCATTGTCCGCTATGTTGCCGCATACGCTTGAAGCGGTCATTCTGGCCATGGCCGCCTGTGGCTCGGTGGCGTATCTGATGCTTGCCCGCTCTATTATCAAAGGGCGTGCCTCTGCTTAGGCGCCTTAGGTTAGGTGGCGTGTCCTTGCCAAAAGCCTCGTGTTATCTAAAACATAATGACCCATGACATTAGAAAAGGCTGGCTGTAATGAACATTGATCTTTACCAAGTAGATGCATTTGCCTCTAAGCCGTTTGAAGGTAACCCTGCGGCGGTTTGCCCGCTGGAAGCGTGGCTGGATGATGCGTTGTTGCAGGCGATAGCCACAGAGAGCAATCTCTCTGAAACTGCTTTTTTTGTGCAGACTGAGTCTGGTTATCACCTGCGCTGGTTTACCCCTTCGGTGGAAGTGGATTTATGTGGCCATGCCACGCTGGCGGCGGCGTGGGTGATTTTTAATGCGCTGGGCGATAACGCTGAAACGCTGCATTTCGAGACCCGCAGCGGGCAGCTTTTAGTGCAGCGTGACGGCGACGAACTGGCGATGGATTTCCCTGCGAAGGCAACTGAACCCTTAACGATGGTGGCTGAGGTAAAGGCAGCGCTAGGGATTAACGAGATCGAAGAGCTGCTGATGTCTGACGATATCGTGGTGGTGGTTAACGATGCGCAGTTGATTGAAGCGCTAACGCCGGACATGCAGCAATTGAAGCGCCTTCCAGGCCGCGGCATTGTCGTTACTGCGAAAGGCAGCGATGTGGATATTGTCTCTCGCTGGTTTGGCCCTAAGGTGGGCGTGGAAGAAGATCCCGTTACCGGTTCTGCGCATACCTCGCTTGCGCCTTATTGGGCGAAGCGGTTAGGCAAGCAGCAGTTTACCGCACGCCAGGGTGGTGCCCGTAAAGGTGCGCTGAGCTGCGTGGTAGAAGGCGAACGCGTCATTATCAAAGGCCGCGTTGCGCCTTACATGAAAGGGGTGATTACGCTGCCACCACAGTGACGGGCCAGAGCTGGCGTCGTCGGTCATTCGCTAATGGAGATTAGTGGGGTCGTTGGCAGGGATAAAGGTCGCAGGCTCAGCCGCGCGGGGCAGTTGCTTGTTTTCCAGGGTTGCCAAGGCAATTTTGTAGCAATCTTCGATATGGCTGTTGCCCATGTACTTCATGGCGGAAAAGCTAATCCTGCCTGCCACGGCGCTGCCAATGAAGGGAAAAAACTTAGAAACTCCTTTGGCGGCGACCTTAACGCCCATCTTATTTAGCAGCATGATGATTAATTTCTTGGTGATGTATTTTCCGGCCAACTTGCTTCCCGTATTGGAAATGGCGGTCATCACAAAGAGCTTGGTTTCGGTATCAAGGCCTTCGATTTGCTCCGGGGATAATCCAAACTGAGCATTAATTTTGGGAATTATGCGCATTAAGATGGCTACGTCTGAACCAATATCCAGTCCCGGTATAGGAATGATGGCGGTGCCCGCCGAGATACCTGCACTTTTGGTCACCATCGAATAGCATGACTTTTTAATAGCGTCGAGTTCTTCCTTTGTCTCAATCATGCGACATTCCTTTTTTACGATGCTGACATAGCCGTAGCCGACGGCTGCGCGAAATTCGATGTTGCCGGGGGCTGCCCCTTATGCTGTGACTTCTCCACATCCCCGCTCGGTGCAGGTGGGTTGGTGGTCATACAGCGTTTGAATGATCTGACAGTTGGCAGTTTTTCCACCTCGGCATTGGTGAACCACTTGGCGCAGTTCGCCTGCCAGTGCTTGTAAGGCAGCGATGCGCTCTTCCAGGTGTTGTAGATGGCGGCTGGCGATGTCATCGGCGGCGGTGCAGTCGGTATCGGGGTTGTCGGAAAGCGCTAGCAGTTCCTGAATACTGTGCAGGTCTAACCCTAGGCTGCGGCCATGGCGAATAAAACCAATGCGTTCTAGTGCGGCCTGATCATAAGACCGGTAGCCTTGCTCACCCCGCTGTGGCGGTGCCAGTAATCCCAATTTTTCATAATGGCGAATGCTTTCCGGCGAGCATCCGGTTCGGCTGGCAACTTCCCCAATACGATAGTGGCGTTTCATCGGCTTGACCCTGTAACGATTACAGGGTTTAGGCTAGTCGTTATTCTCTTGGCTAACAAGCAGGTAACCGACGATGAGTCTGATCAATGAGCTGTTGAGCATTGCGCTAAGTGCTGCGCCCTGGCTAATGCTGGGATTGGTGATTGCGGGATTAATTAAGGCATTAATGCCAGAGCACTTATTACAGCGTTGGATGGGGGGGCGTGGGCTGGGCAGCATTTTACGCGCAGCGGTGATTGGTATGCCGCTGCCGCTGTGTTCGTGTGGGGCGATTCCCACCGCGCTGGCGCTGCACCGGGGTGGGGCGGGTCGTGGGCCAACCACATCTTTTCTGGTTAGTACCCCCGGCGTTGGAGTGGATTCAATGCTCATCACCAGTGTGCTATTAGGCCCATTAATGGCGCTGGCGCGGGTGCTGGGAGCCTTGGTAACGGCGATAGTGACAGGCATTTTAGTGGGCTTTACCGGCCAAACAGCACTGCCGAAAACCACCCCCGTTAGCAGTTGCTGTGCATCAAAAGGCTGTGACGATGGCAACGCTAACGCACATGCTACTGAGTCGGCGGGGGGAATCGCAGGGTTGAAGTATGCCTTTAGTGATTTATTGGATGACATCAGCAGTTGGATGTTTGCCGGTTTATTGCTGGCGGGGGTACTGGTTACCTTTGTGCCGCCGGAAACTCTGGTAGGTTTTTCGGGTGGTTTATTGGCGTTACTTCTCATGGCAGTCATCGGTATTCCCTTGTATATCTGTGCTACCGCAGCTACCCCAGTTGCCGCTGGTTTACTATTGGCGGGCATTTCGCCGGGGATGGCGTTAGTCTTTCTACTTGCTGGCCCTGTGACGAGCCTGGCAACCCTGGCCATTCTGCGTCGTGAGTTTGGAAGCCAAGCATTGGTGGTTTATCTGGGCAGCATTCTGCTGGTGACTGTGCTGATTGGCTGGGGGTTTGATCAAGGGCTGGCGATGACGGGTTGGGACCCGGTTCAACAGGCGAACCAAGTTCAGGAACTGCTACCCGCGTTTGCTGAATGGCTGGCTTTAGGCGCGCTGGTACTGTTCTCTATTCGTCCTGTTCGTAAGCGGTTGTTGGGGTTTTAGGTCGCTTTATCCACTAATAAGCTTTTTAAAAATGAACATAAACAGAGCTGAACTATACCGAGAGCTAGCCTTAGAGACGCACCTACGACAGGGGCTGTCGACCATTAATAGAGTCATCTGCGTGCTGATTTTGCTGGCATCACTGGTGGCTATTTTGGAAACGGAGCCAATGCTGCGGGCGCTTTCGCCACGCCTTTTTCCTACCTTGGAAACCGTGTTTGTGGTGATCTTTATCGGTGAGTACTTATTGCGTTTGTATGTTGTCGGTGAAGACCCTCGTTATCGCGGGGTAAGAGGCCGGTTACGCTATGTGTTTTCGTTTTGGGCCTTGGTGGATTTACTGGCAATTTTGCCTTATTTCTTTGGAGCTATGGTTCAAAACAATGGCTTTTTACTACGCCTGTTGCGTTTGGGGTTAATGCTGCGGCTAACCCGTTTAGGTAGATTCAGCCAAGCTTGGGTAGCACTGGCAGAAGCGCTGAAGTCCCGTTCTCATGAGCTGTGGTTGAGTGCGGGTTTGGCAATGCTATTGCTGCTACTTTCCTCTTTCTGCCTTTATTTGGCGGAAGCGTCAGCCCAACCGGATGCTTTTGGCAGCGTGCCCCGTGTGCTGTGGTGGAGTGTCACTACGCTGACGACGGTGGGGTATGGCGATATGGTTCCTATCACCGGGTTAGGCAAGTTTTTTGCGGGCTTAACGGCGGTGGCAGGCATCGGGATTATCGCGATGCCCACGGGGATTTTAGCGGCTGCGTTAAGTGATGCGTTTCAGAAAAACCGTTAATACTCAGGTGGCGAGTCAATCACCGAGGCCCTTGGGTGTTAGTACCACGACTAACGGGGCGTCATGCCGTGGGAAACGTTGTTATTAAAACATCCAGGTCGCGCCTACTAGTGGGCCGCTCATCGACACATCAACGCGGGTGCCGTTTTTATCGCGGTCTACTGCCAAGTGGCGAAAGCCTGCTGAAAGGTGAAAAGCATCACTTACCCGGTAATTCGCGGTGGCGACAGCTTGCCAAGTGCTACTGCCACTTATGCCGAAGCCGCCGCCATCAACATGCACTAAGGTTGACCACTTAGGTGTCCACGTTGAACGTAGCCGGGCGGCTAGTAGTGGGTCGACCCAGCGTTCAGTGTGACTGGCACTAACGCCTAAGGCGGGCGCGCTCACGTCAGCTTCTATTCGCCATGCGCGTGCGCCCGCTAATAGATCTAGGTATTGGGTCGGAGTGCTGAGCACTTGATAGCCAGCAGATGCGGTTAGTGAGCGTTGGCGAAGGTTGCCTTCTACCGCAACGCCGGGCGGCAGCTTACCGTCATGGCTAAGTGATGCCCAGGTAATATCTCCAAACAATACCCAGCGGTCTTTACGGGCGCTACCGGCCATAAAAAAAGCACCTTCCAGATCACTCAATACATCACTAAAAGAGCGTGAGGTGCTGATGGTTGGGGCGTTGGAGAGTGGCCGCACATCGCCAGCCAGCCCAACCATCCACACATAGGGGGTTAGCTGGAAACGCCAAGAGTCGTCTTGTGCGTGAGTATTGGCGGCGAAGCCAGCGGCTAAAAAGCCAACGGCGGCAATAAGCAAGCGGGCATTAGGCATCATTATTATCCTTAGTGGGTGTCTTTATGTTAGCCGTGCCGTTTAACTTTTACCGACATATGTTCACCGACTCAATCGATAGCGCAGTTTTGGTAGTGTGCGAGCGACTGGCGGCAGGCGAGTTGCCATGACTAACGCGGTAATGGCGGCATACATGGCCCACTCTTGCATGTCGGCACGTACTACCCAGAAAAAGTGCAGCAGCACCAAGCCTAAAATAGCATAGGAAAATTTGTGCAGTGGCTTCCAGCGTTTACCTAAGCGGCGCATTGACCAACGGTTGGAGGTAGCCCCCAATATGGCAAGGCCGATCAGCGCGATCATGCCGACAATGATGTAGGGCCGCTTGATCAGTTCGCTACCAAGTAGCGCCCAGTTAAGCCCCAGAATAAACAGCGCGTAGCTGAGCATATGTAGGGTGGCGTAGGCGAGTGTCCAGAGGCCAAGCTGGCGGCGGATCAATGCAAAGCCTTTCCAGCGGGTGAGTTTGGTGAGCGGTGTAAGGCTTAGCGTGAGGAGTAGCATCCATAGCCCGCCAATACCGATGTTCAGCAGCAGGTAATTGCCAGGCTCGGGACCAGCGGCGTTAATGGCTACCTGCCAGCCCCAGAACACCAGCGGCGCGAGCGCCGCCAGGAAAACGCCTATCCGCCACAGTAACCATATCCGTGGCGCTGCCATTAGTAGTGCTTCCTTAAATCCATGCCTGCATATAGCTCGGCGACTTCGTCGGCATAGCCGTTAAACATCTGGGTATCAATCGTATTGGAGTTGAACAGGCTGTTAGGAAGCCGCCGCTCGGTGGCTTGGCTCCAGCGTGGGTGGTCAACTTGTGGGTTTACGTTGGCATAAAAGCCGTACTCATCAGCGGCGATTTGCTGCCATGAGTTGACTGGCTGGTCTTCCACTAACGATATGCGCACAATGGATTTAATACTTTTGAAGCCATACTTCCAAGGCACCACTAGCCGCAAGGGCGCGCCGTTCTGATTGGGCAGTTCACGGCCATACATGCCCATGGCGAGCAGTGTCAGCGGGTTCATTGCCTCGTCTAAGCGCAAACCTTCTACGTAAGGCCAGTCGATTATCGAGAACGAAGAGCGCTGGCCACGCATCTGCTCTGGATCGACTAGGGTTTCAAAGCGCACGTACTTGGCTTTGCTGGTGGGATCGGCACGTCGAATCACCTCCGCAAAGGGGATGCCCAGCCAGGGAATCACCATTGACCACGCCTCTACGCAGCGCAGGCGGTAAATACGCTCTTCAAACTGCGAAGGCTTGGCGAAGTCTTCTAGGGCAAAGCGCCCGCCGTTATTCACTTCACCATCGATCACTACGCTCCAGGGCTGGGTTTTCAGGCTGCCTGCATGGCGGGCGGGGTCGCGTTTATCGGTGCCAAACTCAAAGAAATTGTTGTAGCCGCTGGCATCATCAAAAGGGGCGATTTTATCTTTCTCGGGGTTGCTGGGGGTGATGGCTCGCCATTGGGTGTCGCTGATTTTTTCCTTCAGCCATGCTGGGGCATCGCCTTCCGGTACATCAGAATAATCTTCGTTGGCGCGGACGTGGCCGGAGAGGGCAAGCCCGGCGCCTAAGCCCGCCATGCCGCCCATAAAGCGCCGTCGGGAGAGGTAAATAGATTCCGGTGTTACATCGGATTCGTGTAAATCACTCGGTTTGGCAATCTTTATAAGCATGTGGTGTCTCCACTCGCTACGGGGAGGGGGGGATAAATACTGTGACCAGTTTGCATGAGATTTATCACAACCCGCTCTCTAGGTTATTACGTATTTATAACGTTGGAGGGCGGAGGCGAGGGCGCAGTGGGTAACCGTATGCAGAAGGAAGCCCCTCCAGCGGCTAGATTTTCGACACAAATATCACCGCCCTGCAGCGTCATGATTCTGCGCGCAATGGCCAGCCCTAGCCCTGCATGGCCAGCGCCGCCAGAGGTCTCTCCACGATAGAACGGGTCAAAGATATGCGGCAGGTCCTGTTCCGAAATGCCTGGGCCGCTGTCTTGTATGCAAACCTGTGGCTCTCCATTCGTTTGACTAAGCACAACGTCGATGTGGCCGCCAGCGGGGCTGTAGGCAATGGCGTTGCTGATTAAGTTGTCCAGCACACGTTCGGTCATGGCAAGGTCGGCGTACGCGGTTGGTAATGCTGGGTTGCCACTTAACGTTAGCGCCAAGTGGTTGTCGCGTGCAGCTTGGTCGTGCTTCTGCACTACGTCATGTACCAGTTCTGCTAGCGGGAAGGGTTCAGGCACTGGCTGTTTCTCTCTTGCCTCAAGGGCGGCAAGCTCGAAGAGCTCATCCACTAAGCGGCTTAACCGACGGCCTTCTTTGAGGGCAATGTCGAGAAAGCGATCCTGTTCTTGGGGGCTGAGACGATCACGCCTTAATTTCAGGCTTTCGATATAGCCTTGCATGGAGGCAAGCGGGGTACGCAGGTCATGAGATACTTGGGCGATCAAGCGACGGCGTTGGGTATCCTTTTCTGTCAGCTGTTCGATCTGTATGGCAATTCGATGGGCCATGTCGTCGAAGGTAGCGTCCAGATAATCGATCTCATCGCGCACCACGGACTGTTTTTCGTGCCATCTGCTATCGAGCCGGGGCTGGCTTATGTCGCTGTTCTCAAACGCTTCCACTCGGCGTGTTAATGATCTCAGGCGGCGAGTCAGCAGGCGGAAAATAGTCAGCCCTGCGAGCATCGCCACCGTCAGGCTGACTAGCAACGCCCAGGCGCTCATTTCCAGTAGTTTGCCACCACGGGCCATGGTTTCCGCCGTGTCGTACTCTTCACCCCGTAACACGACATAGAGGTACCCTTCGGGGTTGTCTGCTGTTGGCACTGGGGTAACGGAAAAGACTTTCTGCCGGTCATGGCTGCGAGGGTCGTCGCCGAGTATCGGATAAAGGCTCATGTCAGCCATCAGCCTGTGTATAGGGGCCATCGAGACTTGCTTGCGTTTAATCTTCGCTGGGTCTGCTGAATAAGACAGAATGGTGCCATCCAGCCCTAGCAGGTAGATCTCGATGCTGGGATTAATGGCCATGTACAGTGCGAATAGTTCTTCCAGAGCGCTACTATCAAGCTGCCCGTTGCTGACCAGATTTCTGTCTGATACTAGATTTTTGGCCAGATTCTGGTGTAACGCCTGATTGACCGAAGCGTTGTATTCACGCAGCGAATAGAGGCTGATGAAGGTATATAGCAGGCCCACGGCGAGCAATAACAGAAATAAGCCTAAGGCTAGCCGAGTATAGAGTGTTTTCAGCATAACTTATTCGCGGAAGCGATAGCCCACCCCCCCAACGGTTTGGATAAACACCGGGTCAGCGGGGTCCGCTTCGATCTTGCCTCGTAAGCGATTGATATGAGTATTGACGGTATGTTCGTAACCTTCGTGGCTGTAGCCCCACACGGTATCAAGCAGTTGGGCACGGCTAAATACCCGCCCTGGATGTGTGGCAAAGTGCCATAGCAGGTCAAACTCCCGGGCAGTGAGTTCAACAGGCTGGTCTTTTATAAATACCCGCCGACGCAGCGGGTCAATGCGCAGCCCATCGGTGATTAATGCTTGCTGGCTGGGGTCCGTGACTGAGGAAGATGCCATGGCATCTACGCGTCGGAACAAGGCTTTCACCCTTGCTGATAGTTCAGCCACACTGAAAGGTTTGGTGAGGTAATCATCCGCCCCCATTTCCAGGCCCAGCACTCGATCAAGCTCCGTACTTTTGGCGGTTAGCATCAGTACCGGAACGTAACCTGGGCCGGCGCGGATTTCGCGGCAAATTGACAGCCCGTCCAGGCCGGGCAGCATCAGGTCGAGAACCACAAGGTCGATGCCCCCTTCACGAAAACGCTCAAGCCCGGAATCACCGCGCTCGCAAAGAATAGGGTTCATGCCAAGCTCGGCCACATGCATGCGGACGAGTTCACCAATACCCGGGTTATCCTCAATAATCAGTACGTTTCGTGTCATAGGTAGTCGCATTATCTTCTTTTGTGCTTTCGCCTTATGGCTCTAGGCGCTTGGATGCTCGTGATATTTTCCTACTCATTGGTCGGAAGATTCGAGACTATCTTCGATGTACACCATTACGGGGGTGTCACGGGGTGATATAGAGTGTATCGCGCAAAGTTCACAAATGTGTCACGGGGACTCTAACGATAGGGCGATGTCTGCATTAACGCCTCCCCTCATTTCAATAAGTGTGTTTCAGCAAGGAGAGCGCCCATGGCGACTACACGCCGTAAACTCATGTCGTTAATCGGGCAGGGAGTGATACCTCCTGAGCAAGTGCCGTTAGCGGTTAAAGTGGCGGGGCTGCACCCGTCGCCCCACGCCTGGGCGCTGTTGATTGACCGGCTGCTACTGTGGCTGGGGAGCTTGGCGTTGGCTTGCGCGGTGCTGTTCTTCGTGGCTTTCAATTGGTCGGACATGGGCCGCCTGCCGCGCTTTGCGTTAGTGCAGGCTGCGTTGGTGTTGGCGGCAGGCATCGCGGTGTGGGGCAGCGCGAGCGTGATGCTTTTTCGCGTGACGTTAACTGCTGCGTCTCTATTGATAGGAGTACTACTGGCGCTGGTGGGTCAGATTTACCAAACCGGTGCTGACCCATGGCAGCTGTTTTTCACCTGGGCGCTGCTCACCTTGCCATTGGTATGGATAGCACGCTTTGATGCGCTTTGGTTGGCGTGGTTAGGGCTTTTGAACCTATCCGTGTGGCTGTATAGCAGCACCTGGGGCGGTGTTTTTGGCAATGTGTTCTCTGCCGATAACGCGGGCTTATGGGGACTGGTGCTGATCAACTTAGTGGCTCAAGTCGTGTGGGAGTGGGGCGCGCAGCGCCGAGGTTGGCCGGGGCGTTGGGCGATTTGCTTACTGGCGCTAGGTAGCGGCGTGCCACTGACGCTACTGATGATGGCGTGGGTGAGCGGGGAAACGCATGCGTTGACACCGATTGTGGCGGTTTACCCTGTGTGGTTGGCAGTGCTGTATGGCGTTTATCGTCAGTGGCGGCTTGAGCTATTTATGTTGGCAGGGGGCTGCGTCTCGGTGATTGCGGTGGTCACATTGCTGCTTGCACGCTACATGCTATGGGAAAGCCAATGGAATGAAGGCGGCTTGCTGTTGCTGGCAGGTGCTGTCTTTGCCATGGGGGCGGCAGCGGTGACGTGGTTGAAACGCTTAAACGCTGAGGACGCATCATGAACCAGCCGATGAATACGTTAACGCAGCGATTAACTCAGGCGGGCGTGTCACTAAACGAACCTTCATCAACAGCACCGCTGGAGTCACCCTGGTTTGTGAGGGTTCTGCAGGCGTTCTCCGGCTGGTTAGCAGCGCTGTTTTTGTTGGGCTTTATTGCCACGGCAGTGGTGTTTGTCATGGAAAGCCCAATGGCTTCTCTTGTTGTAGGCAGCCTGTTGATTAGCGGGGCATTTGCGCTACTACGCGCCGCGCGAAGCGATGTGTTGGAGCACATGGCGCTGGCGTTTAGTTTAGCTGGGCAATTATTAGTGGCCTGGCCAGCGGTCGAAATGTGGGGTATTTCCGCCAGCCTATGGTGGGTACTGCTGGCGCTACAGTGCTCGCTGGCACTGATCATGCCGAGCCAGGTTCACCGCAGTATGTCGGCGTTTTTAGCAAGCCTAGCGTTAACGATGGCGCTGGCAGTCAATGGACTGGCACCGGTGGCGATTGGTTTGGTGGTGCTGGTGCTGACACTGCTCTGGTTGAATGAGTATCGTTGGCCAAGGCGCATAGGGGCGGTTCAGGCATGGGGGGCTGGACTGTTAGTGGGTCTGCTAGTGCTTCAAGGGCAGGCGTACTCTAACCAGCTTAGCTGGTTTTATGATTCAGACGTTCGGTGGTTCGGCCCATGGCTCGCCAGCTGGCTAGGCACTGCGTTGGTGGCGTTGGCCTTAATGTGTGTTATTCATCAGGCATTTCGTCAGCATTCTCAGCCTGCCATTGCACAGCGCTTGGCGATTTATGGCGCAGTCGCGCTAGTCGCGGTGGTGTCGGTTTACATGCCAGGGTTTGGCGCCGGGGTTACCGTACTACTGCTCGGGTTTACGATTGGCCATCGGGTGCTGATGGGAAGCGGTATTTTGTTACTACTGATGGCGGCTAGCAGTTATTACTACTGGCTGGACGTGACGCTGTTGGTGAAATCACTCATGTTGCTGGCAATGGGGGCGTTCCTGTTAACCCTTCGCTGGTTATTGATGCGTTGGTTGCTAAACCAGTGGCTAACAGTGCATAAGCCTGAGCCGCAAGGAGATGCCAATGAGCAGTAACGTGAAGCGACACCGCTGGATAGTGATTGCCGCCACTGTCGTTGTGCTAGCGGTGGTTAACTGGACTATTTGGCAGAAAGAGCATCATCTGGCCGAAGGTGAGATTGTTTATTTGGAGCTTGCCCCCGTTGATCCGCGCTCGTTAATGCAGGGCGACTACATGGCGCTAAGCTTTGCGTTGGCTAATCGTATCCGCATGCAGCGTGCAATTGATCGCCACGAAGAGGAGGGTGGAAATGCCATGCAAACGGCAGCCAATGACAGCGTGGTGGTTCGTTTGGATGAAGCATCAATCGCCCACTTCCAGCGCTTGGATGATGGCACGCCGCTAGGCGATGACGAGAGGCGTTTACGTTATCGGCTGCGCAATGGGGACGTGCGCTTTGCTACGGATGCGTTTTTCTTTCAGGAAGAACAAGCCGAGCGTTTTGAGCCTGCCCGCTACGGCCAGTTCCGAGTCAATGAGCACGGCGAGCTGCTGCTAGTCGCGCTATATGACGAAGAACTCGAGGCGCTGGGTGAAATGGAGCGTTGATACGTGTATTAGCGTTCAATCCCAATGGCTGTGTATCGCTCGGCAAGAAAGTCTAACAGTGCTCTGACAGAGGGCAGCAAGCCTCGACGGGAAGGATAAACCGCATGAATAACTTCTCGTCGAGGCTCCCATTCGGGCAATACCGATATAAGTGCTTTTGATGTTAGTGAATCCTCCAGCATTAGTCTTGGTAATTGAACGATGCCAACACCCGCCAATGCGGCTCTATAAAGTGCGGTCATATCCGTGGTAATAAACCGTGGCGAATGTTCAATTTGGCGCTCTTCACCGTCGCGCTGAAGGTGCCAAACGTGAGCTTCCTCTGGCCTTGCTCTGCTTAAACTGGGCAGTTTGCAAAGGTCGTCAGGTGTTGATGGCATGCCATGCTGCTCAATCAGTGCTGGGCTTGCTACCAAGCATTGCCCGCGATCCGATAGTACCTTCAGAATAAGCTCGCTATCTTCCAATGGAAGGGGGCGGGCTCGGAGCGCAATATCAAAGCCTTCAACAAAAGGGTCAATACGGCGGTTAGTTCCTTCCAGGTGTACCTGGACATCTGGGTAGAGCACCATGAAATCCGCCAGTATTGCACTCACGTGAAAGCTCAATAGCCCCGTAGGGCAACTGATACGGATAGTACCGCAGGGCACTTGTTTGGTTTCTTCGATGAACTGTTGAGCTGCTTCGGCCTCTACTAGCATGGCTTTGCAGTGCTGGTAGTAGCGTTGACCAATATCAGTGAGCGTTAAGTGGCGGGTCGAACGGTGCATCAAGCGCACGTTAAGCTGATTTTCTAATTCTCCCACCCGTCTGCTTAGTTTTGATTTAGCAATACCCAAGGCGCGGCCCGCCGGAGAAAAACCTCCATGGTCGACTACCTTCACAAAATAATAAAGATCATTCAGATTAGGGGGCGTCATGTGTTCTCCCTGTGCAACGCTGTGTCTTAATTTTCCATCTAATCATCGAGTCAGCGAACTACTAAACTCCGTATGGCATGTGGAAGAGCTGTTGGATCTTTGTTTTCCAAAAGCCCACTCAGCCTAATAGATAAAGGAGTATGTCATGACTAATCCCTATGTTCGTCTCGATAAAGATAATGCCGCTGTTCTTTTAGTAGATCATCAAACTGGGCTGTTGTCCTTGGTTCGTGATATTGACCCTGACCGGTTCAAAAATAATGTACTGGCGCTTGCGGACTTGGCGAAATACTTTGGTCTGCCAACGATTCTTACAACAAGCTTCGAAGATGGGCCTAATGGGCCGCTGGTGCCTGAATTAAAAGAGATGTTTCCAGAGGCACCTTACATCGCACGCCCTGGACAAATAAATGCCTGGGATAACGAGGATTTCGTAAAAGCGGTTAAGGCTACTGGTAAGAAACAATTAATTATTGCAGGCGTAGTGACAGAAGTGTGTGTTGCTTTCCCGGCGCTTTCCGCACTTGAAGAAGAGTTTGATGTATTTGTTGTCACCGATGCATCGGGTACCTTTAATGAACTCACTCGTGATGCTGCTTGGGATCGGATGAGTAGTGCAGGCGCGCAGTTGATGACCTGGTTTGGAACAGCCTGCGAGCTACATCGCGACTGGCGCAATGATATAGAGGGCTTGGGCACACTTTTCGCCAATCACATTCCTGACTACCGTAATTTAATGAATAGCTACAGTACTTTGACAAAGAGTTCTGACAAAGGCCTCTGACAAATAACTCTGACATGAAGTAAACCGTGTTTTGACCGGAAGTGAGTGAGCTTCCGGTTTTTTTAATAATTTTGAGCTATTTATTAAAGGCAAAAGACTGGCTAGACGATAGCTTTGTAAAAACAAAACTATCGATGATGCCATTGCTCCGTTGTCCATTGTATATGGAGGAAATTCCTATGAGCTGGATGCCCGATATTGAGCCAAAATGCCCTTCCGCAGGCAACCTACACGATATTGAAACACTGATCGTACCTCGTGCTCACGACTTGGGGGGCTTTGAAGTACGACGTGCGCTTCCCGCGCCCAAGCGCCAGATGGTTGGCCCGTTTATTTTTTTTGATCAGATGGGGCCCGCTGAATTTCTTAGAGAAGATGGTATCGATGTTTGAATCGCCCCGGATATTTTAGACACCCGTTAGGCTCTTAAAGTAACGCCTTTCATAATCAACCGGTGACAAGTTATCACTTGTGCCGTGTCGGCGCTTTGGGTTGTAAAACATTTCAATGTAATTGAACACGTCACGTCTAGCCGCTTCGCGTGTTGAATAAATCTGTCGCTTGATTCGCTCCCGCTTGAGAAGTTGAAAGAAGCTTTCAGCAACGGCGTTGTCATGACAGTTACCACGTCGGCTCATACTGCCTACCAAGCAATTCGCTTTCAGAAAGCTTTGCCAGTCTCCACTGCTAAACTGGCTCCCTTGATCCGAATGCACCATCACCGTTCCTTGTGGCTTGCGTCGCCAGACTGCTGATAACAAAGCATCCAGTGCCAACTCCGTAGTCATGCGAGACTTCATCGACCAGCCAATCACTTGACGGGAAAACAGGTCGATAACTACCGATAGGTAAAGCCAGCCTTCGTAAGTGCGGATGTACGTGATGTCCGTCACCCAAGCAATATTTGGCGCTGTTACTTCAAACTGACGGTCTAAATGGTTAGGGGATACGGCAGTCGGTTTCCCATCGCCATAGCCGCCAGGGCGTCGTCGATAGCCCGTCTGAGAGCGTAAACCTTCCCTATTCATAAGACGCGCCACACGGTGCTTCCCACAAGCTTCGCCAGCTTCACGCAAGTCCTGGTAGACCTTGCGATAGCCATATACACCGCCGCTTTCAAGCCAGGAGTGCTTGATCAATCCCAGCAAGCGCTCATCTTCCCGCGCTCGATTAGAGAGCGCTTTTTTACACCATGCGTAGTAACCGCTGGGGTGCACTGCCATCATCTGACACAAGCGACGTACCGAATATTGGCTCGAATAATTTTGAATAAACGCGTACCTCAGTCGGACTCCCTGGCGAAGTACGCGGTGGCCTTTTTTAATATGTCTCGCTCTTCTAATACGCGTTTGAGTTCGGCCTTCAAACGACGGTTTTCAGCTTGGAGATCATCATCCTCTTGCCGTTGTTCTACCGGCTTATCGTATCGCTTAATCCAGTTGTACAGGCTGTGACCTGACACGCCTAGCCGCTCAGCGACCTCGGCCACGCGATGGCCGCGCTCTACCACTTGTTTGACGGCTTCGATTTTGAATTCTTCAGTGTAGCGGGGATGGCTCATGGTTCCTCCTAGATACCTTTAGTATAGGGCCTGGAGGTGTCTATGAAACCTGGGGCGATTCAGTTCGTCCTCATCCCCATATTGGACTTGCCACCGTTACTTACTTGTATCAGGGAGAGTTCCAGCATCGAGATAGTCTGGGGACTAATCAGATGATCTATCCAGGGGCGGTTAATTGGATGGTTGCTGGCAATGGGGTAACCCACTCTGAACGCACTAGCCCTTCTACACGTCAGAATAAGCACTCGCTGTTTGGTATTCAGACGTGGGTGGCCCTGCCTGAGGCTCACGAAGATAAGCCAGCCAGTTTTGAGCATCATAGTGAAGATGTACTGCCGATGCTTAACGGTGAGGGCAAGAATATACGTTTGATTCTGGGAACTGCTTGGGGTGAGCGGTCACCGGTGCAGACCTTCTCGGAAATGTTTTATGCGGATGCGATCCTCCAGCCAGGCGCTAAGCTTCCTTTGCCTGATGGCCACGAAGATAGAGGCATCTATGTGACGTCGGGTAGCGTTATCATTGCTGGAGAGACGTTTGACGCCGGACGAATGATGGTTTTCCGTCCTGGTGACCCCATTACAGTAACAGCAGGCGAAGCCGGAGCCCGGCTAATGCTGCTCGGTGGCGAAACACTCAATGGGCCACGTTATATCTCTTGGAACTTCGTTGCGTCTTCACGGGAAAAGTTAGAGGCTGCCAAGCAGGCGTGGATGGAAGGTGACTTTGAGCATGGACGGTTTAAATTGCCGCCAGGGGACAATGCAGAATTTATTCCTTTTCCTGGTCAGCATCGCAATTAATTTGTAACGAAAGAGCTGGCTGCCTAAGGCAGCCAGATTTGCTACTTAAGTAGCGGTTGCTTAAATAGCGACGTAATTAACTTGGCATTTGGCCAAAGCGGCCGCGGTTAAAGTCTTCTATCGCTTCAATGATTTCACGTTCGCTGTTCATGACAAACGGGCCGTGTCCTATGACCGGCTCATTGAGCGGTTCTCCGCTCAGTAGCAACAGGGTGGCATCGCTATTGGCTTTTAGAGTGACGTTGTCGCCATCGCGAGTTAGTTCCGCCACTTGTGCTTCGCGGAGCACTTCTTCGCCGTTGATTTGCACCGTGCCTTTTAGCACGACCAATAGAGTCGTCCATCCTTCCGGCTGTGCCAGCGTCGTTGTCTTGCCCTCTTTTAACTGCACATCCCAGACATTCATCGGGGTGAACGTTTGTGCTGGCCCTGAGTGAGTGGCGTAGTCTCCCGCGATCACGCGCACACTACCTGCGTGATCAGGTAACGCTGCGACAGGTATCTGCGCATTAAAAAATGCCTGATAGCCTGGCGTGGCCATTTTATCTTTGGCGGGCAAGTTTACCCACAGCTGCACCATCTCGAGTGTGCCACCTGTCTCTGTAAACGCGGGCGAATGAAATTCATCGTGTAGGATGCCCGCACCTGCTGTCATCCATTGCACGTCGCCTGGGCCAATCACGCCGCCTTTGCCCGTTGAGTCGCGGTGCGCCACTTCCCCTTGATACACAATCGTGACGGTTTCAAACCCTCGGTGTGGGTGCTGCCCGACACCGCGTGGCCGTGTAGTGGGGGTAAAGCTGGCGGGGCCAGCATAGTCCAGCAGTAAAAAGGGGCTTAACTGCTCGGAACGTGAGCCATAGGAGAACAGCGAGCGCACCGGAAAGCCGTCACCCACCCAATGAGGGTGCGGTGCGTTGGTAACACCTACTAACTTTTTCATTGTTTGCTCCTCAAAGAATGCGTTGTTGGTTAAAAAGTGTACGCGTTAGGGGACGCAACTAATAGATAGTGCATCTGGGACTCAGTGTTGCAGTGTTGGAACACTAGGTGCTTGCTTGATTGAAGAACGTAGTCTGTACTTTGGTCAACCACTGACATGGAGGCACTGTGTTCACGCAGGGCTGGCGGCTTTTGCGCCAGTTGGTGGCTGATTGTTTGGCTCACTTACTTTTAATGACAAGGTTAGTATGAAAAAAAACAGCTCGTGGCCTGTGTGGGTTGTGCTGGTTGTCACTTTGGTGTTTTCCAGCGTCTGCACAGCGCAAACTCAAGGAGATGAGAGCGAGGATAAGCGATGGTTCGCCATTGATTCGCTTAACACAGGGCTAGGAGATGTGCCTGAGGATGTTGGGCGGATGTCGCCAAGGGAAATGGTTCGCAGCTTTTTAGCGTTCACCGAAAGCGAGAATTACGCCGCAGCCGCGCATTTGCTTAACCTCAATGATATTGATCCAGGCGAACAGCAGGCTCAGGGCGCCGAGCTCGCTAAGCAGTTGGCTGAGGTATTAAAGCGCGGTGAGTGGCTGGACGCATCTAATATGTCCGGCCGTCAAGACGCGGTGATAGAAGACCCTTCCGGGCAGAATCCGCAGGCAGGCGAGCCCCAGCGCAATATTGAGCTGGCAGCCCTAACGGTAGATGGCCAAGCCTACGATGTCCGGCTAGGCCGCTACCGCGTGGGGGGAGAAGATCCTGTGTGGTTAGTGATGCCAGAGAGCGTGTCGTTTATTCCGATTCTCTATGAAGAGTACGGGCCTTCAATGCTGGAACGCTATATTCCTGAGCGGTTAAAGGCGTCGTTTGGCATGCTAAAAATCTGGGAATGGTTAGCGATCCCGGTTTTTTTAATCGCCATTGGCACGGTGGGAGTGATCACTTACTACGTGGTTGGACTAGTGGCTCGCATCCTGCCTTCTGGCGTATCTACTATTTTTGCCGATCAAATTGGCGTGCCCATGGCGATGATTGTTATGTCGCTGGTAACGCAGATGCTGCTGGACTACGTCGTATCGTTTTCCGCTATTGCGACAACAACGTTTCGTGTGTTGTTGATCTCTATTATGGCCTGGGGTGCAGGTGTCATTGCGCTGCGCTTGGTCGACACGATCATGCTGCGCTTAACGCGGCGCCTAGTGGGAGAAATTGATGACACGAAGCCAAGAGATCAGCGACGGCTGTTAACCTCACTATACGCATTGCGCCGCGCCATTATTCTGATCACCGTGACCGGCGTATCGATTTATATCCTAGGCCAGGTTCAGCTCTTCGAAACCCTTGGTTTATCTATTCTGGCGTCTGCCAGCGTATTGGCAGTATTAGTGGGCGTGGCGGGCCAAACGGTGCTTGGCAATATCCTCTCCTCTTTTCAGTTATCGTTTGCCAAACCCATTCGTATTGGCGACCTCGTGATCTTTGAAGGTGAGTGGTGTTATGTGGAAGGCATCTTTTATACCTTTATTCGGCTGAGATCATGGGACGAACGACGCTTGATTGTGCCTGTCACCTACTTTACCTCTAAGCCTTTCGATAATTTGTCGGTGAAGAGTACTAAGATGTACCGGTCCTTGGTGCTGACGCTCCACCTAAGTGCCGATATAGAGCTGCTAAGAGATAAATTTCTCGAATTCGCCAAAGAAGAAGATAGCGTTATTGAGCACCACAAGTTGCTATGTTACGTGACAGAGCAAACCGGCACGGCCCAAACTATCACCTGCTATTTAATGACGTCAGATCCCATGGCAGGCTGGACGGCTGAGATGAATTTGCGCGAGAAGCTGCTAGCCTTTATCCGCGATAACCATCCAGAGTGGTGGCCTCGGGAAATCATGGTTATCAGCCATGAAGATATTGCGCGTGGGGAAGGGCAAGGAAAACGTTCTCAGGAAGCGGATAGTTCTACTAAGAAACCATCCGAGTAAGGCAATTACGCTGCTCGATTGCTGGTGGATAAATAGCCTTCTTACGAAGCCAAGGAGTGGTTCAGGATGATGTTAAATATCAAACAGCGCTTTCTGCCCGGTTGGGGCGCTACCTATGGCCCGGCAGGCGATGGTCCTTTTCCAGCGATCATGTTGTTGCATGGTTCTGAAGGCGCATGGGCTGGCTGGAGTCATCGAGACGCCGTCTTGTTTGCAGCACATGGTTTCTTGGCTTTCCCCTATGGCTACTCAAGCGGCGGTAATATGTGGAATGCAGGGCATATTATCGATTACCCACTGGAGTGTAGTGTGGAAGCGCTTAGGGCACTCAGAGATTTTCAATACGCTGATGAGCGTGTTGGGCTTTATGGTGTTTCACGCGGGGCCGAACATGCGTTGTTGCTTGGCTCACTGATGGCCAGGGATAAACTAAAAGGCGCGCCTGATGCTATCGCTGTACATAGTGCCCCAGATGTCGTTTGTGGAGCCTTTGATGCGCGTGGTTTTCGCGATGCGGGGGACCCCGGTTGGCAAGCCTGGGATGTCAGTAAACGCGCCTGGACATGGCGTGATAATCATGAAGACTTACTGCCGACTACGCCGATTGAAATTGAGCGCTACCCTGGGCCGCTAATGCTTTCTCATGGCACGAAAGACCGCATGTGGTCGGTTGAGATGACTAGGCGACTGGAAAAACGTCTACGCGAGTATGGTCGTAACCCTGCGGTTCACTACTACGACGGTGAAGATCATATACCCAGCAGCGCCGGGCAGAATATTCACTACCCGTTGTTGCTGGATTTTTTCTCTAAGCATTTGTAGAAAATGATTGGATATTGCGGCAACAGTGGAATCTATCGTATTGACCAATGTTTAAGCATGGCGGCCAATCAGGGTTAAAAAGCCGTCTTCATCGATAAACCCTTTATCGCCGGTGACAAACCAGCGCTGGCTGTCGAGTTCTTTAATGGCGGCGGCGGTGCGTTTCGGGGCGTTTAGGTAGCCCTGCATCACCTGAGGACCGCTGATCAAAATCATGCCTGCTTCTCCGGTAGGCTGTTCCGCAAAGCTATCGGGTTCAACGATCTTAATGCTGGTACCGGGTAGCGGCATGCCTACGGTGCCTGCTTTACTGCCTTGCTGTATTTTCTGGTAATGAGCGCCCAGGGAATCCGGTAGATTGACCGATGCCACAGGAGCGGTTTCGGTTGCCCCGTAGCCTTTATAAATGGGCTTATGGAATTTTAGAGTGAAGTCGCTGCATACCTGCTCATCTAATGCTTCGGCACTGATAACCATTGCTCGTAAGCTTTCTAACATGAGTGGGTGCACGTTAGGGTTGTGGTTCAAGCGCTGTAGAAAGTCTGGGGTGCCAAACATTAGGGTGGCTTTGTGCTTGGCGACAGCGCTGGCAATACCAGCAGTGTCGTTGGGGTCCGCGTGGCAAACCAACGGCAGGCCTTCGATAAGTGGCAGCAGTTGGGTAACGGTGAGCCCAAAGGCATGAAACAGAGGCAGCGATCCGATCACCACATCGTCATGCTGGGTATTCAGTACATCGGAGGTCTGCTTGATATTGGCCATCAGGTTGCGGTGGCTCAGCATGATGCCTTTAGGCTGTCCTTCGCTTTTGCTTGGAAACACAATGGTGGCGGTGGCATCGGCATCCCTACTGCGACAGTAAAGGCGTTGTAGCAGCCATGCAGGCAGCAGGCGAACGGCAAGCCATGCGCTGACGCGTTCATGACGGCGGATGCTGGCTTGCAGGTCTTCCAGGTAAATCGTCTGGGTATTGGCTAGCCGCTGACTGATGTTTAACCCTTGTTGCTGGAGTTTTTCGACGAAGTGGCGCGAGGTAAACACTGTGTCGATGTTGGCTTGGGTGAGCGCCGCAGAAAATGGGGTTTCGTACGAATTGTCATTGGGGCTGTCGTGGAGACTGCCGTCAAAATGATAGTTGAGGTTAACCAGTGTTTTTCCAGCCAGAAGTGCTGCCATATTGGCCAGTGCACCCACGCTACTATTGGGCAGCAGTAGGCCCACGTTTTGCCCTGGGGTTAGCGTGTGGATGCGCTTTGCAATAAGCAGACTGGCGGTAAGTGCTTGGCCTGCCGTCAGAGGGTGGCTAAGGGTATCAGTGAGTGCTTGTGCGCCAAGGTTACGCTTCACGCTTCGAATCCAGGCGTCAGGCAGCGAGGGCAGTTCATCGATAGCATGTTGCCACGAGTTGGTTGCTTGTTCGAAGATGCGCCGTTTGAGCACGTCGGCCGGGGTGTCTTTAGGCAGCGGCTTGCCAAACGCAACGACGACTGAGCGATGTAGAGGCGCGTTACGCAGCTCTTTGAGTTTGCTGGATGAGCGAGAAAACTGGCTGCCCCACAGTCCGCGCAGGTAAAACGGTACAATGCGTACCTCTGGGTTCGCCAACTTACAGGCGCGCTCGTAGCCTCGGCGCAGTTCACCTAGCTGGCCGTTGCGGCTAATTGCGCCTTCGGGAAACAGGCATACCACTTCACCATTATTCAGCTGTTCGGCTACGGCGGCTAAGGCGTTGTCGGCTCCTGCGCCCCGTTCGATAGGAATACAGCCCAGCGCCTTAAAAAACCAACGTAGGTACCAACGCTGATAAATATCCTTCAGCATGACAAAACGCACGGGGCGAGGGCTGGCAATTTGCACCATCGCCCAGTCCACCCAACTGATATGGTTGCCGAGCAGCAGCACGCCGCCTTGGGCGGGCAGGTTTTCGAGCCCATGGACATCAACACGATAGCGGCGGGTCAGCAGAAAACTGAGTAGAAAGCGCACCAAGCTTTGGGGCAATTTGAAGATAGTGTAGCCACCGCCCACCATGGCAACGGTCGCCACGAGCAGCAACAGGTAATGGCTATCCACACCTGCCAGGGCAAACAGCGCGGTAAGCGCCAGAAAGCCCAGCATAGACAGGTTCTGAATCCAGTTGTTGGCAGCCAGCACAGTGCCTAGTTCATGGTCTGCCGCATGAAATTGAATCAGTGCATTGAGCGGTACAATGAATAACCCGCCCATCATGCCAATAAATACAAAGTTCAGCGCTTGGCTGATGGGGGTGGTGAGCAGTGGCAAGCACCACAGACCCACCGCAACGCCGACAGCGCCTAATGGAATCAAGCCGGTTTCAATACGGTTACGAGACAGTTTGCTGGCAAGCAATGATCCCAACGCAATCCCAATACCGCTAGCGGCAAGAATCCCTTGCAGCACTAAGGTGTTATCAATGCTGAGTGCATCTTTGGCATAGGCGGGAAACGCGGCGAGCAGCACTTGACCCACCGACCAGAAAGTCGCAAGACCGATAATTGACAGCCGCAGCACCGGTTGACGGCCCAGAATGCTTAGGTTGTCTTTCAGTGCGCTGCCTTTGATATAGCGCTGCCAAGTGAGTGGGGGCGTTGAGGGCTGCGCACTATCTGGCTTCAGGCGATAAAGCGCCATCACTTGGATGCCGCTGTTCAACACCAACAGCCAACCTAGCGGCGCAATGCTGTGCAATAGCTCGCTGGGTGTTTGGGCACTGGGTAAAATCCAGCTTTCAAACAAGGCGGTAAAGACCACGGTGCCCGCCAAAATGGCACCAATGGTGACGGCCTGGATAAGCCCGTTAGCTTCTGCCAAGCGGGGTTTGCCAAATAGCCCTTTCACCAAGCCATACTTAGCGGGGGAGTAAAAGGCTGACTGAATCGCCAGCACCAACGTCATCGCAAACGCCAGCCAAAACCAGCCTTGGTAATAAGCGGCGGTGATGCCCAGTGAAACAGCAACGGCAGCCCAGGCGGAAACCCGTAGAATACGCACTTTGGGGTAGCTATCTGCCACATGGCCTGCCGGGCTAAACAGTAAAATAAACGGCAAAAGGATAAGCCCGTTGACCAGTGCCGTGAGTACAACCTGGGTTTCACCGTCGTAGCTTTTAAAGATCGTGTTTTGAATAACAATTTTATGCCCTAAATCCACAAAGGCATTTAAGAAAATGGCAATCAGATAGGGCCAGACGCCCGCGATGCGTAGTAAAGGTTGCATGAAATGACGCCTTGTAAACCAGAAGTTAGAGCACTTTCGGTAAATGGAGCTAATGTTGCAACTCTGGTGGTTAAAGTTGTGTTATTTGGGCTTTAAGGTATCGTTATACGCTACTTTGCGTGCCTGGAGGTCATGTGTCTCAGACAAGTGCACTTATCGATACCTTAAAACGTCAGCTGCGTTCCCAGGGTAAAACCTACGCTGATGTGGCGATATGGCTTGGGCTAAGCGAGGCCTCGGTCAAGCGATTGTTCGCTGAACAGCACATTACCTTAGAGCGGCTAGAGCGCATTTGCGACCAGCTTAACCTGGAATTTGCTGAGTTGGTGCAATCCATGCAAGAGGAAGAGCACCGTTTGCAGGAGCTGACCCAGGCGCAGGAGCAGAGTATTGTCGATGACCGTGAACTGTTTTTGGTCGCTGTATGTGTGATCAATGGCTATCGGTTTGATGAAATTCATCACCAGTACCGGCTCAGTGAGGCGCAGTGTACTCGGCAGCTACTGGCGCTAGAACGACTAAAGCTGATTGATCTATTGCCGGGTAATCGAATCCGGCGGCGTGTGGCCGCGAATTTTCGCTGGCGCCCTGGTGGCCCTATTCAGCGTTTTTTCCAGCAATATATTGCCACGGAGTTTTTTCATTCCCATTTTGATAGTAACGGCGAAAAGCTGATGGTACTGAATGGCCTGCTTTCCCATGCGGGCAATGCGGAATGGCAGCAAACGATGCAGCGGCTGGCGAAAGAGTTTCATGCCCTGTGTGAACGAGAAAGCGGGCTGCCCATTCATCAGCGCTTTGGCACCACCTCGGTGCTGGCTGTTCGTCAGTGGCAGTCAACGCTGTTTAAAGATGTTGCCCGTGGGTCGTACCAGCAAAATAAGAGTTTATAAAAACTGTTTTTATTACCGAATACCTTAAAAGTACCCATTTTATGAGTTCACATTGTTATGAATAGCACTCCTTTTCAAGCGCTGGCCTGTCCGTTAGATGGTAAGCCGCTTCATCTGGCTGGCAGTGCTTGGCGCTGCTCTGCTGGGCATAGCTTCGATGTTGCCAAGCAAGGTTACGTCAACTTGCTTCCAGTACAGCAAAAGCGTTCCACCGACCCCGGCGACAGTAAGCTGATGGTGGCGGCAAGGCAGCGTTTTCTTGAAGCTGGCTACTATCAGCCTATTGCTCAGGCGGTAAGCAAACATCTGTTAAACCATGCTGAGGCTCAGCCTGCTAGTTCGCTGTTTGGCTGCTTGGATGCTGGCTGCGGTGAAGGCTATTACTTGCGTGAGCTATCTCGTGCTGCATCGAATTCGCGGCCACTTTCACTGGTGGGGTTAGATATTTCCAAGTGGGCAGTGCTGTCGGCGGCCAAGCAAGATGATAAAAACCTGCCACTCTGTAGCTGGGTAGTCGGCAGCAACGCGCACTTGCCAATTCAAACGGCAACACTCAATAGTGTGCTGTGTATGTTTGGCTTTCCAGTACATCACGAATTTGCGCGGGTATTAAAGCCGGGTGGCTTGTTGTTGCAGGTTGAAGCAGGGGCGGGGCACCTGCGTGAGCTGCGAGAGGTGATTTATCCCACGCTTAAGCCAGAAGCGATAAGCGAACGGGAAGTGCCGGAAGGCTTTGTATCGTTGCAGACAGAATCACTTAGCTATCAAATAGCGCTGGTAGGGCAAGACTCGATTGGTGATTTATTAGCGATGACGCCCCATCTTTACCGCGCTAGTCAGGAAGGCCGTGCGCGTGCAGCAGCGCTTGATGCGTTAACGCTAACGGTGGATGCCAGGCTAATGATATATGAGCGGAAATAAGGAGTAAGCATAAGAAGGGTAGCGATAAAGAGGGTGTTAAAAATCCAATCGTACTCTCCCAAAAAACCCTTCTTTTATTCTCAATCTACAAACGCAACAAGGCCCGCATGAGCGGGCCTTGTTATTCGAACCGGTTAAGGTTCGAGCAAATTCTTAAACCGTTAAGGCTTAGGACATTTGCTTGATGTTAGAAGCCTGAAGGCCTTTCTTACCCTGGGTAACGTCAAAAGAAACGTTAGCACCTTCTTGAAGGGTTTTGAAACCGTCAGACTGAATTTCAGAGAAGTGAGCAAAAAGGTCGTCGCCGCCGTCAGAAGGAGCGATGAAACCAAAACCTTTAGTGTCGTTAAACCATTTAACTGTGCCAGTTGCCATGATGTAGATCCTTTCGCGCTAACGCGCCGTAATAAAGTTCCTGGTATTACCCAGATGAAAAGTAGCGGGTGAAACAAGGAATACAATATCAGGCTGCCGAAATAGATCGTACACTTCTGAAACCATGCTGCTTGCTAACCAACTGACGCTACAGTGACATGATTTTCCCTTCGGGTCAAAGCCTTTTATGAATATTTTCTGAGGGCGGTGCCAGAATAATGGCTATTTACACCCCATTTTCCAGGCGCTTAGGTGCTTTACGGTGAGCCAGATCGTCAATGTTAGAAATGGTATCTTTGGCAAAGCATCTTTGAAACGACACCCACTGCCGGTAAGGCACATTATCAAAACAAGGAGAATTCTATGATTGCCGAATACGAATTGGCCTACCTAAAGCGCGCTGTGGTCTTGGCAGAGGAGGCTTTAAATGCCGGAGATGAGCCATTTGGTAGCGTGCTGGTTAATGCCGAAGGCGAGGTATTAGCCGAGGACCGCAATCGCATTGCCGGTGGCGATTCCACTCAACACCCAGAGTTTTCGCTGGCCCGCTGGGCAGCAAATCACATGACGCCTGAAGAGCGTGCGAAAGCGACCGTATATACCTCTGGAGAGCACTGCCCTATGTGTGCGGCGGCCCATGGATGGGGAGGGCTAGGTCGTATCGTTTACGTAAGTTCTTCTGAACAATTGGGCGCTTGGCTAGCTGAACTTGGTGTAGCGCCACCGCCTGTCGCCACGCTAACGATTAATGAGGTAGTGCCTGGTTTGGCTGTTGATGGCCCAATCCCTGGGCTGGATGAGCAAGTGCGAGCCTTACCCCGCCGCTTGCATGCATAACTGAGTGACCAGGGAAATTCGGTGAGCAATGCATGGCCACTTAAGACAAACACCACCTTGTGTTCAGCAAGGCGGTGTTTGTTAAATCGGTGCAAAAAAGTGCATTAGTGCTTCAGGATATGCCTAGTGTTTCAATATGACATAAAACGCATGAATGATGCCTGGCACAAAGCCAAACAGCGTCAGAATGATATTCAGCCAGAAATGTCCTTTGAAACCGACCTCAAAAAACACCCCTAATGGGGGCAGAATAACGGCAAAAATCATCTTAATCGGATCCGTCGCGGTAAATGCCATGAAGCCTCCTTTGCTTACATAGTCAGTGTTCTGATTGCTGCTTTGATAACAATGCGTTGCTGGTACTACTGTAAGTGTAGTCACAACAGTTACGCTTAGCGAACCAATACGACTTAGGTATTATGCTGTTCCTTCTTTATCGTTCACATGCCTAACCAAATGTGTCTACAAAACCCCGCCGAATACTGAATAGGAAAGGACGCCATGACTCACACCTTGCCGCCATCACTGCTACTTGCGAGTGTCGTTTTAGCCAGCCCTGTGTGGGCGCAGGCACCCAGCAGCGAAGAGACTGTGCTGGCTACAGTAGAGGTGAGCGCCCCGCGTTTAGCCCGCGAGCTGTATGCCACGCCAGCGGCCATTTCTACCTTGGAGCGTGAAGAGATTGCCCAAGGTCAGCAGCGGGTGAGGTTGGATGAAGCGCTTAACCGAGTGCCGGGTGTGTTTTTACAAAACCGCGATAATTTCGCTCAAGGGCAGCGAATTGCTATTCGCGGCTTTGGCGCGCGTGCCCCATTTGGCGTGCGTGGGATTACCGTCATGGTGGATGGCATTCCTTACACGCTTCCGGATGGCCAGGCGCAGTTGGATGCCATTGATTTAGATAGCGCCGAGCGCATTGAGGTTATCCGTGGGCCGTCTTCAGTGCTTTATGGCAATGCGTCTGGCGGAGTGATTGATGTGACCACTGCCGATGGACGTGATAATCCTGGTACAAGGCTGCGGATGGGCGCAGGTAGCGATGGCTATCAAAAAGTGGCACTGCAAAATGGTGGTGTACAGGGCGATTGGTCGCACCATATCAGTCTGACGGCGCTTAATGTTGATGGCTATCGCGAACAAAGCTCAACCGAGAAGTATTTGCTGAATGCAAAATTACGTCGAGAGCTAGGCAGCGAACGGGCGATGACCGCGATTATTAATCTGTTGGATAACCCCCGTTCGGAAGACCCCGGTGCGCTTAATGCCCGTGAAGTTGCCGCTGGGCGGGATCAGGCCGCGCCCAATTCGATTGCGCTGGATGCGCGGCAAAGCGTCGATCAGCAGCTATTTGGCCTGCAGTACGAAGACTTAGCGGTAGGTGATGGTGAGCTGTATCTCAAGGGATTTATTGCTAAACGTAGCTTTGAACAGCAACTTCCATTTGTGGGCAGTAGTCGCTTGGGCTATCAGCGTGACTATATGGGCGCAAGCGCCGAATACCATCACGAGGTGGCGTTAGGGAGCCTGCCGCTTAGCTATATTGTGGGCGTTGATGTGGCTCGCCAAGAGGACGAGCGTTTTCGTAACCGAGTAAATGCCCAGGGGGTGGTTGGGGAGCAGCTTGCCAAAGAGACTCAAACGGCCACTGCCAACGGTGTTTTCGCTCAAGGGGATCTGACGCTTTCCGAGCAGCTTACGTTATCGCTAGGTGCGCGGTTTGACCGGGTGGCGCTAGACGTCGACGATACGTTTCTTGCCGACGGAGATCAAAGCGGGAAGCGTACCTTTAACGAGTGGAGTGGCTCGGCGGGGCTAAGCTACCGCTATCGTCCGCAGCATCAAGCTTATGTCAATACGGGGACAGCCTTTGAAACGCCGACATTTTCCGAGTTTGCTAACCCGACTGGCGGGGGCTTCAACCCCGCTGTTGAACCGCAAAAAGCATGGAACCGCGAAATAGGGTTGCGTGGCTACATTGAGCCGTTGGCGATGGATTACGATCTTGCGCTGTTTTCGGTCCGCGTTCGCGATGAGCTGGTGCCGTATGATGAGGGTGGCCGTACCTTCTATCAGAATGCAGGCGACACAAATCGCGATGGCCTAGAACTGGCGCTGGGCTGGCAGCTTGCCGACCACTGGCGTCTTAACAGCGCTTTAACGCTCGCGCGTTATGAGTTCGACAAGTTTGCAACACCAAGTGAGCGCTTTGATGGCAACCGGATTCCTGGGCTGCCAGAGCAGACGTGGGTCAATCAATTAACCTGGGAAAACCTGGATCAGCGTTTTGCAACGTTGGAAACCGAATACATCGGTGATTTAGTGGCGGATAACGCTAATGCGACGGAAGTAGATAGCTATTGGCTGCTCAACCTACGGATAGGCGATGGTTGGCAGTTAAGTGAAGGTACGCGACTAAGCGCTTATCTTGGTTTGCGCAACGTGCTTGATGAAGAGCACTACGCCAACGTGCGTTTAAACGGCACGTTTGGCCGCTTTTATGAGCCAGCCCTAGGGCGAAGTGTTTATGGAGGCGTGGAGCTGAGTTTTTAATAAGCAAAAAAACGGGCGGCTCATTGAGTCGCCCGTTCTCGTTTATTACTACGCTAAGTGATGGCTATTCCGGTAAAGCGTAACCAATCACGTAGTCACCCATTTTGGTGCCGAAGGTGCCGTGACCACCGGCGGTAACGACCACATACTGGCGGCCGTCTGCGCCGGTGTAAGTCATCGGCGTTGCTTGGCCGCCAGCAGGCAGTCGAGCTTTATACAGTTCTTCGCCAGTGGTGATGTCGTAGCCGCGCAGGTATTGATCCAGTGTGCCGCTTAAGAATGAAACGCCACCCGCAGTAGTCAGCGGGCCGCCTAGCGCAGGAACGCCGACATTCAGGCCAATCGGCAGATCAAAGGGCATGCTGTCGCGGGTGGTTCCATTGCGGTGCTTCCACACAACCTCGTTACTTTGCAGGTCGATTCCTGCCACATCGCCCCAAGAGGGCGCCTGGCAGGGAAGGCCGAGTACTGACAGCAGCGGGCCGAGTTCAACCGCATAAGGTGCGCCTGTGTTGGGCTGCAAACCTTGCTCGCTAGCGGATCCTTGGCCATCTTCAACCTCATCACGTGGGATCAGTTTGGAAACAAACGCTAAGTACTTCGCGCCGGTAAACAGTGCTTGGCGTTCGGGGTCTACCGCAACCCCCCCCCAGTTCATCACTCCAACGTTGCCGGGGTAGATAATGCTGCCTTCCAGAGAAGGCGGTGTGTACTGGCCTTCATAACGCAGCGAGCGGAACTGGATGCGGCACATCATCTGATCAAAGGGTGATGCGCCCCACATGTCGCGCTCAGTAAGCGTCGGTGGCAGCAAATTCAGCGCTGAGCGAGGTTGAGTTTCTGCTGTCCAGTCGCCTTCAATAGCACCTTGAGGAGCGGGCACTTCTTCAATGGGTACAATCGGCTCGCCGGTCTCACGGTTTAATACATACAAGCTGCCTTGTTTAGTGGGCTGAATGATGGCCGGCTGGCTGCCATCTGTCGTCGCCAAATCAATCAATACGGGTTGGGCGGGTGTGTCCATGTCCCATAAGTCGTGGTGCACAAACTGGTAAACCCAAGCCACCTGGCCATCATCTAGGTTAAGCGCGACGAGCCCAGCACTGTAAGTTTCGTCATTTTCGGTGCGATTTGCGCCGTACTGGTCGGGTGTGGCATTACCCATGGGGAGATAAACGAGGCCGAGCGCTTCATCAGCGCTAATCGGCGCCCACACGTTTGGTGAGTTACGTGTGTAAGTCTCGCCTTCTTCTAATGGTGTGGTGTCTTCAGGGTTACCGCTATCCCAGTTCCACACTAGCTCGCCAGTATGCACATCAAAGGCACGAATAACGCCAGAGGGTTCGTCGATTGAGCTATTGTCGGTAACGTGTCCACCCAAAATCACCAAGTCTTCAGTGACAGTGGCAGGCGACGTTGAGTAATAGCCCCCTGGGCTAAATTCGCCAATATTATTCGTCAGGTCGATCTCACCGTTTTCGCCAAAGTTTTCACAGCGCTCTCCGGTATCGGCGTTAAGCGCAATCAGTCGGGCGTCGGCGGTGGGCAGATAAAGCCTGCGTGGGCACATGACGTCGGTGGCGCTTAGCAGCTCAGAAGAGGAGCCTTCGTCAGGGGTCAGCGAGAAGGATAGGTCGAGTTCAAATTGGCTGCCATCGGCATACAGTGTTGGTTTATCGATGGTGGAATCTTCAGCACTGCTGGAATAGTTAGCCGCATCGTAGTACGCCAAACCACGGCAGGTCATATGCGCCCAGCCGGAAAAATCCTCTGCGCCCATGGTGCTAATATTGGGATCAAACTCCCATAGAGTTTCGCCGGTTTCGGGCGACAATGACATCGCACGGCTGTGCGATGTACAAATATAAAGGCTATCGTTGACCTTCAAGGGTGTGTTCTGGTTGGTGATTTCAGGTGGTGCATTGGGGCCGGGTTCATCACCGGTTTGAATACGCCATACTTCTTCCAGCTCGCCGATATTGTCGGGGGTAATCTGGCTAAGTGAGGAGTAGTGCGTACCTGCATTGGTGCCGCCGTAAGCGGGCCAATTATCGCCTGCAGCCTGTGCAGGGTTAACTTCTGCATTGTTACTGGCCGACTCAATCGTGCCTTTAATAGTACCTGGGTAGGTAAATTGGCTGGCAATTGCCACGATAATCGCTGCGGCAATGCTTGCCATTAGCGCTAGGCTGCCACCGCGTGAATGCAGCGGTTTCCGCCACCAGGGAAGCAATAAAATGATGCCAATTAAGCAGACAATGGCAACCCTAGGAACCAACTGCCACCAGTCTAAGCCGACTTCCCAGAGTGCCCATAGTAACGTTGCAAACAGTACCGCCGCATAAAGCCATAATGCTGTGCCTTTGCGCATTGCCAGCAGTACACCGACAACAAAAATACTAACACCAGCGATTACATAGTAAGCGCTACCGCCTAAGCTGAGCAGCTTGGCGCCGCCAATGGTTAGTGCAACACCAGCTACCGCGAGCAGTAGGCCTAATAGTAATGCTGGCCATTTTCCGCGGGCACGCGTGTGTTCATCCATGAGAAAGCCCCTATTAACAACGAATTGAAGTCGCTTAGTGAAATTAGAAAAGCGACGGATTTACAACGTGCCCTAACCCATTGGCAGTGATGATGGGTTAAAACACACATTGATTATTGGTAATTTTAATAATCAATTCGCTTTTGGTCTAATGATTTGCTGGCTAAGTAATGCCATAAACCAAAAAGCCACGCTAGTTACCATAGCGCGGCTTGTCGTTGGGAGGCGGAAAATGGGGGGTGTTTTAACTTAACGTAAGCATGGCTCAGTCGGTGAGTTTCACCAGCATCTTGCCGGTATTACCCCCTTCAAAAAGCGCTAAAAAGGCATCAGGTGTGCTTTCAAGGCCTTCTTTGACGGTCTCTTTATAGACTATTTTCCCCTTCGCTACCTGGGGAGCAATTTCGTTAAGGAAGTAGCGATAGCTAGTCCAGTGATCGGCGACAATAAACCCTTGCATTTTAGCTTTACGTACCACCAGTTGAGAAAGATTGCTCGGCCCTGGTGCTGGCGCTTCGGCGTTATAGCTGTCAATCATGCCGCATACGGCAATACGTGCGCCGTCATTGAGCTGGCTTAACGCTGCCTCTAAGCAAATACCGCCAACGTTCTCAAAGTACACATCAATGCCATCAGGACTAGCAAGCTTAATAGCGTCGCTTAATTCCTGTGCACTGCGGTCTTGGTAGCTGACCGGCTCAACGCCCAATGATTCAAGCCACGCAAGCTTATGGGCAGCTCCAGCAATGCCAACCACGTGGCAACCTTTTGCTTTCGCCAGCTGTACAGCAAGCGAACCAACGGCACCACTGGCAGCGCTTACCAGTACATTGTCGCTAGGTTTGCACTCGGCAATAAGGTTCAAGCCTGTCCATGCAGTCATGCCCGGCATACCTAATACGCCTAGGTAGGCTTGTTCAGGCACGTCGCTGTCGGGGAGGGGGGGGACACTGTCGCCCGGCACCTGAGCTATGTCACGCCAACCGCCCATGTGGCTGACCTTATCGCCTTGCTTAATCGTTGGGTGGTTAGATGCAATGACGTCGCCAATCGCGCCACCTTCCATCGGCTTGCCCAGCTCAAAAGGGGCAACATAGGTGTGCATTCCGGTCATTCGACCACGCATGTAAGGGTCAACTGACAGCCAGCGATTGCGAATTCTCACTTCACCTTCGCCAAGTTCGGGAAGTTCCTGGCTTTCCAGCGCAAATAACTCGCGCTTAGGTAAGCCCGTGGGATAATTAGTTAATGTAAAAAAGCGAGATTGCATGATTGCCTCCTGCATGGGTGCCTCCTGCATGTGTAATTTGGACAAATCTTCTTGCAGCATAGAGACCGTTAGCGTGCTTTCAAGTTCGCCGAAAAATTAATTTTCAGCGCAATAAAAAAAGCGGCCTTGGTGAGCCGCTTTCAATCAAGCTGATTTTTCTTCAACGCTGTTTGCTTAAGGGGTATCACGCGCTTGCGAGTGTGTTATCCGTTAATCGACCAGGGTGATCATGACTGGGGCAACGCCGCGTCGAATCATGCCGAGTTGGCGAGCTGCCCGTTTTGATAGATCAATAATTCTGCCCTTAACAAAGGGGCCGCGATCATTAATCAATACTTCAACTTCCTGGCCTGTATCAGGGCGAGTAACTAGCACCTTGGTGCCAAACGGAAGCGTTGGGTGAGCTGCAGTCAGTGCCTGTTGGTCAAATGGTTCGCCACTGGCGGTGGGAGAACCCTGAAAACGATCACTGTAAAAGGATGCAACCCCTTCACGAATTTCGATATCAATTGCAAATGCATGACTAGCGGTAAAGAAAATGAGTAATGCCGCTGCACAACTCGTTCGGATGAAACGTTTAGATGCTCCCATTGGAGTGCCTCAGTTTTACATAGTGCGAATTCTGTACGCGTCGGTGTGTTACCGAACAGATCAGTTGATAGTAACGTGCCCTTTTTGATACGGCAAGCTTTAAGAAGATCGGCGCAATTGGCTTCTAAATTATGACTTTTTGCAACTTTCTTCAGTGCCGTTACAATTCAGCAAGTTAACGAAGTGTGGTTGATATAACTAGGCTGTGTTTTGTGTCTACTGTAAATTTTAGATAAACGCTCACTTTAATCAGGTAAGCATCATATAATTAGCACACGCTTAGTTTTATATTTTTGCCAATGAACAAGGATGCACCTATGGCCAAGTCCTCTTCTTTAACGCTGATTTTAGTTGCCGCAGGCGGGGCTGTTGTTGGTTTTTTAGCCGCTCAGGCAGCTCCTAGCCTCACAGCAACGGCAGTCGCAGAAGAATCTACCAGTGCGGAACAGGAACAGGTTTCCCAAGCATTAGTAGGGCTCGATAGCATCACGCTAGGTGAGCGCGCCCGAGGTGAGCTCACCTCGTCAGGCGAGCTAAACGGTAATGATGGTAGCCGCTATTTGCGCTATGCCATCAGCCTTGAAGAGGGCTCTTTAGTAGAAATTTCTCTTAGCGGAGCCTTAAAAGGTGTGCTTGCCCTTTATGACGATCAGCTGCAACTGCTGGAGAGCGCAGAAACAGTTCGCCACCATGTCGAGGAAAATGGAGATTACGTGGTGATTGTCAGTGGGGCGGATGCGCGTAGCTATGGTCCATTCAACCTTAATAGCCGCGCTATTGAGCTAAGCGACTCTGACACGCTTGCCGTTGGTACACCGATGGATAGCTGGTTAGATGGTTCGTCTCGGGAAGTGACGTTAACCGTTGAAGAAGCAGGTATGTATCAAATCGAGATGCGTGCTGATGAATTTGATGCGTATTTAGAGTTATCTGGCCCTAACAACTACTACCGTGAAGATGATGATGGTGCTGGGAACTTAGACGCACGTATTTCAGACTTTCTTGCTCCCGGTGATTATACCATCACCGCACGTTCTGCCTTCGGCGAGGGGAGTGGCCTGTTTACGTTGAGTGCCGAGCCGCGTGAATTGCCGGGTGATGGCGAGCTACGCAACGATGGTAGCGTTATGCCCAGCGATACGCTTAGTGGTTGGTTTAGCGGTCAGGAGCTGGATTATCAGCTAGAAATTGAAGAAGCCGGTATGTATCAAATTGATATGCGTTCAAGCGATATCGATTCTTACCTAGTATTGGAAGGGCCTAATGGCTATTTCCGCGAAGATGACGATAGTGCCGGGAATTTAGATGCCAGTATTGCTGATTTCTTGGCACCTGGTAGTTATCAGCTAACGGCGCGCACGGCGTATGGCTCTGATAGCGGTTTGTTTACGCTTTCGGTAGAACCACGCGAATTGCCGGAGGGTGTAGAGCTACGTAATGAAGGTCAGTTAACGCCCAATGAAACGCTCAATGGCTGGGATAGCGGGGAGCCGTTGACTTATGAACTCATTTTAGAAGAGAGCTCTTTAGTCACGCTTAACATGCGTTCATCCGACTTTGATACGTACTTAGAGCTTTATGGTGAAGGCGATTCTTACAGCGATGATGACGGCGGTAACGGCACTGATTCGCGCTTAGAGCAGGCGCTTCTGCCGGGTACCTACACTGTTATTGCACGTGGCTTCGCTGTTAGCGGCAGCGGTATGTTTGAGCTGCAAGTCAGCGCCGAGCCAACAGAAATGCAGCCAGACGCGTAATTTAAGCGCACGTTGCATTTTTAACAACGCCCTTGCTGATTGCAGCAGGGGCGTTGCTGTTTATGTATTACCATTCACGTGGTCAAGGTAGTGACGTTATTCACAAGGAGGTTTTATGCTGCGCTATTCAATCGGTTTAACGGTGATCAGTTTACTATTACTGGGCGGTTGTCAGTCGTCAGACGATGCGCCTGCAGAGCCGCTTAAGCTGGCTTCAATCGCGGTTGAAAAAGAGTACTTCGCACCTGGGTGCCAAGAAGCGCAGTGCTCTACTGTCACCGTGTCTGCGCTTATGTTTCCGCAATCGCCAGAGCTAACGGATCAGCTACAAAAGCGCCTGCTAACGCTTGCAATGGGCATCACTGAAGAAGGCGCATTGCCAGCGGATGGCTGGGATGCCTATGCACAAAACTTTTTTGAGTTAGCTGAAGAAGATAACCGCACCGCGCCTGGAACAATGACCAGTGAAGCGCTGTTAGAAGCAAAGGTTTATGGGCAGCACAACGACTTATTGATACTTGAACTAGAAAGTTACGTTTATCATGCAGGGCAAGCGCACGGTCTACCAATGACTGAGTTTATGGTGATAGATGAGCGCCTGCAGCGTGTGGTTGATCCAGAAGACATGTTGTTAGAAGGCCAACAAGAAGCTTTTCAGGCACTGCTCGATCAGGCGCATCAACGCTGGATAACGGAGTTGGGCCACGATGAGCAGTTTGCGGTCAGTTGGCCGCTTAGCGAAAACCGTAACATAGCGCCGCTAGCCACTGCCTGGGAGGTGAAGTACAACGTCTACGACATTGCCCCTTATGCCGTTGGCCAGCCTATCTTGACGCTACCCCTTGATGCGTTGGAAGGCATCGCAAAACCCCGCTATTTAGGCAAATAATGATTCAGCGGCTCGCTTTTAAACAGCCTACGACGACTAATAAGGCGGCTGTTGGGACCCGCCAGTCGAATACGCTGACGCCTGCTAGTACCAGTAGTAGTGCCGCTAGAATCGGTACGCCATAGGCCAAGCTGCCTACAAGACTGGCTTTACCAAAACGTAATGCTTTATCCCAGGCCACCATAGCAATGCCGTAAGGCCCAAGGCCCAGCGCGATGCCTGCAAACAAAGCCTCACCTTGCGGCATAGTGAAGGTTCCTTCCACTATCAGGCTGGCGCAGGTTGCAACCGCACAAGCGATCATCAATAACCGCGGGAGCAATGGGGTCAGCGGTATGGGAGCTACTTGCCCTAGCCAGGAGTAGAGCGCCCAGCAACAAGCAGCCAGTAGCGCTAGCCCATACCCTGAAGCGGCCCCACCAAAGCCACCATTTAAGGCTTGAGGCAGTAATAAAATAGCGGCGCCAGAAAAAGCGATAAGTGCGCCTGTTACGCTTGCGATATGCAGACGACCAAACCGGCTCCATTGGCTTAGCAGCACAAACAGCACCGGCCAGGTGTAAGTGATCAACGCGGCTTCTGCGGCGGGTGCTAAGCGCATACCAATGTAATAACTGCTAACTGCTCCGACAATCAACAGTGGTAGGCCGAGCCATACGCTAACTTGCCAGCGAGGTCGGCAAGCAGCCACGTTGACTCGACGGCTAAGTGGCAGCGTTGCAAGTGCGCCTGCCAGCAACGTAAGCGCGGTGAGCTGTAATGGAGAGGTCTCTCGCGCCAATTCTGCTAATAGCGGCGCAACGCTCCATAGCATCACCGCCACTAGCGCTGCACACACACTGTACCTGGGTGATATTACAACGGGGGAATGAACGGGATACATGGCGTCTCTCCTTGCGTTAAGCCTATGACGCGCAGCATACTCATTAAAGACTCATCACAATATCGATCTTTTATGATCATTATTATCAATAATGGTGATGTATGCGCGCACCGACGTTCGACTTAACGCTACTACGGACGCTGGTTGCTATTGCCGATACGGGGAGTGTCACTGCCGCGGCAAAGCGGCTGGCGTATACCCAGTCAACAGTGAGCATGCAGTTGCAACGCTTAGAGACGCAGCTTGATGTGAGCCTGCATGAGCGAGCGGGACGGCGGCTACGTTTTACCCCGGAAGGCGATCGTTTACTGGCTCACGCACGCCGCTTATTGGCACTCAATGACGATGCTTGGAGCGATATGCAAGCGCGCCAGATAACGGGCGATTTGACGTTGGGTATTCCTGAAGACTATGCGTCGCTATTGCCGTCAGTATTTGCCTACTTTCACCAGCTTTATCCCGCGGTGGGACTAACGGTGAAATGTGGCACCAGTGCTCACTTGGTCGAACAGGTTAAAGCAGCGGAGTTGGATTTGGCGCTAGTAACTCGCCAGCGTAACTCTCCAGGCGGCGATGTGATTCGTCGTGAGCCGTTGATATGGGCAGTGGGAGTTAATCAACAGCCTTCGCTAAGTGACCCTATTCCGCTGGCGCTCTATTCGCCAGGTGCTGATGTTTTTCGTGAAGTTGCTGAGCAGGCGTTACAAGGGGCTGGGCGTGATTGGCGCGTTGCGTATCCCAGCCAGTCAATGGCGGGGCTTGCGCCTATTGTAACGGCGGGATTAGCCGTTGTGGTAGTAACACGCAGTATGTTGACCCCATCACTGCGCCCGCTGGATGACAGCAGTGGCCTTCCTGCCTTGCCAATGATTGAGCTAGCGCTTCACCGTGCCCCGCATCGTCCTTCCGAGCCTGCGCGGCGTTTAGGAGAATTGATTCGAGAACAGCTAGCGGCACCTAGTGAAGCATTATAAGGTGTTGCTTCAACGTGTTCTTTGACAGGAATCTCAGATGCCTATAGTCACTATCCAGCAATTCCCTCGTGATATTGCGCAAAAGCGAGAATTAGCAAAGCGTATTACTGACGCTTTCTGCGATGTGTATGGTACCGATCCGGTAAGCGTGCAGGTGTTTTTTCAAGAAGTAACGCAGGAGAATTGGTCCAAAGGCGGCCAAATGGGGGTTGATCGTGATTCTGCTCAATGAGGAGCTCGATAATTAGTTTTTCTAACGCAACCTGACTGAACTAAGCTAACTACCATGACGCGAATGGCCCAGGAGTTCTGAATGCACGAGTTAGATCACTATATTTATCCGCACCGAGTGTTGCATTGGTTAGTGGCAGTCGCCGTGTTGCTGTCATTGGCAAGTGGCTTGACGCTTGGATTCCTGGGCTATGAACGCACCGTTGCTTTGCTGGGGAATGCGCTTACCAACGTGCTCTATACCAGCCATAAAACCCTAGGCGTGACGATACTGTTGCTAATGACCTTGAGGATTATTACGCGGCTAGCTTTTGTTGTGCCCGACCACGACCCGCCGCTCAATGCCTTCGAGCGGATTGTAAGCACTAGCGTGCATCACTTGCTTTATGCAGGGTTAGTGATTATGCCACTGATTGGTTGGGCAGCCACCGCTACCGGCGGCTTTCCTGTTGAGTTTTTTCAATGGCATTTGCCAGGGTTGCTGGGCAAAAACGAAGCGCTTTCGCAAACGCTGTTTGTTTGGCATGAGCGTTTAGGGTGGGCACTGGTCGTGCTTATTACGTTGCATATTGCGGGTGCTCTATTTCATTGGCGTATCAAGCGCGATAACGTTATGAAACGTATGAGCTTATTTGATTAATATAGCTTAATGCCCATCACCATTACGCTGAACCCCAGCCATAGTAGCGAGTGGTTTGGCGTGACTTGACCGCGTACATCTGGCTATCTGCCTCACGCAGCAAGCTGGCTAACGTATTGTTATTTTCATGGCTACTACTCATACCTATGCTGACGCCTACACTAACGAGTGAGCCACAAGGAAGCTTGATAGGTGAGCAAACGGCCTGTTCGATACGGTTGCGCATCTCCTCTAGTGCGGATGGATCAGATACCCCCTCCAGTAAGAGAATAAACTCGTCGCCGCCAAAGCGCGCGCAATGATCACTCTCACGTGCGACATGAACGAGACGTTTGGCAACTTGCTGGAGCACGAAGTCGCCTACTTCATGGCCATACTGGTCGTTAATAGGTTTGAAGCAGTCAAGGTCGCACATGACCAGAACCAAAGGCGTATGCGTTTGTTTACAACGTTTAAGGGCCGCTTCTGCACAGCGTGCCAGCCCGTTGCGGTTAAGCAAGCCGGTGAGCATATCGTGATTGGCTAGCTTTTCTAGTGCCTGGGGACGAGCGGCCACTTTTGCTTCAAGAATGGCTTCCTGCTTTTTTAGCATTGCTACCGTTTCTGCTTGAGCGCGCTCCTTCTGCCATTTTAATTTATTAAAACGTGCGGCCAGTGCAAAAGACAGCAGTAACATCTCAATGGCTGAGCCGATCTGTATACCGTGAAGCGTAATGAAATTGGCGGGCAGAATACTGAGATTTCGTAGTGCAAATACGGCGGCACCCAGTAGAAATATTGACCAAGCGAGCACGAAAATACGGGCGCTAGGCACGCGGCGCCAACTGCAATAAATACCGCACACAAGCATTAACAGCGATGCAGCGAATCCTGTTATATCCATTAAACGCAGTGCGGGCTGAATTGGCAAAAATATTACTGCCATCAGCGCTAAATAGCAGTAGCCACGAAACAGCGTGATGGTTTGGTGCCAACGTGGGCAGTAGATGGCTGTATTGAGAAAGCTTTGGGCGAACAGAGTTCCCATGGTAGAAGCAAACGTAAAGCCAATCGCTACCAGGCGTGCGGTGTTATCGCCTAGGAAGCTCCAAAACATCAGCGTGCCAATGCCATTGAACGTCAGGATTGCCAGCGTAAACCCGAAGGCAAATAGGGCGTAGTAGAGAAATACTCGCTCCTTAAGACCAAAAAATAGCAACAGGTTGTAAATACTTAATGCCAAAAGCATGCCGAAATAGGTCGCCAGCCAGAAATTATGACGATCATTTTGAGTATAAAAAGCCTCTGGTGTCATTAAGCTGTAGCTCAGAAACTTGCTACCTTTGGCATTCACCTGAGTATAAAGCGTCACTGTTTCTCCGCCGGCCAGCATTAATGGAAAAACAGCCTGTCGGTGGGCGATTGATCGCTCATCAATTGGCACGGCGCTTCCGCTGTGCTGAACGTCACTAGAGTACTGCCTCAGTGTATGCAGCGTGACATGGTCTAAAAACGGATATTCAAACTTAACCATCCAGGTCGTGGGTAAAGGGGATTCATTATGAATTCGTGTTTTTAGCCATACATCGCTTTGTGTATAACCGAAATGCAAATCAGAGGCGTGATGGACCGGTTGAAATGAGGGGGATAACGCTAAAATATCACGCAGGTTTAGCGATTTTGACGTATGCCAGTAACCGCTTACTTCATTTAAATCGTAACGTGTCTGCTCAGAAGAAACGACGATGGTAGTGGCTGGGATAGCCTGAGTGTGCCAGCTAATAATAAGCACTAACAACCCTGCCGGAAGGCGCTTTAACCAACAGTAAGCATCCATAGATATCGCTATTTTGATTTTTTTGCGTTGGGCTTTGTTGCTTCTAGGTCTTGGTGCCTAGGTTCCCTTGCCTGCCTTGGACGCGATTTCCTCCTAAGCTGAGTGTAGACGTCTTTCAAAGCGAATGGCCGACAATGAGGCTAAAGCATGAGGCAGTTCAGTCTTTCAGTTAGGTGTTGGACTAGTTGTCCGCTGTGACGCCAAAAATGCCAATAAAGTGGCACTGTAAGCGAATGACCAGGGGCGATGCTGATAAGTTGGCCGCTTTGCAACTGATCTAGTGCCTGCAATTGTGGAATCATTCCGTAGCCGATGCCTGCGGTGGCGAGTCGCACAAAGCCCTCTGAGGAAGGGCAAAGGTGGTAGGGGAAATGGCCATGATAACCACACTGGGCAAGAAACTGGTGCTGAAGCTGGTCATGAGGACCGAACACAATCACCGGAGCTTGTTGAAAGGCTTCTGGAGAAAGGCCCCCAGGAAAGTGGCGTTGCACGTAGGTAGGTGATGCTAGCGGGAGATAACGCATCTCGCCTACTTTGATACATCGAGCGCCCGCGATGGGCGTTGGCGTAGAGCAAAGACAAGCTGCTACATCACCATCTCGCAGACGTTTAAGCCCAACGTCTTGATCCTCAATGACTAAGTCGAGCAATACGCCCTCTGTCTGACAGATACCTGCCACTGCGGCTGCCCACCACGTCACTACGCTATCAGCATTAATCGCGATTCGTAGCCGGGTCGTTGCGTTGTCTAGGGTCGGTAGCGTCTGATGTAGGTCGCGTTCCAGCAGCTGTACTTGCTGGTAGTGAGTGAGTAACCGCTGACCCGCAGGCGTAGGCGAAAGCTTGGGGTGGCGCATTAACACCGGCTGGCCTAAGCGCACTTCAAGTGCTTTGATGCGTTGGGAGATGGCCGATTGAGAAAGTCCTAATACATCCCCTGCTCGTTCAAAACCGCCGCACTCCACAACAGTGGCCAGTGCATGGAGAAGCTTGTAGTCAAACATGACGGTATCTCAATCAGCTAGGCAGTAAACGATAATCAAAGCCCTTGCGTTAAGCAAAGCCAAGTCCCAAGTGAAGGCTGCTCTAAAAAGTTTAACTCGACTTGCTGGTGTGGCTAAAACTTATTGGGCCACGGCAATGTTGTGCTCTCCATTGGGATGCTTCATCACCTGCATGGGGAGGCCGTAAATCGCTTCTAAGGTGCTGTCGCACATCATATCGCCAGGCGTGCCGTGGGCTAGCAGACGGCCGCTGTGCAGTGCCATCAATTCATCGCAGTAACGCGAGGCCATATTGATATCGTGTAGCACAATTATAACGCCAAGGTTTAGATCATCACATAGCTTGCGAACCAGCGCTAGCACCTCAATTTGGTGGGCGATGTCCAGCGCTGCTAGCGGCTCATCAAGGAGTAGAAAACGACTTCCCTGGGCGAGTAGCATCGCCAGCCACACCCGCTGGCGTTCGCCGCCAGAGAGCGTATCGACTAGTCGGTCGGCAAATGCCTCTGTATGGGTTAACGCTATGGCGCGTTCTACGGCATCTTTATCTTTCTGTGTATGGCGACCCAGTAGCCCGTGCCATGGATAGCGACCAAAGCTGACCAGCTCGCGCCCAGTCAGGCTTTCAGCACTAGGCAAATGCTGTGGTAAGTAAGCTACCTGGCGTGCGAACTCTCGATTACCCCAATCGCTGAGAGGGCGCTGGTCAAAGTGAATCTCTCCCTGGCTGGTGGGCTGCTGCTGGGCCAACAGCTTAATCAGTGTTGATTTTCCCGAACCGTTATGGCCAATCAGGCCGTAAACCTTGCCCTCATGAAAGGTATGCTCAATGGGCGTTAGAATCGGTTTGCCATTGATTTCAAAGGTGGCACCTTTGACCTCGAACATGAATCACTCCTGGCGATAAGGTTAAGAATGGCCCTATTCTAGTGCTAATGGTTCTCATTTTTAATAAAAAAATGAAAAGATTTACACCGACAGCCTTATTAAACAGTGGGGGGGTTTGAGCAGCGGGGGTAAGTAAGTAGTGTGGGAGTATGCAGCGTAAGGAGGCATAGGTGAGTGGGAGGCCACTATCAGCTAGACTCTGTTTGAGAGCTTAGCCGATGAGATAAGTAGTGGCGTTGGTCGTTTGTCGGCAGGTAGTCCAACAAGCTAGCAGCTGGCTGTACCGCTCATGGAGCCCCCCGCTGGGAACAGTTGTCATAGAAAGCAACTGTGGCGGGCCAATCGCTGAATACGCCGATGACTCCCACTTCATTGACGAGGGCGTCCAGGGTGATCAGTTTGTCGCCATCACGCTTAATGACATCTTCAGTGGTGCTGTGGTACCACTGTCTGCCTTCCCCCAGCGGCCCCGAGCGCTCAAGTGTCCAGGTAATTATGGCTAGGCCTGCTTCCCGGGCGCGCTGGGCATAAAGTGAAGGTTGTAGGCGCCTTTCCTGCCCGTCATTGCCAAACGCTGGGTTCTCTTCGACCAGCATCCAGGTAGGTGGAGCAATAATTTGGACACCGCTTTCCACCAGCGACTGCATGCTTGGCTGCCACGTATCAGGGTTAGTGTGATCAAAGCCTTCATCGCTGTAGCGGCCATCCAAGTAAACTGCCTGCTTAGCAAATTCTGGCTCATGCTCAATCCAATAAAGTACATCATCCAGATTGAACGACTGCGGGAGCACATTGTTAGGGCGAATGCCTGCCGCTTTGTACTCATCTATCATTTTTTGTGCGTATGCCTGCTGCGTGAACTCTGGCGTAAACGGCATCTCTACCTCAGGCGCTTTCAGTTCTGGGGTCATCTGCACTCCAAGCTTCTGAAAGAGAGCAATACTGTCGGCATGGCTCATCAATGTGCCGCGGGTAGCATAAAGCTCTGTGCGCCACTCAGGCGTGCCTGAAAGATACTCTTCGAGGGTGGTGGCATCGGTGTTTACTCCCTCCATGGTGCCTTGCAGGCTGCGAAATTCAGCCAAGGTAATGTCGCTTGTACAGCAGCGAATATCTGCCGCATTCATTAGCTGGTCATTGGCTTTATCAACAACGGGAGGCACGCTGCATTTTGCAGCTAAGTCTGTCTCGACGATGTTGGTGGTGTAGTGTAAGTCGCACTGGGAATGGCGGCAGACGAGCTCCTCATCGGCGGTGAAGGTGACATCGCACTCCAGAATGCCTGCACCACCTTGAGCGCCAGCAATATACGATTCAAGGGTATGTTCAGGAAACTGTAACGGCGCGCCACGATGCCCAATCGTCAATGGAGACCGTTGCCACTGGGTTTGCTCAGCAGCGCAGTTCAATAAAGAAGCTTTCAGAGCACGCTCGTGATCGTTATCTGTGCTCATATCATTTACCAAGAACAACGGGCGCGGCCCTAGCGTTACCTGCTGTGCTGCGCTAATCAGGGCATCCTCCGAGTCTGTCGCTTCTTGGGCATGAACGGTGTTAGCGGCCAGCAGGCCACCGACGACAAGTGTGGTGGTTAGAAAATCAGAATAGGTCATCAACGAAATTCTCTGTGCCGCAAAGTGGGTGTTTTGAGTGTAGGCAGGACTTACGCGTTCTTCGATGACAATCGTGATCTTCTAAGACAATCTTTACATGCTAATGAGAATCATATTTAATTGGTATGTTATCTCATATCAATTAAATTGAAGGAGTCGAACATGCGAAAGGGGATTCATCCTGCCTATGACTACGTTGTGTTCCGCGATACCAGCTGTGGCACCACTTTCCGGATCCGTTCTACCTGCACCTCACAGCAGATAATTGTCTGGGAAGATGGCAAGACCTATCCATTGATTGACCTAGATGTTTCTAGTGCTTCCCACCCTTTCTATACCGGCGAGCAGCGCAGAGTTTCCGCAGAAGGCCGGGTGGCACGTTTCCAACAGCGCTTCGGCAGGGGTTTGCGCCAGCCCCCTGACGCCAAATAGCGGAGATATAGCGTGCAAGTACTTAGCTCACTTAAGTCCACCAAAACCCGCCATCCTGATTGCCAAGTGGTCAAGCGTCGCGGGCGGCTCTATGTTATTTGTAAGACGAATCCTCGTTTCAAAGCGCGCCAGGGAGGCAAGCACAAAAAATAAGCGGGGCTGTTTATAGCAGCGGCTAGTTTGCACCAACGAATAGGAAAACGCTGGAGTTCAGTGGTGTCATTGGCCATTTATCAGTAAGAGGTTAAATACGCTAGCAGTTGGCTATGCCGCTCAGGGTGCGCTGCAATTAGGCTATTCCATTGAGCAGGATTTGGCTCGCCAGTGAGGTCTGTGACGGTGTAACCAGCTTCTCGGGAAATCACAATGCCAGCGGCGATATCCCAAAAGTCGAGCTTAGCGCCCTGAGACCAAAAGGCATCGAAACGGCCTAGACTGAGGTAGGCAATTTCTAGCGCCGCTGAGCCAGGACTGCGGATGCCTGCCACCTGAGGCATTAGAGTGGCGAGTTGATTTAGGGCTATCGCGCAGTCGCCTTTGTCATGGTAGGGCAGGCAGGTGCTCACCAGCATCTCAGTCAGTGGGCGAGGGGCTGGTGTTGTTAACGGGCGATCATTGAGAAAAGCGCCTGCGCCTTGGCCTGCCCATAGCATCTCATCAAGCAGTGGTTGATAGACAACGCCGATGATCAGCACATCACCCTTGGTGACTGCGATCGACACCGAGAAGTGAGGCACTCCATGTAGAAAATTGCTGGTGCCATCAAGGGGGTCTATGATCACGGTGTAGTCGCTATCGGTGGGGGCCAGACCGCTTTCTTCGCCGAGGAACGCAATATCGGGAAAAGCGCTGCTGATGCAGTCGATAATGATATTCTCGGCTGCAGTATCGTAGTAGCTAACAAAGTCAGATGCCCCCTTTTGCTCAAATGCAATCCGTCCCTTTTGCGAATACCCCTCGCGCAACAGCGCGCCAGCCTCATAGGCAGCTTGCTTAACTGTTTCCAGCAAGCTGTTTTCATTCTCAAGCATGTAGTTTCTCCTGACTGGACGTCGCGCTGAGCGTGTACGGCTGTTACTGAAGTGTTTGATAAAGGTAACTAACCATCCATGACATGGCGATGACAGCGATGGTCAGTTGAACCCGTCGCGTGCAGAGCTTCGCTAGGGCGGAGCAGGCGAAGATTTAGCCATTGGCCTTACCCAGTCGCCAGTAGCCCATGCTGGTGACGTACTGTTTGGGTAAACCGCACTCGTTAATCAGGTAGCGGCGCAGCGTCATGGCGACCTTGGTTTCAGCAGCGATCCAGGCGTAGAAGGGGGCGCTGTTGTCCTGAGTGGCGGGTTCCCAGAGCGGGGCGTTTTCATCCTGACCCAGTTCATCATGATCCAGTTCATCCTCGCTGTTTTTATCTTTACTGCCATGAGTCGCAGGACTGCCCCCCAGAGCAGCAATCTCTTTTTGTAAATCGATATCGCGCAATGCTCTCAGCAGCAGCTCGCCATGCTTGCTGTGGGGCTCTCCATCACGCGCTAGCCAGCGCAGCTTGGCGACCTGGGGCAGTGGTTGAACATCGTCGCTACGAGGGACTTCAAAAAGCGCTTCGACGTTGGCTATGAGAGGTAAATCGTCAAGCGCTTCGAGTATGCCAGCGGCGGCGGGAAGCGCCGTTTCGTCGGCGATAATCAGGATACGTCGCACGTCCTTAGGCGGTTTCCATTCGTAACCCTGTTTTGGGCCTTCCGCATTGGCGACGGGGGCTGCCATGACTAAGCGGTCACCTGTTCGGGCGCGCATTGCCCAGCGTGATGCAGGCCCATTGTCGCCGTGCAAAACGAACTCTACATCTACCTCGGCCTGTTCTGAGCGGAGCGCGCGAATGGTATAAGTGCGCGCGGCGGGCCGCTGGGCATCGGGCAAGGCGCGGTAGGCATCGTACCAATCATTTTCTTCCCGTTTAGCGATCTCAAATAGTGGGTCGAGAGTGCCATCACCTTCTGGAAAGAACAGTTTGATGCGCTGATCTGGTGCGTAGGTCGCCATGTGGCTGACGTTAGGACCGCTAAACGTGAATTTAACTAACGAGGCGCTGACTTGGGTGCGCCGAGCTAAGGTGATATCGAAAAGCTGGTAGCTCTGCTTGGCCGCCATCGTAGCTGTCTCCATTAATAAAGGTGTTAATTGTAGTGCTAATTATTATCATTTAGAATATTTGTTGATAATTCAATCATCAACTCCAGAAAAGACCAGGGCTAAGACAATGACGCTGCTGCCTATCACGCCTCGCTTGGCGATGTGCCCGGCTATGACAAGAGGTTGTTCGCTATGTTAGGTGGCGCGCGATTTGCCCAGCGAATAGGAGGAATATCGCCCGCGAAAGCTTGCTTTCTACTTAGCCTGCCGATGGTGGTGCTGTTCTGGGTGGGCCTGAAGGGGCAGGGGGGTTTTACGCTGGGTCTGCAGGCATTAGTGGCGCCCTCCTTCGAAAACGTTGACGAACTATTGCTTTACTATGCGTGGTGGCCGCGCCTTTCGATCGCGCTACTAGCTGGTGGCGGCTTGGGGTTAGCGGGGGTGCTGATGCAGCAGGTGTTGCGCAACCCGCTGGCATCGCCGACAACTTTAGGGGTGGCATCGGGTGCCAACCTTGCGCTTATGACCGCCACCTTGATGACCCCTGGGCTATTAGCGATGGGACGTGAGTGGGTCGCTTTACTGGGTGGTGCGTTGGCGGTGGGGTTAGTTTTCCTGCTTTCCTGGCGGCGTGGATTGGCGCCGATCGTAGTAGTGTTGGCGGGGCTGGTGGTGAATCTGTATTTAGGGGCGCTTTCTACAGCGCTACTGCTGTATAACCACGAGGCGCTCTCTGGGCTGCTGATCTGGGGCGCTGGTTCGCTGGCGCAGAACGGTTGGGATGGCGTTGCGATTCTCTGGCCTCGGTTGGCAATTAGTTGCGTGGCAGCATGGTTTCTGCTGCGCCCCCTAGCGGTGCTGGAGTTGGACGATGCCAGTGCTAAGAGCCTGGGGGTCTCGCTAACCTATTTACGCTTTGCGGGGATGGGGCTGGCGGTTTTTATTACCGGTAGCATCGTTAGCGTGGTGGGTATCATCGGCTTTATTGGCTTAGCGGCACCCAATATTGTGCGTATGGCGGGTGCGCGGCGCTTAGGGCCGCGGCTGCTTTGGTCGACGTTGCTGGGAGCCGTGCTGTTGGCCACCACTGACCTATTGCTTCAGCAGTTCTCTGGCATGGCAGCGGCCTTTATTCCTACTGGGGCGATTACCGGTGCGCTGGGTGCACCGCTTTTAATGTGGCTGATTCCGCGTTTGAAGCTGCAGGGCGATCGGCCACCGAAAGGTGCGGGCGTTTTCGCCAATCGCCATCCTGCACCGTCACGCTTGGCTACCGGTTTACTGATCGCGTTGCTGGCCGCGACAGTGCTTGGGTTGTTAGTCGGCCAGGGGGTGGACGGTTGGTATTGGCTAGCGCCCCATCACTGGGGTGTTATGCAGTGGCGTTTTCCTCGGGTAATGGCGGCTGCGGCCAGTGGATTAATGCTGGCGATTGCAGGCACTATTCTTCAGCGACTTTCCGCTAACCCCATGGCCAGCCCTGAAGTGTTGGGTATCAGCGGAGGCTGCGCCATTGCGCTAATTTTGGGGATTTTCTTACTGCCCGCGCCCACCAACATGATGTTGATTGGCGTAGGTACCCTGGGGGCTTTTGCAACGCTGTTAGTGTTGGTCGTTATCAACCGCAAGAGCGGTTATCTCCCCGAACGTTTGCTGCTTACCGGGGTGGCGGTCAGTGCACTGTTTGATGCAGTGCGCAGCGTGATGCTGGCAGGCGGCGACCCGCGAGGCCAGCAGGTGATTGCCTGGCTGGCGGGCTCCACCTATTACGTAGATGTCACCAATGCGATAGTTGTGGGGGGTATTGCCGCTGTACTGGCGCTGGTTACGCTGCCCTTTACCCGCTGGCTAGATATCTTGCCCTTGGGCGCACCGACGGCCAAGGCCCTTGGGTTAACGCTCAACCGTGCTCGTTTAGCGTTACTGCTGTTGGTAGCACTGCTAACTGCCTGCGCCACCCTGGTGGTGGGGCCGCTTTCGTTTATTGGCCTGCTGGCGCCGCATATGGCACGCCTGCTGGGCTTCTCTCGGGCAGGGCAGCATCTGCTGGGGGCCGCGTTAACCGGCATGTTATTGATGGTGTTGGCCGACTGGGTGGGCCGTCAGATTATTTTCCCTTATGAGATACCGGCAGGCTTGGTCGCTTCCTTGGTTGGCGGTGCCTACTTTATGTGGGGGCTGCGGCGACTATAAGTAAAACTAATGCCCTATTAGCAGGATGATTTTTAGTTATTCAGATTGCCCGTTACCTTAGTGCCACGATTCTTTAAAGCGTCACTTATTCTGACACTGGGGGCAGGGCAATGTGGGAAAGCTACTTAACGGGCTTAGTGGTATCTGGCGGGATCATCATGGCTATCGGGGCGCAAAATGCTTACGTGCTGGGGTTGGCAGTGCGTCGTGAATACCACTGGTGGTCAGCTGGGTTGTGTATGAGCGCGGATATTATCTTGCTAACTGCCGGTATGTTTGGTGCCAGCGCGTTTTTACTGACGATGCCAAATGCGATGGAAGCCATGCGCTGGGTAGGCGTGGTGTTTTTAAGCTGGTTGGCCGCTCAGGCATTACTGCGGGCTGTTAGCGGGCGCGAAGGGTTGCAGGCGGGGGGCGTAAAAGCTCGGAGCTTGCGCGGAGTGCTACTGGCAACCTTGGCCGTTACAGTACTGAACCCCCAAGTGTATCTGGACACGCTATTGTTAATTCCTGCCATTGGTGCCCAGCAAGAAAGTGCCGGAGTGTTCGTTGCAGGTGCATCGACTGCCTCTGTTATGTGGTTCAGCCTGCTGGCGTGGGGCGGGGCCGCGCTTTCGCCTTGGCTTTCCCGCCCGGGAGCGTGGCGTACTATTGATGGGCTAATTGGCCTGATGATGGCGGCTATTGCTATACACTTGGCCCTGGGGTCTACGTTGCTTTGACAGGCACTGTCGCTAACTAATTAGTGGCGACTGAAATAGCTTTGCATCACAGCTATTACTTTATCGATATCAGTATCATCAATATCCCGGTGGACAACAAAACGCGTGGCGTAGAGTAGCTCAATTAAAATGCCATGCTCTTTTAGCCAAGCGGAGAGCGGCTTCACATGTTCGTCGGGAAAATGCGTGAACACCATATTGGTTGCTTGAGCAGTAATCTCGACGCCGGGCAGCTTTGCCAAACCTTCTGCCAAGCGTGCTGCACGGTGGTGGTCATGGGATAAGTCAGTTACGTGATGCTCCAGAGCATACTGGCAGGCGGCGGCGATAATGCCTGATTGGCGCATGCCACCACCGACCATTTTACGCCAGCGACGTGCGCGGTCGATCAATGCTTGCGAGCCCACTAAGGCAGAGCCGATGGGAGCGCCCAGGCCTTTCGAAAAGCATAGCGAGACGCTGTCAAACGGCAAACAGAGCTGCTTGAGTGAGGCATCAGTGGCTACTGCTGCATTAAATAGTCGCGCGCCGTCTAAGTGCGTTGCCAGCCCACGTTCCCGGGCAAGCTCAGTGGCCTTTAATACGTAGTCTGCGTTTAGCACTTTGCCGCCGATGGTGTTTTCTAGCGCTAGCAGCTTTGTGCGCGCAAAATGGAAATCATCGGCTTTTACCGCTGCACTGATTTTTTCCAATGGCAAGCTGCCATCGGCGGCATTTTCAATAGGCTGTGGCTGGATACTGCCTAACACTGCAGCACCGCCGCCTTCATAGCGATAAGTATGGGCGGACTGCCCGACAATGTACTCATCGCCGCGTTCACAGTGAGCCATTAGCGCCACTAGGTTGCTTTGTGTGCCGCTTGGGAACAGCAGTGCCGCTTCTTTGCCTGTTTGCTCTGCTAGCTTTTCCTGAAACGCGTTAACCGTTGGATCATCGCCCCACACGTCATCGCCAACCGGCGCGGCCATCATGGCATCTCTCATAGCGGCGGTAGGGCGGGTTACCGTGTCACTGCGTAGGTCAATCATGCGGAATTCCTTTTTGGGTTAGTCACGTTGAGACGCTTTACCGAGCAAGTTGTCAGGAACCATCTATGGTTAACAGCATACTTCTATCATCCATAGAATACTCTAGGGCAACCTAGCATAGGCAAACAGATGGATCTGAAAAGCGGTTATCCCTTTTGGGCAGTCAAAAATGGCCTATTGAAAACTTTCCCGCAGCTTACCCGCGACCATCAATGCGAGATTGCTATAATCGGTGGTGGCATTACTGGCGCACTAATCGCCGATGAGATTAGCCGCAATGGCCATTATGTGGTGGTGCTTGAACGTCGTGACGTGGGGTGGGGGAGTTCGGCTGCTAGCACGGCGTTACTGCAGTACGAAATTGATACCATATGAACGAGTTAGCCAAGCGCTATGGGAAAGCCGATGCGTTGCTTGCTTATCGTGCCTGTGCCGAGGCCATTGGTGAGCTTGAAACCTTGGCAGCTGGGTTGGGTGATGTAGATTTTGAGCGCCAGAAAAGCCTTTATTACGCCAGTAATGAAGAAGACGTAGCGCTATTAAAAGAAGAGTTAGCGTTGCGTCAAAAGCACGGCTTTGACGCTGACTGGCTTGAAAGCAAGGCAGTGTTGGCCGAGTATGGCTTTGTGGCACCTGGGGCTATTCTTACCCAGTTAGCTGCCGCTATTGACCCATACCGCATGGCGTACCAGCTGTTTTCCAGGGTTGTTGAGCGCGGTGGGGAAGTATACGACCGCACACAAATGAAGACGATGACGCCTGATGAACAGGGCGTCACGCTGACGCTAGTTAATGGTGCCAAGCTGCGTTGCCAGTACGTGGTGATGGCCGCAGGGTATGAATCGCAAGCCTGGTTGCCCGAACTGGTGGCCGTCAACCGCAGCAGCTATGCACTTATCACCGACCCGCTACCGCCTGAGGCGTTAGGTAAGTTACGCCACACCATGGTGTGGGAATCTGCACGACCTTACCTCTACATGCGCACTACCCGGGACGGACGGCTTCTTGTGGGCGGCGATGATGACGATGAAGATATTCCCAAGCGTCGTGACGCACGGGTAGAGAAGAAAGCCGAAGGGTTGGCACGCAAGATAGAGGCGCTATGGCCTAAACTTGATATTAACCCGACGTTCTCCTGGGGCGGCACCTTTGCAGAAACCGACGACGGCCTGCCGTTTTTTGGTCCCCATGAGGCACACGGTCCAAGGGTGCATTTTGCAATGGCTTATGGTGGCAATGGAATCAGCTATAGCATGATTGGGGCCAAACTGCTGCTGTCGCTTATTGAAGGCAAACAGCATCCCTTAGCCGCGCTTTTTTCGTTCCAGCGACTGACGAGATAGACCGTAAAATGCGATAGACCGTGAAATGTGATGACACCTCAATGATTAACGATTAATTTGAATGACGACGCATAAGAGTAGCAAGTGATGGAGAATCAACTTTATTTACGTGCGTTAGAGCGGAATGATTTGCGCTTTGTCCACGAGTTAAATAACAACCAGAGCATTATGTCGTATTGGTTTGAAGAGCCTTACGAATCATTTGACGAGCTGGAGGAGCTTTATAACAAACACATTCATGACAACGCCGAACGGCGCTTCGTAGCGGAGGATAGCGACGGGCATGCCATCGGTTTAGTCGAGCTGATTGAAATCGACTACATTCATCGCAGCGGTGAATTTCAGATCATTATCACGCCAGATCACCAGGGCAAAGGATTCGCTCGGTCATTGATCCGTCAAGCGCTGCACTACTCGTTCACAATTTTAAACCTACACAAAATATATCTGATTGTGGCGGTGGAAAACGTCAAAGCGATTCATCTCTACGAGGAGAGCGGCTTCATTGAAGAGGGGCACTTGGTTCAAGAGTTCTTTATCAACGGCAAATACCGTGATGTTAAGCGGATGTATATTTTGCAAGACACCTACCTTGCGCAGCTGGCTTGATAAACAATCAGAGAACGGTCTCTGGATTCAGGCTTACAAACAGGTGTTTTTGATTAACTATTGACCAATACTGCAACGCCTCAGGCCGAAAACTAACCAAGGGCTGAGGCGTTGTTGTTTACTGCTGACGCATATAAGCGGCGATGGCGTCAAAAGCTGCTCGTTGCTGTTGGGCACGATTAGCCCAGACCTGCATCACATCCACTTCTACGGTCTGATCTTGAGCAGCGAAAGATGACATGGCGAGTACTCCTAATTCAGAGGTTGAGGGACGGTTCAGCCATAATGGGCTCTGTTGACCCCGTTTTAGTTATACATGGTTTGCTTTGTGCATCGCAGCAAGTCAGCTGCGAGTTAAATTTTATGCGCATTCTAATCCTTAAAGCTAGTCCTAAAGATGTAAGAGAATTGCTATGGTGTGTAAGAAATGTCTTACAAAAGCCATGTCTTACTACCTATGCCTTTGAATGGAAAAGATTTTCATAATATAAAAAAGCCGACTAAAAGCGTCGGCTTGTGTGGTTATCTTTTGGTCTACAGGGGGGAGGATAGCGGTAAAAATCGCTGCTTTTAGCCGAAATAGGCCGCTAACGCTTCATTGGCAGCATGTTGCCAATTGGCTTGTAGGCGCCAAAAAGCAAGCACTTCTTCATCTTGAATCGATAATGCAAATGTAGAAATCATGAGGTGGTCCTCCTATTGGGACACACCTAGAGTATAGGTTATTTTTGTTGCGGTGCAGCATTTTAACCATTGTTAATAAAAATAAGCGGTGCACAATCATATGTACCTAGAATGATATGCTGACTGAATACCTATAACTAATTAATAAAACAACGAGTTATACCATGGTGCTACCAACTATCAATTGTGACATTAATTATCCTGAATCTACTTTCCATGACCGCTGGGTAGCAACTCCTTATGGTCGCGTGTTTACTCGTACTTGGGAAGCACCGCATGTGCACTCTGACGTGCCCATTGTTCTGTTTCATGACTCTCTGGGCTGTGTTGATTTATGGCGCAGTTTTCCAGCAGCGCTATGTGCGTCGACCCAACGGCGAGTGATTGCTTATGATCGTCTAGGTTTTGGGCGCTCCGATGCGTGCGTGGCACCGCCACTACTGAGCTTTATCGACGATGAACCCTCTACTAGCTTTGCGGCACTTCAGAACGCGTTTCAGCTAACGCGTTTTATTGCGCTGGGGCATAGTGTCGGCGGGTGTATGGCGGGGCACTGTGCAGGGCAGTATGCAGAGCAGTGCCAAGGAGTGATTACCATTGCAGCGCAGGCGTTAAACGAACCACGCACGCGACACGGTATTGAAGAGGCACGGGCCGTGTTTCAAATGCCGGAACAATTTGCCAAATTAGAAAAGTATCACGGCGATAAAGCTCGTTGGGTACTGAATGGCTGGGTAGACACGTGGTTGCATCCAGCGTTTGAACACTGGTCACTTATTCCCGCACTTAACCGCGTCCATTGCCCAACGCTAGTGCTTCATGGTGAAAAAGATGAGTATGGCTCCCACCGTCAACCAGAATGCATCGCTCGCTATACCAGTGGTGCTGCGCACAGTGAGATACTGCCGGGCGTTGGGCATGTGCCCCACCGTGAAGCGGAAGCAGTGGTTGTTAATTATGTTAGAGAATTTATTGAGCGGCTTGCTCCATGACACGGCCGTTACTTAGGGAAGAGTGAGGAATGCTATGCGCTTGCGAATTTTATCTGACCTTCATTTGGAGTTTTTTGACGGCAACCGTGAATTACCCGAGGTAGAGGCCGATCTCATCATCTTGGCAGGCGATATTTATCAGAGAACGGAAGGGCTTGCCTGGGCTAGGCAACGGTTTCCAGAAATGCCTATTTTATATGTGCCGGGAAATCATGAGTTTTATGGTACCTGTATGCCGTTACTGCGTGAGGAGCTAGCAATAGAAGCCGAACGACTAGGCATTGAACTCATGGATAACCGTGCCGTTACTCTCAATGGAGTGCGTTTTTATGGCACTACGCTGTGGACTGACTTTGCGCTGTACGCTGATGATCCAACCAAGGATCCAGTGGAGACAGTATCCAAAGCGTTGCGTGTAATGCCCGACTTTAAAATCGTTCAGACCTCGCCTGGGGTAACGTTTTCACCGCTGGCGAGCCAACAGTTACACGCTGAAGCGCTAGCATGGCTTGAAAGTGAGCTGGCTTTACCGTTTGAAGGCCCGAAGGTGGTGGTCAGTCATCATGCCCCGCTGCGCGACTGCATCCCTGGCCAATACCAGGGCGATGTACTTTCGCCTGCGTTTGCTTCCCACCTTCCTCATTTAATGGGCAAGATGGATCTATGGGTGCATGGTCATGTTCATGAGCCGGTGGATACTTTGTGTAACGGCACGCGCATCATCGCTAATCCAGGCGGTTATCCCTATGAGTTCTCTCCAGCTCTTTTTGAGCCGAGTTTGGTGGTTGAGGTTGATTTATAGGCCAATGAACTATCCTTCAATAAACCCTTTCGCTCTTGGATCCTGCATATAAGCAACGTTGAGTCGCCGCCAGGGCGTTGGTTGATGATCGGCAAAGAATAAATGCCCTGGCGACAGGGTAACTTTCCAGTCATCAGCCAGTTCACTCAATCTTTCAGATGTTATCGCTGCCGGTGGCTTTGCCCACACAAACATCCCGCCGGTAGGCTCGGTATAAACATCCCAACTGGCACGTTTGAGCATCGCAAGCGCCATAGACATGTGGTTGGAAAGCCTAGCACTTAGCCGCTCCGTCAGCTTTCGGTAGCTACCGTTTTGAAGCATGGTGGTAATGACTTGCTCAGCAAAGCGCGAAGAAGAAATGCTGGTCAGCATTTTGATATCGACAATGCGCTGCACTATTGAAGAAGGGGCCGCGATATAACCAACGCGCAGAGAAGAGGAGAGGCTTTTTGAAAAGCTGCCCAGATAAATAACTCGGCTGAGGCCATCTAACGCGGCTAAGCGAGTGCTTGGTGTATGTTGAAAGTCTGCGTATATATCATCTTCTATCAGTTTGAAATCGTACTGCCCGGCTAATTGTAATAAGCGATGCGCAATGGTGGGCGTTAGCGTTCCCCCTGTGGGGTTTTGAAAAACGCTGTTGGTATAAAAAAGTGTCGGCCGATGCTCTGCAAGTAATTCTTCTAAGCGTTCAAGATCAGGACCGTCGGCTAAGCGAGGTACGCCGATAACACGAACACGTTGCAGATGTAGCAGGCCAAATAGGTTGTAATAGCCTGGTGATTCCACGAAGACAACGTCTCCGGGTTCGAGAAGCAAGCGCACCAATAAATCTAGCGAATGACTGCTGCCGCTGGTGGTGACAATTTGCTGAGGATTTGTCGAGATCGCTAAAAGCCGAAGTCGCTCTTGTATTAAGTGCCGTAACGCCGTGGGGCCTTGGGGGGTACTGTATTCAAAAATGTCCGCGCGATTTATGCGCGCAACTTGGCGGATCGCATAGGTTAAATCATCGCTCTCCCGCCAATGACTGGGTAACCAACCACATCCAAGGGGCAGGGCAGTCTCATCCGCACTAAAAAGCCCCCAAAGCCCGTTGGTCACTTCCTGCAGTGGGCTGGAAACTGTTTGGTGCTCGCTTGGTGGACTATCGGCAACAAAAAATCCTGCCCCCGGTTTTGAGCGGACCAACCCTGCCGCGATTAAACGCTCGTAAGCCTCAATGGCCGCATTGCGGCTAACGTGATGTGTTGCAGCTAAATAGCGAATGGAGGGTAGGCGCCTGCCATTACCAGGTTTGTTTTGTTTAATCCAAGTGCTGATCGCCTCTTCAAGTTGCTGTGCAATAGGCGTATTGGCATGCCGATCAACTTTTAACTTCATATATAGTCCTGCTGGATCAACTGTTCATTAAAAAACCGGAACAGTGCCTCAATAATAGTGGCCCAGTGTATCTTACCCCGCTTGAATAAGCGTGCGAGCTTTATGGTTCTTTTAGCAATCTCAAGTGAGTTAATGCATGAACCAGTACAGCGCAGCCCGCCTTGCTTTCGGACTATGTATGATCACCACGGCCGTTAATTTGCAGGCACCGCTATATGGTGCGTTGGCAGCGCAAGGCGGGGTTGGTGTTGGTGCCACGACAATTGCTTTTGCCTGTTACGTAGCAGGGGTGATGCCTGTATTGCTGGGGCTTAATGGCTTGGCCGAGCGGGTAGGTTACAAAGCCATCATTGTCACTGCGTTACTGCTTAATATGCTGGCCACTTCCCTGATGCTAATAGCGCCTGGCATCGTAATGCTTGGCGTGGCGCGTTTTCTGCTTGGGGTGGGGACCGCGCTGGCATCCGCGGTAGCACCAGCTTATATGCAACAATTATGGCAAGGCGATGATAAGCAAGCTTCTACCAGTTACGTCACGATTAGCAGCGCGCTTGGGTTCGGTTTAGGGGCAGCGGTGACCAGCGTTTTTATCGTTACTACGCCTAGCTTAACGCCCCCCAGTTTGTGGTTATATCTATGCATTAGCGCTTTCGCATTAATAGGCGTGTTGACGTTGCGAAAAATCATGCCCAGTGGGCCGAAAGGCAGCATGTTACGTTTGCCCAGTTACCCAAAAGGGGCTATTCGATTTGGCTTTGCGATTTTAATTGCCTGGGCCACGGTGGGGTTGGTAATTGCCATATTGCCTTCCGCATTAGACCAGCATGGTTTAAGCGTTTGGAGTGGTTTCGCTGTTTTCGGTATTTGCAGCTGTGGCGTGTTATTTCAACCCTGGGCCAGAAAGTTGTCGTCATATCGGTCTACGTTATTGGGGCTTGCGATTCTGCCACCGGCTTATGGACTGATTGCTTGGGGAGCTATCGCGGGCCACTTACCCATATTACTACTAGGCACGATCATGGCTAGCAGCGCCTGTTACGGCTTTATTTATCTGGGTGGATTAAGTGGCGTGTTATCCGTGGCTGGCCCATCTTCTACCCAAGCGAGCGCTGGATATTTTCTAATGGCCTACATTGGTTTCAGTATTCCTGTGGTCACAACGGGAGTGCTTATAGATGCCCTAGGGCATAGCGCGGCATTAACGCTTTTTGGAGTTGCCTTACTTGGGGGAGTTGTCACAACACTCTGGTTAGTTATTCAGAATCAACGAGAGTACCGCCCAGTGCTAATGGATTAGGCTGGCTGCGTGGCTCTTGAAGTAAATTGCTGACGAAAAATTCAGTGGCGTTTTATATGCTGAGACTATTTAACAATAGTTGAAAGTTGCCGGCGTTAAGGCTTTGGTAGAGTCAGCAATTAGGGGAACTTAAACCAACAAAGATATTGCAACACAAACGTAAGCGTTGGTTATCCCCAAAACAGCACTGATAACAATACTGATAAAAACAACGCAGCAATGGAGCGCCACTAATGAGTGATACTAAGTTCGCCCAACAGGGTATGTCTTTTCGTGAAAGTGTCGAGCACATGGTGGATCACGCTATCGATATCATGGAGCTGGAAGAGGGCATTGGAAACGCTCTGAAGGTATGCCAGAGCGTAGTGCAGGTATCATTTCCGATTGATATCGACGGCAAGATTGAAATGTTTACGGGCTGGCGAGCCACGCATAGTGATCACCGTCTGCCCTCAAAAGGCGGTATTCGTTTTGCGATGATGGTCGACCAGGACGAAGTCGAGGCGTTGGCAGCGCTGATGACCTATAAGTGCGCGATTGTCGACGTACCGTTTGGTGGTTCAAAGGGCGGGCTGATCATTGATCCGAGCAAGTACACTCAAAAACAGCTGGAAGCCATTACGCGGCGTTTTGCGCGCGAGCTGATCAACAAGGGGTATCTAAGCCCTGCCACCAACGTACCTGCTCCCGATATGGGCACCGGACCGCGTGAAATGGGCTGGATGGTAGATACCTACCGCCAGATGTTCCCTAATGATATCAACTACATGGGGGCGTTAACCGGTAAGCCGGTTGAACATGGTGGTGTGCGTGGACGTAACGAGGCGACCGGGCGCGGGGTGCAGTATGCGTTGCGCGAACTTTTCCGCCACCCAGAAGAAATCAAGCGTTGTGGTCTGTCTGGCAGCTTGGCTGGCAAGCGGATTGTGGTGCAGGGATTAGGTAATGTGGGCTTCCACGCTGCGCACTTTCTACAGACCGAAGATGGCAGCCGGATTACCGCTATCATCGAGCGTGATGGGGCCTTGGTTAATGACGATGGCTTGGATGTTAAGGCGGTACGTGAGTATATCGCTGAGACCGGTGGGGTTAAGGGATATCCGCATGCAGAGTACCGAGAAGATGGTAACAAGGTGCTGGAGCTTGAGTGCGATATTCTTATACCGGCGGCCCTGGAAGGGGTTATCACTGCCAAAAATGCGCCCTATATTCAGGCGCCGCTTATCGCTGAAGCGGCCAACGGCCCTATTACCTATGAAGCAGATAAAATTCTTCAAGAGCGGGGTGTCGAGATTATCCCCGATGCATACTGCAACGCCGGCGGCGTGGTGGTTTCCTATTTCGAGTGGATTCGTAACTTAAATCACGTTCGCTTTGGAAGGCTCGATAAGCGCTTCCATGAAGCTCGTGGTCAGCACATTATTAAGGCGATTGAAGAGTCAACGGGCCATAAAGTACCAGATCATCTGGCTGACGAGCTAGCTCGCGGTGCCGATGAGTTTGATCTAGTACGTTCTGGTTTGGACGACACCATGCGTTTGGCGCTACAAGAGATCATTCGCACCCGTAATGAAAACCCGAAAGTTAACGACTACCGCATGGCGGCTTATCTGATTGCCATCGAGAAAGTTGCCCGCCACTATCGCGATATCGGTGTTTAATACAACGCTGCTATTGCTAGCTCAGCTGTAATGCAGTGGTGCATAAGCCATCCCTCATGTGTGTCATGAGGGATGGCTGAGTGTCTTAGCGATGACTTCCTTCCAGCTGCGCCATTAAATAGCCATACATTGCATCTGCGGCGGGTGAAAGGCTTTGACGTGCTCGCCTTAATACACCAATTCGGCGCTCCAAGTGTGGGGTGGCGAGTGGAATAAAGCGCAGCCGCTGATGTTCTTCCTGAAACGCTAACCGGGGCAGGGTGGTTACACCTATACCCGCTTCCAGCATGGCAGTCAGCGAAATCATGTTGGAAATATACAGCGTGCTATGGGCTAAAAGCTCTGCTGCTGGTGACCCTTCAAGCAGGCGCGAGGTGCCGTTACGAATGAGTGTATACGGCTTTAAAGCGCGCCAATGCAGTGCATCTTTCTGAGCCAGTGGGTGGTCGTCACGACACACCACGCCAATATCATCGTGGAGTAGCGCATCAAAGCGGAGGGTGTCATCGGGTAGCCATAAGCTAGTGATGCCGAGCTCTACCTCGCCTTTCAGAACCATCTCATTGACTCGCTCGGAGTGGCCGTCCTGTAGGCTGATATCAATACCGGGGGAAGCCTCCAGAAATCCGGCTAATAGAGCGGGCATAAGACGGCTGGCGACCGAGGGTACAGCGGCAATATCAACGCGGCCACGCTGCTGGCGAGCAATGGCCAGCGCATCGCGACATACTCGGTCGTGATGCGCTACCAATTCGCGAAAACGTGGTTCGCACCAACGGCCAAAGGGCGTTAACAGGGCTTTGCCGCCGCCTTTTTCAAAGATCGGCTGGCCAAGGCGCTCTTCAAGGTCACGCACGGCCATAGAAATGGCTGGCTGACTGCGATGCAACTGCTTAGCTGCGGCGTGAAAGCCACCCGAATCAAGAATCGCCAGTACATAGCGTAAAGGTGCCAGTTTCAATTCGGGGAGCATGGTCGGTGTTTCATCTCGCTATAGTGGCAAGCTGCAATGGTAAGTTTTGCTGATCATTTTATCTGAATTATTGATTATCCTTATCTTCCCGCCTTCTCTAGCATGTCGTCAACAACCCGTATCAACGACATTAAGAGAGAGGTCGCTATGTCATCCCTCCACGCGCTCTATATCAACGGCCAGTGGGTCGATGGCGAAAGCCATATCACCAACGTCAATCCCTCGGATCTTGCTGATGTGATTGGTGACTATGCCCAGGCGAGTGTTGCCCAGGTTAACGAGGCAATCAATGCAGCTCGCAGTGGTCAGCGGGAGTGGGCCAAGAGCGGTTTGGAACAGCGCTATGGCGTGCTGATGGCAATCGGGGATGAGTTAATGGCGCGAAAGGAAGAGCTTGGCTGCCTGCTATCCCGTGAAGAAGGAAAGCCGCTGGCTGAAGGTATAGGCGAAGTGGCGCGTTCGGCGCAGTTTTTTCACTATTACGCCGCTGAAGTGCTGCGCCAGATTGATGAGCGGGTAGAGTCAGTCCGTCCTGGCGTTGAAGTTGATACACGCCGCGAGCCGGTAGGCGTGGTGGGCATTATCAGCCCGTGGAACTTCCCCATGGCTAACGCGGTGTGGAAGATCGCCCCAGCACTGGCCTTTGGTAATGCGGTTATTTTTAAGCCTGCCAATCTAGTACCGGCCAGCGCTTGGGCGCTGACCGAAATCATCAGTCGTCAAGCACTGCCAGCGGGTTCCTTCAACCTACTGATGGGGAGTGGTGGTCGTGTTGGCGAGGCGCTGATCACAAGCCCAGTTATTAATGCGCTGACCTTTACCGGGTCGCTGGAAGTGGGGCGCCGGGTGGCGGCGGCTACCGCCGGTAATCTGGTCAAGTGTCAGTTGGAAATGGGCTCCAAGAACGCCCTGATTGTTGCTGAAGATGCCGATCTGGATCTAGCGGTGGAAGCGGCGTTTAACGGTGCCTATTCCGGTACGGGACAGAAGTGCACAGCGTCTTCACGGCTGATTGTTCATGAAACCATTCACGATGCGTTTGTGGACAAGCTGACTGCGCGGCTAGCGAAAGCCAAAGTCGGGCCAGCCCTGGAAGAAGGTGTGCAGATTGGGCCCGTCGCTGATGCCCGTCAGTTGGAGTCCAATCTTCATTGGATTGAACGTGGTAAAGCTGATGGCGCCAAACTGGTCTTTGGCGGTGAGCGGGTAAGTTGCGCCAGCCAAGGCTTCTTTATGGCCCCCACGCTGTTTGTGGAGACCACTAATGAGATGGCCATCAACCGCGAAGAGGTCTTCGGCCCAATAGCCTGTGTGATCAAGGTCGCCGATATGGACGAGGCGATCGCTACCCTGAATGACACTAATTTCGGCCTAACCGCAGGCATTATTACTGACTCATTGGCGCTGGCGACTCGCTTCAAAGCCGAAGCCGAGACCGGCTGTGTGATGGTCAACCTGCCCACCGCTGGCACCGATTATCACGTGCCGTTCGGCGGACGGAAGGACTCCAGTTTCGGCCCCCGTGAGCAGGGGCGCTATGCACGTGAGTTTTATACCGTAGTCAAGACTTGCTACGTGAAAGCGTGAGGAGCGGCGCATGTCTAAACAGGTGCTGACCGTTGATGGACTGCAGTATTCCAACTGGTCTCGAGAGATTTTTGAGCAGATGCGCGAGGGTGGTGTGGATGCCGTCCATGCCACTCTGGTGTATCACGAAACCTTGCGCGAAACCCTAACCCGCATCGGCGAATGGAACCGCCGTTTTGAAGCCCATGGCGATTTGATTATGCCGGTGCATGCCCCGAGCGATATTTTGCGCGCTCAGCAGGCAGGCAAAGTGGGCATATTCTTTGGCGCTCAAAACTGCTCGCCGATCGAAGATGATATCGACATGGTGGCGGTGCTGCGCCAGTTGGGCCTTTTGATTATGCAGCTCACCTATAACAACCAAAGCTTGCTGGCGTGTGGTTGTTATGAAAGTGAAGACAGCGGTATTACCCGCTTTGGCCGCCAGGTGATTCGCGAGATGAACCGGGTCGGTATGGTGATTGATATGTCTCATAGCAGCGAACGCTCGACGCTTGAGGCTATCGAGATTTCCGAGCGCCCGGTAATTATCTCTCACGCAAACCCGAGCTTTTTCCACGCCGCCAAGCGTAATAAGTCTGACAAAGTGCTTCATGCAATTGCTGAAAGCGATGGTCTGCTGGGCTTTTCGGCTTATCCGTTCCACCTGAAGAACGGCCCGGACTGCACTCTGGAAGATTACTGCGACATGATTGCCCGCACCGTAGACATGATGGGGATTGAACACGTCGGCCTGGGAACAGACTTGTGCCAAAACCAGCCGACCACGGTGCTGGAATGGATGCGTAACGGTCGCTGGTCGAAAGAGATGGATTACGGTGAAGGCAGTGCCAACAACGCAGGCTGGCCCCAGCCGCTAGCTTGGTTACGCGATAGCCGCGATTTCCCCAACCTGATTATTGGGCTGCGTACCAAAGGATTTGGCGACGAGGAGATTGCTCGCATTATGGGGCGCAACTGGGTCGAACTGTTAGAGCGAACGACCATGTTAACGACCTAACCGGCCAATTTATCACGCCACACCGGCTGCATTGATCACTATCAACACTTACCACCAACAATAATCAATAACGAGGTTCCCCCCATGAACTCACCCAAAGACACAGGCCCTGCCCATGGGCTTGCTAAGTTCGGCGACCCGGTGGTACTCGGGCTTAGCGGCGGTTTTGTAATTCTTTTCGTGGTGCTTTCGTTAATCAATCTCGAGGGAGTCGCTGGGGCTATTTCAGCTGGTTTTGCCTGGACAGCGGCTGTGCTGGGTTCGTATTTCCAACTGCTATTGCTACTGACGTTCTTTATTGCCATTGGCTTGGCAATTTCGCCAGCAGCCAGCGCTAAGGTGGGTGGTCTGGATACGCCCGAGCTGAGCACCTTTAAATGGCTTTCTATCATTATGTGCACCCTGCTGGCGGGCGGCGGCGTATTTTTTGCTGCAGGAGAACCGGTGTATCACTTCGTGGTTACACCGCCCGCCTTCGACACTGAAGCTGGTACGGTGGAAGCCATTGCCGGTGCGCTAGCGCAGTCATTTATGCACTGGGGCTTTCTGGCCTGGGCGGTACTTGGCTCGCTGACGGCTATTGTGTTGGCTTACTGGCACTATGACCGCGGCCTACCACTTCAGCCACGTACCTTGCTTTACCCAGTGCTGGGCGAGCGGTTGATGCGTAGCTGGGTCGGTGGTGTCGTAGATGCCTGCTGTGTCATTGCCGTAGTCGCAGGCACCGTTGGCCCCATTGGCTTTCTGGCGACCCAGGTCAGTTTTGGCCTGCATGAGCTGTTTGGGTTGAGTTCAGGTTATGGCACCCAGTTGGCCATTCTGTTGGTACTGGGCACTGTCTATGTCACTTCTGCCGCGACCGGTATCCATCGTGGTATTCAGCTGCTCAGCCGTTTCAATGTGTTTCTGGCCCTTGCAATCGCTGCCGTGATCTTTGTATTTGGCCCAACGCTGTTCTTTACCAATGCTTACCTGCAAGGCTTTGGTGTCTACATCAGCTCCTTTTTCGCCATGGCGACCATGACCTCGGAAACTGCGCCGGCTTGGTGGATGCAGTGGTGGGCTGTGTTCTTTTTCGCTTGGTTTATTGGTTACGGCCCACTAATGGCGATTTTCGTGGCACGTATTTCCCGTGGTCGCACTATTCGTCAGATGATTCTAGCAGTGGCGGTTATGGCGCCCATTGCGACTACCGTCTGGTTTACTCTGCTGGGTGGTGCCGTTATCCACTATCAGCTAACCGGAGCGATTGACTTGGCCGAGGCGCTCAATAACTTCCAGTTTGATGTGGCCACCTTGACGGTTGCACAGGCGCTACCGGGTGGCACCCTAATGGCTCTGGCAATTTTGCTATTAACGACCATCTTTGTGGCTACCACGGGTGACTCGATGAGCTACGCGATTGCTGTGGTTTGTACTGGTCATGATGAGCCACACACAGCTGTGCGCATTTTTTGGGGGATCACTATGTCGTTGATGGCCGCGATCCTGCTTTACATGGGCTCCGGTCAAATCGGTGTTCTGCAGCAATTTATCGTGATTACCGCAATTCCCGTTTCGCTGGTGCTGTTGCCATCTCTGTGGTTAGGGCCAAAAGCGGCCTATGCCATGGCACGTGAACAGGGACTGACGACGCGCAAGAAGGTGATCGTTAATGAGTAACCGAGACTGGGTGCTGGCGCCACTCGCGCCCCTGAATCTTCGCCCCGCTGATGAAGTGATGCGCTTGGAGCGTCTGGGCAGCTTGCATGCTTGCCGACTGAGTTTTGTGCGTTCCCTGATGCGTCAGATGGGGCGTCAGCGTTGGCAAATAAGCAGGGTGCGTTTTGATCTTGATGAAAATGGCTATGGCACTGCCGTTTATCGCCTCCAGACTCCCTATGGGCGTTACCACGGCGTTATGTTTGCCCAGGCGCTTGACGATGAGCGCCGCTCCGACCGCGTTATTGCTGACGCTTGGGACGTCACGTTTGGCTTAGTGGAAGGGGACGTAGATGACAGTTTGCTGGAACAAATGGCCGCCAATGTGCCCTTGCAGGAAGCAGGGCGTCAACATCCTCGGGTGCTGGTGCTGTCCCGCGCCAACAAGAGTTTGCGTAACTTTGCCCACTTTGTAGAAGCGTTAGGCAATGGTCAGCAGCCGGACCCGCAGTGGTTAACTCGGGTGGGCTATCTCTATCGCACCACGGCGGTTTACGGCAATGGTAAGTTTGGTCTCGCTGACTTCGCTCGCTTGCATGGAAACCCTGACTTCCGTCGGCCATTCTCGGTGCAGATGGCCGGCGTCTATTTGTTGCGGCATTTCTCGATTGAACAAGTGGAGCATCTGGCACGCAGTCAATCCCCTGAAACGGCTTGCGGGCTAGCCATCGAGTTGCGCCGCTATTTGGGGATAGGGAACTCAACTGGTCTAGGGATGGCTCCCTTTCTAATTAACCATCCGCAGCTGATTGCCCAGTGGGTCACCCAGCGTGAAACCGCATTGGCGTTGGCACAGCGTCAGGCGCCTAGCGAAGAAGAGCGAGCGCGCTTGATTGCGCTGACCAAACGTGCCCAGCAGCATTTGGCAGAAACCGTAACCGAGGATGCTGAGCAGCGCGAGCGCAACGTCGCAACCGTGGCCGCATTACCAGATGTGTTGAGCTGGTTGGAAAGTGTACCGTTGGAAGAGAACCTATGGGCTCAGTTAGTGGCGTGGAGCGAGCGCACTCTGTCGCTAGAAGCTCAGGAGCTCATCAATACGCTGTTGATCGAGCTGTACCCTGAGCAGGTTGACCCGCTGGAAGAGCAGATGGGGGTTAATGAAAACCTCGACCTTGAGCCGGATATGCCATTGATGCGTCTGCGCCAGCTAATTGAAACGCACTACGGTTGGGCACTTTCCCATGATTATACCAGCGATGAGGGTGCGTATTGGTTCTGGTACCGGTCGGCTGAAAAAGAGGAGCCGCGCCTAGGCGTGCGCGATGAGGAGCCTGGCGCTGAAAAGGAGGTGCCCATTGCCATGGGGCCACGTGTCGCCCACAGCCACGCAGCGATTTGTGAGTTTTTAGAGGATACACCGCGGGCCAAAGTGGTCGATTTTCTACTCGCCAAGCCACGGCATAAGGAAATTATTCGCCGCGTGCAAACCCTAGTAAAAGCCACTTACGGCGATATTCATGCCAATCTGTGGCATCGGGAAATGAAGCCGATGCATCTGCTGCGCACTAAGCTGGCGTTTTTTGGTGCTAGCCGCTTCGACCCCAAATCAGATCGCTGGGTGCGTATTACGCTGTTCCAAGGAGCGCCGTTGGTGGAAGAACTCAACGCCGAGCCGGAAGATCTCAGTCACTTCGATGATTGGAGTTTTCCGCTACAGCCACAGCTGGAAAAGGGCTGCGTGGCACCCGCTGGGCTATCTCCTCAGGGTGATCAATCTCCACAGGGCGAGCGGCCGCCATTACAACAGTCGTCATTCCAGCAACAGCGAACTGCTAAAGGGGGAGTGTCGCTATGAAAGTCTCCTTTAATGAGCTGCAAGGTCTGTGCAGAAAAGCGTTTACTGGGATTGGATTTGAAGACGGTGATGCCGCCGATGCCGCGGATATGGTGGCGTGGATGCAGTGTCATGGTTTCAACGCAATTGATCAGCTCAACCGCGGGCTAGATTTCCTGCTTGAAGAAGACCCTGAGTCGTTACCCAAGGTGATTTATCAGGACGGTGACCTAGCCGTACTGGATGGCCATGGCCAAAGCGTGCTGCGCAGTATTAGCTTGGCGACTGAATTGGGTTTTGCTAAGGCGCGTGCCCGTGGGCTTTCGGTGGTCAAAATTCGCCGCTGCCATAACCGCCAACTCATCATGGGCTATCTTTCACGCCTCGCCGGGCGTGGTATCAATATTACTGCCTTCTGGCGCAATGCTCAGGAGCCGCTCACCGAGCAGGTGGTGGGCTTTCGCGCAGGCCACTCCACGCCAGAAGTGCGTATCTATTCGGTGCGCGATGTTCCGGAAGAAAACGAACCCAACGACGGCATCACTCTGGTGATGGCCAACCACGTTGAGCTACTGCCTTCCCTGGGTGAAGACCACGATCTGGACCTGCTAGCACGCCATTCTGAGTCCGATTTAATGGCCTGCCGCGAGCGCTCGCTTCAGGAAGGCATTGAGGTAGATGATGCGATCTGGGCGCGTCTGAAAGCGCTGGCGCATCGCATCCTGGTGGAGTCTTCTGAGTCTTCCCGAGGCGGTGCTGGTGCAGGTGTCAACGATAACGATTGATAGATCAATGAGAGCATTGTCATGATTCAACCGGTAAAAACTGATCTCTATGCGGCCAAAGCTCCACTCGAATGGGCCGTGGTCGGCAATGGCATCTTATTCACCGCACAAATTCCCATCGGCGGCGATGGTGCCGTGGTAGAAGGCGGTATCGAAGCACAAACGCGCCAGACGCTAGATAATCTGCAACATACTCTGGAAAGCGCCGGCGCGGGTATGCAGCAACTGACTCAGGTATTGATTTACGTGACGCAACGCGAGGATTTGGCCACGGTTAATTGCGTCTATGCGGAATATGTCACCGCGCCTTACCCTAACCGGGCCGCCATTATTGTGTCTGGTTTTGCGCGAGAAGAAATGTTGGTAGAGATGGTGGCTTATGCTGCTGTCTCAGCGGTGCCATAGATGAAAATGTGGTTCATCTTCAAAGCGGCCCACGGGCCGCTTTTTTAGTGGTGCGCGATTAAGCGTGTTTCTTCACTAGCTGCCCGCAGGAAGGCGCTGCCCAGCGATCATCTTCGGTGAAGACCACATCGCAGACAACCGGTGAGTAAACGAGGCGCACTTCTTCATCAATTTGCTGGCGTAGGACATCTTGATGGGCAAGCGTAGACTCATGAAATGCTTTGGGTAGCACCACATGAACCATGATATACAGCAGGCGGCCAGGGCGTACCATGCGAACCCGCACTTCCTGGGTATCGATATCTGCAAGACCACGAGCAACCGCCTGGCGCACTGGCTCGGCGATTGTTTCGTCGGGCGTTTTATTGAGCAGCTCGCGCAGAGCCTGGGAGGCCATACGCACCGGTACGCCAAGGCATAGCAACACCACGGCCATCACCAGAAGTGAATCGACATAAGGTACGATTCCCCGCCAGTCTAGGCGCTCAAACAGCATCACCAGGCAGAACGCCGCTAACACGGCAGCTGAGATAATACTGTTTACCAACCAGTTGAGTTTGTCACCAGCCACTAGCGGGCTACTAACGTGGCGCTGGCTGCGGTGCATTACCCAAGCGGTGAGTGAGCAAGCGGCGGTGGCAAACAGTGCGTAGATAACCGCAAGCCCCGCTGAGATCTCCCGCCCACCTGTCAGTAGCGCAGCGATAGCGTCTACTAACGCAAAGATGGAAACGCCTAATATCAATAAACCTTTGCATAGATTTACTAAAGACTCGAAGTAGCTGTAGCCAAATGGGTAGGACTCGCTATCGGGTCGGCTGGCTAGCTTACTGACCTTGATGGTGACCAGCGCTACGCTAAAGTAGATAAGGTTAAATAACCCATCCAGCAAAATAGCCTGGGAGTTAGACGCCAACGTCGCAGTGATTCCTGCACAGCCAATCAGCAGTGCCATGAAAGCGGAAAATGCTAAGGTGCTGGACTCTTTTTTCACGAACTGTTGCTCCGAGATTGCCTAGCTAAGAGGCTGGCAAGCATAGCAATATCAGTGGCCGCAATGTCAGTGATTTGTTTACCCTGAGCCTATAGAAATAGCCTCTGATCGACCAACTTAGCACCCAGGGAGAAACGTGCTTATGCGTCACGCTAAGGATATAGCTTTTCAGCTCATTGCCCAGCAAGACGCTGCTGAACTGCTTCAGTTTGAGGTAGCCGAGCGGGTATGGTTTGAGCAGCATATAGAGGCCAGAGCGGAACACTTCTACACGCCTGAAGGTATTCGCCAGCATATTAATGAGTGCTTGGCGTTAAATGCCCGAGGACGTATGAGACCGCTTATTATCCAACATCGAGGTGCGATAGTTGGGCGCGCCAACCTACGTGAGATAGAGAATGGTTACGCTAAGGTGGGGTATCGGATAGCCCAACATGCGAGTGGTAATGGGCTGGCGCAAAAGGCATTGAACCATCTTATTAGCGAAGCTCGTTGCATTTACCAAATTAATACGCTCACGGCGACTGTTTCTTTAGACAATCACGCTTCACAGCGGGTACTGAAAAAAGCTGGGTTCGAAGTAATGGAAAAGCTACCTGAGTATTCGGTAGCAGCAGGGCGGAAGCTTGACTGCGTGGTGATGCAAAAAACAGATGTGTAGTGTTTAGAAACAAATGTATTGTTGTGAGATAGGGCTTTAGCTTTGGTTCGACACTTCGACGATGATTCAACTGATTTACCTAGTTATAGCAAGGGTGGCTACGCCGCCATCGCCCGCTAAAAGCGGCCTCCTACATTGGATGATGAGCCTTGAGTGCCTGAATAAAATTAAGTGGGCACTGATCATGGGCAGCCACTGATTTAATGAGACCTGAATCCTCGCAAACGTATGCATAAGTACTTAATGGTCTGCCCTGGGATAGGTTGAAGCCTGCACCAGGGACAGGAATGCCTACGAAGTTAATGAAAATAGCGCTGGCATTTTTTCCGCTTCTTTTTGAATGTTGTCGTCGACCGGTGTGTCGTAAGTCTTGAGCAGGTAGCCCAACACCGAATAGACCCCTACCATAGCAATCAGGTCGATAACGGCCTTACGTCCGATGGCGTCTGCTAACTCTGCTTCTTGCTCAGTGGACAGCATTCGCTGGTCAAACAATGCATCCACCGCGTCGACGATAAGACCATCAACGCCTTCGGGGCGAGTTCGAATGGCATCGATCCGAGTCGTGGAGAACCCGAGAGCGAGCGCCCGGCTAACATGATGAGCCCATTCGTAGCGTGACCCCATGCGCAAGCCCGCGCGTAGAATCACCACCTCGGTTAATTCTGGCCCTAAGGCATTTTCCTTAACAACATGCTGGCGCAAAGGTGCCCAGGCTTTGAGTAAATCCGGGTGATGAGCCATGGTGCGATAGACATTGAGAGCACCGGCAAAGTCTTCGCGTAATTCAGCGATTTCGTTTGGCCAATCGGCATCAGCAATAGGCGGACAGGGAGAGGGCGTCATGGGTGAGCTCCATTCAGATAGGGTGCGTGACATCACTCGGCGATGGCGGCGTTGATGGCGTCGGCAATGCGCTCAATGATTAGGTCGACATCATCGGCTTCAATAATATAGGGCGGTGCCAGCAGGATATGGTCACCGTGAATGCCATCAATCGTGCCGCCCATAGGGTAGCTGATTAGCCCACGAGCCATGGCTTGTCGCTTAATCTTGGCGTGAATTTTTCGGCTCGGGTCGAAAGGTGTTTTAGTGTCCCGGTCCGCCACCAGCTCGATACCGCGAAACAGCCCTCTTCCCCGGATGTCGCCGACATAAGGGGATGCACCGAGAACGGCTTCCAAACCGCTTTGTAATCTCGCGCCCATGGCGTTTACATTGGCAAGTGTCTCGGGGCGCGCAATGATTTCAACCACTTTGTTAGCAGTTGCCGCGGCAACAGGGTGGCCGATGTAAGTATGCCCGTGTTGGAACAGGCCAGAACCGTTGGCGAAGCTGTCGTAAATTTTGCCGGACAGCATCACCGCGCCGATCGGCTGATAACCCCCGCCCAAGCCTTTGGCTATGGTGACGATATCCGGTGTGACGTCGTCTTGCTCGCAGGCGAAGACAGTGCCGGTGCGACCCATGCCGCACATCACTTCGTCGAGGATCAATAGCACGCCATATTTGTCGCATATCGCACGCACACGTTTAAAGTAATCAGCGACAGAGGCGACAGCACCGAGGGTGGCGCCTACGACGGGTTCGGCAACGAACGCCATCACTTCTTCAGGGCCAAGTTCCAGAATTTTTGCTTCGAGTTCGTCGGCAAGCCGAATAGCGTACGCCTCAGGCGACTCATCGGGGCCTTTCTCGCGATAGGCATAGCAGGGGGATACATGATGAGTTTCTGGCAGAATGGGCTGAAACTGCTTACGCCGCATCGCATTGCCACCGGTTGCCAACGCACCAATCGTGTTGCCATGGTAACTCTGGCGCCTGGCAATGATGTGCCTACGCTGTGGGGCGCCAATTTCCACGAAGTACTGCCGTGCCATCTTCAGCGCCGCTTCAACGGCCTCTGATCCGCCTGACACCAGATAGACGTAATTCAAGCCTTCAGGTGCTAAGTTGACGAGCTTCTCGGCAAGTGCTTCGGCAGCATCGGTGGTGAAAAACGAGGTGTGTGCGTAGCAGAGGTTATCAATTTGAGCGCGCATCGCCGCCAGCACTTCCGGATGGGCGTGACCAACGCTGGTGACCGCAGCGCCACCCGAGGCATCTAAGTATCGGCGCCCAGCAGTGTCTGTAATGTAGACGCCTTGCGCCGACGCGGCATGAGGGAGTGTTGGGCCGATACTGCGATGAAGAATACGAGTCATGGAAGCTGTTCCTTATGGTCACCAAGCGATGTGAGCACGCCATGATGAGGAGATTGGCACAACCTCATTAACAAATGCAACAATTGAATCATTATGTTTGATGTTAAAACATGTAGATCATTGTTTTTTTAGAACAGTAACGTTTAAATCGGCTGCCGTTTTAACAAGCCGTATAAGAGGCAACACGCATGCCGCAGCGCGACCCTTTAAGGGAACAGATTATCGCCCAGTACGATGCCATGTCGCCGCAGCTTCAGCAGGCTGCCCGCTACGTGCTGGAACACCCGGATGAGGTGGCACTGGTTTCTATGCGCGAGCTGGCGCGCCATGCGGCGGTGCAGCCTGCCACCATGACGCGTCTTGCAAAGTTCCTGGGGAAGCAAGGATATGATGATATCCGCGAGCATTATGTGGCAGCGCTGCGGCGGGGAAGTGATGGCTTTGCCGCTAAGGTTCGCCAGCGAAACGAGGGGGCTAGAGCCTCGGCCAACGGCAATATCGCCGCGCATATGCTGCATGGGCTGAGTGCTCAGATTACTCGGCTCTGTGAGCCTGACTCACTGCAACGGTTGGAAGCCATCGCTAACACGCTGAAATCAGCAAGAAAAGTGTATGTGCTAGGCTTGCGTTCATGTCACTCCGTGGCGTGGCATTTCCATTACGTCATGTCACTGCTGGGGGAGCGCTCGGTCCACTTAGATGGACCGGCGGGAACCGGCGGCGATGCGCTAATTCGTGCCACGCCCGAAGATGCCTTGCTGGTTGTCTCCGTCAAACCTTACGCAGTAGCGACACTGGAACTGACGCAGTTGGCAAAAGACAAGGGGCTGACGATTCTGTCGATCACCGATAGTGAAGTATCGCCACTGGTAGGGATGTCAAAGCAGACGATTTTTTGCCCCACGGAAAGCGACAGCTTTTTCCATACGTTAACGCCCGCCTTAGCCATCTCCGAAGTACTGTGCACCTTATTGGCAGAAGATGATCGGTCACAGGCACTCGATGCGTTGCAGCGGGCAGATGAGCATTTTTTGAGCTTGAATACCTACGCGAGCGCTATTCCTCGACGGGAGTGACGTCATCGTAAAGCAGCTGTCAGTTACCCCTGCACCCATACCTCCTCGCCCCTAAACGCGACTTTCCAGGTACGCAGCTTGACGTCCTCATCCTCTAAGCATTGGCCATCTTCAAGGCGAAAATGCTGCTTATAGAGTGGCGAGGCAACCACAAGGTTGCCTTTAACATCACCGATAATGCCGCGGGCAATGACGTTAGCGTTAGAAAACGGATCAAAGTGGTCAAGGGCGTAGAGTTCTTTCTCCTGTCCCTGGGAACGCTGCCTCGGTAAGTAGAAAATGGCCACTTGGGCAGGGCCTTCTGACGTGTTCAACCAAGCAGCGACGCCGGAAAATGCCACTAAGTCAGCTTTAGCGCAGAGCGGCTGCCAGGTGTCAGTGCTCACGGTGTGTTTGAGTGCGGTCGCGGTCATCAGTTACCTCATTAACGTTGTCTGGTTTGCGATTATGTAGTGTTTAAGCAGGGCATTAGTGTTTAAGCGGGACGTAGCTGGCCGCGCTCGGACGTCATAATGATTGACGGGTCGGGACGCGCATCGTTGACGAAACTACGGAAGCGTTTGAGTTTGTCTGGGTCGCTAATGGCGTTGGCCCATTCGCACTGGTAGCTATCGACAACATGCTGCATTTGCCGCTCCAGCTCGCTATTAATGGCTAAGCTGTCTTCCAGAATCACCTCTTTGAGGTACTCCAGGCCGCCGTCGAGGTTTTCGCGCCATACGGAGGTGCGCTGCAGTCGGTCGGCGGTGCGTACATAAAACATCAAGAAGCGGTCAATAGTGCGGTAGAGCTGCTCGTCATCAAGATCTGTTGCAAACAGTTCAGCGTGGCGAGGGCGCATGCCACCGTTACCGCACACGTAGAGGTCCCAGCCGTTTTCGGTGGCGATAATACCGATATCCTTGCTCTGAGCCTCGGCGCATTCCCGGGTACAGCCTGAAACACCAAACTTAATTTTGTGGGGCGCGCGCAGGCCTTTGTAACGATTTTCCAGTTTGATGGCCATGCCGACGCTGTCCTGCACGCCGTAGCGACACCATGTGCTGCCGACACAGGACTTCACCGTGCGTAGTGATTTGCCATAGGCGTGGCCGGTTTCAAATCCTGCCTCAATGAGCTCGCCCCAGATAGCGGGGAGGTCTTCTAAACGTGCGCCGAACAGATCGATGCGCTGGCCGCCGGTGACTTTGGTGTAAAGCTGGTACTTCTGGGCCACTTGCCCGAGCACGACTAACTTATCGGGAGTGATTTCACCGCCTGCAATGCGCGGCACCACCGAGTAGGTACCGTTTTTCTGCATATTGGCCATAAAGGTGTCATTGGTATCCTGCAGCGGCACGTGAGCAGCATCGGTGATCGGTTCGTTAAAGCAGGAGGCTAGAATGGACGCCACAGCGGGCTTGCAGATATCGCAGCCCAGGCAGTGGGTGTCTTGATTGCCGTGTTTTTCGATCAATTCTCTGAAGGTTTTGATGCCTTCCACGCGCACAATATCGTAAAGCTCCTGGCGGGTATGGGCGAAGTGCTCGCAAATCGATTTATCAACTTCTACGCCGCGGGCTTCTAGCTCGTGGTCGACCACGCTTTTGAGCAATGCGGTGCACCCACCACAGCCTGTGCTGGCTTTGGTCGCCCCTTTGACGTTGGCAAGGTCAGTGGCACCGCCATCAATGGCGGTGCAGATATTACCTTTAGTGACGTTATGGCATGAACAAATCATCGCGGTTTCCGGCAGCGCGTCTGGGCCTAGCGCTGGGGCGGCTCCGCTCTGCTGGGGAAGAATCAACGAGGCTGGCTCTTTGGGCAGCTCAATGCCGTTGGCGTAGTACTGTAAGAGGGTGTCGTACGCGCCGTTGTCGCCGACTAACATTGCGCCCAGCAGCTTTTTACCATCACTGGTTACCACCATCTTGCGATACACCTGGGTGATCGGGTCGAGATAGCGAAACATTCGCGCACCGGGGTTTTGGGTGCCATGGGCATCGCCGATAGAGCCCACATCTACGCCCAGTAACTTCAGCTTGGTGCTCATGTCGGCACCGCTAAAGTGTGTATCGCCGCCAGTGAGGGTGGAGAGCGCCGCTTTGGCCATTTGGTAGCCAGGGGCGACTAAACCAAAAATACTCTGGTTCCACAGCGCGACTTCGCCAATGGCGAGAATGGCGGGGTCGCTGGTGCAGCATTGGTCATCAATAACCACGCCGCCGCGCTCGCCAATGTCTAAACCGCATTCGCGTGCCAAGGTATCTTGTGGACGAATGCCTGCTGAAAACACAATCAGGTCGGTTTCCAGCACTTTGTCATCCTGGAACACCATGCGCAGGCGGCTGGTCTCGCCAGGTTCGATACGCTGGGTAGCTCGCTCGGTAAGCACCTGGACGCCCAGTGCTTCAATTTTTTCCTTGAGTAGCTCACCGCCTTCGTTATCTACCTGCATAGGCATCAAGCGTGGAGCAAACTCCACCACGGCAGTATCTAGATTAAGGTCGCGTAGCGCATTGGCGGCTTCCAATCCAAGTAACCCACCCCCAACGACCACACCGTTCGTAGCGTTTTCTGCTGCTGCTTGAATGGCGTCCAGGTCATCCAGCGTGCGATAGACTAGACAGCCTTCGCTGTCGTTGCCGGGAATAGGCGGTACAAACGGGAAGGAGCCGGTGGCCAGAACGAGCTGGTCATACGGGTAGCTGCCCTGGGCAGTGATGACGGTTTGCTGTTCGCGATCAATGCGAGTGACCGCCTCACCGCTGCGCAAAGTAATGCCATGGGTGGTGTAGTAATCGGCTTCGCATAGCGCCAGCGACTCCGCGTCGCGCCCGCTAAAGTACTCCGAAAGATGCACGCGGTCGTAGGCGCGATGGCGTTCTTCGCCAAAAATCGTTACTTCGAAACGCTCAAGCGCACCGCTCTCCACTAGCTGCTCGGCCAAGTGGTGGCCGACCATGCCGTTACCAATAATGATCAGTTTTGTTGGGGTTGCCATGATTATGCCGCCTCTGAGGTCGGTGGATGAGAAGAGGATGGAGAAGACGATGATGAGGAAGCAGGACTGTTCGCGTTATCAGCGTGCTCGGTTTGCAGTACCTCGGCATCGCAAGGGCCAAACAGTAGTGCTTGGCGGCAAGCCGTAAGGTCAGCACTTGCCAATGCCTGTTCGAAATACCAAGGACCGTGGCGGGTATCGCCGTAGAGCACCGCCCCTTCAAGTTGGCCATCGCGGAGTAGCAGGCGGCGGTAGTCGCCGCTTTCTGGGTCGCGGTAGCGCAGTACGTCGTGCTCGGGGCCTGCTTCGGTAGGGCCAAATGCGAAGAGCGCTACGCCGCTGACTTTCAACTTGGTAGCAGTAGGGGCTTCTTGATAACCATCCGAGGATTCCCCACACAGTACGGCTGCTAACACGTCAACCTGATGCCAAATCGGCTCCACTAGTCCATAGGTGTGCTGCTCAAATTGGCAGCACTCTCCCAGGGCTGCGATATGCGGGTCAGACGTGGTCAGGTGCGCGTCAACCACAATGGCACGTTCGCAGCGAAGCCCCGCTTGCTGCCCCAGCTCTACATTGGGCGTAATGCCCGCCGCGACAATCACACTATCGGCGGGTAAACGGCGGCCATCGCTCAGCATGACCGCCTGGACGTGTCCGTGGCCGTTATCTTCCAGCGCAGCTAGCGAGGCGTTTGTTTCGATGTGGAGACCACGCTTACTCAGAGTGTTCTCCAGCAGTTGGGCAGCGGTTTCATCCAACTGACGATTCATTAAACGCGCGCTGCGTTGAAGTACGCTAACCGAGAGCTTTTGAGAGAGTTCTTGAAAAGGCTCTTGAGAAGGCTCTTGAGAGAACGACTGCTCGCTGCGCTTACGCAGGCCTTCGGCGGCTTCCAAGCCCAGCAGGCCGCCGCCGATAACGACCGCATTACCACCACGTTGGGCGATGGCTTTTAGGGCGGTGGTGTCTTGCAAATCGCGAAAGCTATGGACGCCCGCTAGCTCAATGCCGGGAACGTTGGGTATCGTTGGTCGTGAACCCGTCGCGATCACTAAGTGATCGTAATCCAGGCAGCGGTCGCTCTCCGTAGTAATACGGCAGTTGTCGCGATCAATCGTTACTACTTTTTCGCCGAGAAGTAGGGTAATGCCCTGTTTGGCGTACCATGCTTGGTCACGGAAAGTAAGCGCATCGGTGGCTAGCTCACCCGCCAATAAGGGGGAAAGCAGTATTCGGTTATAGGCAGGGACAGGCTCTTCACCAATAACGGTGATACACGTTGGGCGCCGTGGATGGCGCACCAGCGCTTCAATTAGGCGATGGCTGGCCATGCCGTTGCCAATGATAATTAGGTGGTCGATAGATGCGCACCGGGAAGTGGTTTCCATAGGTGGCTCCTTGCATTCAGCATGTGTGTCGAGCAATAAAAAAACGCCCCTGACACTGCCCTTCGTTAAGAAAGGTGTGTCAGGGGCGTCGTTGCCCGTTAGCGTCGTTAAGTCACGTCGATGAGCACGCTGTGCACCCGCCGTTGGCTGCCGAGTTGTCTCATATGCTTAATACGCAGCAAAAAATTAGCCAGCTACTCCCTTGATATGAATTAATCCTTTTTAATCAGATGCTTGGTTTTTTGATGTGCCCACAAGCTCTCGCCTGAGTAAATAAGTAAGCGCACACTATTGGTGCGTTTGGCGAGTGCTGCGCACGGTCATAGAACGCTAGTGGGCAAACAGAGGGGGTTGAACGTGCTATCAAATGATTTGGTGGTTTTTATAAGATTTTGTTTTTGAATGTTATTTTGTTTTTTGTAGGGAGTTGGGCTTATTGATTGCAGTAATGTTGATAACAAGTAATAACGGCTCATTGCAGTGTATTAGCCAAATAAAACACAACGACAAATCGCAACGAACAACACTAACTGCAGCAAACCACTGATGAGTATGGCACCAAAGTGGGTGCCCCTGTGACAACGGCGTCCAGGCAGGCTTCTTTTGAGAAGCTCGCTTGGGCGCTTTTTGCTTTTTAACGCCGGAGGAAAACGCAATGCCAAAGGCTAATCGGCTCGCTGAAGGCGATATCCGCACCACGTGTCCCTATTGCGGCGTTGGCTGCGGAGTGAAAGCAACGATAGACAGTGGCAACGTCATCGCTGTGGAAGGAGATCGTGAACATCCTGCTAACTACGGGCGCTTGTGTGTTAAAGGCACGGCGCTGCATGAAACACTGGGCGCGAATGACCGCTTGCAACACCCTCGGGTGGATGGAAAAGACGTTTCCTGGGAGCAGGCGTTAGCCGAAACGGCACGGCGTTTACAGGCGCAGCGTAACGCGCATGGCAATCATACGGTTGCCGCGTATCTTTCGGGGCAGCTGTTAACGGAAGATTACTATGTGGCTAATAAGCTATTTAAAGGCTTTTTGGGCACGCCGCATCTGGATACCAATTCGCGGCTGTGTATGGCGTCAGCGGTGGCGGGCTACAAGCGCGCTTTTGGCGCCGACGCGGTGCCCTGTAGCTATGAAGATTTAGAAGAAGCGGAATTGGTAGTGTTGGTCGGCTCTAATCTGGCCTGGAATCATCCGGTGCTTTATCAGCGCCTGAAAGTTGCCAAAGAGCGCAACCCATTGATGCGTGTGGTGGTCATCGACCCTAGGGTGACCGATAGCTGTGAAATTGCCGATCTTTATCTTGGTATTCGACCGGGCAGCGATGCTTATCTGTTCAACGGGCTGCTGGCGTGGATGTCGGCGCACCGTCGACTAGACAGCCTCTACCTTGAACGGCATACCGAAGGGTTTAGCGAGGCATTAAACGCTGCTCAGCAGAGTGCCAGCAGCGTGAATGATGTCGCAATAGCCTGTGACGTCGACCCCGAGCGCTTAGAAACTTTTTACTATTGGTTTGCCAGCCAGCTGCATGTTGTCACGCTCTATTCTCAAGGGGTTAATCAATCCACCAGCGGCACCGATAAGTGCAATGCCATCATTAATTGCCACTTGGCAGGCGGTAAACTTGGCCTGCCGGGTGCTGGGCCATTTTCAATCACTGGCCAGCCTAATGCGATGGGCGGGCGAGAAGTGGGTGGGCTTGCCAATCAACTGGCGGCGCATATGGACTACCATACCCCCGGTGCGCTTGATCTGGTCAGCCGCTTTTGGGCCACTGAACATTTAATTCCTACGCTGCCAGATGCTCCCGGCCATAAAGCGATTGAACTGTTTGATGCCATTGACCGTGGGGAGATTACGGCGCTGTGGGTAATGGCAACCAACCCCGCCGTTAGCCTGCCGGATGGAGCAAAGGTACGCCGCGCGTTAGCAGCGTGTCCGCTGGTAATTGTATCGGAATGCGTTGCTAACACTGATCTGTTGCCCTATGCCGATATTGTGCTACCCGCGTCAGGTTGGTCGGAAAAGGATGGGACGGTCACCAATTCTGAACGACGAATCTCCCGCCAGCGCGGCATGCTGACACCGCCTGGTGAAGCCCAACACGATTGGTGGATTATCTGCGAAGTTGCTAAACGCTTGGGGTTTGCTGAAGCGTTTAGTTACTCCCATCCATGGGAAATTTTCGACGAGCACGCACGGCTCTCCGGTTTTGAAAACAGTGGCACGAGCAAGCGGTTGTTTGATATTTCGGGACTGGCAGGCAAAGGGCAGGCCGCTTATGATGCGCTCTCGCCGATTCAGTGGCCGGTTAATCAATCTGCGCCGCGGGGCACACCAAGGCTGTTTGAAGAGGGTGTGTTTGCCACGGCCAATGGCCGAGCCAAACTATTGCCGATTACGCCGCGGCTGCCAGAACAGGCGCTCAGTTCGACCTATCCGCTGCGACTGAATACTGGGCGCGTACGCGATCAATGGCACACCATGACCCGCACCGCCAGAGCGCCGCGGTTAATGAATCATCGGGCAGAGCCGTTTATTGAACTGCACCCTGTGGATGCGGCCAACGCGGGCGTAGCTGACCAAGGGCTTGCGATGCTGACGGCAGCTGAAGGTGAGTACCGTGGGCGAGTACGTATTTCAAACGCCCAGCGGCAAGGGGAAGTGTTTGTGCCCATGCACTGGACCGACTGCTTTACAAAGCAGGGCCGAAGCGGCGCACTGATCACTGGCTATACCGACCCCGTGTCTGGCCAGCCAGAAACCAAGCAGGGCGCAGTGGCATTAACGAATCTGCCCATTGATTGGCAAGCAACGTTGCTGGTGGCCAACGACCAAACCAGTACGGATAACCCCAGTTGGTGTGAAAACACTTATTGGTCGCGTATTCCTATGGGTCACTGCGAGCGCTGGCAGCTCGCTGATAGGGCACCGGTCAGCGATTGGTTGGCAACGGTGGAATCTTGGCTCGATGTACCCGCGTCGCTGTGGTGCGAAGATAGTGGTAGCGGCAGACTGCGCGCAGCAGGAATAGTGAATGGCCAGTTACGCTGGTGGCTAATGGTAGGGCCACCGCAAGAATTACCGGGGTTTGCTTGGCTTGAGGCGCGCTTTAACGACGCGACGCTAGACCTTCACCATCGCCAACGGCTACTGGCAGGTTGCGATGATGGTGCGGTAGATGCGGGCCCCGTGGTGTGTAGCTGTCATCAAGTAGGACAAACCACTATCATTAAGGCAATTCGTGGGGGCGATATTAGTGTTGAAGCCCTCGGCGCCCGACTGGCTTTCGGCACTCAGTGCGGCAGCTGTATTCCAGAATTAAAATCATTACTTGAAGAGGAGCGTCCAAATGCGTGCGCTAAGCAAACAACTCACCCAGAAATGGCTTGAGGCCTTTATGCGCCTCAGCCAGCGGGTGTTAGCGCCCTTTGGCCGCGAATCAGCCACGCGCTTAAGCCTTCCGCTTAGCGGCGAATGCCGTTCTGGGACAGTGTATTTAGTCGGTGCAGGCAGTGGAGATATGGAACTGCTCACCTTGAAAGCAGCGCGTCTGTTAATGCAAGCCGATGCGGTAGTCTATGACCGCTTAGTGGGTGACGATGTGCTGGGGCTGATACCGCCAGGCACCGAACGCTATTACGTGGGAAAAGCAAGCGGGCATCATAGCGTGCCTCAAGATGAGATAGGTGCGCTGATCGTATCGCTTGCCCAGGCAGGTAAGTCGGTTGTGCGTTTGAAAGGTGGCGACCCAGGCGTGTTTGGGCGCATGGGCGAAGAGCTGGGAGCATTAGCAAATGCCTCAATATCAGCCGAAATAGTACCAGGCATTACCGCTGCCTCGGCAGCCGCTGCGGGGATGGGTATTCCGCTAACTGATCGTGGCCATGCCCAGCAGCTGCGCTTTATTACGGCGCAACTGTGCCGGGAGGGCGGCACGCCGGACTGGACCAACCTTGCCCGTCAGGATGAAACCCTGGTGTTCTATATGGGACTTTCCAAAGTAGACGCTATCTGCCACGGCCTACGCCAAGCGGGACTGCCGGATACGTGGCCCATTATGTTGGTGGCCAATGCTAGCCAGCCCGAACAGCAATCATTGGTGGGCACGTTAGCGGACATGCCCGCGCGACTCGCTGCTCAACCGTTACCCTCGCCATGCCTGATTATGGTGGGCAGCGTGGTGAGCATGGTGGCAGACAGTCCTGCCGCGAGCACGCTGGCCACCAATGGTGATCAAACGTCATCGTAAAGCATTGGGAACTTGATCAATCTCATTTGGTCGTAGAAGCGGCTAAACAAATAGGAATGGCGGCAACAGTAGGGGCAGGACAAACTACTGCGCTGCCAGATAAGCGTTTGTTAATGTCTGTTTTTTCAAAGACTGTTTTTTCAAAGACTGAGGAGTACACCGTGAAAAAAGGCAAGATACGCGATAACGCACTGAAAGCGCAGCTGCGAACGCCCATGTTCAAAATGCAGCAGCAAACACCGAAAAAAGGTAAAGGCAGCTACTCCCGCAAAGGTAAAGCCTCAGAGCGAGGGCATCGCCAAGCCGCTTAACCAGGCGTTTTGGCGATGCCTTCCCCAGGCATCTTATTGCTCGGCCTTTTTACCGAGCAACTCTCATCAGCTTGGCCGACCTATTGGGTCGGCTTTTTTATTGATAACCTTCTGCCTGCAAATGAAATAACGAAGCATACCTTCCGTTGACTGTTAGCAGTTCTTCATGGGTGCCGCGCTCAATAATTCTCCCCTGGTCAATCACAATGATCTGGTCGGCGCTGCGCACCGTCGAAAAACGGTGAGAGATCAAAATCGTCATTTTATCGCGGCTGTGCTCGCGGAAGCGGGCGAATACTTCTGCTTCTGCTGCGGCATCCATGGCTGCAGTAGGGTCATCTAGCACCAAAATATCGGCATTGTGTCGCATATAAGCACGCGAAAGCGCGACTTTCTGCCACTGGCCGCCGGAGAGCTCTTGGCCATTTTTAAACCAGCGTCCCAGCTGGGTTTGGTAGCCATGTGGCATGCGGTCGATAAAGCTATCCGCCATGCCATCGTGAGCAGCTTGCTGCCAGCGTTTCTCATCGCCAAAGGCATGCGTATCACCCACACCTAAGTTTTCACCTACTGAAAGCTGATAGCGCACAAAGTCCTGGAAAATAACGCCCACCCGTTCCCGTAATGCCTGGGTATTCCAGTGATTAAGGTCGCTGCCATCTAGCAGAATTCGCCCATTGGTGGGACGGTAAAGTCGCGTTAATAGCTTAATTAGCGTCGTTTTACCTGAGCCGTTTTCGCCAACGAGTGCAATACTTTTGCCAGGGGGTAAATGCAAAGAAATATCGTGTAATACTTCGCTGCCACCTGGGTAGGCGAAGCTGACGTGCTCAAAGCGCAGCCCATCTCCTGGCGTTATGCCCTGGGAAAGATCGCCTTCTTCGGCGTCCGTTGGCTGCTCAAGGTATTCGTAGAGGTTTGATAAGTAAAGGTTATCTTCGTACATACCGCTGACCGCTGTCAGGCTTGCCGATAACGCTCCTTGGCCTTGCTTAAACACCATTAAGTACATGGTCATTTGACCCAGGGTGAGTGCTCCAGCGACCGTTTCGACCACCACCCAGCCATAAGCAGCATAAAACGTGAGCGTGCCCAGTAAGCCAAGGATAAATCCCCAGCTTTCTCTGCGCAGGGTTAACCGTCGGTCTTCGGCAAATAGCTGGGTAAAAATATCTCGGTAGCGCTGCAGAAAAAGGCCTTCTAAACCGAAAAGCTTTACTTCTTTAATACTGTCTTCCCTTGCCAATACCGTTTCCAGGTACATCTGCATACGGGTTTGCGGTGAACGCCAGCGAAATAGCCGAAAGGCATCGCCGGAAAACTTCGCTTCTGAGAGAAACACCGGTAACGCTCCAACTACCAAGATCAATAGCGCCCACGGTGAAAACTGCACCAGGAGAAATCCGAAACTGACCAACGAAATAGCGTTCTGTAGCAGTCCAAAGGTTTTATTGACGAGGGCGAGCGGACGGGTGGATGCTTCGCGGCGGGCGCGAGTGAGCTTGTCGTACAGTTCGGAGTCTTCAAATTGGCTGAGTGATAAGGTGCCCGCCTTCTCTAAAATCATCACGTTGACTTTCTGGCCTAGCAACGCACGTAATAGTGATTGCTGAGCAGCCAGCCCACGTTGAGCCAGGGCGATAAACGCAATAATCAACCCTTCCAGGGCCACCAAACCTAATACCGGGGTTAGCGTTTCCCACAGATTAGGTGAATTCGCTGCCTGATAGCTGTCCATTGCCGCCACGACGCCATCAACAATCAACTGACCAACCCAGGCGGCCACGGCAGGCAAAACCCCAGCGACTAAGGTACATAACGCTAAACCAAGCATCATCCAGCGGGAAGTTTCCCACACCAACGCAAGCGCGCGTCGGCTATAACGGAACACGCTAAAAAATCCGCTGAAAGGGGAGTGAGCGGGTACAGAAGGGGGTGGCGTCATTGATTAGCAACATAACCGATAAAAGTGGTTGCCATGATGCGATGCTTTGGCGTTGATAGCTAGCCTACTGCTGGGCAGTGCGTTAATTGCCCAGCAGTAAGTGAACCAAGTCGGTGCTGCAACGTGGAGCTAAGGGCAGGTAGCAGAACGTTTAAAGAGGTAATACCGCACCATCAGTGCGTGGTTCGGTCCCCCCTTGCAGAACACCGCTGTCAGGGTCACGCAGGATAATTTGACCGCGGCCAAAGCTAATTGAATCAGCCACTTTTACAATGTGATGTCCGCGACTCGCCAACGCCAAGGCAAGATGGTTGGGGAAATCGGCTTCAACCTCAACCGTTGTGCCTTTGGTCCATTTCCAGCGGGGCATATCTAATGCGGCTTGCGGGTTTAAGTGATCTTCCAGCATGGCCGTCACTACCTGCAGCTGTCCTTGAGGCTGCATATAGCCGCCCATGACGCCAAATGGCCCCACTGCTTGGTTATCTTTGGTAATAAACCCAGGAATAATGGTGTGATAGGTGCGTTTGCCGGGGGCTAATGCATTGGCATGTTTTGGGTCTAGGGAGAACGACCAGCCGCGGTTTTGTAGGCTAATGCCGGTGCCTGGCACCACCATGCCAGAGCCAAACCCTTTAAAATTACTCTGGATAAACGACACCATATTGCCGTCGCTGTCGGCGGTCGCAAGATACACGGTGCCGCCTTGTAAGGGGTTGCCATGGACAGGATCAACGGCCTGCTCGCCAATCAGTGCGGCGCGCGCTTTTAAGTAGCCATCATCTAGCATCTGCTCGATGCTAGGAGCCATGTCAGCACGCTCAGTAATGTGTTTGAAACCATCCATGTAGGCCAGTTTCGTAGCTTCGATGCGGCGGGGAAGAGGTTCTAAGGGGTTACCTGGGCAGGCTTCTAGACGTTCCAACATACCAAGTGCTTGGAGCACGATCATACCGCTGCCGTTGGGGGGAATCTCCCAAATGTCGTGTCCTTTATAGCGAATGCTAATGGGATCTACCCATTCCGGCTGATAGGCGGCAAGATCTTCTTTACGCAATAAACCGCCGTGTTTCTGGGAAAACGCATCAATAGCGTCTGCCAGTTCGCCTTTATAAAAGGCTTCGGCCTTGGTGTTGGCGATAGCGTTTAAGCTGTTAGCGTGATCAGGCGATGACCACATCTCATCCGGGCGTGGAGCGCGACCTTTTGGCGCGAACGTATCGAACCAGGGCTTGAAAGCAGCTTCACTATAAGCTGAGTAGGTAGTGAAAGCTTCTTGCCACATTTGATGAATAACGGGCGTCACCGCAAAGCCTTCTTCCGCCAAGGCAATGGCTGGGGCTAGCAACTGTGCAAACGGTAACTTACCAAAGCGCTCAGAAAGCATCGCCCAGGCGGCGGGGGCTCCAGGTACGGTCACTGGCAGCATGCCGTGGTTGGGTATCGTGTCATGGCCCAGTGCTTTTATTGCCTCAATGGTCGCTGCTTGAGGGGCTGGGCCACTGGCGTTGAGTCCGTGTAGTTTGCCATTCACCCATACAATGGCGAAAGCATCGCTGCCAATGCCGTTGGAGGTCGGCTCCACCACGGTGAGCGCCGCTGCTGTGGCGATGGCAGCGTCAATCGCGTTACCACCCTGCTGTAAAATGCTAATACCGACCTGGGCAGCCAACGGTTGGGACGTCGCAACCATGCCGCGTTTGCCAAACGTCGCCATCCGGCGAGAAGCGTTAGGGTAGTAGAGTGCATTGTTATACATACGAGTCCCCGTATTTTTTGTTAGCTAATAAAAAGAGCGCCGTAAACTAATGCGCCGATAACAACAAACGCGGGGTGAATGTTAAAGCGCACTAAGGCAACCGCTGCGACACCCCCCAGTAAAAAGGTATGCAGCATGCCACTGCTGTTGATGCTTTCCATGAAAAAACCAAGGGTTAGCCATGCCATCATCATGGCGATTACCGGACGAACCCACTGGCTCATGCGTTTGACACGCGGAGAGTTGCGGTGGCGATAAAGCAGCCCCAGCGCCCCAATCATCAGCAGTAAAGAGGGAATCACCGTTGCTGAAACGGCCACAAATGCTCCGCCAATGCCAGCGACGTCATAGCCGACGTAGCCCGCCATTTTAGTAGCAATAGGGCTGGGGAGGGCGTTACCCAAGGCCAGGGTTTCGGCGAACTCTTGAGAGGTCATCCAGCCATAACGGCCAACCACTTCGGCTTCAACAAGAGGAATAATTGCTGGGCCGCCGCCGTAGCCAATAATGTTAGGAATGAAAAACGCTAAGAAAAGCTCCCAGTAGATCATGCCGAGTCTTCCACGCGTTTTTCACCCGCAGGGCGCAGCAAGGCTGTTAGCAGGATGGCACCAATCACCCAGCCCGGATGCACACCTAGCCAGTAGATTAAACCGCCCGAGATTAACGCCATGAGAGTGCTAGTTAACCAGCCGAGGGCAGCGTTGGATTTGTCAAAGAAGTCCCACGCTAACTGCCCCATCATGACCATAACGACAGGAATGACGGCCTGCCCCATGCCGCGTATCCAGGCGACGTCACGATAGCGACTAAAAATGCCTAGCATCGCTATCATCGCAACAATCATCGGCAGAATAACGGCAATAACAGCGGCTGCGCAGCCACTGACACCCGCGACTCGGTAGCCGATATAGCCAGGCATTTTAGTGGCGATAGGCCCCGGCAGCGTATTGCCAATAGCTAACACATCGGCAAACTCCTCATCGGTTAACCACTGGTACCGTGTAACGACTTCAGCGCGTACCAGAGGTATCATTGCTGGGCCACCACCGAAGCCAAAAATGCCAACGCGGAAAAACGCCCAAAAAAGCGCTGTTTGTTTCATGTGCCCACTGCCCACAGTGGAGACATCTCAATTAAGAACATCAGGCGTGCCTACCTATCGTTTGTGTGGCAAAAAATCGATTATTTTGACTAAAATAGAATATAGGTGCGCCTGTTGTGGGGCGTCAACAGCTAGTCATAGAATCTCCTTAACTACCGCGTTCGCGAAGGATACGCAAAAGGAGCATGGAGTGAACAAACACATACCCCTTCCTACTGGTACGGCCTCCTCTAGCCCTATTTATGATGCATTGCGTAAAGATTTAGTGGATGGCCGCTTTGCCGCAGGCGAAAAATTAGCCATTAATGCGCTCAAAGAGCACTACCAAGTAGGGTTAAGCCCGCTGCGTGAAGCATTAAATAAATTGGCGGCTTACGGCTTATTAATCCAAGAAAACCAACGCGGCTTTAGGGTGCCAAAGCTATCACGAGAGGAGTTGGATGATATTGCCCGCTTGCGAAAAGAACTGGAAGGGATGGCCCTAGAGCAGGCAATTGCTTATGGCGATGAGGTATGGGAAGCCGACCTGCTGGCAGCGGCGCATCGCTTAAAACGAGCCGATATGTCGCTCGACAAAATTGACGAGTGGGAGCGGCTTCATACTCAGTTTCATCGCACCCTGGTAGCACCTTGTGGGTCTGTCTGGTTGCTGCGATTTATCGAACAGCTCCACGACCAGTTTGACCGCTATCGCCGTTTGGGACCCAAAATACCCGCTGTTCGCCAAGCGTTAGATGAACAGCATGACGAACTTGTTGAACTGGCGCTAAGCCGAGATGGCAAAGCGGCTCCCGCCCTAATGGAAGCGCACATTCACAAATCCTATGAAGTGGCGCTGGCGCGATATCAGTCGCATGTCTGAAGTATTTGAGGTTTCCTGCAGGTACACTGGAGCGTTTTAACAGTGGCTTTCGGCCACGCCACGTAAGGTAGTAGGTGCAATGCAAGCGGCAGATAACCAGATAGCGGAACAGACATTAGCATGGGTGCGCACGTTTATTGTTGGGCACAATATATGCCCGTTTGCTAAACGCGAGCTTGAAGGCGGTACTCTTCGGGTTGAGGTAGTGCGCTCGAAAAAAATCGACGTGGCATTGGAAGAGCTTATTGCCGAAGTGGAGTGGTTAAATGAGCATCCAGAAACGGAAACCACGCTACTGATATTTCCCACGCTGTTTAAAAACTTTGACCACTACCTGGACTATATAGAGCTTGCTGAAAATCTTCTGGCAGAATTGGGGTATGAAGGGGTCTATCAGTTAGCAACGTTCCATCCTGACTACTGTTTTGCCGATGCTGAACCTGAAGACGCAGCCAATTACACCAACCGTTCGCCCTATGCGATGGTTCATCTGTTGCGCGAGGCTAGTGTCGAAAAAGCCATTGCTTTTTACGGTGATACGGAGCAAATTCCTGAGCGAAATATTGCCCACTTAACCGAATTAGGCAGCGCCGCTGCTGAAGAGCTATTGCAACGCTGTCTTAAATGATCCGATGCCCTTTTTATCAAGCGGCCATTAAAGCGCTTTATACATCACGTAGCTATCAACGAATCCAAGGGATGCATGCCGGTAGGCATTGGGAATCGTGCCGACAATAGCAACCCCTAGCCGTTGCCATAGGGCGACGGCCACTTGGTTAGTGGCCAACACCGAATTAAATTGCATCGCTTCAAAACCATAGTGACGTGCTATCTGTTGCGAGTGCTCGCACATTGCGCGGGCGACACCTTTTCCTCTGGCAGCAGGCGATACCATATAGCCGCAGTTACAAACATGCTGGCCAGGGCCTGCTGCGTTGGCTTTTAGATAGTAAGTGCCTAGTAACTCGCCTTGGTTATCTGTTATCGCAAATGACGCCTTGGGCTGCTTACACCACAATGTATAAGCCGCTTCAAAGCTAATGTCTGGATCTATTGCATACGTTTCTTGTGCCACAACAATGGATTGAAAGTGTGGCCAGAAAGTAGCGAAGTCCTCTTGCGTCATTGGCGTAAAGCTAAGTGTGGTCATGGTTTTGGCGTTTAGTCGAGTGATTATCGAGCGACGTCTGTCACGATTTCGTAGCTACGCAAGCGGTCGGCATGATCATAAAAATCGCTGTTGATCATTAGTTCGTCGGCCCCTGTCTGTGCTTGAAATGCCTCTAGTTCAGCTTTGACCGTATCGGGTCCACCAATAATGGCTGCGCCTAGGAATTGGCTTACTTGAGAGCGTTCCATCGGTGTCCAGTCTAGCTGTTCAAGGGGGGGCAGCGACTGGGTCGGCTTCCCTCGAATAAGGCTCAGGAATTTCTGTTGAGAGGTCGTTGCCAAGTAATGGGCCATAGCATCACTTTCTGCGGCGATAACGGGCAACCCTACCATGGCGTGGGGTTTATCCAAGTGCTCCGAAGGCCGGAAATTATCGCGATAAAGCCGCAACGCTTCAAATAAGTATCCCGGTGCAAACTGGGCTGCAAACGCAAAAGGGAGCCCGAGTTTTGCGGCTAATTGCGCACTATAGCCGCTAGAGCCGAGTAGCCAGATAGGTACGTGGGTACCCTGCCCAGGGACGGCTTTCACGCGCTGCTGTGGGTCCGCATCCGCTAAGTAGCTTCGCAGTTCATTAAGCAGTTGTGGAAAGTCATCGACGCCCGCCTGAGCATTGCGGCGCATCGCTTGCATGGTGGCACCATCTGAGCCGGGTGCACGGCCCAGCCCTAAATCAATCCGACCAGGATAGAGCGTTTCTAAGGTGCCAAACTGCTCAGCGATCACCAGGGGAGGATGGTTGGGCAGCATAATGCCACCGCTGCCCACGCGTATAGTGGATGTTTGCCCAGCGACATGACCAATCAATACGGCAGTCGCTGCGCTCGCGATGCCAGCAATGTTGTGGTGTTCCGCCAGCCAGTAACGCGTATAGCCGAGCTGTTCGGTCCGTTGTGCTAGGGATACGCTATTGCGAAACGTTTCTTCAGCGCTACCGCCTTGACGAATCGGTGCTAAGTCCAGCACAGAAAGGGCGGTATTGGCGAGTTGGCTCATGGGGCACCTGCATTAAAAAGCGTATGGACGGCTAAATTTACGGCGTTATTTATTAGCACGCTAGGTATCCCAGTGTTATGTGGGCATGCAAGAAGAAATGCAAGGTGCCATTGTTGCCCGTTCGCAGCGTCGGTTAGTCGGTGGGTGGCGTTGGCCGAATCAAAATCTCGTTCACATCGACGTGAGGGGGTTGGGAAAGCGCATAAATCACGGCGTTGGCAATATCGCGATCTTCGAGCGCATGCTCTGGTGGCTTATCAAAGAAGGGGGTATCCACCATGCCGGGTTCAATCAAAGTAACGCGCATTCCGGTTCCGCGTAGTTCTTCTCGCAGATTGTAGCCTATGCCGGTCACTGCCCACTTTGTGGCGCTGTACATCGAGCCTGGAATTGTGGTTCTCCCAGCGGCTGAACCGGTTAATAATACATGCCCTTTGCTCCGTTTTAGTGCGGGAAGGCATGCCTGAAGCGTTAGCCCTACACCGTAAATGTTGGTCAGGATCATTTCGCGCCAGGCGTCGTGATCTGCACCGCTAAAGCCTCCAGGAGAACCACCGCGCCCAGCGTTTGCAAAGACCGCATCTATACGCCCAAATGTTTCAAGTGCTTGATCGACCATTGCTTGTTGTTGTGCCATGTCGGTGACATCCAACGCACATGTCAGCACGTTTTCGGGGCCAAGCTCTTGAGCCAGTGCGGTGAGTTTGTCGGTAGAGCGGGCGGCAAGTATTAGCTTATAGCCTTCACGCGAGGCTGCTCGCGCGGTGGCGGCACCAATTCCACTTGAGGCGCCAGTGATCATTAGGACACGGTGCTGCATATCGTGTGCTCCTAGCTCATTCAGGAAAGGGGAGCTATTAGAATGGCTAATTGCCCACAGTGTTGCAAATGAGCTGGTTCAGCTAGTGTGCGTGTTTTTCGTCTTTGCGTTTGAGCATGGATGAGAGATCGAGTATCGACTGCGCCATGTCGGCCATGCTTTTACTTTGATCCATCGATGTTTTACGCAAAAACCGGTAAGCCTCCTCTTCGGTCATCTCCTGGTAGGCCATAATAAGGCCTTTGGCACGTTCGATGAGCTTACGCTCACGAAGTGCTTTGCGGGTATTTTCCAGCTCATCACTAAGACCTTGAAGATGGCTCGATTGGGCGTGAGCAAGCTCAATCAGTGAACGCCCTAATGGAGATGTTAAGGCGCTGGCCGTCAGCTCTCCTAAGGGTTGAGTATCGCTTAAGGCCAAGAGCTGTTCGCAAGGAGCGAGTGTTGGTTGGCTAAGGGGTGTTTTAGCCTTCTCTAACGTCGAATGCACCTGAGCAATTTTTCGATGGCATAACGCCGTTAACTGGCGATTTAGAGTGTCTTCAACGGCCTTAATGCTATCGATACGTAATGTGGTTAGTTCGTACCATGTTTCGCCAAGCGCTTTGTCTGTGCGGGTTTCTTGGTGAGAATATTGGCAAGCATGCTGGTAAGCAGTGTTGCGAAGCTGTTGAATCCCCGCGAGTGTTCGCGGCGAGAGAGCCTGTTGCCAAGCAAGCTCTGCCTCGGGCGAGGCAAACTCTTCAAAGGTATCGAAGCAGCGCTGCTGGTCACGTACTAATTGATTCATCAACTCGCGATGGGCATCGTCGAAATGCCCACTGGTAAAGCCAAAGGCACCGCAGGCACGTTCTTGCCCAGCGAGCTCTTTGCCTTGCATAAGGTGAAAAATAGCTACCAGTGCACGTGTGATGTCCGGGTCTACCGAGGTGTCTGCTGCTTCAAATACAATAGCGAGAAGACCGCTGATTAAGTGGTTAAACGCTTGAGTTGCCGCGTCAGGGGAGACTGCAAATGAATGGATTGCTTGTCGCAAAGTGTCAAGGTCATCCAGAGCAAGCCACACTGCAGCGATCCGCCTGAGTAAGCGTGCCGCTGCCTGTGGCCGTGCTTCTTCGGCAAGCGCTTCTAGTCGCTGGCGCATAACGGTCTCAGCTTCTTGGCTACGCTGTACAAATTCCTTTCGCCGAGTGGCAAACCGCTTACCTTTAGAGGCAAGATAAATTGTTGAGGCTCCTCGTTCACGTTGGAGTGCATGAATAAAACCACTAATATCGCCAACGATTTCTGAGGTAGTGGTTAAGTGGTGCAGACTGTCGATATCGCATCGAAGGGCGGTTAAGAGTAGCTGTTGGGCTGAAGACATAATGGTTTCCTTTAACTCCCCGCCTGAGATGAAGTCCCCCCTGTCGCAACAACGTGTCGCAAAAAATCGTCGCGGATAAAGCGTACAGAGGGGGTAAGTGAACACTAACGCAGCGAGAGTGCGCCTGCGTTCGTATCGTCGCCAACCGCATCACGATAGGCTGTTGCTTCTTCAGCTTCTGTAGCATCGCTGAAACGTACTACCAGTACACAAGAAGCGAGCACTAATACGGTAATGCCGAGGTAAAAAAGCCCTTGTTGATAACCAAGACTTTCACTACGGAACAGAAAAGCTGCAGATACGGCGCCCACGTTTCCACCCGCACCCACAATACCCGCAACAGCCCCCAGTGCTTTTTTATTAATAAAGGGCACCACACCAAATGTCGCTCCCTCAGCCATCTGAACAAACAGGCTAAATACCAGCATGATGCCGATTGCGAGGCTTAAGATATGCATTTGTGAGAAGGCAATGAGCGCTATTCCTTCACACACCAAGGCGATAAACAGCCAGCGGACTCGACCTTTTAAACCCCCTTGTTTGGCGAATAGGTCTGAAAAAACGCCACCAAGGGTGCGGGCAAAAATATTCATAAGGCCAAACAAACCAGCGATTAAACCAGCGGTTGCCAGGGTCAGGTCAAACTTGTCGAAGAAATAAATAGCGGCAATATTGTTGATCGTTAACTCAACGCCGAAGCAGAGCCCATAAACAATAAACAACGCCCATACACGAATATCCTTTGCGGCGGCTAGAAAACTTTGTACTGCACTATTTTCACCTGTGGCTTCGGGTAGCTCACCGCGGGCGCGCAGGTCGCTAAAATTGCCATGGGGGGCGTCTTGGGTAAACAACCAATATCCAATCCCGGTAAAGAACAGCACGACACCAGGCACCACCATCGCTAGACGCCATCCCAGCGTTTCACTAACGCCAAGCATTAGCAAACCTGAGAAGATCAACGGCATCAGAATTTGTGTGGTACCGCCACCCAAGTTACCCCAGCCAGCACTGGTCGCATTGGCGGTGCCAACGACATTCGGCGCAAACATCATCGTGGTGTGATATTGGGTGATAACAAAGGATGCACCGATGGCGCCGATAGCCAAACGAGCGAGCAAGAAGGTCTCAAAGCTATTGGCAAAACCTATGCCCATGACGGGTATAGCGCCTAGCATTAACAAGCCGGTATAGGTTTTACGAGGACCAATTTTGTCGCATAGCACGCCAATCAGCAGACGGACAATAACGGTAATAGCAACGGAGGCAATAATAGTATTGCCGATCTGCGTTTGGGTAAGTGATAGGTCTTCACGGACCACTGCCATTAGTGGTGCGATACCAACCCAGCCAAAAAAGCAGATATGGAACGCGAACCAAGAAAAGTGGAACGCGCGCATTTGAGGGGTGGAAAAGTTTAATAGCCGAATGCGGTTAGCTTTATTGCGAATGTCCATGGATGGCCTCACAGAGCACGATACGAGTGGGTCAAAACATGGCGCTTGGAAAGGCGCTATGTTGTTAACGAGAACATGCCTTCGCCATTGAAGGGCAGGTTCGACGCACTCGTACCCGTTGGGCCTGGTCCACGCCTACCATCATTCAGTAAGAGTGAAGCAATTAGTTCGCCATAAGATGATTTTGTAAATAAAATCATCCATTTATTTTTGTGTGTTTGATAGGAGGGGCGTTGTGGTCGCTGGCGATGCACCAAGGTGGCGCACCTGCGATGTAGAAGTGCGACACGTGAGTGCTGGTTATTCGTGCAAATAAACGGCGTCAATATCTAGTGTTGAACGCTCACCTATCTCCTCAAAGTGAGCCTCTAGCCAGCGCTCGGCAGCGGCGCGCCCTTGGTCAAACAGATAACATAGAAACGCCCACTCTGAATTCATTTTGCTAGATACCGAGAGATCCGCTAGGGCCTGTTCGCCACTGATGCGGTGGAAGAGCGCTTGCTGGTAGCAGTTTTCAATCCCCTGTTCATCCAGTGCGCGCTTAAGTAGCGCAATCATGCGTATTTCTTTAATTAGGGCGGAATTAAAGGTAATTTCATTTAGCCGATTCATAATGGCCGAAGCGGAGGTAGGGACTTCTTCTCTACTGATGGGGTTAATTTGTACCAGCAGAATGTCTCGTGCGCTGCACTCCTCCATCAAGGGGAACAGCGCTGGGTTGCCCATATAACCGCCATCCCAGTACGCTTCGCCTTCTATCTCAACCGCTTGAAATACAAAAGGCAGGCACGCTGAGGCCATGACTGCGTCTACGCTCATCTCTTCGCGGCGAAAGACACGCTGTTTTCCGGTGCGAACGTTAGTGGCCGTCACAAACAGTTTAAGCTGTTCGCAGCGTCTTACGCGTTCGAAATCAATATGTTCAGCAACAATATCGCGCAGTGGATTAATATTAAGAGGGTTCATTTGGTAGGGGGATACCAGCCGGCTTAAAAGGTCCATGGCCACGTAACCCGGGGAATGATCGAGAGACCAGTTTCCGGTAAGTACGTCTAGTGGTGAACGGCGAATTGGACTCGTCATACCTGCTCGACTAACCGCTTTCCAGAACTGGTGCAGCGCTTGCCGAGCCGTCTCTTTGTTACCGCGGGTGAGGGCGTCTGCCATGACCACACCATTCATCGCGCCAGCGCTTGTTCCACTGATGCCCTCTATCTCGATACGGTCGTCTTCAAGCAATCGATCGATAACCCCCCAGGTGTAAGCACCGTGGGCGCCACCGCCCTGTAAGGCGAGATCTAGCTTTTTGATCTGCGACATAGCCGTTCCCTGCTGAGTGGATGATTAAAAGCGGTAACGCACCCAGCATGGCATAAAAGCGTGTGATATGTGTACGTCTCCAAAAAAGGCGCGCAGCACGAAAAGGCGCACAGCATGCCATTAAGGTGAATCTGCTAATGGCGAGGGGCGTCCTGTTGAAAGGGGAACTTCATAAACGGCATGCTCCATCAGTTTATCAAGCTGTAGCGCTAGCTGGCTGCTGGCCTCTTCCATCATGGCTAGCGCTGCAAGCTGACCATTATGATCACCTTGGCGGGCAAATTTCAGCGCTTCTAAACCGCTTTCATGGAAACGCTTATGTGGCGCCGCCAGCGCTTTGTAAGCTTCCGTGTGCTTATAGCGACGACCATCACCCATAAAGTACCAGTGCCCAAGTGTGCAGTGCTGATGATCTTCTAAACTCTCTTCGAGGTGGGCAGAGAGTAGCTGCCTATAAAGGCGGCTTTTCCATACTGCATGCTCAAGTTTGGTGGCGTGCAAATAAGCCGTGGTTGTACTGTGGTGTATGACCTTATACATATGTCGTGACTGGTCTATCAACTGCTCAATTACCTGCTCTGCTGATTGGGCGGCGCTGGTTAGAGCCTTTATTTCCTGCTGCTGATAATCACGGATCTTTGCATCTTCATTTACTTGCGATGTGGTGCGCTCGATCCATTGCGCTAGCTGATGCGCTAATTGCTGAGAGTGTTCTGATAATTCCTGCAGGTCCTGCACAATCGCTGGCATGCCTGCCGGTTGCTCATGGAAGTGAGCGACTTCCAAGGCCGCAGTGATGGCTAGCGCTTGTGTGTGACCTGCGTTATGCCCTAATTCGACACTTAGCTGGCGTATATCGTGAAAGGCTTGCTCGGTCACTAAAGAAGACGATAAATACGCGTCTGTTTGCTGGCAGCGTTGGCGGGGTTGTTGCAATGTTTGTGCGGTTTGCTCGGCTTTATGGAGCCGGCCGAAGGTGTCGGTGAGTGTCGATTGCTCGGCAGCAAGATGCTGAGCGTGGACTTCTACGCCCTTGCTCAACGAGCAAAGCATATCTGCGCCTCTGGCCTGAAGCATGCTGAGTGACTCAACAGGCGTCATCAAGCTGATTGCGCGACAGCCGTGACGCTTTTTTTCGATATCTAACTGGGCATTCAACGCCGCTACTTCTTGTTCTAGGCGATGGATAGTTTGATAAGGGTGCATAAAAGCAAACATGGCCAGTACCTGCAAAATAGTAGTTAGCTTTGTGATGTTTTGTCACAAAGTATTGCAGGTGGTTGCCGTGCGTGCCTGAATTACCTTGTATTAATGATGAAAACCAGTCTCTTGCGTTTTTGGCGGCTATGTTTTTTAATGTATCTGGCTCAGTCTCGAAGACCAGTCTAAAAGACCGACCTTACAGAGTAGGTGGTTTAACCGCTCGGGTATTCTGATGAGAACGTTATCAGCGTTGGGCTAAGTGAGGAGCGTTGCCGCTTGGGCAGCGCAGAAACTGTGACGTCGCTAACCACTCTTCATCAGGGTAGTAGGCGAAGACATACTGGTTCTCTTTCAAACTGTCGATAAGCGGATACGTGATGTCTTCGCGTACGGCAGGGCAACCGTGGCTACGTCCCAGCCTGCCGGTCTGCGTAATAAAGTCGTCGCTAACATAGTCAGCGCCATGGATTACAATCGCCCGCTCAAACGCGAGGTCATTGACCTCTGGCTCTAAGCCATCCAGGCGCAACGAATAGCCATTACGACCATAATAACTATTCATTGTGCGAAAGAGTCCGATGCTGGATTGGTGACTCTCAGGGGTGTTGGAGAAAACCTCTGCCAACGCATCGCCAGAGCCTTGCCCGTGGGAAACGAGCTCTTCAAATAGCAGCTTATGTTGATGTAGGTCGAAGACCCACAGCCGTGGCTCGGTAGACGGAAGCGAGTAATCAATGACGGCTAAACGCTCAGCGGTTGGGTCAGCGCAGCTAAGTGATTGAGCGGCGAGTCTTAGCGCTTCTGGCGTTGCCGATGGCGCTAGTTGGAGCAGTTGATGATGTAATGGCGAAACACCGTGAGGTGGTGTGGAGGCTACTTGAGAGAAATAGCTAGCCGCTTGCAAAGGAAGGCTTAATAACGCTAATGGCAAAGAAATAATGACAGCAGAAGCACGCAGATATAAAGGCATAGAGTGCAATCTCACAATAGATATCGACGAAGGGTGTGCATAAACGGCTATGATGAAAGGAAGTGCCGCAACAATGATGAATAGTAACGCAAGGAGGGGCGATGAACGAGACACAGTTACTAAGACGATGGGCGATAGGGATGGCTCTATGTCTGACGCTGATCCAAGCGCCTCAGTTAATTACCAGCGCGCAAGCTGACCCAGGCTCACTTGAGCAGGCATTAGCTCAGCGTGTAGATGCTCAAACAAGTGCGTTACTGCCTGTTGGTGACTTTTATCAACAGCTAGATCAACGGCCAGTCTGGCAAGATAGCAATCGTGTTGAAGCGCTGGTGGACGCGCTAAATAGTCTTGAAGATGATGGCTTGGCCCCCGGTGATTATAGCGCTGGCGACCTGATGGACGCATTTCAGACTAGCCAGCAAGCAAGTACGTTGGCCCAAGCTGATTTTGATATTCAGGCCACGAAAGCATTGTTGCTAGCGCTTGAGCATCTCTCACGGGGCAAGGTAAATCCAAATGAAGTTGAGCCTAAATGGGATATCCCCAGGCCTGAGCGTCGCTACTCTTTACTGCGCATTGCCCATGCGGTCGAAAATGGCGATATTCAGGGCGCGCTTGATTATGTCAGGCCCTCATCGGCTGAGTACGCTCAGCTACGTGATGCGCTACGTCATTATCGTACGCTGGCGGAAAAAGACAGTGTTCCCTACCTGACGGGCCGCGATGAGGCGTTACGCCCAGGTGATGCCAATGAAGATGTGCTGGTATTGCGACAGCGCTTGGCCTATTGGGGAGAAACCGATTTGCTGGCGGCGGATAGCAGTGCTTATCCAATGATTGAGGCCCAGTCAGTGGTTAGTGACCAGCGTACCTACGATGCTGAGTTAGAACGGGCAGTTAAGCAATTTCAACGTCGCCATCAGTTACAAGAAGATGGCGTTGTGGGTGAGCGCACGCGACTTGCATTGAATACACCTGTTACGTCGCGTATCGATCAACTTCGTGTCAATTTAGAGCGAGCTCGGTGGATCAGGCCTACTCAAACCAATGAGCCGCGAGTATGGGTTGATATTGCGGGTTATCGATTGCATTACACTCGGCCCAATGGTGAGCACTGGGATGCTCGAGTGGTCGTTGGTACACCGCGGCGCGAAACGCCTATTATTCATTCGGCAATTAGTCACTTAACCGTGAATCCTTCTTGGACTATCCCGCCGACCATAATGCGTGAGGATGTTTTACCTCAGGTAAGACGAGACCCTGGCTATTTAGCACGGCGAAATATTCAAGTGTTAAGTCCCTCCGGCGAACGGCTAGACGCTGACGCTATTGACTGGCAGCGACCTGGTGCGGTGATGCTGCGTCAAGTATCAGGTGGCGGTAACCCGTTAGGCCGCGTGGTCGTGCGTTTTCCTAACAATGAAATGATCTATCTACACGATACGCCAGCAAGAGGGCTGTTTCAGCGGTCTCAGCGAGCGCTAAGCTCTGGTTGTGTGCGCGTTGAGGGTGTAACGGAATTTGCACAGTTATTGCTTCAGGATAGTGGCAGTCGCTACCAGCTATCATCATTGCTTAACAGCAGTGGAAGTGACCGTAATGTTAATCTCCCACAGCGCATTCCTGTCGCATTGCACTACCTGACTGCCTGGCCAAATGCCCAGGGGGAAGTGGAGTTCCGTGATGATATTTACCGCCGTGACGCTGACCTGTTAGCCGCATTGTTACAAGCTGCATAATGTGGTGGGCAGATTTTTGGGCTGTTTATAAGAACGGTTTATAAGACAAGGTCTGCCTAAAACAGTAACGCCGCCCAGAGGGCGGCGTTACTGTTTAATGCAGAGCAAGTAACGTTACTGCTCATCTTGGCGTTCGTAACTTGCAACACTGATAGTGCCTGTTTCACCGCTATCCAGTGCTGCCAGCATGGGTTCGGCTTGGCGCTGGAAAGCAATCAACGTGTCGCCGCTGAGGCTGGTGTTTTCAGGCAGCTCTACGCTCATCGCGTTCACTGGAGTGTTATTGACGATGACTTCATAGTGTAAATGAGGCCCCGTGCTACGCCCTGTATTACCTGAAAGCGCAATGCGCTCGCCCATCTCAATACGTTCGCCTTGAGTCACAAGTGGACGTGAAAGATGTAAATAGCGGGTGCGATAACCGTTGTCATGGCGAACGACAATGTAGCGCCCGGCAGCATGATGGTTGCCCACTCGCTCTACTCGGCCGCTGGCCGGTGCAGTAATCGGAGTACCAATGGGCATCGCAAAGTCGGTACCGTTATGTGGGCTTATACGGCCCGTCACCGGGTGTTTGCGGCGCGGATTAAAGTTAGAGCTTAAACGGTAATTACCTTCAAACGGATAGCGCGAGAAAGCAGGGTCTAAGCTGCTTCCTTCAGGCGTATAGAAATTGCTATCGGTGGCATTACGAAGAAGCGTTAAGTCCATGCGTTCGCCATTGTATTTAACGGCAAGGACACGAGAATCAAACGCTTCCCCATCAATCATGTCTGACTCAACTAGCACTTGGAAGCGATCACCACGACGGCTGTCGCGGCGAAAGTCGAGTTTCTTCTCAAGTAGTCGAGTGAGCTCAGTAACGGCACCGCTACTCAGGCCAGTTGCCTGGGCGGAGCGTGCAAAACTACCGCTTACGCTACCTGCGTAGAGACGCTGTACCGCTTCACCCTGGCGCTCAATAACGGTTGCTGCAAAGTGCTCTTCATCTTGCTCAAGCAAGATACCATCGCGAGTATTCTTCATCATGCGTAACGACAGTAAGCGACCATCTTCATCTAATTGATAGTCGAAACTGTTACCAGCACGCCAATGAGTAAGCATACGTGGATCTGGAAGGTCATCTAGCAGCGTCAGCACTTCGCTATAGCCAAGGCCTAGCTTATTCTGTGCTAGCAGCGCGAAGGTCTCACCCGATTCAACAATATGTGTTTTCCACTTTGGAACGTAGGGTTCGTCTGCAGCAAGTTCCAGCTCGAGAAATGAGATGTCATCAAACAGCTCAGCGCCATAATCTTCGTACGAAGTGGCATCGGCGATTTCAACGGAAGCAGTGTTGTCAACATCGAGCATGCCGCTTGAGAGAGTCCCTAATACTACGGCCATATGAAGCGCGCCGTCATCAAGCTGGGCATTAATGTAGGGGTCAGTCTTGGCGCTAGCCATCGAGGCTTCGGCGCTTGTAATGACATCCAGATCGACGATTTCCGTAGCCGCGAGGTCCTGCAACGGAATATGTTCGCGCGTGGCATCAAGAGCACGTGAGGCTCGATCAATGGCTTCAGCAACGGGGGGGCGCTCTTGGCGCAACGAAGGACCCCCCGGCGCCGAATCACTGGGAAGCGGAACAAGCACGCTTTCCAGAGGTGTGTGAGGTTGGTTTAAGTCGTGATAGGTCGTAATTAATTTTTGTGTGCCCAGCACAGTGACCATTGTGGCCACGGGTAACAGTAACAATTTATGCGTGCGGGGCAGCGAATGAAGAATTCGCAACATGGGTAAATGGGCCGCCGAGTTCGTGATAAATGAGTAACATGAAAGAAAGTAAACCCAAGAACCATACCCCATGACGGTGAGGGTGAACAGACTGTATGTCCATACACTAAATGTACTTCCGTTGGAATACGGAAGTAATAAGTAAGTAATATTGTTTATGAACGCTGTTTGCTAAAAAAAGTAACTTTACGAAATAACAATTGAGAGCTAAGTAGACGTACTAATTAACCATAGAGAAATGACGCTAATCAACATTTTTCGTCAAATTTAGAAGTTAAATTAATCATGTAATGCTTTTGTTTTGGTTTTGTGGATGTTTTGTCAAGCTTTGCGTTGCATGAAAGCTCATCACGTCCATGAAACGATCTTCAGGTAATTTGCATATAAGGCGTTAGGCATTGCATCTTCACTTTTTTGTAACGAATTGTTTTTTTTGCTGTGCTTGACAGAGCTAATGTCGATTGTCAGTGATTTAGAGGGTGGTCGTGTCAGATGGCCCCTTAGGCAGCCTGATACCTAGGAATAATTGTTTGCAAGCAAGTACTCAGCGCTTTTTCCTGGCATTCTATAAGGGTTTTTCGAAGATTAAGCGGATTATTTCGCTGTTTAGCGTCGAGGGAATCGAAATGTCTCGAGTAACTCTTGCACAGTGGCAGATGCTGGCAGCCGTTGTTGACCATGGTGGGTTTGCGCGGGCGGCCGAGGCTATACACAAAAGCCCATCTACGCTTAACCATGCCGTGCATAAGCTAGAAGAGCAGTTGGGTGTTCAGGTGCTGGAGCCGGTAGGTAGGCAGGTGCGCTTAACCGAAGCGGGCGAACTCTTACTGCGTCGAGCACGTCAGTTAATTGAAAGTGCCGCCTCTTTAGAAGATGTGGCTAACCGTTTGGCTGCAGGCCTGGAAGCTGAAGTCGTGGTCGCTATTGACCAGATTTTTCCAGCGGCTGCCCAAGCGAAAGCACTTGAGCGTTTCTCAGAAATGTATCCTCAGGTCAGAGTGCAGTTGCATGAGAGCGTACTAAATGGTGGTACGGAAATGCTCCACGATGGTCGTGCCGACCTGGTGGTCTCAGGGATTGCGGCTCAAGGGTATTTAGGTGAGCCGCTGGTGAACGTCCGGTTTATAGCCGTTGCGCACCCAAGCCATGAGTTACACCAGCTTAGTCGCTCGCTAGACTTGCGGGATCTTACCCAGCATCGGCAATTAGTAGTGCGCGATTCAGCGCTACGCCAGTCGACTAATTCCGGCTGGTTGAAAGCGGAGCAACGATGGACGGTGAGTCACTTAAATACGTCATTAGATATGCTGAAGCGTGGGCTTGGATTTGCCTGGATGCCAGAGACCCGTATTGCTGATGAACTTTCAAGTGGACAGCTCAAACCGTTGCCGCTCAGTGCGGGTGGGGTACGAATGGTGCCTATGCAATTAATATTCAGAGACCGAGATCAAGCTGGCCCCGCAGCGCATGCCATGGCACAGGCATTGAAGCGGGGAGTAAGCGAGCTCTGTCCTAAGGATTCGATTTCATCGAATGAATCGCCGTAAAACATCCGCTTGAGCATCGGTGGGGCGGGCGTATGCTAAATGTAATCAGCACTATTAATACGTTTATGGCATACGATTATTACAACAGGAGACGCCCGATGGGACTGCTTGTTAACGGCGAATGGGTTGATCAGTGGTACGACACTAAAAAGCATGGTGGAGAATTTGTCCGCGAGTCTGCCCAGCTTCGCGACTGGGTAGGTGATGATGCGATGATGGATGCACCGTCAGGCAAAGAAAGAGAAGGGCAGAGCTACCCTGCTCAATCAGACCGTTACCATCTTTATGTATCTCTAGCCTGTCCTTGGGCGCATCGAATTCTGATTATGCGCAAATTAAAAGGGCTGGAATCACTCATTGGCGCTTCTCATGTCAGCCCGTTGATGCTGGATAAGGGCTGGACGTATGACCAAAGTGAGGGCGCCAGCGGAGACCCTGTCAATCACGTCGACTATCACTATCAGCTCTACACCATGACCGACTCAGCTTATACAGGCCGTGTCACGGTGCCGGTGCTTTGGGATAAGCAGCGTAGCGCAATCGTTAATAATGAGTCGGCTGATTTGATGCGCATTTTTAATCGCGCGTTTGATGAGTTGACCGGTAACGATTTAGATTTTTACCCTGACGACTTGCGTAGCACTATTAATGACATCAACGACGATGTGTACGAGCACATTAATAACGGTGTCTACAAGTCGGGTTTTGCGACGGAGCAGCACGTGTATGAAAAACATGTGCAAGCACTGTTCGATGCCTTAGAACGCATGGAAAAACGCTTGAGCGAGCACCGTTATCTAGCAGGGGAGTGGTTAACAGAAGCGGATATTCGGCTTTTCACCACGCTGATTCGCTTTGATGCTGTCTATTACGGTCATTTTAAGTGCAACTTAAAACGTATCGAAGATTACCCAAATCTCGCAAATTACGTTCGCGAGTTGTATCAGTGGCCGGGCATTGCAGAGACGGTCAATATGGATCATATAAAACGCCACTACTACTACAGCCACGACACGATTAACCCAACGCGCATTGTGCCTGCCGGACCGCTGCTGGATTTAGAACGCACCCATGATCGTGAACGCCTATCAGGGAAGGGCATTCGTCGTCGAGCATTATAATTTATAAAAAGATAAAGATAGCTTCTCAAAAGCCGCTACTAACAAGTCGCTACTAATAAATAGGGCCACCTAGCAACTAGGTGGCCCATTTGGCTAATTAATCGCTAGGTTAAGCGATTTGAGCTGGCAGCTTACTGGTTATCGTTAACGGCTTCGCGAGTAGACTGCCAAGCGCTTTGAGCGCCTTCTTTGGTTGTTTGCCATGCATCACGTGCACTGCTTTTAGTCTGTTCCCACCAATCACGATCATAAGTAGGAAAGGATTCAATCTCTTCTTGGGAAGCTTCGAGCATAATGCGATGTTCGGTATCGCCATCACTCTCAGTATGGGTTTCCAGAGTAAATTGGTCGGTGTTAATGACAATTTCACGACCACCCAAGCCCAATACTGCGCCGCTTTCAATCACTAGCGCAGAAATACGCATCTCTTCATCAAAAAGGATGTCTTCGACTTCACCGATCTCTTCACCAGAACCGCCAGAGAAGAATACCTCTGCATCCATGATGTCATCTGCCGAATACATACCTTGGGGTTCAGTTGATGCCTGAACACCAAAGGCCAAGCTGCCTAAAAGGGCGGTGCTGATAGCGGTGGTAAGCATTGTCTTACGCATAGCATCTCTCCATGTAGCTATAAATGTGCGATTTAACACTTTCAGAGTGGGCGGTATACGTTAAAAGCTGTTTGCCCAATCGTCGGCACGACGTTCAGCCTCTTCCCGTTCTAAGCCATATTTCTGCTGTAGTTTGCCGACAAGTTGATCCTTTTTGCCACCAATCTGGGTAAGTTCGTCGTCAGTCAATTCGCCCCAGCTAGCGCGGGCTTTTCCCTTCATTTCTTTCCAATTGCCTTCGATCTGATCCCAGTTCATAGCATCACTCCTTGAAGTTAGTGAACATCATTAGGCACTTCTCAGGTTAGACGAACAGTGAGTATGTGCAAGTCGCAGTGTTAATAACGGTTAATGTAAAAAAACTGGTCATGAGCTACTGCCGGTGTTAGTATGCGCCCTCCTCGCATGTGTTGACCCCTCCATCACGACGATAAGCGATTTCCTATGTAGCTTTGACTACGCAGTGAAATGCTTGCGGGAACATCTTGCCAACTGCAGATGTTCATTGCTGTGAAGATGGCGCGCCTCCAGTATTTCACCAAACGGGTGAAATCGGCGCAGAAGGTCGCCACAGCGGTTAGCCCGCTACTGCGGTGTTTGCTAACCGAATGCTAGGTGCGACCGGCGTCTCCGACTCCACTGATGATGATATCCGCCCTGCGGATCCTTGTTTATTAATATGCATTGTCACGCGTATTAACGAGCAGAGTCAGAGACGCTTACGATGTTTTTTGCCGGTACAGCCGGCCTACCAAGGTGTGATTAATGACCTCGACTTCTGTCGCTTCGCCGAGCTTCGGCGATCTTGCTCTGTTGCCTGCCGTTCTCTCTGCTGTTGAAGCACAAGGCTACGAAATTCCCTCGCCAATCCAGGCGCAGACAATTCCTGCGTTGCTGGAAGGCCGCGATATGCTGGGCCAAGCACAAACTGGTACCGGTAAAACCGCTGCGTTTGCATTGCCATTGTTATCGCGTTTAGAACTTACCCGTCGCGAGCCTCAAGTGTTGGTTATGGCTCCGACCCGTGAACTTGCTCAGCAGGTTGCGGCTTCGTTCAGTAAATATGGCCAAAACCTTAAGGGTCTTGAAGTGGCGATCCTTTGTGGCGGCCAAGAATACCGTGAACAACTAGGTGCGCTAAAGCGCGGTGCCCAAGTCATTGTTGGCACCCCAGGCCGTATTATCGATCACCTTGATCGCGGTAGTTTGAAACTCGATGGCCTTTCAGCACTTGTGCTGGATGAGGCTGACGAAATGCTGCGCATGGGCTTTATCGACGACGTAAAACGCGTGGTTGCCGATACCCCAAAAGATGCTCAGCGTGTGTTCTTCTCGGCAACGCTGCCGACTGAAATTGAGCGCATTGTTAACCGCTATTTGGTTAATCCGGTGAAAGTCGCGATTGAGTCGCGCACGACCACCGGCGAAAACATTGAGCAGCGTATTGTACGCGTTGATGGTGGCGCTAAGCTTGAAGCCCTGGCACGTATTCTGGAAGTTGAGCCAGTTGATGGGGCCATTGTCTTTGTGCGTACCCGTGCGGCCTGTACCACGCTGGTTGAACAGTTAACGGCTCGTGGTGTTAACGCTGCAGGTTTGTCAGGTGATCTGGACCAGAGTCTTCGTGAACGCACCATTACACGTTTGAAGCGTGGCAAAGTCGATGTGTTGATTGCGACCGACGTCGCTGCACGCGGTCTTGACGTGTCGCGTATTACTCATGTTATTAACTACGATCTGCCGCAAGACGCAGAAGCCTACCCCCACCGTATCGGTCGTACCGGTCGTGCGGGCCGTAGCGGTATCGCGATTACTTTCGCTGGTTTCCGTGAAGGCCGTAAAGTGGGCTGGATGGAGCAGGCGACCGGTCAGAAAATGACTGAAATGCCGCTGCCAGACGAAGCGGCTATTCGCGCTCACCGTGATGAAGTGTTCCACCATCGCGTTGTGGCGGCCTTGACCAAAGGTGCTGAAGAGCAACGTGCATTGGTTGAGCGCTTGGTAGAAGAAGGTCATGACGCCGTTGAGCTAGCCTGTGCTTTTGCCGCGATGGCGCGTGCTGACGAAGCGCCTATTGGTCGCTTGCAAGCACCGCGTAAAGAACGTGCTCCGCGTGATAGCGCTCCTGGTGGTAAGCCAGGTGGCCGTCGCGAGCGTTCAAGCGCGCCTAGCGAAGGAATGATTCGTTACCGTGTTTCTGTTGGCCATAAAGATGGCGTTAAGCCTGGTCAACTGGTTGGTGCACTGGCGAATGAAGGCGGCATCGAAGGCGCGCGTATCGGTCGTATCGATATTCGCAACGCTTTCTCGGTAGTTGAGCTACCCAGTGGCCTGCCTTCCACTATTCTGGCGAAAATGGCGCGTGCCCGCGTTGCTGGTCGCCCGTTAGAAATTAGTGAAGACAGTGCACCTGAGCGTGCTCCACGTCGTCGTCGTGATGACGGTGATGCACCAGTTCGTCGCCGCGAACGCGCTTAAGTTAATGTATAGCGCCATATTTTAATGGTGCTTTAAAACGACGTTTAACGATCGTTCTATCCCCTTACGCCCAGCGGCTTAAGGGGATTTTTTTGCCTCTAATTGCAGCTGGGAAGTTGAGCTACGTTAGTATGATGATGGTTCAGTAAAAGGAGGCTGCATGGACGCACCGCTACATGACTGGAATTTAGCTCCAAAAGAGGCCGTAGCGCTGCAAACAGTGCTGGCGAAACGACTTGAAACCACGGATCGTATCGGCCCCGTACACCACGTTGCTGGGGTGGATATTGGGTTTGAAGCGGATGGTGAGATCACTCGCGCGGCGGTGGTTGTTCTAAAGTGGCAGCCTGACACCACGCAGCACTTGGCTATGGTTGAGCAAGTGGTTCATCGTGAGCCAACACGTATGCCTTATATTCCTGGTCTGCTCTCTTTTCGTGAGATCCCAGCAGCTCTGGAAGCATTCACTAAGCTTACGATCACACCAGAACTGGTAATGGTCGATGGCCAGGGAATTGCACATCCTCGACGACTTGGCGTAGCCGCTCACTTGGGGCTATGGCTAAATTTACCGACGATCGGCATCGCTAAGTCCCGATTAACGGGGCAGCATGCAGAAGTGGGAAATACGCGTGGTGATTGGGTGCCTCTAACATCAGGTAAAGACGTTATTGGCGCTGTGCTGCGTTCGCGGGCAAACGTAAAGCCGGTATTTGTGTCGCCTGGTCATCGATTATCCCTTGAAACGTCGCTGGACTGGGTGGTGCGCTGTTTAGGGCGCACCAAGTTACCAGAACCCACGCGGTTAGCGGACCGGCTTGCGTCAAGACGCGACCAAAAGCGACCTACGTAAAGCGCAGGAAATGGCGCAGTAGGCCAGTGGCCGCTTGGGTGTCGGTAATGGCGTTTATGAGCGCGTCAGGATTATCACCTTGGTCGCGCAATATGGCTTTCTGGCGCTCGATATAAGCATGCATTACTGGTCGGGTGAACTCTGGATGAAATTGCACACTCCATTGGCGAGGGCCATAACGTAGTGCTTGATGAGCATCGTGACTGTTATGAGCCAATACCGTGGTGTTGCGGGGCAGTTGCATGACGGACTGGGCATGGGTCAAGTGGGCCGGGAATTGCGTGGGCAGCTTGCTAAACAGAGGGTCTTGATGACCTGCTTGGGTGAGACGTACGTTGTGCGTTCCAGACTCTCTTCCTGCGGGGTGGTAATCACTAATGCCGCCGAATGCTGACGCCATCAACTGATGGCCATAGCACACGCCAAGCATTGGGACGTTCTCGGCTAACGCCTGCTGAAGCCAAGGCTTTAGCGCCTCGCTCCACGCTGCCTGTTCGCTCACCATGCTGTGAGAACCCGTGAGCATAATGCCGGCAAATGATGCAGGGGAAGGGGGAACGCCTTGTTTGCGGGCATCCCAAACCCTGAGCGACAGATGTTCAGGCAGTGCCGTCGAAAGTTGATTGATAAAGAGTTGCTCGAAATCACCGTATTGGTCGACCACTTCAGGGAAGGCGTCACCGGTTTTGATAATGACTAAAGAGGCCATGGCGTTCTCGTTGTCCTGTCAGAGGAAAGGTTAGAGAGGAAAGGTTAGCCCAATCAGGGCATTACCCTGTAAGGTGATAATTCTCACCATACACCTTTTTCGCTTTATATTAGGAGCCTAAAATGCAAAAGATAACTCGTGCTGGCGAGCCCATGGACGTTGCAGGTACGCTGCCTGCCCCAGGCCAAACGGCTCCGCTGATGACGCTCACCAATGCCGATTTAGAAGATGTAACCCTCGATACTTATTCGGGCAAGCGCAAAGTGCTGAATATTATCCCGAGTGTGGATACACCCACCTGCGCGGTGTCTACTCGGCGGGTTAATGAGCTGGCCTCGGAGTTGGACGACACTGTTGTGCTGGTGGTGTCTGCTGATTTGCCTTTTGCAGCCAAGCGCTTTTGTGGCGCAGAGGGGTTAGATAACGTTGAAACCCTGTCTACCTTTCGCCACCGAGAGTTCCAAGAAGCCTGGGGTGTCGCGTTAGCGAATAGTGCAATGGAAGGATTGTGCGCGCGTGCCGTGGTAGTGCTCGATGCGGACAACCGTGTGTTGCACAGTGAGCTTGTGAGCGAGCTGAAAAACGAACCTGATTATGAGGCCGCGCTGGCAGCCTTAAAAGGCTAGCCAGACGGCAGTGCGCAGGTATCTAGCGTGCACTTTGCTTAGCAGCCGCCACCAGTGCACTAATCAAGCGTTGCTGGGGGCGGTTGAAAATAAGCCACTCTGGGTGCCACTGAACGCCGATCAAAAAATCATGTTTTGTGGATTCAATTCCCTGCACCAGTCCGTCCCGGTCGCGGGCAACAATATTGATGCCGTCACCCGCTTTATTGACCGCCTGATGATGCAGGCTATTCACACGGCACCACGTGACGCCCAATAGCTGATAAAGCTTGCTCCCTCCGACTATATCCACTGTCTTACGCGGTAGAACCGTGCGTCGCCGCTTAAGCCCTTCGTGGGTAGTGTAAATATCAGGGTCGAGGGTGCCGCCCAAGTGAACGTTGATTAGCTGAGCCCCTCGACAAATGCCTAACACAGGAGTGTTTTGCGGAATAAATCGGCCGAGTAGGTTGAGTTCCAGTTCATCACGGGCCGGATCCAGCCGCACGTCTAGCTGTACTTCATCACCGTAAAGATGTGCTTGAATATCATCGCCGCCACCAATAATTAGCCCGTCTAAGTGTTCTGGCAGGGGACGTGAAGGGGACAAGCGAAGTGGTTTACCGCCATGTCGCCATACGGCGAACCAGTCAAACCACCAAGCTAGGTGGCTTTTTTGATCAGAAGTTGTAATCCCAATAAGCGGTCGAGACATGCTGGCAAGTTCTCACTAAGGCAGTGTATTTAGGATGACTTGAATAAGCCAAGCAGCTTCGTTTTACAGCGTCTCCACCAAGGCTGGCTGTGTTCAGCAATATACTCATTACAGCGTGCACGCAGCACGTCACTGTTTGCGGCCAGCTTTTCTACCTCAACCCAGCGGTTCCACTCCACTACTGACCCCCAACCAGGCTGTGAAAGCTGCGCATTCGGTAGCCGATAATGAAACGTTGGGCGTGGTTTAGTGAGCTGGCTATGCAGCAACTCATGGGGATGGTCGGGTCGCAGGTGCGCAAACAGCGGCAGTAGGTCTAGCTCCCGGTTCCGAGTAGGGTTGTAGTGTAAATAGTCATCGATAAACGTATCTAAGTCGGGCTGATAGCCGGAATTCAGGACTTTAAGCGCGTACTCTTTATGAAATGGATTAGCGTGGGGCAATACCTCACGGGTAATGTCGACTTTGATTTCATCGCGCAGCCAACTGGCGAGCAGTAAATACGCTTGCATCATTGCTAGAAGGTAATCAACGTCAAGTCGTTCTACTTCAGGGTTTAGATGCAGCCCAAATCCGTAGAGTAAGCTGGCATCCGTGCCTTTCGCTCCTTTGTCACGAAGGGCGCCAAATAGCTGGTCTAGTTGGTCCAGTTCATCCCAGGGAATCGGTGGACAGACAATTTCCGTAGGCACTAAGCCTGTCACCATGTCGCCAATAAGTTCGCGGGTTTTTTGATGGAACTCTATTCGACGCTGGTGCTGCTGGCGTGCCCATTCACTGTCGCCTTCATGGTGTTCTTCTAGTAGCGTCTTATCAGGATGAGCATACTGGGTGTCCAACTCAATGCCGAACTCGCCCCATCGAGTCGCTTCTACCAGTAGCCGATGGGGGCTTACCACGTTAAGCTCACCCCCAAATAGCTCGCGTACCAGTTTAGCGGTATCACGCGGCGGAAGTCCGGCGAATTCAATTTCAACACCGACACGCCTTGTTTTTCCGTCACTATTTGTACGGTTAGGAGGAGCTTGCAGCGTCATCTCGGTATCCTTGAGGTGAACGTTTAAGCCAACAGCCTATCATAGTCACGCATTAAGGCTGAGGGTATTAAGTTAAGTAAACGCTAACTAACCGGCGTGTTGTGTCGGTCTATTTCCAGGAGTCAAATGTGCGACAGCACTGGACAATCAATATCGTGTTAAGCGTTTTTTTGACGCTACTCATAGGTCTGATGACCCATGCTCAGGCGCAGAGCGTTTCGCTGCCTAGCCTGGGTGGGGGCAATGACGCATCGGAAGAGCAGAACGTCAGTGGTGAAAGCTTCCAAAACTCGCTTAACGATGTGATCACAATGCTGGAGAGCGAAGAACAGCGTAAAGCGCTGCTCGACTCTCTGCGAGAATTACAGCTTGCCACTGATGCGACCGAAGAGGACAAAATCGTCCATCAAGGCCTGCTGGGTGCATTAGCAGATACGCTGACCGATATTGGCGAGCACGCTCAGGCAGGTGACTCGCCGATTGATGAATGGTCACGGCAATTGGTGCAAGGGGCTGCCGATTTACGCGCATTAAATGATGGTGCTGACCAGGGTGAAGCGGTACGCGCCGTGGCAGAGGGTGCCGTCCTTGCAGTTGTTTGGGTCGTACTGTTGGTCGTTATGATTGCGTTTGGGCGCTTGATCGCCAGACGGCGGGAATGGCCTCTGGACTTACCTCGAGATCCAAAAGCATGGTTATTGGCTGTACACTTTTTACGTCGCATGCTGCCCTGGGCGCTGTCTTTCGCGATTACGCTGGGGGTTGGACAAATATTGCCGTACAGCTCCGGCCGCACGATTGTATTGGTTGTCGCTTATGTGTGTGTGTGTGGTCGCGCACTGTCGGTGGTGATTGAAACGGTCATTGCGTTTTTCAGCCGAGGCCATCGTTTTACAGCGGTGCAGGTGCTGCAACAGAAAGCCTTGCGCGGCCTGTTTGTCATTGGCGCATTAATCGCCTTGGGCGACGCGGTGAACTCCACCCGTTTAGTAGAGCTGTTGGGTAGCGAACTATCCAGCTTAGTGTCTGTCCTTGCGAATATGCTAGCTGCTCTGCTGTCTGCACGCTTCATATTTAAGTTTAAACGCCCCGTTCGTCATCTGATTTGTAACCGCCCTTACAAGCAGCGCCGCGATGCAAGTGCTGCCGTTGAGATGATTCGTGCGCTGGGCGGCCTCTGGCATATTCCTGCGCTGCTGATGGTGGGGGGGTCATTGTTGGCGATCTTCATCACCGTGGGGGATGTGGGAACAGCGCTTGCACGCTCGATTATCTCGGCAAGCTTGTTGGTGTTGACGCTAGTGGTGACGGGCTTGCTGAGACGTCAGTCAGAACGCTTAGGTAAACGCCGCCATCGTCGTCGTTACAGCCAATATCGTAAGCGTTTAGAGCGCTTTGGCTTTGTACTTGCCCACCTTTGCGCCTGGATGGTGTTCGCTGAACTGTTTATGCAGGTTTGGGGAGGGTCGTTGTTTGGGCTTGGTCAGCAAGCGGTAGCCAGTGCCCGTATTGGCCAAGCCTTGGTAAGTCTGGGTTCAACCATTTTGCTGGCTTGGCTGGTATGGATTTTTGCTGATACGGCGATTCAGCGGGCGCTAACATCATCCGCGCGCTCTCGCGGTAGGCGAGTGAATCAAGCCCGGGCGCAAACCATTACGCCGATGATTCGCAATGTGATTTTTGTCACGATTTTGATCATTGCGGTAATTGCCGGGTTAGCAAATCTTGGCGTTAACGTTACGCCACTACTTGCTGGTGCGGGTGTTATCGGCCTGGCGATTGGTTTTGGTGCCCAAACGTTGGTGCAGGATTTAATCACCGGGATCTTTATCCTGATTGAAGACTCCCTGGCAGTTGACGACTTCGTTCAGATTAACGGCCACATGGGAACCGTTGAAGGGCTAACACTGCGTACCGTGAAGCTGCGTGATTTAGATGGTGTTGTTCATATCATTACCTTTAGCCGCATTGAGTCGATTCATAACATGTCGCGCCAGTTCGGGATTGCGCTGATGCGTATTCGTATCCCCTATGCGATGAAAATTGATGATGCAATTACGCTGATGCAAGAGACAGCGCAAGAGCTACGCAAAGACCCCATGATGCGCCACTATATTTGGTCACCTTTAGAAATGCAGGGTGTGCAGGGCTTTGAAGATGGTTGCCCTATTTTGCGAATGCGTTTTCGCACCGCACCAGAAATGCAGTGGGACGTATCGCGTGCCTTTAACCTGCTATTGAAGCAACGCATGGAAACTCAGGAAATCGACCTGGGCGTACCGCGTCTCAGCGTCAGCATGGAAGCGCGCTCAGAAGATAGCAGGCAAGATCGTATGCCCGACGAGAGCACGAGAAAAGAGAGCACGAGAAAAGAGAGTGCTGGCACGGATTTCACGCTAGACGAGCCGACTGACAATGCCCGAGGGGATAAGGCCAGCGATGACGACGGTAGCTCACGGAAGCGGCCTACGCCGCCAAAACCTGCTCCGCGCCCAACAAAGGCTGAAACGCGCCAAGATGACCGCGAGCGGGCAGGGGCATCATCCCATGCCAAGCCCCAAGCCCAGGGTGAGCCCAAAGGCGAGACCCATGCCAGCACCAATGGTGAACAGGGCGACGAGTAACCACGGGCCTTTGAAGCGCCTCCAGCGGTTATAAAGTGATACCGCTAGACTAACGCGATCAATTAACTCGTCATGGCGCGAAATAGCATTATCGGGTGGCAGGGAAAAGTCATTGGCCACATCTCCCTGCCAATGAGCGCCGTGTGTTAGTCCCAGCCTTGCCCGCAATTGGCCTATGTCACTGACCGTTTTGTGGAGCTTGTTATAAGCGTCACGGTGCTCTGCAGCGCCCAGCACGGTTTCAGCGTCTTGGCGCAATGCACTGTTTGGGCAGCGTGCCACCGCGCTTTTGATTTCGTGATCACTCGCGTCGGGTGTCAGTGTCAGTCGTTGATACAAATCGCGCATAATGTTCGAGTTGATACTCACTGTCGGTTTGGGCGCTTAGCCCTTAATCGTTAACAGTAGGCTGGTCAGGTGTTTTGCATCAAATAATCATAGGCACTTTTGATGCGCTGAAAGCGTGTTGATGCCAGTGCTACTTGATGTTCACTACCCGAATAGAAGCGGTCAGGATGATGTAGCTGCGCCATGCGACGATAGGCACGGCGGATATCGGCACGATTTGCCCCAGGTGTCAGCCCTAATACAGCGAGAGCCCGAGTGGTGCGGTCGGGGGGAGGTGAAGGGCGTTCCCGTTGTCGGTGCTGGCGATGTGCTTCTTCCTGACGTGCTTGCTCTTGTTGCCAACGTTGTCGCTCTTGCTGTTGAGTGTGTTCTTGTCGATTGCGGCGCTCTTTTTGTTTGGACTGTTCCTTTTTTGCCTTCTCGCGGTGTGCTTCTTCCTGTTGGCGCTGTTTGTTCTGCCGCTTTTGTTGCTGTTGTTCCGTATTAGCACGCTGGCGCTCTTCGGCCTTCGCTTGGGCCTCTTTGGCTTTTTGCTCAGCAGCGTGCGCGTCGCGTGCCTTGCGAGCGTGATATTCTGGGTCGTGCACCTGCCAGTAAGCGTCTCGGCTGGGATCCTCTGCTGCTCGCAATGGTTTGCCCGTTAACTCATGAAAGAGTGTGTTAAGCGTGGCAGGCGTGACATTTAGCAAATCAGCGAGAAAGCCCAGAATGTAATGGTTATTCAGAGATAACTCACCATCGTCGGTGGCCACAGTGATCGCTTGGTGAAGTATGCTTAGGCTGCGCTCGCTGGAACACTCTTTGCGCACCACTTCAGCAGCTAATTGAATGGCTTGAAGGTCTTGGCTATGGGCAATACCCATCACTGGCCCAAGTTCGTGTCCATGGCGAAATTGCGCGGTGACCTGAGCCAGTCGGCGTCGCCGCTGGCCTTCAGACACCTGTTGGCGATGCACAAGCACCCAGGCTAACAGTAGTAGTGTTGCCGTATCCACTTGGCTGCGGCTTTTCAGCAGCAACAGCTCAAAGGGTGAAAAACGGGCAATGGACATTCCTTGGCTCCAAGGCAAAGACGGTGACCACAGTGGCACTTAAACGGCCATCCTGATAATGATTGGCCATGGTATATCATCGCGTTACGCAATGAAGTAGGAGATTCGTTAGGTGATCAATGTTGAGCGTAAAAATAGCTTTCAGCTGAGGCTCACTCGACGGCTCAAGGAAGAAACGTCGCACACGCTCGATGTTTACCTATTTGTGCCTAAAGAGCTTGGGCTTAGCACCCATGTCATTTCAGAAGAGGCGTTTTATCACGGTGCGATCAGTGTTTCACGTACTTACTACAGTGATGAGTACCATTTGCCGCTGGTTCATAGTCGTTTAGCGAGCCGCAATCAGTTGGGCAGTGATTCCTATCGGTTAAGTTTAAGTTTGTACGCTTATCAATACGTTGGAGCGTTAGAGCGAACGACACAGGCAATGCTGGTCAGTGCCCGAAAACTACGCCACGCAACCAGCGATCAGCGTCAAGAGAGTAGTGAGCTTCAAGAGCTAGCCGATGCGCTACGTGATCAACTGCATGAAATGAGCGATTTGAGCGAAGGTATTCTTAAACGGTTGCGTCGCAATTCGCCCACAGATGAGCGGCTCTATAAATACTTTGCCAACATCGATAATTACCTTTCCTGGTTTACCGAGCAGCAACTGCTGGCACTGGTAGCGCATATGCCTCGTGGCGGCGAGTTTAGCGAGATAAAGCGTCGCTTTATTATCGTCTGCCAGCGTGAGAGTGACTACCGAAAAGAGCAAGAGTATAACGCTGAGCGGGTAATGGAAGATCCCACTCGGATGTCGAATAAAATGCGCTTGCTACGGCGACTTATTGAACACCCGATTACGCTGAAACAGCGTGCCCTAGAGCTTGGGAGCGGCGAGCAGAAAGCAGTGAAAGCACTGGCTAACGCGGTAGTAATGACCTTTGTATCGCTTGGTGTGCTCCACCTGCGTAGCGTACTGGGCGATGTTACTGCGCTGTTTGTATTGGCCATGGCGCTGCTTTATGCGATGCGGGAAGTATTTAAAGACGACTTGCGTAACACGCTATGGCGCTGGCTTCGTCGTGGAAGGCCAAAGTGGCGGCGACAATATATCGACCCGACCCGTAATCAATCGGTGGGCCGGCAGTTAGAGTGGTTCGATTATAAACGTTATGCCGCACTAGAGGCGGATATTCAGCAAATGCGCCGTCGTACGGTTGCTCAGCGTGAAGAGGAAGTGCTTCATTACCGTTCCAGCTCGCGTATGTCACCCACCCGCTTTTTAAGCGGTTATGAGCATACCCGTGAAACGTTGCATATCGATCTTTCCATGCTGACGCGCTTAATGAGCAAAGAGAAGCACTTCATTTACCGTCTGAAAGAAGGGCAGGCTGTTAGAGAAAGTGTCGAAAGGCGTCACTTGTTTAACTTGGTCATTCGCGAGACCGGCAGTGAGGACACAACCTACCTAGCTCGGTGGAAAGTGGTTGTGAGTCGTTCAGGTATTGTCGATATCGAGAAAGTCGCTGAGGAAAGTGTAGAGAAAATCAGCAAATAAACTGCGTTGGATCAATAGACTGGCACTGATGTTGGGCCTGCATAGCGAAATCACCAGTAGCACACTAGTCTCAAAAGGTGAGCAATATAATTTGCGACTGCGACCCTGTCGCCAGGAGGACACTGTGCAAGCTATCGACATTATGACACCCAACGTGGTGTGTGTAGGCCCCGACGCAAACGTGCGCGATATAGCGCAGTTGCTACTCGAACACCGCATCAGTGCTGTACCGATCGTCGATGACGAACGTAGGGTGTTGGGTATCGTGAGCGAAGGCGATTTGATGCGTCGAGTGAAAGATGAAGCGGACGATAGCCGCTCTTGGTGGCTATCGCTCTTCAGTGGCGGTAAAGATGCGGGTGAGTATGTTAAATCCCATGGTCGTAAGGCGCATGAGGTAATGACCTCCAAGCCACTAACCGTCGAAGAGAATGCACCGCTGCATACCATTGCTCGTTTGCTGGAAAAGCATCACATCAAGCGTGTGCCAGTGGTGCGAGACGGTAAGCTCGTCGGTATTGTCAGTCGCGCAAACTTACTTCAAGGGATTGCTAACGCGATTGTAGCGCCGACTCAGTCGCCGGAGGATGATCGCTCTATTCGTGAAGCCATTCTTAAAGAGGTCGACAATAACACCGGCGTACGAACCGAAAGCTTTAGTGTGATTGTCGATGGCGGAAACGTAGAAATTTGGGGGCTAGTAGAGTCTGTAGAACAGAAGCAAGCGGTAACCGTAGCGGCTGAAAATACCCAGGGCGTCAAGAGTGTTGAAAATCACCTTGGCATGATGCCTCGTGGAGCGGGCTACTTCTAATACGCTGTGTTTCTTAGCTAAACAGCCCGTTGCTTAGTGCAGCGGGCTTTTTTGTGGGCGCTAATGCGCACTCTTTTTGCTCGTAAAAAGCGACTAAAGTTGTATTTAAGTAAACGTTTACTCTTTGCAAGTAAACGTTTACTTTAAGCCTCGTGGGTCATTTTTGAAGATGTTTTATTTCGCAGGAGAATGTATGAGCATTAACGTGACCGTATGGGGAGAAAACGTCCACGAGCAAACCAATGATGTCGTGGCGCGTATTTACCCTAAGGGCATGCACCAGTGCATCGCCGAAGGTTTAAACGAAGCGGAAGGCATAAATGCCACTGCCGTGACGCTGCAAGACCCTGAGCAGGGGCTTAGCGATGCGACGCTCGACAATACCGATGTACTGTTATGGTGGGGCCACGCCGCCCATGGTGACGTGCTTGAGGAGACCGTCGACCGCGTTCAAAAACGCGTGCTCCAGGGCATGGGCTTGATTGTGCTGCACTCAGGGCACTACTCGAAAATCTTTAAGCGCTTAATGGGAACTACGTGTTCACTCAAGTGGCGTGAAGCGGGCGAGCGGGAACGGCTGTGGGTGGTGAACCCAGGTCACCCGATTGTTCAAGGGCTGGGGGACTATATCGAGCTGCCCCATACCGAAATGTACGGCGAACCGTTTGCGGTGCCCAATCCTGATGAAGTGATCTTTATCAGTGCCTTTGAGGGGGGGGAAGTATTCCGCTCTGGTCTGACCTATAAACGTGGCAACGGTAAGATTTTCTACTTCCGTCCCGGCCACGAAACTTACCCGATTTATTACGATGCTCAAGTGAAAACTGTGTTGAAAAACGCCGTGACTTGGGCGCGCCCGGAAGGTTCTCGATGGATCGACAGCTGCCCTAATGTTCCCGCTGAACAAGCGCCTAATCCGGTCGAAATTAAAGGCGAAAGCCTGCATAAACCTGGCGAGGAGGGCTTCAAATGATCCGTTTGGCGATAATTGGTGCAGGCAGCATGGCCGGCGAGCACGCCAAGCATTTTGGCCGTCTTGAAGGAATCGAAGTGGTTGCCGTGTGCGACCGAGACCTTGCCAAAGCCCAGGCGTTTGCAGAGCATCATGGCATTGCTGACGTTTATCAAGACCTGGAAGCCATGCTGGCTCGGGATGATATTCACGCGGTAAGCAATGTAACTCCTGATGGTGTTCACAAAGCTACATCGTTGGCCGCCATTGCCGCCGGAAAGCATATTCTGTGTGAAAAGCCGCTGGCGACAAATGCACAAGATGCCCATGAAATGGCGGCGGCTGCTCAGGCCGCTAACGTGATCAACATGGTCAACTTAAGCTACCGCGATGCCCCAGCTATTCAGCACGCACGTGCGCTGATTGCGGGAGGGGCGATTGGTCAAGTTCGTCATGTAGATGCTAGTTACCGGCAAAGCTGGCTAGTGAGTAACGCCTGGGGACGCTGGAATGAAGATAGCCAGTGGTTGTGGCGGCTTTCCGAGTCCCACGGCAGCAAAGGCGTATTAGGCGATGTCGGCGTGCACATTGTCGACTTTGCCAGCTTCCCTGTTGGCGACATTACCCGCGTTAACTGTGAGCTAACCTGCTTTGAAAAAGCGCCAGACAATCGCATTGGTGAGTATGTGCTGGATGCCAATGATACGGCGCTGATGAGAGTGTCATTTGCCAATGGCGCAAAGGGCACTATTCAGGCTACACGTTGGGCAACAGGGCATCACAACTCGCTGGCGCTGAGTGTACACGGCGATAAAGGAGCAATTCGTATTGACCTGGACGCCTCAAAAGAGGATGTGCAGGTATGTCTCGATGATGACGTACATCCCGCTCGCTGGAGCACAGTGAAAGCACCGTCCACGCCGAGTATTTACCAGCGCTTCGTCGAGAGCATTCGCAGTGGGAATAACGATCAACCTGATTTTGCACGCGGCGCTGCGATTCAAACCGTGCTCGATGCCTGTTTCGTATCAAGCCAGGAAGACCGCAGCCTAGCGATTGCCAGCTAGGTGGGTGGCTCTTCAAATAACAAAATACTAATCCGATTAAGTTAACGAGCACCCTATCTACTAATAACAATCCTAACTACCAATAACAATAGAGGTGAATGCTATGCGTTATTACCTGCGCTCATCAGCTGTACTGCTTGCCCTGCTGCCCACAACGCTGCCTGCCATGGCGGCTGAAATTACCATTGCCTGCGGCGATGGTGGGGCAGCAGATTTCTGCCCAACGCTGGCAGAACAGTGGGCCAACGCTAACGGCCACCAAGTGAATATTGTCACCACGCCAGCATCGGCGACTGAGAAGTTGTCGCTCTATCAGCAACTATTAGGCAGCCAATCGCAAGATGTGGATGTGCTGATGGTGGATATTGTGTGGCCAGGGCTACTGGCCGACCACTTGGTTGACCTAAATGACTACTTGCCGGAGGGCGCGACTGACGGCTTTATTCCCTCACTGATGGATAACAATACCGTGCAGGGCAAGCTGGTGGCATTGCCGTGGTTTACGGATGCAGGGCTGCTCTATTACCGCCACGACTTGCTAGACAGATACGACGCCGAAGTGCCAGAAACTTGGCAGGCCTTGACTGACACCGCGCGGCGTATCCAGCAGGCTGAGCGCGACGCAGGTAATGCGCGCATGCATGGGTTTGTGTTTCAGGGGCGAGCTTATGAGGGGCTGACCACGAATGCGTTGGAGTGGATAGCTAGCTACGGTGGCGGCACCTTTGTGAATGCTGATGGGCAAGTCACCATCGATAATCCCCAAGCCGTAGAGGCCATCACGCTAGCAGCCTCTTGGGTGGGTGATATTAGCCCTGAGGGTGTGCGCAATTACATGGAAGAAGAAGCACGCGGGGTGTTCCAGGCGGGTAATGCTGTGTTTATGCGCAACTGGCCTTATGTCTGGTCGTTGGGGCAGGCAGATGGCACGCCCATTCAAGGCAAGTTTGGCGTCGCGCCGTTACCCCGCGGGCCCGAAGGGCAGTCTGTCGCGACGCTTGGCGGCTGGAACTGGGCGGTTTCGCGCTATTCAGAGCACCCTGACATCGCCGCTGACCTAGTGGCTTATCTCACGGCTGAGGAGCAGCAGAAAGCTCACGCCGTTGAGTTTGGTCGAAACCCGACGCGGCCTGTGCTCTATGAAAATGCCGAGGTGCTGGAAGCCCATCCGTTTATTGGCGAACTTTATGAAACCGTTATGAACGGCGTACCACGTCCTGCGAGCGTTACTGGAGAAGCGTATCCACGGGTGTCTAACGCAGTGTTTAACCGCGTGCATGATGCCCTATCCGGGGATACTTCCCCCGAACAAGCAATTCAGCAGCTCGATAGCGAGCTTGCCCGTATAGGGAGGCGTGGTTGGTAGCTGGATTTGCCGCAATGCTTAGCGATTTTCGGCACAATTTTTGGCACAATCATAAGCCGAGTCGCTGAGGCATGGCATGAAACAGACCAAACAGAGCGCCCAAACGGCGACCATACGTGAAATAGCCCGGCGGGCCGATGTATCCATTGCCTCGGTTAGTCGGGCGCTAAATGGTAAGCCTGGGCTAAGCGATGCGTTGCGGGAAAAAATTCTCACCATCAGCCGTGAAGTGGCGTATCAACCTAGCGCAGCAGCCAGGCAACTGATTAGTGGTAAAGCTGCTGTAGTCGGTATTTCCTTGGGGCGTCAGGATATCGAGCTTCGCCCCTACTATATTTTGCTGTATCAGCACTTAACCGTGGCACTGCACCAGCAGGGCATGGTGCCGATCTTTTTCCACCACGATCAAACTGCCGAGCTTCCCGAACGGGCGGGCGCGGCTATTCTACTGGGTGAAACCGCCGAGGATGAGCGCCCCAGCTTGCTAGAAAATGCCAGCGTGCCTTTTGTACGTATTGGCAACCCAGGGCAAGGATTTTCGGTCGCACCGGATGATGCTCAAGGGTTTTATGAAATGACGCACCACCTCATCGCGCAAGGGCGTCGACAGCTCGCCTTTGTTGGCGGTGAGTTGGAAATACCGCGTCCTCACAGCCGTTTAGAGGGGTACCGACGGGCGCTTGATGAAGCAGGGCTTTCTGAGCAGTTGATTAGCCTGCCGCACCGCTTTAGCTCAGATTCACTAACCAGCTATCGCTATTTAAATCGTTTGTTGGCGGATACATCAAACGGCCAAACGCTGCCATTTGATGCGCTAGTATGCGCCACCGACGAGCTGGCGCTGGGCTGCGTCGCTGCGCTAGAAGACAGGGGAATCGACGTGCCTCACCAAGTCGCAGTGACCGGCTTTGATGACCTGCCAACCCTTGCCACTGGGTTAACCACCATTCGCCAAGATATTGCAGCGATTGCGGCAATGAGTGTGGAGCTGTTGGGCGAAGCGCTAGCAAACAAAGCGCCCCGGCATGTATCGCTGCCGGTGACGCTGGTACTGCGGGAAACAGGTTGAATTTTCATATGGGCTACTGAGACTGCTTTGAAAGCGGCAAGCCAGGTAACGTTTTCAAGAATGAAGGCCAAGTATTTATTTCTTCCGCATCAACACTTTATTCACATAGCTTCCATCCTGGAGGCTTTCGACTGTCATTTTGGCCATTTCAGTTTCCATTTCACCCTTTCCTGCTCAAGATATGCCTCGACCAGTTCTGACGCAATGTGGGTGTCAGCCAGGATGGCCGCGCCCACCCAGTTGGCGGGGATTTTGTTATCAGTACTATGTCGCTCGGCGTAATGCTTCTCGACAGTTGAGTAGCACTCCTTTCCACTGTCATTACCCTCGACTTCTTCTATCAGAATGCAGCGAAAAAGGAGTAGTGAGTCATTTCTTGGCGCAATGTCAAAAGCGCTTTCCACATCACGTAGTGCGATATCGTAGTTTTGTCGGTAGACGGCAACCTGAGCTCTATTGAGCAGAGCTTCATGGTTGTTGGGATCTACTTCCAGCGATTGTTCGATCAGTTTCTTGGCTCTATCCAGTCTTGCGCTATTTTCTTCTGCTATTCCGAAGGCCACTTCTTCGTTGGCTTGTCTTTGAAGATCGATAGACTCGACATTAAGTTTGTGGTCTGTGCTTTCTTGGCAAGCTGAAATTAAAACGGAAATTGGCAGAATAAGGAGTAATGTCTTAATCATGTCATTTCTCTACTACTTGGATAGAAGTCGTCTTGCTGGTACTAGGTGGTATTGGAGTAACTCTCACCGTTAATATAACTTCGTTCAATTAGGATAAGACTATCGCTGAATTAATTGGCTGAAAAAAACAATGCATCGACCGATAAGACAGAGCAACACCGCAAGAATCCCGAAGATAAATAGGGACGCAAACAGCCATCCAAAAAATACGGAAGTGATGGCCCCGTACTGGTACTCACAGGAAGACATATCGGTTGTGTACGCGCAAAACTCCCCTTGGGGATTATGATCGAGTGCCACATAGACCATCAGGGTCGCAATAATCAAGGCAAGAGTAATCGAAATAAGTAGGCATATCACTTTGATGCGCTGTTTATTCACTTCTGCTTTCCCATAGCTCTTGATCGTAGATGAACTTCACTCGGGCACCGTAATCATTTACATGTTCTGCACCAAGAGCATTGTAGATACTAGCGACCTTTTCGATGCTGGAAGGTACAACTCTAGCTTGAATCCTTTTCAGCAGGACTGCAGAAACATAGATGTTAGGGTATGGATAATTGACAACCTCATACCGTGTGAAGCCCGCCTCATCTGCGATGGGCTTCCAATATTCGTAGTTTATATTCATGGGCCGGAATGATGTATTCCGTGGGTGAATCCTGTCGTAATAACCATGGGTTGTTTCAATGTACGCGATGGCCCTCAACAGTTTTGTGTCTACGCCTACCTCTCTGCCAACTTCTTCGAATGCTTGCTTGTTTTCATTAACTTCCTCGAACGCATTGAGCGCATACCATGGTTCTTTTCCAGACGTGTTCGGATTGTCCTCGATCTCAAATATTGCTGGTGTGTCGTTGACAATGCTCTCCCATCTATCTTCTGCCATATTAACGATGGGTGGCTCCTGTTCATCTCTCAAAACTTGCTCGCTAGCGCCACCTTGAGCTGATTTTTCACCTAGGTTATTGGCCCGAGGGGAACCGTATTCATTATTGATGTCGTTAGGCGGCTGAATGCTAGACAGAGATGAAGTGTTTGCCCCGCCTGAAGGTTGGCCAGTGACAGCACTGGAGGCTGCGATTACCGTTCCGCCACATGAAGTTTGGCTGCCATGAATGGCAGGCGCGGCACCTTCAATGGTGTACCAATCCAGGCCGGTGACGATACTGTCGCCGCAGGAACTGCGGTCGCCAACGCGGGCGGCGGGAACACCGTCAATAAAGGTGGTCGAGGCCGCACTGACAATGCGGTGAGGGCCTCCCTTACAGGGGCAGGCAACTTGGTCGCCGAGCTTCGCTTGTTCCATAGCAGTATTACCTTCCTGAAAGCCACTAAAGCGTGCTTAAGTGGCTGCTCGTCTGAGGTTTTTAAATGGTTTGAGTGATTTAAGCTGGCTAACATATCAGGCTCGTATTGGGGGAGTAAATACTTAAAATTGTGTAATATTAATACTTTTAAAAGATGATTTTACTACCAAGATAAATACTATTTAAGTTTCAAAAGCATAAAAAAACCGAGCAATTATTTGCTCGGTTTTTTTATGTTTTATAGTAAAATTAAGATTGATGCGACGGCAGTTGCTCGGGGCCGAAGGCATCGGGCAGTAGTGTTTCCATAGTGTAGGTTTTCAGCACGTCGCCCTGGTGGGAAAGCACCATAATTTGCGTTTCTGGGGTGGCGAATTCACGAATGCGCTGACGGCAGTCGCCACAGGGTGTGCACAGGTGCTCGCCTGGGCCCATCACGTACACCTTGGCCAGCTCGCGCTGGCCAGCGGTGATCATGGCGGAAATCGCCGAGGCTTCCGCACACAGCCCTTTATAATGCGCCACTTCCACGTTACAACCAGCAAATTGCTGGCCATCTGGGCACTCCATCACCGCTGCTACCGGATGATTGGAGTAGGGCGCATAAGCGTTGCCCAAGGTGGTCAGCAGCGTGTCAACCAGTGCCTTATCAGCTTGGCTCATGGCGTTATCCTCATAATGGCTATTAGGCCTTAGCGGCGTCGTCGCGCAGTACTGTATCCAACGCAATCGTCATCATGTCGTTGAAGGTGGTCTGACGGTCGGCGCTGGAGAGCGAGTCGCCTTTCAGAATATGGTCGGACACCGTGCAGATGGTTAGCGCGCGAGCACCAAACTCTGCTGCAACGCCGTAAAGGCCTGCCGCTTCCATTTCCACACCCACGATGCCGTAGCGCTTGAGCAGTTCGGCCATGTCGGTCTGCGGGTTATAGAACAGATCCGCTGAGAAGATATTGCCGACTTTTACCGGCACATTCTGTGCCTTGGCAGCTGCTACCGCGTGGCTTGTTAGCTCAAAGTCAGCGATGGCCGAGAAGTCATGGTCATTAAAGCGCATGCGGTTCACTTTGGAATCCGTGCAGGCTCCCATGCCGATGACTACGTCACGTACGTTAACGTCGTCGCGCACTGCGCCGCAGGAACCTACACGAATAATCGACTTAACGCCGTAGTCGGTAATCAGCTCTTTGGCATAAATTGACACCGACGGAATTCCCATGCCGTGGCCCATGACCGAAATTTCGCGGCCCTTGTAAGTGCCGGTGTAGCCGAACATGCTGCGTACATCGTTCACCTGACGAACATTTTCCAGGTAGGTATCGGCGATGTACTTGGCGCGCAGCGGGTCGCCGGGCATCAAAACGGTATCCGCGAAATCGCCCATTTCAGCATTGATATGTGGTGTTGCCATAAAACGCTCCTATCTAAAAAATGATTGGCCCGAACAACCCTAGGCGGGGGCGCTGTAAACCCTTCCCTGGGCGCTACTTTCGCCATCCTTGGCGAAAGACCCCCGCTACGGGTTGATACTGGCCTTGCACAATAGTGTGCTAATGATTTGTCATCGGCCTTTAAGCCGCTTTAGGTAAAAAACTCTTGCCGTCTTCCATCGCTTCAACGGCGAAGAAGGCGGCTAATGTCTGGCCGATATCGGCAAAGGTGTCGCGCTCGCCTAGCGGGCCGGGGGCAAACCCTGCGCCATGCACCATTACCGGCACGTATTCGCGGGTGTGTTCGGTGCCTTCCCAGCTGGGGTCGCAACCGTGGTCGGCGGTGAGCAGCAACAGGTCATCATCGTTCAGTGCGGCAAGCAGTTCCGGCAGGCGGGCATCGAAATGCTCAAGCGCGGCAGCGTAGCCCGGCACGTCGCGGCGGTGGCCGTAAACCGAGTCAAAATCAACAAAGTTGGTCATGATCATGGTGGTTCGGTCACTGGACTCTTTAGCGGTGCGTGCCACTTCGGCGAGCGTGGCTTCCATCAGGGCGTCGTGACCGCTGGCTTTGACCTTATGAGTAATGCCGCAATGCGCGTAAATATCCGCGATCTTGCCAATCGAGACCACTTCGCCGCCCGCATCTGCCAGTTTCTGCAGCACGGTGGGGCTGGGTGGCTCAACGCTGTAGTCGCGGCGGTTGCCGGTGCGGGCAAAGCTTGCGCTGTCATCGCCGTTAAACGGGCGGGCAATCACGCGGCCAATGTTGTAAGGCTCGAGAAGCTCGCGCACGGTTTCGCAAAGCGTGTAGAGGCGCTCTAGGCCAAAGTGCTCCTCGTGGGCGGCAATCTGAAACACGGAATCTGCCGAGGTATAAACAATCGGCTTACCGCTTTGGACGTGCTCTTCGCCCAGGCGGGCGATGATCTCGGTGCCGGATGCGTGGCAGTTACCGATTACGCCGGGCAGGCTGGCTTGTTGAACGATTTTTTCTAACAGCTCGGTGGGAAAACTGTCGGTTTTATCAAGAAAATAGCCCCAGTCAAAGCGCACCGGCACACCAGCAATTTCCCAATGGCCGGAAGGGGTGTCCTTGCCGCTGGAAATCTCTTTGGCGTGGGCATACGCGCCTTTCAATTGAGTTGGCAGGCTAACACCTTCGGCAACGTTTCCCGTCGCATCGCGGTGGGCGTGGAACAGACCTAGCGCCGCCATGTTGGGCAGTTTCAAGGGGCCTGAGCGCTCAGCAGTATCGGCGTCACCGCGGGCGCAGGCGGCTGCGATGTGGCCCAGGGTGTCAGCCCCCTGATCGCCGAATTTGTCAGCATCCGGGGCGCTACCAATCCCGAAAGAATCAAGTACTAATACAATCGCACGGCGCATTAGGCTTCTCCTCGGAAGGTTTCTTGAAGCAGTGTGTCCGCAGCGGCAGCCTCTTCGCTAAGGGTCATGGCAGCACGCAATTGGGCAGCGGCACGGTTGGCCGCGTCTTCACTGCGGGCGTGAACGATAGCTAGCGGGCGCTGACTATCGACGCGGTCACCAATTTCGACAATATCGCTAAAGCCGACGCTGTGATCGACGCTAGCGTCGTTGCGCAGGCGGCCACCACCCAGCTCGACCACGCTCATACCGACGGCACGGGTGTCGATGCGCTGTACGATGCCACTCTGCTCGGGGTACACCGGCTGAATGACCGGTGCGGTGGCTAAGTAGCTATCCGAGCGTTCCATAAAGTCGGCGGGGCCGCCCAACTCGCGCACCATCCGGGCGAAGACCTCGGCTGCTGCACCTGATGTGAGCGCTTTTTCCAGCTTGGTCAGGGCTTCTTCACGAGAGCTTGCCAGTTTGCCAGCCATCAGCATTTCTACCGCGAGCTCACGGGTGACCTGCATGATGCGGCTGTTAGCACGTTCGCCGCGCAACAGGGCCAGGGTCTCGACGATTTCGACCGCGTTGCCGGCGCAGGGGGCCAGCGGCTGGCTCATGTCGGTGAGCAGAGCCGTGGTCGGCGTGCCGGCCTGGGTCGCCACGTTGGCGATGCTCTTGGCAAGCTCGCGGGATTTTTCCGGCGTAGGCATAAAGGCGCCGCTACCAACCTTAACGTCCATCACTAAGGCGTCTAAACCGGAGGCCAGCTTTTTACCCAGAATAGAGGCGGTAATCAGCGGAATGGATTCCACGGTGGCGGTCACATCACGCACGCCGTAAATGCGTTTATCGGCGGGGGCCAGGTTGCCGGTTTGGCCGATAATCGCCACGCCGGTAGATTTCACCACGTTGCTAAACCGTTCTGGCGCTGGGTAGGGGTCGTAACCGGGGATCGATTCCAGCTTGTCCAGGGTGCCGCCAGTGTGGCCAAGTCCACGACCTGAAATCATCGGCACAAACGCGCCGCAGGCGGCGACCCAGGGGCCGAGTACCAACGACACTAGATCACCAACGCCGCCAGTGGAGTGTTTATCGACAATTGGGCCGGGCAGGTTGAGGGAATCCCACTGCATGACATGGCCGGAGTCGCGGGTCGCCGTGGTCAGTGCGACCACTTCTTCACGGCTCATGCCGTTTAAGAACACCGCCATGGTGAAGGCGCCAATTTGGGCATCGCTGATGCGATCATCGGCAATGCCCTGCACGAAGGCTTTGATCTCTTCCGCAGGTAGCGGCTGGCTATCGCGCTTCAGGCGAATCAGTTCCTGGGGCAGGAGAGCGTGATGAGAAGCGGTAGACGACATTTTAGTAGCCTCCATTAGTAGTGGAGAGCGGAGCGGCCTGTGAAGCGCCACTTAGCGTGTTCAATAAATTACCCAGCAGACTGGAAGCGCCAAACCGGAAGTGCTCAGGCGTTACCCACTGCGCGCCCATAATGTTAGTGGCAAGTGCCAAATAGTCGGCGGCTTCTTCGGCGGTGCGAACGCCACCTGCGGCTTTAAACCCGACATCTTCACCGCTGGCTTTAATCGCGTTGAGCATAATCTCAGCGGCTTCCAAGGTGGCGTTCGTTTCGACCTTGCCCGTCGATGTTTTAATAAAGTCAGCGCCGCCCTCAATGGCCAGTTCACTGGCACGCTTGATAAGCGCGGGATCTTTGAGTTCGCCTGATTCAATGATGACTTTTAAGCGTGCTTGTCCGGCGCAGGCGGCTTTACACATTTCGACCAGCTCAAGGCCGGTTGCTTCATCGCCTGCCATCAACGCGCGATAGGGGAAAACTACATCGACTTCATCGGCACCGGAAGCGACGGCGTCGCGGGTTTCACGGGCAGCGCCCATGATGTCGTCACCGCCGTCAGGAAAGTTGGTAACCGTGGCAATTTTAACGTGGTCATTGAGCTTGTGAGCGGTTAGCGCACGCTGCGCGGTAACCACAAATTGTGGGTAAACGCATACCGCTGCCGGGTTGCCAAAAGGCGTTTTAACCTGCTGGCACAGCGCTTCAATGGTGCTATCGGTGTCGCTGTCGTTCAGGCTCGTCAGATCCATGAGGGTGAGTGCTTGGCGGGCGGCTTGGATGATATGGGCTTGAGTGTGCTGAGAAGGGGCAGTCGCAGTCATGGAGTTCTCACAAATTAATAAAAGACAGAACGGGCACTGCGTGAAAACAGCAGCGCCCGTTGCATAGTATCGTGCTCGCTGCGTTAAGCCGTGGCGCTACTCAACGCAATAAAGAAGCCAGCAATTGAGGCCGACATTAGGTTAGAGAGTGTACCGGCCAATACGGCCTTCACGCCAAAACGAGCAATCTCTTTGCGGCGAGTAGGAGCAATACTGCCTAAACCGCCTAGCAAAATGGCAATGGATGACAGATTGGCAAAGCCACATAACGCAAAGGAAAGAATTGCCATGGTGTGTGGTGTCATCATCTGACCCGTGGCGGCCACTACCTGTTCCCCATCAATGTAGGGAGCCAGGTTAATAAAGGCCACAAACTCATTCACCACCAGCTTTTGACCAATAAACGACCCTGCCAGCGTGGCTTCTTCCCAGGGAACGCCAAGTAAGAAGGCAAGCGGTGCAAACAGCCAGCCGAGGATAAGCTCAAGGCTGAGCGATTCAAAGCCAAACCAGCCGCCGATGCCGCCCAAAATACCGTTAATAAGAGCGATAAGAGCAATAAACGCCAGCAGCATGGCACCGACGTTGGCGGCAAGCTTCATACCTGACGTAGCGCCCGCTGCGGCTGCATCTAATACGTTGGCGGGTTTGTCTTCCTGCTCTTTAAGCTCTTCTTCTACTTTAGAAACGCTGTCGCTATCGGTTGCGTCTTGGGTTTCAGGCATGATCAGCTTGGCAAACAGCAGGCCACCCGGTGCCGCCATAAAAGAAGCGGCGACCAAGTACTCCATAGGAATCCCCAGCGCGGCGTAGCCCGCCAGAACTGAACCAGCCACTGATGCTAGGCCACCGCACATCACTGCAAATAGCTGAGAAGGGGTCATTCGGGCGATAAACGGGCGAACCACCAGCGGCGCTTCGGTTTGGCCAACAAAGATGTTTGCCGTGGCTGAAAGCGATTCGGTACGTGAGGTGCCAAGTGCTTTTTGCAGCGCGCCGCCTAAAATCCGAATGACCCACTGCATGATGCCGATGTAATAAAGTACCGCGATGAGTGACGAGAAAAAGATAATCACTGGCAGTACTTTTATGGCAAAAACGAAGCCAACGTTGTCGACATCGGCTAAGCCGCCAAACAGAAAGCCGATGCCGTCATTGGCGTAGACTAATACTTGGCTAACGCCTGACGAGATAGCTTGTAGCACCGCTTGGCCAAATGGCACATAAAGAACAAATGCACCTATCCCTGCCTGAATGGCAAACGCGCCGAGCACAGTACGCAGCCGAATCGATTTACGGTCGTAAGAGAAGATTAGTGCGATGGTTACCAGCGTAACCATACCTACCAGGCTCATGATGAGGGTCATGTGGGTACCTTCCGAGCGAGTGAAGTGGGGCGATTACAGTAAGTTTAGCTTTACTGAGTAAATCATCGCATTTTGGTAAGCGTCCGGGGTACCCAGCTTATTCTCTGAGTAGCGATACTGCACGCCAGTGGTAATTAGCTCAGAAGGGTGCCACCACAAGCTAAGCGCGCCGTTGGTGCCCACACTGCCCGCTTTATCGCCTACGTAGTTCTGCTCCAGGTACTCGTCATCACGGCCAAAGGTTTGTTCATGCCAGTTGGTGACACTGAAGTTCTGGTTGAGCGCTGAGAAGTCATAACCTGCTACCCACCCTGCCATAAAGCCATTCATGCCAGTATAGCCGTCGCTCTGCACGCGAGCTGCGCCAATAAACGGTTTGAACCATAGGCCATTGTCGAAGGTCGTGCGGTAGCCAAGACCGAGAATTTGATCCTGCTCGCGAGCGTTGAAACCATAATCGCGGAAGTCGTACAGATGCGCGTAGATCGATAGCGGGCTGTCACCTAAATAAATGTGCGAGGTAATTTTGCCCGCGGTACGGAAGTTATCTTTACCGCCGCTTGATTCGTCAAACTGGTCGTTCGTCGGGTTCTCGAAATCGAAAAAGCCGTAGAATTCGCCCCAGCTGTAACCTACGCCGCCTTCGATTTCTACAAACGTGAAATCGCTTTTTGCTGCGTTATTAGCGGTACGTGCTTCAGTGCCGTTTGACCAATCCAAGTAGTTCACTGACACATTGGCAAATGACCAAAGGGGAGTCGTCGGTGACGCGAGGGTGTCGTTTGCTAACGCTGGCGTTACCAGCGCAGTACTTGCCAGTAAAACGCCAGCGCCAAGCGTGACGAAAGAAAAACGAGAAGGAGTTTGAATAGTCATGGAAGCCTCAACAGGTTTGTTATGAGTCGTGTGGGCTGGCGTTAATGTTAAAATTATAACATTGAGTGTTATTTTTTTAACGTTGATTTGCAAGTATTACGACATCAACGTCCTTTGGATGTGATATGACTCTCAAATAGTCGAATGATGGTGTCTGACAGTGGAAATAACGCAAGGGCTGGCTCAGCATAGGCTTCGAATACTTGCTAACCGCTGATAGAAAAATAACGTCTGAACTTGGGACTAAAGGAGAGATTTGCCATGAACGACCGAAGCGCTCAGCGTTTGGCAATGTTGCAAGAAGCGCTAGCCAGCGGGGGAACATTGCATCTGCGTGATGCTGCTGAGCTGTGCGGCGTTTCTGAAATGACGATCCGTCGGGACGTTACTACGCAGCCTTCGGCGATTAGCTTGTTGGGCGGTCGGCTGGTCATGGCAAACTACCCTGGCGTAACGCCGGTGTACGACCTAACCGAGCAGCAGGCGAGTCACTATCAGGTTAAGCACCGTCTCTGTCAGCGGGTTGCCAGCTTGATTGAGGAGGGCGACACGCTGTTTATTGACTGTGGTTCAACACTGATTCCGTTGCTTAGCCAGCTTAGCCATTTCCGCGAACTCACCGTGGTGACGTATGCCCTTAACGTGGCTAACTCAGTGGCCACGCTGCCCAATGTTCGGTTAGTGCTGCTAGGTGGGTTGTTTTACGCTTCATCACAGTCGTTTGGCAGTGATGGTATGCGAGCTGCTATTGAGCGTTTAGGCATTAATAAAGCACTGATCTCGGCGGCGGGGGTGGACTGCGAACGGGGCGTTAGCTGTTTCCATTTTCACGAAGTGGCTCCAAAGCAGGCCGCTATTGCGACTGCCATGCAACGCCTGTTGATTGTTGATGCCAGTAAATTTGGCTTAGTGCGCCCAGCCTATTTTGCCGCGTTATCCGATTTCGATATTGTCGTGACTGACGATGAGCACGCACCTAAATTACTAGACTGTCTTCCTCAGGCATCGCTTAGCGTGACAGTCGCTTAACATATTTTTGAGCCCTCAGGGTGCGGCAAAGCGCCTCTTTCTGATTGACCCAGATCAATAGAAAATACTTTAGTCTTAGTTTATGCACGCATGGCGTGTGCTGGCTATGGCTCGCTACCAACCCCCTTCGGTAGCGCATATTTTTCCCGGAGCAACGCATACGAACTCACTGTTCTGGGAAAAGTATGGGGTGTTAGTTAGCGCGCTATTTAGCTAGCTATTAAGCTGGTCATGTAGCGCGCTGTTTTGGACAACTCTCTGACGAGATCACACCATGCAACGACATACCCTCTGGCGCAGGCGAGGCACATTTGTGCTCGTCGTATTGTGCCTGTTGTTAACGGGCTGCAGTTCTGCATTGTTGGATCCCAAGGGACAGATTGGCGTTGAGCAACGCTCGCTAATACTGACCTCCTTTGGGCTGATGCTAATTGTGGTTATTCCGGTGATAGTGATGACGCTGCTGTTTGGTTGGCGTTATCGGCGCAGCAACCGCAACGTTGCTAAATACCTACCTGATTGGGCGCACTCTAATGCGATTGAAGTCGCGGTATGGACAGTGCCTTGCTTGATCATCGCTGTATTAGCGTTTCTTACTTGGAAAACCTCTCATAGTTTAGATCCCCATAAGCCAATCGAAAGCGATACCGCCGCGATGGAAATCCAAGTGGTAGCGCTGGACTGGAAATGGCTGTTTATCTACCCCGAACAAGGCATTGCCAGCGTTAACGAACTGGCCTTTCCTGTGGATACGCCGGTGCGTTTTCGGGTTAGCTCCGGCTCGGTGATGAACGCGTTCTTTATTCCTCGCCTGGGCAGCCAAATCTACGCCATGGCGGGTATGGATAACGACGTTCACCTGATTGCGGACGACGTCGGCGTTTATCCAGGCCGTTCCACAAATTACAGCGGTGCTGGCTTCTCAGGAATGACCTTCGATGCTCACGTTACCACCCCTGAAGACTTTGAGACGTGGGTTGAAAACGTGCGGGCTTCCAATGAAATCCTGTCCTATCCCGAACGCTATAGCGACTTAGCCAAACCGAGTGAATACCACCCGGTCGAGTACTTCTCTGAGGTATCCCCGGCGCTCTATACGTCGATTCTAACCAGCTTTCATACCGGTGGTAGCGGGCACGGTGGTCATGGCGACCACGCTCACCACGCTGAAACCGTCAGTGATACTCACGATAGCCACGGCGAGTCTGGCGAGCTAGAAAGCGCGAGCGCTACCCATCATCAGGCCGCGTTTGGCCACGTTACCAATCAGCATGCTAGTGAGGATCACGCGATGAGCGGCCATCCCACAAGCGTTGAAGCGGGGGGTTAAGCATGTTTGGAAAACTGACGTTAGAGTCGATTCCGTATCACGAACCGATCATTATGATCGTTGCCGCCATGATGGCGATTGGCGGTGCTGCGCTTATCGGCGCATTAACCTATTACCGAAAATGGGGCTGGCTGTGGAACGAGTGGTTTACCTCCGTTGACCACAAAAAGCTCGGTATTATGTATTTTGTGGTTGCCTTGGTGATGCTGCTTCGCGGCTTTGCCGATGCCATTATGATGCGTACCCAGTTGGCTATGGCTGCTGGTGGGGCCGCGGGTTACCTCCCTCCTGAACACTATGATCAGATCTTTACCGCCCATGGCGTGATCATGATCTTTTTTGTCGCGATGCCGATGGTCATCGGCTTGATGAATCTGGTGGTGCCGCTGCAGATTGGCGCACGCGACGTTGCTTTTCCTTTCCTGAATAACCTGAGTTTTTGGCTGTTCGCGGTGTCCGCGATTCTGGTTAATATTTCCCTAGTAGTAGGGGAGTTCGCCAAAACTGGCTGGCTCGCTTACGCGCCGCTTTCGGGGATAGAGTTTAGCCCTGGTGTGGGGGTCGATTATTGGATATGGGCGTTACAAATATCTGGCATAGGTACGACGCTCACCGGGATTAATTTCTTTGTCACGATCCTGAAAATGCGCACCAAAGGCATGACCATGTTCCGCATGCCTATTTTTACCTGGACATCGCTTTGTGCCAACGTCCTGATTATTGCCTCTTTCCCGATTCTTACCGCGACTATCGCGCTGTTAACCCTAGACCGCTACTTCGGCATGCACTTCTTCACCAATGATTTTGGCGGCAACATGATGATGTACGTCAACCTCATCTGGGCCTGGGGTCATCCGGAAGTGTACATCCTGATCCTGCCAGCCTTTGGCGTCTTCTCTGAAGTGATCGCGACCTTCGCGCGTAAGCGTTTGTTTGGTTACACCACCATGGTATGGGCCACAGTGGCGATCACGCTGCTGTCGTTTATTGTCTGGTTGCACCACTTCTTCACCATGGGGGCTGGGGCTAACGTCAACGCCTTCTTCGGCATTATGACGATGATTATTGCCATTCCTACTGGGGTGAAAGTATTCAACTGGCTGTTCACTATCTTCCGCGGCAGCCTGGAACTGACCTCGCCGGTGCTATGGACCTTAGGCTTCATTATTACCTTTACCTTAGGCGGTATGACCGGCGTGATGCTGGCGCTACCTGCGGCCAACTTCGTGCTGCATAACAGCCTGTTCGTGATTGCCCACTTCCACAACGTGATTATTGGTGGCGTGGTGTTCGGCATGATGGCGGGCTTAACGTACTGGTTTCCTAAAGCATTCGGTTTCACGCTTAGCGAGAAGTGGGGCAAGCGTTCATTCTGGTGTTGGTTTATTGGCTTCTACGTCGCCTTTATGCCGCTCTATGTGTTGAGTTTCTTTGGTGCGGTGCGCCGCATGCAGTCCTACACAAATCCGGAATGGCAGTCGTGGATGATTCTGGCCTGGGTGGGGGCGGTCATCATCATGATGGGCATTGCCTGCACCATTATTCAGTTCTGGGTGAGCATTCGTGATCGCAAGCTGAATGCCGATGTGACTGGCGACCCATGGGATGGCCGTACATTGGAGTGGTCAACTTCCTCACCAGCACCGTTCTACAACTTTGCCCGTTTGCCAGAAGTTGGCGATATCGACAGTTTTTGGTCGCAAAAACAGCGTAGCAACGAGCAGTTGGATGAAGCGCCTTATACCGATATTCACATGCCTCGTAATACCGTGGCAGGGCCGGTTATCAGCTTGTTTGCCCTGGTGCTTGGTTTTGCACTGGTATGGCATATCTGGTGGTTAGCCGCCGTCGGCGCGCTTGGCGTAGCCATCAGCTTCTTAGCGCGTGTTTTCAACGATGACATCGACTACTACGTGCCCGCCGCAGAAGTGGCTCGGATTGAGCGTGAGCACCAGCAGCGCAAAACCACGCCGCCCACCAGTGACTCAACTGATAGTAAGCAAACAAACTATGCGGAGGCGCGAGCGTAATGGCTACCGATACCTTACACCATGGCGCAACGTCTGAGCCCCACGAGCACCATGATGCTAGCGGCACCAAAGTATTCGGCTTTTGGGTCTACCTAATGAGCGATCTGGTGATCTTCGGATCACTGTTTGCTACCTACGCCGTGCTCATGAAGGGCACGGCGGGCGGCCCGACGGCGGCAGATATTTTCGAGCTGCCTTTCGTGCTAGTCGAAACCTTCTTGTTGCTATTTAGTAGCTTTACTTTCGGCATGGGCGTGTTGGCCATGAATGCTGAGCGTGTTGGCCAGGTAAAGGCATGGTTAGCAATAACCTTCCTGCTGGGCGCGGCGTTTGTTGGCATGGAACTCTATGAGTTCCAGCACTTGATTCATCAAGGGTATGGGCCGGATCAGAGTGCATTTCTCTCGTCATTCTTCACCCTGGTGGGTACTCACGGCCTACACGTGACCGTTGGTTTGGTATGGATTCTCGTCATGTTGGTGCAGCTTTCTACCAAAGGGCTAACACCGATGACTCGCCCCAGAATTCTGTGCCTAAGCCTGTTCTGGCACTTTTTGGATATCGTTTGGATCTGTGTTTTCTCGTTCGTTTATTTAATGGGAGTGCTGTGAGATGAGCCATTCTTCATCTAATTCAACTTCTTCCCATGGCAGCGTTAAATCGTATGTGACTGGGCTTCTGCTATCTTTAGTGCTAACCGTGATTCCATTCGCGGTCGTTATGAGCGGTGCGCTAAGCATCGCCACGACGGTGGTCGTTATCGCAGTAACAGCCGTGCTGCAGATTTTGGTTCAGCTGGTCATGTTTATGCATATGAACACCAAAGCCGACGAAGGGTGGAACGTGATGTCTTTCGTTTTCACGCTGACGATACTTGTCTTGGTGGTAGGGGGCTCTTTATGGATCATGCAGCATCTGCATCTCAACATGATGATCGGCTAACGGTGGTGCTTAGCCGTTGGCGTGACCTGCTCGCGCTGACAAAACCAGGCATTATTGGCGGCAATCTCATTGCGACCTTAGGTGGTTATTTTTTAGCCGCCCACGGTACCTTTGATTGGGTCACGTTTAGTACGGTCATGTTGGGTATTGCACTGGTCATTGCGTCTGGTTGTGCCTGTAACAACGTTATTGACCGTGATATTGATGCTTTGATGGCGCGTACGCGCCATCGCCCTTTGGCCAAAGGACGTATCTCTATTACTCAAGCATTAGGCGTTTCGGCGCTGCTTGGGGTAGCGGGCGTAGTGTGTTTGGCGCTGGGCACCAACGGCTTAACCGTGGCATTAGCGGTGATTGGCTGGGGGGTTTACGTTGGGGTGTACAGCCTTTATATGAAGCGGCACTCTGAGTACGGCACGTTGGTGGGCAGCCTTTCTGGGGCGATGCCGCCGGTCGTTGGTTATTGTGCGGTGACGGGGCAGTTTGATAGCGGTGCTTTCATGCTACTGGTTATATTCTGCCTTTGGCAGATGCCGCATTCGTATGCCATTGCGATTTTTCGCTATGCGGATTATCGCCGGGCATCGATTCCGGTGCTGCCGGTGGTGCATGGTATCAAACGGGCAAAACACCACATTCTGGGCTACATCGTCGCGTTTATTCCCGCATCACTTGCCTTGGTGCTGGCGAGCAAAGCGGGCACAGGATATCTGTGCGTTGCATTAGCAATGGGCGGTTACTGGCTGTACTTAGCGCTGTGTGGTTTTCGACTGGGTGATGACGTGCGTTGGGCCAAAAAGGTGTTCGGTGTATCGATTCTGACGATTACTGCAATGAGCTTAGTGATGGTGCTAGAAGCCATGGTGCCGATGTGGGCGTGATGCTTTGCCGCTCATTTAACGATGAAGCCTGATGCTAAACCTAAATACCCCGAGCAATCTGCTCGGGGTATTTTATTTACTTAGGGCACGCTATTTTTGCTAATAATTTTGCTAGCTATCGAATGCCATTAATCGTTATCTTGTTTTTCTTGAAATATGAGATAAAAGAAAAAATAAAAATAAAAATATTGATAAATAGTTCAAGGTAAAAGTATGCTGCATACCACTGGCTGTTGTGCCGTTCATAATACTCTAGGTGAGCTATATGGAATATCTCGTCATTGATTATAAAGTCTACTTCAAGTAATATTAAAATAAAAATTATTACTACATATGGCCAAAATGCCCAAGGTTTCCTTATTTTAGATACAATTAAAAAAGCAATAATTAAGATAATCGAAGTTAATAAAATATCTTGAGGTGTTCTTACTTTGTCTAGAACTTCAGCATGTGCTAATGATGAGTGGATAGTGCTTATAAAAACAACCAATAATTTCATGGTAGCACCTCTACAGGAATGGATGTGATTGACATTCTGATAATTTTTTTTAAGGTGTCAGTATTCTTATCGCCTAGCACCCCTCCGCCTATATCAATGCAGCCCGCAGAGCCTTGAATGGAGCCACCATGAAGGAAAAAATTATCCCTACCGTATAGATCAAATTCAGATCCTTGTTTTGGGTAAAGTCTAATTCTCCAGTCCCCCCAGTCTCCGTGCCTTAGATTTCGGTAAGTTCCTCTTAGTAGTCCTGGGTCGCTTAAGTCCTCTTTTTTTATTACGTAGCTTCCCACTGGTAAAGGGCCTTCCCATGAAGCTCTTTGACATTCAATAGAACTGTTATTCAAACACCTGCCGTTACCCGTTGTGGCATCCATCGTCATAGAAAAGCTGGGCGTGACAATAAATAATTTGCCTAATGAAATGTGGGATTCTAGCCTGACAACCTGCTGCGCGACAACTTCAACCGGAGTAGTTTTTTCATTGCTTGTTGTGACTAGTTCTCCTATTTCTGTTGAAATACCTTCATCAGTTAGTTGAAGTTCTGTATCGCTCATAATGTTTTATCCTCTACTATTAATATTATTTTTATTCTTTCAGGAGATTCATGGTCTTGGACTAAGTGTGTTAAACCGTCTTTGTCAGTTTGGCCATGCTCTTTTATTCCATTGTGACGCACTATGGCATAATTTTGATATGAAAAAGGAATGCCTCGAGGATCGAGGATCCTAATTTTTTCATTATATTTATTTTTTATAATGCTATTTGAATTTGAAAATGAGCTTCTTATGCTGTTGCCAGGTATGCCAGTCTTGCTACTAGAGTTAGCAATAACCTTTCCCCCGCACGATGTGGTGCTGCCATCTATAGCCACAGGCTGACCGTCAACAAGAAACCAATTTAGACCTGATGTGATAGTAGCACCACACGAACATTTATCTCCCACTCTAGCTACCGGCATACCATCCAGGATGCTTGAGGGGGATCCCATTACTATTTTGTGGGGGCCTCCTTTGCAGTTACATGCTAAGAGGTCGCCCACTTTTGCTTGTTCCACAAACCATCTCCTTCTGCATTACTCCGTCCATAACGATATATAGCACCCTTCAATATGTTAAAAATTAACAAAAGAATGGTGTTGTTCTCAGCTTTCTCATTACATTTAATTTTAAATAAATTGCAAGGTAAATGGTCGAGCCTGCTAATTAACATATCTTAATTATTTACGATGCTGGATTTAAATAACAAAACGCCCCGAGCAGTTCATTTACTGTTCGGGGCGTTTTTATTAGTGCGTATAAAGAGTAGCTAGTGGCCTAGCTTTCCCGTTGGCTGGCTTGAATCGCGGTGAGTGCAATGGTGTAAACGATATCGTCGACCAGTGCGCCACGGGAAAGATCGTTCACTGGTTTGTTCAAACCCTGCAGCATTGGGCCAACGCTGACCACACGGGCACTACGCTGTACGGCTTTGTACGTCGTGTTGCCGGTGTTCAGATCGGGGAAAACAAACACCGTCGCCTTGCCCGCGACAGGGGAGTCGGGTGCTTTCTGCTTACCAACGCTTTCAATGGCGGCCGCGTCGTACTGTAGTGGACCATCGATCGCGAGGTGCGGGGCGCGCTCTTTGGCGATGCGGGTGGCTTCGCGCACTTTATCTACATCCGCGCCGGTGCCAGAGTCGCCAGTGGAGTAGCTGATCATGGCGACTCGCGGTTCAATGCCAAACGCTTCAGCGGAGCGGGCGCTTTGTAAGGCGATTTCCGCTAGGGTTTCGGCGTCGGGGTCAGGATTCACCGCACAATCGCCATACACCACCACCTGCTCAGGCAGCAGCATAAAGAAGATTGATGATACCTGATTATATTCCGGTGCCGTTTTGATCAACTGAAACGCTGGGCGCACCGTGTTGGCGGTGGTGTGCACGGCACCTGATACGAGACCGTCGACTTCGTCTAATTGCAGCATCATAGTGCCCAGCACTACATTGTCCTGGAGTTGGGCCTCGGCGGTTAGCTCGTTCAGTTTGCCGCGGCGACGCTCTACCATCGGGCTGATATAGCTGGCCCGGGTGCTCTCAGGATCAATAATCGTGAGCGAATCCGGCAGCGTCAGGCCGCGATGACGGGCAACGCTTTCGATATCTTCACGCTTACCGAGCAATACGCAGTCGGCAATGCCACGCCGCTGACACACAATCGCGGCTTCAATGGTGCGCGGCTCGTCGCCTTCAGGCAATACAATGCGCTTCTTGGCTTGCTGGGCAAGTTTGACGAGCTGATGGCGAAACGCTGATGGGGATAGACGGTGGATGTAGCCACGGCTGAGCTTGGCTTTAAGCCACTCTAAATCCATGTGAGCTGCGACATAACGTGCTACCTGCTCAGCTCGTTCGAAATCGTCCATGGGAATTTCGCTGCTCAACTGGCTCAGGTTTTGCGCCGTGGTCAAGCTGTCGGTTTCCACTGCCAGTACAGGTAGGCCGGTTTTTAGTGCCGGGCGACACATTTCAATCATATTGTCGTTAGGCATGAAACCATTCGTGAGCAGCACGCCCGCTAGCTGAGTGCCGTTCATGGTTGCTAAGGCTGATGCCAGCATCACGTCGTCACGGTCACCAGAGGCGACAACTAAACTGCCCGGTTTGAAAATATGCAGCGCATTGGCAGCACTTCGTGCGCACAGGCTAGTAGAAAGCACGCGACGACTGGCGGCTTCCCCTTCATTGAGCATCTTGGCATTCAGCGCTCGCGCGACATCTAAGGTGCGCGGTGCGCTTAACGTATTGCTGTAAGGCACTACGCCAATCAGGTGAAAGCTGTCTGTTGCTAGCGCTGGCGAATAGCGACGTAGTTCATTGAGTATCGGCTCTTCAAGATGGGGCTTAATCGTGCCGGGTGCTGCAGAAAGGTCGTCCTCCTGACCATAAGGCAGGTTTTTCATGCGCATTAAAATGCCGCCAAGCGTGCGGCTGGAGCTAACGCCACCAAAGCTTCTAGCATGCATGTCCAGCTCTTCGGCAAGTCGCTGCGGCTCGTTTAAATCGCCAGTGCCGACCAAAATGATTCGCGCATTAAGCGCATCTGCCAACTGGGCATTGGTTTGGGTGGCGTAGGTGGTATGTTGGGTAGGAACAACACCTTCTACTACCACCAAGTCTAGAGTACTGCCGTCCCGATAGGCTTGCTGGGGGACCTGCTCAAAGAGCTCAACGACGTTTTCCATCAGCTCATCGGTTTGATCATCGCGCAGTAAACGTTCTAGCCTTGCCTGGGAAATAGGTGACGGCGGGCGTTGGTTTAGCGTGCGCGATACCAGAGCCGTTGAACGATCTAGCCCTGGGCCGTTCAGCTCATTTTGCATAAATGGCTTTAAAAAACCGGCTTTCAGGCCGATGGTATCCAGTGCTTGAATTAACCCCAGGCAAGCGGAGGTTAGCCCGGCCCCCATGCTGGTTGGCACCAGTAATATGGCTTGGGGTTGCTCGGCGGAGTTGTTCATTTAGTCGTCTCCACACAGTGGCGGGTTTCCATGGCAATACGCCCCTCTTCATCAGTTGGAATTACCCACACTTCGGGGCCATTGTGGCCAGCGTTGTCCAACTTGCCTTCTTTGCCGCGAATAGTGGCTTCGTTAGCCACGTCATCTAAACTGAAACGGAAGTGGGACAATAGTGCCAGTACGTCACGGCGAACGATTGGTGAGTTTTCGCCAATGCCACCGGTAAAAATAACGCCATCGAGTTGAGGAAGGGCACAGGAAAGGGCGGCCAGCGATTTAGCAATTCGGTAGCAGAATACCTCTAGCGCGAGTTTGGCACCTTTGTGGCCGGCCAGGGCTTGGTCTTCTACTTCACGCATATCATTGGTCAGGCCGGAAAGGCCCAGTAAACCGCTCTGCTTGTTGAGTACATTATCGATCTCATCCAGTGACCAACCAAGCTGGCGGTGGAGGTGAGCGTGCAAGCCAGGGTCAACATCGCCGCTGCGGGTTCCCATCACTAAGCCTTCTAACGGCGTAAGCCCCATGCTGGTATCCAGGCTTTGATTGTTCCATATGGCACTAGTAGAGCAGCCGTTTCCCAAATGGGCGGTTAACCAACCACCTGCACCGCGGCTACTTAATTTGGCAGCACGCTGACTGACATACGCATGACTAGTGCCATGAAAACCATAGCGACGGATGCCGTGCTCGGTGTACAGAGCTTCCGGTAGGGCGTAGCGGTAGGCACGAGGCGGCAGTGTCTGGTGAAAGGCCGTATCAAACACGGCTACCTGAGGTAAGTCTGGAAAGACGTGTCGGGTGGCGGCAATACCAGCCAAGTTAGCCGGGTTGTGCAGTGGTGCGAGTGCTGCTGTCGTTTCTATCGCGGCTATAACGCTATCGTCAATCATAGCTGCCTGGGTGAAGTGTCCGCCGCCGTGAACAATGCGGTGCCCAACTGCGCCAGGTACTCGACCTTCCAGGCGCTTTAGGATAGCGCTTAGCGCTTCAGCGTGATCAGCATTGGGCAGCGCTTGGGTAAAGCTTTCACCCACGCTGTTCTTACCTTTTAAACGAGCTTCGCTACTGCCTAGACGTTCTGCTAGACCAGCTAAGCGCGGTGCCTGAGGGTCTGAATCAATCAACGCATATTTAATAGACGAAGAGCCGCAATTAATGACCAGCACCGGTGTGTTCATAACAACCTTTGTAAAGTAGTTAGCGTAAAAGAGGGGTAGACCTTAGTATAACATGCTGCGCTGCAGGATATTAGCGCGCTATTTCGTTAGCCTTCATCATAAAATGTCGTCATCCTGCTTGTTAATCTACTGATCGTGAGCCGTTTTGTTCCTATGCCTTCTACGTCGTTACCAACGTTACTGCCTCGCCACCTAGCCATTTTGCTGATGATGTCGGTGGCTACCATGTTCGCAGCCAACCACGTTTCTGCGCGGCTAGCGTTTGATAACGGCACTGGCTTGCTGCTTGCGGTACTGATGCGTTCAGGTGTGGCGTGTCTGATTTTGCTGACGCTGGTCGTGGTTCAGAAAAAGCGGCTTTGGCTTCCGCCCGGCACCTGGCCATGGCAGTTGGCAGTGGGTCTTCTGATTGCCATCCAAAGTGTCAGTCTTTATTCAGCGGTAGCACGTTTGCCGGTGGTCATTGCGCTGCTACTGGTTAACACCTTTCCTATTCAATTAGCGCTATTAAGTTGGGCGCTGGGCGGCCCTCGGCCTTCGCTGCGTAGCTGCCTGATTATGGGCACTATTTTAATCGGGCTGTTAGTAGTGCTTGATATACCGAGCTGGATCGCAGATGCCGATGCCATGGGGCCGGAGTGGTTAGTCGGCATCGGGGTTGGGTTAAGTGCTGCCTTTGCGTTTGCCTGTGCGCTTTGGGTTACTGAGCATCGCTTGGCGAGGGTTGGCAGCACGTTACGTAGCCTGCTGACCATGCAAACGGTATTTATTGTCATGATCGTTGGCGGGTTGCTAGGGGCGGTTCCCGGGGGAATGAGCTTGCCCGATAACAGCGCAGGCTGGACAGGGCTAGCGTTATTAGCCTTGCTATACGGCAGTGCCTTTTCCCTGCTGTTTATTTTTGTGCCACGTCTAGACATGGCGCGTAATGCACCGGTTATGAACTTTGAGCCAGTAGCGTCTTTGCTACTCGGTTATATCGTTTTAGGTCAGATGCTTAGCCCTAGCCAATTAGTTGGCGGGGCAGTGGTCGTTTGCGGCATTGTCGTGCTCAGCCTTTCTAAAGGTCGGTAAACAGGAGAGGAAAAAGGAAATTATATGCAAGCTGGGCCAGCAAATTGCGTTCTCCTTAAGTATGAGCCACAATTAAAAAGTGTAAGGAAACACTGTTTTTTAACTGAGGTTTAACTTATGAAGATGACCGTATTATCACTCACCTCCGCTGCCCTTTTAGTTGGTGCAGGTACTTTCGCGGCATCGGCTCAGGCGCAACAACCCTTCCAGTACCCACAAGGATATGTGGGCGGTGATGCCATGTTTTGGAGCTTGAACCCGGATCGGGGTTCATCCCGCGATGATGTTGGCTTGCGTCTCCGTGGTGGGGCACAGTTCAATGACTATTTCGCCTTAGAAGGTCATTTGGGAACGGGTGGTTCAGATGGTGGTGCCGAGCTAGATCACGTCGCTGGTGCCTATGCGAAAGGTATCATACCCATTGCACCTGAAGTGCGTTTGTATGGCTTAGCGGGCTTCACTGAGGTTGATATTAACAACGACCGTGAAAGCGGTTTCTCCTATGGTGCCGGTGCGGAGATGGATATCAGTTCTAATGTATCGGTAGGCGCTGACTATATGCGTTACCTGGATAAATCTGCCTATGATTTTGATGCTGCCAGTGTAGGCCTAAAGTACCGTTTTTAAGTCAGTAGCCTAGTGCTCACTTAATCTACCAACAGAAATACAGCCCTATCGCTAACCGTGGCGATAGGGCTTTTTTATTGTGCTGAGCAAAGGGGCGACTCCTCGCTGCCGTTAAGGGTGTCTCTTTAGCATAAAAGATGAAGTATCGAGGGCTAATTACTGAGACGACCCCATCGAGTGATTGATCGCAGTGAAAATATTGTTAGCGTGCTAATGTTTTTGTTAGACTAAAGTATTCCATCTAACAATATCTCCAAGCGGCGACATAGCCGCTTCGGTGCTCGTCAATGAGAAGTCTCTATGTCTCCTGATCAACGCTTTACTCGCTGGGTGAAAATAGCCCTGGCAATGTTTTTACTGCTGTTTGTTTACTTCCTGCTAGCCGATAGCTTCATGCCTATGACACCTGAAGCGCGGGCAATGCGCCCCGTAACGCGCATTGCTCCTGAGCTAAGCGGCCCCGTGCAAGAAGTCGTGGTGGGCGATCATCAGCAGGTAACCCAGGGGGATGTGCTGTTTCGCTTAGACCCATCTCCCTTTCAAATCGCCCACTCCCAAGCCCAATTAAACCGGGAACAAGCGGAGCAAGAAAACGCCCGCTTGAATGCAGAGCTGGCGGCTGCCAGGGCATCGCTTTCCTCGGCGCAGGCCACTTTCGATGAGCACAGCGGAGAGCGCCGCCGTGCTGAAGCACTTCTTGGGCGGCAGGTGATTTCTCGTCAGCAGTACGAACAGCAGGCAGCGGCCGAACATACCGCGCAAGCGGCTGTGGCGTCTGCCCAGGCACAGATTGAAAGTTTAGAGGTACAGCTGGGAGAAGAGGGCGACGATAACTTGCGTCTTCGCCAAGCCAATAATGCCCTTGAAAAAGCTGAGCTGGATTTAGCCCATACGGTGGTAAAAGCGCCAGAGTCCGGTGTGATCACTAATCTTCAGCTACAGCCTGGCCACTATGTGCAGGCGGGGCAACCGGCGGTAGCGCTGGTCGCGAGCACGGTAGAGATAGTGGCTGATTTTCGTGAAAAGAGCTTGCGCCATGTTGCGCTTGGCGATGAAGCAAAAGTGGTATTTGATGCGTTGCCTGGGCGCATTTTTGAAGGGCATGTCAGTGCCTTTGATGCTGGCTCCCGTGCAGGCCAGCAGGCAGCGGATGGTCAACTTGTGGATATTCCTGCTTCAGATCGTTGGGTGAGAGATGCGCAACGTGCGCGTATTCATGTGGCGATAGATACGCCGTTGTCTGAGCTGCCCCCGAGTGGTGCACGAGCAACGGTGCAACTAGTACCGGGCGAGCATGGAATGGCTAAGCCGTTTGCGTGGTTGCAGGCGCACCTGATCAGTTGGCTGCACTATGTTTATTAAAGCGATTATTAAAAAGACGCCTGTAGTCGCTGTTAATAAGCCAGCGCTCTCTCAAAACGGCCTGCGCCAGTGCCTGCGGGTGGCGGGAGGTGGTTCGCTGGGTTTTATTATTAGCCAATTGATGGGCTGGAATTATGGGGTGTTTTTTACCGTTTTTCCGATGTTCTTGTTGGGAATGGTGCCCATTTTAAATGGCGGCATCATTCGCCAGTTTTTGGCGAACGTTAGCTTGAATGCTCTGGAAGTCAGCGTGGTGGTGGGGCTTCTAAAGCATATGCCGGTAGTGATGACGCTGGTCGTACTAGGTCTGTTTTTGCTGCGCTTCAATCTAATGGCAAAAGGCCCGCTGTTTCTGTTTGGCGCGAATGGCGTGTTGACGCTAAGCATATTGCTGCACTTTGCTAGCTACCCAGGTGTTGATTTAAGCGATCTCTTGGCGAGTAATATTATGGCCAGCTTACTGGCGGTATTTATTGCCATGTTGATGCATACGCTATTTCCCGATATTGAACCCCGCCAGCTACCACCGCGTGTTGCAAAGCCTGCAGCCCAAATTCGCCATGAAACATTGATGGGCGGCATTACGGCCACACTCTCGTTCGTAGTGTTCCAAATGTTTGACCTACGCGATTCACTGTCAGCGCAAATGGCCACCATTCTGATTCTGTTTGCTTTAGGTTATTCCGGGGCTCGCGTGTCGGCAGGTAAGCGAGCAATCGGCACGCTACTGGGCTGTAATCTGGCGCTGGCAATGCAGCTATTGCTTTACACTCAAAGCCATCATTTTTTGCTGGTGATTTTGCTCTATTGGCTGGGGTTAATGCTGTTTGCTAGAGAACATATTTTGGAAGGTGGCGGCTCAGGCATTGGCTTTGGAGGGCTGACAACGTTAGGTATTCTCTTTGGCCAATCGCTAGGCCCACAGCAAGACCTTGTTTATAGTGCGCTTTATCGGTTTTCTTCGATGAGCGTCGCGTTAGTGAGCACCTTATTGATAATGGCTTGTTTGCACTGCTTGCTAAATTGTTGGGAGCCAACGCGCCTGTCTAAAAGTAATTGAGGTAACTTTTCTAACAAAGGCTACGCTAGTAAAGGAGTCGCCATCCAAAGTAAGTATTCACTTAGTGAGCGACATCATCCCCACTAACGGATTAGAGGTGTTCGTCATGGCAAGTGGCAAAGAAGATAAAGTGAAAGGCACCGCCAACAAAGCCGCCGGAAAAGCGAAGGAAACAGCGGGAAAAGTAACCGGAAGTAGTAAAACAGAAGCTAAGGGTAAAGCCCAACAAGCAAAAGGCGAACTGCAAAAAGGTAAAGGTGAGGCCAAGGAAAAGGCTAAGAAATAACGCCTAGCCAGGGCATTATAAGACCAGCAGAGGCCAATAGCCTCTGTTGGTTTTCAGGCAATAACTCAGTAGTGGCCAAGCAGCTTCCACCACAAACCACCGACGACTACCCAAATGAGTAGGTTCACCACGCTCATAATGAAACCAGCTTTCCACCACTCTCCCAGCGTTAGGTAGCCTGAGCCAAAGATGACTGGTGAGGTGCCTGTGGCGTAATGGGTTAAGGTCATCATAATCGAAGACGTGCCCGCCATAATCAGCACAAAAGGCATAGGCGGGGCGCCGAGGCTTAATCCAACGGTGAGAAATGCTGCCATCATCGCGGTGATATGCGCGGTCGTGCTGGCAAAAAAGTAATGGGTATAAAGAAAGGTGAGTACCAGAAGTGCAGAGGCTCCGGCCCAACCAATCCCCATCATGGTAATCCAGCTTTGCATATTCGCTGAAAACCAACTAATAAGGCCTGTTTCGTTAAGTTGGCTAGCCATCATGATAAGTGCACCAAACCACAATAGCGTATCCCACGCATTTTTCTCTTTCAGCACATCTTCCCAGGTCAAAACCCCTGTTAGCAGTAGTAGCGACAAGCCAATAAACGCAGACGTGGTGGTATTAAGCGTGACTGCATCTCCCAGGAATATCGCTGGGATATCCGCCCAAAGCAAAAGCAGCACTAAGAAAACGAACAGCATGATGCCTTCGTTTCGGCTTAGCTTTCCTAGTTCGGCCAGTTTGTCTCTCGCTAACTGGGTGGCATTCGGGGTTTCTTTAATTTCCGGTGGGTAAAGCAAGTACAGAATGTACGGCATCGCCAGGATGGCGACCAAGCCCGGCAGCAGCATGGCGACCGCCCAGGTTAACCAGCTCAGCTGTATTTCCGCCCCAGTGGCGGGTGAGATAAGTTGAACGGTTAATGGGTTAGGAGCGGTGGCGGGGATGAACATAGCCGAGGTGATGGGGTTGCTGTGGTAATTCACCAGCGCTAGATATTTGCCGATTTTACCAGACGTGTTGTCTTCAGGATGTGAATCAAAACTATGGGCAATCGAGCGCATAATGGGATGAATGATACCGCCACCCCGCGCTGTATTACTTGGTGTGACAGGCGCAATTGAAAGCTCGGAAAAGGCGAGGCCATAGCCAATTCCCAACGTGCGTTTGCCAAAAATCGAGATGAAGTATTAGCCAATACGTGCACCTAGGCCAGTTTTAATCAACCCGCGTGAAATCATAATCGCAATGGCAATTAACCAGATAAGTGGGTTGGCATAACTACTTAAGGCGACACTGATGGCTTCGCCTGGCGTATCACCGGTCACACCACTTGCCGCGACAATAGAAATCGCAATCACAGAGATTGCCCCAATAGGCATGGCTTTGCCGATGATAGCGACAATAGTGCCGACAAATATTGCCAGCATGAGCCAAGCGTTTGGCGTCAGCCCTTCTGGCAAAGGAATTACCAGCCAAATAAATAGGGTGGTGGCCACAGCGATTGCGGTCGACCAGGGTTTGAAAGGTAGTGTCGACATGATGGGTACCTATAGATTGAAACAGCTGCTAGCGGTGCACTTGGTATAAATAAGATAGCGCGGTAAATGCTATTTAAGTCTATATATATCTAATGTATCTCTCATTGTTCCACGTCAATTGCTGTTCCTTAATCTAGTGGGCTCAATAGTGATGGGGTATAACTCACTTAAATAGGAGCCGTTACATGCCTACCATGATGAAAGCCGCTATTTTTGTTGAGCCTGGTCGGATTGAAATTGACGACAAGCCCATTCCCGAAATTGGCCCTAATGATGCGTTGATGCGTGTGACCACTACCACAATCTGCGGCACCGATATTCATATCCTCAAGGGTGAGTACCCTGTTGAACGAGGCTTAACCATCGGCCATGAGCCGGTGGGCGTGATTGAAAAGTTGGGTGCCAATGTGAAGGGGTACCAAGAGGGCCAGCGAGTCATCGCCGGAGCGATTTGCCCCAGTTTTACCTCCTATGCCTGCCAAGATGGTTGTTCCTCGCAAGATGGTGGTCACCATAGTCATGGGTACAAGCCGATGGGCGGCTGGCGCTTTGGTAACACCATCGATGGTGCCCAAGCTGAATATCTATTGGTGCCCGATGCCCAGTCCAATCTCTCGCCCGTGCCAGACGGCCTGACCGACGAACAAGTGCTGATGTGCCCCGACATCATGTCGACCGGCTTTGCTGGTGCTGAAAAAGCGGGTATTAATATTGGCGACACGGTGGTGGTGTTCGCTCAAGGCCCGATTGGGCTATGTGCGACAGCAGGTGCACGGCTGCGCGGGGCCGGGATGATTATTGCGGTAGACGGTGTCGATGAACGTTTGGCAATGGCCAAGCAGATGGGCGCTGATGTGGCGCTGGATTTTCGTAAGGTTGATGTAGTGGAGGAGGTTCTAAAGCTGACAGGCGGGCGCGGTGTTGATGTGGCCATTGAGGCACTCGGCCTGCAGCAAACCTTTGAATCTGCCTTGCGGGTGTTAAAGCCCGGCGGCACGCTGTCGAGCCTGGGCGTTTACTCTGAAGACCTGACGATTCCGCTGGGCGCTTTCTGCGCTGGCTTGGGTGACCACAAGATCATTACGTCATTATGCCCCGGCGGGAAAGAGCGCATGCGCAGGCTGATGAGCATCATTGCTGCAGGGCGATTAGATCTTGGTCCCATGGTCACGCACCGCTACGCGTTAGAGAACATTGTTGATGCCTACGATCTGTTTTCCCACCAGCGCGATGGTGTATTGAAAGTGGCCCTTGAGGTCTCATAGCGCTTAAGTAAGTTCAAGAGCCATCCATACACGCCACCTTTATCAGTGTCGCTGCCGACGAAAAACTCGCTAACGATTACAGCGGTAACTAAAAGCGAGTTTTTCGGAGCAAAAGCGTAGCCCGTTTTTATTTCAGTTCCAGCGAGAAACTCATTTCAACGCCAGCATCATCCACTCTGAACCAGTACTCCATGTTCTTGTAGATGTCGCTATATTGCCTGAGCAGATCAATATCAGACTCTGACATATCACTTTCTGGTATCTGTTCGACAATATCAGCCAGCGAATGATAGAACTCACCTGTTAAGTGGCCATGAAGCAGCAAGTTACGCTCTGAAACAGGGGCCTGCAGTTCTGCCTGGAGTGCCTCGGAATCGCTGATGCCAACGCCCAGAGAAATTGCGCTTTCAGACATGGCCGCGTAGAGCTCTGGTGAGTCCGGTGGCAGCATCATGCTCTCAATTCTTTTGGCTTTTCCACCGGGTTCAAGTCCAAGTGCCCCTAAATCAGGCGCGAACGCGCTTGCTGTAGACAGCAGTGCAAGCGGGTTTTGTGAAGCGAGGGTCAGAAGACCAGTACCGGTGGGTTCGCCATCTTTCATGGTAAGGCTATTAAAGCGAGCCCTGAAGCCAGAAAGGGATGGGCCAATCATCATGGCGACAGGATTGTTGATCGCCATATTGATCTCATTCCAGGTGCTGTTTAATTCCTGAAACTCATCACAGCTGAAGGGGTTTTGACGCACTTCCTGAGCATACTTCTGAACAGTTTGCATCAGTACCGGTAGATTCAGGCCTAGCCCAAAGCTGGCCATGCCGTCTGTGCTACCAAGGCCTGGAACCTGAGCGGTCATTGCACGAAGGTCGCTGACAATAGCCTCATCGGTTTCCAGAATGAGGTTCATCTCCATGTGGTCGAGATTATACTCACGCATGCCCATCACAAGGCTGGGGAAGCGACTGGTGATGCGGTCAATATCTGCTTGGCAGGTGGATAGATCCAGCCGCTCTGCATCAGCCGCGTCCAACAGTGCCTGAGTACCTGAATGCGTGGGTGTGCTCAGCTCACTAAGCAGTCGTGAAAAGTGGATTTGCCCGGCACCGTAGGGGGTGAAGCCATGGCGCTGCTCAAGCTCAACCAGAGCACCGGTATCACCGATGTTGCTGTCAGGCAGGGTGTTACCCAGCACCTTTGATAGCAAATCATCGCTGGCATTCTCAGGCACCATAGATATCAGCAGTTGCTTATCGATAATGGCCATGATTGCTTTAATCGGACCATCTTGTGTCAGCACCGAGTACTCTTTTCCATCTGTTGTGGCCGTACTCGGGTTGATATCTGCATTGGTGAGGATGCGCTGCAGCGTTTCGCGGAAAGCGTCTTCATCCTGCAATTCCATACGTAGAACGGGCAAGATACCCAATCCGTATAAAGCAACCTGAGAGCTCATCTTAAAGCCCAGTGCATGGATATCATCGAGTGTTTCAACATCGACAAATTCTTCACCCATAGCGATCAACAGCGACATCAGTGAATGCAACACGTCATCGTCTATTTCGTGCAGCATGTCGCGCAGTTCATCCAAGTCAGCTTCCAGATTACCCTTGGGCTGCATGCGCTGGTAAAGAGCAAAGGCATCTTGTTCAGACATTGCTTCACGTGTTGCCACGAAATAGGGGGAATCGGCGGGGATATATTTCAGCATGATGGCTGAAAGATTTTTCGGCGCCTCCTGCTGTGCGTCTGTTTCTATTGGTGCGTTATCGTCGCCACAGCCACTCAACACGCCAGCGCTGAACAGGGCAAGAGAAATAGCTATGGAAAGCTTGGCTTTCATGTGAAGTCAGTCCTTTGAAAGATGTTGGCTTTAAATTGAGCATTTTGTATAGGATTATCAGTGAATGATAATCATACACAACTTAAATTAAATTAACCTCTCCTTGGTTAAAAAAATGGCCCTTGAGGTCTTATAAGACCCAAGAGCCACTTGTTAGTAGCGAAACTTGCAGGCTGCTATTTTAAACTTCTTGATATAGCTCGCTGCCTTCGCGGCGGAACTTCTCTGCTTGCTCCTGCATGCCACGCTTGACTGCCTCAGAATCGCTTTCAGCGGCATTTTCCGGTGTGCGATCTCGGTAGGTATCGCGCACTTCCTGGCTGATCTTCATGGAGCAGAACTTCGGCCCGCACATGGAACAGAAGTGCGCCACCTTGGCGGAATCTTTCGGCAGGGGTTCGTCGTGGAATTCACGGGCGGTATCTGGGTCTAGGCCCAGATTGAATTGGTCTTCCCAGCGGAATTCAAAGCGTGCCTTGGAAAGCGCGTTATCGCGACGTTGTGCCGCCGGGTGACCCTTGGCCAAGTCTGCTGCGTGGGCAGCAATCTTGTAGGTGATGATGCCGGTTTTGACGTCATCTTTATTCGGCAGGCCCAAATGCTCTTTCGGCGTCACATAGCAGAGCATTGCACAGCCAACCCAGCCGATCATGGCTGCACCGATGCCCGAGGTAATGTGGTCATAGCCGGGGGCGATATCGGTGGTCAGTGGGCCGAGGGTATAAAAAGGTGCCTCATGGCACGCCTCAAGCTGCTTATCCATGTTCTCTTTAATCAGGTGCATGGGCACATGGCCAGGGCCCTCGATCATCACCTGAACGTCGTGTTTCCAGGCAATCTTCGTCAGCTCACCCAGGGTCTCCAGCTCAGCGAACTGTGCTTCGTCGTTGGCATCGGCGACTGAGCCGGGGCGCAGACCGTCGCCCAACGAAAACGCTACGTCGTACTGCTTGCAGATCTCACAGATCTCTTCGAAGTGGGTATACAGGAAACTTTCCTGGTGATGATACAGACACCATTTGGCCATAATGGAACCGCCACGGCTGACAATGCCGGTCACCCGGTTGGCGGTTAGTGGCACATAGCGCAGCAGCACACCCGCGTGAATGGTGAAGTAATCCACGCCCTGTTCAGCTTGTTCAATCAAGGTGTCGCGGAACACTTCCCAAGTCAGGTTTTCGGCAATGCCGTTGACCTTCTCAAGCGCTTGATAGATCGGCACGGTACCAATCGGCACCGGAGAGTTGCGGATAATCCACTCACGGGTCTCGTGAATGTTCTGGCCAGTGGAAAGGTCCATGATGGTGTCCGATCCCCAGCGGATACCCCAGGTCATTTTGTCGACTTCTTCTTCAATCGACGAGGTAACTGCCGAGTTGCCCAGGTTGCCGTTAATCTTCACCAGAAAGTTACGGCCAATAATCATCGGCTCGGATTCTGGGTGGTTGATATTGTTGGGGATGATCGCGCGGCCACGGGCGACTTCGTCGCGCACAAATTCCGGCGTGATCTCTTCCGGCAATTTTGCACCAAAGCTCTGGCCAGGGTGCTGGTGGCCAAGAATACGCTCCACTTCAGCGGTGCCTAACGTTTGGCGGCGCTGGTTCTCGCGGATGGCAATAAATTCCATTTCAGGAGTAATAATGCCCTGGCGCGCATAGTGCAGTTGGGTGACATTCTTACCTGGTTTTGCCCGGCGCGGGGTGCGCGTTAAATCAAAACGCAACTGAGCAAGCGTTGGGTCGTTAGCGCGGCGATTGCCGTACTCACTGGTGGGGCCGTCAAGGAACTCAGTATCGTTGCGCTCTTCAATCCAGGCGCGGCGCAGGGCGGGTAAGCCTTTGCGTAAATCATTGTTGGCGGCTGGGTCGGTATAAGGGCCAGAGGTGTCGTACACCAGTAGCGGCGGGTTCTCTTCATCAATGCTGCTGGTTTTAGTCGGCGACAGAGTGATTTCCCGAAACGGCACGCGGATATCGGGTCGTGAGCCTTCAACGTACACCTTGCGCGAGGCGGGCAGCGGTTGAATGGCGGCCGCATCGACCTGGGCAGTTTCGGCTAAAAAGTGGCTGGTGTTACTTTTTGAGGTCTTAGTTTTTAAAGTTTTAGTTTCTAAAGTCTTCGTCATGACGGTCGTCTTCCTTCGTTGTTGATTATGGTTATTGTGTTGGCTTAATGGGTGGGATCTTGGTCTGTCAGATCGCTGTCTATCAGATCCAGACCCATCTGCCAGAAATCGATTTCCAGTCGCGTGGCGTCGCGGAAGATCTTGCTCAGCTCGGCAAAGCGGGCAGGGGTAACATCGGCCAGGCGGGCGTTGAGCCATTCAAGCTCGGCCTGCATAGCGGCCTGAAACTCCTCGCTTTCGTACATCGCTATCCAGGCATCAAACGGGTTTTGGCTGCCGCGTAGGGTAGAAGGCTGAGCGTTCAGCCAGTTGGCGATTTCGCCGTAGCCCACTAAGCAAGGAGCTAGCGCTACGTGTAAATCGAGCAGGTCGCCGCGATTGCCGGTGTCTAATACGTAGCGGGTATACGCCAAGGTAGCCCTGGCTTCGGGAAGCTCCGCCAGCTCTTGCTCGGAAATTCCCCACTCCTGGCAAAAGCCCACGTGCAGGCCCAGCTCCACATCCACAATGGCTTTTAAACCTTCATGGGCCTGGCGCAGATCAGCCAGCGTAGGGCTTTTATAGGCGGCCAACGCGTAGGCGCGGGCGAAGTGAATCAAAAACAGGTAATCCTGTTTCAAATAGTGGCGAAACGATGCGTCTGGTAGCGCGGCGGTACCCAGCTGGCGGACAAAATCGTGCTCAATATAGGCGCGCCAGTCGTCATGGCAGGCATTAGTAAGATCAGCAAAGCGGTAGCCCATGGTGCCTCCGGTAGTAATGATCCGGAAGGTGGGCGGTTGAGATCGAGGAAATGGCGCAGAAGGTGGCGTGAAACTAAGCCGAGGCCATCGCTTGATCCCTACGCCGGTACCCGCGTGCTCTTCGTAGGAGCAACGCATTAGCCGGATCAGGTTCAGCGGGACCAGCGCTTTGGCAGTATCAAGTGGATACGCCCTGCGCCATCTCAGCCGGATTCACCGGCACCCCGTCAAGCAGTTAGTGCCAAGCAGTCTAGGAGGACGAGAGAAGAGATGCAAGGGGGATAGTGAGTGAATAGTAGGCTTCTTAGAAACGTTGATGGACTCGGCTACCCTAACGCCGCCACGCGTCTCTCGATTGCCAGATACTTTAAAAATTACCGCACTTCATGGCCTGACAGGGCGGCAGGGTGCCGCAAGTTGTGAAATCGAATGAAAAAGCGAATCCAGTAGCAATAGGTTTTCTCAGTACGGAGGCTATAGCGCTTGACCCGCAGGGTCGCCTTGACGCGTTCCACCAGTTGCATAAGAGATACCTTCGGATACTGTTCATGAGTACATAATTATTGAGCAGGGCAAAACATGCAAGCACGCGAATGTTGGATATTCAGCCAAAATTTACTTTGCTTTCAAGAGAATCAATGGGGTAGAGTCAAACTGGGTGGCTACACAACCCCAATAAATGTGATGTCGTGTTTATTGGGGTTGTGTAGAGAGGCGTGTAATCACTGTTATGCCTGAGGAGGATGTCTTGCAAGAAAGTGCCGATAGTAGACGCAATAAGCTATTGCAGATTCGCTCTAACGCGCTTTCTGCTGACTATATTTATTCGTCTGAGTTGTCTAGAATTAACTGGATCACAAACGCGATAACTGTCTTGGCAATAGTTGTACCAATTATCACTACTTTCTCATTGGTGCTAGCCAAAGATACGAGTTACGCCACATGGCTTAATACATTTTCGTTTATTTTTTCAGGCTTTTTATTATGCCTATCAGTGCTCGCTCTGATTTTTCGACTAGAGCACAAGAAAGAGCTTTATCTGATTTCTCGAAGAGCCAATATTTACATTAGCAATGAAGCTAGCGAGCTTCTTGAAAACTCCTCAGTAGATCCACGATGGTTCTACAAATATGTGTCAGATCAGGATGCCCGTGACAAGGAAAATATAAGTAACATCAGGGAGAAGAGGAGGCAAGAGGCATACCGTTATTCAATAAAACTCCTCCACCCAGGCGACAGTGGTGTGGTGTGCTCCGTTTGCGGGTCTTCACCTTATATTTTTAAAAAGGGGGCGTGCCAACTTTGCGGTAATACGCCTTCAATAACTGGAGAGAAAAATGTCAAATAAAGAGACGTTTGATAAATGGTTCAATAATTTAAGCGAGCAGGAACAAGACGAAATTATCAGTCATGTCATCAGAACCAAGCTAAGCATTTCAAATGAAGGATTTTTTTCTGGCCCTACCGGAAAAACGCTTGAAGAGGGGCTGTTTTCTGGGCCCGCTGGAAGCTCATCCAGACAAGTGTGTGGCGGGTGCGGGCGTCCGATTTAGCGGGCATAACAATTGGTTGTTGCCGGACGTGCCTACGCTTCGCTTCGGCACTCCGCAAAACCAAGCGTTAGGCAATAGGAAGAGCATCAACGAATGGAAATTTTGCTATCAATACTCGGTTCGTTAGCATCCATTGGTGGTGCAATCTGGGCGTATGTCCAAGCGCGGCGATCCAAAACGTTTGCAGAACAGGCAAAGACGGTCAGGGATGAGCTTGTTGAAAGAAGGAAGACTATTGAGGTTTCTAAAGTACATTCAGAAACTGCTAGGATTTTGCGTCTCGTTTCCAAGGTTGGGCCAACATGTACTTCTACTTCCGTAAAAACCATACGATGTCACGAGATAGCGCAAGAGGTTGAAGAATATACAAGGCTTCTTAACGAACAGAGCTCTCACTTTACTCATGTGCTTGATAGTCAGGCCCGGAAGCTTTGCGGTGATCTGAAAGAAGATATTGTTGGGCTTGCAGAAGCCATTGACTTTGAATCAAAGAAAAAGTTTGGAACAAGCATCTATTACAAAATTGATGATTTTATGCCTCTTGTAAAGATGGTTTTTGATGAAAAAAAAGAGCGGCAGCCCATTGTGGCGTCTTAAAGGAGGTTTCTCGGTGAAGATTTCAGATGGCGAAAAATTAATAGTCCTTATGTTAAGTGAGCTTTACGAAAAAATGGGCATAGAGGGCGAAATAGAGCCAGAGTTTATCAAGTCAGCAATATTTAGAGATCACTTATGGGGTATTCCATGGAAGTACTCAGGAATTCCATTTGAAGATCAAGAAACGCCTGAAATAGTGAAAGAGGTAGTAGATATTCTCGATATGTGGAGCTTCATCGAAAGAGGATATCAGGAGCTGTCTGATGAGGAGAAAGCACAGTTAGAGACTGATGCTGCCCCATTTGGAAAAGAGCCGAAGTTTCGAGGCTTCGACGGGAATAATGAAGCAGAATACATGAGCGTTGCCAGCTTTTTGATCAACGATCTCGATAGATTTCAAGAGTTCAAGGGTCGTAGCATGAATTCACATATGCCCTCAGTGGAAACATACGAACGCATGCTGCATACCTTTGAATCTAAACGCCAAAATTTAATATCCGGGCCACTCAACCTTGTTGAACTTTCTAAAATTCTTAAAGAAATGACTCATCCTGAAAACAGGTAAGAGCCTAACAATTTGCTGCACGCGGATAAATCACTCGCTGCGCTCGCAATTTACCGGTGAGCAAGGCGTTGAGCCTGTAGAAAGTGTGCCGCAGGCACACGGAAGAGCTGTTGATTCTTGGCATGTTCTTCGGTGTAGAAGCTGCATGAAAGATGAAGGTGGGCCCTTCGAAGTCGGCTTTCAGGAGCGGGCTTCAAACCACTCCAAGCTGCGTTGGTAAAGAGCCAGGGTAGTGAGCGTTGGGGTCAAAACCGCGAGAGAACATCTCGGGTAGGTGTGGATTAGAGAGACGAACGCAAGTGAACCCCCGTTGACGCGTCGTTATTCAGAGACCCGCTGTCAAAACCAGAGGCGTTTCTACCTTCTGGCGACGTCACCCCCAGATTGAGTAGCGCTACACTTTAGAGTCCGATCCTATGCTAAGGAGATTGGACATGAAGAAGCGTTTCAGCGAAGAACAGATCATTGGCTTCTTGGGCGAAGCGGAGGCGGGACTCCCCATCAAGGAGCTATGTCGTCGGCACGGTTTCTCGGAAGCAAGTTATTACCTTTGGCGCAGCAAGTTTGGCGGCATGAGCGTCCCCGATGCCAAGCGACTGAAAGAGCTTGAAGCCGAAAATGGACGCCTGAAAAAGCTGCTCGCGGAGTCGCTATTGGAGATGGAGGTCACTCGCGAGGCGCTGAGAAAAAAGTGGTGAGCGCCCCGGCACGTCGAGACGTGGTGCGTTTTATGGTGTCACGTGGCCTGAGTGAGCGCCGAGCGCTCCGTGTCATGCGTATGAGTGCCAGTGCATTGCGCTACCAACCGGCTCCTGACCGCAATGAGACATTACGTGAACGCATTGTTGCCTTGGCACACCGACATCGTCGTTACGGCGCGGGCATGATCTACCTGAAGCTGCGTCAAGCCGGTGAACAGGTCAATCACAAGCGCGTCGAACGCCTCTACGCGGCGGCTCGGTTGCAGGTAAAGCGACGCAAGCGTAAGAAGATTCCCCTGTCTGAACGCAAGCCCCTGGGCCGCCCTGGCGCTGCCAATCAGGTCTGGTCAATGGATTTTGTGTTTGACCGCACGGCGGAAGGGAGAGTGATCAAGAACCTCACTATTGTCGATGACGCCACCCATGAAGCCGTGGCTATCGTGCCTGACCGTGCCATTGACGGGCTGTCGTTAACACGGATTCTGGATCATCTAGTGCTACAACGTGGCCTTCCAAGTGCCCTTCGTACGGATAATGGGAAGGAGTTCTGCGGACGCGCCATGCTGACGTGGGCTCATCAACGTGGTGTTGCCCTGTTTTTAATCGAACCTGGAAAGCCCAATCAAAACGCCTACATCGAATCGTTCAACGGGCGTTTTAGAGACGAATGTCTAAATGAGCACTGGTTCACCAGCCTGCATCACGCGAGAGTCATCATCGAGGCGTGGCGACGGGAATACAACGAGGAAAGACCGAAGAAAGGACTGGGAGGATTAACGCCTTCCGCCTATGCCGAGCAACTGGTTTTAAAACACGATAAAGTAACGTCAGACTCTAAACCCGGGTGCTACTGAAGATGGGGTGACGTCGCTGGGACAAGTGTCGGACTCCTGATTACTGGACAAGCGGCAGCCGGCGTATAGGGGGCGTGAATCTGATTCAGGCTTTTGTGCGGAACTGCGGGAACCAGTCGTTCCGATGTTAAGGGAGAAGCACAAGTGGCTAAAACCACAAGGCGAGAGTACCGATGCGGAGCACTGGGACGGACCGAGTTGTAGTAGTGATGAAGGCCGGTAATGCGGCTGGAGCGAAGGACTCGGATCAAGTGGTTGTACTTGGCGTCCAGCTGGACACAGGAGGAGACGGATGAGTGCAACAAAGTCATACACCATTGATAAGTGGTCAGTGTACAACGCCTATAAGGCAGTGAAGACCAATGCGGTCGCTGCGGGTGTGGATAGGCAGTCACTTGCGGAGTTCGAGGCAGATCTGAGGAGTAATCTGTACAAGATCTGGAATCGGATGTCGTCAGGGACTTACTTCCCACCGGCTGTTAAAGCTGTGGCCATCCCTAAAAAGAGTAGTAGGGAGCGCATTTTGGGCATTCCCACCGTCGCTGATCGCGTGGCTCAAATGGTGGTCAAACGGGAGATTGAACCTGTTATCGAAGCCTGTTTCGCTCCGGACTCCTACGGCTAACGGCCCCGAAAATCGGCGCTGAATGCTGTAGGTATCACGCGTGAGCGATGTTGGCGATACTATTTTCGACATCAAAGGCCTGTTTGACAACATAGACCATGAGTTGCTGCGCAAGGCACTTCTCTCGGCCCCCCCAAGGGGGCGTGGTCAGTCCGCTGTTGGCTAACCTGTTCATGCATTATGCCTTTGATATCTAGATGGGGAGAACATTTCCGAGGGCACCTTGGTGCCGGTATGCGGATGATGGATTGGTGCATTGTCGAACCGAACATGAGGCCCTGGCTGTCAGGGCTGCGTTGGAAAACGGTTACGGGAATGCGGCCTGGAAATGCATTCGGTGAAGACTAAGGTTGCTTACTGCAAGGATGGAAAACGCAGACGGCAATACCCAAACACTCAGTTTGATTTCCTTGGGTACACCTTCAGACCACGCTGGTGAAGAACCTCAAGCGAAACAGCATGTTTGTGAATTTTACGCCAGCGGTCAGTCAAGCAGCTATGAAGTCCATGCGGCAAATAACACGGAGATTGAACTATCGCAATCGTTCCAACCTGAGTCTGGCTGATATATCGCGACGACATAACCCGATTTTTCGGGGGGCTGGCGTGCTATGGAAGGTTCTATCCTTCCGCCATATACCCAGTGCTGCGACATTTTAACCGGACATTGGTGGCCTGGCCGATGAAGAAGTTCAAACGCTTAAAAGACCGGAAAATGCGGGCAAATCAGCTTTTGAAAACACTGGCTAAGACCCGACTTTCCCTGTTTGTACATTGGCAGTGAGGCATGGTAAGTGACTTTGCTTGATGCGAGCGGTGTGAATCGAGAGGTTCACGCACCGTTCTGCGAGAGGCCGAGGGTGCAACTCCCTGGTCTACTCACCAAGGTCGTAAGTATTTATCGACCAGGAATTATTCAATAATTGAGCTAAAAATAGCCTCTAATTTTAAAATCTGAAGCACTTTTTACCGAAAGGCCTTCTATATTTCACGTATGAGCATAATCGAAAAATTGGTTGAGGGTTTTCTACAGCCTCGTTAGAGTACGGGAAATAAATATGAAACTTAGACAGATCCCAGCACTTCAAGCTTACTGGAGAGTACCATTTATAGTGCTGCTGATAATAGTTCTTGCAGCATGGATTAGTGCAATATACATAGGAACATTGTACGAGACCCATGGTGGTGAACTTCTAACCAATAGTGAAGTTGAGCAGCGATCCCAAAAAGCAGAAAGAAATACTTGTACATTTGTCGGTAAAGAAGGCTCCGAACAGGTTTCTTGCACCGAACTAAATGAGCACGAAAATGAAAAGCTGAACGAGTTTCTTCAATCCGACATAAAAGAATTTTTACTTGAGCACCATGGGAGTATCTTAAACGCTGCCAAGTACTCCTCCGACAATTATATTAAAGAGGGTGTTTTCCTTGTCGAATTGGGCGGCGACGTAATTCACTTGCTAGTTGTTATTGCATCAGTGACTTTTACAGCAATCTGTATACTCATTGCTGTTATTGTGCTTTTTATCTCTTTGCCTATATTCCTCAAGTCGGAGGATGAGCAAAAAGCTAAGAGAGCGGGCGGCATAGTGAAGACATGCCTTGGGTTCATAGTGGCATCGGGAACTACGTTGGTGGGTGGGTTTGTGATTTCGTCAGCTCTGCTCTAGCAAGCGAGTCAATCGGACGTGGCCTGTTTCGTTTAAGTTGTGCTGGCCTTCGGCCAAGTTTGCACAACGTTCTCTACGCAAACCACGCCAATTACCCGAACGTTGAGCCTGTAGGAAGGCTAAGCTTTGGTAGGATCGAGGAAACATACGAGGAGTGGTCAGCATGCCGCGCTTCAAGGCTTATAACTATGATCAAAACGCCATGGTGGTGATCAACTACCAAGATCAGCTCCAGCCGGGCACCTTTGAACACGCTGTGAACTACCTGATAGAACACAAACTCGACTTGTCAGTTTTCCATAAGCAAATACGGCAAGTGCCATCGGAACGGTGCCAGTCGATAGGTATCTTTTATTATCGAGAACAAACGCTTACCCAATTACACTGGCTGGATGAAGCACCGAGTCGATAGCCCCAAGGGCAAGCAGATCTACAGTCATCGCATGTCGGTAGTGGAACCGGTGTTCGGCAATATTGGCACGACGAAACGACTTAATCGGTTCATCCTACGGGGTAAGAAAAAAGTGCAAAGTCAGTGGCAGCTCTACTGCTTGGTGCACAATATTGAGGAGTTGGCGAATTACGGCCAATTGGCCGCGTCATGAAGGGCTTAGAGCGGGGTAAGTTGCTTTTTAAGAGCAAAAGGCCGTCTTCAACAAGCTTTAGCTGGGCGCCCAAGTGACTAAATGCCGATATTAATATTACTCAGCCAGATGACCGGATGGGTAAATGAATAAGGACAACAGGCGGTGGAAACGGCTCGAAATCGGGGTTTCTACAGCCTCGTTATGGCTACTCAACAAAGGGAATCATCTAAAGCATGGAGCATATGAAAGAAGTATTAATTGTATTGATGTTATTGTCGGCTTTATCTTCTGGAGTATTGCTATGGTTAATCCGAGACCCCAAGACACCTAAGGCATTAGATTTTATAGTTGGTGTTCAATTAATAATGTTTGCTGCTTTCTTTCTGGGATTGCTCGGTGATCTACGCGGCCTCTTACCAGACGGAAATGAAATTAAAGCAGGGTACGATGTAGCGCTATTAATCATTCCTTTTTTTACTGCTGGTTTAGGTACCAATATTATTTCTAATCTCGTGCTTGGCCAAAGAGATTATACCGGCACCATGACTACAGCTGAGATTTCGCATAAATTCTTTTACTTCCTAATAATCGTGGTTGGTATAGTGATTCCACCTTTGTTGTTAGGGTATTCCATATGGCTAAAAAGAAACAAAATGCCATAACAAGTGCATCTTCTCGGACTTGGTTGAACTGTCACCTTTTTCGCGCTGCGCGGAAAAAAAGCCGCCAGTTCACCCAAGCCGCAGATATAGGCATTAGAGCGTATTGGAAACCATGGTGAGTAATTTAGACTTGGCTCTTCTAGCCAATCACCCCGAACTACTGCCAGCACTTCGAGAAATGTTTGAGTGTGGATGGCCGGAGTATTACGGTGCGCGGGGCAGGGGAAACGCAGAAGAAGACCTGCTGGCATATTCTAATCACAATAAACTTCCTATTGGGGTTGTTGCGATGCAGGATGGTTCTGCTCTTGGTATCGCGGTATTGAAGGCTAAATGTGTTACTACACATGACCACCTCACCCCTTGGATTGGTGGCGGCATGGTACTCCCCCAGTACCGGCGTCGTGGAATTGGCGCAACATTGACTGTTAAGCTTGAAAGCATCGCACGCAAGCTGGGGTACAAAAAAATCTACTCCGGCACAAGCACAGCAAATAGCCTTCTGGAGCGAAGTGGCTGGTCGTATATCGAAACCGTGCTTTACGGAGGGGATAACGTATCCATCTATGAAAAAGCGCTCTAACTCAGGCGTTGCGGCTGTAGAAAGGGGCAGGGCCAGTGGCAGCTCTACTGCTTGGTGCACAATATTGAGAAGTTGGCGAATTACGGCCACTTGGCCGCATCATGAAGGGCTTAGAGTGGAGTAAGTTGCTTTTTAAGAGCAAAAGGTCGTCTTCAACAAGCTTTAGCTGGGTGCCTAAGTGGCTAAATACCGCTTGGCCGCAGAAACTGAGTGCAACACCTGAGCATTTCGCTAAGGTGTTGTCCCATGTCTTACCTCGAACTCAGTATTGAAGAACGTGCCAGCATCCAAGTGGGTCAAGCCCAAGGGATGAGCCTTCGGCATATTGCCCAGCTCCTGGGCGAGCTCCTTCAACCATCTCTCGTGAAATACGCCGTAACCAAATGGCCCAGAACGGTTACTGCGCCCGGTACGCCCAACGTCAGCGAGAAAAGCGTCGAGAGGTCTGTCGTCCTGCGCGTAAGCTTTTGCCAGGCACCGAGCGGTTTGATCTCATCGTGCATATGTTGCGGCGACGCTTGTCTCCCGAACAAATTAGCGGCAAGCTCAAGACGATGAAACTACCTGATTTGCGCGATGCCTACGTCTGCCGAGAGACCATCTACACGGCCATTTATGCCTTGCCTGTTGGCCACCTTCGCAAGGAACTGATTCACTGCTTGCGACAAGGTAAAACCACACGCAAGCCTCGCCGTGGCGAAGTGGATCGACGTGGCCAGATCCCTGACATGGTCAGCATTCACTTACGTCCGCCCGAGGTCAGTAAGCGTGAAATGCCCGGCCACTGGGAAGGCGATCTGATCAAAGGTAAGAATAACGCGTCCGCGGTAGGCACCTTGGTAGAGCTTAGTAGTGGCTATCTGATCCTCGCAAAAATGGACGACGCCACCGCCACCTCCGCCGTAGCAGGCTTTAGTGCTGCTCTGAATCGAATGCCGACCACCGCTCGAAAAAGCATGACCTATGATCAGGGGCGTGAAATGGCACAACATGCAAAAATCACTCAAGAAACCGGCGTTGCGATTTACTTTTGCGATCCCCATAGCCCCTGGCAACGTGGGGCCAATGAGAATATCAATGGCCTTATCCGTCAATATTTACCGAAAGGAACGGACCTTTCAGTACATAGCCAGGAAGAGCTGGACGCCATTGCCTTTGAGCTGAATATGCGACCTCGAAAACGCTTTGGATTTAAATGTCCGATAGAAGTGATGAGCGAGCTGATGGCCAAGTACCATGAAAGCCCATCAACCATCCAATGAGTGTGTTGCACTCAGAGTCTGCATCCGCCCCGATATTAAGATTACTCAGCCAGATGATTGGCTGGGTAAATGAATAAGGACAGCAGGCGGTGGAAACGGCTCGAAATCGGGTTTTTCTACAGCCTCGCTATGTTTCAGGTTCAATTTTCGTAAAATGAGGTAGATATGGCGTTTTGGCGTATGCAGTTACACCCAGATGATTCTGGGAATTCAGCTTTTCATTCTGCACAGAGTTTATCCGCAGGATTTATTGGTTTAGATTTTTCTGAGCGTGTAGGCGATTTAGAGTTTGAAGATTTGGAGAAGATTCCACAACACCAAAAAGATTATGTTGCGTTTGAAAACCAAATGAAGATCGGTGATAAAGTTCTAATTATCTCTCATCACTTTCCATTTGCTGTTTGTAATGTATCCGGTGACTACAACTATATAAAAACTCCAGTGCCAGAGTTGGGTGTATGGTTCCGACATTTTCGAAGAGTAGACAACGTTAAGTGTTTTTCTGATTTTAAAACCAATGCAAAAGCTTGGCAGCAAATAAAAATGACAGACACAATTTCCCCACTTGTTAACGAAGGGACTTTATCACTGAATCTAATTCGTGAGATGTATCCTGAAACATAACAAAGCATTTAAGAGTGATTCGCAACGCTTGCCGCTTTCGCTTCGCTCAAAGTATAGGAAAGCGCTACTCACACCTTAATGCGGCGTTATTCAGAACGTTCGTTTTGACGTACGTACCAGAGGGCGTACAATTGATAAAAAGTTAAACACGCAAGAGGTGCGTCATGACCGGGATCACAGCAACGGAGGCGCGTAGCAACCTTTATCGGTTGATTGACGAGACCGCCGAGTCCCACCAACCCATCGTCATCATGGGTAAGCGGAACAAAGCCGTCCTGGTTTCCGAGGAAGACTGGTCCGCCATTCAGGAAACGCTTTACCTGCTCTCCGTACCGGGTATGCGGGAGTCTATTCGTGAGGGAATGGATACCTCCGTGGATGAGTGCGATGAGGAGCTGGACTGGTGACATGGACGTTGGTTTACACCAAACAAGCCCAGAAGGACGCAGAGAAGCTGGCTTCAAGCGGCCTCAAGCCAAAAGCCCAAGAGTTGTTGGCCCTAATTGCAGAAGATCCGTACCGCAAGCCACCCCCGTTTGAGAAGCTCATTGGTGATCTTACGGGCGCCTATTCACGCCGCATTAATATTCAGCATCGTTTGGTCTACCAGGTGCTAGAAGACGAACAAGTAGTGAAAGTCCTCAGGCTATGGAGCCACTACGAATAATGCATAACAGGCCGCTGTTGCCGGACAATTTTTCCACCGCCTCGCGGCTCCAAAATTGCCGCAACGCTCTGCATTAACTCGCGAGTCTATCTTTGTGGGCTGGTTTACCAACACCTTCGAAAGGTTCACGCTTGGTCACACCATCATTAAACCCTGTTTACGTACTGGTGGCGCGTAAGCGGCGTCTATCTGTGCCAAATCGTCTTCGTCGAGCCGGATGCTATCTGCGTTGGCGTTCTGTTTGAGGTGGTCCAGGCTCACAGCTTTCGGGATGGCAATCACACCGGGGTGGCGCAGCGCCCAGGCAAGGGCGATTTGCGCGGGGGTGGCGCTGTGTTTGTCGGCGATGCGTTGCAGGGTAGCGTTACGCAGCAGCGCGCCGCCTTGACCAATGGGGCAGTAAGCCATCAGCGGCATGTTGTGTTGAGCCTGCCGGGGCAGCAGATCGTATTCAATGCCGCGTGCTTCGGGGTTATAGAGCACCTGGTTGGTGGCGCACGCGGGCGCGTCTAGCTCCGCTAGGTCGTCAACGTCAAAGTTCGATACGCCCCAACGCAGAATCTTGCCTTGCTCGCGCAGCCGCTCAAACGCTTCCACGGTTTCGCTTAACGGGTACTGTCCGCGCCAGTGCAGCAGGTAGAGATCAATCGTGTCGGTGCCCAATCGGCGTAGGCTGCGCTCGCAGGCAGCTTGAACACCCTGGGTGCTGGCGTTGTGCGGGTAAACCTTGCTGACTAGATACACCTGATCGCGCCGGCCACGAATCGCTTGGCCAACAATTTCTTCAGCGCCGCCCTCGGCATACATCTCAGCGGTATCAATCAGTGTCATGCCCAGTTCCAGGCCTTCACGCAGCGCCTTGATTTCAGCTTGGCGCTGCCCGGCATCCTCGCCCATATGCCAGGTGCCCTGGCCGATACGGGGTACGCTGTCTCCGCCTAGCTCAATCGTCTGCATGTCTATCTCCTGTTGTTATGCTGCTCTGACATCCCACTGCCATCGCAGTTCGTGGATCAATCCAACAAGGTTTGAACGTGGCGCTTACACCAGCTCGCGTTTCTCGCGCTTGGCAACGCGTATGTCTTTGATGGTGGCAATGCCGATAACCGCGAAAATAGCCAGTGAGATCAACGGCCAGATAAGGACATATAACGCCAATATAAAAGTTTGCATGTGCTTTCCTGTTAGTTGGCTGGTGCGCGATAGCACACCAGCCCTTGAAGTGACTCTAGCGCCACGCTGGGCTTACCGTTGAGCGGCAGGCTTGGCTGGGTCGTAGTTGATCACTTTCTGATCGATCTGCGAGAAGTCGAACTTGCTCGAACTCATCAGGCTGACTGCTACGCAAACAAGGGTGCTAACGCCGTAGGCCATTAATGAGGCTAGCAGTACTGTGTACTCACGTAGGAAGCCAATGCTGAAGTAGGCCAGTACAATGGCGCTGAGCGCGCCGACGATCACACCGCCCCTACGCCCGCAGAAGCCAAATGCCATCAGGCCGAGCACCACGCCACCGCCCACGGCGGCGAGTAGCTCAAACAGCCCCGCGACCACACTGACCATAGGCACTAATTCGAAGCGTGCGATGCAGAACATCACTAGGCCTGCAATTACAGCCGAGGTAAACGCCGTGTTGGTGACTCGATCCCAGAAACAGCTGGCGATGACCGGGAACACAATAGCCCCCCAAAGTGCGCCAACGAAGACCAGCATAATCAGAATATCCATCGAGAAACTGGCGAGAATCACCCCGATCAGTGTTGCGACAATCATCGTCAACCTACCAATAAATAGCTTTTTGGTCGGGTCAGGTTTGTTTTTAGCGATGTTTTTACCATACACATCGGCCATCACAATCGCGGACATAGCGGAAAGGTCTGAGTCAGCGGTAGAGGAGAGCGAGCCAATTACTAGAATAAAGAATAGTCCGATAAATACCGGCGAGAGGTACATCGACACCATTTGCGGGATCAGGTTGTTCATGTCACCACCGATGGGCTCCATACCGGTCATTAGTGCCATTAAGCCAATCATGCCTAGGCCAATAACAATCGCACCGTAACCAATGGTCGCGGTGATAAAGGTCGGTTTGATATGGTCTTCACGCACAGCGAATAGCCGCTGGGAGATGGTTTGGTTGCCAATCGCGTAGGCGAGCACCGCAACAAAGAAAGGTGCGCCTTGATTGAGAATTGCATCCATCGAGAACAGATTTGCCTGCTCTGGGGTGAGTAGGCTCATGCCATCCGATAGTGTCTGTGGGCCGCCGAGGGCAAACATCACCGCTGGAATAATTAGAATGGCGACAGCCATCATTGCCATCAGTTGGGCAAAGTCGGTGAGTACCGACGCGCGGAAACCCGACCACAGCGTATAAGAGAGCACCCCGACCCCCCCGATCACGACGCCCGCCTGGAAAGACAGTGGTGAGAGTACCGAGACCAGCGCACCAGACGCTGTGAAGTTAACCATCAAGCTGATAATGCTGCCCAGAATGTTGGAGGAGGCCAGGATTAGCTGACTTGAAGCGCCATGGCGAGCATGGATAAGTTCTCCCAGGGTGTGTGCGTTCGGGGCCAGTTTGCGAAAACGACGCCCAAAGGGGTAGATGAACAGAATCATCAGTGCGCCCCATAGCCCGTAATGTAAAGGGCCAGAAATGCCGTAGGTATAACCCGAGGTGGCGGCACCGTAGAATGAAGCTGCCCAGATCCAGGTAGCGGTCATACTGGCTGCGCCCAGACCAAAGCCAATCTGATGATTGGACACCATGAAGGCGTCGGTATTTTCCTTTTTCTTTTTGATCAGTAACGTCAGTAGGTACGTGCCGCCGTAAAAGGCCAACAGTAAGGCGATCACCGTTAGTGTCGAGAATTGATAGAAATTTTCTTCGTTCATTGAATACCCATAGGCTTTGCAGCCCTAGCATCCTAAATGGCAACCACAGTTCTCTTGACGGGGTGGCCGCGACAGGACGTAAGCAAAAAACAGAACATCTTTCTAGGTATGTCTGTAGCGAGAGGTGGCAGCGGTTGGCAGCCTGGTCGTGCACGTGTCAGGCGTTGGAGACGCCTTAAATAGAGGGGCCGAATTAACGCAAACAGTGAGCTTAAATAAAGCGCACATGGGGTCGATCCGGATGGCTACCCTACTCCCTTAAGCGCGAACAGTACAGGTTGAGGCCCGTTGTGAGGCCAGTGGATGACGGGAACTGGTCTTGATAGAGCAATTAATGGTGCTGCTTAAACAGCCACCACACATCGAAGCCAAATGAGTAGCTGAGTGTGACTAACGCACTCAGTGCGAGCAGGCTGGCAGCAAGAGGAGAGGTGAGTGGCGTTAACGCCAGCAGCAATGCGACGACCTGCCACACGCACACTGCTTTACGGCGGAAGCTGTCAAAGAGCGGTGCTTTTAACCACGGAAAAGGCCAGCTGGCGGCGATGAACAAATAACGCATGCCGCCAATGAGTAGTACCCAAGCGCCTAGATGTTCGCTCTGCAATAAGCCTATACAAAGTATCAGGATTAATACCGCATCCAGTTCCATATCAAAGCGCGCCCCGAACGGGGTATGAGTCTTTGTGCGTCTGGCAATCCAGCCATCCACACCGTCCAGTAACAGCGCGATAACAGCGACCGCTAGCCATAGCCAAATCGCGTTGGTAAAAGCATTCGCTGCCAGCGCCCCTGCCACGATGGCGACGAGTACGCCGCGCCCAAGCGTTACTCGGTTTGCCCAACCGAGCGGGCCATGGGGCCAAAAACTTACCACCAGTGCGCCCATCACGACGTAGAAGCCAGCTGCCAACCACCAGTTTGCAGCGCTGGCGACTAATCCCGGCAGCATTGCGCCCAAGCCTACTAGCAATAAGCTAGCCAACGCTATCTCAGCCAAGGTGTAGACACGCTTGGGCAAAGAGACGCTGGAGGTGTTGGAGAAAGAGGACATGCTTACTCGCAAAGCGGCGCGATGGCCCGCGGTTGAATTAAAGTGTGCAAATTATTTTCTATGTACCATTCTTGTATAAGAAGGAAAGGTTGTCCATGATGTAGAAACATTTGTTTTTAATCATCCTCGCGTTTACATGGGTTAAGCAACCACCTCGCTTTCTACGCTACGCTGTAAGGATGGATGAAGCGCTTAAACCATAAGGAAATGTCATGTTACCGCCTGATACCGCTACGGCTTTTTGGGTGACTCGCCCTATGTATGGTGAGCTAAAGCAGGAGCCACTAGCGTCACCCGCTGAAAATGAGGTGCGGGTTCGTGCCCTTTACAGCGGTGTTAGCCGCGGGACTGAATCGCTCGTATTTAATGCGCGGGTGCCGGAAAGTGAATATTCGCGTATGCGTGCCCCCTTTCAAGCAGGGGAGTTTCCTACTCCTGTGAAATATGGCTACTGCAGCATTGGCTATGTGGAGCAAGGGCCAGATTATTTATTCGATAAAACCGTCTTTTGCCTTTACCCCCATCAGGACTACTACGTCGTGCCTGTCGGCGCTGTTTTGCCGCTTCCCGACGACGTACCCGCTTACCGTGCCGTGTTAACCGCCAATATGGAAACTGCCATTAACGGCGTGTGGGATGCTAACCCCATGCTTGGCGAACGTGTGTGTGTGGTGGGGGCTGGCGTTGTCGGTGCGCTGGTGGCGTATCTATGTGCGCAAATTCCTGGTGTGGAAGTCCATCTGGTCGACATTAACCCTGAGCGAGAAGCTCTGGCAGCGCATTTAGGTATTCCTTTCTGTACGCCAGAACAGGCCCCCACGGACCAAGACTGCGTGATTCATGCTAGCGGCCAGCCAGATGGCCTGAGGCTGGCTATGGGCTTGTTGGGCAATGAAGGCCGCGTGATTGAAATGAGCTGGTTTGGCGAAGGCGACGTGTCGCTGCCGCTCGGTGGCGCTTTTCACTCCCAGCGTTTAACGCTTAGCGCCAGCCAGGTTGGGCAACTGCCTGCCAAGTTACAGCCGCGCTGGAATTATCGCCGCCGTTTAGCGCTCGCTTTACGCTTACTCACCGACCAGCGATTAGATGCACTGATCAGCGGTGAGAGCGATTTTGCCGATTTTCCAACGCTGGCACCTGCTCTGTTTGGGCCAGGTAGCACAGCGCTTTGTCATCGAATTCGTTATCCATTGCCCGCTTAATTAATGCGGCTTAATTAAGTACGAATTAGTTAGAACGACCTGGCTTTGAAGGTCTTATTAATACGACAGGAGTGTCTATGTACCGTTTATGCGTTCGTGACCATTTCATGATTGCCCACAGTTTTAATGGGGAAATATTTGGCCCTGCCCAACGCACCCACGGCGCCACCTATGTAGTAGACGTGGTGTTTCAGCGCCCTGAACTTGACCAGGATGGTCTAGTGATTGATATCGGTTTGGCTAGTGAGACGGTTAAAGAGGTGCTGGCGGATTACAACTATCGCAACCTTGATGAGGTGAGCGAATTTAGCGGTAAAAACACCACCACGGAATTTATGGCCAAGGTGATTTTTGACCAGCTGGCGGCTGCCATCAAAGCAGGAAAAATGGGTACCACCGCTCAGGGGCTGACGCACATGGAGATCAAGCTGCATGAATCTCATGTGGCGTGGGCAAGCTATGAAGGGGCGCTATGAGTCAGCCATTCACCTTGATAGTGGCTGGCGATCCAGACCAGCGTACCGGTGGGTATATTTATGATGCCCATATTGTCGCTGCACTGCGCGAGCGTGGGCTGGTTATCAATGTGGTGGGGGTGTCTGGGCGTTTTCCTGATGCCGATGATGAGGCCGCCCAGTCGCTCGCCGATACGCTTTCCGCGTTGCAGAATCATGCGCGGGTCATTATCGACGGTCTGGCCATGGGGGCGCTGCCAGAGGTAGTGGCTGTCCACGCTGAGCGCCTGGATATCACAGCGCTGCTGCATCATCCGTTGGGCGATGAGCAGGGCTTGAATGAGATGGAACAGCAGCGTTTTCACCGTAGTGAATTACGTGGGCTGGCGCACGTGAATAGAGTGATCGTGACCAGTCGCTTTACTGAGCGTCGCGTAAAGGCATTGGCGGAACAGTACGCGCTGCCATTTAGTGCCTCTATCACTGTGGTGGAGCCTGGGGTTGAACATGCCCCTGTCAGCTCTGCAGCGCAGCCCGACGAGCCTATACGTCTGTTATGCGTGGCAACGCTTACCCCGCGTAAAGGGCAGGATATTTTGGTGCAAGCCTTGGCGGGTGTTGAGAGGGGGCATTGGCGATGCGACTGCTTTGGCGGTGCTCGTGATGCTGCATTTACGGATCGCGTTCAAACGCTGATCGACAACCATCAGCTTGGCGATGGGGTAACGCTTCACGGCGAATGTGATGCCGCAACCCTGGAAGCCGCTTATCAAAACGCTCATGCACTGGTGTTGCCTTCTTGGTATGAAGGTTACGGCATGGTGGTCACTGAAGCGCTAGCCCATGGCTTGCCCGTTATCACCACCACCGGCGGTGCGCTGCGGGATACCTTGCCCAAAGGGGCTGGCATCAGCGTAGCGCCGGGGGATGTTGAGGCGCTATCGAGTGCGCTGGCGGCTTTCTGCCATGATGAGACACTACGCACTGAACTACGTGCAGGTGCCGCCGCTGCGCGTGCCTGCTTGGGCAACTGGCAGGCTGCAGGAAAGGCGTTTGCCGAGGCGCTGCAGCAATCTTCGACATTGTCGGCGGGAAGCCAATTTGCAGCGGATTGGTTATCGCTGCGTGAAACCGTCGATGCCCGCTCGCGCAGCCAAGCGCTGGTGGATGCGTTAGCGAGATGGTTATCAGAAAATCAGCGGAGAGCCGAGCTATCTAAGTCAGAAGAGCTCGCGCCGCGAGTAGAAGCTTCCTCGCCAGTGATACTGGCGGATTTAGGCTGTGGACGTGGTAGTAATAGCCAGTTTCTTGCGCCTCGCTTGCACGATGCCCAGCGCTGGATGCTGATTGACCATGATTCTGCCTTACTTAATGAAGCCTACTCGCGAACCAGCCAATTGAACACGGGTAAAGGTGAAACGCTCCAGGTGGAAACTCACTGCGCTTCTCTCGCACACCTTGATCACCCAGCACTTACGCACTGCGACGTAGTGACGGCATCTGCGCTGATCGATTTAGTATCTCAAGAGTGGATTGATGCCTTGGCTGCACAGTGTGCTAAACATCGGCAAGCGCTTCTTATCACTCTAAGCATTACCGGCGAATGGTACTTTACCAATGCCCAGCAGCAACCTCTGAACGACCCTGACGATCGTTGGGTCAGCGAGCTGTTCAACGCGCACCAGCGTCGGGATAAGGGCTTAGGCGATGCATTAGGCGGCGATGCCCACGGCGCGCTAGCCAAAGCGATGGCTCACTACGGTTATCGTGTTATTGAGGCTGAAACACCATGGCGATTGGCGGCGAGTAAGCTGGCGCAGTACCCCTTAATGTGCGCGTTAGTTGAAGGATGGGCGAGCGCTGCTACCGAACAGGCTCCAGAGGCGGCGTCACGGATTGCCCAGTGGCGTGATGAACGCCTGCGTAATGTGGCCGAAGGCGAGGTTGGTATTTGGGTAGGCCACCGCGACTTGCTGGCGCTACCAGCGGACGAGGGCTAATCCCATGCGACTCTGGCGCTGGCTGAGAACCCCATGGGTGCAAAAAGGGTTAGTGAGCTTAGGGCTGCTGGCCGCTGTTGCCCTGTGGGTAGAGCCAGACGCGGTGATGGCAGAAGTGCAGCGCTTTGCGCCGGGCTGGATGGCTCTGGCGCTGTTGATCAGTGTGCTGCAAGTGATGCTGAGTGCGTGGCGTTGGCAGTTGACGGCAGGCTTAATCGACGTGCCGTTGCGCTACCGTTATGCACTGCGGGAATACTACTTAGCATTATTGGTTAACCAACTTTTACCAGGTGGCGTGTTGGGTGATGCAGGTCGTGCCCATCGCCATGCTCGTCAGTCTTCTTCAAAGGGTAGTGCTTGGCGTGCGGTGGTGATTGAGCGTGCTTCTGGGCAGTTGGCGATTGCGCTTTACACACTGATCGCCTTGTTCACGTCGCCACTCTGGCTAACGGCTCTGGGTTTTAGTGGCTTGATGGTAGTGGTGGGCGTAGTGGGTATCGTGATGGTGGCCGGTGTGACGCTGATGGTCTGGCTGCGACGCTCGGCGGTGACGCTACCCACTTGGTGCGCTGCATTAGGGCAGGATATGCGTCGCGGGCTACTGCAGCGTGACGTATGGCCACGGCAACTGATCTCTTCTTTTTCTATCGTGCTTAGCTATGGCCTAGTAATGGTCTGTGCGGCTCGGGCAATCGGTGTGGAACTGGCAGCGTTAGATGTCTTGGCGCTGGCACCGGTATTGCTGCTTGCCATGCTGGTGCCCCTTTCGATTGCCGGATGGGGGGTGCGGGAAGGCGCCGCCGCAGGCATTTGGATGTTTGTTGGCTTGCCTTCGGCGCAAGGTGTGGCGATATCACTGGCTTATGGTGTGTTAGTGCTGATTTCTAGCCTGCCAGGCATTTGGGTGGCGCTGGCCTCGCGAACACGCGCTACGCCGTCCAGTTCTCCGCCATGCAGTTCTCCGTCAGGCAGTGCGCCCGCTCAGCACTACGTCGAAGAGCGTGTCGTCCCCGCACCGGAAAGATCGCATCGTAGGACGCAGCGCACTCTCAAGGGTGTCGATGGGCGTCATTTGCAACCCAGGCCTGCCGGAACCGATCAGCAGCGGCGCGACCAGCAAATGCAGGCGGTCAACCGCATTTGCTTCAATGAACTGCGAAACAGTAACGCCGCCGCCTTCTACCAATACCCGAGTCAGGCCACGGTTCGCCAGCAAGGCAATAACGTCGGCGGGGCGGAACTGACCATTGATATCCAGCGGCAACACGCAGTGTTCGGCCGTCGTTTGCGCCACCGTTGCCTCTGGCCCGGTGAGATGCAGAGTGGGTGCGGTAGGCGTGGTGAACAGCGCCAAATCAGCTGGTACGCGCCCTCGTGGGTCAATCACCACTCGGGTAGGGTGCTTGCCCGTTACGTGGCGTACCGTGAGTTGGGGGTTATCAGCACTCGCCGTGCCCGCTCCGATCACTACGGCATCTGCCAGCGCACGCAGTCGGTGCAGGTGCACCAAACTTTCAACGCCATTGATGTAGTGGGAATGACCGCTTTCCGTAGCAATGCGTCCATCCAGGCTCTGTCCCAGCTGGGCAACCACCCAGCTCGAATGACGCATCAGTGGCAGCAAACACGTCAACAGCTCCTGCGCGGCGCTTGTTACCGAGTCAGGGGAGTGCCAGCTGCCGTGAGTATCCAGCGTAATAGTGACGTCACTTCTGATGCCCTGCTGAGTGTCCAACAACCATGCCCACGCTTGGTCGGTATCGATCGTCACTTCATTGGTGCTAGGCATGGTATCTCCACTCAAAAAACAGAAACTCATCATGCGGGGCCATGTTGCCCGACGCAAGCAAACGTTGTCCGCCCCAACAGGCAACTTGGAGGCCTACATGTATCACATTGAACGCGCTATTTTCGATATTCGCCGTGGATTGCCCGTGGTGATTAATACCGGAGAGCAACGCCTGTTGGTACAGGCACTTGAAGGCAGTGTATCGGTCAGTTCACTGGCGAAACTTTCTGGCTCGCGACCTGCGCTGGTATTAACGCGTCATCGCCTGGAAGCAATGGGCATGACGCTTAAGGCGGATGCCGCTTGCTTACCGCTCACTGAGCAAATCAGTGAGCGTGATCTGCACCATCTTGCCGTGTCCCATGAAGCGTCGAAGATGTCCCACTCACTGTTAAGCGGCCTGAAGCCAGCAGGCGTAGGGGAGCGAGGCGCTGTGGCACTGATGCGTCGCGCGTTGTTGATACCGGCTGCGCTGTGCGCTGAGGTCAGTGCGGCATCCGCCGACCATATTGCTCAGCAGTTATCAAAAGGTGAACTGTTAGAGGTTAATGCCCGCGATGCTGAGAAGTGTTTAGCCGGCGCGCCGGGGATGCTAAAGCGCGTGAGTGAGGCGCGTATTCCGCTTGAAGAAGCACCCGAGAGTCGCTTCGTGCTGTTTCGCGAACCCGATGGCCTGCGAGAGCATGTGGCCGTGGTGATTGGCGATCTGGATGCCATCCCAGGTGCGGTTCCTTTGCGTATGCACTCGGCTTGTCTAACCGGTGACTTGTTTGGCAGCCTGCGCTGCGACTGCGGTGAGCAGCTACGTAACGCGGTGGCCGATATTCAAGCCATGGGCGGTGGTGTGTTGCTTTATTTAGCACAAGAAGGGCGGGGAATTGGCTTAGCCAATAAACTGCGCGCCTACACGCTGCAAGATGGTGGTTTAGATACGGTAGACGCCGACCAAGTGCTGGGGTTTGGCGAGGATGAGCGTCAGTACGCTGTCGCGGTTGATATGCTCAATGCACTTGAGGTAGATAAGGTTCAGCTACTGACCAACAACCCATTGAAAATGGCAGCCCTACGTGAAGGCGGGATTGAGGTCGTCTCACGTCAGGCGCTCTATGGCAGTGTGACTGATCACAATCACCGCTACCTAAGCGCCAAAGCAAGCCGGGCAGGGCACTTCCTAGACGAAGTGCTTGAAGGTCGTGGGCGTTAATTTGATGTTTTACGTGTGATAAGCGGCGGCAGGGGGGCGGTTTCGGCCACCACCTGCGCTAACTGAGTGGCGTAGTGCCTTACTAACCGTTCACCTAATGCTTTATGAGCATCCGTTGCATCACCGGCAACGCCGAACGTACTCAAGTCCTCGGCAAGCCAGGCAAACGCGGCGCTACCTTCTGGGCTCACTAGTGCGTCACCTTTAGGCATTGCCGGTGGTGTGGGCTGGTAGCTGTCGAGCTGCACAAATTCAGGTGCTAAATGCAGCATGATGGCGGTTTCCAGCAGTCCGCCATGCAACCCGTAGCGCAGCTCATCGGCATTGATAGCACCTTCCAGTGGCGGGAGGCGTGTATAAGTGGCTTTCACTACGCGCATTGCAAATTGCTTGCGTAGTGTCAGCGCGGCAAGGTCCATCACGGCTTTATTGCCGCCGTGGCTATTAATCAACACCAGCTTTTTTATACCTGCCTGGGCAATGCTTTCGCCGTAAGCCTCTAATGTCGCGATGGCGAGTGGAGCGGGTAGGCTGAGTGTTCCTGGGAAGTTGGCGTGCTCGTCGCTCGCGCCTACGGCAATCGCTGGCAGGCATAACACATCAAGCGCTGGGTCGATGATGTCCAGCATGGCGGCTTGTAACCCTTCACCAATCATCAGGTCGGTGCCTAACGGCAAGTGCGTACCGTGCTGCTCAATTGCCCCCAGGGTGATCACTGCAACTGGATCACCTTCGGCAATCGAGGCGAGTTGGGGAGCGGTGAGGGTTTGCCAGTGATAAATCATGCAGGTTCTCTTGTTTTAAAAGCTGTGTTTGGAAATAGATTTTGAAGAATTATGCGGATGCGTTTAACAGCGGATGGTCGGCACGGCAGGCGTAGAGATCCCCTGAGGCCATGCCTTCAACGCCATCGTTAAGCCACTGGGTAATGGTTTCAGGGGTTTGCCAGGTTGCCCAGCGAAAGTGGCGCTGCTCACCGGCAATTGCATTGAAGCGGTAGTCACCAAGGCGGCACAGCTGTTCAACGCAGGCATGGCTGGCCTCTAACACGCCTGCAACAAATTCCACTGAAAGCGCTGCGACGGGGTGATTAAGTCCCATTAGTACCTCTGCTTCAAACCCTTCAACATCAATTTTTATAAAGCTTGGTTCGCCGTAAGTGGCGATCAGTTGATCCAGTGTGGTGACTTCCACTCTTAGCTGCTGTTCCCATTGCACGTGCTGAAAGCCAGGGTTGCGTTCGCCCACCTGATGACGCCACTCGGTCGCTAGGGTAGAGAGGGTCGGGTTACTAACACTGATAGCGATATCCGCATGGCCGGGCTGCGGTCCAGCGGCCAGTGGTAGGAGCGTAATGTTCGGCCGATTGAGTATCCGTTTAAACCATTTGGCCAGTGCTGGCTGTGGCTCTAATGCCACTACCTTAGCACCTAGCGCGTGGAAGGCGGCACTACGGTCGCCTAAGTGAGCGCCAATATCAAAAGCGATATCGCCCGGCTGAATAAACGGACGATATAACTGCTTTAGGCCCCTTTGCCTTCCTGGCCGCCAGTAAATAAACAGTGAACGCGCCATACCGCTGGCACTGCGGAGCCGATCAAAAAAAGCAGAAGGCATTAGTAAGGCTCCTTAACGGATGGTGCATGTTCAGTTGCTGTTTGAGCGTGATAGCGAAACGATTGGCAGGGCATATCGCCTGGCTGTTCTTGGGGAAGCGCTAGAGAAAGTGTTAGCGACGGGTTAGATAAGGTGGTACTGGAGTGATGACTGTGGCTTTCTAACGCGGCAAAGTCCTCCAAAAGAGGTGGTTGTTGTGCTGAACTCGGCGTTTGCAGTAAGCCGAACTTGCGGCTAATGACGCTTCCCCAGGTGGCACTGCTGGAATATTTCACCAACGGAGCGGCTCCAATCAGCCCCAGCCATGCGGGTGTTAGCCAGCCAAACGCGGAGGGTGAAAAGTGCATCATCGTGCCTGCCCAGGCAATGCCACACAACGTCATCCATCCTGTGTGGTGCCATGTCTCTCGCCAACTGAGCGAACGCTCCCCACGATGCTGAGTTTGCCAGTCAATGGCCCGGCCAATCAGCACGTTGATGATAAATAAGCTGTGCCACGCCATCATCAGCGGCGCAATCAGAGCGGCAAACAGAATTTCCAATAACGTGCTGGTGACAAGCTTGAGTCGCCCGCCATACGCATGGGGGCATTGCCAGAACGTCAGTAACAGACCCAGTAGCTTGGGCGCAATCAGCATGCCCAGCGTTACGCTTAACAGCCCCAGAGAGAGGGCTTCAGGCAACGGCGGGGTTGACGTGGTCTCAATGGCTTGATAACCCACCATGAGGCTGGTGCAGAGTAGCAGCCCAAGCCAAACAAGCGAAGAAAGGTAGGCAAACGCGCCTAATAAAAAGTGTAGTCGACTAATCGGGTGGAACCCTGCGCCGGTGAGTAAGCGTAAGTGCTGTAGATTGCCCTGTAGCCAGCGGCGATCACGCTTGGCAAAGTCGAGCATGTTGCTGGGCATGGCTTCAAAGCTGTTGTGTGACGCGCTAGCGTAAGGGTTGTGACGAGATACGGCGGTTGTCGCAGAGGTATCCAGTAACACCTGCCAGCCACCTCGTTTCAGGAGAGCCGCTTCGACGAAGTCATGACTTAGCAACTCTCCCCCTAAAGGGGGCTTGCCTGAAAGCGTCGGTAGCCCCGCATGGGCCATGAAAGCGCGTGTACGAATGATCGCATTATGCCCCCAGTAATTCGCCGCATCGCCCTGCCAAAAACTTTGGCCTGCCGCTAGCATGGGGCTGTAAAGTGCCGAGGCTAGCTGGGTAAAACGACCAAATAGCGTACGTTGGCCAACGGGGATAGGCACTGTTTGGATAAGTCCTACGCTTGGCTGGCGCTGCATTCGGTGTACCAAATGCAGCAGCGTTGCGCCACTCATTAAGCTGTCGGCATCAAGCACTACAATGTAGTCATAGCGGCGGCCCCAGCGGCGACAAAACTCTGCAATATTGCCTGCTTTTCGGCCATCATTATTAGGGCGTCGCCGATAATGAATGGCTATCTGTCCGGCAAGGCGCTGTTGCAAGGCAGCCACATGGGCCGCTTCGATGTCTGCCATGGCCGACTCTTGGGTATCGCTCAACACAAACACTTCAAAGTATTTGTTGATAGCACTGGGTGTTCCTGCACCATACGCTTCTGCTTGCTGGAGAAGTGAACGACACGTTGCTTCTAGCCCCGCAATGGTAGGGATAGGAGGTTCTGCATAAATAGGCATTACGAGTGCGGTGCGGCTGACTAGCAGGCTGGCATTGGGGTTCACAATGGCTTGGCGACGTAAGCTGAGTGGGTCGCGACGTAGCGCACAAAGCACAAAGCCACACAGTGCTCCCCAGAAAGCCAGCGCTATCCAAGTAAACGTTAATGCAAAGAGTATCAACATGATGATTTGCCAACCAATGGCAAGGTTGGCAACTACCTTCGCCATCACGATACAGCCACCGATGCTGGTGGCTAACACCGTAAAAGCAAGGAAGGCTCGGCGACCGTTAAGCCAGGGCATCGAAGGCCGCAACGCGTGGAGATCAGGCATCGGGATACCACACGTAATTCCAGGTTTCAGTTACGGGCTCTCCTTTCATCATCAGGCGCAGCCGGATATCACTGGGCTCGCTGCCGGGGGGCAATCGGAAAGTAGCCCGTCGCCCGTTGTTGGGGAGTGTTTTGACTTGAGGTAGTAATGCCTCACTATTTTGCACGCTAATGTCCAGCTCGATTGGCTCGCTTGATGTCAGGTCATCCAGTTTGCCGCCCTGGAAATCTACGATGAATTGGCGCTGATCAGCAGAGGGGGAGTCGGCCTCGCCTGGAACCGCTGCGCTTCCATGGCGGGTGCGCACAACCTTGCCCAGTAAATTAGCCTCGGGCTGTTCATTGAGCGTAAACGTTCGATAGTGAAGGTGGCGTGATTCGCCAGCAGTGAGCGCCTCCTCGGCCACCCAGTAAGCCACAATGTTATCGTGGGTTTCATCTGGCGTGGGGATTTCGACTAGCTCTACATGTCCTGGGCCCCAATCCTCCAGTGGCTCGACCCACTGGCTGGGGCGGCGGTGGTAGTGTGCTTCAAGGTCTAGGTAGCGGCCAAAGTCCCGCTCCCGTTGCATTAAACCAAACCCATTGGGTGCATCATCTATAAACGCTGATACGCGTACGGATGAGGGATTTTGCAACGGCCGCCAAATCCACTCGTCGGCTCCCGTGTGTATTAGCAAACCATCAGAATCATGTACCTGAGGGCGAAAGTCATCAGGTCGTTCGGTGCTGGCTTCCCCAAAAGTGAACATGCTGGTGAGCGGTGCAACCCCTAGCTTTTCTATATCAGAACGTGCAAACAGCGTTGCTTCTACATCTGCCTTGGTGCTCTCGCCCGGTGTTAACGTAATGCGGTAAGCGCCGCTTAGCGACGGGCTATCCATGAGTGCGAGAAGCGTAATGCTGTCAGAATTTTCATCCGGCTTATAAAGCCAGAATTCGCGAAATTTAGGGAACTCTTCACCACTGGCTAACGCAGTATCAATCGCAAGCCCGCGGGTAGAAAGGCCGTAGGCTTGGTCGTGTCCTACTAGACGGAAGTAGCTTGCGCCAAGAAAAACAGCAAATTCATCGGCATAATCATCATTATTGATAGGGTAATGCAGCCTAAAGCCTGCATGACCGCTGCCTGTTAAATCATGCTCTAACAAGCGGTTGGCATCACCATCGTACTGAAAGTCATCTGCCGAGAAAGAGAGTGGTTCAACGTCACCGTTCTCGATCACATTAATAGCGACGGGTGTTTGAAATATAAATCCGCTGTGAAATAGCTGCATACTGAGAGGGCTTTCATCGCGCCAGTAGGCTCGCTCGGGTTTGAAACGGATTTCTCGATACAGGTCATAGTCCAACGACTTCAAAGCGCTGGGAAGCGACTCATTTGGCGCTTGGTAAGGCGCATCGGCTAGCGTCTGAGCGCGCTCAATGACGTGGTCAAAAACATCGTCATCGTTAGCAACCGCGCAAAAGGCGATCAGGCAGTTAAATGACAACATCCATTTTGCAGCAGTACGAACACTCATGGGCGAGTTCCTTTCGATTGCATGCCAACGTGGTAACCATAAAATCAGTATATGAAATATCTCAACAAAAGTTATACCATGCGGTCTATTGGTATATGATTTTTATGGTCGTGTGCAAGCTTTTTAAACTCCATTAAGCGTGTAATGTTGAGGTGATTGCTATGCTGTTGAAGCGCTGATGATTCGTCTTCTACTCACGTGTATAACGCTCAACTTTCTACTGGTATTGCCGCTTTGGTGGCGTTTCGGTGAGATTGGCTCCCCTTTAATTGCTTGGGAAGCATGGGTAATAGCACCCGTAATGCTGCTTATTCGCCCAGGTAACTTACGTCGCTGGCTGGCTATTTTGTTGGTAAGTTGGCTTGCCTTGGTAACGGCAGCCAATCTAGGTGATGCGGCGACACACACCGCGTTTGGTCGGTCACTAAACCTCTACCTGGACGTGCCCTTGGTGCGCTCTATCTACCATTTGTTAGTAGGTAATGTAGGTCAACTAGCAGCAACTTTCCTGATGTTGTTTGGCAGCGCTGCCCTGTTAGGGAGTTTATGGGTGATGCTGCGATTGCTGTTACCTGCGAAACATCTATCGGTATGGAGGGCTCCAGGTGCTCTAGCCATCCTGGTAATGATTACTGCGGCAGGGTTCGCGGTTTCCGAGGCCAACGGCAAGCGCTTAGTTGCTAAATCAACGTTGCCTGCTGTTAACACCACGCGTTTTCAGTGGGAACAGGTAGTGGCGACTCATCAGGCAAGAGTGGCGTTTACCGAGCAGTTGCAGGATACACCGTTAGAGCCCAGGCCATTACCTGGTTTGTTGGGGCGCAACGTCTTATTAACGTTTATTGAGTCTTATGGTGTATCGGCCATTAATGACTCTCGCTATAGCAATGTCTTGCTTTCCACGTTAGATGACATACAGCAACGTTTGGGGCAGCGCGATCTACACGTTGTGTCAGGCTTGCTGAAAGCGCCTATACGGGGTGGTCAGTCATGGCTTGCCCATGCCACGGCACTGAGCGGTCGCTGGATTGATAACCAGCTATGGTACAGGCTGATGCTGGAAAGCGACCATTCAACACTCGTTGATGATTTTAGTAGCACTGGGCAGCGGACGCTCAGTGTCATGCCCGCCATTACATTGGCTTGGCCAGAAGGGCTGGCCTACGGCTTTGATGAGATTGCGGCAGCGAAAGATTTACCCTACGCCGGGCCGCCGCTGAACTGGGTCACAATGCCCGATCAGTTCACTCTGGATTACACCCAGCGACATTTGTTGGGAGACATGCCGGTATTCGCGCAACTCGCACTGATTTCTAGCCACGCGCCATGGACGCCAATTTTGCCCGTTTTCGAAGACTGGTCGATGATTGGCGATGGGCGTATTTTCGCCCCTTGGGAGGAGGCCGGCGATCCGCCAGAAGTGCTCTGGCAGGATATTGAGCGCATCCGTGACCATTACGCGTGGTCAATAGACTACGCTGTGAAGGTCACAGGGCGCTGGGCTGAGCGAGTGGTTGATGACAACACACTATTGATTGTACTTGGAGACCATCAGGCGGCACCGTTGATTACTGGCGACAACGCCAGTGCTGCAGTGCCTGTGCATGTGATTAGCGGCGATCCTGGGTTATTAGCACCTTTTAAAGCACGTGGTTTTATTAATGGCATGTTGCCTGCACTGGAAAGCCCAGAGGAAGCCGCGAAAATGAGCCAGCTGCGTCATTGGTTGCAGCAAGACTTTGGTACGCCAGCATTAACCACTTCTACAGGGACGACACCATGATCCAGCCCGTCATTCTTAGCGGTGGCAGCGGTACGCGGCTTTGGCCACTCTCACGTGAGCAGATGCCAAAGCAGTTCTTGCGCTTAACGTCATCCCAAAGCCTGCTGCAGCAAACGCTTGCGCGTTTGGAGGGGTTGGATACTCAGCCGCCGATGTTGATGGGGCACCATGCTCATCGGTTCTTAATGGCGGGGCAGCTGCGTGAGAGCGGTCTAGCGGGAACGTTGGTGTTAGAGCCAGAAGGGCGTAACACGGCACCGGCAATTGCTTGCGCTGCGCTATTAGCCCGTCAAGCGGGCGAGGATCCACTGTTACTTGTGCTTCCAGCAGACCACGTTATCGGCAATGTAGTAGCGTTTACTCACAGTGTCGCTTGCGCAGAGCCGCTTGCTGCCCAAGGGTATCTCGTTACGTTTGGCGTGGTCCCTACCTATCCAGAAACAGGCTATGGCTATATTGCATGTGGCAGCCCTTTGGGCGGTGGTCACCAGATAGCATCATTTATCGAGAAACCTAGCGCAGAGCGTGCCCAGCATCTTTTAGAAGCAGGCAAGACCCTGTGGAATAGCGGTATGTTTTTACTGCAAGCATCCACTTACCTGTCTCAGCTTGAACGTTTGCAGCCAGCCATGCTGGCAGCCTGCCAACAGGCTGTTGACGACGCTCATCGTGACTTGGACTTTTTACGTTTAGGTGAAGATGCATTTTGCTCATCTCCGGCGGAGTCGATCGACTACGCCGTCATGGAACACTGTGACCACGCAGCGGTGGTTCCGTTGGATGCCCAATGGAGCGATATTGGTAGCTTTGATGCGTTATGGGCAACGCAAACGCCCGATAAAGCGGGCAACGTAGTTAACGGTGACGGGATCCTGGCCAATACGCAACGCTCGCTTGTTATTGCTAAGCACCGCCTGGTGGCAACGCTCGGTGTTGAAGATTTGATCGTGGTAGAAACATCAGATAGCGTGCTAGTTGCCCACCGCGATCAGGCGCAGCAGGTTAAACAGCTGGTGGCATCACTCACTCAAGCAGGGCGTCGTGAACCCCACGCTGCGCCGTTAGTTCATCGTCCTTGGGGAAGTTTTCAGGCCATGGATAGCGGAGAACGCTATCAGGTGAAGCACATCACGGTTAAACCTGGCGGGCGGCTTTCGCTGCAGCGTCATCACCACCGTGCTGAACACTGGGTCGTCGTGAGTGGCACCGCCCAAGTCACGGTGGGCGAGCAAACCTTTCTCGTTAGTGAAAACCAATCCACCTATATCCCCATTGGTGCGCTACACCGACTGGAGAACCCTGGGAAAATTCCTTTAGAGTTGATCGAGGTGCAGTCGGGCAGCTATTTAGGGGAAGATGACATCGAGCGTTTAGACGATGTGTACGCTCGCCTCAGTGATGAATAGGGGGTTGGATACTTAGTTATTACCAGAGCCAGCTGCCAGGACGAGCCGGTGGCTCTCCCTTGCGTACTGCAACCCAGCCAATAATGCAGCGCACACAAAGCCACACCACTAATAGTGGCCATAGCAATGTGCCCACTAACATTAAGCTAAGGGTAAAGGTAACTATAAAGTAGAGACAGCCTATCCAAAAAGTACGGATCAAATAACGGTAGTGAGCTTGCAGCCACGGCGCCGCTTCATTGCGATACACATAAGCGATAATAACGCCAATCAACAGCGTAATATTTGCTGTTACTAGGCCCGCTAAGTAAAGTGCGTAAATGATTTGTGGCGGGCGCATTTCCTCTTTGGGAATATAACGCTGGGTCATAAATTTTCTCATTACCCTTCAGTAAAGCCTAAATTGTTTGGCGTTTGCTAGCCCTTGCTGTTGCTCTATTACTTTGCGATAGCGCTTGTATTCCCACTGATACTGCGTCGGATCAAGAGCGATTGATGCTTCTACGCTGGCATTAACGCCAGTCGCCGATACCACATCATCTTCGCTGTAAACCTGCTCGTCGGCGTCAAGGAAATGAATTTCAAATCCTTTGCCGGGCACCCGTAAGGCAACGCCAGTAACTACCCTTGCCTGAGTGCGGGCGACTAGTTTGGGTAGCAGCGTTGCCGTATAAGCATCGCGTCCATAAAAAGGGGCGAATACACCGCTGCCCCAGTTTGGTTCTTGATCCGGCAAGATGCCGATAGCTTCGCTACGCTTTAGCGCTTTAAGAAGGGCAGCAACGCCTCTGGCGTTGGTGGGTACCAAGCTTGCTCCCATACGCTCACGGCCATGGCGAATAATTGGCTCAAGGTCGGCAATTTTGGGTGGCTCGTACATGGCGGTAAAAGGAAAGTGGCTGGAGAGCCAAAAGTTAAGCACTTCCCAATTACCAAAGTGTGGGGCAAGCACAATCACGCCGCGGCCATCGGCACGGGCGCTGTCTAGTTTATCTCGGCCATGAACCGATAAAATGCTGGCCTCTACTTTTTCGGGAGCAGCCATCCACGCATGGCCAAGTTCCAACATGGTGGCTGCCGAGTGGCGCAGGCTTTGTATGGCAAGTGCTTTGCGCTGGCTGGTAGTGGCCTCAGGGTTAACCACTTGCAGATTGATTTCCGTTACCTGGCGTTCTCGTTTACTAAAGCGATAGACCAGCGGGCCTAATAGCACGGCGATACGCCAAAGAACGGCAAGTGGCCAACGCGCCAGTAGTTTCCAAAGGCCTGTGATGGCACGTGCCTGGAAAAGCGATTTTTTAGAAGTTGCCTGCTCTGTCATAAGTTACAGGAACCAGCTATCAACGTTGGTTGGTGCACGCTTCTCCTGCAGACCCTTAAAGCCTTTCACACAGCGAACAATAAACCATACGGCCAACGCCAATAGCATGGGAATGCCAATCAGAATAAACGTTAGCAAAGTGGCGATGCTGCCGTAGAGCAGCCCAATCCAAAACGTGCGGATCTGATAGCGGTAGTGTTCATCCAGCCATTCAGGGCCTTTACCACGATAGACATAGGCGATAACGATGCCCACAAGCGAGGTGAACCCTACCAAAAAGCTTGCCAAATAAAGCGCGTAAATCACCATCGCCATAGTGGTGTCCGGCTGTTCTGAGGGCGTGCTTTCGTTAATTACTTCACCTTCTAAAGGTGCTTTATTGGCATCGTCGCGCATAACCGATCCTTTTTGCTATTCGCCATGAGGCGCCCTTAAGGGCACCGTTAAAGCCCACTATGATAGCGCGGCTGGCGCGGCTTATCATTAGCGGGCAGCAGGTCGGCAAATTTCCAGCAAATTACCGTCTGGATCGCGTAAGTAAATCGACTCAATTGGGCCATTGGCGCCTTGGCGGGCAACCGGGCCAAGCTCTACGTCAATAGCAAGCGCATCCAAATGCTGCTTGAACTCATCCAGCGGCAGCAGGCAGCGTAGGCATAAGTCCAGGCTGCCAGGGGTTGGAGTGGCAGAAACAGGGGCAATGTCGGTGTCGGTTTGATGCAGACGCAGTGCAGTGTCGCCGAGTATAAGATCAACCCGCTGTGCGTCTCGGTAGCGCACGTCTAAACCAAGCACACGAGAGTAAAAATCCACGGCGCGACCCATATCAGTCACCGTAACAACAAGATGGTCCAAACCTGAGAGCATGCCACTTTCCTTAAATACAAACGTAAAACATGAGAATACGATGATGCGACGCTGCCCGCTATGCAATACGCCTCACCCGACGCTATATCACCAAGACCGTCGCCGCGATTACTACCAGTGTGCCACGTGTGCCTTGGTGTTTGTGCCTGCTGAACAGCATTTAAATGCACTTCAAGAAAAAGCAGAGTACGACCAGCATCAGAATTCGCCGCATGATACGGGATATCGGCGTTTTCTGGGGCGTTTATTTGACCCATTAGTGGCTAAACTGCCGCAAGGTGCCCGAGGGCTGGACTTTGGCTGTGGTCCAGGTCCTACGTTGTCGGTAATGTTTGAAGAGGCGGGGCTCGCGATGGCGATTTACGATATTTTTTATGCCCCAGACGTCGCAGTGCTGAACTGTCGGTATGACTTTATTACTGCCACCGAGGTAGTAGAGCATTTGTCATCACCTGGCGACGAACTTAGCCAACTGGTCGAGAAATTAGTCCCTGGGGGCTATCTTGGGGTGATGACAAAACGTGTCAGCACCCCCGAGGCATTTGCCCGCTGGCACTACATTAATGACCCAACCCATGTGTGCTTTTTCAGTGAAGCGACGTTTTGTTGGTGGGCTGATCAGCGAGGTTTGTCAGTGGAATTTCCTGGCAATGACACGGCAATATTTAAAAAACACTAATTTATATACCAAGGCTATGAAAAAGCATTGACTTTGTAGCATTGAAAGCAATAATTGCGCGCCCGTTTTCTGCCTGCCTGATGTGATGGGCGTGCTTGAGATAGGCGAGCTAACGGCTAACCTCTCGTTATTCGTGCTTATCGTTATTCGGGCCACTCTTTATTCAGGCAAGGTAGGTATACACATGTCGCGGCAACTGCTAGCTATGGCGCTAGCGCCCTTATTAGGGCTGTTTATTCTTGGGATTGGCAATGGCTTTCTCGCCACGCTGATTACCGTGCGGCTAGACGCTGCGGGCGAGTCGGCAACGGTGATTGGTATTGTCTCCTCGGCTTACTTTATTGGCTTAGCGTTAGGTGCATTGGTTAATGACCGTTTGCTACTGCGTATAGGCCATATCCGCGCTTACGGTAGCTTTGCTTCACTGGTTGCTGTCACGGTGTTACTGCAAGGGCTGTTTTTTGACCCTTGGGCTTGGTTTGTGCTGCGCTTAATTGGCGGCTGGGCCACCGTGGGCGTTTACTTAGTGATTGAAAGTTGGTTGCTGACATCGGGCGATCAAAAAGTACGTGGTCGATTGCTAGCGATGTATATGATCTCGCTGTACGCCGCGGGTGTGCTGGGGCAGTTGCTGTTGGGGGTAACCAGTGCCATGGGGGTAACGGCTCCCTTTATGGTGATTGGTCTATTGGCGTCTTTATCGGTGCTGCCCATGGCAATGATTCCACGGGTATCGCCCATTATAGAGCACGCTGAGCCGCTTCCGCCGCACCGTTTGATTACCATGACGCCGACGGGAGTGATGGGGAGTTTAGGGTCTGGCATGGTAGTGGCTGGCGCTTATACCTTGCTGCCACTGTATTTGCAGCGCATTGGCATGAGCGTCAATCAGGTGGGGCAAATGATGGCCGTCGTGATTCTTGGCGCTATGTTACTTCAATACCCCATTGGCCGCTGGTCTGACCGCCACGACCGTCAAATCGTATTGATCGGAATCAGCGCTTTCTGTGTAGTGATTTCGGCGGCCATGATATGGCTGCCAATGTCGACGCCCTTGCTGGCAGCGCTGCTGTTCTTACTGGGTGGCGGTGTATTTGCGCTTTACCCGGTGGCGGTTAGCCATGCCGCCGACCGTGCTCCGGCAGGCGCACTGGTACGCATGAGCCAGGGCCTGTTATTAATCAACTCCATTGGGGCCACCATCAGCCCGCTTATGATCTCTCCGGTAATGACCGCCATGGGAGATGCGGGGCTGTTCTGGGCATTTGGCTCACTGAGTCTGTTTTTCCTCTTGTTCTTTGGTTGGCGGCGCAGCGTGCGGCCTGCACCGGTTCCCGTGGCTCCCTTTACACCAACAACGCCGATGACGGCGGCAGGTGCCGAGCTAGTGGTCACAGAGGAACTGATGCAAGGCGCGCTCGAGCACGAGCACTTGGAAGACCTTTCTGATGTCGTGCCTGACGTGGGTGCGGTTGAACCCATTGTTGGCCCGCCCTCAGAAGACCAAACCCATATCGTTTATTACGATGATGTGGAAACCGAGGCTCGTCGATAATTAACTCGGGCGGATAGGGCAAAATTGAGACAAAAACGTAGATAGTGAGCTGATGTTATTTCAGCAGGTGAGACCTTGGGCTAATGGTGTGATGAAAGTAGTGAAACTACTATTCGTGATAGTGTTTTTACTAATTGCTGTTTATCACCGATTTCCGCTGAGGTTTTGCCATGAATTATTATGCCGCGCCGGTACGCGATTTGCGTTTTGTGCTCGAAGAGTTACTCGCACACCGCTCGCTTGCACTGCCAGGCTTTGAAAAAGCCACTCCCGACTTGGTTGAGGCGGTGCTGGAAGAGGCAGCAAAACTCGCAGGCGATGTGTGGGGGCCACTCAATAGTGTCGGTGATCGGCAAGGTGCCAAGCGCCACACGGATGGTAGTGTCACCACCTCGGAAGGGTTCGCTGCGGCCTACCAAGCGTATGTAGAAGGCGGCTGGAATGGCATTGGTGTTTCTGAAGCGCTAGGTGGCCAAAACCTACCCGAAGTGGTCGCCAGTGCCGTTCAAGAAATGCTCCACGGCGCCAATATGGCCCTGGGTCTTTGCCCTATGTTGACGGCAGGCGCGATCGAAGCGCTGGCGCATCACGGCAGCGAAACGCTAAAAACGACGTATCTCCCCAAGCTCGTTGAAGGTACCTGGACAGGTACCATGAATCTGACGGAGTCTCAGGCAGGCTCCGATCTTTCTAAAGTACGCACTAAAGCCATCCCAGAAGGCGACCACTACCGCATTAGTGGCCAAAAAATCTATATCACCTGGGGCGAACACGACGCCGCCGAAAATATCATTCACCTTGTGCTGGCGCGCAAACCCGATGCGCCCGAAGGCAACAAGGGCATTTCACTTTTCCTAGTGCCCAAGTTTCTGGTTAATGCGGATGGCTCGCTGGGCGAGCGTAACGACGTGACCTGTGCCTCTATTGAACACAAGCTGGGCATTCATGGTTCGCCTACCTGCACCTTAAGCTTTGGCGAGAATGACGGCGCTATCGGTTATCTGGTGGGGGAAGAGGGACGTGGCCTCAACCACATGTTCACCATGATGAACGAAGCGCGTCACAAAGTGGGTATTCAAGGTATCGGTTTGGCAGAGCGTGCTTGTCAGCATGCATTTGCTTATGCCTTGGAGCGCACCCAGGGGCGTTCGCCTAAATCTCGTGGCGGTAGTGAATGCACTATCAGCGACCACTTAGATGTGCGCCGGATGCTGCTCTCAATGCGCGCTCGTACCGATGCCCTTCGTGCCCTGGCGCTTTACTGTGCTGGTCAGTTGGACCTTGCCCGGCACAGTGAAAGCGACAACGAGCGCCAAACTGCCCAGGCGTGCGCCGATGTACTGATCCCTATCGTCAAAAGCTTTTCGACCGACCAAGCCGTGGATATCGCATCGATGGGTATTCAGGTGCATGGCGGCATGGGCTATGTGGAAGAAACTGGCGCCGCCCAGCTACTTCGAGACGCACGAATTGCGCCTATTTATGAGGGTACGAATGGCATTCAGGCTCTCGATTTAGCGGGGCGTAAGCTACAGCGTGATGGTGGTGCGGCATTAACAGCACTGATAGATGACGTGCTCAATACGGCAGAAGCGCTGCGAGCCGAATCTAGCCTTACATCACTTGGTGATGCACTGGCTGCAGGAGCCGACGACCTGCGGGCCGCTATGCAGCTTGTGCTTGAGCAAGGCAGTGACCCAGAAACTGGCCCAGATGCGGTGCAGGCCTATGCGACGCCGTTGCTCAATCTGGCAGGCCATGTGCTGTGTGCCTGGCAGATGGGAAGCGCCGCACTTCATGCGACCAGCGCGCTACAAAAGGGCAGTGATGAGCCGTTTTATCGCGCCAAGCTGTGTAGCGCCAATTTTGTTATCACCCAGTGGCTGCCGAATGGCCGCGCGCAACGCGCGGTTATCGAAGCGGGTATGCAGTGCCTGAGTGACTTCGAATTAACGCCATAAACTACCCACAAGCGTGATTGCTTAACCATTGATTTCCGCCGACCCATTGGGTCGGCGGCTTACGTTAATACGCAGTGAAACGATCGTTTTAAAGCGTATCGCTGTGCTTAATCGCGCCAGTACGGCTGTGTGTATTGTCACGCTGAATCGTTGTTTCGGTTCAAAGCAATGGTATTCACAACAACATTAATGACTAAAACCAAGGAGTACTTCATGCAACTTAAGCACCGCCAGCACGGTGAAGAGCAGCCATATTGGCCCTTAGGGCCGTTTAAAGTGCGGCTCCCCTTTGTCCATTATCGTTGGGAAATGGCAGAGATGATTCAGGGGCTCATCATGTTTGTGGTTAGCCTGGCGATGATTCCGCTTTTAGAGCAGTTCCTTGGTTTGCCTTATGATGTTGCCCTGGCGTATGTGGTGGTGTGCGGCGTCGGCTTTATGCTTCCCGCGTTGCTAGGCGTGCCGATGGTGCCCGGCTGGATTACGCCTGCCGTGCCGGTGGTGTTGGCGTTCCTGGGTGATTTTGAGCCAGGCCCTGAGGCTATTCAGGCGCTGTTCGCACTTCAATTCTTGGTCTTTCTGATTTTCTTAATCTTAGGGGTAACCGGGCTGGGCCGTAAGCTGGTTCACCTGGTTCCTAACTCCCTTCAGGCGGGCATTATTATCGGTGCCGGTATCGCGGCCATTACCGGTGAAATACAGCAGGGTGGGCGTTTAGCTGAGACCCCTGTGTCACTGATCGCCGGTATGTTAATTGCTATTTTCATGCTGTTTTCGGTGGCCTTTAAACGCTGGGTGGAAGATCACGCAATCATGCGCAAAATTGCCAACTACGGCATGGTGCCAGGCATGATTATCGCGATTCTGGTGGCTTGGGCGATTGGTGAGTACCCACGCCCTACCATTGAGTGGGGGATTACCCAGCCGAATTTCACTGAGATGTGGAACTACCTACCTTTTACAGTCGGCTTTCCTGGCGTTGATGTCTTTGTGCTGGCCATACCCACGGCGGTGATTGCCTACGTTATCGCGTTCGGCGACATTGTCGTAGGGCGTACGTTGATGTCCCGTGTGGATCATATTCGTACCGATGAAAAAATCGACTACAGCACGGATCGTATCCACCACGTCACCGCTATTCGTAACGGCATGCATGCTTTCTTTGCCCCCTATCCTGGTTTGGCGGGCCCGATCTGGACTGCTGTAACGGCCACCATGGCTGAGCGTTATAAGAATGGCCGACATGCCATGGAATCGATTTATAGCGGCGGCGGCACTTTCTGGATTACCGGCTTTATTGCGCTATTTACGCTGCCATTGGTCAGCATGTTTCAGCCGGTGTTGCCCATTGCACTCTCGCTCACCCTGCTGCTGACTGGCTATATTTGCTTAATGGTAGGTATTGAACAGACTAAAACCACCGCTGAGCGTGGCGTCGCAGGCACGATGGCCGTCGTATTGGCGGTATATGGTGCAGGGTGGGGGTTAGCCGCGGGGGTCGTGCTGTACGTGTTAGTACAAAAAACAAATATGTTCGGGCGTGAGCCTGCGCCTAGCCAAGACGCGGAAGAGCAAGATCAACGCTAACGATAAAAAAGCTATTGCGCGATTAACTATCAAGATAAAAACGGTCAACACAAAAGGTGATTTATGAACGCATCCATTTTTGAGCAGGGCATGCCACCCACGATTGCTAACCATGTACCGCTATCTCCATTGACGTTTATTGAGCGTTCGGCGGCGGTGTATCCTGATTACCCGGCGGTGGTGCATGGCACAACGCGCCGCACCTGGGCAGAAACCTGGACTCGTTGTCGCCAGTTGGCTTCGGCGCTTGAAAAGCGCGGCCTTCAGCCCGGCCAAACGGTGGCGGCAATGCTGCCGAACATCCCGGCGATGTTTGAAGCCCATTTTGGGGTGCCACTGGCAGGGTGCGTGCTTAATACTTTGAATATTCGCCTGGATGCCGAAGCAATCAGCTACATGCTGGCCCATGGTGAAGCGAAAGCCATTCTTGTTGATCCTGAATTTGCACAGGTCATCAACGACGCCGTTGCCTTATTAGACGATAAGCCGCTGATTATTGACGTTTTCGATCTGGAGTTTTTAGGCGAAACCCAAGGCATTGGTGAGGTTGAGTATGAAGCGTTGCTTGCAGAAGGTGAGGCTGACTATGCCTACACGCTGCCTAAAGATGAGTGGCAAGCTATTTCACTTAATTATACTTCGGGAACTACGGGCAAGCCTAAAGGGGTGGTTTATCATCACCGTGGCGCCTACTTAAACGCGGTCAGCAATATCCTAGAGTGGGCCATGCCACATCATCCGGTGTATCTCTGGACCCTGCCGATGTTCCACTGCAATGGCTGGTGTTTCCCCTGGACGATTGCCGCCAACGCCGGTGTTAGCGTGTGCCTGCGCAAAGTCGACCCAAAGCGGATCAACGACCTTATTGTGGATGAGAAGGTCACGCATTTCAGCGGTGCGCCGATTGTACTGAATGGACTTGTGAACTTGCCGGCTGATCAGAAGCGTGAATTTGATCATCCCGTGAAAGTGACCACCGCCGGTGCCGCGCCGCCTGCGTCAGTGATTGCTGGTGTTGAGAAACTCGGCATTGAAGTGACCCATGTGTACGGGTTAACCGAGGTTTATGGCCCGGTGACGGTTTGCGCTTGGCGTGAAGCGTGGAATGAGCTACCGCTGGAATCCCGTGCCAAGATCAAGGCTCGCCAAGGGGTGCGCTACCACATGCTTGAGGCGCTCTGCGTGGCTGACCCGCTATCCCTTGAACCCGTCGCGAAGGATGGCGAGACCATCGGTGAAATTTTGATGCGTGGCAACAACGTGATGAAAGGCTATCTGAAGAATGCCGAAGCCACTGAGAAAGCCTTGGAAGGGGGCTGGTATCACACCGGTGATCTCGCGGTTTGGCACGCCGATGGCTATATCGAGATTAAAGACCGTTCTAAAGACATCATTATTTCCGGCGGTGAAAATATCTCCACCATCGAAGTGGAAGATGCCATTTATAGCCACCCTGCGGTAGAAGAAGCCGCCGTTGTGGCTAAGCCCGATGAAAAGTGGGGTGAGACACCTTGCGCGTTTGTTAAATTAAAAATCGGTTATGGTGAAATTACCGAAGCCGACATTATTGCTCACTGCCGAGAGCATTTAGCGAGCTTCAAAGTACCCAAGACCGTCATTTTTAGTGAACTGCCAAAAACGTCAACGGGAAAAATTCAAAAGTTTGTGCTGCGTGAAGAAGCGAAACAGCACTGATTCAGGGGAAAAATAACGATGAGTGAACAACCAATCGGGGTAGTGGGAGCTGGCACCATGGGGCAGGGGATCGCCCAGGTGGTCGCTGCCAGTGGTTTTACGGTTCGTCTCTTTGATGTCGCCGATGAGCAGCTTACTCGTGCCCAAGCCAATATTGATAAAGGTCTTGGCAAGCTGGTCGCGAAAGAAAAAATGAGCGAGTCAGCTAAGCAGGAGGCACTGTCGCGGCTTTCCACTACTACTGATCTAGAAGCGCTAAGTGACTGTGGCATTATTATTGAAGCCGCCCCAGAGCAGCCCGCGCTGAAAGAGAAGCTGTTTCGTGACCTTAGTCATTTAAGCAGCGACGCGATTCTTGCCTCTAACACCTCGTCACTCTCGCTAACGCGGCTAGCCGCTGTGTGCGAGCGACCCGAGCGGGTAGTGGGCATGCACTTTTTCAACCCAGTGCCGGTGCTCAAGTTAGTGGAAGTGATTCGTGCTGAACAAACCTCTGATACCACCGTTGAGCGCATAGAAGCGCTGGCGAAAGCGCTTGGTAAAACGGCGGTGCCCATTGGTGATGCACCGGGCTTTGCGGTTAATCGCTTGTTGGTGCCGATGATCAACGAAGCTGCCTTTATCGTTCAAGAAGGAACCGCAACGCCGGAGGCCATTGATGAAGCAATGAAGTTGGGCGCTGCCCACCCAATGGGGCCGTTGGCGCTTGCAGACTTGATTGGTCTCGATGTTTGTTTGGCGATCATGAATGTGTTGCAGGAAGGGTTTGGTGACCCTAAATATCGCCCCTGCCCGTTGCTAAAACGCATGGTGGATGCGGGGTACCTGGGACGTAAGAGCGGTCGCGGCTTCCATATCTACGAGTGAGCATGCGTAAGTAAGGATAAGCGGATCAGGTCAGTCAAGCGCGACAAAAGAAGTGATTGCCTACCAACCAAGCGTTCGCTAGGGTTGGCGGGTATTCATTTTTAATGCGCAATAACAATTAAGGAGCCTGTATGAGCGATGCAGTGATTGAAAAAGTTGATAACGACGGCATGGTGCGATTGACGATAAATCGCCCTAAAGCATTGAATGCATTGAATAGCGATGTGCTAAGTGCCTTAGAAGAACACCTTGTGGAACTTGAGGCGCACCCACGTTTACGCGCTGTCATCATCACTGGCGCCGGTGAAAAGTCGTTTGTTGCCGGTGCTGATATCACCGAAATGCGTGATAAACCCCCAGAAGAAGCGCGTGCTTTTGCTACCCAGGCACTGCGGACTATCAAGCGCTTAGAAACATTGCCCGTGCCGGTGGTCGCGCTAGTGAACGGGTTTTGCCTTGGCGGCGGCTGCGAATTGGCACTGGCCTGCGACTGGGCGTTAGCCAGTGAAAACGCTGTCTTCGGCCAGCCTGAAGTGTTGTTAGGCGTCATTCCTGGCTTTGGCGGCACCCAGCGTTTGCCGCGTCGTGTTGGTCCCGCCATGGCGATTGACCTAGTAACCACTGGCCGCAAAATTGATGCCCAGGAAGCGCTGCGCATTGGGCTAGTTAACCGTGTGATGCCCCAGGCTGAGCTTGAAAACTATGTGGAAGAGCTCACCAAGCAGCTTAAAGGTAACGGCCCACTGTCTGTGCGCGGTGCTAAGCAAGCCGTTCACGACGGGCTAGATCAAGACCTTGGTAGCGCTCTGGCGCTGGAAACCAGCCTGTTTGCGTTCTGCTTTGCTGGCGAAGAGCAGAAAGAGGGCATGAGTGCTTTCGTTGAGAAGCGCAAACCTAACTTCTAAGCTTTCGCTCATTCAAATTTTACTTATTTAGGGGGTAGCGCTTGCGCTCCCCCCGTTTTATTCTCAGGCTTACTACCTCTGATTTCTTTGGAACTGTCACGATGCAATGGGCCGCGTTTTTAATTGCCGCGCTTGGTTTTGCTTATCTACCCGGACCAGCGATGTTGTACACCGCAGCGCAAACCCTGGGGCGAGGCCGACGCGCAGGATGGTTAGCGGTTATCGGTGTACATATCGGTTGCTACGTCCACGTTATTGCTGCCGCGCTAGGCTTGGCGCTGCTGTTTGCGGCCATTCCGCCAGCTTACATTGCCATGAAGATCATCGGAGGGCTTTACCTGCTCTGGATGGGGCTGCGTTTATGGAAGCAAGGCATTCGCTCCCATGGCGACGAAGTTCCACTGGCTACTACTAAGCGCGTACTGCGTGACAGCTTTCTGGTAGAAGTGCTCAATCCTAAGACGGCGCTCTTCTTCGTAGCGTTTCTACCTCAATTTGTTCAGCCCGACAGCGTTATACCGGTGGCATGGCAACTGCTTTGGCTAGGTGTCGCCACCAATATGTTGTTCTCTTCTGCAGATGTCATGGTGGTGCTGCTGGCCAGCCCGCTGCGGGAGTGGCTACAAAAGTCCCATGGCCCCTCCAGGTTGATTCAACGCATCGGCGGCGGCGTATTAATGGGATTAGGAGGCAATACCTTAGCCCAGGCGGCGCGTTAAGAATGGCTGCTTATTAACTTCCTATACAAGGAATGTTGCATGTTTGATCTGTATATCGCCAACAAGAATTACTCGTCTTGGTCGCTGCGCCCTTGGGTGCTAATGAAGGCGCTGAATATCCCCTTCAATGAACATGTTATGCCATTTGAAGGTGGGGTGGGGGACAGTCATGCCACCTTTACGCGTTTCTCACCTTCTGGCTTGGTGCCATGTTTGGTGGATTCGGATGATGAGGTGGCGGTATGGGACTCGTTGGCTATTGTTGAGTATCTTGCTGAAACGTACCCAAGTGTGTGGCCGGAAGACAAAGCAGCACGCGCCTGGGCACGTTGTGCCAGCGCTGAAATGCACAGCGGGTTTGGTGCACTGCGCGCTGAGTGTCCAATGAACTGCGGCGTGCGTGTTGGGCTTAAAGAGCTTTCAGCAGGTCTAAACAACAATTTGGCACGGCTGGATACGCTATGGCAGGAAGGGCTTGAACGCTTTGGGGGGCCCTTTTTGGCAGGGGAAAAGCTGTCTGCTGTTGATGCGTTTTACGCGCCTGTTGCGTTTCGGGTACAGACCTTTACCCTGCCGCTGAGCGAAGCATCACAGGCTTATGTTCAGCGTCTACTGGCCCATCCGGCCATGGAAGAGTGGTACCAGGCAGCGTTGGCAGAAACCTGGCGTGAGCCAATGCATGAGCAGGACACGATTAAAAACGCCACTTTATTAAACGATTACCGCGCGGTATAGCGCACTGCCGCCCTGTGTTTCGATAAATCCGCTACACTGGCGCAAATTTTAGATGGATATCTCCAATGGCGTTGAGTGCTACCCCCTACAAAGTTGATGTCAACCTGACGGACCTTGATCGCAATGTCTTTGAGACGCTGCGTTTTACGGTGGCCCGCCACCCTTCTGAAACCGAAGACCGAATGTGCGCACGCTTGATCGCCTACCTACTGTGGTACAGCGAATCGCTCGCTTTTGGTCGCGGCCTTTCCGATGTCGACGAGCCTGCCTTGTGGGAAAAAAGCTTGGATGGCCGCGTGCTTCATTGGATAGAAGTGGGCCTGCCTGATGCCGAACGTCTTACTTGGTGTTCACGCCGTGCGGAGCGTGTTTCGCTGTTGGCTTATGGGCGAGTGGATCTGTGGGAAAATAAAGTGTTACCGGCAGTGGCAGCACTCAAAAATGTTCATGTGGCAGGGCTACCCCAAGAGGCACTTACGACCATCGCGGCGGATTTGCCGCGGTCTATTAATTGGGCAGTAATGATCAGCGACGGTTCGCTGTTTATTACCGATGAAAATGGCCAGCATGAAATCACGCCGCAATGGCTACTGCGAGACCGCTAACGGATTCAGCACTAGGTTTTGGCCATGGTGTGGTGACGTTTTTTCACGACAGGATGTCGTGATAGGCACTGAGTTAGCGAATAGATAGCAAGAAAGTACGCTTGCTATCTATTCGTGCTATTACATGCAATCATTCATGTTTGTTAATGATTGAACACTCTTGCCTCCCCCCGATACTCAAGGATTGAGCTATGAACAATACCTCCGCACTATGCTGGAAGGTACTGCCCATTATTTTGCCGTTAAGCTTACTGCCCTCATTGGCTATAGCTAGCGACAGTTCCCTGTCGGTTAAGCTTGAAAATGATGGCCTTGCTAGCAGCGATGACGGCCACTTCACCAGTGGTTTTGAGCTTAACTGGACCTTTACGCCGCAAGCACAAAGTTGGCTGCAACGCCTTGCGACGGCGCTGCCCGATAGCTTTATCGGCCAAGCGGATAGAGCGTCTTATCGCTTAATTCACCAGATTTATACGCCGAACAATATCGAACGCCACTCTCTGATAGAAGATGACCGCCCCTATGCAGGTCTTGTCTACGGCGGCCTGTCGCTTTATGAAGATGTACCGATGGGGCCGTGGACGCAAGCCACCGATTTACATCTTGATATTGGTGTCGTGGGGCCCTCCTCGCTCGCCGACAGTATTCAGCGTGAAGTACACCGTGTCACCGATAGCGACCGCCCCCGTGGTTGGAAAAACCAGCTGGGCGATGAGGCGCTGGTGAATGTAACCGTTCGTCGCCACTGGTGGAATGACATACCGCTAGCAGGTAAACAGTTCTCCCACGGCCCCAGTGTGGGCGCAGCGTTAGGCAACTTGTATACCTATGCAAGTGCTGGCTATAGCGCACGCTGGGGGGACGATGCCGAAGGCATTCCTACGCTGACACCTAACCCGGGCAGCCGCCATTTAATGAGTGGCCATCGTGGGTGGCAGTGGTATCTGTTTGCGAATGTAGAAGGCTACTACATGGCGCAGAACTTAACACTTGATGGTAATACGTTTAGAGATAGCCATTCTGTTGACCGTGAAGAATGGGTAGCAGAAGCCTCCGCCGGGCTTGCCATGGCCTGGGAAGATTGGCAGGTGACGTACGCCGCTGTTCAGCGTACGCGTGAGTTTGACGGACAAGATGAGCAAGACAAATTCGGTTCAATTACGCTAACGAAACGCTTTTAGTAAAACAATAAGCGGAAGGGGGCGGTATGGCCAACAAGTACTCACATACGCCGGATGGCCGCTATTTTGTGGCTAAAAACCGGCTATGGCGCTGTACCGACCCACGCTTGAGCGATGATGAAAAACGTACCCACATAAAGGCGCTGATGAAAGCCCGCCGAGCGGTGCGCACTGCTCAGCAACAAAACGATGAAATAGCGCTACGCCAAGCACGCGAGGCGGTGCAGTCTGCCAAGGAACTGCTGGGGGAGCGCGGCCCGGTATGGTGGCAGGACGGCGCCCCCGATGAAGGTGGTCTTGCCCCTCACAATAGCTCGTATGCGGAGTGGTGGGCATCGCACTCCTAGGTGGTGGTTGCTACCCTGAATATAGGAAGGCTCCAGATGTTCCTCATTAATAACCATTTAGGAGTTGATTCATATGGATATGGTCTTTTATAGCGGCTGGGGAAGTTTGCTGCGTACGTTGATCGTTGGGGTACTTGCTTATGGCGTGCTGGTCGCGTTTTTGCGTATTTCGGGAAATCGCACGCTGTCTAAAATGAATGCCTTTGACTTGATTGTGACTGTTGCACTGGGGTCTACGTTGGCCACCGTGCTGCTTTCAAAAGACGTAGCTTTAGCAGAGGGAGCGCTGGCATTAGCCTTGCTGATTTCACTTCAGTTTGTGATTACATGGCTTAGCGTACGCGTTAGTTGGGTAAAGCGGTTGGTGACGGGCGAACCATTGATGCTGCTGTACCGTGGCAAATTTTTAACGGCCTCCCTGCGCCGAGCACGGGTCACCAAAGACGAAGTGCGCTCTGCCGTCCGCAGCAGCGGCCTCGCAAGCCTAGAAGCAGCGCAAGCAGTTGTACTTGAAACAGATGGATCGCTTAGTGTTGTTAAGCGGGAAGATGAAGGTACAGGTTCAAGCCTGAACGGCGTTCGTGGACTTCACTAAACGATTAAAAATCATAAATTTATAGCCATGACGGCAATTTTTCATTCACGCTTACACACGTGGGTGGTAATCTGCGCCACTTTGTTTCTTAACGTTTAAGGGCGCACCGTGAATATTAAAGCGAATCTCTCTATTCTAGATATTATTGGCCACTTGTTGATTTGGGTGGTGCTAACGATTATTACCTTCGGGATTGCACTGTTTTTCTTCCCCTATTCGTTTTCACGCTTTGTGATTAATCGCACTTCAGTCGTGGATATTGCAACTGGTGCAGAGCGTAAGATGGTGTGTGATATCAATATTTTTAGCAATATTGGTCATATCATTTTGTGGATGATTATCTCAATTTTAACGTTTGGTCTTGGGTATATTTTTTACTTCTATCGTGTTTGGAATTACGCGCTGAATAACTCTCGTATTCAGTAAGTAGCAGGTGTTTTGACTTCTTGTTGATAGCTTTTGTTTTATTTCCCTCTCCTGCAGGGCTGCCAGCAGGAGAGGTTCCCTTCCAAGTCCATTTCTAGCGCCGCTATTGTCTTCTGCCACGTCGCCTTATGGGCGCATTGACATCGTTTGGTTAGGTCTCTATATTTTTGCGAATAAAAATTACTATCATTAACTTTAACATTCGCTCTGGAATCCTATTCAAATGACCTTTACACCTACTTTTCGATTGCGTCGGCTAAGCGTTGCTGTAGCGCTGACGTCGACTGCGGCTATGTCAGCCGTTCATGCGCAAGACAGCGCAACTAATGACAGCGTCGACCTTGGCACAGTCGAAGTGACTGCCGACGCAGCAGGGCGCTTCGGCTACATTGATGCTGAGCGAGATCCCAGTGTTGGTAAGCTTGATGTGCCGCTGGCAGACCAGCCATTCTCTATGTCGGTTATCGATCGAGAGTTTATACAAGACAGCGGTGCTAAAAATATTCAGGATGCGTTGCTCTACACCCCCGGTGTTTACGCCGGTAACTTTGGGTTTGATACCCGTGGCGATAGTGCCAAAGTACGTGGGCTAGATGCTGGGCGCTATTTGGATGGTTTGCGCCAATTGTATGGCTCTTATAATACGGTGCGAACAAATGTTTATGCGCTGGAAAGTGTCGAAGTGCTGCGTGGACCGTCTTCCATGCTTTACGGCCAAGCAGATCTTGGTGGCATTATTAATGGTGTTTCTAAGCTTCCCCAAGAAGAGCGTAGTGGAGAGGTTTGGGCACAGTACGGCTCTTTTGATCGCAAACAGCTAGCATTTGATTTCACTGGCGCTGCGGATGAAGAGGGCACATTTTTGTATCGGGTCGTTGGTTTGGCGCGCGATAGCGACACTCAGGTGGACCACGTTGCCGATGACGGTTACTTAATCGCACCTTCGTTTACCTGGCGTCCCAGTGACGATACCAGTATCACGCTGCTACTTAATCGCCAGGAAGATAAAAGTCAGGTGTCTGCCCAGTTCTTGCCTCAGGTCGGCACGTTAGAGCCGGGTTCAAAAGGCTTTATTGGTTCTGAACGCTTTGTCGGTGAACCTGGCTGGGATCGTTATGACAGCGAAAAAACTGAAGCAACGCTGTTTGTTGATCACCAGTTGAACGATAACTGGGGTTTTTCAGCCACCGCGCGCTACACCAATTCTCGCACCGAAACTCGCGAACATTGGGTAGATATCCCCAGTATTCCTGATGCCAGCGGTGATGTGAATCGTACGATCTTCATGGCAGATGCGGATACGCGTATTTTGAATATAGATGCGCGTATGGAAGGAACGTTTGAAGTGGGTGGCACCCAGCATACGCTGATTACCGGTATTGATCGTCAGGATGCCCGTTGGTCTCAGGATAACTACTATTACGGGTATGGCGAGGGCGGCCGCTTTAATGTGTATAACCCCCAATACGGCAACCTGAAGCTAGACGCGCTCAGCCCAACCGATCGCCCCGACAATGAAATCGAGCAGGTCGGGGTGTATCTTGCCGACCATATTGAAATCGGGCCGGTCGTTGTATCCGCAGGCTTGCGACGAGACTGGGCAGAAAATCGTACGCTAGCGTTGTCAGGGCCCGACACGGTTAGCGATGAAGGTGAAACAACTGGGCGGCTGGGGCTGATGTACCGCTTTGATAACGGCTTCTCGCCTTATGTGAGCTACGCGGAAGCCTTTTCGATGAATCTGGGCAGCGATGGCACGGCGAACCCCAGCCCGTTGAAACCTACCACCGGTGACCAAGAAGAGATTGGCTTTAAGTACATCTCGCCAGATCAGTCGTTGGCAATTAGCGCGGCTTACTTTGATATTACCCAGCATAACCGAGTCAGCGATGGCGCAACACCGGGCGGTGTAGAGCAAGTGGGTGCTGTGGTAGATGGCTGGGAGCTGCAGGTCAATAAACGCTGGCAGCAATTCGAGACGCAGCTAGCGTATACCAATATAAACGCGACCAACGATAGCACGGGTGCTCGGCTACCGTTCGTTGCCGAAGAGCAGGCCTCCTGGTGGAACCGTCTTTATGTCGGTAGCAACTGGCGTATTGGCGCAGGAGTGCGCTACGTAGGGGATAATGTTGGTTCTGGCAATGCCCCCGTTGTGCCTTCTAACACGCTTTATGACGCCATGGTGGGCTATACGGTGGGCGAGTGGGACTTCTCGGTTGATGTGAAAAATGCCACGGATGAAGAAACCATTTCCTGGTGCCGCTACGAAGGTGGCGATTGTGGATATGGCGCCCGCCGTAGCATTACAGGTAATGTTCGGTACCAGTTCTAAGTAGCGATATTACAACGGCGGCTACGCTAGAGCCGGGCTTGTGACACAGGCTCGGCTCTATCAACGGAGCTAAGTTTGGATGTTGGGCCTGGGTGTTTAGTATGAATATTTAGTGTGAATGTTTAATAAGCACCTTTACCAAGCGTCGTACGATAGGTGCTACTAAATTAATTACCGGTAGAGCAACCGCGAAAGCAAATAGCCACGCTTTCAACCAAACAAAGATGATGCCATCAATAAAGCCGACATTGTAGAGCGTAATCACCAGCGACATAATGCACGACATAAACAGTGCCATTAAGAAGGAAAATATCAGCTGGGCGTACTTTGGATCAAACATGGACTGCCTCTGGCAAACACGCTATGGACAATAAAATAAAGATCGATAGTGAAAAAGGTTGATTGCGAAGAACGGATAAATCGCCATCCTTGGCGGTAGTTAATCAATGCGACAGCTGCGGCGGTTCGCATTGATTCCGGGTTTAACGTTTATCTTCGGTCTTGTTAATAAAGTCACTGGCATCGTGGCGTTCGTGGAGCTGTTCGTTAGGTTCTCCCCAGGTGCGGTTAACCATTCGCCCACGTTGCACGGCAGGGCGTGCGTCAATCTCTTCGGTCCAGCGTAAAACGTTCTGGTAGGTATGGGCTTCTAGAAACTCAGCTGCTTCATACACGCGGTTTTTCACCAATGCGCCGTACCACGGGTGAATCGCCATATCCGCGATGGTGTACTCATCTCCCGCCATAAAGCGGTTATCCGCTAAGTGGCGATCCAGTACATCAAGCTGGCGTTTCACTTCCATGGTATAGCGATCAATCGGGTACTGATATTTTTCTGGTGCGTAAGCATAAAAGTGACCAAAGCCACCGCCAAGCATGGGCGCACTGCCCATTTGCCAAAATAACCAGGAGAGGCACTCGGTTCGCTTCGCCGGGTCATTGGGTAAGAACGCACCAAATTTCTCAGCCAAATAAAGCAGAATCGCTCCTGACTCAAAGACCCGCTGGGGCGGGGTGGTGCTGTGATCCATTAGCGCTGGAATTTTAGAGTTGGGGTTTACCTCAACAAAGCCGCTACCAAACTGATCACCTTCGCCAATTTGTATCAGGTGAGCATCGTATTCCGCTTGTTTAATACCCTGTTCTAGCAGCTCTTCAAGCATTACCGTGACTTTTACGCCGTTTGGGGTTGCAAGAGAGTAGAGCTGCAGCGGATGCTTACCCACGGGTAATGCTTTCTCGTGGGTCGCACCAGCAATGGGGCGATTGATGTTAGCGAATTTTCCACCGTTACCAGGTTCCCATTTCCAAACCCGCGGTGGCGTATAAGTCGTGTTGTCGCTCATGTTGTCCTCGCTATTCCTACAATTAAAAAGGGCGGTGCAGCGACTCACCCGAAATGTTGCGAATACTAAGGCGTTATGGGGCCATAAAACGTGGGTACAAGGATAGTGTGTTGTTAGCCTGATAATAAATAGTTATTTACCATGGAGAAATGTTATGCGGACTATTGGCGTATTAGGCGGCATGAGCTGGGAGTCGACACAAAGCTATTATCAGGCGCTGAACCAAGGCGTTAATCAGGCACTCGGCGGTTTCCACTCGGCGCAGATTGTGATGGTAAGTGTCGATTTTGCTGAGATAGAAACGCTGCAAAAACAGGGCGATTGGCAGACTGCTGGCCAGTTACTCGCAAGCGCCTCCAAACGCATTGAACAGGCTGGAGCAGAGTGTTTACTGTTGGCCACGAACACCATGCACAACGTCGCACCTGCGATAGAAGCCGCTATTCAGATTCCTTTTTTACATATTGCCGATGCTACCGGGGAAAAATGTCAGCGTGATGGCGTGACGCGGGTCGGATTAATAGGTACCCGTTTCACGATGGAGCAGGATTTTTACAAGGCACGCTTAAAAGAGCGCTTTGGGATCGATGTGGTGATTCCCAATGAAGAGGAGCGTGGCGTGGTGCATCAGGTCATTTTCGATGAACTGTGCCATGGCCATATCAACGACTCATCGCGCCAGCGGTATCTGGATATTATTGCGTCGCTTCATCAGCAGGGCGCACAGGCCGTGATTCTTGGCTGTACAGAGATAGCGCTGTTGGTTGAACAGCATCACACCCAAGTACCCCTATATGACACCACCGCCCTGCACGCAAGCAAAGCGGTGGCCTGGGCGCTAGGTAATTAAACCAGCGTCAGCGTGACATCAATATTACCGCGGGTAGCGTTGGAGTAGGGGCAAACAATATGGGCTTTGTCGACCAGAGTTTGGGCAACGTCTTTTTCAAGACCAGGCAAGCTGATTTTTAGCTCAACTTCAATACCGAAGCCAGTGGGAATGGCGCCAATACCCACACTGCCATCGATCTGGGTATCCTCGGGCAGGGTAACTTTTTCCTGGCTCGCTACGTGCTTAAGAGCACCTAAAAAGCAAGCAGAATAGCCCGCAGCAAACAGCTGTTCGGGGTTGGTGCCGTCGCCGCCAGAGCCACCTAATTCTTTCGGTGTGCTGAGTTTTACGTCCAGCGCGCCGTCAGAGGACTTAGCATGGCCCTCGCGGCCGCCAGTGGCGTGAGCGTGTGCGCGGTAAGCAACGGTTTCAATAGACATAGATCATTTCCTATACATGGTTGTTATGGGCCAAACTGGTGCTTGGGGTTTTAATTTAGTGCAGCTTTATTTTGTGCGCAAGTAAATAGGCAAAGAAAATGAGTATCTGACCACAGCGTTCATCAGGCTATTTGACCTTTTGTAAGCTTTTGCGCAGTTGGACTAAATCCTCTTTCAACTGGTTGAGTGTTTCTACCGACGTTTCGCTGGCGTTAACGACGCAGCTGGGAATATGGCGAGCCTGTTCACGTAGCGAACGGCCTTTCTTTGTCAGGAATAATTCAACGACACGCTCATCTTGAAGACTACGCTTTCGGATAAGTAGCTGGTCACTTTCAAGCCGCTTTAGCAGCGGCGTTAACGAGCCTGGGTCTGTAAGTAAACGTTTGCTTAGGGCACCTACTGTCAGGCCATCTTCTTGCCACAGTACCAGCATGGCGAGGTATTGCGGGTAAGTGAGCCCTAGCTCTTTGAGCAAAGGTTTATAAACTTTGGTCATCATCAGCGATGTTGAATACAGCGCGAAGCAGAGCTGGTGATCTAGCTCTAGTTCGCTACAAGGGTCTAGCGCTGGCATGTCGACTCCGGGACAGGGTGCATAACGCGTAATGTAGCGCGCGGGGCAGTGAGTAGCTATCCCTAGACGTTGGTCGTAAGTTGGACGTTTTGTTTTGACACCACGAGCCGGGGTAGCTAGCCTTCATCTATCGAATGTTACCGGTAACAAATTTGTTGAAACACAAACCGCAAACCTGATGGCCGATACAATTCGATAGTCTTTCGGTAAATAGCAAACTAACAACAACGAATACTCTGGAGATAACGTCATGACAACGATTTGGCGCAGCACGCTTACTCTGGTCGGTGCGACCACTCTGACTTTCGGCATGGCACATGCTCAAAGCCCTGAACTTTCTGATCCACCTGCGATTGAAGGCGAGGTAGTGGCTGACCACGGAAGTCACACTCTGCGTATGGGCATTGGGCTGTCCGAAACATCGCCGCAGTTTCTGTCTAGCCAGTACTTCGGTGAAATTCTTGAACAGCGCACAGATGGCCGTATCACGGTCAATGTTTTCCCTAACAGTCAGTTGGGCGATGACGTCCAGATGATGGAAATGCTGCAAACCGGCACGCTGGATATGACCTATCCTTCAAGTTCGGCTACCACCGGTTATGTGCAAGCGCTCTCTGCGTTCGACCTTCCATCCCTGCTGCCGAGCCGCGAAGCAGCGGTTGCTGTTATGCAGAGTGACGTTGCCCAGGGAATGCTAGATGCGTTTGAGGGCACCGGCCTGAAAGCACTAGCTTTCTCTGAAAATGGCTATCGCCAGTTGTCTAACAGCGCACGCCCAGTGGAATCACCTGAAGATGTTGCTGGCCTGGATGTTCGCGGCCTGAGCGTACGTACCATGCAAAACCCGGTTCATCTGGCAATTTGGGAAGCGCTGGGTGCCAACCCAACGCCAATGGCCTTCGGTGAGCTATTTTCAGCACTTGAGCAAGGCGTTGTGGACGGCCAGGAAAACCCGTGGAGTACTATCCTGACCTCTAACTTCAATGAAGTGCAGGATTACGGCACCGAAACACGCCACGTTTATACGCCATTTATCATGATGCTCTCTGAGCGTACCTGGAACCGCATGGCACCTGAGTATCAAGAGCTGGTGCAGGAAGCTGCCCGTCAGTCGGCTGAGTACGAAATCCAACTTTCTGCCGAGTATGACGACTGGTCGCGTGAACAGTTAGAAGCACGTGGTATGCAAATCACCCGTTTAGACGATGAGCAGTTAGCCGCTTTCCAAGACGCAGTACAGCCTGTTTATGAAGAGTGGGCGCCGCGTATCGGTGAAGATCTGATCGCTGAAATTCAACAAATCGTGGAAGAAAACAGCCACTAATCTGCTATGTATAGCGCGCCAACGGGCAGGCCCATGTGCCTGCCCGACGTGTTAGTGCCCCTTGGAGTTCTTATGACTACCTCCTCTACTCCCCCAAACGCGGTGACCTCGGAAGCACCGACGTTGGAAGATCCGTCGGTTTATTTGAACGACCCTAATCGCAAGCTACTTGAGCTTGATACCGAGACGCGCCAGGGCCCGGTGCTGTTTCGCTGGTTAACGCTCGCTATGGAGTATTTGATTGGCGCTATTCTGGCGGCGCTGATTGTGGCGGTTTCTAGTAATGTCGTTGGCCGCGCTGTGTTTAATCATTCACTTCCCTGGGTCGATGAGTTGGCGCGCATGCTGTTTATCTGGCTGGTCTTTATTGGCGCAGCGGCGGCGGTTGCACGCTATGAGCATATTGCTGTTGATGCGCTGGTGAGGCGCTTACCGTTGCGTGTTGCGCACATGCTCTATTTCTTACAACACCTGATTATCACCGGGCTGATGCTGGTAATGATCTGGGGTGGTTATCAAGTACTCACGCGTTCAAGCGGACGCTCCGCCATCATGGGCGTACCGCTAAGCTTGGTCAGCCTTTCACTGGTGTTGTGCGTTATTTTTATCGCGGCGGTATCGCTCTGGCGTATGTGGGTCAGCGTGGGTGTTATTCGTCAACCGCATCACCACTCGACTGACTTACCAGGGGAGCGTTAATCATGCTGTGGATTTTTCTAGCCATATTATTGGCGTCTATTGTGATTGGTTTGCCGATTGCGTTTGGCTTAGGGGTCGCTGCCCTGGTGATGGCGGTGCTCTCTGATATACCGCTATCGATTATGATTGAGCAGTCAATCCGAGGTGTGAATAGCTTCCCGCTGCTGGCGATTCCGTTCTTTATTCTCGTCGGTGAAGTGATGAGCAATGGGGGAATTGCCCGACGCTTAATGGAGCTTGCAGGTGCGCTGGTTGGCTTTATGCGCGGCGGGCTTGGCCAGGTAGCCATTACCGGCTCGATGTTTTTTGGCGGGATCAGTGGCTCGGCGTTAGCGGATACTGCCGCGACCGGTGCCATGATGATTCCGTCGATGAAACAACAAGGTTACACCGCTGCAAACGCTACGGCGATTAACACGGTGTCGTCGGTGATCGGCATTATTATTCCACCGTCCATACCGCTTATTTTATATGGCATTGTTACCGAGACGTCGATCAGTCGCCTGTTTATTGCGGGGATTGTTCCTGGCCTGCTAATTGGTGCCGCGCTAATGGTGACCACCTTTATTCTAGCGAGCAAGCAGGGTGGCGGTGTTCGCCAATTCCGCTGGGATCGGTTGTGGAAAGCGTTTAAAGATGCCTGGTTAGCACTGGTGCTCCCTGTGATCGTCATTGGTGGCATTATTGGCGGTGTGTTCACTGCCACCGAAGCAGCCGTTGCTGCATTGCTTTATTCGCTGGCCATTTCTCTGCTGGTATACCGTGAATTTAAGCTCAGCGAGTTGGGCGGTATGTTAATTCGCACGGCAAGGCTCACCGGCATGGTGATGATGCTGCTGGCATTTGCCACCGTTATTGCCTGGTTTTTAACCATTAACATGGTTCCACAAACCTTAGTTCGCCAAGTGCAGGCAATTACTCAAGAACCGTTTTTGCTGCTGCTGATTGTGGCGGGGCTATTGCTGTTGGTGGGCTTCGTAATGGACCTAACGCCAGCCATGGTGATTATGGCGCCAATGCTTGCGCCGATTGTGACATCGGTGGGTGTTGATGCCGCTTACTTTGGCGTTCTAATGGCCTTTATTTTAGGTATTGGGCTGTTAACACCTCCGGTGGGCCCCTGCCTGTACGTAGGGTGTGGCGTTGGCAAGGTGTCTATGGAATCCCTAGTAAAAGCCATGCTGCCTTACTACGCCGCTTTGATCGTTGTTCTGGTGGTGCTGATTGCGTTCCCTGGCATTGTTACTTGGCTGCCTGACCTCACCGCCGTTCGCGGCAATTGATAGGAGCATCGAGTGAATAAGCCATCACATCGTATTCTTGTCATGGGCGTTTCTGGGTCAGGAAAATCTCATGTTGGACAGCAGTTAGCGGCAGAACTGGGGGCAGCGTTTATTGACGGTGACGACCATCATTCACCGGCAAACGTGGCGAAAATGGCCAGCGGTACGCCTCTGAATGACGACGATCGTCGTGACTGGCTGTCAACGCTTGCTGACTTGTTCGCAGCGCATAAAGCGCGCAATGCCTCTGTAGTCATTGCCTGTTCCGGTCTTAAAAAACGCTATCGGGATCGTCTGCGTGAAGGTGACTCCGCACTGCGTGTTTTATATCTGGAGGGAAGTCACGCGCTACTGCGTGAGCGGTTGGAAACCAGGGCAGGGCACTTCTTTAAAGGCGACAGCATGCTGGCAAGCCAACTTGCCGATTTAGAGCCGCCAAGTAGTGATGAGGCAGTGACCGTATCCATTGCACTATCGCCTGACGAGATTGTTGAGCGCTTTACGGCAGCGCTAGCGCCCTCGCTGCGCGTTAATTAGGCTAAAGGATGGTATAGGCGAGGGGCCTTACTATTCGCTATGGTATGGCCCCTGCGTGTTTAACAGAACAATGAGTGACGCCGTTGAAGAAAAAACGCCCGACATTACAAGATATTGCTGATCGCGTTGACGCGACGAAAATGACCGTCAGTCGTTGTTTGCGAGACCCTGATACGGTCTCGGAAGGGCTTCGCGAACGTATTTTTAGCGTTGCCGAACAAATTGGCTATATTCCCAATCGGGCACCAGACCTGCTTTCTCGGGCCACCAGCCACTCTATCGGCGTACTAGTACCATCGCTAACCAACCAGGTATTTGCTGATGTCATTGTGGGTATCGAGGCGTATACCGAGCCTGCCGGATATCACTTGATGCTCTCCCACTACGGTTACAGCCCCGAGCTTGAAGAACGCAGTTTGGCCTCACTGCTGTCTTATAATGTGGACGGCGTCATCTTGTCTGACCGCGATCACACGCCGCGTAGCCTGCGGATGTTGGAGACAGCAGGTATTCCTATTGTGGAAATTATGGATACCCGTCGCCCGCCACTGCAGCAGGCGGTGGGTTACGATAACGTTCAGGCGGCTTACGATATGGTGAGTGAGATGATCCGTCGTGGCAGGCGCCAGATAATTTATCTTGCCGTGCGCCTGGATGAGCGGACACGTCAGCGCGAGCAAGGCTATCGCCAAGCCATGGAAGAGCAGGGCTTAATGCCGATAACGCTGCAGAGCAGTCAGCGCTCTTCCTATAGTGTTGGGGCGGCGCTTATGCAGGAAATTCAGAGAGATCACCCTGGTGCCGATGGCATTTTCTGCACCAATGACGATGTTGCGGTAGGGGCTTACTTTGAGTGTTTGCGCCACGGCGTCGATGTTCCCGCACAGATGGCGATTGCCGGGTTTCATGGCCATGATGTCGGCCAGGCAATGACGCCGCGTCTTGCCAGTGTTATCACCCCCCGGCAAGCCATTGGAGAAGCCGCCGCGAAAACACTGTTGTCGCGCATCCGTGGCGAATCACTTGAACAACAGGTGATGGATTTGGGGTATCGAATTGAGGCAGGTAAAACGCTTTAGCCGCTAAGTAGCTAGCGGCGAGCTGGCAAACTCGATAGGCTATTAATTAAAAGTTGATCATTAAAAAGGTCATTAAAACCTGCCATATTGAGTGCGAGATTGTCATGAAGATTACCCAGCTCACGGTCTATCCGGTTAAATCCCTGAAAGGAATTAGCGTTACTCAAAGTGAACTCCATGGTCATGGGTTGGCCTGGGATCGCCGTTGGATGCTGGTGGATGCACAGCAGCGTTTTGTCACTCAGCGCCAGTTACCAGGGCTTGCCACCATCGCGGTTGAATTAACCGATCAAGCATTAGTGCTATCTCACCCGAAGGTAGACCCGATCGCGATTTCCCTTGAAGACCCCCAGGGCAATTTACGCCTTGTAAAGGTGTGGAGCGATCACTGCAAAGCACTGCCAGAAAGCGACGACGTATCCCGCTGGCTTGTGGCGGCGCTGGGGGAGCAAGCACAAGGCATCAGTTTGGTGCGCTTTGCTACAGAGTTTACGCGTTCTGTTGAAGAGGATTTTCTGGCGGGAGGCGAGGCCCATACCTACTTTTCTGATGGCTACCCTTTTCTGATAACCACCACCGGCTCTCTGGATGCTTTGAATCAAGCACTTGTTGCCAATGGGCAATCCCCTGTACCGATGAACCGTTTTCGGCCGAATATTGTGATCGACTGTGATGATGCCTGGGCGGAAGACCAGTGGGCAACACTCGCGGGTGAAGGCGGCTATGAGCTGACGCTTCGTAAGCCCTGTCAGCGCTGCAAAATCACCACGGTTGATCAGCATACTGGCACCATACCGGCGCAGGCAGAACCCCTCAAAACACTGCTTTCTCTGAACACTCAGCCTCACCTGAAGGGAGCTCACTTTGGCCAAAATGCCACGCTGACCACAGGGCAAGGAGGCACTATTCGTGTGGGGGACGAGGTGGTGTCAACGCACCGCGAGACCTAAACTTTAATAGCCGGGTGGCAATGGCGGTGCCTGACAGGGTAATCACCATCCCAGTCACCACTTGAAGGCTAAGCGTTTCATCAAGCAGTAAATATCCCCACAGCAGCGCGCTGACGGGAATCAAAAAAGTGACGGTTGACGTGGCGGTAGCGCCTGCACTGGCTAATAGACCGAAGTAAAGCAGGAACGCGAGGGTGGTGCTTAGCATCGCCAGCGCCAGGGCGTTACCCCAGGCAAGCACGCTGACTGGCTCGCTTGGCCAGAGCAGCAGACCAGGTACTAGTAACACCAGTGCTGACATCGCGCTGCTACCGGCCGCCAGCACGCGGCTGGGTAGATGACTCAAGCGCGTTTTCGAGTAGTTACCGGCAAGCCCATAACAAAACGTTGCGCCGAGTACGGCAACAATAAACCAGCCGTCGCCGCCTAGGGCGAAGTCTAGCCGATCAGCAGAAAGCACATACACACCAAACAACGCCAACGCTAACCCTAGATATTGTTGGCGCTGAATGGGTGTGGCAAAAAAAGCAGCGCCCAATAACGCGGTAAAAATCGGTGTAGTGGCGTTAATAAGCGACGTAAAACCCGCCTCTAAACGAGTCGTTGCCAACGCCAGTAATGAAAAAGGTAGCACATGGTTAATGATACCCAGTATCAATAGCGAACCTTTATGCTGCCAAATTAGCGTTAAATAGCGCAGGCTCATTAGCAATGGCACTAAAAGCAGTGCGCCTATGCCCATCCTTATTAGCACGAGCGGGACTGGACCAAACTCCGGTGCTGCGACGCGCATAAAAATAAAAGATAGCCCCCATAGCGAAGACAGCAGTAGTAAGCGCAGCGCATCAGTCGATGACATGATGTGTCCTTAGATTAATTGCGGCGACCATCCACGTGGTGAGTGCCATAGAGTTGCTCAGCTTAGCGATAAAGCGTTGGAAAGCGAATACCCAAGACTGCCCGTGCATCAGCGTTTGCTAAAAAAGAGTTAGTGCGTTTGTCAATCTGTGTAACGTTATCGATTTGGCGTTGACGCTGTTGCAAGGAAACTCTACTGTCTCGGCAAATCGCTAGTTAGCATTTTTTTACATTCTTGAGGGAAGGCCGTGGATCTCGCAACGCTAATAGGTTTGGTAGGGGCTGCTGTGTTAGTGGGGGCCTCTGTAATCATGGGCACTTCGCCTGAGGTGTTTATGAACCCGACGGGGTTGCTGCTAGTGGTCGGGGGAAGCCTGTTTGTTGTGTTGGCGAAGTTTAGTATCACCCAATTTAAATTTGCCTTAAAAGCGGCGGCGCGGGCGTTTAAATTCCAGTTGCCTAGCGTTCAAGCAAGTATCGATGAATTAGTCGAGCTGGCGAAAGTTGCCCGCCGTGAGGGGATGATTGCGTTAGAAAGCCGAGAGGTGAATTCTCCGTTTCTTAAGAAAGGCCTACAAATGTTGGCCGACGGCTACAGCGCCGAAATGATTAAAGACATGATGGAAAAAGAGCGCCTGCTGACGCTGGAACGAAACGAAGCTGGCGGCCAAGTATTTTCGGCGTTAGGTGAAGTGTCTCCCGCGATGGGAATGATTGGCACCCTGGTAGGCTTGGTACAAATGCTTTCCAATATGGGCGACCCTTCTTTAATTGGGCCTGCTATGGCGGTTGCTCTGTTAACCACCTTATATGGTGCAATGATTGCAACGATGATCGCCAACCCGATCGCTCAAAAACTATGGGTGCGGATGAACCAGGAAGCCAAAATGCAGGAGCTGTGGATCGACGCGCTGATTGCCATTAAGAGCGATAAAAATCCACGAGTGCTTGAGCAAATGCTGACCATCTATTTGCCCCCTGAGCACCGTGGCTTGCCAGGCTCAGGTGAAACCGGCCCTGCTGGCGAGCGAACGTAATCCATGGCGCAAAAACAGACCAATATTCCTGCTTGGATGGTGACATACGCGGATTTAATGTCGCTATTGTTATGCTTTTTTGTGTTGCTATTGTCGTTTGCAGAAATTGATGCTGAAAAGTTTCGCCGTGTGGCGGAGGAGCTATCAAAAGCCTTCGGCGTGCAGCGCGATGTTGAGGCTACCCAAATCCCTATGGGGACCAGTGCGGTATTCCAGCAGTTTTCTCCAGCAGTACCTGACCGCACCTTGTTAGACGAAGTGCGACAACGAACTACCCAGCAGCAACCACAGTTGGAATCCATGCGTAGCATGCTGGATGTACAACGACAGCAGCGAACCCTTCAAGTGGCCGCTAGTCTCGAAGATTTGCTTAAAGCATCGTCGTTAGAAGGTGTTGCCGACATTGAGGTCGATCAGTTTCGCGTGGTCGTCAGGATTTCTGAGCAGGGCACATTTGGCTCCGGTAACGCCGATGTCATGCCCGCGTTTGCTGATCTGCTGGAAGAGCTGGCAACGGTATTAGCCGCTGTCACCGGAACGGTTTCAATTGAGGGGCATACGGACAACGTGCCTATCCGCACGTCCCGTTTTCGAAGTAACTGGGATTTGTCCGCGTTGCGTGCGTCTTCTGTTGCAAACGTGCTTGTTGCCACTGAAGAGCTAACGCCAGAGCGACTGATGATACAAGGCTTCGCTGATACTAGGCCGTTGGCTTCCAATGACACGCCTGAAGGACGAGCGGACAATCGCCGCGTTGAGTTAAGGATCGATCTTAACGACTCTTTTGAAGAGCGTGGAGAGCGTTCCATTCGATCACTGCAGGGCATTACAGAGCAAAGCAGTACAGAACGTGATGTAGCTGCACAATTAGACAGTCTGTCTGCCGAGTAAATTCGGCAGCGGCGATAGAATCAGCTACGCTGATTGAGTTGGCGGACGTAGTGTTTGCGTCCTTAAAACGAGTTTACGCTAACTATCAAAGGAAAGGAGAACGCAATGGATAGTAAAGCAAGCGCACGCTGGGAAGGTGGACTTAAAGATGGTCAAGGCAAAGTAGCGACGGAAAGTGGAGCATTGGATGCTGGCTATTCGTTCAAGCAGCGCTTTGAAGGTGAGCCTGGCACTAATCCGGAAGAGTTAATTGGCGCCGCCCATGCAAGCTGTTTTTCAATGGCGCTTTCTATGATTCTTGGAGAGAAAGGTTTTACCGCTGAGGCTATTGATACCAATGCTCGTGTAACGCTTTCACAGAGCGCAGAAGGCTTTGATATTTCCAATATTCATTTGGATGTTGTGGCCAGTGTAAGCGGTGCCGATGACGCAGCCTTCCAAGAAGCCGCCGAAACCGCTAAAGCGAACTGCCCTGTTTCCAAAGTATTAAATGCCGACATTACTATGGACGCAAAATTGAAGGGTTGATTCGAACGTCAGATAACGCCAAAAAGCGATGCATAATGCAGCGCTTTTTTATGCTCTTTTTAAGTAACAGCCGCTCAAAGCACTCACGAAAAGGGCCTTGCGGTTAGGCAAGGCCCTGTAACAGTGGGTACGAACTGCTAATTCAGCGAGAAAGTCTCGCTCGCGAGAACCGCGCTAACCGCACGCATTACTCGTTTTTAAGCTTATCGTCACTCTCGCTGTTATTAAGCTCAGTATCACGTTCGGTTTCATTGTCATCGTTACGTTTGTACTCTTCAGCGTTTTTAAGAGCATCTTCGGAGGCATTTACCGATATAACGTAATCTTCGCCATCTTCATCCTTGGTAAGCTCAAGCGAATCCCATTCGATGGCGACATCTTTTTCGCCCATACCCAGGAAACCACCCACGCCTACAACGACGGCATTAATTTGCCCATCTTCATCGATGATTAAGTCGTTAATTGTGCCGATGTCTTCATTGTTTTCAACGCTGCTTCTTACTTGATTGCCCGTTAGAGAATCTGAGTAGAAAGTGCCCTGCGGCGCTTGGGTCAAATAAGAGGCTTCCATACCGGTCTGATTGTCATCACTTGCGTGGGCAACACCAGCGACTGCAATAAATGTAGGAATAACCAGCGTGCTGAGGAAAGTCGTTTTCATCGTTTTGCTCCTTGCATGTCAATAAAGGCGTTAACAGTTGACCTGTTAATCCCTAAGTAACGTCGTAGCGGTAAACTGGTTGGCATCCTTCATGCTCCTTGCTGGCCAACTCTACCCGGTAGGTTCCTTCTATCAGGTGGCGCTACTGTTCCTGTTGGTGATGAGTGAGGCCCCACACGTTGCTGTGCGCAGGCACTTATAAAGGTAGGTGCTGCGCGCTGTATTGCAATGCTAATAAAGAACTCTTAATTAAGATCAATTCAAATGCGCGTCAGCGTTAAACCAGGACGTGTTAGATTTATTAATAAACGTTAAAATCACCCTCAGCGAAATGTCCCATTCACGTTGGGCAATGAGATTACTGCGACAGTCTGTCGAATTGACCCATCCAGACCCCTTGTCCATATTCGTACGCAAATCCCCCACAGCAGACTGCCTCACAGCAGATAGTGCCTTGGGTCATATAATAAAGGAGACCCCATGACGTTTATCGCGCGGTATCAAACGCTTCAACAGGTTAAAAAATTGTGGGCTAGCAGCGTCGCCCTGGGTGCTTGGCTGTTTGCATCCGGTGCTGTTGCCAGTGAGAGCGAGTTACCCAAAGGCCACTTTTTGCTCCCTGATGAGGGTAATATGGTGGGCGAGATGTATACCGTTGCGGCAAAAAAAGAGGATACCCTGCTCGACATCGCCCGTGAGCATAATGTGGGTTACGAAGAGATTCGTATGGCTAATCCGGATACGAGTATCTGGATACCAGGCGAAGGGACTGAGGTGACGATTCCCGGCCAATATATTCTGCCGGACGAGCCGCGGACTGGCATTGTGATTAATGTCGCTGAGCTACGTCTCTATTATTATCCAGAGGTGGAAGAGGGCAAAGCGCCACGGGTAGAGACCTATCCCATTGGAATTGGACGCGATGCGTTCAACACGCCGCTGGGCATTACTAAGACCACCATGCGCCTGGAGAATCCTGCATGGTACCCACCTGAATCTATTCGCCGAGAAGCTGCCCAGCGCGGCGATCCTGCGCCAGCAGTGGTTCCGCCAGGTGAGGATAATCCTTTAGGGCAATACGCTATTTTGTTGGATATCCCAGGCTACCTCATTCATGGCACTAATCAGCCCGACGGTATTGGCATGCGCGCTAGCCGGGGCTGTATTCGTATGCACCCAGAAGACATTGAGTCTGTGTTCTGGCGCATTCCGGTAGGCACGCAGGTGAATATTATCGACACACCTGTCAAGGTGGGCTGGGGTAGTAACGGTAACGCCTATGTTCAGGCTTTTACGCCCACGGATGAGCAGAGTTTCGGTATGGAAACGCTGCTAGAAGTGGTCAGTCTAATTGAGGCCCATGAAGGTGATGAACACAGCATTGATTACGAGCAGGTGCGTAATGTGCTGGAACCAGCCAATGGCCAGATTGTTCCACTTAGCTAGGTTGTTCGCTATCAATATGGGTGGCGCTGAGCGGAGAAACGAGCTCTAACGCCACCGCTTGACGCACCAGCTCTGCCAAATTTGCAGCGTGCATGGCCTTCATTGCTCTTAGCCGGTAGACCTCGACGGTTTTACCACTAACTGCCATGTGTTCGGCAATTTCACGACTGGTCATGCCTTCTGCTACATGAATCACAATGCGCTGCTCTTTCGGGCGTAGGGATTGGTAGCGTGCCCGCAGCAGTGCCAGCTGTTGTTTAGCCCGCCGCTGTTGATGGGCGCTGCCTAACGCCTGTTGCACGCTGTCAATCAACTGCTGATGGTTAAACGGATTTTCGATAAAGTCAAAAGCGCCATTTTTCAGTGCAGCCACCGCCATAGGAACATCACCATGCCCTGTCATCATAATGACGGGCAGGGAAGCGCCTTGATCAACCAGCTGTTGCTGCACTTGAAGACCACTCATTCCCGGCATACGAACATCAAGCAGTAGCGCGCCTAGTTCATCATGTTGGTTAGCTAAGAATTGCTCGCCGCCGTGAAACGCCTGAGCGGTTAATCCGACTGACTCGAGCAGCCAAACCAGCGATTCGCGCAGTGCCTGATCATCATCAACAACCGCAATAATGGCGGGAGATTTTCGTTCAACACTGCTGGTCATTACTGGCCCCTGGTGATGCACTGATTGCGCGATCATGCGCTTGTTTCTGTGCGAAGTGTTATATCAAAACATGCGCCTTTCACGCTTTGCTTAGGGCGTAGAGTAAGCGCACCCCCCATGCTTTCCATTAGCGAACGGCTAATTGCGAGCCCCATTCCCAACCCTTCATCGCGCGTGGTGAAAAAGGCATCAAAAATAGTGTCTTGGTGGGCTGGCGCTACACCTGGACCTTGGTCTTCAACGCTAAGGGTCAACTGCCGATTGCCGCTTTTTTGCGCGGATACGATGACCTGACTGGCGCCGAGGGTGTCACGGCTAGCGGTTAGCGCATTGAGCAATAGGTTAACGATTACTTGCTCAAGGGCAATAGGGTCCGCATAAATACGTGGCAACCCGTGCGGCAGCTGTTGGGTAAGTTGAACAGATGCTTGCTTATACTGCCAGTCACACAGTTGAAAGGCGGCGGCAATGACCTGTTCAAGCACCAGGGGCCTGACGCAGTGGCTTCGCTTACGCACAAAGCTGCGCATATGGCGGAGTCGCTGGGCAAGACGCTGCACCTGCTCGTCAATGCGGGCCAGTGGCAACTGTAGCTCGCTAGCGGGCAAGTTTGGCGTGTGCTTCGCTTTCAAAAGAGCACCGCTGGTGTAGTTGGCGATAGCGCCTAGGGGCTGGTTGAGTTCGTGGGCAATATTAGACGCAAGCTCTCCAGCGGCGGCTAACCGGTTGGCGTGGGCAATTTGTTCCTGGTGCCGACGTGCCTGAGCTTCGGCAGCTTTACGCACGCTAATATCGCGATTAATTAGTGCGAAGTGCCCAGGCTCCGCCCCTCGGCTGCGGTGAGTAAGCACGACACTAAGCACGGGAACGGAGCCGTTCGCGCTGAGCATTTCTAGCTCGCCGCTCCAGGAGCCATAGCGTTCAACGGCAGGGAATACCACCTGTTCCAGTAGTGCCAATGAGTCAGCTTGATAAAGCGCTGATAGGTCAACTTGCATTGCATCTCGTGGGAGTGAGAAACAGCGTCGAGCTGCTTCGTTGGCGCTGAAAATATGCTGGTTAGGCCCTAAAAAGAGCACGTAGTCGGTGGTAGATTCGACCACCTGGGCTAAGCGCTCTCGCGTTGCTTCGGCATGAACTCGCCGGCTCACGTCCCGAGAGACACATAAAATATCAATTAGCTCACCTGTGGCAGCATCTCGGCGGGTTCGGCTGGTGGTCTCAAACCAAACATAGTGGCCTGCTTTAGCCCGAAACCGATACGTTTGCTGATAAAAACCATCGTGATAGTAGACCCGAGGTGATTTGTTCAGTAGATCGCTTAAATCGGCGGGATGGAACAGCTGATACGCCGACACGCCAATCAGCTCTTCCGGTTCGTAGCCCAGTAAATCTCGCGCGGCCTGGGAGGCATATAAAAAAGTACCGTCACGAGCATGGCGAGATATCAGATCAGTGGTACTTTCTGCCAGCCACTGATAATGACGCTTCTCTTCTTCCAACGCTGCGTTTTGTGCTTCCAGTGCCTTGATCCTGGCGTTTAGTGTAGCTTCGTTAACGGTATCCATAGCGATTCAGCGCGCCGGGTCGAGCACACCACCCAGCGAGGCATTGCGCCTAACCCAGCCGGCAATGCTGGCCCGTGGCTGCTGAGTGGGCAGCACCTCATGGGGAATGGTTTCGGATAAAAAGCAGGCAAACGTACCGGCTTCAGGCATCACTCGGGCGACTTCCTGAGTAGGGGTGTCAGGGTGATAAATGACCATCTCTCCGCCGCCATCCGTGGGCCACTGAGGGTTTAGGTAACCGACGGTGGAAATAACCCGGTTGGCTCGCCCACGGAAGCTATCCAGGTGGCGTTGATAAAACGCGCCTGGGGGGTAATGGGCAAAGTGTGCCTCGTACTCAAATAACCCAAGGAAAAGCGCCTGATTGAGGGATTGCTGGAGTTCTGCCATGGCGTCAAGATAGCGGCGTTGGGCTTCGCTTTCCCTATCCAACCAGTGAATGGCATCACCGCGAATATCTTTGCGAAGGTGATGCTCTTTGCCACGGCCAATGCCCGCCTCATCGAGTACATCATGTTCAGCCATATGGTGCAGCTCACGATGCAGCGCTTGGCAAAGTTGAAGGTCTATTACGTTGTTACCCACGTACCAACCTTGCTCAACGAGCGCATCAACCAGTGCAATATGGGCAATAGGGTTGATCGCGGGTGGGCTATGTGCCGGGGAGTTAGGCGCTGCAGAGGCAATCATTTTATGGTTCTCTTAGTCGGCATGCGAGCTGCTTTCGGCAGGCGGCTGCTTCTTTCAGGATAGTGACGTAACGCCCCAGGAGGGCGCCGGTAGAGATCAATAGCCATACCAAAACCTTCCGCCAACAGTTCTACCAGCATCATTGCAGAAAGCCCCCAAATGACGTGGCCATCGACATGGTAGCTGGGTACATAGTGATCAACGCCATCCACCGTGATTACATCGGTGTGGGTGCGCTTATCGTCTAGAAAATGGCTGAGGGGAACTTCAAAAATAGTGTCTAGTTCGGAGGGATCTGCTACCAGAGGTAAATCTGGCGGGATAATACCGACCCATGGGGTTACTCGTATGCCGTGCAGTGAAATAACGTCTGATAACCTTCCCAAGGGTTGTACAAAGGAGGGCGCTAGCGCAATCTCTTCTTCTGCCTCGCGAAGAGCCGTAGCATAGAGATCGGCATCACAGGCCTCGCGTTTGCCACCTGGAAACGCAACTTGGCCACTGTGAGTGCTGAGATGGCTAGCTCGCCGTGTAAACAGCAGTGTGGGCGAGGGACGCTCAACAATGGGCATCAGCACGGCAGCCTCTGGCATCACAACGTGGTCTAGTCGTTGAGGAGAGTGCTGTTGCAGCTGTTTGCGCAGTTTCTCTAACATAGGGCTTCCATTTGCTTTGTTCTCTTTTACCCAGCAGCGGTGATTGACGTCAAGTACGTCAAAGCCTTACCCCATCAGCCGTAGAGAAAACGCGATGAATTTTTGTAGTCAATGTGGTGAAAAAGTCCGTTTTGCTGTTCCTGAAGGCGATGACCGTTCGCGCTATTTATGCGATGCCTGTGGCACTATTCATTACCAGAATCCGCGGATTGTTGCGGGTACGTTGCCGGTGATTGACGATAAAATATTGCTGTGTAAACGGGCGATTTCCCCTCGCAAAGGGTATTGGACACTACCCGCGGGTTATATGGAAAACGCTGAAACCACGCAGCAGGCCGCCGCTCGCGAAACCTGGGAGGAAGCCTTTGCAGAGGTCAAGCTGGAGGGTTTATACACGCTCATTGACCTGCCTCATATCAATCAAGTGTATATGATTTTCCGAGCTGAGCTTCTGGGTGGTTTTAGCGCAGGTCCTGAAAGCTTAGAAGTAGCGCTGTTCGAAGAGCATGAAATTCCCTGGGATGAGCTTGCTTTCCCAACGATTGAGCGCACCTTGCAGCACTTTTATGAAGACCGTAAAAGTGCTCACTACCCATTACACATTAGCGCGATTACTCCTGAAGATAGAGAGCGCTATTTTGGCAGTGCCTAAGCTCTTTTAATGCAGTGTATCGCCGAATTACAGATCGGCCAGTTGCCAAACATCATAGGCCACCTCTTCATAGGGGTGGGCTAGCTTCAGAGCCGCAATGGCTGCCCGTATATGTTCATCGCGGCAGACAAGCTCAACCTTTACTTCTTCGACAATTTCAAGTGACCCTACGTGACCCAGGTGTGGTTGCGCACCCTCCAGCGGGCGGAACTGGCCGGTGCCGCGAGTTTGAAAACAGCAGGCTTCATAATCACCAAGTCGGCCAGCCCCTGTTTCAAAGACCGCTTCTTTAACACTCTCGGCATCTTCAATGAGGACAAAAAAAAGCCAGTTTGTACATATCAATTGATCTCCTAAATCATAAACTATAGCGGAAGAGTCCTATCTGAACGGAGAAAGGGCGATAAGACGTTAGTGTGATGATATTTCAATTTACAGAGTAGTGAGTCAGTCAATGGATAAGTTTGAGATAAAGCTTGATCAGGCGGCCAGGGCTGCTTGGATGTCGTATGTGGGGGGCATGACTCAGGATGATATTGCCAGCCAGTTAGGCGTCTCTCGGCCAGGTGTCCAGCGCCTTTTAGCCCTTGCAAGGCAAGAAGGATTAGTGAAAGTTCATATTGATCATCCAATTTCTACTTGCATGACATTAGGCAGCGCGCTGCGGGACTATTTTGGATTGTCTTATTGCGATGTGGTGCCTGCCGATAGTCAAGCGCCTGACAGTGCTGCGTATTATCTTGCTGTGGCAGGCGCAGAGCGAATGGCACGGTTAGTGGAGCGCAGCGATCCCTTAACACTTTCGTTAGGCACCGGACGCTCTGTTAGGGCGGCTGTTGAAGCCCTGCGCCGTACCGAACGCCCTCAGCATCGGTTTGTATCTCTGGTGGGAAACGTCGCAAGGGATGGCTCGGCTAACCGCTATGATGCGGTCATGCTTCTTGCTGACAAAACGGGCGGCGAACGCTTTTTACTGCCTGCGCCTGTGGTTGCGGAGTCGTTGGCTGAGAAAGAGGCCATGCTTACACAGCGATTATTTAAAGCGATTGCTGATGTGGCGCGCGAATCAGAAGCGGCATTTATTGGAGTAGGAAGAATCGACCGCCAAGCCACATTATTCCAAGACCACTTTATTAGTGAAAGCGAGCTAGATGAGCTATTAAGCCTTAAAGCTGTTGGTGAATTGCTTGGTTGGCCGCTGAATGAGCGCGGTGAGATTATTGATTGCTCGATTACAAGGCGCGTGACCAGCCTTCCACTAGAGCGTTTTGGAAAGCACCTGATGGTAGCGATAGCGGGGGGGCACGATAAAGCACCCGCGATCTTAGCCGCATTACGTGGTGGCTGGTTAAAGGGGCTGATCACTGATGAAATTGCAGCACGGCATATCGTTGACGCTATCACTTAGTGATCAATAGTGCATTGCAACATGCAAGTCAATGAATGAATTAGCGTAAAGTCTAAGGTCGTAAGCTTTGCTTTTTTTGGCTTTACATACGATCATTTGTTCGATCAATGATCAAAGTGATCAATTTAATAATAATACCAATATCTGCCAAGGAGAAACGCTTTATGCGTCTCACACGCCATTTGCCTATTGCCACGTTAGCCGCTGCTATTGCTGGCGCGGGAACCGCAAACGCCCAAACTGAAATCACTGTGGCCACAGTCAATAACAATGACATGATGATTATGCAGAGCCTGACGGATGCGTTTGAAAACGCCCATCCTGATATCACGCTTGACTGGGTGGTATTGGAGGAAAACGTACTTCGTCAGCGAATGACCACCGATATTGCGACGAGCGGTGGTCAGTTTGATGTGATGACGATTGGCACGTATGAAGTGCCGATTTGGGCAGAACGCGGTTGGCTTGAACCGCTTGATAACTTGCCAGACGACTATGCGATAGACGATTTACTGGCCTCTGTTCGTGATGGTCTTAGCTTAGATGGCACGCTTCATGCACTGCCGTTCTATGCTGAAAGCTCAATGATGTATTACCGCAAAGACCTGTTTGAGCAAGCGGGTATCGAAATGCCCGAGCAGCCAACCTGGGAACAGGTGCGTGGTTGGGCCGAGCAGCTGCATGGTTCTGAAGACGGTTTAGCGGGTATTTGCTTGCGTGGTAAACCTGGCTGGGGTGAAAACATGGCGTTTGTCTCTACGCTAGTTAACACCTTTGGCGGCCGCTGGTTTGATGAACAGTGGAACCCTGAACTCACTTCCGAAGCCTGGGTAAGCGCTGTTCAGTTCTACGTTGATTTACTAAATCACTATGGGCCTCCAGGAGCAAGTTCCAACGGCTTTAATGAAAATCTGGCACTTTTCTCACGTGGCAACTGCGCGATGTGGGTGGATGCCACGTCAGCCGCTGGCAAACTCTATGATGAGCATGAGTCCGACGTGGCAGAGAGTCTGGGCTTTGCACCGGCTCCTATTGCCGAAACCCCCAAAGGATCGCATTGGTTATGGTCTTGGGCGCTGGCGATTCCAGAGTCTTCCGAGAACAAAGAGGCTGCACGCGAGTTTATTACTTGGGCAACCTCACAGGAATACATAGAACTTGTGGGTGAAACTAACGGCTGGACTAACGTCCCTCCCGGCACCCGCAAATCTACTTATGCAAACGAGCAGTATATGGAAGCGGCACCATTTGCTGGTTTCGTACTTGAAGCCATTCAGAATGCGGATCCTACCGATTCTACTCTAGAGCCAAATCCTTATGTCGGTGTGCAGTTTGTTGGTATTCCTGAATTCCAATCGATTGGAACGCAAGTGGGGCAGTCCATTGCGGCAGCGTTAACTGGGAGCGATACGGTAGCCGAGGCGCTAGAGGGTGCTCAACGCGCGACCGAGCGCACTATGCAACGAGCTGGCTACATCGAGCGATAAAAATCAACGTCTGCCTCACCGTTGGGCAGGCGTTTAATGGATGTTTCCTAGCAGATCAGCTTTTTGGCAGGTACTCCCATGAATAAAACACGTGCTTCTGGCCGTACGGTCGGTGGGCTACGAACGCTCTCGCTTCAAGCTCCCGCGGTAACGCTACTATTGCTCTGGATGATCGTGCCATTGGGCATGACTATCTGGTTCTCACTTCAGCGCTATAACCTACTAATGCCCGGTATGTCTGGCTTTGCCGGGGTAGAAAACTACGAGTATCTGTTAACCGATCCAGCCCTTTGGTCTGCCATGGGCACAACGCTACTACTGGTTGGCTGGGTGTTAGCTATTACGGTTGTTGGTGGCACCTTGCTGGCAGTGTTATTTCAGCAAGAGTTTGCAGGGCGTGGCATTGCCCGAGTGTTGGCAATTTCGCCTTTTTTTGTGATGCCCACGGTTAGTGCCTTGGTATGGAAAAACATGATGATGCACCCTTCCAACGGGGTGCTGGCATGGCTGGCTGAGTCGTTAGGGCTACCTGCACTGGATTGGTTCTCTTCGCTGCCGCTGACCTCAATCATCATTATCGTGGCATGGCAATGGCTACCATTTGCGTTACTTATACTGCTGACCGCCATGCAGTCATTGGATGAAGATCAAGTAGAGGCTGCGCGCATGGATGGCGCAGGCCCTATCGCGATTTTTTTTTTTATCACGCTGCCACATCTAAAACGGGCGATTAGCGTGGTGATCATGATCGAGATGATCTTCTTGATGACCATTTTTGCGGAGATTTTTGTCACCACAGCCGGTGGCCCGGGGCTTGCTACAACAAACTTGGCCTATCTCATTTATATCCGGGCATTGCTTGATTTTGATGTGGGGATTGCCTCCGCGGGTGGCGTGATTGCGATTATTCTCGCCAATATCGTCGCCATTTTCCTTGTCCGCATGGTCGCCAGGAACTTAGAAGAGTGACTCTGTATCAGGGCGTCTTGGGAGCATTTCAATGACAATACAACGTACTAGCGTCGCACCACCGGCAGTGCGATCTCTACCCGCTAAGCAGTTGCTGCTTACACTGGTGGGTTGGTCGATAGCGCTAATTATCTTTTTCCCCATTCTATGGATGGTGCTGACAGGGTTTAAAACGGAGGCAGCGGCAATTGCCGATCCGAGCTTTATTTTTTCACCCACGCTTGAAAGTTATCAGGCGGTACAGGCCCGTTCTGGCTACACACGCTTTGCGCTGAATAGTGTGGTAGTGGCGTTTGGCTCTACGTTCCTGGCGCTACTGATTGCGATTCCTTCTGCTTATGCGATGGCTTTTTTGCCCACCAAGCGAACCAAAGGCACGCTGCTATGGATGCTGTCTACCAAAATGCTGCCGCCCGTCGGCGTATTGGTACCGATTTATCTGATTTTTCGCGATGTTGGGTTACTGGATACGCGCACTGGGCTGATCATTATTTACACCCTGATGAACCTGCCCATCGTGGTATGGATGCTCTACACCTTCTTTAAAGATATGCCGAAAGACATCCTTGAGGCTGGGCGGATGGACGGTGCTTCTACGCTACAGGAAGTATTTTTCCTGCTACTGCCGTTAACCCTGCCGGGCATTGCCTCTACGGGGTTGCTATCGGTGATTCTGAGTTGGAACGAAGCGTTCTGGAGTCTCAACCTTACTTCTTCTAATGCGGCACCATTAACTGCGTATATCGCTTCCTTCTCAAGCCCTGAAGGCTTGTTCTGGGCCAAGCTGTCGGCGGCTTCCACAATGGCCATTGCCCCCATCCTGATTCTTGGCTGGATGACCCAAAAACAAATGGTGCGTGGCCTGACCTTTGGCGCCGTCAAGTAAAGGAGTTCCTAATGGCAACCTTACAACTGAAAAATATTACCAAGCAGTTTGGCGATACCAAGGTCATTAAAGGCATTGATTTAGAGGTCAACGATCGTGAGTTTGTGGTCTTTGTTGGCCCGTCGGGCTGTGGTAAATCCACGCTGATGCGCATGATTGCCGGCTTAGAGAGTGCAAGCGACGGTGACATCTTGATCGATGGCCAGCGCATTAATGATGTAGGGCCAGCTGACCGTGGTTTAGCGATGGTGTTTCAGAGCTATGCGCTTTATCCGCATATGACCGTGGAAGGTAATATGGGCTTCAGCATGCGTTTGGCGGGTGTCCCTAAGGAGGAGCGTCGCGCCAAAGTGCTGGAAGCGGCGAAAATTCTCCAGCTTGAACCGCTTCTTGACCGTAAGCCAAAAGCCTTATCTGGCGGACAGCGTCAGCGTGTAGCGATTGGTCGAGCGATTGTGCGTAATCCCAGCATCTTTCTGTTTGATGAGCCGCTTTCTAACCTGGATGCGGCGCTGCGAGTGCAGATGCGTATTGAGCTGGCACGGCTGCATGAAGAACTAGATGCCACGATGATTTACGTCACCCACGATCAGATAGAAGCCATGACCATGGCTGATAAAATCGTTGTGCTACATGATGGCGTGGTGGAGCAAGTGGGCTCGCCAATGGCGCTCTACCACCATCCGCGCAATCGCTTTGTGGCGGGCTTTATTGGCTCACCGAAAATGAATTTTCTACCGGTGTCGTTGACTGGCGTAACGCCTGAAGGTGTAGCGATTCGTCTGCCCGGCGGCGGTGAGCGCAGCGTGCCGGTTGATGGTGCACACTTGGATGCTAACGCCACCCTTGAGCTGGGTGTTCGCCCAGAACACTTAGTACTTGATGAGCAGGGGCCGCTGAGTGGGCAGATCAAAGTGCTTGAGCGCCTCGGCGGTCAAACCTCGCTCTACGTTCAAATGGACGATGAGCTGATCACTATTATGGCTGATGGCGATGTGGCTTATCGGGTCAACGATACCGTGCGCTTTGGTTTTGCCCCCGAGCGTGCCCATCTGTTTGACGAAGGCGGGTTAGCCCTGCCTAGCCTGCAGCAGCACCCGTTGGCAAGCCTGACCCGTCAAGATAACCGCGCGGCTACGGAAGCAGCCTCTCCAGGGGAGCAGGTATGAAAGCGCTGATTTTTGATTGTGACGGCGTCCTGGTGGATAGCGAAGCACTCGCTGAAGAGACCCTGGAAACCCACCTTGGGCAGTGGCTGCCGGATCTGGATATCCCGACGTTGCTTAGCCAAGCCTTGGGTATGACGACGGCCAACATCCTCCAGCATCTGGAACAGCTAAGCCGCCACTTATTGCCGCCCAATGCCGCTGAACTGGTCGATAACGCCATAGAGGCGCGCTTGGTGAGGGAATTAACCGCCATTGCAGGGGTGCATGCAGCCGTCAGCGGGATCGATTTACCCAAGGCTGTCGTGTCGAATAGCCGCCGTTGCCGCGTGCTGGCATCGCTCGCCACTACCCAACTGAACGGCGTGCTAGGCGATGTGCCGATTTTCACCGCCGAGCAGGTTGAAAACCCCAAGCCGGACCCCGCTATTTATCACTTAGCGGCCCGTTCTCTTGGCTGGCCACCCAACCGCTGTCTGGTGGTAGAAGATAGCGTGGCAGGGGTAACCGCTGCTTATGCTGCAGGCATGCGAGTGATTGGTTTTGTGGGAGCGAGTCATATAGATGAACAACAGTCCTCACGGTTACTAGCGGCGGGCGCTTGGCGAATTTTACCCCATATGCGCGGACTTCACGCTTTAGTAGACGAGTGGCAATCCCATTTGCAAGGACAAGATAACAATGAAACTGCTCAATAAACGCGCCGTTATCACAGGCGGTGCCCGTGGTATCGGGTTAGCCATAGCTCAGCGCTACCTCGCCGAAGGGGCGAATATCATTGTGGCCGACATCGATGCCAACGCCATTGACGATGCGCTCGCCACGCTGCAACAAGACGCTAGTGCCGAGCGCGTGATGGGTGTCGTGCTGAACGTGTGCGACCAAGCCTCTATCAACGCCATGGTGGAGTGCGTTACCGAGCGATTTGGCGGGATTGATATTTTGGTCAATAACGCCGCGGTGTTTGATATGGCACCGGTGCTCGAGGTGACGGAGGCCAGCTTTGACAAGCAGTTTGCGGTGAATGCTAAGGGGCTATTTTTTACTCTACAGACCGTGGCTCGCGCCATGGTGGCACAAGGGCAGGGGGGGAAGATTATTAATATGTCTTCCCAGGCGGGGCGGCGCGGTGAGCCACTAGTAAGCGTTTACTGTGCCAGTAAAGCGGCGGTAATCAGTCTTACCCAATCCTGCGGGCTGGGTTTGATTAAACATGGCATTAACGTTAATGGCATCGCGCCAGGGGTGGTAGATACGCCCATGTGGGAAGAAGTCGATGCATTGTTTGCGCGCTATGAGAACCGCCCGCTGGGCGAGAAAAAGCGTTTGGTTGGTGAGGCCGTTCCATTTGGCCGTATGGGGCTTCCAGAAGACCACACTGGGGCGGCTGTGTTTCTCGCCAGCCAGGATAGCGATTACGTGGTCGCCCAGACGCTGAACGTTGATGGTGGTAACTGGATGAGTTGATACGCCTATGAACCCTGATCTTGCGTCATTAAGCCACCAACTGATCCATGCGGCAGAAGGAAAAGCGCGCTTTATGGTCGCGATTGCAGGCCCTCCGGGGGGTGGGAAATCTTATCGTAGTGAATTGTTGTGCGATGCCATCAATCGGCACTTGCCAGGGCAGGCTGCTGTGGTACCCATGGATGGCTATCACTTCGATAACGCCGTGCTAGAGAGTGATCAACTACCGCTAAAGGGGGCACCAAATACCTTTGATGTAGACGGTTTGCATCATGATTTAACACGCATTCGTCAGACGGACAAGCCAGTAGCGGTGCCTGTATTTGATCGACCGTTGGATCTCGCTCGAGCCGGAGGGCGGTTGATTACTCCAGCGCACCGCATTGTGATTGTAGAAGGTAATTACTTGCTGCTGGATCAAGAACCCTGGCGGGCGTTGCACAAGCTGTTCGATTGGACGCTATTTATCGATGTGGACGATGCCGTACTGGTTGAGCGGTTGGTGAATCGCTGGCTCTGCATGGGCCAAGATCATATCGGCGCCCTCGAGCGTGCTCATCAAAAAGACATGCTTAACGCTGAACTTGTAAAAAGCGGCAGCGTGCCACCTGACCAGCGCTGGCGCTAGGACGCGGCGTGCCTAACAAATGACCCGGAGAGTGACGATGACCCAGCTTAATAATCACAACATGGGTGCCCTCAGCGCGGCGGTTGAGACGCCTTCTTATGATCGGCAGTCCGTGACGCCAGGCATCGTGCATATTGGCGTCGGTGGTTTTCATCGTGCCCATCAAGCGATGTACCTTGACGCGCTAATGAACCAGGGGGAGGCGTTTGAATGGGGCATTGTGGGAGTGGGAGTAATGCCTGACGATAAGCGTATGCAGAAGGCCCTGGCTGCGCAAGACTACCTTTATACGCTCGTGGTGAAGCACCCCGACGGCGAGTATCAGCCCCGTGTGATCGGCAGTATGGTGGATTACCTGTTTGCGCCAGAAGACCCCGAAGCAGTGATCGAAAAAATGGCCGATCCCGCCATCAAGATTGTGTCGCTCACCGTGACGGAGGGGGGCTACAACTTCCATCCGGTGACCGGAGAATTCAATCTGGATTCTCCACTGGTGCGTGACGACCTTGCCCACCCCGAGCAGCCTTCCACCAGCTTTGGCTTAGTGGTGGAAGCTCTGGTTCGCCGCCGGGCACGGGGCATTGCACCTTTTACGGTGATGTCCTGCGACAATATTCAAGGTAACGGTGACGTGGCTAAGCGCATGTTCAGTGCCTACGCCCGTGCCCGCAGCGCGGGACTTGGCGACTGGCTAGCTGCCGAAGTGGCGTTTCCCAATGCCATGGTGGATCGCATCACGCCAGTGACAGCGCCCGTGGATATCGACGAGCTGGCCCAGCGGTTTGATATTGAGGATGCTTGGCCAGTGGTATGTGAGCCATTTACCCAATGGGTGTTGGAAGATCACTTTCCTTTGGGTCGCCCAGCGCTTGAGAAAGTAGGCGTTCAACTTGTCGATGATGTAGAGCCTTATGAGCTGATGAAGCTACGACTGCTCAATGCCAGCCATCAGGCGCTTGCTTATTTCGGCTACTTAGCAGGCTACCGTTACGCCCATGAAGTGTGCCAAGACCCGCTGTTTGTTGAGTTTTTGCTGAGCTACATGCGTGAAGAGGGCACGCCTACGCTGGCACCAGTGCCAGGGGTGGATTTAGAAACCTATCGGCTGACCCTGATTGAACGCTTCGCCAACCCGCAAATTAAAGACACTCTGGTACGACTATGTGCTGAAAGCTCTGATCGCATCCCCAAATGGCTCGTGCCTGTCATTCGCCAGCAGCTCGCCCAAGGAGGTGAGATTGAGCGCAGCGCCGCCGTGGTCGCCAGTTGGGCACGTTATGTTGAAGGCGTCGATGAGCAGGGAGAGGCTATCGATATTGTGGATCGCCTGCGTGAACCATTGATGGCTATTGCCACCAACAACCGCAAGAACCCCGCTGCGTTTGTCGAGAACCGCGAGCTGTTTGGCGACTTGGCTGACCAGCCTCGCTTTCTACATGCTTATCTAAAGATATTGACGTCGCTGCATGAACGGGGAGCACGGGCTACTCTTGAGACTCTGGTCGCGTCCAAAGGAACGTTGTGATGTATATCGGGGTAGATTGCGGTACGCAGAGTACTAAAGTCGTGGTAGTCGATGTGGAGCGCGGTGTGATCCTGGGTGAAGGCAGTCGTTCCCATGGCCTAGACGAGGGAGAGCATGGCCGCCGGGAGCAGGCACCAGCAGAGTGGCTGGCAGCGCTCAAAGGGGCTTTTTTTCAAGCGATTGAGCGTTCTGGTATTGATACCAAGCAGGTGCGGGGGATAGGCGTTTCCGGACAGCAGCACGGCATGGTGGCACTGGATGCAGATGGCGTGCCGGTGTATCCCGCCAAACTGTGGTGCGATACCGAAACTAGTACTCAAAATAACGATTTAGTGGCTCGGCTTGGAGGCGAAGCGGGCTGCCTGGAGAAGCTTGGTCTGGTATTACAAACCGGCTATACCGCGTCTAAAGTGGCGTGGCTGCGCGAAAACCACCCTGATGCCTACCAGCGTATAGCCACTCTGCTACTGCCCCACGACTACCTCAACTTCTGGCTGACTGGTGAGCGAGTCACTGAGGCGGGAGATGCGTCGGGCACCGGTTATTTCGATACGCGTGCCCAATGCTGGCAGAAAGAGGTATTTGCAGCCATTGCGCCGGAACTTGACCCTGATCGTGTGCTGCCTCGCCTTATCCAGGCGCATGAGCCAGCAGGGCGAGTATGCCCGCTAGTGGCGCAAGAGCTAGGGCTTCATGATGATGTGGTGGTGTCTTCTGGCGGCGGCGACAACATGATGGGCGCAATTGGCACCGGTAATATTACTCAGGGGCTGGTGACGCTTAGTTTAGGTACGTCCGGCACGGTGTGCGCCTACTCACCTGATTCGGTGGTGTGCGACAGTGCCATGGTGGCCAATTTTTGTGCCAGCCATGGTGGTTGGCTGCCGCTTATTTGTACGATGAATGTTACGTCCGCCACGACTAAGGTGCGCGAACTGTTTGGGTTGGACTTAACCGCGTTTGGTAAGCAAATAGCGAGTGCCCCAGTTGGGGCGGAAGGTATTACCGTACTGCCGTTTTTTAACGGCGAACGGGTGCCGATGCTGCCCAATGCAACTGGCGACTTCCTTGGCTTGACCAGCCTTAATATGACTCAAGCTAACCTCTGCCGAGGGGTGATGGAAGGCGCTACCTTTGGCCTGCGCTATGGTTTGGAACTATTAGGTGAGCTAGCTGCAGGCACCAGTCAGATTAGGCTGATTGGCGGCGGTGCCAAGAGCCCAGTTTGGCGGCAAATGGTGGCTGACATTACTAATACCCAGGTAATTTGCCCAGAAATCACCGACGCTGCTGCACTAGGTGCTGCCATTCAGGCGGCTTGGTGCGATTTACATCAGGAAGGCGTTACTTTGGCATCGCTTTGTGAGCGCTTGGTGCACCTTAATACCGCTTCCCTTGCGGACCCTGATGCTGGCCGTGTTACTGCTTATGAAGTGATTTATCAGCGTTATCGCGAGGCGCTTGCTCAGCGTCATGGTATTTAATAATGCGGACTGCCTAGAAAGGTATTGCTTTGCCTTGTACCGTTTAAGGAGAGATACAGAGAGTATACGCGACGCTTGAGCGGAGAGAGTCATGGATACCATCTTGCGCGATCTGCTAGATACGCTAGGGTTAATCCCCACTGATAAACTTCAGCCACTCAGTGGTGGTGATATAGCCGCTGTTTACGCCTTAACTACCCGCCAAGGGCAAGTCGTTATTAAACACGATGATTCAGCGCGACTACTTGGAGAAGCAGAAGGGCTTCGCACACTAAAAGGAGCGGGTACTTCACTAGTGATACCCGAGGTGCTGGGGGAGTCGATGGGCTGGCTGGTGATTGAGTCGCTCGACACCAAACCCGCAAACGCCCGCAGTAGCGCTGCCTTGGGCGAGGGGCTACGTGAGCTGCATGGCGTGATAGGTGATGCCCATGGCTGGCATCAGAACAATGCGTGCGGACGTACGCCCCAATCTAATTCCCCGCTGACAGATGGCCGGGCGTTTCAGCGCGAACGGCGTCTGCTGCCTCTGAGCCAAGCGTGCTATCAGCAGGGCCTGCTGGATGCCGCGTTACGCAGCCGTATTGAGCGCCAAGCAGGCCAGCTAGAAACATGGCTGCCAGATTCGCCTGCCACTCTTATTCATGGAGACCTATGGTCGGGCAATGTGCTGACGACCACTAGAGGGCCTGCACTAATCGACCCTGCTGTTTATCGCCATTATCCCGACGTTGACCTAGCCATGCTGACCCTGTTTGGGGCGACAGGTGCGCCTTTTTTCGATGCTTACTGGGACGGCGATAAGCCAGCCGACTGGCCAAGACGAGAAGCGCTGTTTCAGCTTTATCCGTTGCTTAATCATCTGCTGTTATTTGGTTCAGGGTATCGCAGCGCCGTTGAACGTTGTGTGGCCACGTTGGAAAATTTTGAGGATTAATGTGTCAGCGTTTGACGGAGCAATAGTGGTGATGGTGCTGCTTTTCTCGCTTTATTAGCTATCTGTTTGGATTGCCAATCACTGTCGCATGTTGTTGAGAGACTCAAACGCTCACTTGAGTTAGCGTGTTATTACATTAGCTGTAACACAGTTCACTTAATATTCGAGTGAGCAAAAGGAGCGCTAAAAAACTGCATGCTCATGGGGCTTTGAACTAAGGTAAGAGAGAGTCTTGCGCAGTGCGGCTATTTATATGTGACGCTGTTCATATATTTAGGTTAAGTTCAAGCCTAGCATACATACATGAATGTAACTATAATGCCACCTTTCAGAATGGCTATCATTATCGCCACCCTACGTTGACACCTAGAGGCAATCCCATGCGACTGGCACACTGGGCAGTCAATGCCCCTTTTCGTCCCCTGCTATTAGCAGTGCTGACATCTTCTTTCATACTGCCTGCACAAGCGGCAGATTTGATTAATATCACCCGCGACGCGCTTAACAATAATGCTGCCTTGGCCTCTGCACGTGCTGAGTTTTCAAGTGTTGAAGCGGCAAGCGACGTGGCAAGTGGTGCATTACTACCCCAGGTAAATGCTTCCGGTAACGTCGCACATAACCAGCAGTACGAAAGCCAGTCCTCCTCAAGAGGGGGGCAGAGTGCTGGTGCTGCTTCTAATGCAGGTGGAGAGGGGGGTGGCGATGATCGTTACAATACGGTGTCGTTAAGCCTTGAGGCGACCCAGGCACTATTTAATGCCGTCACGCGTCAGGAAGTGAATCAGGCTGAGCGTCAGATTGATCAACAAGTGTACCTATTGGCCGCTACTGAGCAGCAATTATTGATTGATGTTGCTACCGCTTATTTCGATATTTTGCGTGCCCATGAAGTCCTCGAGGCGCGCTTAGCCCAAGAACGGGCGATTGGCCGCCAGCTTGAGCAGGCCCAAGAGCAGTTTGAAGTTGGCCTCATAGCGATTACTGAAGTAGAGGAAGCGCGAGCGAGTTTTGATCAATCCCGCGCTGATCGCATCGCCGGAGAAAGTAATCTTCAGGTCGCATTTGAGGTGCTTGAACAGCTGACGGGGCAGCGTTACGCCAGTATTGATGCATTGGGCGACGGTATGCCGATTGCCCTGCCAACCCCCACGGATCGTAACTATTGGGTAGAACAAGCAATTGAGCGTAATCCGCAGGTATTGGCGCAGCAGGCGGGCATTGAGCTTTCCCGCGTAGGCGTTGAGCTGGCGCGTGCCGGACGCATGCCGACGGTGCAGGCATTTGCTAACTACCAGTACTCGGACAGCGACAGTGATCTGGTTAGTGGTTACAACACGTCAAGTCAAGTGGGCGTTTCGGCGAACTTGCCTATTTATACCGGTGGCAGTACCAGTGCTCGTATTCGCCAAGGCACTTTCCAGCTCGAAAGTAGCCAATACGATTTCGAGTCTCAGCGCCGTACCACCATTCAGCAGGTGCGTTCGCTCTATACCCAGGTCAGCAACAACGTCGATACCGTTGATGCTCGTCAGCAGGCAATCGTCTCTAACCGCAGCGCTTTGGAAGCTACGCGCGCCGGTTATGAAGTAGGCACGCGTAATATCGTGGACGTGTTGAACGCTGAGCAAAACCTTTACAACGCCATCGCTAACTATGCTGAAGCGCGTTATGACTATGTGGTGAATCTGCTGTCACTGCGTCAACAGGCCGGCTTGCTAGACGTTGCGGCGATTGAAGAAGTCAATGCGTGGCTAACGGGTGATGAGGTGAACTTCACGCTTCCTGAAAGTGGCGAACCTGACGCCTACCAGCGGGCTATGGATATTGGCGCTCCCCCTACACCGGGTGCGTAAGCTAGCGAGTCGTTAGTTTTCTAACACGTTAAACCAATCAAGCGCAGTGCTGCTATCCGTCAATGTTGAAAAGATTAATGGGAAACCGACGTATGAAGAAGACGATTCACTCAGGTCGAGCGAGTCTAGTGACGCTGATAGCTGCATTGGCGCTAGCCGCATGCGGCCAGGAGCAGCCTCAGGAACAGCAGGCCGGGCAGCAGGAAGCTCCGCCTCATGCTGTAGAAGTAGCCGAAATAGCCCGCCAGGATATCCCGCTGGATAAATCTTACCCATCACTGCTGCGCAGCGACAGTGAGGTCACGCTTGTGGCGCGGGTAAATGGGTTTCTTGAAGAGCGCCATTTTGAGCCAGGACAGTTGGTAGAGCAGGGTGATCGGCTCTATACCATTGAGCCAGATCTCTACCAAGCAACGGTTAATCAGCGTGAAGCCGACTTGCAAAGTGCGCGCGCTGAACTTGCTCGTGCCCAGCGCGATGCGCAGCGTTTTGAGCAGTTGTTGAGCCAAAACTCGGTGAGCCGTCAACAGTATGACCAAGCACTGGCTGATCAGCGGGTTGCCCAAGCCAGCGTTGCTCAAGCAGATGCGGCGTTAACCAGCGCTAATATTGATTTAGGGTACTCAAACGTTACGGCACCCGTGTCTGGCATGATCAGCTTAAGCCAGATAAACGTTGGTAATTTGGTAACGCCAGGAACTGAGCTGGCCACTATCACGCCGCTTGATCCCCTTGAAGTACGTTTTCAACTACCTCAGCGCGATGCCTTTGAGCTGCGTCGTCAACTGGGTGAGAGCGGTAGCGCATCAGATATCACCGCGCGTTTGAGCGTGCCAGGACAAAGTGGCAGCGACAGCACTGACCTTGAAGGCCGCCTGGACTTCCTTGGTTCTCGTGTTGATACCGGCACCAGCACGGTACAAGCGTCAGCAACGTTCGCAAACCCCGATGGCGCTGTATTGCCTGGTCAGTTTGTACGGGTGCGGATTGAAGGCTTGAAGCGTTTCGATGTGCTGGCCGTACCAGAAATTGCCGTTACTCAGGGGTTAATGGGGCCACAGGTCTTTATTGTTGATGATGAAAACAAAGCCCGCGAGCGCACGGTTCAGCTCGGTGAAGTGGCTGGTCCATGGCAAATCATTCGTGATGGCCTTACCGCTGGTGAGCGCGTCATCGTAGGCGACCCCGCTGGCCTGGAGCCAGGCAGGGTAATTGACCCCCAGCCGTTTGAAGGTAACGCTGCCGCTATCGTCGAAGAAGCTGAGCAGGAAGACGCCCAGCAAGAAGCCCAGGAGGCTGAGGCAATGCAGGAGGGGGCGGCTGACGCACAGCCCGCTGAAGGGGAAGAGGGCGCGCAATAATGAACTTTTCCAACTTCTTCATCAGCCGACCGATTTTCGCCACCGTTTTGGCGATTATCTTGACGCTGGTAGGTACGATGGCGATGCGAATACTGCCGATTGAGCAGTATCCCAGCGTTGTACCTCCCACGGTGTCGGTACAGGCTCAGTTCCCAGGGGCTGATGCTGAAACAGTTGCGCAGACTGTAGCCGCACCGCTTGCTGAGGCCATCAATGGTGTTGAGGACATGCTGTACATGACCTCAAACAGTGCTGATAACGGCACCATGAGCCTGAGCGTGGCGTTCAATATCGGCACGGATGGTGATATCAATACCATCAACGTGAACAACCGAGTGCAGGGCGCACTTTCACAGCTACCCGAGGCAGTTCAGTCTCAAGGGGTGAAAGTCGAATTACGCTCTGACTCTATTTTGATGCTTGTTGCCTTGACGTCACCTAGCGGTGACTACAACAAGATATACATGCAGAACTACGCCACGCTTAATATCTTGGATGAGCTACGCCAAGTACCAGGCGTAGGTAATGCCGAAGTGTTGGGTGGTGGTGAGTTTGCTATGCGGGTGTGGATGGATCCCGATAAGCTGGCTCAGTACAACCTTACGCCCAGTGAAGTGGCCAGTGCTATTCGTGCGCAGAACACCGAGATTCCTGCGGGTAACTTAGCGGCAACGCCACAAAGCGAACCGCGCGCCTATACCTATACGATTACCGCCGGCGGGCGTTTGTCGGGCACTGATGATTTCCGCAATATCTTCCTGCGCACCAACCCGGACGGCTCTTCGCTGCGGCTAGAGGATGTGGCGCGTATTGAGTTGGGCGCTTCGTTCTATGGCGTGGATGCTCGCTTAAACGGCGCCACCATGACGCCAATTATTATTAACCAGCAACCTGGTGCAAACGCGCTGGAAACTGCAGATGCGGTACGCACCACCATGGAAGAGCTTTCGGGGCGTTTCCCGCCAGGGCTTGAGTATGTAACGCCTTATGACACCACTCTGTTTATTGATGCATCCGTAGAAACGGTACTAAAGACCTTCATCGAAGCGTTCCTGATCGTTATCGTTATTCTGTTTATCTTCTTGCAGAACTGGCGCTTTACGGTCATTGCTATGTCGGTCGTGCCGGTGTCGGTTATCGGCACCTTTGCGGGCTTTTACTTGTTTGGCTTCTCAATCAACCTGCTAACGCTTTTCGCCCTGGTGCTATCGATAGGGATAGTAGTGGACGATGCGATTCTGGTGGTCGAGAACGTCGAGCGGGTACTGAGCGAAGAAGACGATATTTCGGTGCGTGATGCGACTATTCGCGCGATGAAAGAGGTCGGTGGCCCAGTTATTGCCACGTCGCTTATTATGGCGGCGGTATTTGTGCCGGTAGCATTTTTGGGTGGTTTTACCGGGCAAATTTATCAGCAGTTTGCGATTACCGTGGCGATATCGGTGGCGCTGTCAGCGTTGATGGCACTGACATTCACCCCCGCGCTGTCGGCTATCTTTATTAAGCATAACCTGCATAAAACGAAACAGTCCGCGTTTCGGCGTGCGATTACCACGCCGCTGCGTCTGTTTGACCGCTTCTTCGCTGGCTTTACCGCCGTTTATATGTGGTTCGTGAAAAAGTTGGTGCGCTTCTGGGTGTTAGCGCTCGCGCTAACTGTGGCGGTGGGGGCTGGTTCTTACTGGCTCTATGCGAATACGCCTTCCACGCTAGTGCCGGAAACTGACCAAGGTATCGTGCTGGTCAGCGTTTCCTTGCCAGATGCCGCGTCACTTAGCCGAACGCAAGCTTACATGGCCGAGCTCAGTTCACAGATAGAAGCTATTCCTGGCGTTGAGTACTCCTCTGCGGTCGCAGGTTATGACATTCTGTCGAGCGCGGTTAATACGGCGCGTGGCATCATGTTTATCAACATGAAAACCTGGGCTGAGCGAGATCTAACCGCGAATGAATTGGTAGGCCGTATCATGCAGCTGGGCGCGAGCATTGATGGTGGTTCGGCGATGGCGTTTAACGTGCCGCCAATAATGGGACTCTCGACAACGGGTGGCTTCACTGGCTACTTGCAATCTTTTGAGGGTGCTTCCACGCGTGAGCTTTATCAAGCGTCATTGCAAATTATGCAGGCAGCTAACCAGCATCCGGCTCTGAGTCGCGTATTCACGACATTTAATGTCAACGTACCTTCTTACCGTGCGGATATAGACCAGCAAAAAGCACTCAGCTATGGCGTTGCTCTTGAAAATATCAACTCAGCGCTAGCCAATACCTTTGGTAATGGTTTTGTTAACTTCTTTAGCTACCAAAACCGCAACTTCCAGGTCTATTTACAGAATGAAGATGAATTCCGTAAAACACCGGATGATGTCAGTAGTGTTTATGTGCGCGGTGGCAATGGCGAGCGTATTCCGCTTTCCGAGTTTGTAACGCTTGAACGCCAAACTGGCCCATCGGTGGTCTCCCGTTTCGGTGTTTATGCGGGCGCTCAGTTCCAAGGCAACCCAGCGCCAGGTTACAGCTCTGCACAGGCTATTGAAGCCATGGAGGAAGTGGTTCAGGAAACGCTAGGTAGAAACTGGGGCATGGGCTGGACAGGTACGGCGTACCAAGAGTCTAACCTTGGTAATACCGCCACGCTTGCTATCGTGTTTGGTATCTTGATGGTGTTCTTGATCCTGGCGGCGCAGTATGAAAGTTGGTCGCTTCCTCTCGCAGTACTAACCGCCACGCCGTTCGCCTTCTTAGGGGGGATTGGTGGCATTGTGCTGCGCGGCCTGGACACCAGTGTTTATGTCCAGATTGGGATGCTGGTGGTCGTTGGCTTGGCTGCTAAGAACGCGATATTAATTGTCGAGTTTGCTGAGATGCAGCGCAAAGAGCAGGGCAAGTCGATTCGTGAAGCAGCGATTACTGCTGCAGAGCTTCGCTTCCGTCCCATCGTCATGACCTCGCTGGCCTTTATCTTCGGCACCTTGCCGTTGGCACTGGCCTCTGGCGCAAGTGATGTGAGCAGTCACCACATAGGTACCACCGTTGCGGTCGGTATGGCATCTGTTGCCGTGCTAGGAAGCCTGTTTATTCCAAGCTTCTACGCAATGATTGCCACGGTCTCCGATTGGCTCTATCGCAAACGCCACCCTGACCGGGATGGTAACAACGAGCAGGCAGCGCTAGGTCACGACCAACCGTAACGCTGTTTAGCGGCTTGCTAGCGGGCACCCTGTTTTCAGGGTGCCCGTTTTTTTGAATGCGTTATCTCTGTTGTTTCCGGTATTTGTAATAAATACTGCTGCTTAGATGGATTTCTGTGTTAATTATTTATGGTTTTAAGCGTTTAGTGAGTTTTTTAAACTACACTTAATTGATAGTGGCTACCCAGAAAAGGATATCTATCAATGAGTAAATCTAACGCCTCAACAGCATCTGTTTCAAAGCTGAAAGCCCATATTGATGCACTAGAGAAGCAGCCTCTCGATATTGCGCCAGACGCCTCATCAAGACACTTACACAACGGTGTCGACACGCCATTTCCACCCGCCGATCTACATGGCAGCTACACCAACAATCGCCCGCTTCCAACCGACGGTATTGAGGGGCGTCATGCCTGGATCGTTGGCGGCGGCATTGCAGGGTTGTCTGCTGCCTTCTTCCTGATTCGTGACGGCCACATGCCGGCTGGCAATATCACCTTCCTAGAGGAGCAGAGCATAGAAGGTGGCTCGCTGGATGGTGCTGGCAACGCGGAAGAAGGCTATATCGTGCGTGGAGGCCGTGAAATGGAGATGACCTACCAGAATTTCTGGGACGTCTTCTCGGAAATACCGGCTCTGGAGTTGCCGCCACCATTTACTGTGCTGGATGAGTATCGCATCGTTAATGACGCCGACAAAAACTGGTCAAAAGCGCGCCTGTTGGAAAAGCAGGGTCAGATCAAAGACTTCTCCACCATGAACCTCTCCAAACGCCAGCAGTTGGAAGTCGTCAAGCTACTGCTAGCGCGCAAAGAGGATTTGGATGATGTCAGCGTAGAGCAGTGGTTCAGTGAGGGATTCCTGGAAACTAATTTCTATACCTTCTGGCGCACTATGTTTGCCTTCCAGAACTGGCATTCAGCACTTGAAATGAAACTGTACATGCATCGCTTTCTGCACTTGATGGATGGGCTTAACGATATGACGTCGCTGGTGTTTCCGAAGTACAACCAGTTCGACAGTTTTGTCCGGCCACTGATGAGTTGGCTGAAGGATCAGGGGGTGAAGGTTGAGTACGACACGGTTGTCGAAAATCTAGACATGGAGACTCTGGAAGGCGGCAGGAGAACCGTCACCACGATTCAGTGCCATGGCAGTAACGGCGGTAAAACTATCCCAGTCGGCCCCCGCGACTTGGTGTTTGTCACCACTGGTTCGATGACCGAAGATACTGCTTATGGCGATGATGACACCGTTCCACAGTTGAAAGACAACGTGCAGGCTGGCGAGGGATCAGGCTGGCAACTGTGGAAGAATCTCGCAGAAAAATCCGATATCTTCGGGAAGCCAGAAAAGTTCTGCGGGGACGTTCCACGCTCTACCTGGGAGTCAGTAACGCTTACCTGTAAGCCTTCGCCTCTGATGGATAAACTTAAAGAACTGTCGGTTAATGACCCTTATTCAGGGTTCACGGCTACAGGCGGGATTATCACCTTTACAGACTCTTCCTGGTTAATGAGCTTTACCTGTAATCGCCAGCCACACTTCCCCGACCAGCCCGATGATGTGATTGTGCTATGGACATACGCATTGTTGATGGACAAGCCCGGCGATTATGTCAAAAAGCCAATGCCTGAGTGCACTGGGAAAGAAGTGCTGACCGAGATGTGTTATCACCTTGGCTTGATTGATCAGCTCGACGCTATACTGGCTGCCACCAAAACGCGTATCGCGCTAATGCCTTATATCACCGCTCAATTCATGCCAAGAGCCAAGGGGGATCGCCCCAGCGTAGTGCCTGAAGGTTGCACCAACCTTGCCTGCATGGGGCAGTTTGTAGAAACCCATAACGACGTTGTGTTCACCCTGGAAAGCTCGGTAAGAACTGCCCGTATTGGTGCCTATAGCTTGCTCGGGCTCAAGAAACAGGTGCCGGATATCTATCCCGGTCAATACGATGTGCGTCGCTTGTTACGGGCAACTCGTACTCTTAATAGTGACGAAGCATTTATGGGTGAAGGTGTTTTACGGCGTATTCTGGGGGGAACCTACTTTGAGAATATTCTGCCGCTTGGCCGGGAGGAAACCCCAAATGATCTCCACCATCATGGGTTGTTTGAGCATCAGCTTCAGGCTGTTCGTAGTTTGTTGGGCGAAAACCATACCCTTGATGAAGTGAAAAGCCGGTTTCAGGAACTAAGGGATAAGTTGCGGGGGCGGCGCTAATTGTGGCTAATCTTGCTTAGTTAATTGGTTGTCTCAGCTCGCCGCCTTTGCGCGGTGAGTTGAGGCAGTTTCCGTACAAGCCCCGGGGCAGAGCTTTTGGGCGATAAGTGATGGGAGTCAAGGTAGCTAAACGCATAAACGCGTAAGGTGGTCTACGCTAAAAGAGACCCTGTTTTTAGCTTGTGCTAATAAATATAACGTCAAGCGAAAACATCACCAGGCTTTGTCTGGAGGAGAACACGCCATGATGCAATCACTTGTTTCCGCTGCACTGCAGTTTCCAACGGTTGTCTTTACCTTCTTGTTGGCATTGATAGCGCTCTATTGGCTACTGGTTTTAATCAGGCTTGCGCCGCTGGAGCTGTTTGAACGTGATAGCCTGCGCGACGACCACATGGCCAGCACACTTGTGTCTTTAGGCTTTGCGGGCGTGCCTGCCACGCTTGCGTTAAGCTTTTTGGTACTTTTTGCGGGTGCTATTTCGTTGGCCATCGAGTTATTAGCCCTCCGCTGGTTATCGCTGGGTATGCTTCGGGTGCCTGTCGGCGTGCTCGTGCTGTGGATCTCATTTGCGGTTGCGTCGCCAGTTGCGGCAGCCGTGTGCCATTCATTACAACGCGCGCTTCATCGCTATCAGCCGTTCAAACGTCGCTGTTTATTGGGCGCTACCGTCGTTGTTTCAGAACGCCAGAATGATGAATACGCATCTGCTCAGTTGGCAAATGAACCAAGCAGCGCAGTCAAATTGCACTGCAAAGCGGGGGATTGCCCGCAAGCTGGCGAGCGCCGAGTGCTAGTGAAGTATCTAGCCGACGAAGGCGCGTACCGCAGTGTGATTGAGCAGCAATATCTTGATACGCGTGTTCGCGTGAATAAGCTTCGCTTGCATCGCAAGCATCATTCGAACGGCTATTCCACCTAGCGAATGTTGTTTAGCCAACGTATTGTCTAGCCAAATAGGCGCCGCCACTGCTTAATGAACCACTGGCCAATAGGGTGCGAAGTAGAGGAGGCGCTTGTTGGGTTGCTGTGGGGGAAAGCGCTTAGTGGCGTGTCGAGAAACTGACGAAGGGGTGTTACTTGTTCGGAATGATTGAGCATAGGAGCATGGCCACAGCCTGGGGCTGTGAAAGTAACTAAGCCGGGTTGCACCTCTTTCATACGTGGCAGCGTTTCGGCATCCAGTAGCGCTGATTCGGCACCTCGAATCACCATCACAGGGCAATGGATGTTCGCCCAATCTGCCCATGTGTCTCGCGGTGTGTCATGGATGAATTGCTCACCAATACGGGGGTCGAAGTGATAGGTCCAGCTACCATCAGGTAGTCGCCGTGCGCTTCCCAATGCCAGCGCTCGCCATTCAGCATCATTGGTAATCCCAAAGCTTGCGTAGTGCTGTGTCAGCTCTTTTTGTAGGTCTGCAAAGTTCGTAAAACGGTGGGTTAGGCTGAAGTAACCGGAGAGCGCGATTAGGCCATCTTTATTCAGTTCAGGCCCAACATCGTTCAGGATAAGCCTAGAAATCCGATGTCGATGCGTTTTATCGGCAGCGAGTAGCATGCCCAATAGCCCACCCATGGAGGTGCCCAGCCAGTCGACCTGTTTTAATTGAAAATGATCTAGCACGCCTATCGCCACGGTCATGTAGTGGCTGTAGAGATAGTCGTGGGCAGGAAACAGTGACCAACTTGAAAGGCCGCGCCCGGGCGTATCTGGCGCAAGAATACGCCATTCGCTGCCCAACTGGTGGGCCAACGCTTCGAAATCACCGCCGTGGCGAGCAAGGCCATGCCATGCAACTAGCGTGCGGGGTGCGTCGGGATTCCAAATGCGCACAGCGATATCAAGTTCGCGGATACGAACAAATTCCAATGCATCCATAAAATAATCCTATGCTGACAATCCGCTCAGTATAGGTGTATTGCTGCAATGCAGCGAGATGGTTAGCGCTTCATCATGGTGATCAAGCTATCGATGAGTTCACCGCCGCGTTCGCGCAGTGAAAAAGATTCTGGATTTCGCAACCAATCGTGAAATAAGCCACCCAGCGCCGCCTGCATAAGCCGCGTTGCCACTTCGGGGGTTAGATCATCGCGTAGCAACTGCTGCTGCTTGGCCAATTGAAATACCAACAGCATTTCATCGAAACACTCGTCTGCGATCTCATCTTGCATCTGAATCGGATTGATATCGCTAAAGAATTCACAGCGATGCAGCAAAATCGATAAAATGCGTTGATGTGAAGGCTGCTCTAGGCGATTGAGTCCGGCATGGCATGCAAGCTGTATGGCTACCAGGGGCGAGACGGTTGGGTCAGCATTGTTGACCTCTTCCATCAACGACTGGAAGGGCATACGCACACGCTCCACCAGCGCCATAAAAAGATCGCCTTTATTTTTAAAATGCCAATATACAGCACCGCGCGTTAGGTCAGCATGACGAGCAATTTGCTCCAGCGATGTGCGAGCTACGCCTTTTGCGAAAAACACCTCTTCGGCCGCATCCAACAGCGCTTCGCGAGTTGCAGCAGCCTCCGCTTTGGTTTTTCTTGCCATATAAAAACGTAACCTCAGTAATCGACACGTGATAAGTCCATTTTATCTTATGTGCACCACTTTTTACATTCAAAACTGTATGGTTAATTGCTTTAGCTCATAACGTGGGTTAACAAATTCGTTATTTGTCGGTAAAAAGCGTATAAGATTTATTTAGAAACGCCGTTTCGAAACGAAACCGTCATTACGCACGCTATAGGAATTTCAGCATGGCGCGAGCACCTTTTACCCTGGCAGGGCACACTGTAATGCCAGGCCAACGCTTACAAATTGATGTGCCTGTGGCACGCCTATATACCCATACGCAGCTGCATATTCCGGTTGAAGTTGTGCATGGGCGTAAAGATGGCCCGGTTATGCTGGTGTGCGGTGGGATTCACGGCGATGAAATTAATGGGGTAGAGATTGTTCGTCGCCTGCTGCGTTCCAAAGCAATCAATAGCTTGCGTGGCACGTTAATTGCTGTGCCTGTGGTGAATGTCTTCGGTTTTTTGCAGCAAACGCGTTATTTACCTGACCGCCGCGATTTGAATCGCTGTTTTCCGGGCAGTGAAAAGGGCTCGTTAGGTGGGCGCATTGCGGCGCTATTCCGCGATGAAATTGTCGATCACGCCACGCATATTATCGATTTGCATACCGGTGCTATTCACCGTACCAACCTTCCGCAAATTCGTGCTCAGTTGCAGCCTGGCAGTGAAACTGAGCGCATGGCTGATGCGTTTGGTGCTCCCGTTGTGCTCAATGCAGAGCTTCGCGAAGGTAGCCTGCGCCACTATGCCCAAAATCGCGGAATTCCGGTGCTTACCTATGAAGCCGGTGAGGCGCTACGTTTTGATGAGTGGGCAATTGCCCCCGGCGTGCGTGGCGTTTTACGCGTGATGCGCCGCTTAGGCATGCTGGCGGGCGAACAGCGCCGCCGCTCACCGATGCCAGCAGAACTTGCCAATGGCTCTAGCTGGGCGAGGGCACCTATCGATGGCATCTTGCGCCCCAAGGTGCGCCTGGGCGCCCGGGTAGCAAAAGGCGAGGTGCTCGGTAAAGTGGCAGACCCCTTCGGCAATGATGAAGGTGAAGTGCTTTCTATGGCCGACGGCATTGTTATTGGTATGAGCCGCCTGCCACTAGCGAACGAAGGTGAAGCGCTTTATCACATTGCCCGTTTTGATGAGATTGAAGAAGCTGAGACGGCGATTGAAAATTTTCAATCAAGCCTAACGCCTCAGCCTGATGCGATGTATTGATACTCGGCTTTGGTACTTGGTACTTGGTACTTGGTACTTGGTACGGTGATGAGCACTGTTACTAAGGGTGCTCTACAAAGAGACCTTTGAACATCTGCTCACAAGCCGTTGTTGAAAATTATTGTTAAAGGCTTTTCATTAAAAAATTATAGCTAAAAACTATTTGCTTAATAGCGAAAGAGACCGAGTCACAGATGGCGTGATGCACGTGAGTTGGCTATACCTGTGGGGTGGCCGCTTTAGCTTAGATTAATATAGCCTGTTAAAGGTGGCCTTTTTCCAGTGGTACGGATCGTGCCATGTCGAATGTGACAAGGAGGAAGTGTTATGAGCAGTGATAGCCAGCATCCCACTACGAATGAGTCAGGTATTCCGGTTTCAAGCGACGAGCATGCCCTATCAGTAGGGCCTGATGGCCCCATTGTTATGCACGATCACTATTTGATGGAGCAAATGGCGGCGTTTAACCGTGAGATGATTCCTGACCGACAACCTCATGCAAAGGGGAGTGGTGCCTTTGGGCATTTTGAAGTAACCCACGATGTTAGCCATTATACCAAAGCCAAGTTTCTACAACCGGGCACTAAGACCGACGTGCTGATTCGCTTTTCGACCGTCGCCGGGGAGAGCGGCAGCCCTGACACATGGCGCGACCCCCGCGGTTTCTCGATTAAGTTTTATACCGAAGAAGGCAACTTCGACATGGTGGGTAACAATACCCCCGTGTTTTTTGTTCGCGACCCGATGAAATTCCAACACTTTATTCACTCGCAAAAACGCCGAGCGGATAATGGCCTGCGTGACCACGATATGCAGTGGGATTTTTGGACATTGGCACCTGAGTCAGCTCACCAAGTGGCATGGTTGATGGGCGATCGAGGCGTGCCAGCCACGTGGCGGCACATGAACGGTTACTCCAGTCACACCTATATGTGGGTAAATGCTGAAGGAGAACGGTTTTGGGTGAAGTATCACTTCAAAACTGATCAAGAGATTAAATGCATGACCCAAGAGCAGGCCGATCAGATGGCCGGCAGTGATGCTGATTATCATCGTCGTGACTTGTTCGAGGCCATTAAGCGGGGCGACTATCCTACGTGGACGCTCAACATGCAGATTATGCCGTTTGATGATGCCAAGACCTACCGAGTGAATCCTTTTGACTTGACCAAAGTGTGGTCCCATAAAGACTACCCGTTAATCGAAGTTGGTAAGCTGACGCTCGACCGTAATCCCACGGATTTTCATAGCGAAATTGAGCAAGCCGCGTTTGAACCTAATAACATGGTGCCGGGGACCGGATTATCACCGGACAAAATGCTATTGGCACGCTCTATCTCTTATGCTGACGCTCACCGTGCCCGCTTGGGTGTGAACTACAAGCATATCCCAGTGAATACCCCAAAATGCCCCGTGCACAGCTATAGCCAAGGTGGCGCGATGCGTATTCGGCACGCCACCGATCCTGTGTATACGCCCAATAGCAAAGGCGGGCCGAAAGCCGATGCTCAGCGTTACCCAGAAGATGCGGTGTGGTCGACAGACGGAAAGTTTGTACGTGCGGCCTATACGCTCAGAAAAGACGATGACGACTGGAGCCAAGCCCATGCGTTAGTGCGTGAAGTCATGGATGATGCCCAGCGTGATCGCTTAGTGTCGAATGTGGTAGGACACTTATCCGGTGGCGTTACCGAGCCTGTATTAGCACGTGCTTTTGAGTACTGGCGCAATATTGATCAAGAGGTCGGCGAGCGGATTGAGCAGGGCGTTCGCAATCCATAGCGGTGCGTTTTTGCGGCTAACGCACTCAAGCCGCTAGGCTAGTTTCGACTGTAGCTAACGGCAGCCCGCAGTCCAACTAGGACGCGGGCTGTAGTGCTTCCTAGATCTCTGTTTCGGGTTCGCGAACTAAGCTAAGCGCTTCATCGAAAAGCCGCAGGCCCGCATCCTCTTTGTGCGCGTGTTCAGACAGGTGGCGACGGAAACGCCTGCCACCGGGACAGCCCTGAAATAACCCCAGCAAATGGCGGGTAATGTGATTCAGCTTGGCCCCTTCATCCAGCCGCTGCTGAATATAAGGGCGAAATGCGTTAGCCGCTTCCAGGCGCGTGCGTGCAGGCCCCGCTTCACCAAACAGCTGCTCATCCACCCCGGCGAGTAGCCACGGGTTTTGGTATGCCTCGCGGCCCACCATCACGCTGTCTACGTGCTCAAGTTGGGCTTTGCACTCGGCAAGGGTTTTGATCCCCCCATTAATGCCAATATGCAGCTCTGGATGGCTTTGCTTCAGGCGATGCACACGGGGGTAGTTAAGGGGCGGTACATCCCGGTTTTGCTTAGGCGACAAACCCTGCAGCCACGCTTTGCGCGCGTGAACGGTAAAGATGTTGCAACCTACATTCGCCACGATCTCAATAAACCGCGCCAAGTCAGCATCTTCATCCTGATCGTCAATCCCGATACGGCACTTCACCGTGACCGGAATTGACACTGCCGCTTGCATAGCCTTAACCGCCGTCGCCACTTTTTCAGGGTAGCCCATCAAACAAGCGCCAATCATATTGTTCTGCACTCGGTCGCTGGGGCAGCCGACATTCAGATTGACCTCGTCGTAACCCCACGCCTCGGCAATGGCTGCACACTCGGCCAGCTCTCCCGCATCGCTGCCACCCAGTTGCAACGCAATCGGATGCTCTACATCGCTATAACCTAAGAAGCGCTCACGGGGCGTTCCATGCAAAATCGCACCGGTGGTCACCATCTCGGTGTACAGCAATGTTCGTTTGGTTAACGTGCGTGCAAACGCGCGATAATCGCGGGTAGTCCAATCCATCATGGGGGCCACAGAAAATAGACGAGCAGCGTCTGCTGGGCTTGCTTTAGTCATATCAATCACTTGCATCATTTGATGCGGTATAAGCCTGTCGTAATTGCTTAGCAGCGGGGGAGTCGTTGGCGAGCGATTGTACGCAAAAAGCGGGTTTGAGTACAAAGCAAGTGCATGGATAACTCAAGTTGGCCAAGGTGTTCTTAGGATGATGCTCAAAGGCACTAGAAACCGCAGGTGTTGCACTTATTAGTTGAATTCAGAATTACAGCTATTGAGACCAGACAGGGGGTCGCTTTGAGGGTTTGGGGCATAGTTCAGACCATGCATTGACGATAGAAGCAGTGAAGAGCTGTTTTGTCGCTAATTAGCGCCTTTTTTACGGCCTTTGAGTTTAGCGGGCTTCTTGCAAGGCAGGTCGTAATGCCTTGAGCCTGGGGTGTCTAAGACTTCTCTTGATATGGTAGGCCACCATTCGATTAGGCGCACAGCGGTTTCCCACGCTTTGACCCTTTTCCAGTCGTTACCCAGGTTGATCGTGGTAATTCCACAGTTCTCAAAGGCCAGCCTTTCCGGGTCACCTTTTTTGAAGCGATCTTTGGAGATAATCACCCAGCTTTTGTCGGATTGCTTGAGCTGTTCTAGCCATGCTTCATCCGTCATGCCAGGGCCGCCGTTGACGTCTCGGGCATGTATGACGGTGTGATTCTCACTGCAGAGTTTTGCTAGATGGTTAAGTGCGTTGGCAATGTGAGGGCTGATATTTTCGTCAATGAAGAAGTGCACCCGATAAAATCCTTTCTTCGAATTTTACGGCACGCTCTACTTCCTCTTGCGTCACATCATACGCACGGGCTGCATCTTCTGCGCTGCCTTCTACTTCGGCTGCTTGGGCCAGTGTGCTGGTGGGCATGTGGCTAGGTAGCACGATGGGCTTGCCGAAGGCAAAGCGTGGGTCGATCACGATGCTCGGGTCTTCGGGATCTGGATGCCAGCGCACAGGATCTCCCTCCGCATTGAATTCGATGCCTGCCCTTAGTGAGGGAACTATCACATCTTCAAATGCGTTTTGGCGCTTAACCAAGTCAATCACTGCTGTTTCGCCGTTTTCTTCCAGTGCCTTCAGGAATACCTTTTGGCCATCGGTACACAGCTGGGGATTGATGAGTGGGTAATCCCGCTGTAGTAACTCGCTGAGCGCATGCAATGCTTCACGGATGACCGATAAGCTCACATTGTGGCTACGGAATTTAGCCACGGCACGGAGTTCCAGCAAGTCTTTAAAGCTGAGGGTGTCTTCTGCGCCTAACGCTTGGGGTTCGGGTTCCCAGAGTGGCCCCTTGGTCGACCGCGCAGGCATGAGCCAGCGGCGAATCTTATCCGCTTCTACGCCAATCAGGCGCTCTGCTTGCTTGGGGCTGTAAAGCCCGATGTTAGTGAATGCGGTCATGATCTACCCCCCAGCGTAGCGCTAGGTGTGAAATATAGCGGCTTTAATATGGTGTCTTTTGGAGTGTTTTACTTTGTTGTACATGGCTATAGTCTGACACTTTAAGTGAACAGCGCAAGGGGTATCCGCCGCACAAGGTGCCATGCTGGTGGTTATTTCGGTTGAAGCCAGTAGGCAACAGGGTAGCGTTGATCTTGTGGTTTTTACCTAGGTACAGGGTGAGGTCGATATCGACCACGGCCTCAGGCAAATTCGCGACGAAATTGCCGGGTATTTTCGTTTGCCGTGCTATTAACGTTTAGTTTTTGTATAAGTCTTATGAGCCCTGCAGCACTTTGCTTATTTCGCGGTCTAATTCAATGTGATGAGGGCTAGGCAGTGGTAAGCTGATATTTCGTTGTTGAGGAGTCTCTATGCATAAGACGCTAGGTGGTATCAGTTTAGTGTTCGCGAGTATGTTGCTACTGGCTGGCTGTGGTGGTCAGGAGGAGGAGCCGACCTCTGTGCCGTCTGAACCGGTCGTTGAAACGCCTAGCCCTCAGGAAAGCGCCGAGCCAAAAGAGATGGTCGATCCTCTCATCGTGGCCATTTCGACAACGGCCTCTTTGCGCTCTGATCGTCGTTTAATGGTAGAAGGCGAAACCAAACTGCCGGACGAAGCTCTTATTCAGGTAACCATTGAGCGTGAGATAAGCCGCGTGCGCTGGCAAGAGCGTACCAGTGTCTCGCAAGGGCGGTTTAATGCAGGCCCCTTTGGCTCTGGTAGTGGTTTACCTGATGGAAGGTATATTGTGAGCGTTCAGCTTTCAGAAGCTTCTGTGCAGCCAAGAGCGGTACAGGCGCGCATTGGCAATGAAGGGGAGTACCTAGCTGGCGAGCTGGTTAGCCAGACTCGCCATGGACTAGGGCAGGTTGCCACCTACTCGCGCAGTTTCTTAGTGGGCAGTGAACCAAGACGTACGCGCGATCAGGTGGACGTGGTTGAAGAAATGTAGGACGTGGGGAGATAAAGATGCTTTAGGCAGGAGACCAGTGTGCTAGTAGTACCGCATGTATGGTGGTGTCACTGGGCGCTTTAGCAAAGTGCTCAATAACATAACCTTGTTCACTCTGGATCAGGTAATGGCCAGTTTTGTGAAACACATGGGTAGGGCCCAATAGCACTAAGTCGCCTGCTGACACCGGTGAGAAGTCCGTTTCTTGGCCGGGAGTTGCCATTACACAGGGTGCTTTCCAGTCAATCTTTAGCGGCAGGTGATGCGGCACCGTCATGGTGGTTGCCTGAACCTGTTCCCAGGGGAGGGGGCCAGTATGCGTCAGGGTCAACAGAGGAGGTGCGCTGTCACCTTCTAGTAGCGTTGCCAAAGAGCAATCAAGGGCGTCGGCGAGCGCAACAAGGCGTTCATGGCCGATTTGTTTGATAGCACCGGATTCCCAATAAGAAATGGTGACATCTGATACGCCTACTTTACGTGCGAGGGCAGCTTTGTTGAGCTTGGCCCTAAGCCGCAGTTGCTTTATACGTGAGCCTAGCGATTCCATTTCGTTTTCCTATCGATGAGCCAAACAGGCTCGTTGAATGTACTTCCACCCTATTCGGCGGCGCTCTGTGCATACCAAAAATCGCGAGGCGTTCTCAAGTATGAACACGAATCTTAGGTGCTGCGCCATACTAAGCGATTGTGCTTTAACGCGCATCTTCCTATCAGTGAGCCTTCAGCCTTTGATCAGACGCTTTTAAGTCAAACTCGTTCCCTGCAAGGTGCTGCTGGTTGCCTTAAGGGTGCGTATAATGCCGTGACGCTCTATTGCCAAAAGGACATCTTGATGACCGTTCGTACTCGTATCGCGCCTTCTCCGACGGGTGATCCGCATGTAGGTACTGCCTATATTGCGCTGTTTAATCTCTGTTTTGCGCGCCAGCATGGTGGCCAGTTCATTCTGCGCATTGAAGACACCGATCGGGTTCGGTCTACTGCTGAATCAGAACAGATGATTTTAGATTCTTTGCGTTGGCTTGGTCTGGAGTGGGATGAAGGCCCTGATGTGGGCGGCCCTCATGGCCCGTATCGGCAAAGCGAGCGTGGCGATATCTACGCCCAGTACGCCCAGCAGCTTATAGATGCGGGGCATGCCTTTAAGTGTTACCGCACCAGTGAAGAATTGGATGAATTGCGGGAAGCTCGCAAAGCGGCCGGTATGCACTTGGCCTTGAAACCGGTTGACTTGGCGCTGGACTCTGATGAACAAGCCCGCCGTGAGCAAGAAGGCTGGCCTTATGTCGTTCGCATGAAGGTGCCAAGTACAGGTGTTTGTGTAGTTAACGATATGCTGCGCGGCACAATCGAAGTGGAGTGGGCACAAGTAGATGCACAAATTCTGCTGAAGTCGGATGGCATGCCTACTTATCACCTGGCGAACGTGGTTGATGATCACCTGATGAAAATCACCCACGTGCTGCGTGGCGAAGAGTGGATTAACTCAGCGCCGAAGCATCAGTTGCTGTATGAGTATTTCGGGTGGGAAATGCCGCAGCTTTGCCATATGCCGTTGTTGCGTAATCCCGATAAGTCCAAGCTCTCCAAGCGTAAAAACCCGACGTCGATTAACTACTACCGTCGAATGGGGTTCTTGCCTCAGGCGGTCACTAACTACTTGGGCCGTATGGGTTGGTCGATGCCTGACGAGCGGGAGAAGTTTAGCCTGCCAGATATGATGGCTGAGTTTGATATTCAGCGGGTATCGTTAGGCGGGCCAGTGTTTGATTTGGAAAAACTGACCTGGCTGAACGGCGTCTATATTCGTGAAGACTTAGACGACGATGCGCTACTTCAGGCGCTTCGAGAGTGGGCGTTCAATGAGGAGTATGTGAAGCAAATACTTCCTCAGGTGCGTCCTCGTGTTGAAACGCTTTCCCAGGTAATACCGCTGGCGGGACACTTTTTCTCTGGGCTGCCTGCGCTGACGGAAGATGACTTTGATAGCGTGAAGCTTGAGAAAGAAGAGCTGGTTAAGCTGCTGCAGTTCTTGGTGTGGCGTTTTAAAGCCGTACCTGCTTGGTCAAAAGAGGCGCTCTTAGCTGAGGTTAAAGTGCTTGCTGAACACTTTGACATTAAAATGAAGGCCTTCCTAGCCCCGGTCTTTATTGCCATTACGGGTAGTACGTCGAGTACCTCAGTGATGGATGCCATGGCGATCTTGGGTTCCGACGTTACGCGGGCACGGTTACGTAGTGCCATTGAAGTGCTAGGCGGTGTCTCCAAGAAGCAAGCAAAACGCTTTGAGAAAGAGTTTCGCGATCTCTGATGTCTTGACCGCGACACTGTGAGCGCACTACAGATGTCCTTAATAAGTGGATTCGATAAGTGTGCTTGATTAGTGTCTTTGATCAGTGTTGGGAAGCGCCACTTTCATATTAATCACGGAATTTGGCGTTTCCGGTGTTTGAAAGCCTTGACGAAGGCGGGCGGAATCAGTAACATACGCTCCGTCTTCGAGACATGTGGGGCCTTAGCTCAGCTGGGAGAGCGCAACACTGGCAGTGTTGAGGTCAGCGGTTCGATCCCGCTAGGCTCCACCAATATCGAAAATTCTGATTGTCAATTTTCAATACGAGTTTTCAATATAGTACCTCAAGGCCGTATTTTTTAGGTTAATTACGTCCCATTCGTCTAGTGGTCTAGGACACCGCCCTTTCACGGCGGTAACAGGGGTTCGAACCCCCTATGGGACGCCATCTCCTACTTCCTCGAAATTTATTTGCAGATTTATTGTCGGCAAACATTTCTCAAAATACGCATTTTAACTAAAGGCAATGAGGCGACTCATTTGTCAGTTTTTGCGTTCCCGTCATTGTAATCACTGGCTGAAATCATTCCCATTTCAATCGTTTTTGGACGATTTTGTGCTTGACTTGTCCACTTTTGCAAGTTTGTGAAAGGGGTTGTGCACAACCCTGGGTTGTTGTCTCAAAAAATCAGTGATTTAGAATTATCTCTTTTAAATCAATAAGTTATATTAGGTTAAAAAATGACCAATTTAAGGCTGGGTCACTGTTCATGGCGATTGTGGGACGTTTTGTAGTGGTTGTGAACAGGGTTATCCACAGATAGTGTGGAAAACCCTTTTCAAGATCGAGGCGCTTAAAAGTCAAGCGTTATTCTGGCTTTTGTAAGCGCTTTAATAGCGACGAAGTGTCCCAACGTCCACCCTTCATACGTTGCACATCAGCATAAAATTGGTCGACAAGGGCGGTCACGGGTAGTGTGGCGCTCAATCGGCGAGCCTGCTCTAAACAAATCCCTAAATCCTTGCGCATCCAGTCCACTGCAAAGCCATGGTTATACTCATTGGCTATCATCGTTTTGTGGCGGTTTTCCATCTGCCATGAGCCTGCCGCGCCTTTAGACACCACATCGATCACCTGTTGTTGGTCCAGCCCTGCTTGTTCAGCGAAGTGCAAGCCTTCGGCAAGACCTTGTACCAAGCCAGCAATACAAATCTGGTTAACCATTTTGGTAAGCTGGCCACTGCTAGCACTGCCCATCAGAGTGACGGCGCGAGCATAGTGATCAAGGATGGGTTGTACAGCGTCAAAGTGTGCCTGTTCTCCACCGCACATAATCGTCAGTGCGCCATTTTCTGCCCCTTGCTGCCCGCCAGAAACGGGGGCATCTAGAAAGGCCACGCCTTGCTTGCGGCAGATGGTGTCTAGCTCCAGGGCTAGGTCTGCAGAGGCGGTGGTGTGGTCGATGAGGTAGGTGTCGGCTGCCATGCTGCTCAATACGCCGTCGGTGCCGGTAGTTACTTGTCTGACGTCGTCGTCATTGCCTACGCATATCAAAACAAGATCCGCGCCGTCGGCGGCTTCCTTGGGTGTGGCATGGGCGGTGCCGCCATGCTCTTTTGCCCAGGCATCCGCTTTGCTGCTTGTGCGGTTGTACACGCGCGTTGTCAGGCCTTGTTTGGCGAGGTGACCTGCCATGGGATAACCCATAACGCCCAGGCCAATAAAGGCAACAGTAGTAATGGTTCGCATAGAGCACCTTATTTGTGTGGGGGAGTGGTTTGTGTGTGAGGAACAATAGAGAGAAGTGAATTTACGATAAGCAAAAGGCCACCCGTGGGTGGCCTTTTATTATCCTAGTGACGCTGCGTTGTTACCGCGGCGTTATTTTTTAGGATAGTCGCGCATATCGTGGCCGATATACAGCTGGCGCGGGCGGCCAATTTTGTAGCTTTCGCTGAGCATTTCATGCCAGTGAGAGATCCAGCCAATGGTGCGAGATACCGCGAAAATGACGGTAAACATATTGGTCGGAATGCCCATGGCTTTGAGAATGATGCCAGAGTAGAAGTCGACGTTTGGATAAAGCTTACGTTCGATGAAGTACTCATCTTCCAGGGCAATTTGCTCAAGGCGCTTGGCGATTTTGAGCTGCGGGTCGTCGGCTAAGCCAAGCTCAGCCAGTACTTCGTCGCAGGTCTCTTTCATTACTTTGGCGCGCGGGTCAAAGTTGCGATAAACGCGGTGACCAAAGCCCATCAGCTTGAAGGGGTCATCCTTGTCTTTTGCTTTGTCGACAAAGCGCTGAATGTTTTCTTCAGAGTCGTCGCCAATTTCGTCAAGCATATTCAGTACAGCTTCGTTGGCACCGCCGTGTGCTGGGCCCCAAAGTGCTGCAATACCTGCACTGATACAGGCAAATGGGTTGGCGCCGGTTGAGCCAGCTAAGCGTACTGTAGAGGTAGAGGCGTTTTGCTCATGATCCGCGTGCAGCATAAAGATGCGGTCCATGGCTTTCGCGTACACCGGATTGATTTTGTACTCTTCGCACGGGTTGCTGAACATCATGTAGAGGAAGTTCTCTGCATAGCTCAGGTCGTTGCGGGGGTAGTTGAACGGCTGGCCAACGTTATATTTATGCGACATTGCGGCCAGGGTAGGCATTTTTGCAATGAGACGAATAGCGCTGATCACGCGGTCTTCTTCTTGGGTAATGTCCATGTGGTCATGGTAGAAAGCAGCTAGGCCGCCAACGACACCACACAGGATGGACATTGGGTGCGCATCGCGACGGAACCCTTTGAAGAAGTTGTTGATTTGGTCGTGCACCATGGTGTGGTTACGAATGCGCGACTCGAAATCTGCATACTGTTCATCGTTGGGTAGCTCACCGAATAACAGGGTGTAGCATACCTCGACAAAATTAGACTCTTTGGCCAGTTGGTCAATAGGGTAGCCGCGGTGTAGCAGCACGCCCTTGCCGCCATCAATATAAGTGATGGCGGACTGGCAGGGAGAGGGGGCCATGAAGCCGGGATCGTAGGTAAACAGGCCTTCAGCACCCAAGCCGCGTACGTCGATGACGTCGGGGCCAAGTGTGCCGGAATACATGGGTAGTTCGATCGGTTTTTCTAGACCGTCTACCGTCAATGTCGCTTTCCTGTCAGCCATGCTGGCCTCCTTTCGAATTCGGTTTGGGACGTAATGTCGTTGTTTCGCATACCGCGCCGGCGAAAAGGCTCGCCTACTATAGAAGTGTGCGACATTTTGTCAATTAGCCTAAGCGCTAGGTATCCTTGTACAGCTATTGTTGTATTGGATAATCTTTGTATATGATAAGCATGGAGTTCATAGTAAAGAAGCGTCAGGGGATTGACGACACGTTAACGGGCTTATCAAACCATCAATCTCCTGTCACTATAACCATGCTGCAACGCAAAATCGACTCGGGTAGACCTCATTTTTCTTGCACCATAGTCGAGTTAAGCTTGAGTTCGGTTTGTCAGCAGGGGCGAAGGTTCTTATAATCCACGGCGCGCGACCGGCAGATAGGAGGTCGTGCTCGACTTGGCAGCGGCCGAGCCCCTTCCAGCAACCACTGCCCGCTCGGGCCATGCCCGACCTGTCGCAGAGCGGGCCAAGAGAGTGTGTATAACGCCGTGAATAGCAAACGACCCGTAAACTTAGACCTTACTACGATACATTTCCCACTACCGGCGCTAACGTCGATTACACACCGTATTACGGGTGTCATCCTCTTCGTTGGCCTGATCTTCGCTTTTTGGGCGCTGGGTAAATCACTATCGTCTCCGGCTGGCTTTGATGCCGTCAGCAACGCATTGGCCAATAACTTTTTCGCCAAGTTCATTGCCTGGGGATTGTTATCCGCATTGGCATTCCATTTTGTGGCAGGCGTTAAACACCTGTTAATGGATGCGGATATCGGCGTGACCCTTGAAGGTGGCGTGAAAAAAGCACAGATCACTGTTGTCGTCAGTGTCGTTCTGATCATCCTGGCAGGAGTTTGGGTATGGTAACCAACATCACAAGTTTTGGCCGTAGCGGGTTATCCGATTGGCTAATGCAGCGCGTTTCAGCGGTAATTCTAGCTGTATATACCGTCTTTATCGTCGCCTACCTGCTGCTCAATCCTAACCTGGATTACTACGCCTGGAGCGGACTGTTCGAACAAACTTGGATGCGTATTTTCTCGCTGCTAGCGTTTGTTTCGATTGCAGCGCACGCCTGGATCGGTTTGTGGACGGTCACCACCGATTATCTCAAGTCCACTCGCCTGCGCGTGGGTGTCCAGACCCTGATTATTCTGGCCATCTTCGTATACCTGGTGTGGGGCATTCAAATTCTGTGGGGAGCTTGATACATGTCTAACCTTCGTAGCCTGACATTTGACGCCATTATCATCGGTGGCGGTGGCTCTGGATTACGTGCTGCTCTAGAGCTTGCCAAGTCTGGCAAAAAGACAGCCGTACTGTCCAAAGTGTTCCCGACACGCTCTCACACGGTTTCTGCTCAGGGCGGCATTACCTGCGCTATCGCCTCTTCAGACCCGAACGATGACTGGCGCTGGCACATGTACGACACCGTTAAAGGCGGCGACTACATTGCTGACCAAGACGCGGCTGAGTACATGTGTTCAGAAGGCCCGAAAGCGGTTTTTGAGCTTGAGCACATGGGGCTTCCGTTCTCGCGCTTCGATAATGGCCGTATTTATCAGCGTCCGTTTGGTGGCCAGTCGAAAAACTTCGGCGAAGGCGGTCAGGCGGCACGTACCTGTGCAGCCGCTGACCGTACTGGTCATGCACTGCTTCATACGCTCTACCAAAACAACCTCAAGAACAACACGACGTTCTTGAATGAGTGGTACGCGGTAGATCTGGTGAAAAATAGCAACGGTGATGTGGTCGGTTGTATCGCCATGTGCATCGAAACTGGCGAAGTTGTCCACGTTAAATCGAAAGCCACTGTTTTGGCGACAGGTGGTGCAGGCCGTATCTATGCCTCTACTACTAATGCCTTGATCAATACCGGCGACGGTATCGGCATGGCGCTGCGTGCTGGCTTCCCGATGCAGGACATGGAAATGTGGCAGTTCCATCCGACCGGTATCTACGGTGCGGGTACGCTGGTCACTGAAGGCTGCCGTGGTGAGGGTGGTTACCTGATCAATAAAGACGGTGAGCGCTTCATGGAGCGTTATGCTCCGAACGCCAAAGACTTGGCCGGCCGTGACGTTGTTGCACGCTCTATGGTCATGGAAATTCTTGAAGGTCGTGGCTGCGGCGAGAAGGGCGATCACGTCTTCTTGAAGCTTGACCACCTGGGCGAAGAAGTTCTTGGTAAGCGCCTGCCGGGTATCGTTGAGCTGTCGAAAACGTTCGCTCACGTTGATCCTGCCAAAGACCCGATTCCGGTTGTACCCACTTGCCACTACATGATGGGTGGTATTCCCACCAATATTCATGGCCAAGCAATTACCCAGGACGAAAGCGGTAACGACCATATCGTTAATGGCTTGTTTGCCTGTGGTGAGGCGGCGTGTGTATCGGTTCACGGTGCTAACCGCTTGGGCGGTAACTCTCTGCTTGATCTAGTGGTATTCGGTCGTGCGGCGGGGATGTTTATTGAAGGCGCGCTTAACGAAGGTATTGACTACCTGGATGCTTCTGAATCTGATATCGAATCAGCAATGAAGCGTATTACGCGCTGGAATGAGTCGGAGGGTGGCGAAAGCATTCCTGAGCTTAAAGCAGAGCTTCAAGACATCATGCAGACCTCTTTCGGCGTATTCCGCGAAGAGAAGAATATGCAGGAAGGTGTCAAAAAGCTGGCGGATCTACGCAGCCGTATTGCCAACGCGCACCTGCCGGACAAGTCCAATGCTTTCAACACGGCGCGTGTTGAGGCCTTAGAACTTGATAACCTGATGGAAGTGGCGGAAGCAACGGCGATTGCTGCCCTTGAGCGTAATGAGAGCCGTGGTGCGCACTCGCGCTACGACTATCCTGACCGTGATGATGTCAACTGGCTGAAACACTCGCTCTACTTCCCGGCCACGAAAGAGCTGAAGAAGCGCGACGTTAACTTCAAGCCGAAAACTGTTGATACGTTCGAGCCTAAGGTTCGCACCTACTAATCTCTGCACTGACGAGAGGGAGTCACCATGTCTAACCTTCAGGTATCCGTATACCGCTACAATCCGGAAACCGACTCCGCGCCTTATATGCAGGAGTTCCAGGTCGATACCAAAGGCCGCGATCTGATGGTGCTGGATGTTCTGCACCTGATGAAAGAGCAGGATAGCGGGCTAGCGTTCCGTCGCAGCTGCCGTGAAGGCGTGTGCGGTTCCGATGGCATGAACATGAACGGTAAAAACGGCTTGGCATGTATTACGCCGCTGTCAGATGTTGTGAAAGGCAACAAGTTGACCTTACGCCCGTTACCAGGTCTGCCGGTTATCCGCGATATGGTCGTTGATATGGGGCTGTTCTATAAGCAGTACGAGCGTATTCAGCCGTATCTACAGAACGACGAGCCAGCACCGGCGATCGAACGTCTGCAATCGCCAGAAGAACGCGACAAGCTAGATGGCCTGTATGAATGTATTCTGTGCGCATGTTGTTCGACATCTTGCCCGTCGTTCTGGTGGAACCCAGACAAGTTTGTTGGTCCGGCTGGTTTGCTCCAGTCTTATCGCTTCCTTGCTGATACACGTGATACGGCTACCCGCGAACGCCTTACCAGCCTGGAAGATCCGTTCTCCGTTTTCCGCTGCCGCGGCATTATGAATTGCGTTGCGGTTTGTCCAAAAGGGCTAAATCCGACCCGTGCAATTGGTAAAATTCGTGAAATGTTGCTGGCTGATGCGACGTAAACGCCTAATCCTATGAAAAAAATGCGATCGCTACGTAAGTTGCTGCATAAAGCCACTTAAATCGTGGCGCTTCGCTTGTTATCATAGGGACGTTATGTGGTGCGGCGACGCGTCGCACTACCTAACCAGTCAAGTTTAAAAGCCGGTGCCGAAAGTACCGGCTTTTGAGCATGAACTGATCAAGCACGACTAGATAGGAAAACGCCTCGTATCAATGTAATGCAAATGCAAATGCGAAGCGATGGAAGCGATAATAGCAAGTAGAGAAATAGTACGTAGCGAAATAGTACGTAGTGAAAATGTAGTATGAACAGCTAGTATGAACAGGGCTTCCGGCCTCCGGTCGGCGCCGCCGGCATATGTCCCGCCCCGCCGGCAGGGCAATAGCGATGTCGTTGCGCGACCGCAGCGATACCGATACCACCCCATCAGTGCAGGGTGACCGAGAGATGCAACAAGGCATAATGGAGTTGATGTGGCGTTCCTCTCACGTTAGTGGTGGCAATGTCCACTACGTGGAAGCGCTTTATGAGCAGTACCTCGCCGATCCTGATTCTGTCTCAGACGAATGGCGCAGCTATTTTGATCAGCTGCCGCGTTCTGAGGGCAGTGCCTCCCACGATGTTCCACTAAGCCCCACTCGTGATCAGTTCTACCAACTGGGCCGTGAAAGTCGCCCAGGCAGGGTAGCCGCCGCCCCCGATAGCGGTGAGAATAAAAAGCAGGTAAAAGTCCTGCAGCTGATTAACGCATACCGCTTTCGTGGCCATCAGAAGGCCAATATCGACCCGCTAGGACTGCGTAATCCCACCCCCGTCCCAGACCTCGATCTGTCATTTCATCAGCTTTCCAAGGCTGATCTTGACACCGAGTTCCAGACCGGTTCGTTTTTTCTAGGTATTGATAAAGCACCGTTGCGAGAGATCGTTGACGCGCTGGAGCAGACTTATTGTCGCTCTATCGGCTGCGAGATCATGCACATCGTCGATACCGAAGAGAAACGTTGGTTGCAACGGCGTTTTGAATCGGTGCGAAGTGCGCCGAAATTCAGCGACGATGTGCGTAAGCACGTGCTGGAGCGCCTTACCGCTGCCGAAGGTTTGGAGAATTACCTAGCGTCTAAATATCCAGGTACCAAGCGCTTCGGTCTAGAAGGCGGTGAATCATTTGTTCCAATGATGGACGAGTTGATTCAGCGGTCCGGCGGCTATGGTACTAAAGAAGTCGTTATTGGCATGGCTCACCGTGGCCGCCTGAACCTGTTGGTCAATATTTTGGGTAAAAACCCCGCTGAATTGATTGACGAGTTCGACGGTAAGAAGGTGATCGAGCGTGGTTCTGGTGATGTGAAATATCACCAAGGCTTTAGCTCTAACGTCATGTCGCCTGGTGGCGAAGTCCACTTGGCCATGTCGTTCAACCCGTCGCATTTGGAAATTGTAGCGCCGGTAGTGGAAGGCTCGGTGCGTGCACGTCAAGATCGCCGTAATGACGAAGAGGGCAGTAAAGTACTGCCAATCAACGTTCATGGCGATGCTGCGTTTGCTGGTCAGGGCGTGGTCATGGAGACATTCCAGATGTCTCAAACCCGTGCCTATAAAACCGGCGGCACGGTACACATCGTGATTAACAACCAAGTGGGCTTCACGACGTCGAACCCCTTGGATGCGCGCTCCACCGAATACTGTACTGACATCGCTAAGATGGTTCAGGCGCCGATTTTCCATGTTAACGGCGATGATCCGGATGCGGTTATCCATGCGACCCAAGTGGCGTTGGACTACCGTCAGCAGTTTAAGAAAGACGTTGTTATTGATCTGGTGTGTTACCGCCGTCGCGGCCATAATGAGGCCGACGAGCCATCGGGCACCCAACCGATGATGTACGCCAAGATTAAAGATCACCCTTCTTCGCGTTCGCTCTATGCAAAACGTTTGGTCGAGCAGGGTGTATTGTCAGAAGAAGATGCCAAGGCAATGGTTGAAACCTACCGCGATGATCTTGTGGCAGGTAACCACGTAGCGAATGCCTTGGTGCAAGAGCCTAATACGTCACTCTTTGTGGATTGGGCGCCCTACCTTGGGCACGAGTGGACCGGTGATGCAGACACTACCTTCGATATGAAGCGTCTGCAGCAACTGGCAGCGAGAATGTGCGAGATTCCTGATGGGGTCGAAGTACAGCGCCAAGTCGCTAAGATCTATGAAGACCGTCGTAAAATGCAGGCGGGCGGCATGGGACTTAACTGGGGCTTCGCCGAAACGCTGGCGTATGCCACGCTGCTGGATCAGGGCCATCCGATCCGTATTACTGGTCAGGATGTTGGACGTGGAACGTTCTCTCACCGTCACGCGGTAGTGCACAACCAGAAAGATGGTTCTACGTACGTGCCGTTGCAGAACATGTCAGACGGTCAGCCACGCTTTACCATTCACGACTCCTTCCTATCGGAAGAAGCGGTGTTGGCTTTTGAGTACGGCTACTCCACGACAGCACCGGGTGACTTAGTCATTTGGGAAGCCCAGTTTGGTGACTTCTTTAACGGTGCCCAAGTCGTGGTTGACCAGTTTATCTCCTCTGGCGAAACCAAGTGGGGACGACTGTGTGGACTGACCATGTTGTTGCCGCATGGCTATGAAGGTCAGGGGCCCGAGCACTCCTCCGCACGGTTAGAGCGCTTCTTGCAGCTGTGCGCTGAGCACAACATGCAGGTATGTGTGCCGACAACCCCCGCACAGATTTATCATCTGATGCGACGTCAAGTCATTCGTCCGTTGCGTAAGCCGCTGGTGATCATGTCGCCGAAGTCGCTATTGCGCCATAAAGAAGCGGTATCTAGCCTAGAAGATCTCGCTCACGGCAAGTTCTACATGGTGTTGCCGGATCAGGCGAATCTTGAGGCAGAAAAGGTGACTCGCGTTATTATGTGCGCTGGCAAGGTGTACTACGACCTAGCCAACTGGCGTGCAGAAAACGAGCGTGATGACACGGCGATTATTCGTCTTGAGCAACTCTACCCCTTCCCGAAAGAAGAGCTTCTGGAAGTGCTCCAGGCGTATGCCAATGTGGAAGACATCGTGTGGTGCCAGGAAGAGCCGCTGAACCAAGGCGCTTGGTACTCAAGTCAGCACCACATGCGCGCCGTTGCCGATATGCTGAAAGATGGCTTCGGACGTGATTTGAAATTTGCAGGACGTCCTGCCTCTGCCGCGCCGGCAGCGGGCTATATGTCCGTCCACACTGAACAGCAGCGCCAGCTGGTGGAAGACGCTTTTAACCTATAAGCGCCCACCGGGTTTAGAGAACACATAAGGGAAACGACATGGCTACTGATATCAAAGCGCCAACCTTTCCGGAATCCGTTGCCGAAGGCACTGTGGCCGCGTGGCATAAAAAGCCGGGTGACAGCGTTGAACGCGACGAGCTGATTGTTGAAATTGAAACCGACAAAGTGGTGCTCGAAGTCGTCGCACCGGAAGCGGGAACCCTGACTGACGTGATGGCCGAAGAGGGCGATACCGTTGAGTCAGAACAAGTGTTAGGCAAAATCGGTGAAGGCAGCGCGTCTGGCAGTAAAGAAGAGAAATCTTCTGACGACGCTAGCGCTAAATCGTCTGAAGCGAAAAAAGACGATAAGCAAGAAGAGAAAAAAGCCAGCGGCGGTAACGGCGGTGGAAAGCAACATGACGTAAAAGCCCCAAGCTTCCCTGAGTCTATCCAGGAAGGCACCGTGGCGACGTGGCACAAGAAAGTGGGTGAAGCAGTTAAGCGCGATGAAGTGCTAGCTGACATCGAAACCGACAAGGTGGTGCTTGAAGTTGTCGCACCGGCCGACGGCGCACTGGCAGAAATTAAAGCCGAAGAAGGCAGCCAGGTTGAATCCGAAGCAGTTCTGGCCGTCTTTACCGAAGGTGCTGGTGGTGCTGGTGAAGAGAGCAGCAGTGCTTCTTCTTCCAGCGCTTCGAGCAGCGATGATGAAGGCTCTGATGAGAAAGTCGGCGATAAAATTCTAGCGCCAGCGGCACGCAAAATGGTTGCTGAGCATGATCTGGATGTTGCCAAGATTGAGGGCACCGGCAAAGGTGGCCGCATCTTGAAAGAAGACGTGCAAAAAGCAGTGAAAGATGGCTCTGCCAAAAAGGCAGCGAAATCTTCAGCGCCAGCGAAAGCCGCCGCTGCACCGGCAGTGGAAGGTGAGCGCGTCGAGAAGCGCGTTCCGATGACGCGTCTGCGTCAAACCATTGCTAAGCGTCTGGTTCAGGCCCAGCAAACGGCTGCCATGCTGACCACGTACAACGAAGTGGACATGACTGAAATCATGGCCCTGCGTGCGCAGTACAAAGATACGTTCCTAAAGGCTCACGATATTAAATTGGGCTTTATGGGCTTCTTTGTGAAAGCGGCTTCTGAAGCACTCAAGCGCTTCCCGGATGTTAACGCCTCTATTGACGGTACTGATATCGTCTACCACGGTTATCAGGATATCGGCGTCGCGGTATCAACGGACCGCGGTCTGGTCGTACCGGTACTGCGCGACACCGACAGCATGAAAATTGCCGACGTCGAGAGAACGATTGTTGATTTCGGTAAGCGTGGTCGTGACGGTAAGCTGGGCATGGATGACATGATCGGCGGCACCTTCACTATCACCAACGGCGGTACGTTTGGCTCTTTGATGTCGACCCCGATTATCAATCCGCCGCAGACCGCTATCCTGGGCATGCACAAAATCCAGGATCGTCCAATGGCCGTGAATGGTAAGGTCGAGATTCGCCCGATGATGTATCTGGCGCTGTCCTACGACCACCGCATGATTGATGGTAAAGATGCGGTACGTTTCCTGGTTACTATTAAAGAGCTGCTGGAAGACCCGGCTCGCTTGCTGCTGGACGTATAACGGAGCGCGCTGATCCGCCTCCGCTGCTGTATTAGCGTTCTAATGCAATCGCACCTTGCCTCTTGCCCGGTTTAGATTCACGCGGGGGGAGGCAACCAAGCTAAAGGAGCCAACATGGCTGACAAGTTTGATGTGATCGTTATCGGTGCAGGTCCTGGTGGCTACGTAGCGGCTATCCGCGCTGCGCAGCTAGGCCTGAAAGCCGCCTGTGTTGAAAAATGGATTGGTAAAGAAGGCAATGTCGTTCACGGTGGTACGTGTTTGAACGTCGGTTGTATCCCGTCCAAAGCGTTGCTTGAAGCCTCGCATAAGTTCGTTGAAGCCAAGCACGATTTCGACGACATGGGTATCAATGCCGGTGACGTCACCATGGACGTCAAAAAAATGATGGCTCGCAAGGACAAGATCGTTAAGAACTTGACCGGCGGCATCTCTGGTCTGTTTAAGGCCAACGGCGTTACCGCTATTGAAGGAACCGGTAAAGTGGTCTCCGGTAAGCAAGTCGAAGTCACTGACTTAGATGGCAATACCACCACTTACGACGCTGATAATATCGTCATTGCTGCAGGTTCCGTGCCGGTTGAAATTCCTCCGACGCCGCTAACTGAAGGCTTGATTGTTGATTCCACCGGCGCGCTGGAATTTCAGGAAACGCCGAAGCGCTTAGGCGTTATTGGCGCTGGCGTTATCGGTCTAGAGCTGGGTAGCGTTTGGAGCCGTTTGGGTTCCGAAGTCACGGTTTTGGAAGCGATGGATAGTTTCTTGCCGATGGTCGATACGGCGATCGCTAAAGAAACGCAGAAGCTGCTCAAAAAGCAGGGTCTGGATATTAAACTGGGCGCCCGCGTGACTGGTTCGGAAACCAATGGCGACGAAGTCATTGTGAAGTACACCGATGCCAATGGCGAACAGGAAATGACCTTCGACAAACTGATTGTTTGTGTTGGTCGTCGTCCGTACACCAAAGGCGTGATTGCCGATGGTGTCAGCGTTGAGCTGGACGAGCGTGGATTTATCTTTGTTGATGATCAGTGCCGTACCAATGTACCGGGTGTTTACGCCATTGGTGACTGTGTGCGTGGCCCCATGCTGGCGCACAAGGCATCTGAAGAAGGCATTATGGTTGCTGATATCATCGCTGGCCACAAAGCCGAGATGAACTACGACACGATTCCGAACGTGATTTACACGTTCCCGGAAGTAGCGTGGGTTGGTATGACCGAGCAAGATGCCAAAGCGAAAGGCATTGAAGTTAAGACCGGTAGCTTCCCATTCGCGGCAAGTGGTCGTGCCATGGCGAACAACGCCACCGAAGGTAGCGCCAAGATTATTGCCGATGCGGAAACCGACCGTATCCTCGGCATGCATATCGTTGGTCAGCACGCGGGTGAGATGATTGCTCAAGGCGTGATTGCAATGGAATTCGGCTCTAGCGCCGAAGACCTGGCTCTGACCTGCTATGCACATCCGACCATGTCGGAAGCAGTGCATGAAGCAGCTCTTGCGGTAGAAGGCCATGCCATTCACATGGCTAACCGTAAGAAGCGCAAGTAATTCGCTAAGCAACAACCAAGCGCCACCGTCAGGTGGCGCAACACTTTCGGCTCTGTGAGAAATCAGCGGGGACGAAGGTACGGGGATGCCCCGCTCTTATAAAGAAGCGGGTCATCGTTCGAGTCACATGCAACCAATGGCATGAATCGATGAACCTTCACGAGTATCAAGGCAAACAGCTGTTTGCTGATTATGGTCTACCAGTGTCTAAAGGCTTTGCCGTGGACACTCCCGAAGAAGCCGAAGAAGCGTGCAAAAAGATCGGCGGCGACATGTGGGTGGTTAAAGCCCAGGTTCACGCTGGTGGCCGCGGTAAAGCGGGCGGCGTTAAGCTGATTAAAGATCCGGCCGAAGCGAAAGCCTTCGCCGAGCAGTGGTTAGGCAAGAACCTGGTAACCTTCCAGACTGACGAAAAAGGTCAGCCGGTTGCTAAGATTTTGGTTGAGACTTGCACCGACATCGCTGATGAGCTGTATCTTGGCGCAGTTGTCGACCGTACTACCCGTCGTGTGGTCTTCATGGCCTCTACCGAAGGCGGTGTTGAAATCGAGACCGTTGCTGAAGAAACGCCAGAAAAGATTTTGAAAGCTGAAATCGATCCGCTGGTCGGCGCACAGCCCTACCAAGCGCGTGAGCTGGCATTTGCTTTGGGCCTTAAAGGCGACCAGATCAAGCAGTTCACAAAGATTTTCCTGGGCCTTTCTAAGCTGTTCCATGACAAAGATCTGGCGCTGTTAGAAATTAACCCGCTGGTTATTACCGACGAAGGCAATCTGCACTGCCTCGACGCTAAACTGGGACTCGACAGCAACGCGCTGTACCGTCACCCAGATCTTCAGGCGATGCGCGATCCTTCCCAGGAAGATCAGCGTGAAGCTGATGCAGCGAAGTGGGAACTGAACTATGTAGCACTTGATGGCAACATCGGCTGCATGGTTAACGGTGCTGGCTTGGCCATGGGCACCATGGACATCGTCAACCTGAGTGGCGGTAAGCCTGCTAACTTCCTGGACGTTGGTGGCGGCGCGACTAAAGAGCGCGTTGCAGAAGCGTTCAAGATCATCTTGTCTGACGACAACGTCAAAGCGGTTCTGGTGAACATCTTCGGCGGTATCGTTCGTTGCGACATGATTGCTGAAGGCATCATCGGTGCTGTTGAACAAGTCGGTGTTAACGTTCCAGTGGTTGTGCGTCTGGAAGGTAACAACGCTGAATTGGGCGCTGAAAAACTGGCGTCTAGCGGTCTGAACATCATCGCTGCTACCAGTCTGACCGACGCGGCTCAGCAGGTTGTAAAAGCAGCGGAGGGCAAGTAATGAGCATCCTGATCGATAAGAACACCAAGGTCATCTGCCAAGGTTTCACCGGTGGCCAGGGCACGTTCCACTCCGAACAGGCGATTGCCTATGGCACGCAAATGGTCGGTGGTGTTACGCCGGGCAAAGGCGGCCAGACGCACCTGGGCCTGCCCGTTTTCAACACCGTGAAAGAAGCGGTTGAGAAAACCGGTGCGGAAGCCAGCGTGATCTACGTTCCGGCACCGTTCTGTAAAGACTCGATTCTTGAAGCCGCTAACGCTGGCATCAAGTTGATCGTGTGCATCACCGAAGGTATCGCGACGCTAGATATGCTCGAAGCAAAAGTAAAATGCGACGAGCTGGGCGTACGTCTGATCGGTCCGAACTGCCCAGGTGTTATCACGCCTGGCGAATGCAAAATCGGTATTATGCCGGGCCACATTCACCAGCCGGGTAAAGTCGGTATTGTGTCGCGTTCAGGTACTCTGACTTACGAAGCCGTTAAGCAGACAACTGACCATGGTTTCGGTCAGTCTACTTGTGTAGGCATCGGTGGTGATCCGATTCCGGGTTCTAACTTCATCGACATTCTTGAAATGTTTGAGAAAGACCCGAAAACCGAAGCGATCGTAATGATCGGTGAAATCGGTGGTACGGCTGAAGAAGAAGCAGCGGCTTACATCAAAGCCAACGTTTCTAAGCCTGTAGTTTCCTACATTGCCGGTGTGACTGCACCTCCTGGCAAGCGTATGGGCCATGCGGGCGCAATCATCTCTGGCGGTAAAGGTACTGCGGATGAGAAGTTTGCTGCCCTGGAAGATGCCGGTGTTAAAACCGTGCGTTCTCTGGCTGAAATCGGCGATGCACTGAAAGAAGTCACTGGCTGGTAAGCTATTGACCTCTAGTCGCACGCTATAAGGGCGCCCCTTGGGGCGCCCTTATTCGTTGGTTCACGGTTATCTTTTGGGTGTTTTATTGTCGGGTTCTCGGCGCAGCATTCGGTAGCTGTATAGAATGAATAGTGGCGCCCCCACCGCCAAATAGAGGTGGTAGCTCACCAGTCGCCAAACCAGGACGGCCGCTGAGGCCTGCTCGCGCTCCATCAAGGGCAGCAACAAACTGCCAACGCCCACTTCAGCGGCACCCGCGCCGCCGGGAAGAAAGCTAAGCTGGCTGGGCGCCATGGCCAGCATTTGGGTTAAAAATGTCCACATCCAGTCAGCATGTCCGCCCACGCCCAGCACCGCTATATAGAGCAAGCTATAGCGCATTAGCCAATGCGCAGTGGTTAGCATCATCATCGCGAGTAGCGTTGTGCGTGGAAGCGCGAGCGTGACCTTAAGCGCATGTCGGCATCGTAATAAACGGCGTGCCAGCCAGCGCCGTCGATAACGGCTTGGCCAGGCCGTTATAACGCCACCTGCACGTAGCAGGTTTGGTAAATAGCACATCACAACACTGACCAGCGTGGCCATAAGTGCTAAACCGACGAGCGCCCACTGCACTAGCGACTGATGTGGCCACTGAGTGTCGCTAACCAGTGAAAAGAGCACCAAGCCGCTCAGCATGGCGAGGAAAAACAGCAAATCACAGCCTTGGTCAATCAAGAACACTGCCGCCCCTTTGGCGGGCGGAAAGCCTCGTCGAACAAGCAGGATAAGTAGGGTGGCTGGCCCGCCACTCCCACCAGGCGTAGCGCACAACGCAAACTTAGACGCCAGTTCGATGCCCAGTGCGCCACGTTGACTGAGTTGCCCTGCACGGCCGCCTAACATTAGCCGCAATCTTGCTGCATTCAGGTTCCAACATAGAAACGCCAGCAGCAGCATTAACAGGAGTAACCCGAGTGGAAAGTGTTTAATGCGCTGTAGAGCCTCTGAGCCGCCCAGCCAAGCGGTAAGCATTAGCGGGGCCAAGAGCGCCCCAAGCAGTAGCAGGCCGTGCAACGGGCGAAAACGCAGTAATCGTTGGGGCTTAGTGGTGGTGGACGAGGGCATTGGGTCGTTCAATTTTACAAAGGTCGATGTAGTGCTCAAGAAGAGACTGGATAACGCTATCCCAACTGAGCTGGCGTTCGACAAAATGACGGGCATAACGCCCGCTGGCGGCGATGTCGTTACTAAACAATGCTGTACAGGCCTCTGCCATGGCACCGGGGTCGAGTGGTTGACAGAGAATGCCTGCACCTAGCGGCACATTTTCTGCCAGTGCACCGGCCCTGGCACCCACGATAGGTACACCGCAGGCCATCGCCTCTTGAGCGATCAAACCGAATGTTTCCCGAGTGCCCGCATGCAGCAGGGCATCGCTACTGGCGAGTGCTTTCGCCACCTCGTGCGCGCCACAGCAGCGATCCACGACAGTGACATTGTTGGGTACCTGATGGGGCATGCCAGGCCCCATCAGCAATAAATGATAATGGCTGCCGAGTTGGCGCATCGTTGCAAGTAGCACATCAATATTTTTCTCGCGGGAATTACGTCCCACAAAGATCAGCAGTTTTTTATCACTGGATATACCCATGCTTTGACGGAAAGAGGGGTCACGCTGCTGGGGGGGGAAATGGTTTAAATCGACCCCTAATGGCTGTACGCGAACGTTATCGACTCCCCACTCCTTTAAGCGATTAGCCATGGCGTTACGGGGGGCTAGCACGCTATCAAACTGGCAGTAGAGGTCTTTAACATAGCGTGTTAAGCGTTTCTCAACGTGGCGGCCAAAGCGATCTCCCATTAAGCGCGGAAGGTCTGAGTGATAAAACCCTACCACCGGTACCCCAAGCTTCTGTCCCGCAGCAAGGGCCGCCCACGCCGTCACATAAGGGTCACCAGCCTCGATAAGGTCTGGCTTAAGATCAATCAACGCATCCCGCCAGCGTGCCCTCCTTAGCGGGAACCGATACCCCTGGCCCAAGGGGAGATGTAACGCTGGCAAGGTGTGGTGATCGCCAAGACTATCGCGCTCTGCTCCTGGCACCAGCAAGCTGGTACGCAAGTGGGGAATGTCTGATAAAACACGGTGCTTGGCCTGTAAATAGGTGCGTACACCACCGCTGGCGGGGGCATAAAACATCGTCACATCTGCGATGTGCAAGCTAACCTCCAAACCCATAAAAGTGTCACCTTTTCACCATAAGGGAGAAATAAGTCAATTTGGCGACAACTGAGAAGAGGCCGTTGATTACCCGATTATCCGCGTTAAATCCCCATCAAATCACCTGGCGGTGACTCGCTTTCGCTCGTCTAATTACTTGACTAATGTTGGGGTTGGATTAATATACCATCCATATGGATGGTATATGGAATCCATTTGGATGCTTTTGTAAGTATTTTAAAATGTTTGAGCTGCTCTTACCTAGAGAGTTAGCGCAACGAGGAATGACACATGAGCGTGCATGAACTGCGCCGCAAATCCGGCGATTCCAGTGAGAAAATCACCATTAATCTTGGGGTAGTCGATCTGGGGCAAATCGACCTACTAGTCCAGGAAGGGTTTTATTCGAACCGCACCGATCTGATTCGCACGGCCATTCGTAACCAATTGGCGACACATGCCGAAGTGGTTAGGGAAACCGTAACCCGCAAGTCGTTCGTACTGGGGCTTGAACATTACAGCCGAGAAAACTTGGAGGCGCTGCAGTCGGCAGGTGAGAAGCTGCAGATTCAAGTTCTGGGGTTGGCCAGCATTGCTGACGACGTAACGCCGGAGCTTGCTCGCGCCACTATCGAGTCGGTTGTGGTGCTAGGTGCTCTGCATGCCAGTAAGGCGGTGAAGGCCGCTCTGGCAGACCGAATCCACTGAATTACTCACCACCGCATAGCGGAATTGGGGTATTGACCATGATCGGCGCCACTATGAATAAGCGAATGGAAGAAGCGACGCGACTGACGCGCGCAGGCAAGTTGCATGAAGCCATGGCACTTCTCCAGGGCGCCATACCTGAGTCGAGTGGGGAAGAAGCGCCAGTCCAGCCCTACCAGGGTGGCAATATCTTTGAGGGAACCTGTGAGGTTGTCGACGAAGATGGCACTGCATCGAAATCAAGGCCAACGTCGAAAACCTCGTCTTCTGCGTTTGGTCGCGGTCGGAAAGCCAGCGCGGGCGCGTTTACGTCTGGGCATTTTTCTAACCATGTTGGCTCGCGTGATTACAAGTTATATATCCCCAGTGGCCACAAGAGCCAGGCATTGCCGCTGGTGGTCATGCTACACGGCTGCACGCAGAATCCCGATGACTTTGCTGCTGGAACCAACATGAACCAGGTAGCTGAAGTTCAGCAATTTTGCGTGCTCTATCCCGCTCAGCCGGTCAGTGCCAACAACTCGAAATGCTGGAACTGGTTCAAGGCGGAAGACCAGCAGCGCGATGGAGGAGAACCTTCGATTCTGGCTGGCATGACCCGTCAGATCATAGACACCCATGGGCTCGATGCGAGCCGGGTTTATGTGGCAGGGCTCTCGGCGGGGGCGGCCATGGCAACGACGTTAGCGATGACCTATCCAGACCTGTTTGCAGCGGTAGGTGTTCACTCGGGGCTGCCCCACGGTGTAGCAAAAAGCCTTCCTGACGCGTTGGGTGCCATGCAAGGTGGCACGGGGCCGCTCGGTAATAGTGGTAAAAAGCCAGGAACCGAGTGGGCATCAGAAGTGCCCGCGATTATCTTTCATGGTGATCGCGACGCGACCGTGCATCCCAATAACGCAGATCGTGTTGCCGCTCAGTATGATGCATCACGTCCCGCAGGCGGTGCCAACAAGCCAACGGTAGAGAAGGGAAAAGCTGCCAATGGTCATGCTTACACGCGTACCACGCATCATGATGCGGCGGGTAAGCCATGCCTGGAGCAGTGGAAAATACACGGAGCTGGGCATGCCTGGTCAGGGGGAAGCGCGAGGGGTAGCTATACCGATCCCAAAGGCCCCGATGCCACGCAGGAAATGCTGCGCTTTTTCATGCAGCATCAGCAGGCCAACAAAAGGCAGTAAGTGACTGCCGCACAAAAATAACAACGGCGCCTGTAATGTAAGGCGCCGTTGTTGTCTATTTAGCCGGTTTATATAGAGGGTTTATATAAAAGGTTTTATGCCGTGGGCTTTGCCACCAGCGAACGGGTTTCTTCGCGGGCTTCCGTTAGCGCAACGCGCAGGCTGTCGCCCAGCTTGTAGCGCTCTTCGCCCTCAATCTGAATGCGGCCCTCTTTGTCATCAATGACCACTTTGGCTCGATCACTGTGCATCAGCGGGGCGGGTACGAAGGCGGTGGCACCGTTCTCCAGTAGGCGAACCCGCATACCGCCACGGTTGATCGCCATGATCTCCGCGTCGAAGGTGTCCTGATTCTGAGCGGCTGGCGTTAAGTAGCGTACGTAGAGCCAATCTTTTACGTCACGCTCTGCCATGCGGTTCAGGCGGCGACGCTCGGTCAGTTGCTCAGTGAGCTGCTGGCTGGCTTCCGCAGGCGCCTGTTCACCTTTAAGCACGCGCTTAATCAAGCGATGGTTGACCATATCACCATATTTACGAATCGGCGACGTCCAAGTGGCATAAGCCGGTAACCCTAGGCCAAAGTGCGGGCCAGGTTGGGCTGACATGCTGGTGAAGCCTTGGAAGCGACGCAGACGTGCGTCCAACCAGGCATCATCACGGCTTTCGAGGGCGCGCTTTAGCTCTTTGTAGTGAGCTAGCTCGGTCAGCGCTTCCTGGGCAACCTCGATTTCCTGGGTTGCCAAGAATTCTTGAGCAGATTCGGCTTTTTCAGGCTCAAAAGCGCGGTGCACATTAAAGATGCCGTGGCCGATATGCTTGGCGAGGAAATCCGCACAGCAAGCATTGGCGGCAATCATCGACTCTTCAATCATACGGTTGGCGATGCGGCGATCTTCGGTGCGAATTCCCAATACGTTGCCTGCCTCGTCCAGGTCGAAAACGTAGTCAGGACGATCTTTGAACACCAGGGCATGTTCGTTGCGCCAAGCGGTCCGCGCCTCTGTCAAATCACGCAGCGCTTTCAACTGCTCCGCGACATTGTCGGCGGGGGCCCAATCACCTTGACCGTCAATCCAGTCGGAAACGCGGTCATAGGCTAGTTTGGCGTGGGATTTCACGTTAGCAGCAAAGAAACGGTAATCACCCAGGCTGCCATCGGCATTAATGTCCAGCGAGCAGGCAAGGGCGGGGCGAGTCTGGCCTTCCCATAGCGAGCAGAGGTCATCTGCCAGCTGTTCAGGCAGCATCGTCACGTTTTGGCCGGGCAGGTAGACCGTGAAGGCACGCGTACGCGCTTCAAGATCGGCCGCATGGCCTTCTTCAACGTAGGCCGTTGGGTCAGCGATCGCAACGCTTAGCCGCCAACCGCCGCTTTCCAGCGCTTCCACGTGCAGCGCGTCGTCCATATCGCGGGTTTTTTCGCCATCAATAGTGAAGAAAGGCTGCGCCGTGAGGTCTTCACGGGTTAAACCTTCATCATGCAGTGGCCATTCGGTACCTGCATCCGGGCACTCCTGTTCCAGTGTATGGCGGGCGAGGGTGACGCGCCACGGAACAGCGGGGTCGTCGGACTTAGCTACCAGTTCATCAATTTGTGAGAAGAAACCGCGATCGTTCTCTTTCAGTGGGTGGCGTACCAGCCGCGCGACAACCCAGTCACCATCCGCAATGGTGGATTCATCCAGGCTGTTCTTAATGCGCGCCTTTAGCACGTTGCGAATCGAAGGGTGGTCGGGCACAACGGCTAAACGGTCTTCGCGCTTTTGCACACGGGCAACAAAGCGGTCAAGCCCAGCTTCGATCAGCTTTTCAGGCTCAACAGACTTTTTGTCGCCGTTTTCGTGGATCACCGCCTCGACGCGATCGCCGTGCATTACCTGCTTCATGGCGGGGGGCGGTACGAAATAGGATTCACCACTATCGGTTTCGAGAAAACCGAAGCCTTTTTCGGTGGCTTTAATCACCCCTTCAGCGCGTGGGGTGGTATCACGGATCTGTTGCTTGAGCTGGGCAAGCAATGAGTTGTTTTGCAGCATGTGTTCAATCAGTTGGCGAGAGTAGCCTGCCACTATACGGATTCCCAAAGGCTGCGCCAATCGTGGTTACCCCGAAGTTCGCTTTGGCCCCAAACTATCAACGATCTGCGTTCAATTTTGTAAGTGTGTTATCACCTTCTTGGGTAAAACTGACGTCACTATTCAACCATAGTTGTAGCTAATTGGTATTTGATTGGTATCTCATTGGGTCTATAGTGGTATTTAATTGGTATGGCCGCTACGGGGAGATACTCATGGACTCACGCTTTACTCAACTGCACCTTGACCCTCAGGGCGCAACACCGCTTTATCAGCAGTTAGCGCGCCAGCTAGAACAGGCAATTGAAACTGGCGCTTGGCAAGCCGGTGAGGCGCTGCCTTCTGAGCGCAATTTGGCCGAAAGCTTAGCGGTTTCGCGCATTACTGCCCGTAAAGCGTTAGATCGCTTAGCAGAGCTTGGACTCATTCGTCGAAGTCGTGGTTCTGGCACCTTTATTACCCCTCGCCTCAATCAGTCCCTGTCACGGCTTTCCAGTTTTACCGAGCTGCTGACCCAACGCGGCTTTACACCGAGCTCTCATTGGTTGGAGCGCAAGCTGGCCAACCCCAGTGCAGAAGAAAGTATGCGCCTTGGTCTGGGAGCTGATGCCCAGGTGGCCCGCCTTAAACGTTTGCGTTTAGCCGATGGGGTAGTGATGGCGGTGGAAGAAAGTTGCCTGCCCGTCTCGGTGCTGCCTGATCCGCTGGCGGTCGAGACGTCTCTCTATGCAACGCTGGAAGCGAGTGGGAAAGGGATTGCGCGCGCCTTGCAGCATGTTACTGCCATCAACGCCGGCGAAGAATTAGCGACGCTTGCTGAGGTGCCAGAAGGTCAGGCGCTGCTCAAAGTCACGCGACTTGGGTATCTCGCCGATGGCACCTCAGCGGAACTCACCATTACCTACTGCCGCACTGACTACTACGACTTTATGGTCGAGCTGACCCGCTAGGAGATTTTATGCAGTTTGGCAATATCCTCACCTCCGAGGGCTGGCGCCTGGGAGAGATCCATTGGGAAGAAGGGCGTATCAGGCGTATTGATGGCGATCCGGTAGACCCCGCTACCAACGAGCATCCACGCATTGTTCCCGGCTTTATAGATTTGCATGTGCATGGCGGTGGTGGCGCCGACACCATGGAGGGCGGCGAGGCGCTTGCCACGCTAGCGCGTACCCACGTGCGTTTTGGAACCACCCGTTTGCTTGCTACCACTATGACGGCGCCAGATGCCCAGATTCGTCAGGTGTTATGCGACGTCGCTAGCTATATGGAGGCGCAGGAGCCGGACGCCGCTAGGGTATTGGGCGTTCATTTGGAAGGCCCTTATATCAACCCCGGCAAGCTGGGTGCTCAACCCGCCCATGCGCGTAATGGTGTGATTGAGGAGGTGGACGAGCTGTGTGCTTTGGCCCCCATCCGCTTGCTGACACTTGCCCCTGAGTTAGCCGGCCACTATGCATTAATTCGCCATCTCAGCGAGCGGGGCGTGCGGGTTCAGCTAGGGCATACGCTTGGCAGCTATGAAGAAGGTGTGGAGGCAATGGCCCATGGTGCCTGCGGATTTACTCATTTGTTCAATGCCATGACCGGCCTACATCACCGCAAACCTGGAATGGTCGGCGCAGCGCTTGCTCATGCGCAGTACGCCGAACTAATACCTGATCTGCTGCATGTACACCCCGGTGCCATCCGTACTGCCTTACGCTGCATCCCTAATCTCTATGCTGTTACCGATTCCACCGCTGCGGCAGGCATGCCAGACGGTGATTACCGTCTAGGTGAGCAGACCGTCACCAAATGCCTGGGAGGTGTTCGTTTGGCTGACGGCACCTTGGCAGGCAGCACGCTGACCATGGATCAAGCTTTACGTAACTTCGTTAGTCTCGGCCTCTCCCTGGAGGATGCGTCGAACCGCCTGTCACGTTTTCCTGCCGATTTTCTGGGAATCGGCGACATCGGCCGCCTTCAAGAGGGCGCATTGGCTGATCTGGTCGTCCTTGATCCCCAACTTCAACTCCAAGCGGTCTATGTCGAGGGCCGTCATGTCTGTGGAAACGTCCAAGGAGCCTCTTAATGTCTCTGATGCTTGAAGAAACCCGCAACGCTCCCGAGCGTATTCGCGGTCAGCTGCAGCGCAATGCGCCGTTGCTCGCAGCGCTAGGCGAGCGTTTACGTCTCGCCGAACCTACTGCAGCGGTCACCGTGGCACGGGGCAGTTCGGATCACGCTGCCAGCTACTTTGCTTACCTGTGCATGAAGCGCAAAGGCATTCCGGTGGCCTCGCTGCCGCCTTCGCTAACCACACTGGCTAAAGCGCCTTGGCGGCTAACAGGGCAGCTGGCCTTGGCGGTTTCCCAATCTGGGCAAAGCCCTGACCTCGTCGCTATGCAGCAGTCGCTCGCTGCCGCCGGGGCTCGAACGATAGCGTTAGTCAATACGCCGCAGTCGCCTCTGGGCGCAGCCAGCGATAGTGAAATCCCTCTCTATGCGGGAGAGGAAAAGAGTGTGGCCGCCACTAAAAGCTACCTTGCCACGCTTTCTGCCATGGCGCAGCTCATCGGTCACTGGCAGGAAGACCGCTTGCTACTCGCTGCTCTGGAACAGTTACCAGAGCGGCTGACTCAGGCTCTGGAAATGGATTGGTCTCCTGCCATAGAGGCGTTGCTACACGCCGACAAAATGATGGTGATTGGTCGTGGGGCGGGTCTTGCTGTCGCTCAGGAAGCCGCGCTCAAGTTTAAAGAAACCTGTGCGATTCAAGCTGAATCCTTTAGCGGCGCCGAAGTCCGCCACGGTCCGATGGCGCTGATTGGCCCTGATTATCCGGTGCTGGTATTCGCGCCACCAGGACCCGAGCAGGCAGGCTTGCTGGAGTTAACCGAATGGCTCAACAGTGTCGGCGCCCGAGTAGTCCTTGCTGCCGACAAAAGCGTGGTACAGCGCAATTTGACCTTGGTAGATGCTGGTCATGAGGCCCTGCAGCCACTGTCGGTGATTCAGAGCTTTTATCAAATGGTGGCTGGCCTTGCAGAGGCCCGGGGAAGCGATCCAGATCGCCCTCGGCACCTCAATAAAGTCACCTGCACCCTGTAAACGTATAACAACAATCTTGGGAGTCTTCCCATGTCAGATTCTAGTCAATCATTAACACTGCAGGCCCCCGTGACGGGGGTTGTGGTACCCCTAATAGCGGTGCCTGATCCGGTTTTCGCCAGCCTAACTCTGGGAGAAGGCATTGCCCTCGATCCGTTGGGCGAGTGCCTGCACGCTCCCTGTGATGGTGAAGTGGTGCAGTGCGCTCGTACCCATCATGCGTTCACCTTGAGAACCGAGGCTGGTGTTGAATTACTGCTTCACTTAGGCCTGGATACGGTTGAGTTAAAAGGGAAAGGTATTGAGCCTTTGGTCGCTGTAGGTGATCACGTGCGCGCTGGCGACCCGCTGTGCCGCTTCGATGCCGATGCCTTAGCGCGGGGAGCAAGTGCGCTGATTACCCCACTGGTGATCACCGAGGCGGCTGGCTGGCAATTACTGCCGTCGAAGCACCGCGAGGGTGAGCAGGTTTCACTTGGTGAACCCTTACTGGTGCTAACCCGCACTGCCGTTGAGCTTGCCAATACACGTGCTAATGGGCCGTTAGTTGAGCGCCGGGTGATCTTAGCCTTAGCAGCGGGGCTGCATGCGCGACCCGCTGCCCGACTTCGCGCTATTGCTCGGAAGCATAGCGTAAGCCTGACGGTACAGCATGAGAGTTCAACTGATAACACTGACAGTGCTAGCGCGGATAGTCTTAGCGCATTAATGAACTTGAGCTTGGCCGAAGGCGCAACGTTAAAACTGACTGCCCAGGGAGAGGCTGCTGAGGCAGCGCTGGATGCCGCCGAGCGGCTGTTGACCACTCCAGAGGCGGAGGAGCACAGCGCGCCTGCTCCATCTACTTTAACCGCAGTGACACTTAAAGAGGGAGAACTGGCTGGCTTAGTGGCTAGCCCTGGTTTAGCCATCGGCTCGCTTGTCTCTTATCAATTGCCGCTACCCGCCGTTCCCTTGATGGGCGAGGGCAAAGCCATTGAAACAGCTCGCTTGAAAAAGGCGCTATTAAGCGTTGGCGAGGCGCTAGCCAGCGCTGAAGCGCAAGCAACGCGCCAGGGGCAGAGCGCCGAGGCGGAAATCTTTGCTGCTCATGGTGCCTGGCTAGAAGATCCCGATTTGGTTGCAGCAGCCGGGAAGCACATTGGTGAAGGGCGCAGTGCTGGCCAAGCTTGGCGTGAGGCGCTGGATACCGAAGCCGCACGGCTTGGAGCGAGCGGAAATACGCTGCTTGCCGCCAGGGTGGCTGATCTGCGCGACTTGCAGCGCCGTGTGATGGTGGAACTAAGCGACGACCAGCAAGCGGCACTTCCTGAACTGCCCAAGGGGGCCATCGTCGTTGCTGATGAACTGACACCCTCAGAGCTGGTGGCCGTTGCTACCCAACATCCTGCTGGGCTTTGTCTCGCGGGTGGCGGCACTACTTCCCATGTGGCCATTTTGGCACGTGCCCGAGGTATTCCCTGCCTCGTGGCCATGGGGGCAAGCCTAATCGACGCTGCTCATAGCGCCACAAACGAGAGCGTCATCCTAGATGCGGAAAATGGGCGCTTGGCGCTGACACCTAGCCCGGCTCAACGGGCGGAAGTGGCAGAGCGCATTGATGCTCGCCGTTATGAAGCTGAGAAAGCGCAGGCGTTAGCGCATGAGCCAGCGATCACGCTGGACGGGCGAGAAATTGAGGTATGCGCCAATATCGGTGGAGCCGAAGAGGCGCGTTTGGCGGCGGAGTCGGGCGCTGATGGTGTAGGCCTACTGCGCAGTGAGTTTCTTTTTCTTGAGCGAGATAGTGCCCCCAGTGAAGCGACTCAGCGTGACGAGTATCAGGCTGCTGTGAAGGCCTTAGATGGCAAGCCTGTGATTATTCGTACCCTGGATATTGGTGCGGATAAGCAGCTTCCTTATCTGCGCTTGCCTTCAGTGCCTAATCCGGCGCTGGGCGTGCGGGGTGCTCGTTTGTGGGCCAGTCACCCTGAATTGCTGGAGACCCAGCTTCGGGCGTTGCTTGGCGTCACACCGTTGGAAACGTTGCATATTATGCTGCCCATGGTCAGTGAAGTGAGTGAGCTACGTGATGTACGTCAGCGTCTGGAGGCACTGGCCAGCGAGATGGGGCTGACAGCGCGCCCGCTTCTGGGGGCCATGATTGAAGTCCCGAGTGCTGCGCTATGCGCAAGAAGCCTCGCGGTTGAGGCAGATTTTCTGTCCATCGGAACCAATGACCTGACTCAGTACACCCTGGCGATGGATCGAGAAGACCCAAGCCTCTCGGCGCGAGCTGATGTGCTGCACCCTGCGGTGCTGTGGCTTATTCAGACCACCGTAGATGGCGCGAAGGGGCACTGCCCCGTAGGAGTGTGCGGTGCTGCGGCTGGCGATGAGAAAGTGGCGGCGCTTCTGGTTGCGCTGGGGGTCAATGAACTGTCTGTGGAACCTGCGCGTGTACCTGCGGTGAAAGCCGCCCTGCGTTGCCTTAATGCTACCGCGCTGGCAGCTGAACTCCCCGCATTACTGGCCCTGGACGATGCTGTTGCTGTACGCCAGCACTTAAGCACGTGGCTGTCCCGGGCAAACCATACCGATATAACAACAACGACCCTTGAGAGGTGCTGAAATGTCTTCCATGACCTTCGGTTCCCGCCTGATGGGCGGGCTGCAGCGGCTTTGCCGCTCTCTAATGCTACCTATCGCGGTGCTGCCTATCGCAGGCCTATTGCTGCGTCTTGGCCAACCTGATCTGCTGGATATTGCCTTCATTGCTGGCGCTGGTGAGGCTATTTTCGCCAATCTGGCACTGATTTTTGCCATCGGCTTAGCCGTAGGCTTTGCAGATGATAGCAACGGCGCTGCTGGCTTGGCTGGGGTGATCGGCTACTTGGTGCTGGATGCGGTGCTTACCGCTCTCAACCCCGAGATCGATATGGGCGTGCTGGCAGGGATTATTTCCGGCAGCGTCGCAGGCCTGCTCTATAATCGTTACAAGTCGATTCAACTCCCTGAGTACTTGGCTTTTTTTGGTGGGCGACGCTTCGTACCTATTGCTACAGGGCTAGCTGCGGTGGCATTGGGCGTCGCTTTTGGGTTGATCTGGCCACCTATCCAGCATGGTATTGATTCCCTTGGTCAGTGGCTGATAAGCGCAGGCGAACTGGGGCTTTTCGTCTACGGAACGATCAATCGTTTGTTGATTGTGACTGGGCTGCACCACGTGTTGAATAGCCTGGTGTGGTTTGTTTTCGGTAGTTTCGAGACAGCCTCTGGGGTAGTGGCTAACGGTGACCTAAATCGTTTCTTTGCTGGCGACCCTGCAGCGGGGCGCTTTATGACCGGTTTCTTCCCAGTAATGATGTTTGGCTTACCAGCAGCCGCGCTGGCTATGTACCATGCAGCACCAAAAGGTCGCCGTGCCCAGGTGGGTGGCCTGCTACTTTCGCTGGCGTTGACGGCTTTCCTGACCGGTGTCACCGAACCCATCGAATTTACCTTTATGTTCCTGGCGCCGCTGCTTTATGGCATGCACGCGGTACTAACGGGCATTTCCATGGCACTGCTGCACTGGCTGGATGTGAAGCTTGGCTTCACCTTCTCTGCAGGGGCTTTCGACTTCGCACTCTCTTACGGACTCTCCACCAATGGCTGGCTGATGTTGCCTGTGGGGCTCGTCTATTTCGCCCTTTACTACACGGTATTTCGCTGGGCCATCGTCCGCTTTAATTTGCCTACTCCAGGGCGCGAGCCAGAGAGTACAGGGCCGGCAGTAGCCCCAACGCCGCTAGGCGAGCGTGGTCCCGCTTTTGTCACGGCGTTAGGTGGAGCCGGCAACCTGCAAAGCGTAGGTGCCTGCACCACTCGGTTGCGCTTGGTGCTGGAGAATCCCGAGGCGATCGATGAACCGGCCCTGAAGTCATTGGGCTCTCGGGGGATCATGCGTCTTCAGGGTGGCGGTCTCCAGGTGGTGATGGGCCCCATTGCAGATGGTATTGCAGATGAGATTCGACAAGCGCTCAAGCAAAGTGGAGCGGTGCTTGATTCCGACACCTCCTCGGGACATAACCCTGCCAGCCCCGCAAACTCTTCTCAACCGACTGCATTGCCCACCGAGGTGGCTCAACGCTGGATAGCGGCCTTAGGCGGCGATGCCAACGTGCAGCGGTTGGAGGTTCAGGCCCAGACACGCCTGCGAGTGGAGCTAGTCGATGGCGCTGGTCTAGACAGCGCGGCGCTTGACCAACTGGGGTGTAGAGGCATTCAGGCGTTGAGCAGTAATACATGGCATCTGGTCGTCGGAGATCAAGCCGCTGCTATCGCGCATTCACTAAGAACCTAACGCTCGTAATCGATACCCGTTAATCGGCACCTGCTGAGTAACGGGGAGCCGTGGCGATTTAGCCAAGACTTCTACGTCATAGACCCATGTTTATGGGGCAGCGTTGCGCTGCCCCACAGACCCCGCGCGTCTTAAAAACGTGCATATCACTGCAAAGCTCAATAAAAAATCAACAACAAGCGGGTACGATGCCATGCTGATATCAAGCATATTTACGCCCCAAAAAGGGCAGCCTTTAGGTCGCTTTGGTCAACTAGCCTTGGTCGGCACCTTATCTCTGGTTCCTTTGACGTCCTCTGCAGGTGAGCCACAGGGCTTTATGGAAGAGGCCAGTCTTCAGACCACTCTGTTTTATATCTACCGAGATCGTGATCGTCGTCAGGGAGGTATGGGGCCAGCTGGTGAGGGCCGTCCAGGGGCTTACGCTTCCAACCTGCAGCACTCTACCGCCAATCTGGCCGTCGACTTCTCGAGCGGTTATGCGGGGGGAGTTGTGGGGCTGGATCTAGCCGCCTTTGCCGCCTATGACTTTCAGAACCGCCACCAGGGTACGGAGTTTAATTTCCGCCCAGCGAGTACGCTCTGGGAGGAGCGCTGGGACGGCAAGGAGACGAATGGCGCCAGCCTTTACCGGGCTGCCCTCAAGTTGAAATTTGGCGATATGTGGGGGCGGCTGGGGTATCTGCAGCCTCAAGGCACCAGTGTCATCGCCCCGAACTGGTCTTTCCTACCGGGCACTTATCGCGGTGGTGAGCTCGGAGCCAGGATAGGTGACCTGTCGCTGAGCTATTTTCATGCCGACCGTTACAAAGCCCCCTGGTATCAGAGCTTCTACGAGTTCCGCCAAGCTGACGGAGAAACAATCGACTACCTGCACTCGTTGGGAGCGCGCTATGAAGTCACCGATGATCTGGTAGTCGAGGCAGCGTTTGGGCAAGCCCAGGGTTATATGGATCAAGGGTTCGGTAAGGTGTCTTATGCCACCCAGTTGAACGATTCCCCGCTGCGTTTGAGTTACCAGGCCTATGCCGCTCGTGATCGCCATGACGATGGCTCAGCCAACGACGTCTATGACGGCACTGCCTGGCAACAGGTGCTTACCGCTCACTATGGTCAAGGTGCCTTCGATTGGCGGCTTGAGTTTAGTTGGGTGCATGCGCCGGGTGCTCAGGGCTACTTCCTGCCGCGAATGACCACCCCTTATGCATCGTCTAACGGCCGCATGGACGTCTGGTGGGATGCCCGGTCCGACTGGAATCACGATGGCGAGAAGTCCCTCTACGCCGGTGTCACCTATGACCTGGAGGGGTGGCGTTTGCCCGGCTGGTCGCTGGGCGTGGCTCATGCGTATGGCTGGGGTGCACGTCCCTACTCAGGTTTTGAGGACCCCGGCCGCCGCTTTAGTGAGTCCGCCTGGAACTTTGATGTGCATTACAAGGTTCAGAATGGCTGGGCCGAGGGCACGCGCTTTCAACTGCACTACACCCGCTACGACAACCGCACCGACTACGCCTCCTGGGGAGATGGCGGTTTTAAAAACGCCTTTCAGGATGAACACGACATCAAGTTCACAGTCGTGGCCCCTTTCTCGATTCTGTAATGCTTGAGGTGAGAACAATGACAAAATTGACAATGAAAGCCCTAACGGCACTGGCTGTCGGGATCGCAATCAACTCGGTGGCTGCCCAGGCAAGTGAAGCCACACAGCTTGGCGTGTCGTCTGCCCATGACTTGGCACAGCGGCTGGACGTGCAGTACACGATAACTGCCAACCAACCCCAGGCGCATAATATCGACTGCCAGAAGCTGGGGGCGGATTATGCTGCCTGTTTTACCGCTACAATTCTTTTGACCAACACCTCCGACGAGGCCATTGAGGCGAGCGACTGGGGCCTGTATTTCTCGAGTATTCGCCGCCTGCTGAAGATGGATCACCCTGAGCTGACGCTGACACGGATCACTGGGGACCTTCATCGGATCGAGCCTAATGACGCCTTTACCGGGCTGGGTGCTGGTGAGAGCCTGGAAATCCCCATCGTGGGTGAGTACTGGCAGCTATTCATGACCGATGTGATGCCCAACTGGTATCTGGCGGTGGATGATGAAACAGCGGTTATTGATAATACCCGTGATGAGCTACTGACGGACTTCGTGGGTGTGCCCGAGGGGGAGTTACTTATGCGCACGCCGGAGGATCGCAATGTGGTGATGACTGCCGAAACACGCTTCGAGCGGAACGCAGCGGCCACTGCAATACCAGCCGAGGCATTGCGGGGAGCCATTGTGCCAACACCGCAGTCATCTCGCCTGGGAAAGGCTACTCTCGATCTGTCTGAAGGGGTCAGCCTGGTGATGCCAATGCTGAGCGAGGCCAGCATAGCTGCACTGGGGGAGCGCTTCGAGCGGCTTGATATCCCCGTCAACGAAGGTGAAAACGGCCTGGTGATTCGCGCCCGTTTAGTCTCCGAGTCAGATGCCCTCGATGACGCACTGGCAAGGAAAGGGGGCTATCGCCTGCAGCTCGATGAGTCAGGTGCCGATATTCTGGCCTTTGACGCCGCTGGGGCTTTCTACGCTGTACAGTCGCTTATAGCGGCCACGGATGAAGCAGGGCTAGTGCCAGCGATGGACGTTGATGATGCTCCGCGTTACGACTACCGCGGCGTCATGCTGGACGTGGCGCGGAACTTCAAAGACAAGGCCTCAGTGCTGCGTTTGCTCGACCAAATGGCCGCCTACAAGCTCAATCGTTTCCATTTCCATCTCACCGATGATGAGGGGTGGCGGCTGGAGATTCCGGGGTTGGCGGAGTTAACCGAAGTGGGCAGCAAGCGCTGTCATGATCTGGATGAAACGAACTGCCTGTTACCCCAGTTGGGCTCTGGGCCAGCGGCCGACACGTCCGGTAGCGGTTTTTATACCCGAGAAGATTATATCGATATCGTGCGCTATGCCGAGGCACGCCATATTCGGGTAATACCTGAGATTGATATGCCTGCTCACGCTCGCGCCGCCGTGGTGGCTATGGAAGCGCGGCACCATCGGCTGCTGGAAGAAGGCGATAGTGTGGCAGCCAACGAATATCGGTTAATCGACCCCGAAGATATGTCCAATACGCTGTCGGTTCAGCTCTATGACCGCCGCAGTTATCTCAACCCCTGCCTTGAGTCAACGCATCGCTTTGTTGATAAGGTAATGGGCGAAGTGGTATCGATGCATCAGGAGGCGGGCCAAACGCTGGAGAACTGGCACTTTGGTGGTGACGAGGCCAAAAATATCCTGCTGGGCCATGGTTTTCAGGATATCGATGCCAAAGAAGCGGTCGACTGGCGAGGAACCATCGACCAGCGTGACCAGCACCATCCCTGGGAAGCATCACCGATTTGCCAGCAGCGCATTGCCAGTGGAGAGGTCGCTTCTGTTGAAGAGCTACCAAGCCGTTTTGCCCTGCAGGTTAACCGCATCGCCAATGCTTACGGGATACCCCGCATGTCGGCTTTGCAGGATGGTCTTAAGCATGTGGAATCCGCCGCAGAGTTTGCTACGCCGCAGGTAGCGGTCAATTTCTGGGACCCGCTGTTTTGGGGCGGCAGTCAGTCGGTGGCGGAGTGGCAGTCGCGGGGCTATGAGGTGATTCTTTCGAGCCCAGATTATCTCTACTTCGACATGCCCTACGAGGTGAATCCCTACGAGCGGGGTTACTACTGGGCAACACGCTTCACCGACACCCGCAAGGTGTTCTCCTTTGCCCCCGATAATCTGGCACAAAATGCCGAGACCTCGGTTGACCGGGATGGCAACACCTTCCGTGCCGAGAGCGTTGAGGGGTGGCAGGGCGCTCGGGGAATTTCCGGCCAGGCTTGGGGGGAGACGGTGCGCAGTGAAGCCCAAATGGAGTATATGATCTTTCCACGCTTGCTGGCGTTGGCCGAGCGAGCTTGGCACCGAGCCGAGTGGGAACTCGGTTATCGACCTGGTCAGGTGTTCGTCGGTGGCGAGACGTCCTTCGTCGACCATGAGACGTTGACCGAGGACTGGCAGCGTTTTGCTAACCTGCTAGGGCAACGCATCCTTCCCCGTTTGGAACAGGATGGAATCGCTTATCGTCTGCCCTTGCCAGGAGCTCGAATCGAAGCGGGTAGGCTAGAAGCTAATGTGGCTCTGCCAGGAGTGGCTATTGAGTACTCCCTGGACGATGGGGTGAGCTGGCAGTCCTATCAGGACAGCGCGCCACCCCAGGTGGAAAACACCACGGTGCTATTACGCAGCATCGGTGCCAACGGTCAGCAGCATAGCCGTGTCGTGACGCTAAATTAACCACCGTTAATATAGCGAGGAGCCCTTCAAGGCGGCGTTGCCTTGGAGGGCTTTGTCCGGCTGGGAGCGGCAAGCGTAATCGGATAAGCTGAGAAGTTCTATCATCAGGAGTGCACCATGACACCACGCCTTATCGTTTCCGACCTTGACGGTACGCTGTTAGGCAGCGACCACCGACTGCACGAAAGTACTATTGAGGTGCTAAGGGCTCTTGTAACGCAAGGCCATCATGTTGCGCTGGCTTCTGGTCGCCATTACCACGACATGCGGGTATTTCGCGATCAGTTAGATATCCCGATCCATTTGATCAGCACCAATGGTGCGTATACCCACGACCCCGCTGGCACGCTGTTGAGCGCGACGCATCTTGAACCAGCCCATGCCGAAACACTTATTCAGCTGCCGCGCCCGCCCCAGGTGCGGCTCAGCCTTTACCGTGAAAACGGTTGGCATGTCGATGCCGAGGCACCACATCTACTGTCATTGCATGCATCGACTGGCTTTACTTACGAGGTCGTGCCGCCGGAAGAGATGGATGCCAAGGGTGTTGGTAAAGTGCTCTATCTGGGCGACCCAGATTCATTAGCGCAACTGGAAGCGCAGGCCCATCAAGCATGTGGGCAGAGTTTACATATTACTTACTCCACCACGGATGCTCTGGAAATCATGGCCGGAGGCGTCAATAAAGGTGTGGCCTTAACGGCGCTGCTGGAAACGTTAAAGCTGACACCGGCAGAGTGCTTGGCCTTTGGCGATAACCTGAATGATACCGAAATGCTTAACCTGTCAGGGGAGGCCCAGGTAATGGCCAATGCCCACCCCGCACTATTTGATCGTATAGAGGGGGCTGAACGTATCGGCCACCACGGCGAAGCTGCTGTTGCCAAGTGGCTTCAAAAGCGCTTTGGGCTGTAAAAAACGCTTCGCGCTGCAACCTTGGTCGATGGCCGCTTGCGATAGGGTGGCCACTCCACCATCATCTAGCCCCGACAACGATAATAACGAGTGATATTAACCCAGGGGCGCTTTGCTACCATGACTACCACGCCTGCTACCTTGATGGTCGTTGATGACGACTCGGAAATTCGCGAACTACTGGCAGACTATTTAGGACGTCACGGTTATCAAGTGCTGACCGCCGACGGAGCGGATTCGCTGTATCAGCAACTGGCCAAGCAAACGCCAGACTTGTTGATTGTTGACGTTATGATGCCGGGGGATGACGGTTTTACCATCTGCCGAGAACTGCGCAAAACCAGCGACATACCGATTATTATGCTCACCGCTAGTGCTGATGATACTGACCGTGTTTTGGGACTCGAATTGGGTGCTGACGACTATATCGCTAAGCCCTTTAATCCTCGCGAGCTGCTGGCGCGGATTAAAGCGGTGCTGCGCCGAGCCCGTCCTGCTGCAGCAACTGTCGCGACAGCCCAAGAGGCCCGCCGGGTGCGTTTTGGTGACTGGCAACTTGACCGCATGACCCGCGAACTGATTGATCAGGAAGGTATTCGGACCGCACTTTCCGGCGCAGATTTTCAACTACTGCAAGTGTTTCTGGAGCGGCCTGCCACGGTCATTACCCGGGATGATCTCTACACATTGACCCGCGGACGTGAAGCACCACCGTTGGATCGCTCGATTGACGTACATGTGTGCCGTTTGCGCCAGCGGTTGGGGGAAGACGCGCAGCACTCTCAACTGATTCGTACTGTGCGCGGGGCTGGCTATGTGCTGACCGCCAAGGTTGAACCCACTTCGTGAAAGGCGTAAAGCGCAAGCTCGCACGTTGGTTACCCAGCAGTCTACGCGGGCGCTTTGTGATTATTATGATTGCGGGCGTTCTGGCCGCTCAAGCGGCCAGCTATGCGCTGTGGACTTCCCAGGTGCGGGCCAGTCAGCTTGAACAGTTAGATGAGCTGTCCAGCAACATGGCCTTCAGCATTGCTTCGACCATGCGGTTTTTCCGTTCGCTGCCGGTAGATTACCGGCACATTGTGCTGGATCAACTGCGTAGCATGGGCGGCACGCGCTTTTTTGTCAGCGTGAATGAGCGGCGCATTCCTGTCGACGATATTGGCAGCGGCCCGGAAAAAGAGGTCGTGGTGGACAATGTGCGCTCTATTTTGACCCAACAACTCTCCATTGATGATGTGGTGGTGGAGTTTTCCCGCCCGGACACTTTGCGCGTGTTTAACAATGAAGTGCTGCTTTATGATTTACCACCTCGTTGGGGGCAGCACAGTTTGTTAATGGAGCCACTGTCTCCACCTATCTTAGTGGTTCAACTGGAACTAGCCCCCGATACCTGGCTTTACGTGGCCACACTGCTTGGCGTGCCAGATATTTTTAGCGGCTATCGTTGGCTTTCTGAAGAGCGTTTATTAGTTGGCGTGTTGTTGGTGCTCAGTGTGTTAGCACTTTCCCTGCTAGGCATTACCAGTGTGACCCGCCCGTTGGCGCGGCTTTCAAAAGCGGCACGACAACTGGGAGATGACTTGGATAGCCCGCCACTCAAAGAGAGCGGCCCTAAAGAAGTGGCCGCCACCGCGGTGGCCTTTAATCGTATGCAGCGGCGTATTCGCGAACAGATTGATGAGCGCGAGCGGCTGTTTTCGGCGATTTCTCATGATCTTAAAACCCCCATTACACGGTTACGACTGCGGGCTGAAATGCTCGATGACCCCGCTCAGCGCGAACGTTTTTGTGCCTCGCTTGACGAGTTGACCGAACTGGTCAAAGGCGCACTGGCCTCGGTAAAAGGGCTGGACCTGCATGAAGATCCGCAGCCCACGGATCTTAACGCGCTGCTGTTGGAAATTGCCGAAGGGCTGCGTTTGCACGGGGGCGACGTGTCACTCTATGGCACTGTGTTACCACTGACCGTTAAGCCGCTGGCGCTGAAACGCTGCTTGGCAAACCTGCTTGAAAACGCAGTGTTTTATGGCCAGAAAGCAACCGTAACGCTGGAAGAGCAGGCGGGGGTCGTGACGTTGCATATTCATGATAATGGCCCCGGCATTCCTGATGCGCAGCTTTCCCGGGTGTTTTCACCTTTTGTGCGCCTGGAAGCCTCTCGAAGCCGTTACACTGGTGGAAGCGGCCTGGGGCTTGGCATTGCCAGGCATATTGCTCGTGCCCACGGGGGCGATATTGTCTTATCTAACCACTTGTCTGGTGGGTTGGTGGCCACGTTAACGCTACCGCGCCAAACAAGTGTTACTGACTTGTAATAAAACCCTAACACTATTAATAAATTGCCAAGACTATGCAGGACTCGGTAACTCCCGTTGTGTGCCTGGGTGGCGTACTCTGCTGTGAGTCGTTCAATCGATCATCAGCAACGACATCTCATAAGCACAAAAACAACAGCACAATAACAACAGCAGGAGCTATTCATGCCGATTACCAATATGCCCGTTTTTAACGTCCCCACATTTAAAAAATCCGCACTCGCGTTAGCCCTGGTGGCTGGTACCACCATGGCGGCCAGCGCCGCCCAAGCTAACGAAGTTGAAGTACTGCACTGGTGGACATCCGGCGGTGAAGCCCGCGCGGCAAACGTTCTCAAAGAGTTAATGGAAGCTGAAGGCTATGGCTGGCAGGATTTTGCCGTGGCTGGTGGCGGTGGTGAAACCGCCATGACTGTACTTAAATCTCGTGCAATGTCCGGCAACCCGCCTTCCGCCGCGCAAATTAAAGGCCCTGAAATTCAAGAGTGGGGCGAACTTGGCCTGTTGGGTGATTTAGACGACGTCGCCACTGCTGAAGACTGGAACGACCTGCTGCCTGAGATTGTTGCCGATATTATGCGTTACGACGGCCAGTACGTTGCCGTACCAGCGAACGTTCACCGAGTTAATTGGCTGTGGGCCAATCCTGACGTGCTAGAAGCCGCAGGCGTTGAGATGCCTACCACGCTTGAAGAGCTATTTACCGCCGGTGAAGCCATTCGCGAAGCTGGTTTTGTACCGCTAGCCCATGGCGGCCAAGCGTGGCAAGACGCGACGGTGTTCGAGAGTGTCGTGTTGGGCAGTCAAGGCACCGAGTTTTACCAGCAGGCGCTGGTGGAGCTAGACCCTGAGGCGCTGGGCGGGGAGCAGATGATTACGGCACTTGAAGACTTTAAGCGCCTGCGCGAGCTGATGGATCAAGGCATGTCAGGCCGCGATTGGAACATTGCTACCGCGATGGTGATTGAAGGTGTTGCAGGTTTTCAGCTAATGGGTGACTGGGCTAAAGGGGAGTTCACCGCCGCAGGCCTTACCGCTGGTGAAGACTATCTGTGTGCTGCCGCCCCAGGTACTGAAGACGCCTTTACGTTTAATATCGACAGTCTGGCGATGTTCCGTGTTACCGACGATGCTGAACGTGATGCCCAGCAAACCCTGGCGCGCCTAGTCTTAGAGCCGACCTTCCAAGAAGCCTTTAACCTCGCCAAAGGTTCCATTCCAGCGCGGCCTGATCTGGATATGAGTGAGTTCGATAGTTGTGCCCAGCAGTCGCTTGCCGACTTCCAGCGCACTGCTGATGAAGGGGGCTTAGTTCCCAGCATGGCCCATGGCATGGCGGTACGCGCTGATGTTCAGGGAGCAATCTTTGATGTCGTGACCAACTACTTCAACGATACCGATATGCCTGCCGAAGAAGCCGCCCAACGGTTAGTGAGTGCGGCTGAAACCGCCTCTTTTTAAGCCACCGCGTACTTTTTTATAAGTGACGTAACTAGCGCCGCCGCAACGACGGCGCTAGCGGTTGACTGGCGAGGAATTATCTCATGAGCGAACCCACGACGCGCACTGCAGTGCGACCGACGGCGTCTGGCTGGCTGCAAGCTTGGCTACCACGCCTGGTGCTAGCCCCTTCTGTAGCGGTGTCTCTGTTTTTTGTTTACGGCTTTATGCTGTGGACCTTTGTGCTCTCTCTAACCAGCTCGCGCATGCTGCCAAGCTACGACTTTGTCGGTTTTGGCCAGTATTCGCGGCTGATGGCCAACGAGCGTTGGTGGGTAGCGTCCACCAATCTAATGGTGTTTGGCGTTCTATTTATTGCGATTTGCCTGGTGATTGGCGCACTGCTGGCAATTTTATTGGATCAGAAAATTCGCCAAGAGGGTGCGTTGCGCACGATTTATCTCTACCCCATGGCGCTGTCGTTTATCGTCACCGGTGTGGTGTGGAAGTGGCTACTCAACCCGCAGTTGGGCATCCAGGCGATGGTGCAAAGCTGGGGGTTTGAGTCGTTTCGCTTTGACTGGATCATTAACCCGGATATGGCGATTTATACCCTGGTGATTGCTGCGGTTTGGCAGGCATCTGGCTTTGTGATGGCGCTCTTTTTGGCGGGGCTGCGGGGTATCGATGACAGCATCGTCAAAGCGGCTCAGTTAGACGGTGCTAGCCTGCCGCGCATTTACTGGCGAGTAGTGATGCCTTGCCTGCGCCCGGTAGTGTTCAGCGCGGTGATGATTCTGGCCCATATTGCGATTAAGAGCTTTGACTTAGTGGTAGCGTTAACCGGCGGCGGGCCTGGCTACGCCACCGACCTACCGGCCACCTTTATGTACACCCATGCCTTTAACCGTGCCCAGATCGGGCTTGGCTCCGCCAGCGCCATGTTAATGCTCGGCGGCGTTCTGGCTATTTTGATTCCTTACCTCTATTCCGAATTAAGGAGCCGTAAACATGGCTAACGTGATTCGTCGGCAAACGCCCGCCGCGCGGCTTTTGCGTGCCGTGCTTTATGGCGTACTTATCGTGGCGGGGCTGTTTTATATCCTGCCGCTGGTGGTCATGCTGATGACCTCTATCAAGCCGTTGAGTGAAATTAGCGCGGGTACGCTGCTGTCACTGCCGCAAAATCCAACCCTTGAACCCTGGACGAAGGCCTGGGGAGAAGCGTGTACCGGTATGCGCTGTGAAGGGGTAGGTGGCTATTTTTGGAACTCCTTTGCGATTGTGATTCCGGCGGTGCTGATCTCCACCACGGTCGGGGCGCTAAACGGCTATGCATTGACCAAATGGCGCTTTAAAGGCTCTGAGTTGGTCTTCGCGCTGATGCTGTTTGGCTGCTTTATCCCGTTTCAGGTGGTGCTGCTACCGATGGCACAAACCCTGGGCTGGTTAGGGCTTTCCAGCTCACGTGCAGGGTTGATTTTGGTTCATGTGGTCTTTGGCATCGCCTTCACTACGCTGTTTTTCCGCAATTTTTATGTCGGGATTCCTAACGAACTAGTGTCGGCAGCGAAGCTGGATGGCGCGGGGTTTTTCCGTATTTTTTGGCGCATTTTATTGCCGGTTTCCGCGCCGATTATTGTGGTGTCGGTGATTTGGCAGTTCACCCAGATTTGGAACGACTTTCTGTTCGGCGTGGCGTTTTCGGCCCACAACCCCCAGCCGGTGACGGTGGCGCTCAACAATCTGGTGAATACGTCCACCGGTGTGCGTGAGTACAACGTCGATATGGCCGCGGCGATGATTGCTGCGCTGCCAACGCTGGTGGTGTATGTGCTGGCCGGAAAGTATTTCGTGCGCGGGCTGACGGCAGGCTCCGTGAAAGGCTAATAACAACTAAGTGAATGGCAGCAACCATTTCTAGACGGTCAGAAGCAGCCCTCGGCGGGGGCGCCGTGAAACCATCCATGGGCGCTACTTTCGCCATCCATGGCGAAAGACCCCCGCTACGGGCTGCTTTTGACCGATCCAACTAAGTGGAGTTTGTCAGTCGCTTTACAATAGGATTTTCATTATGGCAGCGTTAGAAATTCACAATGTGCGCAAAGAGTTCGGCAGCGAGCGGGTGCTGAAAGATGTCAGTATTTCGATTGATTCTGGTGAGTTCCTGATTTTGGTGGGGCCATCTGGCTGTGGTAAATCTACTTTGATGAACGCCATCGCTGGGCTTGAGCCCGTGACTAGCGGCAATATCTATATCGACGGCGAAGACGTCACTTGGCGCACGCCCGCTGAACGGGATATTGCCATGGTGTTTCAGTCCTACGCGCTTTATCCCAGCATGACCGTACGGCAAAACATCAGCTTTGGCCTGGAAATGCGCAAGGTGCCCAAAGCCGAGCGTGTCGCTGCCGTAGAGCGCGTGGCCGACCTGCTGCAAATCTCTCACCTGCTTGAACGTAAGCCTGCCCAACTTTCCGGTGGCCAGCGCCAGCGGGTGGCGATGGGGCGGGCGCTGGCCCGTGAGCCTAAGGTGTATCTATTTGACGAACCGCTATCAAACCTGGACGCAAAACTACGGGTAGATATGCGCACCGAGATTAAAAAGCTCCACCAGCGCTTAGGCACCACGATTGTTTACGTCACCCATGACCAAGTTGAAGCAATGACCCTGGCTGACTGTATTGCCGTGATGCGCGATGGTCATATTCTTCAGCTTGGCAGTCCCGATGAGGTGTATAACAACCCAGTCGATATGTTCGTCGCGGGCTTTATGGGCTCACCATCGATGAACTTTATTCGTGCGACGCTGGAAGCGGCGGGCGATGGCTATGCATTGCGGATTGCCACCCCTGACGAAGACGATGTTCTGCTGCCATGGCCCTCTGAACGCAACGCAGCGGGGCTCGTTGAACAGCTGAATAAGCCGATTATCCTCGGTCTGCGACCAGAACACTTCAGCGAAGAAGATGTGCGGCTAAGTGAGCAGGCGGAAGGGACGTTAATGGAGGCCAAGGTAAGCGTCGTTGAGCCGACCGGTGCCGATATTCTGCTACGCCTGCCGCTCGGTGAGCAGGAAATCACTGCCAGAGTAGGGCCTAAATGCGCAATTGCCCCCGGCGAACGCCTGTCGCTGCGAGTCGATATGGCCCGCGCAGTGCTGTTCGATGCCGAGACTGAACAGCGCTTGGCGTAAATAAGTCGGCCTCCCACAAAGGCATTCAGCGCTACTTTGTGGGAGGGGGCGTTCGCTTACGAAATGCGCTTACTTTTAACGACGCGTGGCGGGGGCAGTGTCTTTACCCAGCCGTTTGATTTGCCGCCACAGATCTTGGCGGAGGTCGGCCAGTTTGGGCTGTTCTTCTGGGGTAAAAGCCACAGGGCGACATAGACGCTGGGCGCGAAGCCCCAAACGGGCGCTCAGCAAGCCGGTTGCCAGGCCTTGGCCCGCACGGGCGGAAAGCCTGCCTGCCAAGTCAAGTGAGAGCATATCCATACTGGCATCGGTGGCCAGTTCGCTGGCTCCGGCAAAGGCCATGTTGTGCAGCACATTGCGAAAAAGCCGCAAGCGACTGGCATAGCCTAGTTCCAATCCATAAAGTCGGCAGAGTCTGTCGACCATGGCAAGGCTACGCCAGGCCACCAGTGCCATATCCACTAACGTCAGCGGGCTGATAGCCACCATAATGGCGGGTTCACCAGACATACGGGTAATCAGCCGTTGGGCTTCGCGGTCGCGGGGTGCCAGTAGGTGGTAGCGCAGCAGCGTTTGTATCTCTTCACCGCTGTGGTGAGACTGGCAGGCGCGTTGAAATGCCAGCCAATGCGGGTCATCGTCGCTCAGTTTTAGCTGGCGCTTAAGCTGCTCTGCCATGGATTGGGCTTGTTTGGTAGAGCGTTGTGGCAGTTCGGCTAAGTCATGGCGTAATCGGTCGTGGCGCTTCAAGCGGCGCAGACGGCCAAGCTCTTTCAACAACGACAGTCCGCCTAAACCAATCAAACTAATGCCAAACAGCTGCCAGGCCATGGTCATCCACTGTGACTGGGAAAAGGCGTCCGGAATGCCGGTGGCCAGTTCCACGGTGCCTAAAGTGGCGCCTCCCGCCAGGGCAAACATCAACCCCCAGCGGCGTTTGCGGGGTGTACCTAGGCTTGCTTCTGGCAGTGCTTTGATGTCTGCCTGGGTGGTCAGCGGTTGATGCGATTCAGTCGCTGCAAAGCTCTCACGCTGACGCAGCTGTTCTGCGCTGGGGGCGGGTGTTTCATCCGTCTGGAAATCCCGGCGCGGCTGAGGGTTGCTCATGTCAATTTATCTCCAATCAGCCAGTCGATAGCAGCGTCCATACGGATGTGCGAAAGCGCTTCGCTGTCAACGGACATCGGGCGAAAGCTGGGGAAATCGAAGCCCTGATGCTGCCAAAAGTCGGGTTTCGGTAGTCGGTTGGGCACGTCTCCTGGGTAGACCAGAACGTCTTCGCCTTCCAACGTGGTGCCTTTTAGCGCGGGCGTCCGCTTACCTTCGTGGAGTACTTCCCTGGCGTCGGTAGCGCGTATGGCTGCCAGTGACAATGCCTTCACCGGGATGTCGGCAAAGCGCAGGTCTTTAAGCGGCTCAGCAAGTAACGCCTCTAGCAGTTGCACAATATTGCCGTGCTGATCAGGCGTCACGTGGTCAGCTTTGGTCGCAGCGATGGCGAGACGGTCAATTTTCGGCGCAAACAGGCGCGTCAAAAGGCTGCGCTTGCCGTAATCAAAGCTTAGCATCAACTGGCGCAGCGCCTGGGAAAGGTCTTCAAAGCGTTCCGGCCCGGCATTAAGTGCGCCGAGCACATCTACCAATACAATCTGGCGATCAAAACGGCGAAAGTGATCACGATAAAAGGGCCGTACCACTTGCTGCTGGTAGTACCGAAAGCGTGCTGCCAAGGTGGCGTAAATACTAGTATCGGGTAGTGCTTCCAGGGGTTCTTTTGGTGCTTTTAATTCAGGCAGCGGAAAAAATTGCAGTACTGGCGCGCCATCTAGCTCACCTGGAAGCAAAAAACGGCCCGGCTGGAGATCGGAAAATCCTGCCTGTTTGGCCCGGCGAAGACCTTGGGCATAAGCATCAGCAAGGGCTGCCAGTTTGGCTTCATCAGCCTCGGCGGCAGGGTCTAGTTGTTCAGCCTCAGCTAGCCATTCGCTGAACAATACCTTCCGGTGCGGCCCTTCATGGAGTGACTGCGCTTGGCACCAGCTATAAAAGTCGTGCTGCAACAGGGGTAAATCCAGCAGCCACTCCCCTGGGTAATCGAACAGGTCGAGGGTTAGGTGGGCAATATCCGGTGTAAACCAGCCCTGTTGAGCAGGACGGTAGCGTAGCTGCAAGCGCAGCTCGCTAATGCCACGGGTGGGTTCTGGCCAGCGTGGCGGAGTATCACGCAGCGCCGCCATGCCAGGGTCATAGGGGAACCGCGGCACGCCAAGGTCGGGCTGGTTCAACCGTTGTGCGCCTAGCAAGCGCCCTTCACGGGCAGCCGGTAGCAAGTCTAGTTGAGCCTCCACTCCAGCGTGGCGCAGCTGGTTAACCAACGACGTTAGAAACGCGGTTTTCCCTGCTTGAGACAGCCCAGTTACGGCCAGCCTTAATTGCCGATCACGGCCTCGCTCTAATAAATTGCTCAGTTCGCGACTTAACGGCTGGCGCATCCTATTAATTCCTTATTAATACAACCTGGGAAAGCATGGGGAGGGTGGCGATGATAAACCCGACCACGGCGACGCTATACCCTGGCCAGCGACGCTGCATTTTCTGCGCAAGTGTTAAGCCAACTAAGCATACCACCATGCCTATCAGGTTAAAGGCAAGCGTGGCAGCCTCCAGCCATTGCTGTGGGTCCATCGTGTCTCCCTTGAAAATAGTGGTTGCCTTGATGATAACAAAGCGTTGATGAACCGAGGATTAACCGCGGCTTAATGTCGTACCTAACAGGTGTTGTGCACCGGGTACTAGCCATACTGGATCCAGGCGGGTATTGGCAGCTTCGACACAAAAAAAGTGGCGTGCCGCGTCGGCAGGCGTATCGCTGGGTAACTCGCTATCTGGGTGCCACACCACGGTAGAGTCACTGGATTGTTTGGCAATACGAAGCGTACGCTGGCCGTCGCTCAACAATACGGCTTCGTTGGTGTGATAGATACGGTCGACGGCTCCGCGAATGGCCAGCGTGCCTTGCTGTTGGTCTTCGGCAAAGTCGCGCAGTTTGTCTAGATAGCGTGCGCCTGCCAACCCTTCCAGACGGCACTGGTGTACATCATTAACAGCTAGGTAGGTATGAAGTGCACCGCTGATTTTGACGGGTGCTTCGCCAATGTTTTCGCTGATCAATTCGACGTTCAAGCGTTGTGCGTTAGCTTGAATGACCACGCGTGCGGATAGTTGACTATGCAGGGAATCAACAGGAGAGAGATGAACTTCAATACCTTCAGCATGATCATCCACCGCATCTAAGCGCCACTGAGCGTGACGAGCAAGCCCGTGGAAAGGGCCGTTACGATCAGGGCTTTCATCGGCATAGCGCTCGTCGCCAAACCAGGGCCAGCATAGGGGGATGCCGCCACGAATCGCACCAGGAAGCGCCTGTGGTGTTGGTGTGACCCAAAGCCAGCTAGTGTCGTCAGTGGGTTGAAAATGCAGCACTTGGGCGCCCTGTAGGCTAATCGCCATTTCTCCCCAAGCCATCTTAAATAGCGCTATGTCGCGCCCTTGCCAATTTATCTGTTGGTAGCCGTCTACATCGGACAGTAATTGCTTGAGAGAATCGGGAATCATAGGGGGTCCTTGTTCGGAAGGGCATCAAGTGGGCAGAACAGTCGCGCCGTGTGCTATGGTAGGACAAGCAACTGTTGTAGGTAAAACGTTGTAGGTAAAACCCTGACTAAAGTGAAAATCAAGGAGGCACTATGGGCTTTATTGCGTGGTTGATCATTGGTGGCTTTGCTGGCTGGATCGCTGGCAACATCATGCGTGGCGGTGGTTTTGGCATTTTGGGCAATATTGGTGTCGGTGTTGTTGGTGCGGTGCTTGGCGGGTTTTTATTTAGCCTGTTAGGACTTCAAGCGGGTGGCTTTATCGGCTCGTTGGTGACAGCAACCGTCGGTGCAGTCGTGTTGTTATGGATAATCAGTAAAGTTAAAAGCGCTTAGTGTAGCCAGCCCAGTGCATTATTTGCTGCCCGGCCTTGTGCCGGGCAGCGCTGTTTTAAGCGCTCGGTTTTAGCCTCGTTTTACATTTCTTCTCTATCGGCCTTAGCGCCACTTTCCGTTACACTATGTCCTTTTAGCAATGCCATTTTGACGGTGTCATTGTAACGACGTCTCTTTTAGGCGGCCTCACTTAGTAGGCTGCCAACTCTTTTTTGTTTTTATTAATAGCTTCCTGTTTCTTAGAGGTGTCTTTTGGCCGATGCACTGAATGCCTGGTGGGCTCAACAGCTCGTGCTGTGTGATTGGGCCTTTACGCCGCACCCGCTGACGGTGGATGCGGGAGCGGCCGAACAACGCCTGCTACAGCTGGGTATTGCGCACCGTGGCGAGTTGGCTGATCAGCTCTTTTTTGCGCTGGATGCCCCAGCCGGTGATGCTGACCGATTATTGGGAGCGCTAGAATGGGCGGCGCTAGCAGGCGCGGCAGGCTGGCTGACACAATTCCAGGCGCAAACGTGGGCGCACCACATTACGCGTCGTATTACGTCTGATTACAGCGACCTGCGCGCTTGGCTTTCCGACTTGCGCCGGGCGCTGGGCGTGAAAGGGTGGGAAACCGGCGCTGATGACCGCTTTATTGATGCCTGCCAGGCGTTAGCGGATTTAGAAAGCGAAGGCGAAGGCATCACTTGGCAAGCTCTTGAGACAGCATTGACGCGATTGCCAGACCCGCAGGCGCTCTGGCCAGAAGGCTCATCAGCACAGCCATGGCGTCTATGTGCTCTGTTTCGCTCTTTGATCAGCCATCCAGCAAGTAGTGCTGACTGGCCGGACGCCCCCCAGTGGCTAGCACGCATCTGGCAGGTTCATGACCGCGATCAGTTGCTTGAAGTGATGTTGTGGTTAAGTGCCCAGGGGGAGCGCCAGAGCTGGGATATCGAAGCTCGTGAGCTACTCACCATGGATCATGCTCAGCGCCAAGAGTGGCAACGAAGTGCTGTTGCAGATGCCCCTTATGCACCGGTATTGACTACGTTTGTTAGCCAAGGCGAGCCACTGGAGTGGGCCGCCTGGGACTGGCTACGACTGGTGGAATTGGCGTGGGCAGGCGCTTGCTGTGGTTGGTTAAGCCAAGCGGAGGCTGATGATCTCGCAGCACATGCAGCTGATTTAATAAGCCGCCGTTACCATGATTGGTATGCGGTGCTGAAAGCCTATATGCGTGGCCAAAGCCTGTTTGAAGGAGTTGATCGGCGTGGTATGACGCCGAGTACACGCCATAAGCTGCTGATGCAGGCGCCTCATAGTCCGTGGAAATGTCCGCTGAGCTCGCTGCTGGATGAGTCAACACTCAGCGCCTCCCGTGAGCGTATTAAACAGTGGAGAAACACCTCCCATCATTGGTTACTGGCCCTGGCTAGCGTGCGAGAGCCTGATGTGATGCTACGTCAGTTGAATCCCTCAGCGCCGATTTCGGAGCAGCGCCGCGCGGATGCGGCGGTCTATCTTCAGGATTCGCTAGGTCTGCATGCTGACGAGGGGCACCAAGCGCTAGCGCGCTATTGGCTGCCTGCTCAAGCGCACCATCTTAATCAGCTTGCCGCAGATGCTGTACACGGCGTTATGCCACCGTCACAGACACCTTTTGGCCAACCTACGCCTGACGAGCTAAAACAGCGTAATGCGGTAAAAGGAGTTAGCCGCCATGCCGCCACTATTCATCTGGCAGAGAAGTTCGCGTTCTACTTGCATATGGCGCTGGATAGCAGCCTGTTTGAGCGAGAGCCACTAATGACGCATGCCAGCGCTTTGCGTAGTTGCCTGTGCCGCTTTTATGCCACGCCAAAGCGTCTGCTAGAAGCATGGTTTGCCTGGGAGAGCTGCCTACCAGAGCCTGAGCATGATTCACTGATTAACGAAATTGCTTGGCATCTAGAAGACCCCGGCAGTCTTTTTCACTGGTTGAATTGGCGCCCTGATGCGTGGTGTGAACCCGGCGAACGGCCAACGCTAAGTCACTTCACTGCCATGTCGCTGGTTGGGCCTCTCAACAGCGCTGTGTGGAGTGAACCGCAAGTGGAAAGCTCCAGAGAGTGCACCGATATCCGTGAATGGGTGGAAAGCCATTATCATCTGACCAGTGCTGATGACATGCAGGAATTTTTAACCTTTATGCTCGAATCTGGGGATCGTCAGGAGTATCAGATCAACTATGCGCCCTACACGCTTAACCCTGAGCGCCTAGATGCCGAAATCGCTATTTTAGAGTCGGGTGATTGTGCCGAAGAGGAGCATCATCACCTGCTACGCTTGCGTCGGGTACAGAGCAATGAAGATGGCTGTAACGACGTGGATATGGCTGCCTGGGATATTGCTCAATTAGTCGATCTCGCGATTGCTGCGCGCCAGCTTGGTTGGTTAGATCGGCAAGCTTTTGCTGAAGTTCTGGATCGTGCTTATAAGCTGGCGGCTGATCACTATTCTGGCTGGCAAGAGTATTCCGCGGGAATGTACGCCGGTTTTTCGTTTTTTATGGGCGAAACACCCGAGCGAGAAAGTTTTTTGGCGGGGTTTCGACAGGCGTTAGTTGCTTGGTTGTGTGGCGCGCCAATACTGGCTGGACCCTGGGCGAGCCTTGATTTTCCTGGCAATAAGCCGCGCCACTTTGCGCCGCTGCATATCGACACGTTACCGGGCGATCAGCGGATATTACATTGAAGCTCGCCAAGCATAGGGTAATTAGCTTATAGTCCAGGGTTTGAAAAAAATGAGTTTTTTCAAACGTCATTCCCATAAACATTTCTATTGTTACGAGGTTAATCGCATGGTTGCGTCGCCACACCCCGCTGTGACCGCTGTCCGTGTTGTAAGTGTTTGTGCTGTTGTCGCTGTTTTAGCTGGTTGTGCGGGCTCTGCCTCACGCCAGGGCATGGAGCCACCCGAGAATTATTTCTCAATGGCGCTGCCGGGATTGGCAAAAGGTGAAAGCCTTGCAATGTCTCCGGTCAGTAACGCCACTGGCCAACTGCGTAGCCTTCAGACGCCGCCACCTACGATCATTCGCCAAGCGCTTTTAGAACAGCATCAGCGATGGGCAGGGACGCCGTACCGAATTGGTGGTACCTCGGAGCAAGGCATTGATTGTTCTGCTCTGGTAAGAAATGTTTTTCGTGACACGTTTAATTTAGAGCTGCCACGCTCTACCTATGATCAAGTACATGAGGGACGCCCGATCGACCGCCAAGAGCTGCAGGCGGGCGATCTGGTCTTCTTCCGTCCCCCTGGCCAATACAACCATGTGGGCATTTATGTAGGCGATGGCCGCTTTTTACACGCTTCCTCTTCCAAGGGGGTAATGATCTCCCGTTTGGATAACAGCTACTGGCAGCGCTATTATTGGCAGTCTCGGCGCGCGCTAGAGCCGACCAACCTTGCCCAGCTTAGTAGCCGCTATATGCAGTAAATGTCTGCTATTAGTTTTGTATAACGTGGACACCGCATGATTGAAGCTAGAACGCGCGCCTGGTGGCGCGCGACAGCGGCTCTTTGCTTGGGGTCGTTCCTCGTTTTTATCAACTTGTATGTACCGCAACCGCTGCTGCCCGGTCTGAAAGACACCTATGGGGTTTCTACCCTAGGTGTTAGTTTCTTGATGTCTGCATCAACACTCTCCCTTGCCTTCGCGCTACTCGTATTTGGCCCTCTTTCTGATGCGATTGGTCGTGAAGCTATTATGCGCATCACGTTGCTATTAGCAGGCGGGTTCTCCCTCGCATTGGCCTTTGCACCTACGTTTGAAAGCTTATTACTACTGCGGTTACTGCAGGGCTTTGTGCTGGGAGGGTTGCCTGCTGTTGCCATTGCTTGGATGGGGGATGAGTTTGAAAAACCTGCCTTACTTAGTGCGGTTGGCTTGTATATTGGCGCCAATTCGTTGGGCGGTATTGGTGGCCGAATTGTAGGCGGTGGCGCGGCGGCTTTAGGTGGCCCCTCAGCGGCGTTTTTAGCCGTAGGGATTATGACGGTGGTGGGGTGCGCGGTTTTTTGGCGTTTGCTACCCAATAGTCGGGCCTTTACACCCAAGCGCTTCAAGTTGCGGCAAGCGGTTGCTGGTCTGCTCGGGCATTTGCGCACGCCGGTGTTATTGGCGGCTTATTGCCTGGGCGGAATTAACTTTCTAATTTTTATCAATCAGTACAGCTATATTACGTTTCGCTTGGCTGATAAGCCCTATCAATTAGCGGCTAGCAGCTTAGGATTGATTTTCCTGACTTACCTGGGCGGTACGTTTGGTTCCACGGTTTCAGGCCGATTAGCAGGACGCTTTTCACCCGCGAGCTGTATGAGCGCGGGCATTGTTATTTTAATGTTGGGCACAGCGGTAACGCTGGCCAATTCTTTGCCGCTGATCATCGTTGGTTTAACCATTAACGCGTTTGGTTTTTTCTTAGCGCACTCACTGGCCTCTAGCTGGGTAGGGCGCTATGCCCAAGGTGCACGGGGCAGTGCCTCAGCGCTTTACTTAGTATTTTATTATCTTGGGGCAAGTGTTGGTGGGTTTTGGTTAGAGCCATTTTGGCGCTGGGCGCAGTGGCAGGGCGTAGCGGTGGGGTCTTGGTTACTGCTTTGCGTCACGCTGGCCATTAGCATTGGTTTATTGCGCTTCGAGGGTCGTGAGCGGCGCTAGCGTGCCTTGCACTAAATGGAGTCTTTGAGTGCATAATCGGGCTAGCAGCGCTGTGTCATGGCTGATCACTAACACGCCAAGTTGGTGACGGTCGGCAACTTTTCTCACCGCCTGCCATAGTTCCACTTGGGTGATAGGGTCGAGCATGGTTGAGATTTCATCTGCAATCAGATAGCGCACGCCGGGGGCTAACGCTCGTAATACACATACCCGCTGTAATTCTCCGCCAGATAAGGCGCTTGGAAAGCGAGATAGCCAATCAGGCTGAATGCCAAAGTCCTGCATCAATGACTCGGAAGGACACCATGCTTCGCTGAGAAGTTTCTTTACTCGCCAGCGCGGGTTGACGGCAAGTTCCGGTGATTGCGGTAACCACTGTACCGGCCGCAGCCCATAAGTGGGCAATGGCTTACCGTCGGCGTAAATCTCACCCTGTTGGGGTGGCAGTAAGCCAGCCAAGAGTTTACCGAGCGTAGACTTGCCCGCCCCTGAGTCACCGCTTAGCCCCAACCATTCACCTCGTTCAAGCTGTAGTGAAAGTTGTGCTAATAGCGGTACTTGTGAATGGAACCCAAAGGTGAGTTTTCGCGCATCAAGCAATGATTGGCTCCTTAGCAAGGCCCGAGACGTCAGCAAGGGTAGCGCGCTCGTTGGCATTTTTATTGGCGCTCATATGAGTGCTAAAGGCGTTGTCGGGTAGAGCGTTCCATAGTGCGCTAGCATAGGGGCTTTTAAGCTGTTCCCCGTTGCCTTGAAAGGCGCTTGCGTGGGTGGTTTCAATGCACTGCCCTTGGCGTAGTATTGTTACGTGGTCGGCAATGGGTAACGCATTGCGCAAATCATGGGTAATTAGCATGACCGCCTTTCCCTCAAGTGCAAGCGCCTTTAAAGAGGCCAATACGCGGTCGCGCTGTTGAGGATCCAACCCTACGCTTGGTTCGTCGGCAATAATCAGGCTGGCGCTACCTATCTGGGCCATGGCGGCTAAAACGCGCCGCGCCATACCGCCTGAAAGCTGATGGGGGTAAGCCTGCTGGGCATGTTGATTGAGCTGGTAATGGTGTAGTGCGCGTTCTGCGTTGTGCCAAGCGACTGTTTTGCTTTGCCCTGCTCGGCGAGCCGCCCAGCTGACTTGGCGTTGGCTGCTAACGAGGGGGTCCAGGGCATTGAGTGATTGCGGAATAAGCGCTAGCTGGCGGCCTCTTAGCTGGCGTTGGCGCTCAGTAGTCAACCGTGTATTTTTAAAAAATAGCTGACCGCTAGTTTTTGCCCCTTCCGGCAGTAACCCCATAATCGTATAGGCTAGCAGGCTTTTCCCCGCACCTGAGGCGCCAATCACCGCATGTATTTCACCGGGTTGTAGGCTTAACGACAGGTTATCAACGCAGGTGGTCCACTCTCGTCGCCACCACTGCTTGTAGTAGGGCAATTGCAGGGTTAGGTTTTCTATATTCAGCACGCTAGCTTCCTCCCGTTATAGAGCGCGACGTAATTGCGCCGCTAAACGATCAATCGATAGCACCATCAGCAGTAACCCCAGACCTGGAAAGACCCCCAACCACCAAAAGCCCCCTGTTAAGTAACGCATGGCATCGGCTAGTAATACCCCAATAGCGGGCTGGGTAGGGTCTAAACCCACGCCCAGAAAAGTCAGTGCGGCTTCATGCAAAATGGCGTGAGGAAACAGTAGCAGCGCGCCAACAATGCACTGGGGGAGTAAGTGGGGGAGTAAGTGGTGTACCAAAATAAAGCGGCGGCTTTTTCCTAGTGCCTGAGAAATAGCGACATAGGGGGCATGGCGTAGGGATAAGAGTTCCGCCCTCAGTATTCTGGCTAAGCTTGGCCAGTGGGTCAGCGCCACCGCAATAATCCCCGCCTGTGTACCACCGCCTAAAGCAAAAGCTAACAGCAGTAGTAATATCAGATGCGGTACGCTTAACAGCGTGTCAATTAGCAGGCTGACGAGAGTGTCTAACGTGGTTGAAAGAGTGGCAAGCGTCGCTAGCGTTAACGCAATCAGTGTGCCGAGTAGCGCGGCGCTTAGCCCGACCCAAAAGCTGAGCCTTAGCCCAGCAAGGGTTCGCGCCCACAACTCGCGACCCAGGGCATCGGTGCCCAACCAATGGTTGGCACTGGGTGGCATAAGGCGAGCATCAAATTGCATTAGTGCTGCGCTATTACCCGACCACCATGAGCTGCTCATCAGCACAACCAACAGGATGAGTAGTAGGCTAATATAGCCAGCGGCAGCTAAGCGTGGTTGCGCCACCTTCATGGTTGTTCCTGTGCCATACGTGGGTCGATAAGTGGATACAGGCTATCTGCGATCAGATTGCCGACACTGACAAACAGCGCGGTAAACAGCGCTATCCCAAGAAGTAAGGGAACATCACTACGTAGTCCCGCTTCAACAGTGGCTTGTCCAAGGCCGGGGTAGGCAAATACCTGCTCAATTAGTATTGAGCCGCCAAACAACTCTCCCAGCGAAGCAAAAGCGAGCGTTAGTGCCGGGAGACTGGCATGACGTAGGCCATGACGCCAGGCGATATCTGATCGGCTGGCTCCTTGGGCAAAAGCGTGAAGGGCGATGTCGGAGTTCATCAGCGCTATCATGCGTGCGCGGGTATGAAGGGTGACGGTAGCGATGCCTAGCAGGGCCAGTGTCGTTATCGGTAGTATCAAATGGTGTAATCGCGTCAGCGTGCTGACGTCTTGGTTGAGTACTCCTACAGGCCCGGCGCAGCAGGTTGGCGTCCAGCCGAGATGAACGGAAAACAGTAGTACAGCCAGCATGCCAAGCCAAAAAGCAGGTGTTGAGGCGATTATATAGGCGTAGCCACTAATCAGCCGGTCAAGTAGTGAGCCTTCTTTAGCACCTGCGATAACACCCAGCGCAAAACCGACAAGCAACGACATTAGCCAAGCGCTACCCAGCAAGATAAAAGAGCGTTGGAAACGCTGGCTGATAACCTCGTTAACCGGTTGATTGTAGATATGGCTCCAGCCTAAATCGCCACTTATCAATTGGCTTAGCCAATGACCAAATTGAACGGCAGGCGAGGTGTCAAAGCCCCATTTTTCTGCGATCAGTGCGCGCTGTTCGGGGCTTACCTGCGCCATTTGAGGGCCAAGATAGGCATCCACAGGATCAATAGGTGAGAGCATGACTAACCCAAACGTCACTATCGCAACGCACAGCAATACCAATGCTAGCCGTACTAAACGGCTGGCCAGTGTCTTAATCAATCGCACGTCCAGCGCCATTCAAGCAGGTTGGCGGTAATCGGCCAGCCGTGGCCGTGAGGAGCAATGCCTAACTCTCCAAGATCCAGACAAGTGTTGGCGGCATATACATGGGTGAGGTTAACCATCCATGCCCAACTAGCATCGCCTCTAAATCCATAGCCCGTATTGCCATCCCATTGGGCGGCTTGCCAATGGCGGTTAGCTTCTTCTGCCCCTGCGGCCGCTTGAGCGGCTTCTAGGTGGCTATCCACCGTCGCGTTTGAGTAGTAGCCACTGTTATAGAAGCCAAATCCTGCGTGCTGGCTATGAAACAGGTAGTACACCTCTTGTGGGCTGTGACTGCCAAAGCCGAACACAATGGCGTCTTGGTGCAATGCTTCACGCTGTATTTCGTCCCAGTGGCGCCCTGTCGGCTGCATCTCAATGCCCGGGGGGCGTACCATTTCGGCGCTTACCTGAGCGAGCAGTTGGCGAGTGGTGTCGCTGGCAGGGTAGGTTAAGCGAAAACGTGCGGGCTGGTCGTTTTTATAGCGTAGCCCGTCGGCACGGCGTTCCCAGCCTGCGGCATCAAGTAGCGCATTGGCGCGTTCACTATCGGGCGCTGCAAAGGCTTCGTCATCAAGGCTCCAAGGTAGCCCATCGGCAGGGGCGAACGCGGGACGCCCAAAGCCATTAAGGGCGACGTCAACGAGGGTGTCTCGATCCAGGATAAGGTTAACCGCCCGGCGAATCGCACCATCGGCAGTTACATCGTTGCCGATAGGAGCGCCGGATGGGGCCTGCTCGCCTGTGGCAGGCTGCATAGGGAACAAAATTCCACGATTATCAACGCTTTCCATCGCAATGCGCTGCATGTGAGCAGGTAGGTTGGTGGCTAGCGCTGGCGGTACGGCAGCAAGGTCGAGCTGCCTGGCATGGGCCGCGCTTAACGTAGCCTCCTCGCCAGTAAATACAAACACCAGCCGTTCAAAGGCCGGCAAGGTGTCATGAAAAAAAGGGTTTCGCTCAACGATTAGTTGCTCACCCTCTTGCCATTCAACTAAGCGATAAGGGCCTGAGCCTATCGGTTGTCTGCCGTAACCTTCGCGATAACCGTTTTCTCTGCTGGCGTCAGGAACGATGCCAAGCGTCATCAACTGATCGATAAAGGTAATACGCGGCGCGCTTAAAGAGAGTTCCAAGGTTGTATCATCGATGGCGCTCGCTTTGTCCAGTGCGCTTAAATCGGCCCGGCCGCCTGCTTGCTTTGCGGCATTAAAGGTGTAAGCAACATCCTCGGCAGTCAGCGGTGTGCCGTCGCTAAAGCGGGCATCACCGCGCAGGGTGAGTGTCCAAGTGAGCTGATCTTCTGACAGTGTCCACGCGGTAGCCAAACCGGCTTCTGGGGTGAGGTCACGGCCGCGGGTCAGCAGTGTCGATTGAAAAAGAGGGCTACCGTACTGACCCCAGCCAAGTAGTGGATCGAATCCCTGCTCGGGCTCGCCGCCTATTGCCAAGACCAATTGCTCTTTGCTGAAGACAGGGGAGCTAAACGCGACGCACGTAGCTACCAGACCCAGTAAGATAGTGCGACGCATGAGCCCTCCCTTAGTTCATCCGTATGATGTTTTTACAATAACATCATACTTTCAGGGCTGGAAGTCACTGCAGCGCCACGCTTGCGAAGTTAGTTAAAGGAGAGAATATGCAACGGGTAACGGTAACGCTGGATGAGGAGCTGTTGAGCGAGGTCGATGAGTTGATGCATGCACGCGGCTACCAAAACCGCTCAGAGGCGATACGCGATTTAACACGGAGTGGGCTAAAACAGGCCAAGGAGGAGGTCGCGCCCGAAGCGCCCTGCATGGGAGCGCTAGTCTATGTGTACGATCACGCAGCGCGGGACTTATCGAAACGCTTAACCCGGCACTCCCATGATCATCACGATCTAACGCTATCGACGCTTCATGTGCATATTAATCATGATAGCTGTCTGGAAGTGGCGCTATTAAAGGGGCAGGGTAGCGCGTTGAAGCAGTTTTCCGATGAAGTGACATCGTCACGTAGCGTGCGCTATGGACAGTTAGTGATTATTCCTGAGGAGTGAAGAGGGAAAGTGGAGGAGCGCCCATTAAAAAGGGCGGCCCTGGGCCGCCCTATAGACATGCGTTAAGCAACTTAGTGCTCTACGCCGCCTTCGCCGTGCACGTGGCCGTGCTCGACTTCTTCCTGGCTCGCTTCACGAACGGTTGCAATCTCAACATCGAAGTTAAGGTGCTGGCCAGCTAGCGGGTGGTTGCCATCAACCACAACCGTATCGCCTTCAACTTTCTTGACGGTAACCATCAGTGGGCCGCCTTGAGTCTGGGCTTGGAACTGCATGCCCGGCTCAATGCTTTCAACACCTTGGAACGCATCGCGGGGTACTTCTTGCATCAGCTGTTCTTGAACTTCACCGTAGCCCTCTTCAGGGGTTACTTTTACGTTCAGCTTATCGCCTTCGGCACGGCCTTCGAGTTCTTTTTCCAGACCCGGAATAATGTTGCCAGCGCCGTGTAGATACGTCAGCGGCTCACGGCCTTCGGAACTGTCTAGCACTTCACCTGCATCGTTGGTCAGGGTGTAGTGGAACGCGACAACCGAGTTTTGCGCAATTTGCATTTAATAACCTTTCGGTGAGTGCATGTCCCAACATGGTAACGCGTGAGAGCTCGCTTGTCAGGGGGTAAGCAGGCTTTTTCCTCCTCTCACTCCTTTGGCGCTATTGCGCCACGGAGTAACCGGGGATACCCTACGACAACCTCTTTTCCCCCTTAAGACAACATTCACTGGAGCTGGTTATGACGATCTTCTTGATTTGGGTTATCGCCTTTGTGCTAATCGCCTACTTTGCGAACAAACGCTGGGATAGCAGTGTCAGTCAGGGGCTGGATAAAATGCTGCCTGAGGTATTAAAAACTCATGGTGAAAACCGCTATTTATGGGTGGTAGCATTAGCCGTATTGGGTGCCACCACGCTAGTTCGTCCTGTCGATATCCTTCTGGTCGTTATCCTGTTGACCATTATCGGTTTAATTATTGCAAAGCTGGCAAACTGGGCGAGTAATAAAGTCACCCATTAAATTATGCCTTGTTAGCCATTAACGAAGGCGACAAAAATGCCCGGCCAAGTAAACTTGGTCGGGCATTTTTTTCTGTTACGGCGCTACCTGCATTATTGGGTAGGAAGCGCTTGGTAAGGCGTGCTTAGTAGGGAGCTACACTCAAATTAGCGCCGCTACCGATCAGGCGAACACGTTGACCTGCTTGATACTGGCGGGCAGCGCTCTGAACCACGATGACATCAGTGCCGTCGTCGCGGCGAATTTCCATTTCTAGTGCGTTAATGCGGTTTGCGCGATCTTCCACTGCGGTACCGGCAACTGCGCCACCCAATGCACCAGCGACGGTCGCTAACTGACGACCAGAACCACCGCCAACTTGGCTGCCCAGCAGGCCGCCGATGACCGCACCGCCACCACCGCCCAGTAGGTTGCCTGTACGGCTATCTGCTTGGATTTGTACGGGACGAACCGCCACGATGGTGCCATAAGTCACGCTTTGGCCTGTTTGCGCTTGATTGCCACGGTACACATCACCTGAATAAGGCGCAGTGTTGGCACAGCCTGCCAGCGTGAGAATGCTCAATGCCGCAATAGGTAGTAAACGTTTCATTCAAACCTCCAGTGTGTCTTGGCCCGCATGGCTGCTAAGCAGCAGCGGTAATACGTAAGCTAGTTATAGAACAGCGTTCGTCAAAGATAACCTAAGCAGCTAGTTTTGACTAGCCATCAACAAGAAAGATCACGGTTTAAAGTGTAGACAAGTATTAAGAAAGCAATGTGTAAAAGCGTGCACAATGCTTGAGAAGGAGGGGATAGGATTCTATAAAAAAACAGGGAGCCTTAGCTCCCTGTTGCGTATTGCTAATTAAATGATTAGCCGAACTGATTCATGGTGTTGTCTTTACCACCGGCTTTAAGTGCCGCGTCTCCGTGGAAAAACTCTTTATGGTCGTCGCCAATGTTAGAGCCGGCCATGTCCTGGTGGCGTACAGTGGCGATGCCTTGGCGAATTTCCTGGCGCTGAACTCCTGCGACGTAGGCCAGCATGCCTTCATCGCCAAAGTAGCCTTTAGCCAGGTTGTCCGTAGACAGCGCCGCTGTGTGATAAGTCGGTAGGGTGATTAAGTGGTGGAAAATACCGGCTTCACGAGCGCCATCGCGCTGGAAGTTACGTGTCCACTCATCCGCTAGCTGGCCAAGCTCTGTGTTGTCGTATTCAACACCCATCAGCTTGTCACGCTGGTAAGCGGATACATCTTTGCCTTCCTTTTCCCACGCATCAAATACTTGCTGGCGGAAGTTCAGTGTCCAGTTAAATGACGGTGAGTTGTTGTAAACCAGCTTGGCATCGGGCACTACGTCGCGGATGCGGTTAACCATGCTGGCAATTTGGCCGACGTGGGGTTTCTCGGTCTCAATCCACAGCAGATCGGCACCGTTTTGTAGGCTGGTGATACAGTCAAGTATAACGCGGTCTTCACCAGTACCTGGTTTGAACTGGTAGAGGCCCGACGCCAAACGCTTCGGCTTAACCAGTTTGCCGTTTTGTTTGATAACCACATCACCATTATTGATGTCGTTAGCGTTTTCAATGACATCGCCATCTAGGAAGCTGTTGTACTGGTCGCCTAAGTCGCCGGGTTCATTAGTCACTGCGATTTTTTGGGTCAGGCCTGCACCCAGCGAGTCGGTGCGCGCTACGATAACGCCGTCTTCGATGCCGAGCTCAAGGAAGGCATAACGCACCGCATTGATTTTTGCCAGGAAGTCTTCGTGGGGAACGGTGACTTTGCCATCTTGGTGGCCACACTGCTTCTCATCGGAAACCTGGTTTTCAAGCTGAATGCAGCAAGCGCCCGCTTGGATGAATTTTTTGGCCAGCAAATAAGTTGCTTCAGCATTACCAAAACCAGCATCGATATCAGCGATGATCGGTACGATATGCGTCTCGTAGTTATCGATTTTGCTGATCAGCTCTTGTTCTTTAGCGCTATCGCCTGATTGTTTGGCATCATCCAGGGCACGGAATAGGTGGTTAAGTTCCCATGCATCTGCCTGCTTTAAGAAGGTGTAGAGCTCTTCAATCAGATCAGCGACCGATGTTTTTTCATGCATAGACTGATCGGGTAGCGGGCCAAACTCAGAGCGCAAGGCGGCCACCATCCAGCCTGACAGGTAGAGATAGCTGCGCTTAGTCGTACCAAAGTGCTTTTTAATGGAAATCAGTTTTTGTTGACCAATAAAACCGTGCCAGCACCCCAGAGACTGCGTGTATTTAGACGTGTCGGCGTCGTAGGCCGCCATGTCATCACGCATGATTTTTGCTGTGTAGCGTGCAATATCCAAACCGGTATGAAAACGGTTCTGAGCACGCATGCGTGCAGCGTATTCAGGTTTGATCGCTTCCCATTTGCCGCCTTGAGCTTCGCGCAGTTGGGCCATTGCTTTGATATCGTCGAGCAGTCCTGACATAGCTGTTTCCTCCGGGGTCATGATAGCTATTCGCAAGTTAGCTTATTCTTATGCTGCACCTGCGAAGATGTGTTCAGCATTATCGAAATTCGCTGCGCTGTCTCTACGCCAATTGTCTCTGAGCAAAACGTCTCTTAGTCAAACGTCGCGGTTAGAGAGTTATGGTTGTTGAGACCTTAATTGCAGCGTTTCCGGCTTGGCTAAGTTGAATATTGCGCCATAACGCTGCGGTGCAATAACTATCAACGAGAACAGTGCGTTCAACAATTGTCACTTGGGGGCAGAAGGGGTTGTAACTCGACTACAGGAGCGTAGCAAAACGCTCTGTTTGTGTAGTCGTTTTTCGTCAGATGAGCTGAAAAGGGGCAAAAAAAAGCGCCATATAGTAAATGGCGCTCCCATTAATTGGTCACAATGGTGGTGAAAAAAGGGAGCTACAGCGTTAGTAGCATCTCCCGATGAGGTATTCCGGCATCCATAAAGGTGCCTCCATGCGCTATAAACCCCAAGCGCTCGTAAAATGCGAGGGCGTGTAACTGGGCGCTCAGCGCTACATGCGTATGGCCTGCTTCTCGGGCCGCCTGGATGGCAGCTTCCATGAGCTGATAGCCAATGCCAGCGCCACGCGCGCTATCTAGTACCGCGACGCGCCCAATATGACCGTCGGGCAGCAGTCGAGCAGTCCCCACTGCTTGATCTTCAAAGTAGGCAATGAAATGACTGCTCTCGTCGTCACGGCCATCCCACTCCTCTTCTTGAGGTACGCACTGCTCTTCGATAAACACTACGCGACGAATCTCGGAAGCAGTGTCTTTTAGCGTATGCCAATCACCGCTAACGATCGTTGTAGTCGACACAGCTACTCCTCGTCATCCTCTTCGCCCATGAAGCCCAAGCTTCCAGTGTTTACCAACTGTGTTATCAGCGCTGCCGCCCCTTCAATGGCAAGTACGTCTTCGTGCATTGGGGATGGGGCAGCAAGCCGCCTAGCAAGCTCTTGCGAACAAACATGCCCGTCACCGTCGACAAACAGTGTGGTGCCAGAGGCATCGCTACGCCAGGCAAAGCGGGAGCCCGGCATATGAAACAGTGGTTCACCGTCCTGTAGTTGCGCAACAAGGTCAGCTTCACCCATTGGCTCTTCAAGGGGGACTACTTGGTCAATATATTTCGGTTGGGTCATGACGCGACCAAACCACTGGGCTATTTGTTCAGGATTATCCAAAGTGGAAAGCACAAACTGACGCATACGCTCAACGGCAGCATCATCTAGTTCACCGGCTAGGCTAGCAGGGGCCATGCCTGCATCACTATAGCGATGAGAGTCAGAAAGCTGCTCTCCGAGGTAGTCGGCATAAGACGTGATGGCTTCATCCGCTGAGGGGGCCCTAAATCCTACCGAGATAGTCATGCAGTCGTCGGTTTGGCTAACACCGTGGTGCGCCCAGCCGGGAGGAAGATAAAGCATGTCGCCCGGCGCCAGCGTCCAGTCGGAGTCGGCTTCGATCTCAAAGGTTTCAAGAATACGTAGATCGATTCCTTGGATAATGGGCGCGTTGTCTGGCTGCTTACCACCTAATTGCCAGCGACGGTGGCCGCTAGCCTGTAGCAAAAAGACATCGTATTGGTCGATATGCGGGCCGACGCTACCGCCGGGCGGCGCATAGCTAACCATGATGTCATCCAATCGCCAGCGGGGTAGGAAATCAAATTCATCCATGAGTGCAGCGATAGACGGTACGTAGTGATCGACGGCTTGAACGAGTAGGCTCCAGTTGCCTTCTGGCAACCGCTCAAAGGTCGCGTCGTCAAATGGGCCGTGGGAAACCTGCCAGGGGCCGTCAGGCCCATTTTCTTCTACAAGCCGCGCTTCTACGCCGGGTTCGCAGGCAAGTCCGGCAAGCTCATCAGGATCGATGGGGCTAATAAAGTCGGGGATAGCGCCACGAATCAGCAGCGGCTTCTGTTGCCAGTAATTGGCCAAGAAGTCTTCGGGCGTTAGATCGCCCAGCAATGTGAGTGTCTTATCGTGTTGGCTCATGACGTTATCCTAGTTCAAATGAGCGCTGCGCTTTACTAAGAGCGCAGTGCGTCGTTTAGAGTGCAGCAAGCCGTTGGCTAAGTGCTTCGGCTTGAGCCTTCGCATTACCAATATAGCTGGCAGGAGAGAGGGCTTTCAGCTCATTTTTGACTGACTCAGGCAGCTCAAGCGTATCAATAAAAGCAGCAAAACCTGCTTGGTCAATACGCTTGCCTCGAGTCAGTTCTTTAAGCTTTTCGTAGGGCTTTTCGATGCCATAGCGACGCATGACCGTTTGGATTGGCTCAGCTAGCACTTCCCAGCTGTTATCCAGGTCTTCTGCAAGGCGTTCTGGATTAGCTTCCAGTTTGCTGATGCCTTTGAGACTGGCGTGATAGCCAATCAGACCGTAAGCCAAGCCAACACCTAAGTTACGCAGTACAGTGGAGTCAGTCAGATCGCGCTGCCAGCGGGAAATCGGTAGTTTCTGTGCTAAATGACCAAGCACCGCATTAGCAAGGCCCAGGTTACCTTCCGAGTTTTCAAAGTCGATCGGGTTAACTTTGTGCGGCATGGTGGATGAACCAATTTCGCCTTCAACGGTACGCTGCTTGAAGTAACCCAGCGAAATATAGCCCCATACGTCGCGATCAAAATCGATCAAAATGGTGTTGAAACGGCACACCGCATCGAAAAGCTCGGCAATATAGTCATGTGGCTCAATCTGCGTGGTGTAAGGGTTGAAGCTTAAGCCCAAACCTTCCACGAAGGTGCGTGCGTTGGCTTCCCAGTCAATGTCTGGGTAGGTCGTCAGGTGGGCATTGTAATTACCCACAGCACCGTTAATTTTACCTAGAATCTCAACGCGTTCGATTTGCTTGAGCTGACGCTTCAAACGGTAAGCCACGTTAGCCATTTCTTTGCCCAGCGTTGTGGGGCTGGCGGTTTGCCCGTGGGTACGCGAAAGCATTGGCTGGGCCGCATGGGCAATGGCCAATTTGGCAATCTCATCGGCTACTTCATTTAGAGTAGGTAAAATGGCTTTTAGGCCATCTGCCAGCATGACGCCGTAGGATAGATTGTTGATGTCTTCGCTGGTGCAGGCGAAGTGAATAAATTCGGTGACCGCATTGAGTTCGGATTGCCCAGCAATCTTCTCTTTCAAGAAGTACTCAACCGCTTTGACGTCGTGGTTGGTGGTTCGCTCAATTTCTTTAATGCGTTCGGCATCTTCGACAGAAAAGTCACGAATCAACTGCTCGAGAAAAGCAGTCGCTTCCGCTGATAGCGGCGGTACTTCGACAATTTGACTGTGGTCCGCAAGGCGCTGCAGCCAGCGCACTTCCACAATCACGCGAGCACGGATAAGACCGAATTCGCTGAAGTGCTCCCGTAGTACGGCGGCTTTTGTGCCGTAGCGTCCATCAACGGGGGAGAGGGCGGTCAAAGCAGAGAGTTGCATGGCTTGGTTTCCAAGGTGGTCTGAAGTCAATTAATCGAAGTGCGATGTGTCGAAGCGCAATATGCCGAAGTGCCTAAATGGTCTGCAGGCGCGTTAGCCAAGGCTATCAAGCGCGCGTCTCAGCGCTTTGCGCTGGAAAACAAGCTTCCAGCGACGGCCGCCTTGCTGATGCCATAGCAGCGCAAAACGAATTCCCGCCATTAAGCAGGCGCGCACCCTTTCGGGCATCATGCGAGTTTGCAGTAAAGAGGGATCGCCCTGAACCACGATGCGGGTTTTGAACGTCGAAATGGTTTCTTGATAGGCGTCGCCAAGACTGGCAACCACATTCTCGTGTGTGCTACCGAAATGCTCCGCCTGCCCCTGTACATGGGACAGCTTTTGACCGAGTAAATCCATCATATGGCGGTCAGTGCGAAGTTTATTCATTAGCAGCAGTAGCGAAAAACCGTAGCGGAGTACCACCGGGTTGGCTTGCTTGCGGCCGACCAGGGCTTCGAGTGTTTCTAACCCACGGCGTAGGTTGTTCGGGTGGCCACCGTAGATAGCCTCAAAGCTTTCCGGGTTGGTGTCTACAGTGGCATTGATCAGCGTTTCCCAGGCGCGGGGGTCTACTTGCCCGGTGCGTGCGAGTTCGTCTACTAAGCTAGCGGATTGAAAGACGCCGGCCAGTGCCAGTGCTTGGCGGGCGGCTTGCGAATCCGGCGCGCGATGAATAGGGGTAGCGCTCATGCAGCGGCCTCCGTCGTGTTCCAAGTGGCGCGAATAACGCCGCCGCCTAAGCAAATATCACCATCATAAAGTACCAAGGACTGACCAGGTGTCACCGCCCATTGGGGATCATCAAACACCACCTCAACAGTGCCATCGGGCAACGCACGGATTTCACACGGGCAGTCGCTTTGACGATAGCGGGTTTTGGCGGTGTAACGGCCCCGCGCGGCAGGCGGTTCTCCTGCTACCCAATCCATGTTTTCAGTGGCTAGAGCATTGGTGAACAGTAGGTGGTGGAGCTTACCCTGGACGACAATCAATACATTGCGCTCCAGGTCTTTGGCCGCTACGTACCATGGGTCTTCCGAATAGTTGGCTAGGCCACCAATGCCAAGCCCCTGACGCTGCCCCAGTGTGTAGTACATAAGCCCCATATGCTTGCCAATGGTGTCGCCTTCGGGCGTTTCAATATTACCGGGCTGTGCGGGCAAGTATTGCTGCAAAAAATCACGGAAGCGGCGCTCGCCGATAAAACAAATACCAGTAGAGTCTTTTTTCTTGGCGGTAATAAGGTCGTGCTGTTCAGCCAGTGCACGAACGGCTGGGTTTTCCAGCTCACCGACAGGAAATAGGGTGCGAGCAATCGCCGCTTCAGGCACCGCGTGAAGGAAATAGCTTTGATCTTTATTGCTATCCACACCTTTTAGCAGACGCGGGCGACCTTCACGAATCCCTTGGCGAACATAGTGTCCGGTCGCGATTTTGTCAGCGCCCAACATTTCGGCGTATTCAAGAAAGACCTTAAATTTGATCTCGCGGTTGCACAGGATGTCGGGATTGGGCGTTCTGCCCGCTTTATATTCGGCTAAAAAGTGCTCGAAGACGTTGTCCCAATACTCGGATGCGAAATTGGCTGTATGCAGCTTAATACCCAGCTTCGCACACACGGCCTCGGCATCGGCTAGATCTTCTTTTGCCGTGCAGTATTCGGTGCCGTCGTCTTCATCCCAATTCTTCATAAACAAGCCCTCAACTTCGTACCCCTGTTGGAGTAGAAGGAGAGCAGAAACCGACGAATCAACGCCGCCCGACATGCCAACAATGACTTTTTGGGTCTCAACGGTTTCGGGGATAGACGTACCATGGGTGGATGTCATTGGCATCCTCAGTTGAAGTGGTGTGCAATTGGGCGCTGATTATACACGATGGAGGCTTGATGCTTCGAGTGCTTCACTCGTGAATCACTGTCAGGGGATAGCAGCGGCCGTTAATGGCGTGTTCGATGCGCTTAAGCACTAGGGGGCTACGCAACCGACCGGCATCGCTGAGGGCTTTGATGTCATTCAGGGTGAGCCAGTGAGTGGCGGTGATGTCGCTATCAATGGGTGACGACAGCATGACGTCTGGTGTCGCTATAAAACCATGACTATGAAAGGTAAGGCCTTCTGGCGTGTGGAAGACATAAAGGCCTAAGTAGTCGGTTAGCGTCACCTGCCAAGCGGTTTCTTCTTGTACTTCGCGCAAGATGGCTGCCATCGGGCCTTCGCCTGGCTCTACATGTCCAGCCGGTTGGTTAAACACGGTTTGCCTACCGCCGCGGGCTTCTTCCACCATCAAAAAGTGGTCATTGCGCTGAATCACGCAGGCAACGGTACTTCTGATGATGGCGTTTTTAATCATCTCACTGCTCATTTGGAGTGCCTGTGCCGAGGAGCGCCGCTACGCTTGGGCGCTTTAGTTGGGCGTGGAGCGTGTAGTGTTTCTTTGCGCCACTCGCCTGGGGCCAAGTCGCCAAGTTGCCATGTGCCAATCGCCGCGCGTACCAATCTCAACGTAGGAAACCCTACATGGGCGGTCATGCGCCGTACTTGGCGGTTGCGGCCTTCGCTAATCGTTAGCTCTAACCAACTGGTGGTTGGGTGGCGTTTGGGATCAATCCTTGGGTCGTGTTGCGCGATGGCGGGGGGCTCAATGCGCCGCGCTTTTGCTGGTTTGGTTGGGCCATCTTTTAAGGTGATGCCGTTTTTCAGGGCGTTAATCGCCTCATCATTAATATGTCCTTCGAGCTGCACCCAATAAGTTTTGGGCTGCTTGTGACGAGGATGGGCGATACGGTGAATGAGACTACCGTCATCGCTTAATAACAGCAGGCCTTCCGAGTCATAATCAAGTCGCCCAGCGGCGTAAACGCCCGGCACATCTATAACATCGGCTAATGTGGCACGGCCTTGTTTATCGGTAAACTGAGAGAGCATACGATAGGGTTTATGCAGTAAATATAAAGTACTCATAATCTCTTCAGGGGGGTGTCCTTGATTTGTCGACAATCTCTCATGCGATTAAAATGCAGCGCTGGTATACTTTGACGCTAATCCTTCAGACGCAGTTCTTGAAAAGCAGCCTTTGAATAGCGTTTACGTCGTGCTGGAGTTGTCGTAGTTATCACTGAAAGAACCACCGTAAAAACCACCGATTGATAACCGGGAAAGCCAAATAAAATGGCCCCGCCTGCTTCGCGGCATGGTCTCTCGTTGAAGAAGTCGCGCCGCTCAGGATCTTTATAATCACAGCGAAAGAAAAAAAGAGGTTAACGCAAAATGTCTAAAACGCCGAAGATCATTTACACGCTCACCGACGAAGCGCCTGCGCTCGCGACATACTCTTTGCTACCGATTATTGACGCTTTCACCGATGCTGCTGGTATCGAGGTGGAAACCCGGGATATCTCCCTGGCGGCTCGCGTTCTCTCTTTATTTCCAGACTACTTGACTGAAGAGCAGCGTATTGAAGACCACTTGGCCGAATTGGGTGCACTTGCCAAGGTTCCTGAAGCCAATATCATCAAATTACCGAATATCAGCGCCTCTATGCCGCAGCTGCGTGCTGTGATCAAAGAGCTGCAAGAACAAGGGTACAAGCTGCCTGAGTATCCGGACGACCCAAGCAGCGATGAAGAGAAAGATATCAGAGCGCGCTACGACAAAGTCAAAGGCAGCGCAGTTAACCCTGTATTGCGTGAAGGTAATTCCGACCGTCGCGCACCGAAAGCCGTGAAAGAGTACGCCCGCAAGTATCCGCACTCTATGGGGGAGTGGAGCCAGGCGTCACGTACCCATGTTTCGCACATGCATAGTGGCGACTTCTACCATGGTGAGAAGTCGATGACCCTGGATCGCGCCCGCAACGTCAAGATGGAGCTGATCACCGCCAGCGGTGAAACCAAGGTGCTCAAGCCTCGGGTCGAGCTGCTGGAAGGCGAAATCATCGACAGCATGTTTATGAGCAAGAAAGCGCTGCTGGATTTTTACGAGCGTGAAATCGAGGATGCGCGTGAGACCGGTGTGATGTTCTCATTGCACGTAAAAGCGACGATGATGAAGGTCTCGCACCCCATCGTGTTTGGGCACTGCGTCAAAATTTTCTACAAGGACGCCTTTGAGAAGCACGGTGAGCTCTTCAAAGAGTTGGGTGTCGATGTTAACAACGGCATCGCTAATCTCTACGATAAAATTGCGACCTTGCCAGAATCTCAACGTGATGAAGTCATTAGTGACTTGCATGCGTGCCATGACAAGCGCCCAGAGCTAGCAATGGTTGATTCGGCTCGCGGCATCACCAACTTCCACTCACCCAGCGATGTAATTGTTGACGCTTCAATGCCGGCGATGATTCGTGCTGGCGGTAAGATGTACGGTGCTGATGGTCGTCTCAAAGACGTCAAAGCCGTCATGCCTGAGTCGACGTTCGCGCGTATCTATCAGGAGATGATCAACTTCTGTAAGTGGCACGGCGCGTTTGATCCGGCCACTATGGGTACCGTTCCTAATGTTGGTCTGATGGCGCAGAAAGCCGAAGAGTATGGCTCTCACGATAAGACCTTCGAGGTGCCGGAAGATGGTGTTGCTAACATCACTGACCTGGACACGGGCGAAGTACTGCTGTCGCAGACTGTGGAGCAGGGCGATATCTGGCGTATGTGTCAGGTCAAAGATGCACCGATTCGCGATTGGGTGAAGTTGGCGGTTGAGCGCTGCCGTGATTCTGGTATGCCGACGGTATTCTGGCTCGACCCTTACCGCCCGCACGAGAACGAGTTGATCAAGAAGGTCAAAACGTACCTCAAGGATCACGACACTGATGGGCTTGAAATCCACGTCATGTCTCAAGTTCGGGCGATGCGTTACACCCTTGAGCGTGTGATTCGTGGTCTCGACACGATCTCTGTGACAGGTAACATTCTCCGCGATTACCTGACCGACCTATTTCCGATTCTCGAGCTGGGCACTAGTGCCAAAATGCTTTCCATCGTGCCGTTGATGGATGGCGGTGGTCTGTTTGAAACGGGCGCTGGTGGTTCCGCACCCAAGCACGTTCAGCAGTTGCTTGAAGAAAACCACCTACGTTGGGACAGCCTTGGAGAGTTCCTGGCTCTAGTTGCTTCTTTGGAACACCTCGCCAAACGTTTTGGTAATGACCGTGCTAAGCTGCTGGCGAAAGCGTTGGATGAAGCTAACGGCAAGTTCCTTGAAAGCAATAAATCACCTTCACGCAAAGTGGGTGAGCTTGATAACCGTGGAAGCCACTTCTATCTGGCGCTGTATTGGGCAGAAGCATTGGCAGCGCAGGATCAAGACGCTGAACTGAAAACACGCTTTGCTCGTTTGGTAGAAACGCTGAAAGCCAATGAAGCTACGATCATTGAAGAGCTAAACAGCGTGCAAGGACAGCCTGTTGATCTCAAGGGTTACTACCACCCGAACGGAGAGTTGGCTAGCCAGACTATGCGCCCGAGTAAGACGCTCAACGAAGCGCTTGCGATGGTCGCGAACGGTTAAGGTCTTAAATTACAAGCAGTCTGTGTGCAGCCCGCTGGGCAACGCGCATGAAAACGCTGTGATATCCCTCGCCCGCCTTGGTGGGCGAGGGTTTTTTGTCTTATTTAGTATGCTAATTTTGTATTTTCCATGAACCCTTGCTGGTTACGGGCGTCCTACTGTGGTGAGCAAAATCAGAGTAATCAAATCTAGCGAAATTAAATTTAGAGCAATTCAAGCTAGGATGGATGATTCAAGCGCTGTAAGACACCACCCGCCAGCTAAGAGACGATAAACCTTGCTGCTTATGCCTAATACAGACAGCCTATACATCGTGGCTACCCTGCACGCAGGAATGACTCGGCCTGATGCGCCTGAATATGATGATGACCTAGCCGTTCAGCCGGCTGAGCCCGAACTTGCTCGGCCACCGTTGTACAAAGTGATACTTCATAACGATGATTTCACGCCGATGGAGTTTGTCGTCGAGGTATTACAGGAATTTTTTAACATGGATAGTGAACAAGCGGTGCAGGTGATGCTTGCGGTACATACCCAAGGCAAAGCCACGTGCGGTATCTTTACACGAGATATTGCGGAAACGAAAAGTTACCAAGTCAATGAATATGCCCGCGAATGCGAGCATCCTTTAATGTGTGATATCGAAGCTGCTGACTGAAAGCGTTGAAAAAAATTAGCGATGGGCCTTGCAAGTGCGCCATTTGTACCCGATGTTGAAAGTGCCGGTCGATTAAACTGATCCGACGCAAGCCCTAGGTGGCGACACGCCCTAGGTAGTAGCGAAAAGGGGACTGCCATGCTGAGCAAAGAACTTGAACTTACCCTGAACACGGCCTTCACCGTGGCTCGCTCAAAGCGCCACGAGTTTATGACCGTTGAGCACCTGCTCCTGGCGTTGCTGGATAATGCGTCAGCGGTTGACGTGCTGAAGGCGTGTGGGGCGAATCTCGATAAGCTGCGGTCCGATCTGCAGGATTTTATTAATTCGACCACGCCATTAATTCCTGAGAGCCAAGCGGATCGCGAAACACAACCGACGCTTGGGTTTCAGCGCGTATTGCAACGTGCGGTCTTCCACGTGCAGTCATCTGGAAAGAGTGAAGTCACCGGTGCCAATGTGCTGGTGGCTATTTTCTCTGAGCAGGAAAGCCAAGCCGTCTACTTCCTTAAACAACAGAGTGTTGCGCGGGTAGACGCGGTTAACTACATCGCTCACGGTATTTCTAAAGTGTCGGGTCATGGGCCTACTCCATCACCGTCTTCTCAAGAGAGCGAAGACGCTGAAGAGGGTAGTTCTGAAGGGGCTGCGCATCCATTAACCGGTTACGCTACCAACCTGAACGAGCAGGCGCGCCAAGGCAAAATAGATCCGTTGATTGGCCGCGACCATGAGCTTGAGCGCGTTGTACAAATTCTTGCTCGTCGTCGTAAGAATAACCCGCTGCTGGTCGGCGAAGCAGGTGTTGGTAAAACAGCTATTGCGGAAGGTTTGGCAAAGCGCATTGTTGAAGAAGACGTGCCTGACGTTATTGCCGATGCAGTGGTTTACTCGCTTGATATGGGGGCGTTGTTAGCGGGTACTAAATACCGTGGCGATTTCGAAAAGCGCCTGAAAAGCTTGCTAAGTGAACTGCGCAAGCAGCCTAACGCCGTGCTCTTTATTGACGAGATTCATACCGTAATAGGGGCGGGTGCTGCCTCTGGCGGCGTGATGGATGCGTCTAACTTGTTGAAACCACTACTATCTTCCGGTGAGTTGCGTTGTATCGGTTCGACAACGTTCCAAGAGTTTCGCGGCATTTTTGAGAAAGATCGCGCCCTGGCTCGCCGGTTCCAAAAAGTGGACGTACTAGCGCCTTCTGTGGATGACACCATCAAAATCCTCAAAGGGTTGCGTTCGCGCTTTGAAGAACACCATGAGCTTAAGTACACCGATGGTGCGCTAGAAAGCGCCGCTCGTTTGGCCGACCGCTACATCAACGACCGTTACCTGCCCGATAAGGCCATCGACGTGATTGATGAGGCAGGCGCGCACCAGCGTATGCTTCCGCCAGAAGTGCGGGCTAACACCATTGATGTTGAGCAGGTAGAAGCGGTAGTGGCGTCTATTGCACGTATTCCACCGAAGAGTGTTTCAAGTTCTGATCGTAAGTTGCTTGAGAAGCTCGACCGCGACTTGAAGATGTTGGTGTTTGGTCAAGATGAGGCCATCGATACTCTTTCCGCTGCCATTAAGCTTTCCCGTGCCGGTCTGAAATCGCCGGACAAGCCAGTAGGTAGTTTCTTGTTTGCTGGCCCAACCGGCGTTGGTAAAACCGAAGTGGCTAAGCAGCTGGCGCATATCATGGGTATCGAGCTAGTCCGCTTTGATATGTCGGAATACATGGAACGTCATACCGTTTCACGCTTGATTGGTGCCCCACCAGGCTATGTGGGCTATGACCAGGGCGGTCTGTTAACCGAAGCCGTTACCAAACAGCCGCATTGTGTGTTGCTGCTAGATGAAATTGAAAAGGCGCACCCTGAAGTATTTAACCTGCTACTGCAGGTTATGGATCACGGTCGTTTGACAGACAACAATGGTCGCGAGGCGGACTTCCGCCACGTTATCCTGATTATGACCTCTAACGCAGGGGCAGAGCAGGCATCACGGCGCTCTATCGGTTTCCAAAGCCAAGACCACTCAACCGATGCGATGGAAGTGATTCGCCGTACCTTCTCGCCTGAGTTCCGCAACCGCTTGGACGGTATTATCCAGTTCCATGCGCTGCAAACATCTGTTGTGCGTAACGTTGTCGATAAGTTCCTGATCGAGCTACAAGCACAGCTAGACGAAAAGCGTGTGCAGCTTGAAGTCGATGATACAGCGAGAGACTGGTTGGCGGAGAAAGGTTACGATCCGGATATGGGGGCGCGCCCGATGGCCCGCTTGATCCAGGAAAAACTGAAGAAGCCGTTGGCTGAGATGATTCTATTTGGCGAGTTGGCTGATCAGGGTGGCATCGTGCACGTTAGCCTTGAAGAAGGCGAGCTGCACTTGTCAACTGAGTCAGAGATGGCGGATGCGCCCTGAAAAGGGCGCTAAGGACACCTAAATCTCACGCCTAAGTCCTCAACCCATGCCTCACTAAAGCACAGCGCCCTGTCATACGACGGGGCGTTGTCGTTTCCAGAGAGCGGCGCCGTACTTACGCTATATTTGCAGTCATGATGCGTGCATGCGCGGGCAGTGTTTGCTTGAAGGCGTTACCAAGGCTTAGCGCGAGCGATAAACAATACGGCCTTTTGACAGATCGTAGGGCGTCAGCTCTACTTTTACCTTGTCGCCTGTCAGGATACGGATGTAGTTTTTGCGCATCTTGCCTGAAATATGAGCGGTAACGACATGGCCGTTTTCCAGCTCAACACGGAACATGGTGTTGGGAAGGGTATCAACAATAACGCCTTCCATTTCAATATGATCTTCGCGTGCCATATAGGCAGATCCTCACTTATTTAACGTAATGGTTTGGTCTAATTAGTCACTTCAATGGGCGTCGTCAGGTGACGGTTACCCAGTAAGCAGCGCTATATTGTGCCGTAAGCCTGCCATCAAGGCAAAAAAGCTGGCAAGTTTAGCAAATTAAAGGCCGCCAATGGCGCCCGTCGAGCACCTCTATGGGAGTGAACGCGCGTTTATAACGCATCTTACGACACTCCTCAATCCAATACCCAAGGTATAAATGGGGGAGCGATTTTTCACCGCACAGTTCAATCAGCTTCAGAATAGCAAAGGTTCCCAATGATCGCTTTTCCAGGGCCTTGTCGACACTGAAAAACGTATAAATGGCCGACAATCCATGCTCAAGTTGATCAAATGCCGCTACCGCGACAAGCTTTCCATCCAAACGCATTTCTAAAAGATGCGCATAGGGTTCTTCAAGCGTTAAAAAGGTACGATACTGCTCTCGACTTGGCGGATACATGTCACCATCGGCGTGGCGTATACGGATATAGTCTGCATAGAGCGCATAATGATCTGCCTCATAATGTGCAGGCATTACGCGTGTAGAAATATCGGCATTGAGACGCCGGATTTTGCGTTGGGTACGATTAGCGCTAAAGTCGCTGATAGGAATGCGTACTGAACGGCAGGCATCGCAGCCCTCGCAGTGAGGACGGGATAGATGTCGACCGCTGCGACGAAAGCCTAGCAATGAAAGTGAGTCATAAACGCCAGGAACGGGAGATTCCTGAGGATCCAGAAACAGAGTGGTTGCCTCTTTGCCAGGAAGGTAGCTGCAGGCATGAGGAACGGTTAGGAAGAAGCGCAAATCCCGCACAGGGCGGCGAGGAGCGTTACTACTCACGGCTTGCCTCCTTGGTTAATCTAAATACGTTTACCATTCTGGATGGTTGGTCGAGGCGATGGCACCTAACCACGGTGATCCAGGTACAGTAGGCGCTTCATTAATCATATTCGTTAAGTTAAATGCCTTGTTAGGCAACCACTTTTCAAGATAGTTGATGAACGTCTTACGAGCGACTGTTGTCGCACCAAGGCTTGCCAAGTGAGGTGTATGCATCTGGCAATCGATAAGTTTACCCTCATGGTGCTGCATAGCATGGGCTAAGTGGGCAAGGGCTACTTTGGAAGCATCGGGAACTCTCGAAAACATCGATTCACCAAAGAAGACAGGCCCCATTGCTAATCCATAAAGTCCGCCAACCAGTTGGCCTTCAAGGTGTACTTCAATGCTATGCGCGATGCCTAGCTCGTGTAGTCGTTGATAAGCGTCACGCATATCTTGATTGATCCAGGTGCCGGGTTCTCCAAGGCGTGGTGCAGCGCATGCTTTAACAATGTTTTCAAACTGTTGATCCAGGGTGACGATAAAGCCACCATGACGTAATCGCTTAACAAGGCTACGACGTCGTTTAAACTGTTCTGGTTGCAATACCATACGTGGATTGGGGCTCCACCACAAAATAGGTTCATCATCGCTGTACCATGGAAAAATACCTTTCCGGTAGGCGTGAATTAACCAGTGTGGAGAGAGTTCTCCGCCCGCGGCAAGAAGGCCATTAGGTGAGTCTAGGGCAAGGTCGGTAGACGGGAAAATAGGCTGTGGCGATGAAAGCCAAGGTAGCATTGTTTGCTCCTGTTACTGAACACTTCGATAGAAGCGCTGTGACGGCGAAAGGATGCTCGGTATGATGCAAACTCGCAAGTGGATTAAAGACACCATTGAGGTGTAAAGGGAGAATCGCTTGAAAGTAAATAAGGCGGTAGACAAGCGAACGCAACGTAACTCGCGTCAACCATCATCAACGGCCTCTACTGGGCGAGTTAAAGCCGCAAAGGATAAAGCTCGTCGGTTTGGTCTGCGCTTGCAGGGCTCAGCGCGTGAAGGCGTGGTCGTGGTGCTGCTTGCGCTGTGCGTATTTTTGTTATTGGCACTGTTTAGTTATGACCCTGCCGACCCAGGTTGGTCTTATCAAGGGCCGGAAACGGATGTCCAAAACTGGATGGGGCCTGTCGGTGCTTGGCTTGCGGACGTGCTTTATTCGCTGCTGGGGGCAAGCGCCTTATGGTGGCCGGGTATGTTTGGTTATGCTGCTTGGTGGCTAATGAGATCTCGCCAAGTACGGTTTGAGATCGATCCGGTAGCGATTGCTGTCCATACCGGCGGCTTAGTGCTGCTTATCTTCGGCACGACGATGCTGGGGGCGCTCCATTTTTATCATCCTGACAGCATTTTGCCTTACGCTTCTGGCGGTATATTGGGCGAAGGGTTAGTAAGCACCCTAAAGCCACTGGTTAGTAGTGGTGGCGTTGGGCTTATTTCTGCCGCGCTAATATTGATTGGTTTTCCGCTGTTTAGCGGCATGTCGTGGTTACAGGTGGCTGATGAGCTTGGACGTCGTCTGTGCAAAGTAGGGGGCTGGTTCAGCGCTCGCCGTGCTAAAGGGCGTGAGAAGCGTTCCCAGCGTGCCGCAGCGAAAGCTGCGTCTCAGAAAGTAAAAGAGAAACCTCTTACTGAATTCAAAGCAGCTAAGCAAGAGAGTGACTTGCAACGCCCAAGTCCAAGAGAAGATAGTCGGCAGCAGGATTCCGCCCGAGAAAACAGTCGTGCTCGTCGTGAGCCGAGCTTTTCAACCACGACGGATACCTCCATTCCATGGGCAGCTGCTGCATTTTCCGGTGCGTTGCCAGCAGAAGATATGCCTAAGCGTGCATCGTCAGCGGCGCCTGAACAGCCTGCTCCTGAGATGGACGCCCAAAAGGATATTGAACCTAACGACCAACCTTCAACGCCTGCCGCTGTGGCTGAAGAGCGGCGTGAAGTTAAAACAGAGCCTAAAATAGAGCCTGTTGTGGAAAACGTTGCGGAAGACGTTGTAGAAAACGTCGAGGAAGAATCGCCCCGCGCGCCTCGCGAGGATGCCTTTGCGGTGCGTATTGATGACGAAGACAATGACCCAGCGCCTTCGGTACCGCTCTCTACTAAAGAAACCGAGCCAGAATTTGATAAACCTGGGTTTGATAAATCTGAGCTCAATGAACCTGATGTCAATCAATCTAATGTTGCAAAGCCTGCTTTCGATGAACCAGTTCTTGATGAGCCCGAGCTTGATGAGTCTGAGCCTGAAAAGTCATCTTCACGTTCTGTTCCTGGTTTCCAGTCAGCAGCAGCGCAGTCATTTTATTCATCGCCAGGCGTATCACGTGATGCAACAGAGCATGAAATAAAACAGGATGATGCGATTAAGTGGGAAGGCGACGTTGAACGCGCGGTGACGTCTGCTTCCAGAAGCATGCCTGAACCCGAAGAGGCACCTGCTATCACGCCGCGAGATGAGGGTTACTCTCGCCCTGTGCATGCGCCGTCCCCTGAGCCCCGTTCCGAACGCGTACCCGAGGTCGTGCCGGAGCCAGTATGGGACGATGAGGAAGATGATTTTCCAACAGCGCGGCCAACCGTTACAGCAGCGCGCCAAGAGCCAACGTTATATGGTGCTGAAGTACCCAGGACTGAAGCACCCAGGGCTGACGTTTCTCAGGCTGAGCCTTCTAGATCGATGACTTCAAGTGAAATGTCTTCCGACGTGGCGTCTTCCGAGGAGAAAGATCCAGACAGTGGTCCTACTCTGTGGACCGTCGAGCACCTGCAGAGCCAGCGTCCGGCGTTCGAAACATTCGATGAGCCAGAAGGGGATGTGCCAAGCCTTCAGTTGCTGACGCCTCCTGAACCGCATGAGCCTAATTACACGGACGAGCAGCTTGCTGATATGGCAGAGCTCTTGGAAGTCCGGCTGCGTGAGTATGGCGTTAAGGCGGAAGTGGTCGATACATGGCCTGGTCCGGTTATTACCCGGTTTGAGATTAAACCGGCGGCTGGGGTGAAAGTTTCTAAAATCAGTAACCTTGCCAAAGATCTGGCGCGCTCGTTAATGGTCAAGAGTGTGCGTGTGGTTGAGGTGATTCCTGGACGTCCAACGGTTGGCATTGAGATACCTAACCCCCATCGAGCAATGATTCGGCTGCGCGAGGTCATTGACTCTGACCGTTATCAACAGGAAAGCTCGCCGCTGACTATGGCATTGGGGCAAGACATTGGCGGCGGCCCCGTTGTTGCTAACCTAGGTAAGATGCCCCATCTGCTGGTCGCAGGTACGACGGGGTCTGGTAAGTCAGTGGGCGTTAACGCCATGCTGATTTCCATGCTACTGAAGGCGACACCGGATGAGCTTAAGCTGATCATGGTTGACCCAAAAATGCTGGAGCTGTCGGTTTATGACGGCATACCACACCTTTTGGCACCAGTGGTCACTGATATGAAGGAAGCTGCTAACAGCCTGCGCTGGTGTGTTGCGGAGATGGAGCGCCGCTACAAGTTAATGGCGGCGATGGGGGTGCGTAACATTGCAGGCTTTAATGGGCGTTTAGATGAGGCTGAAAGTGCAGGAGCACAAGTTGCCGATCCGCTTTGGGAGCCGCAGCCTTGGGAAATGCATCAAACGCCGCCGATCCTTGAAAAGCTGCCCTATATCGTCGTGGTGATCGACGAATTCGCCGATATGTTTATGATCGTCGGGAAAAAAGTTGAAGAACTGATCGCCCGCTTGGCTCAAAAGGCGCGTGCAGCAGGTATCCACCTGATTCTGGCTACTCAGCGCCCCTCCGTTGATGTGGTGACGGGGCTGATTAAAGCGAATATTCCGTCGCGGATGGCCTTCCAGGTATCGTCGCGGATTGATTCGCGCACCATTCTGGACCAGGGCGGCGCAGAGAGCTTGTTGGGCCATGGCGATATGCTTTATCTGCCAGCCGGCTCAGGGCCGCCTAACCGGATTCATGGTGCCTTTGTGGATGATGACGAAGTGCATCGGGTAGTGGATGATTGGAAACGACGTGGCGCGCCTGAATACATTGAAGAGATCTTGTCAGGCGGTGTGACTGCCGATGCGCTGGCTGGCCTTGAGGCTGAAGGTGTAGATGGTGATGATGCAGAACAGGATGCGCTTTACGATGAGGCGGTTCAGTTTGTTACTGAAACACGCAAAGCCTCCATATCTGCCGTTCAGCGTCGTTTCAAGATCGGCTATAACCGTGCGGCGCGCTTGGTGGAAGCGATGGAAGGTGCCGGTGTTGTGACGTCTATGGGCTCTAACGGCGCCCGTGAAGTGCTGGCACCGCCTCCGATAGGCCACTAACTTATTCTATATAATGAGTGCCTGGCGCTTGGTTCAATAATGCAATAAGCGTGAAAGTCGCGCCGTAGGTGAAACCCTGCGGCGCGTTTTGCGTCTGAGAGGCTACATGGATCGTCTTAACGCTCCTTGCCTCGTCCGCTATCCGGCAATGACTGCCTAGGGAGAAAATAATGCGCGATACACATATTCGACGCTCATCATCGTTGGCGTTAGCAGCCAGCGCGCTAGGGTTAGCCTTTGCAGCGCCTATTGCGTGGGCAAGTGACGCCGCGGAGCGTCTTACTGAGCGGCTTGACCCGCTTGAGAACTATCAAGCGACGTTTGAACAGCAAATTTTGGACGGTGGTGGCGAGCGATTACAAAGCGCACGTGGGGAAATGTGGCTCTCGCGTCCTGGCATGCTACGTTGGGAAGTCGATGCGCCTTATACGCAAATCGTCGTCTCAGATGGCGATGATGTTTATCTTTACGACCCTGATCTTGAGCAAGTCACCATCCAAGCGATGGATGACCGGGTCACGCATACCCCCGCGCTGTTGCTGTCGGGCAGTGCAAACGATTTAACTGCCAGCTATGACGTATTTTATGAGCAGCAGGACGGTGATGACGTGTTTACGTTGATCCCTATTTCAGCGGATACGTTATTCGAAGAGCTGAGTATGGTATTTGACGATCAGACCTTAACCGAGCTGTGGATGATGGACAGTACTGGTCAGCGCACAGCGATTACGTTCAGCGACATTACCCGTAACGGCAATATTGACCGTAGCATGTACGACTTTGATATTCCTGATGGCACTGATGTCATCCGCGAAGAACTGTAAGAAGCGTTGCAAGCAGAGCTGTTAACTGCTCGCCATAATGTACTCCGCACGATGATTAGATCAGGCACCTTAGGGTGCCTGATCTGCTTCTTGGTCACGCTGTTCCCGCCACGCCATTATCTCTCCAAAGCGTTTTTCCTGACCAAAGTCGCTTGGTTCATAAAAGCGTGCTTTGGGTAAATCGTCTGGCCAGCAGTCATGAGCGCTGCCAGCAGGGTAGCCGTGGGCTTCGTTGTGCGCGTAGCGATAACCTTGGCCATGTCCCAATTGCTCCATCAATTTGGTAGGGGCGTTGCGGAGGTAGCTGGGGACTTCCAGCTGTGGTTGCTGCTGCACATACTGTTGTGCGGCCTTCCATGCACGGTCAATACGATTACTTTTGGGGGCAACTGCCAAATGAATGGCGGCATGGGCAATCGCTCGCTGGCCTTCATAATTGCCTAAGCGTAAATAGGCATCCCAGGCAGCAATGACTAAGGGGAGTGCCCGAGGGTCAGCATTACCGACATCTTCTGAGGCGATCGCCGTTAAGCGCCGCACGATGTCCAGTGGGTCGCCACCGCCCTGTAAGAAGCGTGCCATATAAAGCAGGGCTGAGTCAGGACGGGATGAGCGAATCGATTTATGAAGTGCCGACAATAAATCGTAGTAAGCGTCACCCTGTTTATCAAAGGCGCTTGATTGATGCCCAACGACATCGGCTAACACCGCTTTGTGCAGCACTTCTCTATCACTGTGTCGCTCAGTAAAGTCGCAGGCCGTTTCTAGCAGTCCTAGCGCGCGACGTGCGTCGCCTGCGCTGGCATGGGCAAGTGCCTCTAACACGCCCTCTTCCATCTCAATGCAGCGCTTTCCCAAGCCGTGCTCTGCGTCGTTTAACGCCTGAGTTAACACCTGGATAAGTTCTTCATGGCTCAGCGGTTTTAGTACATAAACCCGAGCACGGGAAAGTAGCGCCGAGTTAACCTCAAAAGAGGGGTTTTCTGTCGTTGCGCCGATCAGCGTTAGCAGACCCGATTCTACATGGGGTAGCAGCGCATCCTGTTGACTCTTGTTCAGGCGGTGGATTTCATCTAAGAATAGGAGAGTAGGCGATGTGCGTTGCTGGGCTCGCTCTACTGCCAAGCGAATTTCTTTTACACCGGCCATGACAGCGCTTAAATGCTCAAGATGAGCGCCCGATGCGCGTGCCAATAACTCTGCTAGCGTGGTTTTGCCAACGCCCGGCGGTCCCCATAAAATCATTGAACGCACGACACCGGATTCCGCCATTCGGCGCAGAGGTTTGTCAGGCCCGACTAATGCTTGCTGACCGACATAATCGTTAAGGGTTAGTGGGCGCATACGGTAGGCAAGGGGCACGTCTTCGCTCGTGGTAACGGACGCGCGGTCAAAAAGATCCATATAAACGTTCCCTATAAATTTCCATCGTAAATCTTGCCATTGAACAATCAACGATTAACACGTGTCTGTGGTAAATAATGTAACGTCGGGCTACCTTTGGGCATAACCGACTGATAAGCGTCTGCTTGCCTAGGTAATGTCAAAGGCGCATGGTAACGATTAACACCAGTGTAGTTAAACCCAGCTCATGCCATGCGCGTAAGCGCTAATAGGCAATGGGCGAAAGGTAAGGCACTTACAAAGGAGACGGCAAGATGTTAAACCAACTGCGTCTAGATCATGCCAACATGGCGCGAATGCTCCATGTGTTGCAGCTAAAACAAAAAACACTCGTGAGTGGTGAACGGCCCGACTTCCAGTTGATGCGCGAGGTGGTGGACTACATTTTGTCTTATATGGATGGTTTTGCTTCTCCGCTGGAAAAAATTTGCGTGGAACGTCTGCAGGAGCAGGCTCCTGAGCACCTTCCATTGATGGAGCAAATGGCCAGCGACTATCGTAAATTGAAGCCGCGTCTGTCCCGCTTATCCAATGATATCGACATGATTTTAATGGATAACGTGCTGCCCATGGATCGCTTTGCAGAGGCATTGAAAGCGTACCTTGATGCACACCGTGCCTACCTTCGTCATGAGAGAGAGGGCCTGTTTCCGCTGATAGATAAACATTTCAGTGAAGAGGATATGGAAGAACTTCGTCAAGCGCTGCCAGAAGGGGCTGAAAAAGAACTAGAGCGCCTACAGCAAGCATATCCCGAACTTTACGCTGAATTGCGCGGTGCCGAAGTGCCATCGCTGTAGCGTATAAGCGGATCACTCAAGGTGTAACGGGGCGTGTTAAACTAGCGTCCCGTTTTTTATTGGCGTCTTGAGAGGTTTGGCGTGTACAAAGCGTATTGGATGGGTCAACAGTGATGTCAGGGCCTGTACTACTGTTTGATTCAGGCGTGGGCGGTCTTTCTGTTGCCCATGCGCTTCGCCAGCACTATCCGCATCTGGCAATGTGCTACGCCTGTGATAATGCGTGGTTACCTTATGGTCTGCGCGATGATGTAACGCTCTCTAGGCGCATCGTTGCGGTATGCAAAGCGGCAGTAGATGCCTGTCAGGCGAGTGTCTTAGTTGTTGCCTGTAATACCGCCAGCACCCTTGCACTAGAAGGATTGCGTGCAACGCTTGATATCCCGGTTGTTGGAACTGTGCCTGCTATCAAGCCCGCTGCGTTGAGTAGTCAGACACGGCATATTGGTTTGCTCGCCACGACGGCGACCGTCAATAGGCCGTATACTCAGGCGTTAATTAATAGCTTCGCGAGTGACTGTACCGTCACTAAGGTGGCGGCGGATGCACTGGTCACGGAAGCGGAAGCTTGGTTATCAGGCACACCGATTGATGAACAGCGATTAAACCTAGCGCTGACGCCTTTATGGCAGGCTACCCAGGCTAACCCAGCACTCGATACGGTTGTGCTGGGTTGTACCCATTTTCCACTGCTGAAACCTGAGTTAATCCGGCTGTCGCCGGTGCCTCTGGTGTGGGTGGATTCTGGCGATGCAATTGCCCGCCGAGTAGGGCAGGTGGCACCTACCTTAGTCAATAGCTCCCAAGATGGACGTTGCTTTACGACAGCTGCAGCGGCGCAACTTACTAAAGGGGTGGCACACTTTGGCTTTCAAGCACCACAACGATTAACGATTCCTAACGTGGTGTAGTCACCCTGTTAGGTTGTTTGTTTCTATTGATGTTATCTATTTCAAAGAGGAGCCACCTTGGCGATCCCCACTGTAGAACCAGAACGCTATGCCGAACAGCTCGCTGAAAAGCAAGCCTACGTGGAGAAGACCTTTGCGGCGTTCACCACGCCCACGCTTGAAGTCTACCCCTCGCCGCCAAGCTATTACCGGCAGCGCTGCGAGTTTCGCATCTGGCATGAAGACGATGACCTCTTCTACGCTATGTTTGAGGTCGATTCGGACAATCCCAAAAACAAGCGCATTGTGCGTTTGGACCAGTTTCCCGTCGCCAGTGAGCATATCAATGCGCTTATGCCGCGTCTGCGGGAAGCGTTTCTTGCTAGCGATGAGCTTCGCCGCCGCTTGTTTCAAGTGGAGTTTTTAACCACCTTATCCGGCGAAGCCTTGGTAACGCTGATTTACCATCGTCCGCTAGGCGAGGCCTGGGAAGCCGAGGCCCGCGCACTGGAAGAGACGCTTGGCATCATGATTATTGGCCGCTCTCGCAAGCAGCGTTTGGTGCTAACCCGGGATCATGTGTGGGAGCGCTTAACCGTTGATGGCCGTGAGTTGGTTTATCAGCAGGTCGAAAACAGCTTTACTCAGCCAAATGCGCATATCTGCCAGACCATGCTTAGCTGGGCTAGAGAGGCCAACGCCGATCATCAACATGAAGACTTGGTGGAGCTTTATTGTGGTAACGGCAATTTTACCATTGCGCTAGCGGATAACTTTCGCCGTGTATTGGCGACTGAGATTTCCCGTACCTCGGTTGCTAGCGCTAACGTCAACCTGGACGCTAACGGCGTGACCAATGCTCAGGTGGCAAGAATGTCCGCTGAAGAGTTCGCACTGGCGTTAAAAGGCGAGAAAACAGGTCGTCGAGTGACGGAGATGGGCTTAGACACATACGAGTTTTCCACCGTGTTGGTAGACCCGCCAAGATCAGGTCTGGACGTTCAAAGCTGTCATCAAATCAGCGAATACGCTCAAATCGTCTATATTTCATGCAACCCGGCAACGCTTGCTGAAAACTTAACCATACTGACTCAAACGCATCATATTGAGCGGTTCGCGCTTTTTGATCAGTTCCCATTTACCAAGCATTGTGAATGCGGTGTCTTACTCACACGAAAGAACTCTGGGCTATAGAGGTCTTGTCAATAGTGCTTATGATGCATAAGCGGCATACACCATGAATAACCTGTCAGATGGCTAGGGAGACGAGCATCGGTAGCGTAAGCTAGTAGACAGTAAGGCCTAAAGGCCTATTGTCCTTCGTTTTTTGGCCTAAAGTGGCCCCAGGCAGTCGAGGTGATGGATGCATTACGTTGCGATTGAAGAGAGTCGGCGGGATCTTTTGAAGCAGCTACAAGAGCGATTGGATGCGCGACTGGAGCCGGAGCGAGCGGCAGATGTTGAAGCCTTTGCTCGCCACTTCTACGCCACTGTACCCGTGGAAGACTTGGTCGACCGACGCCTAGACGACTTGTATGGGGCCACGCTGTCGATTTGGCAGTTTTTACAGCATCACGATCCTAAAAGCCCCAAGGTGCGCATCTTCAACCCCGACTTTGAAGAGCACGGCTGGCAGTCAACTCATACCTTCGTTGCCGTTTTGCACGAAGACATGCCATTTTTGGTTGATTCGGTACGAATTGAACTTAATCGTCGCGGACTAACGGTACACGCTATTCAGAACGCTGTATTTGCCGTAGCTCGTGACGGTCAGCACCAGCTCAAAGAGCTCGTTTCGCCAAGAGATGAAAACGCGCCTGAAGCGCGTGAATCGTTGATGGTCATTGAAGTGGATCGCCATTCGGATCCTGAGTCGCTGACCAAAATTGAGAATAAGCTGCATGAAGTGCTGCGTGATGTCAGAACAGCGGTCAGCGACTTTGATGAGATGTGCGGTCAAATCACGTCGGCTATTCATGAGCTAGAGAAAAACTGCCCGCCGCAAATTGATCCTGACGATCATGAAGAAGCCATCGCGTTTTTAGAGTGGCTGCTCAAAGATAACTTTACTTTCCTGGGTTACGACGAGTACCTGCTGGAAGGTAAAGAGCTACAACGTGACCCCAATAGTGTTCTGGGGGTTTTCCGCCTTGATCAGCCTCGTTACCGCGAGCGTATTCGCACTGAAGAAGGTATTGATGAGAATGACGACTACGTGCTGGTACCTCAGCTACTGTCGTTTGCTAAAAGCGCTCATCACTCCCGGGTGCATCGGCCTACATATCCAGACTACATTACCGTTGACCGTTATGATGACGACGGCAATGTGATTGGCGAACGGCGCTTCTTTGGCCTGTTCACTGCCACGGTTTATAACGAATCGCCACGCAATATTCCGTTGCTGCGTCGCAAGTTGAAAGCTGTAATGGATATTGCTGGATTTAATCCCCAGGGTCATAACGGCAAACAGCTGTTGCAAGTGTTGGAAGTGTATCCTCGTGATGACCTGTTTCAGATCAGTACGGAATCCCTGGCCAGCACTGCACTCGGTATTCTCAATATCCGCGAACGCCGCCAAGTGCGCTTGTTTATTCGCGCGGACGTTAGCGGTAAGTTCTACTCCTGCTTAGTATTTGTACCAAGAGACGTGTTCTCTACTGACCTGCGTCAGCGTATACAAACGATGCTATGTGACGAGCTAGACGCCCACTTTGGCGACTTTAATACCTATTTGTCAGAGTCGGTATTGGCCCGTATTCAGCTTATTCTGCGCTTTAACGGTGAAGGGCCAAGCCAATACGACCTTAAGCGTTTGGAAAGCAAAGTGGCACGTTTGGCACGCAGCTGGCGTGATGAGCTTCAAGAAGCAATGATCGAGGGCTTTGGTGAAGAGCGCGCTAACCACCAAATGGATCACTTCCATGATGCGTTCTCGGCCAGTTATCGAGAAGATTTCAATGCCCGCACCGCGGTGTTTGATGTTCAGCATCTATTGACCCTGGATAGCGGTGAGGATCTCTCGCTGTCACTTTACCGCCCCCTAGAAGAGCAAGCGGGCGGTATGAATTTGAAGCTTTTCCATCGTGAAACGCAGATCCCACTGTCTGATGTGCTACCGATGATGGAAAACCTGGGGCTGCGCGTTATCGGTGAGCGCCCCTACGACATCAATGCCCCGCAACAGCGCTACTGGATTCATGACTTCGAGCTGGAGCATAGCCGTGAAGGCGTCAACCTCAGCGAAATGCGTGACACCTTCAGCGAAGCGTTTAAGCGTATATGGGCAGGTGAGGCGGATAACGATGCCTTTAACCGTCTGATTATTGGTGCTGGCCTTGATTGGCGCGAAGTGGCCATGCTGCGTGGTTACGCCCGTTACCTTAAGCAGATACGCTTTGGTATGTCGCAGGACTACATCGCAGCTACCCTGGCTAATTACCCGGCAATCACCCAGACACTCGTTGAGCTTTTCCGATTACGCTTCGATCCCAAGCATCAGCCAAGCAGCTTAGATGACTGTATAGTTCGCTTAAACGAGCACCTTGAAGGTGTCGCCAGCCTTAATGATGACCAGTTGCTGCGCCGTTTTATGGAGCTTATTCAAGCGACTCTGCGCACTAACTACTACCAGAAAGCTGCTGATGGCCGCTTTAAAGATTACATCTCCTATAAACTGGAGCCGTCGAAAGTCACGGGCATGCCCAAACCCCGCCCGGCGTTTGAGATTTTTGTTTGTTCGCCTCGCGTAGAGGGTGTTCACCTGCGTGGCGGTAAAGTCGCTCGTGGTGGCTTACGTTGGTCAGACCGCCATGAAGACTACCGCACAGAAGTGTTGGGTCTAGTAAAAGCCCAGCAGGTGAAAAACGCGGTTATCGTGCCTGTGGGTGCTAAAGGCGGTTTCGTATGCAAACGCATGCCAGAAAACGCTGGTCGTGAAATCCAGCAGAAAGAAGGTATCGCTTGCTACAAAATCTTTATCCGTGCGCTGTTGGATGTCACTGACAATCTGGTGGGTGGTGAGGTCGTGCCGCCGCAAAACGTGGTGCGCCATGATGGCGACGATAGCTACCTCGTGGTGGCTGCCGATAAAGGGACTGCAACCTTCTCGGATATTGCTAACGAAATATCCATAGAGTATGGCCACTGGCTAGGCGATGCTTTTGCCTCCGGCGGTGCTAACGGTTATGACCATAAAAAAATGGCGATTACCGCGCGTGGTGCCTGGGAATCCGTCAAGCGTCATTTCAAAAACCTCGACGTAAACACCCAGCAAGATTTGTTCACGGTAGTGGGCATTGGCGATATGGCTGGCGACGTCTTCGGCAATGGCATGCTGCTGTCGGATAAAATTCAGCTAGTGGGTGCGTTTAACCACCTGCATATTTTTGTCGACCCGAATCCGGATGCAGAAGCTGCCTTCGCCGAGCGCAAGCGCATGTTCAACCTTCCCCGTTCAAGCTGGGAAGACTACAGCGCTGAACTGATTTCCCAGGGTGGCGGTGTCTTTAGCCGCAGCGCTAAATCGATTCCGATTACCCCGGAAATGCAGCAGGTGTTTGGTATCGAAGAAACGCGCCTTTCCCCCAACGACCTGATCCGCGCCATGCTGAAGGCCAAGATCGATCTGTTGTGGAACGGTGGTATCGGTACCTATGTGAAGAGTTCCGATGAAACCGATGCTGACGTGGGCGACAAAGCTAACGACGCACTGCGTATTAACGGCGCTGAGTTGAACTGCCGTGTAGTCGGTGAGGGCGGTAACTTGGGCTTGACCCAGCGTGGACGAATGGAAGCGGCCGCTAAAGGTGTACGCGTTTATACTGACTTTATCGATAACGCCGGTGGTGTTAACTGCTCCGACCATGAGGTCAATATCAAAATATTGATCGATGAAGTGGTTAAGCGTGGTGACATGACCGACAAGCAGCGTAACCAGCTGTTGTCAGATATGACCGACGAAGTTGCTAACTTGGTTATCCTTGATAACTATCGCCAAACCCAGGCGCTAGACCTGTCAGAAATACTGTCTCACCAGGGCATGGGGCCATACCGCCGCTTTATCAGTGAGCTTGAGTTAGCCGGTCAAATTGATCGTGAACTAGAGTTCTTGCCTGCTGATGACGTACTTAAAGAGCGTGCCAGTCACGACCAAGGCATGCGATTACCTGAACTGTCGGTACTGATTTCTTACGCTAAGAGCACCCTGAAAGGCGATTTGATCAACTCTGATGTGCCGGATGACCTCTACATTCATCGCCACCTGGAACGCTTGTTCCCTGAGGTGTTGACTGAACGTTACCAAACAGAAATGTATGACCACCGCCTGAAGCGTGAAATTGTTGCTACCCAGGTAGCTAACGATTTGGTTGATCACATGGGCATTGTATTCGTTCGTCGCCTAATGGACTCTACTGGCGCAGGTCGAGCCGATATTGCCCGCGCTTATGTAGTCGCTCGTGATGCGTTTAATCTCACATCCCTGTGGGAGCAGATCGAGGCGCTGGATAACCAAGTGCCGAACCGTGTGCAGTACTCGATGATGCTCGACTTGATGCGCATGATTCGCCGCGCCACGCGTTGGTTCCTGCGTCAGCATTTGGGGCTGTCTACTCAAGATGCCATCGATTACTTCGGCCCACGTCTGGCTCAACTGCAAGAAAGTATCGGTGAGCTGCTCAGTGGAGAAGAGCAGGCCGCATGGCGTAAGCGTTGTGACGAGCTGCTAGATGCTGGTGTACCTGAAGCGCTAGCGACCACAGTGGCTGCCGCACCAAGTCTCTACGCTGGCTTAGGTATTATTCAAGCTGCGCGGATCACCAATGAGAAGCCTCAGCGTGTGGCCGAGGTGTTCTACGAAATTGGCAGCCGCCTAGAGCTCCCCTGGATGATCCAGCAGGTGACCCAGCTGGAAGTGCGCGATGCGTGGCAAGCACAAGCGCGAGAAACCTTCCGTGACGACATTGATCGCCAGCAGCTGGCGCTAACGACCAGCGTGCTTAAGCTGGAAGCGGTTAGCCGTGACACTCAAGAGCGTGTCGCCCAGTGGCTTGAGCAGCACGCCGAGCTACACCGTCGCTGGTGCCATTTGATTGATGAAGTTCGCGGTGGCAGTGAAGGCGGCTTTGCATTATTTGCTGTTGCCGTGCGTGAACTGGTCGATCTTGCTGAAAGTGATAGTGAAGCGTAAGCCATAAGCTAGCGATTATCTTGCCCGATGAGTAACACCACCTACCGCGCCCTGAATCGGGGCGCGGTTTTTTGTGGCCGCTTTTTCACTGCATCGCCTTTCTCGCCGCTCAGCGCTGCGAAGATAACTTGATTTACGCTATACTCTGCGCGCCGCGCGCTATGTCGTCTATTTGCCCACATGTAGCGTGTCCGCTCGTCTGCTTTATGCCCACTGCTCTGGAGAGCCTCGCTGATGTATAACTTCGCCCGTTCGCTGCTGTTTAGACTCGACCCAGAAACATCTCATGGGTTGGCGCTGGGTGCGTTAGATACACTGCACCGGGTTGGCGGTGTGCAGCGGGTATATGGTGAGCCTGTGAGTGACCCTGTTGAGCTGATGGGGCTGCGTTTTAGTAATCGGGTAGGGCTTGCCGCAGGGCTGGATAAAAATGCCGATCACTTGGATGCGCTGGGCGCGCTGGGCTTTGGGTTTGTAGAAGTAGGCACCGTGACGCCCAAAGCGCAGCCAGGCAATCCGAAGCCGCGCCTATTTCGCCTTGCAGGTCACGAGGCGATTATTAACCGCTTTGGTTTTAATAACAAAGGGGTTGAGCACCTTGTTGCTCAGGTGAAAAAGCGCCACTACAACGGGGTGGTGGGTATCAATATTGGTAAGAACTTAGCCACCTCTGTGGAGAATGCGCTTGATGATTACCTGCTCTGTTTAGAAGCGGTGCACGGCGTGGCTGATTATATTGCGGTCAATATTTCCTCACCCAATACGCCTGGGCTACGGACATTGCAGTTCGGTGAGCAACTGGATGCGTTGTTAGGGCCTATCCGATCGCGCAGCCAAGAGCTGGACAACGCGTTAGGCCGCAAGGTGCCGCTACTGGTTAAAATCGCCCCAGATATGAGTGAAGAAGAGGTTGTCTTGGTAGCCGACAGTATTGCTCGAAATGCACTGGATGGTGTGATTGCGACCAATACCACGGTATCTCGCGAGGCCGTGAAGAGTGATCCTCAGTCAGAAGAGGCTGGCGGCCTTTCAGGCAAACCCGTTTTTGAAGCATCGAATAGGGTGATTCGCCTGTTGCGCGCGCAACTGCCAACGCTGCCTATTATCGGCGTGGGCGGGATTAATAGCGGTGAGGCCGCTGCTGCTAAAATTGCCGCTGGCGCAGACTTGGTGCAGCTCTATTCAGGGTTGATTTACCAGGGCCCTGGGTTAGTGAAAGCGTGTGCCGAGGCATTGAAACAGCAATAATTGAGCAATAAAAAAGCCCGCTTGCCAGCGGGCTCCGTACTCCAAATGTAATGTTTGAAAAGGTAAAAAAACTAGGTCATCACCATGGGGTTTTTATGAATACCGGAGACACCGGTCATACCGTCCCACTGATCACCGCGACCTTCACGCCAACCACTCATCCAATATTCGCGTAAATTGACATCTTGACTGGGGCAGTCATCTCGGGAGCGACCCGTAATGCCCGCTTTATAGCCGTGAACATAAGCCCGTTGGAAGCGATCACGTTTTTGTCGTTTCATTGGCTAACCTCTTTTCACGAAAGCCTTTGATAAGAAAAGCACGTTGGGCAAAAATGCTATATTTGCATCAGTGCTATTTCGATAGTTAACTTTGGCAAGCCGCCACTCAACGCTAGTGCCTAGCACTCACGTGCTGAACGGGCAAAGCGGCAGACTCGACAAATTAGGGGTCTTGAAAGCAAGTTGCTAATAGAACCCTGACAAACAACGCATGCGTTTTTCAGTAGCTACACTCTTATTGTTAGCTCATGATGGGGTCACTTGTCGACCATCAAATTGTCATAAGACGTAAACTCATTTGCCATATATAGGAATATCGCGCTCTTACGCGCGGCGATAAACATGACCGAGTCGAGCCAAACTGCCCCTCTAAACCTCCTTGCAACCTGCCCTAAAGGCATTGAAGGCCTTTTAGCTGATGAGCTTTCAGCGCTAGGAGCCGAGCCAGGTAAAACGACCGTGGCGGGCGTTTATTTTTCCGCCAAGCTAGAAACCGCCTATCGCATATGCCTGTGGTCGCGGTTGGCTAACCGTATTATTTTGCTGCTGGCTCGGGAATCGATGATCGATACCGCCGAGCAGGTGCGTGACGTGGTTGCCCGACTTCCCTGGACGCAGCATTTAACGTCTGGCAAAACCCTCGCAGTAGATTTTCATGGCCGTAGCGATCACATCCGCCACACCCGGTTTGGTGCCCAAACGGTGAAAGATGGCGTTGTAGACTCACTGCAGCTGGCAGGTCAAGAGCGTCCCAATGTTGATACGAAAACGCCTGATCTGCGCATCTATGCCCATCTACATCGCGCTAACTTAAGCCTGGGTATTGATCTATCTGGTGAAAGTTTGCATCGCCGTGGCTAACGCCGTGATGTTGGTCATGCGCCGCTGAAAGAGAACTTAGCCGCTGCGCTGCTGGTGCGTGCAGGCTGGCCCGAACGAGCAAAAGCCGGTGAGCCACTGCTAGATCCGTTATGCGGTGCAGGCACGTTGTTGATTGAAGCGGCGCTAATGGCCGCCGACCAAGCGCCTAACCTCAACCGGGAGCGTTTCGGTTTTCAAGGCTGGGCAGGGCACAATGAGCCGCTGTGGAAAGAGTTAAAGCGCGAAGCCGAGGCGCGGGCATCGATAGGCCGTAAACGCTGTAAAACGGCGCTGGTGGGCTTTGATCAAAGCCCTGCGGCATTGACAGCAGCAAAATCCAACGCCATGCGTGCGGGCATTCCTGCGCTAATTACCTTGCACGGGCAAAGCCTTAGTCAGCTAACCAGGCCAGAAACAATTACTGCCGAGCGTGGGTTGTTGATTACTAACCCACCCTATGGCGAGCGCTTAGGCGAATTACCCGAGCTGGTGCGCTTATACGCTCAGCTGGGTGAAAAAGCGAAAGCGCTGTTTCCTGGCTGGACGCTGGCGCTGTTTACCGGCAACCCCGACCTTGGCCACCGGCTGGGGCTGCGTGCTCACAAGCAGTATGCGCTGAAAAATGGCGCGTTGGATGCCAAGTTGCTGCTGATGGAAATTGCCAATCACACGGCTAGCCAGCCAGATAATGATAGCGATTCATCTGCCTCAGAAGATGGTGAAGTGGCTCAGCATGTCAGCGCCAGTACCAAGCCTGTAGTGTCGGAAAATGCCCAGATGTTTGCCAACCGGTTGACGAAGAATCAAAAACGTCTGAAAAAGTGGCTAAAGAAGAGCGGTGAAGCTTGCTACCGTGTTTACGATGCCGATATGCCGGAATACGCGCTGGCCGTCGACCGTTACGGTGACCGAGTGCATGTTCAAGAGTATGCGGCGCCTAGCTCAATTAACCCAGCTCAGGCTCAAAAGCGCCTGTTTGATGCACTGGAAGTGCTGCCAGATGCCCTCGACGTTGATCCAAGTAAGATTTATATAAAGCGCCGTGAGCGGCAAACTGGCAGTGCCCAGTACCAAAAGCGTGATGCCAGCGGCGAACGCTTTGAAGTGCAGGAAGGTGACGCTCGGTTGTGGGTGAACCTGCGTGACTACTTGGATACCGGCTTGTTTTTGGATCATCGGCCAGTGCGCCGCCTGCTTAAGGAGATGGCCAGCGGCAAGCGCTTCTTAAACCTGTTTTGCTACACCGCCACGGCAACCGTGCAGGCAGCCTTGGGCGGTGCAAGCGACAGTGTTAGCGTTGATATGTCCAATACCTACCTTGAGTGGGCGAGAGACAACTTTGCGCTGAACAAGCTGGATCCAAGGTTACACCGAGTGGTGCGGGATGACTGTTTCCGCTGGCTTGAAACCGCTAACGCCGAGTTTGACCTGATCTTTATGGATCCGCCAACGTTTTCTAACTCCAAGAAAATGCGCGATACCCTTGATGTGCAGCGTGACCACCCGCGGCTAATAGAGCTTGCTATGGCGCGTCTTGCGCCCGGCGGCACGCTGGTATTCTCGAACAACCAGCGGCGCTTCAAGCTGGACGAGGCGATCAGTGAGCGCTACGCAGTGGAAGATATTACGTCGCGTACCTTTGACCCGGATTTTCAGCGCCGGACCAATTTGCATCATGTGTTTTTGCTACGCCATAAAGCGTAAGGCATAAAAGAGATCGGCTATGATTCAGCTATCGATTTATACAACGTTAGGCTGCCACTTATGCGCTCAGTTAGAAGCGCTAGTGGTAACGTTGGCGAACCAAGAGGTATCGCTGCATCACATTGAAATCAGCGACGACGATACGCTATTGGAGCGTTATGGCGTACGCATTCCGGTTCTGATGGATGGGAGCGGAGAAGAGCTGGACCGAGGTTTTGATCTTGAGCGGCTAAGCGCTTGGCTGCAAGCGCGCGGCTGGCTGGATGAGGCTGCGCTTGCGGCACTTACCACACCGCCCGAAAATGCTCCGCCAGTTGGCGCGCATCAGCGCAACGGACGGCGCTTCTTAGGATAGCCCTTGAGATAGAGTCCTTGAGATAGAGCCCTTGAGACAGTTCTTGAGGTCGCTGAGCTGGCATTTGATGCGCTTATAGCGCATCAAGTAGCGATAACTGCCGCATGGCTTCCTGTCCTTCGGGCGTATGATCGGCGGCCTCCAGTACCTTACGAAACCCTCGTGAGGTCTGGATGGTGGCCTCATCTTCCATCCACATTTGCGCTTGCTCCAGGGTGTCTGCCAGCTGGTGTTTTAGTCCGCCAAATTGGGTGCCTATTTGCCCCCAGGCGCGGCTGAAAATCCAGTCGCCAAACATATCCTGGTGAATATGCACCAACACATAGTCATGGTCGGTTTCCCAGCGTACGATCACACCCATCTCCTTAACTGCTTCTTGATCATGCCTGCACAGCAAGCCGTTGCGGGCGTATTGTAAAGCCCGGATACGAAAACGCCTATGAAACTTGTTATCGACGCGAATATCCCCGCCGCTGACGCCTGCTTTGGGCGCGTTGGCACGCTGCAGCGCTTGCCAGGGCGTGAGATTCGTCCCGCCGATGTGGCCGATGCCGACGCGCTGATAGTGCGTTCGATTACTCAGGTAAACCAAACACTGCTGGCACAAAGCTCAGTGCGTTTTGTAGGTACCTGCACCATTGGCACCGACCATATTGATCGCGCGCTATTAAGTGAGCGCGGCATTGGCTTTGCTAGTGCCCCTGGCTGCAATGCCGACGCCGTGGTGGATTATGTGCTTAGTAGCCTACTGTTGATTAGTGAGCGAGAAGGGGGGCCGTTGCTAGCGCGTAGGGTGGGGATTGTGGGTGCTGGTAACGTTGGCAGCCGTTTGCAACAGCGCCTGCAAGCACTGGGTGTGGAAACCTTGGTGTGTGATCCGCCTCGAGCAGAAAAAGAGCGAGCTGGAAAAGATCACGCAGCACTAGAAGAGGCGAATCCGTTTGTCTCGCTGGATAGCGTCATCGAACACTGCGACGTAGTTTGCCTGCATACCCCGCTAGTGAAAGAAGGCCCTCATGCCACGTATCAACTGCTTAATGCTGAGCGTATTAATGACCTAGCCCCTGGGACAGTGCTGCTAAACGCAGGGCGGGGTGATTGCATTGACGGCTTGGCGCTACGCAGCCGCTTAGCGGGTAAAGGCGATATCACGGCTATTCTGGATGTTTGGGAAGATGAGCCGGAGATCGATGCAGGGCTGCGCGACTTGGTAGCGCTGGCGACGCCGCATATTGCTGGGCATAGCCTTGACGGCAAGTTGCGCGGTACGTGGATGATCCAGCAGGCGCTGGCCCAGCATATTGGGCGGTCAAGTAGTATTGGTTTTAACGAACTTTGCCCACGACCTGCGCTGTCAGCGTTAACGCTGCAGCAAGCTTTGCCGACAGAAGAAGCGCTTCGACTTTGCGCGCGCGCGGTTTACGATGTACGCCGTGACCACGATGCGCTGCAGCGGCACGTGTTTCACCAGGGAATCAAAAAGGGCTTTGATCACTGTCGATCCAACTACCCACTGCGTCGAGAGTTTGCCACGCTTCGCGTTTTATTAGAGAGCGATGCAACGATGTTGGAAGCGCCATTGCTAGCGGCTGGGTTTCAAGTGCAGTGTGTTTAGTTGCGTAGTGACGGTGTGTTGGTAGTGAGGTGATATAGAAAGCACAAGGCCCGCATTTGCGGGCCTTGTGTGTTATGCGACTAGCAACTATGCGTTACTGACGGTAAGCCGCTTCTTTCAAAGCGCGAATGCGATCGTCCAGAGGCGGGTGGCTGGCAAATAGCTGCTCTAACAGAGAACGGGTTTGGCCTTTGGTGATAGCCATCGCGCGGAGGGTATCGGGCATCTGGTCAGGCATTTCAGTTTCCGCTTTAAGACGTGCTAGCGCATTCACCATTGCGCCGGTGCCCGCCAAGCGTGCGCCTGCCTCATCGGCACGGTATTCACGATAGCGTGAGAACCAAGCAACGATTGCAGAAGCGACAATACCAAAGACGATTTCTGCCACGATAACCACGGCAAAATAACCGATGAAACCAAGGCCTCCCTCGCCGTCGCTACGGCTTTTTAAGAAGTTATCGACTAACTGAGCCACGACTCGGGCAAAGAACATAACAAAGGTATTCACGACGCCTTGAATCAGCGCCAGCGTTACCATGTCGCCATTAGCTACGTGGCCGATTTCATGGGCCAGCACCGCACGCACTTCTTCAGGACGCATGCGGTTGAGTAGGCCCGCCGATACCGCGACTAACGCATCGTTTTTGTTCCAACCGGTGGCAAATGCATTGGACTGCTGAGCAGGAAAAATACCTACTTCCGGCGTCTTAATGCCCGCTTCGCGGGAAAGTTCGGCCACCGTATCCAACAGCCACTGCTCAGTTGAATTTGACGGTGTTTCGATAATCACGGTACCGGTCGAGCGCTTTGCCATCCACTTGGAAATAAACAGCGATATCAGCGAGCCGACCATGCCGAAGATAAAGCAGAAGATTAGCAAGCTGGTAAAGTTGATGCCCTGACTGCTTAGGTAACTTTCCACCCCAAACAGTCGCAGCGTTAAGCTGGCAACCAGCAACACCGCTAAGTTAGTGGCTAAAAACAGCACAATTCGCATCATGGTGCAGGTTCTCCATCAAAGGTCATTAAAAAAGCGTTAGTGGAATGACAGTTTAGATACGTGCTGTTAACGTCAGTTTCAAGTCGCCGTTTTTATTGACGATAGCGGGACAAGAAATTAGCAAAGCGATCAAGTGCATCACCCAGTTGGTCGGCCCAGGGCAGAGTGACAATGCGCACGTGATCAGGCTCTGGCCAGTTGAAGGCGGTGCCTTGCACCAGTAGGATCTTTTCCTGGAGCAATAAGTCCAGCACCAGCTGTTGGTCATCCTTAATGTTAAACACCTTGGGATCTAAGCGTGGAAAGGCATATAGCGCGCCTTTAGGCGTCACGCAAGAGACCCCTGGGATGGCGTTAAGCTTCTCTATCGTAATATCTCGCTGAGCCAATAGCCGGCCGCCCGGCAGGATTAAATCATTGATTGACTGGTAACCGCCCAGCGCGGTCTGGATGGCGTGCTGGGCAGGCACGTTGGCACACAGGCGCATCGAGGCCAGCATGGTCAGGCCCTGAATGAAATCATTAGCGCGCTGTTTGGCAAGCGTACCAGAAATGGTCATCCAGCCTGAGCGAAAGCCCGCACAGCGATAGCTCTTCGACAGACCGTTCATGGTGATAACCAACTGGTCATCATCGGCCAATGCCCCCGTGGCCGTATGTTCTACGCCGTCATAAAGAATCTTGTCGTAGATCTCATCAGAAAACACTACCAAGTTGTGCTCTTTGGCAATATCCAATACTTCCCGCACTACCTCAGGCGGGTAGACCGCGCCGGTAGGGTTATTCGGGTTGATAATCACAATAGCCCGGGTACGGCTGGTAACTTTGGCACGAATATCTGCCATATCCGGTGACCAGTCAGCCTGCTCATCGCATAGGTAGTGAACACCGTGACCACCGGATAGATGCGCTGCGGCGGTCCATAACGGGTAATCAGGGGCGGGGATCAGTACTTCATCACCGTCGTTTAACAGCGCCTGCATGGCCATCACGATCAGCTCAGAAACACCGTTGCCGATGTAGATATCTTCAATGCCGACCCCAGGGATCTGTTTACGCTGGCACTCCTGCATAATCGCCTTACGCGCCGAGTAAAGGCCTTTGGAATCACAGTAGCCCTGGGCAGTGGGCAAGTTGCGCATCACGTCTTGGAGAATCTCTTCCGGCGCTTCAAAGCCAAACGGCGCAGGGTTGCCAATGTTAAGCTTTAAAATTCGCTGGCCTTCTTCTTCCAGGCGCTTGGCATGGTCGAGTACTGGGCCACGAATGTCGTAGCAAACGTTTTGCAGTTTGTGCGATTTTTTCAGCGTGTGTGATTCTGTAGGCTGCGGGGTGTCCATGGGGTTTATTATCCAAAATGTCCTGTGGCCGAGGGTGCTGCTGATGATCAGCCCATTATGCGTCGGATTGTAGGTGGCTGTCTTCGTCGTTTTGTATCGGCGGCGGTGGAATATCACCTGGGGTTTCTAAGGTAAGCCTACCGAGTTTGCCATCGCGTAGCTCGTGAAGCAGTACTTCGGCACCGCGGTGTATGTCGACCTCGCCACCGGGGCGTAAGCCGCCGCGCTTACTCGCAATTTCTTTCAAAATGGCGTGGCCGTCAAAACCGGCAATGGCTAAGAAATCTGGCTTTTGCGGGCCATCAGCATCCACCTCTTGCGCGACTGGCGCTTCATAGGTGGGCAGCGCTTTTAGCTTATAGCGGGCGGTTAACTCTGCAGGATAACGCTTAGCAAGCTCTGCACTGGTGATGATGGCCACATCGGTATATTCAATTGCGGTATCACGAATCGCGCCGCTGGCAGCCAGACGATAGGCGCTGGCTTGGTCTTCAATTTTTGGCCATAGCACCCCAGGGGTGTCGATCAGTGCCACGCGGCCATCAATACGCACCTTTTGTTGGCGCTTGGTGACTGCGGGTTCATTGCCGGTCTTAGCAATTTTGCGGCCAGCAAGCCCGTTGATTAGCGTCGATTTTCCCACGTTGGGAATGCCCATCACCATCACGCGGACATCCCTGTCTGCGCGTACCGCGCCTGCCAATTCGTGGCACAGTTTAGGGATTTTTTTAAGTTCGCGGATATTGGTAGTGGTAATCGCCAGGGCGCGGGTATCCTCTTGAGCATCGAAAAAAGCCACCCACTCAGCGGTGCGCTCAGGGTCGGCAAGATCTGCTCGCGACAAAATCTTCAATACCGGCTTATGGCGAGTCAGCTCGGCCAGCATCGGGTTGGCGCTGGAGTAGGGCAGGCGCGCGTCAAGTACTTCAATAACGACATCAATTTCGGGCAGCGCATCCTTAATCTGGCGGCGGGCCTTATTCATATGTCCGGGGAACCAGCCGAGCATGAGTTTCTCCTAATTAGCGCAAAACAAATACAAGCACAAAAAGCGGGCACAAAAAAGCGGGCTGCCATTCTAGCAGATGGCGCCCGCCTTTCTGGTATTGATCGAGGGTTTAGTAACGATTACTCGTCAGGATGGAATTCTAACGACACCGAATTGATGCAATAACGCAATCCGGTCGTGTCTGGCGGGCCATCAGGAAATACGTGACCTAGATGGGCATCGCAGTGGGAGCAAACGACTTCAGTTCGCCGCATGCCGTGAGAGGCGTCGTTATGCTCTTCGACGCAGCGTGATCCCAGTGGGCGATCAAAGCTCGGCCAGCCGCAGCCCGCATCAAACTTATGCTCGTTTTCAAACAGCGGCGCATGGCAGCACACGCAGTGGTAAATGCCCTGGGCATCGCTGACCTGATAATCACCCGTGAACGGGCGTTCAGTGCCTTTTTCACGCGCCACACGGTACTGTTCCGGGGTGAGTTGCTTGCGCCATTCGTCGGGGGATTTTTCTATTTTCGCCATGGGGGTCTCCTCTCCCTCTGGTTACCGTTAAGCAGAGGCTTATGTAAGCAGGCTAGCGTATCACTACGCAGAGTGACAGTAGATAGCCCGCCCAGGTTCAGCATGTGTGAAAGGTAAGAAAACCGCCAGTATAGTGTTTACACGCTAGCTGCCCCGCCGTTGCTGCGCGGATCGTGGGCGCTTTCAATTAAGCCATCCGGATGCCGTACGATACCGCCCGCATGGCCCATAGTGTCACTGAATGCCTCAGGGATGACTTCGACATCGTGCCCAGCCGTAGCAAGTGCGGCGACCAAACGGTCGCTGAAGCGGTCTTCGAGCTTCAGGTTGGTGCTGGATTCTCCCCAGGTGCGGCCCAATAGCCAGCGCGGTGCAGTGACCGCTTGCTGAAGCGGCATTCCGTGCAGTGCATAGCGGGAAAAAACTGCTGCCTGGGTTTGTGGCTGGCCTTCTCCTCCCATTGTGCCGTAAACCATGGTGCGCCCATCGTTAAAGGTAGCAAGTGCAGGGTTAAGCGTATGGAAAGGTTTCCGGCCAGGAGCAAGGCCACGTAAATCATCCTGGTTAAGTGAAAAGCTAATACCTCGGTTTTGCCACAGCACGCCGCTTTCCGGCAGTACTACGCCACTGCCGAATTCCCAGTAGATGCTTTGAATAAAGCTGACCGAACGACCCTCGCTATCAACGGCTCCCATCCAAATGGTATCGCCAGATGCGGGTACATGAGGCCACGGGAGGGCCTGCGAGGTATTGATTTCAGCGGCTTCTGCGCTAATGCGTTCTTCACTAAGTAACTGTTGCAGGGGAGCAGGCACGCGGCTAGGGTCGGTGACGTAGCGATCACGCAACATAAAGGCCCGCTTGGTCGCTTCAATAAGGCCATGCAGATGGTCAAAGCCGTTCGGCTCGATAGCTTTAATACGTTCGTAAATACCCAGAATCATCAGCGATGCCATACCCTGGGTAGGGGCTGGCAGATTGTATAGCGTGGCATCTTGCAGACGCACATGAAGGGGAGTGACCTGCTGAGCGTGGTAGGCGTGGAAGTCGTCTAAGCGAAGCGGGCTGCCCAGCGCTTCCAGGTCGCGCGCCATGCTGATGGCAAGTTCGCCTCGGTAAAAATCATCCAGTCCGGCGCTTGCCAATCGTTTTAGTGTGGCCGCTAGTCGTGGTTGGCGAAGGCGTTGACCTTCCCGGGGCACTTGGCCGTCAATCAGAAATGCATCCCTAAAACCGGGGCTTTGGCTTAGTCGCTCCAGGTGTTTGGCTGTTAATGTTTCCTGGCTCTGGGAAACAGCCACACCCTCGTCGGCATGGCGAATGGCATCGCTTAGCAGTGTAGAAAGTGGCAGCGAATCTCCCCCACTAGCGGCTACCTCTAGTGCTTCCTGCCAGCCACTGATGGTGCCCGCCATGGTCAGTGCGGCCTCTGGGCCACGCTTAGGAATATGCGTCGCACCTGCATAAAATTCGCTGTTAGCAAGCTGAGCAGCAGGGCCGCAGGCATCAATGGCAACGGGGGCTTTGCCCGGTTCGTGAATGAGCCAGAAACCGTCGCCACCTAGCGCGTTCATGTGCGGGTACACCACGGCAATCGCAGCTGCTGCAGCGACCATAGCCTCTACTGCGTTGCCTCCTTGTTTCAACACATCACGCCCTGCGCTTGCGGCAAGATGATGAGGGGCTACACAGCTGCCGCCGTAACTACGTTGGGTATGGAGCATTGCAAGTTCCTTGTTTAGTTGTGGTCACCAGCTATTGGCGCCAGATCGCCAAATAAACCCGTGATCGCTGATAAGGTAGCAAGCCGTATGCCAGAAAATCGATTTTATTATAGATGAAAGATTTTTAAGGCGTTTATAGCCTTTGATAAGTGCATGAAAAACCAGCTAGTGCACTGAAAAGAAGCATTTTGATGAATCAGTGCACCAGATTCGACCGCCTCGGTGGTGTTATTCGCTCCCAGTAAAACGTTTTGATTTCAGACTGCTTGACAGCCCGCAAAGGGCTGAGTAATATACGCGCCACCTCGACGAGGCAATGAAACGTCCCATTCGTCTAGTGGTCTAGGACACCGCCCTTTCACGGCGGTAACAGGGGTTCGAACCCCCTATGGGACGCCACTTGTTTTTTAGGATAAAAAGTCGTTAAGGTATCGGAATTGCGGGAATAGCTCAGTGGTAGAGCATCGCCTTGCCAAGGCGAGGGTCGAGAGTTCGAATCTCTTTTCCCGCTCCAAGCATTTAGTATGCTTACAGTGTCCCATTCGTCTAGTGGTCTAGGACACCGCCCTTTCACGGCGGGAACAGGGGTTCGAACCCCCTATGGGACGCCAATCCGATTGCGAGTAATACAGATTAAGCGGGAATAGCTCAGTGGTAGAGCATCGCCTTGCCAAGGCGAGGGTCGAGAGTTCGAATCTCTTTTCCCGCTCCAAGCATTTAATATGCTTACAGCGTCCCATTCGTCTAGTGGTCTAGGACACCGCCCTTTCACGGCGGGAACAGGGGTTCGAACCCCCTATGGGACGCCATCTCGCACTTTTTTGTAGCACTGTTTGTTGTACGCGGGAATAGCTCAGTGGTAGAGCATCGCCTTGCCAAGGCGAGGGTCGAGAGTTCGAATCTCTTTTCCCGCTCCATACAACGGTTTTACATATTTGCCAAGGGTCGAGAGCTGGAGCGCCAGTCCGATCAATCTCTTTTCCCGCTCCAAGCAAACACTTTTTCTTATCCCTCCTTTTTGCTTGTTTTCCTTTGTTTTTTTGAACACTGTATCGCACATCAATCGGCGATATTTTTGCGTGGCTGTCATTCGGGCGACTTGAAAAAATATACGGATGCCCCGATATCCCTCTATCTAGCTCGTTTTTCTTGTGCTCCCCATTTGCTGACAGGACATATTCATGGCCGAACCGGCATTGTCTATCCGTGGCCTCACAAAAGTGTATGGCAACGGCTTTCAAGCGTTAAAAGGTATTGATTTAGACGTCCAGCAGGGCGATTTTTTTGCTTTGTTAGGGCCTAACGGAGCGGGTAAGTCGACCACCCTCGGCGTGGTCTGCTCGCTGGTGCAGAAATCAGCAGGCAAGGTGTCGATTTTTGGTATCGACATCGATAAAGACTTCGCAAAAGCCAAGTACCAGCTTGGCGTGGTGCCCCAGGAATTCAATTTCAATCAGTTTGAAAAGGTCATTGATATCATTCTGGCTCAGGCTGGCTACTACGGAATGACCCGTAAAGAGGCGCTGCCTCGTGCCAAGCAACTGCTCAGTGACCTTGGGTTGTGGGACAAGCGCAATGGCAGTGCGCGTATGCTTTCTGGCGGTATGAAGCGTCGCCTGATGATTGCCCGTGCGCTGATGCACCGCCCAAAGCTGTTGATTCTTGATGAGCCAACGGCAGGCGTAGACATTGAGCTGCGCCGCAGCATGTGGGAATACATGCGGCGTATTAACCGCGATGAAGGCACCACCATTATTCTCACGACACACTATCTCGAAGAAGCCGAGAGCCTGTGCCGCAATATCGCCATTATCAATCAAGGCGAAATTGTGCGTAACACCAGCGTGCGTGAACTGCTGACAGAGCTGAACACTGAAACCTTCCTGCTCGACCTGTCTGCGCCGGTAGAGCAAGCACCCGTTATTGAAGGGTTTGAAGTTCAGCAGATCGAGCCTTCCCAGCTAGCGCTGGTAATTCATCGTGGGCAGCGGCTCAATGATGTGTTCAGTGCCTTAAGCGAACAGGGGTTAACCGTAGTTTCCATGCGCAACCGCGCCAACCGCTTAGAGGAGATGTTTGTTTCCATGGTGGAAAGCAGCCAGCAAGCGATTGATCAACGTGAGCAGCAGGAGGCGCGGGCATGAATGCAACGCAAACCCTTATCGCGCTGTGGACTTTAGTGCTTAAAGAGATCAAGCGCTTTACGCGGATTTGGCCCCAAACCTTGCTGCCGCCGTCAATTACCATGGCGATGTACTTCATCATCTTCGGTAACTTAATTGGTTCGCGCATTGGTGATATGGATGGCTTCAGCTACATGGACTTCATTGTTCCAGGGTTGATCATGATGTCGGTGATCACCAATAGCTACTCCAACGTGGCGTCGAGCTTTTTTTCCAATAAGTTTCAGCGCTCTATTGAAGAAATGATGGTCTCGCCGATGCCCAATTGGGTGGTCTTATCCGGCTTTATCTTGGGTGGTATGGCCCGCGGCCTAGGGGGTGGGTTAATTGTTACGCTGGTATCGCTATTCTTTACCCGCTTAACCGTCGAGCATCCGCTGCTCACGGTGCTGGTGGTGGTGCTGACCTCGGCGCTGTTTTCCATTGGTGGTTTTATTAACGCACTGTTGGCTAATAAATTCGATGATATCTCCATCGTGCCAACGTTTATTCTGACTCCGCTGACGTATTTAGGCGGCGTGTTTTACTCGATTTCGATGCTGCCCGATTTTTGGCAGGGCGTCTCCATGCTTAACCCAATACTGTATATGGTGAACGTCTTCCGCTACGGCTTTTTAGGCGTTTCCGATATTCCGGTCGTCTGGGCGCTAACCGCTATCTTTGCCTTTATCGTTGTGCTGTTTATGGTGGCACTCACCATGCTAGACCGCGGCAAAGGCATTCGCAGTTAAACGTGTGATAACGCCCAGTAGAGGGCACGCTACTAATCAAGAGAGCAACCAGTAATGGCACACCACCGCCCTGATACCTTAGAACACGCGCCCCTGGGGCGCGATTCCGCTTACCCAGAGCAATATGACGCTGGACTTTTGTATCCTATTCCCCGTGCTGCAAACCGTGCCCCATTGGGCATCGAAGACAGTAAGCTGCCGTTTGTGGGGGAAGATGAGTGGCACGCTTTTGAAGTGTCGTGGCTGAACGGCCGTGGTAAGCCCATCGTGGCGGTTGCACGTTTTCGCTTGCCCGCTGATTCGCCCAACCTGATTGAGTCCAAATCCTGGAAGCTCTATCTCAATAGTCTTAACCAAACGCGCTTTGTCAGCCAAGAAGAGGTGCAAAGCACGCTTATTCGCGATCTAGCCGTCGCGGCGGGCGCTTGCGTCAGCGTAGAGCTATTGGCGGTGGACGACAGTGAGCTTACCCCCCAGCGCCTACCGGGCGAGTGCCTGGATGATCTGGATATCGACATCAGTGATTACACCCCCAGCGCCGCGCATTTGGTGGTAGGCGAAGAGATCGTCGAAGAGACGCTGTACTCCCACCTGCTTAAATCTAACTGCCCGGTGACCGGCCAGCCCGATTGGGGCAGTGTTCTCATTCGTTACAAAGGCCCTAAAATCGACCGTGAAGGGCTGCTGCGCTATCTAATCGGTTATCGTCAGCACCAGGACTTTCACGAACACTGTGTCGAACATATTTTTACCGACCTGATGCAGTTGGCCAAGCCTGAAGAGCTACTGGTGCTGGCACGCTATGTGCGCCGTGGTGGGCTAGATATCAGCCCATGGCGAGCAACGCCTGGTTTAACGGCGCCCAGCCCCTTGCGCCTAGCAAGGCAGTAGCAACGGCGCTAACCTAGCGCTCAACGATCAATAAAAAGGGAGTCATAATGGACGCACTCACGCTGCTTCACGAACGTAGCTCTATGGGGAAACTCACTGAGCCTGCGCCCAGTGCCGAACAGCTCAGCGCTATTTACCAAGCCGCGCTGCGCGCCCCAGACCATAAAGAGCTGCGCCCCTGGCGGTTTATCGAATTTATCGGTGAAGGGCGCGAGCGCCTGGGTGAGTTGTTCGCAGAAGCAGAGTTTCAAGAAGACCCCAGTGCCAGCGACGACACGCTAAATTCTGCGCGTAAAAAACCGCTACGTGCGCCGATGATCATTGCCGTGATCGCCAAGGTCACCCCGGATATTCCTGGTGTGCCGAAAATGGAGCAGGTGATTTCAGCCGGATGTGCCGCCCACGGTATTCTGCTGGCCGCCCACGCGCTAGGATTAGGTGCCATGTGGCGCAGCGGTAAGTACGCCTTTGACCCCGTAGTGCGTAAAGGCCTATCGCTAGATGAAAATGACGAGGTGGTCGCCTTTATCTATCTGGGCAGCTTAGCAGGTCGCCACAAGCCAATAGCACAGCATAATCAAGCTGACTTTGTAGAGCGTTGGGATTAACGAGGAGCAGGTGATGAGCCAGCCACGCCAACCGGGTATGCCTTACCCCCGTTTGCCACTCCCTCAGGCTCATGAAGACCTTGCCGCCTTTCAGCAGTGGCTAGGGGAGGCGATTCCCATGGTGGGTGCACTGGGTATTCAGAGTATGTCCCAATGCACCTCTCAAGAGGGCGGGTCATTGACGTGGCAACTGGCGCTTAACCCGAACCTAAACGATAAAGGCACAGGTTTTGGCGGCGCGCTAACGGCGCAAACAACGCTGCAGGGCTGGTGTTGGGTAACGCTATGGCTACGTGCCCAAGGGCGGGCGCAAGATGTGGTAGTGGCCGAAGCCAGCCAGCGCTTTCTTGCGCCAGTCACTAGCGACTACCGCATTATTTGCACCCCCAGCGATCCCCAAGGCCCTGAGCAGCTAGCGGAAAAGCTTAACGCGCGGGGGAAGGGCAGCATTGCACTCACCCAGCAGCTCTACTGTGGCGACACGCTCTGCCTGGAAGCCAACGGGCGCTACGCTGTACTGCCTGTTGCTTAAATCTTTAAAAGGCTTGCTATTTTAGGCCTTAGACCATAGAATATGCGCCGTTCTGTTGGGAAAGGCAACGCCTTAACAATCGAGCAAAAACGCGGAGGGGTGTCCGAGTGGTCGAAGGAGCACGCCTGGAAAGTGTGTAAGTCGAAAGGCTTCGAGGGTTCGAATCCCTCCCCCTCCGCCAGAATCCTTCGAAAAAGCCCGCTATCAGCGGGCTTTTTTGTGTTTGCTCCCCTGAAAACAATGCCTTACGTTTGCATGGTGTTTTATGGGCTTGCATCGAATCGTATGCAATCGCATAATCTATGTTGGGTAGGATGTTGGTTTTGCTGTTGGGGGAAGAAATGCCGAAAAAATCAAAGGTGCTATCTGCACTCGAAGTAAAGCGGCTTAGTGAACCTGGGCTTCATTCTGTGGGGGAGGTGGATGGTTTGCACCTGCGGGTTACGTCTGCTGGTGCCAGGTCGTGGATACTTCGCTACGCTACCGGGGAAAACCGATATGCCACAAGCGGCAAGCCCTACAAAGTACGGCGCGATATGGGCCTTGGTAGCTACCCATCCGTCACTTTGGCCCAAGCCAGAGACAAAGCACGCTTAGTGCGTGAAAAGCTAGATGCTGGCGTCGATCCTGTCACCGAGCGCAGAGCCGCCAGCCAAGCCCGCCGTGCTGCTGAATTAGCACTTATCACCTTTGAAGATGCCGCCAGCGCTGTTATTAAGATTAAGCAGGCAGAAGCGCGCAACCTAAAGCACGGCAAACAATGGGAAAGCCCCCTAGCCGCTTATGCCTACCCCAAGCTGGGTAAGATGGCTGTTTCAGATATTGAGCTAGTGCACATTAAAGAAGTGTTGCAGCCGATTTGGGAAACCAAAACCGAAACAGCAACCCGCGTTAGGCAACGCGTCGAAGCGGTGTTGAATTGGGCAACCGTTAATGGCCACCGCAGCGGCGACAACCCGGCACGCTGGAAAGGCAACCTAGATAATATCCTGCCTTCACCCAACAAAGTAGCGAAGGTAGAGCACCATCGCGCCTTACCTATCGACGAAATGCCCGCCTTTTGGAAAGCGCTTTCTAATCGCACAGGCGATGCGGCCAACTGCCTCGCGTTCACAATATTAACGGGCTGCCGATCCGGCGAAGCCCGTGGCGCCACTTGGCAGGAAATCGACCTCGAAGCCGCTACCTGGACAATACCCGCTGAAAGAATGAAAGCAGGTAAGGAGCATCGGGTACCGTTGGCCCCGGCTGCTATTAAGCTGCTTGAGGCACAGCCAAAAGAAACAGAACGTTTATTTGTTAGCCCTAAGGGTAAGCCGTTATCTGACGCCGCCATGACAGCACTACTTAAGCGCATGGGGGAAAGTCACCGCACAACGGTTCATGGCTTCCGTTCTACCTTCCGTGATTGGATGGCTGAGCGCACTAGCACCCCACACGATATTGCTGAGATGGCGCTGGCACACACCATCAAAAACGGTGCTGAGGCTGCGTACCGTCGCGGCGATATGTTGGCCAAGCGTGCCCGAGTTATGAATCAGTGGGCGGATTTTGTTACTACGCCTGCAACTGTTGGCGCTGCGAACGTCGCTCCGATCCGGGGAGAGGTGGCTAACAATGGATGATAGCTTAGATAAAATTCAGGCCGACTTAGAAGCTGTATTAGATCGTTTAGAAAACCATCTTATTGGGTATGATGATAGTAACGAAGAAATGGCCGTTGTGTTGTATAGCTATATTATAGGGGGGAGGGCTAAAAAAGGCTCTCGACAGTTGGGCGGTTCCATATTGTTAAACGATACGGTGCAGCGTGCTCAACAAAGTAGCCAAGACTTTTTCAACGAAGAATATGGAAATGAAAAAGAAGACTTAAAAGGTCACATTGTCGCGGCGCTAAGTGAAGTAGATCGAGCCCGTTCTATGAGGGTTCCATTAAGTCGCTGGGCCATTGAAACATTAGCGTGTGCGTCAGATAGGTATGTTCGTAAGATAGACCGCTACTTAGGGGAGTTCGGAGCAAAAGACCTTGCAATCCATAAAGGTCGAGGTGAGGTAAAGCCTAACTTTGATAAAATTCGTGCTGCGTTGTTTATGATTTATCACTGGTGTTCAGAAGATCCGGAACAAAACAAACTAAGCCGTAAAGCTGTGCACGGTAATGTATTTGAGCGTGCTGAAAAGATGTTTAACGTAGGTCAGGCGACACTTGAGAAAGAATGGAGGGAGAGTGCCTATCCCTCAACTTTGCTTATGCATCGGTCAAGCCAAAAAGAGTAACCCTAAATTAAGCCCTGTTGTTTAGGGCCAAACCTCAAGTTAAAGCAACCATGCTACTCCTTGTACACACAAGCGAGGCTATAAGCATGGCTGCAACCACCAAACCCCAGACAACACCGCGCCAAGGCTGCGAGTTTTTAACCGATAAGCAAAGTGCAGACCGTTATGGTGTTCACAAAGCAACAATTCATCGCTGGGTAAAAGAAGGCAACTTCCCAAAGTCGATAAAACTTGGCAGTAATTGCACTCGCTGGAAGTTGAGCGACCTCGAAGCATGGGAAAAATCCCAGCAGGAGGCTTGCTAATGCGAACCTATGCAATTACTCTAAAGAGAGCTGGCGCAAAATCGTCAGCCGGGTGTGCAAGCCCGAATTCAAATAGGCGCAACAGCGCCCACCATGACGGCGTTTTTTTTATGCCCGTCAATTATGGTGGACTGTGCGTGGGAGGCTTCGGCCTGCCGGATTCCTATTTGTCCGGTCTTGCACACCTGCGTACAGTCCGCCACCCATCATGTGCAAGTGATCTGGCGGACTCCAATCAAATAGGAGTCACACCCATGGCACAATTACGCCTATCCAATCTTATTACCCGCAGTTTATCCAGCCGTGCCGAAGCGCATAGACAAATGGCGAAAGCCGCTCTATTTGCCGATTCCAGCACGCGCACCCGCCTTAAGCGTTACAACCACCACATTGAAAAAGCCCAACAGCTAGAAGCCCGCGCCTTAGAGACTGCCAAGCGCAGCGTAGGGGCCGTGTCATGAAATTAACCACTCCCCAGCTAAAGCGCTTACTTGAACTACTAGCGCCTTTCCGTACCGACCCTATCACCAAGCCCACCATTGAGCTGGCCTTACGCCGCGTGCGTAGTGAGGTGCTTTCGTGAGCAACTACCAAATCCCCCAAGCCGAACGGGACGCCATCGCCCATATTCAAGCGCTGGCGCTGCCTGTCAGCACCCACAGCCAAGGTGGTCATTGGGTTAGCGTTGATTTTTCGGGAATGCTGCTTCAACTGAATGTAAGCATTGGCCGTCGTAGCGACCTGCACAACCCTACCGCCGTTTCTCAGACCTACAGTGTGTACCTGCCTCCTTGCCAACGTGCCCCGCATGACGCACTTGAACAGCTACAAGCGATTGCCCGCGATCTGGAAGCGCTGCTTCCTGGGGTGGTGGCTGCATGAGTCACGTTATCCATTGCACCAACCTAGTCCAAAAGCTGCCCCCTATTTTGAACAGCGGCCACCTGCTGCCCCACATGGATGGCCACGTTGAAAATTCTGTGGTGTGGTTTTCAGCGCATCCCTTTTGGGACCCCACCGCTACCAAGCCTTGCCGTACTGATAGCGCCCTGGTGAACCTCAAATTCTGGGAATACCGCGACCTGTTTGGCTGCATCCGCTTTGCCTTACCTGCCGACGATAGCCGCCTGCTGACATGGCGCGAAGTGTGCCAGCAAGCGGGCCTATGCCGTGTCGATCGTCGAAAGCTGGAAGCCGCAGCCCGCAAGCGAGGTGGTGACCCCAAGCAGTGGTTTGCTGTGCCCGCCGCGATCCCCCTTGCAGATATGTCCCTGGAAATTCTCAGCATCAATGAGTGGAGAGCCATTTCATGAAACACCTAAGCGCAGAATTTGAAAAGCAATTGGCTGAGATCCGGGACATTGCCCAAGCCCATGAGCGCCTAGCCGAAATTATGGGGGATGTTAATTACATGGGGCAAGGCACTACGGAGCAGCAAGCAGAGGCTTGGTCGGTAGCGTTCCGGTGCATGGGCAAACGTGCTGCTGATATGGCTCAAGACCTGCTGGAGCAAAGTCTCGAAGGTGACGACGATAAGCAGGAAGGGGGCCGCGATGCTGACTAGCACCCATGAAAAAGCCCAGCACAATGGCTGGGCCTTCTCCGCGCCGCCTACCAAAGCAAACGCTAAACCTAAGAATAGCACACGGCATGGGGCGCGCCTATGCCTTGCCGATCAATGCCAACCCTTTGGGGTTGGTGCTGGCGCTGAGAAGTCACGCACGGTAAGCGGCAAGGGGGCTGTATGACCAGCCACGCCGCCTTTATTGATCGACAAGCCCTTGCTGATTCGCTTCTGAAATGTGGGCCATGGCACTGCATAAGCGATGACCAGGCATTGATCGACCATGCCACCGCGCAAGCCCGCGCCATTGAACTGGAAGCCGCCAGCCTAGGCGATCTAGTTTACGCCCTGCAACGCGCCCGCCGCCGGGTAGCTAAGCATTGTCTACCCCTTCCCACCGGACATAGCACCGCCGGGGAGCTATTACGCCTTTCATGCCCTATGTGGTGGCGTCGCCAGCTTCGACGCCTTACCAGCCGCCGCCGTGAACAGCGGCAACGCATCTTAGGGCGCACACAGAAACGGGCAGGTATTTACGTTAGTGACGAAGGCTACCGCCGTCGCATTGACCAAACCACGCGCAACGCCCGCTTGCTTGAAGCCATCACGGCCACCAACCAAGACGGCGACCAGTACACCCTTGCAGAGCTGGCCGAGCTGGGTTTAGCCAATCCAGAGTTTAGGCGGGCAGAGCTAATGCTGCGCATTGCCGACACTGAGCGCGAAGCAGACCGGGCAGGCCACCGGGGGATGTTCTACACCATCACGACCCCTAGCCGCTTTCACCCGGTACGGAAGAACGCCAGCATCAACCATAAATATGCTGGTGCTAACCCGCGTGAAGCACAGGCCTACTTGCAGAACCTATGGGCTAAAGCCCGCGCCAAGTTTAAGCGCGACGGTCTAGGTATCTATGGGATCCGTGTTGCCGAGCCCCACCATGATGGAACGCCCCACTGGCATTTGCTGGTATGGATGCGTCCCGAAGATGAACCGAAGGTAACCAGCATATTGCGGCGCTACTCGCTGGAAGATTCACCGGGTGAGGTTAAGCGAAACACTAGCGTTAGATTCAAGCCCGTGGCCATTGATCGAAGCAAGGGAAGTGCAGCCGGGTATGTGGCCAAGTACGTGGCTAAAAACATCAACGGTAAGCAGCACAGCCGCCAAGGCGTGCCGGGCGATAACCTCGACCACTATGGCCAGTCACTAGAAACCAGCGCCCCTCGCATTGAAGCGTGGGCGGCCTGCTGGGGTATTCGTCAGTTTCAGTTTGTTGGGTTGCCTTCGGTCACGGTGTGGCGTGAGCTGCGCCGTCTCAAAGATGATAAGCGCCTAGCCGATTGGGAAGCGGCCACACGGCCAGAACCGGAAGCCGCCGCGATCCTCGAAGGGTTGCGCCAAGCGGCCAATGCTGGCGCTTGGGATAAGTACCTTCACCTAATGGGCGGGCCGATGCAGCCCCGCGACGTTGCCCCCATTCGCCCATGGCGTGTGGTACGCCAAACCGTTGACACGGCCAACATCAACCCAATGACCGGGGAATGGTCAAGCGACACGCTTGGCCGTTACGGGGAACCGATGGCGGGCACCTGGGGCTTAGTGGTTAGCAGCCAGCTAGGCGAAACGGAATACCTTACCCGGTACTACCGCTGGACGTTTGAGCGTAAGGGTGAAGCTGCCGGGGTTGATTTTAAGCGCGTAGGCGAAGCCGCAGCGCCTTGGACTGGTGTCATTAACTGTACGCAGTCCACCCCCGCCACCCCGCTTAATGATTGGGAGTGGCATGTAACCGAGTCGTTTAGGCGAATGCACCCACCGTTACCGCGTGAGCAAATAAAGAGCATTCAACGGCAGGCAGCAATAGACGCGGAAAAATACCGCAGCGCATCGGTTAGGCGTCACCTTGAGCATGAAGAGCGCGGGCGCTTGCGGGCCACTATAGAGGAAGGCCGTGAGCTGGTTCTTGATTGGCTGTTGGATGGGGAGCTGTCACTCGCTGATATTCCACCGGGGGTATTTGTATGAACGGTGACGCCTTACTTGCCCGCATTGCCCAACTACAAGCCAGCGCTGGCGCTTCCCGGCCGCAAGGCAAGCCCGGCAACCGCCCACGACAACACCCACGGCGGGCCAACGTGACCACCCGCATCGAGCCATGGCTGGCGCTGATAGAGAAACGGTGTGGCCTGCTGACTGAGGATCGTCGCTTTATTCGCCTGAGGCTGGCCACCCAACAGCACAGCGAAGCAATGCGACTTGCCGAAGGGTATAGCGCCGCCTGGGAACAGGCAGCCATGCAGGAACAACGCGCCCACGTAAAGAACAACGCAGGCCGTCAAGCGGCTAACCGCTGGCTTAAGCGACAACTGGACAACAAATAAACCAATATTTATCAGTAACTTGTACGGCTTTATTTGCTCTAATATCTATTATAAACTGTATATACATACAGTATTTTAATTAATCCCTTTGGAGTTAAAGCAATGCCTACATCGCAGACTAAAAACAAGCACCTTACCGTTCACCTTGATGAGCAGACGGTATCGATGCTGTCGCAGTTAAAGCGGCAAATTGATGCTGAGCGTCACCCATCAGCACCGCCCTATTCCATGGCTGAGCTGGCGCGCTTATCGATCCGCAAGTGGTGCGACAATCAAGCCGCCCCGGTGCCACACCCATGGCTAGGTAAAGAGAGCGGGGAATCGTAATCGTGGATATTCAGATTTATGATGTGATCGACGGTGTGACCGCTGCCACCGTCAAGCGGTTGTTAGCCAGCGGAAGCAACGAACCTATCACGCTGCACATCAATAGCCCCGGTGGCAACGTCACCGATGCCCTAGCAATCTTCAATAACCTACGTGGCTATGCTGGCAACGTGACGGCGTTTGTAGATGGCTTAGCGGCAAGTTCTGCGACCCTGGTAATGCTGGCAGCCGATGAAGTGGTGATGGCTGCACACAGTCTCATCATGGTGCATAACCCATGGACGGTAGCAATGGGCGATGCAAGCGAGATGCGCCGAAGCGCAGACACGCTGGATAAAGCAGCCGGCGAAATGATCACGCTCTACGCCGAGCGCACTGGCCAGGGTGCAGAAGCCATCACGGCAATCATGGAAGCTGAGACCTGGTACAACGCTGAGGAAGCGGTAGCCGCCGGGTTTGCCCAACGGGTTGAAGCCAGCGAGCAGGACAAACCCCGTATGTCAGCGGTGGCCATGGCTTACTTGGCCAACATCACCAAACGACCAGAGGCAGCAGCCCAGCGCCGTGAGTCGCAGATAGCCGCGCTATGGCAATACCTGCCAGACATCCCCGCCGTTGCCCAACTTAAAAACAGTCAGGACATTCACACTATGTCAGTCGAACAGATCCGCGCCGCCACCCTTAACGCCCTAGGCCAGGGCACCACACCCACAGCACCACCCCGCCAAGATGCTGGCGCTTTTGCTGATAACGGCAACGCCGTACAGGATGGCATGATTGAAGCGCTGTTAGATCGTGCAGGTGTTGCCAAGTCACAGGACAAGAGCAACCACTTCCGCACCATGAGCTTAGCTGAGATGGCGCGTGCTTCCCTAACCGAGAAGGGCGTCAGTGTCAGCGCCTATGGTTCTAAGATGCAGATGGTGGGCGCTGCCTTCACTCATACCTCAAGCGACTTTGGCCATGTGCTATTGAACGTGAGTGAGAAGGCAATGCTAAGAGGCTGGGAGTACAGCGGCGAAACCTTCCCGGTCTGGACTAAGAAGGGAACGCTAAGCAACTTCCACACCTCGCACCGTGCGGGCCTGGGTGGCTTCCCCTCCTTGCCCCAAGTGAAAGAAGGGGCAGAGTATCGCTATGTGTCAGCAGATGACCACGCGGCGCCCATTGCACTGGCTACCTATGGCGGGTTGTTCAGCATCACACGACAGGCAATCATCAATGATGATATGAGCGCCTTTCAAGCGATCCCCGCCAACATGGGCCGAGCCGCAAGCCGCACCATTGGCGATTTGGTTTACGCCATCTTGATGAGCAACAACGCCTTCACAGACGGCAAGGCGCTTTTCCATAATGACCATGGAAACATTGTCACCAGTGCGGCGGGGGTCATACCTGAGGCGCTAGGCGATGCCCGTAAGCAAATGCGCATGCAGAAGGATAGCCACGGCAACACGCTAAACATCGCGCCCGCTTTCGTGATCGTGCCCGCTGCCCTTGAGTCTATCGCTATGCAAGTGCTGCGTAGCACCTCCGTGCCCGGTGCTGAGACTAACAGCGGTATCATGAACCCTGTGAATAGCATGGGTGAACTGGTGGTTGAAAGCCGCTTGGATGCACACTCCCCGGATAACTGGTACGTGGCGGCTGAGCTGGGAAGCGACACTGTAGAGGTGGCTTACTTGGATGGCGTCGATACCCCTTACCTTGAGCAGCAAGAGGGGTGGAGCGTGGACGGTGTAAGCTACAAGTGCCGCATTGATGCAGGTGTTGCCCCGCTGGACTACCGTGGAATGGTGCGCGGCAGCAAGGCATAAGCTCTTAAAAGTAACGTCACAGCAGGCAGCCAACGCCGTGAATGGAGAGATTCTTTCACGGCTTTTTAGTGCCCAACGGTGGAGCAGACAGCCGCCAAAATAAAAAAGGTACTCCCCCACCCACCCCCCGCAGTACGGGGGCAAACAGTCGCGGAATTCGCCTATGTACGGCAAATTTCCAGGGGTTGGTTGTTGTTTTGTTATCACGCCATCAAGCCGCCGCTGGCACCATACCCGGTATAACGTGGCCAATGCCTCATAAATGCCCCATTCAATGCGCTACCACGCTGTTTTAACTAGCCTTTGGTCAGGCTGGCGCGAAGCCATACAGGTGCCCGACATCCACTAAGGTGGCCACTAAATCACCCCGGCCATAGGCACGCGATACAACAACCCACTACAACCAAACGGCGCATTCTGGCCATGCCTGGTGCGCTGCTGGCGTTATGGTGAATTTGTCACGCTATGATGAAGGCAATTAGTCTGCTGGCGCACTTCACTACCTGGGGGATGGGGCGAAGCCCCATGAAGCGAAGCGGTAACAGACCGGGCACCAAAGCCGCGGCGGTTTGTTGGCCAACCGTCACACGCTAAGCCCAAAGCACCACAGCCCCTTTATTGCCAAACAGGGGGGGTATTAATTGGTGCTAGCTGGGAGAAGGGGAGTTGAATTGCTTAGCAACGGGCTGGCGAGTGAGTTTTATAAGCGCTGTGTGTATGTGAAATAGGCGTTTAACGTTGCATCTGAGCGCAGCCAAGCACTATTATTTATGTTGGGTAGGATGTTGGTGCAATTTGAAATTGTCATTCAAGTTTTTGTTTTTAATATATGGGGCGCGGACTCCCCCTCCGCCACAGAATATAGAAAAAGCCCGCTGAGCAATCAGCGGGCTTTTTCGTGCCTGCCATTTAAGTTATCCACATGCAGTTTGCGCTACGTTAGTCCTGTTTTTGCCCATGCAAGGTGACAAGCGTAGGGTGCTTCGCTACTGTCATCTTAAGAATGGTGAGCAGTTTGGGCGGCTTTTTATCCGGAGTAGATATATGCGCTGAGATTATATATTTACGTGGCCTTTAGCTTTATATGTTGAGCCCTATCGTGCTGAAAAAAAATATGAATCAATAGGTCTTTTAATAAGGCCAATCACGGCGATAGGTAATAGCTTTTTCGTTTTGGCTTCATCTTTACTAAAAAGCTGTGCGTTTTGACAGTTTTAAACACTCAAAAAGGGAAGTCTCATGGATGCCGAACAGAAGGATACAACACAGTTTTTCTTAGATAGTTGGCTTGCAGAAGCAGTTCATCGGTGTAGCTCTTTTTTGCATAGCGCTAATAAGCCATTTTCATTTGATGATGATTTTCATCGGCGACGAATGTTTGAAGAACACTACGCTCTCACGGCTACTGTCATGGGGGTTCGCTTTGCAAAGCAGCTAGTCCATCACACTCCAAAAGAATTAAAGGAGAGCCTGGAATCATTTATTATCGCAACCCAAGATGCGGTTGATGTTCGTGACATGCGTGAACACTCAGATGAATATTTTTTAGGCAGGGGGCGTAAGAAAGAAGAGTTCTTCAAGGGTAGTGGGCAAGGCGTCCAATGTGATATGTCCTCGTCAATTCAGAACGAAAATGGCTACATGCTTTGCAATCTGATAGCCATGGAGACGGTTCGAGATGAGTGTCAAGCTCTGCTCCAGTACATCCGCGACAATGCTTAACAAATCATTCCAGTTTGCTCCGGTCCTGACGGGTCTCCTCTGGACAGCTTTTTCTCCGCTTCGCCACTTAAAAGACTATCGCTAAGTAATGGCGTTATACCACAGTTATCTAACGCACGTTCGTGTCAGTTACATGCTTTAGCAATCCACCCACAGCAGCCCCTCAATCACCTCGCACTCGGCGATGAGGTGGCCACGGTGAGGCTGGTGTCAGTTTCCTTTAAAAGGGAAATATGCCGCTGAAACCTATCCCTGCGACGGCGACGATCACAACAACGATAACGACAATGGTAGTGGTAGATGGCATTTTTCTCTTCCTTTGAGAAATGAGTGTCATTGAAGCGTAGCCGTCATTGGCGTGTTTCGCACATCCCGCGTTTTATGAAGGGCTCTCTTTGCTGAGTGCTTTCCCCAAACTGGCAAAATACGCGCTGAACAGCGCGTTGATGCGTTCCCGCTGTTCGCCTTGTGGGTACAGGCCGCGTTCTGCTTCGGGAGAGGTTTTGGTACCTTTCACCAGGAAGTGGTTTTTGATGCTGGCGTCTTGCACGAAGGCTTCAAAGGCTCGGGCGCATAGCTCTTCTGGCTTGCTGTAATAGAGCTGGCCGTGTGCTTTGTCCATGGCGGCGGAGTGGTTGAAAAGCGCGCTGGGCTGCTGGCCGTCGGGGTGAAGCAGAATGGCGTGGAAGCAGGCGAGAAGGCGCTGGTTGAGCGGGTGGTTAATCGGGGCCGCATCCGTTAGCCATGCCGCTGAGGCGAAGGTGCTAGCGGGCACGTTGTTAAAACACTTCTGGGCAATGTAGTGATCGAAGGCGTGAAACCATTCGTGGGCAATGCTGCCCGGTCCTGCGTTCTTGGCGAGCGAAAAGCTGCGCTGGCTGGGGTCGTAGTGGGCAGAAACGCCGGGCCTGCCGCCGCTGCCGTACTGCAGGGCTAACGAGCCACGCAGCGAAATCAGCGCTTCATTGCCGTGCAGGATCAGCATTAAATCGCACAGCGCATCGTGGAAAAGCTCTGCGGCGCGGTCGCGCTCGGCGGTGGTCACCCAACGACCTATTTCAATTGAGCGAAAATCGAACTGGCGACGAATCAGCGCAAAGCTGCTGGCACGTTCTGGGCGGTGCATTGGCCCTTGGCGATAAAACTCTCGCGCTTCAATGCTCACGGCGTGCTCTCTAAAATAAAAAGAAATTCACCGCGTTATCTTATCGAAGGTAACGAGTCAGCGCCAAAGGCTGTTCGGCAAGACTGGCTAAGGTGTCTACCCTTATACCTAGGCAGCGAATGATTGGCTGCACTGTGTTCCACATCAGGGAGGGAGTATGGCAACGGCACATGTTTATCGCATGAAAACGGATGCGCACCAGTGCCCCTTTGGCTTGAAAACTGTTTCATTGCTGCGGCGTAAGGGCTACGAGGTGCACGATCACCCATTAACGACCCGTGACGAAACCGATGCCTTTAAAGCAAAAGAGCAGGTTGATACTACGCCGCAAACGTACATTGATGATGAACGCATCGGTGGCTATGAAGAGGTACGCGAATATTTAGGCTTAAGCGTACCGAGTGCTCAAGAAACCTCATATCGGCCAGTGGTCGCTATTTTTGCCACGGCGCTGTTGATTGGTTTAGCGATTAGTTGGCTGGCCCATGGCACGTTATTCGCCGCGCGGCTTCCCGAATACGCAGTTGCCACTGCCATGGTGTTACTCGGGCTGCAGAAGCTTCAAGACGTGGAAAGCTTTAGTACCATGTTTCTTAACTACGATCTGCTGGCCAAGCGCTATGTGCCCTACGGGTATATTTACCCTTATGCGGAAACCCTTGCAGGGATCTTGATGCTGGCGGGTGCATTGATCTGGCTGGCAGCACCGCTGGCGCTGTTCATTGGTACGGTGGGGGCTGTGTCAGTCATTAAAGCGGTTTATGTCGATAAGCGAGAGCTAAAATGCGCCTGCGTTGGTGGTAATAGTAATGTGCCACTGGGCTTTATTTCGTTGACAGAGAACCTTGTTATGGTCGCCATGGGGCTATGGATGCCGCTGAAGAGTTTGCTGTAACGCAAATGAGTAGAAGAGGTTGTGCGCCTTGCAACCAAGAAAACACGCCCCAAAGTAAGGTAGTGAACGCATTAAGCTATCGCACTCTTTACGATTAGGAGTATTGAGATGAGCAAGCGTATTTTGGTTGTGCTGACATCACATGATCAGCTAGGGGATACCGGTGAAAAAACCGGCTTTTGGCTAGAAGAGCTAGCAGCGCCATACTATGTATTTAAAGACGCGGGTGCTGAAGTCACGCTTGCCTCACCAAAAGGTGGCCAGCCGCCGCTTGACCCGAAAAGCGACGCGGAAGATAGCCAAACCGATGAAACGCGGCGCTTTAAGCAAGATGATGAAGCGAACGCAGCGCTTGCGGCAACGCATCTCCTTAGTGATATGTACGCAGGTGACTTCGATGCAGTGTTCTATCCAGGTGGCCATGGCCCGCTGTGGGATTTAGTCAACGATCAAGACTCCGTCAAACTGATTGAAAACTTTATTGCCCAGGGCAAGCCAGTGGCGTCGGTGTGTCATGCGCCTATTGTATTGATTAATGCAAAAAGCAGCATTGGTGAACCGCTGGTAAAAGGTCGTGAAGTGACAGGCTTTACCAACGGCGAAGAAGATGCCGTGGGGCTGACGACTATTGTGCCGCATTTGGTGGAAAATGCGTTGCAGCAGTGTGGCGGCATTTACAGCAAGGCAGACGACTTTACGGTTTACGTGCGTGAAGATGGCCAGCTGATTACCGGCCAAAACCCGCCTTCCTCCGCGGCCACCGCTGAAGCGCTTATGGCGAGGCTGGCGCGTTAGGTAGCACATTATTTAGTTCAAGAAACCATCACGGCGGGCATATTGCCCGCCGTTTTTATGTGCATATATGAATGTACGTGAATGAATATGTGTTGCCTGGGAGGTGTGCGTTCAGGGGCTGTGTCTAGTGGAGTTGGGTAAAGCGCTCACGCAGGCGGGTGAGCGCCTGCTCATCCCAGTCAGGTGGTTCGGAAAGTGCTACCCAGGCATCAATATAGTGTTCAGCCGCAATTTCATGCCCAAACCCTGGTGGAGCGCTGCCGGTGGCCAAGTCGGCCAGTAGCTGCAGCATGGTCACCACGGGGTACCAGCGCAATTGCGGAGACACATCGGGGGCGCGTGGCTCACGCATCCACTCGGGTTCGCGCCAGAATGCGTCGGGTTCAAAAAACACAATGGGGTCGCTGGCGTACTGCAGGTAGGCAATACGGAAATCTCCCCATTCGCCTGTGGCTTCATCAAGCCCTTGGCTTTGGTTCATAAAGCGCACTACGTCGCCATTACGAAACGTCGGCAGCCAAGCGGGGCTGCCTGGGTCGCGGTTGGCGGTGACGCTACGCCAGGTGTCGCTGCGAAAGGGCGGGCCGCTCCACAGTGCGCCATGGAAGGGGTCATTGATGATGTCGTAAAAATCGAATGAGAGGTCTGAATTCAGCGCGCCCAGGCTCAGCCCGAATAGATACAGTTTTGGGCGTTCATCTTGGGGCATTGAAGACCAGTAATCGTAAATCGTGGTGAACAGTGCGCGGGCATTTTCAACGCCGTACTCTGCTTCAGATATAAGTGATAGATGGCTAGGAAGGTAAGAATATTGCGCTGCTACTGTCGCAATGTCGCCTCGGTGAAGATATTCCACGGGGTCTTGGGAGCTGGGATCTATCCAGCCGCGCCCGGTGGGGGTGGCTAGCACCAGCATAGAGCGTTCAAAACCACCTACGCGAATCAGTTCTTCAAGGGCAAGTTGGGCTCGGCCAGTAGGTGTGTCGGCGGCATTGAGGCCTACATAGACACGGATCGGGTCTAGGGATTGTTCGCCGACAAACTCACCAATTTCAGCACCGTTTGGGCCATTGGTCACAAAACGCCTACCTCGGCTACCCAGCGCTTCCCAGCTAATCAACGAGTCGGCGCTGCCTGGTATCATGGGGTCGTCAGGTGGGTCGAGGTCATCCTGGATTAACTCATCTACTTCTTGATAGGAGCGGTCAGCCACTTTCAATGCGTAGGTAAAGACCACGCCCTCAATGACCATCCAAAATAGTGCGACGGAAGCGATTGTGCCTAGCACATAGGCGGTGCGGCGGGGGAGTATGTGGGCTAATTTAAGAGAAAGCAGCTTGAAAGTGCGTTTGAACAGCAGGCCAAGTATGCGTAGAAACACAAAGACACCCAGTGCTATGAGTGCTATAGAGAACGGGCGAGTGCCTTTAGCGGGGGGCATGTCCATTAACTGGCGAATGCTGTCCTGCCACTCGGCAGCACGCCAAAGAAAAATAATCGAGATGCTTAAACAGACCAGTGCCGCTAGCCATTTCAGGTGGCGTTCCAATGTAGGGTTGGGTTCTGGCAAGTGCAGGTAGCGCCAAAGCGTGTGGCCTAGCACGCCCATTGCGTACCCCGCTGCAAAGCTCAGCCCGGAAACGATGCCTTGGGCCACCAGCGGTCGAGGAACAAGGCTGGGGGTTAATGAAAAGGCAAAAAATAGCGTTGCTAGCACTAGCCCCGCTCCTGAAAGGCGGTTAAGGCTTAAGACCTTCCCTAGTCGCTTGGCGCTATTTCCCATTGTTTGCTCTTGAGTTATGAAATGATGCACTAAAAACTAATATTATAAGGGCAGTGTCAACTGCCAGTGTCAAAAACGACCGATCCTAAAAACGATAACTTAACGATACTCCGGTGAGGGCTTGCCAATCGCTGCCTAGCTCATCAACGATTGGGCTGTCGGCCGCGCTGCCAGTAAGGGGGGTTGCGCCGACGAAGCCAGTGGCTGTCCATTCGGGTGTCAGGAAGTAACTGAGGCTGGCATTGACCCCCATTCGCCAGTAACCGCCGTCTGGGGTATAGGCTGCTACACCGCTGCGCGCGCTATCTTGAACCGACACACCAAATAGCGATTCGGTCCACTTCTCATTTGAATACGTAACGCTGGGCGTTAGCGTGAAGAGAGTGCGTTCGCTAACGGGCATACGCAGGGCGGCGTTGGCTGAAAATTTTGCGCCTTCAACGTCGCCGCTCACCGGCGTACTGCCTGCAACACTATAACGCCAGAACCCTTGCTGATAGCTAACCCGCAGACCTAGCGTTGCCCCGCCATCGACTTTTTCAAACTGGCTGATATCGCCCTTATTGTCTCGCCCAAAGGTGTAGCCAATGAATGGAGAGGCGGTCCAGTTACCGCTACGGACAGCGTGCCACTCAATACCGTTGCGTACGTTGATCGAGAGCTGATCGCCGTAAGCCAAGTTTAAGACAGGCCACGCTCGCGTGTCGTAGTCGTCACTGCCCAGATAGTCAGGTGAGTAGGTCACGCCTGCGCCTATGCTGCCTTCCCAGCTGTCTCCCCACGCTGGAGCGGTTAGCGCGATGCTAAAAGCAGCCGCTAACCAGGGGGTAAAACGCTTACAAGTAGAAGAGCTTGGGGTCGCGCGAGAAACGAGAGTCGTCACTGGGGTATCCTTTTAATTATTCAAACGTGCGTGATTGTATGTTTTTGGTGAAAGCAACTGCAAGCAAACTAAACACCTGTGTTACCCATGAATTGAAACTATTTTCTGTTTCATAGCTTAGGTTAGATAACTCAACGGCTATAGGGCGCACTGTGTGCACATAGCGCAGGGAAAGCGCTACAGGGAAGTGCAGGCAGGGAATGCTTGTGGTGCACAAGGACACATGGACAGGATGTTCGTGAAGGAAGATCAAGGAGGACCTGATAAAACCCCGGCCAGTGCGATGGCCGGGGTTTTTTTATGGGCAAACGGCACTGCTGACTAACAAGCGTGATGATAAAACAGTGCGCTTAGTTTGCTCATTGGCGTGGATACCGCCGTTTGGCAATTCAAGCAACGCAGCGTAGCGCTGTCTTTTCCGGTGCCTTCAAGGCGAAATCGTTTTAGGTACGACGTTGTCGAGGATTCTGCATTGCCGCAATGACGGCAAATAATATCCACGCCGTATACAGTCGGGCTGATCATGATATTTCTCACGCTGACCTCCTAACGTAAGGGGGGGTAATGGGTTCAGTCGTGGTAACGTCCGTGTAGAAAGGCATTCGTGACAATGCTTAAAAAGTATAAACAGCAAACGGCTAGTTCGCCATTTATATAAGCAGCTATCTATTTATAAGCTGGTAGTAAAAAATTTAAAAAAACTCATGTTTTGATATCCCAGGTTAATGTTTTTGACATATATAAGGTTCATGGTGGGTAGTAGCACAAGGAAAAGTGCCAAGGAGCAAGATCAAGCAGGAAGGCTTGTAATACCAGGGATGCACGAATAGGACGTTCGTGAAGAAGGATTAGGGAGGAAATACTACTACCCCGGCCAGGAATGGCCGGGGTTTTTTTATGTTACTTCTTCTTCGTTTTTTTTGACTTCGAGGTTTTTTTGTCCTCGCCACTATCTGGCTTTTCACTATCTGACTTTTCGCTATCTGGCTTGTCGCTACCTTGGTGGCTAAGCGGGCTGGCCTGGTCAAGCCGCGGGTGGTTATCCAAGAATTCCCGCTTTAGATCGGGTAGGGCATCCAGCGCTTTTAGGGTGTGGGTAAGCGCATGAATCGCTGCGAGCACATCCTGGGTGTTGCCGGTTTCGGAAATGGTGTGCATGTTGCGGATCGGAAAACCAATCGAGGTGGCTGCGCTATCAATAGACGCTAGCACGCCAGCCATGCCGTCAGTGCCGGTATCCACGCCAACGATATCCCGCTGAAGGGGAATATCCTGCTCTTTGGCGGCACTGGCGATAATGCGGTTGAGTTGTTCGCTGGCAATAGAACCTACCGCCATGGTGAAGCCTTTGCCCATTTCCAACGGCTGCATACGTTTGTCGCCAATGCCGGGGGCGGCTACGTAGTCGTGGTTAACGTCTACGCCAATCAGCGCGTCTGGCTTTAGTTCGCCAGCCAATACGCGGCTGCCGAAACGTCCAATTTCTTCGTAGCTGGCAATGGCAAATAGCACGCGCACTTTTTCGGTGCCGCCGGCTTCTGCGATTAGCTTCGCTACTTCTGCTGTAACAAAGCAGCCCAAGCCATTATCCAAGTAAGCGCCGTAGAAGGTATTCGGGCTAAAACCAGGGCGAATAGGGCGGTCGAAAATAATCGAATCACCTGGGCGAACGCCTAGATTCAGCACTTGCTGCTTTTTATTTTCGCCGTGGATTTGCAGGTCCAGGTAGATCTGCTCTTTTTTGATGCCTTTACTGCCATCGCGCTGTGCTGGATCAGAAAAGTGAATAGCGCCTAGGGCTTCTACTGTGCCGCCTTGGATGCAGCGGTAGCTGCCGTGGGCGTCAGGATCTTCGCTGAACAGCTTCACTTCATGGCCGATAAGTACGGTAGGCAAGAAGGAGTCAGTGTTGATCCAGATCTTGCCGTCTTCGCCAATCGAGCGAACCTGCATGCGGATTTTGTCCGCGTGGCCGATGATCATCACTTTGAACATGTCATCGCGGCCAGGATGGGTATCCAGCACCACACCAGCATTGCCTTTAAATTGATGCAGATGCCAGCCGCTTGGCGCGAAGCTTTCAAAGTAAGGCTTCAGCACGCCGTAAGTCATGGCGCCTTCCAGACCCACAGGGCTGGGGGCGGCAAGAATGTCGCGCATTATATTGAATTGCGCGTCGGGCATTGGCTGCGTCCAGGGTTTGGCGCTGTTGCTCATGTTAAGCACTCTCTGTTGGGTGGTGTTTGTCGCTAACTAGTCTGCCAGATTCTTGATTCAGATGCGCATGGCTGGGTCGACTAGTGAGACAAGAATTTTGGGCTTTGTTTATAAAATCCTCTAGGATAGGCGCTTTTTTCTAACAAGGTGGAAGGTCATGGCGTCTTCTGGGCAACCTCGCATTCAGTGGCTGGGCCGCTGGGGCTTTATGTTGGCAGCCACCGGTTCGGCGGTGGGGCTTGGCAATATTTGGAAATTCCCCTATATCACCGGGGAGTATGGCGGCGGGGCCTTTGTGCTGGTCTATCTGGCGTGCATTTTAGCCGTCGGCGTACCGGTGATGATGACTGAGATTGCCTTTGGTCGCCGTGGTCGCGGTAGTCCAATTGATGCGATACGGCGCGTTGTCAATGAGTCTGGTCGCTCTTCTGCCTGGTCGCTGATTGGTTGGATGGCGATGCTTTGCGGCTTTATGATTCTGTCGTTTTATGTCGTGGTAGCGGGTTGGTCGTTCTCCTATTTATGGAAAATGCTCACCGGCGGCCTAGCGGGTAGTAGTGTTGATGACATGGCGGCGGTATTTGGGGCTAATAATGCGAACCCGTTTACCTTGGGAGGTTGGAGCACCTTAGTGACGCTACTCACCATGGTGATTGTGGGCAAAGGTGTTCAGGAAGGCATTGAGAAAAACGTCAGTTGGATGATGCCTGGGCTGGTGCTCATGCTCGTTCTGCTGATTATCTTCGGGGTGTTTTCTGGTGGGTTTGGCGAGGCAGTGCGTTTTTTGTTCTCGTTCAATGCGGGAAGTCTCTCTAGTGAAGGCATGCTGGCGGCGCTGGGCCACGCCTTTTTCACGCTGTCGTTGGCATCGGGGGCGATTCTTACCTACGGCAGTTATCTGCCCAAAGGTGCCTCGATTGGCCGCACCACGGTGAGCGTGGCCATTGCTGATACCGTAGTTGCACTAATGGCGGGGTTGGCGATCTTCCCAGTCATTTTTGCTAACGGCATGAATCCTGGTGAAGGGCCGGGGCTTATCTTTATGAGCTTGCCGCTGGCCTTCCAGGCGATGCCAATGGGCACACTATTTGGCATTCTGTTTTTCTTGATGCTCTCTATGGCGGCGTTGACCTCGTCTATTTCTATGGTTGAGGCCACCGTGTCGTGGTTGTGCGATAACAAAGGCATGACCCGTAAATCTGCCTCTTGGGCGACGGGCATCGTACTATGGCTGATCAGCACGCTGGCAATGCTGTCGTTTAACCTGGGCGCTGATTGGACACTGGCGGGTAAAAACTTCTTTGACTGGCTGGATTATTTAACCTCGCGCTGGATGATGCCGCTGGGTGGCTTGGGCATGGTACTGCTGGCAGGGTTTGTGCTGAAAAGCGAGACATTCCGCGACGAGCTAGGTCTCGCGCCGTTGCCTTATGCACTATGGCTGACTATGGTGCGCTACGTCAGCCCGTTGGGCATTCTAGTCATCTTTGTGGACGCGCTGGGCCTCTATCCAGTGTCGTTTGCTGTTCACTGGCCGGTGCTACTGGCGATTCTGGTGATTTTTGCGCTGGTCGGGGAGACGTTAAGCCCGCGGCTGCGCCAAGCGCTGCGCTCGCGCTAACTGCTGTTGTTCACGCTTCATCCTGGCGGCCGCAATGGCGCCAGGGTGGGTGCCTGCCTCCATGAGTTCGTCCCAACAGGTGGTGTAACGGTTAGAACGGTGCGCACAGCGCAACTGCCACGGTGCCTCTGCCTCCGTCATTCCAAAGCGAATCGTGCCTTGCCCCATGCGCTGATTGATGGCGTCAACGGTGTTCATCAAGTGTGGATGTGTTTTGGTGGATGGCTGCAGCAGCGAAAGCTGATACTGCTGCGCATCCACTAAATCCAATAGCATGACGCCGGCTTTCATAAACTGGAATCCTGGCCGATACATCTGCTCAAGTCCTTCGCGTATGGCCTCTAAAATGATACGAGTATCGTCGCTTGGCGAGGCTAGGGGAATCATTGCGCTAGGCGAAAACTGAGGCTGGTCTTTACGGTGACGGTTGGTAGTTAAAAACAGCAGTACGGCGCGAGTAAGGCTTTTCTGCTGGCGCAGTTTTTCGGCACTACGCTGGGCATGACGGCGCAGCGCCGCGTGCAGTTCCGCTTTTACGCCGGTTGCTTGACCAAAAGAGCGTGACGTCATGATGCGCTGACGTGGCTGTTCTAGCGCATTCATTTCTAAGCAGGAGGTGCCACGTAGCTCTAGTGCTGTACGTGCGAGAACCACGGAAAATCGTTTGCGCAGCTGCTTTGGGTCGCACTCCCGCAACTGCCACGCTGTGCGAATACCGCTCACCGCAAGCCGTTCTGCTATGCGTCTGCCGATGCCCCATACGTCATTCACCGGCAGCTGTTTAAGCAGCGCCGCTGTGGTCGGGCTGTTGGCAGCGAGCAGGCAGACGCCCTGGTAGTGAACCTGCTTTTTAGCGACATGGTTAGCGAGCTTGGCTAGCGTATGGGTGGGCGCAAGCCCTACACACACGGGTAACCCTAAATAGCGGCGAATACGGCGGCGCACGACTTCCCCGAGCGTTTGGCATTGAGCGTCGCTGAAGCCATCCAGGTAGATAAACATTTCATCAATGGAATAAGGCGCGACGTCTGGGCAGGCATCCCGAAGTAGCTGGGCGAGCCGTGCAGACATGTCGCCATACAGCTCGTAATTAGATGACAACAAGTGGATCTCTCCCCGCCGGCGCAGACCTTCTAGTTGAAATGAGGGGGTGCCCATGGGGATTTCCATTGCTTTCATTTCAGCCGAACGAGCAATCACGCAGCCATCGTTATTCGACATGACGCCAACGGGCTTGCTTTCAAGTGTGGGGTTAAAAACACGCTCGCATGACACATAGAAGTTGTTGGCATCGACCAGGCCAATCATGGCAAATACTCATGCACCACGGCGCGCACCACGCCCCATAGCTGGCAATTCGTCTCTTCTAGCGGCAGCGGTGGGTAGTGAGGATGTGCCGAACAAAGATGTGGCGTGCCTTTATAGAGTGCATAGCGCTTTATCAGCACTTCCTCTTCAAACATGGCGACCAGTATGTGCCCTAAACGGGGCGGTATGCTGCGATCTACCACCAACAAATCGCCCTCGAATATCCCCCAGCCTTCCATGCTGTCGCCCGCGGCGGTGAGGTAGAACGTTTGGGTAGGGTTTTTAATCAGCCGTTCGTTAAGATCGAGCGTACGTGGCTCGTAATCTTGGGCAGGCGAAGGGAAGCCGCTAAATCCAGCTCGGCCGTATAGCGTTGGAAAGGGCAGTGGTTGAGAGGTTAACGGCAAGGCTGTTGCAAGCGTGGTTGTTGCAAATGTGGCTGTTTTTAGAGAGGCGGGTTGAGACGACATCGTCGGCATCCTCATGAATAAATAGTGTGCTTATATACTGTTCTTATAAACAGTATTTATGGGCAGTATTTATTCATGAGGGAAAAATTGCAAGTGCTGTCCAGTTGTGGGGATGGCCCGTTACTGGCTCAGCGGGCAAGCCATAGGCCCACCACCAAAGCGCTTATTACGGTAATAAAGAACACAAGATTGCGAGCACGGGTATCACGACGTGGTTTCATAGCCATTTTCCTGTTGGTTATCATCGTTAAGAGCAATACGAGACAGTAGTAGCGAGCGAACGATATCCGCATAAAAGCGGCAGATGCGCTGCGCTTAGCATGGTAACGTTTACGCTGTAGAGCGTCATCTGACGAATATGGCATTGCTCGGTTATCCGGCTTTAAAGAGACCCTGTTTATGAACGAATCGACCCACGTCGGTACCGCGGCGCAGTCGCTTTCCCTTGCGAAGGGGCGGCTGGCGGCGCTTAGCTGGGGGCGTAGCACAGCGCCTACTTGGGTGGCACTACATGGCTGGCTGGACAACGCGGCAAGCTTTACCCGGCTAGCGCCGTTGTTAGTGAAAGCTCTGGATATTCGCATTGTTGCGATCGACTTTCGCGGTCACGGGCATTCGGCCCATGCGCCTGCGGGAAGCGACTACGCGCTATGGGACTATACCCATGACGTGCTGGATACCATGGAATCATTAGGAATCGAAAAGGCAACGTTACTCGCTCACTCTATGGGGGCGGCAGTGGCCTGTCTGGTGGCGTCGGCCCTGCCAGAACGAGTAGAAAAACTGATTTTATTAGACGGTTTAGGGGCGCTTAACACGCCGTTTGAAGAAACCGCCAATCAGTTGCGAAAAGGTCTTATCGCGCACCGGCGGCCGCTTTCCCGCCCACCTCGCTACCCGGATGTTGAAAGTGCGGTAGCCGCGCGGGTAGCAGGCGGTGTCACGCCGCTGGATAGCATCACTGCAACGCCTCTTGTCGAACGTAACACCCAAGCCACTGCTGATGGACATGTGCAAATGCGCACCGATAGCCGTTTGTTAAAGCCTTCACTGGTGCGCTTTGCGCCTCAACAAGTGTTGGCATTACTGGCGGAGATTCAAGCCCCGGTGCTATTGATAGAAGGGGAGCGGGGGATTCTAGGTGCGCGGGACTGGGCAGAAAAAGCGCGCCAAACGGTGCCCCAGCTAACGCGTCATGTGCTAGCGGGTGGCCATCATTTGCATCTTGAACCCCAGTCCGTTCATCGCGTGGCCGGCATAATCAGTCAGCAGGCGTAGCGGGTATCTGATAACCAGCGTTAGGACGATAACGATGAAGAAAGTACCGCATGCTACGGAAAAGCCCGTGGCAAGCAGCAGCTTAAAAGGTAATAAAGTCGCGCTGGTGTTGGGCAGCGGTGGTGCCAGAGGCTATGCCCACATCGGTGTTATTGAAGCGTTGGAGGCGCGCGGCTTCGAGATAATCTCTATTGCTGGTTGTTCCATGGGGGCGCTAATTGCTGGTATTTATGCCGCTGGAAAGCTACCCGAGTACCGGGAGTGGGTTTGTCACCTGGATTATTTTGATGTGCTCAAACTGGTCGATGTGACCTGGAGCCCAATGGGCGCCATGCGAGCGAATAAAGTCATGAGCAAACTAGAAGAGCTGGTCGGCGATAGGCTAATCGAAGACCTGCCAATTCCCGTAACGACCGTTGCGACGGATCTGATTCGCCAGCGTGAGGTATGGTTTCAAAATGGCCCGTTGCTCCAGGCGATCCGTGCTTCTATTGCAGTCCCCGGCGTGATTACGCCGGTACATGTCGGTGGCCAGGTGCTCGTTGATGGTGGTTTGCTGAACCCGCTGCCGATGATGCCAATATTGGCCGCCCACGAAGCGGATTTTGTAGTGGCGGTTAACGTGACGGCGCACAGCCCACAACCCATAACCTTAGAAGAGCTGTTACCCAGCGCAGATATCGATGACAGTCGCACCGCGTTAGAACGCGACCGTGATGCCAATATTGGCGGTTGGATGGACGATGTGCGCGCCACCACACGACGGTTGTGGGATGGGTTGGGGGGCAGCAATGGCGAAGAGGGTGACCTTGACGAGACGGTTGACCTACGCGGCAAGCGCGAGTGGGGCAAGCTCGATATGATTCTAGAGTCGTTTGATATCACCCAGGCGGCACTCGCGAAGTATAAAATCGCAGGCTATCCGCCGGATGTATTGATCGAAATTCCCAAAACTGTTTGCAGTACTTACGAGTTTCACCGGGCCAACGAATTAATTCGTCTGGGGCGGCATCTTGCAGATGAAGCGCTGGAGCGCCGAATGCCAGGCATTGCCTCGGATGCCACCGAGTAAACCACTGAGTAAACGTAGTGAAATAGTCACCTATTGCCCGCGTTTGCGCAGCAGAATATACACCGCGCCTGTTCCACCATCGATATCGGTGGCGGAACAGAACGCCAAGACGCCGGGCCACTCTCTTAACCACGCATTGGTATGGCTTTTAAGTACCGGAAAATCTGAGGTGGTGCCCCAGGCCTTGCCGTGCACTACCAGAACGCAGCGCATGCCTTGTGCGGCGGCGTCGCGTAGAAAGCTTTCAAGCTCAATTCTGGCTTCTTCTAGGGTATAGCCGTGTAAATCCAGCCCAGCCTGCCAGGCGGTTTGGCCGCGCTTTAGCTGGCTAAAGGTGCGCCAGGGCAGGTCGGGCACGCTAAACTCCAGATACTCTGAAGGGCGTACCGCCTCTACGCGGCCGTCGGATGTGCGCCCGCTGGTTTGCAGCGTGTTGCTCTCTACTGCAGCTTGTCGACGTGCCTGCTGGGCAGCCTCGTCGTTGCGCTTAAGTTTGCCGGGGTCTGCTTGATTGCTGGCAATACGGCGCACGCCTGCTGCCTGCAGCGCTTGGCGAAAGGCACTGATATCGTCGTCGTTGGGCAGGTGTCGCGTCATGGTCGGCTCAAATAGAGAAATGAAGTGTTAACAAATAAGCATAATTGAGAAGCGCACAGTATAGCGAGCCTGTCGCCACTGTGAACCGCAAGCTGTGAAGCGAGCGGCGTCAAAGGTACAATCCTCTTATGAACCTTTATACGCCTGGAGCCGCTGTGACCACGCACCTCAATGATGAGACCTCCCCCTCAATGCTTTCGTTGCCGGAGTCGGCACTGGTGAGCGAGCTTTTTACACTGCGCGATTATTTACGCTGGGTGTCCAGCGAGTTTTATCTGGCGGGGCTGCACTATGGGCATGGCACTGAATCGCCCTGGGACGAAGCCGTTGCGCTTTGCTTAGGCGCACTGCACCTACCGTGGAACGTCGACCCTGCTGTGCTGGATGCACGCCTCCTGCCGATAGAGCGCGAGCGCATCATTCGCTTGGCGCGAGAGCGGGTGACCACCCGCCGCCCGCTGCCTTATCTGCTGGGCGAAGCTTTTTTTGCGGGCTTCCCGTTCAGCGTTGACGAGCGCGTATTAATTCCGCGTTCGCCGATTGCCGAGCTGATTGAAGACGGCTTTGCAGCATGGTTTCCGGAAGAGCCGCCTGCCCGAGTGCTGGATTTGTGTACCGGTTCTGGCTGTATCGGCATTGCTACGGCGTTAGTATTGCCTACCAGTGAGGTGGCGTTGGCGGATATTAGCCAAGATGCATTAGCGGTGGTTCGTCAAAACATCACTCGTCACGACGTCGGAGATCGCGTGCGCGCCGTTGAGTCCGACGTGTTTGATGGCCTGGAAGGCCAGCGTTTTGATCTGGTCGTATCTAATCCTCCCTACGTCGATGCGCGCGACTTGGCCACCATGCCCGCCGAGTTCCGCCACGAGCCTGCCCTGGCGTTAGGCGCTGGAAGCGATGGCTTGGATATAGTGCGGTGCATACTGCGCGAAGCACGGCAGCACTTAACCGACGAGGGCTGGCTGATTGTTGAAGTTGGCAATTCCGATCGCCATGTGGAGGCTGCTTTCCCAGAAGTACCTTTTATCTGGCTTGAATTCGAGCGTGGCGGCCAGGGCGTTTTTGCCTTGAGCGCCGCTGAACTCGACGCCCATGCGGCGTCTTTTGCGTGAGGAACTAACGCCCATGTCTGGCAATACCTTTGGCAAGCTATTTACCGTTACCACGTTTGGTGAAAGCCACGGCCCTGCTTTAGGCGCGATTGTTGACGGCTGCCCACCTGGCATACCGATCAGTGAAGAAGATTTGCAGCACGATCTAGATCGCCGTCGCCCAGGTAGCTCTCGGCATACCACCCAGCGTAAAGAGCCGGATCAGGTGCGGATTCTTTCTGGCGTGTTTGAGGGCAAAACCACGGGTACGTCGATTGGTCTGTTGATTGAGAACACTGATCAGCGCTCCAACGACTACTCTAAAATCAAAGATCAATTCCGTCCCGCCCACGCTGATTACACTTACCACCACAAGTATGGCCACCGCGACTATCGGGGCGGCGGTCGTTCTAGCGCGCGGGAAACCGCGATGCGTGTTGCCGCTGGCGCTATCGCCAAGAAGGTATTGGCTGCGCAAGGGATTCAGATTCGCGGTTATATGAGCCAGTTGGGCCCCATCAACATCGAATTCAAAACCTGGGATGCGGTGGGCGAAAACGCTTTTTTCTGCCCCGACCCGGACAAAGTGGCTGAACTTGAAACTTACATGGATCAGTTGCGTCGGGACCAAGACTCCGTGGGTGCTGAAATCACTGTGATTGCCGACGGTGTGCCAGTCGGGTTAGGCGAACCGGTATTCGACCGCTTAGATGCTGATCTGGCGCATGGCTTAATGAGCATCAATGCGGTAAAAGGAATAGAGATAGGCGCTGGATTTGGCTGTATTGCCCAGCGTGGTAGCGAACATCGTGACGAGATGACACCTGAAGGGTTTCTGTCTAATCACGCGGGGGGTGTGCTGGGAGGGATTTCCAGTGGACAGCCAATCGTTGCCCGCTTAGCGTTGAAGCCAACGTCAAGTATTACCACGCCCGGGCGCTCAATTGATGTACATGGCCAGCCAGTTGAGGTGATAACGAAAGGCCGCCACGATCCCTGTGTCGGTATTCGCGCGACGCCTATCGCCGAGGCGATGATGGCAATAACGCTGCTAGACCATTGGCTACGTCACCGTGGACAGAATGGCGATGTTAGCGTTGATACGCCGCGTTTAGAACAACAATAACAGCACGGTGCGCTTGGCGTAACGCTGCTACACTCTAGGAAGATGGTTAAGGAGTCGCCTATGAAAATCAACGTTGAATTTGACTTGACACCGGATGAGTTTCGCCAATCGCTAGGGCTGCCGGATGTTGAGGCGTTTCAGCAAAACCTGCTGGAAAACATTCAGCGGCAAATGGAATCTGGGGTGGATGGCTATGACCCCATGAATCTAATGCGACCTTTTCTGCAGCAGCCAATGATGCAGCAGGGAGTCTCGCAAGGGCTGGCTAATTTCGGCACGTATCAACAGATGATGTTGGATATGTTGCGCAAAGCGGGAACCTCAGGCGGCAGTGCTGAACAGGATAGCGACACGAGCCAAGACGAGTCCCAAGAAGCAGCTAAACCAAAGCCAGCAGCATCAGGTAAAAGCGCATCAAGTGCGAGAAGCTCCAAAGCGAAAGCGACAGCTTCTTCGCGTTCTCGCGCTAAAGGGTAGAAATGTAATGTGAAATGTGTAGCGTTGTTGAGCGTGCTGCTAAGGATGTTGCAAAGCAGCATTGCAGCGTTTACTCTTTTTGCAGTGCAGCAATTTTGCCATGTGATGAGCCACTCCAGGCTCATGCCAAGGAACGAGAGACAGGAGCAGACACTATGCAAGATAAAATGATGGACGCCTTTAGTACCCAAACTCGCCAAATGTTTGAGCCAATGCGTAAAATGAACTCGCTAATGCTCAACAACATGGAAAAAATGACTCAGTATCAGCTGGAAGCGATGAAACGCTACAGCCAGATGGGCACTGAGCGCATCCGCAGCGCGACAGAAATTAATGATGCAGAAAGCCTGCGTGATTTTAGCACCAAACAAGCCGAAATGATGAACGAGCTTTCTCAGCAGATGCAGGAAGATGCTCGCGTCATGGGTGAGATGAGTTTGCAGTTCAAATCCGAAATGGAAAAGCTGTTCAGCGAAGCTGGTCAGAAGATGGGCGAGCAAGCCACCTCTGCCACGAAAAGTGAACAGCCTGCGAAAGCGACTAGCCAGTCTTCACGTAAAAGCTAAACGCAACTATGTTCGCGGCGCCTTGAAGGCGCCGCGTTCTTTTGGATGATGTGCCTGGGCAGATAATGCCAAGCAGGTGAGGGAGAGTGAGTATGCTGTCAGGGTGGAAAATGCCGTCTCAAGGTGTTTCTCAAGAAGAGCTTGAAGCATGGAAAGTGCAGCTAAGCGATGTTGGTGAACAGTATAAAGGCCTGCTTGAGGATTTGCTGTCACGGATGGTTCCTAGTGAAGCTGCTGACTCCGTTCAAAGTGATATGCGAGAAAGCTTCGAAGCCGCCGCGCAATCGCTGATGAGTAACCCTAACCTGCTGTGGCAAACTCAGTCGCGATTGCTACAAGATCAGTGGCTGCTTTGGCAACAGGGTGTGCGCGCTATGTCTGGCGAGCAGGTAACGCCATTGGTGACGCCTGCGAAAGGCGATCGTCGCTTTAAAGACGAAGCCTGGACACAAGAGCCTTACTACTTGGCGATTATGCAGCAGTATCTGTTGTTTTCGCAGATGGTAGAGGAACTCATTGAGTCACTGGATGACTTAGCCCCGACACAAAAGCGCAACTTGGCGTTTTATGCTCGGCAGTTGGTAAGCGCTATGTCGCCGACTAACTTCGTATCGACTAATCCCGAAGTCATGCGCTGCACGCTAGAGACCCGCGGGCAGAACTTGGTGGATGGTTTGACGCGCCTACGAGAAGACCTGGCGAATTCTGCCGAAGGTATTAACGTACGCATGACCGATCGAAGCGCCTTTGGTGTTGGCGATAACATTGCCGTCACCCCAGGTGCTGTGGTGTATGAAAATGAGCTGATTCAGCTGATCCAATACACACCCACCACGGAAAAAACCTTTAAAACTCCGCTGTTGATCGTGCCCCCATGGATCAATAAGTACTACATTCTTGACCTGCGAGAAGACAATTCGCTAGTTAAATGGATGGTAGACCAGGGGCATACCGTATTCTTGATTTCCTGGCGTAATCCTGGCCCAGAGCAGCGCGACATTACGTGGGCTGATTACATGCAAATGGGCCCCATCAGCGCGATGGAGGCAATTGAGCAAGCCTGTGGCGAGAAGTCAGTAAACCTGTTGAGCTACTGTGTAGGCGGCACACTAACCGCTTCAACGGTCGCTTATCTGACAAGCACGCGGCGTGGTCGCAAGGTGAAGTCTGTTACCTACATGGCGACGCTGCAAGATTTCCGCGACCCCGGTGATATTGGCGTATTCCTTAACGAACGCGTGGTCGAGGGGATTGAAAACACGCTAGAAATGAAGGGGTATTTAGATGGCCGCTCAATGGCTTACACCTTTAATTTATTGCGTGAGAATGATCTTTTCTGGTCGTTCTATATTAATAATTATCTGAAAGGTGAAATTCCCGCAGCGTTTGACTTACTGTATTGGAATACCGATGGCACGAACCTGCCTGCGGGCACGCATGCTTGGTACCTGCGCCATATGTACCTGGAAAACCGCTTGGTAGAGCCGGGTGGCATTGAGTTGGACGAGGTGAAGATTGACCTTCGTAAAATATCTGCCCCGTGCTATTTCGTATCGACGAAAGAAGATCATATCGCTAAATGGAACAGTACATATTATGGCGCGCTGCTGCCCAAAGGGCCGGTGACGTTTGTGTTGGGTGGCTCTGGCCATATCGCAGGCATTGTGAACCCACCCCATAAGAATAAGTATGGTTACTGGACCAACGATGCGCTGCCCGAAACGCATGATGCTTGGCAAGAAGGGTCGACCTTTAATGAAGGTTCTTGGTGGCCGCATTGGCAGGCATGGGTAACGGAGAACGGCTATGCAGATCCAGATCCTGAAAAAATGGTATCCGCGCGTCAGCCTGGAGAAGGTGAGCTAAACGTCATTGAAAGCGCTCCTGGGCGCTATGTGAAAATGACGATACCTGAGGTGTTAGGTGAGCTTCCCGCGTCGTAATAACCATCTAATGATCAGCGAGTCATGCTGGGATGGTTAAACAAGCTGTTAATTAGTCTATTTCTCCAATAGTGGCGCGGCTAAACTTGGACTAAGGCCGCGCAGTTTGACGCTAAAACTACTAACCGAGACGCTACTCATGCAGCCAACTGCACGCTTTTCATTGTCGCCGGCTCTTCCTGAGACCCACACTCAACACAGCCATGGAGCTTGCTGTTGTGGTTCACCATTGCTGCAGCGTTTCCATGAACGTGTGATGGCAGAAATAACCCGGCGCCAAATGATTGGGGGAACGGCTGCGGTGATGGCGCTTTTCGCAGGATTGCATGTGCCTTTTGCTGTTGGGCAGCAGCCAAAATCCCACGATGGGCCGCTACTATTAACCAATTTAAAGCTTTTTGATGGAAGCGGTGGCCCGCTGCGTGATGGCGTATCAATCAGGGTGGTGGACGGCCGTATTGATGCGATTCTAGACGGCAGTGGTGAAGTGGAAGGTATTGATGTCATTGATTGCGGCGGTCGTGTATTGATGCCCGGCTTGATTGATGCCCACTGGCATACCACCTTAGCGGCCATCTCCCAGATGGAAGCCATGACCGCTGATATTGGCTATGTGCATTTGGTCGCAGCAAGAGAAGCAGAACGAACCTTAATGCGTGGCGTTACCTCGGTTAGGGATGTGGGTGGGCCGTCGTTTGCGTTAAAGCGTGCTATTGATGAAGGTATTGTTAATGGCCCTCGGGTGTTTCCTGCCGGGGCGATGATTTCGCAAACCTCGGGTCACGGCGACTTCAGAATGCGTCATGACATACCCCGTGGTAGCACAACGCCGCTAAGTGAGGCAGAGCGTCAGGGTGTTGCCGTGATTGCGGATGGTGAAGCTGAAGTGCTCAGGCGCACGCGTGAGCAGCTGATGTTAGGTGCCTCTCAGATCAAGCTGATGGCGGGCGGTGGTGTGGCATCGCTTTACGATCCATTAGACAGTACCCAGTTTACGGAACGAGAGCTTCGGGCAGCGGTTGAGGCTGCTGGTGACTGGGGTACCTATGTGATGGTGCATGTCTATACGCCTCGTGGTATCCAGCGCGCTCTGCGAGCAGGTGTTAAGTCGATTGAGCACGGCCAGTTGGCGGATGAAGAGTCGGTAAGAATGATGGCAGGAGAGGGGGCATGGTGGAGCCTTCAGCCTTTCCTACAAGATGAAGATGCCAACGTTTATCCTGATGCTGCCCGCCGAGAGTCTCAACGCCAAGTGGCTGAAGGTACCGTTCGCGCCTACGAAATGGCGCAGCGTTTTGACGTTAAGACCGCTTGGGGAACTGACATTCTCTTTAGCCCTAAAAACACTCCGAACCAGTTACGGCACTTGGCTAAGTTGACGCGCTTTTATGATCCGCTAACAGTATTGGCAATGGCGACTAGCCACAACGGTGATTTATTGTCGCTCTCGGGGCCACGCAACCCTTATTCAGGTGTCATTGGCCGTATCGAGCCTGGAGCGCTGGCCGATCTATTAGTCGTTGATGGTGATCCAAGCCGCGATCTTGATTTTCTGAACGATCCAGAGCGCAATTTACGCATGATTATGAAAGGCGGTCGTGTTTACAAAGATGAGTTATAAAAACATCAGATGTTTGACCAATCATTAGAAAATTATGGTTAAAGAGTGACTGTCCGCTGCGCTACTTTTTGCTGACAAGTTAGCAAAAAAATTACCGGGCAATATTTTATATTCAAGCAAGTTGAGCGGTAACTCTCCCCACCTGCCGCTGGCAAACCAGTGTTTATTGCGGGAGGTGGGGCGCTTGCTTAGCCACGTGCAGCGTTGGCCAAGCCTCTCTTAGTTATCGCTTGCGTATCAAACCCGGTAACAGTAGCAGTCCAGCGAATAGCCACGCAGGCCAACTGCCAGTGCGGGTAAATGGTGTTGCTCCTTCCATGGCATAAAATTCGCCGGTGAGATAGGTGGTTTCGAATTGCGCTGCGCTATCTACCAGCTCGCCACGGGGGTTAATAATCGCGGTGATGCCGTTGCTGGTAGCACGCACGACATAACGGCCATTTTCCAGTGCGCGCAGCCGGGCCATTTGCAAGTGTTGGTGGGGGCCAATGGAAGCACCAAACCAGGTGTCATTAGATACCGTCACAATCACGTCGCTGTCTGCTGCGCGGCGTGCCACCAGCTGTGGGTAGATAATCTCATAGCAAATGGCGTTGCCAATTGTCACGCCGGCTGCCTGCATTGGCGTTTGTTCGGAGGCGCCTTTAGAAAAACTCGACATCGGTAGGTCAAAGAAGTCGATGGCACCCCGCAACACACTTTCAAGCGGCAGGTACTCACCAAACGGTACTAGGTGCTCTTTTTGATAGCTGCCCTCGACGTTGCCAACACCAATCACGCTATTGAAATAACGGTTGTTCTCGTCGAGTTGGACAATACCGGTTAATAGTGCGGTGCTTGGCGGTAAGTTGGCTTGTACGCGTTCTAACACTGGGCGAGCTTGGCTATCGATCATCGGTAGGGCGGTTTCAGGCCATAAAATAAGATCGGCATCATCTGCGACGCGGCGGGTTAAATCGCTATACGTATTTGCCGCTACGCGCTGGCCTTCGGGGGTCCACTTTAATAGTTGCGGCAGATTACCCTGAAGTAGCGCAACGCGAGTGGGCTCGCTCGCTGGCGTGGTCCAGAGTGCTGGGAGGGCCAAAGGGACGAGCCAAATAGCGGCTAATGGCAGCGCTGCCCACCATTGGCGTCGCAGCAGCTCAGCGCCTAAGGTGCCTGTGAGCACGACCAGCAGGGAAAGCAGGTAAACGCCGCCGACTGGCGCCCAGTTGGCCAGCGGTGAATCCACATAGCTGGAACCAACCAGAAGCCATGGGAAGCCGGTAAACAGGTAGGTGCGTAGTACTTCGCCCAGCACCCAGGCGCCTGCAAAGCTAGCCAACGCCCAACGCGGGCTGCAAAAACGTCGATAAAGCCAAAACGTGCCTGCAAAAAAGAGCGCTAATACGGTCACAAACAATGCGGTCAGAAATACGGCGAGGGGAACGCCAGTGTAGCCGTAATCATGAATGGATACATACACCCACGAAGTACCACTGGTGAAGAGTGCTACGCCGTATAGCCAACCTTTCAGCGCTGCTTGAACAGGGCTTAAGGTATGCAGGCCAACATAAAGAAGGCCGATGGCGATGGGCCCCAGCCACCATAACTCAAACGGTGAAGCGGTAAGTGTCGTAAAACCACCGGCCACAAGGGCAGCCAGCAGTTGAAGTGCAAAGGTGGGCGTCAACCCCATGGTGATATCCTATCGGCAGGTTGAAGGGGGCGGTGGGCTAGCCGTCGCTGTCGTCGCCATCGGTAGCATTTTCACTTGCGTCATCGCGGTAAGCTTCCAGCAACCGAATGCGCCGGTTATCGGCATTTAGAATGACGAACCGCCAGCCGCCCAGGCTGGTATGCTCGCCACGGCCTGGTAAGTGGCCAAATTGTTGCATTACAAGGCCACCCACGGTGTCGAATTCGTCGTCAGAAAACTCGGTGCCAAAGCGTTCGTTGAAGTCTTCAATCGGTGTGAGAGCACGAATGGCAAAATGACCGTTTTCCAGCGTGCGGATATCGTCCTCTTCATCGGTATCATGCTCATCTTCGATATCCCCGACAATCTGTTCCAGAATATCTTCGATGGTAATAATACCGGCCGTGCCGCCGTACTCATCTACCACAATTGCCATATGGTTATGGGTATCACGGAACTCTTTCAGCAAGCTGTTTAAGCGTTTGGACTCGGGAATGAACATTGCCGGGCGCAGAACGTCTTCCAGCTTAAAAGCATCACGGCTTTCTTGCGTTTGAGAGAGCAGGGGGAGCAGATCTTTAACCAGTAAGATGCCTTTTACATCGTCAAGATTTTCGCCAATGACCGGGTAACGGGAGTGCCCTGTTTCCTGAATCAATGGCAAGTAGCCATCGCTGGTTTGATCAAGGGTAATTGCCGACACTTGCGAGCGTGGAATCAATATTTCACGCACTTGCTGATCGCTGATTTCAAGAGCGCCTTCAATAATCATAATGGCGTCTTGATCAAGTTTCAGTTTCCCTGCGGTGTGGCGTAAAAACGTCATTAGCTCATCGCGTGAGCTAGGTTCGTCATTGTCTCCGGAAAGGGCGCCAAAGAGTTTCTCGAGCCAGGATTTTTGATTTGAGTTGCTCGATCGGTCTTCGCTCATTGCGTCTAATCTCTCTATTACGTGCAAATAGTTACGTGCAAATAGCTACGTGAAGATGGCTACGGTTAAACAGTCTGTCGTTTTATCACTGAGTGGGGGGATACACCACCCTAAAAGCAATTATCGGCCAGGGTAACAGCTTACTCGTGATAAGGATCAGGAATATCGAGAGTAGCAAGAAGCTCGCGCTCTAACTGCTCCATTTCTTCTGCTTCCTGCTCTTCAATGTGGTCATAGCCCATTAAGTGCAGCGTGCCGTGTACCACCATATGCGCGTAATGATGTTCAAGAGGTTTCAGCTGTTCGCTGGCCTCATGGGCAACAACGGCATGGCAAATAATCAGGTCGCCCAGTAATGGTAAAGAGACACCAGGTGGGTTCTCAAATGGAAATGAGAGCACGTTGGTTGATTTATCTTTACCCCGATAATCTCGATTGAGCGCTTGGCTTTCCGCTTCATCCACAAAGCGAATTGTCAGCTCTAAGCGTTCATCATCGGGATGGCGAGAAAAGACACAGCCCACCCAATGGGTGAGCTGTTCGAGGGTAGGAAGCAGCGGCTCATTGATGGCCGCCTGACGGTCAATCACGATGTCATTCATCGTGGTGCCTCTCCTGCGCGTTCAAGCGCTTGCATACGAGCCTCGCGCTCCTGCTGGCGAGCTTCACGGCGCGCACGCTCTTGCACTTCCTGCTGCGACTCAAACTCGTCATAGGCTTCGATGATCCGCTGAACCAGCGGGTGACGCACGACGTCTTTCGCAGCAAAGTGGGTCACGCCGATGCCGGGAGTTTCCTTAAGAACATCCAGCACCTGTGAAAGGCCTGAACGCTGCCCGCGTGGCAGGTCTACCTGGGTAATATCGCCGGTAATTACCGCCGTTGAGCCAAAGCCAATCCGCGTCAGGAACATTTTCATCTGCTCCGGCGTGGTGTTTTGGCTTTCGTCCAGAATGATGTAGGAGTTATTCAGAGTGCGCCCGCGCATATAGGCCAGGGGGGCAATCTCGATCACCTGACGCTCAATGAGCTTGGCGACCTGTTCGAAGCCGATCATCTCGTACAGTGCGTCGTAGAGCGGGCGCAGGTAAGGATCGATTTTCTGGGCAAGATCGCCAGGTAGGAAGCCTAGCTTTTCGCCTGCCTCTACCGCTGGGCGCACCAAAAGAATACGGCGCACTTCCTGCTGATTTAGCGCTTCTACCGCCGCGGCAACCGCTAAGTATGTTTTTCCCGTACCGGCAGGGCCAATACCAAAATTGATATCGTGTTCGCGAATGCTTTGTACGTAGCGCTGCTGATTAAGGCCGCGAGGCTTAATCATGGTGCGCGGTGTACGCATAATCACGTCATCGCTGCTGATGTCGCTATCATCCTCTTCTTCTAGCGCTTCTAAGCCAGATTCCTGAAGGAATAAGTGTACCGTGTCTGCTTCAAGCTCTTCTGCCGCAGTTTCACGGTAAAGGTGCTCAAGCACGTTAGCAGCAGCTTTGATCCGGTTGGCGGCACCGGCCAGCTGAAACACATTGCCGCGATTGCGCAAGGTCACGTCCAGGCGGCTTTCAATCAGCTTTAGGTGCTCGTCCTGTTGGCCGCATAGGCTGGCTAGCCGCTGCGGGTCATTGGGTTCAAGGCTTAGGGTGATAATGCGATTGGCCTGAGGTGATGGCTGGCTCAAGAGTAAGAAACCCATTAGTTGATGTATGTGAGACTCAGCTTACTGCCCCGGCCGTGCCGGGGCAATTACCTAGGATAAGTGAGCAGTTAATAACGCTCTGGAGAAGCGAGATCGCCACGCAACGAGTTGGGCAGCGCTTCGGTAATCTCCACGTCTACAAAGTAGCCGATCAGTTCTGTTGGGTTGGCCGCACGGAAATTAACCACGCGGTTATTTTCGGTGCGCCCTGAGAGTTGGCCCGGGTCTCGCGGTGAGAAACCGGATACCAGAACTCGCTGGGTAGTGCCGACCATGCGTCGGCTGATCTGCGCTGCCTGCTGCAGGATCCGCTCCTGCAAAATGGCGAGGCGCTGCTTTTTGACACTTTCCGGTGTTTCGTCCGGCAGGCCAGAGGCTGGGGTGCCCGGGCGTGCTGAGTAAACAAAGCTGAATGAGTGATCAAAGCCGATACGGTGAATCAGATCCATCGTCGCTTCGAAGTCCTCTTCGGTTTCGCCAGGAAAGCCGATAATAAAATCAGAAGAAAAGCTAATATCCGGGCGGTTGGCGCGGATACGCTCCATCTTCTCGATATACTCTTCTGCGGTATGGCCGCGCTTCATCGCACTTAAAATACGATCAGAGCCTGACTGTACCGGTAGGTGTAAATGACTCACCAATTCTGGAATATCGGCAAAAGCATCTACTAGGCTATCAGTGAACTCCACCGGGTGAGAGGTCGTAAAACGCACGCGATCAATGCCATCCACCGCAGCGACACAGGCGATTAGCTCGGCAAGGTCGATCTCATCGCCATCGTCATTTTCACCGCGATAAGCGTTCACGTTTTGGCCAAGCAGGTTAATTTCGCGTACCCCTTGATCGGCTAAGTGAATAACTTCATCGATAACCGACTCAAAGGGGCGGGAAACTTCTTCGCCACGCGTATAGGGCACGACACAGAACGTGCAGTATTTCGAACAGCCTTCCATGATAGAAACAAAGGCGGTTGCGCCATCAGATTTCGGCTGCGGTAGATGATCGAACTTTTCGATTTCTGGGAAAGTGACATCGACAGCCGCGATCTGATTGTTATTGCGCGCGTCCAGCATTTTGGGCACGCGGTGAAGCGTTTGCGGGCCAAAAATCATATCGACAAAGGGCGCGCGCTTGCGCAGCGCTTCACCTTCTTGGCTTGCTACGCAGCCGCCAACACCGATCACTAGGTCGGGGTTAGCGTCTTTTAGCTTTTTCCAGCGACCCAATTGATGAAACACCTTGTCCTGCGCCTTTTCGCGAATAGAGCAGGTGTTCAACAAGATAACGTCAGCTTCTTTTTCGTTATCGGTCAATTCCAGCTGGTGAGATTCGCCGAGCAGATCTGCCATACGCGAGGAGTCGTACTCGTTCATTTGGCAGCCGTGCGTTTTGATAAAGAGCTTCTTCGCCATCGGTACCTGTCATCTATGAGTCGTCGGGGGACGAGGGATGAATGAAAACATGAATGCAATCGTAATAGGCAGTGTAACGTGCTGCCATTGAATGGCAGCATTATACGGGCACAAGAAACCTGGGGCTAGCGTTCACCTACAATCGATACTTGACCCGAGCGTTTCAATCAGTATACTACGCACCGTGTTTGAGCAGTTCCTCGATAGCTCAGTTGGTAGAGCAAATGACTGTTAATCATTGGGTCGCAGGTTCGAGTCCTGCTCGAGGAGCCAACATACTGAAGTAGGTTGTATGTTACTTCCAGTGGCTTCGCTCTAAACACAGCAGCAAAATGTAATGTTCCTCGATAGCTCAGTTGGTAGAGCAAATGACTGTTAATCATTGGGTCGCAGGTTCGAGTCCTGCTCGAGGAGCCAAATTGCTGTTCTGCTGTCATTACCGTCTACGGTAAACGTTCCCCGATAGCTCAGTTGGTAGAGCAAATGACTGTTAATCATTGGGTCGCAGGTTCGAGTCCTGCTCGGGGAGCCATTTAGTTTTCTTCTTACTGTCTTTTGTCACCTTTCTCGTAAACATTGTTTACGCAGTCGTTAGCCTTAACCGACCGTTTCACATCTCTGCTATTTGTTGTTCATGATAACACTCAATGCCCTATGGCATCCTGGGTGATTTTTTGTGTCTAACGGTTAGGGGCGTATAGACTGTTTCGGTTACTCATTGTTTGGGAAGGTGCCCGTGGGAAAAGCTGCTAGCCTGCATGCACTGCAGGTATTCAAGTGCCTAAGTGACGAAACGCGGTTAATGCTAGTGCTGTTGATTGCTAGAGAGCAATCTCTGTGTGTATGTGAGATGACCTATGCGCTAGAAGAGTCGCAGCCTAAAGTGTCGCGACATTTGGCCCAGTTGCGCCAGTGTGGGTTGCTTATCGATCAGCGGGAAGGGCAGTGGGTTTACTATCGTTTGTCGCCTCAGCTGCCTGGGTGGGCGCAAGAGATTATTGATGCTGGTGCCGAAGGCAGTGCAGTGCGTATTCAAGCGCTGGCTCAGCGGCTAGCGAAAATGGGTGACCGACCGGCACGGCGGGCCGCGTTATGTTAACCGTTAGCCAATAAAAAACGCCGACCTGCAGGTCGGCGTTTCTGGTAATGGTAGCTTAACGCTTAACCATCCGCTGTGAGCCCTGAAGATGAGCATAGTCGAGTAAGATTTCGGCGGCTTCTAGTACATGGGCGCGATCAGCTGGCATGTCTTCATCCTTATCATCCTCGTTGGCAGCGTCTGTTTCACTGCCTTCAGGCTGTGAGTTATCACTGCGCGCGTCCATCCACTCGTCTAGCTCTGGCAGGTTTAAGGCGCGACGACGTTGGTTTTCAAGTGAAAGCTGCTCGGCTTCTTGAGCTTCTAGCTCCCGTTGGCGCTGTTCGCGGTTCAGGCTAACGCTGGTGTGCTGTTCGCGCAGTTGGCGGGCCAAGGTGGACTGGCGCTCTAAGTAGCGGAAGTTAGGATTCTCCTTGGCACGTTCTTGGTGTTGAGAAGTTAGTGCAGCGAGTGCGTTCTCAGGGGAGCCATAGCGGCGGTATTGAACGTTCTGTACGGTATCCCAAGCGAGCGCATTATCTAGGCTGCTTTCGCCAATGCGCTCTGGGTCAATCAGGCTGGGAAAAATAATGTCGGGTTCAACGCCGCGATTTTGGGTGCTGTCACCTGAAATACGGTAGAACTTGGCGCGGGTAAGCTTGATTTGACCATGGCTAAGATCGTTCAGAGTTTGCACGGTGCCTTTGCCAAAGGTGGGGGTGCCTACCACAATGCCGCGGCCATAATCTTGAATAGCACCGGCAAAAATTTCCGATGCTGAGGCGGAAAGGCGGTTAACCAGTACGGTCAGTGGGCCATCGTAAATCGTGCCTGCTTCGGTGTCGCCATAAAGCTGGATGCGCCCTTGGGCATCACGAACCTGAACGGTTGGGCCCCGGTCGATAAACAAGCCTATCAAAGAGTTGGCTTCTTGAAGTGCGCCGCCGCCGTTGTTGCGAAGATCCAGAACGATGCCTTCAACGCCTTCTTTCTTAAGGCTTTCAATTTCTCGGGCGACGTCGCGGGTGGTGCTGCGGTACTCTTCCTCACCTGCCTGCCAAGCGTCAAAGTCGACGTAAAACGTCGGAACGTCAATCACGCCGATGCGATGAGGTTTGCCGTCTCGCTCAATGTTAATTACTTCACTATGCGCTGCTTGGTCTTCGAGGCTGACGGTATCGCGGGTAATTTCAACAATTTGTGAGCGGGTCATATCCACTGCTTGGGCGGGTACCACGTCCAGGCGTACGACGGAGCCTTTAGGGCCACGAATTAGGTCAACGACATTGTCTAGGCGCATGCCTACCACATTGACCATGTCGCCTTCTTCTTGGCCCACGGCGATGATTCGGTCAGCGGGTTCAAGCACGCCCGCACGATCGGCAGGGCCGCCGGGTACTAGGCTGGAGACTTTGACGTATTCCCCGTCGGCTTGAAGTAGTGCACCGATACCCTCGAGTGAAAGGCTCATTTGAATATCAAATGATTCGCTCTGACGAGGGGAGAGGTAGCCGGTGTGAGGGTCGATAGTGCTAGATACTGCCGCCATGATTAGCCCGAAGACGTCTTCAGACTCAGACTGGCGCAAGCGAGAGAGCTGTCCTTCGTAGCGTTGGCGCAAATTATCTTCTATCTGCTCGTCATCTTGGTCGGTTAGGGCAAGCGTTAGCGCATCGTTTTTGAGCCGTTTGCGCCATAGTTCGTCTAATTCACTTTCGCGGGTTGCCCATGGGGCTTCTTCGCGGTCGACTTCTAAGCGCTCATCGCTATCGAATTCAAATGAGAGCCCTTCATTAAGACGCTCTAACAACCACTCAAGGCGTGCTGTGTGGCGCTCGCTAAGGCGATTATAAAGTGCAAACGCATCGTCAAGATCACCATCAAAAAGCGCTTCTGCCATATCGCGCTCTAAATGACGGTAAGGCTCTATATCGCGGTGCAATAGGTAGGAGCGCTGGCCGTCCAAAATGTCTAGATAGCGTTGGAAAGCTTCCGCTGACCACTGCTCGTCGAAATTAATATCAGCATAATGCCCATAGCGAAGTGAATCCGCTATTTCCACTGCCGCTTGGCGTTGTTCGTCGGTCGGCTCAAGTTGCGCCAGCGCTGCTGGGCTGGTAATTACCAGCATCACAGCAAGGGCGACCGAGCGCGAAAACGTTGCAAACAAGCTCATCAGTCAAGCTCTCCCGGATTTGTGTACACTCATTCTTCCCTAGACCCGCAGATAGCCTATGAGTTGCGTAGGCCGAGGGAGCATTGTAGCAGGTCATTTACCCTGTGATACTCAATCATTACTGTTATGAGGATTTCTATGTCCGAAGCTTTCAACGCGGATCGTGTAACGCGACTATGTGATTTTCTGCACCAGTCGCCCACGCCTTGGCATGCGACTCGCTGCATGGCGGAGCGTTTGGAGCAGGCGGGCTTTGTGCGCCTTGAGGAAACGACTAACTGGCAGCTTAAGCCGGGTAAGCGCTATTACGTGACGCGCAATGATTCGTCAGTGATTGCATTTCAGCTGCCTGCTGAGAAATTAACCAGCCTGCGTATGCTGGGTGCGCATACGGATAGCCCGGGGCTGCGTTTAAAGCCCAACGCCACCCAGTATGCAGCGGGATGGTTGCAGTTAGGGGTGCAGGTTTATGGTGGTGTGCTGTTAGCCCCGTGGTTTGATCGTGACCTGGGGTTGGCAGGGCGTGTGCATGTACGTCATGCAGATGGCCATTTAGAAAGTGTGCTGTTAAATATAGACCGACCAATCGCCATGGTGCCTAGTTTGGCGATTCATTTAGACCGCGATGTGAATGCTGGGCGCGTTATTAACCCGCAGACGCAAATGTCGCCCGTTGTGATGCAGAGTGATAGCGCGCAGCTTAGTGACTTATTGGCTGATTGGCTGGGAGAGCAGCATGGCCTACGTGCTGTGGAAGTCGTCGACTTTGAGTTGGGGTTTTATGACGTACAACCGCCATCATTGGTAGGGCTGCGTCAGGAGTTGGTCGCCAGTGCGCGGTTAGACAACTTATTGTCATGTTTTGTAGGGCTTGAGGCGTTGCTTGAATGTGATGCTAGCCAAGGAGCTCTGTTAGTCGCCAATGATCATGAAGAGGTGGGTAGTGCCAGTGCATGTGGTGCTCAGGGGCCCTTCTTGGGTGATGTGCTGAAGCGTTTAAATGCTCAAGTGGGTGGTGCTACTGAAGAGTCGCTGATTCAGCTGATTCAGTCATCACTAATGATTTCTTGCGACAATGCCCATGCTTTACACCCCAATTTCCAGGACAAGCACGACGAGCGTCATGGTCCTGCTATTAATGGTGGTCCAGTTATCAAGGTGAATGCCAATCAGCGCTATGCAACAAACAGTGTAACGGGGGCGCTGTTTCGGGATGTATGCCGTGAGGCGGATGTTCCCGTGCAGTCGTTTGTTACCCGCTCAGATATGGGCTGTGGTAGTACTATTGGGCCGATTACCGCTACTGAAGTGGGCGTGCCTACGATTGACGTGGGGCTTCCTCAGTGGGCAATGCATTCTGTTCGTGAAACAGCCGGCACCCGAGATGTTGATTATTTGACTCGGGCGTTGACGGTGTTTTTGAACCGTTCTGAGTTGCGTTGAGTATGGTTGTTTCTCGATAACGAAAAAGGCCCGCTGACGATGTCAGCGGGCCTTTACTATTCGTGTGGTGGCTACGCCCTGATTTGAACAGGGGACCCCATCATTATGAGTGATGTGCTCTAACCAGCTGAGCTACGTAGCCATTCAACGGGGGCGAATATTACTCAGTAGCCCGCCGTTCGTCAAGCGTTTCTTTTTATTGTCAGACGGTTGCCTGTCAGACGTTAAAACGGAAATGGATTACATCGCCATCTTTAACGATGTAATCCTTGCCTTCTAGGCGCCATTTGCCAGCGTCTTTAGCCCCTTGCTCGCCATTGAGTGAGACAAAGTCTTCGTAAGCAACCACTTCGGCGCGGATAAAACCTTTTTGGAAATCGGTGTGAATCACGCCCGCAGCTTCCGGAGCGCTGGCACCTTCTTTCACTGTCCAAGCGCGCACTTCTTTAACGCCAGCGGTGAAATACGTTTGTAGGCCAAGCAGGGCATAGCCTGCGCGAATAACGCGATCAAGTCCGGGCTCTTCCATGCCCATTTCGGCTAGGAACATGCTGCGCTCTTCGTCATCTAGCTCGGCGATCTCGGCTTCTAGCTGGTTGCATACCGGCACCACTGCTGCACCTTCTTCCGCCGCAATCTCGTTAACGATGTCCAGGTAAGGATTATTCTCGAACCCATCTTCATTAACGTTGGCAATGTACATCGTGGGCTTGAGCGTTAAGAAGCCGAAGCTCTTAACTTGGCGTTTTTCGTCTTCATCAAGACCAAAACTACGCAGCGGCATACCTTCAGCGAGGTGTGGCTGGATGCGGTCAAGAATCGCTTTGGTGGCAGTGGCATCTTTGTCGCCGCCTTTCACCGAGCGGACAAGGCGCTGGCTGGCTTTTTCGACGGTATCTAGGTCGGCAAGCGCCAGCTCCAAGTTGATAGTTTCAATATCCGCACGGGGATCCACCTGATTGGCAACGTGGATCACGTTGTCGTTATCAAAGCAGCGTACGACATGGGCGATCGCTTGGGTTTCGCGAATATTGGCCAAAAACTTGTTGCCCAAGCCTTCGCCTTTGGATGCCCCGGCGACCAAGCCTGCGATATCGACAAACTCCATCGTGGTCGGCAGCACTTTTTGTGGCTTGACGATCTCCGCAAGCTTATCAAGTCGCGGGTCAGGCATTGGAACGATGCCTACGTTCGGCTCAATGGTGCAGAAAGGGAAATTTTCTGCATCAATACCAGATTTGGTCAGCGCATTAAAAAGCGTGGATTTGCCTACATTGGGTAGACCGACGATACCGCAGTTAAAGCCCATAAATTACTTCCTGGCCGCTAGGGCAGCGCAACAAGGGAAGCGCCTGCCAATATTGAAAAAAAGGCGTGCTAAAACGCCTGATTTAAGGATGCTTATAAAGTGTGCTGCTATTTTACGCTATGAAGGCGGTTCATTGCTTTAGCCCAGTCGCCTGAGAGTGCAAGTGGCAGTGTCGCTAGGCACTCATCTAATGCGCTTTCAATGGCTTCCCGTTCGGCTTTGCCGGGGCGGCCAAGGACATAATTAACGACCTGGTGTGCCTCACCAGGGTGGCCAATGCCAATTCTTGCTCGGTGGAACTGTTTCTGATTGCCTAAAGCGCTAATGATGTCTCGCAGGCCGTTATGACCGCCATGTCCACCGCCGGTCTTATAGCGTGCCTGTCCTGGCGGAAGGTCTAGCTCATCATGGGCGACTAGTAGATTGTCAGGCGTTAGTTTGAAAAACTGTGCAAGCGCCGCGACGGCAGCGCCGCTACGATTCATAAAAGTAGTGGGGTTGAGAAGGTGCAGTTCATGGTCGCCAACACGTGCTTTGGCGTACAGGCCCAAAAACTTCTTTTCCGGGCGAAGTTCTGTATGTGCACTGCGTGCAATGGCGTCTACCAGCCAAAAGCCCGCATTGTGGCGAGTTGCATCGTATTCTGCACCGGGGTTGCCCAGGCCAATAATGGCCGTTACCTGGCTCATTGTCCCACCTCATAAAAAATTTCCAGAAGAAATTTTCGACGTCATGTCAGACCGCAAAAAAAAATCAAGCGCCGAAGCGCTTGATTTTATCATCCCTGGGCCATGCAGGCATGGCCCAGGCGGCACTGAAAAGCATCAGCTGGCAGCACCGTGACTAACGTTTACTCAGCGCTGGGCTCTTCTTCGCTTTCACCTTCGCTCTCTTCGTCATCACCGCCACGTACTTTTACTTTGGTGATGCTTAGGATGGCGTTGTCGTGCTCTTCACCGTGTGACAGATCAACAGACGTGACGCCCGCAGGCAAGGTCAGGTCAGACAGGTGAAGGGTGGTGCCCAGCTCAACGTTGCTGATGTCAACTTCCAGGAAGTCCGGAAGATCTTTCGGCAAGCAGCTGATGGCGACTTCGTTGGCCAGGGTGTGCAGTTCGCCACCTTGGTCTTTAATGCCTACACACTTCTCTTCACCAACGACGTGCAGCGGCACGTTCATGGTGATTTCGTGAGTGGCATCAACACGCAAGAAGTCAGCGTGAGTTAGCAGCGGTTTGAACGGGTGACGCTGTAGGTCACGAACAACCACTTGCTCTTCAGTACCGTCGATGACCAGTTTGATCACCGAAGAGAAGAAGGACTCGTCTTCAATCGCTTTGTAGAAAGCAGTTTTTTCTACAGAGATAGACTGAGCGCCTTTTTCACCGCCATAAACAACGGCCGGTACTTGTTGGTTCGCACGACGCAGGCGGCGGCTCGCACCTTTCCCCAGGTCGTTACGAACGCTGGCTTTCAGGATAAAATCAGACATTTAATTTGCCTCTTAGTTTAAGTAAGGAAACGCCGCCGTCCGCGACCAGACGACGACGCTTCCAGGGCCCCAGTAGGGGGCTATGACGTTAGGCGATTAATGGAACATCGCGCTAACGGATTCTTCGTTGCTGACCCGGCGAATGGCTTCCGCGATGAGTCCAGCAACGCTCAGCTGGCGAATTTTTCCGCTACGACGGGCAGTGTCGGAAAGCGGAATGGTGTCGGTCACGACAACCTCGTCCAGCACCGAGTTGGTGATATTGTCGACCGCAGGGCCAGACAATATCGGGTGTGTTGCATAAGCGACAACGCGGGCTGCGCCGTGATCTTTCAGCGCTTCGCCGGCTTTACAGAGCGTGCCAGCGGTATCAATCATGTCATCGACAACCACGCAGGTGCGGCCTTCGATCTCACCGATAATGTGCATTACCTGGGCTTGATTGGCCTGGGGGCGACGTTTATCGATAATGGCAAGATCAGCGTTCAGCTGTTTGGCGATAGCACGAGCGCGAACAACGCCGCCAACATCAGGGGAAACCACAACGAGATCGTCATAGTTCTGGCGCTCGATGTCGTCCAGCAAAATGGGCGAGCCGTAAACGTTATCAACCGGTACGTCGAAGAAACCTTGAATTTGGTCAGCGTGCAGGTCCATCGTCATGACGCGATCAACACCTGCTTTTACCATCATATCAGCGACAACTTTTGCTGAGATGGGAACGCGGGCAGAGCGGACACGACGATCCTGGCGTGCATAGCCAAAATAGGGAACGACTGCCGTAATACGGGCAGCTGAGGCGCGACGCAGGGCGTCGACCATCAGGATCAGTTCCATCAGGTTATCGTTCGTGGGGGCACAGGTGGATTGCAGGATGAACACATCCTTACCACGCACGTTCTCATTGATCTCGACCGCTATTTCGCCGTCGCTAAATTGACCGACCGTAGCATTACCCATACGGCTGTCTAAGCTCTCGGCAATCTTTTGAGCGAGTTCGGGATTGGCATTCCCGGTGAAAACCATCAATTTTGACACGCGCAGCCACCTTTGCAGTGTTGGGGATCAGGGGAGAAAACGCAGATCATAATTAGGTTGGCTGGGGTACCAGGATTCGAACCTGGGAATGCCGATACCAAAAACCGGTGCCTTACCACTTGGCGATACCCCAGCAATAAACCTAATGCGATGACCGGGCGCTTTCAGCGGCCCAGAGCATCTTGTAGGGGAGAGGTGTTGAGTCCGCGCGCTACCCATGAATGCCAATGTTGCCCTGCCATATGTGCGACGGCTTGCGCGGCTTGTTGTGAATCGAAAGCCGCAAACAAACAGGCGCCGGTACCGGTCAACCGACTAGGTGCATGCTGCGTGAGCCAGTCCAATGCTTCCGCAATTGGCGGATAGCGTTTTTTGACGATAGCTTCGCAGTCGTTACGCCACTCCGGCGCTCCCCCCTGCAGTGCGCGCGCCATAGTAATGGGGAGGCTGTCGCGTGTCAATTCTGGGTCTTGGAAGATTGCTGGTGTTGAGACGCTAACGCCTGGATGGATTACCACGAACCAGGGGGTGTCTAGCATGACAGAAGTAAGTTTTTCGCCGACCCCTTCCGCCCAAGCGCTGTGACCGTGAACAAACACCGGAACATCAGCTCCCAGTGTTAGCCCCAGTTCCGCAAGCGTCGCATTGCTTAGACCTAGCTGCCATAAATGATTCAAACCGACCAGGGTGGTCGCTGCATTAGAGCTTCCTCCGCCAAGGCCGCCCCCCATCGGCAGGTGCTTTTCGATGGCAACTGAGACCCCTTGGTGGGTGCCGCTTGTCTGTTGCAATAGGTGTGCGGCCCGCACAATTAAATTGTCGTCGTGGGCAACGCCACTGAGAGCATTGGAAAGAGTAACAGCGCTGTCATTGCGCGGCGTGAAAGTAAGGTAATCGCACAAATCGATAAGCTGGAACAGCGTTTGCAACTCGTGATAGCCGTCTTGGCGACGGCCTACGATATGCAGCATACGGTTTAGCTTAGCGGGTGCAGGCAGTGTCAACGCCGGTGTTGTTGCTGGCATGTGATCTCTCTACTGGCCTAGGAGTCCTGGTTAGTGGATTGCCACTGATTGACTACTAGGGTGATACGCAGGTCGCCGTAGTTCATTACTAATCGGCGAGGTAGCCACATACCTTCTACTTGTTCCCAGTCACGGTAGTCGATTTCCCAACCATCTTGTTGTAAATGATTAGGGAAGCCGAGTTCGTCTGTCTCCAACTGGTAGCTGGCATGTGAGCCAGGCAGGCCGCGTACCCAGTCAGGCATGGCGCGAACCGGCAGTGCCCAGCCAAGTTGATCTTCCATTAATGCTTCCGGCGTTTCTGCTTCAAAGCGACCATCACTCGTCGTTAGCGAAAAGCGCCCTTCACGACCTTCTAACACACTACGTCCGCCGCCAAAGGGGCCGCTGATCAGCATGCGAAAATAGTGGGGGTGTTGATTCCAGTCTAGATTAGCGCTGGTATTCTCCTGGGGGGTGCGAAGCCCTGCTTTACCCACGAGTGTCCAGGTATCGAAGGCTTCAACGTCTGCCTGCTGGCGTTCCCATTGCCCAGCCTGACGCCCGCCATCGTCAACAGGGGCTTGTGTGGCGCAACCGGCAAGCGCTAATAGCGCAAGACCGGCCATTAACAAGCGGGTTGAGCGACTGCATATCGATGAGCGGTTCGCGGGCAGGGAATTGGTCAACATAAACTAGCTCCATGTTAATACTGCGTAAAATATCTTTTATATAAGGATGCCGTATTAGGGCGCGCTTAACGGTGTTAGTTCAGGGTAGCGCTCAAGTAAGTCATCAATTTGCGGGTGGTAGCTTGCCCGCTGAAGAATTCGTTCAATAAGTTGGCGTGCTTCTTCGCTGCGCCCTAGCATATGAAGCACTTCGGCCAAATGGGCGGCGATTTCTTGATCAGGCATCTGTGCGTAGGCACTTTCTAACCATGCCAGTGCATCGTTGGGCTTACCAAGCCGAAAATAGACCCAGCCCATACTGTCGAGTATTGCGGGGTTGCTGGGATCTTCTTCATAGGCACGCTCAATCAAGTCACGCGCTTCTTCAAGACGCCCCTGTAAATTCAGGTCAGCAAGCGTGTAGCCCAATGCGTTTAATGCATCTGCATTATCAGGTTCGGTATGCAGTATTTGGCGCAGGTCGCGTTCCATCGCTTCAATATTGCCCGTTTCCCAGGCACGCATTGCCCTTAGGTAAAGCAGGTTGGTGTCATCTGGCGTACGAGTGAGCTCTCTATCGAGCAGTGCTGTCGCATCTTCTTGCAGATTAAATTCATCTAATAGCTGTATTTCTAGCATTACCAGCTCGCCGAAGTAGGCGTCATGGCGCATTCGCTCAATACGAAGCATGGCGCGAGCATCTAGCAGGCGATCATTTTCAATCAGCATGCGCGCAGCGGCGGCTCGGGCAGGTAGAAACTCATTGCCGCCTTGTACTTGCCGATAATAAAGCAGCGCGTTATCGACTTCTTCTTGGGATTGAGCAATGGCTCCCAACAAGAAGTAGGCAATATTAGGTACGCGATCCTGGCCAATAAGAGGTTGCAGTAGTCGATACGCTGGCTCGCTATGGCCTTCTTCCAGATAGAGTTGGGCGAGAGCAATACGTAATTCTTCGTTACCACCATGTGTTTCTAGCAGTGTATTGGTTTGTGTTTCCGCAGCGGCAATGTTGTTCAGACGAATTTCAGCCTGGGCCAGCATTAATATAAAACGGACATCATCAGGCGCTAAGTTTAGCCCCTGCTGAGCGGCTCCCTGAGCCCCCCGATGATCTCCTGTCTCTAATGCCAGCCGTGCCTTAGCAAGCCACAAAGCGGCAGATTCAGGCGAAAGTTGGGTTACTTGATCCAGATGCTGTTGTGCTTGACGCGTTTGCCCCAGCGCTGACTCGATCAGTGCGGCGCCAAGCAAAACATCGCTATAAAATTCATTTTGCTGAGCGCTAGGCTGGGCAAGATAATCGCGCAGTGGCTGAATTAGCAGGTTCAGTGGTGCCTCTTCGGCCACAGCAGCTTCAGAAAAAGCGGCTATTTCACCATTGCCTCCTGCTTGGGTGATCGCTAGGCGCTGCTCTAAGCTATCCAGCCAATCTCCCCGTTGTAACGAGAGTGTTGCTAGCAGCCTGTTTGGAAGCTCTGCCTGAGGCGCTAGTTCACGCCAACGTATTGCTGAGGCTTCCATCAGCGCAACATCATTGCCAAAGCGCGCTGCAAAGGTGGCGCGCTCGGCTAACGCGGGATTGCTATAGCGTCTAGCGGCTTCCAGGTAGCCTTGGCTGGCGTAGCGATAATCGCCCCGTTGGCCAGCAAGTTCTGCAGCCAGCAGTGAGCGAAGACTTTCAGCATCCAGTCCGCGCGTAATCGGCGGTGCTGACTGCATAGGGTCGTAAGCACCATTCTGGAACCCCTTCTCTAAGGAAGAGGGGGACAGCTGGCAGCCGCTCATCAGTAGCGTTGCGGCCAAGGGCAGTAGGGGTAAACCCGGTAACGATAGGGGGTGACCCAGTAGTGTCGCGCGAAGGGGCATGCGTCTCTCGATCAGGTGGCCGAGTGCTCAGCATAGCGGCTTGGTTGCCTGCGGCAAAGTGGTGTGCGCCAGAACATGCTGTGCTGTGATAGGATATTACACCTTGAAAACGAGGTGGGGTGGCGCAATCCATGGTATCTATTCATAGTATCTGCCCACTCTTTAGACTTGCTATAGCAAGCTCCAAACATTCAGATCGATAAGTGACGTGACGACCGATCCACTAGCGAAGACGCATAACGCATGACGCTTCTTGCCCTGGGAATAAATCATCGTACTGCCAGCGTGGCCGTACGTGAGCAGGTTGCTTTTACGCCAACGCAGCTGGAAAGCGCGTTGACGGAACTGCGTAACCTGCCACAAATCAGCGAAGCGGCAGTGCTTTCGACGTGCAACCGTACCGAGCTTTATTGCGTGACGGATGCTGCCGGAGAGCATGCCGTGCTGGATTGGCTTGGGCGCTTTCATAATTTGCGCGTCGAAGATCTTTCCCGCTGCGCCTACCATTATCTTGACAACGATGCTGCGCGTCATCTGATGCGTGTTGCCGTTGGCCTAGACTCTATGGTGCTGGGCGAGCCACAAATACTCGGTCAGTTAAAGGATGCTTATCAGCAGGCCCGCAAAGCCAATGGCTTGGGTGGCGAATTGGAGCGGTTATTTCAACACACCTTCGCGGTAGCCAAACAGGTGCGCACAGAAACGGGCATTGGCAAAAATCCTGTATCGGTCGCGTATGCTGCTGTCAGTATGGTTAGCCGTATTTTTGATGATTTTAGCCGTGCCAGAGCGCTCTTGATCGGGGCGGGAGAAACTATTGAGCTGGTTGCGCGTCATCTTCATGAAGCCGGTGTGCGGCATCTAACGGTAGCTAATCGTACCCGTGAACGTGCCGAGCGAGTGTCTGCACCGCTGGGTGGTTCTGCTATTACGCTGCCAGAAATACCGGAGGCGTTAGAGCAGGCTGATATCGTCATATCTTCCACTGCTTCGCCGCTGCCTATTCTAGGGAAGGGAATGGTAGAGCGTGCGCTGAAAAAGCGCCGCCACCGCCCAGTGTTTATGGTGGATATCGCGGTACCGCGTGATATTGAGCCAGAAGTGGGTGAGCTTGCAGATGTCTTCCTTTATACCGTTGATGATTTACAAGAGGTCATCGAAGAGAATCGCCGTCACCGTCAAGTCGCCGCCGATCAGGCAGAATCACTCATCGAGCATGGGGTGGGTAGTTGGCAGCATGAGCGCCGAATCCGTAATGGCGGTGAGCTTATTCGCGACTATCGACGTCACGGTGAGGCCATTCGTGACCACTCTCGTGAGCAAGCCCTTGAACGGTTAGCAAAGGGGGAAGACCCTGCCAAGGTGATTGAACGTTTAGCTCACCAACTAGCGAATCGTTTAATGCACCAGCCTACGCTTGCCTTGCGCGACGCTGCATCCCAAGAAAATAACGAATTGCTGAATGCCGCGCCCAATATACTACTGCCTGCTAAGCCTGCCTTTGAGCAACCAGTGGCCGCGGTAAAACGCCAGAAGGATGATACACCCGCATGAAAGAGACTTTGCGCCAACGCCTAGATAGCTTTGCCGACCGCTTCGAAGAGCTGGCAATGTTGCTATCTGATCCAGAGGTGATTAATAACCAGCAGCGTTTTCGCGACTACTCCCGTGAGTACGCTGAATTAGAAGAGCTGGTCGCCGCCTGGCAGCGCTACGGAGAGGTAGAAAAAAGCATCGAAGAAGCCGTGCAATTAAGCCGCGACAGCGACCCTGAAATGCGCGAGCTGGCAGAAATGGAAATCAATGATGGGCGCGAGCAGCTTGAAGCGTTGGATATTGAGCTGAAGCGCTTGCTAGTGCCCAAAGACCCCGACGATGGCCGCGGCGTGTTCTTGGAAGTGCGTGCCGGGAGGGGGGGGGATGAAGCCGCTATATTTGCTGGTGATCTGTTTCGCATGTACTCACGTTATGCTGAAAAACGTGGCTGGCGCGTTGAAGTCGTCAGTGCAAGTCATGGTGAGCAGGGCGGTTACAAAGAAGTTATTTCTCGAGTGAAAGGCGACGGTGTATACGCGCGCTTGAAATTTGAATCTGGTGCGCACCGTGTACAGCGAGTGCCAGCGACGGAGTCGCAAGGCCGGATACATACGTCTGCCTGCACGGTGGCGGTTATGCCCGAGGTGGAGGACGTGGGCGATATCGATATTAATCCTTCGGATTTGCGCGTCGATACTTATCGTTCCAGTGGCGCGGGCGGTCAGCACGTCAACACTACCGATTCTGCTATTCGTATTACTCACCTGCCTACCGGTGTGGTAGTGGAGTGTCAGGAAGAGCGTAGTCAGCACAAAAACCGTGCAAAGGCGATGTCGTTGCTGGCAGCCAAACTCAAACGCAATGCGGTTGATTCACAGCGCCAAGAGCAAGCCGATGCCCGCCGCTCCTTGGTAGGTTCGGGGGATCGCAGTGAGCGCATTCGGACTTACAATTTTCCCCAAGGCCGGATTACCGACCACCGTATTAACCTGACGCTCTATAAGCTAACGGAAATTATTACCGGTGAGCAGCTCGATGATGTGATTGAACCGCTGATTCACGAATATCAAGCAGAGCAGCTTTCGGCCCTTCAGGACGCTTAATGAGCTTTGATGTTCCGACCTTCGATGCGCTTTTGCGACGAGCGACGACTCGGCTGCAAGCGGTGGGTTCGCTTTCTCCCAGAATTGATGCCGAGGCACTGCTAAGCCACGCAACGGGCCATGACCGTACGTGGCTGTATACCTGGGGAGACCGTGAGTGTCCTCTCTGGGAGCAGGCACGATTTGATGCGTTGGTGGCCGCGCGTGCCCAGGGAATGCCGGTTGCTTATTTGACCGGTGAGCGAGAGTTTTGGGGGCTGCGACTTGCGACATCGCCAGAAACGCTGATTCCCCGGCCTGATACAGAAACTCTGGTGGAAGCTGTTCTCATGCATGCCCAGGCGACGGCGGGAAGATTGCTGGACCTTGGTACCGGCACTGGCGCTATTGCGCTTGCTTTTGCCAGCGAAAAACCTAGCTGGCAGGTAATGGGGGCGGATATTCGTCCAGAAGCGGTGGCGCTTGCAACGCGCAACGCTCAAGCACTGAAGATCGTTAACACCCAGTTCGTGGTTAGCGATTGGTTTAGCGCCTTTGCTCAGCCTTCCCCAACGACTGTTTTCGATATCATTGTTAGTACCCCGCCCTATATCGCTGCCGATGATCCGCATTTACGCCGGGGTGATGTACGTTTTGAGCCATTATCGGCGTTGGTAGCCGATGCTGACGGCATGGCTGATTTGCTGCATTTGATTACCACCGCGCGGGGGTATCTTTCCCAAGGCGGCTGGCTTGCCCTGGAGCATGGTTATACTCAAGCGGCCAATGTGCGTACTGCGTTAGCGCGTGCTGGCTTCCAAAACGTTGAAAGTGTGCAAGACGTTGGAGGCCATGAACGGGTTACCCTGGGTCACCTTTAATAACTGCCTTGATTCATCAGTATTGGATCCTGCCATGAAACCAAAAAATAGAACGCTGGACCGGATCGATCTTAAAATTTTGCGCTGTCTGCAGGAAAATGCGCGAATTTCCTATGTCGACCTTGCCGCTGAAGTCGGCTTATCCACAACCCCTTGTTTAGAGCGTGTTAAACGCCTTGAACGCGCGGGCATTGTCCGCGGTTATAAAGCCATTCTTGATCCACAAGCGCTGAAAGCCAATCTGCTAGTGTTCGTGGAGATTAGCCTGGAAACTCAGTCGCCTACTGTGTTTGACGAGTTTCGTCGGGCGGTTGAGAAACTACCTCAAATCCAAGAGTGTCACTTGGTCTCCGGCCAGTTTGATTATATTTTGAAATGCCGAATTCCTGAGATGTCCGCTTACCGACAGCTGCTAGGCGATGTAGTACTGACGCTGCCTGGGGTAAAAGAGTCCAAAAGCTATGTGGTAATGGAAGAAGTGAAAGAGAGCTTCAACTTGCACATACCCGATTTCGAGGAATTTGAGGATAAGTAATTCCATGATGGATGATCAGGCGCTGCTGCGCTATAGCCGCCAAATTATGCTACCCGAGGTTGATATTGAGGGGCAGGAGCGGCTAAGAAATGCTCATGCTCTGATTATCGGTGCTGGTGGGCTTGGGTCTCCCGTGGCGCTTTACTTAGCGGCCGCTGGCGTGGGCAAAATCACTATTGCTGATGCCGACACGGTAGAGTTGTCAAACCTGCAGCGCCAGATCGCTCACCAGCAGGCGAGTATCGGCTCCAATAAAGCGCAGTCAGCAAAAGCGAGCATGCAGGCACTTAACCCTGATTGCCATGTTATTGCTTTGGAACAGCACGCCGATGGCGAGGCGCTTAAGGCGCTGGTAGCGTCAGCAGATGTCGTGTTGGATTGTACGGACCGTTTTTCGAGCCGTTATGCGATTAATGCTGCCGCTCAGCAGGCTGGTGTGCCACTTGTCTCAGGAGCGGCAATTCGTTTCTCTGGGCAGTTAGCCGTCTTTGATCCTCGCACCCCTGCCTGCCCCTGTTATGCGTGCCTGTATCCTCCTGGCGATAGTGAAGATGAAGCCTTGAGTTGTGCTGAAAGCGGGGTAATGGCGCCACTGGTAGGATTGATTGGCTGCTTTCAAGCGATAGAGGCTTTTAAGCTGTTGAGTGGCGCAGGAAAGCCGCATCAAGGACTTTCCACCTTTGAGGGCTTGAGCGGCCAGTGGCGTCACTTCCAAGTGCCTCGTGACCCTGCTTGCTCCGTGTGCGGTCACGCTGGTTAACCATACGGATAAAAAAACGCCCGCTGGGCAGCGGGCGTGACGTCACGGTCTTTACGTCAAAGGAAACAGCCTAATGGGCGGCAGGGGGTCCGCCCCTCAGGCTAGTTAATGTCGAATCAGATTAGTGGCGAATCAAATAATCAAACGCGCCAAGTGATGCTTTTGCGCCTTCTCCCATGGCGATAATGATTTGCTTATACGGCACTGTCGTGACGTCGCCTGCGGCAAACACACCGGGTACCGACGTCATGCCGTGAGCATCGACGATGATTTCACCACGGGGCGACATTTCAATCGGTGAGCCTTTCAGCCACTCTGTATTGGGCACTAAGCCAATTTGAACAAAGATGCCTTCCAGCGCGATGGTTTTAAGCTCATCGGTGTTGCGATCTTTGTAGGTTAAGCCGTTTACGCGACTGCCGTCGCCCGCCACTTCTGTGGTTTGAGCGTTTAAAATAACGTCCACGTTGGGCAGGCTCTTCAGCTTTTTCTGAAGCACGGCGTCTGCACGCATTTCACCCATAAACTCTACTAGGGTGACGTGGCCCACAATGCCAGCCAAATCGATGGCCGCCTCAACGCCAGAGTTGCCGCCGCCAATCACAGCCACACGTTTGCCTTTGAATAACGGGCCATCGCAGTGGGGGCAGTAGGCGACGCCTTTGTTGCGATACTGTTGCTCGCCAGGCACATTCATCTCGCGCCAGCGCGCACCGGTTGCCAGTACGATCGTTTTACTCTTCAGCTTGGCGCCAGACTCGAAGATTATTTCGTGTAAATCACCTTCGTTTTCAGCAGCTTTAAACGTCGTGGCGCGCTGAAGATTCATGACGTCAACGTCATACTCTTTAACATGCTCTTCCAGAGCGCTAACCAGTTTAGGGCCTTCGGTATGGCTGACTGAGATAAAGTTTTCAATGCCCATGGTGTCTGCCACCTGTCCACCGAAACGCTCAGCAGCAATGCCTGTGTTGATTCCTTTACGAGCAGAGTAGATCGCCGCTGACGCACCAGCAGGGCCACCACCGATCACCAGCGTATCAAAGGCGGCTTTTTCGCTAAGCAGTTTCGCTTCCCGTTCAGCAGCGCCCGTATCCACCTTGGCTAGAATCTGCTCTAGGGTCATACGTCCCTGGTCAAACGGTTTGCCGTTTAAATAGATGCTGGGAACTGACATGATTTCCCGAGCTTCGACTTCATCTTGGAACAGTGCGCCATCGATCGCCACGTGACGAACGTTCGGATTGAAAATCGCCATCAAGTTGAGCGCTTGAACCACGTCTGGGCAGTTCTGGCAGGAGAGCGAGTAATACGTCTCGAACAGCATTTCGCCGTCGAGCGATTTGATTTGATCTAGCAGTTCCTTGGACGTTTTTGGTGGGTGTCCACCCACTTGCAGCAATGCTAGCACCAACGAGGTGAACTCGTGCCCCATGGGGATCCCAGCAAACACCACACCGGTTTCTTCGCCGGGACGGTTAATGGCAAATGACGGCTTGCGATTATCTTGGCCGTCAGTTTGCAGCGTAATCTTGTCACTTAGGCTGCTGATGTCTTCGAGCAGGCCTAACAATTCACGTGACTTGGCACCGTCATCGAGGGACGCAACGATCTCGAACGGTTGAGTCACTTTTTCTAAATAAGCTTTCAACTGATTTTTTAAATTGGCGTCCAGCATGACAGTGGCTTTCTCGCAGTCAGCAGTAATGAGCTTTCAACCTAAAACGCTCGCAGCTGTCGACAGACCGCAGCATGAGAAAGAGCGATAGGGAAAACGATGGTTGCGTTAACACGGGTACTCAAAGAAAGACACCCGGGTATGCCCGGGTGTCGTGCTGCCTTAAGGGGCTACCCTGAATCGGCAGGAGTAGGCCTTTAGATTTTGCCTACGAGGTCCAGAGACGGAGCAAGTGTCTCTTCACCTTCTTTCCATTTGGCTGGGCATACTTCGTTCGGGTTCTCACGAACGTACTGGGCAGCTTTTACTTTGCGCAGTAACTCTTCAGCGTTGCGGCCGATGTTGCCAGCGTTAATTTCGACGATCTGAATTTTGCCGTCGGGATCAACAACGAAGGTGCCACGCTCTGCAAGGCCTGCTTCTTCGATCAGTACTTCGAAGTTGCGGGAAATTTGTAGGGTCGGATCAGCAATCATCGGGTACTGCAGCTTGCCGATGGTCTCAGAGCTGTCGTGCCAAGCTTTGTGAGTAAAGTGGGTGTCAGTAGACACGCTGTAGATTTCAACACCTAGCTTTTTAAATTCAGCGTAGTTGTCAGCTAGGTCGCCAAGTTCTGTCGGGCAAACAAACGTGAAATCGGCGGGATAAAAGAAGAAAATAGACCACTTACCTTTCAAGTCTGCTTCAGTAACGTCGATAAATTCACCGTTCAGGTAAGCAGTCGCTTTAAACGGTTTTACTTCAGTATTGATCAAGGACATTTAGAACGTCTCCAAAATAAGTGGATGGCAGTAGAAAAGCTTGTTGCTGATGATAACCAACTACGACTAATAGCTAAAATTGTAAAAACTCATCTAAATGATAGATATAGGCTATGAGTGCGTATTTTTGAGAGTTGGCTACTCTACAAGTGGGGTCGCGGTAAGCAGAATACAAGAATTTTTCACATGGGCTTGCGATAGACGACGCTGCACCGCAGAATTCGCTCGTCTGGCATAGTAGCCACAGCCGTTCCTGATGTTTTGGCGTAAGCTAGACGTCTGAATAATCTGGCAGTTAATGGCTTGATTTTTTGCGATATCGGTTTTTATAAGGAGTAGTGAGATGGGGAATATTCACAAACTTTCAGTGGCCGTTACGGCCCTCTCTTTTGCCGTAGCGGCTGCTAGTGCCCAAGCGAATGAAGTGCGAGTTTACAACTGGTCCGACTACATCGCCCCTGAAACGCTTGAAAAGTTTACCGAGCGCACCGGTATTGAAGTGACCTATGATGTTTATGACAGCAATGAAATCTTAGACGCTGCGCTTCTGTCAGGCCGTTCTGGCTACGATGTTGTCGTTCCTTCTACCCATTATTTTACGCGACAGTTAAAAGCAGGCGTTTATCAGCCACTGAATCATGAGTTGCTGCCCAACCTGGGCAATCTTGATGCGGAGCTAATGAGTAATCTGGAGGGCATTGATAAAGGCAGTGAGTACTCTGTGCCTTATATGTGGGGCACCAACGGGCTTGGCTACAACGTTGACCGTGTTACCGAAATCTTAGGTGACGATGCTCCCGTTGATAGCTGGGCACTGTTATTTGATCCAGAAATTACCAAACAGCTTAGTGATGCTGGCTGTGGATTAGCCATGCTGGACTCTGGCGATGAAATGCTTTCTCCTGCTATGGCGTACCTTGGCCTGAGTCCACTGAGTGAAAACATTGAAGATCTTGAAGCGGGTGGCGAGCTAATCGCTAACATCCGCGATAACATTACCTATTTCCACTCGTCTCGTTACGTTTCCGACTTAGCAAATGGCGATATTTGTGTGGCAGCAGGTTATTCCGGTGATATTTTCCAGGCGGCTGACCGTGCCGAAGAAGCCGGTCGTGATTTCACCATTGGCTACAGCATTCCTAAAGAAGGTGCTGCGCTGTGGTTTGATATGATGGCCGTTCCTGCAGATGCCCCAAATACTGAAAATGCTCACGCGTTTATTAATTTTATTTTAGAGCCGGAAATTGCGGCTGAAATTAGTGAATATGTGCGTTATGCCAACCCTAACGCAGCGGCAAATGAGTACCTGTCTGATGAGTTGCTAAATGATCCTGCCGTATATCCTGAAACGGATGTCATGCAAAACCTCTACGTTGCGGTAGAGAAGCCTCAAGATGTTCAGCGCGCGCGTACGCGTATCTGGAATCGCGTCAAATCAGGTCGTTAATTTAGTCAACGCTTAACAGCGAGCCAAGCGAATGCTGGGCTCGCTGTTACTTTTTTAACGCCCGGTTTCCGGGCCTTTTGATGGGAGTGGCGAATGGTCACTACGCCCCTGTCGAACGAGCCGTCATCCTCTTCTGCGGCAACTCCTCCCGCTGCTCAGCGTGCTCAGGGAAAAACGCCAAGGTTTGCAGAAGATATTGTGCTTGAGGTAAAGCGCTTAAGTAAGCGCTTCGACGATGCGCTTGCGGTCGATGATGTTAATTTGCAGGTAAAGCGCGGCGAAATTTTCGCCTTGCTAGGTGGGTCAGGATCAGGCAAGTCGACGTTGTTGCGCATGTTGGCAGGGTTTGAAACGCCCAGCGAAGGGCGGATTCTGCTAGGCGGTGAAGATATCACCTCTATGCCGCCGCATAAGCGTCAAATCAATATGATGTTTCAATCCTACGCGTTATTTCCCCATATGACGGTAGCGCAAAACATCGCCTTTGGGCTTAAGCAGGACAAGCTAACAAAGGCAGACGTCGATGCGCGTGTCGCACAGATGCTCAAACTAGTGCATATGGAACGTTTTGCTAAGCGTAAACCGCATCAGCTTTCCGGCGGGCAGCGTCAACGGGTCGCGCTTGCACGTTCGCTGGCCAAACGTCCCAAGCTGCTGTTGCTGGATGAGCCGATGGGGGCGCTAGATAAAAAGCTGCGGACTGAAATGCAGCTCGAGGTAGTCGAGATCATTGAGCAGGTAGGTGTTACCTGCATCATGGTCACCCACGACCAAGAAGAAGCCATGACCATGGCGGACCGTGTTGCGATTATGGCCGATGGTTGGATCGAGCAGGTGGGCTCACCGGTCGATATTTATGAAAGTCCAGCCAGCCGAATGGTGGCGGAGTTTGTCGGTACGGTGAATCTATTCGAAGGTGAAATCGTCGAAGACGCTGCGGACCATTGTCGCATTGCATCACCCGCATTATCTCGACCGATCTATATTGATCATGGCATTACCACCCAGGCGGTAGATCGCCGTGTGTGGGCTGCGCTGCGCCCTGAGAAAATCTGGTTAACCCGTGAGCAACCATCCGCAAAGTATAACTGGGAAGCGGGCAAGGTTGACGATATTGCTTACTTGGGAGGCTACTCGCTTTATTACGTGCGAACTGCCTCTGGGCAAATGATCAAAGTGAGTATGGCCAATACGGAGCGGCGTGGTGATCGCCCAACCTGGGAGGATAGTGTTTATGTCTATTGGGAAGATCACAGCGCTATCGTGCTGAACCGCTAATGTCTCAGTGGCTGACAGGAGATTGCCAATCATGATGCCATCTCGCATTGCAGGCTTCGTAAAGCGGTTGCAATTAGGTCGTCGCGCGGTTATCGCGCTTCCGCTTCTGTGGCTTACGCTGTTCTTTTTGTTACCGTTTGCGCTAGTCCTAAAGATTAGCCTTTCGGAAGCCGCGATTGCTATTCCGCCCTATGGACCGCTGGTTGAGTATGCTGACCAAACGCTCAATATCTTTTTGAATTTGGGCAACTATCTGTTTTTGTTATCGGATTCTCTCTATGTGGCGGCCTACTGGGGCTCGATAAAAACCGCGTTTGTAGCAACAGCAGTATGCCTGTTGATTGGCTATCCAATGGCGTATGCAATGGCCCGTGCCCCTGGGCGCTGGCAGCTTATTCTGCTGCTGTTGGTGATGCTGCCGTCGTGGACGTCGTTTTTGATTCGCGTCTATGCGTGGATGGGTATTTTAAGTAATAGCGGATTGATCAATAACTTATTGCTGGGAATGGGGCTGATCGATTCTCCGCTACGCATGATGAACACTCAGTTTGCTGTCATTATCGGCATCGTGTACGCCTATCTACCGTTTATGGTACTACCGCTTTATGCTCATCTAACACGGTTAGATAACTCGCTGCTAGAAGCAGCGTCTGATTTGGGTTCGCGCAAGCTTAATACCTTTATCAAAGTCACGCTGCCGCTCTCTATGGGGGGAATTATCGCAGGTTCTATGCTGGTGTTTATTCCTGCGGTAGGTGAGTTCGTTATCCCTGAGCTGCTCGGGGGCCCCGATACGCTAATGATTGGTAAAGTGCTGTGGGAAGAGTTCTTCTTAAATCGCGATTGGCCGGTGGCTTCGGCGTTAGCCATGGTGATGCTATTGCTGCTGTTAATTCCCATTGTGTGGTTCCATCGCTACCAGTCACGGGAGCTTGAATAATGATGAGACTGCGTCGACGTCCAAGCTTTACCTCCGTGATGTTGGTGTTGGGCCTATTGTTTCTTTATTTGCCGATGGTGGTGTTGGTGGTTTACTCCTTCAATGCCTCGCGGTTAGTGACGGTGTGGGCGGGATTTTCCACACAATGGTATGGCGAACTATTCCGTGATCAACAGATCCTTTCCGCGGTATGGACGAGCCTGAAAATTGCCTTTTTAGCGGCGAGTATGGCGGTGTGCTTGGGAACGGTAGCAGCCTTTGTAATGACTCGTTATGGTCATTTCAGGGGTAAGACGGCGCTGTCGAGCATGGTTACCGCGCCGCTCGTGATGCCGGAAGTTATCACAGGACTATCGTTATTACTGCTGTTCGTGCAGATGGCTCAACTGATCGGCTGGCCAGCTGATCGCGGCATGGCCACTATCTGGATCGCTCACACTACGTTTTGTAGTGCGTATGTTGCGGTGGTTGTAGCAGCTCGTTTGCGTGAAATTGATCGTTCTATTGAAGAAGCCGCCATGGATTTAGGCTCGCCGCCAGTGAAGACCTTCTTCTTTATTACGCTGCCGGTTATTTCGCCTGCATTAGCAGCGGGGTGGTTGCTGGCATTTACTCTTTCACTGGATGACTTGGTTATTGCCAGCTTTGTCTCTGGCCCCGGAGCGAATACGCTGCCAATGGTGGGGTTTTCGTCGGTACGTATGGGGGTTTCACCTAAGATCAATGCGCTGGCAACACTGATTATTCTGACGGTATCGCTGGCAACGTTATTGGCGTGGTACTTCATGCGCCGTGGTGAAGCAAAACGAAAAGCGCTGCTGCGCCAAGCTGAGAGCGCTTAGCGACTAAGGCGTTAAAGTACATCGTCGTCTCGGCCGGTAAGTACTGCTTCTAGCTCACCGCTCATTAGCGAGACAATGATATGTAATTGAATCGGTGCGCAGCATTGGTGACAATCCTCCCAGGTATCGTGGCTACCTTGGGAGGGGTCGATCAGGAAAGTGAGTGGTGTATCGCAGTAGGGGCAGTAAAAGTCATGATTTACTAGCGCGTCATCCTGCATGGCCGTTTCCCCTTAATGTAATTGCTAATACTGGTTCTGGAAATATCAGCTTGGGAGATAACCGTTCTAAAGACAACCGTTCTGAATACAGCCCTTCTAAGATAATAGTGTAGCAGCGGGCCCGCCTGGTAGGACATGTGAGTAATGAATCAGGTAGGATGATAACGTATTCCTTAAAGCCACCTAGAGATGAGTGCGATGATGATACGACACATGGCAGTAGCGGCCTTTTTGGCCTTCCCGATGGTCGCTCAGGCAGAAACCCCTAACGTCACGCCTGGCGAGTGGGAGTTTGTCAGCGTGACCAGCATGAGTGGCGACATGCAAATTCCGGATCAAACGGAGACCGAGCGTCAGTGCATTACCCAAGAAGAGCTGGATAGTGCTGAGTTTGGCTTTATTGAAGAGGAAGAGGGCTGCGAGCTGCTCAACCAGGATATGAACGCCGATGGCCTTTCCTACAGCATGGTTTGCCGTGCCGATGGGGGTGAAGCGACTATCGACGGCGAAATGCGTTTTATGGGTGAGCAGATCGAAGGCAACGTGGATATATTCACTCAGTCGCCGATGGGTGAGCTGACCATGAATACAGTGATTGAAGGCGAGCGTATTGGTAACTGCGATTAAGGCGTCAGTTAGCGTATCTTCATGACCTGAAACAAAAGGCGCCCGTGTGGCGCCTTTTGCTTGGTGTGAGGGGTGAGTGATAGCGCTTTGTACCGTTTCCTAATGGCCAAAGTTAACGCTCGGGAGTATTCAGCGGCGTATGGTGAGCGGTAGGGGCGCTGGCTATTTCCTCTTCTAGCTGGCGCTTAACTGCCCCTGGCGAGCCTGAGTAACGTGCAAGCAGGTCATAAGCCACGGGTACTACAAACAGGGTAAACATCGTCGCAGAACCGACGCCCGCTATAATGACGGTGCCGATGACTAGTCGTGACTCCGCTCCTGGGCCGCTTGATAGTATCAGCGGTATCGCGCCCGCCATCGTAGTGACTGCTGTCATTAGAATCGGCCGCAGGCGTGTCACCGCCGCTTCAACCAAGGCAGAGCGAAACGCCTGACCCTCGTCGCGTAGCTGGTTGGCAAACTCAACAATCAGAATGCCGTTTTTAGCCGCAAGGCCAATCAGCAGTACTAAGCCTACTTGGCTGTAGATATTGAGCGACTGTCCGCTTAGCAGCAATGCAAGCAGTGCGCCACTCATGGCTAACGGGACGGTCAGCATAATAACAAATGGGTGAATTAGGCTTTCAAACTGAGCAGCGAGTACCAGGAAAACCACCACGGCACCCAGCACTAATAAGAACATAGTGGCGCCACTGGCCTGTTGGAAATCGCGTGAAGGTCCAGCAAGGTTCGTTTGTACCTCTTCAGGCAGTACGTTGTCGGAGGCTTGTTGTAAGTACTCCAGCGCCTCACCCAGGGGATAACCATCGGCTAGATTGGCTTCAATGGTAATGGCACGAACGCGATCAAAGCGGTTCAGCGTGCTGGCACCAGCGAAGTCAGACAGGGCTACCAGACTTGCCAGTGGAATGAGTTCTCCTGAGCGTGCTGAACGAACCTGAATATTATTTAGCGCAGCAGGGCTTTTTTGACCGCTGCGGTCACCTTCCAGGATGACATCGTACTCTTCACCATCATCCACATAGCGAGTGACGTTGCGCCCACCTAGCAGCACTTCTAGCGTCCGGCCTATCTCCGTGACAGTGACGCCTAGCGCCGCGGCGCGTTCATAGTTGATATCAACACGTAGCTGGGGCTGTGTCTCATCATAATTACTTTCGATAGCGGTAATACGTGGGTTATTTTCACGAACGTGAGTAACCAGCGTATCTCGCCAGCGCGCTAAATCTTCGTAAGTACCTCCCCCGAGTACGAATTGCACAGGCTTTTGCGTGCGTTGCCCAAAGCCCTGCCGCATAACGGGAAAGGCTTGAACACCCGGTAGCGTGCGCAACTGCTGACGCACCTCGGCCATGATTTCCCAGGCGCTACGCCGGCTGCCCCAATCGGCCATGTTGACGATAATAAAGCCGCTGTTGAAATTTTCGATATTACCGAAACCGCGCGGAGCACGAACCACAATACGTTCAAGCTCTCCGCTGTCTACAAAAGGTGTCAGCCGGGCCTCTATCTCGTCCATATAGTCCATCATGTAGTCAAACGTTGCGCCTTCTGGGCCATTGACAAGGACAATGAAATTGCCACGATCTTCTTGCGGGGTGTATTCATTAGGCAGCTCGGTTGCCAGCCAAGCGGTAGCGGCTATCAACAAGAAAAACAGTGCGACGACCAGCCATTTAAGCGTTAGTACGATTTCTAATGCGCTCTGGTAACGGCGTTGGGTGCCACTCAGCAGCCACTGTACGCCTTGACCAATACGGCTATCGTGCATGCCTGGCTTTAGAATCTTAGAAGCCATCATTGGTGTAAGGGTGAGGGCTAAGAGTGTTGAGACAACAACCGCCGCCGCCATGGTAAGTGCGAATTCTGAAAATAGCCGGCCAATATCGCCTTGCAGCATACTGAGCGGGACGAAAACCGCCACTAGAACCAGCGTGGTGGCAATCACCGCGAAGGCGATTTGCCGTGTGCCTCGAAATGCTGCGACCAGCGGTGTTTCTCCATAGTCGTGCATACGCCGGTTAATGTTCTCAAGTACCACAATTGCGTCATCGACAATCAGCCCTATTGCCAGCACCAACGCCAATAGCGTAAGCAGATTAATCGAAAAGTTCATGGCAGCTAGGGCGGTAAATGCCCCAATGACGGCGATAGGGACTGTCACTGCAGGCACCAGCGTCGTACGTAGATTGCCCAAAAACAAGAAAATCACCACGACGACCAGTCCCATGGCGATAAACAACGTCATCACTACCTGCTCGATGGCACCGGAAACAAACACCGAGGCGTCATAGTTGAGGCTTAGGGACATGCCTTCCGGCAGAGTACCTTGAAGCCGTTTAAGCTCCTGTTGAACAGCATCTGATAGCTCAACCACATTGGCGGGTGATTGCATTATCATGCCCAGCCCCACCATGGGAATCCCATTGGCACGAAACCCCGAGCGGTCTTCTACCGAGCCTATTTCGACACGGGCGACATCACCCAGACGCACCAGATAACCGTTACTACCTTCAATTAATGCAATCTGCTGAAAATCATCAGCGGTCGCAAAACTGCGCGGCAAACGAACGATAAACTGGCGATCCTCAGACTCAATTGAGCCAGCTGGCAGCTCAACATTTTCAGCACGCAGTGCCTCCTCGATATCGCCGACGGTTAACCCTCGTGCTGCGAGTGCATTGCGGTCTAACCAAACCCGCATCGCGTAATCACGCCCACCGCCTACACGCACCCTTGCCACGCCAGGCTGCACTGAGAGGCTGTCAACCAGAAAACGGTTGGCGTAATCGGTCAGTTCGGTAATCGAGTAATCCGCACCGGAGAGGCTTAGCCATATCACAATAGTTTCACTACTGTCGGCTTTAGTGACCTCTGGATTATCGGCATCGTCTGGAAGATTGCGCAGTGCCCCGGAGATACGGTCGCGGATATCGTTAGCAGCAGCGTCGATATTCATCGAAAGGGAGAACTCGATTTCAATTCGCGAACGACCATCTTCGCTTTGCGATGTAATCAACTCAATTCCTTCTACCCCGGCGATACGGTCTTCCAGCACTTGGGTAATGCGTGTTTCTACCACGCTTGCTGATGCGCCAGGATAGCGGGTATCAATACTAACGATGGGAGGATCAACCGTTGGGTATTCTTGTAATGGTAGGCGGTTCAGTGCCAGCAAACCAAACGCGATAATCAGTGCTGCAATAACCATCGCTAACACCGGGCGTTGAACTGAAATGTCGGATAAACGCATTAGCGATCAGCCTCTAGCAGCGAGCGAATATCCGTTTCTTCATCAGCGATGCCTAGCAACCGGACTTCTTGACCATCCCTAGCGAGTTGTAACCCGTGAATCACGATTAGGTCGCCGGCACTAATACCATTAAGTACCTCTACTTCACCGCTTCGTCGTTCGCCAATCACGACTTCTCTGCGCTCTAGGCGAGGCGTATCGCCCTGCTGGTCAATCAACATCACAAAGTGGCGGTTGCCACTGGGTTCGATAGCCGCTTCAGGAAGTACCAGGGTGTTGCGAACTCGCTGCTGAACCACGACTTCCATCAACATGCCAGGACGAAGACGCAGCCCCGGATTTACCAGTTCAGCGCGAACGCTAACACTACGGGTAATAGGATCAATACGGGTACCGATGCTGGCAATTTCGCCGCTGAAGACATCATCTGGAACCGCCGCCGTAGTGGCACTCAGCTTGAGGCCAGTGGACAAACGCCCCAAAAATACTTCTGGTACCGTAAAATCGAGCTTCATAATGTCTAACTTATCAAGTGTGACAAGCGCCATGCCGGGCGTCACTAATGCGCCGATACTGACATTGCGAAAGCCAACACGCCCGCTAAAAGGGGCATGTAAGCGATAATTTGACAACCTGGCTTCTAATGCTTGTGCGTCGGCCTGTGACTGGCGTAAACGCGCCTGGGTATCTTCTACATCAGCACGGGGGGCAAGGTTGCGCTGTTGCAGCTGGGTTGCCCGGGCCAATGCGTTGCGACGTTCATCACTAAGCGCTTGAGCCGCCCTCAGCAGCGCTTGCTCTTCAGCATCTTCTAGTCGAATCAGGAGCCGTCCACGTTCTACCTGTTCACCATCTTCAAAGTTTATCTCGGCAATGATGTCAGTAACCGTGGTGGAAAGCGTCACGCTCTCGTCAGCACTTAGTGTGCCTAACGCTTCAAGTGGATCAGACCAGGTTGTCATGGCGGCGTAGTGCCCAATAACAGAAGGAGAAGACTGTGCCAACAGAGGGCTAACCCACATCAGGGTAAACAACCAAAAGAAAAAGATACGTTTACAAGCAAGCATGGGCGTCTCAGTGTTATCAAAAATGCCTAGTAATACCATCTAGGGAGTTGCCGCGTCAGAGGGCGAAAGTTCGAACAGTGATATTTTGTTAAATAAATATACATTATTTGTACAGCTTATTTTTAATGTACAGTAATTTGGTGCTATTTACCTGTTAAAATGCCCCTCTTTTTTCATCCTGGGAGCCTTATTTTATGGTCTACGACGTCGTCGTCATTGGTGCAGGTGCCGCTGGTTTAATGTGTGCGGCTCAAGCTGGTTTTGCGGGGCGTCGTGTGCTGGTAGTGGATCATGCCAACAAGGCAGGCAAGAAAATATTGATGTCTGGAGGCGGACGCTGCAATTTTACCAACCTTGCTACTACGCCTCAGCACTTTTACTCGGAAAATCCTTTTTTTTGCATTTCCGCGTTAAAGCGTTATCGCCCTGAGCATTTTGTGTCGCTGGTAGAGCGACATGGCGTTGAGTATGTGGAAAAAGCCCCAGGTCAGCTCTTTTGTGCGGATTCTGCTAAAGAAATCGTCAGTGTCTTGCTGACTGAGTGTGAGTGGGCGGGGGTTAAGGTGGCGCTCAGTACGTCAATCTCTAAGGTAGAGCGGGTGGGAGATAGCATGCGCTTAGCCACGTCGATGGGGAGCATAGACGCTGGTACGGTAGTGGTTGCTACGGGCGGTTTGTCGATACCCACAATGGGGGCGACAGGGTTTGGTTATGATATTGCCCGCCAGTTTGGTATCGATGTTCTGCCTACCCGCCCAGGTTTGGTGCCGTTTACCTTGAGCGATAGTTGGAAAGAACGCGCAGCAGCACTTTCTGGCGTCAGTGTGCCATGCGAGGTTAGCTGCAATGAGCGGCACTTTATCGAACCAATGCTATTTACTCATCGTGGTCTGTCAGGCCCATCGATGCTGCAAATTTCCAGCGTTTGGCAGCCAGGCGACACTATCACTATTAATTTACTGCCCAGTGAACATGCCGCTGAAACATTGCGTCATGCGCGTCATACGACCCCTAAACGTCAGTTGTCTACATGGTTGGGAGAACGTTTTCCCAAGCGTTTCGCTCAAGCGCTGCTGGAGTGGTACCCGGATCACAATCTTGCCAGCTCCATAGCAGAGTACAGCAATGATGCGCTTGATATTTGGGCACAGCGGCTAAACCAATGGCAGTTAAAGCCGTCAGGTACGGAAGGATGGCGTACAGCAGAGGTAACGATGGGCGGGGGAAGTACTGAATCGATCTCATCAAAAACGTTTGAAGTGAAAGATCTACCGCAGCTTAGGTTTATCGGTGAGGTGCTAGATGTAACGGGTGAGCGGGGGGGATATAATTTTCAGTGGGCTTGGGCAAGTGGTGTCGCCTGCGGGCAGGCATGTTGATAAGTGCAGAGAACTGGGCCGTAGAGTCGTAAGATATTTATAAATCAGCGTTTATAAAACGGCCCAGTGTAGATTTCATCAGACTATATCGCCAGTAGCGTGTTAACTAGTCACTCTAGCTAGCAACTTCAGCTTTCGTATCAGCATGTAGCTAGCCAGCGCTTTTCTGCCAACTGCCATCGCGCCACCTGGGTGGCGCAAAATACGCAAAGCAGCAACGCCACCAATCACGTACAAAGGTATTTTAAGGTTGCGCCAGTTATTGTCTAGCGGTGAAGCAGCCTTTGTCAGCGTGTCGCTATTAACCAAAATATCGATACGTTGTTGCTCTAGTTCAGCTAACAAAGTGGCTTTACGTTCTGCTCGGCTAGGAGGCTTATCGACGGTGTTGGGACGAGTCATCCTCATTCACCTCCAGCAAAGCCCGGTCAGCGGCAAGTTGCTTAAGCGTTTCTTTCAAAAGCGTATGTTGTTTCGCTTGCCGAATAGCCATAACTGCTAGTAAAAAACTTAAAGCAATAAGAACGCCCGCACTGACACCAATTGCAGTAAGTCGGTAAGTATCCCAGAACAGGACAACAACCAGTGCAGTGAGTGTCGCGACGCCTAACAGCAATAACAGTAGGCTAGCCCCTGCCAATAAAAGCAGGGTTAGCAAACGGGCGCGCTCCTCTTCCAGCTCCAAGACCGCCAAACGAAGCCGGGTTTCACCATTAGCAACTAATGATTTCAGCAGGCGTTTGGCGGCAGAGAATACGCGTTGTGTTGGCCCTAAAGCCATTAGCGGCGACCGAGAAGCATACCCACCACTAGGCCCGCTGCGGCACCAATACCAATGCTGGCCCAAGGGTTTTCATGTACATAACGATCACAGCAATCAACTTGCTGAGATAGAGATTCACGAGTGTCTTCGTAAAGTCGTTCTCCGCGTGCTTCTAAGCGCGATCGAGTATCTTTCAATCGCTTTTCTGCGCGTTCACGAAGATCACGCATCTCACCACTTGCATCTTTTGACGTGGCGTTCATCAACTCTTCGACAGTTTCACTCAGGTGGCGGAGATCTTCCTTCAACTGGTCAGCACGAGCAGAGGTGTCAGTATTACGTTTAGCCATGATGTCATCCTTTGACGAGTGAATATGAATAAGTAACAACTCCAGCATAGCTGGCCGTTAACTATAAGACAACCTCAAGCGCTAACGGTTCAGCCCAGTCGCGCTGAACAGGGGGTTTAAGCTAAAGCCAATGCTGAGGCGATGTACACGATTGTTGTAGTCAATCATGCTTTCACCGTAGCCGTAGTAATACTGCAGGTGGGCACGCACATTGTTAAAAGCAGGCCAGCTGTAGTCTATTTGAGTGCCATAGTTACCAGCGCTTGGGTTGCCACGCAATTCCCCTGCCACTTCGTGGTTACTATTGAGTCGTTTTGCTAGGCGGATATCGCCATAGCCGACAAAGCGATCAATGTCGGGGTTGTCATCGTCGCCTTCGGATTCAGGTACGCGCCAGTGCGGGACTAAAGAAAGTGCCCAGTCACCGCGTTGGAACGTGCTTTCGAGATAAACTCTATTCCAGCTTCGCGAGAGTGGGTCTGAACGGCCGTTAGACTGGTGGATGAAGGAGAAACGATTACGTGTATTTACCCAGCCTAGTGCACTCCAGGCGTTATCAAAATCAATGAAAATTTCAGGCTCATAGTTGGTTTCCCGGAAAGGGGAAGAGGCGTCGGTATTATAGGCTTGCCACCAGCTACGCTGCGTGTAAGCGAAATACACATCACCAATGTCGCCAAACACATCCTCAGCCAGATTGAACTTAGCGCTAAACTGAAATTTTACTTCGACGTCATTAGGTGAAGAGTCTTCAGAAATGCTGCGAAAATTTTCGGCGTCCAGGTTTTTGTTATAGCTAACGGGCAGCAGGTAGTTGAGTCGGTGGGTGGTAATTGAAAACGGGTTGCGGGTTGACTCGTGCTCAAATTGGCGGCGCTCACTGAGATCCTCAAGCGCCATTTCCTGAGGAAGCAGCTGTGGTGGAGGCATCGATTCGCTTTCAGTCGGATCTTCAACATGTTGCAGCTGTTGGCGCAACTGATAAAGTTCGGTATTGAGTGCGCGGATACGGGCCTCAATTTCCTCGCGTGTCTCTGCAAGGGCGCTTTCAGTGCCTAGCAAAACAATTAAACTAGCTAACAACAGTTTTCGAATGACCATCAAAATGGCTCGCAAATAAATAAAAGGCAGTTATGGGAGTCTCTTCTATCACGCCCATTGTGTAAGTCAATACCTCCTGTTCGTCAAACGCGTTAGATTGCGTAAGAAGCCAGAACGCCTGACAATAGAGATCTTCCTGATTGGAGTAGCATCCATGTCGATGAGGCATATGTAACGTGGTCAAAAACGCACTGAAAGCACTTCTCCGGCTCCTTTTTATTTATCTATTGTTAACAGTTTCCGGTGCGGTGTATGCGCAAGCGCCGTTACTTGATCAAGTTCCCACTGAGACGCAATTATCTGAGCGATTAGCCGAGCTTGAGTCTCAGGAAAGCGAGCTAACCACTGAGCAGACTCAGGTCAAGGAAGCCTTATCAGCTGCACTGCAAAGTTTTGAGCGCCTTCATGCGGTTGAAGAGCGCCTTAAATCGCTAGAGCAACGGGTCACTCAAGCCCCTGAAATACTGCGTCGCCTGGAACGTGAACTAAATGAGGCTGAAGAGGAAAGCCGGCAGCTGTCGGTAGATAACCTTAGCGATATACCGCTGAATGAGCTAGAAGCGCAACAGGCAAAGGCAGTGGTAGAGCTTCAGCAGCTTCAAAGCCAATTAGCCGAAGTGAATTCGCAGTTGTTGGCAGCGCAAACACTGCCTGAGCGCGCTCAGCAAGCAATTTCAGATGCGTTACAGCGAGCTGAAAACTTACGCCGTCAATCTGATGAACGAGAAGCCTTACTGGGGGATCGGCAACTGTCGGCGCGCCACGATGCACAACTAATTCAGTGGCGCATTGAGCGTGCCCTCGCTGAACAGGAAGTAAACCTTAACCAACGCGAACTGAGTGCCAACAGTCGGTTGCGCGAATTGGCTCAAGAGCGCCGTGAGCTCATTGAGCTGCAAATAGACCAGCAGGAGCAGCAGCTTAACTTATTGCAAGGCGTGATTGACCGCCAGCGGCGGCTTGTTTCTGAGCAAGCCATTGCAGACGCAGCAAAGAACGACCCGCTGATCGCCGAAGGGCATCCTGTGGTACTCAATGCTCAGCAAACGAATCAAGCGTTGAGTCTTGAGTTGCTGAGAGCCACGGATCGAGCGAACGGCATTATACGTGAAAATATAGAGGCACAGCGCCAGCTAGATCATGTGCGGCAACTTCAGCGCAGCCTTAACGAGCAAATTGACGCTATCCGTGGTAGCCAGCTGTTGTCACGTATTCTTCGAGAGCAGCGCCAGTCGTTACCGCTAGTCGCGCCAAGGCGTGACTTGCAAGATGAAATTGCCGATTTGCGACTCAAGCAATTTGACTTGATTCGTCAGCGCGACCAGCTGCGTCAAAGTGATCGCTTGGCTGCTCAGCGTTTGCAGGAAGCTGGGGTTGATGTCACTCCAGGGTTGGTGGACTCTTTGACGCGACTTTATCAATCGCGCCGTGAATTGGTAGAGCAGCTTGAGCAGTCTTACGGCAGCTTGCTGAGTGCTGCTATTGAGCTGCAGCTAAACCAACAACAGCTATTGGCGACGACGCGCGATTTGCGGGCAACCATTGATGAGCAGCTATTTTGGGTGGCCAACAGCCGTCCGTTGGATATTAACTGGCTGCGGCAAATTCCCCATAACCTTCAGCAGGAGTGGTTAGAAGGAGAGTGGCGGGCGATTTTACCCACTCAATGGCAGGGTTTTTCATGGCGCATGCTGATTGGCGCTCCGCTTATTGTGCTTGGCGTGGCTCTGATCGGGCTGCGTCGACAAATTAAGTCACGGCTTGCGCTCATTCACTCCCAAATTGGTCGGCTGAAAAGTGATACTCAGTTACATACGATAAAGGCGGTGCTTTTAAATGTGCTGCTGGCGCTGCCAGGGCCCTTAGGGTTGGCGGGGGTTGGTGTTGCTCTAAGTGAGGCTGAAGGCGCACTAGCAAGCAGTGTTTCGCCAGCGCTGATGCAATTGGCGCTTAGCTGGGTGGTTGTGGCTTGGGGGCGTCGGCTTCTTGTCTCTGACGGAGTTGCAGAGCGTCATTTCACCTGGGCCCCGGCTTATACTGCGCGGTTGCGTAAGTTGCTGGGTGGTTTAGGACTGGCGTTAGCGCCTGTGGTCGTTATTGCCGCGCTCTCAGGTCAAATGGAAACACCGCTGGCGTTGCGCCCGGTGGCGATAGGGGTTTTTGCCGCTGGTTTGGTGGCGATGAGCTGGTGGTTGGCGCTGTTAATCTTATCTCATGTCCCGTTTTTCGGTGTGCGGCTATTTCGGCTGGTGCTAGGTCTTGCGATGGCGTCGGTACCACTTGTGCTACTAGGCCTTGTGGTGTGGGGGTACGAGTATACGGCGTTGCGCCTAGTTGCACGTTTTGCAATAACCCTTTATCTGCTGGGCTTGTGGGTCGTTGTTGAAGCCACCGTGGTGCGTAGCTTAGCAGTTGCAGCACGGCGGTTAGCTTATCGGCGAGCGCTTGCTAGACGTCATGCTCAAGTGCAAGAGGGCGCAGAAGGAGGGGTTGAGGTCGTTGAAGAGCCTCCTTTAGATATGGAGAAAATCAACTCGCAATCATTGCGCCTATCGAAGTTGATTTTGTTAATAGGTTTTAGTGCCCTGCTGTACCTGGTGTGGTCAGACCTACTGGCGGTGCTGGGCTATTTAGATCAGGTGTCAATATGGGATGCGGAAGAGGGTGACTTGGTCGGAGACGCGCTATCGATTTCCGATGTGTTCACTGCGCTGCTTGTAGTCGCCGTTACCTTTATCATGGCGCGTAACTTGCCCGGCTTATTGGAAGTGATGGTGCTTTCGCGCTTGTCATTAAAGCAGGGTAGTGCTTATGCCATTAGCTCGCTGCTCTCCTACACTATTGTTGGAACTGGCGTCGTGATGGCGTTGGCGACGCTGGGTGTTTCCTGGAATAAATTGCAGTGGCTGGGGGCGGCACTGAGTGTGGGCTTAGGCTTTGGGCTTCAGGAGATATTTGCCAACTTTATTTCTGGCTTGATTATTCTGTTTGAACGCCCAATTCGGATTGGTGACACCATTACGCTTGGGAATCTTCATGGCACGGTGAGTCGGATCCGCATTCGAGCCACCACAGTGACTGACTTTGACCGAAAAGAAATCATCATTCCCAATAAAACCTTTGTGACGGATCAGCTCATCAACTGGTCACTTTCGGATAATGTGACCCGCGTAGTGCTGACGTACGGGGTTACTCACGGGTCTGATTTGCCTTTAGTGCATACGCTGCTGCGTCAGGCCGCCGACGAAAACCCCCGCGTACTAGAAGACCCCGAGCCTCAGGTTTTCTGTCTGAACTACGGGCCGCACAGCCTGAATTTTGAGCTGCGTATTTTCGTCAACGATTTGCTTGACCGGCTGTTTGCTGCGGACGAAGTTAACTGCCGGGTTGATGAGTTGTTCCGTGAGGCGGGTGTGCGGGTGGCCTTCGAGCAAATGGACGTGTGGTTGCACCGTGACCGAGGCGAATCAGTTAAAGTACAATCAGCTAACCGACTGCCTCCTGCTAACCTAAGCTAATGGCTAGGTTAGCATTGGGGCTTGTTTTAAGTGCTTATTCTTAAGTGCTTATTCTTAAGTGCTTATTCTTAAGCGATTGTTATTAAATGCTTTGTTGTTAGTGTTTAGTGGCCAGTAGTAAAAATTCCCGATTACCGTCGCCGCCGGTAATCGGGCTTTCCTGCCAGTGGCTTATGAGTAACCTGCATTCAGTGCAAGCATCGCGTATCTTTTGCTCCACGTCGGCATAACGGCTAGCGTTACGCACAATGCCACGCTTATCCAGGGCGCCTGGTTCTAGCTCAAACTGTGGTTTTACCAATGAAAGTAGTTGCCCCCCCGTGGGTAAAAGAGGGGCAATCTCGGGCAAGATTAGTGTTTGCGAGATAAACGAAACGTCCATCACGGCCATGTCGATAGGATGGTTAGCCACGGCGTTTTGAAGGGCTGTCGATGACGTCATATGACGGGCATTTAAGCCTTCTAGACAAGTGACCCTTGGGTCGCCACGTAAGCGCTCGGCTAACTGTGTATGGCCAACTTCAACACCTATGACATGACAGGCACCAAATTGAAGTGAACAATCGGTAAAGCCCCCCGTTGATTGGCCAATATCTAACACGACGCGTCCATCCAGTCGCATGTTAAGTGCGTTAAGAACGCCCTCTAGTTTTAAGCCTGCACGGGAAACGTAGCGTTCCTCTGGGTCTTCATCGATATGAAGCAAGGTATCCAGCGGCCACTTTTCGGATGGCTTGCCGAGAGGTGTGCCATCTTGAAGGTACACGCGACCGTTGCGAATCAACCGCTGTGCGCGCGTACGAGAACTGGCCAGCCCTTGGCTGACCAGTAGTTGGTCTAAACGTGTCAGTTGAGTCATTGTCGTCAATATGGCGGTTATTAAACGCTTCTAGCGAGCCTCACGTCGGGGAGTGTGGCCCCTCATCTGCCTGTAGCTCAGTAGGGGGTAAACGGCTCCCCCCCCCACTACGATGCAGATAGCCTTTTACGGACTCAAGCTCCTCTTCCGTTACCGTGGCCAGCTCGCCACGCTCCAACGGGTCATAATGGTAAATATATAATCGAGACGTGAACTGTGCGAAGGGTAACGAGGCCTCGCCAAAGCGTTCTCCATTACCTGAAGTGCTGACTTTAACACCATCCCCCCAGTCCTGGCCGCTGTCGTTATTGGGGTTGTAAAAATAGATCCTCATTACATCGTTAGGATCTAAAGAGGCACGCAAAATTGTAATCGCATGCCAGCCAATAAAGCGGGCAGCACTGTCAGTGACAGCAATGCCAGCAGGCTGAGGATGAATCAGCGGCTGATTGCCATTGTAATAAGGGTGATAGCTAGCGTAGAAGTGACGAATAAAGCTATCCACTCCGATAAGTTGGCCGGTGGCAACATCAACGTTAATGCTAAAACCCCGTCCTGACCACCAACCGTGAAACTCTGGGTTAACCCAGCGGTGGGGGTCACCTTCACGGCCAATGCAGCGCCTACCCATCTCAGCGTAAATACGGTCTAGATGCGGGACAACAATCAAGGAAGCTGGGTCTAGGTCCATCGGTAGTTCGGATGCAACGCCAGACGCACTTTCCATTGAAGAGATTGACTGTCCTTCAAAATGCATAATGATTTCATCATCACGCGCGGCCCAGGCCACCATTTGTAGCAAATAGTCAGGATCGTTGTAGGCCCACATAGAGAGCGCTCTCGCTGACTGGCAGGTAGGATTATTGCCCTGTCCTACGCCTAGCGGCAGCCCTAGCATGCAAAGCACGCCTTCAATCAGACGGGCGCGGGGTGACGCGTCGTCGCCATAGGCAATATTCAATCGTGCTTCTGACCATTCTGAAAGCTTCAGGTTGAGCTGGCGCCACATAGCGGGAGCGACGGGGGGTTGATAGAGAATGCCCCGCTCAAGTAATAGTGCCAAGCCATAAACCGCTTGGGCTGTGGCAGGATAAACACCGCTGCGAATCAGCGCATGAACCAGTTCACGATAGCAGAGTAAGCAGTCACGTCCGGTCGATGAGAGTCCCAGTGCTTCTGATAGCAGGTGGTCTCCCTCTTCCAGTAAATAGCGCATGAGTACCGTATGATAGGGCGATACCAGTCCTGTGTCGTGCATAGCACGAGCGAAACCCGTGGATTCCGCTTGCAAAGCAGCGTTATCCATACGTTCCAGGCGTTCACGGTAAAGCTCAACGCCAGGGTCTTCGCGGCAAGCTTGGGTTGGTCCGAAAAGCGAGCTACCCAGCCTGTCAGCCCCTTGACCACTTGCTCCCAAATCAATTTCAGGATTGACTTGGCACAGCGCAATTTGGGTGATCATCTGTTTGATGGGATCAACTTGAATAGGGCGCTGCTTTAAAATACGCCATATTTCATCAATGAGCTGATCAATAACATGTTCGTAACCGATGCGATCGGCTAAGTGTTTAAACAGTTGCCTGGGGATAGTTGCTAATCGTCCCTGGGTCTCCCGTTCGGCCTCGCTTGGCGCGTTAAATACCAGCCATAAGTTGATGGCCATCACTTGTGTTAAATAGTGGTGTGCATGCTCTTGGGATACCAGTGCGTGTAAGTAATCACCTTTGGCGACTGCTAAAAGCCGCAGTTCACTCAGAGCTTCAATAACCACCATATTGGCGTCAGCACTTTTTAGAGAGAACGTGGTAAGGGTGGGCACTAAGAACTGCGGGGTCTCCCAGTCTGAGCCTGCAAACACACCGGCGGATTCAAAATCCGCCGCGCGTGCTTCGAGGGCGGCGCAGCCACCCTCTTGCATCAAGATTCGGCGCGCAGTATCCATTACGCGGGGCAGTTTCGCCGGTTTAGAAAAAGCAGGCGCCTGCGAAAGCAGGCGCACTGCATCATCAAATTTGCTCAGCAATCCTTTGAGCTTGCCATCTTCAGTTGAAGATGCCTCTTGATTGATCGTCACATTGACTCCTTATCCCAGCCGTAGCGGGGATTATACATAGAAGTCGAGGTCTTCTTGGCGTTTAAGCAGATCACGAATAGTGTGTGCGTCTTCGCCTTTAAAGTAGACCAAGCCCCAGTGGGTACCAAACGCGGTGCGTTTAGTAACGGTTTCTTCAACCGGTGTGGTCAGTTCGTGAGATTCAAAGTAGGGGTGATCCTCTGTTTCTTCAGGAATCTCTAGGCGGCTAACAACCCGACGACGGGGGTATACGCCAAAGCAACCCGCGAATCCATCTGCGTCGACCACTTCTTTTGGAAAGAAGGCAGCGACTTCTTCTTTGGTGCTGTTAGGATCGAAGACCAGCATAGACGCCTGATAGGCGTTAAAGCCGTAAACTCGTTCGAGAAGCTCAAAGACTTTGAAGCCAGGTGGGCGATAAGCGACTTCGCCAAAGTACATTTCACCGTCGCTGGTGACAAAGTATTCGGGGTGAATTAAGCCGAAATCAATATCAAATGCTTTGATCAGTTTTTCGATTTGCGTCGTGATCTGTTCGCGGTACTTTTCGAGCTCTGGAGAAGCGGGCACAAACACTGAATAGCCAAGTGTCACGTACTCTGAAATATTCAGAAACGCGATTTTGCCATCGTGAATCCACGCTTCAACGGCGAATTCCCAGCCGTCCAGGTGAGACTCCATTAGCACCGGAAATTCTTCGTCAGGGATAGTATCCACTTCATCCGGTGTACGGATCACCCGGTGGCCAAGACAGCCAGCCTTATCAAACGCTTTCAGGTGGATGGGGTCGTTGGGATCACCATCGAGCTTGAGTAGCGTTTGGTTAACGCGCTTAAGAAAGCGGACAACGTCGTCTTTATCGTGGGCTTCTTCAAAAATACCCACGCGAATGCCGCCTAGCTGGGCGCGGCGCTTCATTAGTGCTTTGTCGCGTAGCAACAGCGACTGGCCATAAATGCGTGGATTATCGAGCAGCAGTGAGTTAATCGCGCCCGCCCACTCCACGGTCTCTTCATAAAGCGGAATTGCAACATCAACGCCTTTCTCTTTCAGCGTTTCAGCAATTTCGATAGAGCGGTCATTCAGGCGCTCAAAATTCCATGGAACGTAGGGGATGTCATGTTTTTGGCAGTACTCCTCGGCCCAGTCGGGTGCAACTACGATGTAACGGCGGTCAAAATTCTCTGCCGCTTCGATCGCATTGAGGCTCCAACCTAATAGGGCGATATAGCCCTTATTGGGATCCTTTTGCATGATAGTGACTCCTGTGGGTGAGTGAATAAAGTTGCCAGACCACTTACTTCACCATACACGATAGAGCAACCTATCGGCCAATTAGGAGCCTCTGAAGATGAAAATAGCCAAAAATAAGCGCTTTTGATGATGGCGTACTAAAGAGCAAACCCGTGAGTATGGTAGGCTAGACGCCTTAACATTATGTTCAAGTGGCAAGAGGAATAGGCCAAGATGGCGGCCAAGCCGATTTACCGTGTGGTGGTTCACCAACAAGGTGAAATATGGGATTTATACGTCAGAGAAATCTTTCAAAGCGAACTCTGGGGCTTTATTGAAGTCGAGGAGTTTGTCTTTGACGATGCGTCGCGGGTTGTTGTTGATCCAGGGGCGGAAAAATTGCAGCGCACTTTTGAAGGCGTTAAGCGCAGCTACCTGCCGCTGAACTCCATTGTGCGTATTGATGAAGTCGAACGTGAAGGCCCTTTGAAAGCAGTTAAGAGCGATGCCCGCGTCGCAGAGTTTCCTCGTCCCTTCCCATTGCCGCCTCGTGGGGAAGGGTAAGCGCCTAAGACAAGCGCACCGCTTTGAGCGATCGCGCGATTGGCTTCGTCGGCCTCGCGCGTTTTTTTAAAATCAGGACATGACGTCATGCAAGTAAATAAACTTCGTAGTAGTTGTTACGCCGCTGCTGTTGGCGTGTTGTTGAGTATCGGAGGAACTCCTGCATTTGCCCAGTCTGATAACCAAGCCTGGGTAAGTGATGAGCTAAGCACGTATGTGCGTAGCGGCCCCACCGATGGCTATCGCATTGTAGGAACGTTAAATGCGGGTGAGCAAGTCGAGGTGCTTGAAACAAGCGGTGATTATACTCGTGTACGCAGCAATAGCGGCGATACAGTTTGGGTGCTCAGCAGCGAGCTACAGCAAAACCCGAGTGCCCGTGAACAGTTGCCTGTATTACAAGCGCAAGTAGATGAGCTCACTCAAGAGTTGAATGGTATTAACGATACTTGGGATCAACGAGTATCTTCTATGACAGAAACGCTTGATATCCGTGAACAGCGGATCGTCGAGTTAGAAGCGCGTAACCGAGAACTCGATAGTGAAGCAGAGCAGTCTCGGCAGCAGGTGCGTGCATTGCAGGCGCGTCTAGACACGCAAGAAGAAGACTTACTTATGCGCTATTTCATGTATGGCGGCGGGGTTGCCGGGGCTGGGTTATTAGTCGGTCTGATTGTTCCCCATTTACCGCGTCGTCGTAAGAAGAGAGATCGCTGGTTTTAAACAGGTTCTAAAATAAGCGTTACGCGAAATTTTGAGTACGAGGTGGTCTCAATGGAAAATCCCTGGCGTCAACGTTGGCAAGAGGGTCGTATCGGCTTTCATTTGTCCGATACGCATCCTGCGTTGGTTCAATACTGGCCTACGCTCAATGTGACGCCTGGTGCCAAGGTGCTTGTGCCGTTATGCGGAAAAAGTCTGGATATGCGTTGGCTGGCAGATGAAGGGCATCCCGTACTGGGTATTGAGCTGGCACCTGAGGCGATAGAGCAGTTTCTAGCACAGCGCAATGCAGGCGTATCGCGCTATACGCAGGCTGGATTCAATGTTTCACGCCAGGGCAGCGTCGAACTATGGTGTGGTGATTTTTTTCATTTACACATCAAGCAAGCGGCAGAAGTGGGTGCGTTTTATGCCCGAGCCTCACTGATTGCGCTACCTCCCGCTACTCGAGAGCGCTACGCCTTTCACCTTGCTCAATTAGTACCACCTGGTGCTAGAGGGTTATTAGTGGGATTAACTCACGATGAAGGCAATATAGGCCCGCCCTACAGCGTGCCCAACCGTGAAATTGAACATTTGTTTGTGCCCAACTTTCGCGTTGAACTGGTTGAAAACAGAGAGGCTGATGAGCGAGGGCGCAGTGAAAGCGTTTGGGCGCTGGAGCGTCGTGGTCCGCACATATAAATCTGCCCGCTAGGCGGGCAGATATGCTCAGAGTAAACCGTTAGGGGTAAACCGTTTAGCGGGCGAGTAAGCGGCCCAGTTCTGGGTCACTAAACGCGCGGTTCAAGCCATCACTTAACAAGTCGTTTAGCATGCGTGTGTTGGCGTCTTCGCCGGGTTTGATGGCATAGCCTTGGGTGCGTCGCGAGGTGTAAGTGCCGGTATACGTCGTGCCTTTGTTCTGGGCGATTGCCCGAAAAATTCCTTCAAGGCGGGCTTCGTCGATCAGTGGTTGTCCGCTGTCACCTTTGGCATAGTTAAGGCTTGCCAGCTCAAGGGTGACACTTGGGCGGCCTTGGGCAGCATCGCGGGTTGGGGTGAACCCCATATCGCGAACAGCGCGTTCCGCTTCGGCTTGTAGCTGCGGGATTAGCTCATGACTACTCACGGTAATCTGCGCGGTAGACATACTGCCACCTGAGCGTGTTCCAATCACTTCACTTTCCCTAGCATCAGCAGTTATCACGGTGACTTGCTGGCCAGAGCCTGTCTGCGGCACGCTGGCGCTGCGCTCTGGGCTTAGCTGTAGGTACTGAGGGCTAGCGCAGGCCGCTAGCAAAACGCTGGTAAGCAGTGCACCAGAGAGGTGTAAAAAATGGCGCCGACGCATGGTATTTCTCCGCTATGGCTAAAACGTCAGTATAACGCGGGTAGTGTGCTGGCGGTATGTTCTGGTGGTGTGGGTTGTGCCGTCGCTTTCAACGCCGCATCGGGAGAAGTACCGTCAGCGATATCGATCAAATGCGTTAGGCTGTTTTTTGGGAATCGGGACCAACGATTAACCAGACGGAAAGCAAAATAACGGCAGATCCCGATAGGAATCCGCTGGAAATCGTTTCATCAAGAACTAAAAAGCCCCATAGCACAGCGAAGGGTGGTACTAAGAAAGTGACGGTGAGCGACCGTAAAGGCCCGATGTCGGCGATCAATCTAAAATAGAGGATATAAGCGAGAGAGGTGCATAAAAAGCCGACGGCTAGCAGACTGATCCACACATCACCTTGAAGCCAATCAATGCTAGGGCCATATGAAATATTCCAGATCAAAAAGGGGCTGAGAAAAGCGGTCGCGCCTATTTGACTGCCAAACGCTACCAGTGTTGAATCCAGGCCGCCCTGTTGGGTTATCCACTTTCGGGTGAGAAACCCCGCAAAGCCGTAACCAATAGTGGCTATGATGCAAGCGGCCACGCCAATGTATATATTGCCGACGGTATTTGAATCACCCACCGTAGTAATGACTGTAATACCGATAATGCCTAACGTGACACCTATCCATTTTCTTAACGATAAACGCTCGCCAAAGATAAATAAGCCAATCATGGCGCCCGTTAAAGGAGTTGTGGCATTTAAAATAGCTGAGTATCCAGTTGGTAATAATGTTGCTGCTATGCTGTACATAAGAAAAGGAATGCCTGAGTTGATAGCACCCAATATCAAAATCTTACCTAGTTTACCTCTGAACTCTAGGCTTTTGCGTATGATTAAAATGATAAAAGCTAAACCAATTAGGCCAAAAAAGACTCTAAAAAATGCTGTGTTGATTGGCCCTATGGCTGGGGAGGCGATTCGCATGAAAAGAAAGCTCGCTCCCCAGATGGCGGCTAATGATAGTAGTCGTATATAGTCGATTGCTTTCATTTAATACCCCATTTTAAAGTTTTCTATTAGTCAGCAGGCCCTAGGGTTAGCCTTGTGTGACTCAGTATTGCCGCCTTTGGGGTATGGGAAAAACCCGTTTCTTGCTGTCTTTGTAGTCGGCACAAAATAGGCATCGCTATGACGTTTACAGATCTGTTTGAAAACGACGATATGAAGTTGATTAATCTGCTTCCACAAGATGGGGCGGTTTATTATCACGGCAAAATTCTAGATACGACCACTGCCGATATTTATCTAGCTAAATGTCGGGGCGAACTAAGTTGGGAGCATGATCGAGCGTTTATTTACGGAAAAGAGATCGTTACCAAGAGGAAAGTAGCCTGGTATGCGGATGAACCGGTCTCTTATACGTACTCAGGTTATACAAAGATGGCGTCAGCGTGGCCTGGTTTTTTACAAGAAATTAAGCAGGTAGTGGAGAGTAACTGCGGTGAGGTGTTTAATTCGTGCCTGTGTAATTTTTATAGTTCAGGCACGGAAGGTATGAGTTGGCACAGTGATGCCGAAAAAGATCTTATCGCGAATGGTGCGATCGCTGCGTTGAGCCTAGGCGGTGAAAGAAAGTTTTCGTTTAAACATAAAAAAACAGGGAAGAGTGTATCGCTTAACCTAGAGCACGGTAGCCTTTTGATTATGAAAGGTACCACACAGCAAAATTGGCTACACAGCCTGCCTAAAACCAAGAAAGATCGTGAGCCACGGGTGAGCCTAACGTTTAGGCAAATGCGCTAACCCTCTTTAGGTAGGCTGGTAGCCTAGTGGTTGCGAGCGAAAGAGGCCTCCCAGAGGAGCAAATAGAAGGTGAAAGCTCTACAGCGGCGAGCTAAAGCTACCTTCCACTTGTGCCGTTGGGACGCCCTAAGCGACGCGGCTTTGCTTCTCCACTTTCGGCTCTGCTTCGGGGAAGCGGTGCCATTGACGTGGATGGACAAAGAGACGTTGTCCACGGCGCATCTGAAGCTGCTCAAAATCAGCATGGCGCACCGTTGCAAGCCATGGCTTAGCCAGCCAGTCGGCCTCCAGTTCAACACGCACTTCAGCACCTACCGGTGAAATAGCAGTAATCGTCACCGGTAAGTGGCTCTCTGCACTAGGCTGCTGGGCAAGGCGAACTTCGTGAGGACGAAGCAATAACTCTTCGTCACCGTCAGGCAAGTCAACATTGAGATGAGCGTCGCCGCAGGTGAGTACGCCTTGATGTACTTTGCCTTCTAAGTGGTTAACGTCGCCAAGGAATTCAAACACGAAACGGTTTTTGGGCGAACGATAGAGCGTTTCAGGCGTATCAATTTGCTCGATACGACCGTTACTCATCACCACGACACGGTCAGAAAGCTCCAATGCTTCTTCTTGGTCGTGGGTAACAAACACGCTGGTAAAGTTAAGCTCTTCATGAAGTCGGCGTAGCCAGCGACGTAGATCCTGACGCACTTTGGCATCCAGCGCACCAAACGGCTCATCCAATAACAACACGTCAGGCTCTACGGCCAGGGCGCGTGCAAGCGATACACGTTGCTGCTGGCCACCCGAGAGCTGGGCAGGCAAACGGTTCGCTAAATGCTGAAGCTGAACCATTTCCAGCAGCCTAAATACGCGGGCACGAATCTCGCCATTAGAAGGGCGGCGCTTTTTGGGCATCACGGTTAGCCCAAAGGCTACATTGTCGTACACGCTCATATGGCGAAAGAGAGCGTAGTGTTGGAAAACAAACCCAATGCGGCGATCGCGAACGTGAACGTTAGTTACATCACGGTCGCCGAACAGTATTTTACCGGGTTGAGGGGAGCGATCAGCGCTCTCAAAGCCGGCAATAATACGTAGAAGTGTCGTTTTTCCAGAGCCAGACGGACCAAGCAGTCCGACTAGTTCGCCTTCATGAATGTCCAGATTGATCGGCTCAAGCGCTTGGGTATTGGCAAAGTGCTTGGCGATGTTCTGTAGGCGAATACTCATAAAAATGCCTCCTGGCGCGCTGCGCGCCATTCCAGGCCTGCCTTGGCCGCAAGGGTTAACAGGGCAATAAGGGCCAGCAGTGCGGCGCTAGCAAATGCGCCCACCGCGTTGTAATCCTGATAAAGCTGCTCTAGGTGCAGTGGTAAGGTGTTTGTCTTACCACGAATAGCCCCGGCGACCACCGAAACGGCTCCAAATTCACCCACCGCACGCGCGTTGGTGAGAATGATCCCGTAAAGCAGTGCCCAGCGAATGTTAGGTAGCGTGACACGCCGAAAAGTAGTCCAGCCGCCTGCGCCGAGGGTCACGGCGGCTTCTTCTTCCCGGGAACCTTGGGCCTGCATGAGCGGAATTAGTTCGCGTGCCACAAACGGGCAGGTCACGAAAATAGTCACCATTAAAATACCGGGCCAAGCGAACATCAGTTGAATATCGTGGGTGTCTAGCCAGCTGCCAATCCAGCCGTTTCGCCCATAGAGCAGTAAATATATAAGGCCTGCTACTACTGGGGATACCGCAAACGGAATATCGATCAGTGTTTGTAAAATGCGCCGACCTGGAAAGCTGAAGCGGGTAACTAGCCACGCCAAAGCGACACCAAACACTAGACATACCGGTATGGTTAATAATGCAATGACGAGCGTTAGGCCAATCGCGTGCAAGGTGAATGTATTGCTAACGTTAGCCCAAAAGACCATTACGCCCTGGGAGAACGCTTGGGCAAAGATTGCCACCAAGGGCAGCAGCAAAAACAGCGCTGAAAGCAACAGTGCGGCGCCAATGAGTAAACGCCGCACAGCGGGTGCATCACCAATCCGACGCATTAGCCTTTTCCTCCATGCAAGCGGCGCACAAAGCGACCCTGCCAAATATTGATCGCCAGCAGTAGAGCCAGTGACACAAAGAGCACGACGGAGGCAATCGCGGAGGCGCCAGCATAGTCATACTCTTGGAGCTTGACGAAAATCATCAGCGCGGTGATTTCTGTTTCGTAGGGCATATTACCGGCAATGAAAATAATGGCTCCGAACTCACCTAACGAGCGCACAAAGGCTAGCCCAGTGCCAGTAACGAGAGCTGGCCAAAGGTGCGGCATAATCACACGCCGAAACGCCACGCCATCGGTTGCTCCAAGAGACATCGCTGCTTCATCAACTTCTGCGGGTAAATCCTCCAGCACCGGCTGTACGGTGCGCACCACAAACGGAATGCTGGTAAACGCCATGGCCAGTGCAATGCCTACCCAGGTATAGGCTACTTGAAACCCTAGCGGCTCTAATAAGCTGCCCATCCAGCCGTTACCCGCATATAGCGTAGCGAGGGTAATACCTGCAACCGCTGTGGGGAGCGCAAAGGGAAGATCCATTAAGGCATCTAAAAGACGCTTGCCGGGAAACTCATAGCGAACCAGTACCCAGGCGAGTAGTAAGCCAAATACTGCATTCACCAGCGCCGCGACAGCCGCTGCTCCTATGGTGACCATGTAACTGGCTACCACACGGCCTTCGGTAATAATGGCCCAGTATTCGGCAAGGCTAAGCCCTGCCAACTGGCCAAATAGCCCGGTGATCGGGAGAAGGAGAACCAGCGAAATAAATAGGACGCTGATCCCCATAGATAGGCCAAAGCCCGGCAGCACGCGTGCGCTGCCGGACCGCCATAATGCTAGCTGGCTCATGGGGTTCCGTTAACGACGTTGCAGTTGATCAAGTAGGGCGCCGCCTTCAAAGTGGTTTTCCATTGCTTCTTCCCAGCTGCCAAACACATCTTCAACTTCAAAAAGTTCGGTATCGGGGAATTGATCGGCAAATTCGGCTACAACCGTTTCATCGTGAACGCGATAGTTAAAGCCTGCCAGCAAGCGCTGGGTGTCTTCACGGTAGAGATACTCAAGGTAGCTCTGGGCAAGGTCGCTGTTGCCGTTGCGCTCAGCATTTTCACCCACTACCGCAACGGGGAATTCTGCCAGAATGCTGACCGGCGGCACGATGACTTCGTAGTCGTCGCTGCCGTATTCGCTACGGATGTTGTTTACTTCTGATTCAAAGCTGATCAATACGTCGCCAATGCCGCGTTCGATAAAGCTAGTGGTGGCGCCACGGCCGCCGGTATCGAACACTGCAACATTGCGCAAGAAAGTACGCATGAAGTCCTGGATTTGCTCTTCATCACCCTCAAATTCGTTCTCGGCAAATCCCCAGGCGGCTAGGTAGGTGTAGCGGCCGTTACCGGACGTCTTAGGATTAGGGAAGACCATCTGCACGTCTTCTTTCACCAGGTCATCCCAGCTCTCAATACCTTTCGGGTTGCCTTTGCGAACCAAAAATGCAGTGGTGGAGTAATAGGGAGAAGCATTGTTGTCGAACGCGTCCTGCCAGTCTTCTGCTACTAGGCCTGCATCTGCAAGAACTTGAACATCAGTCACCTGATTAAAGGTGACTACATCTGCACGCAGCCCTTGCATGATCGCGCGAGCTTGCGCTGAAGAGCCGCCGTGGGACTGGCTAATAGCAATTTCTTCGCCATGCTCTTCTTGCCACCACGCTTGGAATTCCGGATTAATAGCCGAAAATAATTCACGGGCAATATCGTAAGAGGAGTTTAGTAGCTCGCGCTCTTGGGCCATTGCCGTGGTAGAAACAGCCGTGGTAGCTACTGTCGTGCCAACAGCAGCGGCTAGCAGGCTGCGGCGTAGGCCAGTCCGGAAAAAAGTAGATCGCGTCATTACAGGCTCCTTACATCTGGGGGCGATTTAATCGCAATGAGGATAAGGTTAAACCTGTGATTGTGGAATTACAATTATGTTTTATATTCTATTTGGAAATATGCATTTAAAGATATGCGTGCATTCGCGGCAGGGCTTTAACGGCTAGGGAGATGGGGCTTCGTAGGAGGCTCTGGTAAGATATAGGCCTTCCTTTCCCCCTGTTAACCTAGGAATGCACTATGAGCGCTGCGCAGGACTTCCTGATTGCCCCTTCGATTCTTTCCGCTAATTTCGCGCGTCTTGGTGAAGAGGTCGACAATGTATTGGCCGCTGGGGCCGATATTGTCCATTTCGATGTCATGGATAATCACTATGTGCCGAACCTGACGATTGGGCCGATGGTATGCAAAGCATTGCGCCAGCATGGTGTAACGGCGCCCATTGACGTGCACCTAATGGTCAAACCCGTGGATCGCATGATCGGCGATTTTAGTGAGGCTGGGGCGAGTTACATCACGTTTCACCCGGAAGCCTCAGAACATGTTGATCGCTCATTACAGCTGATTCGCGATAGTGGCTGTAAAGCAGGGCTGGTATTTAATCCGGCAACACCGCTTTCGTATCTCGATTATGTCATGGACAAAATCGATATGGTGCTGCTGATGAGCGTCAACCCGGGTTTTGGCGGCCAGTCATTTATTCCCGGCACGCTGGATAAATTGCGTGAAGCACGGGCACGTATCGAAGCCTCAGGTCGCCCGATCCGCTTAGAAATCGACGGTGGCGTTAAAGTAGATAACATTGCCGATATCGCCGCTGCGGGTGCCGACACCTTTGTCGCTGGCTCGGCTATCTTCAATGCTCACCAGTCAAGCGACCCGCACGGTTACGATAGCGTTATCCAGCAACTGCGCGCCGAGTTAGCAAAGGGTAACGGCTAAGCGGAAAACTTAATGCAATTTCATGCGGGGCTTTAGGTAGCGGTTTAGCTTATCAACCAGCCATGCGAGTCCCGTTTTAGGCGCGCCATGAATAGACAGCTGATGCATTCGATAAAGCGAAGCGTAGGCTTGGCGCGCTAACCAGCCCTCCAAAAATAGCCCTCGAGACGCGGAGCTACGCATTAGGTTTCCTACGGCATCGTAGCGGGCGAGCGATACAAGCGAACCGTGATCACGATAAGTAAAGTTTTGCAGCGGTTTACTATTCAGGCAGTGCACGAGGTTTTTGGCAAGCACTTTGGCTTGTTGATGAGCAGCCTGAGCTCGTGGTGGCACGGTTTTGTCTTCGCCCTGAGGGCAGTCAGCGCAGTCGCCCATGGCAAAAATATAAGGGTCATCCACGCTCTGAAGCGTTTGGTGAACGCTGATTTGATTTTTCTTATTAGTGGTTAAGTCTAATTCAGCCAAAAATGGTGGTGCTTTAATGCCTGCTGCCCACACGTTTAGGTCGGTTTCGATAACCTCACCATCGCCAGTCACCAATTGATACTGCTGAGCTTCTTGAATAGCGGTGCCGGCGTGGACGGTAACGCCCATACTTTCAAGCTCTTGTTGCACTGTTTCGCTGATACGTTCTGATAAACCGGGCAGCAAGCGGGGTGCCGCTTCGATGAGGTGGACACTAATAGTTTGGTGGTCAACGGCGGTGACGCCGTAGGCATTAAGCAAGCGCGAAGCATCTAAAAGCTCCGCAGAAAGCTCTACGCCCGTTGCGCCACCGCCCACAATGCCAATGGTCAATTCAGCGTTTTGGCGAAGCGTTGGATCGGTATAACGCAAAAAGGTATTGATCATATCGCGCTGAAACGCTTTGGCTTGCTGGGGCGAATCAATAAAGTGGCAGTGTTCAGCAACGCCTGTGGTACCAAAATCATTGGAAATACTGCCGAGCGCTATTACTAGATAATCGTAAGTTAGTTTCCGAGAGGGAAGGACTTCAACGCCGTCTTCATCTTTAATGGGTGCTAGGTGAATGACTTTTTGTTCGCGATCAAGGCCATTTAAAGAGCCGCGCTGGTAGCGGTAATGGTGCGCGGAAGAGTGGCCGCGATAATCCACTTCATCCATGCTGGAGTTCAATACTCCGGTAGCGAGTTCGTGTAAAAGTGGTTTCCATACATGAGTGGCATTGCGGTCTAGCAGGACAATCTCGGCGCGCTTTTTTTTGCCTAGCGTGCGTCCTAAACGCGTGGCTAGGGCAAGCCCGCCGGCGCCGCCGCCGACAATCACAATTCGGGGGATGGTCATTACTTTCTCCTCGGCTAATATGGTCACAGCATAGAGCTTTCGGGCGTGGTTGGCGACGTGCTAAGTCGGTAGGATAAAAGAATCAACGGCGATTACGTTTACTAACGGCCATTTTTTGAAAATTATTTTTGTTTAGAGCAGGGAGTGAATAGCGTGCACGCCATTTTGCAGGGGAAGCGGTTAATTGCGTTTGATTTAGATGGCACTTTGATTGATTCGGTCCCAGATCTGACGGTGGCGGTTGAGTGCGCGCTCAGTGACGTTGGGCTGCCTGCACCCGGCGAAGAGCGTGTGCGTGACTGGGTAGGTAATGGTGCTCAGGTACTCGTCGAAAGAGCGCTAACCTGGGCGTTACCAGATGCTCTGGGGCAGGCGTTGCAAACCACCGCCTACGAGGCTTTTATGCGCCATTACGGTGCTGCTCCCAATGCGCTAACCCGGCTCTATCCAGGCGTGCGAACAGCACTGCATGACTTGCACAAGGCAGGCTATCCACTGGTACTGATTACCAACAAGCCTGAGCGCTTTATTGCCCCAATTTTGAGCCATTTTGGACTATTGTCGCTATTTACGCACTGCATTGGCGGCGACAGTCTTGCCGAGAAAAAGCCCAGCCCACTGCCGCTACTCCATGTGGCTCAACAGTTGGATATTCCACCTTCGGCAAGTGTCATGGTTGGCGATTCGCGCCACGACATCGCCGCAGGCAAAGCCGCTGGCTTTACCACCGTGGCGTTACCTTACGGCTATAATCACGGCGAGCCGATTGAGCATAGCCAACCTGATTTGATCATTAGCTCACTGCTGGCGCTAACGGAATAAAATAGACGGTGATGGGGCTGTTTTTCCAGGGCTGTTTTTCCAGGGCTGTTTTTCCAGGGCTATTTTTCTGCTCGTGCGCCGCCTAAGTATTCATGCAGTAATTCAGCGTTATGGCGCAACATGGCAGGATAGTTATAAGCGGAGCCGTCGGCATCACTTAAGGTATCTACGTATAAAGGCCCGGCTAGCGAAAGCTCCGTTTCTCGAGCATGGGCATCCATGTGGATATAGGGTGATGTACTTTCGTAAAACAGCGCAGGCGGGCGCTTTTGCGAAAGATGCATACTCATTGCTTCCATTGCCTGCGCACTGCCAATCGTCTCATTGCCAATGCCCCAAATGGCTGCGTATTCAAAGTCGTACGCGCGGGCAAAGTAGGCCATGGAGGCTTCGCTGGTGGTGAGCATGCGATTGGTTTGCGGAATGCCTTCCAAACGCTCTCTGAGTTGATGATCTAACAGCGCCAATGCTTTACGAGTTTCAGCGGCTCCGGTGGTAAACGTGTCAGCCTGCTCGGGATAGTGCTCGATAAGCGTTTTTTCTATCACATCAACATAAGCGGCTGCCCCTTTCGGGTCCATCCACATATGCGGGTCAAAATGATTCTTATACTGGCCTACTGGAATTGCTAGCGGCTCATAATCGGCGTTTTCTGCAAGTGCTATCAGCGTTAGTGAATCATCTGCCATGGCTTCGATATGCCGTATCCATGGCTCTAGCCCATGTCCGTTATAGAAAACAATGTCAGCTTCTTCGACAGCCAAGGCATTTGGCGGTTGAAGCTCCCAGCGGTGCACATCTTCCCCTGTGGGCACAATCGTTGTAATACTGATGTTGTCGCCCGCCACACGCTTTACTAAGTCTTTAACGACTGAAAATGAAGCGATAACTTTAAACGAAGTGTCTCCCAGCGCGTGAGTGCTGCTGACAGTCGTCATCAATACGAGCGTGATTATCCAGGGTGTTCGCTTGTCCATGTCACGCTCCTAACACATTAAAAAGACGGCAGATCATAAAGACAGTACAGACCTGTTACCAGTTTCGTTATGCTGCCAAGTTGCTTAAACCTAGCAGTAGGGGCTAACCAGTCACCTTCAGGATTTTTGATTACTTTGAAAAGCCCCTCACAATTTACTGATAAACTCGGCGCTAGTTCCCCACTGAAAACTACCAGAGTACTCAACTGGGGTTTGTTGGTTGGCCCTCTAAAATAAGTGTGAATGTCTTAGTCGACCCTTGGCCCTGCAAGTGGTGCTTGGGTTGGGGTATCATCCCAGCAAAGTGGTTTGATTAATGTGATGGAGTAAGTGGGGCGATGGCGCAAGTGCAGGTAGTGCAACGTGTATTGATGATCGATAACTACGACAGCTTCACGTTCAATATCGTCCAGTACTTGGGTGAGCTGGGGGCCGAGGTAATAACCTATCGCAACGATGAGCTTACCCTAGAACAAATTGACGCCTTAGCGCCTTCCCATTTAGTCATTTCACCTGGGCCATGCACCCCTAATGAAGCGGGCATATCGCTGGCGGCGATCACCCACTTTGCGGGTAAACTACCTATTTTGGGGGTTTGTCTTGGGCATCAGGCGATTGGACAGGTCTACGGTGGTAAAGTGGTGCGGGCGCCCCAAGTGATGCATGGTAAAACGTCTGCCGTCGTACATCGTGGGCAAGGCGTGTTTAGCGGGCTTGAAAACCCGCTAGAAGTGACCCGTTATCATTCACTCGTGGTAGAAAAAAATAGCTTGCCGGAGTGTTTTGAAATCACTGCTTGGACCGCAGACGATGACGTTACGCCAGGGCTGATAATGGGCTTTCGTCATCGCAGCCTGGATGTTGAAGGGGTACAGTTCCACCCTGAGTCAATACTCACGCGCCAAGGCCATGCGTTATTGGCTAACTTTTTAAAACGCGGCTGATTGCCAAATTTATACGCTTTAGGGGCTTTTCTGTTCATGCAAATGCGAGATGCAATTAACGCGGTGATGCGCCGCGAAGACCTCTCTTTCAATGCGATGCACGCGCTAATGCGCCAGATCATGACCGGCGAAGCCTCCGATGCGCAAATTGGTGGCCTGCTGGTGGGGCTTGCCATGAAAGGTGAAAGCGCCGAGGAAATTAGCGCGGCGGCCCAGGTAATGCGCGAGCTGATGAAGCGGGTGGTGCTGCACACCGATAACGTAGTCGATATTGTCGGCACCGGCGGTGATGGAGCTAACCTGTTTAATGTTTCTACGGCGGCTAGTTTCGTAGCTGCTGCCGGGGGCGCTCATGTGGCCAAGCATGGTAACCGCAGCGTTTCCTCGTCGTCGGGTAGCGCGGACCTTTTCGATATCGCCGGCATTTACCTTGATCTCAAGCCTGAGCAGGTGGCTCGCTGTATCGAACAGGTAGGTGTGGGCTTCATGTTTGCTCCCAATCACCACCCGGCCATGCGCTACGCTATCGGGCCGCGCCGAGAAATGGGCGTTCGCACGCTGTTTAACATCCTTGGACCGTTGACCAACCCCGCCAGTGCACCTAATCAAGTGTTGGGCGTTTATTCGCTTGAATTAGTGCCGCTGATGGCTGAAGTGCTCCGAAAGCTGGGCAGTCGCCACGTACTGGTAGTGCACTCTGAAGATGGCTTAGATGAAATTTCTTTGGCTGCCCCTACGCGCGTAGCTGAACTAAAAGATGGCGAAATTACCGAATACACCATTACCCCAGAAGAGTTGGGTATTGAGCGCCAAAGCCTAACACCACTAAAAGCGACCAGCGCTGAAGATAGCCTACGGTTAGTGAAGGCCTCTCTTAGCGGCGAAGGGGCAGCGGCGGATATAGTGGCACTAAATGCTGGTGCAGCACTTTACTGCTCAGGTGTGGCCGATAGTTTAAAAGAGGGCGTGATGGTGGCTCAGGATGCGCAGGCCTCAAAGTTACCGCTAGAGAAGCTTCGAGAGCTTTCACACTTCACTAGTGTCTTTAAAGGGTAAATAATCTAATGACTGATCAGGCAACGCCAACAATTTTAACGCGTATTTTGGCTCGTAAAGACGAAGAAGTAGCCGAGCGCCGACAGGCGGTTTCTGAAGCAGATCTGCTGGCGTTGGCTGACAAACAAAGCGCCCCACGTGGCTTTATTGATGCGCTGAATGACCGTATTGCCGCAGGTGATGCGGCGGTCATCGCTGAGGTGAAAAAAGCCTCGCCTTCCAAGGGCGTGATGCGTGAGGATTTTCATCCTGACGATATCGCTAAACGTTATGCAGAGGGCGGCGCAGCCTGCTTGTCAGTATTGACTGATGCGGATTTTTTCCAGGGGCATGAGGACTTTCTGATCGCCGCCCGTGATGCCTGCGACCTACCCATCATTCGTAAAGATTTTATTACCCATAGCTATCAGGTAACCGAGGCGCGTGCCATTGGTGCAGATTGCATCCTGCTGATTGTAGCTGCTTTAGACGACTCTCAACTGCGCGATCTGCACCAGCAAGCCAGTGCGTTAGGCATGGATGTGCTGGTAGAAGTGCATGACGCTGTTGAGTTAGAGCGTGCCTTAGCGCTGGATCTAAAACTGGTAGGTATCAACAACCGTAATCTGCATACCTTCGAGACCAGCCTGAATACCACACTAGACCTACTGCCGCGCATTCCTGAGGGCGTCACGGTTATCACCGAATCCGGTATCCATACCCGAGATGACGTAGAGCTAATGCGCGACCATGAGGTGAACGGTTTCTTGGTTGGTGAAGCCTTCATGCGTGAAGAGGATCCTGGCCAAGCCCTCAAGCGGCTCTTCTTTTAATCGACGTTGTTTAAAGCATTTATTAACTTGCCCGCTTGAGGCACGTAAGCAACGCCTGAAGCGGGTGGGGTAGGGGTTGCGCTGAGTAGCGTTTCACCTGGCTGCGGCAGGAGTAGCCTGTCGCTAGCAGCTTGCCCTCGTTTTCCTCGGCTTCCACCTGGGGCTGCCAGGATTGGGCGTAGATCGTCTTCGATGTGTCGACATTACGGGTTTCATGCCCGTAGGTGCCGGACATCCCGCAACAACCGGTCGCCATCAGCTCAAGCTCTAAACCAAATGCCGCAAACACCTGCTGCCAGGCCTTGGGGCTGCCCGGTGCGTTGGTTTTTTCGGTGCAGTGAGACAGCAGTTTAAAGCCAGGATCGGTTAGGTTCAGCTGGCTAGGCGCTAGCGTGTTAATACGGGTACCCAGCCACTCTTGCAGCATTAACACGTTGGGCACTTGCTCGGCCCCCAGGGCTTTGACGTATTCTTGGCGGTAGGTCAGCGTCATGGCGGGGTCGATACCCACCATCGGTACGTCGAACTCTGCCAACGCCCGCAGGCGCTTGGCCTGTTTTTCCGCTGTGCGCTCAAAGGCGCCTAAAAAGCCCTGCACCTGCAGCGGTTTGCCGTTGGCAGAAAATGGCATCACAAACACTCGCAGATTCAACCGCGACAGCAGTTCCACCACGTCCATCACCAGCTTGGCTTCAAAGTGGCTGGTGAAGGCGTCCTGGACAATAATCACGCTGTTAGCGCGCTGCTGCTCGGTAAGCAGTACCAACGATGTGGGCGTGGCTTCGGCGATGCCCCAAGCCCTTAGCTGTTTCTTTACGCTGGCACGGGAAAGCTGCGGGGAGTCACTCATTCCAAGCCCTTTACGCATCAGGCTATCTACCCAGCGCTGGTTGAGTAGGGCGTTATACAGCGGCGCAACCTTGGCAAGGGTTGGCAACATGAATTCGGTGCCACCGATGATGTAATCGCGCAGCGGGCGTAAATAGCGGCCGTGGTAGACCTCTAAAAACTGCGAACGGAACTGCGGCACGTTGACCTTAATCGGACACTGGCCTGCACAGGATTTACACGCCAAGCAACCCGCCATGGCATCGTAAACTTCGTGAGAATAGTCGTGGTGTTGCTTGCGGCTGAGCGTATTAGCAACGCGCAGAGGAAAACTCTTAACAAAGCCCCAGCCGTTTTCGGCTTTCTTTTTGCGCGACTCCTCCACCACATCGATACCCGCCTGGGTTTGTAGGCGTAGCCACTCACGCATCAAGCTGGCGCGGCCTTTGGGCGAATGGCGCCGGTCACGGGTAGCCTTCCAGGAAGGGCACATGGGGTCATCAAGGTCGTAGTTATAACAGGCACCGTTGCCGTTGCAATACACCGCCGCGTCGTAGGCCTGCCAGGCGCGTTCGTCGATGGTGCGATCCAACTGGCCGCGCAGGGTGACGCCATCGATCGTTAACAGTTCAGGGTCGCTGTCTTTAGCGATTAGTTCATGGTTCTCAGACCTACCCGCGGCTTCGGGCGGGTTAGACAACGGCGACGCAATCTTGCCGGGGTTCAGCTGGTTATGCGGATCAAACGCGGCTTTGACGCGCTGCAGGCTGGGGTAGAGCTCACCAAAGAATTTGGGGCCGTACTCTGAGCGCACGCCTTTGCCGTGTTCTCCCCATAACAACCCGCCGTACTTCTGGGTCAGGGCTGCCACTTCATCGGAAATCTCACGAATCAGTTTTTCCTGTTGGGGATCTTTCATATCCAGCGCTGGGCGCACGTGCAGCACCCCCGCATCCACATGGCCAAACATCCCGTATGAAAGTTGCCTAGCATCCAACGCGGCGCGGAACTCAGTAATAAAGTCAGCCAAGTGCTCCGGTGGTACGGCGGTATCTTCCACAAACGCAATCGGGCGCTTTTCGCCCTGCACATTGCCCAGCAAGCCCACCGAGCGTTTACGCATGGCGTAGACTTTTTGGATCTGCGGACGGCCTTCGGCCAGGGTGTAACCTAAACGCTCGACGGTAGCGTCTTGGCTCAAATGGTCAGTGAACGCCTGTACCCGTTCCGCCAAGCGCTCAGGATCATCGTCATTAAACTCGATCAAGTTAATGCCACGAATCGGCGTACTACCGGTGGCGGGAAAAAACTCAGCTACGCTGTCCCAGACAAAATCTTCCATGGCCAGCTGCAGCACCTTGTCATCCACTGTTTCGATGGAAGTGGGCCGAGCGCTGCTGGCCATCAATGCCTTAGCATCACGCAGCGCGTCCATAAAGCCTGGGTAGCGCACATTAACCAGCGTGGCGTGATTAGGGATCGGCAGCACGTTCAGTTCCGCTTCATTCAAAAAGCCCAGCGATCCTTCCGAACCGCACAGCAGGCTGTTCAGGTTCAGTTGGCCTTGCGCCTCCCGCAGATGCGCCAAATCGTAGCCGGTTAAGCAGCGGTTAAGTGGTGGGAATTTCGCTTCAATCAGCTCACGCTGTTGGTCGATAATCTCAGCCGCAGTGGTATGCACGCGGCCAAGAATGCCTTCCTGTTGGCACTCAGCCTGTTCTTCTTCAGCGCTAAGCGGGCGGCTATGCAGATGCTTTCCCCCCAGCAGAACCGTGTCCAGTTCCAGCACATGGTCACGGGTTTTGCCGTACTCGCAGCTGCCCTGGCCGCTGGCATCGGTGGAGATCATGCCGCCGATGGTGGCGCGGTTAGAAGTAGACAGCTCCGGGGCAAAAAACAACCCATGGGGCTTCAGCGCCGCGTTGAGTTGATCCTTCACCACGCCCGCCTGAACGCGTCCCCGCCGCGCCTCTACATCGATTTCGAGGATCTGGTTCATATGGCGGGAAACGTCCACCACGATACCGTCGGTCAACGACTGGCCGTTGGTACCGGTGCCGCCGCCCCGAGGCGTGAGCACGATATCGCGGTGGGGCAGCTCAGCGGCTAGCTTGGCAAGGCGCTCAAGATCTTCCGCGTGCTTAGGAAACACCGCCGCCTGAGGCAGACGCTGGTAAATCGAGTTATCCGTCGCCAGCACCGTGCGGTTGGCGTAGTCAGGGGCAATCTCGCCTTCAAAGCCGCGAGCGCGCAAGGTGTCGAGAAAACGCACGTAATAGGGTTTCAGGCGTTCAAGTGCAAAATTTCGAGAGTCAATGAATGCCATCATGATGAATGTTTTGTCGTTAAAGTGAAGTAAATGAAACGCCTTTATAGCGCTTAAAGTTGGGCAAGTTTACGTTAAGAAGCTCGATGCGACATCGATAAAATAGGCGTTTAAGAGCATAAAACGGTCATTTAAAAAGTGCGCTAAGTGCAGAAAAGAGCATTGTGGAAGAGGTTAGTTTACTTGCTAACTTACTGCTTATTAAACTGATATTTACTGAGCAATGAATTCATGTCGAAAGGTGAGACGGTGAGGAACTGGCAAATTAGGCGTTTTTCTATTGTTTAATGTCGCTTAATTGCCAGTACCCTTGCCTGAATTTCAATAGCCTAGACATATATTTGCTTACTAATAATCACAATATATCGGGGGTGTATAGATGGAGTGGATTCACTATGCGGCGTCTAATTTTGATGTACTTATAGCGCGCACGATTGAGCACATTGTCCTTGTTGGAATAGCCGTTGGTATTGCAACGTTGACGGGGGTGCCTATCGGTATTGCCATAACCAAAAACGAAAAAATGGCTAAGACCGTTCTTTACATCGCTTCTATTATTGTCACCATCCCCTCTATTGCCTTGTTTGGCATCATGATACCGATCTTGTCTATCGTCGGTCATGGCATTGGATACGTGCCCGCTGTTATTGCTGTTTTGCTGTATTCGCAGCTCCCTATTATTCGCAATACCTACACCGCGATAAATAACGTCGATCCAGCACTTCGTGAAGCTGCTCGTGGCATTGGTATGAGCCAGAACCAGCGCCTACAAAAAGTTGAAATTCCCTTGGCTGTGCCGGTGATCATGGCCGGCGTGCGCACGGCGGTCGTGCTCAATATAGGTGTCATGGCTATTGCTGCTTATATAGGCGCGGGTGGGCTAGGTACCTTCATTAGTCGTGGCATTTCTCAGTCAGACCCACGCCAACTTATCTTAGGCGCCATTGCAGTCAGCCTTCTGGCAATCATTGTTGATTACGCGCTGCTATACCTCCAAAAGCGATTGACGCCCAAGGGTATGGAACAGGTGCCCGCCTGTAACTGATGTAGCCCTTCAGCCCTCATTTAACAAAAAAGGATACCAGCATGATTCGACTGGATAATCTAACGAAGGTTTTCGATACACCAAAAGGCGCGGTGGTTGCTGCTGATCATATTAATATGGAAGTGCCCACGGGTGAGATATGCATTTTGCTGGGACCTTCCGGTTGCGGCAAAACCACCACGTTGAAGATGATTAATCGCATCGTTCGCCCTACCTCTGGCAAGGTTTTTATCGATGATGAAGACACTTCTTCGCTAGACACCCAAACATTACGCCGCAATATTGGCTATGTCATTCAGCAGATAGGCCTGTTTCCCAACATGACTATCGAAGAAAACATTACGGTGGTGCCTAAGCTCCTTGGCTGGGACAAAGCCAAATATAAGGAAAGAGCCAGAGAGCTAATGCGCATGATTGCGCTGGAGCCAGATGCCTTTCTCAAGCGTTACCCTAGTGAGCTTTCTGGTGGTCAGCAGCAGCGTATTGGTGTTGCCCGAGCCTTGGCCGCAGACCCTCCCGTCATGTTAATGGACGAGCCCTTTGGAGCTATCGATCCTATTAATCGCGCAGTGATTCAAGATGAGTTCTTGAAGATGCAGCAAGAACTCAAGAAAACCATCATGTTTGTTAGTCACGATATTGATGAGGCCATCAAGATGGGAGACCGTATTGCAATCTTCCGTGACGGTCATTTAGTGCAATACGCTACCCCTGATACTTTGCTTGCCGCACCGAAAGATAGCTTTGTTGAATCATTTCTCGGCGAAGACCGTGCTCTTAAGCGGCTCAACTTAATTAGTGTTCGGGAAGTTATTAGCACTAATTTCGAAACGGTTTCGCCCCGCGATAGTCTGGAAAGTGCGCTGCAAAAGCTCGATAAGTGCGGCTATCAGCACGCTATTGTGATGGTCAACGAAGAACGCCAGCCAGTCGGAATTATCCCACGTTCAGTGGCACAAATGAGTCAAGGCAGTTGTCACGACTATGCTCAAAAGGTGCCCGCTGTTGTGAACGTTAATGATGATCTGCGTAAAGCGGTGTCTTTAATGCTTGCGCACGATATCACCTGGCTGCCATGTGTTGATGATGAAGGTCGCTTGAGTGGGCATATCACGCAGCGTGCGATGACCCATCATCTTGGTGCACGTTTTCGTACTCAGCAAGCCGCTGCAGAGCTTGCCGACCCGATGGCAGAGGAGTGAGCTAATGCCCATTCAAAGTCTTAAAGGGGTCTTCCGCTTACTGCTCCTGGTGGCTGTCTTTGTTGCCGGCGCCTGGAGCTACGCGACAGGCGTTATTGAAGAATTCATATTTTACTTGCCCGATATTCAGTTTTTAACAATGGAGCACCTATGGCTCACTGTTATCTCTGGATCGCTGGCAATTCTAGTCGCGATACCTTTAGGCATTGTGCTCTCCCGTCCGAGTATGGCGCGTTGGGCAGAATCTGGTATGCAAGTGCTTAATATTGGGACAACGATTCCAACGCTAGCAGTACTTGCGTTATCAATGAGCTTGCTAGGTATAGGTATAGTACCTGCTGTATTTGCCTTGTTTGTTGCCACACTACTGCCTATTACTCGCAATACTTATACGGGGCTAAAAGGCGTGTCTCCGGCATTAAAAGAGGCTGCTTCAGGTATCGGTATGTCGCCTGCACAGCGGCTAATACGCGTCGAATTACCCAACGCACTGTATGTTATTTTTGCGGGCATCCGAACAGCTCTCGCAATCAATGTTGGCACCGTACCGTTGGCATTTTTAATCGGCGCAGGAGGGCTAGGAGAGTTAATTTTTACCGGTATTGATCTTTACGACCCTCTGATGATGCTCGCTGGTGCTATCCCGACTGCCATACTAGCTATTTTGGTTGATGCCGCAGTCGCCAGTATTGCTTTTCTTGTCGTACCCCGCGGGGTTAATCCCGCTCGCCGAGCAGCGAATGCGTAGCAGCTGCACAATAACAATTGATATAGGAAGCTCCAAAATGATTAAGCCTATCTTATCTGTTTTAAGTAGTATCGCTCTTATCGGTGTCAGCTCCGCTTACGCTGCCAATATTACTGTTGGTGGAAAGAATTTCACTGAACAGCAGATTTTAGCGAGCATGACCAGCCAGTATCTAGAGGGGTTGGGCTACGATGTAAATACTCGGGCTGGCATGGGGTCTGCTGTGCTTCGCCAAGCGCAAGAGAATGGCCAGATTGATGTATACTGGGAGTATACGGGCACTTCGCTTATTAACTATAATAATATCTCCGAACGTCTTAGTGCTGAAGAAACGTATGAGCGCGTCAAAGAGCTTGATGCTGAAAAAGGATTAGTATGGTTAGAACCATCTGCTGCTAATAATACCTATGCATTGGCAATGAGAGAATCAGACACAGCAGAGCGTGGTATTACAACCCTTTCTGAGCTGGCAAGTGCAATTAATGATGGCGAGTCACTATCGTTTGGATTAAATGCTGAATTCTATGCGCGGGATGATGGTTGGCGTCCACTGATGGAGGCCTATGATTTTAATGTTGGTCGCCGTGATATAAGCCGTATGGATTCAGGACTTGTATATCAAGCACTTCGTGATGGGCAGGTAGATGTAGGATTGGTGTTTGCTACTGATGGGCGTATTCCAGCGTTTGGGTTTTATGTGCTTGAAGATGATAAAGACTATTTCCCAGCCTATGCACTAACACCTGTTGTTCGCCAGGAAACACTGGAGCTTCATCCAAATGTAGAGTCTGAGCTTAACGAGCTATCAGCATTGTTAGATGACGAGATTATGGCGGCGCTTAACGCAGAAGTTGATGTTGAGCGTAAAAGTATTGAAAATGTTTCTAAAGATTTTTTAGAGCAGAACGATATGCTATAAATAAAATTACGGTGTGAAGCGCGACCGCCTTTAGGCGGTCGTTTTTGCGTTAAAGTGGCTTTTTTAAACTGATATTTTATCTTTTGATGGGATACGCTATGCATTATCAGGATAAGCTTAAAGTGGCTGCTGCGCAGATAAATAGTATGCTTTGTGATATAGACGCTAATCTTGATCGCCATATCTCACTGATAGAAGAGGCTAAGGAGCAAAGTGTTGAACTATTAGTGTTTCCAGAGCTTTCGTTGACAGGGTACTCCCTCGGAAGCAATGTGATGAAAGTTGCGATGCCATTAGAAGATGCTCGTTTGATGGCGCTTGCAAAGGTTTGCGAAGGCATGCAGACAATTGTCGGTTTTGTCGAGGAAGCAAGTCCAGGTGAGTATTATAATGCAATGGCTATTTTACAACATGGGAAGTTGGTTGCCGTTCACCGTAAGCTTAACCTTCCTACTTATGGTGGGTTGGAAGAAGGTAAATGGTTTTCACACGGCAGTGAACTAACAATGGCGCAAGTTTGCCCAGGCTGGTCTAGTACACCGCTAATATGCGCAGACTTATGGAACCCTGCGTTAGTTCACGCGGCGCTGCTACCTCGTCCCACCGTGCTATGTGCTCCTATTAATTCGGCCTCCGGCGTGGTTAGTCAGGATTTTTCTAACGAGGAAAATTGGTTGCTGAATGTGCGCTTCTACGCCATGACTTACGGTACACCAGTTATTATGAGCAACCGCTACGGCCCCGAGGAGCAAAGCCATTTCTGGGGTGGGTCGTGCATTATCGGCCCGCGTGGAGAGTTGCTTGCTGAAGCAGAAGATCGTGAAATGCTGATTATGGCCGAACTGTCACGAACACATATTGCTAGAGCACGTTTTGAGCTTCCCACTCATAGAGACGCAGATACACCACTGATTCGTGAGCTGATGGCTGGTTATCGCTAGTCCCTTTAGCCCTGGATTTAGAGTGAGTAGGGACTCTTTGGAGATATAAATATTAGCTGATGGACTTTCTCTGTTCACGCGGTGATAGTCCATATTGTTTTCTATAGCATTTGCTAAAGTGAGATGTTGACGAGAACCCTGTTGCGGTTGCAATGTTCAAAACGCTCATGGATGTCTTACGCAGTAGGTTGTCGCCGTGTTCAAGGCGCAGTCTAAGATAATATGCTGCTGGAGTAAGGGAGAATTTATCTTTAAATAAGCGCTGCAGTTGTCGATTAGATATATTGGCCATTTGAGCAATACTGTCGCAGTTAATCGGGTCTTCAATATGTGACTGCATAATTTTAATTGAAGTGGATAGCGCAGGATTGTGAATGCCAAGCAGTTCTTCGATGGGCATTCGCTGCATTTCATGCGCAGAGCGGATGGTGGGGTGGATACACTGTTCGGCAATTTTTTTTGCTAAATCACTTCCTTGTTGGTTCTCAATTATTGAGAGCATCATGTCGAGTCCTGCAGTGCCACCAGAGCAAGTCATTATGTTGCCCGAGATCTCAAAAAGCTCATGGGTAACAATCAGCTCAGGGTACTCTTCCTGAAGGTTAGCCTGATCTTCCCAGTGGATCGTGCAGCGTTTATTTTTTAATACGCCCGCCTTCGCGAGAAGAATACTCCCCGTAGAGGTAGACCCTAAGAGTTTATTACTACGTGAAATTTCACGTAGCCATTTAAACAGGCTTTGATCAGCAATAAGATTGGTGCCTAAACCTGCGACCAAAATAAGGCTGTCAAGCTGCCTCCATTCACTTACCGGTAAACTAGGGGTAAAGGAAATACCATTGCTTGCTATAACCGCTTGGTCATTAAGGCTTAGTAGCTCCCAATGATATACAGGTTCATTGCTAAGTCGGTTGGCAATACGTAATGGCTCTATCACTGAGCTAAAAGAGAGCATCGCGAAATTAGGAAAAAGCAAGAAGCCAATACTGAAAGGGTGGGATGCTTGTCTGTCGCGTGTCATAATTGTTTTCTTTTATGGCGTTTTAATGTCTTTAACGATGGGGCCGTTATAGCAAGATGTCAATGCCTCAATAGACATCTTGAATATTTTCGGAGCACTCCATGCAATCAGAAAGCGTCTCAATCTTTAGTGATGGTTTTAAACTTGATGGTTCTTACTACTGGGAAGAAAGTAAGCTACAGGAGCATGCGCCAGTCGTTATTGTCTGCTCCGGCTTTACTGGTCTCAAGCATATCCACCCAGAGAGGTTTGCTCGTTTTTTAACCAAGAAAGGCTTTTTGTGCTTCGGTTTTGACTATCGCGGATTCGGTGAAAGCGAAGGTGAGCGCGGTAAAGTATTGTTAGAAGAGCAAGTGCGCGATATAGCAAGTGTCGTTACTAGTGTACGAGCTCGTGCCGAACAAGAAGGTCGTGCCCTGGTTCTTGCTGGCTGGGGCATGGCCGGTGGCTTAGTGTTAGATGCTTACCGTTTGGTAGAAGATCAGGTTGATGCATTGATCAGCATGAACGGCTTTTTTGACGCTGTGCGTGTACAGAAAGCACTACGCGGCGAGTTGGGGTGGAAAAATTTCCGTCAATTCGTTAAGCAAGAGCGCCTTCGCCTTTCTCAAGGAGGAGAAGCACAAAAGATTGATCCGTTTGATATTTATCCGCTTGACCCTATTTCTAAAGGTTATGTTGATGAAGTGCTCCGAAAAACACCCGGTTATGGGCTGACATCTGATTTAGACTTTGCCGACTCGCTTGTTTCGTTCCACCCAGAAGCCCATATTGATCAGCGCTTTGCAAATACGCCGTTACTCATTGCCCATGGTGGGGAAAATGATCTCCACCCGGTAACCGAAGCGCATTCATTGTATGCCGCCTATCCTGGGCCTAAATCATTATTTCTACTTCCAGAAGGTGGACATACCGAATGGATGCTAGACGATGATCCTAAGTTCCAGCGTTTTGCAGCAGTTGTTGCTAATTGGGTGGCATAAAATGTAGCCACTGAGCAAGCTGCTAAGGCGGTGGTGTAAGTAATGCATAACAGTACGGGTAGTCTCGCTGGAATTCCAGAATGTGCTCCGATGGATCCATTGCCTAGGCCACCGAACTTCTTGGTGCCTGCTGGTGCAGTTGACTGCCATGCGCATGTGTTTGGGCCTTCATCGAAGTATCCCTTTCACCCTGGTCGCACCTACACACCGCCGGATGCTTCGCTAGAGGAGTACCTTCACCTGCATCAGACGCTTGGTATTCAGTGCGGTGTTCTGGTGCAACCAAGCGTGTATGGATTGGACAATTCAGTTACCCGTCATGCATTACAACGCTTGAGGAAGGCCGGGCATGCCTATCGAGGCGTTGCGGTTGTTGATAGTAGAGTCAGTGATGGTGAGCTAGATGCACTGCATGAAGACGGGTTTCGAGGCGTGCGGCTTAATATGCTTTTCAAGGGAGGGATATCTTGGAAAGACGTCACCGTTCTTGCAGACAGGTTGGCTGAAAGGGGTTGGCATTTGCAATTTCTTGTTGATGTTTCTGAGTTTGAGAACTTCGAAACACGCATAGGCCAACTGCCTGTTCCTGTTGTGATAGACCACATGGGACACATGGCATGTGAGAAAGGGCTTACCGAGGAAGGCTTTCAAGCGCTTTGCCGTGCTTTGAAAAATGGTCATGCCTGGGTAAAGCTCTCGGGGGCATACCGCATAACCTCGCTTGATCAAACGCCCTACGATGACGTTGTCCCTTTCGCACAGCAACTGATTCAAGCTAATCCAGAGAGGTGTGTTTGGGGCTCAGACTGGCCTCATCCCCATATCTCCGTACCCATGCCAAACGACGGTGCGCTTTTAGATGAACTTGCATCTTGGGCGCCTGATGTGCAAACGCGTAAGCGAATACTGGTTGATAATCCAAAAGTGCTTTATTTTGGTGATTTAGCCTAAGGAGTCTCTGATTAATGTGATGAGCGCGGTCCAGGCAAGGCAAAATCAACGAAAAAGCTCAGCATGGTCAAGCGCAATAGTTAATCAGAGGTTTCGTAAGTAACAGCCTCTTATCTAGCAGATGAGGGGCTGTTTTCTTTTTGATATTTAGTCGTTTTGGATTCAACGGCTACGCAAGCATGTCAGCAACGCCTGAAGCGGGTGTGGCAAAGTTTGCCCAGAATAGCGTTTCACCTGGCTGCGGCAGGAGTAGCCTGTGGCGAGCAGCTTGCCCTTGTTTTGCTCGGCTTCCACCTGGGGCTGCCAGGATTGGGCGTAGATCGTCTTCGAGGTTTCGACATTGCGGGTTTCATGGCCGTAGGTGCCGGACATCCCGCAACAGCCTGTGGTGGCTAACTCTAGCTGTAAGCCAAACGCCGCAAACACCTGCTGCCAGGCCTTGGGGCTGCCCGGTGCGTTGGTTTTTTCGGTGCAGTGGGACAGCAGCTTAAAGCCAGGATCGGTTAGGTTCAGCTGGCTAGGCGCTAGCGTGTTAATACGGGTAGCCAGCCACTCTTGCAGCATTAACACGTTGGGCACTTGCTCGGCCCCAGGCTTTGACGTATTCTTGGCGGTAGGTCAGCGTCATGGCGGGGTCGATACCCACCATCGGTACGTCGAACTCTGCCAACGCCCGCAGGCGCTTGGCCTGTTTTTCCGCTGTGCGCTCAAAGGCGCCTAAAAAGCCCTGCACCTGCAGCGGTTTGCCGTTGGCAGAAAATGGCATCACAAACACTCGCAGATTCAACCGCGACAGCAGTTCCACCACGTCCATCACCAGCTTGGCTTCAAAGTGGCTGGTGAAGGCGTCCTGGACAATAATCACGCTGTTAGCGCGCTGCTGCTCGGTAAGCAGTACCAACGATGTGGGCGTGGCTTCGGCGATGCCCCAAGCCCTTAGCTGTTTCTTTACGCTGGCACGGGAAAGCTGCGGGGAGTCACTCATTCCAAGCCCTTTACGCATCAGGCTATCTACCCAGCGCTGGTTGAGTAGGGCGTTATACAGCGGCGCAACCTTGGCAAGGGTTGGCAACATGAATTCGGTGCCACCGATGATGTAATCGCGCAGCGGGCGTAAATAGCGGCCGTGGTAGACCTCTAAAAACTGCGAACGGAACTGCGGTACGTTGACCTTAATCGGGCACTGGCCCGCGCAGGATTTACACGCTAAACAGCCCGCCATGGCATCGTAAACTTCGTGAGAATAGTCGTGGTGTTGCTGCTTGCTAACGGTGTTCATGACCCGGCGGGGAAAGCTTTTAACAAAGCCCCAGCCGTTTTCGGCTTTTTTCTTGCGCGACTCTTCCACCACATCGATACCCGCCTGGGTTTGTAGGCGTAGCCACTCACGCATCAAGCTGGCGCGGCCTTTGGGCGAATGACGACGATCGCGGGTAGCCTTCCAGGAAGGGCACATGGGGTCATCAAGGTCGTAGTTATAACAGGCACCGTTGCCGTTGCAATACACCGCCGCGTCGTAGGCCTGCCAGGCGCGTTCGTCGATGGTGCGATCCAACTGGCCGCGCATAGTGACGCCATCGATCGTTAACAGTTCAGGATCGCTGTCTTTGGCAATCAGGTTATTGCTTTCGGCGGGCGACGCAATTTTTCCTGGGTTTAGCTGGTTATGCGGATCAAACGCGGCTTTAACGCGCTGCAGGCTGGGGTATAACTCACCAAAGAACTTGGGGCCGTACTCCGAGCGCACGCCTTTGCCGTGTTCTCCCACAACAACCCGCCGTACTTCTGGGTCAGGGCTGCCACTTCATCGGAAATCTCACGAATCAGTTTTTCCTGCTCGGGATCTTTCATGTCCAGCGCCGGGCGCACGTGCAGCACTCCCGCATCCACATGGCCAAACATCCCGTATGCAAGTTGCCTAGCATCCAACGCGGCGCGGAACTCAGTAATAAAGTCAGCCAAGTGCTCCGGTGGTACGGCGGTATCTTCTACAAACGCAATCGGGCGCTTTTCGCCCTGCACATTGCCCAGCAAACCCACCGAGCGCTTGCGCATGGCGTAACTTTTTGGATCTGCGGGCGACCTTCGGCCAGGGTGTAGCCTAAACGCTCGACGGTAGCGTCTTGGCTCAAATGGTCAGTGAACGCCTGTACCCGTTCCGCCAAGCGCTCAGGATCATCGTCATTAAATTCGATCAGATTAATGCCACGAATCGGCGTACTACCGGTGGCGGGGAAAAACTCAGCTACGCTGTCCCAGACAAAGTCTTCCATGGCCAACTGCAACACGGTGTCGTCAATGGTTTCAATCGAGGTGGGCCGAGCGCTGCTGGCCATCAATGCCTTAGCATCACGCAGGGCGTCCATAAAGCCTGGGTAGCGCACATTAACCAAGGTGGCGTGCTTGGGAATCGGCAGCACGTTCAATACCGCTTCATTCAAAAAGCCCAACGAGCCTTCCGAACCACACAGCAGGCTGTTCAGGTTCAGTTGGCCTTGCGCCTCCCGCAGATGCGCCAATCGTAGCCGGTTAAGCAGCGGTTGAGCGGCGGAAATTTCGCCTCAATCAGCTCACGCTGCTGGTCGATAATCTCAGCGGCGGTGGAGTGCACGCGACCAAGAATGCCTTCCTGTTGGCACTCAGCCTGTTCTTCTTCAGCGCTAAGCGGGCGGCTATGCAGATGCTGTCCCCCAGCAGAACCGTGTCCAGTTCCAGCACATGGTCACGGGTTTTGCCGTACTCGCAGCTGCCCTGGCCGCTGGCATCGGTGGAGATCATGCCGCCGATGGTGGCGCGGTTAGAAGTAGACAGCTCCGGGGCAAAAAACAACCCATGGGGCTTCAGCGCCGCGTTGAGTTGATCCTTCACCACGCCCGCCTGAACGCGTACCCGCCGCGCCTCTACATCGATTTCGAGGATCTGGTTCATATGGCGGGAAACGTCCACCACGATACCGTCGGTCAACGACTGGCCGTTGGTACCGGTGCCGCCGCCCCGAGGCGTGAGCACGATATCGCGGTGGGGCAGCTCAGCGGCTAGCTTGGCAAGGCGCTCAAGATCTTCCGCGTGCTTAGGAAACACCGCCGCCTGAGGCAGACGCTGGTAAATCGAGTTATCCGTCGCCAGCACCGTGCGGTTGGCGTAGTCAGGGGCAATCTCGCCTTCAAAGCCGCGAGCGCGCAAGGCGTCGAGAAAACGCACATAATGAGTACTTAGGCGTTTAAACGGGGCCGTACGAGAATCCAAAGATGCAATCATAGTTGATCAAGCCGTCACTGCTGGGAGCGGATAGGGGATACGCTACTTTACCGCAGCTACCGCGGCTCTGCATCTTGGTGGTGCGTCTTATGCGCTGCCCAGCGCTTCTTTCACCAGCGCTGCGCTGGTCTCGCTCATAGGCAGTGCCAGGGCAAGTGCATGTGCTTGGGGTGACATCTTGCCCCAGGTTTTCTGCACAATACGCACCATATGGTCGTGCTCAACCTTGCGGGAGAAATCTGCGAAGTAATTTTCCAAAAACACTAGGCAGGCGCAATCTTCCAGCGCTTGCACATCGGAATCGCGACCAAGACCTTTCTTACGAATAATCGTTGCGACTCGTTCGGCGTCAGCAGCGCTATAGCCAGCGTCGCGCATCAGTTGGGCAGTGGTGTCGCCCGCGCGCTCACTCTGGTCGCGACGCCAGGTTAAATAGCCTATGCGCCCTTCAGGGTAATCACTCCGCGGTACAAGCCAGCGCTGGAGATGCTGGGCGCGTACTGCCAAACGCAACAGCTCGGCGGGGGCTGATTGTAACTGTTCTAACCAATGGCTCATACGCTGAGCGTAGACAAGTTCCTGAGGCAGGGGGTTGCCATCGGCAAGAGTGGTTTGACGTGGATCTTGAGCGTGAAGCGCATCAATGGCCGTTAGAGTTTGTTCAAGCTCAGAAGGCATAAGGGTTCGCATGGTTAAGAGTATATAACGATATGTTAGCAGGTTAGCGGCTGGGCATAAAAAAGCGCCTGCTACACAAAGGCAGCAGGCGCTAAAGTAATATTCACGGAGAGTCTATGTGCGGCTGTTGTTATAAACCTCTTCGTTTAGTTCGCCTTCGCTTTTGCCCACCAGGGTCGTGACCATCAAATCACCCGCCACGTTTACGCTGGTGCGGGCCATATCCAGGATACGGTCAATACCGGCGACCACAGCAATCGCTTCCAGAGGCAAGCCAATTTGCGCCATTACAATCGAAAGCATTATCAGGCCTGCGCCGGGAACACCCGCGGTGCCAATCGAGGCCAGCGTGCCAGTGGCCACAATCATGCCGTAATCCATCATGGTTAAATCGGTGCCGGTCATTTGGGCAATAAACAGTACCACTACGCCTTGGTATAGGGCGGTGCCGTCCATGTTAATCGTTGCGCCCACTGGCAGCACAAAGCCAGACACGCCTTCTGAAACCCCTAGGTTTTTTTGCGCACAGCGAATTGACACCGGCAGCGTGCCTGCAGATGAGGCGGAGGAGAACGCCACCACAATGGCATCTAAACTGCCTTGGAGGTAACGCACAGGGTTTAGCCGGCCAAGTAGTGAAATAAAGCCAGAGTAAACCACCAACACATGCAGAATACTGGCGAGATACACCACGCCAATCAGCTTGGCCAGCGGCAGTAGGATCTCTAAACCATACTGGCCCGAAACGTGAGCGATTAAGCCAAATACGCCGAAGGGCGCAAAGGCCATGACAATCCCCGTAAGCTTGTACATCGCCTCGGCAAAGCTATCGAAGACCTTCATAACCGGCTCGCCTTTTTCGCCAATCAGCGTTAGCGAAATACCTAAGCCAATGGCAAACACAATGATCTGCATAATGTTGCCGTTAGCCAGAGCATCGAGAGGATTACGTGGTACTAAGTTAACCAGAATAGAGATCAGGGAGGGGGCTTCGTTTGCAGCCACTTCTGTATCGAAGCTTAAATTGACGCCAACCCCAGGCTGTAACAGGGTGGAAAGCACTAGGCCAATGCTGATCGCAAAGGCCGTGGTCACCAAATACAGCGTAATGGTACGCGCACCAATGCGGCCCATTTTTTGTGGGTCCCGCATGGAGGTAATACCCACTACCAGCGTGGAGAACACCAGCGGTACAATCAGCATCATTATGGCATTAATGAAAATATCGCCGAGTGGCTTAAAGATGCTGGCAGTTTCACCCAGCATTGCCCCTGCTAACACCCCTAGCGCCAACCCCGCCAGAATTTTTTTCCATAGCGCGATTCCACGCCACCAAGAAAATTTTCCCTTTTTCGCTGTTTCCTGCACTACGTTTCTCCTGTTTAAAACCCGTTGTTAGTGATTTGCGCTGCAAATCGGCGGGCACTCTACCACTTTTGACTAATGAGCCAAGGTTTTTATGCCAATTGGTAATAGCGCATACAGGGGAGATGAGTTTTGTGCAGCAAACTTTCAGAATGATATTTTCTTGAGCAAGCGAGCCCTTAGTATCGTTTTCCAATCTGCTTTTTATAATTTGCTGCATCAGGCAATAATTCCCTGACGCTGCCCCCATAGCTCCACGCCTTGCTTTTGCCTACAATAGGCCCCTTTCATCACGGGCAGTGTACGCCGTGTTCCACTGATTTCAGGCCAAGGGATAACTCATGCTCGATCCGAAACTGCTGCGCGGTGATCTTGATGCGCTAGCGCAACAACTGGCCCGGCGGGGCTTCGAACTTGATAAAGCGGCACTGCAAGCGCTGGAATCGCGCCGTCGTGAGTTGCAAACCCAGACCGAGCAGCTGCAAAACGAGCGCAATATGCGCTCAAAAGCGATTGGCAAAGCGAAGGCTAACGGTGAAGATATTCAGCCGTTGCTGGATGAAGTGAGCGATTTAGGCGAGCGTCTGGATAATGCCAAGCGTGAGCTGGCCGAGGTGCAGGCTGATTGGGATGATGCTATTAGCGGCATTCCCAATGTGCCCCATGAAAGCGTGCCAGAAGGTAAGAACGAAGACGATAACGTTGAGCTCCACCGCTGGGGCACACCTCGTGAGTTTGATTTTGAGGTGCTGGACCACGTTGATCTCGGTAAGAAGTCGGGCTATCTCGATTTTGAGCTGGCGGCTAAGCTAACAGGCGCTCGCTTTGCGGTAATGCGTGGGCCGATTGCGCGCCTGCACCGGGCCCTGGCGCAGTTTATGCTGGATACCCAAACCGAGCAGCACGGATACGAAGAGTGCTACGTGCCGTATATGGTGAATCGCGATTCGCTGATGGGCACAGGCCAACTGCCGAAATTTGGTGAAGATCTGTTTAAGCTTAACGACGAGCGGGAATACTATCTGATTCCTACGTCGGAAGTGCCGCTAACTAACTTTGTGCGTGATGAGATCGTGGATCAAGCGGCACTGCCAATGAAGCTGACTGCCCACACGCCTTGTTTCCGCAGTGAGGCGGGTTCCCATGGGCGCGACACACGCGGCATGATCCGCCAGCATCAGTTCGATAAAGTGGAAATGGTGCAGGTCGTAGAGCCAGAAAAGAGTTATGAAGCTCTGGAAGAGATGCGTGGCCATGCCGAAGCGATTCTTCAGGCGCTGGACTTACCTTACCGCGTAGTGACGTTGTGCACCGGTGATATGGGCTTTGGGGCGACGAAGACCTACGATTTGGAAGTGTGGCTGCCTAGCCAAGAAACATATCGGGAAATTTCGTCAGTCTCTAACTGCGAAGATTTCCAGGCGCGGCGCATGCAAGCGCGCTTCCGTCACCCGGAGGCTAAAAAGCCGCAGTTGCTACACACGCTGAATGGCTCGGGCTTAGCAGTGGGGCGGTGCCTGCTGGCGGTGCTTGAAAACCACCAGCAGGTAGATGGCTCTATTGCTGTTCCTGTGCCTCTGCAACCCTACCTGGGCGGCCTTGAGCGTCTTGCCCTCTAAGTGCCCACTCGACGTTGACCTCGGCATCGATACGAATGGTGCCGGGGCGATAGTCGCTAGCTGAACCACTGCCCATGGCATCGCTCTCAGCGCGCATGGCCATCATGCGGGGTTGGAAAGTGGGCGCTTGGACTTCTTCAATGCGCCGCACTTGGCCAAGTCTTACGTTTAGCGTGCTGGCCATTAAGTCCGCTTTATGGCGGGCTTTTTCTAGCGCTTTAGTCAGTGCTTCATCGGTAGCGGCGTCGCGGTCTTGCAGATCAAACTGAACGCCGTCCAGCGTGTTCACGCCAGCATTTATCATTGCGTCAAATACCTCGCCCAATTGGTCTATATTGGTAAGCTCAACACTAAAAGGGCGCTCTAAGCGGGTGCGCATCAACGTTTCTTGCTCGCCTTCATCATTACGCGGGCCTGCGACATGTTCAGGATAGACATTGAGCGACCCAGCATTGATGGCACGTTGTTCAATGCCGATCTCTTCCATGGCTTTAATTAGCTCACTGGCACGAGTTTCAAGCCGTTCGCGTGCGTCACTCAATGCGGCACTGTCGGTGTCTTCCAGAGTGGAGACCGCTGGTGTGTTTTCCCACAGCCGTGCAGAGAGAGTGGCTTTGTCGGGCTCTACTTCTACCCATGACTGGGCTTGGACATGCAAGCTGGGCGGAGTGGGTGGTGCGGCGAAAGCCGTAGACGTTGCCAGGAGGGCGAGAAGCGCGCTGCCAAGCACGCCATAGCGCAAGCGTTTTAGATGTGGTGTTGCTGAATTCATAGGTCACTTCCTTACTGAGAGAGCCAATGATTAGAGTTAACTAACTTATAGTGTGACGCTGCTTGGAAGGGCGAAGCGCCATAAAGTTCATTGGCTAAGAGTAGACGCAAAGCAGTTGCTTAATGTTGTCATGGTTTGTGCAATATCACGTGAGCAGCCATGATGTATGGATAACACGCTAAGGAAAGGGCAATGTCGAAATTATCGGATGAGGATTATCGTAGTATCCCTTTAAATGCGACCCTGGCGCTTGCCGCGCTAGTGGTGATTGTTGCGGGTATGAAGGCGGGGGCGGATCTTCTGGTACCCCTTCTATTAGCGGTATTTATTGCTGTTGTATGCACGTCGCCTGTTCAGTGGCTACACCACTGTGGCCTAAGCAGGCGTGCCTCTGCTTTTTTGACATTGCTGGTGCTGCTGGGATTTATTTCCTTAATTGGTTTGCTGGTGGTGAACAGTTTTAGCACCTTTGTCGAGGCGCTACCGGATATCGAGTCGCGTTTGTATGAGCACTATTGGGATTTGCTGAACGCGCTCTCTAGCCGTGGACTAGCTATTGATCCTGACCAGCTCAGTAATATGTTTGCCATGGAAGATGATGGGTCGTGGGTGACAGCGCTATTAGGCGAACTCGGCAATCTCTTTATGCAGGGGAGTATCATCGGGTTGTTGGTGATTTTCATGTTGTTTGAAACGCTTAACTTCCGAGATAAAGTGTCGCGCGCGCTTGAGAATCCAGCCCCAAGCCTAAAGCGGTTTAGCGAGTTTAGTTTAACGCTGAAGCGCTACCTAGCGGTGAAGACCGTCATCAGCTTGGCCACGGGGGTGTTAGTATGGCTCTCTTGCTTGATAGTGGGCGTAGAGTTTCCGCTACTCTGGGGGGTACTGGCTTTTGCCCTTAACTTTATTCCCAATATCGGTTCGGCCTTGGCGGCGATTCCTCCCGTACTGCTATTGCTGGTATCCCAGGATGGCGGAGCATTACAGGCGCTGTTACTCGCATCTGCTTATTTATTGATTAATTTCGTTTTGGGTAACCTGATTGAACCACGGGTGATGGGGCAAGCGTTGGGGCTATCGACGTTTGTGGCGTTTCTTTCGTTGGTCGTGTGGGGGTGGATATTTGGCGCTGCGGGTATGCTGTTGTCGGTAGTATTGACGATGACGTTAAAGATCGCCTTGGATAGCCATCCCCAGACTCGCTGGATTGCCCATTTGCTGGGGCCAGGGGGGCAGCGTCGGACGCGTCTTGGCGATGCGCGTCGTCCACCTTGGAAGCGTCGAGAATAAAAAGAAAGGGGCGTTTGGGATGGGAGTGCAGAAAGTTACCGCTGGCAGTCAATGCCAGCGGTAACTTTTAGCGCGGGTTAGGCGTTTTGATCGATAAATTGGGTCAGCTGAGATTTAGACTGAGCACCTACCAGCGAAGCCACTTTCGTGCCGGACTTAAATAGCATCACTGTCGGAACACCGCGTACACCTTGCTCTGCAGCAATTTCAGGCGCATCGTCAACGTTCACGCTAACCACTTTCAGATTATCACCACGTTCGGCAGCAACTTCATCAACCACAGGTGCCATTACTTTACAGGGACCGCACCAGGGGGCCCAAAACTTCAGCAGGACTGGCTGTTCGGCGTTGAGGACTTCTTGCTCAAAATTGGCGTTGGTGACATCAACATTGTTAGCCATTTGTTTCTCCCGTTTGCGTTGCTCTTGCTGTTTCGTTGCCTCAAATGGAGCAACGGTCATTACGCGTTTTACTAGCGCACTTTCACCGCGCCAAGTTGGCAGATGTTAGCGGGCGCAGAAGGTGCTGGCAAATTTCCTATGACGTTTTGACAGCAGTGATGAAAAATTAAGGGGTGTTCGTAACGCCTATTTTTTATACTATAAGTGAATTATAAGATGATTTTTTATTCAAAATTGTGTGCATGAGGCGTGTCACCCCCAAGTACTTCACCTCTAAGTACTTCGCGGGTGGGGCAAGTCGGCAGCGGCGCGAGGATGCGCTTTAACGTGCTTCCTGCATAGATAATAAGGTGAGGATATGAAGCTACAGCAACTTCGCTATATCTGGGAAGTCAATCGACATAACCTGAATGTGTCAGCAACCGCGCAGAGTTTGTTTACCTCGCAGCCGGGTATTTCCAAGCAAATACGCTTGCTTGAAGATGAGCTAGGCGTTGAGATTTTTGCACGCAGCGGAAAACATCTTACCCGCGTAACCCCAGCGGGGCTGTCAATCATTGAGCTGGCAGGTCAGGTGTTGAAGCTGACAGAAAACATCAAACAAGTCGCCCAAGAGCACAGCGATGAGCGTCGGGGTAGCTTGTCGATTGCGACTACTCACACTCAGGCACGCTATGCGCTGCCTCCTATCATTAGTGAGTTTACGCTTAAGTACCCCGATGTTGCACTACATATGCAGCAGGGCACACCAAAGCAAATTGCCCAGATGGTTAGCGAAGGTCAGGCCGATTTTGCGATTGCCACAGAGTCACTAGAACTGTTCACCGACTTAGTGTTACTACCTTGCTACCGCTGGAATCGTTGCGTTTTAGTACCTAAAGATCACCCGCTGGCATTGATTAATAAGCCGCTGACCCTTCAAGCGCTCGCTGAACATCCGCTTGTTACTTATGTGTTTGGGTTTACCGGCCGCTCGCAGTTAGATGATGCGTTTAAGGCGCAGGGGCTTACGCCGAATGTGGTGTTAACGGCTGGCGATGCCGACGTGATTAAAACCTATGTGCGGCTGGGAATGGGCGTTGGTATCGTTGCCCATATGGCGGTTGATCCAGTGTTAGATGAAGACTTGGTAGCACTGGATGCAAGTCATCTGTTTGCTAGCTCTACGACCAAAATTGGTATCCGCCGTGGCACCTTTATGCGTGGCTATATGTACGATTTCCTAGCACGCTTTGCGCCTCATCTCACCCGGGACTTGGTAGATGAAGCCTTGTTGGCTGGCCCACGCTTTGAGCATGAGCTGTTTGAGGGGGTAGAGCTTCCTGAACATTAGGAACAACAATCGGGTAGGCGATGAATAGCGCTTGAAACTAATATCAGGGCGCTATTCACCGCTCTATGCCAGTACAGTGTGTTATCAGTACTGTGGGTTCTATATCAGTGCTGTAAATGCAGGCCGCACTCACGTTTATCTTCCACCTTGGTGGGGTCGAAGTAGTCGAAGTTGTTAGGCAGGTCGTGAGCCTCAAGGTAGTAGTACATATCTTTTGCTGTCCACTGCAGCAGCGGGGCGACTTTTAACAGGCCATCGCTGTTGCGGCTGGCTGGCTGCATTTTAGCCCGCTCTGGTGTGTCCTCTGCCCGCAGGGCGGTGAACCAAATATCTGGCTGCATTTCCCGCAGGGCACGCTCAAACGGCTCAATTTTCACTTCTTGGGTAAAAGCCGCGTGACGTGGGTCGTCAATGCTGGGCATTGGCCCTTCTAGCGCTTCACGGTGAGCGCGGGTTCGCTTAGGAATAAAGCTCACCATGTTCAGGTTCAGCCGTTGAATCAATGCATCGGCAAATTGGTAGGTGGCTTCAGTGTTTTAGCCGCTGTCCATCCACACGATAGGTGTGTCTGGACGTACCTGGGTCACCATGTGAAGGATCACCGCCTCAAACGGACGAAAGTTAGTCGTGCAAATAGGGCGCTCACCTTGGCTAAATGCCCATTCAATTAGGCCCTGGGGATTATTGGCGAAATCACGGTTAATGCTGTCAAGCGCTGAAGACATGTTGCCTCCTGTCATAAGGTCGAGTATGACACTAGGCTATCAAAGGGAAGGGGCTTAGCCCCAATACCGTTTGGTTTGGCTTTTATATTCCTTTTTGATTTAAGAATTTTGTTATTTATTCCAAAGCGCCAATGAGATGACAGATTTTATCCAGTGTTTCCGTGTATTCCTCGTCTGCCTTAGAGTCGGCTACTAATCCACCTCCGCCCCAAACATGCAGCTTGCCTGCATCTGCCACCATGGTGCGTATCGCAATCGATGTGTCCATGCTGCCCCGTTTATCGATGTAGCCTAGGCTTCCGCAATAGACACTGCGCTGGCAAGGCTCTAGCTCGTCGATAATTTGCATGGCACGTATTTTTGGCGCGCCAGTAATAGAACCGCCAGGAAACGCTGCTGTCAGCAAAGACAATGGCGAACGGTGCTTAGCAAGCTGGCCTTGAACAACGCTTACCAAATGATGCACGTTGGGGTAGCTCTCTAACTGACATAACTGTGGTACACGAATAGATCCTGGCGCGCATACTCGGCCTAAGTCATTGCGTAGCAAATCCACAATCATGACATTTTCCGCGCGATCTTTGGTGCTGCTTAATAGCTGTTCTGCTAGGGCGATATCCTCTTCCGACGACTTACCCCTTGGCCTTGTGCCTTTGATTGGACGCGTTTCTACCAGCCCGTCTCTACACTGGATAAAGCGTTCTGGGGAAAGTGAGAGCACTGCTTGGTTTCCCCATGCCATGAAGCCCGAGAAGGGCGTCGGCGTTGCCTTGCGTAAGCGTAGATAAGCCTGCCATTCATCGCCTTCGTAGCGCGCTGTAAACCGCTGAGCAAGATTGATTTGATAGCAATCGCCAGCGCGAATGTAGCGCTGAACAGCATTAAAACGTTCGGTGTAATCCGCTTGGCTAAGCTCACCCTGGAAGGGGCTGATTAATTGAAAGTTTTTATCAAGGCTGGCAGGTGGGTGAGCAAGCCACTGCAGAACTTGCTGTTGGCGCCTCGTTGACGCGATGAGCCATGAAGTCTGCATTTCGTGATCAAAGGTAATGCACCAGTCGTAAAGCCCCAGACGAGCTAAAGGTAGATTAGTAACACTGGGGTGGCGGCTGGGAATCGCCAGATTATTGCGCCCTAGATCGTAACTCCAGTAGCCAATCAGGCCGCCCAAAAACGGTAGCTCGCTAGATAAATCTGCGCTGGGTAGCTGCTCAAGCATCCATTGCTGCTGGGCGGTCATATCTCCAGTAAGTGCCGACGGAAGTTCAAGCTGCGCTGACGTGAAGTTGGTTTGGCCGTCAGGCATGACTTCTAGCGTGGCTAGTGGGTCACTACTCATGATGTCGTAGCGCCCGTTCGCTGATGGGCGGCCGCTATCAAGTAACACTGCACCATGACGTTTTCGCAGGTGAGCAAAGGTCTCCAGTGGATCAGGAGAGTAGGGTAGGGCTTTAATGGTCAACGCCGATGTCATGAAGCAAACGCCAGGCCAATGGAAGGCAACGCATTCTAGAGGTCGTTAATTGATGACACCAGTGCCAACCACTGACGTCTTTCTCACGATAGGTGAAATATGTTTAACGAAAAGGTGGATTGTTGACATTGGCCCAGGGATAAATAGCGGGGTTACACGAAAGGTGAATAAAATCGACCATTTTGACTAGTTGACGGCACAAATGTGGCGGGCTAAAGTTCTCCTACCCCATAATTGTCGACAATTAGCCATGACCTCACTTGCTACTCTTTCTCGTTCTACAGCTGATTCGCCCAATGATCAGGTCTCTCCAGAAGTCCGAACGCTGGCTGAGCGGGTCTTTCATCAGCTTCAAGACGCTATTGTACGTGGAGAGCTGGCGCCGGGCAGCAAAATTACCGAGCCGGGACTTTCTAAAACGTACGGTATTTCTCGCGGACCGTTGCGCGAAGCCATGCGGCGTTTAGAGGCGCACCGCCTAATTGAACGTGTTCCCCACGTTGGCGCTCGAGTCGTCAAGCTCTCTATGAAAGAGCTGCTTGAGCTTTTTGATGTGCGCGAAGCGCTTGAGAGCATGGCAGCACGCTTGGCTGCCGAACATATGTCTGCCGAAGAGATCAAGGGGCTGCGAGAGGTGCTTGCGCTCCATGAAGGGCAGGCAGACCTCAAACGTGGCGAAGCTTACTACCAGCGCGAAGGCGATCTCGACTTCCATTATCGGATTGTTCAAGGCAGCCACAACAAAATGCTGATGAACCTGCTTTGCGATGATCTCTACTACTTAGTACGTCTTTACCGTACCCAGTTCAGCGCCAGCGGTAAGCGGCCACAACTCGCCTTTGTCGAGCATCATCGCATTGTGGATGCCATTGAAGCCGGTGATGCCGAGCTTGCTGAGTTGCTGATGCGACGCCACGTCAGTGCTTCCCGTGCAAACGTCGCCGACCGCTACGCCGCTGTTCTTGAACAGCAAACAACGTCATCAGCGGATTAGTTCGATACGCCTATCCGTTAAGCCTTCTAAAGGAGCAACGCCAATGTCCACTTCATCTACTCTCACGCCAGGTGCTCGCTTTCGTGCTGCGCTAGAAACGAACCGCCCACTACCGATTCTAGGCACGATTAACGCGTATACCGCGATGATGGCCGAGCGAGTCGGACATCAAGCGATTTATCTGTCGGGCGGCGGCGTGGCTAACGCTTCTTTCGGCTTGCCGGACTTGGGTATGACCAGTATGAACGACGTGGTGGAAGATGCGCATCGTATCTGCGGTGCTACTGATCTTCCGCTGCTGGTAGATATTGATACAGGCTGGGGCGGTGCTTTTAATATTTCGCGTACCGTTAAAGAGATGCAGCGCGCAGGCGTTGCTGCTGTTCACTTGGAAGACCAAGTAGCTCAGAAGCGCTGCGGCCATCGCCCGAATAAAGCCATTGTGTCCCAGCAGGAAATGGTTGACCGCATTAAGGCCGCAGCAGATGCCAAATTAGATCCTGATTTTTATCTGATTGCGCGTACCGACGCGTTCCAGAAAGAGGGCTTAGACGCTGCCATCGAGCGCGCTAATGCCTGCGTAGAAGCAGGGGCAGATGCGATCTTCGCCGAAGCCGTACACACGCTGGATGATTATCGTGCGTTCTGTTCGCGCGTAAATGCGCCAATTCTGGCCAATATCACTGAATTTGGTGCGACTCCGCTGTTCTCTCAGCAGGAGCTGGGTGAGGTGGGCTGTCGCATGGTGCTCTATCCGCTCTCCGCCTTCCGAGCCATGAATGCTGCCGCCTTAAAGGTGTATCAGAGCATTTTGGATAACGGTCATCAAAAAGAGGTGGTCGATACCATGCAGACCCGCGATGAGCTGTACGACTTTTTGAACTATCACGATTTTGAGCAAAAGCTCGACGCGCTATTTGCCGAGCAGAAAGACGCTGAATAGCCGTTAACACCATCAATTACTAAAACATATAAAAAAAGCTGACAGGAGACACGACATGGCTGATAAACCGCAAAACAGCGCAGGACTCCGTGGACAAAGCGCTGGTACCACAGCGCTGTGTACGGTGGGTAAAACGGGTTCCGGATTAACCTACCGTGGTTTTGATATTAAAGAGTTGGCCGAGAAGGCAAAGTTTGAAGAAGTCGCGTATTTGTTACTGAAAGGCAAGCTGCCTAACCAAGCCGAGCTTGATGGCTACATCACCAAGCTAAAGGGGCTGCGTGGTTTGCCCGATGCCCTGAAATCCGTGCTGGAGCAAATTCCCAAAGATGCGCATCCGATGGATGTTATGCGCACCGGTACCTCCATGCTGGGTAACCTGGAAACTGAAGAGAGCTTTGACCAGCAGCAGGATGTTTCCGATCGCCTGTTAGCGGTGCTGCCTTCGATTATTTGCTACTGGTACCGTTTCAGCCACGACGGCGTTCGCATTGATACCGAAACTGACGATGCCTCTGTAGGCGGCCACTTCCTACATATGCTGCGCGGTGAGCCTGCTTCTGAGTTACATGCGCGGGTAATGAACGTATCGTTGATTCTATACGCCGAGCATGAGTTCAATGCCTCAACGTTTACGGCGCGGGTTTGCGCCTCGACGCTTTCTGACATGCACTCTTGTGTCACCGGTGCGATTGGTTCACTACGTGGCCCGCTGCACGGCGGTGCTAATGAAGCGGCCATGGCAATGATCGAGAACTGGGCATCGCCGGAAGAAGCCGAGCGCGAAATGCTCGGTATGCTTGAGCGCAAAGAGAAGATCATGGGCTTTGGCCATGCGATTTACCGCGAGTCTGACCCGCGTAATGAAATCATCAAAGAGTGGTCGCAGAAGCTTGCCGATGACGTAGGCGACAGCGTGCTTTACCCCGTTTCTGTGCGCTGTGAAGAAGTCATGTGGCGTGAGAAGAAACTATTCTGCAACGCGGACTTCTTCCATGCCAGTGCTTACCACTTCATGGATATTCCGACCAAGCTGTTTACGCCGATCTTCGTGATGTCCCGTTTGACAGGCTGGGCAGCCCACGTATTCGAGCAGCGCGCCAATAACCGCATTATTCGCCCCAGCGCCGACTACACTGGTCCTGAGAAGAGCGAGTGGGTGCCCATCGAAGCGCGTGACTAACCCTTAACGGGCCGTGATTAAGTGAGAGGCATTATGAACACGAATTATCGCAAGCCGCTGCCAGGCGTGACGGCAGAGGGTGCCCCGGTAGATTTCTTCGATGCGCAGCAAGCCGTTGAAGATATCAAGCCCGGCGCCTACGCGACGCTGCCCTATACTTCCAGGGTGTTGGCCGAGCAGCTGGTTCGCCGCTGCGACCCAGCGTTGCTAACCGATGCCCTAAAGCAGCTGATTGAACGTAAACAAGACTTGGATTTTCCTTGGTACCCAGCACGCGTTGTGTGTCATGACATCCTGGGGCAAACCGCGTTAGTCGACCTCGCTGGTCTACGGGATGCCATCGCTGAGAAGGGCGGTGACCCGGCGAAAGTGAATCCTGTGGTGCCTACGCAGCTGATCGTTGATCACTCATTGGCTGTTGAGCACGCAGGGTTCGAGGAAGACGCTTTCGAGAAAAACCGCCAGGTGGAAGATCGCCGTAACGATGACCGCTTCCATTTCATTAACTGGACCAAAGTGGCTTTTGAGAACGTCGATGTGATTCCACCGGGCAACGGCATTATGCACCAGATCAATCTGGAGAAAATGTCACCGGTGGTGCAGTGCCGCCCTGATGAACAAGGCGTGCGTATTGCTTACCCAGATACCTGCGTAGGCACCGATAGCCACACGCCAATGGTCGATGCGCTTGGCGTCATTTCCGTCGGTGTGGGCGGTCTTGAAGCCGAAAGCGTAATGCTGGGCCGTGCTTCGATGATGCGCCTGCCGGATATCGTCGGTGTAGAACTCTCCGGCAAACTGCAGCCGGGCATTACCAGCACCGATATGGTGTTGGCGATTACCGAGTTTCTTCGTAAAGAGCGCGTTGTAGGTGCCTACCTGGAGTTTTACGGTGAAGGTGCCGATGCGTTAACTGTTGGTGATCGGGCGACCATTTCCAACATGACGCCTGAGTACGGTGCTACGGCGGCGATGTTCTACATCGATAACCAAACCATTGATTACCTCAAGCTCACGGGGCGTGAGGATGAGCAGGTTGCTCTTGTCGAAGCCTATGCCAAGCACACAGGGTTGTGGGCCGATAGTTTAAAAACTGCCGAGTACGGGCGGATACTGCGCTTTGATCTTTCTAGCGTTGCTCGCACCTTGGCAGGGCCTTCCAACCCCCATGCGCATTTGCCTACCTCGGAGCTAGCCCAGCGCGGTATCGCGATCGACCTGGATAAAGCGCGGGCCGACGAGCAAGCGGGCAGAATGCCGGATGGCGCAGTCATCATCGCCGCCATTACCAGCTGCACGAATACCTCTAACCCGCGCAACATGGTAGCAGCTGGCTTAATTGCTCGTAATGCTAACCGCTTGGGGTTAACCCGCAAACCATGGGTTAAGTCGTCGCTAGCGCCGGGGTCAAAAACTGTCAAGATGTATCTGGAAGAAGCCAAGCTGATGGATGAGCTGGAAACACTTGGCTTTGGTGTCGTGGCATACGCCTGTACAACCTGTAACGGTATGTCCGGGGCGTTAGATCCGGTGATCCAGAAAGAGATTATCGATCGTGATCTATATGCCACAGCGGTACTTTCCGGTAACCGTAACTTTGACGGGCGCATTCACCCCTATGCTAAGCAGGCATTTTTGGCATCGCCGCCATTAGTGGTTGCCTACGCGATTGCGGGCACTATTCGCTTTGATATTGAGAAAGACGTGCTGGGTACTGACCATGACGGTAACCCCGTCACGCTGAAAGATATATGGCCCGACGATAGTGAAATCGATGCGATTGTGAAGGCATCAGTGAAGCCAGAACAGTTCCGTCAAACCTATATCCCAATGTTTGACCTCGACAAGAGTGCCCGCACTCAAGTGAGCCCGCTTTATGAATGGCGGCCCCAGAGCACCTATATTCGTCGCCCGCCCTACTGGGAAGGCAATATGGCTGCCGAACGTGGTTTGAAAGGTATGCGTCCGTTGGCGATTTTGCCGGACAATATCACCACAGATCATTTGTCGCCCTCTAACGCAATCATGCTAGACAGCGCGGCAGGTGAGTACCTGCATAAGATGGGCCTGCCTGAAGAGGACTTTAACTCCTACGCCACCCACCGCGGCGACCATTTAACCGCCCAGCGGGCGACATTGGCCAACCCCAAGCTGTTCAATGAAATGGTGCACGACGAGCAGGGCAAAGTGCTGCAGGGGTCGTTGGCACGTGTTGAGCCAGAAGGCACCGTGACGCGGATGTGGGAAGCCATTGAAACCTATATGGCACGTAAACAGCCGCTGATTATTATTGCCGGTGCGGATTATGGTCAGGGTTCCTCGCGTGACTGGGCGGCGAAAGGCGTTGCCCTGGCGGGTGTTGAAGCCATTGTGGCTGAAGGCTTTGAGCGTATTCACCGTACCAATTTAATTGGTATGGGGGTGATGCCGCTGCAGTTTGAAGAGGGCACCACACGTAAAACCTTGGCGCTGGACGGTACGGAAGTCTTCGACGTAGAAGGTGCCCCGCAGCCGGGAGCTAAGCTGACGCTGATTATTCATCGCCAGAGCGGTACGACTGAGCGAGTGCCGGTGATTTGCCGCATTGATACCGCCGAAGAGGTCACAATTTACTCTGCTGGCGGGGTGTTGCAGCGTTTCGCCCAGGACTTTCTTGAGTCCACCACGGCGTAGCCAAGCAGGCGTGTAACGTATAGCGCCAAGGCGATAACTGAAAGAGCCCGTCGCTAAGCGCCGGGCTCTTTTTTTCAGCATGTTGTTATTAAGCACGGTTATTGAGAATGGTTGTTGAAAACAGTCATTGAGAATGGTTAGGGAGCGTTAGTTATGTCTCATGTTGCACAAATTAGTATTCCCGCTACGTACATGCGAGGCGGCACCAGTAAAGGGGTGTTCTTTACCCTAAATGATTTACCCGAAGCGGCTAGAGTGCATGGTGAGGCGCGGGATAGGCTACTGATGAGGGTGATTGGTAGTCCTGATCCCTATGAAAAACAGATTGATGGGATGGGGGGCGCAACGTCCAGCACCAGTAAAACCGTGATTCTTTCTAAGAGTGAGTCGCCGGATCACGATGTGGACTACCTGTTTGGCCAAGTCTCTATCGATAAGCCATTTGTGGATTGGAGCGGCAACTGCGGCAACTTATCAGCAGCAGTAGGTCCTTACGCGATAGCCAATGGGTTAGTTGATCCCGCCAAAATACCGCAAAACGGTGTCGTTGAAGTACGTATTTGGCAGGTTAATATCAGTAAAACCATTGTCTCTCAAGTGCCTATTGTGAATGGTCAAGTGCAGGAAACCGGTGATTTTGAGTTAGATGGCGTGACCTTTCCTGCCGCCGAGATCCCTGTGGCCTTTATGGACCCTGCTGATGGTGAAGGGGCAATTTTCCCAACCGGCAATTTGGTTGATGATTTGGAGGTGCCGGGGGTAGGCGTTCTGAAGGCCACACTGATTAATGCGGGCATCCCCACCGTGTTTGTTAACGCCCAGGACATCGGCTATACAGGCTGTGAGTTGCAAGAAGCGATTAACAGCGATGCCAAAGCGCTCGCTATGTTTGAGACTATTCGCGCTCACGCTGCGGTGCGTATGGGATTGATTAAGCACGTTGATGAAGCGGCCAGCCGACAGCATACGCCGAAAGTGGCTTTCGTTGCCCCACCTGCCAGCTATACGGCCTCCAGTGGCAAAGCGGTGAGTGAAGAAAACATTGATCTTGTGGTAAGGGCGCTTTCAATGGGTAAGCTGCACCACGCAATGATGGGTACCGCAGCGGTGGCTATCGGCGCAGCACCAGCCATTCAAGGCACGTTAGTAAATTTAGCCGCAGGTGGCGACGAGCGTGAAGCGGTTACTTTTGGGCATCCTTCTGGCTCGTTACGGGTAGGTGCAAAAGCAAGCTTGGCAGACGGGCGTTGGCAGATTGATCAAGCCGTCATGAGCCGAAGCGCACGTGTGTTAATGGAAGGCTCTGTTCGGATACCCGGTGATAGCTTTTGAGGCAGCTCTTGATGGGAAAAAGCTTCTAACTAGTTGATGTCGGCTTTAGAGGGGGCTTGGAGGCGGTTTGAAGTAGCATCTGATAAGGTGCCATTTTTAATTGCTATCGCCGCCGCATGGGCTTTACCCCAAGCGGCGGCTTCAAGCAATGGTGATGTAAGTTTTACGCTTACCTTTTCTTTAGCGACTTACTCTTCAATCGCCACTTGATCGCGCATACGATCAACAGTAGCAGGGCCAATGCCGCTAACGCGGGTGAGGTCATCTACATTAGCAAACGCGCCATTGTTTTCGCGCTCTTCTATAATAGCGGCCGCACGGCTTGGGCCTACACCAGGCAATTCCGCAAGTAGTTCAGCATTCGCTGTATTCACATTAATGGGCGCTATGTCTTGTGCCAAAGCAAGGTTCGAAACCCCTAGGCTTAAGCTCAGTAATAGTGCAGCCAATAGTCCTTTAAACGTTATTTTCATTGTTAATATCCTCTTTGGTTTTTCCCTGGAGTCGCCGCTCCTGTGTACGCACTTATGCATTGCGGCGGGTTGCATGCGCAAAAGGGTAGGTCATATCTTCTCTGCCCTTTGCCATGACTAAATTAATACGTTTATAGGAGGAGTTCTGTAAGACATTAACGATAGTGTTTGTAAGATTTTTGCTCCCTGATAATGGTTAATCGCTTACACCGTAGGGCTGAGATGGCTGTTATAATGCGGCCAAATGAAAAATGGAGTTAAGCGCAGTGGCTAATGATCCCCCTTTGATTATTGCTTTGGATTATTCCTCTCTTGATTCGGCCTTATGCATGGCTGATCAACTTGATCCTAAACGCTGCCGGGTGAAGGTGGGTAAAGAGTTGTTTACGCGCAGTGGTCCTGCTGTGTTAGAAGCCTTGCATGGTCGTGGTTTTGAAATTTTTTTAGATTTAAAATTTCATGACATCCCCAACACGGTGGCAGGCGCGGTGCAGGCGGCGGCTGAGCAAGGCGTATGGATGGTTAATGTGCATGCTTCTGGTGGGCGCAAGATGATGGAAACGGCTGCCAAGCGTTTAGATGATCATGGGCTAAGTACACATCTTATCGCTGTTACTGTACTAACCAGTATGCAAGCTGAGGACTTACGAGAGACAGGCATTGATGATACGCCAGAAGAGCATGTCTTGCGTTTAGCCGCATTAACTCAGCAGAGCGGATTAGGCGGTGTTGTTTGTTCAGCCCAGGAAGCTGCGCAAATAAAGTCGCTCTGTGGTAACGACTTTTTGAAGGTAACCCCAGGAATACGGCCGAGCTTTGCTGCGGCTAATGACCAGCAGCGTATTATGACCCCAAGCGATGCGATGCGGGTGGGTAGTACACATTTAGTGATTGGGCGGCCGGTCACACAGGCGGAAGAGCCAATGCTGGCGCTACCAGCCATAGAAGCTGAGCTGGCTGGCTGATAGTAATGTCGGTTAGTTACTCGCCATCAACTCCGGTAATAGGTTTAATAGTGCCCCAGCGGCGGCAGCTAGGGCACTGCCATGCTAGGCTGTCACTGGCAAAGCCGCAGCGGCGACAGCGATGACGAGACTTGCCCTGTAAAAGAGCATTGGTGTGATGCTTTAGTAGCAGTAAGCGTGTGTCTGGCGGGGTTTTTCCGCTTAAGCGTTGGCTTTCATGATAAAGGTCGATTAAGTAGTCAAGCCCGCCTAAGCTGGGCGCCTCTCTAAGCCACTCACCCGTTCGTTCAATGGCGTTGTCTACGCCATCTCTTTGATGAACGAGTTCTCCTAAGGCGATAATGATGCTGGTGTATGGCGCTTGCCCCAGCAGCCGATAAAGATGCGTTTCAAACCCCTGAATATCGTTATTACGCTCATAAGCATGCTGAAGAGCGGGCAGCATGGTGGGAATGTGAGCAATATCCTGCTGGGGAATATGGTTTAGGCGCTCGATAGCGCGAGTGTAATGCCCATTATCCATCTCCAGTTCAGCCAGTAATAGCGTCGCGCGGACACATCGCTCATCAAGCTGGAGTGCTTTTTTTAAGTGCTTGCGGGCGAGCGCTCGACTTGCTTGATGTATCTCTTCCAGGGCGAGCTCACATAGCCAGTGAGCAGCGGGTCTGCGCATACCAGGCTGTTGTTTTAACAATGATTGAACCACGTCGAGTGCTTCTTGCCAGTCTTTTTCGCGCTCAAGTAAATCAATCAGTAGCCGTTTAGCTTCCTGTCGGTAGATTTCATTGACTGATTTATCCAGCAGTGCTCTCAGCATTCGCTGGGCACGGTCATGAACGCCTAACGCCATAAAGTCACGTGCTAGCTCAAGCTGTACATGTTCGTTAGTGCTGGTGGAGAGGGCAGGACGAGCAAGTAGATTTTGATGAATGCTAACGGCTTTGTCTGCTTCACCTCGTGCGCGAAACAGCTTTCCTAACGCGATGTGGGTTTCCACGGTATCGCTATTTACATCCAATGCATTGACGAAAGTGTTGATAGCTTCGTCGGGCTGCTCATTGAGCAGGTAATTCAGCCCGACAAAGTATTCTCTCGATAAACCTGAGGGGCGAGAGTCGTGAGTGCGCTGGCGGCGGCGGGAAGCATAACGAACACCCAGGCCAAAGCCGATGGCAATGCCTGCCAATAGAACGCCTAGCAGCACGGCATCATACATTTAAGCCAGTTCCTTTAGCTCCTGAGTGCGTAGGCGGTCTAACTCTTTGCGCTGTTGCTTGTTATGTCGTTCGCTTCGTGCCAGCTGTGCTTTAAGGCGTACGTACACACCTAGCATGGCGAGCATGCCCAGGATAACGCCGAGAGCTAACGTAGCTAGCAGCCATACAGAGAGTGAAACAGGCGGCAGTTCTGCCCAAATCAGGTTTAAGGCAATAGTTTGTTGGTTGTTGACGGCAAATAAAATGCCTACCAGTAGAACAACCAGCAATATGACGGCCAGAATCAGCCCTTTAATCCAACGCATGAGAGTTTCCTAGTCAGTGACATTCATAATGGCTCTATTGTGTATGAGTCGTGGCGCGGCGTCATCCCGCATAAAGTCGGATAACCAGATCATTTTAATCTTGCTATTGAAGACGCCGTGGTCGTGTAGCCTCGGTTAGCTCATTAATAGCCGAGTGCACGGCTTGCATCTACCTGCTCGCGCAACTCTTTGCCAGGTTTGAAGTGCGGTACGTACTTGCCGTCCAAGTCGACCGGGTCTCCTGTTTTGGGGTTGCGCCCGACACGAGGCTCTCGGTAGTGTAGCGAAAAGCTGCCGAACCCTCGGATCTCAACCCGTCCCCCACTAGCAAGCGCATCGGTCATATCGTCTAAAATAATACGCACCGCCGTTTCTACTTCTTTGGCGGATAGCTCCGGTTGACGCATCGCAATTTGTTCGATTAATTCAGATTTGGTCATCGGTTGGCTCCCTGCGAACTTTAAAGGCCGTGACACGCTTGCGACCTCGATAACAACAGAGTCAGCATACTGCGCATAACAGCATAAAACAATTCAGATAAAACAAGGTACTAGAATGAATATCAGCATAGGCGAAGTGAGGCGCTGGCGCGACCCTGTGGCTTAGGTATACTGGCGACTCATTTTGTAACTGGAGAGGCTGACGTTGAACGACGATACTTCCCCTGCAGCCATATTGCGTAAACGGCTTTATTGGCACTCTCGCCGTGGCATGTGGGAGCTTGACCTGCTGCTGATTCCGTTTCTTGAGCACCGCTTTGATGAGCTGAGTGAAGATGAACAGTTAGCCTATCAGCGTTTAATCGAGGAAGAGGATCAGGATCTCTTTGGATGGCTGATGCGTCGTGAATGGCCCGAGGAGCCATCGTTAAAGCGCATCGTGCAGATGATTGTAGAGCATGCAGAAAATACCGATAACTCTGCTTATCGTACGCTCTAAAATCCAATGCGCTTTCCACGCATCGTTGGCATTCGGGTTGTGTGCTATTGCGGCGTGGCTTATTAGCCCATGGATAGCGATGCTTGCGGCATTAGTAGCGATACTGCTGCTAAGCCGAGAGTATCGCTATCAACCTGCGGGTGAGTTGAGGGTTATAAAAAGTGGTTATCAACTAAGTGCTCAGTGGTTATCGGGCGATGGTGAACTTGAAAATGAACAGCCTGTTAAAGCTGATTACGTTGGCCCTTGGTTAATCGGGCTTCATGTTGGGCCGCAGCGGCTTTGGCTATGGCCAGACAGTTTGCCAGCTCACAGTCAGCGGGCGCTGCGGCGTTTATGCCATCGCCCTGGGCGATAGCTGATCAAGTGACACCTCAGAAACTGCAGTATTTTGCTGGTGCTCAGGCCAGTCGATAGAGTAATGCAACCCACGTGACTCATGCCTCTGGAGTGCCGCAAATACCGTCAACTTTGCAAGCCAGAGTGCTTGTTGCAGACGCACGCTTTCAGGGTGTCTGCGCTTTCTAGCGGTTTTCTCATGGCCGCCGCCAAGAATGTCGTTGAGCTGTTTCTCAAGTTCGTTCAGTTGATTGCGAGCGATACTTAGCCCCTGATTGCTACGGACAATTGAAACATATTGGCTCATAGTGGCGCGCATTTCGCTACGCACGCTAGCCAGGGCTTCCAAAAAAATGGATGAATCCAGCGGCATTGCATCGGGGCTATCGTCCAGCAGCCATTCAGGCGGTGCTGGTGATGGCTGTGCCTGCTTTTCCGGTGTTAGCAAATGCTTTGCACAGCTTCTGGCGTATACCAGGCACTCTAATAAGGAGTTACTGGCCATGCGATTTGCGCCATGAAGTCCCGTGTAAGCAATCTCACCAATCGCGTAGAGGTTGGTGACGTGGGTTGCACCGTGATGGTCCGTGGCGACACCGCCACAACTGTAATGAGCGGCAGGTACTACTGGAATCGGTTGGCGAGTTATATCAATTCCCCGAGAGGCACAGTGTGCCAAGATAGTCGGGAAGTGGTGATGAATAGCCGCTTCTCCAAGGTGGCTGATGTCTAGCCACACATGCCCACGGCTGCTTTGCTGAATTTGCGAGTCGATTGCCCGGGCAACGACGTCTCTGGGGGCCAACTCAGCGCGAGAATCGATATCAGGCATAAACCGGTGGCCGGCCTCATTCAGCAGATGCCCGCCTTCTCCTCGTACGGCTTCGCTAATTAAAAAAGCAGGTCCTTCTGGGTCAAACAGGCAGGTAGGATGAAACTGCTGAAACTCAAGATTCATCAGTTTTGCGCCCAGTTCAGCAGCCATCACCATGCCTTCCCCGCTGCTTGGCGATGGGGTGGTGGTGTGTCGATAAAGGCCACTTGCACCGCCTGTTGCTAGTACGATGTGCTTGGCAAGCAGTGTTTGTTGATGCTGCTGTTGATCTACGCCTTCCGCGCCAATACAGCGGCCTGTGGCATCGCTGATTAAGTGCAGGATGGTTAAGTCACTGCGCTGAGTAATATTGGGGTGAGAAGTGACTTTTTCGTACAGCGTATCGACTACCGCGCGTCCAGTTGCATCGTCAGCATGAATAATGCGGCGTGCGTTGTGGCCGCCTTCCCGTGTTAAGTGATAAGGGTAGCGGGCGCTCGGGTCTGGATCCGGTGTAAAGGGGACGCCGTTGTCGATTAACCACTGGATGGCGTCCGGGCCGTTAGTCACTGTAAATCGAACAGCGTCTTCATCACAGAGGCCATCGCCAGCGATGAGCGTATCTCGTACATGCGCGTCTAGATCATCGTCTGGTGAGAGTACGGCTGCTATCCCACCTTGAGCCCATCGGCTGGCTCCCTGATCATCCAGGGCAGGCCTGACTAGGGTGACCGAAAGATGGTCAGCAACTTCAAGGGCTAAGGTTAGGCCGGCGACGCCGCCGCCGATGATAAGTACGTCGGATGTTGGCGTGCTCATGGGGCCGGTTCCTCTTTTCACATTCAAACGCGGTAGGTGCTAAACGCTTTACACGCTGCAAACAGCAGAGGAAGGCATCATAGCGTGACTGCTGTCGCTTGGCGATGAGTGCATGTGGAAAATTGCTTTCAGTGCCTATAGATAGCAGCTAAGCGCCATGATCCGATGTGTAGGGATCAAGCTGGTAAGTGAAATAAAAGTAGGCCATTAAAAACACAAGAAACGCTTTTAAGCGCTTTGAAGGCGACGAGGGAGATTGCTATTGACTACAAAGAAGGGGAGAAGTGCTGGTAATAATGTGGTGCCCGGAGCCGGACTTGAACCGGCACGGAGTTACCTCCGAGAGATTTTAAGTCTCTTGCGTCTACCAATTTCGCCATCCGGGCAGTGTATCGCAGGAATATTGCTATTCATCGCCACACTTAAAATGGAGGCTGGAGTCGGAATCGAACCGGCGTACACGGAGTTGCAGTCCGCTGCATAACCACTCTGCCATCCAGCCTTACAAGTCGTTGGAGCGAGAAAGTAGATTCGATCGGACTGGCGTTCCAGCTCACGACCCTCTATTGCTTTATCACGCTATCCAAGCTGGAGCGGGAAAGGAGATTCGAACTCCCGACCCTCGCCTTGGCAAGGCGATGCTCTACCACTGAGCTATTCCCGCTCGACTCGAGGGCGAATTATACGCATCGCTACGAGCTTGTCAATTAATGAATTTGTCTGAAGGTTCAGTCGTGTAGAGAGATGGTCACATTGAACGGCTCAAGTGAGGCCAAGCCGCTTTAAGGTACTGCGCCATCGACCACAGCGTAAGAATGGCCGCAGCGTAAAGAACAACGACGCCAATTATCGCAAGCTCATGCCCGGGGGGGAATGCCAGGAGTATAAGCAAAGCAACCATCTGCAGCGTTGTTTTAAGCTTACCAATCCAGGAGACCGCCACCATGCCCCGCTTGCCCATCTCGGCCATCCACTCACGCAAGGCTGAAATAACGATTTCGCGGCCAATAATAACCAGTGCGGGCAATGTTAATACCAGTGTGTCAAAGCGCTCAATGAGAAGCGCCAGTGCAACGGCGACCATCAACTTGTCAGCCACAGGATCGAGAAACGCGCCAAACGGCGTTGATTGATTCCAGCGGCGAGCTAAGTAGCCATCTAGCCAGTCGGTGATGGATGCCAAGGCAAATAAGCCTGCAGCGACTGGCATGCTCCAGTTGAAAGGTAGGTAAAAAAGCACTACCAACAATGGAATGAAAACGATTCTTGCCAGAGTAAGTATGTTGGGTATGTTCATCGCAGGGCGCGATCCTTGCCGGAGAATCATGGAAGACGAAGTGTAGTGGGGGCCATTCTATCCCCCTTGGTGCTTGGCATCCATGTTAACAGCAGGTTTATCCATTTAGAGATTGGTAAATTGTCTCGGCGAGCGACGCATTAATACCAGGAACGCGTGACAACTCATCGCGGCTGGCCTTCTGAACGCCCTGCAAACCGCCGAAGAAACGTAATAGTTCGCGCCGCCTTTTAGGGCCTATGCCGGGAATGTCTTGCAGCGTTGAGGTGCGGCGCGCTTTGTCACGTTGGGCTCGGTGGCCCGCAATAGCAAAACGGTGAGATTCATCGCGAATATGCTGAATCAGATGTAATGCTGGTGAAGCGGGGTCAAGGGGTAAAGGGTTGTCAGTGCTTTCCAGGAAGAGTGTTTCCAGGCCTGCTTTGCGGGTGGAGCCTTTAGCAACGCCAAGCAAAATTATATCGGTAACGGCTAGTTCGGTTAACACGCCACGAGCCATGTTTAGCTGACCTTTGCCACCATCGACGATCAAAATATCAGGGGCCACTGCCTCGCCACTTTTTACCCGTTTAAGGCGCCGTGTTAGTGCTTGTTGCATGGCTGCATAGTCGTCGCCTGCGGCGACGCCTTCGATGCGGAAGTGGCGATAATCGCTTTTGCGAGGGCCCTGATGATCAAATACCACGCAGGAAGCAACGGTTGCTTCTCCATGGCTGTGGCTAATGTCAAAACACTCCAGGCGTTCGGGCATTTTCTCCATCGAGAGTGCTTTTTGAAGTGCTTCAAAGCGCTGTGTAAGCTGGGTTTTGTTAGCCAGCTGCGAAGCAAGCTGTTGCTCGGCGTTAGTCATGGCTAGGGGCTGCCACTGCGCGCGATGGCCTCGAACTTGGCTGGTGACGCGAACGCGTTTGCCCGCTTGCTGGGAAAGTGCTTCAGCAATCAGCGGGCTATCATCAAGTGCATGGCTGGTAATCACTTCGCTTGGCACGTTGTGAGGCTGGCCGAAATAGTATTGGCTAACGACCTCTGTCAGCAGCATATCAGGCGGCAGGTCCAGGTCGTTTTTAGGCGTGTGATGGCGAGCGCCCAGTAAGCGGCCGTCGCGAACGCTAAGTATTGATACACCTAGCGCACCAGGGCGCTGGGCCAGCGCAAAAACGTCGGCATCACCGCTTTCATTATCGACAAACTGGCGTTGCTGTAGCTGACGTAGTTGCTGTATTTGGTCACGTAGCCTTGCCGCTTCTTCAAAGTTCAAAGCGCGGCTGGCCGTTTCCATCTCCTCGCTAAGAAGCTGGGTGACATGCTCGCTTTTGCCTTCAAGGCACATCACTGCATGCTCAACATCGCGGCGATAATCCGCTTCTGAAATGTAGTCGACGCAAGGCGCGCTACAGCGCTGAATTTGGTATTGCAGGCACGGGCGAGAGCGGTGGGCAAATACACTATCTTCACAGTTACGTATGCGAAAGATTTTCTGCATCAGCGCTAGGCTTTCTTTCACCGCCCCGCTACTTGGGTAAGGGCCTAAATAACGGCCATCTCCTCTACGCTGTCGCGCACGCTTGTATTCAAGCGCAGGGTAAGCGTGTCGATCGGTCACAAATACGAAAGGGTAGGACTTGTCGTCTCTTAACAGAATGTTATATGGCGGGCGCAGTTCTTTTATGAGCGTCTGCTCTAGCAGCAGTGCTTCAGTTTCGCTACGGGTGACGGTAATTTGGATATCAGCAATCCGCGCCACCATCGCCTGGGTTTTGGTATTAAGCTGACCACGGAAATAACTGGAAAGTCGAGCTTTCAGGCGCTTGGCTTTCCCGACATATAAGGTGTTGCTGTGCTCGTCGAGCATCCTATAAACACCCGGCGAGGTACTGACAGAGCTTAAAAATTGCTTGGCATCAAAAGTCATGGCTGGGTATCGGCGCTTCTAGGCAACAGAAGCTGCGATGGTAGGTCTATCCCAGCATGGCGTCAAAGCCCTCGACTAAACCGTGGCGCAGTGCCAAGTGGGTAAGCTCCACATCGGTAGCAACCTCTAGTTTGTCAAATAGCCGATAGCGGTAAGCGTTAACCGTTTTTGGGCTGATGTGTAAACGGTCTGAGATTACTTGGACGCGCTCGCAGTTAACAATCATAAGAGCGATTTGTAGTTCGCGGCGTGACAGGCGACTAAAAGGGTTATCTTCGTCAGAAAAGCGGGAAAGTGCCAATCGTTGAGCGATCTCTTTACTGACATAGCGCCTTCCGTGAAAGACTTGACGAATAGCATCGGTCATTTCCGTTGTGTCGGCCCCTTTGCTAAGAAAGCCAATCGCACCCGCTTCCAGCATGAGTCGTAACGCACTATCTTCCATGTGGGCGGTTAATATGAGTACTTTGACGTCTTCCATTGTTCTATGAATACGGCGAGTAGCTTCAAGCCCTCCGATGCCGGGCATGCGAATATCCATCACGACAATGTCAGGCTTTAAGCGACGGCATTGAGTCACGGCGCTTTCGCCATCGTCGACCTCGCCTACGACTTTTATATCGCACTCTTGGTTTAGCAGGTGAGCAATACTGGTTCTCACCAGGTGATGATCATCGGCGATTAAAACTTTGATCAAGGTGCTGGCTCCTGCATGGAATCATCGTAGTGGTGGGGGAAAGCCGCGTTGCATGACATAGAGTGCCACAGCTCTAACCAAAGGAGAATTTAGTTGATAGTTGTTCATCATTAGCTTGACGCTAAGCAAATTACTAGCGTAGTATCTTGGCGCTGCTCTAAGAGTGATTTAAAAGAGCTGTGTAAAAAACGTGGGGCCTTAGCTCAGCTGGGAGAGCGCAACACTGGCAGTGTTGAGGTCAGCGGTTCGATCCCGCTAGGCTCCACCATTTTACAGAAGAATCCAAAAAAACGCCCCGTTACTAAGTAGCGGGGCGTTTTTTATACTAATAACTTATCAATTGAAAGCCTGTGCTATCAGGTGCTACTCGTCGTCGGCGATTTTACCAAGCAGTAAAAACTCGATTAGCGCCTTTTGTGCATGTAGGCGGTTCCCCGCTTCTTGCCATACGACGGCACGGGGGTCGTCGAGCAGGGAGTGGCTAATCTCTTCGCCGCGGTGGGCGGGCAAGCAGTGCAGGAAAAGCACATCAGGTTGTGCGCTATCAAGCATCGCTTCGGTCACCTGGAAGTCTGCAAAATCTGCTTCGCGCTTAGCCTGTTCTTCTTCCTGCCCCATGGATGCCCATACATCCGTAGTGATCAAGTCGGCGCCTTTAGCCGCCTCGTGAGGGTCGTGAAGCAACGTTACGCAGTCCCCAGCGGCTTCCATAATGTCAGCACGAGGCTCATATCCTTTCGGGCAGCAAACGCGCAGTTGGAAACCAAACTGGCGAGCGGCGTTAATCCAGGAGTGGCACATATTATTGCCATCCCCAACCCAAACGGCAGTACGTCCTTTCACGCTGCCGCGCAGCTCGGTCCAGGTCATCACATCAGCCAGCAGTTGGCAGGGGTGATAGTCGTCACTTAAGGCGTTAATGACGGGCACGCTGCTAGCGCTGGCGTAGGTTTCCAAACCTGCGTGTGAAAAGGTGCGGATCATCACTGCATCGACCATTTCGGACAGCACGCGGGCAGTGTCTTCAATCGGTTCGCCGCGTCCTAACTGAGTGTCGCGGGGGGGGAGAAAAAGCGCGTGACCGCCGAACTGTGCCATGCCGGTTTCAAATGATACCCGTGTGCGGGTGGATGATTTCTCAAAAATCATCGCTAGCGTGCGATTAGGCAGCGGCGTGTAAACAGGGCCGTTAGCCTTGAGCTCGGTTTTGATCTTAATGGCACGCTGAATCAGGTACGCCAGCTCATCTGGGGTTAAATCCAGCAAGGTTAAGAAATGGCGTGTCGCCATGATGATATCTCTCCGCGCAAAAACACTATCCTAGCGATGCCGCGGGGGATGCGCAACGCGCTCGGCATGCGTAGAATGACGTCCCACACGATAAGGCCGAGTAGTTTGCTCAAGTATTAGCTTGCACAGCAACAAAAGGTAATCTTCGGCTGAAGGGTTAAAGCGAGTTAACGAATTGCGTAAACTGGCTAGATAACATCACTTGTTTTAGGAGCACATCATGAGCACGACTGCCGAAAATATTCAGCGCCAAATTAGTGAAAACCCCATTCTTATCTACATGAAAGGTACACCTCAGTTGCCGCAGTGTGGTTTTTCTGCACAAACGGTGCAGGCGCTGATGGGCTGCGGTGAGCGTTTTGCCTTTGTTAACGTGCTGGATAATCCAGATATCCGCGCTGAACTGCCGAAAATTGCTAACTGGCCCACCTTTCCGCAGCTTTGGGTGGAAGGCGAACTGGTGGGTGGCTGCGACATCGTGATCGAGATGCATCAGAGCGGTGAACTTGAGAAGCTGATTAAAGAAGCTGCCCAACGTGCCGGAGCTGCTGAGAGTGGCGATAACGCATAACGTTTAATGCCCTATACCGCTTGGTCTAGTGGGCTGCTGGTCTTGGGCCAAGCGGTTGGCGGGCTGCAGCGCAGCCGCTAGAATGGTGTCTTTTCGCATCGACAGTTAGCCCGCCAAAGGAAGTAGTGCTCAATGAGCTATCAGGTTCTGGCCCGCAAATGGCGGCCGCGTACATTCCACGAGCTCGTGGGCCAGGCCCATGTTCAGCGCGCCTTGGTCAATGCCCTCGACCAAGGCCGTTTACACCATGCCTACCTATTTACGGGTACCCGAGGCGTGGGCAAGACCACGCTTGCGCGTATCCTTGCCAAATGCCTTAACTGCACCGCAAATGGCCGTGGTGATGAAGGTATCACCTCGACGCCTTGCGGTCAGTGCGACAGCTGTCGCGCGATTGACGAAGGGCGTTTCGTTGACTTGATCGAGGTTGATGCCGCTTCGCGTACCAAGGTTGAAGATACCCGTGAGCTGCTCGATAACGTGCAGTACGCGCCTACGCAAGGGCGCTATAAGGTGTACCTGATTGACGAGGTGCACATGTTGTCGACCAGTAGTTTTAATGCGCTGCTTAAAACGTTGGAAGAGCCGCCGCCCCACGTGAAATTTCTGTTGGCCACCACAGATCCGCAGAAATTGCCTGCCACCGTACTATCCCGCTGTCTGCAATTCACGCTTAAGCATATGCCCCCTGAGCGGGTGGTAGAGCACCTAACCTATGTACTGGGTGAGGAAGGTGTTGCGTATGATGAGAGCGCTTTGTGGCTGTTAGGTAAGGCCGCGGAAGGTTCTATGCGTGATGCGATGAGCCTGACCGATCAAGCCATTGCCTTTGGCCAAGGTGCGATTCGCCATGCAGATGTCGCTGCCATGCTCGGTACCTTGGACCATCGCCACGTGTTGGCGCTGGTAGAAGCATTGGCTGATGTGGACGTTCAACGGCTGCTAGCCGAGGTTGCCCAGCTATCGGAGCAGGGGCCTGATTTTGCAGCAGTACTGGACGAGTTAAGCGCGGTTTTGCATCGCTTGGCGGTGGCGCAGATGGTGCCTGATGCTGTGGATAACAGCCACGGTGATCGAGCGCTTATTCAACAGTTAGCGAGCCGTTTTACTGCTGAGGATATTCAGCTTTATTATCAGATTGGTATCCAGGGGCGTGGTGATATGGTGCACGCTCCTGATCTGCGCAGTGCGCTGGAAATGACGTTGCTGCGTATGCTGGCGTTTCGCCCCCAGGGAGTGCCAAAGCCTCCTGCCACACCGCTTCCACTGCGCCGCGAATCTCCCAGTAACGCTGCATCTCAAGAAGCGGTGCCTCATGAGCCTAACTCTCATGAACCTGTCTCTCATGAACCTGTCTCTCATGAATCAATTTCTCAGGTATCTGCATCTGATAATAGCAGCGTGTCTGAATCAGCCTCTGCTCATGAGCCAACGACAAAAAAGCCTGAGCCTGCACTGCCGAGCAATCAGGTAGAAGCGCCTGACTCAGCCGCAGTGCAGGCGAGTGTTGAGCCAGTCACGAATGAGGCATCCAGCGCGCTAGATGCCTCATTAGAACAGCAAGCACCGCCGTGGTCGCTTGATGAGGTGGAGAGTGCGGCTATGCTCTCGCCAGAGCCAGAGCCAGAGCCAGAGCCAGAGCCAGAGCCAGAGCCAGAGCCAGAGCCAGAGCCAGAGCCAGAGCCAGAGCCAGAGCCAGAGCCAGAGCCAGAGCCAGAGCCAGAGCCAGAGCCAGTTTCCGCTGATGTGCCTGTTAATGTTGCCAGCCGCCAGGGTGCTTCTGGCGATCGTCTGGATCATGCTGGGTGGCTGGCATGCTTCAGTGCCCTTGGGTTAGGCGGCCTTACCCGCAATTTGGCAGCGCACTGTCAGCTTGAAAGTGATGATGGCCACACGGTGGTGCTGCGTCTTGACCCTGGCCAATCCGCTATGCAGGCCGATGTTCACAATGGCCGTATTGAGCGTGCGCTAAGTAGTTATGGGCTGCCTCGGCGTATTGAGTTTACGGTAGCTGACTTAGCGTCTGATATTGAAACGCCTCGCCAGCAGGAAGAGCGTCAGCAGCAAGAGCGTCACTCGTTGGCTGTTGATCTATTACACCGCGACCCCAATATACAGAAGCTGCAGCAGGCATTTGGGGCTACTCTCATTGAGTCAACCGTTAAACCCACGTCTGACAAACGTTCTTAGTCGTTGATGATTGACTCGCGATGCTTATATTTTTGATCCTTCAGGAGATAACCGCATGTTTAAAGGTGGAATGGGCAACATAATGAAGCAAGCCCAAGAAATGCAGGAGAAGATGCAGCAGGTTCAAGAAGAAGCTGCGAAAGCGGAAGTACATGGCGAAGCGGGTGCCGGTATGGTGAAAATCACCATGAATGGTCGCCATGATGTCACCAATGTCACCATTGACCCCAGTGTTCTCGAAGAAGACAAAGAGCTTTTGGAAGATCTGCTCGCTGCTGCCGTGAATGACGCTGTTCGCAAAGTGGAAGCAAACTCTAAAGCGAAGATGGAAGAAGCGACGGCAGGCTTAAACTTGCCGCCCGGCTTTAAGATGCCGTTCTAATCCATGCGCTTTTCCCCGCTTGTTGAGCAACTAATGGACGCCTTCCGCGTGCTGCCAGGCGTTGGGCCAAAAACGGCCCAACGCATGGCCATGCATTTGTTGGAACGTGAGCGCCCAGGCGGGCAGCGGTTGGCAGCGGTGATTCAGCAGGCCATCGAAGAAGTCGGTTATTGCCAGCGCTGCCGTACGTTGACCGAAGCGGATGTTTGCGCGTTGTGCGAAAGTACTCGCCGTGATGATTCGCTCCTGTGTGTTGTTGAGTCGCCTGCTGATCAGCTTGCTATTGAAGAGGCCGGTGGCTTTCAGGGGCGTTATTTTGTATTGCATGGTCATCTTTCTCCGCTGGATGGCATTGGCCCCGATGCTATTGGCCTGGATCTTCTGGAAAGCCGCATTGCGGAAGGCAATATACGTGAAGTGGTGCTTGCCACTAATCCCACCGTGGAAGGCGAAGCGACTGCGCACTTCATTGCCGCCCAACTTGCTCACTACGGTGTCTCTTTTTCTCGACTCGCCTATGGTGTGCCCATGGGAGGAGAGCTTGAGTATGTAGACGGTGGTACGCTAAGTCGCGCCTTTAATGGTCGCCAGCCTTTCGCCAGCGATTGACTCTTATAAAAACGCAAGCGCTTTTGCGATTGTGCCAACCCGGAAGTTTGCTTTGTCCTCTTTAGCCCCCTCGATGTATCAATGGATTGATAGTGCCGACGCCTTAGATGCTGCTTGCGAGCAAGTCGCCGGTGCCCGTGTGATTGCCCTAGACACTGAATTTTTCCGTGAAAACACGTTTTTTCCAGTACCTGCGCTTATTCAGTTCACGACCGGTGACATGGCGTATTTAGTTGATCCGTTGAGCACACCTTGCACTGCTTCTTTTCGTGATTTGTTGCAAAATAGTGCCATCAAACTACTTCATGCCTGCAGCGAAGACCTCGAGGTTTTCCAGCATTGGGCCGGCGTATTGCCAACGCCGCTTATAGATACACAAGTGGCGCAGGCTTTCTTGGGTGAAACACCGGGCATGGGCTATCAAAAACTGGTAGAGCACTGGATGGGGGAAACGCTGCCTAAAGAGGAGACGCGCTCCAACTGGTTAGAGCGCCCCTTAACGCTCTCCCAATGTGAATATGCGGCGTTAGATGTTATCTATTTGCTGAAAGTTTGGGGTTTTCAAGCGGAAAAGCTTGAGCAACTGGGGCGGCGTGAATGGCTTAACGATGAGTGCCCCAGCCTTATCGAGCAGGCAGGCCGCAGTGTCGAGAGCGACGGCCAATGGTATACACGCCAGCGGCAGTTGTGGCGCCTTAACCCCCGTCAACTTGAAGCCTACCGTTTAATGACTATTTGGCGTGAAGGCGAAACCCGCCACCGGGATTTGCCGCGTAATTGGTTGGTCAGCGATAAGTTACTGTTCGCGGTGGCAGAAAAAATGCCTAAAAATCGTTATGAGCTAGCAGAGATTGAAGGGGTCAAGCCGCCGCTGGTTAAAAAAGAAGGCGACACGTTGCTGGCGCTGGTGAAGCAGGCTCAGCATTGCCCCGAAGATGATCTGCCTGAGCGCTGGCCAGACCCGATGCACCCAGCGTTTAAGCGGCGTTTTAAAGCACTGAAAAAAGTAGTGACTGAGAAGGCGGCTGAGCTGCAAATAGCGCCCGAGATGTTACTACGGCGTCGAGATATTGAGGCGCTTGTGATGCAGCGGCTCGCTAACCAGCCATTAACCACTCCTGGCGGTTGGCGCCATACTTACTTAGCTCAAGAAATTCATCAGGCGCTTGAGGAGTTATCGTAATGAGCGAGAAACTGCTTTGTGAGATTTTAAAAAGCTCACGCAAAGACGAGATGTATCTCTACATAGATAAGCAGAAAGGGTTGTCATCCGTGCCCGACGCATTGATGGACACTTTCGGTAAACCAGTGCCGGTGCTGACAATGATATTGACCGCCGATAAAAAGCTGGCTCGGGTGAATGCAACGGATGTGATGGCTGCCATCCAAGAGCAAGGCTTTTACCTGCAAATGCCGCCTGCGAAAGAAGCCTATTTGCTGGATGTTCATCGTGCGCAGGCGGCTAACCGCGAATGAACGTTTTGCCATGAACGCTTTGCGATGAATTTTCTTGCCCATGCTTGGCTTGCCCATCCTGGCAGTGATGAGTTTCTCTATGGAAATCTGATTGCTGACGGTGTGAAGGGGCAAGACTTAACGGCTTGGTCGCCAGATGTTGCTAGTGGCATACGTCATCATCGCCGTGTGGACGCCTGGATTGATCGGCACCCTAACGTTTTAGAGGCAAAGCGGCGCGCGCCAAGCGCCCAACGGCGTTATGTCGGTATCGCGTTAGATATTGTGTGGGATCATTTTCTTGCTCGTCAACAGGCGGGAGAGCAGCAGCACCAGTTAATCGAACGCTGCTACCAGTTGTTACAGGCTTGGCCTGCGCCGCAGCGGCTGTCTACGATGATGCCGCTGATGGTTAAGCATGACTGGTTGCACCGTTACGCTGACTTTGACTTTACCTGTCGTGCAGTAGCTGGCGTTGGTCAGCGGCTATCAGGGCCTAATCGCTTGGCAGAGTTAGTGCCTTGGCTTTACGAAGACTATCCATGCTTAGCAGCCGACTTCACCGTGCTATGGCAGGAGTGTCGTGACACGCTAACTAGCAGCGGTGGTACTGTGGGTGGTGGGCGTTAGCCCGAAATGTTGCAAGTAGAGGGAATCAATGATGGTAACCGCCATGCGTGAGCGCTTTTGGGAAAAATACTCACTGGAGGAACTAACACTTCAAGAGTGGGAGGCGCTATGCGACGGCTGCGGCCAATGTTGCTTGTTGAAGCTCCACGACGATGAAACGCAAGAATTGGCGGTTCTTAACGTTGCCTGCCGGTTGCTTGATATCCACAGTTGCCAGTGCAGTGACTATGAAAATCGCTTTGATAGCGTACCTGACTGTACCCAACTAACGCCTGAGTTAGTCAAAGAGTTTACTTGGCTGCCACACACATGTGGCTATCGGCGTGTTGCCGAAGGACGCAAGCTAGCAGGGTGGCATCCGCTGCTGAGTAACGATGCTGAGCGCGTTCACCGGAAGGGCGTAAGCGTGAGAAATTTTGCGGTTTCTCAGGACGATGTGCCTGAACGCTTACTGGAAGAGCATATTATTGCTGTATTACCGATGTCCTAAATCTGACAGTAGCCCTCCCTGGCGCGCTTAATAACCGCTGGCTAATGGTAATAACGTTAGCTGGCGGTTTTGCTTTTTGTGCTATCCCAAATGGTTAAAAACGCTTCTTTAAGCTGAGAGGGTTGGGGCTTTGCTTTAGTTTCACGCGTGGTCGATTGATGGGGTGCCGCTGTTGCTTTTAGCGGCGTATCCCAAATCGTTGGAAACTGTTCCTGATAGCTCATGGTTTGCTCCTAGGTTTGCGGGTTAGACGTTTGTCTATAAAACTTATGGTTAGTATGGCGTAAAAATCACTTTATGGAAAGCATTTCCATAAAGTGATTTTTATACAAAAAAGCAGCGTCTGGACGCTGCTTTTTTGTTATCTAGGAGCCTTCTGCTGTTTCTTGAAGTAGCGCTATTGAGGTTAGTCTGTCGCGTCCAAGGGGGCTAATCCCAATGCCCACAGGATAAACGCGTCTTGGCGAGCAGTGTCTCGCCAGGCTTTGAACCTACCTGAGGCACCGCCGTGTCCGCTACTCATGTCGGTATGAAGCAGCACAGGAGCATTGCCCTGCTGTGCCTGGGTAACGCGAGCATAGAACTTGGCAGGTTCCCAGTAACTGACGCGAGTATCAAACCAGCTGCCCTCTATCCATAGCGCTGGATAGCGCTGGGAACCTATGTTGTCGATAGGTGAGTAGCCACCGATACGCTCGGCGACGTCTGGGTCTTCAGGATTGCCCCACTCGCTATATTCGGCGGTGGTAAGTGGTAACTCTGGGTTCTGCATGGTGCGGAGCACATCCAGAAATGGCACATCTAATACCGCTGCGCAAAACGCCTCAGGTTCGCGATTGATGCAGGTGCCAACCAACAAGCCACCTGCACTGGCTCCATAAGCCACAATCCGTTCTGGTTGGCTAAACCCTTTGTCTACTAACGCCTCGCGGGCGGCTAAGAAATCGTTAAAGCTGTTCTCTTTATGAGTCATTTTGCCATTTAGATACCACGGCTCACCGCGTTCGCCGCCACCCCGTACGTGGGCGACCGCAAAGGCTGCGCCGCGTTCCAGTAGCTCAAGCCGAGCAATCGAGAACCAAGGGTCAAGCGCTTCGCCGTAGGCTCCGTAGCCATATAGCAGCGTGGGTAGTGGTTGGCCTATCAGATCGGCGCGCATGACGATGGATACCGGCACACGTTCGCCGTCAGCGCTGGTTGCCCATATGCGCTGGCTAACTAGCTGGTCAGGCAGCAGTTGGCCGTAAACGGGCACTTGCTTGAGCAACGTGCGTTCACCGCTATCAAGATTTAGCGCATACCAACTGGGAGGACGGGTGAACGACTCTTCGCGTAGATGCACCGTATTGGCATCGAAGTGCGGCGAATCTTCCAGCAACTGTGAGCAGGGTGTTTCAGGCAGTTCGATATGTTTATCGAATGTGAGGTTGTGGTCTTTATCTAGCACTAAGCGGCGTAACATAACCTGGGCTTCATGATGGCTTCGCTCGGCAATGATTAGTCCCCAGTCAAACGCATCAACCCCTTCTAAGGTAGTGTCCTCACGGTGAGCTATCAGCGCCTGCCACTCTGGAGCAGAGTTACTGTGTTGAGCCTCGCTTGTGAAGTCGAGCTGAAAATGCGGGCCTGCGAAATTTTGTAAGCGATAAAACATACCAGGGCGATGATCAATGCTCGCTTCAACACCTGCCTGGCGGGCATGCAGGCACATCGGTGAAGCGTGGGGCTGATCTGCGGGCACGGCATGAATTTCTGTTGTATCTTTCGAACCGCTTTCAATCAAAAGCCACGCTTTCGAGCGTGTTTTGCCAATCCCAATCCAGAACTCCGGATCGTTCTCACGCATTACTAAGGTTGGTTCAGCAAGGCGCTCTGGCGTTGAAAACGGTATCCACATCCGCCAGATAGAGTCAGGGCGCTGGGTATCATCAAAGCGTGTAAATAGCAGCGTTGCACCGTTGGTTGTTTCATCCTCCGCCCAGCATACGCTAGCGCCAATATCGCTTAGTAGTTGCTGCGGTTTTCCGTCGGGTAACGCCTTTAACCACAGTGTGAAGCGTTCGTCGCCCTGGGTGTCTTCCGTCCAGGCGAGCCATTGTTCATTGGGGGAAAGTGCCATGTCGCCCATGTCATAAAACGGCTGATCGGCGGCGCGGTCACGTACGTCTAGAAAGCACTCGTGAGCATCAGGCTGGCCGTTAGGGTGACGCCACCAGCAGGAGTAATCATCTTCGGCGGCGGTGTTACTCCAGAACGTAAAGTGGTCAAGCGCTGTCTTAAGGCTGGTCACCGCCAGCTCACGGCGCGCTAAGTGGCCTTGATAAAGTGTTTCGGAAAGTGGTCGTAAGGGGGCAAACCATTCATCGTGCTGTTGGTTAGCGGCTTCTAAAAAAAACCTTACATCAGGCGCTTCACGCTCTTCTAGCCAGTGCCATTCTGGAGAATTAGCGCGATAATAATGTGCGACAGGCGAGCCTTCGTGCATACCAGGCTGTGCTTTCATAAATTGATAGGTACCATGACGGGAAATCAACGTCGGGTGTCTCCACCCACATGAGGGTTATTATGCTGTTTGAAGACTCAATGTCACTGCTGTGGTTAAGTTATTACGCTCTTTCGCTGATAGTGCTGGTCGCTGTCTACTTTGCGCTGGCATGTTTGCCTCGTCTACCGCGTTTGATAATTAGCTGGTGCGTGGCGGGGGCCATGTGGATGCCTGCAGGCTATCGTTTGCCGTTGATAGAGGAAGGAGAGTTCTATTCAGGGTGGGCACCGGCTGCCATGGTATCTGCGGTTGCTTTTCTAGAGCATAGCACTAGTGCACTACGTGGCGGCTTGCTGTGGTTAATTTTAGGCGTTGCCTTAGGTGCGTGTGTTGGCGTTGCTCTGTGGTGGTGGCGCCGGCCGCAACCTTTTGACGATGTTTCTCAACGTCAGCCTGAGGAAGAAGACCCTCAGCCAACTCGCCGCCGAGAACCAGTGATTAACTAATGCGTGTACAAGGCGCGATGATGGAGCTAGCCGATGTGTGAGTTACTAGGCATGAGCGCCAATGTACCTACCGATATTTGTTTCAGTTTTTCCGGCTTTTTACACCGCGGTGGGGGAACTGGGCCTCATCGCGATGGGTGGGGCATCGCGTTTTACGAGGAGGGCGGTTATCGTGAATTTCGTGACCCCCATCCCTCGGTTGACTCCCCAATTGCCCGCCTAATCTGTGACTATCCTATTAAGTCCAACGTAGTGATTAGCCATATTCGCCAAGCGAATGTAGGCGGTGTGCGGCTGGCAAATACGCATCCGTTTACTCGTGAAATGTGGGGGCGTCCCTGGTGCTACGCCCACAATGGCCAGCTGAGCGATTGGCAACAGCTGCCATTAGGTGTGTATACCCCGGTCGGTAATACAGACAGTGAACACGCTTTTTGCTGGCTAATGGGCGAGCTGCGTCGTTGCTTTCCCACACCGCCCGCGTCTCCTGAATTATTGTGGGAGCGGTTACACGGGCTATGCGAAGAGTTGCGCGGACTAGGCGTTTTTAACCTACTGTTATCTGATGGCGTTTACTTATACAGCTACTGCTCGACCAAACTGGCTCATATTACTCGCCGCGCACCCTTTGGTGAGGCAGAGCTATCTGACGCAGAGTTGACGGTTAATTTTATTGAACATACAACGCCTAACGATATTGTCTCTGTGATTGCTACCGAACCACTTACCCAAAATGAAGCGTGGCAGCGAATGGTCCCAGGCGAATTATTGGTATGGCGCGAGGGAGAAATCAACGCGAGTTACGGTCATAGCAAATAGGATGACGACACAGCGTGAGCGACAGTAGCAGGGCTATGCCTTAAGCTAAAGTTGAAACGCCAGTTTCAATCGATCGTTTTACAGCGTGCTGCCTGTCGTATATGGTTGGCTCTTTTAGGCTTGCTACTTAGTCACGCAACAATAACAAGGTCGGTCAAATATCGACACGGATAGCGGAGATTGCCCATGAGCGAACACGCCAATGCCCACGTACTACGTGGCCCAGCGCTTGAAGGCTTGGATCAGTACAACTCAGTCACGGATGTCTTTCATTCAGCGGTTAAACGTTTTGCCAGCAAACCTGCATTTAGCTGCATGGGCAAAACCCTAACATTTGCCGACCTTGATCGTCTGTCTGCCAATTTTGCAGCCTGGTTGCAGCATGAAACTGACTTGGTTCCCGGTGACCGAATCGCCATTCAGTTGCCTAACGTGCTGCAGTTTCCTGTTGCGGTGTTTGGTGCACTAAGGGCTGGCTTAGTCGTCGTCAATACCAACCCGCTATACACCGAGCGGGAGATGGCGCACCAGTTTAAGGACTCCAATGCCAAAGCCATTGTTATTTTGGCCAATATGGCTGACAAACTTGAGAAAGTGTTGGATAAAACGGATATCCAACACGTCTTGGTTACCCAGCTTGCTGACCTACACGATGTGCCAAAGCGTTGGCTAATTAACGCCGTTGTTAAGCACGTTAAAAAGATGGTGCCTGCCTACTCGTTACCAAACGCTGTTGGCTTCCGCGATGCACTGAAAAAAGGTGCGTCGTTAAATCATACCGAGGTGCAACGCACCATGGATGATGTGGCTGGACTGCAATACACGGGTGGCACCACAGGTATGCCTAAAGGCGCGATGCTGACTCACCAGAACCTAGTGGCCAATATGCTCCAGGCGCGTGCCGCTATCGGTGAGCATTTGACTGATGGCGAAGAGTTAGTAGTCGCGCCATTGCCGGTCTATCACATCTATACGTTTACCGTTAACTGTTTGTTCCTAATGGAAACAGGCAACCACTCGCTACTGATTACCAATCCTCGCGACTTACCTAGCTTTGTCAAAGAGCTTAAAGGCTTGCCGTTTACCGGGTTTATTGGTCTGAATACGCTGTTTAACGCGCTGTGTAACCGAGATGACTTTAAGCAACTCGATTTTTCGAAGCTGAAGCTGACTATTTCGGGCGGTATGGCGCTAACCAAAGCGGCTGCTAAACGTTGGGGAGAAACGACAGGTTGCCCGATTGCAGAGGGCTACGGGCTGACGGAAACATCACCCATTGTTAGCTTTAACCCCACTAACGCTATACAGCTTGGCACCATTGGTAAACCGGTGGCAGGTACCGCTGTGAAAGTGATAGATGCAGACGGTAATGATGTTGCGATGGGGGAGCCTGGTGAACTTTGCGTGCAAGGGCCTCAGGTGATGAAGGGGTACTGGCAGCGGGAAGATGAAACACGCAATTCCATTGATGAAAATGGCTGGTTCCACACGGGTGACATCGCCATATTGCAGGACGATGGCTACATCAAAATCGTTGATCGAAAAAAAGATATGATTTTAGTATCTGGCTTTAATGTCTATCCAAATGAAATAGAAGATGTGGTGGCAGCGCATCCAGATGTGTTGGAGTCGGCGGCTGTTGGCGTGCCGGATGAAGATGCTGGTGAAGCGATCAAGCTATTCGTTGTTTCCAAAAACAGCGAGTTAGATGCTGAGACGCTGCGCAAGTGGTGCAAAAAAGAGCTAACCGGCTATAAGGTTCCGAAGTACGTAGAGTTCCGTGATGAGCTTCCCAAAACCAACGTTGGCAAGGTGCTACGCCGGCAGCTCCGCGATCAGGAAACAAGCAACGCTTAAGCGCTTGATGAACTCGCTATCAGGCGGCTGTTAGGCGTCCTGTTAGCGAAGGCGTTACAATAGTCGGCCCACTCATGCAGTGGGCCGATTTTATTCTGAGATGGAACCCGAGCCTAACGTGACCACCGACACGCAAACTTCCCAAGCTGACGCCCAGAACGCTTATCCACTCACCGTATTAGATGAGGAGATAAGCCACGTCATGCTGCGTGATGCACAGCAGTTAGCGCGTCGCGTGGCAGGCCTTAAGCGGCGCCAACGAGACAGTAAGCCGATTGACCACGGTGTCCAGCAGGTTCAACGCGACCTTGAAAAAGCTAAGCGGCTGCTTGCTAACCGCGAAGCACTGAAAGTGGCGCTGGATTATCCTGCCGAGTTGCCCGTAGTGGAGCGGCGTGAGGATATTTTAAAGGCTATCCGCGACCATCAGGTAGTGGTCGTGGCGGGTGAGACAGGGTCGGGTAAAACCACCCAGCTGCCCAAGATTTGTCTAGAGCTTGGCCGTGGGCGCAAAGGGATGATTGGGCATACCCAGCCACGTCGATTGGCGGCGCGCAGCGTTGCCGGGCGGCTAGCGGAAGAGATGAGCGTACCGCTGGGTGAGCAGGTGGGTTATCAAGTACGTTTTAATGATCAAAGCTCCCCGAATACGCTCGTAAAGCTGATGACTGACGGTATTTTGCTGGCAGAAACGCAGCACGACCCATTGCTGCTGCGTTATGACACGCTAATTATCGATGAAGCTCATGAGCGCAGCCTTAATATTGATTTTTTGCTGGGCTATCTAAAGCGCTTGCTGCCAAAGCGTCCTGATCTAAAAGTCATTATTACCTCAGCCACCATCGATGTGAACCGCTTCGCTGCCCACTTTGGTAGTGCTAAGACGCCCGCGCCGGTGGTGGAAGTGTCTGGCCGCACGTTTCCTGTCGATGTTCATTACCGCCCGCTGGCGCGTAGCGAAGAGGATGAAGATGACCGTACTTTGCAAGAAGGTATTTTGCATGCAGTGCGCGAAATCGAAACCATCGAGCGTGAAAAGGGCTGGTTGCATGGCCCGCGAGACGTATTGGTGTTTTTACCGGGTGAGCGGGAAATTCGTGAGGCAGCCGATACCCTGCGACGGGCTGACTTAACTGGCACGGAAATATTGCCGCTCTATGCTCGACTTTCCAACGAAGAGCAAAATCGCGTTTTCGCTTCCCATCGAGGGCGGCGAATTGTGTTGGCCACTAACGTTGCTGAGACCTCGCTCACAGTGCCGGGGATTCGCTACGTGATAGACCCAGGCTTGGTGCGCATCAGCCGCTACAGCTATCGTGCGAAAATCCAGCGGCTACCGATTGAGCCGATTAGCCAGGCCAGCGCCAATCAGCGTAAAGGTCGCTGTGGACGTGTGGCGGAAGGCGTATGCATTCGTCTTTATGATGAAGAAGACTTCCTGTCGCGGCCAGCGTTTACCGACCCAGAAATTCAGCGCACAAATTTAGCGTCGGTCATTCTTTCCATGCTGGCGCTGAAGCTTGGCAGTATAGAAGCATTTCCCTTTGTTGACCCACCCGACAGCCGGTTCGTAAAAGATGGCTTTCGTTTGCTGTTCGAACTGGGTGCGGTGGACGATCAGCAGCGCCTAAGCCCGTTGGGCCGTAAGCTAGCCAAGCTACCTATCGACCCACGCCTAGCGCGCATGGTACTGGCAGGTGCCGAACGGGGCAGCCTGCGGGATGTGTTGATTGTGGTATCAGCCTTGGCGATACAAGACCCTAGAGATCGACCTGCGGACAAACGCCAAGCGGCGGATCAAGCGCATCAGCGCTGGCATGATCCCGATTCTGATTTTGTTGCGTTGTTAAACTTGTGGCACGGCATTGAAAATGCCCGCGAGGCACTCTCCGGCAATCAGCTGCGCCGCTGGTGTCGCGAGCACTATATTAACTATCTGCGCATGCGCGAATGGCATGACACGTTCCGTCAATTACGTCAGCTGCTGCGCGATATGGACATCGACGTGCCTGCACCGCCGCTCAGAGATGAAGATGAAAGCGAAGAGCAAGCCAAGCAAGCGCGTCGCAAAACATCTGGAAAGCTGCACCAAGCATTGTTATCTGGGCTGCTTTCAAACCTTGGAACACTGCTGGAAAACCGTGAATACCTGGGCGCGCGTAACCGTAAGTTTATGATTCACCCAGGCTCAGGGCTGGCGAAAAAAACGCCGAAGTGGGTAATGGCGTTTGAGCTAATTGAAACGACGAAATTATTTGCCCGCACAGTGGCGAAAATTGACCCCCAGTGGATTGAGCCTCAAGCGCAGCATTTGATAAAAAGCAGCTACAGCGAGCCTCACTGGGAAATGAAGCGTGCCCAGGTGGTCGCTTTTGAGCAAGTAACGCTGTTTGGACTGCCTATTGTAGCCCGCCGCCGAGTGCATTACGGTCCGATTGCGCCTCAAGAGTCCCGGGAGCTGTTTATTCGCCGTGCGCTAGTGGAAGGCGAATTTCAGACTAAGGGTGAGTTTTTTGCCCATAACCGAGCGCTGATTGAAGAAGTCGAGGCACTCGAAGATCGTGCGCGTCGGCGTGATATTCTGGTCGATGAAGAGACACTATTTGCTTTTTATGACGAACGAATTCCTCACGATATTGTTAATGGCAAAGGATTTGAACATTGGCGTAAGCAGGTCGAGCGTGAGTTTCCCAGCCTACTAAAATTCGATATCGACGCGCTTAAAGCGAGGGATGCCAACGACGTTACTCAGGCGCAGTATCCTGACCACCTAGTGTTGGCAGGGGTTGCCTATCCGGTTAGCTATCACTTTGATCCTGATGCTGAAGACGATGGCGTTACGCTGACTGTGCCTGCTGCTATGCTGCCTCAGTTGCCTGTGCATGCCCTTGAGTGGTTAGTACCAGGCTTGCTGCGCGAAAAGTGCATTGCGCTACTTAAATCACTGCCGAAAAGCATTCGTCGGCAGGTGGTGCCTATCCCTGATTGGGTCGATGCGGCGCTGGAAACCTTGGTGCCTGACCAACGCCCGCTGACCGAAGCCTTGGCTGAGTTTATTCGAAGGCGTACGGGCACTCGGGTGCACCCTGACGACTGGCGGCTAGACCTGCTAGCGCCTCATTTAATCATGAACGTGCGGGTTGTGGATCACGCTGGCAAAATGCTGGGCCAGGGGCGCGACTTGCGAGCCCTGGAAAGGCGCTTTGAAGAAGCCGCCAGTAGGGGAGCCCAGGCGTTAGCAGAGCAGGTTAATCAGGCCCCGGCGCTTGAAGGTCTGCCCAGTGAGCCGCTTCCGGAATCTCGGGTGACTACCCAGGCGGGTATCCGCGTCGAGGCTTACCCGGCACTGGTGGCAGAAGACGCGCGCTTCAAAGTGGCACTTTTCGACCATCCTGCAAAGGCGGCGGCGGCTCACCAAATGGGCGTGGCCCGTTTGGCAATTTCACAACAGCCGGATCAGGTGAAAGCTATTAAGCGTTTGCCAGGCGTGGAAAAATGCGCGCTGTTGTTTGCGAAGGTAGGCAACAAAAATGAGTTGGTTGATGATCTTCTGCTAGCGGTGTTTACTCAGGTAGTGGCTCAGCATCCGCTACCACGCTCGGAGAAAGCCCTTAAAGAACGCTTGCAAGTATCTGAAGCAAAGTTGTTAGCGCATGCGCAAACACTGTTGTCCGATGTTGAAGCGGCGCTGAAAGGGCATCTAGCAGTGACTAAGATTTTAAAAGGGAAGCTCAACTTTGCGTTGGCGCTTGTTTACAGTGATGTCAGCGCGCAGATGCAGCGCTTGGTTTACCCTGGTTTCATTCGCGATGCAGGCGAGTGGTTAACGGAGTATCCTCGCTATACAGAGGCTGCGTTGATCAGGCTTGAAAAAGCAGCGCGAGAGAGAGGGCGCGACCAAATGCTCATGCACGATGTCCAAGCATTAGAAACGCGTTTCGACGCGCGCCGCAAAAGCGAACGCAGAGGCGACGCGGAAGACCCAGAGTTAGTGGCATTTGGTTGGTGGATTCAGGAGCTCAGAGTGTCTCTGTTTGCTCAGCAGTTGGGTACAAAAATGCCTGTATCTGTGAAGCGCCTTGAAAAGCGTTGGGAAGAGATTATTAGCGTTTAACGCTTGCCGTAATACGATAATAGGCTCGCGCTTTAAGCCAATGCACCAAGATGACAACATCGATTGACAGCCAGCGACTCTCAGTAAGCCGCTAAAAGGAGAAAGGCATGACACATGTGGTGATTACCGGTACAGGACTCTATACGCCGGAACACGCCATTGATAACGCGTCGCTGGTAACAGCATTTAACGCGTGGGTAGACAGCCAAAATGCTCAGTATGCTGATGCAATCGCACGTGGTGAACGAGAGCCGTTGTCACACTCCAGTAGCGAGTTTATTGAAAAAGCATCCGGTATTAAAAGTCGTTACGTGCTGGATGCCTCGGGAATTCTTGACCCAGCGCGCATGCGGCCTAAACTGCCTCAGCGTAGCAATGACGAGCCGTCTATTCAGTGTGGCATGGCTACCCAGGCGGCGCGCCAAGCATTGGCGGCAGCCAACGTCGATGCCGCAGATATCGAGCTTGTCATCGTGGCGTGTTCAAACCTAGAGCGTGCCTATCCAGCAGTGGCTGTCGAAGTTCAGCAAGCGTTAGGTACCAGCGGTTACGGTTTCGATATGAATGTAGCCTGTAGCTCAGCCACGTTTGCACTTGAAACAGCGGCCAATGCGATTGCATCCGGTAGCGTGAAGCGGGCACTCATCGTAAATCCGGAAATCTGCTCGGCGCATCTCAACTTTACAGATCGCGATAGCCACTTTATTTTTGGCGATGCTTGTACAGCCATGGTATTGGAAAGCAGTGATTGTGCTGTGGCAGATGAGCAATATGAAATATTAGGGACGCGTCTAGTGACGAAGTTCTCTAATGCGATTCGTAACAACGCAGGCTTCTTGAATCGCGTCACCGACAGTGACCCACTGGCGTTGGATAAGTTATTTGTACAAGAAGGGCGACGGGTTTTCCGAGAAGTATGCCCCATGGTGGCTCAACTGATTTCGAGTCATTTGGCCTCTTTAGAACTCTCTGGAAGTGATTTGAAACGCATGTGGCTGCATCAGGCTAATCAGCATATGAATGACCTGATCGCGCGGAAAGTACTAGGTGTTGAGCCCAGCGAAGCGCAAGCGCCAATTATTCTTGATCGCTATGCTAATACCAGCTCAGCGGGATCGATTATTGCCTTTCACCTGCATCGTGAACAGTTAGAAAGTGGCGATATTGGTGTGATTTGTTCGTTCGGCGCAGGTTACAGCGCCGGTAGTGTTGTTGTACGTCGTCAATAACAGTGCTTTCTGTTCATTGTCTTTAGGCGTGAAATGCGACGAGCTACACGCCACACATGTTGAAAGAGGAACTACCATGCTTGGGTTGTTAGCAAAGCACAAAAGCGCATTTAGTTGGCGCTACAAGGGATTGCCTGTCTTGCTGCTAGCCGTATTAAGCATGAGTGGGTGTGCCAGTTCAGGGGCAAATATTGGCGAACAAGCCCATCCTGAAGATCCTTGGGAAGGGTTTAACCGCCGCGTGTTTGCGTTTAATGACGTGTTAGACCGCTATACGTTAAAGCCAATAGCTAAAGGTTATCAGACGGTTACTCCCGATCCTGTGCAAACTGGGGTAGGTAATTTTTTCTCCAACCTCAGCGACGTGCGTACCGCGTTAAACAGTTTGCTCCAAGGCAAGCCCGCTAATGCGGGGCTTGCCACTTCACGCTTTTTAATCAACTCGACCGTTGGTATAGGCGGGCTGTTAGATTACGCTACGTTGATGGAAATCAATGCCGATAAGGAAGATTTTGGTCAAACACTGGCGGTGTGGGGGGGGGATGAGTCGCGTTATTTGGTATTACCGTTGCTCGGTCCTGGAACATTAAGAGACACCACTGGGTTACCCTTTGATATTGCTGCCCATCCTATTACTTATATGGATGACCATACACTTAGGGCTGGTTTGACGGCACTGGATATTATTCATATTCGCGCAGGGCTACTTGATCAAGAAGCGTTAATTAGTGGCGACCGTTACCGCTTTATTCGTGATGCCTACTTACAACGCCGTCAGTTTGAAATTAATGATGGTGAGCTTGGGGATGACCCATTTGCCATGGACGATTTTGAATTCGACGATACCGACTTTGGTGACGACGATTTCGCCGATTGAGGCTTAATATGGATCATTCCAAGCAGTTGATCGCGGTGATCGATGAGCCGGGGCAAGAGCGTGACGCGCTAGCAGAAGCGATTACGTGTGATGGCTTATGGGTATTTGCAGCGGAAAATATTGACAATTTGCCCGCTGACACCGCGCTTATCGTGGCTCATGCAAGAGCAGTGCCGCGCCAGCAGTGGTCGCAGCTAACCCATCGTTTGCCTACCTTAGTCGTCAGTGATTCTCGTCAGGACGCGGACTTAATCAAAGCCGTTGACGTTGGTTTGGTTGACTATATTGTCCACCCGCTGCGCCACGCAGAATTGTTGCGCCGGATGATTCGCAAAGCCATTGAGCTGCACACATTGGCTCAGGAGCGAGATCGAGACCGAGAGCGGCTGGCTGAATTAAACGAAAGCCTTGAAACGCACTTGGCCTTGCTGAGGATGGATCAACAGAGCGGTGGGCATATTCAGCGACGTTTACTGCCTGTTCATCCCAAAATAATCAACGGTGTGTACTACGATTACTGGTTTGCCCCATCGCTATATTTGTCAGGAGATTTCCTTGACTATCAGCGCTATAACGATCGCTATAGCGCGTTCTACTTTGCCGATGTATCGGGTCATGGTGCGTCATCTGCGTTTGTTACCGTGTTGCTCAAGTATCTGTGTAACCGGTGGCTTAATGAGTGGGATGGTCAATCGCCAGAACGGTTGGCACCCAACTGGTTGGCGGCATTAAACCGAGAATTGCAGGATACTGATATTGGCAAACACGCGACCTTGTTTGTTGGTGTTATTGACCACGAGGCGCGAACACTTCACTATTCGCTCGGTGCACAGCTTCCTATGCCATTGCTAGTGTCTGGTGGTAAGCTAGTGCGTCTGGCAGGGGAAGGAATGCCAGTAGGTCTTTTTCCAGATGTAGAGTATCCTTCGCTCAGCTGTACTTTACCGGCCGATTTTCATTTATGGCTGTGTTCAGACGGTGTATTGGAATGCTTGCCGGGTAAGACGCTCGACACGCGGCTCAAGGAACTTGAGCAATTAGTAAGCGAAAGTGTCACGCTTGAGCAGTTGCGCGACCGGCTAGCCAACACCAACTCCCTCCTTATAGAAGGCGATGCGGATAATGAGGCGAACCAAGACCGCGATGCTTTACCCGACGACCTGACAATCATGATGGTGAGCGGATTTGGTCATGCTGATTGAAGAAGGCCGCATTAAAGCGGCGTTCGACTCCGGTGTTTTTGTTTTAAAATTATGTGGTGACGTGCGCTTAACGCTGTGCGCCACGCTTGATACCCAAGCGCAGCGCCTTGCTGAAACGCCTGGGCTAATGGCAGTGATGATCGACCTGCGCGAAGCAACGAATGTTGATTCGACAGCGTTGGGCTTTCTTGCCAAAGTTGCTATGGCGGTGAAAGGGCGTTTAGAGCATCCACCCACTATCATTGCTGATAATCCAGATGTACGAAAAATGCTGGATGTGATGGGGTTTGCGCGCTTTTTTACGTTGATGGAAGCGCCTTTGCAGCAAGCGTCGAAACTAACAACGGCGCTAGAAGAGTTGCCTGCTGAGCCTGCTGACGAGGAGGGCCTGCGCGAACGTATTTTAGAGGCTCATCGAATTCTGATGCATATGAACGAGCATAACCGCGAGCAGTTTCAACCGCTGGTGGAAATGCTCGAAGCGCAAAACTCAACGATTCACTAATGCGCTTCATCAACATGTAAGTTTAAAGAGCAAAGCATCAACTAAAAAAGGCCCCCTAAGAAAAAATCCTAGAGGGCCTTTTTGATTTTGTTGCCGGTTATTTTTATGTCAATAGGGCAGCGTAGTTAGCAATCGAATTAGTCGCTGCGAAGCTTACTGAGCAGTTCTTCGAGCTTGCGTTGGTCGGCCATAAACTTGCGAATACCTTCTGCCAGTTTGTCCGTCGCCATCTCATCTTCATTCATCGCCCAGCGGAAATCTGCCTGCGATAACGCTTCACTCGGTGCGCTGCTAGCCGCCTGAGGAATGAGCTGTTGCGGCAACTCGCCTTTTAGTTCGTCTAACTCGTTTAGTAGTGCGGGGGATATCGTCAAACGATCACAGCCGGCGAGTGCCTGAATCTCACCCACGTTTCTGAAGCTTGCGCCCATAACGATGGTGGGGTAGCCATGGCCTTTGTAGTAGTCGTAAATGCGCTTAACAGACCGCACGCCTGGATCATTGGCGCCACTAAAATCCGTGTCAGGATCTTTGGCTTTATGCCAGTCGAGAATACGGCCTACGAACGGTGAAATAAGTGTTGCGCCAGCATCTGCACAGGCCTGCGCCTGGGCGAAGCCAAATAACAGAGTTAAGTTAGTGCGAATACCATCGCGTTCAAGTTGGCGAGCGGCTTGGATACCTTCCCATGTCGACGCCATTTTGATCAAAATACGCTCTGGGCCTACTCCATGCTGGGCGTATCGCTCAATCAATGAGTGCGCTTTGGCAATGGTGGCATCACGGTCAAACGATAGTCGGGCACTGACTTCAGTCGAAACGTAGCCAGGTACCAGTTCACTGATTTCGCTACCAATATCGACAGCCACGCGATCTACCGCGTCTTCAAGGTCGGTGCTTTCTTTGGCAATGCTGGCAAGTCGTGCGCGTCGGTCTTCTTGCTGGGCAGCTTGCAAGATAAGCGAGGGGTTGGTTGTGGCATCTTGCGGTTGAAAGCGGCGGATAGCCTCAAGGTCGCCGGTGTCAGCGACAACCGTGGTCATCTCTTTTAATTGAGTTAGTAGGCTAGTGGCCATGCATCGTTCCTTGTTGTCGTTGAGCTAGTTGTCGTTGAGCTAGTTGTCGTTGTGACAGTTGTCATTTGGCTACTTTAGCAAGGGCATTGCGCGACGAACAGTGACCGACAAATGAATTGAAATCGATTATGATTAGCGGCCTATCAATTCAGCGGCATTCTCCGCTGTCTAATGCCTACTTCAAGGATGTTTATGGAACTTAATCCTCGTCGGGTGGCGCTGTTGGTGGCGGCCAATACAGCGCTTGCGCCGTTTGCAATTGATGCTTATTTACCGGCCATGGGGATACTGGCAGAAAACATCAACGCGAGTATTCACCATACTGAACTCTCTATCAGTATGTTTTTATTTGGGTTCGCAATAGGTCAGCTGTGCTTTGGGCCGCTATCGGACAGGGTGGGGCGTAAGCCTGTTTTGCTCAGTGGCTTGGTGGTGTTTATGCTCGCGAGCTTAATGATCACCACCGTCGATAGTTTGACCTCTTTGCTGGTGTGGCGATTTATTCAAGCACTGGGCGGCGGCGCTTGTGTGGTGAACTCAGCGGCGATTGTGCGCGACTGTTTCAGCGGACGTGAAGCCGCTAAAGTCATGTCAACGATGGCTATGATCATGATGCTTGCGCCATTGGTGGCACCTGCCGTGGGTAGTGTCTTGCTGCACATTGCGGGTTGGTGGCTGATATTTGTATTTTTGGCCGCTTACGCAGGGTTTTTGCTTTGGCTGCTAGGTACGCGTTTACCCGAAACACGAGATACTAACTTACCCGCAGCTTCGCCCCGCCAAGTTATACGCAATTACGCCAGTGTGCTACGTCATAAAGAGGGGATGGGCTACATTTGCGCTGTCGCAGCTTCATTCGCTGGGCTGTTTGCTTTTGTAACCGCCTCTCCATTTTTATACCTAGACTACTTCTCGCTATCGCCTAGCGTTTACCCAATGGTATTTGGCGTCAATGTGCTCGTGATTGCGCTGTCTAATCGCGTCAATATTCATTTGCTGCGTAAGCGCTCGCCACAACAGAATTTACGATTGGGGTTAACGATTCAGTTAATTGCAGCGTTGGGGCTGGTTATCGCGACAGCGCTTAATCTGGCGTCGCTATATGTTGTGGTTCCCTTGATCATGCTGTTTACCGGCATGATTGGTTTGATCACGCCTAATGCCATTTCTGCGTTATTGGATCATTTTGGACATATCAGTGCCACGGCAACTGCATTGTTGGGTGGCATCCAGTTTAGTTGTGGGGCAATTGCTGGGGTGCTGGTGGGCTTGTTCCAGGTAGAGCACCTGTGGCCAATGGTGCTCACTATGCTAGGGGCCGCGCTACTAGGTAATATTGGCGTCCGAAAGCTGACAAGAAAGCCCGCGTTCGGTGACTCGTATTGATGGTTGGTATTGATGATTCGTACTGATGACTCGTGCTAATGATGTGTTCCAACTCGAAAGGCTAGGATGATCGGTTTAGATGAATAGCCTACTGGCGTGGGTTAACATGCCACTTGGCGTATGGCTAGCCTGTTCAGCTGTATTGATGCTGGGTGCTTTCGTACAGCGTGCGACAGGTTTCGGTTTGGCGGTGGTAGGGGCGCCGCTACTATTGATGCTAGAGCCGCGCTTGGTGCCGGTTGTTCTCGTACTGTTTGGATTCACTGTTTCGTTGCTGATGGTGCGCCACTACTGGCAAGAAATACGCATGGATGCTATTGGCATTGCATTGATTGGACGCTTGCCGGGGAATGCGCTGGGCATTTGGTTATTGTTAACTGCTCCGTTAGTGGTGCTCGAAAAACTGATCGCCGCTATCGTGTTGTTTGCTGTGATAGTAACGCTGTTTCGTTTTCATCCCCCCGTGAACCGTGTGACGCTGTTCCTGGCAGGCGTGCTGTCAGGAATCTTCGGCACGGTGGCTGCCATCGGTGGCCCTCCCATCGTTTTGCTAATGCATGGTTTTCCACCGGATCGCCTGCGCGGCAATTTAGCCGCTTTCTTTATTTTGACGTCTCTTTTAACGCTCACCACATTAGCGTTCGCAGGCCAAGTGTCCGCTTGGCATTTTAAATTGGCATTGACGTTTCTACCTGCCGTGTTGATCGGTAATGGGCTGGCAGACGCGGTTGCCCACCGGTTGGATAGGCGGTTACTGCAAGGCGCCTCGCTTGGGTTATGTACGTTGGCTGCGTTGGGGCTGTTAATTTAGTACTAGTGTTATGCGGTACCTCGGATTAAAAATTTTTGTGATGTCACGTCGTGTCACAAAGTTGTCATCGAAGCGGTGCAAAGTACGTCTTGCGAAGGCCAAAACCTTACATCGACAGGAGTATTTCGCATGAACCGTATTCTAAAAACGACCGTGATAGCGGCTGCCGTAATGAGCGTTGCCGGTGTTGCCCAGGCTCGTGACCAGATCCGCATCGTAGGTTCCAGTACCGTTTATCCGTTTGCCAGCTACGTTACTGAAGAGTTCGGTGCGACTACCGGTAACCCTACACCTGTGATTGAGTCGACAGGTTCGGGTGGCGGTTTGCGCTTGTTCTGTAATGGTGTAGGTGAAGGCACGCCCGATATCACCAATGCTTCACGTCGTATGAAGCCATCTGAATTTGAGCGCTGTGAAGAGAACGGCGTTACCGATATCACCGAAGCTAAAATCGGTTCTGACGGTATCGTTCTTGGACAATCAGTTGAAAACGACGCAGCAGACTTTACCCTAGAACATATTTTCCTAGCAGTTGCCGCTCAGGTCCCCGTTGATGGTGAGCTGGTTGATAACCCTTACACCAACTGGAGTGAAATCGACGATTCTCTACCGGATCGTGAGATCTCTATCTATGGGCCGCCCACGACCTCTGGAACCCGCGATGCTTTTGAAGAGCTGGTAATGGAAGTTGTCTCTGAAGAGATGGGTGCCTACGGTGACGAAGGTTATACCGAAATCCGCTCAGACGGCGTTTATATCGATGCAGGCGAAAACGATAACTTGATCGTTCAGCGTTTGTCTGAAGATACTAAAGCGTTCGGTATCTTTGGATACTCTTTCTTGACTGAAAACCCGGATACTATCCAGGGCGCGTCTATCAATAGCGTTGAACCAGAAGTTGAAGCTATTAGTTCTGGCGAATACCCGGTTGCTCGCTCACTGTGGTTCTACCTCAAGAACCAGCACGCTGACGAAGTGCCACCAATGTATGACTATGCCAACATGTTTATGGAAGAGCTTATGATTGGTAATGATGGCTATCTAGTTGACATCGGACTAATCCCGCTGCCCGAAGCTGAGCGTGAGCAAGCTCGTCAGCGCGTTGCTGATCGTGCCCAGTTAACTGTTGAAGACCTGAAGTAAGTTAGAACGCTTAATATAAGAGGCCGGTAGCACAAGCTACCGGCCTTTTAGTTTGAGTTGGCTTTAACTTGGCGTTTGTCACATTGCTGTCATGTTTTTACTCCAAAGTGGTCGCCAACACGATTTCATTAGGTGATGCGAGAGAAATTCGATGCAAACTAACCAGCTACTTCTACTCTTTTGCACTGTGCTCTTGCTGCTTGGGCTAGTGGCCTTCTTTATTGGCCGCGCAAAGGCTTCCCGTGTACGCGCGTCAGGTACTGCGATGTATGCGCAGCCAGATCAGTATGCATGGTTTGCTGTCCTCTCAACGGCAGGACCAGCAGTGTTAGTGGGTGCGGTCGGCTCTTTGCTTTTATTACTGCTAGGCGCTGATATTCCCCCGTTGTATTTGTTTGCCGCTAGTCTTGTGGTGGCCGCCGCCGGTCTCGCCGTAGGTGTTGCTCAGGTAAAACCTCAGTTCCACGCGCGCCAAGCCATTGAACGCGTTATCCGGTGGATTCTAGCTGGCGCGGCTCTAATCTCGATTTTCACAACCTTCGGAATACTGTTCTCAATTATTTCAGAAGCTTTACGCTTTTTTCAGATGCATAGCTTCTGGGAGTTCATTACCGGCACAACATGGAATCCAGGTGCGAGCTTTTTAGCATCGGCAGGACGTGGTGACGGCAGTGGTGCAGAGTTTGGTTCAGTGCCGCTATTTGCGGGCACCTTTATGATCACCGCTATTGCGATGTTGGTGGCAGTGCCGGTCGGACTGCTCTCTGCTATTTATATGTCGGAATATGCGCCTGCTAGGGTTCGAACTGTCGCTAAGCCTGTACTTGAAGTGTTAGCGGGCATTCCAACCGTGGTGTATGGCTTCTTTGCTGCCATTACCGTTGCCCCAATTATAGTAAACATTGCGGGGTTCTTTGGTTTAGATGCCTCTTATAACAATGCCGTCGCACCCGGTGTAGTGATGGGAATTATGATTATCCCGTTTATCTCATCACTTTCTGACGACGTCATTAACTCTGTACCAGACAGTATGCGCCAAGGTTCGCTCGCATTGGGTATGACCAAAGGTGAAACCATCCGTGATGTTGTGATACCTGCTGCCTTACCAGGAATTATCTCCGCGTCATTGCTTGGTATGTCACGAGCGCTGGGCGAAACGATGATTGTGGTGATGGCCGCGGGTATGCGACCGAATCTGACAGCTAATCCATTAGAGGACATGACGACGGTGACTGTGCGCATTGTGGCGGCTCTCACTGGTGATCAGGAATTTGAAAGTGCCGAAACGCTCTCAGCGTTTGCCCTGGGCTTGGTGCTGTTCGCGGTGACACTGACGCTCAACCTAGTGTCAGTCTTAATGATTCGCCGCTTCCGTGAAAAATACCGCGTAAATAACCTGTAACGCCGAGGAACTGATTCGATGAGCCATACTTTTGACGAGATCAGCCAGCAGCTTAAGCGGCGTCACCGTAAGTCGGCACGCCTGAAGTGGGTATCCATGGGGGCGCTGGGTTTAGCAGGTCTGTTTTTGGTGCTGTTCTTTGCTGATATGTTGAGTAAAGGGTTGCCCGCTTTTCAGCAGGCGTATATCAATACGGAAATTCGTTATTCAGAAGAAGCTAGCCGCGATGGCCGCCAAGCATTTGATGAAGATTTGATACCGCTGATTAGCCGCACTGTGGTGCGAGTTATCCCGCTTCAACTGCGTAATAACCCTGAGTTGATCGGCACGTCAGAACAGCGCTGGATGTTGGCAAATAGTGAAGTGGACCAATACCTAAAAGGGCATCGAAACCGCCTTAGTGATCAAGAAAAGGCGGAAATTGACGAACGCGTAGCAGCAGGTCAAGTCGATTTACGCTTTAATAAAACGTTCTTCGGCTCTGGTGATTCAAAAATTGCCGAGAATGCTGGTATTTTATCGGCTGGTGTTGGCACGGTGATGACGATGATCGTCACCCTGTTGATTGCGTTTCCCATCGGCGTAATGACCGCGATTTATTTAGAAGAATTTGCGCCAGATAACCGCTTTACCCAAGCGATTGAAATCAATATCAATAACCTAGCCGCAATACCTTCGATTTTATTCGGTTTGTTGGGCTTGGCGATTTTTATCAACTTCTTTGGAGTGCCACGTTCTTCGCCTCTCGCAGGTGGTATGACCTTGGCGCTAATGACACTGCCGGTGATTATTATTTCTACGCGTACGGCGCTGCGCAGCGTGCCGGATTCTATTCGTCATGCGGCGTTTGGGGTAGGGTGTTCACGTTGGCAGGTAGTTCGTGACCATGTTCTTCCCTTGGCGATGCCTGGCATCATGACCGGTTCCATCATCGGTTTGGCACAGGCGATGGGTGAAACAGCTCCTCTGATTATTGTTGGTATGGTGGCATTTATCCCTGATGTGGGGGCCTCATTTACTAATGCTGCAACGGTAATGCCAGCTCAAATATTTACCTGGTCAGGTGAGCCAGAGCAGGCGTTTGTGGAAAAAACCGCCGGCGGTATTTTAGTGCTGCTCACCATACTTATCTCACTCAACGCCTTTGCCGTTGTACTACGTAAGAAATTTGAGCGTCGCTGGTAGGCCAGCACGTCATAGAGGACATTACTATGAACAGCCATGCACCTGTAATGAACCAGCAGAACCTGCCCGACGTGGGGCAGCCTTATACGCGTAATGAAAAGGCTTGCCATGATTTAAGTATCCGCGTTCGCGATTTGAACCTGTGGTACGGCAAAACCCAAGCGTTAAAAGGACTGAATATTGATCTGTTTCAGAAGAATGTGACCGCGCTGATTGGCCCTTCGGGGTGCGGTAAATCGACCTTTTTGCGCTGCCTTAACCGCATGAATGACCTGATTCCTAGCGTTCACACCGAGGGGCTGGTCGAAATGGATGGGCAGGACGTCAATGCTTCTAAGATGGATGAAGTGGCGCTGCGACGTCGCGTTGGCATGGTCTTTCAGAAGCCGAACCCTTTTCCTAAGTCGATCTACGAAAACATTGCCTACGCACCGCGTATGCATGACCTAGTAAGTCGCAAGGCAGATCAGGACGAGCTTGTTGAGAAAGCACTGCGTGATGCAGGCCTGTGGAACGAAGTGAAAGATAAACTTCAGGAGCCAGGTACCTCATTATCCGGTGGCCAGCAGCAGCGTCTGTGTATTGCCCGGGCGATAGCCGTTCAGCCGGACGTTATTTTAATGGATGAACCTACCTCTGCATTGGATCCGATCTCTACAGCAACGATCGAAGATCTGATGGATAAACTGAAAGAGCAGTTCACCATTGTTACCGTGACGCATAATATGCAGCAAGCCGCACGAGTAGCCGACTACACGGCATTTTTCCACTTAGGAGAAATCATCGAGTACAACGATACCAAAGTGATGTTCTCAACCCCTGCACAGAAAAAAACCGAAGACTATATCTCCGGTCGTTACGGTTAACCAAGCACTGCCTGCAGACTAGTTTTTAGCTAATCTGCAGGCAGTTTTTTTAGCCTTTAATATATGTTTTTCCGTATATTAGGGCTAGGTTTTTTGTACTGTTTATCTAGAAGGAGACCCCATGGGATTACGTATCGGTATTAACGGATTTGGTCGTATTGGTCGTCTGGCACTGCGCAGCCTGTGGGCTGAAGTGGAAGCAGGGGTAGTAGAGCTTGTGCGTATTAACGACCCCGGCGGCGATGCAGCAACGTTTGCCCATCTGCTTGAATTTGATTCGGTACACGGCCACTGGTCTCCTGGCAAAGGGGTTGCCGCTTCCGATGATGCGATTGTTTTAGATGGTAAAACGGTTGCGTTTAGCGCCAATAAAGCGATTGCCGACAGTGACTGGTCTGCCTGTGACGTGGTCATCGAGTGCTCGGGTAAAATGAAAGAAACCGCCAAGCTCCAGGCGTACCTTGATCAAGGCGTTGCGCGCGTAGTGGTGAGTGCACCGATTAAAGAAGAGGGCGTGCTGAACGTTGTGGTAGGGGTTAATGATCATCTTTATAACCCCGCTCAGCATCGAATCGTGACTGCCGCTAGCTGCACGACCAACTGTTTGGCACCGGTGGTTAAAGTGATTCAGGAAACCTTTGGTATTCGCCATGGTTCGATGACCACGGTACACGACATTACCAACACTCAAACGATTCTGGATGCGCCGCATAAAGACCTGCGTCGTGCCCGTGCCTGCGGTATGAGCTTGATTCCGACAACAACAGGCTCTGCAAAAGCAATTACTGCCATCTTTCCCGCATTGGAAGGCAAGTTGAATGGTCATGCCATTCGCGTACCGCTGGCCAACGCATCGCTCACCGATATGGTGTTTGAGCTTGAGCGCGCGGTCACGGCGGAAGAAGTTAATCTGGCGCTGAAGGCGGCCGCGGAGGGAGAGCTTGCCGGTATTTTGGGTTATGAAGAGCGCCCGCTGGTATCGATTGATTACCGCACCGACCCGCGCAGCTCCATTATCGATGCGCTTTCTACCATGGTGGTCAACGGCACCCAGCTTAAGCTTTACGCCTGGTATGACAACGAGTGGGGCTACGCTAACCGCACGGCTGAGTTGGCTCTGATGGTAGGTGGTGAGCAGATAGCTAGTGAGCAGGTGGCTCGTGGCTGATTCGCTGAAGATGTTCGCGCGCGTAAAGGCGCTACCTTTCGAGGTGCGTCAATACATGCTGATCACTGGCAACTACTGGGCGTTTACCATTACCGACGGCGCGCTGCGCATGCTGGTGGTGATGTATTTCCATCAGCTAGGTTACTCGCCGCTGCAAATTGCCATGCTGTTTCTGTTCTATGAAGCGTTTGGCGTAGTGACCAACTTGGTAGGTGGCTGGCTTGGTGCGCGGTTAGGCTTGAACCGCACGATGAATGTGGGGTTGGGGCTGCAAATTGTTGCGCTTGCCATGCTGATGGTGCCCGCAGGGATGCTCACGGTTGTTTGGGTGATGGCGGCGCAGGCGCTGTCTGGCATCGCCAAAGACTTAAATAAAATGAGTGCTAAAAGTGCGGTCAAAGTACTGGTGCCTAAAGACAGTGCCAACGCCAATAGCTCTCTCTACCGCTGGGTAGCGATGCTGACTGGCTCTAAAAATGCATTGAAAGGTCTAGGCTTTTTTATCGGTGGGGTGTTGCTAACGCTGATTGGTTTCCGTGGCGCGGTGATTGCTATGGCGGGGATGCTGAGCGCGGTATTACTGGTCTCTTTATGGCGCTTAAAAGCAGACTTAGGGCGCCAAAAAGTAAAGCCTAAGTTTTTGGAGATTTTCTCCAAGTCTCGTGCCATCAACGTGCTTTCAGCGGCGCGCTTTTGCCTGTTTGCTTCTAGGGATGTCTGGTTTGTCGTGGCGTTGCCGGTGTTTTTATATGACCAGCACGGCTGGACTCATTGGACAGTGGGGGGATTACTGGCAGCATGGATTATTGGCTACGGTGGGGTACAAACCCAGGCACCTAAACTTACCCGATTGATTAAAGGGGATGCCCGCGCGCTAACCGCGGGGTGGCCAGCCGCTTTAGCGGTACTAGCGATTTTGTTGGCGTTACTACCGCTGGCGCAGGTAGGTTGGCTGGTGGTCGGGCTTTTAGCGTTTGGTGTGCTGTTTGCGATTAATTCCAGCTGGCATAGTTACCTGATTGTTCATTATGCCCGTGCCGATGGCGTCTCGATGGATGTTGGCTTCTACTATATGGCCAACGCCATGGGGCGTTTGGTTGGAACGCTGCTGTCAGGCTGGTTGTATATGGCTTACGGGCTGAGCGCCTGTCTTTGGGTATCGGCGGCCTTAGTGGCAGCCAGTTCATTGATGGCACTGGCGTTGCCTAGACAAGCCACATGATTCGCTCGCCCAGGTTTGGTTTAACACTCACATTAGGCAGTGCGCAAACCCTCGCCTGGGCTTCTAGCTATTATCTGCCCGCCATTCTTGCAGTGCCGATGGCGCGTGAATTGGGCATTTCAATCAGCTGGGTCTTTGGCGCGTTCTCAGCAGCCCTGCTGCTTACCGCGATGCTCGGGCCTAGCGTTGGTCGATGGATCGACAGGCAGGGCGGGCGAGGCGTGTTGATGGCTTCGAATGGCGTAATGGCGCTAGCACTTGGCATGATGGCCATGTCTCAGGGCATACCCTCGTTAATGCTCGCCTGGCTGGTGACGGGTATTGGGATGGCGATGGGGCTATACGATGCCGCTTTTGCCACCTTAGGCCGGTTGCTGGGGCGTCAAGCCAGGGCATCGATTACTGGTGTCACGCTGGTCGCTGGATTTGCCAGCACAATTGGTTGGCCGCTTACCGCATGGCTAGAAAATGAATGGGGCTGGCGCGTTGCCTGTGCCAGTTGGGCATTGGCGCATTTATTGATAGGTGCTCCTTTGAATTTCCGTCTGCCTAGAGCGGCCAGCAGTGGCGCCTTTAGTGAGGCTGATCAAAATGCGCCGATGCCTGGCCGCCCCCGCTTAACCATGCTGCTATTAGCTTATGTGTTTGCTGCCGGGTGGTTTGTATCGACGGCGATGGCGGCGCATCTTCCCAGGCTATTACAAGAGGGTGGTGCGTCACTTCCAGTCGCGGTTGCGGCAGCTGCACTTGTGGGGCCTGCCCAGGTAGCGGCTCGCATGGGTGAGTTTATACTACTCAGGCACTGTCATCCTTTGGTGGCGGCACGTGTGGCAACCACGCTCCATCCGTTAGGCGCAGCATTGTTAACGGTAGCCGGTATGCCTGCAGCCGGTTTTGCGTTACTGCATGGCGCGGGCAACGGCATGATGACCATTGCTTCCGGTACATTGCCTCTGGCGTTATTTGGTCCTAAAGGGTTCGGGCAGCGGCAAGGGCTTATTATTGCCCCAGCTCGTGCTTCACAAGCGCTCGCGCCGTTGCTGTTTGGCCTGCTAATTGAGCAAAAAGGTGCCGGTGCGCTGTGGTTGACGGCACTGCTAATGCTGGGAGCGACGCTAGTACTATTGATTGTTCGCGTGCCCCGGTTGCAAGGTTGAGCCATCCACATAAAGATGGCGCAGTTTCCACCAGCCTTCAACGCCAATGCGCAGCCCCTGAGCAGCCAGTTCAGGGGTAATATAAATCGAAATACTATCTTGAGTATGATGTTGATAGTGGTGGGCGTCATCTGGATATCGCGCTTCGGCTACCGCTAGATTGGTCAGCCCTCCGCAGCAGCCGTGGCGGGTGGAAAGACGAACAGTGACGACACCGCCTTGTTGTGTGATGAAGTCCACTGCGTTGCTGTCGACATCAATGACATGACTCATTGTTTACCCCGTACCATGGTTCCGGTATTAGCTCGCTGGAAAGTAGATGGTTTCGCCATCCTCTTTGGTAAAGAGTGCAATGGGCTGCTCAAGCAGTTCCAATACCCGTTCGGATGGACGGCATAGTCGTGCGCCTTTGGGGGTAATGACGATAGGGCGATTGATCAGAATCGGGTGCGCTATCATGGCGTCAATAAGTTGATCATCGTCTAGCGAAGGATCATCCAATTTGAGCTCATCATAGGGCGTGCCCTTTTGGCGTAGCAGTTCTCGCGGTGATATCTTCATCATCGCTAGTAGCGCCACTAAGCTCTCTCGGCTGGGCGGTGTTGCTAAGTAGTGAATCACCTCGGGGTCTTCGCCTGACGCTTTTATCATTGCCAGCGTATTGCGCGAAGTACCGCAGTTAGGGTTGTGGTAGATCGTTACTGACATGGTGAGTTATCTCTCTTCCTTAGGTGGAAGGGTCGGTTTTAGGCGTATTACGCTGAGCAGGCGATTTATTAAACGCAGGTGATAGCGTTGCGGGGTCTTGCTCGGCTTTGTGAGCCTTGGCCGCTTCTGCCCACCACGTTAATTGGCCCAACGTGCGCCCAAAATAGCTTTCCCAGCGTTCTTGCTCCTGGGCAAATTGCCCATCGTCGTTCAGCGCTTCCTGGGCTTTGGGTATATGAACCATGGCGGACACTGGCAGGCAGCCAAGCTCAGATAGAAATGCGCGCATGCTAACGGCGGCGCGTGCGCCTCCCCATTGCCCCATGGAGTAAGTCACGATGGCGCTAGGCTTAAACGCAAACAGTGACGCGCCAAAATGATTCAGCAAATGGCTCAGCGCCGGGCTCATGGCGTGGTTATATTCGGGGCTGACCATCACGTAGCCATCGGCTTGTTCAATTTTGCCAGCAAGGGTTTCAAGATCATCGGGAACCGCTGTTTTTGCGTAGGCAAAGTGCGGTTTAAAAGGGCCGTTAAGGTCTACTAACGTTAGCGGGTCTATAACCTCTGCCGTTGTATCGGGTAGCGAGCTAAGTAGGCGTTTGCACGCCTGGGATACCCGCTCGCCTAAGCGAGCAGGGGCGGGCGGCGTAGAGGTTCGAGTTGAACCGAGAAAAACTAAGTAATGTGCCATCCGAGTATCTCTTTATTATGCGTTTTCAGGAAAATGCTGACGCGTTTTGTTGGCAATGCGTACTAGCGCGAGCATAAGTGGTACTTCAACTAAAACACCAACTACCGTGGCTAGCGCGGCGCCTGACTGTAAGCCAAACAGTGCAATGGCAGCTGCGACCGCCAGTTCAAAAAAATTGCTGGCGCCGATCATTGCGCCAGGAGCAGCGATGTTGTGCGGCACACTCCACGCTTTGGCCCAGCCATAGGCGATAAAGAAGATCAAAAACGTTTGAATAATCAGCGGAATGGCGATTAATACGATATGCAGGGGATTATTCAGAATAACGTCGCCTTGGAAGGCAAATAGTAGTACCAGGGTAACGATTAACCCGATGGGCGTGATGGGACCGACGCGCTTCATAAACACGTTGTCGTACCATTCGGCACCGCGCTTGGCGATCAGTGTTTTACGGGTGATGTAGCCAGCCGCAAGTGGAATCACGATGTACAGCACCACGGATAAAATAACCGTGTCCCATGGCACTTGGATATTTGAGATTCCTAGTAACAGCACCACAAGCGGTGCGAAGGCAAACAGCATGATCAAGTCGTTCAAAGCCACTTGAACAAGGGTGTAAGCCGCGTCGCCTCGGGTCAGGTAGCTCCATACAAATACCATCGCGGTGCAAGGTGCTGCCCCTAGTAGTATGGCACCGGCCAGATATTGGCTGGGCAGTTCCTCAGGAATAAATGGCCGAAAAATCACCATGAAAAACAGCCAGGCCAAAGCGAACATCGTGAAGGGTTTAATCAGCCAGTTGACTGTGGTGGTAATAGTCAGTCCCTTTGGCTGGCGGGGCACTCCTGCAATAGCACTGAAGTCAATCTGCGCCATCATGGGAAAAATCATCGCCCAGATTAATACGGCAATCGGAATGGAGACCTGGGCATACTCAAACCGTGATAACACCTCTGGCACGGCAGGGGCGAACTGCCCAAGTGCAATCCCGGCAACAATGGCAATCGCTACCCATACGGAAAGGTAGCGTTCAAACAGCCCCATGTCGGCGCTGGTGGGTGAAGAGTTGCTCTGGGTCGTCATAAAACCACTCCCTGATCAAATAGCGCGTTGATTGACGCGTTTGGAGACTTCTTCGGCACTCTCTTTACGTTCAGAGTAGCGGTCGGTTAGCAGATCGCTACGCTCACGAACCAGCAGGGTGAATTTCACCAGCTCTTCCATGACATCAACAATGCGGTCATAAAAGGGTGAAGGTTTCATGCGGCCGTTGTCATCGAACTCCATAAAAGCCTTAGGCACCGATGACTGGTTAGGAATCGTCACCATACGCATCCAGCGGCCTAAAATGCGCAGCTGATTCACCGTGTTAAACGACTGGGAGCCACCGCACACTTGCATCACGGCAAGGGTTTTACCTTGGGTGGGACGAACACCACCTAGCGCAAGAGGAATCCAGTCTATTTGTGCTTTCATAATGCCGGTCATCGCACCATGGCGCTCAGGTGAGCACCACACCATGCCATCGGCCCACTGTGCCAGTGCACGCAGCTCATCCACTTTAGGATGGCTCGCATCTTCCGCATCAGGCAGAGGTAAGCCACGGGGATCAAAAATTTTTGTACTAGCCCCCATTGCATTGAGTAGCCGAGCGGCCTCTTCAACTGCCAAACGACTGAACGAACGTTCACGTAGTGAGCCGTAGAGCAGCAGAATTTTGGGCGCAGGCTGATCACTAGGGGGAAGCAGCAGCGTTTCTTGATTGGGTGCTTTAAACAGACGGCTGTCCACGTTAGGTAAATCGTTAAGCAATGCCATGGGCGGTGTCCCTTTTGCATCGAAGGAGAGATTAATGTCACTTATGATATATGTTTTTTCGTATATTTCTACCGGTAACCAGCAGACTGCAATAAAGACGTCATCTTGAGGACGTAGATTGTTGAAATTACACTCATCAAGAGGTCGTTTATTTATGCCAAAGCGCCGCGTGCTGTTTCTTTGTAATGCCAATTCTGCACGGTCTCTGATGGGGGAAGCGCTGCTTCGCCAGATGGCAAGTGATCGCTTTGATGCTTTTAGCGCAGGCTCCGAGCCAGATGAACCTCATGCGTTAACGTTAGAGGCGCTGCACAAACAAGGGCTTTCTACTGAAGGATTGCGTAGTAAGTCATTAGATGAGTTTGAAGACGAGTACTTTGATTTTGTCATTGTGCTATGCGACAAGGCGCAACAGGTTTGCAGAGACTGGCAAGGGCGCGCGCGAGAAGTGCTTTTTTGGGATATTCGTGATCCGCGCTTAATCAGTAAGTTAGATGCATATGAGCAAGCGCTATTAGAGATCCGTCGGCGTCTACAGTTGTGGCTGGCCCTACATGCTGACGACCAGTCACGTGGTTGAGAGCTTTTATGCGCATGATTAATAATTTAAGCGTTAAAGCGAGCTGGGCTCTGGTGTTAGTGACCTTCACCTGTCTTATATTGGCGATTGGTGGGTTAGGGTTGTTTGCTAATCACTTTGGTCGTGAGGCATTTACGTCGCTGCAGCAGCGAGATATGAATCAGGTACGTGAGCTTAACGGAGCCTATACTCAGCTGCTGCGAGCCCGCATACAAATGAACCGGGCTGCAGAGCTAATTCGCACCCCATCTTTTGATCGTCCAGAACCTTTGCTAGAAGAAGCAGGAAGTTTATTGAGTGCGGCTTCAGCCCGGGTTAACGATTTCCACTCGAGTTTTGCGGAGGAAGAGCGACTTGAACTCGTGGATCAGTTAGCGAATGATTTCCGCTCGCTGGTTGATAATAATTTAAGTTTGCAAATGATGATGCTGGAAGAGCGCGATGTTCGAGGCTTCCTTTCTGGCGAGTCCCGCGTGGATGAGAGTAGCCAGCAGTTCGTGAGTACTGTCGAAGCTTTCTACGGTTACTCGGTCTCCCGGGGGGCTGGGCTGCTTGATCGCTTTCAAAAAGTATCATCACTCCTGTTTTGGGGAGTGCTTGGCGTTGTTGTGGTGGCAATGCTGGTCATAGCGTTAGTGGTATGGGGCGTGCGTAACAATGTATTGCAGCCTCTGCGTGCAATAACGCAGCACTTTAAACGCATTGCCAAGGGAGATTTATCAACGCCTGTTGAAGCCCATGCCGCTAATGAAATTGGTCTGTTGTTTAGTGAATTGGCGAACATGCAAAATTCGCTGACGTCGACGGTTAACCATCTTAATAACAGCAGTCAGCAGGTTTACACCGATAGCCAGGTAATGGCAGCTCAAAGCCAACAATTGGCAGGTCAAACGGACTCGCAAGTGTCAGCGCTTGTACAAATGGCGGCAAGTCTTGAGCAGTTAACCGCAACCGTAAATCAGAATGCAGAAAGTGCGGCGCATGTGAGTCACGCAACGACGGGTGTTGCCCATAAAGCGCAGCAAGGCGATCAGGTAATTGCCCAGTTCATTGCGACTATGCAGGCCATTAACGAGCACTCCGAAGAAATACAAAGCATCATTTCAATGATTGAAAGCATTGCCTTCCAAACGAATATTCTTGCTTTGAACGCCTCTGTTGAGGCGGCGCGTGCTGGTGAACACGGGCGTGGCTTTGCGGTGGTAGCCAGCGAAGTGCGAGCGTTAGCAACGCGTAGTGCTGATGCTGCACATGAAATTCGGTCACGTATTGAAGCATCTCGTCAGAGTGTTGAAAAGGGGAGTGAGTTATCTCAGCAAGCGGGTGAGCATACGCGCGATATCATGCAGTCGGCTACTCAGGTAGAGCAGTTGATGGCGAGGATCGCCAGCGCGTCTGAGGAGCAGCGGCGTGGTATTGAGGAAGTGAATAGAGCGGTCACGCAAATTGATGTGACAACCCAAGATACGTTGAGGCTGGTCAATCAAGCGGCACAAAGTGCGGAAGGACTAACTCAAGAAGCTCTGCAAATGCGTGAATATGCTGGCCAATTTCGCATGGCTGAGGATCAGCGTAGCAGTAATCTTGATGATGTCAGCGATGCTGCAGAGACACTCAAGTCGTTGGACTGGCAGACATTAGCGACTTCAGAAGCCTATGGCACTAAGGAGGATGGGCGCGCCTTGGCATGACCAGCATGCCAAGGCGGGGAGGAGTTGATTTTATTAATCGATGAGTTCAACGGCCACGGCGGTGGCTTCGCCACCACCAATGCACAAGCTGGCAATACCACGTTTGCCGCCTTTGGTGCGTAAAGCATGGATAAGCGTTGCAATCACCCGTGAACCTGTTGAGCCAATCGGATGCCCTTGGGCACAAGCACCGCCAAATACATTCACCTTATCGTGAGGTAGCCCTAAGTCATCCATGGCCATTAACGTGACGACCGCGAATGCTTCGTTAATCTCAAAGAGATCAACGTCGTTAACGCCCCAGCCAAGCTTTTTCATCAGCTTTTCAATCGCACCTACCGGCGCAATGGTGAATTCGCTTGGATGGCGGGAGTGGGTGGGATGGCCGGGCATTTTGGCTAAAGGCTTCACGCCATGACGCTTAGCGGCTTCATGGCTGGCCAAAATAAGCGCTGATGCGCCGTCGGAAATTGAGCTGGCGTTGGCAGCCGTAATAGTCCCGTCTTTGGCAAACGCTGGGCGCAGCTGGCGAATTTTATCCAGTTTGGCTTGGAAGGGCTGTTCGTCATGTTCGACCAGCGTTTCACCTTGGCGGGTGGTTACTGTTACCGGTGCCATTTCAGCCGCTAAGTGGCCGTTATTGGTGGCGTCCATGGCACGCTCTAGAGAGGCAATGGCAAAGTCGTCCAAGCGCTCGCGCGTGTAGCCACGCTCTGATGCAACATCCTGAGCGAAAACGCCCATCAATTTGCCGGTTTCGGCATCTTCTAAGCCGTCTAGGAACATGTGGTCTTTCAGCTCGCCATGACCTAAACGGTAGCCGCCACGCGCTTTAGTAAGTACGTGTGGGGCATTAGACATTGACTCCATACCGCCTGCAAGCAGGATTTCGCCAGTCCCTGCTTTGATTAAATCGTGGGCTAGCATGGTGGCTTTCATGCCAGAACCACACAGCTTATTGATGGTGGTAGCACCATTGGCATCGGGAATGCCAGCCTGACGCATGGCCTGGCGGGCTGGCCCTTGTTTCACGCCGGCGGGCAGTACACACCCCATGATGCCTTCTTCAATAACGGATGCTTCGATACCTGCTCGCTCTATGGCAGCGCGGATTGCAACGGCCGCAAGTTCGGGAGCCGTCATGCTGGAAAGACTTCCCATCATGCCGCCCATTGGCGTGCGGGTGGCAGATAAAAATACAACCTCGGTGGCATTACTCATTTGTGCGTCTCCTGACGGATTTATTGTGATTATCTTGCTGTGAGCTTAGTGATGCGTTGACCCGTTGGCGGGGCTGTGGTCTTCTCCTAAGTAACCAAGCAAGCGCTAGTGTAAATGACATGAATGTAATGAATGCTTCCCCTCGCCGCAAGGAATTGACACGTTTAGCGGCTCAGCTATTCGTCCAAGAAGGCTTTGACCGCACCACGGTGCGTATGCTGGCGCAAGAAATGGGTATCAAGTCTGGCAGCTTGTTCCATCACTTCAAAGATAAGCAGGAAATCTTAGCTGCTGTAATAGAGGAGGGCACCCAGAATGCTCTCAGTATTGCTAAAGCAGCACTTCAAGAATGCGATGATGATCCTGAGGCGCGTTTGCATGCTATGGCCCGGGCGCACTTAGAGACGCTTTTTGCTGATCGTAACGCCCATGTGGTCGCGCTATTTGAATGGCGACGGTTAGATCCTGATGCGAGTGCCCATTTAAGTCACCTTCGGGACGCCTACGAAGCACTGTGGGTAGACGTTATCGACGATGCGCTGGCAGCGGAGCTTATTCACGGTGACCGCTTTCTGGTGTCGCGGTTTATTTTGGGTGCGTTGAATTGGACAGTTCGCTGGTACGACCCAAGTGGGCCGCGTACTCCCGATGATCTAGCCGATGAACTTGTTGCGATGATTATGGTTCGTTAATACCCCCGCTCGACCAACGTCTAATCCATTTACGACGAGGATTGCTTGCGCTCCCGCGTAAATGCTTTTAGCGTTAGTTTAACTGCAAGGTTTCCGTTAACGTAAACGGACAATAATAAAACGTAAGATCGGAACCCTGGCCTGTCTGTTTGCGTACCACTGCTCACGACTAACAACATAAGAGAGCCATCATGACAGCAACATCAGCGTCACTACCCACATATTCGACCTTCCTGGAAGACTTTACGGTTGACACCATGATTGCCCGGTTGGATGACCATCAGGATGGTTGTTTCAATGCCTTTGAAGCATGCTGCGGTCGTCATGTGCGCCAAGGGCGAGGCGATGTGCTTGCGCTCGTGCAGGAAGACATCAATGGGCAAACCCATACGCTGACGTATGCAGAGTTGGACGAACTGAGTGGCAAGCTTGCAGGTTGGTTTAAGGCCCAAGGGCTTGGTGAAGGGGACCGTATTGCCTGCATGCTGCCGCGCTCAACAGCGCTGTTAGTGGCTGGGCTCGCTACTTGGCGAATTGGTGCGGTTTATCAGCCGTTATTTACTGCTTTCGGTCCTGATGCGGTGGATTATCGACTGGGGCGCGCTGACACCAAGCTAGTGATTACCGATCACGCTAATCGCTTTAAGTTTGATGGGCTAAGTCAGTGCCCACCTGTTTTGGCAGTAGGTGGAGCCACTGGCGAGCATCCTAATGATCATGATTGGCAGACTGCATTGACGTATACGTCAATGAGCGACAAGCCACCTCGTCTTGCCCCTGAAAAACCTTTTCTTCAAATGTTTACTTCGGGCACGGTAGGCAAGCCAAAGGGAGTGGCTGTGCCGCTTTCTGGTATGACCGCGTTTGCTCTCTATATGGAGCTAGCAGTCGATCTTCGTGACGATGACCGCTTTTGGAATATGGCTGACCCAGGCTGGGCATACGGGCTATATTACGCGATCGCTGGACCGCTGCTGCTCGGTGTTACCACGCACTTCTGTGAAGCGGGTTTCAGTGCAGAAGGTGCCTTAGCGTTCATGAAGCGTCACCATATTACTAACTTCGCCGCAGCGCCCACGGCATATCGTTTAATGAAAGCGTCAGGGCTGTTCGATGATGCCCACCAAACCTTAGAGCTTCGCGCGGCGAGTTCGGCAGGCGAGCCACTGAATACAGAAGTAGTGACCTGGGTGGAGAAGTCGTTAGGTTGTCCGGTCATGGATCACTATGGTCAAACAGAAACCGGCATGACCTGTAATAACCATCACTCCCTTGACCACCCTAAACATGTGGGAGCGATGGGGGTGCCAATGCCTGGCTACCGCTTGGCCATTTTGGACGCAGAATATAACGAGCTGCCTCCTGGTGAGCCGGGTGTGCTTGCGGTTGACATTAAAAACTCACCCGCTCATTTCTTCCAGGGATATACCTGGCAAGAAAAAGATCCCTTTGTAAATGGTTACTACCTGACTGGTGACGTGGTTATCCGCAATGATGACGGCTCGTTTCAGTTTGCCGGACGCGATGACGACATTATTACCACTGCAGGCTATCGGGTTGGTCCCACGGATGTTGAAAACAGCGTGATGACGCACCCCGCAGTTGCTGAGTCTGCTGCGGTTGGTCAGCCGGACGAGATCCGCGGTGAAATTATTAAATCTTATATTGTGTTGCGTGATGGGTATGAGGCTAGCGAAGCGCTTGCTGATGAAATTCGCCAACAAGTGCGTGAGCGCCTTTCTACTCATGCGTTTCCCCGGGTTATCGAATTCGTCGATGAGCTGCCAAAAACGCCTAGCGGTAAGATCCAACGCTTCAAACTTCGTGCCCAAGCAACTGAGCAAGTACGCAACGACAAATAATTAAAGGAAAGTTGAAATGCAGGTAAAGGATTGTACGTTTTTGATTACAGGGGCCGCTTCAGGGCTAGGCGCAGCAACCGCAGAGCGTCTAGTAGCTGCTGGTGGCAACGTTGTGCTGTGCGATATGAATAATAGCGTGACAGAACACGCTGAGCGCTTAGGTAAATGTGCAGCGGCCTGTATCGCTGACATTACCTCTGCTGAGCAGATGCAGCAGGCGATTGACGAAGCGGTTTCGATGGGAGGTGAAAGCGGCCTTTCAGGTGTTATTCATTGTGCTGGCGTAGTGAGCGTGGCCAAACTGATTGATCGTAACGGCAATCCCGCAGATCTGGAAAGCTATGCAAAAACGATCAATATCAATCTAGTGGGCACGTTTAATGTGATGCGTTTGGCGGCCGCCGCCATGGCTAAAAATACCCCCAGCGAAAGCGGTGAGCGGGGCGTGATCATTAATACGGCTTCTATAGCGGCATTTGATGGGCAGGTAGGGCAGTGTGCTTACAGTGCTTCGAAAGCCGGCGTTGTAGGAATGAGCTTGCCCGCGGCGAGGGAGCTTTCGCGCCATGCTATTCGCGTTATGGCGATTGCTCCGGGCGTTTTTGAAACACCCATGATGAGTGAGATTCCTGATGAAGCGGCTCAAGCCTTGGCCGCCGCGGTGCCTTTTCCCAAGCGGTTGGGTAAGCCTGATGAGTTTGCCCAGTTGGCTGAGCAGATTATCACTAACCCAATGTTGAACGGCGAAGTGATTCGGCTGGATGGTGGCATTCGAATGCAGTAATTAGGCTGGAAAATAAGTAGAGTCTGATAACCTGCCAGTGCTTTGCTGGCAGGGTTTTTTTGTTTATAAATCAATTTTCTGCCGTAAGGGCGACCAAAGTTGTAGCGGTTTTGGGTGTTATATTCAAACGACCGCTTGACTATGAGGCGGGTGCGCGCTAGTTTTCAAACATGTGTTTGAAAGCGGTTTTTTTGAAACTCAAACCGTATTAAAAACGTGAGCCGCTTTCAGCCCCCTGTTCAGGAGAAGTGACATGCCCAGCTATCAAGCCCCTCTACGTGATATGCGTTTCGTTATGGACGAAATGTTTGATTATCCTAGCCACTATGCAGCGTTGCCGTGTGGCGATGATGCGTCTCCAGACGTCGTGAGTGCGATTCTTGAAGAGGGTGCGCGCTTTGCTCGTGAGGTGCTGCTTCCGCTCAACCAAAGCGGTGATGAAGAGGGGTGCTTGTTAGAAGGTGGCGAAGTGAAAGCGCCGCAAGGTTTTAAAGAGGCCTATCAGCAATATGTTGAAGGTGGCTGGCCAAGCTTGGCAGCAGACCCTGAGCAAGGCGGGCAAGGTCTTCCGCCCTCATTGGCGATGATGCTGTCTGAAATGATCTGCGCAACTAACTTAGCGTGGGGTATGTATCCAGGGCTTTCCCATGGTGCTGCCGATGCGCTTCGGCACCACGGGACTGACGAACAAAAGGAAGCTTACCTTACCAAACTGGTAGAGGGTGTTTGGACGGGCACCATGTGTCTCACCGAGCCGCACTGCGGTACAGACCTAGGATTAATTAAGACCCGCGCAGTGCCTGATGCAAGCGGCGCTTATACCATTACCGGTACCAAAATCTTTATCTCTGCTGGTGACCATGATCTGGCCGAGAATATCGTTCATCTTGTGTTAGCAAAGCTGCCTGACGCTCCTGAGGGCTCGAAAGGTATTTCTCTATTTGTTGTGCCCAAGTTTATGCCTGATGCCCAAGGTAACCCAGGCGACCGTAATGGCGTTACGTGCGGCTCGCTCGAACACAAAATGGGTATTCACGGTAATGCGACCTGCGTGATGAACTTTGACGGAGCGACTGGCTATTTAGTTGGGGCACCTAATAAAGGCTTGGCGTGCATGTTTACCATGATGAACGCCGCACGTCTCGGGGTGGGCATTCAAGGCTTAGGCTTAATTGAAGCCAGTTTCCAAAATTCTCTGAGCTACGCCCGTGACCGCTTGCAAATGCGTGCGCTTTCCGGCCCTCAGGCGCCGGAGAAAGCGGCAGATCCTATTATTGTTCATCCGGATGTGCGCCGCATGTTGCTAACCCAAAAGGCGTTTGCCGAGGGTGGCCGGATGTTAGTGCTATATACCGCTCAAATGCTCGATATCGTTGAGCACGGTAAGCCCGGTGATGAGAAAGAGCAGGCTGAAACCTTGCTTGGTTTATTAACGCCTATCGTGAAAGCGTTTCTCACTGAAGTTGGTTTTGAATGCACCAATGAGGGTGTGCAGATTTTTGGTGGGCACGGCTTCATTAAAGAGTGGGGTATGGAACAGCTGGTGCGTGATGCGCGTATCACCCGCCTTTATGAAGGTACTACCGGTATTCAGGCGTTAGACTTACTTGGCCGAAAGGTGTTGATGAGTCAGGGTGAGTCGCTAAAAGTATTCACCAAAGAAATCCATAAATTCTGCAAGACGAAAGCCGATAACCCTGCGTTAAAAGAGTTTGTTGAGCCGCTAGCAAAGCTGAATGCTGAGTGGGGCGAGCTGACCATGGGCGTAGGCATGAAAGCCATGCAGGATCGTGAAGAAGTAGGGGCGGCTAGCGTCGATTACCTGATGTACTCCGGTTATGTCACCTTGGCGTACCTTTTTGCCCGCGCGGCGAAGCAGTCGTCTGTGGCGTTAGAAGGTGATGATAAGGCGTTTTATGCTGCTAAATTGAACACTGCACGCTTTTATTACCAACGTCTGCTGCCGCGTACTAAAGCGCATGCTCAGATGATTCAGGCGGGTGCGGGAAGTCTTATGGCGATGTCGAGTGAAGACTTTGGTTTAGGTTTTGAAATTTAAGCTTTTGAAATTTAAGCTTTTGAAATTTAAGTACGAGACCTAGCTAAGCAGGAACCGTTATTCTGCAAAAAAGATTCATCTGTAGGTGTAACTGAGCACTCTCTGGTCAGGGGACTGATCGGTGGTTTGCGGCAGGCTTGTTCTATGAACAACGCCTGTCGCTTTTTTTTTAGATTATTTCACAAACCCCCTTGCCAAGTCGGCAGCGAATCCGTAAAGTACGCATCCGCTGCCGGGGACGCACAGCGTTACCAGCGGTGATTGAAGGTGAAAACCTTCGGTTTGTCAGAGAGTTAGAAGAACTCAGCAGCATGCTTCGATGTCTTCCAACCCTTTTTGAAACGAGCCACGCCAGAAAGCATCGTTATCTCGCCTTCTTCGCTCACTCGCTTCACTCACTTAAAACAGTGATTGACAAACACCAGGAAATGCGTAGAATACGCCTTCCTCGCTGAGGCAAACCAGTTCAACGGTTAGCCAGTTTTATCCAGCGAAAACAGCTCTTTAACAATTTGATCAGGTAATTCATGTGGGCGCTTGCCGATGAGGGTGATAAATCACCAAATATCAAGGCAAGCGGTCATGACAATGTAAATTGAAATGAATTCGTTTGAACCTTGAGCCAAGTTTGATGCACTTATGTGACTTTCGAGTGACATGTAAGCATCACAATGATTTTAAACTGAAGAGTTTGATCATGGCTCAGATTGAACGCTGGCGGCAGGCCTAACACATGCAAGTCGAGCGGTAACAGGGGTAGCTTGCTACCCGCTGACGAGCGGCGGACGGGTGAGTAATGCATAGGAATCTGCCCGGTAGTGGGGGATAACCTGGGGAAACCCAGGCTAATACCGCATACGTCCTACGGGAGAAAGGGGGCTCCGGCTCCCGCTATTGGATGAGCCTATGTCGGATTAGCTAGTTGGTGAGGTAATGGCTCACCAAGGCAACGATCCGTAGCTGGTCTGAGAGGATGATCAGCCACATCGGGACTGAGACACGGCCCGAACTCCTACGGGAGGCAGCAGTGGGGAATATTGGACAATGGGGGCAACCCTGATCCAGCCATGCCGCGTGTGTGAAGAAGGCCTTCGGGTTGTAAAGCACTTTCAGCGAGGAAGAACGCCTAGTGGTTAATACCCACTAGGAAAGACATCACTCGCAGAAGAAGCACCGGCTAACTCCGTGCCAGCAGCCGCGGTAATACGGAGGGTGCAAGCGTTAATCGGAATTACTGGGCGTAAAGCGCGCGTAGGTGGCTTGATAAGCCGGTTGTGAAAGCCCCGGGCTCAACCTGGGAACGGCATCCGGAACTGTCAAGCTAGAGTGCAGGAGAGGAAGGTAGAATTCCCGGTGTAGCGGTGAAATGCGTAGAGATCGGGAGGAATACCAGTGGCGAAGGCGGCCTTCTGGACTGACACTGACACTGAGGTGCGAAAGCGTGGGTAGCAAACAGGATTAGATACCCTGGTAGTCCACGCCGTAAACGATGTCGACCAGCCGTTGGGTGCCTAGCGCACTTTGTGGCGAAGTTAACGCGATAAGTCGACCGCCTGGGGAGTACGGCCGCAAGGTTAAAACTCAAATGAATTGACGGGGGCCCGCACAAGCGGTGGAGCATGTGGTTTAATTCGATGCAACGCGAAGAACCTTACCTACTCTTGACATCCTGCGAACTTGTGAGAGATCACTTGGTGCCTTCGGGAACGCAGAGACAGGTGCTGCATGGCTGTCGTCAGCTCGTGTTGTGAAATGTTGGGTTAAGTCCCGTAACGAGCGCAACCCTTGTCCTTATTTGCCAGCGGGTAATGCCGGGAACTCTAAGGAGACTGCCGGTGACAAACCGGAGGAAGGTGGGGACGACGTCAAGTCATCATGGCCCTTACGAGTAGGGCTACACACGTGCTACAATGGCCGGTACAAAGGGTTGCGAGCTCGCGAGAGTCAGCTAATCCCGAAAAGCCGGTCTCAGTCCGGATCGGAGTCTGCAACTCGACTCCGTGAAGTCGGAATCGCTAGTAATCGTGAATCAGAATGTCACGGTGAATACGTTCCCGGGCCTTGTACACACCGCCCGTCACACCATGGGAGTGGACTGCACCAGAAGTGGTTAGCCTAACGCAAGAGGGCGATCACCACGGTGTGGTTCATGACTGGGGTGAAGTCGTAACAAGGTAGCCGTAGGGGAACCTGCGGCTGGATCACCTCCTTAAACGATGCATCATCCTCGCGGTAAGCGCTCACAATGAATTACCTGATCAGAATGCTGTTGATACGCAGTGATAAGCGTTTTCTTCCTATTGAAAGAAGAGAAAAGAGCTTTTTTAAGATCGTCTTTAAAGACCTTTCTTTTCCTTTTAATGTGAAAAAAGCAACCGCTTATCACTGCGCATAGCAGTCGCTCTTTAACAATGTATATCATGCTGACATAAACGCTTCTTTGAAGTGTTTATACGTAATTGTTTTGTGATACGTCTCAAGCGTATCCGGCAATCGTTATCATTGCGAGACACCAGACTCCTTCGGGTTATAGGGTCAAGCAATGAAGCGCACACGGTGGATGCCTAGGCAGCCAGAGGCGATGAAAGACGTGGAAGCCTGCGATAAGGCTCGGCGAGGTGGCAAACAACCTGTGACCCGGGCATTTCTGAATGGGGAAACCCACTCATCATAAGATGAGTATCTTGCGCTGAATATATAGGCGTAAGAGGCGAACCAGGGGAACTGAAACATCTAAGTACCCTGAGGAAAAGAAATCAACCGAGATTCCCCTAGTAGCGGCGAGCGAACGGGGACCAGCCCTTAAGCATGTGACTGATTAGGCGAATGAGCTGGGAAGCTCAGCCGTAGCGGGTGATAGCCCCGTAGTCGAAAATCTGATCATGTGAAATCGAGTAGGTCGGGGCACGAGAAACCTTGACTGAAGACGGGGGGACCATCCTCCAAGGCTAAATACTCCTGGCTGACCGATAGTGAACCAGTACCGTGAGGGAAAGGCGAAAAGAACCCCGGAGAGGGGAGTGAAATAGATCCTGAAACCGTGTGCGTACAAGCAGTAGGAGCAGACTTGTTCTGTGACTGCGTACCTTTTGTATAATGGGTCAGCGACTTATATTCAGTGGCGAGGTTAACCGTTTAGGGGAGCCGTAGGGAAACCGAGTCTTAACTGGGCGACACAGTCGCTGGATATAGACCCGAAACCGAGCGATCTATCCATGAGCAGGGTGAAGGTTGAGTAACATCAACTGGAGGCCCGAACCAGGATCTGTTGAAAAAGATTTGGATGACTTGTGGATCGGAGTGAAAGGCTAATCAAGCTCGGAGATAGCTGGTTCTCCTCGAAAGCTATTTAGGTAGCGCCTCACGTATCACCGCCGGGGGTAGAGCACTGTTTCGGCTAGGGGGTCATCCCGACTTACCAACCCGAGGCAAACTCCGAATACCGGTGAGTGCGAGCGTGGGAGACACACGGCGGGTGCTAACGTCCGTCGTGAAAAGGGAAACAACCCAGACCGTCAGCTAAGGTCCCGAAATCCTGGTTAAGTGGGAAACGATGTGGGAAGGCTCAGACAGCTAGGAGGTTGGCTTAGAAGCAGCCATCCTTTAAAGAAAGCGTAATAGCTCACTAGTCGAGTCGGCCTGCGCGGAAGATGTAACGGGGCTAAACCAGGTACCGAAGCTACGGGTTCACACTTAGGTGTGAGCGGTAGAGGAGCGTCGTGTAAGCCGATGAAGGTGAATTGAGAAGTTCGCTGGAGGTATCACGAGTGCGAATGCTGACATGAGTAACGATAAAGGGAGTGAAAAACTCCCTCGCCGGAAGACCAAGGGTTTCTGTTCGACGCTAATCGGAGCAGAGTGAGTCGGCCCCTAAGGCGAGGCCGAAAGGCGTAGTCGATGGGAAACAGGTCAATATTCCTGTACCGGACATGATTGCGATGGGGGACGGAGAAGGCTAGGTGAGCCAGGCGTTGGTTGTCCTGGTGAAAGTGAGTAGGCTTGCATCTTAGGTAAATCCGGGATGCTCTAAGGCCGAGACACGAAACGAACTGACCACGGTCAGGAAGTCATTGATGCCACGCTTCCAGGAAAAGCCTCTAAGCTTCAGATCATGTGCGACCGTACCCCAAACCGACACAGGTGGTCAGGGTGAGAATCCCAAGGCGCTTGAGAGAACTCGGGTGAAGGAACTAGGCAAAATGGTGCCGTAACTTCGGGAGAAGGCACGCCGGCGTAGGGTGACGAGACTTGCTCTCAGAGCCCGAACCGGTCGAAGATACCAGGTGGCTGCAACTGTTTAGTAAAAACACAGCACTCTGCTAACGCGCAAGCGGACGTATAGGGTGTGACGCCTGCCCGGTGCCGGAAGGTTAAATGATGGTGTTAGCCGCAAGGCGAAGCTCTTGATTGAAGCCCCGGTAAACGGCGGCCGTAACTATAACGGTCCTAAGGTAGCGAAATTCCTTGTCGGGTAAGTTCCGACCTGCACGAATGGCGTAATGATGGCCACGCTGTCTCCACCCGAGACTCAGTGAAATTGAAATCGCCGTGAAGATGCGGTGTACCCGCGGCTAGACGGAAAGACCCCGTGAACCTTTACTATAGCTTCACACTGGACGCTGATGTTGCCTGTGTAGGATAGCTGGGAGGCTTTGAATCTCGGACGCTAGTTCGAGGGGAGCCAACCTTGAAATACCAGCCTGGCATCATTGGCGTTCTCACTCAGGTCCGTTATCCGGATCGAGGACAGTGTGTGGTGGGTAGTTTGACTGGGGCGGTCTCCTCCCAAAGAGTAACGGAGGAGCACGAAGGTACCCTCAGCACGGTCGGACATCGTGCAGTGAGTGCAAGAGCATAAGGGTGCTTGACTGCGAGACAGACACGTCGAGCAGGTGCGAAAGCAGGTTCTAGTGATCCGGTGGTTCTGTATGGAAGGGCCATCGCTCAACGGATAAAAGGTACTCCGGGGATAACAGGCTGATACCGCCCAAGAGTTCACATCGACGGCGGTGTTTGGCACCTCGATGTCGGCTCATCACATCCTGGGGCTGAAGTCGGTCCCAAGGGTATGGCTGTTCGCCATTTAAAGTGGTACGCGAGCTGGGTTTAGAACGTCGTGAGACAGTTCGGTCCCTATCTGCCGTGGGCGTTGGATGTTTGAGAAGGGCTGCTCCTAGTACGAGAGGACCGGAGTGGACGCACCTCTGGTGTTCCGGTTGTCACGCCAGTGGCATTGCCGGGTAGCTATGTGCGGACGGGATAACCGCTGAAAGCATCTAAGCGGGAAGCCCCCTTCAAGATGAGACATCCCTGAGGCCTAGAGCCTCCTGAAGGGCCCAGCGAGACCAGCTGGTTGATAGGCACGGTGTGGAAGCGCTGCAAGGCGTTGAGCTAACGTGTACTAATGGCCCGTGAGGCTTGACCCTATAACACCCAAGGGGTCTGGTCGCAGTGATAACGAAAACCGGATACGCGACTCAAGCCCAACGTGACACACGGAGGGCGTGAGACGAAAGAGACGCCACAAAACATCGATTACACGTTCAGCATGATATACATGACCAGTTACGCCTGACGACCATAGCACGCGTGAACCACCTGATCCCTTGCCGAACTCAGAAGTGAAACCGCTTAGCGCCGATGGTAGTGTGGGGTCTCCCCATGCGAGAGTAGGTCATCGTCAGGCACTTATTGAGAAACCCCGGCCATTTGGTCGGGGTTTTGCTTTTTAGGGGGCTCCCCTGGACCCCGTTTGTCGGGAACAAACGGGAACCGCTTTAGCGGGCCCGAAGGGCGAGTCTCAGGATGAGACGAGTAGAGTAGCGGAGCGCCGCCCGGATCATCGTCAGGCACTTATTAAGAAAAACCCCAGCTTCATTAGAAGCTGGGGTTTTTTGTTGGTTGCTAATAATGTTTTAAGCTAATCAAGTAGATAAATTCTCGCTGCTGTTCTCACTACTTAGAAAGCATTTGAAAGAAAGTGATATGATGCGGCGATTAACGGGGGCATTTTATTCTGAATAGATGTTCACCTATGACATGAAATTACTTTCGAGGTGAAAGGGTGAGTGAAACAGTACCCACGTCGTGGCTTGTCTATTGCCGCCCAGGGTTTGAAAGCGACGCATTGGCTGAAATGCAGTACCATGCCAAGCAGCAAGAAGTAAGTTGTGAACCTGCGCAAGGCGAAGGTTGGGCAAGTTTAACGCGCTTGGATGAAGAGCCAATTAATGAATTGCATCGGAAGGCTGCATTTAAGCGGCTCATTTTTGCTCGTCAAAGTTTAGCGGCTATGCCTGCTCTAACACTGTCTCGAGATGACCGTCTCACCGCCATTTTAGATCAGGTGAAGGCAAGTCGTTGGAGCTTTGAAGAAATTTGGCACGAAACGCCAGATACTAATGATGGCAAAGCATTGGCAGGCTTAATTAAAGCGCTGACTAAACCATTGCAAAGTATGCTAAAAAAAAGGGGTGCTCTGCGCGGGAAAGCCGGTGCACGTCGCTTGCATATTTTCTGGACGGATGGTGATCGTGTTCAGCTTGGCATGAGTTTTCCTGATAATCGAAGTGAACTGATTAATGGTATTCGTCGCCTGCGTTTCCCTTCTCGTGCACCAAGCCGCTCAACACTGAAGCTAGAAGAGGCATGGCATGAGTTTATTCCCCGAGAGGAGTGGGATACACGGCTTGCAGATCATATGCAGGCAGCGGATTTAGGGGCCGCTCCAGGTGGTTGGACTTGGCAGCTAGTCCAGCGCGGCATGTATGTTTATGCGATCGATAATGGACCAATGGACAAGCAGCTAATGGCTACTGGGCAGATAGATCATCTTAAAGAAGATGGATTTACTTGGGAGCCGCCGCAGCGAATGGATTGGCTGGTGTGCGATATCGTCGATAAGCCTGTGCGCGTGCTAGCAATGGTGGAGCGGTGGTTGACTCGAAAATGGTGTCGAGAGGCGATTTTTAATTTAAAGCTACCCATGAAGAAACGCTGGGACGAAGTTACTCGCTGTATTAGTACCCTGGAAGAAGCTTTGGAAACGGCGGGTGTGCGAGCAAAGATTACATGTCGCCACCTCTACCATGATCGGGAAGAAGTGACGGTTCATGTAAGGCTTGCTCACTAATTTAAAGGCAGGGCTAGCGTAAGGAGGTTAACAGCCAGGCTCGTATACACGGATTGTTTCGTCCTCTGTTAATAGAGGTAGTATACGTTGCATGGCCGTTGCACGTGCGTCACTTGAATGCCACTCTTTCCAAGCGCGAAGGTCGCGCCATTTGGTAATCATAAGGCGGCGATCAGTATGGCCGAGTTCAACAAGCGTTTCACCACCGACAAACCCCCGTACACCGAGTGAAACGCGCATAGCTTCGCGGGCAGCTAGTTCATACTCTTCTTCCAGGCCAGGCATAATACGCCGTTCAATGATTACTTTGATCATGCTGTCTGTTTCCTAAACGAGATTGTAGATGACTGATAATACGTATGACCCATGTGCCTTTGATGCATCGTTAGACACAACGGGTTTATATTGCCCCGAACCTATCATGCTAATGCATAACAAGGTGCGTGATATGGCGCCTGGGCAGGTGTTGAAAGTAATAGCGACAGACCCTACAACGACTCGCGATGTGCCAAAATTTTGTCAATTTTTGGGACACCAGTTATTGCTGCAAGATGAGTCTGATGACCACTACGTGTATTTTCTTCGCTTAGCGTAAGTTTCTGCAGCTATGCGAGGCTAGTCATCAATTTAAGCTTAAGTTCTGGCTTTGGATGGATAGCCTCGCAAGTGCTTATTTAAGATCATCCTCGCTGTTTGGAATAACCATCATCGCCAGGGCTTCCAGTGTCGCAGGATCTTCATCTATTATGCGACTAGCGATATGGCGTTGAAAAAAGTAAACCGTACGATGGCGGGAGTGAGCATCATAAAGGCACTTGTCTCCAAGGAGGATGGGGGTCATCGTGGCTCGCTGTTCATCAGCAAGCACTGCTTCGACGCTTCCATCGCTATAGAGACGCCATCCATAGACTTGCTTCATATTCCAAGGTGCATTGGGATGATTCATGCATAAAGCATGAGTACCTAGGGTATCTGGAAGCTGCTGAATCAGCGTAACCTCTCCAGAAGCTTCATACTCGAAGTAACTAGCCGAAGCCGTTAGCTCGTCGTATTTGTGATCAGGAGGAAGGGCGAAAATTTCTTCGGTTTCTGGATCACGATAGCCAATAAACTGGCCATTTTCATGGCTGTCGAGTTCGTGGCAAGCGGCGAGTGTCTCCATCCACGGGACAAGGCCAATAACGTTACCGTTCTCTTGTAGCCCCCAGGCCAAAACAGGCAGGCCGTAATACGTGTCGGGACTCGCAGCGAGCTGGTAGACCATCTCTAACCCATCTAGCTCTGGGGCTAAGCGGATTAAACATTTCTGCGCCTGCTGACGCTGACGCACGGTTTCCAGGTCGATGACCTGGGCAGAGCGGGGTGACAGGGATGCGCCCATAATGTCCCTCCTTGTGCTGCGTGGTCACGACATCGGTAGGTAGCGTTTGCTGCCTACCACTTAGTTCACCAATAGCACAGGTTGCCCAGAAGGTTAAGAGGGTTTGTGATTTTTAATTATCAGCACAGCTAGTAAATTGATTTCGCAACGCTTGGTGTTCTGCTTTTACTCGTTGGAGTTGCTGCCAGGGAGCCTGAGGGTTGTTCAATGATAACCAAGTGTTCTGGTAGTTTTGAACCGCTTCAGGTGGCGTTATTTCATGAGCATTAATCAGTCGATTAATTGCCGTAAGCCATTGGAGGGAGACTTGTTCAACAGGGGAGAGCCATGCTGGGAAATTATCCCGTAAGCATTCGCGAGACGTTAAATATGTTGACTCAAGTGCTTCGTTAGCCTCCGTCAAACGCTGGTGGGCAAGCAACAGTGTTCGTAAGACTTCTGCTGTTAAAGGCCTTTCTTGCAGCGCTTTAAGGTGGTTTTCAAGCGCTGAAGAGTCTTCCTGCCACTGTTGGCTAAATTGGTGTGTCACCATTTGCTCAAGGTAATTAACTGCAATCAGTTGATTGTTAATATTGGGTAGCTCAACGCTGTTTAGGGGGGCGCTCGCTCTGGAAAAGCTTTTTTCCCACTCTTCAGAATCAAAAATGGCATTCCAACTGACAGCCGGTAACTGCTCTGTCTTGAGCTCAGTTAGTTCAGCCAGCCGAGCTTTATTGTCATCACTTAAGCCGTCAGGAATGTCACTGTTCCAGCAAGCGCTCAGGCGTTGCCATAATGCGCGTTCGTAAAGCCAGTGTTGGCTAGGAGGGGCAACGCGGCCCAGCTGATTGTTCCGCGCTGCGATTAGCGACGTTATTTGGCACTCACGTAACGCATAGATATTGAGCATACCCTCTCGGGTTTCTGGAATGTCGAATAGCCGCTCTCGACGTTCAGGAAACTCACCAATATTAGGTGGAGGATGACGCTCAATAGCAGCAATTGAAAGATCGCTGGTAAGCTGTTGGTGATAGTCTACCCAGGACTGCTCAGCACTATTGTTACCACAGCCCGCTAGAACCAAGCTGGCACTGATGCCCAGCCATAAAATATGTTGTGGGTAGGGTGTCATTGATTACTCCTGTTGACTGATCCGCTTTAACCGCCAAGCAAGTAACAGTGCAGCTGTGCTGAGCCCAGCAATAAGGCCTATCCAGTAACCATGTACACCCATCGGGTCAGACATACCACCTATACCGTAAGTTCCTAGCCAGTGGCCACCACCTAAGCCGACAATCCAGTAAGAAAGTACGGTAATGACCATCACGATTCGGGTGTCTTTATAACCACGTAATGCACCAGCTAGGTTGACTTGAAGAGAATCTGATAGCTGGAAAATCACTGCCAGGGATATGATGGTGAGCGCTAGAGCCTGAATCTCAGCATTGGAGGTATACAGCGAAATCACCGGCACCGCTGTAAACCACAGTAATGTACTGTTGATGACGGCGACAATGACGCTGATGACAATACCGTTCCAAGCAACGGTGCGCGCCATGGCTGGACGTTGTTGGCCCAATGTATTACCAACACGTACGGTAAGCGCCATGCTCAATGACATTGGCAACATAAACAAAATAGTCGTGAAGCTAAGCGCGATTTGGTGAGCCCCTACTGTGACCTCTCCAAAGCTGGCAATAAACAGGGCTATCAATGTAAATAACGTAACTTCCACAAAAATGGCCACACCGATGGGTACACCGACCACCACAAGTTCGCGGATACCGGCCAGCTTTGGTGGTGTTAATTTTTGCCAAAGGGAAACGCTGCGGTAAGTGCGTCCTTTACGGGTATAGAGTGCCATTGCAACGGCCATCGTCCACATCGAGAGCGCTGTGGCGATACCACAGCCGAATGCACCTAATGCAGGCAGTTGTTGCAGGCTGCTGGGTATCCCGCCACCTAGTAAATTAACCAGGCCATCACCGCCATAGATAAGCAGATAGTTACTGGGAATATTAACGGCTAGCCCTACCAAACTAATCCATAGTGCTGGCCGGGTATGGTTCATGCCGTCTGAAAAAGCTCTGAGCGCTTGAAATAGGGCGATTCCCGGCATGCCAAAGGCAACGGCAGTAAGATAAGCAGCAGATTCGCGTGCTACGGCTGGGGGCACCTTCATAAGCTCGAATATAGGTGTGACGACTGTCCATAGCAGGGCAGCTGCAATAAACCCAAGCACTAATGCGACCCACAATGCTTGGTGAACGGCTGGGCGAATATCAGCATGTCGCTTGCCGCCCAAAAGGTGCGCCACGATTGGCGTAAGGCCCATTAACGTACCAGTCATAAACAGCATCAGCGGCATCCATAAGCTTGAGCCAACCGAAACGGCAGCTAAGTCGGTGGCGGTGTGTCTGCCGGGCATGATGACGTCGACCACGCTCATGCCCGCTTGTGCCAGCTGAGCGCCGCAAATGGGGAGCGCCAAGGCCATCAGCGTACGGGTTTCTGGCCAATAGATAGATTTGATATTGCTAGTAAAGCCGCCCACGGTATGTTCCCTGTTTAGCAAAGTGACCCAAGAAAAGCGGATAGAGTAGCAGGAGTTGCTGTGCCGTCGGTAGCTGTCAAAGAAGCTGTCGTCTCTTTAGCTTATGGGCAAGGCGCAGGTATACTTTATGAAATGAACAGTTAAATGAATGGCGATGTAGGTATATGGTGACTCAAGAGCAGGAGCGTTGGACGCTCCACGACATAACTGCATTGTTTGATGGTGTGTTTTCAGCGCGTTATCAGACGCGATTGATTAAGGGCGGTGATGAACCCCTATATCGCCCAGCCACATCTGAAACTCCTTACCATCAAGTGATCTTTGCGCGCGGCTTTTTTGCTAGTGCACTGCACGAGATCAGCCACTGGTGCATTGCTGGGGAGAAGCGTCGGCTGCTGGAGGATTACGGTTACTGGTATTTACCTGATGGACGTGACGCCCAGCAGCAGCAGGCATTCGAAAAAGCGGAGATTGCCCCACAGGCGCTGGAACAGTTATTTACCCGCGCCTGCGGGCGCACGTTTCACGTTAGCGTAGATAACTTGGGTGGAGACGTTGAGGTGGATCGTGATGCGTTTGCCAGCAACGTAAATGCCCGGGCAGCACGCTATTTGGAGGAGGGGCTGCCATTGCGTGCCAACGCCTTATTTGTCGCGTTGACACGCTATTATCAGCATCAGGAGACCTTAGCGCAGGCCGTTAAGCAGGGGCAACGAGAACTTGACGTAGCGTTGGTCGAAGCGGTTTAGTCTTTTTCGGTAAGTTGCTTGTGTAGCGTCAGCATGACCTCGATTTCATGTTCAGGCCGCATCGGCTCAAACCCTAGGTCATTAAACGTTTCACTACGTAGGCGGTGCCAATCTCTCGCGCTAATCGCTTCATAAAGCACCTGTGCAGGTGCTAACTCAACAAAAGGATCTAAGCCGTAGGTGTCAAAGAGTCGAGCCAGTGCTGCTTCATCCTCACCGTTATCGCTGGTATACAGCGTAGCCGAGAAGTGATCGGTCTCTAGTTCACGTATGACATCCAACGGGCTGACGCCGAGGCTTTCTAGCTCTTCAATGCTATAAGAACCCATCACGTTCGTGTCTTCACTGATCCAGCTATCGTCAGGCTGAATGAGTGTCTGCTTAATACGCCCATCAGGTAGAGACCAGGCAATAGCCAGCGGCAAGCCGTCATCTTCGCCCGTCTCAATGGCAATAAATCCTGGGTAATCAGCCACGCTTCGCTCCTTTTAAGCTTCCGCATCAAGGCGGAAAAAACGCTGGGCAGTGCGGGTTGTTGCGTTCCCCAGCTCGGTTTCAGTCACGTCATGCCACTGGGCAATCTCTCTTACAATCCATGGTAGCAAGGCTGGCTCGTGACGGCGCCCTTTTAGTTTAGCTGGAAGGTTGCGAGGCAGTAGATAAGGGCAGTCAGTCTCCACCATTAGCCTTTCCAACGGAATATCTTTCACTATTGAACGAAGGTGATGACCTCTGCGCTCATCACAAATCCAGCCGGTTAACCCGATATGAAGATCTAAATCGAGATAGCCGTGCAGCGTATCTCGGTCAGCGGTGAAACAGTGAATAACGGCTTGGCTGATATCATCTCGCCAGCTATGTAGCATTTCACGCATTCGCTGCCCCGCGTCGCGTTCGTGCAAAAATAGCGGTAAGCCACTTTCAGCAGCGAGCGCCAACTGAGCTTCAAACGCTCGCTCTTGCTCGTGAGGCGTTGAAAAATTGCGATTAAAGTCCAGTCCACACTCGCCCACGGCAACCACTTCAGGTTGTTGATGCAGCGCTCTCAATTGGCGCGCCACATCACTATTCCACCCGCTAGCATCGTGAGGGTGAATCCCGGCAGTGGCATATATCCCCGGGGTCTGTTTAGCCAGCTCTACAGCGTGCTCAGCGTGTTCAATATCAGTCCCCGTCACAATAAGGGTAGCCACATTGGCCGCTTTCGCTCTGGCAATGACATCAGCTAAGTCACGCTGAAAACTCTCGTGAGTCAGGTTAGCGCCGATATCCACCAATGGGGCACCAGGGCGAAATTGCAGCGCCTCGGGTAAAAAGCTATCCACAGCACTTGTCGCCAAACGTCACACTCCCAGCGTCAGTTAAAAATTTGGTAACAAACATTACTCGCCAACTATTTAGTCAGCTGTAAAGCGCCATTGTAACGCTGGTGGGTAACAACGACTAATGGTCTATCACGGGTAGGTATCATAATCGAATGGCACGAATTGCAAAAAAACTGGCTCGATAGGGAAACAGTAAAGCGGTTTTTACTTTTAACATGAGGATGAAGCGTGAAATAAATCGGGCTTAAGGCTCTTTTAATAACAACAATAGACAGGTGAAAAACATGCAGCTATCACGTCATTTCGCTATTTCTGCGCTATCGGCAGCGGTCATTGCAGCTGGCTATGCTCCCAGCGTGGCTGCCAATGACGGTATTTCAGATAATGAAATCCGTATTGGTTATCTAGCTGATATGTCAGGGGTTTATCGTGATCCAATAGGCCCATTAGGACAAGATGCCATTGAGATGGCGATTGAAGATATTGGCGGCAGCGTACACGGTGCTCAAGTTGTCGTCTTTAGTGCTGATGATCGTAATAGCCCTGATGTTGGCTCAAGTGTCGTGCGTGAATGGATTGATGAGCGCAATGTCGACATGGTCACTGGCCTAGTGGCTTCATCGGTTACATTAGCAGCAGTAGGATTGTTAGAAGAGGCAGACAAACTTGGCTTAGTGAACGGCGCTGTTTCTTCTAGCGTCACTAACGAACACTGCTCTCCCAACCATATTCACTGGGTTTATGATACCTGGGCTATGTCAAATGGCACGGCAAAAGCAATTACGCAGGAAGGCTATAAAAACTGGTATTTACTGAGTGCCGACTACTCGTTTGGTCATGCACTTGAGGCGGATGTAGAAAGAGTGGTTACCGAAAATGGTGGAACGGTAGTGGGGCGGGCGCGTCACCCCTTCCCGAATAACGATTTTTCCTCTTTTATGCTGCAAGCACAGGCATCGGGCGCCGATGTTATTGCCCTCAATAATGCTGGTGGCGACACCATTAATGCGGTTCAAACGGCAGGCGAATTTGGCATTACTCAAGCCGGACAGATTCTAGCGGGCATGGTGTTGTTCAGTACTGACATACGCAGCATTGGGTTAGAAAATGCCCAAGGGCTGCAGTTCACAAAGGCATGGTATTACGACTTAAATGACGAAACGCGTGCCTGGGCAGAGCGTTTCCGTGAGCGTACCGGCAGCATGCCAACCATGGTGCACGCAGGTCTTTATTCCAGTACCCGCCACTATTTAGAAGCCATTGAGGCAACGGGAACAGACGATACGCAAACCGTTCGCCAGCAGATGGTTGATACCCCCATTAACGACGTGTTTGCGACGGGCGGTTATATCCGTGAGGACGGTCGTATGGTGCATGACATGTACCTCGTTGAAGTGAAAACACCGGAAGAAGCGGCCGATGAGGATGACCTCTTCAGAGTTGTGCGTACCATCCCCGCTGAGGAAGCATTCCGGCCACTGTCTGAAAGCGTCTGTCCACTCGTCAACAATTCGTAAAACGCTGATGCCTTATCAACAACACATAACAATAAGGACTTGGCATGGAACATACACACTTAATTCATCGTAATACGATTGGCGCTGCGTTAAACCGCAGCGCCCGCAAATATTCTCACCAGCTTGCGCTAACGTTTGGTGAGCGAACATGGAGCTATCAGTCGCTTAATGACGCCGCTAACAGCGTGGCCAACGGCTTGTTAGCGGCCGGCCTTTCTCCTGGAGACCGGCTGGCGGTATACGGTAAAAACTCAGATGCTTATGTAATAGCTTGGCTTGCCACCACTAAAGCGGGCTTAGTACATGTGCCTATTAATTTCGCACTAAGTAGTGACGAACTGCGCTATATCCTTGAGCAGTCAGGGGCGAAAGGGCTGCTAAGCGATAGTGCGTTAGCCGACAAAGTGCACGAGGCAACCCAAGGTTTCGGATTAATAGTCAACGGCACTCTTCATGCCGATCAACAAGATAGTCAGTTAGGTAGTTTTGATGTCTTGGCTTGTGTGCGTTCCTTGCTATCAACAAGTGAGCCAGCGGTTGCTCTAGAGGGAAGCAGTCTTGCACAGCTGCTCTATACCTCTGGCACGACGGCAGCACCTAAAGCCGCCATGATGACCCACCAAGCGCTGATGGCGGAATATATGGCCTGTATGGTGGAGTTGGATATCAAGGGAAGTGACGCCATGTTAGCCGCTCTTCCGCTTTACCACTCCGCACAAATGCATGTTTTTTTGATGCCCGCTCTGCTACTGGGTGCTCCCGTTTATCTGCTCGAAGCGCCGTTACCAGATGGCTGCCTGTCGGCGATTGCTGAACAAAAAATCGTATCGTTCTTTGCGCCACCCACGGTGTGGATCAGCTTGCTGCGCCATGCTGACTTTGATCAGTTTGATTTAACCACACTCAAGAAAGCGTACTACGGCGCCTCGATCATGCCGGTGCCTGTTTTGGAAGAAATGCAGCAGCGTTTCTCTGGTGTTGGTTTATATAACTGCTACGGGCAGAGTGAAATTGCCCCCTTGGCAACGGTATTACGCCCAGAAGAGCACGCTGAGCGTCCCGCGTCGGCGGGACGGCCGATACTCACGGTAGAAACGCGCATTGTTGATTTAGAAATGAACGATGTTGCCCCTGGTGAACATGGTGAGATTATCCATCGCTCGCCGCAGCTAATGACGGGCTACTGGGATAAGCCTGAGATGACCTACGAGTCCTTCCAGGGCGGCTGGTTTCATTCTGGCGATGTGGGCTACTTCGATGAAGCAGGCTACTTATACGTCGTGGACCGGATTAAAGACGTTATTAATACGGGGGGAGTGCTGGTCGCCAGTCGTGAAGTGGAAGAGGCGCTGTTTAAGCACTCAGCCATTTCGGAAGTAGCGGTGGTGGGGCTGCCAGACGAAAAGTGGATTGAAGCGATTACCGCCGTTGTGGTGGTGAAAGAGGGGCAAACGGTGAGTGAGGATGAACTCATCCATCATGCAAAAAGCTTGATCGCACCCTATAAAGTTCCTAAACGCATAGTGTTTGCAGAGGCACTGCCAAAAAGTACTGCCGGTAAAATTCTTAAGCGTCACCTGCGCCAAGACCTAAAGGAGTGAGCATGGACGAGCAAACACAGTCGCTATTTCATGACATGATCAGCCGCTGCTTAGCGCAGGAAGTGGCGCCTTTCTATGAGCACTGGGAAGCGGCCGGTGAAATACCGCGCTCCTTATGGTTAGCGCTTGGAGCCGCCGGTCTACTGGGGATTGACCTTGATGAGACCTATGGCGGTTCAGGAGCCGATATTGCCATTACCCAGCTGGCACTGGAGGAGATTTCTCGGCAGGGGTTTGGTGGGCTGGCCAGCGCTTACAATATTCACGCTAATATCGTGATGCCTTACCTGCAAAATTTAGGCACTGATGAGCAGCGCGAAACATGGCTACCCCGCATGGCAAGTGGGGAGTGGCTGGGGGCGATTGCCATGAGCGAGCCTCATGCGGGCAGCGACTTAGCAGCGATGAAAACCCGCGCCACCAAAACAGCCGCTGGATGGTTACTAAGCGGTAGCAAGCTGTTTATTACCAATGGCCAAGTAGCAGATCTCGTTATTGTCTGTGCAAAAACAGACCCCAGTGCAGGTGCAAAAGGGGTCTCGCTGTTTTTGGTCGACACGTCCCTTACCGGTTTTTCCCGTGGTAAACCCATTAAGAAAATCGGCCAACATGCCAGCGATACGGCAGAACTGGCGTTTGATCAGTTGCAACTGCCTAGCAGTGCCTTGTTAGGAGAAGAGGGCGCTGGGTTTCGCTATCTCATGCAAGAGCTTCCCCGGGAACGCTTAGGCGTAGGTGCCCAAGCACTTGGCGCGGTAGAGGGCGCTTTGGCATTAACGCTTGATTACGTCACCCAGCGTCACGCATTTGGCCAGCGCGTGGCCGATTTTCAAAATACCCGCTTTACGCTGGCTGAGATCAAGGCCCAGCTGGATGTCGCGCGGGCCTACTTTGATCAGTGCGTTAATAAGTATCGCCAGGGCACGATGACAAGTACCGATGCCGCGATACTTAAATTACAGCTCAGCGAGCTGCAGTGTCGCGCTGTTGATCGGTGCCTTCAGTTGTTTGGCGGTTATGGCTACACCCATGAATATCCGATTTCACGGTTCTACTTAGATGCGCGGGTGCAAACGATTTACGCCGGTAGTTCTGAGATTATGAAAGAAGTGGTCGCACGCTCGCTGTTGGGCAAAGTGGCTTAAGCCCTTTTCTTAAGCCCTTTTCTTAAGCCCTTATCCACTGTGCGTCATTACTAAGGAGAGACTATGCAACTGGATAGCGTTGTTATTGTAAGCGGTGCTCGCACCGCCATTGGTGGGTTTGGTGGGTCGCTCTCATCTTTCGCGCCCCATGAGTTAGGCACTATCACTGCCCAGGAAGCATTGCGCCGTGCGGGCATTGCTGGCGCTGATATCGACCACTCTGTGTATGGCCATATTATTACCACTAGCCCAGAAGATGCCTATCTTGCCCGTCATATCGCGTTGAGTGCGGGAGTGCCGAAAGAAGCGGGTGCCTTTAATGTTAACCGGTTATGTGGTTCTGGCGTGCAGGCGGTTATATCGGCGGCGCAGCAAATCGCTCTGGGCGACAGCCGCTTAGCACTAGCGGGTGGGGCTGAGTCGATGTCGCGAGGTGCTTATCTACTGCCGCCCCAAGCACGCAATGGGATACGCCTAGGCGATGCCAATATCCAGGATCTTACCCTTGGCATTCTTAGTGATCCATTTGGCAGCGGGCATATGGGGATGACCGCTGAAAATATCGCCAAGCAGTATGGCTTAAGCCGCGAGCAGCTAGATCAGTTTGCGGTGGATAGCCATCGTAAGGCGGCAAAAGCGATTGCAGAAGGGCGTTTTGACGAGCAAATCGTGCCTGTTGAAGTGACAAAAGGAAAACAGACGGTTTCCTTTGCCCGTGATGAGCATGTGCGTGAAGGCGTTGAGTTAAGTGATTTAGCACGGCTTAAGCCGGCCTTTAAAAAAGAAGGAATAGTAACGGCAGGAAACGCCTCTGGGATCAACGATGGCGCAGCGACCTTGGTGCTGGCGCATGCCGATGAAGCACAGCAGCGCAATTTAACGGTTAGGGCGCGACTTCGCGGGGCAGCCACCGCCGGTGTGGAGCCTTCGGTAATGGGGTTAGGACCAATCCCCGCGGTGAAACGCTGCCTCCAACAGGCAGGGCTGACGATCAATGATATTGATGTGATTGAGTCCAATGAAGCGTTCGCGGCACAAGCGATGGCCGTTGCCGATACGCTGGGCTTCCCATTGGAAAAACTGAACCCGAATGGTGGCGCCGTGGCGCTTGGTCATCCGGTAGGAGCGACCGGTGCCATCTTGATCCTAAAAGCCTTACACGAATTGGAGCGACGTCAGGGCCGCTATGGTTTGATCACGCTGTGTATTGGCGGTGGGCAGGGCATTGCGCTGTTAATAGAACGCGAATAACAACCGGTTTCCCAATAACAATCGAGGTGTGTTTTATGTCTACGATAACGCCAAAAATACTTCCTTCTACGCCGTCTGCGACTAGCTCGCCTCTGTTAATCAGAGAATTGCTGGAGTCAGGTGTTCGAATGGCGGGAAATAACCAGATTGTTTATCGAGACCAGAGCCGTCATGACTATCGACGTTTTCGTGAGCGGGTACACCAGCTTGCCCATGCGCTAACGGCACAGGGCGTTCAGGCGGGTGATGTGGTGGCAGTCTTGGACTGGGACAGCCATCGCTACTTAGAGTGCTTTTTTGCCATTCCCATGATTGGTGCCGTGCTGCATACCGTCAACGTACGTTTGGCGTCTGAGCAAATTCACTACACGATGGAGCACGCTGAAGATGTCTTTGTGCTAGTGCATGAGGATTTCGTGCCGTTACTGGAGCCACTCGCTGATCAACTACCCAACATACGCGGTTACCTACTTTGCCAAGAAACACAAAGCACCGTCAGCACGTCGCTTCCGCTAGTTGGTGAGTTTGAGGCGTTGCTAAGTGAGCAGCCAACTCATTACGAGTTTCCTGTTTTTGATGAGAATGCGGTGGCCACGCTGTTCTACACCACGGGCACCACCGGTAATCCGAAAGGGGTGTTTTTTCCCCACCGCCAATTAGTTCTGCACACACTAGGTGAAGCCAGTACCTTCCAAGCACCGGGGTTTGAGCTGCTCAACCGTGACAAGGTATACATGCCCATCACGCCGATGTTCCATGTGCATGCGTGGGGCGTGCCTTACCCCGCCACGTTGATGGGAGCGACCCAGGTATACCCTGGCCGCTATGAGCCGGAAATGTTGGTCAAACTGCTGGTGAATGAAAAGGTCGATTTCTCCCACTGCGTGCCAACGCTGTTAAATATGGTGGTGAGCGCTGACGCTATCGCATCGAAAAAAATTGATTTAACCGGTTGGAAGGTGCTTGTGGGCGGCAGTGCGCTAACCCAAGCCCTGGCTAGCCGTGCTTGGTCACTCGGCATTGATACACGTAGTGCCTACGGCATGTCAGAAACCTGCCCGCTGCTAACGGCCGATATTTTACCTCAGGATGTTGCTGAGGCCGATTTTGAAACGCAGCTTCCTTGGCGGTGTAAGGCTGGTTTGCCCGTGCCCCTGGTGAAGTTGCAGGTGGTTGATGCTAATGGAGAACCGCTACCCCATGATGGCGTCAGCGTGGGCGAAGTGCGTGCCCAGGCGCCCTGGCTAACTCAGGCATACTACAAGGAAGAAAAACGCAGTGAAGAGCTTTGGCGGGATGGGTGGCTACATACCGGTGATGTTGGCTCGATTGATGAGCATGGTTTCTTGGCCATTAGCGATCGTATTAAAGATGTCATCAAAACCGGCGGTGAGTGGCTCTCTTCACTTGAGCTGGAAAGCTATATTAGCCAATGCCCAGGTGTCGCTGAAGTGGCGGTGATCGGCGTCGCGGATGATAAATGGGGCGAGCGGCCAGCGGCGCTCGTCGTACCCAGCGATTTAAATAACCCGCCCACTGCAGAGAAGGTACAAGCATTTATGGAGCAGTTCGTAGAACAGGGCAGCATCAACCGCTGGGGCATTCCATCGTTGATTCGCTTCGTAGATGAAATTCCTAAAACCAGTGTCGGTAAGCTGGATAAAAAGCGCATTCGCACTGAGATCTGAACGCTAACGTTTAAGTCCCGCCGTTTGCGCCTTGCGGTAGGCGGCGGGCGAGTTTCCTGTCCATTGTTTAAACGCTCGGCTAAGGCAGGCAAGGTCTTCGAAGCCGAGTTTTTCTGCAATTGCCGTCAGTGGTTGTGTGCTGCGAGTGAGTGCTTGAATGGCATAGTCGCGACGGTATTCGTCTTTAACCGCCTGGAAATGGGTGCCTTCGAGTTTCAAGTGTCTTGAGAGTGTACGCACGGACATATGTAACGCATCTGCCACATGCTGAACAGTGCATGAGGCGGGCAAGTGGCGGCTTAGGTGTTCGCGAACGCGGTGAGTCACTAAACGATCTTCAAAAGAGACGTAGAACCAGTCAGCCGGTGCGCGTTGTAAAAATGCGCCAAGATGCTGTTTAGTCTGTCGTATAGGGTGGTTTAGAAACGCCTTATCAAAGTAAACAGCTGTTTGTGGTTGATCGAATCTTACTTTGCCGGGATAGAAGTAGAGATAGTCAGCGCTGTGAGCGGGTTGGGCATAGCCGCACTCCATTAAAATAGGTGGGATTTTGCGAGCGATCATCCATGAGGAAATGCCGTGAAACAGCTTCAGCATCAGCTCATGAATCAATATTCTGCTACCTTGAGGCGGGGCGCGTTCTTCCAGCGCCACTCGGGCGAATCCGCCTTCAATAGTAAAACCGTAGCCAAAATCATCTAATAGAATTCGAAAAAATTGCGTATAGCGGTGAAGAGCAACGTGCAGTGTAGGCGCATCTAGCAAGCTTAAGCACAACAGCTTTAGCGTTCCACAGCGTAGCGGCCTGGAGAAAAAGCACGGTGTCTCATCATCTAGCTCAAGGGCGAGTAGGCGGTAAAGCTCGGCAAACTGCTCAACAGTGACTCGCCCATTCGGTGCGCTAAGCAGAAAGGGGGAAATTCCAGCAAGTTCCAAGTAGCGAACAGGAGAATGCTCAGTAGCGGGTAAGCCACACAAGAGTTCGTTCACAAAGTGCATTGAGACGGTAACGGTCACGATGTCAGCCCTAAACGAGTAGCTTGGCACTACCTTGTTATTATCACGTGATGATGGGACGTTAGCACGATGTGTCGTTTGGCTCTATAAGGGCTCTCCTTAACGTGAGTGCATGCGTTACACTGTGCGCCTCATGATGAAGGAGGACACTGCGTGACCTTGTTACGACTCGAACAGCTGCAACTCGCTTACGGCACCCAAGTACTGCTTAACCGCGCCGACCTAACGGTTGAAAAAGGCGAGCGGCTGGCGCTGGTCGGGCGCAACGGCACCGGTAAATCAACGCTATTAAAACTAGTGGCGGGCGATATTCATGCCGATGACGGCTCTATTTGGCGAGCGCCGGGCTTGAAAATTGGCGTACTGTCTCAGGAGTTGCCTGAATCCTCAGGCATGACGATTTTTGACATGGTTGCTCAGGGGCTGCCCGAAGCGGGGGAGCTGCTATCCGAATACCAGCACCTAATCAATGACCCTGACCCCGATATGAACCGCATGGCCAAGTTGCAAACCCGCATCGAAGCCATCGACGGCTGGTCTTTCCATCAGAGCATTGATGTCGTACTCACTCGTTTAGGGTTACCCCCTGAAGCTGAAATGAGTGCGCTTTCTGGTGGCTGGCGCCGTCGTGTTGCACTGGCACGAGCACTAGTTTCAGAGCCTGACTTACTGCTCCTTGACGAGCCCACCAACCATCTTGATCTAGACACGATTGCTTGGTTGGAAGAGCAACTGCTGGCCTTTAATGGCGCGGTATTACTGATTACCCACGACCGTGCTTTCTTATCTAAGCTGGCCACCACGATTCTTGAGCTAGACCGAGGTAAGCTTGGCCGTTATCCCGGTAACTATGCAGAGTATCAAGAGCGAAAGCAGCATGAGCTGGAAGTAGAAGCCCGTGAACATGCGCTTTTCGATAAAAAGCTCGCCCAGGAAGAAGTCTGGATTCGTCAAGGCGTCAAGGCACGGCGTACCCGCAACGAAGGCCGTGTGCGAGAACTTGAACAGATGCGTTTGGAGCGCAGCCAGCGCCGTGAACGTCAGGGCACTGCTAATCTCAACGTTGACAGCGGCGAACGTACTGGTAAGCGGGTAGTCGAGCTGAAAGGCGTAACACAGCGCTTCGGCAATGATGTCATTCTGCGTGATGTGAACCTTGAAGTGATGCGTGGCGACCGTATTGGCTTCCTAGGTCGCAACGGTGCCGGTAAAACAACGCTGCTGAAAATCTTGCTAGGCGAGCTTGCCCCTACGGAAGGTAGTGCTCAGTTGGGTACCAATTTGAAGGTCGCTTACTTCGATCAGCTACGCGCTGGCTTGGAACTGGAAAAAACTGTCTACGACAACGTCGCCCAGGGCAGCGATCGGGTAACCGTTGGCGGAAAAGATCGCCACGTGATGAGTTACCTTCAGGATTTTCTATTCACACCTGACCGTGTTCGACAGCCGGTGAAAGCGCTTTCCGGCGGAGAGTCCAACCGTCTGTTGTTAGCCAAGCTGTTTACCCAGCCTGCCAACGTACTGGTGTTGGATGAGCCTACCAACGACTTGGACATGGAAACCCTTGAGCTGCTTGAAGAGCTGCTGTTGGACTTTGACGGCACGCTGCTACTGGTCTCTCACGACCGGACATTTATGGATAACGTCGTGACCAGCATGCTGGCCTTTGAGGGTGAGGGCTATGTGCGTGAATACGTGGGTGGCTACACGGATTGGATTCGCCAAGGAGGTAAACTGCCGCCAGCACCTTGGGAAGGTGCCGCTCGCCAGAACACTGAACCGACTAGCGTTGTGGTTGAAAAAACGCCAGAGAAGCCGGTTGTAGAGCCCGCTAAGAAAACCGTTAAGCTCTCTTATAAAGTGCAGCGAGAGTTAGACGCGTTACCTGCACAGATTGAGCGCCTTGAGAGTGAGGTAGAGGCGTTAGAGCAAGAGATTGGCGATCCTGCCTTCTATCAGCAAGAAGCCAGTGCCGTCACTGCTAAGTTGCAAGCGTTAGAAAATGTACAGCAAACGCTTGAGACGGCAATGGAGCGTTGGATGGAGCTTGAAGCAATGGCCAACGGTGACTGACATCAGCATCGAATGAGTAAAGGCACCCGGCTGGGTGCCCTTTACTCACGGCTTACTCGTCGCTCTGTTCACCTTTTTTGCCGACCCTAACGGCCAAAACGTCACACTGCGCGCCGTGAAGTACGCCGGTAGAGGTAGAGCCAAGTAGCAGGGCAAAGCCATGACGCCCATGCGAGCCAACAACGATTAGATCGACGTTGTGTTCTTCTGCGAAGCGGTGAATCTCGGTGTCTGGCATACCGACCACGACATGTTGATCCGCAGGTTCGACATGAGGGATGGCAATTTCAGCCAGCCGCTTTTTTGCGTGGTCATCCAGTTGGTCTTGAATGCTGGTGAGATCCATTGGAATGTCGCCGCCGTAAGCGAAGCCCAATGGTTCGAGGGTGTGCATAATAGAAATTTTGGCATCGTTGTTGCGCTCAGCAATCGCGACTGCGCGCTCTAAGATTTTATGGGAGTCTTTAGTTAGATCAACGGCTACTAATATGTGGTGATAGCTCATGGCTAATCTCCTTATTGATAATTAACAAAGAAAACGCTTTGTTAGATGACCTTTACTTTAGGCTGCAAGCGCAATCTTAACAACGATCTATGTCATGCTTTTTTAAGTTAAAGAATAGGAGAGACGCCGGGATGGAATGGTTAATTATTATTTTTATTTTAATGTTTGTTATTGCTCCGGTGATGTGGCTGAAGCCTAGCCCCCAGCAAAAGCGCCAAATGGCGCTGCGTTCAAGTGCCAAGAAGCAAGGGGTAACGGTCAAGATGGAGAAGCCGCCCCTGCATCATTTCCGAGGCACGATGCCCGCCTATCGTTGGTATTTTTCCCAGCAGGCGCCAGGTCCCGATTTTGTGCTAGTTCGTGAATCGAACGCAAGTGAGGCGCTGGAGCTTTATCATGCCGGGTGGCGTTGGCGTATTGCGCCATTACGGCCACTGCCAGAAATCGCAAGCGCCTCTTTGAAAGCCTTGCTAGAGCGCCTTCCACAAGATGCTTTGGTGATCGAGTCGAATTCTACGGCGTTAACACTATGGTGGTGGGAGTCACAAACTGCCGAGCGTTTCTCGACCTACGGAGACGATTTTCAGACGCTAAAAGAAACGCTTAGTGGGTTGTCAGACCGCCCTGCTGTAAAGCCGCTAAATGGGACCGGCGAAACAGCAGGGCATTAATGGAAGTCTTATGCCGGGGGGCCGTCTTGGTCTCTTGACTGAATCGCCATGCCATTGGACTCTATCAGCGCCAGCCACTTGTCTAACTGGTCTAAATCACTCTCACTTAGGCCAGCCAACATCTCTTTGCGCGCCACCTGGACAACGCTGTCAATTTGTTCAAGTAGGGGCATTGCCGCCGGCGTTAGATAAAGCCGCTTGCTACGGCGATCATTATCGCAGGCCCGTCGCTCAACTAGCCCTTGTGCCTCGAGTTGCCCTAGGGTTCTTACTAAAGACGGCGCCTCTACGCCAATCGCCCTAGCTAAATCACACTGTGGGTTGCCTTCACCTAACTTCCATAGATGGTAAAGCGTCACCCAGCGCGTTTGTGTTAACCCTAAGGGGGCAAGCCTTCGGTCCAGAATAGAACGCCACAGGTGGGGCAGGCGTGCAATGCGAAAACCAATTGTTGAAGCCATAGTAAACAGCTACCGAAAAGTGTAAGTAGGCGAATTGTCATAAGCTGCGCCGCTGAATGCAAGGCGTTATGTTATTCGTCCGTTGATGAATCGTTTTCAGAGCTGTCGTTTCCAGGTATAAAGCGGCGCAAATTTAGCGCACTCAAGCCGTTCGGTTGGATCTTGCTGTCCGCTATCGTGGCTTTTTCCAGATCGTCCGAAACAGTAAACCGGATCAGCCCTAGCCGTTGTCCGCTATCCGTCATAATGTCGATACGCCACTCTCCCGACGGCGCTTCAGGAAAATTCTGCTTATGGCTCCATGCCCGGTAGCCCTGTTCCCGTCCACCGTTGATAGCAAGTTCTACTTCGTCTAACAATTCACCGTTGTGGTGCCATACATGATGAATTGTCTCGCTTAATCCACGCGGTGCACGAATAGCGGTGTAAACGTAAAGGCCTTTAGAGCGAATCGCATCTGGCGTAAGTGCCATTGTCCCGTGAGGTGCGCGGCTTTGAATATCAAGAGCCGGGGAAAGTGCGCTGTTTGTCATCCACAAACTGGCTGGGGGCACCCATATTTTGCCGAGCCAGGCTGCATACGCCAACATGATAGTGAGAGCAAAAAAAGCGAACCAGCGTGTTAATGAACGTTTTTTAAGCAAGTGCCAAAAACTGGGCAGTGCAACAAATATGGTAATCACCAGCGCAAGGATTAGGCTTTGGCCAGTCGTCAGTTGAAGCATGATAGGCAGAATCACCAATACCACTAAAAAGACACACTGGGCATGAAAGATAAAATAGAGGCTTTGCCAGCGCTCGGCGAGCTTGTAATAGAGTGGATCTACGATCGACAGTATTGCCATTGTTATCACTAACAATGCAAACAGCGTCTGCCCACTATTCCACACGGTTGTAACCAGGATAAATGGCAACGTAAAGAACAGTGTTTCCTGGTGAATCATTTGGGCGATAAAGGTGGTGACCCCACGGGGCAGTGTGGGGTGGCCGCGTTTAGCAAGCCAACGTCCTATGAAGCTCTCAGTGAGTAGTAGCAGCCAGGCAAAAAGAAGTCCCAACGCTAACGCGGCTCCTAGCCATTGTTGGCGATCCACCAGAAAAAAGCTGCCCAGCCCAGCGCCAAACGCGATAGGTGGCCACAGCCAGCTCCAGGGTTTTAGACGCTCGACGGTACGTTCAACCCGTGCTTGTAGTGCCGTGATACGAGTGGGAGTAAAGAAACTACCCATGGCGATGTTGGCTCATAAATGAAAACAGCATGATCGTTGGATTAATCGGGAAAGTCGATGCGTTCTCTATCTTGTCTATAAAAAGCGCAAAAAATGTGCGCCTGTTGTAAGTTGATTTGTGTAAGTGCACTTGAGAGATAAGCGCATTAGCCAAAAGTCAGGGCTTGACGTTCCTCACTATCTCAACCAAGCTTACGCAATCAAACGACCGTATGAAATGCGTGGCGGGTCCGATTAAAGGTGCCAGCCCGAACTTGTGGAGAGAGCGCGGATGATCTATCAAGGCAATGCCATCACGGTGGAGCGTCGTGACACCCAAGGTGGCAATGACATCGCTAAGCTCACTTTCGATCTGAAAGATGAGTCCGTTAATAAGCTGTCCAGTGCTGTTGTGGCAGAGTTGGGCGAGGCAGTAAAAGCGCTTCAAGCTGAAAGCGGCCTACAGGGGTTGATGATTAGCAGTGGCAAAGATGCATTTATTGTCGGCGCTGACATCACCGAGTTTCACAGCCTTTTTGACAAAGGCGAAGAGTATCTCGTCGAGATGAACCTTAAGGTTCACGACATCTTCAATGCGATTGAAGATCTGCCTTTCCCAACCGTGACGGCCATTAATGGCCTGGCCCTTGGTGGCGGCTGTGAAGTCCTGTTGACCACCGATTTCCGGGTAATGAGTGAGAAAGCCAAAATCGGCTTACCTGAAACCAAGCTAGGCATTCTGCCAGGCTGGGGTGGTTGTGTACGTTTACCTCGCTTGATTGGCGCAGATAACGCGATTGAATGGATTGCTGGCGGTACTGAAAACCGTGCTAATGCGGCACTTAAAGTCGGCGCAGTCGATGCTGTTGTTACTCACGAGCTTCTTGAAGAAGCCGCATTGGATATTCTAGACCGTGCCAATGCCGGTGAGTTGGATTACCAAGCGCGTCGCGAAGAGAAGAAATCACCGCTTAATCTCAACGCCATTGAGCAAATGATGGCGTTTGAAACCGCCAAAGGGTTTGTAGCTGGCAAGGCCGGCCCTCACTACCCCGCGCCGGTAGAGTCGATCAAGGTGATTCAGAAAGGCGCTGGCGAGACGCGTGCCCGTGCCCAGGCGATTGAAGCGAAAGCATTTGCCAAGCTAGCACTCAGCAGTGTTGCCTTTAACTTGGTTGGCCTGTTCCTTAACGACCAAGTCGTGAAGAAAAAAGGTAGCAAGTACGAGAAGCAGTCGCAGCCAGTTAAGCAGACCGCCGTGCTGGGCGCAGGCATCATGGGTGGTGGTATCGCCTACCAGAGTGCCAGCAAAGGTACGCCCATTGTTATGAAAGATATCAATGAGGAAGCCATTGAGCTGGGCCTGAAAGAAGCGCGTAAGCTGTTCTCCAAGCAGGTAGAGCGTAAAAAGCTGACGACCGAGCAGATGGCCGAAAAGCTGACCAACATTCGCCCCACGCTCTCTTACGGTGATTTCGGCAACGTCGACCTAGTGGTCGAGGCGGTGGTTGAAAATCCCAAGGTCAAAGACGCCGTACTGACCGAAGTCGAAGGCATGGTGAGTGAAAGCACCATCCTTACCTCTAACACCTCGACGATTTCTATTAATCGCTTGGCTAAGAATCTTAAGCGTCCTGAAAACTTCTGCGGTATGCACTTTTTTAACCCTGTGCACCGTATGCCGTTAGTGGAGGTTATTCGTGGCGAGAAGACCTCAGATGCGGCGGGGGCAGCAACAGTTGCCTACGCACGTGCGATGGGCAAAACCCCGATCGTTGTGAATGACTGCCCCGGCTTTTTGGTTAACCGCGTATTGTTCCCTTACTTCGGCGGCTTTAGCTTCCTGGTAGAGCAGGGCGCTGATTTCCAGCGCGTTGACAAAGTGATGGAAAAGTTTGGCTGGCCTATGGGGCCTGCGTATCTGCTGGACGTAGTCGGTCTTGATACTGCGGTACACGCTAACGAAGTGATGGCAGAAGGCTTCCCGGATCGCATGGCGCGTGACGGCAAAACCGCTATTCAGGTGATGTACGACAATAAGCGTCTGGGCCAGAAGAACGATAAAGGCTTCTATGCCTATGAAGAAGATAAGAAAGGCAAACCTAAGAAAGTTACCGACGAGCAAGCCTACGCGCTGGTGAAAGACGTCGTGAAAGAGCAGAAAGAGTTTTCTGATGAAGACATTATCGCTCGCATGATGGTACCGCTTTGTCTGGAAACTGTTCGTTGCCTTGAAGATGGCATCGTGGAACCCCCAGCTGAAGCCGATATGGCATTAATCTACGGCATCGGTTTCCCTCCCTTCCGCGGTGGCGCGCTGCGCTACATTGACGCGATGGGTGTTGCCGAATTCGTGAAGCTAGCCGAAAACCTTGCGGAAGAGTTAGGCCCGCTTTACGCGCCCACTGAGAAACTGCGTCAGATGGCTCAAAATAACGAGCAATTTTATTCTGGCACTCAGGCCTAACCACCACGCATAGGAGATAGAAGATGAGTTTGAACCCAAGAGATATCGTGGTGGTTGACGGTGTACGTACCGCCATGGCGAAAGCTAAAAATGGCGCGTTTCGTAATGTGCGCGCTGAGAATTTGTCAGCAGCTGTCATGCAGGCGCTGTTTGATCGTAACGCTAATCTAGATCCGTCCGAAGTTGATGATGTAATCTGGGGGTGTGTTAACCAGACCCTTGAGCAGTCCATGAACATCGCGCGTAATGCGGCGATCATGACCGGCATTCCCCGCTCGGTGCCTGCGCAAACCGTTAACCGTCTGTGCGGCTCCTCAATGACGGCACTGCATATTGCGGCGGCTAACATTAAAGCGGGTATGGGCGACTTTTACGTGATCGGTGGGGTAGAGCACATGGAGCACGTGCCCATGGCTCACGGTGTTGATGTTAACCCAGCCGCCAGCAAATACGCCGCGAAAGCTGCCATGATGATGGGGTTGACTGCTGAACTGCTGGGCAAAATGCACGGTATTTCCCGTGAAGACCAGGATAAGTTTGGCGTGCGTTCCCACCAGCGTGCCCAGGCTGCGATGGAGAAAGGCTACTTCGATAACGAAATCATTGGCGTTGAAGGCCACGATCAGCGCGGCTTTAAAATTCTGTTCAAAAACGATGAAGTGATTCGTCCTGAGGCGAGCCTTGAGTCGATGGCCAGCCTTAAGCCGGTGTTTGATCCTCGCAACGGTACCGTTACCGCTGGCACGTCGTCTGCATTGTCGGTAGGCGCTTCAGCAATGGCCGTTATGAGCTACGAGCGCGCCCAAGCGTTAGGGCTTGAGCCGATTGCGAAAGTGCTTTCAACGGGTGTAGCAGGCTGTGATGCCTCTATTATGGGTTACGGCCCGGTGCCTGCGTCTAAAAAAGCCCTGAAAGCCGCTGGCTTATCGGCAGCAGATATTCAAACCGTTGAGCTCAACGAAGCGTTTGCTGCGCAAGGCTTGCCTGTCTTGAAAGATCTTGGCTTCCTAGATGCCATGGATGAAAAAGTGAACCTACACGGCGGTGCCATTGCGCTAGGCCACCCGCTGGGCTGTTCGGGTTCGCGGATCTGTACAACACTGCTTAACGTTATGCAGCAGCGCGATACCACCCTCGGCCTTGCCACTATGTGTATCGGTATGGGGCAAGGGGTAGCGACCGTGTTTGAACGACTCAAATAAACACAGCGCTTACCGACAAAACGGCACCCCCGCGGTGCCGTTTTTTATGGCAGTGCTGTTAACTGGTTGGAAACGCACTGCGATGAAAGTCAGCCGCCGCTTGGACTTCTGCGATACCGCAAGTATCAGGCACTGGGATGGTGTTTCCCGCAAGTACTGCAAGCACCGCTCGGGTGCCGTTGGCCAGTGATTCCAGGTTATAGCCGCCCTCTAAAACAAACACTAAACGGCCCTCGCAGTGTTGTTCAGCTAGCTGTTGTAAGAACCCCGTCAGGGCACCAAAGCCCTCATAAGAAACGTTGAGCGCTAAATCATGCCAATGTGGGTCAAAGCCTGCTGAGACTAAAATAATATCCGGCTTAAACCAATGGGCAGCAGGCGCCAAAATGTCACGAAACGCCTTGAGATACGCCTCATCGCCGGCGCCAGCGGGGAGTGGGACATTGATGGTAGTTCCTTCACCCAAACCCGCGCCGACTTCTTCTAAATGACCTGAGCCTGGGTAGAAAGGTGCGGCGCGGTGTATGTCAAAAAACATCACGTCGGGGTCGGCCCAAAAGATATCCTGTGTGCCGTTACCGTGGTGTGCGTCCCAATCAATAATTAGTACTCTTTCGCAGCCTAAGGCGCTGCGCGCATGGGCGGCAGCTACTGCAACATTGTTGAATAAGCAAAACCCACGGGCGCGAACGGGTTCCGCATGATGGCCAGGCGGCCTAATAAGTGCAAACGCACTTTGGGTGCGTTTATCCATGACGGCTTCTACGGCGGCAATAGCCGTGCCTGCGGCGACTTCTGCCGCGTCAATGCTACCTGGTGACACCGCTGTGTTATCCACATCCAACCATGCATTTTTTCCGCGCAGGCTAAAGATGTCGCTGAGATAAGAGGTGGTGTGTACACGGGCTAACTGATCGTGTGTCGCGGCCTTGCCTCCTTCAATCTGCAGACCATCAATCGGTGCTTTCTCAAGCAGTTGTTGGATTGCTTGTAACCGACCAGGGTGCTCGGGGTATTTCCACGGAATAGGTAGCCCTGCCAACAAGTGTCGAATGCGTTTATCAATTCGCTCGGGTAAAAAATCCGCGTCGATATTAGGCTCGTGGTCAAGTACGCGATCGTCATAAAAAGCGATGACTTTATGCATAATGGCTACCTGAAATACATGCGTTGGGTTATGGCAAGGCGACGGGTGGAGTGGGCAGGTGCCTCTATGGAATACCGGCGCGACATGCTTCTTTATAGTAAGGCAGGCTTAACAGCGTTATACAATTTGATTTTTCACGACTACTCACATCAGATGATGCCTGCTTCCAGGCTAGCGGCTATGGACAGCCCTAGCTCCTCACATTGGTCGATGAACCCTGTTTGGAAATCACCCCTGCAGATAAGTGGGTCTTGCACCAATCTCCAGCGCAATCCCTTGGTGATACACTCAATTGCTCGGCGAGTGCCGGTTCCGTCGTGGCCAGCTCGAATATAAAAGGCAAAAGGCAGTCCCTCGTTTTTATCCAGGCATGGGTAATAGCACCGGTCGAAGACATCCTTCATCAGGCCTGCCATATATCCTAAATTTTCAGTCGTCCCCAAAATGATGGCATCGGCGGCGTTAATGTCTTCGGGGTGTGTTTCGAGTGGGGGGAGAGAGAACACTTCCACATTCTCTATGTCGGGGTGAGAAGCGCCATTGATAACGGCTTCGAGCATTTTTTGAGTGTTCTTAGAAGGTGCGTGAGCAATGATGAGTAGACGTTTCATGAAAAAGCCTGCTGAGTTGCGTCGCCTAGAGGAAGTGCCACACTATTAAGTACAGCCTTAACGAGAGCCTATATGTCTGATAACACCCCAATCAACGTCTTTTACGATGCGGTTTGCCCTGGCTGCCGCAAAGATCGTCGTCGTTTTGAGCGTTGGGCTGGCAGGCATGGTCATTCCATTGTGTGGTGCGATGTCACTGAGCATCAGCAGCTATTACGAGACAAAGGAGTGGCGCCAGAAGCCGCTTTACGCTCGCTGCATATCGAAAAAGTCGATGGCACTGTTATCGAAGGCATTGATGCCTATCGTGTGTTGATAGCGCGTATTCCATTTCTGGCGCCTATTGCATGGCTGATTGGCCTGCCAGGCATTAAAAACGCGTTACGCTGGTATTATGACCGTTGGGTAAAGCAACGTCTTAAGCGGGAAGGGCGTTGGTCTGAATAGATGTGGACATCGATATAGGGAATTTATCATGAAGCAACGAGCTCCTTGGCTACTGTGGGCAGGCGCAATGGGTGTCATATTAGCTGGATGCGCCGGTCAGCCAACCGCCTCTCAAACACCGGATAACACCGCTCAAGCGGTGTCGCCTAGCATGGCTCAGGTATCCCCAGGAGCGCAGTCTGGTAACGTTACTAACCGCCAGGTAACCGACTGGGTGCCGCCACTGTTAACTAGCCCAGAAGAGAAGGCGGCCTACTATGTTAGCCGATTAGCAGACAGGCGTTTTGTTTCGCAATATGGAGGGCAAGACAATCCGCGCGTTTGGTATATTGCGGCAGAGCGGCTAGGCGAAATTGGCTTGCCCGCCGTCCCTTTGCTGTTTGCGCGTCTAAATACGACCGATGACTATGAGTTGATGTTAGCCCTGTATGCCCTTCAGCTGGCCACTCAAGATCCGCTTTTAATGGCGAGAACGCGAGGTGACTATATACAGTTGCCCACAGTGTTAGATTCGGCTGCGAATGCAGGCAATGTAAGCATTGCAAATGAGTGGTGGCAGCGGCATTCCGCTAAACTGAATTAATGTTGACTTCTTATCGCTATTCGACAAGGCTAAAAATGTTTTTTTGTTTTGTCCCTATAGGAGAGCAGCATGGCATTTGCACTATCCTCTATGCATGTGACTAGCAGCGCGTTTCTCAACCATCAATCTATTCCTACTAAGCACACCGGCGAAGGCGAAGATGTTTCGCCTGCCTTAACCTGGGAAGGTGTGCCAAAAGGCACCAAGGGATTTGCAGTAATTTGTCACGACCCTGATGCACCATTGGTAAAAGAAGGAAGTTACGGGTTTGTCCACTGGGTGCTCTATAACCTTCCTGGTGATATTCAGGAGCTGGCTGAAAAGACGCCGTTAGGTACGACGGGAGTAAATGACAAAGGAAGTAATGGTTATTGTGGACCGATGCCGCCAGAAGGACATGGCAACCATCTTTACTATTTTTGGGTGTTAGCGTTGGATCATCAAACCTCACTACCTGAAGGGTTAACGCTTCAAGAGTTGCTCAATGAAGTTGAGCCACACCTGCTGGGTATGAACCGACTAGTAGGCATCTATCAGCGTGGTTAAGACACCAATTCTGGACATTTTGCAGAACCCGTGTAGGCTCCATCGCTTTCTAAATCCTGTGAATTAGATTGATGTGATGGAGCCTGTTATGAGTGATCTACCCAATTGTCCTGCCTGTGCCTCTGAATTTACCTACGATGATGGTATCCAGTATGTCTGCCCGGAATGCGGCAACGAATGGTCAAAAGTAGCAGAAGAGGGCGCTGAAGAGGCTGGCTCTGGGATTCGTGATGCTAACGGTAATATGCTGGCTGACGGCGATAGCGTTACCGTCATAAAAGACCTCAAAGTCAAAGGCAGCTCATTGGTGGTTAAAGTAGGCACCAAAGTTAAAAATATCCGTTTAGTGGATGGCGATCACGATATTGATTGTAAAATCGACGGTATTGGTCCCATGAAGCTTAAATCGGAGTTTGTCAAAAAAGCATAGCGATTCAAAGAAATAGCGCACCTTCACCACAATGTACTGCTCTGTCTATGTCTAGTCCCAAAAGCCTGCGAAATTCTCGCAGGCTTTTTTCGTTAAGCACTTTGAGAGTTTTGTTGATAGTTTTTTCAAATGATAATGATTGTTGTTTTTGATGCTATCAGAGCCGAACGTGCTGTTATTTTGCATAAATTGATAACGATTTTGCTCTAGGGCTTCACATCAAATTTATACAGGACTAAAATGGTACCAATTAACGGGTAAGCCAACTGTAACGGCGAACGGGAGTCAACATGCTCAAGCTTTCTCGGCTGACAGATTATGCCGCTGTAGTGATGGCGCAAATTGCTCGCCATCCACAGGCGTCACATGCGGCGGCTGATTTGGCTGAAGCGGTGCAGCTGCCTCACCCCACTGTCAGTAAGACGCTGAAGATGCTGGTAAAAGCTGGGCTTCTGGAGTCGCAGCGTGGTGTTCAGGGTGGTTATCGCTTGGCGCGACCGGCATCACACATTACCGCAGCCGATATTATTGCTGCTATTGAGGGGCCAGTAGCGATGACTGAATGCAGCCAAGCTGAAGGCGAGTGTGATTTAGCAGCTACTTGCGGTGTCGCGGACAACTGGCAGCGCGTATCGCTGGCGATTCGCACGCTACTTGAAAGCGTCACGCTGGCCCATTTGGCCGACACGACCCCTATCAAATTACCCGTACAGTTACCGATTCAAAGCATCAGCCTGGCATCAGCTTAGGCAGTGCTATCCCTATTGACGGCGAGCTAACCTCGCCACCCAACTGCCCGGAGGGTATCACCATGGCAAGCGAAGAAATGGAACAGTTGGTTCGTCGCGAATATAAAGATGGTTTTGTAACCGATATAGAAAGCGACACCCTGCCACCTGGCTTGGATGAAAACACCATCGCCTTTATCTCTAATAAGAAAGGTGAGCCGGAATGGATGCTGGAGTGGCGCCTAGATGCCTATCGTCAGTGGTTGAAAATGAAAGAGCCGTCCTGGGCGCATCTTGATTATCCGCCAATTGATTATCAATCAATCTCTTATTTCAGTGCGCCAAAGCGCCCTGAAGATCGCCCTCAGAGTCTGGATGAAGTTGATCCTAAGCTTCTCGAAACATATGAAAAGCTTGGTATTCCTTTGCATGAGCGTGCAGCGCTTGCAGGCGTGGCGGTTGATGCCGTATTTGACTCAGTATCGGTGACGACCACCTTTAAAAAGGAGCTGGGCGAAGCAGGCGTTATTTTCTGCTCGATTTCTGAAGCAATCCGCGATTATCCAGAACTCATCAAGCAGTATTTAGGTACCGTCGTTCCCGTTGCTGACAACTATTTCGCCGCGTTGAACTCGGCAGTATTCACTGATGGTTCATTTGTATTTGTTCCTGAGGGCGTGACTTGCCCAATGGAGCTATCGACCTATTTCCGTATTAACGCGGCTAACACAGGTCAGTTCGAGCGTACCTTGATTATCTGTGAGAGCCGTGCCCAGGTGTCTTATTTGGAAGGTTGTACGGCGCCAATGCGTGATGAAAATCAGCTTCACGCAGCAGTCGTAGAACTCGTTGCCCTGGACGACGCCTACATTAAGTACTCCACCGTGCAGAACTGGTATCCCGGTGATGAAAACGGTAAAGGCGGTATTTACAACTTCGTTACCAAGCGTGGCGACTGTCGTGGTGATCGTTCACGCATTAGCTGGACTCAGGTAGAAACCGGCTCAGCGATTACCTGGAAATACCCTTCCTGTGTACTGCGTGGCAAAGACAGCATCGGGGAGTTCTACTCCGTGGCGGTTACCAACGGCCGTCAGCAGGCCGACACCGGTACCAAAATGATCCACATTGGTGAAGGTACTCGCTCCTATATTGTTTCCAAAGGCATTTCAGCGGGTAAGAGCGATCAATCCTACCGTGGTCTGGTTAAAATTGGCCCCCGTGCCAAAGGGGCGCGTAATTTTACCCAGTGTGACTCGTTGCTAATTGGCGATAAGTGCGGTGCGCACACGTTCCCCTACCAAGAAATCGGTAACAGCACCGCCACGATTGAGCATGAAGCCACCACGTCTAAGATCGGTGAAGATCAGCTGTTCTACTGCCAAAGCCGCGGGATTTCTGAAGAAGATGCGGTCAGCATGATTGTTAACGGCTTCTGTAAAGACGTTTTCCAAGACCTGCCGATGGAGTTCGCGGTAGAAGCCGAAGCGCTTCTGAGCGTGACGTTGGAAGGGGCGGTGGGCTAATAGCTCCGACACTTTACAATTTATCTTATTGGCGTCGCGCCAGCGATTCGCAAGCATTTAAAAGGTTATCACTATGTTGCAAGTTAACGATTTACACGTCACCGTCGACGGCAAAGAAATTTTGAAAGGCTTAACGCTTACCATCAAAGCAGGTGAAGTGCATGCCATCATGGGCCCCAACGGCGCGGGTAAATCTACCTTGTCGGCCGTTATCGCCGGTAAAGATGGTTACGAGGTGACCCAAGGCAGCATTACCTTTGAAGGCCAGGACGTTCTCGAAATGGAAATCGAAGAGCGCGCCCAAGCAGGCCTGCTACTTGGCTTCCAGTACCCGGTGGAAATCCCTGGGGTCAAAAATATCTACTTGCTGAAGGCCGCCCTCAATGCCCAGCGTGTAGCGCGCGGTGAAGCAGAAATGCCCGCCCCTGAGTTTATGAAGCTGGTAAAAGAGAAGTTGGGCTTTATGAAGATGGATGCCAGCTTCCTGCAGCGTGCTGTCAATGAAGGTTTTTCGGGCGGTGAGAAAAAGCGTAACGAAATTCTTCAGATGCTGGTGCTTCAGCCTAAGCTTGCCATGCTCGATGAAATTGATTCCGGCCTTGATATTGATGCCATGAAAGTTGTCTCAGATGGCGTTAATAGCCTGCGCGCTGAAGATCGCGCCATTTTACTGGTCACTCACTATCAGCGCCTGCTGGACTACATCGTGCCGGATAAGGTGCACGTTTTAGTTGATGGCCGCATTGTGAAGAGCGGCGACGCTGAGCTTGCTAAAGAGCTGGAAGCCAACGGCTATGAAGGCATTGAGGAGTCTGCGGCATGAGCGATACGCAAACGTTTTTGGACACGCTAACAGCGCGTAGCCAACAGCGCGGTGCGGAACCCACCTGGATTGCGGCTCGCCGCCAAGCGGGAGCTGCACGCTTTGAAGCCATGGGGTTTCCTACTCGCCGCGATGAAGAGTGGAAATACACCGACGTACGTACGATTGCCCAGGGAAACTTTGCGCTGGCTGAAAATGCGGACTTTTCTCAGGCGCAAGCGGCCGCACTTACATTGCCGTTGGATGCGTATCGGCTAACGTTTGTAGATGGTGTATTCTCTGCAGCACTCTCGGACTTAGAAGCACTGCCAAGTAGCGTTCAGGTGATGCCGCTCTCTAAGGCGCTGGCTGATAACCACGAAGCTGTGGGTGGGCCACTGGGGCGCCTGACGGGGGTTGATTTCTCCCCGTTCGCAGCGCTGAACACCGCGTTTATGGAAGAGGGTGCTGTGGTGCGCATCGCGCCGGGTACCGTTGTGGAAAAACCCATTCTACTGCAGTTTATGTCTCGTGCAGGCACGCCAGTGATGTGCCATCCGCGCATCTTGGTAGAAGCAGCAGGGCGCAGCGAAGCGACGTTGATTGAGCACTATGTCGGTGAAACCGAGGCGGCTAACTTTACCAACGTGGTTGCCGAGCTGATGCTTGATCGCGGAGCGATCTTGAATCACTACAAACTGCAAGAAGCGCCCTTGGGCGACATGCATGTCGCCAGTATTCATGTTGAACAGAGCCGAGATAGCCGCTATAGCTCCTACAATCTGAATTTGGGTGGTGCGCTGGTGCGCAACGACCTTATTAGTGACCTGAACGGCCAAGGAGCGGAAACCAATTTCTATGGCTTGTTCTTCGGCCAGGGGCGCCAGCATATAGATAACCACACCAAGGTTAATCACAATGCGCCGCTGACGTTCTCAAATGAGAATTACAAAGGCATTTTGGATGACCGCGCTCATGGCGTCTTTAACGGCAAAGTGTACGTTAAGCGCGATAGTCAGAAGATCGAAGGTTTTCAAAGTAACCAAAACTTATTGCTTTCCGATCGCGCGCGTATCGATGCCAAGCCTGAGCTCGAAATTTATGCTGATGACGTGAAGTGCTCTCATGGCACCACCACGGGACAGTTGGATGAAGATGCGATCTACGCGTTACGTACCCGCGGTATCGACAAAGCGACCGCGCGTGGCCTGTTAACGCTTGCATTTGCTGGTGAGGTGCTTGAGCAGGTAGCGCTTGATGTGATTGCCGAACGGGTAGAGTTGGCGGTGGCGGGGAAGCTGCCGGAACGTTTCAACCTCGCTGGATTGGTAGAAGCGGCGGCTGCGCTTAACGACTAACGCACTCAACGATTAGGCCAAGGAGTCATCGATGCCCCATAGCGTGATTGAGAAACCCACCGTGCTCGCACCCACAACGTTTAACGTCGAGGCGCTGCGCAACGATTTCCCGATACTAAAACGGGAAGTGCACGGAAAGCCGTTGGTATATTTAGATAATGCCGCGACAAGCCAGACGCCCCAACAGGTTATTGACGTGTTCAGCGACTATTATTCGCGCTATAACGCCAATATCCACCGGGGCCTGCACACGTTGTCAGATGAAGCGACAGCAGCGTTTGAAGCCACACGGCATCGCGTTAAGGCGTTTCTCAATGCGGAAGATGCGCGTCAGATTATCTTTACGCGGGGCACAACTGAAGCGATTAATTTGGTGGTTCAAAGCTGGGGACGCCAACAGCTTGCTGCTGGCGATGAAGTGCTAATTTCAATGCTGGAGCACCACTCCAACATTGTGCCTTGGCAGCTGTTGGCGGCTGAAATTGGCTTTACCATCAAGGTCATTCCCGTTGAGGCCAATGGGGCGCTAGATATGACGGCGTATCGCGCGCTGCTCAGCGAGCGCACTAAACTGGTGGCGGTTAATCATGTCTCTAATGCGCTGGGCACTATTAACCCAGTAAAAGAGATGGCAACGCTTGCCCATCAGCACGGTGCGCTTATTCTGGTGGATGGCGCCCAGGCAACACCGCACCAGCAGGTTGACGTTCAGGAGATCGATGCTGATTTCTATGCGTTCTCTGGGCATAAAATTTATGGCCCTACTGGTGTTGGTGTGCTTTACGGTAAGCAGGCCTTATTAGAAGCGATGCCGCCTTGGCAGGGTGGTGGCGAGATGATTAAAACGGTCTCTTTTGACGTCGGTACCACCTTTGCGGAACTTCCCCATAAATTCGAGGCTGGCACTCCTGCCATTGCTGAGGTGATTGCTCTGGGCCGCGCTATTGAGTGGCTAGAGGGTGTTGGTGTAGAGGCAATCGGTGCTTGGGAAGCCGTACTGCTGGAACATGCCACCGCAGCGGTGAGTCAGATAGATGGCCTGCGCATTCTCGGCACTGCGCCGCATAAAGCCGGGGTGCTGTCGTTTGTGGTCGATGGTGCTCATTCTCAGGACATCGGGCTGCTGATTGATCAGCTAGGCGTAGCTATTCGTACCGGGCATCACTGCGCGCAACCGCTGTTACATCATTTTGGCGTAGATGCCACGTGTCGTGCATCATTTGCGGCGTATAATACGCTGGAAGAGATAGATACGTTCGTTGCGGCGCTCAACCGTGTGATTGGCATGGTACGTTAAGGGCCGTCATTTAAGGACAGTTATGGATATTGAGCAAGTGGCCAGCCTTGAACGTGGTCAAAAACTGCCGCTTCAGCGTGATGTCGACGCCATTGCAATTCCGTTTGGAAAGACGGAGACACTGGCCGAAGATAGCGTTGTCAGCGTGATGCAAGCGAAGGGAAGCTCGGTAAGTGTTGGCTTTGAAGGTCGGCTTTTCCTTATTGAAGGGCGTAATTTAGATGCATTAGGGCTCGAACCATTGCCGCGCCCAACATTGCCCGAAAGTGCCAGCGATGCAGAGATTGAGCAGTTTGTTTGGGAGCAGTTGCGCACCTGTTTTGATCCCGAAATACCGGTTAATATTGTTGATCTAGGACTGGTCTATGGTTGCCGTCTTGAGCGCTTGATCAGTGGCGAGCGAATGGTCACTATTCGTATGACGCTGACAGCACCAGGCTGTGGAATGGGCGATGTCATTGCAGCGGATGCGCGTAATAAAATTCTAGGCGCACCTCAGATCAACAAGGTACATACTGACATTGTCTTCAGCCCGCCCTGGAGCCGTGACATGATGAGCGACGAAGCCAAGCTTGAGCTCGGCATGTTTTAACCCCTGCTGGGGAGCTGGATGCGCAGCCTGCTATTACGTTACATAAAGCGTTTTTTAATGTCGCTTGGAGCATTGATGCTGCTGGCGACATTGCTGTTTATAGTTGGTAATTTTTGGGTGGTTGCCAGTACGGCGCGCTATATTGATGACAGTTTTGCCGAGTGTCGCCCTACTGATGTGGCGATCGTCTTTGGCACCTCTAACTGGACCCGCAGCGGCTTTCGAAACCCTCACTTTCACGCCCGTATGCGTACCTCTGCGCGTCTGATTGCTGATAAGCGGGTTCGCCATCTACTAATCTCTGGGGATAATCGCACACAGGCCTATAACGAACCTCGCGCCATGTGGCGTGATCTTTATCGGCGCGGTGTGCCAGCAGAGCAACTCACCATGGATTTTGCTGGATTCAGCACTTACGACACACTTGTGCGAGCCAGAGATGTCTTTCAGCTAGATAAGGCGTTGCTGGTTACTCAGAGTTGGCATCTTCCCCGCGCGGTTTTTATTGGTCGCGCATTAGGAATGGAGGTGACTGGCTGTGTAGCGGAAGAGGAGTCTGCTGCTGGTGAGTGGCGTTTGAGAATTCGCGAATGGGTTGCGCGGGTTGCTACTTTGGGTGATCTATATATCTGGGGAAGAGAGCCGTACTTTTTAGGCTCTCCAGAACCTATCGAATTAAAAGATGCTAATAGCAATTTTAGCGAAGCATCTCGTCCATCTTTTAACCTTGATGCTTACTATTACACTGCGAGATTGGTGCAGCCGCCACAAGAGTAGGCGGCGGGTAGTCGATAGATCAGCGGTGCGTTTTGCGCTTTTGTAAGCTATATAATTCGCGTATTAACTTACGGCAACCTTGCATGCATTCTTCCACCACAGGCTCGATGGGATCGGGCAGGGGGTGGGTGAACAGCGTTGAAAGGGCCTGCATCAGTACACGCTCTTGTTCCAACAGCTCATTGATTAATACCTGACTATCATTGCCCACAAAGCTTTTTAAACGGCTCCATAGCCATAAAAAGTCGTCACGCTCTACGTCAGCATCCGGGGGCAGCATTTTTAAGTGCGCACGGGCTAACTCTTGAAGTTTACGCATCTGTTTTAACCGCTCTGTGTAGTGCGGTTTCAGTGCGTCACGCAGCGTGGGTCGCAGGCGTTCAATATTGTCCTGGAAATAATCAATGCTATCGGCCAGCGCTTCCAGCACGCTGTCCATCGCCACTTGGCGATTGTCGAGAAACATGAGCGTCTACCTCCTTCGGTGACGCAGATTGTGGGGGGGGCAGCGCTAATTTGCCACCCCTAAAGCGGATTATTTTTGCATTCAGCCTTAGCCTTTAGGCTTGGGTGGTGCTTTACGCACTGGCATGGCATTTTTTTCGATATGTTCGATGATCATACCAGCAATATCTTTACCGGTTGCATTCTCAATACCTTGTAACCCAGGCGATGAGTTTACCTCCATAATCACCGGCCCATGGTTAGAGCGCAGTAAGTCGACACCTGCAACGCGGAGCCCCATGGCTTTTGCCGCTCGAATAGCAGTTGAGCGCTCTTCCGGTGTAATTCGAATGACGCTGGCGGTGCCACCACGGTGCAAGTTCGAGCGAAACTCTCCTTCGGCAGCCTGACGCTTCATGGAGGCGACCACTTTATCGCCAATCACCAGGCAGCGTATATCAGCACCACGAGCTTCTTTTATGTACTCCTGCACCATAATATTGGTCTTCATGCCCATAAAGGCTTGAATAACCGACTCAGCTGCTTGGTTAGTTTCGGCAAGTACAACACCGATACCTTGTGTACCTTCCAGCAGCTTGATCACTAACGGTGCTCCTTTGACCATGGTGATAAGGTCAGGAATATCGTCAGGAGAGTGGGCGAAACCCGTGATTGGCAAGCCCAGTCCTTTCCGAGAGAGAAGCTGTAACGAGCGCAGCTTATCCCGCGAACGAGTGATGGCAACAGAGTCGTTTATGACGTAGGTGCCCATCATTTCAAATTGACGCAGTACGGCGCAGCCATAAAATGTAACCGATGCCCCAATACGTGGGATGACAGCATCGAAGGGCTCAATTTCAGCGCCCTTGTAATGAATCGACGGATGGTGGGAGGCGATGCTCATATAGCAGCGCAGCGTGTCTACCACGCGAGCGGTGTGCCCACGCTGCTCGGCGGCCTCAATAAGGCGACGAGTAGAGTATAGATTGCGATTGCGCGAAAGCAGGGCAATATGCATGCAGGGCTCCGGGGCCAAAAAAAGTGGCTAATAAGTTAGTTTAAGGCTCGCCGTGCAAAAATGCAGCTCCAGGCGCTATAAGCAAGCGCCGCATAGCGCGGCGCCCAAGCAGCATGGGGTGGCGCATATTGCTACGGTCAGTCAGGGTTAGTTCAACCGGAAAATTAAGTTCACCCAATTGCATCGGGGTGCGAATAACATAGCGCCACTCACTGTGCCCATTAGAACTGGTAACGCGCCGCCTGTCGTGCAAATGGAGCTGATAGCGGTGAGCAGGCGTTTGTGGGCCGCCACTGTGGGTAATAAAACTGACCCACAGTTGCCCATCTTCATCTTCATGGGTGTCAATCTCTTCTGCATGCAAAGCAGAGGTGCGCGCGCCAGTATCGGCTTTGCAGCAAAGGTGAAGCCCTAATTCAGGTAACGTCACCATTTCACGGCGGCCGATGACTGCTTTGGCCTGATAGGGTAATTCCTTCACGGCTTACTCCTGGCAAATATATCCATACAATGAAACAAGCAAAATAGCGAAACAAATCAATTAATCGCTAAGCGTTGCACGAAAGAGGGCTTACTTTCTAGCTTGGGACATTATTGCACTTAGTCGCTGCTGTATAGCAGAGCCTGGCGGTGCGTCACGTAGTGTCAGCATAACGGGTAGGCGAAGTCTGGGAATCAGTGCAAGGTCACGTACCACCGCATTAAAATTGGTACGTTTGTCTTCTGCCAAACGCTGTAGAAAAAGCGGCAAACGATCAGCGTCTTCTAACAGTAACCACCCGCGGCCCGCGATGGCGGCGACAATGTCTGGGCCGCAAGCAGCAGGGTCATCTAATAGGCTTGAATACCATTCACCAACACTCGCTGACGGTGTGCTGCCCACGGCGCGAACACAGGCGCACAGGGTTTCCATATCGGCATCGCTGGCTGCCTGTTCACCTCGCGCCCGCAGTGCACTTACCAGTGGCTCTGCAAGCGGCCTATGCTCCAGGCAATAGCACAGCGAGTGAGCGACATTAGTAGGCAAGTGGGGCAGACGTAGCGCTAGCGCTTCTGATGTCTGTAGATCAAGGCGCACCACGTAATCAGCGATGCCCTGTAATCCCAAAGCTTGCCAGTCAATAGTCTGCTGACCGCTAAGATATGCTTCTACAGGCTCTAGGTGTTGACTAGCGGCTAGCCTTAATGCATGGGTGGCTTGAGCATTAAGCATTGCCTGAAAGGTAACATCAGGCGAAAAAGCGAGCGGATTATCCTTCATTAGATGATCCACGTCTGCAGTTTCTGTCTGTCCCAGCGGTTTATTTTCCACTTGCGCAACATTTCGCCCAAGGGTTTCGAGCAAGCGATTAATAAAACCGTCCCGCTGAGCGGGCGAGAGCATGCCCTGTTCGTCTAGCGGCAGCGCTAAAAACCAAATGGCTGGTTCAGGCATGTCACCCATACGAAATACTACGCCAAGTCGTGCCTGTTGCTGCCAGGGCTCTGGCCAAGCAATTTCACCACTTTCGAATGTACGCAGCGTTTCTCGTGGGCAAGCTGTCACCCGCCGCCCCATATGGTAAAGGGAAACGTCTGCGCCGCTACGTGTAAAAAACTCATCAAGTGTCTGGATTGGTTGCATGACATCCTTCCGCATTTCAAGCCTGCACTCTACCTTGCTGATGTGCCACTGTCAGCCGCAAACGCTGATTAATCCGTGCTTTATTGTCAAAGTGGTTAAAAATTGCACAACATGGTGTAACCCGCATGAGAGTAACAGTAGCGACATCTTTCCATAGTTTATCCACAGCCTCTTGCAGGTTTTCTGTGAATCTGTGAATAACGCACAAATACCGCTAGGCGGTTGGCAACTTACCCACTGTGCTGGGATAATAGTGGCTTACTGATCTAAATGAAAAAGGTGTGTATGAGCGTCCATCAACAGCTTCAAACCGCGCTTCTTGAGCTTGAAGCCACTATGAAGGCCGCTAACTTATGGCGTATGCCAACGCCTGAGGTTTCTGCATTTGATAGCCAGCAACCCTTCTGTATCGACACTATGTCGCTGCCCCAGTGGATTCGTTTTGTCTTTATCGCTCGACTAAATGCACTGATTGATGCCCAGGCCGCTATGCCTGCCAAGTGCGATGTAGCACCGGCAGTGGCTGCTTACCTAATGCAGGAAAAGGTTCGTGCTAGTGACCAGCTATTGGTCGTTCGAGCCGTCGAAAGGATTGATCAGCTTGTTTCTGATAACTAGATCACGATAATGCCCTGCCGTTCCTAGCATGATGATAGCTTCAGCAAAGACAATGCCCAGCACCGCAAGCAGCGGTACTGGGCATTTTTCATGTGATTACACGGCCTGCAAGCCGTTTTCACAGGGGGAGTGGTATTAGAAGCGGTAGCTTAAGCCTGCCATAACCACCATGGGATCAATCTCCACCGTGCCGGCAGCAGCACCGTTAACGGTCGCGTCAGTATCGATATCGATGTACCACGCTGCTGCGTTAAGTGCCCAGTTCTCATCAATAAGCAAATCGATACCCACTTGGGCAGCGGCGCCCCAAGAGTCGTCCAGCTCCAACTCTCCAATAGCGAGCTCTTCATCAGAGAAAATGGTGTAGTTAATACCTGCGCCGACATAAGGCTGTACGCGCGCCTCAGTGCCACCTAATGGGTAGTACTGGAGCGTCAGCGTGGGGGGAAGGTGTTTGGTAGAGGCGAGATTGTCACCGTTCAGCGCAATGTCGTGCTTAAACGGGAGGGCCGCCAATAACTCGATGCCCATCTTGTCATGAAAGCGATAGCCTAAAGTAAACGCGAAATCGGTTTTATCCTGAACATCAACCGCGAACGCGCCGCCAGCTAATGAACCGTTGTCGTTTTTCGGTTCAACTTTTGCAACACCTACACGAGTGAAGAAATCACCAGCGCCGTAAGCTAGAACTTGGCTGCTTGCCATCAATGTGGCTGCTGCAAGTCCAGTGGCAAGCAGTGTTGAAAGAGAGTTATGGCGCATAGCATCGCTCCTGACCATTAATGTGAGTCTTTACAGTGAGTGGTTAACGTGAACCGTCGTTCGATATGATTGCGAACCGTGTAGAGAGTGTATCGGGTAGAAGAGGGGAGGTTATTGACCTGGGGCAAAGAGTGGAGCCCGTCGTTAATTAATGGGCTTATAAAAGAGGCTATCTGAACTGAAAAAGACCTTCCCGCGGAACGGGAAGGTCTTAATGATCAACTGATTCTTTGACTAGTTCAATTCACGCATTCATGTTGAGTGCGAGATTGACGCTCGTCTAGCGATCAATATGCTGATATTCACCAGAATCGGTAGTCATGTTGCTCACCACTAGGATGGCAATGAAGGACGCGATGAAGCCAGGAATGATCTCGTACACACCAGGGCCACCCATGAACTCACCGTTCCAGCCCAGTGAGATCCAGATCATAACGGTAAGAGCACCTACCACCATGCCTGCGATCGCACCATTGCCATTCGTACGTGGCCACATTAGCGACAGAATGATCAACGGCCCAAACGCCGCACCGAAGCCTGCCCAAGCATTACTGACCAGCCCCAGTACCTGAGAATTTTCGTCAGATGCAATGACAGCGGCCACAATGCCCACCAGGACCACGCAGACACGGCCTACGGCGACACACTGCACCTCAGTTGCGTTTTTGTGTAGGAACAGACGATAGAAATCTTCAGTCAGTGATGAAGATGCCACTAGAAGCTGGCTGGAAACGGTACTCATAACCGCAGCCAGTAGCGCCGCGTAGAGGAAGCCGGTAATCAACGGATGGAACAGCAGATTCGCCAGGATAATAAATATTGTTTCCGGGTCCTGGACATCTAGGCCATTGCGGATTGCATAGGCCCGACCAAAGATACCCAGAGAAACGGCACCAATCAGGGAGATAAGCATCCAGCCCATACCAATGTTGCGGGCAATAGGTACATCCTTGAGCGTCCGAATAGCCATGAAGCGCACGATAATGTGCGGCTGTCCGAAATAACCCAGACCCCAGGTAACCGCAGAAAGCCACCCGATAAAGGTTAGCCCCGATGTCCAGGATAGCAGGGTAGGGTCGACCTCATTCAGCGTCTGTGAGGCTTGGGAAAAGCCGCCGCCACCTTCACCAAAGAGTACCACCGCTGGCATGATCACCAGTGCCAGCATCATGATGCAGCCTTGCACGAAATCGGTCATGCTCACAGCCAGGAAACCGCCAACAACAGTGTAAATAAGCACCACGCCCAGGGTGATCATGACACCCATGGCGTAGTTGCTCATGTCGCCGAAGTTGTAAATGCCGGAAAACGCACTTTCAAACAACTTACCGCCAGCCACTAAGCCTGATGCCGTGTAGACCGCAAAAAAGATCACGATGACAATAGCGGAGACTGTCCGCAGTGACATTGACCGCGTTGGGAAGCGGTTTGCCAGGAAAGCCGGAATGGTAATCGCATTGCCATAGTGAACGGTCTGTTCACGCAGGCGCGGAGCAACCAGAATCCAGTTGAATAACGCCCCTACAAGCAAGCCAATGCCGATCCAGGCTGACCCCAAGCCAGATACAAACATTGCGCCGGGTAAACCTAGCAGCAACCATCCGCTCATATCCGAAGCACCCGCCGATAGGGCTGCCACTTTCGGGCTGAGGGTACGGCCACCCAGCATGTAATCTTCGGATGAAGAGGTAGATTTGCGCATCGCATAAATACCAATGCCGACCATGAGCGCAAAGTACGCAATGAGACTGATCCAAACACCTATAGCCATGTAACTTCTCCAATTATTCAGGACGGAGCAAGCTCCGACAGGTTAGCGCGCTTTCCGTTAAGGAGACGCCAGTGCTGGCCGTCTCCCTAGAGCTCGTTGCTTATCTACGTTCAGTGGCGCAATGAGCCGTCGATAAAGCTAGCGGGCCTATTCGGCCGTTGCCAACAGACTGGCGTTGCCGCCCGCTGCGGTCGTATCGATGCACAGATGGCGTTCCACCACATAGCGGTCTGGTGAAATAGTCTGGGTCTCGAGCGGTACGATGGCACCGTCGCGCTTGGCGAGTGCAAGCCGCAGTTCATAGGTCCAGTCACTTTTCCCTGCCGCGGCTACCGCTGCAATATCTTTAACTTCGCTCAGCGTCTCGGCTGTGATGCTTCCATCGAGTCCAACCACCGGCGCTCCAGCATCGATCAGCGGCTGAACGGCTTGAACTGCACCTGGCGCGATCACGATTGCCGAGCAGCCCGCGCCAAGCGCCTGTACTGCTTGGGCAGCGGCGATATCCAGCGTTGGCCCAAGGCAGAGAACCGCTCCCTTCGGATACATCGCCAAGCGGTTGCTTTCCCCTGTGGGGCCAGGAAGTGTCTGCGGCGTCATGTCGAGGGCCGCTGTCTCATTTAGCGCTCTGCGGACCACACCTCCTTTACCGGAAAGCGACTTGCGTAGCACCTCGACCCGGTTGGGTCGCGCTGCCCAGTTACGCGCATCCAGCCCGTCTAGGGCTGATTGGAGATCACCGAGTGACACGGTTTTTCCCTCAGGCTTTTCGTGGCGTTCGGCAGCGGAAGTGCGGCGGAAGCGAGTGACATAGAGCGGGCCACCGGCCTTGGGGCCGGTGCCGGAGAGGCCTTCGCCACCGAACGGCTGAGAGCCGACAATGGCACCGATCTGGTTACGGTTAACATAAACATTGCCGACATGGATACGCTCGACGATCTGCTGCACGCGGTCGTCGATACGGGTATGCAGGCCGAAGGTCAGCCCATAACCCTTGCCGTTGATGGAGTCGACTACTTTGTCGATATCTCGCGCTTTGAAGGTGGCCACGTGTAGAACTGGGCCGAAGATTTCGCGCTCGAGATCTTCAATGCCCCCGACCTCAATCACCGCCGGGGTGACAAATGTGCCAGTTTCCGGCGCGGATAGCTTCTTCAGCACTTTGCCGGCCTTCTCGTGTACCGCCACATAGTCGCTTATCTCGGCTTGGGCGTCGGCGTCGATCACCGGTGAGACATCAGTGTCAGTATTCCAGGGGTCGCCGATGGTGAGCGAGTCCATTGCGCCATAAAGCATGTTGAGCAATCGGTCGCGAGCCTCTTCCTGCACATACAGCATCCGTAGCGCTGAACAGCGCTGGCCGGCTGATTGGAAGGAGGAAATCAGGATATCGCGCACTGCCTGCTCTGTCAGCGCTGTGGAGTCCACGATCATGGAGTTGAGCCCGCCAGTCTCGGCGATCAAGACGGCATCGGGCCCCGCGTTTTGCGCCAGAGCCTTGTGGATAATCTGTGCCACAGGGGTCGAGCCAGTGAAGCAGACACCAGCAATGCGGGGATCGCTGGTCAGTGGGCCGCCCACTGTCGGTCCGTCGCCAGGCAACAGTTGCAGCGCCGCTTCCGGCAGGCCAGCCTCACGCATCAGCTCGACGGCGCGGGCGGCGATCAGGGGCGTTTGCTCGGCGGGCTGGGCAAGTCCCGCGTTCCCAGCCACTAAGGCGGCAGCGATCTGTCCAGTGGTGATGGCCAGCGGAAAGTTCCACGGGCTGATACAGACGAAGATGCCGCGGGCGCTGCCGGGTTCTTCCGCTCCCAGCCGCTCGCCTTCATTGGCGTAGTAACGCAGGAAATCTACTGCTTCGCGTACTTCGGCAATGCCATCGAACATCATCTTGCCGGCTTCGCGGGTGGTGATCACGGTCAGCTCAGCGATGTGTTCTTCGTAAAGATCGGCGGTACGACGCAGCACTTGGGCACGCTCGGCCACGGGACGCGCTGACCACTCGCGAAAACCCTCTTCAGCGGCGTCAAGAGCGGCGGCTACCTCTTCAGGAGTGGCCTCATGTACCTTGCCGATCACGCGCGAGCTGTCGGCGGGGGAGACTGCGTCGCGAGCCGGGCCCTGGGGGGCCGGGTTCCCCGCTAGCATGGGGCCTGCCGTCCAAGTCTTGTCGGCAAAGGCTTCACGCGCATCGAGCAGTGGTAGGACTGAGGCAGGCTCATTGATACGGTAGCCCTTGGAGTTCTTGCGATCGGGCGCGAATAGCTCGCCGGGCTGGCGGATTAACGGACTTGAGATGGTATCGCCAAGCTGCTGGAAACCGTCTACTGGATCCCTTGATACTTCGCTTGGGGGAATCGAACTATCCACCACTTGATTGACGAACGAAGAGTTTGCACCGTTCTCCAGCAGGCGGCGTACCAAGTAGGCTAGCAGGTCGCGGTGCGCGCCAACCGGGGCGTAGATGCGGCAATGCGTGCCTTCCGACTGTTTGACAATGTGGTGCAGCGATTCGCCCATGCCATGCAGGCGCTGAAACTCGTAGCTGTCCTTGTCGTCCCCCGCCATGGCGGCTACTGCAGCGCAGGTGTGAGCGTTGTGAGTGGCGAACTGCGGATAGATGCGGTCACGCCGGTCGAGTAGCATCTGGGCGCAGGCCATGTAGCTGACATCTGTATTAACCTTGCGGGTGAAAACCGGGAAGGTTTTTACGCCCATCTCTTGGGACAGCTTGATCTCGGTATCCCAGTAGGCGCCTTTGACCAAGCGCACCATGATCTTACGGTTGAACCGCTCGGCAAGCTCGTAGAGTGTCTCGATTACCGGCGCGGCGCGGCGCCCGTAGGCTTGTACAACGACCCCGAAGCCATCCCATCCATCCAGGCTGGGGTCAGACATCAGTGCCTCGATTACGTCGAGCGACAGGTCTAACCGGTCCTGCTCTTCGGCGTCGATATTGAAACCGATATTGGCTTTGGCCGCTTGCTGCACCAGTTCCAACGCACGTGGTACTAGTTCCGCCATCACCGTGTCGCGGTGGGTGTATTCATAACGCGGATGCAGGGCTGAGAGCTTCACTGAAATGCCGGGGCTCCCACGGACGTCGCCTTTGGCCTGCTTGGCGATCGCGGTGATCGCCTTGGCATAAGCCTCGTGATAGCGGACGGCATCTTCGTCTGTGCGCGCCGCCTCGCCCAGCATGTCGTAGGAGTAGGTGTAGCCTTGCTTCTCAAGTTCGCGGGCATTCTTCATGCCCTCTTCGATGGTCTGACCGAGTACGAATTGACGGCCAAGAATCTTCATCGACTGACCAACGGCCTTACGTACCACCGGCTCGCCCATGCGGCGCACTAGGCCGCGTAGCGCCCGTGTCGGGCCTTTAGGATCTTCTTCCAGCACCTTGCCGGTCAGCAACAGCGCCCAGGTCGAGGCGTTAACCATCGATGAGGATGATTTGCCCAGGTGTGCGCCCCAATCGGACGGCTCGATTTTATCGTGAATCAGGTCGTCGATGGTTTCCGCATCAGGCACGCGTAGCAGAGCTTCTGCAAGGCACATCAGACCGACGCCCTCGGTGGTAGAGAGTCCGTACTCAGCGAGGAACGCCTCCATCATCGAGGGTGATCTTTCCTTGCGCACACGCTCCACGTAGTTGGCACCGACGGCAGCTACCTTGCGGCGATCGTCTTCTGACAGCTTGATACGCTCGATCAGTTCATGCAGCACCGCTGCTTCATCGGCGTCATAGTTGGTGCGGATGCGCGAGCGTAGATCACTCACGTCGCTATGCAAATGAAGATTGGCTTTGTTCATAATGGGTCTCTCCTCGCTAGTCGACACGTAGCGTTGATGTGTCGGCTTAGATGTCGTCTTTCCATGGCCTTGAAAGGCCACTTCCTGGGGTGGCCTTTCGTCATGGGCGATGAATATCGGATGACATAGTGGGTTATATAGTTGATGACAGTGCGTACTGCTTATGAACGATCAATATGCTGATATTCACCAGAATCGGTAGTCATGCTACTCACCACCAGGATGGCAATGAAGGAAGCAATGAAGCCAGGAATGATCTCGTACACGCCAGGGCCTCCCATAAACTCACCGTTCCAACCCAGTGAGATCCAGATCATGACGGTGGCAGCACCCACCACCATGCCTGCGATGGCACCATTGCCATTCGTACGCGACCACATCAGTGACAGAATAATTAGCGGGCCAAACGCCGCGCCGAAGCCAGCCCAGGCGTTACTTACCAGCCCTAGAACCTGAGAGTTTTCGTCAGACGCAATGAGCGCTGCTGCTAAGCCAACCAGTACGACACAGACTCGGCCGACGCGTACACACTCTTTGTCCGTTGCCTCTTTACGCAGGAACAAGCGATAGAAGTCCTCAGTCAGAGATGACGACGACACCAGAAGTTGGCTGGAAATAGTACTCATGATCGCAGCTAAGAGAGCCGCATAGAGAAAACCAGTGATCAGCGGGTGGAACAGCAGCTCCGCCAGGATAATAAAGATCGTTTCCGGATCTTGAACATCCAACCCATTACGGATTGCATAGGCTCGGCCGAATATGCCTAGCGAGACCGCGCCAATCAGAGAGATAAGCATCCAGCCCATGCCAATGTTACGGGCAGTAGGGACTTCCTTCAGCGTCCGGATGGCCATGAAGCGCACAATGATATGCGGCTGTCCGAAATAGCCCAGGCCCCAGGTAACGGCAGAGAGCCAGCCGATAAAGGTCAGCCCTGACGTCCAGGATAGCAATGTGGGATCGACTTCATTCAGGGTCTGTGACGCCTGGGAGAACCCGCCGCCGCCTTCACCAAAGAGCACAACTACCGGCATGATCACCAGTGCCAACATCATGATGCAGCCTTGCACGAAGTCCGTCATGCTCACGGCTAGGAAACCGCCAACAACGGTGTAAATAAGCACTACGCCTAGGGTAATGATGACCCCCATGGCGTAGTTGCTCATGTCACCAATATTGAAAATGCCGGAGAATGCGCTTTCAAACAGCTTGCCCCCTGCCACTAGGCCTGACGCTGTGTAAACCGCAAAGAAGATAACGATAACGATGGCGGACACCGTGCGCAGGGAAAGCGCACGTGTTGGGAACCGGTTTGCCAGGAAGGCCGGGATGGTAATCGCATTGCCGTAGTGAACTGTCTGTTCACGAAGGCGAGGGGCAACTAGGGTCCAGTTGAAGAACGCACCCACTAGTAGGCCAATACCGATCCAGGCTGACCCCAAGCCGGATACAAACATTGCGCCGGGCAACCCCAGTAGCAACCAGCCGCTCATGTCCGAAGCACCAGCCGACAGGGCCGCCACCTGTGGGCTGAGGCCTCGTCCACCCAGCATGTAATCTTCGGATGAAGACGTCGCTTTGCGCATGGCATAAACGCCGATGGCGATCATGAGCGCAAAATATGCAATAAGACTGACCCAAACACCGATAGCCATAAGAACTCCTTCATTACATTAGGCCGGACGTAGCGCCGACAGGTTTGTGCGCTTACCAAAAGAATCTAGTAATGACGCAGCCTTGTTGTTGTTAAGCGTTGCTGTTAACCCCTTTTCCTCTTCATGTAACTGGCCCCAATGAGAGCCTACCCAGAATCTCGTTACTCATCGCCGAGCGCCAGAAGCGACGCGTTGCCACCTAAAGCGGCGGTGTTATTGGTAATCGTTTTTTCAGTCACAAAGCGCTGTAGGTAGTTCGGGCCACCCGCTTTGGGGCCAGTGCCAGAGAGGCCTTGCCCACCGAAGGGTTGAACGCCAACCACTGCGCCGATGATGTTACGATTGATATACACGTTGCCCACTCGCATTTTCTGCGCTATTTCAGCGGCAAATGACTCATTGCGGCTGTGCACCCCAAAGGTTAGGCCATATCCGCGACCATTAATGTCATTGATCACGCGGTCAAGGTCGCGAGCCTTGTAACGAACAATGTGCAATATAGGGCCAAACTGCTCTCGGGTAAGCGAGTCAATGCTGTCGATGATAAAGGCGGCGGGTGCAACGAAGGTGCCGTTTTGAGTATGCTCAACTGCCATCGGTGTTTCCGCGACTAAACGGTTTTCGCCCTTCAGCTTTTCAATATGCGCCACTAGGCCTTTACGTGCGTCTTCATCAATAACCGGACCCACGTCGGTGCCTAAATCTCGTGGGTCACCAATACGCAACTCGTTCATGGCGCCTTTGAGAATTTCAATGACGCGGTCGGCAACATCGTCTTGTAGATAAAGCACCCGTAGCGCGGAACAGCGCTGACCGGCACTTTGGAACGCAGACTGAATCACATCCACGACTACCTGTTCAGGCAGAGCAGTCGAGTCGACAATCATGGCGTTCATGCCGCCTGTTTCAGCAATTAGTGTCGGCAGTGGTGCGTTTTCCCGGGCCGCGAGTGCACGGTTGATTATCTGCGCCGTGTCAGTGCCGCCGGTAAATACAACACCCGTAACGCGTGGGTCAGAGGTTAAGACGCTACCCACTGTTGGGCCGTCGCCAGGTAGCAACTGAACCACATCACGTGGCATGCCCGCTTCATAGAGCAGCTCAATAACGCGGTGGGCAACAATCGAGGTTTGCTCAGCGGGTTTGGCTAGTACGGTGTTGCCGGCAACGGCGGCGGCAACAATTTGGCCGCAGAAAATAGCCACCGGGAAGTTCCAAGGGCTAATAGCTGCAAATACGCCCTTACCACTCATCATCAAGCGGTTAGACTCACCGGTAGGGCCTGGCAGCTCAATTGGCTGACCAAACGCTTCTTCGGCACGCATAGCGTAATAGCGACAGAAGTCGACGGCTTCTTTGATTTCATCGACACCGTCGGTGAGCAATTTGCCACCTTCACGCGAACAGAGCGTCATCAGCTCTGGCATGTGTTCTTCCATCAGGTCGGCCAGGCGGCGCAGGATATCAGCGCGCTCGGTTACCGGGGTCGTTTCCCAGCGTGGGAACGCTTGCCAAGCTGCATCGAGTGCTTTGGTGGCTTGCTCCTTGCTGGTCCACTGAACGCTGCCTACAGTTTTGCGACGGTCGAAAGGCGAGGTGACTGTGTGGGTGTTCGCGGTATCATCCGCAACATCAAAGGCCAACAGCGGCTTCGCTGGGTACTGCTTATCCATAAACATGCCCATCTTTTCCATTAACGGATCGAAGTGGCTACGGATATTAAGATTAACCCCACGCGAGTTGCGGCGTTTTGGCCCATAGATATCTTTCGGCAGCGGAATGCGCTTATTGGCGAACGTTTTCTGCTGATGCAGCGTTTCAATAGGGTGTTGGCACAATGATTCTACGGGGACTTCCGGATCAACAATTTGATGGACGAAAGAGGAGTTAGCACCATTTTCAAGTAGGCGACGTACCAAGTAGGGCAGCAGGTCTTTATGAGCACCAACGGGGGCGTAAATTCGACAGTAAGTCCCGTTTGGTGCGCGTGTCAGCGCTGCGTCATAAAGGGCTTCGCCCATGCCATGTAAACGCTGGAATTCAAACGGACGGCTATCGTGGTTGGCTAGCTCAAGTATGGTCGTGACAGTGTGGGCATTGTGTGTCGCGAACTGAGGGAAAATACGTCCACGAGTATCGTTGGATAGCAGGAACTGCGCGCACGCCAAGTAAGCCACGTCCGTACACGCTTTACGGGTAAATACGGGATAGCCATCAACACCAAGTTGTTGGGACTCCTTGATTTCGCTATCCCAGTAAGCGCCCTTCACTAAACGCAGCGGAATTTCGTCGCCTTGCTGTTCGGCCAGACGGTTAATGTAGTGCAGTACCGGTAAGGCGCGTTTCGAATATGCCTGAACGACGAGGCCAAAGTGTCCCCATCCTTTCACTGCGTCGCTTTCATATATTGCGCGGAAAACATCGAGAGACAGCTCTAATCGATCAACTTCTTCAGCATCGATAGTTACCGCCACGTCAAGCTCACGGGCTTTAGTGACTAACTTAATAACCGTGTCGACTAGCTCGGCAAGCACCTGCTCGCGGCGACCAAACTCATAGCGTGGATGCAGTGCAGACAGCTTGATGGAGACCGAAGGCGCAGGGGGTTTATCGCCCAGGGATTGACAGGCTTTGCCGACCTGCTCAATTGCGCGTGCGTAGTCATCATAGTAGCGCTTGGCGTCAGCACGGGTGCGTGCTGCCTCGCCCAGCATATCGTAGGAGTAGGTGTAGCCTTTGTTGAAGAGCGGTTTAGAGCGCTTTAGTGCTTCATTAATATCGCGTCCCAAAACGAACTGTTTGCCCATGATTTTCATCGCTTCCATCATGGCGCGACGAATTACGGGTTCACCCACTTTATTAACCATGCGGTTAATAAAGTGGGCAGGTTGACCCTCTTTGGGGTGATCGAGCTTCAATACATGCCCGGTCATCAGTAGGCCCCAAGTAGAAGCGTTTACCATCCATGATTCGCTTTTACCTAAGTGGGACTGCCAATCTGCGGGGCCAAGCCTATCTTCAATCAACGCATCGGCGGTCGCTTTATCGGGGATGCGCAGCATGGCTTCTGCCAAGCACATCAGCATTAAGCCTTCATGGGTGTCCAGGCTGTATTGCTGCAGCAGTTCGTCAATCGTATCGACAGCCGTATCCATTTTGCGCACATCACGCACTAGCGCTGCGGTATTCGATTCAATCCGTGCGAAATCGTCACTGTCAGCATTGAGAACCTTGATTAGCTCACCGACGAAGGCGTCCTCATCTACAAGATAGTGATCACTAATACGCTGCATAAGCGTATCAAGATCGGTTTGCCAGATGGCAGGGTCACGCATTTTCTTGGCATTGAGCATTGAGAGCCCCATAAGTCTGAACAGAAAGCGAAAAGCTGAATCAAATAACCGAAATAAAGAGACAGTAGGGCATCGTGCCCAAGATAACGGACGAATGTAGAGCGAGCTGCCATTAGGTGTATGTCGTTTTCATGGCAAAACGTGTCAATTTCTCGGTAAGAAACGCTTTTTAAGACTTTAGTTTAGTTTCAAAATGGCTGCCAACACGCAAAATTGCGCGGTATGTGACCAAGCTAACTTCTTCATAACTAGCGAGATGAGAGTGCACCAGCCCTAATACTTGCTCCTGATGGGGACGCGGTGGGTGCTAATGGCGTTGAATAAGACGTTGAAGGCGTCGCTGAATCGAGCGGTGGATTCGCTACCCCCACTCCTTGGCGTAACTGGCGGGGGGATAAGCCATAACTACGCCGAAAAGCATGAGAAAGAGCGCTCTGGTTAGCAAAACCTGTTTGAATGGCAATATCGGTGAGAGGTAAACGGCTTTGTAATACAAGCTGCCGAGCCGCATGCAGGCGTTGGCGTCGCACATACTGCCAAGGTGATAGGCCCGTTTGAACGCGAAAGCGCTCTGAAAAGTGCGCTTCACTAAGACACGCTAGCTTCGCCAAATCAGCCACTCTTAACTCATCGGCCAAGTGGAGGCGAATAAACCGATCAATTTGGTCTAGATTGAGACGCCGCTGTGATGTGCTCTCTGATGCCCCCAGGCGAGCTTTTAACGAACCTAACAGTGTGGCGGCAAGCCGATCTTGTTGAAAGGACATTGCCGACGTGTCAAATCCTTGGACAAGTTCGCTTTCAACGAAAGCAAGGTAATGCCGCAATGGATTGTCGAGTGCAAAAAAACGCGGCGCATCAAATAACGCTACCAACTCGCGGTGTTCACCCGTTAAGGCTGGAGCATCTTCAGGCAGATCTAGAATCAGTTGGCGATTGTAGCCGTTACCTGAATAGAAGTGTTCGTGATTCGCGGGAACAATGCAGCCTGAAAATGCGTTTACGCGACCACCGAGGCCTTCAATTTCAAATTCTGAAGAACCACACAGCGTAATGACTATTTGGTGAAAGTCGTGCGAGTGATGTTTTGTGGCGCTTTCTAAAGGGATTTGACGAATAGTACTCGGCATGGGGTCTCCTCGGCACTGCTGGCCTGTTACCGCTGGCGCAGCGCTGTATGTGCCGCTAAATGATCACGTAATGCTTTCAGTTCCGCGTAACCCTCCTGGTTAAGTAACGGCTTGCTTCGAGCAATTTGCCAATGGCGCCCGTAGGTGTCCATTAAATGCGATGCGCGACGGCGCACACTATCTAGATACTCATCGTGGCGAATGGGGTAACCAATGATGGCATTCCATTCCGTTTCACTGATGTTGCTTTCCAGCGCCTTGTCGAACAAATCGATTAGGTCGTTAGGCTCAGTACGGTAGCGTGGCGTACCCACGGTCATCAATATCAGTACTACGGCACCTATTACCAGCAAACAGACGCCAAACACCAATAGGTACAGCGCCATACTAAACTCCCTGCAAAATCAGCATCAGACTTCGTTTAACAATGATTGACAGTATACGCTTGCTGCTCCCCAAGACGAAAATTTTGCTGTTTTGCGAACTTTTCCTGTTCAGGGTGTCAGAGTGTGTACAGGCAACATCGCGATAGCAGTCGTTAATAGTGTTGTTCTGGCTATTGTTTTCGATCCCTTGCTTCCGCTGCTTATCAAGCAGCGGTTTTTTTTGCTTTTAAATCGGTCGCATCTCTGAAGATGAACGATTGCATGTGTGGTTGATGGCCGATGGCTAGTGGCGGCGAATGGTCAGCAGTGCCATTAAGATATCGCGGCGCGTGACAATCCCGACTAAGCGTTGTTGTTCGACGACGGGATAAATCTTAGGTTTCGCTCCGAGCATTTCCTGTGCTAAATCGGTGATGCTTTTATTGGGCGTTGTTGTGAGCACGTCTTGGCGCATTAACTCGCGTACCAGCGGCGCTTCATCATCGTGATAGATGCTGTCCAATACGCGGCCCATCACATCCTGCTCAGATATAAAACCAATCAACCGATCAGACGCATCTACTACTGGGGCGCCTGGTAAACGGTGCAATGCCAAACCTTGAGCCAAATTAGTGATAGAGGTTTGGCCAGTGACACGGTAGCAGTCCCGTGACATGACATCGCGTACGGTATCGGGGGTTTTTTTATTCATGTTGACACTCCTTGACGTAATACGCGCAGCTTCACTCTGCAGGAGAATAGAGCAATAACCGCTTGCTGCATGAAAGCCATGAATCACAAGATCTATAATTCATTAATGTAGAAGATTTAACTCGCCCTGCGTTGTCCTTATTATTGATACATTCAACGCTTTGCTTCATTTCAGACGCTGTAAGGAGTCATTATGGACGCACGTGAATACCTCAATCGCAAAGGCGTTGGCTTAGAACGAGACCCTGAACGGCCTAATACATTAGAAGAGAAAGCGTGGGAACGAGCTCGCGGGGCAGGCAGTCAACGTCCAAAATCCGGTACGCCACATGATTGGGAAGATTGGGAGCGTCATCACGATGATTTGGCAGACGGCGCGGAAACGTTAGAGCAGAAAATTGACAAAGAAGCTCATCAAAACGCGCTTGCTAAAGAGAAGCAGCAAGCAGAACAAGCGCAGTCAGCGGTAGAGCATTTTACGCCTCCAGTGCAAACAAATGAGGCCACCAACACGCTGAAACAACAAGCCTCTTCACCCATGGTTTCAGGGGAAGTGTCGGTGCCGTCTCAACCTACTTCGCTACTGTTTGCCTATCGTGCGTTAGCCATTTTGCTACCACCTTTGGCCGTTGGGTTAACAGCAGGTGGGCCAAAACGTATTGCCATTAGTGTTGTTTTGACGTTACTGGGTTGGATTCCTGGTGTGGTACATGCGTTTACATGGTTAAAAAAGCACTAAGCTAACGATTCCTCGTCTGTCCCATTGGCAGTTGTTGTTAAGCGCGTATAATCCCTGTCAACTTTTCTTTTTTATGGGGTTTACGATGGGTTATCTTGTTGGCGTAACGGCGTTGTGGGCGTTCTCCTTCTCGTTGATTGGCGTGTACCTGGCAGGTCAAGTAGATAGCTACTTTGCAGTGCTTGTCAGGGTAACTCTCGCCATGCTGGTTTTTCTGCCGTTTTTACGCCCCAGCTTGCTACGTGGCAAACAGCGCTTAGCGTTGATGGCATTGGGTGCAGTACAGTTAGGTGTGATGTACACCTTCTTCTATCACTCTTTTTTACTACTATCGGTACCTGAAGTTCTGTTATTCACGATTTTTACACCGGTTTATATCGCACTCCTAGATGACCTAATGTTTAAGCGCTTCACGCCTATTTACCTAGTAACCGCAATATTGGCGGTGATCGGGGCGGGCGTTATTCGTTACGACGGCATTGATAGTGGATTTTGGCTAGGGTTTTTGGTGGTGCAGGGGGCAAATCTCTGTTTCGCGTTAGGCCAGGTAGGTTATCGTCGCCTTGCCGCTGATTTACCACCCACCTTAGCGTGGCATAACGTCTTCGGCTGGGTTTTTATTGGCGCAATGCTGGTGGCACTCCCTGCCTTTTTGCTCTTTGGTAATACAACAGCGCTGCCCAGTACGCCAGTGCAGTGGAGCGTGTTGGCATGGCTTGGGCTAGTCGCTTCTGGCGTAGGTTATTTCGCTTGGAACCAGGGAGCCACTAAGGTAGATGCCGGAACACTGGCAATAATGAACAATGCGCTAGTGCCCGCTGGCTTGGTGGTTAATCTGGTGATTTGGAACCGCGATGCGGATATCGGCAAGCTGCTGCTAGGCGCGGTTATCATGGCCGCTTCTTTGTGGCTGAACCACTGGTGGTTACAGCGCCGTCGCGCTATATCTGCCTAACTAATTTAAGCCATTGTTTTTGCCCAGAGTAGCCAGCCGCTCTGCGTTACGCTGGGCAATTTGCTCGACACCCTCATACTCTCCATAATGTGGGCTGATGCTAGCGAGAGTCGTCCATGTCTAACACCCCATCGTCAGGTTTAGCACCCTTGAGCCAGGCCAAACGCACGCAGCCTTTCAAAACGACGTCCTTTAAAACGATGCCCTTTAAAACGATAGGTCTAATCGGTCGTTTAGGCAGCGACAAAGTGGTCGATTCGCTTCAGCGGCTGGTCAGCTATTTAGTTGCCCACGACTACAGAGTTCTTGTTGAAGACCGCACGGCAACGGCACTGCCGAACCATGGATTGCCTGAAGCCAGCCGCCGCATGCTCGGCGAACTGTGCGATCTGGTCATCGTCGTGGGTGGTGATGGTAGCCTGTTGGGAGCTGCCCGTACGCTTTGCCTCAGCGGTACGTTGATGTTAGGCGTCAACCGGGGGCGGTTAGGCTTTTTAACTGATATTTCTCCCGATGAACTGGAAAGTCGCGTTGGCGAAGTGCTGGCGGGGGAGTTTGAAGTTGAAGAGCGTTTCTTGCTAGATGCTGTGCTGTATCGAAACGGCAAGGCGGTGGGGAGTGGTGTCGCGCTCAATGAAGTGGTGGTTCATCCAGGCAAAGCGGTACGCATGATTGAATTTGAGCTGTTTATTGATGGGCAGTTTGTTTATAGCCAACGTAGCGATGGACTGATTATTGCCACGCCTACGGGCTCAACCGCCTATGCACTTTCTGGAGGCGGACCGATCATGCATCCCAAGCTTGATGTGGTGACATTAGTGCCCATGTTTCCTCACACGCTTTCAAGTCGTCCTATCGTAATTGACGCAGCCAGTGAGATCCGTGTTCACATTGGTGAGACTAATCAAACCTATCCCCATATCAGTTGCGACGGACAAACCCGTGCAGTGGCTAAACCTGACGATGTGCTCGTCATTCAACGTAAACCGGAACGCGTTCAGCTAGTGCATCCTATTGGGCATAACTTCTATGAAGTGTTGCGCAGTAAACTCGGCTGGAGCCATCGGCTAGGGGACTAACATGGAGGGCTACGATTTAATCGGTGATGTACATGGGTGTGGTGCAACGCTCGCAGCGTTACTAGAACGGCTTTGTTATCATCAGCGAGGTGGTGTGTACCGACACCCACGCCGAAAGGTGATCTTTTTAGGCGATTTAATCGATCGCGGCCCCCGTATTCGTTTGGCCGTTACGATCGCGCGCCGAATGGTAGAGGAGGGCGAAGCGCATATTGTCATGGGTAATCATGAATACAATGCGCTAGCCTATACGCACCCTGCACCCCCTGGCAGCAAGAAGCGCTGGCTGCGCGAACATACGCCGCGTCATAACCGCATTATTGAAGATACGCTAGCTCAGTACCGCGATTATACCAATGAGTGGGAAGACACCTTGGCGTGGTTTAAGACTATTCCGCTATGTCTGGAGCTGGACGGGATACGCGTAGTGCATGCCTGCTGGGATGAAGAGCTGATTCAACAGCTTAAGCAACGTGCCCCCAACGCCTGTATGGACAACCGCTTTTTGGTTGAGTCCACTGACCCCTCAACTCAAGCCTTTCGTATACTTGATCGTTTAACACGCGGCCCACATATACCGTTACCAGAGGGCATTGCCATACACTCAGGTGATGGTTTCACCAGACAGAGTTTTCGTGCTCACTTTTGGTCAGCTAACCCTCAGCAGTGGGGGGATGTGGTATTTCAGCCAGATAACCTTCCTGGTGATTTAGAGACCAGAACGCTTACTGACACTGAGCGTCAGCGCCTTAGTTATTACGGGCCTGAGCAGCCACCGCTGTTTATCGGCCATTACTGGTGTGAGGGTATTCCCGCCCTACCAGCACGCAACATTGCCTGCCTGGATTATAGTGCGGTGAAATTTGGCCGTTTAGTCGCCTATCGCTGGAGCGGAGAAACGCGGCTGAATGCGGATCATTTTGTGTGGATACAGGTGCCAAAAGAGGAGCGTGCGCTGCCTAAACCGTGGGAAATTGATTTTGATTAACAGCGATATTTTTTAGCTTTACATATGGTTACATATTTTTTTCAAAATAGCTGAACTAACGGTGTTGCCGGTTATCAGAGTAAGTGTTCCCTTGAATGATCCCTTGCTTTTTTATCCGGCGGCCCCCTCCGCCGGATTTTTTTCGTCTATCCGTTGGTGACGCGGCGTGTCGTCGCGCTAATACTTATTGGTTGAAAGGAACCTGCCATGCATCCAGTAATGCTTTTACCCACGGGCGCGGACACAAAAGAACTGCGAAAGGCGCTATGGCACTACCGCATTGGTCACCGTATTACCGATGAAACAGATGGCCAACTGCTGTGGGTTGCCGACCCGCGCCAGCATGATGACATGAAATCGTTGGTTAGCCGTTGGGAGCGAGGTGAGCCACTGATTACTAATGCTACACGACCTAGTCGCCAGCTCGGGGGGCGCCACTTGGTAGCAATGTTACGCCAAGTGCCTGTTACAGCACTGATGATTGGTATTAGCCTGTTTATTTTTGCGCTAACTGGGGTATTCGGTGACCTGCTGATTGTAGGGCTCACTATCGTACCTGTGGGGGTTTCAGGTGGGCAGCTAGTATATGGCAACCTCAGTGACACGATAATGTCTGGCCAGGTATGGCGCTTACTGTCGCCTGCGTTTTTACACTTTGGCTGGATGCATTTGATCTTCAACCTGATGTGGGTGTGGTACTTCGGGCGTCAAATTGAGCAGCTTCAGGGTAGTCGTACCATGCTGCTACTGCTAATGGTTGCCGGTATTGGCGCTAACCTTGCGCAATATGTCACTGGCACGGTGCTGTTTGGCGGTATGTCTGGCGTGGGTTACGCCTTGCTGGCTCATGTGTGGCTGATGTCCTATCGTGCTCCGAAAAGCGGATTTTTCGTCCCCCAGATGCTAGTCGTCTTCATGCTGGGCTGGATGGTATTCACCATGACTGATATTGCCGGTAGCGTGGGTTTTGGCAACGTAGCGAATGAAGCGCACTTGGGTGGGCTGCTCGTGGGGCTGGTCACAGGCTGGGATTATTCATCCAAACGAAGCAAACATTAAAGGTGCCTACGATGAGTGACATGACCTTCGATAAAATGATTAACCAAATGACGCCTGCCATTTACGAAAGCCTTAAACAGGCGGTTGCGTTGCGGAAATGGCCCGATGGCCGATATTTAACGCCAGAGCAGACCGAGCTATGTCTGGAAGCTGTGATGCGTTTTGAGATGGAAAATAACGTTCCTGAAGAGAACCGCGTCGGTTATCTGGAACGGCGTACCTGCGGTGCTGGCGCGACCGGTGCCGGTGTTTCCCCTGAAATGGCAGGCCTTGCTCGGGATGCCACGCGTGACTGATGAACTGTTTGCTTCAACAGCACCCTCAGTGCAAGGGTGTTTGCAAAAAATGGCCGCTGACTTACCTAGCCGCCAAGATGATCAGGTGGTGTATCACCTTCGTGCGGGCGAACACCGGATGCCACTGAATGAGCGTATCGGCTCGCCGATGCGCCTTGCCTGGAGTGGTGCGATTGCCTGTACCCACTGCGGTCGTGCAACCAAAAAAAGTTTTGCCCAAGGCTACTGTTACCCCTGCTTTAAGCGACTAGCCCAGTGTGATACCTGTATTATGAAACCCGAGACCTGCCACTATCATCAGGGCACCTGTCGGGAGCCTGAATGGGGTGAAAAACACTGCTTCCAACCGCATATCGTTTACTTAGCGAACTCATCAGGCTTGAAGGTGGGCATCACCCGTAAAACTCAAATGCCCACCCGATGGCTAGACCAAGGAGCCATTCAGGCGCTGCCTATTCTTGAAGTAAATACCCGACAACAGTCCGGGTTTGTTGAAATGCTCTTTAAAGAGCAAGTGGCCGACCGAACTAACTGGCGTGCCATGCTAAAAGGTGAGGTGGAGCCACTGGACTTATGCGCTGAGCGCGACCGTCTTTTCAACCTGTTAGCCAGTGGGTTAGGGCAGCTACGTGACGTGCACGGTGCGGATGCCATTCGTACGCTGGATGAAACGCCGTTGGACTTTCATTATCCCGTCGCGACCTTTCCGAGCAAGGTGACGTCCCATAACTTTGATAACCAGCCGCTGATTGAAGGCATTCTTCAAGGCGTAAAAGGGCAGTACCTAATCTTTGATACTGGGGTCATTAATCTACGAAAGTTCACCGGTTATGAAATCGCTGTGGGGTGAATCTCGCTATATCTCCTAACGGTTCTCTTAACTGATCACAACTGCTTATCTTAGCTATCCTGCCTAGCCAGAGTCGCTTTCGTTAACTAAGGTTACTAGGGTTGAGCCCATTTTGCCTTACGCAACGCAAGGAAGCTTCGATGCCATGGCTAAAACTGCTGCACATCGCCGCGCTGGTCATCTGGTGCGGCGCACTTCTGTATTTGCCCGCGCTGCTTTTGCATTCGCTTCAGCTGCGTAAAGACGCTGGATTCGCGCAAGGCACGCCACCCATACCGCGATTTTTTTATAACTCGATTGCAACGCCTGCTGCATTGGTTGCCATCGCGTCCGGCACACTGCTGTTCCTGTTGCACGGTCTTCTCGGTGGGTGGTTAATCCTTAAGCTGGGTGCCGTGGTGCTAATGGTGGCTGCCCACGGCTGCTTCGGCTGGCTGATTTTGCGGCTGGAAATGGGTATTTTCAAAGGCGTAAAGGCCGCCAGCCTGTGTGCCTTAATACTCGCGTTAACGGGTATGTTTGGTGTGCTTGGGTTTGTGCTCTCCAAACCGCTGGCGTGGAGCTAACGCGATGACGATTATTACCTTCATTGTCGCCACTATGCCGCTAGGACGACTCCTCAACCTCGACGCCGACAGCATGTTCGTATACCAATTGGCCGCCCAGCCAGCCGGTCAGTGCAATCAGACCGCCAGTAACCAGAGAAATGGCCAGCCCCCAGGGCAGTACCGCGCTAGGTTCATTAAATCGCAGCAGCCAGTTAAGCGATGCCAGCGACAACATGACGACTGCCACAATGGCGTGGCTCCAGCCAGTGATCAGGCGCCGGATACGCGCCACGGTGACCAAGTCGATAATGCCTGCCACCGAAGCGATCCAGCCGCCAAACGCGCCTACTCCTGCCAGCCACAAGCCGCTGCGCAGCCAGAAGGGGTCTTGGGTATACCAGTAGGCCAGGTCGCTGGCGACCAGAGCCATCAGCGCGGCCACAGGAAAGTGAATCATTACTGGATGAAGCGGGTGGCCAGCCAGCGAAGCGCGGCTTTTTATCGAACGTCGGGGCGTATGTGTCATGGTCACTTCCTGTGTGTAGACAAAGTAAATGGGTAGACAAAGCGAAACAGTCGCTCAGATAAACAGTACGATAGGGAAACTGCTAATGAGGGAACGTAACAGCGCAACGTCTATTGCGAGTATTCAACGCTTATCATGCCGATGGGTCAATCGCATGGTTTGCTTACTATGGGCTGTCATGGTGATAGGTCTTGCTGGCTGTACAGGCGATACCTCCATCTTAGACCCTGCCGGGCCTGCTGCGCGAGACGTGCGGCTAATTTGGTGGGTAATGCTCGGGTTTGCCACCATTGTACTGATCGGAGTGACAGTACTTTGGCTTTACGCCTTCAAACCAAGAAACGTAGAACGCACACCTGCCCAGGAGCGCCGTATCGCTCGTCGCTGGATTATTGGTGGCGGCATTATGTTGCCTGTGGCCAGCATTACCGCGCTGCTACTGTTTGGTGTCCCTGCTGGCCAGCGGATGCTAACGCTACCCATGAGCGAGCCGCCGGAAGTCATCGAGGTGATTGGTCATCAGTGGTGGTGGGAAGTGCGCTACCCCGGTGCGGAAGGTGGTGAAGTTGTCACTGCAAATCAACTGGTTATGCCCGCGGGCGAGCCGGTAGACTTTCACGTCAGTGGCGCCGACGTGATTCATGCGTTTTGGGTGCCTCGGCTAGGGGGGAAAATAGATATGCTGCCGGGCCGAGTAAATAAAATTCGTTTAGAAGCCGATGAGCCAGCGGTGTTTGGTGCTCAGTGTGCTGAGCTTTGCGGCGTGGGCCACGCCCATATGCGGTTGCATGTGGAAGCCGTACCTCGCAGCGAGTTTGAGGCGTGGTTAACCGCAAGGCAAGCGACATCGCTTCGCGAACTCGCCCTTAGTGATGACGCTTACGATGGCGCACGAGATGCCTTTATGACGCACTGCGCCAGTTGCCACCAGGTAGCCGGGATTAGCCAAAGGGGCGTTGGCCCAACGCTTTCCGATGTGGGCGGTCGCGCCATGCTGGGAGCGGGGGTGATTGCCATGGAAGAGGGGGCGGTTAGCCACTGGTTGCAGCATCATCAAACGCTGAAGCCCGGTAATAGAATGCCTGCCCACAATGGTATTGAAACGGACACCTTGGATGCCCTGGGTGCTTGGCTGGAGGCCTTGACCCCATGAAGAGCGTAAATCAAGAGGCCATTGAGCATGACCCGCAGCAGTTGCATGAAGACTTGCACGCGATTTGGGGCAATCCCAAAGGTTTAAGATCTTTAACTATCGTCAACCACACCACGCTTGGCCTGCGTTTTATGGTCACTGGGATGGTGTTTTTCCTTATTGGCGGCATTTTGGCAATGCTGGTGCGAACCCAGTTGGCGATGCCCGACCAAGATTTCATGTCGCCAGATATTTATAATCAGGTCACCACCATGCATGGCACGGTGATGATGTTTCTATTCGCTATTCCTATGCTGGAAGGACTGGCGATTTATCTGATTCCAAAAATGATCGGTGCCCGTGACCTGGTGTGCCCTCGGCTAACGTCACTCGGCTATTTTTGCTATTTGTTTGGCGGGATTATCCTTACTTCCAGCCTGATTATTGAAATGGCACCTTCCAGCGGCTGGTTTATGTACACCCCCCTTAGCAGTAAAGAGTTCGCTCCTGACTTGGGCTCAGATTTTTGGCTGCTGGGGATCACCTTTGTGGAAATTTCCGCGGTGTCTGCGGGTGTAGAGTTGGTGGTGTCAATTTTGCGCACCCGCACCCAGGGTATGGCGCTGCATAAAATGCCGCTGTTTGCTTGGTATATCCTGGCCATGGCGCTAATGATTGTGGTGGGATTTCCACCGCTGATTCTCGGCAGCATACTGCTTGAACTTGAGCGCGCGGTTGGTATGCCATTTTTCCAGATTGCAGGCGGTGGCGATCCTTTACTATGGCAGCATCTGTTTTGGCTGTTTGGCCATCCTGAGGTGTACATCATCTTTTTGCCTGCAGCAGGCATTGTTTCCACACTAATACCGGTTTTTGCCGGGCGGCCCATTGTAGGTTACGGCTGGGTGGTAGCCGCTATCACTATTATGGGCTTTATCAGTTTTGGGCTTTGGGTACATCACATGTTTACGGTGGGTATACCACAGTTAGCTCAGGCATTTTTCTCGGCGGCTAGCATGCTGGTGGCGGTGCCAACGGCGATTCAAGTGTTCGTTTGGTTGGCTACCTTGTGGCTGGGTAAACCTAAAATGAAACTGCCCATGCTTTGGGTAATGGGCTTTTTGATTATTTTCGTTTGCGGTGGTTTAACAGGGGTGATGCTAGCGCTAGTGCCGTTTAACTGGCAGGTGCACGATACCCACTTTGTGGTGGCTCACATGCACTATGTCCTGGTCGGTGGCATGTTCTTTCCATTGATTGCAGGGCTTTACTACTGGTTGCCGCTATTTTCCGGACGTATGCCGTCAGAAAACCTGGGGCGTTGGGGTTTCTGGCTGACCTTTTTAGGCTTTAACGGTACTTTTTTGATCATGCATTGGACGGGGCTTTTAGGCATGCCCAGGCGTGTTTATACCTATGAGGCTGGCTCCGGCTGGGAGATTTATAACCTGCTCTCATCGGTAAGTAGCTTTGTGCTATCGGCGGGTATTGCCATGGTGCTGCTGGATATTGCGCTGCACTTTCGTTTCGGGAAACCGGCTAAACACAACCCCTGGAATGCCGATACGCTGGAGTGGGCTAACACGATGCCCCCCAGTGCCTATAACTTTGTAAGCCTGCCTAATGTGGAAAGCCGCCATCCACTGTGGGATGACCCAAGTTTGCCGCGCACTATGGCGGAAGGTAAGCACGGCTTAGCGGTGCCTTCCCACGGTCGGCGTGAAATGTGGGGTACCGACCCGATTACTGGCAAAGTGCGCGAAATCATTCACCTGCCCGGTAACTCATGGTGGCCGCTGTTTGCCGCAGCAGCGTTGGCGGTAGTGTGCATTAGCTTATTAACCCGTGTATACGCGCTAGCGGGTATCTTTGTAGTGATTGCCGGCATATTTCTACTGCGCTGGTCGTGGGAAAACGGTGTGCACCCTAACGCCGCGCCGGAAGCCGGTGTGGCCCCAGGAGACCCACCGCTGCACTCACGTACGATGGATGGCCCTGGGCTTTGGGCTATGGCCGTTTTCCTAATTGCCAACGGGTCGTTCTTTCTTTCCTACCTGTTCGGTTGGTTCTATCTATGGACGGTTTCACCAGAGTGGCAAATGCCTGATACCTCACCGCTTTCTTTAATGGCGATGGTGGTTGCAGGTTTAGCCATACTGGCAGGCAGCCTAGTGATAGAAAAGCTAGTGCGTGGGCTACGCCAGCAGCACGATAGAGGCCTGGGAGCGGGGCTTTATCTATCAGGTGCCTTTGGCGCTATCCAGGTGGCACTAACCGGTTGGGCTTTTTTCAATGCGGAGCTTTCACCCACCCAAACCACCCACGATGCAGTGATGCTGGTAGGGCTTGTGTATGCGCTTTTTCACGGTGGACTGGCGGTTATCTTAACGGTGCTACAAGGCCTGCGCGTTGGCTATGGCTATGTGGGTGCGCATGCGCCGTTTGACCCTGCCGTAGTGGCGTTACTGTGGCGCTATAACGTGGTCACGTTCTGGTTGTTAGTGGGGGCGTTGGCGATACTGCCTCGGGTGATAGGAGGGTAATGGCGATGGTGCTGACACGACTTCATTTTACGCACCCCATTCACTTAATTATCGGACTAACGCTGTGGAGCCTATGGTTTGTGGCGGTTTACAGCGGCCTTTCAGTGGCCTGTGCAGTGGTGCCACCGCCGCCAGAAGCGGGTGCCCTCACTGGGCTTAATGCCGTATTAGGCGGCGTTAGCTTCATCACTGCCGTGGGGCTTGCGGCGCTTGCCTGGGGGAGTTGCCAAGTGGCGAAGCAGCATCAAGGACGCCAGCGCTTTCATGCCACTGTCTCGGCGTGGCTGGATTTGTTTTCTGCTTTCGGCGTGGTGTTTGCAGGTATGCCGATTATCAGTGTGCCGCCTTGCCTATAAGTCATAGCGCCCACGTTAACTCGATGCCAGAAGACAATGAGACTTCTGGCCATAACACTCCCCTTTACACTTTACATGGTATGTGGTGTACCAGCTGTGCTCTGGCGGTAGAGGGTGCGCTAACACGTCTGCCTGGGGTCATCGACGCTAGCGTTCATTACCCCACGGCAACCGTGTGGGTGAAAGGTGCGCGAGAGGCAGTCGATCTGACGGAGCTTGCGCCGGTAGTCAAACGGTTAGGCTATCGGCTAACTGAATTAGAAGCCGTTGATGATGCCCATGAACGTCTTGAACAGGAGAGCCGCTACCTTACCTTGCGGTTGTTAGTAGGCGCCGTATTCGGTATGTGGACGATGTTGGCATCATTGCTTATTTATGTGGGAGCGCTACCGAGCGCATCGATAGAGCAAGTGGTGGCCTGGATATCGGGTGCCTTTGCACTGCCAGTGGTGGTGTATTCGGGCCTGCCGTTTTACCGAGCGGGCTGGCGCACGTTACTTGCCAAACGCCCAGGGATGGATGTGCTGGTTAGCCTTGGCGCGATCGGTGCAGTGAGTGTGTCGATTGGGTTGTTGTGGCGGGGCTCGGCGGAGGTGTATTTCGATACGGCGGTTATGCTGATAGTGCTGTTGCTCGTTGGGCGACTGGTAGAAACGCTGTGCCGCCAACGTGGACTGAAAGCGCTGGATGCACTGGCGTTGCCAGATGCAGCTATAAGCGCTTGGCAAAAGGGGGGCTGGGTCTTACTACCTGTCAATGATGTGGTCGCGGGTACGCGCGTTAAGCTAGCGCCGGGGGAGTTAGTGACGCTAGATGGCATTCTTGATGCTCCCGGTTGGATTGATACCGCCTCACTGACCGGTGAAAGCTTGCCACGTCACTTCAATGTAGGGCAGAAAGTGTACGCCGGCTGTCGCTACTTAGGCACAACGCCACTGGTAATACAGGTCACTGCGGGGGTTGGTAAACGCCGATTGGATCGACTGCGTCATGAAATGCGCCGCTATCAGGCCCAAAAAGGGGAACTGCAGAAACTAGCCGACCGTTTTGCCGCTTGGTTAAGTCCTTTGGCACTTGTGCTCTCGCTAGTGACGTTGCTTGGTACGCTACTCGTTGGATTGGGGTGGGAGGATGCATTGGTGCGTGCGCTCTCAGTGCTCGTGGTGGCATGCCCCTGTGCCGTTGGGCTGGCGGTGCCGTTGGCTAGTCTTGCGGGTAGCGGTCAGGCTATGCAGCAAGGTATCGCGCTGCGCGATCCCGCCGCGCTAGAAATCTTGGCGCGTATTCGTTCAGTAGCGCTGGATAAAACCGGAACCTTAACGACAGGATGCCATGCGGTACTGCACTGGCAAGCACGGGGTGGCATGGATGAACACATGCTGCAGCACAAGCTCACCAGCGCCGTTGCCGGGAGCGAACATCCGTTGGCGCAAGCATTGGCGCGTTGGTCGGGTGGCCAAGATCAACAAAGCTTTCAGCCTTCCATAGAAGACATTGATGAATTCCCCGGGGAAGGACGCCGTGTTCGCCTTGTAAACGGTGAATGTCTGATGATAGGTAGCGCCGGTTGGCTGACACGACAGCAGGTTGATGTTCCTTCCCAAGCGGAAGAGGCCACGCTGGCTTTTGCTTCCCAAGTAATGCTGGCGGATGATTCAGGCTGGCTGGCGACGTTCTACCTGACCGATCAACCCGTCGACGGTGCGGAGCTAAGCGTGAAGCACTTGCTCGCGTCAGGTTATTTGGTTGCAATGATCAGTGGTGATCGACAGGGTGCGGTTAGTTGGTTAGGCGAGCGTGTTGGTCTGGTGCGCGAAGCTTGCTATGCCCAGCGCTCACCGGAAGCCAAGGCACGGCTATTACGTGGGTTACCATCGCCAACACTGTTTGTAGGAGATGGCCTAAACGATACGCTAAGCTTGGCGGCAGCAGACGCTGGCATTGCCCCACTGAGTGCCAGCGAAGCTGCCCGCGAGGGAGCATCCGCCCAACTCATGACGCCAGGGATTGGTGGGGTAGTGAAATTGCTCAACATCGCCAAGCGTACGCGGCGCGTTATGGAGCAAAATCTTGTCTTTTCGGCACTTTATAACACCTTGGCACTTGGCGTGGTGGTCGTCATGGCGATACCACCGTTGATCGCAGTACTCGCCATGGCAATAAGCTCGCTCAGCGTGACGCTTAACGCCGCACGATTCGCATGGTCTGAGCCGGAACAATGAGCCAGTGTTTAAGCGTAACCAAGAGACTGCTTTAGCCGTTCCGCATGAGTAGCAACCCAGTGAGGATCTATCGCCCCCCAGTCACGTATCTGGTAGTGGCCAATATTATGGCGCTCACCTTCGCCTTTCTCGAATACACACTCGATATCCAGCTCCGCAAGTGAGGTGATAGTGTCTTGCGCGGTACGACGAGGCATACCGGTAGCCTCGATTAACGCTGGTACGCTTGCGACGCCTTGCTCAATTAAATGCGCGACATACAAGCGGCGGTAAAAACTTGATTTGGTCTTGCTAAGCGATGTCATTGAATTTCCTTTGGCGGGAAGCTACTAGATCAAGAGGCTTAGCTTAAATGAATAAATCCCCTTGCGCCTGGGGTGGTCGAAAGTCGTGGGTGTTCAGGCCCTGTTCGGTGCGTGGCTGCATGTTCCACTGGCGGCTGGCGCGATTAAAGCGCTGGGCGATCAAGTCGGCAAATACACCTTCACCCCGGAAGCGTTTACCAAATTGTGCATCGTAGTTTTTGCCGCTTCGGCATTGGCGAATCAGGCTCATTACCTTAGCAACTCGCTCTGGGTAGTGGGCTTGTAGCCATGCTTCAAACATTGGTGCGACCTCGTGGGGAAGGCGTAGCAGCATCCACGTTGCTGTGCGAGCGCCAGCGCGGCTGGCCGCTTCAAGAATGCGTTCAATTTCGTGGTCAGTAAGGCCAGGAATAATCGGTGAGACCAGCGTACCCACTGGAATGCCTGCGGTGTTGAGCTCGCGGATCACTTTCAAGCGCGCCTGAGGCGAGGCCGCCCGGGGTTCCAAGGTACGCTTTAGGTTGGCATCCAGGCTTGTCAGGCTAACAAACACCCGCACTAACCGGTGCTCGGCCATCTCTGCGAGCAGGTCTAAATCCCGCAGTATTAGTGTACTTTTAGTGACTAGGGTGACCGGATGCCTGCATGCCAGTAGCAGCTCTAATAAACGACGAGTTGTTTGATATTTTGCTTCCAGCGGCTGATAGCAGTCGGTGTTGCCGGAAAGGTTGATAGGACGACATACATAATGTGGGTGGCTAAGCTCGTCTGTTAAGTGCTCAACTAGTCCTGTGCGGGCGATTAATTTAGTTTCAAAATCGAGCCCCGGTGATAAATCCCAGTAGGCGTGGGAAGTGCGAGCGTAGCAGTAGATGCAGCCATGCTCGCAGCCGCGATATGGATTGAGTGAGCGGTCAAAGGGCAAATCCGGCGACCGGTTCCAGGAAAGTGCGCTCTTGCTGGGTTCCTCGCGTACTTCCGTTGCCAGCGTTGTCGTGGCTTCTTCATGCCACCAGCCATCATCCTCTACCACGCTGCAGGTTGGCGCGAAGCGGTTATGTGGGTCGTATGTCGCACCGCGTCCTTTATATACGGTAGCGCTGGAAGGGGAAGAAGCCATTAGTTGCCACCTCTGCACGGACTAGAGTTGCCATATATGTTTATATATACAGTATATGGCGTTTGGCTCTATGTGCAAGGTGTGGCTTAGTTAGTTAACGCAGCTAGCCGAACACTTGATTGGGTGTTTTCATCGCCGGAGTTGAGTTTAAACCTAAGTACCACCTCGGTTAACCGTTCAGCCTCATGTTCTAACTGAGTCGCAGAGGTGCTGGCTTGCTCCACCATGGCAGCATTCTGCTGAGTCGTCTGCTCCATTTCGCCAACGGCACTATTAACTTCGTTGATGCCGATGCGTTGCTCCTCGCTAGCCACCGCGATCTCATCCATTAAGGTGGTGACACGTTTAACAGATTCCATAATGGCGACCATTGACTCACTGGCTAAGTCAGCTTGTTGAGTGCCTGCTTCTATCTGACTTACTGACGTTGCAATCAATTGACGGATATCCGCAGCGGCATTAGCGCTGCGTGTCGCAAGCAGGCGAACTTCCCTCGCTACCACTGCAAATCCACGTCCATGTTCACCCGCCCGGGCGGCTTCAACTGACGCGTTAAGCGCTAAAATATTGGTCTGAAAAGCGATTGAGTCAATTAGGCCAATTATGTCAGTAATCTGTTGCGAGCTATGACGTATCTCATGCATTTTACTAACCACATGAGTCACGACATCACCACCTTGTTGTGCATTGCGCGCGGCCTCTTGAGCAACGTGGCTAGCCTGCGCTGCGTTGTCACTGTTGCGTTCCATGGTGGCCGTCATTTCTTCAATGCTTGAGGCGGTTTGTGTTAATGACGCGGATTGACGTTCGGTTCGCGAGGCGAGATCTTGGTTGCCTAACGCAATTTCCCGTGCACCTGCAAAGACCTCTTCACTGCTATGACGCACGGTTGCGACTGTCTCCAGCAGATCTTTTTGCATGTTGCGTAGCGAGTTGAAGAGAATGCCGATTTCATTTCGGCCATGCACTTCAATTCCTCTAGAAAGATCGCCTTTAGCAATATGTTGAAAGTGCTCGTTGATGCGTTGCATTGGGCGAATTAAGTTGACGCTTACGCCCCAGTAGACAATGGCAGTGATGATTAACGCGATGATGAATACAGTAACAATAGTTGAATTAGCTAAGTTGACCACTGAAGAGAAGTTATCCAAACGCTTATTACCTTCGTCTTCTACCGTATGAAAAAAATTAACGGCATCTTGATAAAAAGTGTCATAGGCATCATGGGTACCATTGCGCAGGCGTTGGTAGCCAGCAGTGTCCCCTTGGTAAAGCGAGTCAAGTTGAGGAAGTAGTTGGTTACCCATCATGTTATTGAAGCTACTATCTATTTCACGAATGAAATGCTCATGAGAAGGGTTGAATGATAAAGAAAGGAATTCAGCGAACACATTGTCTGCGTTTTCAAGCAGACTACGCATTTCATCAGCTCGTTGGCGTCTTTCAACGGCAGTAAGAGAAGGGGATGCCTCTAGCAGCTCTTCGTACAGACGGCCCATTTGTAAACGTACATTTTGTATCGACGAATTGGTTCTGTTAAGTGTTGATTGTTGATTGACATTGACGTTGGTGAATTGCTCGATGCTTTCCTGGCTATGATTGACCGCGTAGAGGCCGGTGCCACTCAGCAGTAGCAGTAATGTCAGAAAAGAGAATAAAACGAGTGACCAGCTCATTCTCATTGTCAGATTGTTTAAGCGATGCATGTGTCACTCCATTAGTCTCATTATTATGTTCTGCATAGAGAAATAGAACTGCCGGGCTAGCGGCAGTTCTAAAGCGTCGTATATGTTTTAAATAAAGGCTTTTAAATGATGATCTTGTTGCTAATTAACACATCATTATTCGGCATGAACGCTGCGTTGACTAAGATTATCACCCTGGTTGTTGGCTTCTTCCTTAGTGTCTTTATCTTCGTTAGCAATCTTTTCTCTTTCTTTAGCCTCATCTGAAAGAGATTTTTTGGGTAGGACGATATTCAGCGTGAAAGCCGTAATAGCGGCCACAACGATGGGGGCACCACCAATCAAATCTCTTAATACCGCAGGAAACTGTTCGATAGCTGATGGCTCTGCAGCGATGCCTAAGCTTAGTGCTAGGGAAAGGCCGACGATGGTCATATTGCGCGCAGACATCTCATCTTTAACCAGCAACTGGATGCCGGTCATGGTAATCATGCCAAACACGGTAATTGTTGCACCACCTAGAACGGGGTAAGGAATCGTCGTGATCATTGCGCCGAATTTCGGACTGAGACCCGCCAGAATCATAAAAATCCCTGCCAGCGCCAGTACGTATCGGCTAATTACCTTGGTCATGGCTACGATGCCAACATTCTGGCTGAACGTAGAGGTGGGCAGGGCGCCGAAGAAAGAGCTGACGGTAGTGGTTAAACCATTGCCGAGTAGGCCGCCGGTAAGCTCTTTTGTTTTTAGCTCACGGTTCATGCCGCCAACGGTCGTGGCAGATAAATCACCAATGGTCTGAACAGAGTTGATAATACAAATGACGACCATAGAAGCGATGGCTGCTGCGTGAAACTCCATTTCAAATGGCATTACTTTGGGAACGGCTACCCAGGATGCATTGGCTACGTTGTCGAAACTAACCAAACCCAGCGATAGGGAAAGTAAATAGCCCACCACAATGCCCACAATAATGGCTGAGAGCTTAATCACCCCTTTACCAAATTGAGCCGCAATTAAAACAGTGAGTAACGTGACGACAGCGACGATCCAATTAATGGGGTCACCAAAATTGGCAGCATTAACGTTTCCACTGCCCGCCATATAGCGAATAGCGATGTCATATAGCGATAGACCGATTACCAATACCACTGTTCCTGCCACGACAGGGGGGAACAGGTGGCGTATATATTGGATGAAGTAGCCCACCACGACCATGGTCATACCGCCAATCAACTGGGCGCCGAGTATTCCTTCAATCCCATACTGAGCGCCAACCGCCACAAGTGTCGGTACGTAGGCAAAGCCGACACCAAAGATAGCAGGTAAGCGCGCACCGAATTTCCACACACCGTATAGATGGAACACGGTACAGACACCTGATGCCAGTACCGCTATCTGGATAAGCAGGAGCTTTTCTTCGACGCTCGCGCCAACGACTCCGGCAACGATAATAGGTGGTGTTATCACGCCAGCAATCATGGCCAGTAGGTGCTGAAGAGAAAGCGGCAGCACCTTTAGGAATTTAGGTTTTCCATAAAAATCAAAGAGGGAGGTGCTCTTTCCATCTATTCGCGCTCGCTCTTCCGACGAGGCAATTGCGTCACTCATAAGGGACTCTCCATTGTTGTTGTATTCAATGATTTGAAATTATTGTTCATTATTGAGGTTGGTACTGTACACAAAAAATCTGCTGAAAATAAATCATTTTGCCCTATTTATGCTTATCACTTTGGCTAATACCGTCTTTCAAAACGACAAGTAGCGTGGATAAAAACTAAGCTGCATCAGGCCTTTTGATTGTTTTTTTGAATTTAAGTCATTGATTTAATTTTTATTTTCTGCCGATCTGCCTGTTAGGCGAGCGTATTTTTATGGTTGGTTGTCGCCCAGAAAAGAAAATATAGCCAGCTGACGCGGCGTCCAAATCGGGGCGTTAGATGGAGTGAGCAGCGATGCCCAATAAAAATGTATACAAAAATTCTTTGAAATGTGTCGATTTTTTATATAAAAATGTAGTCATGAGGGTTTGGGCTGCGTCGAGTGTTACCCATTTGTGAGCTGCTTTCTGATAGCTGTGACATATGGCAGGGGCGCAGCAACAGTAGTAATTACATTAAAAAGTATAGGAGAAACCGATGGGTTACGTGACGACTCATGTTCTAGATACTGCGCAAGGCTGCCCAGGCAAGGGGATCAAAATTGATCTGTATTGCGTGGTTAATGGCGAACGCAGATTTCTCAAAACGGTAACCACCAATGATGATGGCCGCTGTGACCGCCCCATATTAGACGGCGCTGAGTTACAAGAAGGGGAGTACGAGTTGGAATTTCATGCAGGGGCTTACTTCGCAAGCCGGGGTGACCGGGTTAAGGAGCCAGCATTCTTAAACGTGATACCGCTTCGCTTCGGGGTTAATGACGCCACACAGCACTATCACGTGCCATTACTGCTATCGCCCTATGCTTACTCGACGTATCGCGGCAGTTAAAGAGACTTGAAAAATAGTCCTGATAAAAATAGCCCTGATAAAAAATCTAATGCTGCCGACTAACAACAAACAAATGAGGCGAGGAAGCCGACATGCTGTCCTACTTAATTGATTTTTCTAATTTTATGCTTCGCTGGCTACACGTTATTGCCGCGATTGCCTGGATTGGTGAGTCTATCTACTTTGTCATGCTAGATAACGGCTTAAAATCCCCTAAAGATGAAAACTGCCGCAAAAAAGGCGTGTTTGGTGAGATGTGGGCCGTGCACGGTGGCGGCTTCTATCACAATCAGAAATATGCCACCAGTCCGGAAAAGCTGCCTGATGACCTCCACTGGTCCTTCTGGAAGGCTTATACCACCTGGTTATCAGGTTTCGCCTTATTCATTATTTTGTACATGGTCAATCCCGGCTTCTATCTGGTCAATCCGAACAGTAACTGGGAGTGGCCTGCCAATATGACGGGCTGGCAGGCCAATGTTTTGGCGCTGACCTTTTTGTTATTGGGTTGGGTGGTTTACAACGAAATGTGTAAGCGCATCAGCCCCAACATGGAGCGCGATGGCCTATTAAGTATTGGTGTTGCGATCATGATGGTGGTGGTGGCGTACCTGAGCACTCAAATGTTCTCAGGCCGTGCCGCATTTTTATTGACCGGGGCTGTTATGGCCACGGCGATGTCTGCCAACGTGTTCTTTTGGATCATTCCTGGGCAACGCCGCATTGTTAAAGCGATGAAAGCAGGCGAAACACCAAATCCGTTAGACGGCAAACGTGGTAAGCAACGTTCGGTACACAATACGTACTTTACGTTACCCGTTGTCTTATTAATGATCAGTAATCACTACTCTTTCGCCTACTCTCATGCCCATGCGTGGGTAATCATGGCGCTGTTGATTTTTGCGGGTGCGTTAATTCGTCAGTACTTCGTGTTGATGCACGCTGGGAAAATACAGCCTGGTTATCCTGCAGTAGGCGTTCTCTTGATTATGGTGGCGTTCTGGATAGGGATGCCGAGTAGCCAGCAGATTAATTCCAATACAGAAAGTGGGCCGGATATTGCCGATGTGCAAATGGTTATTGAACAGCGCTGTGTCGCGTGCCATGCCCAGTCGCCTTCCCAGCCTGGTTTCTCTGCACCCCCTGCTGGCTTTGCTTACGACAATCTTGATCAAATTTTGCATCACAAAGAGAGCATTCAGCAGGTGGTGGCCAGTGGTTACATGCCCCTTGGCAACATGACCAATATGAGCGATGAAGAGCGCGCATTAATTCAAGCGTGGTCTGAGTAGCCAGCTCGTTCGTTGTGACGTCAGCAGCTAGCACCGCTAGCTGCTGTATCAACGGAGTTCCTCAACGAATGCCCAAGGTTGCTTTATAGCCGTAATGGCAATCGGCCAATGATAGATTTGCGCAGGCGTTGGGGGTTTTACGTTATCTCGATAATACAAATAACGAAGTGAGTTACCCCGCCATGAGTGATAAGGAAAAAAAGCATTTAATTCCCGCGCTTGAACGAGGGCTGACGATTTTAATGGAACTCAATCGTCATCATCGTGAGATGAGTTTTGCCGAGATCGTTAAACGCGTTGGCTATCCCCAGTCGACTTCGTATCGTGCAGTACAGACCTTGGAACATATGGGGTTTCTTCGTCATCACCCGGTAACCGGATTGTACTCGCTGGGTGTTAACGTGCTGAAGCTGGGCTTTGAATATGTGGCCTCATTAGATGTTGTACAGGTAGGCCATCCGGTTATTGAGTCGCTATGCGAGCAGACTGGCTGCTCAAGTCACATTGCCGTTAGGGATGGAAGGGATGCAGTTTATGTGGCCCGTGTGGGTGCCACTAACGCCACGATTCGTCGCGTTAGCGTAGGAACAAGAATTCCACTGCACTGCACTTCATTAGGGCGGCTGCTTCTGACAGACCTCTCAAAAGAGGAATTTGAATCGCTCTACCCTGATGATCAACTGCTTAATAAAGAACTCGGTGCACCCATCCGGCGTGATGTTCTGTGGGACTTAGTTCAGGAAGACCGTCAGCGTGGTTATGTCATTGCAGATTCTTACTATCACTTTGGTATTTCATCGATCGCCTACCCGCTCTACAACCATGATGGGGTAGTGGAGGGGGTCGTTAGTATTATGGTGCCTGTGCATGAATTTGCCGAGGATGAGCGAACCAAGCTGCAAGCGCTGGTGCAAGAGGCCGCGAGAACAATCTCCGACATGCTAGGACACGACCAAGCCCTTGCGAAACGCGATGGTTAGGCGTTGCAGGCGGCAATAGCACTCTGCATGCGGGGTTAAATCTACAAAATGTTTACCACTGTATGGACTGGATGCAAAAGCACCGGTCCGATTGGCATGCCTGTTTTTACCAATACCGAGAGCGTTTCGTTAGCAACGCTTGTGCTCCCTTATACGTATTTATACGCAATATAGTGGCTTTCAAATATCTGATTTTAAATGTTTTTTATTGCGTCTTCTGATTTTAATGGAAATATTTTCCATTAAATATTGACAGTGCGTTGGATGGCGCATACTTTGAATATTGTCTCGTATACAAAATTAAATACAAAAATGAATACTAAATGTATTCAATCTTCGAGGAGAAGTTGTGATGGCCAAAATGACAGCTGCAGAAGCCGCCATTCACGTCCTGAAAAAAGAAGGTGTTGATGTTGCCTTTGGTGTTCCAGGTGCTGCGATCAACCCTTTCTACGCTGCGATGCGTAAAGTGGGTGGGGTGGACCATGTGCTAGCACGCCACGTGGAAGGTGCTTCACACATGGCGGAAGGGTATACCCGTACAACTGCTGGCAACATTGGTGTGTGCATCGGTACCTCTGGCCCCGCGGGCACGGATATGATTACGGGGTTGTATTCTGCCAGTGCTGATTCAATTCCGATTCTATGTATCACTGGCCAAGCTCCCCGCGCCAAGATGCATAAAGAAGACTTCCAGGCCGTCGACATTCAGACGATTGCTGGCCCAGTGACCAAATGGTCCGTGACGGTGATGGAGCCTGCTCAGGTGCCGCGTGCTTTCCAGAAAGCCTTCCAGATCATGCGTTCTAGTCGCCCTGGACCGGTACTGATCGACCTGCCCATCGATGTACAGATGAGCGAAATCGAGTTCGATCCGGACACCTACGAATCACTTCCGGCTTATAAACCCTCAGCATCACGTGCCCAAATTGAAAAAGCACTGACGATGCTTAACGAAGCCGATAAGCCGCTGATCGTTGCCGGTGGTGGCATCATCAACGCCGATGCTGCCGAGCAATTAGTTGAATTTGCCGAGCTAACCGGTGTGCCAGTCATCCCGACGCTGATGGGGTGGGGAACGATCCCGGATGACCACCCGTTAATGGCAGGCATGGTAGGGCTCCAAACGTCGCATCGATACGGTAATGCGACCATGCTGGCCTCTGACTTTGTCATGGGAATTGGTAATCGTTGGGCCAACCGACACACTGGTAATGTAGAAACGTATACAAAAGATAGAAAATTTGTTCACGTTGATATTGAGCCAACGCAAATAGGTCGTATTTTCGGGCCTGACTACGGCATCGTTTCTGATGCAAAGCTTGCCCTAGACCTGTTTATCGACGTCGCTCGTGAAATGAAGGCCAGCGGACAGCTGAAAAATCGTAGTGCCTGGGCACAAGAGTGTCAGGAACGTAAACGCACACTACTGCGCAAAACTCACTTCGATAACGTGCCGGTGAAACCCCAGCGTGTTTACGAAGAGATGAACAAAGTTTTTGGTAAGAATGCACGCTATATCAGCACCATCGGTTTGTCTCAGATTGCCGGCGCTCAGTTCCTGCATGTGTACAAGCCCCGGCACTGGATTAACTGTGGCCAAGCTGGGCCGCTAGGCTGGACAGTGCCTGCGGCACTGGGTGTTTGCCGTGCCGACCCTGATGCCGAAGTGGTTGCGCTGTCTGGCGATTACGACTTCCAGTTTATGGTAGAGGAGCTAGCGGTTGGGGCACAGTTTAACTTGCCGTATATCCACGTGCTGGTGAACAACTCCTACCTCGGTTTGATTCGTCAGGCCCAGCGTGGCTTCGACATGGATTACTGTGTCCAGCTCTCGTTCAAGAACATCAACTATACCGACGAAGAAGCGGCGCTCGCTGAGTATGGCGTAGATCACGTGTCGGTTGCTGAAGGCCTTGGCTGTAAAGCGCTACGTGTCACTACACCCGATGAGATTGCGCCTGCGTTAGAGAAAGCGCGTGAGCTAATGCGCCAATACCGCGTGCCGGTCGTGGTGGAAATTATTCTAGAGCGCGTTACCAATATCTCGATGGGCACTGACCTTGATGGGGTTAATGAGTTCGAAGCGTTAGCTGAAAACCTTACCGATGCACCGAGCTCTATTGCCAGCCTGACGTAACGCACCAAGGTGCTTCCAGGCAAGTCGCTGAAGTCGTTATTAAGACGCTAAAACGTTAGGAGAACACTATGGCTAAGTTTGCCGCGAATCTCAGTATGCTGTTCACTGAAGTCGATTTTCTTGATCGCTTTGAGGCCGCCGCAAAGGCGGGCTTTAAAGGGGTTGAGTACCTTTTTCCCTATGACTATGCGGCAGCTGACATCAAGCAGCGCTTGGATGCGAATGGCCTAACCCAAGTGCTGCACAACTTACCTGCGGGAGATTGGGGAGCCGGCGAGCGAGGCATTGCTTGTCATCCCGACCGGGTAGAAGAGTTTCGCGCCGGTGTGGATAAAGCGATCGACTATGCCACTGCGCTTGAGTGCAAGCAGGTGAACTGTCTTGCGGGTATTAAGCCTGAGGGCGTTAGTGATGCTGAGGCTCACCGTACCTTGGTCGAAAACCTTCGCTACGCTGCCGAAAAACTCAAAGCAGCCGGCATTTTGCTGCTTGCAGAACCTATCAACACCCGTGACATCCCAGGCTTTTTCCTTAATCGCACCGAACAGGCGTTGGCACTTTTTGACGAAGTCGGCAGTGATAATTTAAAGCTGCAGTACGACATCTATCACATGCAAATCATGGAGGGCGATCTTGCGCCCACTATTGAAAAGCATTTCGCGCGTGTCGCTCACGTGCAGCTGGCGGATAACCCAGGGCGCCATGAGCCAGGAACAGGTGAGATCAATTATCCCTTCTTATTTAGCCACCTACAGCAGCTTGGCTATGACGGCTGGATTGGCTGCGAGTACAAGCCCAAGACCACGACAGTCGAAGGTTTGGGTTGGTTAGATAAGGCGCGTTAACCCTGTGTGACTTAAAGCAGGCAAGTGAGTAGATAGTCGATAATTCAAGAAATCTAAATCATTTGGAAACAATAGGTTGGTTTCTGAAAGACGCGAATGGAGAACAATTATGAGTAAGATCGGTTTTATTGGTTTAGGCATTATGGGTCGTCCTATGGCGGGCCACCTGCTCGACGCTGGTCACTCGTTGGTGACCGTTAAACGCGGCACATTGGATGCTGCGCTTGCCGAAAAAGGCATGAGTGAAGTCGCTTCACCCAAAGCGGTTGCTGAAGCGTCTGACGTCATTATCACCATGGTGCCCGACACGCCCGATGTCGAAAGCGTATTATTTGGTGAGGAAGGCGTGATTGAAGGCCTGAAGCCCGGCACTCTGGTGATTGATATGAGCTCCATTGCCCCGATGCAGACTCAGGCATTTGCCAAGCGGATTACCGATGCAGGCGGGGAATTTGTCGATGCGCCGGTTTCTGGTGGTGAAGGTGGTGCGATTAACGCCGCGCTTACCATTATGGTGGGTGCAACAACGGAAGGGGTTGAGCGAGCCAAGCCATACCTGGACGTTGTTGGGAAGACGATTACCCACATTGGCGGCCACGGGGCAGGTCAGACGTGCAAAGTGGCTAACCAGATTGTGGTAGCACTGACCATTGAAGCAGTAGCAGAAGGGTTGCTGTTTGCCTCTAAAGCAGGTGCTGATGTTGCTAAAGTGCGTGAATCATTAATGGGCGGTTTAGCTCAATCGAAAATACTCGATGTTCATGGCGAGCGCATGATCAAGCGCACCTTTGAGCCTGGGTTCCGCGTTCGTCTGCACCAGAAAGATCTCAACTTAGCGTTAGAAGGTGCCAAAACGTTAAACCTGTCATTGCCAGGCACCGCCAATGCACAGCAGTTGTTCCAAGCGTGTGCCGCCAACGGGGGCGAAGATTGGGATCACGCAGGTATTGTGCGCGCTTTAGAAAAGTTGGCAGACCATGAGGTTGGCCAATAACGCGCCTTTGTCAGGCAGGCCAACGTCTGTTGGCCTGCCATTAAGTTCTTTTTACTGAGTTTTAAGTTCTTTTACTAAGCTTTCCAAGCTCTTTGTTTATGTTCTTTTCTAAGCTCCTTTCTGAGCCCTTTTCCTGATCCCTGCCCGAGGAGTCTTTTGATGAATTCCCTTGTTCGCTTGGCGCCTTTTACCAGTGAAGAGGCAACCCGCCAGTGGCTGAATCAACTGGCCGAAACGGCCATTGCTGCCGTACATCCCGATAGCTTATTAACTGCTCAGTTGCCTGAAAAACCGCCAGGCCGAACTGTCGTCGTGGGCGCGGGTAAGGCTGGCGCCGCCATGGCGCGCGCATTAGAGTTGGCGTGGGAAAAACGCGCTCGTGAGTCAGGCGAAGAGGTCGACTTAACGGGCGTAGTAGTGACCCGTTATCAGCATGGTGCAACCTGTCGCTATATCGATGTACTGGAAGCCTCTCATCCAATGCCTGATGCGCTGGGTGAGCAAGCCGCTAAGCGCATGCTTGATGAAGTGAAAAACCTGGGTGAAGACGATCAAGTGATCGCACTTATCTCAGGAGGCGGCTCTGCGTTAATGACCCTGCCGGCGGATGGTATTTCGTTAGAAGACAAACAGGCTCTTAATAAGGCGCTGCTTCGGTGTGGTGCACCGATCCGTGAAATCAACACCGTAAGGCGCCACTTATCGGCGATTAAAGGCGGGCGGTTGGCCACTGCTGCGCACCCCGCGCAAGTGGTGACGTTACTTATTTCGGATGTTCCTGGTGACGTGCCTTCATTAATTGCCTCAGGCCCGACACTGCCTGATAACACAACGTCGTTAGATGCGTTGGCAATATTAACCCGCCATGAGCTTGAGGTGCCTGAGCACGTGAAACGCCATTTAATGGCCGATCATCGTGCGCCTCAGACCTGGAATCAAGGATTTGCACGGGATAAATCGACTATCCTAGCCCGTGCGCGGGACGCACTGAAGGCCGCTCAACTCAGTGCCGAAGAGAGTGGTTTAGAGGTAAGAGTGTTAGGTGATGACCTTGAAGGGGAAGCAAGAGATTTAGGCATTGCCCAGGGGCGTATGGTGTGCAAGTTGCAGGCTGAAATTACTCGTCCGCTGCTGGTACTGTCAGGCGGCGAAACGAGCGTTACCGTGCGCGGTAATGGTCGAGGAGGGCGTAACGTTGAGTACCTGCTGGGGCTTTTTGATACGCTAAAAGGATGTGATGGCATTTATGCGATTGCCATTGATACCGATGGAATCGATGGCTCTGAAGATAATGCAGGCGCGTTAATTGGGCCTGAGTGCTGGCAGCGGGCTAAGGCATTAACGCTTTCTGCCCAGGATTACCTTGCCCGTAACGATGCGTACAGTTTCTTTGATGCTTTAGATGACCTCGTGGTAACAGGGCCAACCCGAACCAATGTTAACGATTTCCGAGCGATTCTTATTCTACCCAACCCGTCGTAAGGTTGTCGTTGTTCCCGCTTAACTATCCAATTACCCGTTAAGGCATTGTTTTGTGTGGTTCTGAGTGGTTGTCCGAGGGGTAAACATGATAAGTTTCGTCGAGGTTCATTAGAGAGTTAGGCCATGACCCTCGGCTGGCACAAGAAAGGTTTTACCAAAACGAAAGAAGGTCGCGTTAGCGATCAAGATATTGTTGAACACATCCGGTCTGCGGTACTGATGCAGCGACTGGCACCAAATACAAAACTGCCTGAAGTCACCATAGGCGATGTATTTGGCGTCAGCCGTTCAGTGGTGCGTAAAGCGTTAACACGGCTTGATGCTGAACATGTTATCGACCAACGACCGAATCAGGTCGCCCGCGTCAGAGCACCTTCGATTGACGAAACGCGAGAGACGTTTTCTGCGCGTAGGTTAGTGGAAGGTGAGATTGTCTCACTGTTGGCGGGTAAGCTGGATGTGGCGACTTACAAGGCGTTAGAGAAGCAGGTCGCCCTTGAAAAGCAGGCGTTTGAAAACAGTGACGAACCGTCACGCATTGAGCATTCCCTCAATATTCATCATCTCCTTGCCCAGCATGCCCCTAATCGTATTTTGGGCGCGATGTTGACCGATCTCGTCTTGAGAACGTCAATTGTCATCGCTCTCTATAAGCGTCCGGGCTTGTCTTCTTGCTACTTGGAAGGCGATCATGCGAACTTGCTTGGGCACTTGGCGAGTGGTGATGCACAGGCGGCTAAGCAGGCGATATACACTCACCTTAATAGCTTAGAGTCTTTGCTGGTACTGTCGTCTCAAGAGCCAGAAAACGACGATTTGATGACTATTCTAGGCGGTAAATCTGTTAGGGCGTGATTCGCTAGCCCTAGGTTTTCGATAACCATCGATTTTCGGTAACCCTGGGGTTTCGCGAACAATAGGTTTCAATGCTCCAAACTGATGTCTCAAACAAGCGGCGCCCTATTGGGCGCCGCTTGTGGCTTACTGTGAAACGATTACAGCAGTAATCGGCGAATATCCGTCAGCACATCGGCCAGGAAGGCCGTAAAGCGGGCGGCATCCGCACCGTTAATCGCCCGGTGATCGTAAGAGAGCGATAGCGGCATCATTAAGCGCGGCTGGAAGGCACTGCCATCCCATACCGGCTTCATCTGCGCTTTCGACACCCCCAGGATCGCCACTTCCGGCGCATTAACGATCGGTGTGAACGCGGTTCCACCAATCGAGCCAAGGCTCGAAATGGTGAAGCAGCCACCGGTCATCTCATCACGCTTAAGCTTCTTGGTTTGCGCTTTCTTGCCGAGCTCCGCCATCTCCTTGGCAATCTCAATCAAGGATTTTTTATCGGCGTTGCGCACTACTGGCACCATCAGACCATCAGGTGTATCCACGGCAATTCCGATATGCACGTAGTTTTTCCATACCAGCGTTTCGCCGTCGCCTTTCAGGCTAACGTTGAACTGGGGGAATTTACGCAGTGCAAAGGCACAGGCTTTAACCATAAACGGCAACGGTGTCAGCTTGGCGCCTTGGGCTTCGGCTTCAGCCTTCATGGCTTTACGGAAGCTTTCAAGCTCGGTAATGTCGGCCTCGTCGAACTGCGTCACGTGAGGCACATTGAGCCAGCTGCGGTGCAGATTGGTCGCACCCATTTTAAGCAGGCGACCCATCGGCTTCTCTTCCACGTCGCCAAACTGGCTGAAGTCGACTTCTGGTATCGCGGGAATGCCAGCACCACCACTCGCTGCTGGGGCAGCCGCTGTTTGTGCTTTACCTTGGCTGGCAATGGCCTGTTTCACGTAGGCCTGCACATCTTCTTTCAGCACCCGGTCTTTCGGGCCACTAGGCTTAACAAGACTAAGATCAACATTTAGTTCACGTGCCAGCATGCGTACTGCTGGGCCTGCATGTACCAGCTTACTATCCCGTGGCTGATCATCAGCGATTTGTGCTTCCGGACTCGGGGTGCCTTCAGGAGAAGGGGCTTGTTTTGCTGGTGCTTCAGCGACAGGTTTTTCAACGACCGGCTCTTCAGCAGCGGCTTGCTCTTGCGGCGCGTCTTCGCTGTTGTCGCCACCTTCACCAGCGATTTCCATCTGGCCGATCACGTCGCCTTCCGAGACGGTATCGCCTTCTTTGACCGTGAGCGCAACGATCTTACCACCGTGCGGGCTGGGTACATCCATCGAGGCTTTATCCGACTCGAGGGTGATCAAAGTGTCTTCGGCGTTGACGTCATCGCCAGCGCTGACCGCGACTTCGATGATTTCAACGTTGTCTGAACCACCCAAGTCCGGCACTTTGATGTCAACGGCCTGCTTCCCGCCACTGGCTTTCTTCGCTGCCGGTGCAGGGGCTTCTTCCTGCGTCGGTTTGTCTTCTTTCGCTGGCGCGTCGTTGGGCTGGCTGTCAGACGTCTCTTCGCCACCGCCTGTGCCGCCTTCAACCTCCAGCTCAACGATGTCGTCGCCTTCGGAGACGCTATCGCCTTCTTTGACCAGCACTTTGAGCACCTTGCCGCCTTTCGGGGCCGGGACGTCCATGCTGGCTTTGTCAGATTCCAGGGTGATTAGGGTGTCTTCCGCTTCAATGACGTCGCCTTCTGACACCGCAATCTCGATGATTTCGACATCGGTATCACCACCGATATCGGGAACTTTGATGATTTCGCTACTCAAGGTCGCGCTCCTTCCAAATCGGATCGAGCCGGCGGGCGTTTGCCCGCCGGGCAGCGGTTTAGCTGGTCAGCGGGTTCGGCTTGTTGGCGTCGATGCCATACTTCTTCAGCGCCTCGCCGACATGCTTGCGATCAAGCTCACCGCGGTCCGCCAGCGCACGTAGCGCCGCCACGGTGACGAAGTAGCGGTCTACTTCAAAGAAGTAGCGCAGCTTCTCGCGGGTGTCGGAACGGCCAAAGCCGTCTGTACCCAGCACGGTGTACTCGCTTGGCACCCAGGCACGCACTGGTCGGCGTAGAGCTTCATGTAGTCGGTGGAGGCAATCACCGGGCCGTCACGGCCTTCCAGGCACTTCGTCACGTGGGGCTTGTTGCCCTCAACGTCCGGGTTCAAGAAGGCTTCACGCTCCAACAGCAGCGCTTCGCGACGCAGCTCGTTAAAGCTGGTCACGCTCCAGATATCCGCGCCAATGCCCCAGTCGTTGGCCAACAGCTCTGCGGCGGCTTCGACTTCGCGCAGGATGGTACCGGAGCCCATCAGTTGCACGCGGCCCTTGTCGCCTTTCGTTTCGTTGAGCAGGTACATGCCTTTGACGATATCGTCGGTGGGCACGTTGTCGATTGCTGGGTGCTCGTAGTTTTCGTTCATCACCGTCAGGTAGTAGAAGCAGTTCTCTTTGTCGGAGAACATGCGCTTCAAACCATCCTGGAGGATGACCGCCACTTCGTGGGCGTAGGTCGGGTCGTAGCTGCGGCAGTTGGGATGGTGGAGGCTTGAATCAAGCTGTGACCATCCTGGTGCTGCAGACCTTCACCGTTGAGCGTGGTACGCCCAGCAGTGCCGCCGACCATAAAGCCGCGGGCTTGCAGGTCACCGCGGCCCAGGCCAAGTCACCAATGCGCTGGAAGCCGAACATCGAGTAGTAGATAGAACGGCAGCAGGGTAACGTTGTTGTTGCTGTAGGACGTCGCGGCGGCAATCCACGCGACATCGCGCCAGCCTCACTAATCCCTTCTTCGAGAATCTGGCCTTTCTGATCCTCGCGGTAGAACATGATCTGGCCTTTATCGACCGGCTCATATTTCTGACCTTCCGAGGTGTAGATGCCGAGCTGACGGAACATGCCTTCCATGCCGAAGGTACGCGCTTCGTCAGGAATAATCGGTACGACATGTTTGCCGAGCTTCTTATCCTTGACCAGACCGTTCAGGACGCGCACGAATGCCATAGTGGTCGAGACTTCGCGCCCTTTGGAACCACCATTTGCGAGGCAAAGGTTTTGTCGTCCAGGCTGGGGATCTCCAGCGCCTCAAAGTCACTGCGGCGGGCCGGCAGGTAGCCGTTCAAGCGTTCCCGCTGCAGGTGCATGTACTTAAGCTCGGGAGAGTCTTCTTCCGGCTTGTAGTAGGGCACGTCTTTGAGCTGTTCGTCGGTGATCGGAATACCAAAGCGGTCGCGGAATTTGCGCAGCGCTTCGTACTCCATGCTCTTGACCTGGTGGGCTTCGTTGGCGGCTTCGCCATCGCCGCTGCCCATGCCGTAGCCTTTAACGGTGTGCGCCAGGATGACCGTGGGCTTACCGTTGGTCTGGTTGACCGCTTCATGGTAGGCCGCGTAGACCTTGAACGGGTCGTGACCACCGCGGTTGAGCTTCCAGATGTCTTCATCAGACAGGTCATTGACCATCGCTTCGGTTTCGGGGTACTTACCGAAGAAGTGCTCACGGGTGTACGAACCGCCGTTGGCCTTGTAGTTCTGGTACTCACCGTCGACTGCTTCATCCATGCGTTTTTGCAGGATGCCTTTCTTGTCCTTCTCGAACAGCGGATCCCAGTGACGCCCCCAGACGACCTTGATGACGTTCCAGCACACGAAACGCCTTCGAACTCGTCCATGACGCGGGAGTTGCCGCGTACCGGACCGTCCAAGCGCTGCAGGTTGCAGTTGATGACGAAGATCAGGTTATCGAGGTTTTCACGCCCCGCCAGGGAAATCGCGCCCAGTGACTCCGGCTCATCACACTCGCCGTCGCCCATAAAGCACCAGATCTTGCGGTCGTACATGTCTTTCAGCTCACGGTGATGCAGGTACTTCATCACGTGGCTGATAATGCCTGAATCGGGCCAAGCCCCATCGACACCGTGGGGAACTGCCAGTAATCCGGCATCAGCCAAGGGTGCGGGTAGGAAGACAGACCATCGCCGTCGACTTCGCGACGGAATTTGTCCATCTGCTCTTCAGACAGACGGCCTTCCAGATAAGAACGCGCGTAAATCCCCGGGGCAACGTGGCCCTGAATGTAGATCAGGTCGCCTTCAAAATCACCTTTGGGGGCGCGGAAGAAGTGGTTAAAGCCGACATCGTACAGCGTGGCTGACGACATAAAGCTGGCAATGTGGCCGCCCAGCCCGGGGTTGGCGCGGTTATTACGGATGACCTGAGCAATGGCGTTATAACGGTCAACGACCGAATGCGGCGCTCCATAAACAGATCGCCGGGCATCGGTGCTTCGCGATGCACAGGGATCGTATTCCGGTGCGGGGTTGTCACCGAGAAGGGCACCTTCATCCCGTCCCGGCGCAGGCGATCCGCCAAGCGGGTCATCAGGTAGCGGGCACGATCTTCGCCCTCACGATCCAGTACTGATTCCAGGGATTCTAGCCACTCCGTGGTTTCGAGCGGATCGAGATCTTCTCTTGTCTCCAGACTCATAGAGGTCTCTCCGAATGACGATAAAAGGTAAGCCTCACAGCCTGAAGGGCCGAGCACCACAGGTCAGGCTGAAAGGAAAATACAAGCGCTAAGCGCGTGAGAATTACGCTGACTCGGCCGCACGCATGTGAAGGCGGAAGCGCGCTATCTGGATGATTTGCTCAATAGCGGTTTGACGCTCGGTAGCGGCGTCGTTTTCAAGACGCTTTTCGAACGCATAAAGGATGGCGTGTCGATCAAGCCCTTTAACAGCAATCACAAAGGGGAAGCCGAACGTATCTTGATAGGCCTGATTCAGGCGTTGAAAGCGCTCAAACTCTTCGGTTGAACACTGATCTAGCCCCGCACCTGCCTGCTCACGGGTGGAATCCTGGGTTAGCTCACCCGCCAGCGCTGCTTTCCCGGCAAGGTCTGGGTGAGCGCGGATGACAGCAATTTGCTGATCAATATCAGCACCCTTAAGCACATTGCCCATGCAGTCAGCTAGCACATCTGGGTCATCGTGTTGGTCGGTAAACCCCTGTTTCCAGGCGGTTTCGGCTACCCAGGGTGAATGTTCAAAAACGTCCCCGTAATGCTCAAGAAAGGCGTCTAAGCCAAGGCGGCTGGGGCGAGCTGCTTTTAAAATATGCGGCATTGTATTCTCCTCTTGTATTTGTTTATCAGTTTTATTGTATACAATAAATATTGCTAAATGTACTCTAAGAGGTGCCGTTTCCGCAAAAAAATCGCTATCGCATCCGCGGGAAGCGGGCATAACGGCGTTAGAAAGGCCTTTATAGAAAGGTCTTTATAGCAAGATCTCTATAGGAGGGCCTTTACAGAGGGGCTCTTAGAAAGATGTCTAAAAACAAAATCAAACAACAAAGGGTTTTGCATGTTGAAGAGCAAACGAGCAGTGACAGCGTATCTGGCGATAGGCGTTTCTCTTGGCGCTATCTCGGTAAGTGCCCAAGCGGCGACATGGAGTGATACGTTTGTGGGCTATCGCTATGGAACGCAGTTTACCGAGCCGAATAACCCAGAGAACATAGAGAAGCATATTCTTCAGTTTACCCATGTTAGTGGTTACTCACTGGGCCAAAACTTTTTAAATCTGGACGTGCTTCAGTCCAGCAGCCAAGACCCCGCCAATAACAGTGATTCAGGGGCGACTGAAGCCTATTTAGCATATCGGCATCAACTCCATGGGGGCGGAGTGTTCAATGAGCCCATCGCTTTCGGACCCGTCAAAGACATGGCGCTGACGTTTGGGTTTGACCTAAACACCAAAAATACTGGCTTTGCACCACGTAAACGTCAGCTAGTAGTGGGGCCAACGTTTAAATTTGATGTGCCGAGAGGCTTTGTGGATCTAAGTCTCTTCTATAGCCGTGAATGGAACCACTGCGGCTTGCCACCTTGTGGACTGCCAGAAAATCAGAACAGCATTTCGTTTGATCCCTATTACCAAATTAACTTGGCCTGGGGGCTGCCGTTTGAAGCTGCGGCGTTACCGCTAAAATTCCAAGGGTTCTATAACTACAACAGCGAAAAAGGAGACGATTACTTTGGGGAAGCGACCAAGCCTGAGCAGTTAATGCGCACCTCGTTGATGCTAGACGTCGGGCAAGTTGCCTGGGGCACGGAAAATTCCTTATGGATGGGCGTCGGTTATGAGTATTGGCGCAACAAATTCGGAAACCACAGCCAACCGGGTGTCGATACCGATGCCATGACCTTTAATCTGGAATGGCACTTCTAAAACCAACCACTGCTACTGGCTTAACCGATACCCCTTGGCCCGAAAGTGCCAAGGGGTATTTTTTTATGTCTCAGGTGCACTTTGGCTAAGTGTGCTTGAAGAGGGACGCCATTATTTTTTGTGAAGCAGTGGTTTTTAATCGAGTGATTGTTTGTTGGAATTTTACATTATTATTGGGTGGTGCACAGAGGTGTTAATACTTATTAATATTATAAGTGGTTAATTTTTTACTATATGTCATTTTTTAAATATAGTTATATATATGTATTGTGACAGTTTGGTTGTTATTAACTATTGTTTTCAGTATTGGTATGTCTCTTGGTTTTTGTGTTGGAGAAATATGTTGTATATTGGCTAAGATAGGTTTGGTTGATTTTTTATAGCGTTAAATTTTATTAAAGCATCTGCTGTTGTTAAATGCTTTCTGGGCGTTTGTTAAAATCAGTAAAAATTTATTTTTATTAATAGAGTGTAAGAAAGAATAAGTGATGCATTAGTGTTTCAGTATCTGGAAAAGGAGTTCCTTGATATGTCTGTTAGGGATAGATTAATTATAACTAAAATTAAGATAAAAGTAGTTTTCAAGGCTGCTGATGCTTGGTTTTACGATAGGGATATCTCTGTTAAAAATAATTATCAAAAATTGAGTTTTTGCTGGCCTGTGTCCTTAGGAAGGGCTTGTTTGTGCCTGTTTTTGATGTGTATTGCGAGTAATGCCGTCGCACAGAGTTCAGTGGATCTTGACAACGAGTCCCTGCGCCAATTTCGGCAGGAGCAAGAGAGACTAAGGCAGCAGCGCGAGCAGCTTCAGCCTCAGAGCGATGTACGACTATCTCCCCTGCATGATCCCAAAGTTCCGCTTGTTTTTCCCGCGACAGAGACGCCTTGTTTTGAAATCAGCAGTATCTATCTAAACGTTATTAACAGGGGGAGTCAGGACTGGAATTGGCTATATGACTATGTTAACGACCCTCAAGATAGTCAGCCGGCGCTTAGTCGTTGCTTAGGAGCTCAGGGAGTGAGCGTCATTATGGCTCGCCTGCAGCAAGCGTTGGTTCAGAAGGGCTGGACAACCACACGCATTCTTGCGCCCCCGCAAGATTTGTCGTCTGGAGAGTTGCGCCTAGATATCTTAGAAGGCGTGATTAGTGATATTCGCTTTGCGGAGGAATATGGTCAGCGCGCGACTCTTTTCAACACCATTCCAACCCATGCTGGTCGGGTTCTCAATTTGCGCGATATTGAACAGGGACTTGAAAATTTCAGACGTGTGCCAACAGTTGAAGCTGATATCTCGATTGAGCCTGGTGAAGAACCAGGTCAAAGCGAACTGATAATCCGCCACAAGCAGGCTTTTCCTTTCAGAGTACATGCATCGGTTGATGATTCAGGCAATGAAAGCACAGGAAAATACCAAGGGGCTTTTACACTCAGCTACGATAACCTTTTGACACTAAGCGACCTGTTCTACATTACTCTGCAGTCTGAATTAGGAGGTAAAGATCCTGGAGACCGAGGCAACTCTGGGCATGCTTTACATTACTCCGTCCCCTGGGGGTACAGTCTCCTATCATTCAATAGTTCTAGCACTCGATATCATCAAACTATTGCTGGTGCTTTTCAGGACTATGTTTATTCGGGTACAAGCGATCAATACGATGCACAGCTTTCACGTGTCCTTCAGCGTGACCAGGCAGGTAAAACCACAGGCGTTATACGTGCATTTCACCGGCGCTCAAACAACTACATAGATGATACGGAAATTGAGGTGCAGCGTCGTGCTGTATCTGGGGTGGATATCAGTCTTGGTCATCGTCGTAGCGTTGGTTCGGGGGTGTGGGAAGCAGTCCTCACTCATCGTAGGGGCATCGGTGCATGGGGGGCATTGCCCGCCCCCGAAGAAGCATTCGGTGAAGGCACGTCACGTATGCGAATGTGGTTACTGAATGCCAGTGTGAGTATTCCTTTTGATTTTGTCCATCAGCGTTGGAACTACCACGGTAGCTTTCGTGGACAGTGGCATGAAACCCCTCTAACTCCCCAAGATCGATTTTCTATCGGTGGACGTTATTCCGTGCGCGGCTTTGATGGTGTGAGCATGCTCAGTGGTGACAGTGGCCTTTTATTGCGTAACGAAGTTTCCATGCAGCTTGGTCAAAGCCCCTACAGCGTGTACTCAGGGTTAGATTGGGGACGGGTCAGCGGACCCTCTAATCAAATGCAACTGGGTAACGAAATGGCTGGGGCGGTAGTGGGTCTGCGTACGCGATGGAACACAGGGCCAGTGCAAAGCAATATCGATCTTTTCTTAGGTCAGCCACTTCATAAACCTGAGGGGTTCAGAACCGCCAGTCAGGATTACGGATTTAGTTTTCATATTCAATTTTGATACGAGAAAACAATGAATAAAAAACTCTACCGACTCGTCTTTAATGCCTCGCGCGGTTGTCTTGTCGCGGTATCAGAAAGTGCTCTGCGAAAAAACAAGAGCTCTGGACGGAGGCAGGGCGCCGGTATGGGGAGTTCCGCAATTGTGGTGCTGCGTCTGGCCGCTACTTTCGCCTTGGGGTTAAGTACTTTGAGTAGCGCTTTGGCTCAGGCGCAAATCATGCCTGATCCTGCAGCACCGGGCAACCAACGCCCTACGGTGCTAAGCACCTCTAATGAGGTGCCGTTGGTCAATATTCAAACCCCAAGTGCTGCTGGTGTAAGTCGTAATACATATGAACAATTTGATGTGGGTGCGCCAGGAGCCGTACTCAATAACAGCCGCACTGATGTGCAGACCCAACTTGGGGGGTGGGTGCAGGGAAATCCGTGGCTGGCCAAAGGTGAAGCGCACATCATTCTCAACGAAGTTAACAGCAATAACCCTAGCCAACTCCAAGGGTTTATTGAAATTGGGGGGCAGCGCGCCGAAATTATTATTGCCAATCCTGCCGGTATTGAGGTGGATGGCGCAGGTTTTATAAACGCCAGCCGCGCTACTCTCACGACAGGCAGCCCTTTAATGAACGGGGGAAGTCTTGAAGGTTATCGTGTGCAGCGCGGCACCATTAGTATCGGTGGCAAAGGGCTTGATGCCAGTCTGGTTGACTATACAGGCATCTTAGCGCGGGCCATCGAAGTTAATGCGAATATTCACGCCCAAGAGCTGGACTTGATTACGGGTGAAAATACGGTTGATGCAAACTCCAGCAACATTCAGCAAATTTCTGGCGCAGACAATGCTCCTGCCTTTGCGTTGGATGTAAGTGAGCTGGGCGGCATGTACGCTGGGCAAATTCGCTTGGTAGGAACTGAAGTGGGAGTAGGTGTCCGTCATCACGGGACGATGGCTGCTAGCGCAGGCGATATTCATATCGACACCAACGGTCAACTGAGTTCAACAGGTGCTATCCAAGCAAATCAAGGTGATATTGCTATCCGTACCGCGCAAGACCAAAGCTACAGTGGAAGCGTGCTAGCCGGAGAAAACCTGACGCTGCATAGTGGCGGCAATCACCAGAATGAATACAGTGATAGCAAACTCGGTACCATTAAAAACAGCGGGGTTCTACGTGCTGGCCAAGAAGCTAATTTGCGTGCGGGCGATTTAAATAATAGCGGCCGGGTAGACGCTCAGCGGTTAGATATTGAAGTAGACAACCTCAGCAATAGTGGTGATTTATGGCAAAGCGGTGCACAAAATCTCAATGTTCAAGCTAATCACATTAGCAACGAGCAAGATGGGTTCCTAGGGCGTGCAGTCACCACCCCGGCACAAGACGCTCTTAGCAGCTCACAGCCTTCAGAGCCCTCTGTACAAATACCCGGTAGGGATATAAAAAGTAGCCCTCAAGACCCCGATAGCCAATCACCATCGCAGCCCGATGTGGGCACGGAGCCACCTCCAGCCTCATTAGAATCAGGGGTTGTGAATGTTAGTGGTCGTCTGGAAAATCATGCAGAGGGCACTTTGGCCGCCGAGGGTGACCTTTATGTAAGTGCCGAGCAATCGCTTAGTAATGCTGGTCACGTGCGCGCCAAAAATGTGCAATCCAGCGGTGACTGGTTTGAAAACACCTCTGGTACATTGCAGTCGGATCGGCTCAATGTAAAAGTAAATACAGTAAAACTAACGGGTGGGTCGGTATCGGCTGACACCGTTACGCTCAATAGTATAGAGCATATTCAAGGTTCGGCAGCGCAACTCTATGCCAAGGATGAGCTTCACTTGAATGCTGAGTATTTGAGCAATGCTGGTGAAATTCAATCCGGTGATAAATCCCAAATTTCAGTCGCTACTAGCCTCACTAACACTGGTACGATAGCGGCAGCTGATGACTTGAATATTGAGGCAGCTAGCGTCGATAGCAGCGGCACCCTGGCTGCAGGTTTAAACGAAGATGGCAGCCTAAACGCGTTTGATGCTAATGGTGCTGCACTTCGCATTACCACGTCTAATGACCTGGTCGCCACCGGTACTAATTTGGCTGCAGGCACGCTGACCCTTAACGGTGACAATGTCGATCTGAGTGAGAGCCAGACCAGTGCTTTTGATACGCATATCACTGCCCGTGGTGACATTGACACCTGGCAAGCCAATGTTGTCACCCAGGAAAACTTATTGCTCCGTACTGACGGGGCGCTCGACAATACCAAGGGCCCCCTGGCCAGCCAGCAAGGCGACCTGAGTATCCAGGCACTTAGCCTGAGTAACGCGCAGGGTGAGTTATTGGCTGGTAAGAACCTGTCGATTGCTCTCAACGAAACCCTAAGCAACACTGATGGCACCGTCTACGCTGGCAAAAACGCCACTCTAGACATCACTACGTTGACCAACACCGGCACCATCGCGGCAGCTGATGATTTGACTATTGATGTCGCCAGCATCGATAGCAGCGGCACCCTGGCCGCGGGTCTGAATAGCGACGGCAGTCTCAAACCGTTTGATGCTAACGGTGCTGAGCTGCGCGTCACCGCCACTGGAGAGCTGAGCACCTCCGGCACTAACTTGGTTGCAGGCGCGTTGACTCTTAATGGTGACCATGTTGACCTCAGCGATAGCCAGACCAGCGCTTATCGCGCTGATATTGCGGCGCGTGGTGATCTGGCGACTTGGCAGGCCAGCATTGTTGCTCAAGAGAGTTTATCGCTCCAGTCGGGCGGTGCTCTGGATAACACTGATGGCACCTTGTCCAGTGAGCAAGGTGATCTAAGTGTCCAGGTGTTGAGCCTTAACAACACCGACGGCACCGTCTACGCGGGTGGAAACGTCACCCTAGATACCGGCACACTCACCAACTCTGGCACTATTGCTGCAGCCGATGACGTGACAATTAGTGCTGCCAATGTGCACAGCAGTGGCACTCTAGCAGCTGGCCTGAACCAAGATGGCACCCTGAAGGCATTCACCTTCGGCGGCGAGGTTCTCGACGTAACGACCGCCGGCGATCTAACCGCTACCGGTACCAACCTAGCGTCGGGTAATTTGACGCTGGACGGTGGCAATGTCGATCTGAGTGAGAGCCAGACCAGTGCTTTTGATACGCATATCACTGCCCGTGGTGACATCGACACCTGGAAAGCCAATGTCGTTACCAAGGAAAACTTATCGCTCCAGGCCGGTGGCGGTCTGGATAACACAGAGGGCTCCTTATCTAGCCAGCAAGGCGACCTGAGTATCCAGGCACTTAGCCTGAGTAACGCGCAGGGTGAGTTATTGGCTGGTAAGAACCTGTCGATTGCTCTCAACGAAACCCTAAGCAACACTGATGGCACCGTCTACGCTGGCAAAAACGCCACTTTAGGCACTGGTGCGCTGACCAATACTGGTTCCATCGCCGCCGCTGATAATCTAGCTATCGACGCCGCCAGCATCGATAGCAGCGGCACTCTGGCGGCGGGCCTGAAACGCGATGGCAGTCTCAAGCCGTTTGATGCTAATGGAGCTGTACTGCGCGTTACCACGACTGATGACCTAGTCGCCACCGGCACTAACTTGGCTGCAGGCACGCTTACTCTGGACGGTGAGAGTGTCGATCTGAGTGAGAGCCAGACCAGCGCCTATCGCTCTGGTATTCTGGCGCGTGGTGATCTGGCGAGTGGGAAAGCCAATGTGGTTGCCCAGAACGACCTATCGCTACAGTCTGGCGGTACACTGGATAACACTGAGGGTACTTTGTCCAGTGAAGACGGTGATCTAAGAGTGCAGGCGCTGAGTCTGAACAACGATCAGGGTGAGCTGTTAGCAGGCAACAGTCTTGAGGCCACTCTTAGCGACACGCTTAACAACACCGATGGTAGCGTCTATGCAGGTGGAAGCGTCACCCTAGATATCGGCACACTCGCCAGCTCGGGGACTGTTGCTGCAGCCGATGACGTGACGATTAGTGCTGTCAATGTGCTCAGCAGCGGCACTCTAGCGGCTGGCCTGAACCAAGATGGCACCCTGAAGGCATTCGCCAACGACGGCGGGGTTCTCGACGTAACGCCCGCCGGCGATCTAACCGCTACCGGTACCAACCTAGCGTCGGGGAATTTGACGCTGGATGGTGGCAATGTCGATCTGAGTGAGAGCCAGACCAGCGCTCACAGTTCTGACATTGTCGCCCAGGGAAAACTCGACACCTGGAAAGCCAATGTTGTGACTCAGGAAAACTTAACCCTGCAGGCTGAAGGCGCGATTGATAACACTGAGGGGATCCTGTCCAGTCAGCAAGGCGACCTGAGCGTACAAGCGTTGAGTCTGAACAACGAACAGGGCGAACTGCTAGCAGGTGATGCCCTAGAGGTGGCTCTTAGCGAAGCCCTAAGCAACACCGACGGCACTGTCTACGCCGATGGTAACGCTATTCTCAATACTGGTGCGCTGACGAACACTGGTGCTATCGCGGCGGCCGATAACCTGACTATTGATGCTGCCAGCGTTACTAGCAGCGGCACTCTGGCGGCAGGCCTGAAACGCGATGGAAGTCTCAACACGTTTGACGCGGATGGTGCTTCAGTGCGTGTCACCACCAGCGGTGACCTGAGCGCTACTGGCACTAACTTGGCAGCGGGTTCGCTGACCCTAAAGGGTGGCAATGTCGATCTGAGCGAGAGTCAGACCAGCGCTTTTGATGCTCATGTCACCGCAAAAGGTGATCTGGCGAGCGGGCAAGCCAACATCGTCACTCAAGAGAGCTTATCACTCCAGTCAGGCGGTGCCCTGGATAACACTGAGGGTACCTTGTCCAGTGAACACGGTGATCTAAGTGTGCAGGTGTTGAGCCTCAACAACACTGATGGCACTGTCTATGCGGGTGGCAATACCACCCTCGAAGCAGCGGAGGCCATTGATAACCGCCGAGGCACGCTATACAGCGAACAGGGCGATTTGAGTCTGCAGGCGATCAGCCTGGCTAATACAGAAGGCACTGTCTACGCAGGTGGCAACGCCGCCTTGGATACTGAAGCACTGACCAATACTGGCACCATTGCCGCCGCTGATAATCTAGCTATCGACGCCGCCAGCGTCGATAGCAGCGGCACCTTGGCCGCGGGTCTGAATAGCGATGGCAGCCTCAACACGTTTGACGCGAATGGTGCCGCACTGCGTGTCACCACCAGCGGTGACCTGAGCGCGACCGGCACTAACTTGGCTGCAGGCACGCTTACTCTGGACGGTGAGAATGTCGATCTGAGTGAGAGCCAGACCAGTGCCTTTGATACGCGTATCACCGCCCGTGGTGATATCGACACCTGGCAAGCCAATGTTGTGACTCAGGAAAACTTAACCCTTCAGGCTGAAGGCGCGATTGATAACACGGCAGGGACTTTGTCCAGTCAGCAAGGCGACCTGAGCGTACAAGCGGTGAGTCTGAACAACGACCAGGGCGAGCTGCTGGCAAGTGATGCCTTAGAGGTGGCTCTTAGCGAATCCCTCAACAACACCGACGGCACCGTCTATGCAGGCGGCAATGCCTCCCTCGATGTCGGTGAGCTTACCAACACCGGTACTGTTGCTGCTGCTGATAATGTGACCATTAACGCCACCATCGTTACTAGCAGCGGCACCCTAGCGGCAGGTCTGAATAGCGATGGCAGCCTCAACACGTTTGACGAAAATGGTGCCGCACTGCGTGTCACCACCAGTGGTGATTTGAGTGCTACCGGCACTAACTTGGCTGCAGGTACGCTTACCCTGGACGGTGAGAATGTCGATCTGAGTGAGAGCCAGACCAGTGCCTTTGATACGCGTATCACCGCTCGTGGTGATATCGACACCTGGCAAGCCAATGTTGTGACTCAGAAAAACTTAACCCTGCAGGCTGAAGGGGCGATTGATAACACTGAGGGGACCCTGTCCAGTCAGCAAGGCGACCTGAGCGTACAAGCGGTGAGTCTGAACAACGAACAGGGCGAATTGCTGGCAGGTGATACCCTAGAGGTGGCTCTTAGCGAAGCCCTCAGCAACACCGACGGCACCGTCTATGCAGGCGGCAATGCCTCCCTCGATGTCGGTGGGCTTACCAACACTGGTACTGTTGCCGCTGCTGATAATGTGACCATTAACGCCACCAGCGTTACTAGCAGCGGCACCCTAGCGGCAGGTCTGAGTAGCGATGGCAGCCTCAACACGTTTGACGAAAATGGTGCCGCACTGCGTGTCACCACCAGTGGTGATTTGAGTGCTACCGGCACTAACTTGGCTGCAGGTACGCTTACCCTGGACGGTGAGAATGTCGATCTGAGTAAGAGCCAGACCAGCGCTTACAGTTCTGATGTCAGTGCCCGTGGTGATCTCGACACCTGGCAAGCCAATGTTGTGACTCAGAAAAACTTAACCCTGCAGGCTGAAGGGGCGATTGATAACACTGAGGGGACCCTGTCCAGTCAGCAAGGCGACCTGAGCGTACAAGCGGTGAGTCTGAACAACGAACAGAGCGAACTGCTGGCAGGTGATACCCTAGAGGTGACTCTTAGCGAATCCCTCAACAACACCGACGGCACCGTCTATGCAGGCGGCAATGCCTCCCTCGATGTCGGTGTGCTTACTAATACTGGTACCGTTGCCGCAGCGGATGACCTGACTATTGATGCTGCCAGCGTTACTAGCAGCGGCACTCTAGCGGCGGGCCTGAAACGCGATGGCAGTCTCAACACGTTTGACGAAAATGGTGCCGCACTGCGTGTCACCACCAGTGGTGATTTGAGTGCTACCGGCACTAACTTGGCTGCAGGTACGCTTACTCTGGACGGTGAGAATGTCGATCTGAGTGAGAGCCAGACCAGTGCCTACCGCGCTGATATTACGGCTCGAGGTGATTTGGCGAGCGGGCAAGCCAACATCGTCACTCAAGAGAGCTTATCACTCCAGTCAGGCGGTGCCCTGGATAACACTGAGGGTACCTTGTCCAGTGAACACGGTGATCTAAGTGTGCAGGTGTTTAGCCTCAACAACACTGATGGCACTGTCTATGCGGGTGGCAATACCACCCTCGAAGCAGCGGAGGCCATTGATAACCGCCGAGGCACGCTATACAGCGAACAGGGCGATTTGAGTCTGCAGGCGATCAGCCTGGCTAATACAGAAGGCACTGTCTACGCAGGTGGCAACGCCGCCTTGGATACTGAAGCACTGACCAATACTGGCACCATTGCCGCCGCTGATAATCTAGCTATCGACGCCGCCAGCGTCGATAGCAGCGGCACCTTGGCCGCGGGTCTGAATAGCGATGGCAGCCTCAACACGTTTGACGCGAATGGTGCCGCACTGCGTGTCACCACCAGTGGTGATTTGAGTGCTACCGGCACTAACTTGGCGGCAGGCAGCCTTGCGTTTGACGGCGATAATATTGACCTGAGTAAGAGCCAAACGAGCGCCTACAATGCTGATATTATCGCCCGTGGCGACCAGGCGAGCAGGCAAGCCAATGTGGTTATCCAGGAGAAGCTAACCCTTCAGGCAGAGGGGGGGGTTGATAACACCGGTGGCATCCTATCAAGTCAGCAAGGCGACCTGAGCGTACAAGCGGTGAGTCTGAACAACGAACAGGGCGAATTGCTGGCAGGTGATACCCTAGAGGTGGCTCTTAGCGAAGCCCTCAGCAACACCGACGGCACCGTCTATGCAGGCGGCAATGCCTCCCTCGATGTCGGTGAGCTTACCAATACTGGTACTGTTGCCGCTGCTGGTAATGTGACCATTAACGCCGCCAGCATCGATAGCACGGGCACGTTGGCAGCTGGCTTGAACAGCGAAGACGGCACCTTAAAAGCATTTGCCGAAGACGGTAGCGCCCTTAGCATCATCACTGATGGTGATCTCAGCGCCACTGGTACGAATATTGCATCAGGTAACCTGACCTTAGACGGCGACCATGTCGATCTGAGTAAGAGCCAGACTAGCGCCTACCGGGTTGATATTACGGCTCAAGGTGATTTGACGAGCGGGCAAGCCAATGTCGTCACCCAGGAAAACTTAACGCTGCAAGTTAAGGGGGCGTTCAACAATGCCGAGGGTACCCTTTCTAGCCAGAAAGGCAACCTGAGTGTTCAGGCACTTAGCCTGAGTAACGAGCAGGGTGAGTTATTGGCTGGGAAGAACCTGTCGATTGCTCTCAACGAAACCCTAAGCAACACTGATGGCACCGTCTACGCTGGCAAAAACGTCACTTTAGACACTGATGCACTGACCAATACTGGCACCATTGCCGCCGCTGATAATCTAGCTATCGACGCCGCCAGCGTCGATAGCAGCGGCAACTTGGCCGCGGGTCTGAATAGCGATGGCAGCCTCAACACGTTTGACGAAAATGGTGCCGCACTGCGTGTCACCACCAGTGGTGATTTGAGTGCTACCGGCACTAACTTGGCTGCAGGTACGCTTACTCTGGACGGTGAGAATGTCGATCTGAGTGAGAGCCAGACCAGTGCCTACCGCGCTGATATTACGGCTCGAGGTGATTTGGCGAGCGGGCAAGCCAACATAGTTATCCAGGAAGATTTGTCGCTACAAGCTAGTGGTGCGCTGGATAACACAGCAGGTACCTTGTCTAGCCAAGTGGGCAACCTAAGTGTTCAGGCACTTAGCCTGAGTAACGAGCAGGGTGAGTTATTGGCTGGGAAGAACCTGTCGATTGCTCTCAACGAACCCCTAAGCAACACCGACGGCACCGTCTATGCAGGCGGCAATGCCTCCCTCGATGTCGGTGGGCTTACCAACACTGGTACTGTTGCCGCTGCTGATAATGTGACCATTAACGCCACCAGCGTTACTAGCAGCGGCACCCTAGCGGCAGGTCTGAGTAGCGATGGCAGCCTCAACACGTTTGACGAAAATGGTGCCGCACTGCGTGTCACCACCAGTGGTGATTTGAGTGCTACCGGCACTAACTTGGCTGCAGGTACGCTTACCCTGGACGGTGAGAATGTCGATCTGAGTGAGAGCCAGACCAGTGCCTTTGATACGCGTATCACCGCCCGTGGTGATATCGACACCTGGCAAGCCAATGTTGTGACTCAGAAAAACTTAACCCTGCAGGCTGAAGGGGCGATTGATAACACTGAGGGGACCCTGTCCAGTCAGCAAGGCGACCTGAGCGTACAAGCGGTGAGTCTGAACAACGAACAGAGCGAACTGCTGGCAGGTGATACCCTAGAGGTGACTCTTAGCGAATCCCTAAGCAACACTGATGGCACCGTCTACGCTGGCAAAAACGTCACTTTAGACACTGCTGCGCTGACCAATACTGGCACCATTGCCGCCGCTGATAATCTAGCTATCGACGCCGCCAGCGTCGATAGCAGCGGCACCTTGGCCGCTGGTCTGAATAGCGATGGCAGCCTCAACACGTTTGACGAAAATGGTGCCGCACTGCGTGTCACCACCAGTGGTGATTTGAGTGCTACCGGCACTAACTTGGCTGCAGGTACGCTTACTCTGGACGGTGAGAATGTCGATCTGAGTGAGAGCCAGACCAGTGCCTACCGCGCTGATATTACGGCTCGAGGTGATTTGGCGAGCGGGCAAGCCAACATCGTCACTCAAGAGAGCTTATCACTCCAGTCAGGCGGTGCCCTGGATAACACTGAGGGTACCTTGTCCAGTGAACACGGTGATCTAAGTGTGCAGGTGTTTAGCCTCAACAACACTGATGGCACTGTCTATGCGGGTGGCAATACCACCCTCGAAGCAGCGGAGGCCATTGATAACCGCCGAGGCACGCTATACAGCGAACAGGGCGATTTGAGTCTGCAGGCGATCAGCCTGGCTAATACAGAAGGCACTGTCTACGCAGGTGGCAACGCCGCCTTGGATACTGAAGCACTGACCAATACTGGCACCATTGCCGCCGCTGATAATCTAGCTATCGACGCCGCCAGCGTCGATAGCAGCGGCACCTTGGCCGCGGGTCTGAATAGCGATGGCAGCCTCAACACGTTTGACGCGAATGGTGCCGCACTGCGTGTCACCACCAGTGGTGATTTGAGTGCTACCGGCACTAACTTGGCTGCAGGCACGCTTACTCTGGACGGTGAGAATGTCGATCTGAGTGAGAGCCAGACCAGTGCCTTTGATACGCGTATCACCGCCCGTGGTGATATCGACACCTGGCAAGCCAATGTTGTGACTCAGGAAAACTTAACCCTGCAGGCTGAAGGCGCGATTGATAACACGGCAGGGACTTTGTCCAGTCAAGTGGGCGACCTAAGTGTTCAAGCACTTAGCCTGAGCAACGACCAGGGTGAGTTGTTAGCAGGCAACGCCCTTGATATCACGCTTCACGAATCTCTCACCAACAACGATGGCACTGTCTATGCAGGCGGCAATGCCACCCTCGATACCGCTACGCTGATCAACACGGGCACCGTTGCAGCAGCAGACAACCTAACCATTAACGCTAGCGGCGTTAACAGCAGTGGCACGCTCGCTGCAGGGCTGAATAGCGATGGCAAGCTCAATGAGTTTGCTGAAGACGGCAGTGCCCTTAGCGTCACTACCACTGGTGACTTGGTCGCTACTGGGACCAATCTGGCGGCAGGCAGCCTTGCGTTTGACGGCGATAATATTGACCTGAGTAAGAGCCAAACGAGCGCCTACAATGCTGATATTATCGCCCGTGGCGACCAGGCGAGCAGGCAAGCCAATGTGGTTATCCAGGAGAAGCTAACCCTTCAGGCAGAGGGGGGGCTTGATAACACCGGTGGCATCCTATCAAGTCAGCAAGGCGACCTGACGGTACAGGCGCTCAGCCTAAACAACAATCAGGGTGAGCTGATAGCGGGCAACGCCCTTGATATCACGCTTCACGAATCTCTCACCAACACCGGTGGCACTGTTTACGCGGGTGGCAACGCCACTCTCGACACAGGATCACTGACGAACACTGGCACGATTGCAGCAGCGGATGATCTGACCATTGACGCTGTCAGCGTTGCGAGCACGGGGACGTTGGCCGCGGGCTTAAACGAAGATGGCAGCCTTAACGCGTTTGATGCTGATGGTGCTGCACTGCGTGTTACCACCAGCGGTGACCTGAGCGCTACCGGCACCAACTTAGCTGCGGGATCGCTGACCCTGGAGGGTGGTAATGTCGATCTGAGTAAGAGCCAGACCAGCGCTTACAGTTCTGATGTCAGTGCCCGTGGTGATCTCGACACCTGGCAAGCCAATGTTGTGACTCAGAAAAACTTAACCCTGCAGGCTGAAGGGGCGATTGATAACACTGAGGGGACCCTGTCCAGTCAGCAAGGCGACCTGAGCGTACAAGCGGTGAGTCTGAACAACGAACAGAGCGAACTGCTGGCAGGTGATACCCTAGAGGTGACTCTTAGCGAATCCCTCAACAACACCGACGGCACCGTCTATGCAGGCGGCAATGCCTCCCTCGATGTCGGTGTGCTTACTAATACTGGTACCGTTGCCGCAGCGGATGACCTGACTATTGATGCTGCCAGCGTTACTAGCAGCGGCACTCTAGCGGCGGGCCTGAAACGCGATGGCAGTCTCAACACGTTTGACGAAAATGGTGCCGCACTGCGTGTCACCACCAGCGGTGATTTGAGTGCTACCGGCACTAACTTGGCTGCAGGTACGCTTACTCTGGACGGTGAGAATGTCGATCTGAGTGAGAGCCAGACCAGTGCCTACCGCGCTGATATTACGGCTCGAGGTGATTTGGCGAGCGGGCAAGCCAACATAGTTATCCAGGAAGATTTGTCGCTACAAGCTAGTGGTGCGCTGGATAACACAGCAGGTACCTTGTCTAACCAAGTGGGCAACCTAAGTGTTCAGGCACTTAGCCTGAGTAACGAGCAGGGTGAGTTATTGGCTGGTAAGAACCTGTCGATTGCTCTCAACGAAACCCTAAGCAACACTGATGGCACCGTCTACGCCGGCAAAAACGTCACTTTAGACACTGATGCACTGACCAATACTGGCACCATTGCCGCCGCTGATAATCTAGCTATCGACGCCGCCAGCGTCGATAGCAGCGGCACCTTGGCCGCTGGTCTGAATAGCGATGGCAGCCTCAACACGTTTGACGAAAATGGTGCCGCACTGCGTGTCACCACCAGTGGTGATTTGAGTGCTACCGGCACCAACTTAGCTGCGGGATCGCTGACCCTGGAGGGTGGTAATGTCGATCTGAGTGAGAGCCAGACCAGTGCCTTTGATACGCGTATCACCGCCCGTGGTGATATCGACACCTGGCAGGCCAATGTCGTCACTCAAGAAAACTTAACCCTGCAAGCTGAAGGTGCGATTGATAACACTGAGGGGACCCTGTCCAGTCAGCAAGGCGACCTGAGCGTACAAGCGTTGAGTCTGAACAACGAACAGGGCGAACTGCTGGCAGGTGATGCCCTAGAGCTGGCTCTTAGCGAATCCCTCAGCAACACCGACGGCACCGTCTATGCAGGCGGCAATGCCATCTTCGATACCGGTACGTTGATCAACACGGGCACCGTTGCGGCAGCAGACAACCTAACCATTAACGCTGGCGGCGTTGAGAGTACAGGGACGCTGGCTGCGGGCCTCAACGCAGATGGCACTCTCAAGGGATTCGCCCAAGATGGTAGCGCGCTAAACGTCAGCACCCGTAACGACCTAAGTGCCACCGGCACTAACTTGGCTGCAGGCACGCTTACTCTGGACGGTGAGAATCTCGATCTGAGTGAGAGCCAGACCAGCGCTTACAGTGCTGATGTAATTGTCCGTGGTGATCTCGACACTTGGCAAGCCAATGTTGTCACTCAGGAAAGCCTAACGCTGCAAATCGACGGGGGGCTAGATAACACCGGTGGCATCCTATCAAGCCAGCAGGGCGATCTAAGTGTGAGCACTCTCGGTTTGACTAACGAACAGGGCACCCTGTTGGCGGGCAACAGCTTGGCAGTCTCCGTCATTGACGCCTTGAGCAACACCGATGGCACCATCTATGCAGGCGGCAATGTCACTCTCGACACAGGGTCACTGGCGAACACCGGCACCGTTGCGGCAGCGGGTGATCTAACCATTAACGCTGGCGGCGTTAACAGCAGTGGCACGCTCGCTGCAGGGCTGAATAGCGATGGCAAGCTCAATGAGTTTGCTGAAGACGGCAGTGCCCTTAGCGTCACTGCCACTGGTTACTTGGTCGCTACTGGGACCAATCTGGCGGCAGGCAGCCTTGCGTTTGACGGCGATAATATTGACCTGAGTGAGAGCCAAACGAGCGCCTACAATGCTGATATTACCGCCCGTGGTGATATGGCGAGCAGGCAGGCCAATGTCGTTACCCAGGAGAAGCTAACCCTTCAGGCAGAGGGGGGGCTTGATAACACCGAGAGTACCCTGTCTAGCCAGCAAGGCGACCTGACGGTACAGGCACTCAGCCTGGACAACAATCAGGGTGAGTTGTTAGCAGGCAATGCCCTTGATATCACGCTTCACGAATCTCTCACCAACCCCGATGGCACTGTCTATGCAGGCGGCAATGCCACCCTCGATACTGGGACGCTGGTCAACACGGGCACCGTTGCGGCAGCAGACAACCTAACCATTAACGCTGGTGGCGTTAACAGCAGTGGCACGCTCGCTGCAGGGCTGAATAGCGATGGCAGCCTCAATGAGTTTGCTGAAGACGGCAGTGCCCTTAGCGTCACTGCCGCTGGTGACTTGGTCGCTACCGGGACCAACCTGGCGTCAGGCAGCCTTGCTTTTGACGGCGGTAATATTGACCTGAGTGGGAGCCAAACGAGCGCCTACAATGCTGATATTACCGCCCGTGGTGATATGGCGAGCAGGCAGGCCAATGTCGTTACCCAGGAGAAGCTAACCCTTCAGGCAGAGGGGGGGCTTGATAACACCGAGGGTACTCTGGCTAGCCAGCAAGGCGACCTGACGGTACAGGCGCTCAGCCTGAACAACGAGCAGGGTGAGTTGTTAGCAGGCAACGCCCTTGATATCACGCTTCACGAATCTCTCACCAACACCGATGGCACTGTTTACGCAGGCGGCAATGTCACTCTCGACACAGGGTCACTGGCGAACACCGGCACCGTTGCGGCAGCGGATGATCTAACCATTAACGCTGGCGGCGTTAACAGCAGTGGCACGCTCGCTGCAGGGCTGAATAGCGATGGCAAGCTCAATGAGTTTGCTGAAGACGGCAGTGCCCTTAGCGTCACTGCCACAGATGAGCTAACCGCCACTGGCAACAATCTGGCCGTAGGCAGACTGATGTTAGACGGAGACAATATTGATCTAAGCGATAGCCAGACCAGTGCTTACCGCGCAGCACTTGCCGCCCGAGGTGATCTTGATCCTCAAGCAGCCACCATTGTCACTCGGGATAGCCTATCGCTGAGTAGCGACGGCGCGTTGGATAACACCCAGGGCATGCTATCCAGCCAGGTAGGTGACCTGAGCATACAAGCGCAGAGCCTAACGAGTGGGCAGGGATCCGTGTTAGCGGGCAACGATCTTGAGGTCAGCCTCAACGAGGTCTTCGCTAACACCGACGGCACTTTTTACGCGGGAGGAAATGCCACCCTCTATACCGGCGCGCTCACCAACACCGGCACGATTGCCGCGGCAGGTGGCCTAACCATCGATGCCACCAGCGTCGACAGCGAGGGTGCCCTTGTCGCTGGCTTGAGTAGCAACGGAAGTCTCGCTACGTTTGCTGCTGACGGTGCTGCATTGCGAGTGACTGCCAGCAACGGCCTAAGAGCCACCGGCAACAATTTTGCAGCGGGCAGCTTGACGCTCGAAGGTGATAGCGTTGACCTGAATAATAGCCAGAGTAGCGCTTACGATGCTGATGTTGCGGCGAAAGGTGCGTTAAGCACGGTCAGTGCAAATCTCATTACCCAAAACAATATCCTTATTGATGCGCAGAGCCTGAATAACATGGGCGGTACTGTTTACGCAGGCAAAGACGCTTTCCTTAGGACTGGTGCATTAACCAGCACGGGCACCCTTGCGGCGGCCGATAATCTGACCATTGATGCTACCAGTGTTGACAGCGGGGGCACCCTTGCCGCTGGCCTCAATAAAGATGGCAGCTTGAAGGCATTGGGTGAAGATGGCGGTGCGCTCAGCATTACTGCTACCAGCGATCTAAGGGCCATTGGCAACAATCTGGCGGCGGGTAGCTTGACGGTAGCAGGTGGTCATGTCGATCTACGCAACAGCCAGACCAGTGCTTACAATGCCGACATTAATGCGCAGGGCAATCTTGACACTTGGCAAGCCAATGTTGTCACCCAGGCGGGGTTATCGCTTCAGGCCGAAGATACGCTTAACAATACCGACGGTGTTCTGGCCTCCAGAGCGGGTAATCTGCTGGTGGATGCTGACAGTGTGAGCAACACGGACGGCCTGATGGTGGCGGCCACGGAACTCGATATCAATGCCCGAAAAGACATCAACAATACCCATGGAGAGATACTGGCCCAAGACAATGTGAGTTTGTCTACCGATGCCGATATCCTCAACTCGGGTGGCATTGTGCAGTCCAATGCGCTGGTCAGCCTAATCGCTGACACTGTTGACAATAGCCAGACCAGTGAGAGCACCCAAGGCATTGTCGGCAAGCACGTACAGATCACCGCCAGCAACGTCGACAATGCCGCTGGTCAAGTGTTGGCTGGTCTCGACCTCATCATCACCGCTGATACATCAATTATCAACGATAGCGGCACGCTCAACGCTCAGCGTGCCCTGACGCTACAAGATAGCGCTACCACTCCCGCCGAGCGCAATCTGGAGATCAGCAATAAAGAGGGTGAGATTGTCGCCAATAATGACAACGCCACTGAAGCCGCTTCCATTACGGTAGTTGCCAACACCGTAGATCTAAGCGGAAAGCTAGAAAGTGGCAGCGATATGGCGCTGGACCTGGTAGGAGACCTCAATACCGCCAGTGATCAGCAGGTGATCTCAGAAGGAAGTTTGAGTTTACGTTTGCATGGTGCCCCCGGGGGTAACACCTTTACCAATGCCGGAAAGTGGCAGGGGGGGCGCAGCCTCACTGTGCATGCCGATGAGATTCGCAACCAGCCCAGTGGTGAGCTGCGGAGTCTGGGCACCACCATGCTGGACACCACACAAGCGCATAATGGCAGCGTTATCAACCGAGGCTTGATCGATGGAGCGGATACGCAAATCAACGGCCACGCGTTGGATAACGTAGGTACTGGGCGACTCTATGGTGACCGTATCGCCATAGCCGTTAGTCACCTTGGTAATCGTGAAGAAACGGCGGGAGGACAGACGAAATCCGCCACGATTGCTGCCCGAGAGCGGCTGGATGTTGGCGCCCAGCATATTACCAACCGTGAGGGTGCGCTGATTTTTAGCGGCGGCGATATGGCCATCGGTGGCTCACTCTTCTCTAACTATCAGGCCGTGGCAGACGGCACTGGCAATGCAGCAACACTCAACAACAACAGCGCCACCATTGAAAGCTTAGGAGACATGGCGTTGGCGGCAGACACATTGCGCAATACCAACGAGCACTTTGTAATGGAGGAAGAATACCTTGGCGAAACCAAGGTAACCATGATCCAGCCCCAAGGCTGGGAGAATAAACTGACCATTCACGAAAATGGCTGGGTAGACTTGTTTCCTAATGGCTGGAGTAAGCAATTTGACAACGGGACGAGGCTTACTTGGGAACGGAATGAAAAAACTTGGAAGGAGAAAAATACTACGGGTTCCACTTGGAATCCTTACCTTAATTATGAGGGACGCTACACTTTTTATCATGGGTCTGCTTCTACGACCATTTCAAACTGGACGCAGTACCGTCTTAAGCGTAATGAGTATGTAAGCAAAGTCGTGTCCAGCGCTCCCAGCTTGATCAGGGCGGGAGGAAACCTGACCCTGATAGGGAATGACCTACTCAATGATAAAAGTCGCATTATCGTTGGCCGAACGCTGCAAGGGGATATTGCTAACCTGGAAAACCGAGAGGCAATAGGCGAACGCCGCGTAATTACAGAATGGGATGAGGCAACAGCTATAGTACGCAGGGTCTCAAGTACAAAGGGGACCGACGCAGGTGTTGCTGATTGGCTAGATCGTGCATGGATAGACAAAAAACATATCGGCCCACTCGAAGAAGTCTTCACAGACAACCAGCTTGGCGTTGGCGAGGTAAGGCAAAACACGGCCATCACGGGTAGTGGCACCAGCATTGGTGGCAAAGCTGGCCCTGGAACAGCCAGTGGCACTAGCTCTGGTAGCTCAGATGTCGCAGGCGCGACGCTTGCCAATCAAAGCATCAGCACTACCGCACAGGAGGTTGCTGGTGCCGGTGATAGTGCCAGCGCAGTCAACACTGAGACCACCGAAGTGACTCAGTCAGTGGTAGATGCTGACGTCATCGGCCAAGCCAACAGCCCAGGCAGTGGGACGAATAGTGCCAATGCCGTGAACACCGACTCCCATGGGACCACTGATACATCGTTCAGTGCTCACCAGGGAAGTGTGACCACTAGCGGCAATGCCGTGAACACGGTGTCCCAGGGTGCTACTGACACATCATTCAGTGCCAACAAGAGCGATGTATTTAATAGCGCCGCGGCCATCAATACGCAGACCCATGGTGCTGACGGCGCCTCGGTCAATGTCGCTGGCTCAGACAGCGCCACCAAAAGCACACACGCGGTTAATACGGATACCCAGGGGGCTAACAGCGCATCATTCAGTGCCAACAAGCCAGGCAATGCCACCAACAGTGCCAACGGCGTCAATACGGAAATGCATGTAGCAGATGGCGCATCGTTTGATTTGGACGGCTCCAGCAGTGCCACCAACAGTACCAATGGTGTGAACACAGAGACTCTAGGGGCCGTTGAGGCATCCTTTAATGCCAACCAGGGCAGCGTGACCAGCAGCGCCAATGGCGTTAATACCGACACCCATGGGGTGAACAGTGCCTCGGTTAAGGTGGCTCACTCAGGTAATGCTACTAATACCACCAACAGTGTTAACACAGCGTCCCAGGGTGCCACTGACACATCCTTTAGTGCCAACCAGGGCAGCGCGACCAGCAGCGCCAACGGCGTTAATACCAATACCCGTGGGGCGAACAGTGCCTCGGTTAATGTGGCTCACTCAGGCAATGCTACTAATACCACCAACAGTGTGAACGCACATACTCAGGGCGCTACTCAGGCATCCTTCAGTGCCAGCCAGGGCAGCGCAACCAGCAGCGCCAATGGCGTCAATACTGACACCCCAGGGGCTAACAGCGCCTCGTTGAATACCACTACCCCAAGTAGCACCCAATCCACCGCCGCGTTCTCCACCGATACTTGGCTGCTTGACCATGCCAACCCCAGCCAGGGTGCCCAGGCGACAACAGATTTAGGCACGCAAACAGCCCCACCGTTGTTGTTGCCCACCAGCAGCCTCTTCACCATTGATCCTGGTAGTAACGCGCGTTACCTGGTGGCGACGGACCCCGACTTTACTGATCACCGCCAGTGGCTTTCCAGTGACTATCTACTTTCAGCGTTGGCCTACGATCCGGCTCATGCTCAAAAACGCCTGGGTGACGGCTTTTACGAGCAAAAGCTCATTCGTGACCAAGTCGCTGCGCTCACCGGCTACCGCTTCCTGGGCGATTACCGCACGGATGATGCGCAATACGCGGCGCTGATGAACGCGGGGGCGACCTTTGCGCATGAACACAAGCTGCGCCCCGGCATTGCGTTGTCAGCGTCGCAAACCGCCCAGCTCACCAACGATATCGTCTGGCTAGTCACACAAACCGTACAGCTACCCGATGGCTCTACCACCACCGCCCTGATGCCAAAGGTCTATTTGGCCCCCCGCGAAGGCGATTTGGCCACCAATGGCGAGCTGTTGGGTGGCCATAATGGCACCCTGATCAGCGCCCGTGATATCGACCTGGCCCTGAGTGGCGACCTCAACAACAGCGGCACCATTGCCGGGCGCAACATGGTGGATATCAGCGCCCAGAACCTCAACAACAGCGGCCGCATCCAAGGCGATATCGCGTTAATTGATGCCCGTCAGGACATCAATATCGACGGTGGCAGCATTGCCGCCACGACCGGCATGGCGCTGCAAGCGGGCGGGGATATCAACATCGCCAGTACGCTCCACAGCGCCACCAACGAGGTTGATGGTAATACCTTCAGCCTGCAAGGCATTGACCGGATGGCCGGGCTTTATGTCAACGGCGAGGCGGGCAACCTGCTGGCCAGCGCGGGCGGTGCGATTAACCTCTCCGCTGCCGAACTACACAACATTGGCAGTGGCGTGACTCAGCTCATTGCAGGTAGCGATATCAACCTGGATACATTGGAAGTTGGCCAAAGCCACGCCCTTAACTGGGATGCCAACAACTACCATCACCAGAGCCACAGCGAAGAGATCGGCAGCGTGATCACCGGCGGCGGGGCGGTGAGCCTCACCGCTGGGCAAGACATTAACCTGCGTGCCGCCACCGTAGACGCCCAGGGTGCCCTGGCCCTGAACGCCATTGACGGTGATATCACCCTGGAAGCCGGGCAGCGTACTGATAGCCTGGCCGAAGGCCGCCAAACCCGCAGCAGTGGCCTGTTCTCCAGCCGCACCCGCACCACCCGCACGAGCAGCATCAACACTCAGGCACTAGCCAGCGAGCTAGGCGGCCAGACGGTCACTATGACCAGCGGTCAAGATATCCACCTCAGCGGTGCCAACGTCCTGGCCGACCAGGATCTAGGGATTCATGCTGGGAGCAACCTCACCCTGGATGCCGCCCAACACACCCTCAGCGACAGCCATTTCAGCCGCAGCAAAAAAAGTGGCCTGTTCAGTGGTGGGTTTGGCATTAACATCGGCAGCCAACGGCAGATGACCGATGCCACCAATCCTGCCACTTTCGTTGCCCCCGCCACCGTGGGCAGCATTGGCGGCAACGTCACCTTGAGCGCTGGCGACACCTACACCCAGATCGGTTCTGACGTGCTGGCCCCCAGCGGCGATATCCTGATTGGTGCCAACACGGTCAACATCCTCGAAGGCCGAGAGACCCGTAGCAGCCAGACCGAACAGCGTTTCAAACAAAGCGGCCTGAGCCTCTCCCTCAGCGGCCCCGTGATAGACACCGCACAACGCCTCGAGGGCCAGTTCCAAGCGGCTGGCGACACCCAGAGCCCGCGTATGCAAGCCCTGGCGGCCGCCAACAGCGCCCTCGCGGTGACGGATATTCAGCAACAGTTGCAAGGCGGGCAGGGCACGGATCTCAGCCTCAACATCAGCCTGGGCTCCAGCCAAAGCCGCAGTGACAGCACGGTTGAAAGTAACACCGCCCGCGGCTCCACCCTGGCAGCCGGTGGCGACCTCGTCATTCACGCGCTCGGCCAGGGAGATGGCGAAGGCACCCTCACCGTACAAGGCAGCCAACTAGAGGCTGGTGATCAGCTACTGCTCAATGCTACCCAGGATATCAACCTGCTGGCCAGCGCCGATGCCGTCTCCCAGCGCGACCGCCACAACAGCAGCAGTGGCAGGATTGGGCTGGGGGTCGGCACGAATGGCATTGCCCTCAACCTGGACGCCAGCCGTGCCAAGGGCCACGGCAACGGTGACAGCACCTTCTTCAACAACACCCAGCTCAGCGCCGGTAATCAGGTCATCCTCAACAGCGGCGGTGACACCGCCCTCAAAAGTGCCGTGGTCAGCGCCCCGCAAATCAGCACCCACATCGGCGGCGATCTGACCATTGAAAGCCTGCAAGACACCGCCACCCACAACGAACGCCACCAAAGCAGCGGCGGAAGTCTCAGCGTACCGCTGATCGGCGTAGGGCAGCCCACCGCCAGCCTCAACGCCAGCCGCACCAAGCTCAACAGCGACTTCCAAAGCGTCAATGAGCAAAGCGGCCTGCGCGCTGGCGACGGCGGCTTCCAGGTCAACGTCGGCGGCACCACCAATCTTACCGGCGGTGCTATCACCAGCACCCAAACCGCGATAGATGAAGACCGCAACCGCTTCACCACCGCCGGGCAAAGCGCCAGTGAGGCAATAGAAAGTGGCGCGCTCACCGTTAGCGATATCGCCAACAACGCCACCTATGAGGCCGAAAGCACCAGCGTTGGCCTCAGCAGTGGTGGAAATGATAGCGGCGAAAGCAGCACCGGCCTCTCCGGCATCGGCACCGGCCGCGACGATGGCAGTGCCAGCAGCACCACCGAATCCGCCATCAGCGGCCTGGCAGGTAATCAGGACGCCCGCACCGGCGATGCAGACACCGGCATTGCGCCGATCTTCGATGCAGAAAGCGTCAGAAAAGACGTGCAGGCCCAAGCCACGATTACCCAAGAGTTTGGGTCGCGGGCGAGCCAAGAAGGGGGGATTACGCCAGCCAGCAGGAAGCCCAGTTATGGCGTGAGGCACAAAACGCCAATGATCCTGAAACACGTGCTGCATTGCTGAAAGAAGCGGCACGTTGGGCGGAAGGCGGCGCTTACCGCACCTCGGGCCATACGCTGCTCGGCCTGGCCGGTGGCGGTGTGGACGGAGCGACGGGGGCACTGACCAGTTCAGTGCTTATGGCAGAAGTGGAACGTCTCACGGATGAGCTGAATCTACCGGACGAGGCGCGCCAAGGGCTTGAATCGCTCACTGCCACCCTGGCCGGTGCGGCGACAGGCGGCGCCCAAGGTGGTGCAATGGCGTTCAATCTTGATGTCAATAATCGCCAGTTGCATAGCTTCGAGCAATCCTTGGCGGAACAGCTGGCCGAAGGCAGCGAGTACACGCCAGAACAGATCGCCGATGCCCTCAGAGCCATGTACAACGACGAGTTGGAGGAAAGCCCAGGTTCCAACATCATCGTCGACTTACAGGATGTGACCGCCGTTGATGACACCTATTTTGACTATGGCGGGGACTGGATGGCAACCCCCGGAGAGGACGGCACGACGCGCTATCTGATCCAGCAAATACCGAAGAACACGCCACCTGAGCTGATCAGCTACATCATCGAGCAGACGGGTGGGGAAGGCTCGCCCTATCGGGCGCTTGTCTATCAGCTACCACCAGAAGAGGCAGCCCCTGGTCAGCCGCGAGACCGTCTGACGGGTCGACCGCTGGATGAAGAAGGCCGTTACACGGTCAGCTATGTGGTGGATGGCAAGATTTACCACGTACCGCATTTTTCATGTGGAGATGCAGAATGCGTCAGACGGAACGCTAACATTGACCATAGCGACCCTGCCGCACAGGAATGGGAAAGGGCTGTAGATGCCAAGGCGTTGGATGATGCCAGCAAGGCTATGACAGCTGGGGTAGTAATGACGCCGGTTGGTGCTTTAGGGCAAGGGCTTGCTATCTCGGGGAGTGTGGCAGGGTTGTTATCTGGCTACTTAAAAGACGAATTTGTTACATCAGCAACGAAGGAGGTGGCGAGTGCAGGGTTCGAAAGATACGCAATAGCTCGAGGTGTACCTGCCCCATTGGCTGCAAGAATTACTGCGGCGTTGGATTTGGCGGGAGTATGGGGTGAGGTGTCGGACAATGCAACTAACATTATCGATTGATATAAGTGCCTTTAAACTGGGGGAAGGCTTATGAGTTCAAAGGGCACATGGTTAGAGGTGATAAAAAAATATCGCGTCTATATACTTTGGTTTATGGCTTTCCTTTCTTTTTTAAACGCTGCTTTACGTTTTTGGGGAGAGTGGGAGTATTTTGTTGGTGTATTGGTTGGGCAGCTTTTTTTTGGGCAGGCGGCACAATCTTATTTTTACGATAAATATATTTCGTTTGGTGGCGGTGGGGTGAGAGTGGAGGATGGGAGTATGCCAAGATTGATAGCGTTTGTTTTGGCACTGACGGGTTATTTTGCGTTATTCCTGTTCAATGGATACCCATGGGGGTAGGTTGCCAACGACGCGATTTTCACCGACCTCGCCAACTACGATGCACACTAAGCACCGGCAAAGGCCTCTCCGGCATCGGCCGGCGACGCCAGTAGCATCACGGTTGCCGCCATCAGCGGCCTGGCGGGCAATCAAGACGCCCGCACCGGCGATGCAGACACCGGCATTGCGCCGATCTTCGATGCAGAAAGCGTCAGAAAAGACGTGCAGGCCCAAGCCACGATTACCCAGGAATTTGGGTCGCGGGCGAGCAAGTTAGTCGGCGACACTGCCCAAGCCAAGCTCGAGGAAGCGCAACTCAAACGCCTGCAAGCCGACGCAGCTCAGGCCGCGGGCGACACAGAGCGCGCCAACCAACTCAACGCCCAGGCCGATCAGCTACAAAGCGACTGGGGCGACAACGGCACCAAACGCCTGGCCGCCCACACCGCCATCGGCGCACTGACAGGTGGTACGCAAGGTGCCACGGGGGCCGCCGTGGGTACCCTCAGCGCCCCGGCCATCGCGAGTGCCCTGAAAAACGCCGGCCTCGACGACACCCTCACCGACGGCCTCACGGCACTGGCCAGCACCGCTGCCGGTGCAGCCACGGGTGGCACCCAAGGCGGCGCGGCGGCGTTTAATGAGGTGGTGAATAATTATCTGAGTCATCAGGAATCGCAGCGGTTGCAAGAGATTGATCAACTGCTCGAGGACGATGAGCAAGCGCTATCAGAGACTCAGCGCCAAGCCCTGGAGGAAGAACGGTTAGCGATTCGTCAGTTGGACCGCTCGCGAGATGACGCACTGGAAACCGCTTGTGGCCAAGGTGGTAGCGCGGCTGCGTGTAGCTACGAACGCTCATTGCTAGAGGCCGCCTTCAGTAGTTGGCAACCCGGTGATGTTGACCGAGAGACCTATTCTGACTACCAGCACACCGCCACCTTGTGGGGAGAACACCAGCAACAACGCATGGAGCATATTGGCGCTGAAGCGCTGACGGATATGGTGGTCGATTCAGCCACCGCCCCGTTGATCCTCGGCCAGTTAGCCGGTCAAGCCGCGTTGGGAGACGAAGAATCCCGAGCGATCCTGCGCGAGATGGGCAACGAGATCAAAGCGTTTGCGGCCAACCCCGCAGAACACATCAGCGAGAACAACCGAGAGCAACTCGCCCACGCCGATGCCCTAGAGCAAGCCGGGCAACGAGACGAAGCCGACAGGCTGCGCATGCGCGTCGCACTGGAAAACCAGACGATGATTATGGGCGCAGGCGGCCTAGCGGCGAGTTTGCCGAAGGTGGCGAGTAGTATTGCGAGCAGGCCTGGGAGAGTGGGGCTGGATGGGAGTGGTGTGACGCAAGATGTGCCCAACCACGGAGTAAGACCCGGTGCAACAGATGCAGAGGCGAGCGGCGCTTCATATTATGATCAATATAGAAAGGCTGATGGCAGTGGCTGGGATTGGCCTGAAAATATGGGCTTTTCTGAAAAGCCAACTGAATCAACTTTACCTGTCGGAACCCGCATTGATCGATATGGCTCGCCTAATGGTGCATTTATGTCACCGGAGGGAACTCCAATTGATCATAGGGCTATGGCACCTGGAAGCTTGGCAGAGCCGCATCATATATATGAGGTTCAAAAGCCCTTACCTGTTATACAGGGTGAAATTGCACCGGCCTTCGGTCAGCCCGGCGGAGGAACGCAGATGTTGCCCAACCTTCCTGACAGGGTGAATGTACAGTGGCTGATAAACGAGGGCTATTTGAGGAAGGGGAACTAGTATGACTAGCCAAATCAATGATATTAAAAATAAAGTTTTCACATTGGGTCAGAGAATTAATGCTCCCAATTCACTTGTTGTGATCTCGAATATTTCTCCTCAAAATGGCAAGCCGCATGTTGAGATAACTAATGGTGAATATCGATACGTGACGGAAGAGCGGGGAGTGGTTTTTGATGAAAAAAGAACTGCATGTTTGGATGAGTTGTTTTATTGGATATTTAGAGATGTGACAGCTCAAATGGCTCAAGATTACGAGTGTGAAAACAGGAAGAATGATCAAGATTTTCGGCGCATTATGTTTGACAAGCAACTTGAACTTCTAGGGGGATTGTCAGCTAAATGGCGGCTTTGGAGAAAACAAGAAATAGAAGAAACCTTAGCTAGAAACCCATTTGTTGATATATCTGCAGATTATCCTTCTAAAGGTTGATTTTGAAGTCCTGCGCCACAGCGAAGAGATCGGCAGCGTGATCACTGGCGGCGGGGCGATTAACCTCACCGCCGGGCAGGCTATCAACCTGCGCGCCGCCACCGTTGACGCTCAAAGCGCGTTGGCCCTGAACGCCATTGGCGGCGATATCCCCCTGGAAGCCGGGCAGCGTACCGAGAGCCTGGCCGAAGGGCATAGCTCAAGCGGCGGTGGCCTGTTCTCCAGCAAAACCAAGGTCACCCGCACCCACAATGCCAGCACTCAGGCACTGGCCAGCGAGCTGGGCGGCCAGACGGTCAGCCTTATCAGTGGGGAAGACATCCGCGTCAGTGGTGCCAACATCGTCGCCGACCAGGATCTGGGTATGCATGCCGGGGGCAACCTCACCCTCGATGCCGAACAGAACACCCTGAGCAACAGCCATTTCAGCCGCAGCAAAAAAAGTGGCCTGTTCAGCGGTGGATTTGGCATTAACCTCGGTAGCCAGCGGCAGATGACCGATGCCACCAATCCCGCCCCCTTCGTTGCCCCCACCACCGTGGGCAGCATCGGCGGCAACGTCACCCTCACGGCGGGTGACACCTACACCCAGATCGGTTCTGACGTGCTGGCCCCCAGCGGCGATATCCTGATCGGGGCCAACACGGTCAACATCCTCGAAGGCCGTGAGACCAGTAACAGCCGAACCGAACAGCGCTTCAAACAGAGCGGGCTGAGCCTCTCCCTCAGCAACCCCGTGATGGACAGCGCCCAAGGCATCAAGGGCCAGATTGACGCGGCTGGCAATACCGATAGCCCGCGGATGCAAGCCCTGGCAGCGGCCAACACCGCCCTGGCAGTGAAGGATATTCAGCAGCAGATAACAAACGGCAACGCCACCGACCTCAGCCTCAACATCAGCCTGGGCTCCAGCCAAAGCCGCAGCAACAGTGAAGCGAGCAGCAACACTGCCCGCGGCTCGACGATCACCGCCGGTGGCGACCTCGCCATTCACGCCCTCGGCCAAGGAGACGGCCAAGGCAACATCACCGTACAAGGCAGCCAGCTGGACGCGGGCCAACAGCTCCAGCTCAACGCCGTTCAGGATATCCACCTGCTGGCCAGCGCCGATGCCGTCTCCCAGCGCGACAGCCACAACAGCAGCAGTGGCAGGATTGGGCTGGGCATCGGCACGAATGGCATTGCCCTCAACCTGGACGCCAGCCGTGCCAAGGGCCACGGCAACGGTGACAGCACCTTCTTCAACAACACCCAGGTTAGCGCAGGCAATCAGGTCATTCTCAGCAGTGGCGGCGACACCGCCCTCAAAGGGGCCGTGGTCAGCGCCCCGCAAATCGCCACCAACATCGGCGGCGACCTGACCATTGAAAGCCTGCAGGACACTGCCGTCCACGATGAACGCCACTCAAGCAGCGGCTTCGGTGCCAGCATCCCGCTGACCGGCGGTACGCCCTCGCTCGATCTTGACCTCAGCCGCACCAAGCTCAACAGCGACTTCCAAAGCGTCAATGAGCAAAGCGGCCTGCGCGCTGGCGACGGCGGCTTCCAGGTCAACGTGGGCGGTACCACCAATCTTACGGGCGGGGCTATCACCAGCACCCAAACCGCGATAGATGAAGACCGCAACCGCTTCACCACCGCCGGGCAAACCGCCAGCGAGGCACTCGAAAGTGGTGCGCTCACCGTTAGCGATATCGCCAACAACGCCACCTATGACGCGGAAAGTATCAGTGTTAGCTTAAGCAGTGGTGGAAATGATAGCGGCGAAAGTAGCACCGGTCTCTCCGGCATCGGCACCGGCCGCGACGATGGCAGTGCCAGCAGGACCACCGAATCCGCCATCAGCGGCCTGGCAGGTAATCAGGACGCCCGCACCGGCGATGCAGACACCGGCATTGCGCCGATCTTCGATGCAGAAAGCGTCAGAAAAGACGTGCAGGCCCAAGCCACGATTACCCAGGAATTTGGGTCGCGGGCGAGCAAGTTAGTCGGCGACACTGCCCAAGCCAAGCTCGAGGAAGCGCAACTCAAACGCCTGCAAGCCGACGCAGCTCAGGCCGCGGGTGACACAGAACGCGCCAACCAACTCAACGCCCAGGCCGATCAGCTACAAAGCGACTGGGGTGACAACGGCACCAAACGCCTGGCCGCCCACACCGCCATCGGCGCACTGACCGGCGGAACGCAAGGTGCCACGGGGGCCGCCGTGGGTACCCTCAGCGCCCCGGCCATCGCGAGTGCCCTGAAAAACGCCGGCCTCGACGACACCCTCACCGACGGCCTCACGGCACTGGCCAGCACCGCTGCCGGTGCAGCCACGGGTGGCACCCAAGGCGGCGCGGCGGCGTTTAATGAGGTGGTGAATAATTATCTGCGGCATGATCAAGTCGATGCGTATATCGATGAGCTTGAAGGCTGTGTAGCACGTGGTGATTGTGACGAAGTTCAAGAAAAATTCCGGGCACTCAGTATCGCCCAGCAAGATGAACTGATTGCGCTATGTGCTACTGATGCAGAGGCTTGTACGGCAAACTATCAGAGCCTAGTCGAGGATGGGGAACAGTTCCGTGATGCACTGGATGGCTTTAGCGGCCGAGATATTCCCTGGCAGTTAGGATTAGATGCTGGGCCGCTCCTTAGCCAATATATGGAAGCTGAAGCCATTGTCTCGCAGGAAGGCTTTGCGCAGTACCTTCAGGAACGGCATGGGCTGGATGTTGAGCAGGCATCAGTTTTGTCTGCTGTGGCGGCGGGAGCGTTACCGTTAGGCAGTAAGCGCCTCCAGTTGAATCAGCCCAAAAATCCTTCTTACCAACCTGTTCGAAATGAATCGACAAACATTGGTGGACGTGAATACTCTGGTCATGCTCTTGATCGTATGCAGGATCGAGGTATCCTCCCGTCAGTAGTGGAAAATACGATCCGGAATGGGCAGTCCTACCCCAGCAGAGGAGGAACCACAGTTTTTCATAGCTCTGAGAATAATATAAGTGTTGTAATTAATCGTCAGGGTGATGTTGTGACAACTAGGTATGGTCGATGATATGAGTAGAAAGTACATTGAAGCTAATTCTGAAACTGCTCTGAATAGCATCTTTAACTTTGCTGATTTTGTCGCAGAGACAGAGTTTTTTGCCGATAAGGTGGATGTGAAATTACAAGAACAGTACGACCGCGCTTGGTTTGAGATGGAGTTGGTAAATTCATTGGCTTTGGCAGAGTGGGAGCAAAATGGCAGACCTAAGGAGTGGGGTGTGGTCTGGAAGGAAAAATATAAAAATGATGCTAGAGAAACACTTTGCGAGTTTTTAGCAGTGGTGAAAAAAATGACTTGATTAAGAGAAAAACTTATGGGAATAGGGCCCAGGTCAGCGCAGGCAGCCAAGTCATCCTCACCAGCGGTGGCGACACCACCCTGCAAGGTGCCGTGGTCAGCGCCCCGCAAATCACCACCAACATCGGCGGCGACCTGACCATTGAAAGCCTGCAAGACACCGCCACTCACAGCGAACGCCACCAAAGCAGTGGCGGAAGTCTCAGCGTACCGCTGATCGGCGTAGGGCAGCCCCCCGCCAGCCTCAACGCCAGCCGCACCAAGCTCAATAGCGACTTCCAAAGCGTCAATGAGCAAAGCGGCCTGCGCGCCGGCGACGGCGGCTTCCAGGTCAATGTCGGCGGTAACGGGCGGGGCTATCACCAGCACCCAAACCGCGATAGATGAAGACCGCAACCGCTTCACCACCGCCGGGCAAACCGCCAGTGAGGCAATAGAAAGTGGTGCGCTCACCGTTAGCGATATCGCCAACAACGCCACGTTTGATGCTGAAAGCACCAGCGTTGGCCTCAGAAGTGGCGAAGGTAGCACCGGTCTCTCCGGCATCGGCACCGGCCGCGACGACGGCGACGCCAGCAGCACCACGGTTGCCGCCATCAGCGGCCTGGCAGGTAATCAGGACGCCCGCACCGGCGACGCAGACACCGGCATTGCCCCGATCTTCGATGCAGAAAGCGTCAGAAAAGACGTTGAGGCTCAAACCACGATTACCCAAGAGTTTGGGTCGCGGTCGAGCCAAGAATGGGGGGATTACGCCAGCCAGCAGGAAGCCCAGTTATGGCGTGAGGCACAAAACGCCAATGATCCTGAAACACGTGCTGCATTGCTGAAAGAAGCGGCACGTTGGGCGGAAGGTGGCGCTTACCGCACCTCGGGCCATACGTTGCTCGGCCTGGCCGGTGGCGGTGTGGACGGAGCGACGGGAGCACTGACCAGTTCAGTGCTCATGGCAGAAGTGGAACGTCTCACGGATGAGCTGAATCTACCGGACGAGGCGCGCCAAGGGCTTGAATCGCTCACTGCCACCCTGGCCGGTGCGGCGACAGGCGGCGCCCAAGGTGGTGCAATGGCGTTCAATCTTGATGTCAATAATCGCCAGTTGCATAGCTTCGAGCAATCCTTGGCGGAACAGCTGGCCGAAGGCAGCGAGTACACGCCAGAACAGATCGCCGATGCCCTCAGAGCCATGTACAACGACGAGTTGGAGGAAAGCCCAGGTTCCAACATCATCGTCGACTTACAGGATGTGACCGCCGTTGATGACACCTATTTTGACTATGGCGGTGACTGCGACGTCACCCCATCTTCAGTAGCACCCGGGTTTAGAGTCTGACGTTACTTTATCGTGTTTTAAAACCAGTTGCTCGGCATAGGCGGAAGGCGTTAATCCTCCCAGTCCTTTCTTCGGTCTTTCCTCGTTGTATTCCCGTCGCCACGCCTCGATGATGACTCTCGCGTGATGCAGGCTGGTGAACCAGTGCTCATTTAGACATTCGTCTCTAAAACGCCCGTTGAACGATTCGATGTAGGCGTTTTGATTGGGCTTTCCAGGTTCGATTAAAAACAGGGCAACACCACGTTGATGAGCCCACGTCAGCATGGCGCGTCCGCAGAACTCCTTCCCATTATCCGTACGAAGGGCACTTGGAAGGCCACGTTGTAGCACTAGATGATCCAGAATCCGTGTTAACGACAGCCCGTCAATGGCACGGTCAGGCACGATAGCCACGGCTTCATGGGTGGCGTCATCGACAATAGTGAGGTTCTTGATCACTCTCCCTTCCGCCGTGCGGTCAAACACAAAATCCATTGACCAGACCTGATTGGCAGCGCCAGGGCGGCCCAGGGGCTTGCGTTCAGACAGGGGAATCTTCTTACGCTTGCGTCGCTTTACCTGCAACCGAGCCGCCGCGTAGAGGCGTTCGACGCGCTTGTGATTGACCTGTTCACCGGCTTGACGCAGCTTCAGGTAGATCATGCCCGCGCCGTAACGACGATGTCGGTGTGCCAAGGCAACAATGCGTTCACGTAATGTCTCATTGCGGTCAGGAGCCGGTTGGTAGCGCAATGCACTGGCACTCATACGCATGACACGGAGCGCTCGGCGCTCACTCAGGCCACGTGACACCATAAAACGCACCACGTCTCGACGTGCCGGGGCGCTCACCACTTTTTTCTCAGCGCCTCGCGAGTGACCTCCATCTCCAATAGCGACTCCGCGAGCAGCTTTTTCAGGCGTCCATTTTCGGCTTCAAGCTCTTTCAGTCGCTTGGCATCGGGGACGCTCATGCCGCCAAACTTGCTGCGCCAAAGGTAATAACTTGCTTCCGAGAAACCGTGCCGACGACATAGCTCCTTGATGGGGAGTCCCGCCTCCGCTTCGCCCAAGAAGCCAATGATCTGTTCTTCGCTGAAACGCTTCTTCATGTCCAATCTCCTTAGCATAGGATCGGACTCTAAAGTGTAGCGCTACTCAATCTGGGGGTGACGTCGACTGGATGGCAACCCCCGGAGAGGACGGCACGACGCGCTATCTGATCCAGCAAATACCGAAGAACACGCCACCTGAGCTGATCAGCTACATCATCGAGCAGACGGGTGGGGAAGGCTCGCCCTATCGGGCGCTTGTCTATCAGCTACCACCAGAAGAGGCAGCCCCTGGTCAGCCGCGAGACCGTCTGACGGGTCGACCGCTGGATGAAGAAGGCCGTTACACGGTCAGCTATGTGGTGGATGGCAAGATTTACCACGTACCGCATTTTTCATGTGGAGATGCAGAATGCGTCAGACGGAACGCTAACATTGACCATAGCGACCCTGCAGCGCAGGCATGGGAGAGGGCCGTGGATGCCAAGGCGTTGGGTGATTTAGGTACGGTGGCTACTGTCGGGGTGGTAATGAACCCTGCTGGAGCTGTAGGTGCTGGGGTTGCGACAATGGGTATGGGGGCAAGTTTGTTATCAGGGTACTTAAAAGGAGAAATTACTGATGCAGTTTCGAAAGAAGCTTTGATGTTTGGTTTTGAAGCGTATGCAAAGGCTGGGGGGGTATCAAAGGTGGAGGCCAGCAGGTTGAATGCAACCTTTGATTTGATTGGGGTTTGGAATACGGTTTTAAATAATGGAAAAGACATGCTGGGGCTGGAAGATGAGTAACCCAGACAGTAACTCAGCATGGGGTCAGTGGCGTAATCGCTACCGCTTATATATTTCAATTACCTTGGCTATAGTGGCTATGATAAATGCTGTCATTAAGTTTTGGGGGGTTGGGGGGAGTGGGAGCTTTTCTCTGGCGTTTGTATTGGGCATGGATTGTTTTGGCAGTTAATCGTGGCGTTTTTATACGATAAAAATATGAATGTTGGAGGAGGTGGTGCTGATTTATCGGATGGGCCTGTGGCAAGAGGAATAGTAATCACCTTTGCTATTATTGGTTACGGCGTTATGTTTCTGTTTAATGGATATCCATGGCAGTAGACTGTCAGTGGTACCGTATTGCGTTGTCAGCATCGCAAACCGCCCAGCTCACCAACGATATCGTCTGGCTAGTCACACAAACCGTACAGCTCCCCGATGGCTCTACCACCGATGTCACCCCCTGAGTGGTGTGTTAAGGGGTAGCGCCGCCACGCTGGCTCAAGCGACATTTGTACCGGTTGGGCACAGAGGTCAAACTGGATCGGCTTGACAGCCTGATGGAGGATAAAGACATGTTGGCAGAGAACTTAGAAAACTTGGTCAAGAAAGAACGCTTGGAAGGGCGTCAAGAAGGTCGGCAAGAAGGGCGCTTAGCTGAAGCACGTGAAACTATGCGGTTGCTTACCTTACAGTTTGGTGAGGTGCCTGACTGGGTAAAAGCGCAACTTGTGAAAGCCGATCATGACCAGTTGAAAGGCTGAATGCGTGATGTGCTGTTCGCCAATCGCCTGGACGATATGTTCAAGCCTAGCATTCTTCAGCCGGCAAGCCATCGACCGGGTAGTAGGTCTGTGCGTCGAACTGAAAAACGAGGCGATGTTGCTGACGTAACTGGTACCCCTTGGCCCGAAAGTGCCAAGGGGGATTTTTTTATGTCTCAGGTGCACTTTGGCTAAGTGTGCTTGAAGAGAGGTCACTGTTTTAAGTGAAATAGTGGTGGTAAATAACTAGGATAATATCGTCAGCCGCCGTTATTCATCATGTGGCGTTTATATCGATGTAAGTCACAGGGAGTGTGAACATATTCTATGAAAGCTTTCTCTATTATCTTGTTACGCATTTTAGCGCTGTATATTGCGCTTAATCCGCTACTTGCCCTAGCGCCGATGCTGTTTGGCCCAGGCTCGACAGAATCCTATGACGAGTGGTTAGCCACCCTGATAGCAATGATGGTTATGCCTCTTATTGTCGGCGCTGTACTTTGGCTAGTGGCAGAACCGCTGGCTAATAAAATTCATCCAGCTAATAACGCTGACTCTCAGTTATCACTGCACGAACTAGGCCTAGTCCGTGCAGGTAGTTTTCTGATAGGTGTTTATCTCACTTTGCAACATATTGGCGCAGCGATTAGTCAGTGGATCTGGTCAGGTAGTATTGCCTATGGTTCTCTCGTCGTCATTGTACTTGGTGTGGGCTTGATAGTGGGAGTCAAACTTATCGGTGAACTATATAAGAAGATAAAGTATGCGGGCAGTGGTTTTTGAGTGCTAATAAAAGCACTCAAAAGCACAGCTAAGCATGCCACGAACAAACGGATTAAGATTATTGCTTATGAACACTGGTTCTGCACTACGATCCTCTTCTACTAAAACCATTGCTTGGGGTACGGTTGCCCTGAAATAAACCGGTGAAACACGTATCCGAATCCCACAATCAGAAGGGCTCCAGACGCTACGGGAGTGATCAAAAAATGCCAGTGCTCTCCCGCTAGCATAATCAGTAGGGGATTAGCACCTGCAGGCGGGTGGATGGTGTGGGTAAGCATCATAGCGACTATCGATAAACCGACTGCTAAGCCCAGTGTCCATTCATACACACCAAAGAAATGAGCCACCATCAGTCCTAACGCCGCTGTTATTAAGTGACCCGCAATCACGTTGCGTGGTTGGGCTAATGGGCTGGCGGGTAATCCAAACAGTATCACCATGGTGGCGCCAAAGGGGGCCATTAGCCATAACGCGTCACTGTGTGAACTTAGAAAGCTGAGCGCTGTTATGCACCCGGTCGCTCCAATGCCAGCGAGCAGGGCTGCTTTCTGTTGAACAGGTAAATACTGGGAAATTTTCATGGATGCACCCTAGGGCTAAAAATTGAAACAAAGGAGACCGATCTGTCTACCTGGGTATGGTAGACAGATCGGTCTCTGCGCGTCAATATGTTGCACTAAAATGAAAGAGAGGTTTTGCCGTGGAAAGAAGAGAGCAGTTAGTCTCGGTCGCCTTTGGCCTATTTTATCGCTATGGGGTGCATGCCATTGGTATCAACCGGATCATTGCTGAATCTGGTGTGGCAAAAAAAACGCTATATCATCATTTCTCCAGTAAAGAAGCCCTTATCGCTGCAACGGTTGACTATCGTGACCGACAATTTTCTTCCTGGATTAAAGGGCGCACGCAGGGCGCACCTGATGGACAAAGCGCAATTTTTGCTTTGTTCGATGCGTTAGATGATTGGTTTAATGAGAGAGAGAAGCTAGTTTATCCTTTTCATGGTTGTTATTTCATCAATGTCAGTGCTGAATTCAGTGACTTAAGTCATCCCGTGCATCAACAGTGCGCTAGCCATAAAAGAGCCATGCTTGGCTTGATAAGCGGGTATATTTCACAAATATTCGTTGATGAAAAAACGGTGACTACGTTGTCGGAAGCGGTAGCTACTTTAAAAGAAGGGGCGACTGTTCAGGCCCACGTGATGGGGGATTTAAAAGCTGCCGTAAAAGCCAAAGCAATCGCTAAGGAGTTGCTGAGGACAAGATTGGAGTCTTAATGTTTTCGTTTTTTCAGGGCAGTGAGTGAATAGCTTACTCGTAAACACCCTTGTGGTTTCCGACTCGAAGTACAAAACAATTAGCTTGTCATATTTTCAATCTTGCAGCTCATGCGATAGTAGCTTTGCCTTGGGTTTTAAACGCTCTATTTCTAGGAGGTCTTGTGGCACTTCGCGCAATTTTGCTAGATCACGATGGGACGATCGTCAGTTCTGAACACATCCATTTTCAAATGTGGGTACACATTCTGAGCCAATATGGCTTTGAATTGTCCGAGCTGCAGTACAAAACCTACTATGCAGGCCTGCCAACGCGTGCCAATGCCCTGGATATGGTGCAGAGGTTTGGGATTGATGCGTCCCCTGATCAACTTATAGAAGCGAAGAACGCCGCGACGCAGGACTACCTTGCTAACCAAGCATTCCCGCTAATGCCTGGCGTACGAGAGGCTATTGTTTACTTCCACAGTAAAGGTTTGAAGCTGGCAGTGGTGACAGGCGCTAGTGCAAATGGTGTTCAAAAAACGCTGCAGGCCAATGGGTTTGAAGATAAGTTCTCTACGATTGTTTCTAGCGATGATGTCCGAGACAGCAAGCCCGCACCTGAATGCTATCTTCTGGCTCTTCAACGGCTTGGCGTTGCTGCGGATGAATGTCTCGCCATTGAAGATACACAACATGGTCTTGAAGCCGCCTTTCGAGCTGGCATAAGCTGCTTGGCACTACCCACGGAAATGTCTAAACAGCAAAACTTTCATTCAGCGACAGCGGTTCTTAATGGCATGGCTGAAGCCGTTGAGTATATTCGCCATGCCTATGGCGTAGAGAGCGATTCTGCTCCTGTTTAAATCGAACGCCTAAGGGTAAAGAGGGCTTTAGGCTTTCTAACCAGAGCTGGCTAGCCATTCGTTAAAGCGCTGTTTGTAAGGAGAGCATAAATGCATTTTCAGGCCATTCCGATTATACGAATTTTTGATGAATCTAAAGCCAAGGCGTTCTATCTTGAGTTTTTGGGGATGTCGCTTGATTGGGAGCATCGCTTCGAAGCAGACTTTCCTGTCTATATGCAGGTATCCCGAGGTGATCTGGTTTTTCATCTCAGTGAACACTCTGGGGATTGCTCCCCTGGCGCTAAAACGTTTGTGAATACTGATGATCTTGAAGGCTTGTACCGCGAGATTTTAGCCCGTGGTTAGAAGTTTAGCCGACCGGAAATAACCACAGCTCCGTGGGGCGATAGGGTGTTTGAAGTGGTAGATCCGTTTTCCAACAGAATATTGTTCAATGAGCCTACAGCAGCTTAGCTCTCGTCGGCATCACAAGAGCAACTGTAATGGGGGGCTAACGGTAAGGGAGTTTGCAATGAAAGGCACATGTCTTTGCGGTTCCATCGAAGTGACTGCGCCTAACCACGAGCAGGTCAGTGTTTGTCATTGCTCTCTATGTCGGCGTTGGTCGGGTGGGCCTATGTTCGCTGTGCATTGCGGTGGTTCGGTGGAATTCTCTGGTGCTGAGCCTGCCGCTTACCGTTCGTCTGATTGGGCGGAGCGGGGCTTCTGCGCAACCTGCGGGACGCATCTGTTCTATCACCTGCTACCCAGCAATGAGTATATTCTTCCGGCAGGCCTGTTCCAGGATCAGGCGTTCCAGCTTATCAGCGAAATATTCATTGATGAGAAGCCCGGTTATTACGAGTTTAATAACCAAACAGAAAAAATGACCGGACAGCAGGTCTTTGAGCAATTCACGCCGGATTAATTTAGGCGGCTAGGGGCTTCTGATTGCCTCCAGCCAGTGTCGATACTGGCATCAAAGATCAAACCAAAAACGCCTTGGCTGAAAAGCCAAGGCGTTTTTTATCTAACGTTTACCCAACCCTCCGCTTAACGCTTCTTCCTGGCTGGCTTTTTATCAGCACTGGCTGGCGCGCTTTCCTTTGCGCTATCGCCACTGGGAAAGTGGGCGCGTACCAGTTCCAACAAACCTTGGGTAGAGGTATCGAAGTCCGCGGCATTAGTGTCGATACGCTCGCTGATTTCACCGGCAATGCGTTTGCCAAGCTGCACACCCCACTGATCAAACGAGTTGATGTTCCAGATAACGCCTTGCACAAACACCTTGTGCTCGTAGAGGGCAATTAGCGCGCCGAGGTTTTTCGGCGTTAGCTCGTCCAGCAGTAGCGTGCTGGAAGGGCGGTTACCGGGGCAGCTGTAGGGGTCGTGCTGGCTAAGTTCTTTGCTGTCCCCTTGGCTGCCTTCCATAAAGGCGTTGGCTTGGGCGAGCATATTGGTAAGCAAGGCGAAGTGGTGGTCTTCCACGCCGGGCTCGGGTTTTAGCGAGGCAATAAAATCAATCGGCACATAGCGGGTGCCCTGGTGTAGTAGCTGGAAGAAAGCGTGCTGACCGTTGGAGCCTGTTTGCCCCCAAACAATCGGGCCGGTTTTGTAGTTAACCGGGTGGCCAAAAATATCGACTGATTTGCCGTTAGACTCCATATCCAACTGCTGCAGAAACGAAGGTAGTTGGTTGAGGGCTTGATCGTAGGGCACGATGGCCTGGGTTTCGGCGCCAATAAAGTTGATGTACCAGATACCAATCAGCGCCATCAGTACTGGCATATTCTGCGCGAAGGGCGCTTCTATAAAGTGGCGATCCATCTCATGAGCGCCTTCCAGCAGCTCGATAAACCCTTCAAAACCAACCGAAAGCGCAATCGGCAGGCCGATTGATGACCACATGGAGTAGCGGCCGCCTACCCAGGCCCAAAACTCGAACACGTTCTCTTCACGAATGCCGAACTCCATCGCCGCTTTGCGGTTAGTGGAAGCGGCAATAAAGTGGGCGCCTACGTCGGCATCTTCACCGGCATTTTCCACGAACCAGCGCCGTGCGGTTTTTGCGTTAAGCAGGGTTTCCTGGGTAGAGAAGGTTTTGGTGGAAACGATAAACAGCGTGGTCGCCGGGTCTAGCCGTGAAAGCACCTTCTGAATATGGGTGCCATCGACGTTGGAGACGAAGTGGAAGTGCAGTTCCGGGTGGCGGTATTTGAGTAGCGCGCGTACGGCCATGTTGGGGCCAAGGTCTGAGCCACCAATGCCAATATTGACCACGTCTTTGATGCGTTGGCCGTTATAGCCTTTCCACTCACCGCTTCTAACCGCTTCTGAGAACTGCTTGATTTGTTCCCGGGTGCGATTGATTTCCGGCATCACATCGTTGCCGTCTACATGTACCGGTTCATCGCTTAAATTGCGCAGTGCGGTATGCAGTACCGGGCGATTTTCGGTGACGTTGATAATGTCGCCAGAGAACATCTGCGCACGACGCTGAACCAAGGCAGAGTGGTCAGCCAATTCCAACAGTTTGGCGAGTACCTCATCAGAGACGTGATGCTTGGAGTAATCCAGGAACAGGCCGCCCACCCGTAGGCTCATTTTTTCAAAGCGCTGCGGGTCATTGGTGAAGTAATCACGAATGCGGTCGTTGGCGGTTTTGTCACGCAGGCGTTCAAGTGCCTGCCAGGTAACGCTGCGGGTGAGTTGAAACATAGAAGGCGGTCCTGTTGTTTTAGATCATTATTAAGTGACGAACACTGTGTTCTGGCTCGTGCCTTGTTCTATTTATGAGACTATTTGTGTAAAAATACTACATAAAACCCCAGTTTAAGCAAATAATAAGCGATTAATAGCTTAAAAATAAGTAATAAACCGTTGCTATTGGGTGCTGAAGGACATGTGTGGAGAAAAAAACGCTGAGCAGGCAGAAACCTACCCAGCGTTTGTGATTGATGGTTAAGCATTTACCCCGCGCTGATGTTTGCGAGTTTAGCTTGCAACGGCAACTTGAGCGGCGCCGCGTTTAATAAAGGCATAGCCTAAGCCGGTTACCAGCGAGCCGATGATAATCGCGCCAAGGTAGAGTAGTGCAGGGGTAATGGCGTTGGGAATCAGCAGAACAAAGATACCACCGTGAGGTGCCATTAGTTTCGCGCCTACCAGCATGGAAAGCGCGCCGGTAATCGCACCGCCCACTATGCACGCTGGGATAACCCGCAACGGGTCTTTCGCCGCAAAGGGAATGGCCCCTTCACTGATAAAGCACATGCCCAGTACAAATGATGCCTTGCCTGCTTCGCGCTCTGGTGCAGAGAACTTATTGCGTGCAACGAAACTGGCAATGCCCATGCCAATTGCTGGCACCATGCCTGCCGCCATGATCGCTGCCATTGGGCCGTAGGTTTCCGAAGCTAACAGGCCCACGCCAAAGGTATAAGCTGCTTTATTGACGGGGCCGCCCAAATCGAAGCACATCATTGCGCCCAATAGAATGCCCAGCAGTACCGCGTTAGTAGAGCCCATAGAGGCCAGGAAGCTGGTCAGCGCATTCAGCAATGCAGCGACAGGTTCGCCAATCACATAGATCATCGTCAGGCCGGTGACCAGACTGGCCACCAGCGGGATAATCAGAATAGGCTTGAGCGATTCAACGCTGGAGGGCAGCTTAACGTAGCGGGTAACCGCGAGGGCTACGTAGCCTGCCAGAAAGCCTGCCAAAATACCGCCAATAAACCCGGAGCCAATGTTGGCCGCCAACATCCCGCCAATCATGCCTGGGGCGATGCCGGGGCGGTCAGCGATGGAGTAGGCAATGTAGCCTGCCAGCACAGGAATCATTAGCGCGAAGGCGGTACCACCGCCAATTTGCATAAGCGCAGCGGCCAGTGTGCCTTCCTGTTCAAAGGCTTCAATACCGAAGACAAACGAGAGCGCAATCAGCAAGCCACCCGCTACCACCATAGGCAGCATGAACGACACGCCAGTGAGTAGGTGCTTATAAACGCCTTTCTCTTTAACGCTCTTATTGGCGTTGCCCGAACCGCTGCTGGCGTTTTCTACGCTAGCATCAACAAGGGCGGCTTCCAGAGTGGGACGTGGCTTTTTTAGTGCATTGCCGGTTGAGGTGCGGTAAATACGCTTGCCTGCAAACCGCGCTGGGTCAACGTCGATATCGCAGGCCAGTACGACCACGTCGGCGTCGGCGATCTCTTGTTCGGTTAAATGATCCTGAGCGCCCACTGAGCCTTGGGTTTCCACGCGAATGGCATGCCCCATGGCTTTGCCTGCTTCGGCTAGCGCTTCAGCGGCCATAAAGGTATGGGCAACGCCGGTGGGGCAAGCGGTAACAGCGACAATCTTCTTGCCACCCGTGTTGCTCGCCGGAGTAGCAGCAGCTGTAGGGGTTGCAGGAGCAGTGTAAATCGGTGCTTCACGCTTGGCTTGAGCTAAAAAGGCGCTGGGGTCGGGCAGGGCGCTGGCAATCGGGGCCTGGAAAAGTCGTTTGCCTTCAAAACGCTCCGGGGCGGGAACGTGATCGGCGGCCACCACAATTAAATCGGCATTAGCAATTTGCTCGGCGGTGGCAGCCTGCAGCGGCGCAATCTCGCCGTGCATTTCCACATGAGCGCTCCAGCCCATCCGTGTGGCCGCTTGTTCAAGGCGCTTGGCGGCCAAAAAGGTGGTCGCCATGCCGCTGGGGCAGGCGGTAATCAGAATCAGGTTCATCGCGTGGCTCCCTCGGTGATGGTGTCGTCAAGACGCCGTACCAAAGTCTGTTGTTGGAGTAAGTCAAAGTCGTCGGCGGGGGGGGGGCCCACGCCGACGTGGCGAACCGCTTCGGCAGAGAGTGCCGTTGCGAAGCGAAGGGTGTCTTGTGGGGCGAAGTCGCTGAGCAGCCCATGAAGCATGCCAGCCAAAAAGGTATCGCCCGCACAAACGGTATTGGTGGCGTTGACGCTAGGTGGGGTAGATTGCCAAGTGCCCTGTGAACTAACCCATAAAACGCCCTCTGAACCTGCGGAAATCAGCGCTTGCTCGATGCCGCTGGCGTGCAGGCGTTTAGCGGCGGCTTGGCGTTGCGCATCAGTTTCAAGATTGCCACCAGCCCAGTCAGCGAGTTCCGTTTCGTTAGGTTTTACAGCCGCAGGCTGAGCGGCAATGGCGGGTAGCAGTGCCGGGCCACTGGTGTCTATCCAAAGTGGTACGCCATAGCTTTTTAGGGTGGTCAGTAGTTCAGCAAACAGCGGCTGATCAATACCCGGTGGAAGGCTACCGGCAACGACGACCGCCTGGGGCGGAGCGAGGCGCTGAAACAAATCGTCTAGGGTAGTTTGTAAAGCATTTAAGTGGGCAGCCTCAATCGGCATGCCGGGGCCGTTAATATCAGTGACGCGGCCACTCTGTTCCGCCAGCTTGGCGTTAATGCGCGTGCTGCCGGGTACTCGTACAAAGGCATCTTCCACGCCGTAGTGGGGGAATGCCAAGCTGAACGGCGCGTCGTTATCCTGGCCGAGAAAGCCGCTAACAATCACTTGATGGCCTAAACTGGCCAGCACTCGTGCTACGTTAACGCCTTTGCCCGCGGCTTCTAACTGGGCGCTGTGGGGGCGGTTCACATGACCGAGTGTCAGCGTTTCAAGGTTGAACGCTAAATCCAGCGCGGGGTTGAGTGTAATGCACACTACCTGGGCCATTAGCGGGCCTCCAGGGCGTCACGCACCTCATCGCTGGTGGCTTTACTCAGTGCTAATTGGGCAGTGGCTTTTGCATCGGCAAGATCAAATTCACGCAGGCGCGCTTTGACTAGCGGAATTTGTCGCGCACTGACGGAAAGCTCATCAACGCCTAACCCTACCAGTACTGGCACGGCCATGGCGTCCGAGGCTAGCTCGCCGCATACGCCGACCCACTTGCCGTGGGCATGAGCGGCATCGACGGTCATTTGAATCAAACGCAGCACGGCGGGGTGCAAGCCATCGGCTTGGGCAGAAAGCTCTGGGTGGCCGCGGTCGATGGCCAGGGTGTACTGAGTTAAATCGTTAGTGCCGACGGAGAAGAAGTCCACCTCGGCCGCCAGCGTAGGTGCTAGCAGTGCGCTGGAGGGCACTTCGATCATCACGCCCAGTTGCACATCAGTGGCGCGCTGCTGTGGTGGGATTTCGCTAAGCAGGCGGTCATAGATGACTTTGGCGGCGCGGAATTCAGCGACATCCTTAACCATCGGCAGCATGATGCGTAGCGGACGGCCGACAGCTGCCATCAGCAGCGCGCGGATTTGTGTTTCCAGCACTTCCGGCTGGGTCAGCGCTAAGCGAATGCCGCGTAGGCCCAGGAAGGGGTTGTCTTCCTGGGGAACAGGCCAGTAGGGCAGCGGCTTGTCGCCACCTACATCCAGAGTACGCGCGACCAGTGGGCGGCCTTCCAAGGCGTCGGTGGCTTCGCGGTACTCGGCAATTTGGGTGGCTAGGTCCGGTGCGCTTGAGTAGGCCATAAACAGGAACTCGGTGCGCAGCAGGCCAACGCCTTCGGCACCCCGTTCTACTGCATCGGCGGCGTGGGCGGTGTTCCCCAGATTGGCTGCCACTTCTACCCGATGCCCATCGCGGGTTTGGGCTTGCTCAAAACGTAGCTCCCAGGCATCGGCTTCGCGCTGCTGCTGGTCGAGAAGCTGTTGTTCCGCGCGCTGCAGGCGCTCTTCGGAAGGCTGGGAGGTAACCCGCCCACGTTCACCATCCAGAATCATCATACTGCCGTTATGCAACGCCATGACGGCTTCACCGGCGCCGACAACAGCGGGAATGCCCAGCGCACGAGCCAGAATGGCACTGTGAGCGGTAGCACCGCCACGCACGGTTAAAAGTCCGCGTACGCGTGAGGTATCCAAGCGGGCAACGTCGGAAGGGCCGATGTCATCCATCACCAGAATGTATGGGTGGTCAGGTGGCTCGGGCAGTTGAACATCGCACAATACGCCCAGCACGCGGCGGCCTACGTCGCGCAGGTCGGCGGCGCGCTCGGCCAGCAGGCGGTCGGCGAGCATTTCCTGAGCGTGGGCGGCGGTTTCAATGGCATTCCACCAACCGGCTTCTGCTGAACGACCTTCACGAATCGCATCAATGGCAGCGTGGTGCAACTCGGGGTCGTCTAGCATCTCTTCGTGCATTGAGAGAATGTCGGCCACTTCACCGCCAGGGGCGTTGTGCACCAGTGCCTGTAATTGAGCGGCGCCTTCTTTGAGTGCCACTTTCAGGCGACTAATTTCTTGTTCGGGGTCGCTGGCGTGTTCAGCATAGTCGAACTGCATTGGACGAATCACAAACACCGGTGCAATGGCTAAGCCCGGCGAGGCGGCAACGCCGGTGTGGGGCGCATCGGCGACTAACGGCTCAACGGCCTTGCTCGTGTTAGTAACCGACTTGGCATCAAAGCCGCCGTCGAACTGCGTTACTTTCTCGCCCAAGCCTTCTTCGACCGCAGCGGAAACGGCGTCCAGTGCAGCCCTTGCCTGCTCACCTTCGGCAGAAAGAATCAGCCACTGGCCACGCCGTGCTCCCAAGCCAATCACTTTGGTGAGGCTGGCGGCAGAAACCGTGGAGGCACTGCCTTCTTCAAGGCGTACGTTAATCGGCATTGATTGCGCGCGGGCGACTTGTACCAGCTGTTTCGCTGGACGAGCGTGCAGGCCGTGGGGGTTCAAGACGCGCACGCGCCGAGTCTGAGTGCTGGCGGTTTCACCCGCCAACGTGGCCAGCAGCTGTGCGCTGCTTTTGCCCACCAAGCTATCACTTTCGCCGTTCTCCAACACGGCTAATAGCTGTTCCAGCAGTGGACGGTGGGCATCGCCGCTGGCCGCTAAACAGAACAGTGCATGGACTGGGTGACCGCCATGCTCAAGTTTAGGATCGGCTGGCGTGGCAACGCCTAGAGCGGGTTGTGTCACCCCTTGGACGTGGCTTGCCAACCAAAATCCTTTGCCCAGCCATTGGGGGGAAGCACTGGCGATGGCACTAATAAAAGCGTTATCAACACAGCCACTTTGGCGAAGCCGTGCGGCAGCGGCCAGGGCGAGTTCTTGAGGGTCACGAGCGGGGAAATTAATGCATAGCGTATCGGCATCCAGGCGCGGTTCAAGCGCAGGCTTAGACAGCAAGCGCGATACCTCGACAGCTGAGCTAGCGTTGGCGAGCTGGTTGGCGACGCCATCACGGTCCAGCACATGGGTCAGCTGGCGCAGAATATCCAGGTGCTCGTCATTTTGCGCCGCAATAGTTACCAGAACATAGACCGTCTGGCCGTCATGCCACTGAACGCCTTTGGGGAACTGCAGCACTCGTACGCCGGTGCTTTTTACATGCTGGCGACTTTCCGGTGTACCGTGTGGAATAGCAATCGCGTTACCAAGGTATGTTGACGACTGCGCTTCACGAGCATGGAGGCCATCACGGTACTCGGCCTCAACTAAGCCCGCATCCGTTAGCGCCTTAGCGGCGATGTCGAGTGCAGCTTGCCAGTCGTCCGCATGGCGGTCGAGCAAGATGTCATCTGGGCCGAGTGTTAACATAAGGTTCTCCTGTAAACGCTGTCAGGCAACGGTAATATCTGCAATGAGCGGCGTGATCGTGCTTAAACGTTAGTCTTAGGGCGTTAAGCTTAGCTGGATGAATCGAGTCATCTATGATTAGTTGTATGCTGAATCGATTCACTTAAAGACACAAGGGTTGTCTTTCTAGACTTTAGTCGGGGTGGGGCGAAACGGCTGATAAACTACACCGGCAACCAGAGGGAGAATTGCATGACACTTGCCGACATTGCCCGGCTTGCGGGCGTATCGCGCACCACGGCGAGCTATGTAATTAATGGCCAGGCCGAGCAGCGGCGCATTAGCAATGCCACCATCGAGAAAGTCATGGCGGTGGTGCGTCAGTATCGCTACCACATTGATCCGCAGGCAGCGGCGCTGCGTCGTGGGGCAAGTCGGCTGATTGGTTTGATCGTGCCCGATCTTGAAAATATCAGCTATGCACGGCTGGCTAAACGCTTAGAGCGTGGCGCGCGGGAGAGAGGCTATCAACTGTTGGTGGTTAGCTCAGATGACTGCGTCGATAGCGAGCGCACCTTGGCATTGGCGCTGCGCGCGCAACGCTGTGAGGTGCTTATTACCGCCAGTTGCTTAGCCGAAGATGACGCCTTCTATTCTGAGTTGGTAGATGAGGGCTGGTGTGTTGTGGGAATGGACCGCGGGCTTGCTCCGAAACGTTTTGCCAGTGTCGTCAGCAACGATCAGGACGCGGCTTATGCGCTAACGCGATCGGTCATTACTGATAGTACGCGGCGAGTGGCGTGGCTGGGGGCGATGCCAAGTTTGTCGATCAGCCGCGAGCGGCGGACGGGCTTTCAGACGGCCCTGCAAAGCAGCCCTATTGAGCCAATTTTGCTTAGCGGCACGCACTATGAGCGTAGCGAAGGCGCTCGTCTTGCTGCCCAATTGCTGGATGAAGAGGGTGGAGCTGATGCGCTGGTTACTGCGTCTTATGTACTGATGGAAGGGGTCTTTGATGTGTTTCTGGAACGCGGCGGGCTACCGGAAGAGATGCGGTTAGCCACCTTTGGCGACCACCGCTTGTTGGATTTTCTGCCGCAACCGGTAAATTCAGCCCTGCAGGATTATGATCGCATTGCTGAACTCACCCTAAACTGCGCCCTGAATGCCATGAGCGGTGACTATCAGTGCGGGCAGCAGGTCGTGGCGCGCCACCTGCGTACCCGGTAAAACCATATGGTCGGGCGGCCTTAGACCGTGCGGGCCTGAGCCCAGGCTTCTGCATCCGGAATAGACATATCGTAGCGTTCACTAAGGTAGGGCGAAGACAGTAAAAAGTCGGCGCTCGCCGCATTGCACGCCACCGGCACGTTCCATAATGCGGCTAAGCGCAGCAGCGCTTTGACGTCAGGATCGTGGGGCTGAGGGGCAAACGGATCCCAGAAGAAAATCAGCACGTCCAACTGCTGCTCAGCAATACGCGCGCCAATTTGCTGATCGCCACCTAGTGGCCCGCTCATCAATCCTTCAACTTCCAGCCCTAAGGCGCTCTTCAGCTTGCTAGAGGTTGTGCCCGTGCCAATTAGGGTGTGCTGGCTGAGCGTTTCCTGCCAGCGCGTTGCCCACTCCAGCATTTCGGTTTTTTTGCCGTCGTGAGCAATCAGTGCAATGCGCTTACGCGGTTGCAGCGTACGAACGGCTTGGCGGGGTGGGCGTGCGTCGGTCATGGCATGGCTCTCCAGGTCACAGTCACATTTCAGGTTTCTGCCAGTTTTACGATTCTTCAACGGCAAGCACTTTCATGGTATTGGTACCGCCATGGGCATTCATGTGGTCGCCGCGGGTAAGAATGACATGATCACCAGGGCGTGCCAATCCATGAGCTTGCAGTAGTTTGACGGCCTCTTGATTGAGCTCTTTAGGGTCCATATGGGTTGTGTCGAAGGGGATCGACACGACGCCGCGATAAAGCGCCATGCGCCGTTGGGCAATCGGGCTGTGTGCAAGGCCAACAATCGGCAGGCCAGAGCGAATGCGTGAAGCAATTAACGGCGTATAACCTGTCGAGGTCATACAGGCTATGGCGCGTACCCCCGTCAGGTGGTTAGCGGCATACATGGCAGAGAGGGCAATGGTTTCATCAATGCGCTCGAAGCCTTCGTGAATACGGTGGCCTGATGACTGAGCAATACGTTCGCGCTCAGCGCCTAGGCATACCCGATCCATCGCTTGAATAGTTTCTACTGGATAGTCGCCTGCGGCGGTTTCCGCAGAAAGCATGACGGCGTCGGTGGCATCAAGCACTGCGTTAGCCACGTCGAAGACTTCCGCGCGGGTGGGCAGTGGCGACTCAATCATCGACTCCATCATTTGTGTGGCGGTAATAACCGCGCGGTTAAGCGTGCGAGCATGCTTGATGATGCGTTTTTGAGTGCCGATCAGTGCAGCATCGCCAATTTCTACGCCTAAGTCGCCTCGGGCGACCATCACGGCTTCAGAGGCCTCGATAATGCCATCCAGTGTCTCATCATCGGCAACCGCTTCGGCGCGCTCAAGCTTGGCAACCAGACCTATTTCCTTGCCTGCTTCGCCAAGCAGTTCGCGAGCTTCCTGCATATCGGCAGCGCTACGCGGGAACGAGACCGCCAGATAGTCCACGCCGATATCGATCGCGGTTTTTAGATCTTCTTTATCTTTTTCAGTAAGCGCTGTGGCAGACAGCCCGCCGCCTTGCTTGTTGATGCCCTTATTATTGGAAAGCTTGCCACCTACGTGAACGCGGGTGTGCACTTCTTGTCCACTAATTGAGATGACATCCAGCACGACACGCCCGTCATCCAGCAGTAGCCGGTCACCCGGCGCAACATCTTCAATCAGCGACTTGTAATCACAGCCGACGCGCTCGGCGGTGCCGCTGTTGGCATCTAACGCCATGTCGAGCACAAAGGCTTGGCCAATATCCAGATGAATGGCACCTTCGGCAAAGCGTGAAATACGAATTTTCGGCCCTTGCAAATCGCCTAGTGCGGCAACACTGCGGTTAAGTCGCTGGGCGATCTCTCGTACTTCCTTTAAGCGGCGGCGATGGTCGTCTGCCGCACCATGGGAGAAATTTAGCCGCACGACATCAACGCCCGCTTTTAGCATAGCTTCCAGCACACCAGGACGGTCGCTTGCTGGACCAAGCGTCGCAACAATCTTTGTGCGGCGAAGGGGGGTGGGAGATGTTGAGCGAGTCATAAAAGTTACTCCTATTGACCGTCTTGGCGGTGATTAATTATTGGACTACGATAGCGTTTATATAGTAATTTTACTACATATTGGAGCGTTATTAGCCTTTAAGGGCGGTTGAAACAGGTATAAATTGACCTAAAGGTGAATAAATACGTATTTTTAGTAATTTTTTTACTGGATACGCCATCTACTACCACTGCTTGATTGAGGTGCCATCATGACAATAAGAGTTGCCATTAACGGATTTGGACGGATTGGCCGCAATGTACTGCGTGCGCTGTACGAAAATAGCTACCGAGATCGCGTCCAAGTCGTTGCGATTAACGATCTGGGCGATCCTTCCCTTAATTCGCACCTGCTACGCCACGATACGGTTCACGGCCATTTCCCGTTTGCGGTTGAACACGATGCCGAAAGTATCAGTGTAGATGGCGATCGCATTGCAATTTCTTCTGAGCGTGATCCCAGTCAACTTCCTTGGGCATCCATGAACATTGACCTCGTCATGGAGTGTACAGGCCTGTTTACCAAGCGTGAGGCTGCTGCCAAGCATATTGAGGCGGGTGCTAAGCGTGTGTTGATCTCTGCGCCCAGCCCTGATGCTGACGCCACCATCGTATATGGTGTCAATGACGACATTCTGACAGCCGAGCACACGGTGGTTTCCAATGCGTCGTGCACGACTAACTGCCTGGCGCCGGTCGCCAAAGCGTTAAACGATGCCGTAGGCATTGAAAATGGTTTGATGACTACGGTTCATGCTTACACCAACGATCAGAACCTATCGGATGTTTATCACTCCGACCCTTACCGCGCGCGTAGTGCGACGCACTCGATGATTCCGACCAAAACAGGCGCGGCAGCGGCCGTTGGTTTGGTATTGCCGGAGCTGGCGGGTAAGTTCGATGGTTTGGCAGTGCGTGTACCGGTAATCAACGTTTCCTTGGTAGATTTAACGTTTACGGCAAGCCGCGATACCACCAAAGAAGAGATCAACGCGATTGTTGAGAAAGCGGCGGCGAACTCGACTGTGCTAGCGGTTAACGCACAGCCGCTGGTGTCTACTGATTTTAACCACGATGCGCACTCATCTACCTTTGATGCCAATCACACTCGGGTGAATGGCCGTCTGGTGAAAATTATGGCGTGGTACGACAATGAGTGGGGCTTCTCTAACCGGATGCTAGATACCGCCATTGCCATGCAGAAAACGGTCAAATAATACCTGGCCGACTTTTATGGGCAAGTGTCACCCAGCAGCAACTCTGTTTTGAGTAGCTGCTGGGTTTTTGGTATCCGACCTAGAATCATTTTTGCCGCCACGCGGCCTTTACCCGCACTGTCCTGGCGCACGGTCGTTAAACGCGGTGCTCTATATTGCCCTTCAGCAATGCCATCAAAGCCTGTAATTCTTAGCTCCCCAGGTACGTGAATGCCGCGCTGTTCGGCTAGCGTAAGCGCGGTAAGCGCAATACGGTCTGACATACACAGCAACAGATCCGGGCGCTGCTTGGCAGGCAAGTCAAGGATTTCTGTGATTACCGGTGAGCACACATCAAACACGTTCTCTTCGATATTCCACAGTGGTATCTGTTCAGCATCAAAGCCATGTTCGGTGAGTGCGGCATGAAATCCGGCCAGGCGCGCACGGCTGATGGTGCTACTGTCCGGAAGTAGGGTGTGCGCTTTGGTGACTCGGCCGTTGCAATGCTCTTTTGTCAGGCGAAGATTGATCACCGCAGGCCGCTGTGGCCGCGTTTTTAATGCGTGTTGGGCAAGGTGGTAGCTCGCGTCTTGGTCATCGATATAAACAGTCGGGCTGCCGTCAATGTCGAAATCCACAGACACCAGTGGCCGCTGCGAAGGCAGCTCGCTTAGAAGCTTGTTATTAGGCATCAGGCCGTAAACGATAAAGCCATCGGCAATGTTTGCGGACCCTGGCGGCTGTGAGGCATGGCCGCGCCCGGGGAGTAGCAGCATGGTATGGCCATGGGCATCGAGTACTTCAGCGACACCTGATAAAAATTCACTGGCGACAGCATCATTGAGGCTGTAAGTCAGGCTTTCGGCAAGAATAACCGCAACAATGCTGGAGCGCCCAGTGCGCAGACTCCGGGCCTTGGCATCTGGGCCGTTATACCCCAGTCGTTTTGCCTCACTTAAAATACGATCGCGCAGAAGTGGCGAAAGCTGGTCAGGGCGGTTGAAGGCATTTGATATTGTCGCGGTGGAAACGCCGAGTTCTGTGGCAAGATCCTTGAGAGTCATTCTACGATGGGCTGTCACGGGCTTCCTATCCTGTTTAATTATTTGAGTGTTATTTTACATCGCAGGCTAATGAATTGAATCTGGCGCACAAAAATACGGCCTTGACGTTGTTTCCACTACCTTTGCATAAAGAGGTAGCAGCATCAAAGGCCGTTGTTCGCTCAGCAACAGCGCAGTCGATAGTGTTCGTTAAGCCGCAGAGCGTGTCTCTGAAAGCATCAATGCTGCTCCGTTTTCATCAAATAGGTGCACATGCTCAATGTCAGGCACCAGGGATACTTTCTGGCCTGCTTTCCACTGGCTAGGGGCTTCGCTGCGGTGAATAAGCAGTGTATCGCCCTCTTTTGGTTCTAGGTAGACATAGACCTCATTACCCAGATACTCGACATTGAAAATTTCAAAGCAGTTATCGCCACTGGGTGCCTCTAAACGTAGGTGCTCTGGGCGTATGCCTAACGTAAGCGAGCTGCCCGTGGGATAGGCATCTGCGGCTTGGGGGAGCGCGACTTCTCCTAAGCCTTTCGCAGTCACCCGGCAGCCATCTTTTGAACCGCTGGCAAGCTCAGCGGGCATAAAATTCATCGTAGGTGAACCGATAAAACCTGCGACAAACTTGGTGGCTGGGCGTTGATAAAGCTCATGTGGACTGCCAACTTGCTCGATATGGCCGCCTTTAAGCACAACGATTTTATCTGCCAGGGTCATTGCTTCGACTTGGTCGTGGGTCACATAAATCATCGTAGAGCCTAGGCGATTGTGCAGCCTGGCGATCTCGTTGCGCATTTGTACTCGCAGCGACGCATCCAGGTTAGAAAGCGGCTCATCAAAAAGCAGAATGCGAGGTTCCCGAGCCATCGCGCGGCCCATTGCAACACGTTGGCGCTGACCGCCCGACAGTGCTTTCGGCTTGCGGTGTAATAGATCCTCAAGCTGCAAAATTTTAGCGGTACTCATTACCCGTTCATGAACCGTCTCTTTGTCCGTTTTGGCAAGCTTCAAACCAAAAGCCATGTTGTCATAAACGGTCATGTGCGGGTAAAGAGCATACGACTGGAACACCATGCCCACACCACGCTCACGTGGGGGAAGGTCATTAACTAACGTATCACCAATGTTTAAGTCACCGTCGGTGATTGACTCAAGACCTGCGATAAGGCGCAGCAGTGTGGATTTGCCACAGCCGGATGGGCCAACAAAGACGACAAATTCACCATCGCCAATGGTCAGGTCAACGTCTTTAATAATGTGATCGCGACCAAATACTTTGTTGATCTTTTCAAGCGTAACACTTGCCATGGTTAGCTCCTTGTCGGCCTCAATGCAGCATTCCTCGTATCGGGCCGACTATCGTTATTGAATGTTGTTATTAGTGTGACTAAGCAACGCGCATAAAGGCGGCTTGATAAGCGGGTAGCGTCAGCACATTGTTTTTACGTGCCGCATTGAAACCGTGTCCTTCCAGGTCACTGATGACGTCTGCGGGGAGCGCTGTTTGCTGCTCATTGCCCGTCAGGTTAAAGACACACAGCACTTTCTCCTGGTCATTTTGACGAATAAAGCCCAACAGCTCCTCACCGACGTCAATGAGCTGTAAATCACCGTCAAACAGCGCTGAATGAGCGTGACGGAAGGCGAGCATCCGACGCACACCGTTAAGCGTTGAGTCCGGGTCTGTTTGCTGTCGGCTAACCGCCAATGGCAGGTGGCGTTTTTCTACGGGTAGCCATGGTTCAATGACCGAGAAACCTGCCTGGGTGCCATCTGTCCATGGCATTGGCGTGCGGCACCCGTCTCGGCCTTTAAACTCTGGCCAGAGCACTTTTCCGTAAGGGTCTTGAATGCGCTCGAAGGGCACGTCAGCTTCCGGAAGCCCTAACTCTTCCCCTTGATAAAGGCAGACGCTGCCGCGTAGGGAAAACAGCATGGCGAGCATCACTTTAGGATAAGCAATGGGATCTTCTTCAGTGCCCCAGCGCGATGCGCTGCGTTCAACATCATGGTTAGACGTTGCCCAGCAGGGCCAGGCGTCGCCCGCTAAGCGCTGAAAGCGCTCAATAACATGACGAATATAGCTAGCGGACCGTGGCTTATTGAGCAAGTCAAAGGTGTAAGCCATATGCAGTTTGTCACCGCCTGCGGTGTACTCAGCCATTCGCTCAAGTGGGTTGTCATCGCCGATTTCACCCACGGTCGTAGTGCCGGGATACTCATCCATCAACGCGCGTAAGTCTTTCAAGAAATCTACGTTTTCAGGGCGACTAATATCGTAGACATGGCGCTGCCACGTGTATGGGTTAGCCTCTGGAGCGCCTAGAGTCTTAGATTCGCCTTTTGGCACTGGTGGATTGTCGCGCAGTTCGGCGTCGTGGAAATAGAAGTTGACCGTATCCAAACGGAAACCATCAACGCCAAGGTCTAGCCAGAAGCGCATGTTGTCCAGCTGTGCCTGACGGGCTTCCGGATTATGGAAGTTGACATCTGGTTGGCTGGTCAAAAAGTTGTGCAGATAATACTGCTGGCGGCGTGAATCAAAGGTCCAGGCAGGGCCGCCAAAAATAGATAGCCAGTTATTAGGTGGCGTGCCATCGGGCTTTGGGTCCGCCCACACAAACCAATCGGCTTTGGGGTTGGTGCGATTCTGGCGGCTCTCTTTAAACCAAGCGTGCTGTTCAGAGGTATGGCTGATGACTTGGTCAATCATTACTTTCAGGCCTAGCGAATGGGCCTTGTCGAGCAGCGCCTTGAAATCATCCAGGGTGCCGAACATCGGATCAACGTCGCGGTAATCGCTGACGTCATAACCGAAATCGAGCATGGGTGAGGTAAAAAAGGGCGAAAGCCAGACACCGTCAACGTTCAAAGAGGCCACGTAGTCGAGCTTTTCGGTAATACCTTTCAAATCACCAATGCCATCACCACGGCTGTCTAAAAAGCTGCGCGGGTAAATTTGATAGATAACACCGCCGCGCCACCAGGTCAGATTGTCTTGCATGAATAAATCCTTAATAAAACGTAAATAACACCCACGCTTAGCCTTTAACTGCACCTGCAGTTAAGCCTGAAACAATGCGACGTTGGAAAATGATGACCAGGATAACCAGTGGCACGGTGACGACGACCGACGCGGCCATAATTGGCCCCCAGGGCAGCTCGTAGGCGCTACCACCTGACAGCAGTGCAATGGCAACAGGCACGGTGCGTTGGGCATCAGTGAGTGTGAAGGTTAAGGCGAACAGGAACTCATTCCACGCAGCAATAAAGGCAAGCAGGCCAGTCGTGGCCATGGCAGGCCACATAAGCGGTAGGAAGACTTTGGTAATCGTAATCCAGGGCGTAGCGCCATCCATGATGGCGGCTTCTTCCAACTCCATGGGCAGTTCTTTCATGAAGGTGGTAAGTACCCACACTGTGAAGGGCAGCGTGAAAATGGTGTAGCTCAGAATGAGGCCCGCGGGATTGTTGTAGAGATTTAGTGCGCGAATCACTTCAAACAAGCCTGAGAGCACCGCGACTTGAGGAAACATGGAAACCCCAAGAATGACCAGCATGACGGTCGAGCGACCACGAAAGCGAACCCGGCCCAGCGCGTAGGAGGCGGTGATACCCAATAGAAGCGCGATGAAAACAACGCTAAATGCTACGACTACCGAGTTAAAAATCGCACGTATAAAGCTCGACTGGCTAAAAATCTGCGCATAGTTATCCAGGTTCCAATTTGAGGGCCAAAGCTCAACCTGGAATAAGTCACTAGAAGGTTTGAGTGAGGTAATGACCGCGTAATAAAACGGGAAAACGGCATATACCATAATCAGCGCAATTAAGGCCCAAAAGCCGACGCGCTTGGCAATTTTGGCTAACTGACGTTGGTTCATCAGTCACCTCCTAGTTGTATTTTGTTACGGCCTAAATAAAGGTAAGCAACGGTGGCAAGTGCAATGATTAAGAACAGCAGCGTAGAGGCGGCACTGCCGTAACCAACATCCTGGAACTCAACCAATTGCTGACGTGCATAGACTGACATCGACATTGTGCTGGTCGAGTTAGAGGTCAGTACGTAGATCACGTCGAACACCCGCAGCGCATCCAGCAGGCGGAAAATAACCGCCACCATCAAAGCGGGCGTAATTAGCGGCAGGGTCACCTTGAAGAACACGCGCACGGGGTGAATACCGTCTACTTCTGCGGCTTCGTAACAATCTTTTGGCAGCATTTGTAGGGCGGCTAGCACCAATAGAGCGACAAACGGAATCGTTTTCCAGACATCGACCATGATGACTGCCCACATGGAGTAAGTAGCGCTGGCGGTCCAGGCAATAGGATTGTCGATTATCCCAACCGTCATTAGCAGGTGGTTGATGATGCCGAACTGATCGTTGAGCATCCACGCCCACATTTGGGCGGAAACGATGGTGGGGATTGCCCACGGAATTAGCACCGCTGCGCGAACAATCGTCCGACCCTTAAACTCCGCATTTAGAATCAGCGCCACAATGACACCGAAAATGACTTCTAAAGAGACAGATACCACCGAAAAGTAAACGGTGTTCCAAACAGATTGCCACCAGACTGGGTCGGCAAGAACTCCGAACCAACGGCCATTTTCGTAGACCAGATAGTTTTCAAATCCGATTAGATTGGCTGCCCCTAGATCAGACAGTGAGGCATCAGTAAAACTTAAGAAAAAAGTACGCATTAACGGCCAGCCAGCAACCAGCGTTAATGCAATGAGCATGGGGGCCAGGAACAGCCAAGCCGCTTTGACCCGCTGACGGCGTACTTTAGTGCCGCGATGCCGACGCGCTGGCGCTGCGGCTGAGCGCGCCTCCAGGGGCGCGCTGTTGTTAGAAGAGGTCGACATAGGTGTCTCCGCGGTTACCAGTTGCGACGCTTCAGGCGGAGTAGATCGCCTTCGAGGTCAGCGACGGCTTCGGCGCCAGTTTTAGTGCCTGAAAGCACATCATGTGAGGTGCTGAAGAAGGCGTTACTGACACGGCCATAGGCATCACCGGTAGGTGCTGACGGACGGGCGACTGCGTTAGTGAAGGTGTCGTAAAGAGTGCCGAAGAAGGGCACGGCTTCAAGTACCTCTTCATCTTGGTAAAGCGCATCGATGGTGGGGTTATAGGAAGATTGGATGGCACGACGCTTTTGCTCTTCTTCGCCGGCTAAGAAAGCGACCAGATCAGCGGCAAGCTCGGGATGTTCGCTGTAGCGGGATACCGCTAAGTTCCAACCGCCTAAACCGGCTGCACTTTGGCCGTCCTCTCCACCTGCTGGTAATTGGGTGACGCCGACGTTGCCACGTACATCACTATCCTCACTTTGAGCCAGTGACCATGCGTATGGCCAGTTACGCATAAACACGGCATTCCCACCCTGGAAGACGCCACGGGCTTCTTCTTCGGTGTAGTTCAGCACGCCCTCTGGAGAGATATCGCCAATCCATGAAGCTGCTAAATCTAGCGCTTCAGCAGCTTTCTCGTTATTAATGGTTACTTCGCCATTCTGATCTACCACGGTACCGCCACCGAAGCTTGAAACCCACTCCAGTGCATTGACGGTAAGTCCTTCATAAGCACGACCCTGGAAGACAAAACCCTGCATACGATTATTGCCTTCCGCACGCTCGGCATTTTTGATATCACGCGCGATGTCGGTCAGTTCTTGCCACGTAGTAGGTACGTCATGGCCATGTTTTTCCAGCAAGTCTTCGCGGTAATACAGAACACCTGCGTCGGTAAACCAGGGCATCGCAACTAGGCGGCCATCGATAGTGTTGTTCGTGACAATGGTGTCGAAGTGGCCTGCCGCGGCGTCTTCACCAAGCACTTCGCTTAGATCGAGCAGGTGATTAGCCAGTAGGCCAGGCCAGACAACATCGATCTGCATAACATCAATGTCGCTAGAATTGGCGGACAAAATTTGTTGGTAGAGTGACAAGCGTTCAGTAGATGAGTTTGGCGTTGAAACCACATCGACACTGTGCCCAGTCTTCTCTTCCCAGGCGCTTACACCTTCTTGGCAAAGGGTAAGCTCCGCACCAACAGCTCCACAAGAAATGGTTAACTCAGCCGCTTGAGCAGAGCCTGTGGCGCTAGCGATACTAGCTAAAGCAATGGCAGAAGTGAGTAATGTCTTTTTCATAGGGCGTTCCTCGGCATTTATTGTTGTGGGTGATGAGTGTTCAAAGCGCTCGTAGCGCCTACTTAAACGATTAAGTAAGGTGCCAGTTAGCCGTCTCCTCGTGACAAGTTCAATAGCGACTTTTGTCTAATGCCGCTGTATTACTTTCTCCTAACCTAAGGATCAGTTTAGACATTGGTCGATAATTTGTTATTTCTTGTTGGTTTACTAGCTCTTAATCGATTAAGTTCTGTCTTCCGTTATTTTACGGAGTGAAACGTAGTTGCTTTGCAACATAGTTTTCTCTATCTGGCTTGGCTGTACAGCGTTTAGCGCCATTTTTTGGCACCCACGCTCAGCACCACTTAGTGGGAGTGAATGCTATCAGCGCAGTAAGGCATCAGATGGGGGCTTTGGAAAATCTCAAAAATAAAAGATTTAAAGCCAAGTTTTTAAAGCGATTTTTAAAACGGTTTTTAAAGCACAGCTTTTAAGAATATGACTTTTAAAGATACAGCTTTTAAAAACAAGGGTTTAATAAATTAGGGTTTAAAACAATGCACAAAATGACATTCAAAACACCTCTCGCCATTGCCATCGCCGCTGCCAGTTTTGGGCTGTGTGGTACTGCTAACGCCAACACAACACTAGAAGAGCGGTTTGCGCAATTAGAAGCACGTATTGCGGCTGCCGAGCAGCGTGCCGAGGCCGCAGAGCGCCGTGCTGAGTTAGCGGAGCAGGGACATGCCACGCCCTCGTCAAGTGCACCTGCCACCGTTACTGACGCTGACATTGAAGAACGCCTTGCCCGTGTAGAGCGTCAATCCAATGGTGAAGAAGGGTTCTCTTTTAATGTCTATGCTCGTTCTGGCCTGCTAATTGGCGAAGACGGTAAAAGCGCGCCAGGAGGCCCTTACTTGACACCCGCAGGTGGAAATGGCGGCGCCGTTGGTCGTTTGGGCAACGAACCGGATACTTATTCCGAAGCCATTCTTAACTACCGCATGCAGTTTGATAACGGTGCAAAAGCCCGTTACACCACCATGCTGGCCGCCGGTACTAATTCCAGCAATGATTGGGTAGGTGATGATACCAACCTGAACGTACGCCAGGTATATGCTGAGTTTAGCGACTTGCCAAGCTTTACCGGTGCGTTTGAAAACGCCTCTATCTGGGCCGGTAAGCGTTTTGACCGTGATAACTTTGATATCCATTGGCTCGATAGCGATGTCGTATTCCTGGCCGGTACCGGTGGCGGTATTTACGACATGCAGCTAGCCGATAACTGGAAGAGTAACCTTTCAGTATATGGCCGCAGCTTTAGCGACTACCCGATCGTCAACCGTGAGAATCCCGGTTTAGATGGAGAAAATAGCGATACAGATAACCTTGTATTGACCTCCAATAATTACTTTGGCAATTGGCAGGTCATGGTTAACGGTATGTCTGCTGCGGATAACGATGAACGTGATATCGGCGTTGGCCAAACCGCGGCCGACAGCGGTTGGCACACCATGGTGGCTTACCATGGCGACAGCTTCTTCGGTATGGGCGAAGGTAACTTCAAGGCCGCAGTACTGCACGGCCAGGGCTTAGGAGCCGAAGTAAAAGGATTGGGTAGCAACGGCGACCTGACGGATGATGCGACCTCAACGCGCCTAGCGTTATATGGCACGACCTACATTGCACCGAAGTGGCGTATTGCACCGTCTATACTGGCTGAAACCAGTGAAGATCGTTTCGCCAATGGCGATAGCTATGACTGGGCAACGCTAAACGTGCGGCTAGCGAATGAAATTAATCAGAATTTCGAAATGCAGTACGAAGCTAGCTACCAGTGGATGGATTTAGATCCACAAGGTTACAGTGACCGTAACGCGGTTGATGGTGACTATATGAAGTTCACTATCGCACCGACTTTCAAGCCCGAAGTAGGTGGTTTCTGGAAGCGTCCTGAGATCCGTCTGTTCACTACTTACAGCGATTGGGACGATAGCCTTAATAGCTACGGTGCAAGCTCTCTAGGTAGCGATGGATTTACTGGCGGTGAGTTTACCTTTGGCGTACAAACCGAGGTATGGTTCTAAGCGCAAGCCGCTGCTCTCTAGCGAAAACTGTTTCGCCAATGCTGATTGCCCGCGCCGTGTCGCGGGCTTTTTGTTATTAAAAAGCACTGATATCGGGAGGCGCTGATGTCGTTACTCCAAGAAAAGCTAAAGGCACCGCCGTTGCCGCTGAGTGTGGTGGCCCGGCCACGCCTTAATGACCATTTCGCCTTAAACGAGCGTACCCGCCTGCTAGTGCTGGCAGCGCCCTCGGGTTATGGCAAAACGACACTGCTGGCCGAGCGGTTGCCCGCGCTGGAGCAGGAGGCCGCTTGGCTACGATTGGATCAGCGTGACAACCAGCCGGTACGGGTTTTAACCTACTGGCGGGCAGCGTTGAATACACTGCTCGATGAAACCGGTGTGCTCTCACCGATGGCAGACAATGCTGACTGTGTAGAGCAGCTTGAGTGCTGGCTGGGTGAGTTGCCCGAGCAGCGTTCGCCGTGCCGTTTCGTTGTAGATGAGTTTGAACACCTGAGCCATCCCGACATTTTGGCTGGCATCGCTCATTGGCTCCGTCATCAGCCGCCCTGGCTGACCTTGACGCTAGCGAGCCGCTCGCGCCCCGCGCTTGGCTTGGCGAGCCTGCGGTTGAGAGGGGAGCTTGAAGAGATAGACCTTCACGACTTGGCCTTTGATAGCGAAGAAGCACACACTCTGTGTGCTGAACAGCTAAGTTTTCCGCCCACTCGAGTAAGCCTTGAACGTGCTTTGCGTAGAAGCGGTGGTTGGATCGTGGCGCTTAACTGGCTGGTTGAGCGAACCACTACGCGTGCGGGTTTCGACGCGCTGGTAGAGCGCTTAAGCGGTGCGCACCCTGATTTTGTCGCTTGGTTTGATGAACTGCTCGCCGCCGCACTTCCCCCTGAAGAGCGCGAGCTGATGCTTCAGTTGGGAGTGTTAGAACGCTTTTCACCTGAGTTAATGGCGCGCCTTTTGGAAGGGGAGCGACTAACTCAGCGTTTGGAAGCGTTTGAGCAAGCTGGGCTCTTTATTGAGCGACCAGACCCGCATACCCAGTGGTTTCGCTTTCAACGGCTGTTTGGCGAGTATCTTCGCCACCGCCGACACGAGCTTAATTTATCCACTCAGCGAAGGTTGCATCAGCGGGCAAGCCAGGCGTGGTTAGCACTAAATGATCCGGTGATGGCGTTACGGCAAGCAATCTTAGCCGAGGAGCAAGAGGACGTTGCCAGTTTGTTGACCGCCCAGGGGCCTGCGCTATTAGCCAGCGGAGCTTATGCGTTATTAGCGCAAGGTTTTGCGCTGTTAGGTGAGCCGCGGATCTCAACAAGCCCTGAGCATACGTTGCTCTATGGCTGGGTATCCCACGGGCAATTTCAGTTCGATGTGACGGCGCGAGTGATCGGATGGATAGAAGCGCAGTTAGGTGCGCGCGAGTGGCAGGCTTTGAATGCTGAGTTTGCAACGCTGCGTGCCCAGTTGGCGATTAACCACGGTAATGCCGAACGCGCTGCGCCACTCGCTGAGCAGGCACTAGCGGTGCCTGCTCGCTACTTAGCGTCAACACCATTGACGGCGACGGCCATTCTAAGCGAATCGCGCTTCGTACAAGGCTATTTAGAGGAGTCGCTGCAGCGGGTGCGAGAAGTGGAGCGCCAAGCTCGTCAGCGCAACGATCATCAGCTGCTGCTGTGGTCATACTGTCATCAGTCTGAAAACCTGGTGGCTCAGGGACGCTTGCAGGCCGCCTACGATATTCAAGAGCGTGCCTTTGCTCATCTAGAACGCGCCGAACTTGAACATTTGCCGGTCGCGGAGTTTTTGTACCGCATTCGTAGCCAAGTGCTGTGGGAGTGGCATCGCTTAGACGAAGCCGAGCAGGCTGCGTTGAAAGGTATTGCGGTGTTAGACAATCAAGGCGAGCGCTGGACGCTTCAGTGCCATATTCAGCTCGCTAAAGTCGCCCAGAGCCGGGGCGACCAAGCCCAGTGTGCCGACCATATTAGAAGGTTGCGTAAAATTCTCGCAGAAGGTGACTATCACATTGATTGGGTAGCGAATGCCCATGCAACGCTGTTGGCGTGGTGGCAATCGACGCACGATATGGATGCGGTTGAGCGTTGGCGCCAAGAAGCGCCAGAACCCCTTACCGAGCATGCCACCAATCACTTTTCCCAGTGCAACGTGCGTAACCATGCCCGTGCATTAACACTATTGGGACGCTACGAAGAGGCCCGCGAACTGCTGGATGCCCTTGAAGCCCACACCCGGCGGCTGGGACTAGTGACTGACGCGAACCGCAATCAACTTTGCTTAGCTGCGGTGGCTTGGCATCAGGGACAAACTGCTCAGGCAAGCAGCCATATGCAGCAGGCGCTCAGTTTGGCTTCCCGCACCGCGTTGGTAGGCAGCTTTTTACGCTTAGGCAAGCCGCTGGGGGAGCTGTTGTCGACCCTGTTGGCAAGTAACACTTTAGCTTCCCTTGAGCAGGCTCGCGCGGAGCGGCTGCTAACCTTGGCAGGCCGCCAAAAAGACTTTGGCAGTGCCCGGCGTTTGATGCTGGATGAGACGGTGATTGCCGACATTGTGGCACGGCCCGATGTGCCTGAACTGATACGTACATCGCCACTGACCCGCCGAGAGTGGCAAATTCTGGGGTTGATTCATGCTGGGCTCTCTAATGAGCAGATCGCCGAACAGCTGTCGGTGGCGCCCACCACGATCAAAACTCATATCCGTAGTCTTTATCAAAAACAGAATATTCGACGGCGCGACGAAGCCATTGCGCTGGCGGGGCAATTGCTGGCGCATATTCAAGGGGAATAACTAACTCGGGGAGCTACTCCTAACGCCTACGCCCATCGCTACCTCTAGGGGAGGATTTTATCTAGCGATCAACGCTGCATCATGCCAATCAACAGGCAACGACAAGGACAATATAATGATGCAGGCATCTTCTACCCCTCACTACGTTGGCAGCCAAGGCGCCGACTGGTGGCGTGGGGCCGTGATCTACCAAATTTATCCGCGCAGCTTTCTAGACAGCCGTGGCGATGGTATTGGTGACTTAAAAGGAGTGATCGACAAGCTTGATTACATCGCCTCGTTAAACGTCGATGCCATATGGCTGTCGCCGTTTTTCACCTCTCCCATGAAAGACTTCGGCTACGATATCAGCAACTATCGCGCCGTCGATCCGATGTTTGGCACCTTGGAAGATTTTGATCGACTGGTAGAAGCCGCTCATGCGCGAGGGTTGAAGGTAACCATCGACCAGGTGATGTCGCATACCTCTGACCAGCACGCTTGGTTTGAAGAGAGCCGACAAAGCCGTGATAACCCCAAAGCGGACTGGTACGTCTGGGCCGATCCCAAGCCTGATGGTGCGCCGCCGACTAATTGGCAGTCGGTGTTTGGCGGCAGCGCTTGGCAGTGGGATACGCGCCGTTGCCAGTATTATCTGCATAACTTCCTGGCCAGTCAGCCGGATCTCAATTTCCGCACTCCCGCCGTGGTGGACGCCATGTTGGAAGAAGTACGCTTTTGGCTGGAGCGGGGCGTAGACGGTTTCCGTCTTGATGCGGTGAACTTCTGCACTCACGGTGAACTTAACGATAATCCCCCGCGCGAAGAAGTCATTGAAAGCTTTTTAGGCGTTCGCCCAGACAATCCCTATGGCTAACAGTTACACCAGTACGATAAAACTCAGCCGGAAAACGTGGTGTTTTTAGAGCGCCTGCGCAGCTTGCTGGAAGAGTATCCTGGCTCGACGAGCGTTGGTGAAGTTGGTGATGACGACGCCCTGGGCGTGATGGCTGAATACTCCCAAGGCGGTAATCGCCTGCACATGTGTTACTCCTTTAATCTGTTGACCGATAAAGCCGACCCTGGTTATTTGCATGAAACGCTCACCGAAATGGAGGCTAGAATTGGCGATGGCTGGCCCTGTTGGGCGCTGGGAAATCACGATGTTACTCGCCTTGCCACCCGCTGGCAGGCCGAAGGGCAGCTGGATAAGCTGCGGCTTTATATGGTGTTCCTGCTTACCCAGCGTGGCAGCGTGTGTCTCTATCAAGGTGAAGAATTGGGCTTGCCAGAGGCCGAACTGACGTTTGAACAGTTGGTAGACCCTGCAGGCATTACCTTCTGGCCTGCCTATAAAGGCCGCGACGGCTGGCGAACGCCACATCCTTGGCAAGCCGACGTGCGACACGCTGGCTTTAGCGATGTTGCGCCCTGGCTGCCAGTGCCCGATTCTCACGCCAGCCTCGCCGTTGACCAGCAAGATAACGATGCCGGTTCGTTGCTCAATGCTTATCGCGAGTTTTTGGCGTTCCGCCGTACCCTGCCTGCGCTAGTAAAAGGCAATGTGCGCTATCACTGCGTGCGTGACGATGTACTCTGTTTAGAGCGCACTTATCAACAAACACGCTTGCTGATTGCGCTGAACTTTAGCAATCAAACTGTCACTCGCTCAGCCCCAGAAAATGCGGAGTCGCTCAACGCCGCCCCAGCATGGCTAAACGGTGAGTGGCAGGGTGGCCAGTTAATGCTACCACCTTACGGCGTGGCGATTGCCCATTGCTCACAAACCGAGGAGGACGCACCATGGGACGTTTAACGCTTAGCGGCATCGGTAAGTCCTTTGACGGCGTTGAAATCTCTCGGGATATCGATCTCACCATTGAAGATGGCGAGTTTGTGGTCTTCGTTGGCCCCTCTGGCTGCGGAAAATCCACCTTGCTGCGAATGATTGCCGGCCTGGAAGACATCACCGAAGGCGATATGCAGCTTGATGGTCAGCGGATCAATGAGATCCCGCCCCAAGAGCGGGATATCGGTATGGTGTTCCAATCCTATGCACTTTACCCGCACATGAGCGTGGCGGAAAATATGGCCTTTGGCTTAAAGCTGGCGCGTACTGATAAAGCCGAGATTCGTCACCGTGTACAGCATGCCGCTGAAATGCTGCACTTAACTGAGCTGCTTGAACGCAAACCTAAAGATCTTTCCGGTGGCCAGCGTCAGAGGGTGGCTATTGGCCGAACCTTGGTAAAAGAGCCAGCGGTGTTTCTGTTCGATGAGCCGCTCTCTAATCTGGATGCCGCGCTGCGGGTGGATATGCGGGTGCAGATTGCGGCACTGCATAAGCGCTTGAATGCCACCATGATCTACGTGACCCACGACCAAGTGGAAGCGATGACTCTGGCTGACCGTATTGTGCTGCTTTCACGTGGCCGTATCGCCCAGGTCGGCGCGCCGCTCTCGCTCTACCACTTCCCTAAAACCCTTGAAGTAGCTGAGTTCATCGGCTCGCCGCGGATTAATACTTTCACCGTCACGGTGGTAGACCCAGGCGAGCGTCAAACAGTAGTGCGTCTGCATAGCGGTGACGCGCTGACAGTGGCGGTCAATGGCAAGCACCTTCAGCCAGGGGATAGCGCAACGCTTGGGCTACGGGCGGAAGATTTTGTCGCAGCCGAGGAGGCAGAAGCCACGCTGAGTGCGACCTTAATGGTGGCGGAAAAGTTGGGTTACGAAACGCTGGCGCATTGGCAGGTAGCAGGTATCGACGCTCCGCTAACTCAGCGTTTAGATGGTTTGACTCACCTAGAAGAGGGCCAAACGGCGAGGCTGGGGCTAGCGGGTCAGCACTGCCACCTATTTGATCAGCGCGGCAATGCTTGCCCCCGGCAGGTTGAAGTAGACGGCGTTAGCCAATAATTAATAAGCTGATTTATATGGAAATAAAGCGCATCAAATTTTTTTGGGGCGCTTTTTTTTAATTTTTTTAAATAAGAGTGCATCCAAAACGTCTCCTCGTGTGTATCCCCTATACAGCCACACTTTGCAGTGGTTGATACAAAACCCAAGGAGACTGAAATGACCATCCAACCTCTTACGCGTGCAGCACTCGCCGCTACTTTGATTGCATCCTTCAGTCACGTTGCGCTGGCCGATATGGCGCCTGCCGACGTTCAAGTGCCAGACGGCAATACTATCGCTCTGGAAACCGTCGGCGTTGGCGCAATTACCTACATGTGTGAAGCCAAAGACGACGGGGCTATGGGCTGGGTATTTAAAGGCCCGCATGCGGCGCTTAATGATAGCGAAGGCATGCAGGTTGGCAGCTATTATGGCCCGCCCGCTACCTGGGAAGCACTGGATGGCTCTAAAATAACCGGCACTCAGCTGGCAACTGCCGCGAATGGTGATGGCAATATTCCGTTGCAGCTCGTTGAAGCGAATCCTGCTGAAGGTGAGGGAGCGATGACTGGCGTTAGCTATATCCAACGCCTGAATACTCAAGGTGGTGTCGCACCGGATGTGGCCTGCGATGACGCCCACGACGGTGCCACCGCAGTTGTAACCTATCAAGCAGACTATATTTTCTGGACAGCTAACTAAGTTCTCTAATTGCTTAGTTGTTAGTAACACCTTTGTTAAGCAAAACTTTTCTCAAGAAACATATCTAAGTAAGGCTAGAGGCTCGTCTCGCGAGTCTCTAGCCGCTATGCTAGCCAAAAGAGCGACAATGACCGTATCGGCGATATATTGGTGGATAATATCGGCGCGTCACCAGGGAGCTAGCATGTGTCTGATATAGGCGTATCTACGATAGCCAACGACTTCGATTATGCCGATGCACTCGCCCGCTGCGCACGCGGTGAGCAAACGGCGCTAAAGCAGCTTTATCGTCAAGAGGGTGCCCGACTGCTTGGCGTTGTCATGCGTATCGTGAAAGACCGCGGTATGGCTGAAGACATTGTTCACGATGCTTGTCTGAACATCTGGCAACGTGCCGATAGTTTCGACCCTGAGCGGGGCTCTGCCCGCACCTGGATATTCAGTATTGCCCGCCACTTAGCATTAAATGCTATTCGCCAGCGCGGCCGAGAAATCAGGGTGGATATCAACGACCCAGGCGAGCTAGCCGATGATGACACCTACCAACAGTCATTATCGACGACGGCGGAGGCCTTTGACTGGCAGACTGGCCAGCAGATGGATGAGTGCTTGCAGCAGTTGGAAACCGAGCGTCGAAACTGTGTGTTACATGCTTACGTGGATGGGTTAAGTCATGCCGAAATTTCTGCACACACTGGCGCGCCGCTAGGCACTGTCAAAGCCTGGATTAAGCGAAGCTTGCTTCGCCTGCGGGAGTGTATGTCATGACACGTTCAAACGAAAACGATGACCTTCATACGCTTGCAGGGGAGTACGTGTTGGGGGTGTTACCCATCGCTGAGCGAGAAGCCTTTGAAGCACGTTTAGCCAATGATTCCAAATTACAAGCCATCGTGGCTGCCTGGGAAGAGCAGTTTTTCCCCTACACCGCGATCGTTGATCCTGTTACCCCATCAGATTATTTATGGCCGCGCATAGAGCGCAGCATGCAAACTGCATCGAAAAGACCGGCGCGCGTTCCCAGGTCGGTACCAACGTCTCGACGCTTGGTGCATAGCCTGCCATTTTGGCGCGCCGCCACCGGCCTTGGTTTGGCTGCTGCGGTGACGATGGGGGTGATGTTGACCAATGTCACTAGCGCACCAACAACGCCGGAATATATGGTGGTGCTGTTAGCGCCGCAAACTCAATCAGCAGGGTGGGTCGTGCAGGCCGCCAACCGCCAGGAAATTCAACTGATCCCGTTGGGCACTTTTGAAGTGCCCGAAGGAAAAGCACTGGAGTTCTGGACCAAGGCGGATGACTGGCAAGCGCCGGTTTCACTTGGCCTAGTAGAGCCAGGGCAACCGCTGCGTTTGCGTTTAGACCAGTTACCGCCGCTTGAAGATAACCAACTCTTTGAACTCACGCTAGAAGATGACACCGGTTCGCCCACCGGTTTACCGACGGGCCCCATTGAGTTTATTGGCCGCGCGGTGGAGATTTAACGCATAGCGTTATTAACGACGGTAACGATATCAAAGGCTAGTTCCGAGTGGCTTAAAAGAACGTTAAACCGACTTGGAATAGCCGCTCCACGTCACGAATGCGCCGCTTGTCGATCACAAACAGAATGACGTGGTCGCCGCTTTCGACCATCACATCCCCATGACCAATGATGACCTCTTTTCCCCGCACAATGGCACCGATGGTGGTGCCTTCAGGCAGGTTGATCTCTGCAATGGTGCGTCCCACGACCTTGGAAGACTGCTTGTCGCCGTGGGCGATAGCCTCAATGGCTTTTGCAGCGCCACGGCGTAGCGAGTGTACATTGACGATATCGCCCCGGCGGACGTGAGTAAGCAGGCTACCGATGGTCGCTTGCTGGGGTGAAATGGCGATATCGATTTCGCCCCCCTGAACCAAGTCCACGTAGGCAGCGTTGTTAATCAGCGTTAGTACTTTCTTGGCTCCCAGGCGTTTGGCCAGCAGCGACGACATAATATTCACCTCGTCGTCGTTGGTCAGAGCACAAAAGATATCGCAGTCTTCAATGTTCTCTTCTTCCAGCAGCCGCTTACTGGTGGCGCTGCCGTGGAGCACTACTGTGCGGTCAAGCCGCTCGGAAAGCGCGGTACAGCGCTCTAAACTGTGCTCGATAATTTTAACTTGATGGCTGTGCTCGAGGTGCTCGGCCAAGCGTTCACCGATATTGCCACCACCGGCAATGACCACCCGGCGAAAATCCCGTTCAACGCGGCGTAGCTCGCTCATTACCGCGCGGATATCGCGCCGTGCCGCCAGGAAAAACACCTCGTCATCAGCTTCAATCACCGTATCGCCACGGGGAATAATCGGCCGGTTGCGGCGGGAAATCGCCGCCACGCGTGTTTCCACATTGGGCATGTGCTTGGCTAAAAAGGCTAAATCCTGTCCAACCAGTGGGCCACCGTAAAATGCTTTTACCGCCACCAGCTGTACCACGCCACCGGCAAACTCCAACACCTGCAGTGCGCCGGGATGCTCAATCAGGCGACGCACATGATCTGTGACCACCTGTTCGGGGCTAATCAATACATCAATCGGAATTGCTTCGTTGGCAAATAAGCCTTTACGGGTGAGGTAGGCGGTTGAGCGTACGCGGGCAATTTTGGTAGGGGTACGAAACAGCGTATGCGCCACTTGACAGGCGATCATATTGACTTCGTCGGTATTGGTTACCGCAATCAACATATCGGCGTCTTCGCAGCCCGCCTGACGTAGCACAATGGGATACGAAGCGGCGCCCGTCACGGTGCGAATATCCAGTTTGGTGTGCAGTTCGCGCAGTTTCGCACCATCGGTATCGACAACGGTGATGTCATTTTCTTCGCGGGCAAGGTGCTCTGCCAGGGTGGCACCGACTTGGCCGGCACCCAAAATAATAATCTTCATCGGTGATTAGATCACTCTGGCGACATGTCACCAAAGATAGTCACCTATCTATAGGGAAGCTGTCGAGTGAAGCAGTGGTAGGAAACGCTATTAATGAGCCAAAAGCTCATTTTTTTACACCTTTTTGACGGCTAACGCCTTAAACGCCATCGATTTTTTACGCAGGCAATCTCTAAGCTCAAGGTGCCAATCAAAGGAGGCACATCGATGAATATTGCACTGTTGATAATCGCGACCGGCACTGCGGCGTACTTGTTTTACGCGCTAGTTTGCCCCGAGCGTTTTTAGGAGATTGCCATGAACGACATGATCGCCATTTATGCCATCGTGGCATTACTTGGTGTGCCACTAGGGATATACATTGCCCGCGCGCTAAGTACTCAGCCCAGTCGAATCGACACGCTATTCAGAGTGATAGAGACGCCTATTTATCGATTAGCAGGCGTTAACAGTCAAAGCGTGATGACGTGGCAAGTCTATGCACTCGCCATTCTGAAGCTGCATGTAGGCTTGATACTACTGGCATGGTTGGTGTTTATGTGTCAGGGCTTGCTGCCCCTGAACCCTGATGGCATACCCGGCATGAAGTGGGATACAGCGCTCCATACGGCGGTATCGTTTGCCACCAATACCAACCAGCAGCACTACTCAGGCCAGGCGCAGCTTTCCCACCTAAGCCAAACCTTTGCCATTGTAACGCTGCAGTTTTTAACCCCTGCCACGGGGCTTGCCGTACTGGTCGCCATAGCACGTACCTTACTAGTGGCTCCGCCAGCAGGAACGTTAAAAGGAGTTGGCAATTATTATCATGACCTGACCCGCACGGTAGTGCGCGTCATGTTGCCGCTGGCAGCAGTGGTGGCGTTGTTGCTGACGTCCCAAGGAGTGCCTTCTAGCTACCAAGCGGCGCATCAGGTGGAAATGCTGGATTCGCAAGTGGAAGAGGTGCAGTCGATACCCTTAGGGCCGGTTGCGTCCATGGTCGCGATCAAGCAGCTGGGAACCAATGGTGGTGGCTGGGATGGGCCAAATTCTAGCGTTCCGCTTGAAAACCCAACGCCGTTGGCCAATGTGATTGAAACTGCTTCCTTGACGATCATTCCCTTCGCATTACTGATTGCCATTGCACTTATTAGTGGCCGACGCCGATTAATGATGGGTATTGGTGCTGTGATGCTGACGTTTTCGCTGATTTCCACCTCTGTGGTGGTTTCTTCGGAACGGATGCCGAATGCTGCTCTTGTCGAGCTTTCTCAACCCGGCGCTAATCTGGAAGGCAAAGAACTGCGTTTTGGCACCGATCTTTCCGCTTTGTGGGGCAGTTGGACGACACAAACATCGAACGGCTCAGTTAACGCCATGCACGACAGCTTCAATCCCATGGGCGGCATGATGGTGTTGATGGATATGTTTGTGAACGTCACCTTTGGCGGCGTAGGTGTTGGGCTTATCGGTTTCTTTCTCTATCTGATGTTGGCGGCTTTTGTTGGCTCATTGATGGTCGGTCGAGCGCCAGAACTGTTTGGTAAGCCGCTAGAAACCCGTGAAATGCGCTGGATCTCGCTAGCAATCCTGGCGCAGCCGTTAGTCATTCTTGGTCTTTCTGCACTTACCGTAGCGATGCCTAACGCTGCTGGAACCTCAAACCCTGGTTTCCACGGCCTATCCCAAGTGCTTTACGAATTTACCTCTGCATTTGCCAATAACGGCTCTGGTTTTGAAGGGCTTGGCGATGATACGCCCTGGTGGAATCTCGCCTGTGTTATTGCACTGATGGTCGGCCGATTCCTGCCCATGCTGGTGCCATTAGCGGTGGCCGGATGGTTGGCAGCGAAGCGCACTGCACCCGCAGGACGCGGCACCTTGCCGATGGATAGCCCGGCATTTATGGGATTGACCGCCGGTGTAATTGTGATTGTTAACCTGCTGGGCTTCTTACCGGCGTTAGTGCTTGGCCCGATTGCTGAAGCCGTGACGCAAGGCTTCTAGGAGAAACGAGATGTCACATACTGAGCTTGCTAAACAGCCGCGTCGTCCGCTACCCGTTGGCCAGGTCGTCGCTGGGGCTGTGAAAGGACTTGCGCCTCAACAACTTGCGCGAAACCCGGTGATGGCCGTGGTCGCCATTGGTACCGTCGTGTGCTTTGGGCTGACGCCCATGGCTTTTGCCCAGGGAGAAAACGGCGGCTTTGCATTGGCCATAGCGTTGTTGTTGCTGGCCACCGTTCTGTTCGCCACGGGTGCCGAGTCGCTGGCAGAGTCACGTGGTAAAGCCCACGCTGGGGCGCTGCGTAAAACCAAGGGAGAGCTGAAGGCGGTTAAGCTGAACGCTGATGGTACGACTAGCAATGTAACGGCCGACTCCCTCCGCAAAGGCGATCGTGTGAAGGTTGTGGCGGGGCAGCTGATTCCCGCCGATGGCGATATCGTTGAAGGAGCTGCCTCGATCAATGAGTCGGCTGTCACCGGTGAATCTGCGCCCGTACTGCGTGAAGCGGGCACTGATAACAGCGGTGTCAGTGCCGGGACCAAAGTACTGTCGGATCATCTGATTATTGAAGTCAGCGCTAACCCTGGCGAATCGTTGTTAGATCGCATGATTGCCTTGGTAGAAGGCGCCAACCGTCAGAAGACACCTTCCGAGCTGGCGCTATCGGTACTCTTGGCCATGCTAACGCTGGTGTTTTTGATCGTGGTCGTCACGTTGGTACCCATGGCGGCTTTCGTGGGCGTTGAAACCTCCACGGTTATGCTTGTGGCATTGCTGGTCTGTTTAATTCCCACCACTATTGGCGGCCTCTTGCCTGCTATCGGTATTGCGGGTATGGAGCGCGCTATGCGGGCTAACTTGGTGGCTAAATCAGGTAAAGCCGTCGAGATTGCTGGCAGCATCGACACCTTGCTACTGGACAAAACCGGCACGATAACGCTTGGCGATCGCCGTGCGACGGAGTTTGCTCCTTGCCAACAGGTTCCGCGCCAGCGAGTCCGTGACGTGGCGTTTTTAACGTCACTGGAAGACCCTACGCCGGAAGGGCGCTCAATTGTTGAGCTAGCCACTGAACAAGGCGTCGATGTCCAGCTTAGTAAAGAAGCCGATGGTGCAACTTTTGAAGCGTTCAGTGCTGAAACACGTCTGTCAGGCGTTGACCTGACCAGTGGTAAAAAGCTGCGCAAGGGGGCACCGAATGCTATCGCTGAATGGGTAAAAGCCCAGGGCGGTGACATACCCAGCGATTACGAGCAGGTCATTGCACGTATCTCACGGGATGGCGCAACCCCCATTGCGGTGGCAGAAGGCAAACAGATTTTGGGCGTGGTGGCGCTGTCTGATGTGATTAAAAGCGGTATCGCGGAGAAGTTTGCTGAACTGCGTGCCATGGGTATCAAAACCGTAATGATCACGGGTGACAACCCGATTACGGCGTCGGCTATTGCCGCGACGGCAGGCGTGGACGACTACATTGCTGAAGCCACGCCAGAGCGCAAGCTAGCGTTGATTCGCGAAGAGCAGGCCAGTGGTCGCTTGGTTGCCATGGTGGGTGACGGTACTAACGATGCTCCCGCTCTTGCTCAAGCTGATCTAGGGTTGGCAATGAACTCAGGCACCCAGGCAGCCCGTGAAGCGGCCAATATGGTGGATCTGGACTCTGACCCCGGCAAGCTGATTAGTGCGGTGGAAATTGGCAAGCAGTTGCTGGTTACCCGTGGCGCGCTGACGACTTTCTCGCTGGCGAATGATGTGGCTAAATACTTTGTTATTTTGCCAGCGCTGTTTGCCGCCAGCTTCCCTGCGCTTGGCGTGCTCGACGTTATGAATTTGCACTCGCCGACCACGGCGGTGCTAGCAGCGGTGCTATTCAACGCGTTAATCATTCCGGCATTGATTCCCTTTGCCTTGCGCGGTGTGTCTGTGAAGGCGGCATCGGCGACGGAGTTGTTGCGTCGAAATCTGCTGATTTATGGCCTGGGTGGGCTGCTACTGCCATTCCCCGCCATCAAGCTTCTCGACATGCTGATTGCGTTATTTATCTAGGAGAAACGTGATGAATGTAGATATGAAACGCCAGATCGCTGCGAATGACGATGTGCTGCAGGCAAAGGCTTCCTGGGGCAATGCACTTCGCTTTATGGTGGTAATGGCAGTTCTGCTGGGGCTGATTTACCCGTTGGTTACCACAACACTGGGCGGCTGGTTATTCCCCGAGCAGGCGCAAGGTAGTTTAGTTCGAGACGTCTCAGGTCGGGTGGTCGGGTCAAGCCTGGTGTCCCAAACGTTTGTCAGCGATGAGTATTTTATTGGCCGCCCATCAGCGGCGGGCAATGACGCAGGTGATGTCTCAGGATCTAACTTGGCGCCGAGCAACGTATCGCTGCGCGAGCGTGCCCAGGCAGATGCAAATGCCATTGCTCAACGTGAAAACGTAAGTGTCGATCAAATTCCAGTTGATCTGATTACCGCGTCTGGGTCAGGTATCGACCCGCATATCTCACTAGAGGCGGCTGAGCTACAGGTTGCCAGAGTAGCGCAAGCACGCGGCATCGACGAAGCTACTGTGACGGCGCTAATTGATCAAGCACTTGAAAACACAGGCTGGCTGGGCTCACCGGTGGTGAATGTGTTGCGGCTGAATGTCAGTTTGGATGATCGTTTTCCAGTATCATCAACCACCGCAGCGCCATTAACCCCAGCACCCGTCACCCCGACGGCTTCAGACACCATGGAGTAAACCAATGTATTCAGCGGATCAGCGACCCGATCCCAATACATTGCTAAAAGCCGCGCGCCGAGAGGCGCGCGGCTGTTTGCGTGTATTTCTGGGAGCCGCGCCCGGTGTCGGTAAAACATACACCATGCTTCGCACCGCCCGTGAACGGGCAGAGGAAGGTGACGATATTGTAATTGGCGTGGTGGAGTCACACGGACGCGCTGATACCGAAGCCTTGTGTGATGGGGTGGCACGGCTTCCGTTAGCGCCTTTAAAGCACCATGGCCGAACCTTCTATGAATTTGATATTGACGCGGCCCTGGCGCGGCGCCCCACTATTTTGCTGGTGGACGAACTTGCCCACCGTAATATCCCCGGCAGTCGGCACCCGCGTCGTTACCAGGATATTGAAGAGCTGCTAGATGCAGGTATTGACGTGTGGACAACCGTTAACGTCCAGCATCTCGAAAGTTTGAATGATGATGTCGCGCGGATTACTGGGATTCGCATGCGTGAAACGGTGCCCGATGCGCTGTTAGAGCGCGCCCGAGATGTATCGCTTGTTGACTTAACGCCTGACGAGCTCCTTGAGCGCTTAAGGCGCGGCAAAGTCTATATACCCGAGCAAGCCCGTGCCGCCATGGAAGGCTACTTTAATGAATCCAATCTCAACGCGCTGCGTGAGCTGGCGATTCAAACTATGGCCGAGCGCGTAGATGCCGATGTGAAGGTGGCAATGGATGCTGGCGGCAGGGCAGGCCCCTGGCCGGTGAGACCGCATCTGTTGGTGGTCATTAATGGAAGTGAAGACGACGTATCGCTGGTTCGCGCGGCTCATCGGATGGCAGAGCGGCGCTTAGCGGTATGGCGAGCGGTTTATGTTGATAAAGGAATTGTTTCTCCACAGCAGCAACTGGCCGTTGAACAAGTCTTCAGCCTGGTCGCTCGGCTGGGTGGCGATTCAATACGTTTACAGGGGCATAGCCAGCTAAGTGAGATTCTCAACTATGCACGTTCAATTAATGCGACCACTATTGTGGTGGGTCGCGAAGCGAAGCGTCGCTGGTGGAAATGGTCACGGCCATTGGCCCAACGCTTGATGGCGCATGCCGAGGCATTCGATATTGTTGTAGTGGCTAAAGGGGCTTTGAAACAACGCGCCAATCAATGGCAACATGGTTGGAAGCTGCATCCTCCCCAGTTACTGGCCGCTAGCTTGGCGGTTATGGCATCCCTAGGGGTGGCTGTCATGCTGGAGCCCTGGCTTGAGCTAGCTAACTTATCATTAGTGTTTTTAGTGGCCGTACTGTTCAGTGCGGTATGGGCGGGTACCGCGATGGCAATGTTCAGCGCCATCGCGAGCTTTTTAGCATTTAACTTCTTCTTTCCCGAGCCGCGTCTCACCTTTGCCATGGTGGAGCGTGGGCAGTTGCTAACGGCAGGATTTTTCTTGCTCGTTGCCGTGGTGGTTGGGCAGCTTGCAGGCAGGGGACGTCGGCGTTTAATTGCACTGCGTGCTAGCCGCGATCAGACTCAGCTTTTGTTGCGTTATGCCGAACAGCTATCAACCGCGACAGACAGCGCCAGTGCAGCAAAAATTGGCGTTGATACATTGGTGCAGTGCTTTGCGGTGCCCACGGTATTTATTGAAAGCGCCGAAAGCGCGAATGAAGTGCGGGTTGTTCATGCGCTGCCGGATTCGGTGCGCTTAGACATGGCCGCTAAGCAAGCTGCGGTGTGGAGTTGGCAGCATCAAAAGCCCAGTGGTCAAGGCACAGACACCCTGAGTCAACAGGCTTGGCGCTTAATACCCCTGGCAGTGCAGGGAGAAAAAGTAGGGATGCTGGCGCTTAAACTATCGGAAAGCCAAAAGGCGCTCACCTACGAACGAGAGTCGTTAATGGATACGCTGGTGCGTCAGCTTAGTATGGCGCTAGAGCGCACTCGGCTAGTGGCAGAGCTGAACACAACCCGTGTCTCCGAGGAGAACGAACGTCTGCGTTCTGCGTTACTCTCATCGGTGTCTCATGATCTACGTACACCACTTTCCTCTATTATTGGCTCAGCCAGTTCGCTGATCGAGCTCAAACCGCAGCTAAGCGATAGCGACCAGCGTGAGCTGCTTGATGGCATCCTGTCTGAAAGCGAGCGCCTTAATCGATACATACAAAACTTGTTGGATATGACCCGACTAGGGCACGGCACGTTAAAAATTGAGCGAGACTGGGTAGCGTTTGACGACGTTATTAACTCAGCGCTCAAGCGCTTGGGTCAGTCACTTAAGCATGTCGTTGTCCGCAAGTCTTGGCCTCCTTCGTTACCGCTACTTTATGTCCACCCTGCGCTGGTAGAACAAGCGTTGGTGAATGTCTTGGATAACGCCCAACGTTTTTCACCACCAGGCGGAGAATTGAGCATAAAGGCGCACCTTAACGAAGGTGATCCCGCAACGCTGGTGATTACTGTTGAAGATCAAGGCCCGGGCATTTCTCCAGAGTTGCGCGAGCAGGTATTCGATATGTTTTACAGTGGTGGCGACGGTGATAGAAGTGCCCACGGCAGCGGCCTTGGTTTAGCCATATGTCGTGGCATGATTGGTGCCCATGGCGGCACTATTATGGCTGAAACCGGCGAAAGAGGACGAGGTACCGCGATTATTATAACGCTGCCACTGTTAGGTGCAGATATCAGGAGGGGTGATGAAGAGTGAAGGCAGCGGTCGCATTCTAATTGTTGATGATGAGCAGCAGATTCGACGTTTTCTGCGTATCAGTTTAGCTTCTCAGGGCTACGGAGTATTGGAAGCAGAGAATGGCGAGCAAGCGTTAGCCATGGTGTATACCCAAGCCCCTGACGTCGTGCTGCTCGATTTAGGCTTGCCTGATATGGACGGCCACGAAGTACTGCAGGGGATACGTGAACACAGTACCGTGCCGGTCATTGTGGTATCTGTTCGTGATCGGGAAGAAGAGAAAGTCTTTTCGTTGGATAACGGTGCCAACGATTACGTTACTAAGCCCTTTGGCATTCAAGAGTTACTAGCGCGTATAAGGGCGGTATTGCGCTTGGCCCAGAAAGCTAGGGGAGAGCAAACATCAAGCTACTATGTCAGTCAGGGGTTAGTGATTGATCTGGAACTAAGGCGTGTCACACTACAACAAGAAGATGTGCATTTAACGCGAAAAGAGTTCGCTGTGTTAGCGCGCCTGTGCCGCTACGCCGGGCGAGTCGTTACACAGACTCAGTTGTTAAAAGAAATTTGGGGGCCAACGCATGTTGATGATACGCACTATCTGCGCATCGTGATCAGCCGGTTAAGGCAGAAACTGGGGGATGACCCACAAACCCCCACCCTGCTTCAAACAGAAGCAGGCGTCGGGTATCGATTATTGGTAGAAGCCGCACTGCGCCCTGGAACGTAGCGCCGCTCTAACAAGGTTAGCGTCGCCAGAACATCGGCGTGAGCAGTACCACGACCGTTAAAATTTCCAGGCGACCCATTAACATACCGATGCACAATAGCCATTTAGCGGCATCGGGTAGTGTTGCAAAGTTACCTGCCGGATCAATGGTATCACCGAGACCAGGCCCTACATTCGCTACCGCAGTGGCCGCTCCGGAAAGGGCAGTGACTAAGTCCAAACCTAATGCTGAAAGGCCCAATGCAAGCACTGCAATCGTAATAAAGAAGAAGAAAGAGAAGGCCACTACGCTGCGGGAAATATCGCTGGTCACTGGCTGGTGATTATAGCGCGTTGTGAAAACACCATTGGCGTGAATCAGATAGCGCAACTGATTACGCAACATCAGCATAGCGATTTGGAACCGGAAAATTTTCATCCCACCGCTGGTAGAGCCGCTACAGCCACCCATAAACGTAAGATAGAAAAACGCTGCAATGGGTAATGAACCCCATAGGGTATAGTCGTCGGATGCATAGCCCGTAGTGGTCACGACTGAAATGACGTTAAACGTGACATGAGTGAGCGAGACAAACCAGTCATCGCCTTGGTAAAAACGCCACGCGCTGAGAATCAAGATCGCTGTTAGCAGCAGTTTTAACAAACCACGGACCTGTTGGTCTTTCCACAGTGCGCTGCGAGAAGTGCGAATAAAGCGAATATACAAGACAAAGGGAAGTGCTCCACTGAGCATGAAAAAGCTACCCATCCATAGCAGCCACGGCTGCTCAGCGTAGGCACCAAACGAGGCGTCAGAGTTAGCAAAGCCACCGGTCGCCAGTGATGTCATTCCGTGAACCACTGCATCTAGTGGCAGCATTCCACCGACCCAGTAGCTCAGCATGGCCAGTAGTGTCAGCCCCACATAGATACTTAGCGTCGCTTTAGCAATGCCGCCCGTGCGGGGCATTACTTTATCGGACCAATCCGATGATTCGGTGTGGAATAGCCGCATGCCGCCTACTTTAAGAAACGGAAGAATGGCGATGCCCATGACGATAATGCCGATCCCGCCCATCCACTGCATTAAGCCTCGCCACAGCTTTAGGCCGTCGGATAAATCTTCGATCCCAGATAATATGGTTGACCCGGTGGTGGTAATCGCGGAGACCGACTCAAAGACTGCATTAGTGACGCTGAGTTGGGGCGCACCTAAAATAAGCGGAAGGCTGGCAAAACAGCTAATGCTGGTCCAACTGCCCGCCGTCAATATAAACATTTGCCAGGGCTTCAGCTCCAGTGATACTCGGCGGGTTAGCAACCAAGTAATAAGCGTGGCACTGAGAATAATGAGAAGCGACATTCCGAACGCAGGAGCGTCAGGATCTTTTTCAATAACGAGAACAATCCAAGGCAGTGCCATAAACATGGCAAGCACTAACCATAATACTGCCATGATTTTAAAGATTTGTGCCCAATTGCGGTAAGCGTCTCGATAGTAAATTCCGCTGGGAAAGATGGTCATAGATCCGCTCTTAAATTGCCCTAATGTTTATCGCGATATAACACCATGGCAACCACAAAAAGTCCGTAAAATTTCCCTAAAAAAACACCCAAGTAGTGAAGGAAGTAATGAAAAAAAACCGGCCCTATCAATAGGGCCGGTAAGGAGCAAGTTGCTCAAGCGAGGAATTAGTGTGCCAATTAGGACTAACCTTTGACGCCCCCTGCGGTTAACCCGCCAATAATCCAGCGTTGGCAGATCAAGAACGCAACGGTAATGGGCAGGCCGGAAAGCACGGCGGCGGCGGCAAAGTTGCCCCAGCGTTGGTTGTGGTCGGCAAGGTATTGTTGGGCACCTACCGCTAGAGTGAGTTTGTGCTCATCCACCAGCAGTACTGAGGCCATGGGGTATTCCATGATACTCATCACAAAAGCCAGAATGAAAACCACCATCAAAATGGGAATCGACAGCGGCAGCAGAATGTAGCGGAACGCCTGCCAGGTGCTGGCGCCGTCGACCATAGCCGCTTCTTCCAGCGAGCCATCAATCGACTCAAAGTAGCCTTTAATGGTCCAGATATGCAGCGCGACCGCGCCCAGTGATGCCACGATCAGCGCGCCGTGGGTGTTGATGCCTAACCAGCCAACAAACTGCCCCAGTCGATCAAACAGGGCGTAGAGCGCCACGAGTGACAGTACGGCTGGGAACATCTGGAAAATCAGCATGCCTTTCAAAAGCGGTTCTTTGCCTTTAAAGCGCATGCGTGCGAAGGCGTAAGCGCTCGTCGTCGCTAACATTAGAATCAGCACCGAAGAAACTACCGCCACTTTTATCGAGTTCCAAAGCCACAACAGCACGGGAAAGGGCGGTTGAACAATGCTGCCATCCGGGCGTTCCCAGGGAATTCCCAGTGCTAGTGACCAGTGTTCCAACGAGAAATTCTTGGGAATTAAGCTGCCAGAGGCAAAGTTACCCTCGCGAAATGAGATTGAAATCACCAACAACAGCGGGAAGACAATCAGCGAAACAAAGCAGATCAGTGCAAGGTGTGCGCCCAAGCGGCGCGCGCCCACAGAACGGGGTTGAACCATGGCCATGAGTAACCTCCTAAACCTTAACCTTGGAAAGGCGCAAATTAAGCAACGACATACCCGCAACCAAGAGGAAAATGAGCGTTGCGATGGCGGCTGCCAGCCCAAAGTTCTGTCCGGCATCCTGGAAGGCAATGCGGTAGGGGTAGCTGACCAATAGATCGGTGGTGCCTGCTGGGGTGCTGGCGCCCAAAATGTCAGGGTTGCCGCCGGTTAATAGCGCAATTAGCACAAAGTTATTGAAGTTAAATGCAAAGGCGGCAATTAACAGTGGTGTTAGCGGTTTAATGATCAGCGGCAGGGGAATCTTGAACAGGTTAGTAATTGGGCCGCCACCATCTACCGCTGAGGCTTCGTAAAGATCTTGAGGAATTGCCTGGATTAGCCCCATGCACAGCAGCAACATATAGGGGTAGCCCAACCACGTATTGACAATCAGTAGCATGGAACGCGCTAGCCACGGGTCGGTAAACCACTCCGGCCGAACACCAAACAGCGTGTCCAGAATCATGTTTACTTCACCGAAGTGTTGGTTAAACATGCCTTTAAAAATCAGGATGGAGATAAAGGCGGGCACGGCGTAGGGCAGAATTAACAGCGTGCGATAAACGGCTTTGCCCTTAAGTTGGTCCCACTGCAGCAATGACGCCAACACAAAGCCAACGGCCAGGGTAAAGACCACCGTCAGTGATGCAAACACAAAGGTCCACACAAAAATTTGCATGAACGGGCCGCGAATGTCTGGATCGGTGAATATCTTCGTATAGTTGGTAAACCCTACATTGACTGGCCATCCCGGCGTGATTCTTTCGCCGTTATCAGCGACAAAAAATCCGATAGCGGGGTCGGGTGTAATAATGCGGTCATCGCGGCGATCATAAAGCGAGCCGTCTTCACGAGCTTCATAGCGATCTACCATAGGGGCAAACTGGCGTAACCCTGCCATACGCAGCTCCGCGCCATCCGGTGTCAGCAGCCTAAGCCCTTGCAGAGAATCACGTGCCTGGATGATAGCGCGCATTCCCAGTGGTTCTTGGGCAGGCGAAGCGTCTACTGCCTGAATACCTATTTGGCGGGTTTCATGGTTGGCGAAGTTGAGCGGTGAAGAAACGAAACGCTGGGTCGTGTCTGCCTCACTGTTTTCCAGGTATAAGCGGATAAGCTCACCTTCCTGGTACAGCGTTAGGTCAAACGCGTTGCCTTCCTGTTGATAGGTTTGGCTCATTAGCTGGCCACGAACGCGCTCTTCCGATAGCAGGTTGCTTGAGCTGTAATTACTAAAGCTAATGCCGATGGTGTAAAGCAGCGGGAAAATAACAAACACGCCAAGTCCCGCCACGGCAGGAAAAATATAGCGGTGGCTCATTAACGTACGTTTAGTAAACACCACCCCCAGCGAGGCACCCAGCAATAAAAAGAGTAAGGCAAACATCCACTGGCCGTTAAGGTGGAATGCCAGTACTAGCCATAACAGCACGATTACCAAGGTGGCAATAACGCAGCGAAGTGCCCAGCGGGAGTAACGTTCGGTGAGATGGCGAGAGCGGTGGCGGGGAAGGCCACGAGAGGCGTTAGTGGTATACATAGTGACATCCTGAAAGCTGCCCGGTGGCATTGGCTAACGGGCAGAAGGGCAGAAAAAGCTTACTGGCGCATACGCCGCGCAGCCGCATCCAGCGCTTCTTTGGGCGATTGGCGGCCACTGCCGATGTTTTGCAGTGCGGGCTCCATGGCTGCCCAGAAAGCACCCATTTCAGGAATGTTCGGCATGGGCATACCGACTTCCGCATTTTCAAGCGTCGCGGCAATGTTGGGGTTATCAGCAAGTTTAGCCTGATAATCGATATGGGCTACCGCCCCCAGTGAGCCGTCGCTGTTAAATGTGTGCATGCCCTCTTCGCTAAGCAGATAGTTTTCTAAAAACTCTACGGCGAGAAAATCATTGGGTGTGGCGGAGTTAATCATTGCCGTCATCACACCAAACATGGGTTTAGCACGCTCATCACCCACTTTCGGTAGCAGCGCGACGCCGTAGTCAATTCCGCTACGCTCTAGGTTTGGCCAGGCCCATGGGCCGCTAATCATGGTAGCTACTTCGCCCTGGTTAAAGCGGGTATCCATCAAGTTGTAATCAGTGCCGCGGGGTAGCACATCACTTTCGATTAGCTCAACCAACAGTTCTGCCCCTTGTAGGGCACCTTGGTTGTTAACGCCTATATCGCTGACGTCATAGCCGCTGTCGGTCTGCTTGAAAGGGTAGCCGCCGTTGGCCGCTAGCAAGGCCCAGCCGTAATACGGCTCGCTGTAATCAAATAAGATGGCCTTTTTGCCGACTTGAGAGAGCGTTTCGTCAAGCTCCATCAGCTCGGCAAAACTTTCTGGCGGTGTTTCTATCAGGGTTTTGTTGTAAATGAGGCCCAGTGACTCTACCGATATCGGGTAGCCGTAGGTTTCACCATTCCACAGCGCAGCTTCCCAGGTGAAGTCGTAAAACGCCTCACGGAAGCTGTCACTTGGGGCGACTTGTTTCAATAAACCACTTTGTGCCCACTCACCCATGCGGTCGTGAGCCCAAATGACGATGTCCGGCCCCTGGCCACTCCCCGCCGCTTGCTGAAAGCGGTCAGTAAGGTTATCGGGGAAGACCACCTCAACTTCGATTCCTGTGTCTTCAAGAAACTGCTCGGCAACCACGCGAATGCCTTCCTGGCCTTTATTATCACCCATCCAGATAGTGAGGCGATCATCCTCAAACGCAAAGGCGGGCAGGGTGACACTGGCAGGCAGCGTGGCGGCTAGCAGTGGCATCATGATTGGACGATACGTTGCCATAATGTGAATACCTCATTGTTGTTGTCATAGAGTGCTGCGAGCGTTTTGATGAGCAGCGCTTTAGTCAGTGCCAGCGTCGCCAATTCCAGGCAATGTCACCTCATCCTCAGAGGGCGTAGCGATGGCGTATCCAAGGGGCGTAGAGTGGAATAAAAGGTAACAATAAAGAGCTATAACGGTTGGTGCCGGGATCGGTGCTACGCAGAGACGGCACTTTGCAGAGAAAGAAGTAAATGACAGTAAAAGGCGTAAATGGGGAGGCAACGCTATTTTTTTGTAGTAAAATTACATGAAATGTTGCGTATAATGCCCCGTATCAGATAGATTTTAGGTAATCTAACTACATTAGATCATCTAATTATAAATAGGAGCTGAGATGAGCCAGTCACATTCCCCGCTGGGCGATAAGAATCACGCTATTGATTTAGCGCTGTTTGGGGCGCTTGGCGATCTTGCGATGCGCAAGCTGTTTCCTGCGCTTTATCACCTTGACCGTGAGGGCTTAATGCCCAAAAGCACGCGGATTATGGGGCTGGCGCGTCAAGCGCATGACACCGCGGCATTTCGCCAGTTAGTCAGCGGCGCACTGCAAAAGCGGCTGAAAAAAGATGAGCAGGATAAAGAGAGCCTTGAGCGTTTTCTAAACCGGCTTGACTATTTGCAGCTGGATTTCAAAAAAGCCGAGGGGTTTGAGCAGGTACGTGAATGGCGCGAAGGCTCCGATCAACCTATGGTCGTCTATCTATCTGTTGCCGCAATGATCTACGGCGATATTTGCCGCAACCTTGAGGCGAGTGGCAGCCTGGATGAGCAAACGCGGGTCATTGTTGAGAAGCCCATTGGCTACGATTTGGTGTCATCAGAAGAAGTTAACGACGCTATTGGGGCCGTTTTTCCTGAGTCGCGTATTTACCGTATTGACCACTATTTAGGTAAAGAAACGGTACAGAACCTGATTGCGCTGCGCTTTGCTAACCCGCTTTTTGGGACGCAATGGAACCAGAACCACATTTCTCACGTAGAAATTACCGTTGCAGAAAAGGTCGGTATTGAAGGGCGCTGGGGCTACTTCGATGATGCCGGACAGCTTCGCGATATGGTGCAAAACCACCTGCTCCAGCTATTGTGTTTGATTGCCATGGACCCGCCTTCCAATCTGGATGCTGACGCCATTCGTGATGAGAAAGTAAAAGTGTTGAAAGCGCTTAAGCCTTTTAGCGGTGAGGCGCTGGGGCGCGACGTGGTGCGCGGCCAATATACAGCGGGCACCAACGACGGCCAGCCAGTACCTGGCTATCTGGAAGAAGAAGGGGCGAATACTGAAAGCCAGACCGAAACCTTTGTGGCAATGAAAACCGAGGTTTCTAACTGGCGCTGGGCGGGGGTGCCGTTTTACCTGCGTACCGGTAAGCGCATGCCTGAAAAGCTATCCCAAATCGTGATCCACTTCCGCCAGCAGCCACACTATATTTTTGACCCTGACCAGCGGGGGATTGCGTCTAACAAGCTGATCATTCGCCTGCAGCCGGATGAAGGTATCGCGCTTCAGGTGCTCACCAAAGACAGCGGTTTGGATAAAGGTATGCGTCTGCGGCCTGGCCCGCTGCACCTGGATTTTAATAGCGCGTTCCCCAAATCGCGTATCCCCGATGCCTACGAGCGCCTGCTGCTGGAAGTCATGAAAGGACAACAGTATTTGTTCGTACGTCGTGATGAAGTCGAGCACGCCTGGCGCTGGTGCGATCAGCTCATCGACGGTTGGAAAGCACGCGAAACACCGCCGCGCCGTTACCCGGCAGGCTCTTGGGGGCCGGTTGCCTCCATCGCCATGATTACCCAAGATGGCCGCAGTTGGTACGAGGATTATTGATATGAGCGAAGCACGTCAAGCGCTAGCGGAGCAGTTAGCAGAAGCGGTCTTTCAGGCATTAGCTGAAGACTTAAGCCGCCAGGATCGCGCGTTATTAGTCGTATCGGGGGGTTCTACACCAGTGCCATTTTTTAAATCCCTGGCAGCCAAACCGCTACCTTGGGAGCGCATTGACATTACCCTGGCCGACGAGCGCTGGGTGGATGAACAAAGTAGCGATAGCAATGCCAAGTTGGTGCGAGAAAATCTGCTTCAAGGGGCTGCCGCAAAGGCTAACTTTGTACCGCTAACCTCAGATGACTCAACGCCGGAAGAGGGTGTTGAAGAGGTTGCTAAACGCACGGCATCTCTGCCTTGGCCCGCCAGCGTTGTGATTTTGGGAATGGGAGGCGATGGCCATACGGCATCGCTATTCCCCGACAGCCTGGAGCTTGGCTTAGCACTTTCCACCGATGAGCCGCTTGTCGCGGTACGCACGCCTAGTCAGCCGCAGCCGCGTATTACTTTCTCGGCAGATCGCCTGCATCAGGCGCATCGACATATTTTACATATTACTGGCGATGATAAGCGCAGCGTATTGGCAAACGCCATGAATGGTGATGATGTCCGTAAGCTGCCGATTCGCGCGTTTTTATCTTGCCCGTTAGCGATCTATTGGGCGCCGTAACGCCTGGGCTTTCGCCAATAAAACGTTTGCCAGTAAAAATTGCTTGGAGACTCACTGATGACAATCGATAAACAGCTACCCTCAACGCGCACCGCCGAGCTTGATAGCATTTGCTTAAAAGCTGAGGTCATTCCGGTGATTACCATTGACCGTCTTGAAGATGCGGTACCGTTGGGCCGCGCCTTGGTGGAAGGTGGCTTAAGCGTGCTTGAAATTACCTTGCGTACTGACTGCGCGCTGGAAGCAATTAAACGCATGAAAGAAGCGCTGCCGGGAGCCAGCATCGGTGTAGGTACCGTGTTAACGCCCGCGCAATACCGCCAAGCTGAACAGGTAGGTGCGGATTTTGTAGTGACACCGGGCGCGACAGAGGCCCTTTATCGCTATGGCGTAGAGAGCCCTGTGCCGATGCTGCCCGGCGTATCAACGATCTCTGAATTGATGACCGGCTGGCAGTACGGCTATCGCCGCTTCAAGTTTTTCCCGGCTGAGTCCAGCGGTGGTGCCAAAGCCATTAAAGCCTTTGGCGCGCCGATTCCCGAAGCACGCTTTTGCCCAACCGGCGGTATCACGGTTGATAACGCTGAAACCTACCTTTCACTACCCAATGTTATGTGTGTAGGTGGTTCTTGGCTAACGCCGAAAGCCATGGTTGAAGCAGAAGATTGGGACGGCATTCGCGAGCTGGCCCGTCAGGCCGCTGAGCGTTTTCACCACTAAAGAATACGATGTAAATCGACACGAGCACTCTCGTTACTTGCCTCACTGATATCGGGTCGTGTGGGTAAGTCATTTGCCCGAGCATATTGCCATGCTCGGGCTTTTTTGTGCGCTCCATCTAACGGCGTAAGGCAGAGAAGAAAAAAGCGTGTTAGCCTCAACTTAATCGATTAAGTAAGGGTTTTTAACATTGAATCTCGTCAAATTTACTCCTCTCAGGCCAACGCTGCATTTTACGCCGCCTACCGGCTGGATGAATGATCCCAACGGGCTCGTGTATTTCGAAGGAGAGTATCATCTCTTTTATCAATACCATCCCCATGACACGGTATGGGGGCCAATGCACTGGGGTCATGCAGTGAGCACCGATCTCTGCCATTGGGAACACTTGCCTATTGCGCTGGCGCCAGATGCCCAAGGCGCGTGTTTTTCAGGTAGTGCCATCGTGGATGAGCATGATGTGACGGGGCTGTTTGACGGCCAGCCGGGGCTGCTGGCGTTTTATACCTGTCACCGAGTGCTTTCCGATGACCCTGAAAATTATGAGCAGTCACAGTGTTTGGCTTATAGCCGCGACAAGGGGCGCACTTGGCATCAATACGCCAATAACCCATTGCTGCCCGCACCAGGGTTTAAAGATTTTCGCGACCCAAAAGTGTTCTGGCATGCCGCTACCCAGCGTTGGGTAATGGCGCTGGCTTGTGGTCAGGGAATTCATTTTTACACCTCGGAAAACCTATTGCACTGGCAATTTGCCAGTGCGTTTGGCGAGGGCCATGGGGCGCATACTCAACACCCCTGGGAATGCCCCGATTTGTTCGAACTACCTGTGGATGGCGCTGAAAATTGCCAGGCGACTAGCCGTTGGGTATTAATCGTAGGCATTGGTGCTACGCCAGATAATGCTTTTGGCTCGTTCACACAATATTTTGTGGGCGAGTTTGACGGGCAGCGTTTTACTAACGACCACTCGCCAGATGACGTCATGATGATGGACGAAGGGCGTGATTTTTACGCCGTGCAGAGCTGGTCGAATATTCCGGGGCGCCGTTTAGCCGTGGCTTGGCTGAATAATTGGCAGTATGCCAATCATGCGCCTGAAGCTGGCTGGCGGGGAATGATGAGCCTGCCCAGAGAGTTAACCCTGCGTGCGACATCGAGCGGCATTCAGCTTTGCCAGCGTATCGCCAGCGAGTGCCATGAGGCGCTGACAGCCGTACCGCATACTATCTCGCCACAGGCAATGCTGGGTGTTGGGCAATATAGCGTTTTAACCTCTTTGCCATCGGTAAGCCGTGGTTTGCTTGAACTGACCTTAACGGCTGGGAGCCGAGTAGCGTTGTCGCTCCAGCAGGGAGATCATCAACAACTTACTCTTGAAGCGGGAGAGGAGGACGTTGCACTTCGCTACACGCGTAATGGGGTGAACGGACAAGCAGCTTTCGATGACCATTTCGCCTGTGACCATGCAGCGGGCAGCGTTGATGGTTTAACGATCACGGTAGAGTGGTGGTGTGATCATGGCTCGCTGGAGATCCTGGTTAACGGCGATACGCAACAGCGAGCGATTACTCAGGTTAGCTATACAGGCCTAACGACAGGCTCGATTGATGTGCGCGTCTTGGAAGGCAGCGCTGAGTTGCTTGGCGGCAGTGTGGTATCGAGTAAAGGTGCGGTAGCGCATTAGTGGGATTTAGCGTGTACGTAGGATGCGTGATTAAGGGCGTGCTGTTGCACGCCCTTTTCACTACAGGCGTTACGTATTTCTTAGCGCTTCAATATCGCTATGGGTCGGCAGTGCGGCGTAGGCACCTGGGCGTGTCACTGCGTGAGCGCCACAGCGGCAGGCAATATCTACTGCGCGGATTAGAAAGGCACTGTCTTGGTGCCAGTTATCATCAATGCCGTGCCGTGAAAGCTCAGCGAGTAGGCCGCCAATAAACGCATCACCGCCAGCAGTGGTATCGACAGCGGCCACCGGAGGGGGTGTGATGGTGTGGTCAAGGCCAACGCCTTTCAACGCCACGTTGTTAGGGCCGTCGGTGATTAAAATCACTTTTACCCCGGCGGCTAGTCGCTGAGATAGCCACGCTTCCTGTGAATGGTCGCCACGAAGATAATCAAGCTCATCTAGTGAGACTTTAACGAGATCGGCGTTATCCAATAGCTCAGTTACCAGCCAGAGGTCGGCTGACCCTTCGGTCCACAGGTTGTGGCGGAGGTTGGCATCCACGCTGACTAAACAGCCTGCGCGCTTCGCCATAGCGGCAATCGCTAAGGTGGTGTCGGCAATCTCGGGGTCAGTCAAACTGTTGCTGCACAAGTGAACAATCGCCGGTTGTTCAAACACGCCGTGTGGCAGATGCTCTAGGCGATAAAGCAGGTCGGCTGCCGGTGGGCGATAAAAATCAAATGTGCGCTCGCCGCTACTGTCTCTGGAGACAAACGCCAGCGCAGTGCGTGCTTCTTTAGTCAGCACCACGCCCTGAGTATCCACGCCATGGCTTTTCAGCTCACGAATCAGGAAGTGGCCAAACGTATCGTCACCCACCATGCCTAAAAACTGGCTGGGTACGTTAAGTCGGGCACAGGCAACCGCAACGTTAGCAGGCGCGCCACCCGCGTAAGGCGTGAAGGTTTCTTGGCCAGTGTCATCGCCTAAGCGGCTGGACAGCATATCAACCAAGGCTTCACCGAAAGCAATCACCGGCGTCATAAGTCATTCCTTATCATTATATTATTAATGTTGATGAAGGGGTTACGCGACGCAGTAGCCTCGCGCGGCCTCTAAAAGCTCGTACCATGTCTCTCTTGAAAGCGTCTCTGGCCCGTCGAGCATGTCAGCAATACGCTCAGGCTTTACACTGCCTACTACGGGAATCGGCCGGCTAGGCAATGACCGCAACCAAGCCAGCGCTAACGCATTAGGGGTGTAGTTTTGCTCTTGGGCTACGCGGTTAAGAACGTTGCCGACATCGCCTTGCATTAGTGTGCCGCCCGCTAGCGGTGACCAGGCCATTGGCGCATGGCCGTCGGCGCAAAGATCATCAAAGCTGCCATCAAACAGGGGGGCGTTATGGCTAATGGAAAGCTCGATTTGGTTGGCTCGTAAAGGGTGATGCATGGCGTTTTGCAGTCTACGCCACTGACTTGGCAAGTGGTTAGAAATGCCCGCAGCGCCAATTTTGCCTGCATTGATAGCGTCATCAAGAGTACGGCCAGTCGCTTCTGCGTTCATTAATAAGTCAGGGCGATGAATTAAAAAGTGATCTAGTCGTTCGACGCCAAGGCGGTTAAGTGCATTGTCAATGGCGCGGCTTAGATAATCCGGGCTGGCGTTGTAGTGTTTCACCTTGCCAGAGCCGTGGGCTGGGTTATCGTTGGCAATGCTGGCTTTGGTCACAACGTGAAGCCGCTTGGCCAGGTTAGGGCGGGTGCGCAGCGCTTGGCCAAACAGTGTCTCACACGCACCGTTCCCGTAAATGTCGGCATGGTCGAACCAGTGCAACCCCTGCTCGATGCGGGCTTCGATCCAGTCGGCAAGGTGATTCGCTTGGTGCATCTCAGGTGCTTCATGCAGGCGCATCATGCCGAGAACAAAGGGCACATCGAAAGTGTGAGCAGGCATGGATATTCCTAATAAGTTAAAAGACTTCTTCGTTATGCAGCGCTTCGGCGGCTCCGAGCAGCCCTGTCCACGGGTGAGTAACAATCCACACGGGAATATCGGCGTTATAAGCGCCCATCCGGCCTTTGTTCACAAAGCTATCGCGTAGCTCGGTTTTGGTTAGCCACTCCAGCAGGCGCGGTAAAATTCCGCCGCATAGATAAACGCCGCCCCTGGCTCCCATTGTTAGGGTCGCGTCGCCGCATACATCGCCGAGGATTTTTAAAAAGCGCAACAAGGTGGCGGTGGCGGTAGGGTCACCCTGGTTGGCGGCTTGGGTAACCTCTGCTGGCGTCGTGTAGCTAGGCGCTTGCTCGTTCAGCGCACAATGGGCTTGATACAGCTCCAGTAGGCCCTGGCCGCATAAAATGCGTTCCACGCTGACTCGTTGGTAATGTTGTAGAAACACATCCAGCAGTGCACGCTCGGTGCTGTCAGTGGGGGCAAACGTGACGTGACCGCCTTCAGTGGGGAGAGGTATCCAAGCATGCTGGCCGGGGAAAACGCCAGCAACACCCAAGCCTGTACCGGGGCCTATCACTAGGCGGGTAGAGTGAGACTGAGCCACACCCGCTTGCACTTCTACCAAATTGTCGGTGTCCACATGGGGGACGCCTAGCGCCTGGGCGGTAAAGTCGTTAATCACTTTGAATAGCGACAGATTCAGCGTTTGCTGAACATCGCTTTTCATAAAATCCCAGTGATTATTGGTCATCTTGACTCGCTCGGCGTGAACCGGGCAGGCAAACGCCAGACAGGCTTCCACCGGTGCATTTTCCCCGGTGGCTCCCACGCGCTCCAGGTAGTCCTGAATCGCGTCGATAACACCAGGGTAGTCAGCACAGGGAAGATTAATAATATCGTGGGGCGTCACCTCACCTGGCGTGACGAGCGCCAGGCGTGCATTGGTACCACCAATATCACCAATTAATGCCGGTCGCATCAGGCATCCTCTTGAAGAATCTGGTCCTGTTGGCGGGCAAGGTCGTCGGCTTCAAAGCCGCCCAACGAGCCTGCGCCTTCTTCACCACGCATGGCTAAGTGGCGGAAGCCGCTAAACAGTTCGCGGCCCAGGCCTACGTGATAGTGGTCCAGATTAGCCACCACGCGTTCGCGATCTGCCCAGGTAGCCGCCTCTACTTTGGCTTCCAGCGTACCGGCGTTGGCGTCCAGGCGCACAATGTCGCCGTCGCGCAGTTTCGATAGCGGGCCGCCGTCCAGTGCTTCTGGACTAATATGGATCGCAGCAGGCACTTTACCCGACGCGCCGGACATACGCCCATCGGTCACCAGTGCCACTTTGAAACCACGGTCCTGCAGTACGCCCAGGAACGGCGTCAGTTTGTGAAGTTCCGGCATGCCATTGGCTTTTGGCCCCTGGAAGCGCACCACAACGATGACATCGCGATCTAAGTCGCCAGACTCAAACGCAGCCTTCATTTCGTTCTGGTCGGCGAAGATTTTCACCGGTGCTTCTACTACACGATGTTCGTCGGCAACGGCGGATACTTTGATCACGCCGCGTCCCAGGTTGCCTTTCATTACCGTTAGGCCGCCAGTCGCTGCGAAGGGGGTAGCGACTGGGCGTAAAACGTTTTCATCTAAGCTGCTTTCTGGACCTTCGCGCCAAACCACTTTGCCATTTTCCAGGAAGGGCTCTTGTGTGTAGGCCGTCAGGTCGGTGCCGAACACCGTCGGGATATCGCCGTGCAGTAAGCCAGCACCCAGCAGTTCGCGGAACAGGTAACTCATGCCGCCTGCCGCCTGGAAGTGGTTAATGTCTGCTTGGCCGTTAGGGTATACCTGCATCAGGCTGGGCGTTACGGCGGAGAGATCTGTGAAGTCGTCCCAGTTCAGCGTAATACCCGACGCAGCGGCCATGGCAATCAAATGCATCGTATGGTTGGTTGAACCGCCAGATGCCAATAAACCTACCACCGCGTTGACGATGGCGCGTTCATCGATCTGCTTATAGAAAGGGCGGTAGTCGCCGCCAGGTTCAGTGTTGCGAATAGCCTGTTCGGTCGCGTAGCGGGTCAAGGCTTCGCGCATTTCCGTGCCTGGGTTCACAAACGAGGTGCCGGGCAGGTGAAGACCCATCACTTCCATCATCAGCTGGTTTGAGTTGGCTGTGCCGTAGAAGGTGCAGGTGCCAGGGCTGTGATAGGAGTCAGACTCCGCTTGCAGCAGCTCTTCGCGGCCCACTTTGCCTTCTGCGTATAGCTGACGGATGCGCGCTTTCTCTTTGTTCGGTAGGCCGCTGGGCATTGGGCCGGCGGGTACGAACATGGCAGGCAGGTGACCAAAGCGTGCCGCTGCGATAAACAGACCAGGGATAATCTTGTCGCACACGCCCAGATAAAGGGCAGCATCAAACATGTTGTGTGAAAGCCCAACCGCAGCAGCCATCGCAATCACGTCGCGGGAAAACAGCGACAGTTCCATGCCCGGTTGCCCTTGGGTAACCCCATCACACATGGCAGGAACACCACCGGCAAACTGGGCGGTTGAGCCCATGGCGCTAGCAGCGGCTTTGATGGTTTCCGGAAAGGTTTCAAACGGCTGGTGGGCCGACAGCATATCGTTGTAAGAAGAAATGATCCCCAAGTTGGCGCTGTTCATTAGCTTCAGGGAGTCTTTCTCTTGGGGGCTACACGCGGCAAAGCCGTGGGCCAGGTTACCGCAGGATAGCTCTGCACGGTGCACACCACGCTTATGCTGGTCCGCCATGCGTTGCTCATAGAGAGCACGCCGCTCAGCAGAGCGCTCACGAATGCGTTGGGTAACCTCAGCAACGGTAGGATTTAAAGTAGCGGGTGTTGAGCTCGGCATAGAGACCTCTGCATGGTAGAGACGGTGAGTCAAGTTTGTAGTTATTTTACATCTTTTTGAGTCGATATAAGAGACTTTACGGCAATAAAAACCATATTTGTAGTTTTATTACCCCTGGTTAATAGCAACTATCGTCGTAAATGATGATGCTTTTATGAACATTACAGCTAACAGGGCAATCCATCCCCGGAAGGGGTTGTTGCGTGTTGAAGCAGCTTAAAGCGCAAGTATAGCAGCCGCGCTTTTGCTACCATCTGGCGCAAAATGAATTCGATTGCTGCCCTGGAGCTGCTATGCATCCCATCGTTAACCAAGTCACGCCACTTGATAGCCACACTGGCGCATTAACGCTTCGCTATATTGATACGCTCACTAAGCCGCCGGGCAGCCTCGGCCAGTTAGAGGCATTGGCCGTTACGCTTAGTGAGATCACTGGTGAATGTCAGCCAAGCATCACGCCACCGGCGATCATTGTCTTTGCTGCTGATCACGGGGTTGCTGAAGAGGGCGTTTCGGCCTTTCCACAAGAAGTGACGGCGCAAATGGTGGCTAACTTTGCCCATGGCGGGGCGGCGATCAACGTCTTTGCCAGACAAATTGGTGCCCAGGTTGAGGTTGTGGATGTTGGTGTTGCGTCACCGCTGGCAATGCCTGGCGTGATTGATGCCAAAGTGCGCGCGGGCACCGCCAATATGGTGCTTGAAGATGCCATGAGCCGTGACGAAGCGCTGGCTGCGTTACAGGTAGGCTGCGAAGCGGTTGAGGGAGCCGTTCAGGCGGGCGCGAAATGCATTATTGTTGGTGAAATGGGCATTGCTAATACCACGTCAAGCAGCGCCATGCTGGCGGCACTGACAGGTAAACCAGTGGCCCAGTTAGTGGGCGCTGGCACCGGTATTAGTAGCGACCAGCAGGCTCATAAAGTAGCGGTGATCGAGCGGGCGCTAAGCGCACGCCAAGCTAATGCCGAAGACCCCATGGAGGTGTTAAGCAAGCTAGGCGGGTTAGAGATCCCCGCCATGACAGGTGCTTATTTAGCCACGGCGGCCAATCGCTTGCCGGCCATTGTGGATGGCTTTATTGCTACGGTTGCTGCCCTGACGGCCTGCCGTTTATGTCCGGCGGTGCGCGGTTATTTGATTTTTGGACATCGTTCTGAAGAGCCTGGCCATACCACGGCCCTTGAGGCGCTTGATGCGTCGCCGCTGCTAGCCCTGGGAATGCGCCTGGGAGAAGGCAGTGGCGCGGCGTTGGCATTTCCTTTATTGCGAGCCGCCGCCGCGATGCTCAGTGAAATGGCCACCTTTGCTGATGCGGGCATTAGTGATAATGCTGCCCCATGAGCGAGATTGATACGCTTTCATTTAGCCAGCCGCTAATGTGGTCGCAAAGCGAACACTGCTTGGTGGTGTCTGCTGCTGAGCCACTGTATACCCTGAGTAGCGCGCTTGTGGGGGGCGGGTTTGGTCATCGCCAACACTTCGCAAATTTCCACGTCGATAAAGACTACGACGGCCATCACCCAAAAGACGACCTGCTACGTTGGCTGGCAAATCAGCGGCTACCGCTATCCGCTGTTGCGATGATGACTGCAGTGCGTCTGCACAGCGTTTGTGCCGTCAGCGTACCGTTGGCTGAAACACCCAATGGCGTGCTCGCGGTGGTTACGGCAGGCGTTGGCAACGCGGTGGATATTAGCGTTTCAAGCGATTCAGACCCTCGTTTAGAGCTGCGAAGCACACCAAAGGTGGGCACTATTAATACGTTTCTTTTTTTAGATGCTTATTTAACTGAGGGTGCGCTGGTTAATGCCTCTCTCTCGGCAACGGAAGCGAAAGTTCAGGCGCTGAGAAAAGTAGGCGTTATCGACCCATTCAGCGGAACGCCCGCCACCGGCACATCAACCGATAGCCTGTCTATCGCCGCTACGCAGCGTGGCGATCCAACACCTTATGCAGGCTCTGGCACTGCTATTGGGCGGGCGATTGGCCAAGCAGTTTATCAGGCGACGTTGGGGTCGCTGACGAAATCGCAGCAGGCTTCACCATGCTAGGGTTAGCGTCTGTCGTTTTAGTAGCGATTGCGATTGTCATTGATTTAGTCGTTGGCGACCCCCGCTCGCTACCGCACCCCGTGGTAATAATAGGACGTGCCATCAGCGCACTTGAGCAGCGCTGGAACCAGGGAAGTGATAAGCGCCGTCGGCTCCTGGGCTTTTTACTCACTGCAACCATTGTGCTGGGCACGTTTAGCCTTGCTTGGCTGAGTTTGGTGGTACTGACTTGGGTGCATCCTTGGCTTGGGCTAGCTGCCGAGCTATGGCTGCTGGCGACAACGCTGGCCATAAAAGGCTTGGCTGAAGCGGGGCGCGCCATTGCCGTGCCGCTGGCTAACGGTGATTTTGCATCGGCGCGAAATGCACTTGCCATGGTGGTGGGGCGTGATACCGAGCAACTGGATGAAGCGGAAATTACCCGCGGTGCGGTGGAAACCATTGCAGAAAATACGGTGGACGGCATCACCTCGCCGCTTTTCTTCGCTCTTATCGGCGGTGCGCCGCTGGCGCTGGCTTATAAAGCAATCAACACGCTGGACTCCATGGTGGGCTACCAAAACAAACGTTACAGCGACTTCGGTTATGCCTCGGCGAAGCTCGATGATATGGCTAACTGGCTGCCCGCAAGGCTGACCGCGCTCTGTTTGTGGGCTGCCGGGGTGCTGATCAGCTGGCACTCGTCGGCGCTATATTGGCGTCGAGCCATTACGGCTACCTGCCGCGAAGCGCCCCGTCCCCCAAGCCCTAAGGCGGGGTGGCAAGAAGCCATGGTCGCGAATCTGTTGGGTGTGCAACTGGGCGGCACCAATGTTTATCAGGGCGCGGTTTCCCATCGAGCAACCCTTGGCTCCCCGCTGGAAACACTGACGTTTTCGCATATCAACGTCACGATTAAATTGATGCACGGTGCTTGGCTGCTGTTTTTCTTGTTAATGGCCGTGTTGATGAGTGTATTAGCGGGCGTATTAATGGGGTCGGCAGGCGCGAGGGGCGTATGGTTATGAGTCGTCAAACCACTGTTTACGAGGCGGCTGATTGGCCAAGCCATGGTGGCCAGGCTGCGTCGCTGCTGAAGCGTTTTGGATTACCTGCCGACCATATGGTTGACGATGTGAGCGCTAACCTTAACCCGCTTGGGCCGCCCGAGTGGGTAGCAAGCTGGCTGGTAGCGCGGTTTGGTGGGCTTAGCCGCTACCCCTCGCCAGACTACGCTGCAGCCCGGCAGGCCATTGCGGCGCACAACGGTGTTCAGCCAGCACAAGTACTGCTGACCAATGGTGGGGCGGAAGCCATTTTTCTTGCCGCGGCGCTGCATGCCGGTGGCCGAGCCTTATTACTGGCTCCCAGCTTTGGTGAATACGCCAGAGCCTGTTCTGCCCACCGCCTTGAAACAACCGAGCACGTGTTGCCCGCGCCGCATTTTGCTTGTGAGGTGGCTGACCTGCTAGAGAAAGCGGCAAGCGCCGACGTGGTGTTTCTGTGCCGCCCGAATAACCCGACTGGCACGCTGATACCCATTGACGCAGTAGAGACGCTACTAGCGCATACGCAGACAACCGGTACCCAGGTGGTGGTTGATGAAGCGTTTATCGACCTATCGATAGACGTTGAGTTGTTGACGCCGCTGCTTAAGCGTTACTGTCATTTAGTGCTGCTACGCTCAATGACTAAGTTTTATACCTTGCCTGGATTGCGCCTAGGCTACGTGCTGGCTTCGGAAAACATAGTAGCCACCATGAGCCACCACCAGCCGCCCTGGAGTGTGAACCACCTTGCCGCCGAACTGGTGGCGCCGCTGTTAGCGGATAGTGAATTTTCACGGCTCCCCCAGCAGTGGTTGGCCAGTGAGCAGCCACGTATGGGCAAGGCGTTGCAAACGCTAGGGCTTGAGGTGGTGCCTAGTCATAGCTGCTTTTTTCTTGTGCGGCCTGGTGTTTTACAGCGTGAACACGGCGTGACCAGCGCAGACCTTTTTGAACGCATGCTTTATAAAGGACTATTGGCGAGACATACCCATAGTTTTAAGGGGCTTGAGGGCAGTTGGTTACGCTTGGCACTGCGTGATGAGTCGGCAAATAACCGATTGCTAAAGGTGTTGCATGATTGTCTTTGTTAGTGGGGGGGCTCGCTCTGGAAAAAGCCAAGTAGCGGAGCAGCGTGTGCTCAGTGCGGCGGGTGACGCCAACTGCTATTACATTGCCACCGCCCGTGTTTACGACGCAGAAATGGCCGACCGAGTATCTCGCCATCAGGCACGCCGGGAAGGCCAATGGGTAACGCTAGAGACGCCACTTGCGATTGACCAAGCCATTGCCCAAGTACCCGATCACCACGCGGTGCTGCTCGATTGTTTAACTCTCTGGGCAGGACAAGTGCTGTTTGGCGCTGAGCCAAATGAAGAATTCAGTGATGAGCAAGGCCTGGCGCTGCTGGCTCGCTGCCTACGTGATGCACAAGCACGGGGGCTGACATTAGTAATTGTGTCGAACGATCTCAACGAAGAGCTGATTCCTGATCAGCCGGCTACTTGGCGCTACGTTGAGTTTATCCAGTGCCTGCACCGTTGGTTAGCGGCGGAAGCTGACTCAGTGCTTGAAGTCATTGCGGGCTGTGCCATGGAGTGGAAACGATGAAAGATGCGCTGTTCGGCCTGATGCTCGCGCTACAATTTCTAACCCGAATTCCGATTCCTGTTGCCTGCCCATGGACACCTGCCACCCGTCGGTGGGCAATCCGCGCCTATCCGTTGGTAGGTTTATTAATTGGCAGCGTGCTGGCGTTAAGCGCGCTGCTATTAAGTTTTATAGCGTCGCCTGTTCCCATCACTGCGTTGTTACTACTTAGTTTATGGGTAGCGCTTTCTGGTGGTTTGCATCTCGATGGTGTAATGGACCTTGCCGACGCGTTAGGTAGTAACCAACCCCTTGAGAGGCGTTGGGAAATCATGAAGGACGCTCAGATAGGCAGTTTCGGTATCCTGGCATTGCTGTTTTTGCTGGCTTGGAAGGGCGTTTTGCTGTGGGCACTGTTGGCTTATCAAGCACCGCTGTGGTGGCTGGTGGCGGTGCCTGCATTAGGCCGGTTTGCTGGGGTCGCGCTACTGATTTTTACCCCCTGCGCTCACTCGAAAGGTCTCGCATGGAGCTGGCAGCAGTCGCTTAGCCCCCGTGATGCTGGCTATGCTTTGCTACCGTTGGTGCTGCTTGGCGCGGCGTCCCCTGCATTGTTTGCCTGGGGGGTAGCCATCGTCGTGTGGGTGGTAATCGCCAGAAGGTTACTGCTGTGTCTATTTAACGGCATCAATGGCGATATGGTTGGTGCCACCATTGAAGGAGGAGAGCTTTGGCTACTGGTCTTAATGTGGAGCTGGTGGCAGTTCGCCACGGTATCACCGCCTGGAATTTAGAGCGCCGTTACCAAGGGCAGCGCGATATTCCGCTGCTGTTTCCTGATGCGGAAGAGGGGTTGCTGGCACTGCGTGACGCACTGGCAGAAGAGCGCTTTGACGCTATTTATTCAAGCGATTTAAACCGCTGTCAGCAAACCCTCGGATGGTCGCAGGCGGCAAAGCCGGGTGTGCCGCTCTATCTAGAGCCACGGCTACGGGAGCTAGATTTTGGTGACTATGAAGGTAAAGTTTATGATGAGTTAAAAGACTTGCCCCATTATCGCGCTTGGATTGACAGTGTGGGTGAGCTGCAAATTCCAGGCGGCGAATCTTCCGGCCAGCTACGTGATCGATTAAATGCTTGGCTTGAACAGGTGGCCGCCCATGCGCGTGAACATCATTATCAGAAAGTGCTGGTCGTAACTCACGGCGGGGTAATCCGTGAGTTACGGCGTCGTTTCGAAACCATTGGTTTTTGGGAAGGCATCGTTCACCAAGCGCAGGGGCGGCGTTGGCAACTGACGTATCAAGAACGTGAAGATGGCAAAGGAGAGTGGCAATGCAGCTGTTCATCGGCGGTGCCTGTGCAGGTAAGCGCGACGCTGTAAAAGCACGCTTTCCCAGTGCTGTTTGGTGGCGGCTCTCCCCAGGGCAGCGTTTACACGAAGCGACCCACATCATGCAGCCCAATGTGCCTCTTGTGCTTCACGGTGTATTTGAGTGGTTAGCGGCAGTGCATAGCTCGGATAGGGGCAGCGATGCGTGGCGGGCCCAATGGCGGAAAGATCTGGCCAGCCTGGAGACTGCAGCACAAACCCATGGCGTAACGCTGGTCATCATCATGAACGAGTTAGGGCGGGGTATCGTACCCATGGCCCGAGACCAGCGTCGCCTGCGCGATTTAAGCGGCTGGTTTAGCCAAGATACCGCCGCCCAATCCGAGCAGGTCTGGCATGTACGGCATGGGTTAGTGCAGGCGGTTAAGTAGTGGGCTAGGCTTGGCTCCTCCAACGCTGCCAGCCAATCATCAGCAGATGCACTGGCAGGTAAACTATGACGGGCCAGAGCAGCGTGAGTAGCAACAGATAGAGCAACGGGTCGAGGCTATCCTGGGGGTGGCCGAAGGGGCCATGGACCCAATTGATATTGCGCTCGGCTTCGGTTAGCAGATAGGTCAATGGCACCACAACCCAAGTTAGCAGGGTCTGCAACATCAGGGCGCGGCGGGCATAGCCAAGCTTGGTGATACCGATACCCGCCACCAGCGGAAGCACCACGTGGTAGAGCGACATAGCTCGTGCCATGGGAGGATGCTCTGGGTCAAACATATACTCGGTGCCGCCGATAGGATGTATGCCAGTGAGTGCCGCCGTGGCGACGTCCAGGCTCCATAAACTGCCGACCAGTGCCACTGCTAGCCATTGCATCGACATCAGAGTGCGCTGCTCTGTCCACAGTGCCACCAGCAGCAGAAAACTCGCCACGTTACACAGCCAAAAGAAGTTCTGCGCTCCCAGCAGCACTACGTAGCTTGGTGCCCAGACCAGGATCCACAGTGTAAAAGCCAGCTTTAACCAGCGGGGTACACCGGCTGCCGAGGACTCGATCATGACCGTCTCCTGTTCCGTGCAGTGCCTTTACTCTAGCAGCTCATCATGAATTGACCTCCACACGGCAAGTTGCTAGTTTACGCGCACTCTCAGGTGCTGGTGGCCATTATCGCCATCAGTTAAACGGGAAGTTGGTGAACACTTACGTGAATCCAACGCTGCCCCCGCAACGGTGATCGAGATAAGAACGGCTAAAGACGCCACTGTGCTAATGCATGGGAAGGTGGTCGTTCGGAAAGGCATGGTTTCTGTTACCCGCCTTTCGCTCGTCAGCCCGGAGACCGGCCTAAGAGGAATGGTTCTAAAGGACCACAACATACCGAGACGCGGAGGGCGTGCTCAGGGTGATATAGGTAGCTGCTTGGTTACCAATCTCCCTTAAGTTCCCTTTGCCCGGTCAAAAAAACACGCTGTGCGGGTGAGCACAGTGAGCAAGGGACCTCCTCATGCCTTACCGTTTTCATTCCACCGCCACGCTGGCGGCGTTTGCGATGGCTGCACTGCCTATGGCCGTTCAAGCCCAATCGAACGCACAGCCTGCTGCGAATATGTTAAACCCCGTTGTTGTTACCGCCGCACTTGCTCCGCGTACTGCCAACGAAAGCCTGTCCTCGGTGACTGTGCTGGATGAGGCAACGTTACGCCGCCAAGATCCGGTAAGTATTACCGACTTGTTGCGCGGCCAGCCTGGGGTGGATGTTTCCACGAACGGCAGCTTTGGCAAAAACAGCAGCGTTTTTATTCGTGGTAGTGGTAGCGGCCAAAATGTACTGTTGATTGACGGGATTCGTCTTCGCTCTGCCACCAGTGGTGGGGCAGCCTGGCAGCATTTGGAACCGCGCATGTTTGATCGTGCCGAAATTGTGCGTGGTCCGCGTGGCAGCCTATACGGTGCCGACGCGATTGGCGGCGTTATTCAGCTGTTTACCCCTCAAGGTGAAGAAGACGGCCCGCAGCCGCGTGTTTCCGTTGGTGGTGGATCATTTAATACCCAGCGCTTAAGTGCGAGTATTAGCGGTAAAGAAGGCGGCACCCGCTATAGCTTTGCAGGTGGTCACTTCACCACTGAGGGTCAGCCGGTTCGACGCGACGGAGACGATAAGGGCTATGACAACACCACGGCTTTAGCACGGGTGTCTCACACCTTTGAAAGCGGTGCAGAAGCGGGCGTGTTGGCGCTTCGTGCCCGTGGTCACAACGAATACGATGGCGGTGAAAACGATTTCGTTCAGCAGGTGGCGGGTGTCTACGGTGAGCTGCCGATAACCGATAACTGGCGCAGCCGTTTAACACTCAGCGAATCTCGTGATGAAAGCGATAACATCGATAACTTTGGTGACTCAGTGTTTAACACCAAGGTGAGGACTGCGCGCTGGGAAAATACCTTTACGGCGGGCGTCCACGAGCTGATTGCGGGCGGTGAATACAGCGAAGACCGAGTCAATAGCACCACGGCGTACGATGAAACCAGCCGTAGCAACGCGGCGGTATTTACCCAAGCCTTACTCGATTTTGCACCGTTTACTCTGCAAGCCAGCTTGCGCTTTGATGACAATGAAGCTTACGGCGAAGAAGTCACTGGCAGCGTAGGCGTGGGCTATGATCTAGACGGTCATCACACCTTGCGTGCCAACTACGGTACAGCCTTTAACGCACCCACTTACAACCAGCTCTATTTCCCAGGCTTTGGTAATCCCGACCTGGAGTCTGAAACGTCGGACAGCATTGAGGTAGGCGTGCGCGGTCAGTATGCCCATTGGTTCTGGGATGCGGCGCTTTATCAAACCGATATCGATAACTTGATTACTGGCCAGGGATTGCTGTCTAACGTACCCGAAACCCGTATTCGTGGGGCTGAGCTGGCTGCTGGCGTTGAACTTGACGATTGGACGTTAGCCGCAGCGCTGACCTACACCGACCCTGAAAACCGCCTAACAGGTAAGCGCCTGCAAAACCGCGCCTCACAAAGCCTGCGCTTAGACGTAGACCGTGAGCTTGGCGACTGGTCGGTGGGTGGGTCCTGGATTGCTCAAAACCACCGTTACCGTGATGCACAGAATCAAGACCGTCTAAGCGGTTACGGGCTGGTTAACCTGCGTGCAGGTTGGCAGTTTGCCCCGTTGTGGAGCGCTCGAGTAACGTTGGAAAACGCGTTGGATCAAGATTACATTACAACGCGCTCTTTTGATGGTGCCGACTATATTAACGCAGGCCGTGCAGGATTTTTAAGCGTTCACTATGGCCAATAAAAAAGCGAATCAGAGATTTTTTAAACATTGCGGGGCCACTGGCCCCGCAATGTTATCAAGTCGATTCATACTAAGCTTATCAATGCTCAGTGGTGTGATTTCCAGCTCCGTATTGGCAGATGACCACAGCCGCTGCGCGGTAGATGATCGTGACCGTGAGGTGTGTCTGCACACTGCTGCTCGACGGATTGCCACGCTCTCACCTGGGGCGACTGAGCTGACCTACGCTGCGGGCGCAGGAGAACAAGTGGTCGCCGTGGTGAGCTACAGTGACTATCCACCAGAGGCCAAAGACGTTGCGTCCGTTGGCAGTCACACGCGCATTGATTTAGAGACGTTAGTGGGGCTGGCGCCTGATTTAGTGATCGGCTGGGTAACCGGAAATCCTGCCGAGCAAATGGAAACCCTTGAAGCGCTGGGGATGCCGGTGTTCTATATTGAGCCGCGAACGGTTGACGACGTCGCTCATACCATCGAACGGCTGGCGCGATTAGCGGGAACGGAGCCTGCAGGCCAGCAGGTGGCTGATGATTTTAGAGAGGGCATGGCTGACCTGGCAGCTCGCTATCATAATCGTGACCCCGTGCGCACTTTCTACCAAGTGTGGGATCAACCACTGATGAGTGTGAATGATGAGCACCTCATCGGCCAAGTGGTGCAACTTTGCAGTGGTGAAAACGTGTTTGGCGATCAGCCGCGCTTGGTGCCAAGGTTGGATGACGAAGCCGTGCTGGTGGCCAATCCTGAAGCCATCATCGCCGGTGGTATGGGGGAAGAGAACCGCCACTGGCTGACCCACTGGGAGCAATACCCTCATCTTTCCGCCGTGGCGGATGATAGCCTCTATTTTGTGCCCCCATCGCTTATTCAACGGCCCACGCCACGCCTGTTAGAGGGTGCTCGGTTGCTGTGTGAAAAACTAGAGCAAACCCGCCAAAAGCGCACGGCAGCACAAGCGATGAGCAGGAGCTCTTAATGACAGCGCGCCTGTGGCAATCCCTTAGCCTGCTGGCGCTCATTGCTATTGCCGCCATGCTGTTCTCTCTGGCAGTGGGCAGTGCTCAGCTTTCCGCCGCACAGCTTTGGGCGGTGGTACAAGGGCAAGGCGATGCGCTGGCGCGGACCATGGTGATTGATTTACGCCTTCCCCGTGCGCTCTCAGCTTTTGCTGTTGGCGGTTTGTTGGCGGTAGCTGGCGCTCTGATGCAAGTGCTGCTGCGTAATCCTCTTGCAGACCCTTATGTACTTGGGCTTTCAGGTGGTGCTTCTATCGGTGCATTGGCGGCCATGCTGGCAGGCGTGGGCGGCGTGTTTATATCAGGCTCGGCGTTTTTAGGCGCGCTGCTCTCCACGTTTCTGGTGTTTGGCCTCGCTCATGGTAGCGGCGGCTGGACGCCCTCACGCCTGTTGCTTACGGGCGTAGTCGTGGCGGCAGGCTGGGGCGCAGTGATTACCCTGATGTTGGCATTAAGCCCTGCTGACCGGCTGCCGGGTATGCTGTATTGGCTGATGGGAGATCTCTCCTACGCGCGTACTCCCTGGCCGCCGCTGCTGCTGTTATTACTCACCTGTATTGTCTTGATTCCCTTGGGCCGTAGCTTAAATGTGCTGGCCAGAGGCCCACAGCAAGCGGCGGCATTGGGCGTTGACGTGCGACCGCTGGAGTGGGGGGTTTACATCGCGGCCAGCCTGTTAACCGCCGCAGCCGTTACCACAGCGGGCAGCATTGGCTTTGTCGGCTTTGTGGTGCCGCACATGCTGCGCCTGTTGCTGGGCAACGATCAGAGGTTGATATTGCCGGCCTGCGCCCTGGCTGGGGGTACCCTGTTGGTGCTGGCCGATACGCTGGCCCGTACGATAATTGCCCCGGAACAGTTGCCAGTGGGGGTGATTACCGCGCTGTTGGGTGTACCTACGTTCCTCTTTCTGCTTTACCGGAGCCGCTGATGAGCCGCCTGGTTACGCAAGACCTCATCATCAACGTGCCAGAAAGACGCGATGGCACGGCGATGAATATTGCCATCGAACCTGGGCAGATATGGGGCGTGCTTGGCCCCAACGGTGCAGGTAAAACCACGCTGCTGCATACCCTGGCAGGGCTATATGCGCCGCGTGCTGGGCAAGTGTTACTAGGGGAGCAACCCCTTGAAACGCTGTGTAGGCGGCAAATTGCACAAATGCTGGGAATGGTATTCCAGGAGCGCCTTGACGGCTTTCCCGCGACCGTGTTGGAAACCGCGCTGATTGGCCGCCATCCCTATCTTTCTTTATGGCAGATGGAAGGCGCAGACGACTATGCTCGGGCCGAGGCAGCGCTTGAGCAGTTGGACGTTGCGCACCTGCGCCACCGGCTTTTCAGTACGCTTTCGGGCGGCGAGCGCCAGCGAGTGGCGATGGCCACGGTACTGACTCAGGCACCCAGCATCTGGCTGGCCGACGAACCCACCAATCATCTTGATCTACACCACCAAAGTGCGGTGATGGCGTTGATGGCTCAGCAAGCTGCCCAGGGCAGTGCGGTGATGATGTGCCTACACGATTTAAATCTAGCCGCCCGCTGGTGTGACCACATTCTGTTGCTGTACCCAAGCGGTGAGGCCTGCTGGGGTCCGCGAGACACCATGCTAGTGCCCAGTGCGTTGGAAAGCCTTTACCGGCAGCGGCTGACGGTGGTTGAGGTTGAAGGCGCACCGGTGTTTGTGCCAATAAAGGAGTGATGTCGAGGTTGATTTATCTTAATCTTGATTAGGTATGTGGATCCGCAGTAAATTAGCGTTAAGCTCGCTAGTTGAGGGGCAGGGGGGCTTTGAAGTCAGTATCCATGAACAACCTTGCTCTCATCGACACATTAACCTGGCGGATGCAGACTCTGAGTGCAACACACTCATTGGATGGTTGATGGGCTTTCATGGTACTTGGCCATCAGCTCGCTCATCACTTCTATCGGACATTTAAATCCAAAGCGTTTTCGAGGTCGCATATTCAGCTCAAAGGCAATGGCGTCCAGCTCTTCCTGGCTATGTACTGAAAGGTCCGTTCCTTTCGGTAAATATTGACGGATAAGGCCATTGATATTCTCATTGGCCCCACGTTGCCAGGGGCTATGGGGATCGCAAAAGTAAATCGCAACGCCGGTTTCTTGAGTGATTTTTGCATGTTGTGCCATTTCACGCCCCTGATCATAGGTCATGCTTTTTCGAGCGGTGGTCGGCATTCGATTCAGAGCAGCACTAAAGCCTGCTACGGCGGAGGTGGCGGTGGCGTCGTCCATTTTTGCGAGGATCAGATAGCCACTACTAAGCTCTACCAAGGTGCCTACCGCGGACGCGTTATTCTTACCTTTGATCAGATCGCCTTCCCAGTGGCCGGGCATTTCACGCTTACTGACCTCGGGCGGACGTAAGTGAATGCTGACCATGTCAGGGATCTGGCCACGTCGATCCACTTCGCCACGGCGAGGCTTGCGTGTGGTTTTACCTTGTCGCAAGCAGTGAATCAGTTCCTTGCGAAGGTGGCCAACAGGCAAGGCATAAATGGCCGTGTAGATGGTCTCTCGGCAGACGTAGGCATCGCGCAAATCAGGTAGTTTCATCGTCTTGAGCTTGCCGCTAATTTGTTCGGGAGACAAGCGTCGCCGCAACATATGCACGATGAGATCAAACCGCTCGGTGCCTGGCAAAAGCTTACGCGCAGGACGACAGACCTCTCGACGCTTTTCTCGCTGACGTTGGGCGTACCGGGCGCAGTAACCGTTCTGGGCCATTTGGTTACGGCGTATTTCACGAGAGATGGTTGAAGGAGCTCGCCCCAGGAGCTGGGCAATATGCCGAAGGCTCATCCCTTGGGCTTGACCCACTTGGATGCTGGCACGTTCTTCAATACTGAGTTCGAGGTAAGACATGGGACAACACCTTAGCGAAATGCTCAGGTGTTGCACTCAGTTTCTGCGGCCAAGCCTTATTTACTTAGCTAGCAGGTGTCTGTATGCCCATCGTAACTATCCAACAGTCGCCACGTTCTGTTGAAATGAAGCGTGAACTGGCCAATAAGATTACGGAAGCGTTTGTTCAAGCCTATGAGGTACCGCCTGAAGCGGTGCAGATTTTCTTTTCTGAAACTAACCATGAGAATTGGGCAAAAGGTGGTGAGCTAGCCATTGACCGGAAGTAATAGTCAGAACTGTGGCTTCTGGCTGTGCTTCTTATTGATTTTAGCTAAACAGCATTGCGAAAACGCATGACCTGCTTGCCATCGACAGGGTCATCGATCACATGGGCATGCACACCAAAGGTCTGTTGTAGCCTGTTGGCAGTGAGCACGTCGTGGGGTGGGCCACTATCGATTAGGCGGCCGCTATCCATAACGCCGATGCGGTCGCACTCCATGGCTTGGTTAAGATCGTGCAGGGAAATAATCACGGTGATTGGCAGTTGCCTGACCAGCTCAAGAATCGAAAGCTGGTGGCGAATATCCAGGTGGTTGGTGGGTTCATCCAGTAGCAGGATATTAGGATGTTGAGCTAATGCCCTGGCAATATGCACGCGCTGGCGCTCACCGCCAGAAAGTGTATGCCAAAGCCTGTCTGCCATATGCGCCATATCGACATCTATCAGCGCTTTAGCCACGATGGCATCATCTTCAACTGACCAGGCGCGTAATGCGGAAAGGAAAGGTGTGCGGCCCAGCGCGACCACTTGGCGTACGGTAATTCTATCGGTGGTATCAGCCTGTTGCTCAACTAAGGCAATAGATTGAGCGATAGTCCGTTGTTTGAGGGCGTGTAAAGGCTGGCTATCAATCCGCACTTGGCCTGTCTTAGGTTTGTTCAAACCGGCCAGCAGACGCAGCAGGGACGTTTTCCCCGAGCCATTGGGGCCCACCAGACCAAAGGTCTGACCGGGCTCGACGGTGAGATTGACGTCAATGACCAGTGGCGTGCCATGTACCGCCCAAGTGAGTTGTTCTGCGGATAATTGCATTAATGCCTCTTGCCACGGACAAGAATAAGCGCAAAAGCGGGCGCGCCGATCAGAGATGTAATCACCCCGATGGGAAGCACCTGACCAGATACTAGAGTGCGCGAAAGAATATCTGAACCGATTAAAAATACCGCGCCAGCAAGCGCCGTGGCGGGTACCAACCGCGTGTGTTGGCTGCCGACAATAAAGCGCATCGCATGGGGGATGACCAAGCCAACAAAGCCAATCGCTCCTACGATGGAAACCATTACCGCAGTGACCAGCGCCATCGCGATAATCAACATGCCTCGTACCGGGCGCACTGCAATGCCCATAGACGCGGCGCTATCGGCTCCGAAGGTAAACGCATCAAGGGAACGGCGGTGCCATAGGCAAACCAGTAGCCCGAACAGCGCGGCAGGCACCGCTAGGGTAGCATCAGCCCAGCGCACCCCAGAGAGATTGCCCATCAGCCAAAACATAATGCCCCGTGCCTGTTCAGCACTTGCCGATTTGGTAATGATAAAAGCAGTCAGTGCATTAAACAGCTGTGAGCCAGCAATCCCCGCCAGAATAATCGCTCCTGCTGCCTGAACACCACGTCCACCACCGACACCGCTGTTGGCCGCATGGGCGAGCATTACGACGATGCCAAAGGCGAGTAGAGCACCAGCGAAGGCACCCAACGATAACGACAGCATGCCAGCGCCTAACCCAGCAACCGCCACTGCAACCGCACCCGTAGAAGCTCCAGCAGAAATGCCCATTAAATAGGGGTCAGCCAGAGGGTTACGCAGCAGGGCCTGCAATACCACTCCCGCCAGCGCCATGCTGGTACCGCAACAGGCGGCGACAACGGCACGGCTGAGGCGGTAGTTCCAGATAATACCCTCGTCGATTCTGTCAACCGGGTAATCGGCGCCAAGCAGTTGATTGGCAAGCACTTTGAGAATCGTATCAACGGGAATTGGTGTCTCGCCGATAGCGGTGCCCGCGATGAGCGCGGCCACCAGTACAAGAGGCGTCACCCAAAGCCAGCGCAACCCGAAGCGCCTAGTTGTTGGCCGTGATAGCGCTATGCTCATTCGTTAAAAGCCATATCAGTTGAAAGACATCGTCGATAGCGCCTCGGCTAATGACTCAAGGCCGTAAATACTGCGCATGGTGGCACTCATCGCATGGGCATCCATCTCTACGATGCGGTTATTTCTAACCGCCGTCATTTCGCTAGTGACGGGGTCACTGTGCAGAAACTCACGTTTTGCTTCGATGTCGTCAGCAGGAAAACGACGACGATCCATGGAGGCGATAACAATCACATCAGGGTCAGCCTTGGCGATGCTTTCCCAGCCAACGGTGGGCCACTCTTCATCAGACTCAATGACATTGCGAATGCCCAGTTTTTCCATCATATAGCCCGGTGCGCCAAGTTGGCCGGCAACGAAAGGGCTAACCCCGAGATCCGTTGATGAAAACCAAAATGCTGCCGAGAGGTCTTCTGGTAAATCAAGGCGACTTGCTAGGTTAATAGCGTGCTCTTCACGGGCGTTAAGATCGGCCACCAGGGCTTCACCAGCGTCTTGAACGTCATAAATTTTCGCCAGTTCAGTGATTCCTTTATAAATCGACTCCGTCGAGAAGGCGGCAGTGCGAGTACCATCGCCACCGGTAGAGTTATCCTTGGTGTCGCAATCGGCGGGCATGATGTAAGTGGCGATGCCTAGTTCATGGAACTGATTCCGGCTGGCCACGCTACCGGTGGGGCCCACGTGCCACTCGTACTGTACCGCAACTAAGTCAGGGCGCTTATTGACCACGGCTTCAAAGCTTGGGTCATCGTTGGCGATTCGCTCGATCTGTTCGTTGACCTCAGCAAATTGTGGTAAGACCGGATTAAACCAAACCGAGGTGCCATCCACTCGGTCAGCGAGACCAAGGGAGTAGAGGATCTCCGTGGCCGACTGGCCGATAGTCACCGTTCGCTGCGGGGCTGACGGCACACTTATTTCTGTGCCGCAATTGGATAGTGTGACAGGGTAAATGGTGTCATTGGCCATCGCGTATGAGGCAGGTAGCAGCGATGCGGCTATCAGTGAGTAACATACATGCTTCATTTCGGGTTCCTACAGAAGATGATTTTTAGATCATTTGTTATGTTATAACATTGTTTTTGCCTGAGCGAAAAACACTAGCATGTCTCAGCTGTTTGCAGACAAAATATCTAAAAATCGTTGCCGTGCGGCAGGCGGTAGGTTACCGGGTAGGTTGCTCTCAGAAGCAGAGGGATCACACATCTGGGTTCGCATGACCAATCCCATGGTGTCGCTTGGTGAGCACTGAATGCCCCAGATGCTTTCTTCATGTCCTGTTACCTCAATCATGTACACTCCCGTGCATGATGAGCGGCGTGCTCGACCAGATAAAATAGCTGGCCGAGCCGTCGCGCTCGATTAATTAACATGGTCGGCAGGTCTCCTGACTGACGGGTCATGGCTAGCTCGCCTTCCCAGACAATGCGTCCAGTGGCTCATTGAGCATCGCTCGCCGCCTACAGTTGCGGGGGCAGTTCCGTTTCGCGGGCAAGCCGCGGCGGATTCTCTATTAAGTTCCGAGGGGAACACCGACGTGGCTATTCTAGGTGGCGGGTGAAGGGCGAACAACAGAAAGCATGATCTTTCGGCTATCTTCATCTATTGACTTTGATAATTAATCCAATGCGGTTCTGATCATGTGCTAGTGAGGGCTGCCTCATAGAGGCGCTGGCCGCTAAGCTGGCTTCGACGCTGTTCCTTCCTCTATACTGCAACACTTTATTTCATCGTTTCCTTATGAATGGTTTTATCATTACTTGTCAGTTTTTCATGAATCAAGTTCAAGTTCCGAGCATGCTCTGCACGGGAGGTGCGGGTGAGTGAGTTTCCCTTCGTAGGTGTTGTCGGCCAGGAGGCGCTGAAAACCGCCTTGCTGCTGAATGCGATTAATCCGCGCATTGGTGGTGTGCTGATCAGCGGCCCACGGGGTAGTGCGAAATCCACTCTGGCGCGGGCGCTGGCGGCGGTTTTGCCAAAAGATACCAATGGCAAAAAGCCACCCTTTGTCACCTTACCTCTCGGCGCCAGCGAAGACCGGCTAGTGGGAAGTCTAGATTTGCAAAAGGTGCTAGCCGAGCGTGAAGCCTCCTTTCATGAAGGGCTACTCGCTAAAGCCCATGGCGGGGTGATGTATGTGGACGAAGTCAATCTGCTGCCGGATATGCTGGTTGACCTGCTGCTGGATGTGGCCGCTAGCGGGGTCAATATCGTTGAGCGCGATGGCATCAGTCACTCCCACCCGGCGCGCTTTAGCTTGATTGGCACCATGAACCCAGACGAGGGCGAGCTGCGCCCGCAGCTGCTTGACCGTTTTGGCCTCTGCATCGAACAGGCTGACCGTGTCAGCGTTAAACAGCGTATTGCTATTGTTCAGCAGCGCGAAGCCTTTGACCGCGACCCTGAGGCTTACATAAAACAGTTTGCGGTAGAGCAGGCAGCGCTGACTCAGCAGATTCACCATGCCCAGCAGGCACTAGCGTCAGTGACCAGCGATAGCTGGGTTTACGAGACGATTGCGACGCGCTGCGAAGCCGCCGGCGTTGAAGGCCTGCGGGCCGATGTTACCTGGCACCGAGCAGCCCAGGCTCATGCAGCCTGGCGGGGGGCGAACAGCGTCAGCCAAGAAGATATCGATACGGTAGCGCCCTGGGTACTTGCCCATCGCTGTACGCTTTCAGACCCTAAACCGCCTTCCCGTGAGCATCCTCCCAGTGGTGGGGATGGTAGTGGTGGTGAAGAAAGTAGCGGGAAGAGTGGTGAGGAAAGTGGTGAGGAAAGTGGTGAGGAAAGTGGTGAGGCAACCGGCACAGAGGACAGATCAGGCGGACAAGGCTCTTCACGACACGGCTCTTCAGGACAAGGCTCTTCAGGACAGTGGGGCGCTATGCCGCCCATGGCACAGGCGTCTATTCACCAGCCAGCGGTTAACCTGCCTGAGAGCGATATCTTTTCCCCGCGTGCGCAACGTGCCGATACAGCGGCTAGCATAGGCAAAGGAAGTGTCTCCGGTCGAGGGCGTTCTCAGGCGGAAACCTCGCAGCTAGACGGGTTCGCGACGCTAATCGCCAATCGTGGCCAGTGGCCTTGGCGGCAGTTAAAAATGCGCAAATCTCGCGCAGGGCAGGCGATAGCCCATCTGGTGCTACTGGATACCTCTGGTTCCACCTTGGGGCAGCGTTTGTTAGGCCAAGCCAAAGGGCTGGTTGAGTCACTGGTCACCCAAGCCTACGCTGCGCGGGAGCAGGTCGCAGTGCTGGGGTTTGGTAATGGTGGCGTGGTGTCGATACTCTCACGTCGCCGTGCTCCCAAAAACGCGCGGGGCACGCTTGACAGTGCCAAGGGCGGCGGGGGCACCCCGCTGCGGGAAGCGATTATTGAAGCCAAACGGCTAATTCAACAGTGGCAACGCCGCGAGCCTGGCTTACAAGTACGTACTTATTTGATTACCGATGGCCGCACACGGGAATCTGTTGACGACCTCGCCCCGCTAGGTGACTGCCTGCTAATCGATACCGAGCAATCGAGAGTTAAACGCGGGCAGGGCGCACGCATCGCTCAGCAACTGGGCGCCCGTTATTGGCCAGCCTCGTTTGGCAAACCATCTTTGGCACATTCTGTTTTTGCACCTTCTGTTTTTGCACATCAACCTGGGGAAAGCCCATGAGTGACGCTAGCCATTTAAACCGCATGCAGCGCAAAAAAGACGTGGTCGATGAGCGTATTAGCCGCGCCACTGAAGAGCGTGGCGTGCTGATTCTGCTTAAAGGCAACGGCAAGGGCAAAAGCAGCTCGGCCTTTGGCACCATGGCGCGTTCACTAGGGCACGGTCAGCAGTGCGCGGTCATTCAGTTTATTAAAGGCCGCCGTGAAACTGGCGAATACCTGTTCTTTCGCAATCATCCCAAGCTTGATTGGCACATCATGGGCCACGGCTTTACCTGGGAAACCCAGAACCGCGAGCGAGACATCGAAGCCGCAGAGGCCGCCTGGGCAGTCGCCAAAGGACTGCTGGAGAACCCCGCTTATCATATGATCGTGCTGGACGAGATGAGCTATATGTTCAAGTACGGTTATCTCGACCCCGAGCCAGTGGTGGAAGCGCTCAAACGTCGCCCGACGCACCAGAACGTCATCATTACTGGGCGCACTATGGCCACGCCGCTGCAGGAAATCGCCGATACCATTAGCGTTGTTCAAGATGAGCGCCACGCTTTCCGCGGCGGCGTCAAAGCTCAGGCGGGGATCGAATACTAATGAGCATGCCAACCGCTAGCTGCCCCGCGCTATTTATCGCTGCTCCGGCTTCCGGCCAGGGCAAAACCACCGTCACGGCGGGCCTAGCGCGGCTGCTGCGCAATCAGGGCAAGGTGGTGCGGGTGTTCAAGACCGGCCCGGACTACCTGGATCCGCAGATACTCGCCCAGGCCTCCGGCCAGCCGGTGGATCAGTTGGATCTATGGATGGCAGGTGAAGCTTACTGCCGCCAGCGTTTTTATGACGCCGCCTGTGAAGCGGATTTGATTTTGGTCGAAGGTGCCATGGGGCTGTTTGACGGCGAGCCTTCTAGCGCCGATCTGGCGGCCTTATTTGCTATTCCCATGGCAATTGTTATGGATGTAAAAGGCATGGCGCAGACCGCTGCCGCGCTAGTCTCAGGTTTGGCCAGCTTTCGTGATGATATTCATATCGCTGGATTAGTCGCCAATGCCTGCGGCTCGCAGCGCCACCGCGAGCTGATCGAATCAGCGCTGCCAGCGACGATTCCCCTGCTGGCCGCTGTGCCACGAGACCCTGATTTAGCGCTCCCCGAACGCCATCTTGGGCTGGTGCAAGCAGCGGAGATTCGCGAGGATTTGGAAGCCCGCTTTGAAGCGGGCGCCCAAGCGCTGGAAGCGGCAGGGGTGCTGGGGGCGCTCTCGGCGCTGCCGCCAGTGGCCTTTACCGCACCGCAAGAGCAGCTTGCGGCCGTCAAGCCTGCACTTAAAGGCCGCACTATTGGCGTAGCCCGTGACGCCGCCTTCAGCTTTATCTACCAGGCCAATCTGGATCTGCTGGAGCAGATGGGCGCCACGCTGCGCTTCTTCTCGCCGCTCACTGATAGCCGCCTGCCGGAATGCGATGCGCTGTGGTTGCCGGGAGGCTACCCGGAACTTCACGCCCAGCAACTGGCGAATAACTGCGCCATGCGTTTGGCCATTGAGGCTTTCTATCGCGCCGACCAGCCCATCTTGGCTGAGTGTGGCGGTCTGCTGTACTGCCTGGAAACCCTGACCGACTACGACGATACCATTTACCCCATGCTCGGCCTGTTGCCAGGGCAGGGGGCGATGCGCGGGCGGCGGGGCTGCCAGGGGATGCAAACCGCCGAGTTGCCAGAAGGCCCGGTTCGCGGCCATGCGCACCACCGCTCTATGGCAGAAGGCACCCCCGAGCCGATTGCTCATGGCCGTCGCCAGCGCCACCCCGCACCGGGGGAAGCGATTTACCGTCAGAATCGCTTAACGGCGACCTATTTACATCTGTTTTTCCCCAACAATCCTGACGCTGTGGCGAGGCTTTTTTCTGCCAGCCCGGCGCACTGCGAACTGCAGCACAGCGAGGCATTTACCCATGCAGCCCAGTAAAGTACAGCTGAATAAGATTCCCGCCACGGTCGTCACCGGTTTTCTCGGCAGCGGCAAAACCACGCTGTTGGCCAATATTCTGCGCCAAGTCACCGGCAAGCGGATCGCCGTGATCGTCAATGAGTTCGGCGAGCAGGATATCGACTCTAGCCTTTTGCGCAGCTGTGCGCTGGGGTGTGAAGAGGGTAGCGAAGGCGGGCAGCTAGACGGGGAAGACGGCAGCATCTATGAGCTGGCCAATGGCTGTATCTGCTGCACCGTGGAAGAAGAGTTTCTGCCGGTGATGAAGAAGTTGGTTGCCCGTCGCAATGATATCGACCACATTCTGATCGAAACCAGCGGCCTGGCATTGCCTAAGCCGCTGGTGCAGGCGTTTAACTGGCCCGACGTGCGTCAGCACTGCACTGTCGATGCGATTATTACCGTGATTGATGGCCCCGCGGTACCCGCCGGCCGTTATGCTAGCGATGTGGATAAGGTCGAAGCCCAGCGTCGCGCTGATGAAAGCCTGGATCACGACCCCAGCCTGCGCGAGCTACTGGATGACCAGCTAAGCGCGGCGGATCTGGTACTGGTCAGCAAGGCGGACCTGCTCAGCCCGGAAGAGCGCACGCAGGTTGAAGCGGTGATTCAGTCGCGGGTGAGCGAATCGGTAAAAACACTGTTTATCGATCAGACCCAGATCACCGACACCGCCCAGTTGGAAGCACTGATGGGCATTGGTGCGGCCAGCGAAGCGCATATTGATAGCATCACCAATCACCACGATAAGCACCACGCTGAAGGCGCTCATCACGACCATGCACACGATAACTTTGATTCCTGCGTGATTACCCTGGGTGAAGTGGATGGCGACCCCCTGGCCAATAAGCTGCAGCAGCTGCTGAAAAGCCACGAAATTTATCGCGCCAAAGGCTTTGCCGCGATTCCGGGCAAACCCATGCGCCGGGTTATTCAAGCGGTGGGCGAGCGCTTGGAAGGTTATTTCGACCGGCTTTGGACCCAAGACGAGGCGCGCCAAACCCAGCTGGTGATTATTGGCAAATCGCTGGATAGCGCTGCGCTGCGCGAAGCGCTAGTGGAAGCAGAGGTTCAAACGGCTAGCTAATGCACTTATTTGCCGCCAAGCCCGGGGGCTTTGTCGATGATGAAGGCATTATCGACCTGCAACAGAGCCCCGCCGAGGTCGTGATACTCTCCGCCGCCGATAGTAATCTGTCGGCGCTGGCCCAGGCGGGTGACCGCCTGGGTGAAGCGTACCCCTCGGTACGGCTAGCCAACTGGATGAATTTGGTAAAACCGGCGGCCTATGATCTCTATGAAGATCGGGTGCTGGAAAACGCCCAACTGGTCATCGTTTCGTTGCTGGGCGGCAAGGCCTACTGGCAGTACGGCCATGAACGCCTGTTGGCCTGGGCGGCAGCCAAACCTGAGCGCCAGCTGATTCTAGTGCCGGGCTGCGATGCCCCGGATGATGCGCTGCTGGAAGACTCCAGCATCGCGTTCGATGATGCGTACCGCGTTTGGCGCTACTTAAGAGAGGGCGGTGTGGATAACGCCGAGCAGCTGCTGCGCTTTATCGCCAGCGAATGTTTATCGCTTTCTCTGGCATGGCAGGGGCCGAAAGTTATTCCGGCCGCGGTGATTTATGCGTCGCAAGACCAGCAGGCGTCGAGCCTAAGCGAGTGGCGTGATCGTCAGGTGCCAGGGCGGCCGGGGTGCCTGCTGCTGTTTTATCGCAGCCACTTGCAGGGGGCGAATACCGCTGTCCCAGACGGATTGCTGGCAGCGCTGAGAGAAAAAGGGCTAGAGCCGCTAGCGGTTGCCGTGGCCTCCTTGAAAGAGGGGCCATGCATTGATTTTATCAACCACCTGATTGAGCAAACCGGCGCCATGCTGGTGATCAATACCACCAGCTTTGCGGTCAATCGCAACGCCGACGGTCTGGATGCTCTGGGTGAAACGCTACCCGACAGCCTGTTTGTGGGGCGTCCGGTAGTGCTCCAGGCGATTCTTGCCAGCAGCACCTCGGAAGATTGGCAGGACATGGCCGCCGGGCTGCATAGCCGCGATGTGGCCATGCAGGTGGTGCTCCCCGAAATGGATGGTCGCATTATCACTCGGGCGGTGGGCTTTAAAGCCGAAGCCCACTATAACCCGCGCTGCCAGCTGGCAGTGACCCACCACGTGATTCATCCGGAACGGGCCGCCTTTGTCGCCGAGCTGGCGCGGCGCATTTGTTCGCTACGGCTAACCCCCAATGGGCAGAAGCGTATCGCGCTGATTATGGCTAACTACCCCAATCGCGATGGCCGGATCGGTAATGGCGTCGGGTTGGATACCCCCGCCTCGACGCTGCAGATTCTCAGCGCCCTGAAAGAGGCGGGTTATCCGTTAAGCGAATTGCCGGAAAATGGCGATGGGTTGATCCGCCAGCTTCAAGGCGCGGTGACCAACGATCACGGAAGCCTCGACCAGCGCGCCTGCTGGCAGAGCATCAGCGTTGACGACTACCTTGCTTGGTTTAGAACTTTGCCCAGCGAGCTTCAAGAAACCGTATGGACGCGTTGGGGGACGCCTCACGAAGACCCCAAATGCCGCCAGGGGCGTTTGATGATCGCCGGTATCCGCTTAGGTGAAACCTTCGTGGGTATTCAGCCGGAACGCGACTTTATCGACGATCTCACCCAGTCCTATCACGATATGGAGCTGGCGCCGCCCCACAGTTATCTGGCATTTTACTACTGGCTGCGCGAGCACTATCAAGTCGACGCGGTTATCCATGTGGGTAAGCACGGCAACTTAGAGTGGCTGCCGGGCAAGAGCATCGCCTTGAGTGCTGACTGCTGGCCGGATATTGCCCTGGGGCCGCTGCCGCACTTTTATCCGTTTATTGTGAATGACCCCGGCGAGGGTGCCCAAGCCAAGCGCCGCAGTCAGGCGGTGATTATCGACCACCTGATGCCGCCGCTAGCGCGGGCCGAACTCTACGGCGCTATGGCCGAGCTTGAAGCGCTATGTGATGAGTATTACCAAGCGCTGGATATGGACCCGCGCCGGGAAGCGTTGATACGCAGTCAAATTCTCGCTCACCTGCGAGATACCGGCATCGACCAGGAGCTGGCGCACGCCGTCGACGGTTTTGAAAACAGTGCTGATGATGCCGACATTCTCAACGAGCTGGATACCTTTCTGTGCGATATCAAAGAGTCGCAGATTCGTCATGGCTTTCACATACTCGGCACGCTGCCGCCTGAAGAGAAGCGGGCGGGGACGTTGGTGGCGCTGCTACGACTACCCAGAGGCGAAGCCGTGTCCCAACGCGGTTTGCTGCACAATCTGGCTAGCGACCTGGGTTTAGACTTTGATCCGTTAGCCGCTGGCAACGAGCCCTGGCAGGCGCCTAAACCCGTTGTTCTAAGAGAGCTGCTGGATACCCCTTGGCGCACCGGCGCGGATACCCGCGAGCGCCTTGAACTGCTGGCCGAGCGTTGGGTGGCCGACTACGTATTAGCTCCGGGTTGCCTGGAGGAACTGGCCCGAGATTTCCCCGATACGGCGGAGCAACTTCGCTACGCCCGCGAGCAGCTATGGGTCGCTATGCAGCGTGGCGTGAAAATGGAGATTCAGTCGCTGCTCGACGGCCTAGAAGGCATTTTTGTGCCTGCTGGCCCTAGCGGCGCGCCCAGCCGAGGGCGGCTTGATACGCTGCCCACCGGGCGTAACTTTTTCAGCGTCGATAACCGTTCAATTCCATCGCCCGCCGCCTGGACGCTGGGTGAAAAATCCGCCCAGGCGTTTGTCGAGCGCTATCTGCAGGATAACGGCGACTATCCACGTCGGTTGGGGCTTTCGATTTGGGGAACCGCCACCATGCGCACTGGTGGTGATGATATCGCTCAGGCGCTGGCACTAATGGGCGTGCGTCCTAAGTGGTCGCTGGGCTCCCAGCGGGTGAGTGATTTTGAAGTGATCCCCTCGATGCTGCTTAATCGCCCAAGGGTTGATGTCACGCTGCGGGTCTCTGGGTTCTTCCGCGACGCCTTTCCCAATGTGATCCGCCTATTTGATGCCGCCGTGCAGGCGGTGGCCAGTTATGAAGAGCCGGGTAACAGCAACACCATCCGCGATGCGGTGCTTGCTCGCCAGCAAGCACTGGAAGACCAAGGGCTAAGCCCAGAGATGGCCGCCCAAGAGGCAAGTTACCGTATCTTCGGCAGCAAACCCGGCGAATATGGTGCGGGCTTAAACCGGCTGATTGAAAACCGCTCTTGGGACAGCGCCGACGATTTAGCTGAAGCCTATCTAGACGCGGGTGCCTACGCCTACGGCCAGTTTAAGGCTTCCGGCACTGCTGCGCGGGCGGCGTTCGAGCAGCAGCTCCAAGGGCTGGATGCGGTGATGCAGAACCAGGATAACCGCGAGCACGATATTCTTGATTCCAACAGCTATTACGCTTTTCAGGGTGGCATGGCCAACGCCACGCGCTCGCTAAGCGGAAAAGCACCGACCATTTATCACGCCGACCACGCCAATCCTGCGGTGCCCAAGATCCGTACTTTGAAAGAGGAGCTGGCGCGGGTGATCCGCTCGCGCGTGTTGAATCCCAAGTGGATCAATGCCATGCGCGAGCACGGCTATAAAGGCGCTTTTGAGATGGCTGCTACGGTGGACTACCTGTTTGCTTACGATGCCACCACCGATCTAGTCGCCGACTACCAGTACGCCCAGGTGAGTGATGCCCTGGTGCTCGACGCCGCTAATCAACAGTTTCTGCGTGAGCACAACCCCGCAGCTTTAGAAGAAATGGCGGAACGCTTACTTGAAGCCGCCCAGCGAGGCATGTGGCAAGCCCCCGGCGAACATGGCCAGGCGCTACAAGACTTGCTGCTGGAAATGGATGAAGCCAAAGAGGCGGGGCATTATGACCACCATCCCGCGCATTAAAGGCTGGTGCCCCGGCGCGTGGCGGCCCATGGCTACTGGCGATGGCCTGTTGGTGCGTGTACGCCCACCGCTGGGCCAGCTTTCACGGCAACAGGTAGTGGCACTGTGTGAAGCCGCTGAGACCTTCGGTAGCGGTTTAATCGAGCTAACCAGCCGAGCCAATATTCAGCTGCGCGGGGTCACCGACGCGAGCTGGCCGCCGCTGATGGCGTTTCTGGTTGAGCATCAGCTGGTGAGCGACGACCCGCAGGTAGAGCGCCAGCCGCAACTGATGCTGGCACCTGCTTGGCAAGTGGGCGATGACACTCATACCATTGCCCGCCTGCTGCAAACGCGGGGCAGCGAATTAGCCACCATGCCCGGCAAGATCGGCATCGCGATTGATACGGGAAAAGCACCGGTGCTTTGCGATAGCGCCGCTGATTTTCGTATTGAGCGCTCGGTGGAAGGTGGTTTGATAGTACGCGCCGATGGCTATGAGTGTGGCACGGCGGTGAACGAGCCCGAAGCCGCCGTTGAGCTGTTAATACGCCTGACCCACTGGTTTGTGGACAGTGGCGGTTGGGAGTCTGGGCGCATGCGGCGGCACACAGCGCCGCTGCCCGACTGGGCACCTGCGGATACTGCCCCCGCATCCCCTGGCGAGAAGCTAGCGCTGGGCAAACATAGCGAAGGCCGGGTGGTGGGGCTTCCCTTTGGGCGGGTAGCGGTTAATACGTTGCGCGCTGCGGTATCGCCAATAAATGTCAGTGCCTTGCAGGTCACGCCTTGGCGGCGCTTGCTGGTGAAGGGCGGCGATACACTACCAGCGGTTGACGGCTTAATCCGTCATAATAGCGACCCACGGCTAGCGATGGATGCCTGCCCCGGTGCACCCTTTTGCGAACAGGCGAGTGTTTCCACCCAGCCGCTTGCCGAACGGCTAAGTGGCTGGGTGGAAGCAAGCGTACACATATCCGGGTGTGCCAAAGGCTGTGCCCGCCAACGGCCAGCAGCGCTGTGCCTAACCGGCCGCGAAGGGCGCTTTGACGTGATTGTTAACGGTCGCGCCGATAGCACACCGAAGGCCACCGGCCTTAGTGAATCTGACGTTTTACACTATTTGGAGAGTTTGGGTGCCTCACGTTTATGAAACACACGGACCGGCGATTTACCGGCAATCGTTTGCGATTATTCGCAATGAAGCTGAGCTTGATCGCTTTTCAGCGGAAGAAGAAACGGTTGCGGTACGCATGATTCACGCTGCTGGGCTGGTGGAGCTGGCGGCGCATATTCATTTTCAGAATGACGTGGTCAATCGAGCGCGTTCAGCGTTAGAGCAGGGCGCACCGATTCTTTGCGATGCTCGGATGGTCTCCGAAGGCATTACCCGCAAACGGCTGCCCGCTAATAACGACATTATCTGCACCCTTAATGATGAACGCACCCCTGGCCTTGCCCAGGAAATGGCCAATACCCGTTCAGCGGCAGCGCTAGAGCTGGGGCGGGCGCACCTGGAAGGCGCGGTCGTCGCCATTGGCAACGCGCCCACCGCGCTGTTTCATCTGCTCAATATGCTCGAAGATCCAGACTGCCCGCGCCCGGCGGCCATTATTGGCTGCCCAGTCGGCTTTGTCGGCGCGGCGGAATCCAAAGAAGCGCTGTTGGCTAACCCCGCGCTGCCCAGCTGTATCGTCCGTGGTCGCTTGGGCGGCAGCGCCGTCACGGTAGCGGCCATCAACGCCATGGCGGATCGTATCGAATGACCCAAGGAACCATTTACGGGGTTGGCTTAGGGCCAGGTAGCCAAGACCTAATGAGCGTGCGCGCTGACCGTCTGATACGCGGCGCGACCCATGTGGCGTATTTTCGTAAAAAGGGCCGCTGCGGGCATGCGCGTACCATTGTGGAAGGCTTGATCGGCACAGGCGCAACCGAGCTGCCCATGGAGTATCCGGTCACCACGGAAATTCCGTTTGATGACCCTCGCTACAATGAGCTGCTGTCGGCTTTTTACGAACGCAGCGTGGCCCAACTGATCGAGATGGCAGAGGCCGGGTGCAATGTAGTGGTGCTCTGTGAAGGCGACCCGTTTTTCTACGGCTCCTTTATGCACCTCTACACGCGGCTGCTGAATCGCGTGCCGGTCTCAGTGGTGCCGGGGATTACCGGCATGTCGGCGGCCTGGACGGCCACCGGGCAACCGATCACCTGGGGCGATGACATCATGACGGTGCTGATGGCCACGCTGCCGGAAGAGACGCTGGCCGAGCGCATCGCCCAAACCGATGCACTGGTGGTGATGAAAATTGGCCGCAACCTGGCCAAGCTGCGCAGAGCGCTGACGCATGCTGGCCGTGAAGGCGAAGCGTGGCTGATCGAGTACGCCGCCATGACCCAGCAGCGTGTGCTGCCACTGAGTGAGGTTGGCGAAAGCGTGCCTTACTTCTCGATTGTGCTGATCCATGGCAACGGGAGGCGGCCATGAGCGGTTGGCTGAAAATCGTCGGCCTAGGGCCGGGTGCCGACGCCATGATTACCCCGGAGGTTTCGGCTGCGCTGCTGGAAGCCACCGATGTGGTGGGCTATGTCCCCTACGTTAATCGCGTGGCACCTAGGGCTGGATTAGTCCGCCATGGTTCTGATAACCGCGAAGAGATTCGCCGGGCGGAGCAGGCGCTACAGCTGGCGCTTGAGGGCCAGCGGGTAGTGGTTGTCTCCTCTGGCGACCCTGGCGTATTCGCCATGGCCGCCGCGGTGTTCGAAGCCTTGGAGGCGGGTGATGCCCAGTGGCGTACGCTGGATATTCAGGTACTACCGGGCATTTCTGCGATGCTGGCCGCCAGCGCAAGCGTCGGCGCACCGCTGGGGCACGACTTCTGCTGCATTAATCTATCCGACAACCTCAAACCCTGGGCGCTGATTGAGAAGCGCCTGCGTCTGGCTGCCGAGGCCGACTTCGCCATGGCGTTTTACAACCCGCGTTCCAAGGCACGGCCGGCGGGTTTTGAACGAACGCTAGAGGTACTGCGGGAAGCCTGCGGGCCGGACCGGTTGATAATCTTCGCCCGCGCGGTTTCCACTCCGGAAGAAGCAATTCGCGTCACCACACTAGAGCAAGCGACGCCGGATATGGCGGGTATGCGCACATTGGTGATTGTCGGTTCCCAGCAAACGCGCTTGATTGAACGCAGTGGCGTGCCGCTGGTTTATACGCCGCGTTCCTCCCAGTGAGTATGAAAGGGGCGAGGGCAGGTTGATGCGAGGGTCTTTTCCCATGGATGGGAAAAGTAGCGCCCAAGGACGGGGTTACAGCGCCCTCGCAGGAGCCTGCCCTCGCTACCAAGATGTGCCGCTGATGTAGGGTTAAGTTAGCCAGTTGATAACCTCATCAACAGTATGAGCTTCAAGACGAGATGGCAGGTGAGGCCGTTCTATCATCACCACGGGTAGGCCGAGCCTTCTTGCCGCGGTGAGTTTGGAAGACGCACCTTCGCCGCCAGCGTTTTTGCACACGATGCGTTGGATCCGCTGATTTTCCAGCAGGGCGAGATCGCCTTCCAGCGTAAACGGGCCTCTATCAATCACACTGCTAACATCCGGCAGTGGCAACGGGCTGGTCGGCGGGTCAACTAAACGCAGCACATAATGGTGCTGAGGCTGGTCGGCAAAGGCGTTAAGGTGCATTCGCCCAATCGCAAGCAGCACCCGTTGGGGCGGGCCAGCCAAGGCGTTAACTGCTTCATCAATACTTGCCACGCTTTGCCATTGGTCGCCGGTAACAGGCTGCCAGGCAGGCCGGGTAAAAGCGGTGGCCTTTACACCGCACTGTGCCGCCGCGGCTAACACGTTGCTGCTCATCTGTGCGGCAAAGGGGTGGGTGGCATCAACAATATGGGTAATGCGCTCCTGGGCTAAAAACGTGACCAGCCCATTAACGCCGCCAAAGCCACCAATGCGGGTCGGCAGTGGCTGGGGGTTAGGCGTGTTAACGCGCCCTGCATAGCTAAAAATGGCGGGAATACCTCGCTTGGCAACAGCGCTGGCCAGGGCGCTGGCCTCGCTGGTTCCCCCGAGAATTAGGATTTTGATCATGGCTGAGGTTAACAACGCTCCCTGGCTTACCCTTTTAGGCTGGGGAGAGGGTGGCACACAGGGGCTGACAGCGGCAAGCCGACAGGCATTGGAAAGTGCCGAGGTAGTGTTCGGCGCACGCCGCCACCTGCGCCTTTTACCGCCGCTAAACGCCGAGGTGATTGAGTGGCCAGTGCCCTTTGCCGATGGCATTCCTGGGCTGCTAAATCAGCGCGGCCGCCGGGTGGTGATGCTGGTCTCAAACGACCCATTCTGGTTCGGGGCGGGTACCTCATTCGCGCAGCATCTCAGCGCAAACGAGTGGCAGGCACTGCCAGCCCCTTCCACCTTTAACTTGGCGGCTGCACGTTTGGGCTGGCCGTTGGAGCGTTGCACTTGCCTGGGGTTGCACGCCAAACCGCTGAGCCGTATTCGGCCCTCCCTGTATGCCGGTAGACGTTTGCTGGTGTTGGTAAGAGACGGCGCGGCGGTGACCGAGCTGGCGGCGCTGGTAACTAGGCTTGGCTTTGGAGACACCCAGCTAACGCTGCTGGAATCTTTGGGCGGCGATAACGAGCGTATTCGCCATTGCCGTAGCGACGCCAGCTTGCCCGATGACATTGCCCACCCGGTGGCGGTAGGGCTGGAAGTCGCTGGTAACGGCCCCGCCTTGCCGCAGACGCCCGGCCTGCCGGATCATTTTTTTGACCACGACGGCCAGATTACCAAGCAGACCATTCGCGCCATTACCCTGGCGGCGCTGGCCCCCATGCCCGGCGAGCGGCTGTGGGATATCGGCACCGGCTCAGGCTCCGTTGCCATTGAGTGGCTGCTCGCCCATACGGATAATCAGGCGGTGGGCTTTGAGCAAAACGCTGAACGGGCGGCGCGAGCGCGCAGCAATGCAAACAACCTGGGCGTTGACTGGCTAGAAGTAAAACAGGGCCGCGCCCCTGACGTACTAAACGATACGCCGCTGCCCGATGCGGTATTTATCGGCGGTGGGTTATCCCAAGCACTGCTAGACGATTTATGGCAACGCCTGCCCAAGGGAGTGCGTATCGTCGCCAATGCCGTCACTCTGGAATCCGAAGCGCTGCTGGCGCACTGGCACCAGCAGGCAGGCGGCGAACTGCTGCGTCTAGAGCTTGCCAACGCCGCCCCCCTCGGCACACGACGGGGCTGGAAAGCCAGCTATCCGATTGTTCAGTGGCGGGGCATTCGATGAAGCCATCGGCATTGAGAATTGCAGGGTTTGGTTTTCGCCGCGAAGCCACGCTTGAATCACTTATTCAAGCGTTAGATCAGCTTATTGATCAGTACGCTGCTGTCTACAAGTACGGCCTTATCAACCGGCTGGCGGCGGCGCGTTCTATGTTGCCGTTGGTAGAAGAGCTAGGCCGGCTGCGCAATATTGAAGTCATCGCCGTAGCGGATGCCGAGCTATCAACAGTGACAACGCTTACCCATTCAAACCAGAGTATGCAGGCGCGCGGCACAGGCAGCGTTGCCGAGGCCGTGGCGCTATTAGCCGCAGGCCCAGGGGCAACGCTGCTAGGGCCTCGGATAATTTCAGCGGATCGCAAGGCCACCGCCGCGCTGGCGTTGTCAGAAGTACCAGAAGGAGCCACCGAATGACCGTACACTTTATAGGCGCAGGCCCCGGCGCGCCGGATCTGCTTACCCTGCGCGGGCGCGACTTAATCGCCGCTTGCCCGGTGTGCCTGTATGCGGGCTCTTTAGTGCCGGAGCAGATTCTGGAACACTGCCCGGCTGGGGCAAGGGTGATTAACACTGCGCCGCTCTCGCTGGATGAGATTATGCAGGAGATCAGCCGCGCCCACGCTGAAGGCCTGGATGTGGCCCGCCTGCATTCGGGGGATCTCTCGGTATGGTCGGCCATGGGCGAGCAACTGCGTCGCCTGCGCGAGCTTAAAATTCCCTACAGCATTACCCCTGGCGTGCCATCCTTTGCGGCAGCGGCGGCAACTCTAGGTCAAGAGTTAACGCTGCCCGGCGTGGCCCAGTCGGTGGTGCTTACTCGCACGCCGGGGCGTGCCAGTGCCATGCCTAGGAACGAGACGCTTGCCAACTTTGCCCGCACCGGGGCAACGCTGGCTATTCATCTCTCCATCCATAACCTTTCCCAAGTAGTCGAAAGCCTGACGCCTTACTATGGCGCGCAGTGCCCGGTGGCGATTGTGTGGCGGGCAAGCTGGCCCGATGAGCGAGTGGTGCGTGGGCGGTTGGCGACTATAGAAGAGCTGATCGATGATTCCATGCAGCGTACCGCGCTAATCCTGGTGGGGCCGGTGCTTGAAAGCGATGACTTCCAGGAAAGCAGCCTCTACGCGGTGGGCTACGACCGCCGCTTTCGCCCCCAATCAGCGGATTCGCCTTTTGCCATGGTAAACCAAGATCAAGAGAGCGAATCATGATCACGCTTTCGCTAATAGGCATCGGCACCGGCAACCTTGATCACGTCACCCTGGCCGCCGTGCGCGCCCTCAATAGCGCCGACCTGATTCTGCTGCCCCGCAAGGGCGAGGCTAAGTCGGATTTGATCGACCTACGCCGCTTACTCTGCGAACGGCTGCTGGAAGCGCCGGTGACCTCCAAGATCGTCGAGTTCGATCTCCCCAGCCGTGATAGCCGTAATGACCGCTTAAGTTATAACTACTTGGGCGCGGTAGACGACTGGCACGCTGCCATTGCCAGCGTTTGGGCGCAATTGATGGATGAACATCTCCCCAATGGCGGTCGGGTCGGCATGCTGGTGTGGGGCGACCCTTCGCTTTACGACAGCAGCCTGCGCATTACCCAGCGCTTAAGCGCTGCGGGCAAGCAGGTAGATGTAGAGGTCGTGCCAGGCATCACCAGCCTGCAGGTGCTTACCGCTGAACATAAAATTCCCCTCAACGCGCTCGCCGAGCCAGTACAAATCACCACCGGCCGCCGCCTACGCGAGCGTGGCTGGCCGAACGATGCCGCCACGGTAGCGGTGATGCTGGACAGCGGCGGGGCGTTTACCACGCTGCCGTTTGACGACACCTACATCTGGTGGGGCGCCTACCTAGGCATGGATAAACAGTGCTTAATCAAAGGATGGCTAAGCGAGGTTAGCGACCAAATCATCCAACACCGCGCAGAACTACGCGAAACCCACGGCTGGATTATGGATATTTACCTGCTCGCCAAAAAGCCGGAAAAATAAACCCAGGTATCAATATGGAATATTTTTCCATAAAATAATCCTGCCTATTAAATAACCAAGTTATCAGGAGCGACTATGAGCTTTTACGTCTATCTTTCTGGCGAAATCCACACCGATTGGCGCGAAGAGATTCAGCGCGGCGCTGATGCAGCGGGCCTGGATATCGTGTTCACCGCACCGGTCACCGACCACGACGCCAGTGACGCCGCAGGCGATCACCTGGGAAAGCCGGAAAATGGCTTCTGGCGCGATCATCAGTCTTCCAAGGTCAACGCCATCCGCACTCGTACCATGATCGAGCAAGCGGATCTGGTGGTTGTGCGCTTTGGTGACAAATACAAACAGTGGAACGCCGCGTTTGATGCAGGCTACTGTGCCGCACTCGCCAAGCCTTACATCACCCTGCACAGCGAAGACATCGTTCACCCGCTGAAAGAAGTCGACGCCCAAGCCCAGGCCTGGTGCACCACTACTGATCAAGTCGTCGAAACGCTGCGCTACGTCCTAAAAGCCTAAGCCCCAGCGCCTCCCGCTCCGTCACTGCATTAGTGATGTTGTGGGAGGGCGCTTTAGCGCGCGACCATCCCACTCCATAAACAACCCCGCCACTGAATCGATACTCTGCTCTGGTGTTGTGGGAGGGAGCTTCAGCTCGCGAAGACCCAGCCACATAAGCAATCTAGCCACCCCGTAGCGCGGCGTAACGCTTGGCGAGGAACGAGCCAAAAGGCACCCGCGATGGCAGCGTCAGCTGCCCAAAACATGCTCCAGCTCAATTTTTCTACAAAGGCACGTGACCTAAGCCAATTTTATGAATAGAGTATGATTAAATCGTAAAAACGAGCCGGTACGCGAATTTTGGATATGTTGCCATGCTGGGTAAATAAAACTATAAAAACAGTGGTTTATGATTTTTTGAACGGCTAGATAACACCAATAAACGTGCTGACATGTTCAAGGGTGTTATGCAGCAGGCTATATAATCACTTTTAGGGCTATTTGCGAGTTTAGTCGTACATGAAGGGATTAGAATAAAATGATTGGTAATTTAAGTCTAAGCAAGAATGTGCAGTTTTATGAGCTGAATAAAGCACTTACGAAGAAGTCTATTGAAGATACATTCAAAGAGATCTCTAAAGAACGTGTAGGTAACTACCTTCTAAACGAGTCTAAAAGAAACTATACAACAGCTTCTGGTAATCAAGTTGTATACTCTATTGTTGCATACAAGATAGAAGCAGAGCCTTCATTTTTAGCAGGAACTTCTGTTAAAGAAAAAAGTATGCCTATTTGCTATTAATAGAATGTGATGATGCCTTAGCTATTTTGAAGAAATATGTTGATTCACCAGAAAAGCATTTTTCTTCTTTTATAGATGAATTTGATTACCAAAAATTCTGTCATTTTCATGGTGATAAAAGCCCAGAATATGAAAGGGTCACCATGAAAAATATGAGCATATCAAATGCTGTTATCAGATCCCGTTCATTAGAAGCTAAAAGCTTGAACGGTATTGTCTCATCTAATTCGTCTAGTCGATCAATCCCAAGCAACTTCAGAATGAAAATAGGCGAAGACTTATATACTCTAACTCCAAGTACTTCGAGAGTAAGCCATAGAGATAAAAAGTCAGAATTTGATGGACTAATCGACTGGGCTATTGGAATTAAAGATGAAATTAAGGTAACTACAAACCAAAGTGAGTTTCTTAGTAATTTTGCCTCTCCTATTTGTTTGAAAGATATTATAGATTTGGGGCATAAAGTTGTGGCGATTCTTATTGATTTGAGTGAAATAGAAACTAAGTTTCTGGGTGGGCAAGTTGTCTTAAGTAAGGTTGATGGTAGTCAGTTAAGTTCAGGTGAGATAAATAAGATTTTTAATCAATTAAAATCCCCTGTTTTGGTTGACGGTGATGTATTGAAAGTTAAAGGTAAAGCTTTATCCGGTAAGGTTTCATATTCAAAGAACTTAATTATAATTAGAAATAAGGTTCTCGATAATATTTTAGTTACTGAAAATGGCACGAATAATTATACGCTTGGTAAATATATAAATAAAGAAAAACCATTTTCTGCTGTGTTCGACTCTCCGAATTACTCATATTATTCGAAGTCATGCTTTGAAGATAAGCATTTATTGAATAATGTTCATTCGATACTTAATATATTTGATGATAGTTATAATTTTAATGATGTTTTCAGTGAAAAAGAAAAACCACATGTAATAGATTTAACTAGATTCCCTGTTAACTCTCTATTTCGGAAAGTTGAAGATCAATATTGTGCTCCTCATAATATTGTTATCTGTGATGACATGAATGATGAATGGGCCGATCATATTGCTATAGATAGTAATAGTAATATTCCGTCTATCTCATTTATACATTCAAAATTTACTAATAAAGATACTTATGGTGCTAGTGCTTTCCACGACGTAGTTGCTCAAGCACTAAAAAACATTGGTCGAACTCAAGCTGAAAAGCAACTATTTAAAAATAAATATTATAATGAGTGGCACAAGAATTATGAAAGTACCAATATTAGTAGGGTCACAGGGGCCCAGAATTGGCAAGATTTAGAAGTAGCTCTCGATGCTGTAAATCGAAACCCTAACTCTATAAAGAAAATTGTACTTGCAACACCTTTTTTGAGTAAGGCAAAATTGACAGTAGAATTAAACAAATTGGCGTTAGGTCAAAAATGTAAGCCACACTATGTACAGTTAATCTGGCTAATAAATACGTTTATAAGTTCATGTAAAGATTTTGGGGTGCAAGCTCACATATTGTGTAAACCATAGCCCTAACAAAAAAATTAAGGGTGATTCGGCACGCGTGGCATTTTTACTATGCGTTGGTTTTAGTGGTTAAGGTAGTATGCGGAAGCAACGGTATTGCGTGCCTCACACCTTAATTGGGCGTTATATGCCAAAGCATGAAAAATGGAGTGCCCAACAAGTGATCAGAAAATATCGCCCTTAGAGCAAAATATGACCCATTTCCGACCCAAGATACTCTACATATTGAGCTAGTATTTAAAAGTCTCTAGAGAGAACCATCGGCCTTTGCTAACAGGTGCCAGAATCTAAAATCTAAGGAAGTATTATGATTGAGCCTGAATATCTACGATTTTTGCGAACTCTGGATTCAGACGAAGTCCTTCCGGGAGTGCGCAAGTTAGCGAACCTTGTCCTGGCAAACGTTGATGAGCTTGCTTCTCTCGGCACCTATCAAGGCCAGCGGGTTAAGAAAATGGTTGCCTTGGCCCAGGCTAACTGGGATGCCTTAAGCATAGATATTCAGTCTTTACCCGAGATGACCGCCGAGAAAACTTCCCCCATTACTCAGATAAAAAGTATGGAAGTGGGGCCGTTTCGTGGTTTCTCTAGGCAAGAGGTTTTTGATTTAGAAAGCCATTTAGTCCTCATATACGGACCGAATGGTACTGGCAAGTCTAGCTTCTGCGAAGCCCTTGAATATAGCCTTCTGGGTAACGTAGCTGAAGCGGAGAGCAAGCGTTTTCGAGATCAGGGTAATTATCTGAAAAACGCACATGTTAATCATTTTTCGACGCCAGTTGTTATAGGCTTAAACGAGCAGGGCGCTGAGGTTGAAATTGAAGCAAATGAGGAACTATTTAGATTTTGTTTCGTTGAAAAAAATCGTATTGATAACTTTTCTAGAATTGCCGCCCAGGCGCCCGCCAAGCAAACTGAGCTTATATCAACGTTATTTGGCTTAGACTCTTTCAACGAGTTTGTACGCAATTTTACTTCTGAATTTGACCCGAAATATATTGACCTTACTGGTTTTAAAGCAGCTCAGTTAGCGCAAAAAAGGCAGGCACTTTCTGGTTCTCAACAGCAGATAGCGACTAACAATGCAGAGCTACAAAGGCTAAATATTGAGGAGCAAACACTAGCTACCCAGTACCGTGACGGAACAACCTTTGGCCAATTGGTCTTTGAACTAAACGGTGATGATGAAAATGCAGGAGCAATCCACCGAATAGAAACCGATTTGCAACAGCCCCAAGCAAGTAAAAACAACTTGACAATTAACGCATTGCAGACACTTGGCGGCTCCATTAGCAGCGGCCTCAGCGAGCTGGAGTTGAAGCAAAAAGACCTGGAAAATGCAAGTCAGGAAGTATCATATAAGAATCTATACGAAGCCGTTGTTCAGCTACAATCGAGTAGTCCAGAGCATTGCCCAGCGTGTAAAACGCCGCTCACCCAAGTATCCGTAAACCCTTACGGTAACGCTAATGAAGAACTTCAAAAGCTGCAACACTTGGCAGAGCTTCAGAAAACGGCACAACAGCTTCAACAAAATGTTAGTAGATGGTTGCTGGACCTCTCGCAAATATTGAATGCTTGTTTGACGTTTCTGCCACAAAACAACGCTATCCGAAATTTCCATATTTCACCTGGCTCACAAATCGATATCGGGTGGTGGTACTCCTTGCAGCAACAGTTAGCGGATGGGTTTACTCCATGGCGGCACCTGGAATCTCAGATAAAGTATCTCGAGGAAGCCGACAAAAAGACTGATCAGGAAGCTCAGATACGTTCAACTAAGCAAGCTGATCTAAATCGTTTGCGCTGGTTTAAAGAGCAAATCACTGTCTTAGAAACACGCAGAAACACAGCTAAACAAGCAATTATTGCTGCGCAAAAGGCAATCACTAGTTTTGATACGGAGAATGCGCAACTTATAGCTGATGTGGAAGCTGAACATACCAAAGTGCAAAGAAATCAAGAGATTGCAGTATCTTATAAGAGCTTTGTTGAAAGGTTGAATGCATATAAGAATCGATTGCCGAGCCAGTTGATTGCTGACCTTGGCGACCTAGTTGTGAGACTTTACAATGCTTTTAATCGTTACGATTCCGAAGCAGATAAATTAGCTTCTGTTCAACTTCCGTTATCTCAAAATCAACGGTTGGGCATTACATTTTTGAAAGACCCTTCTGCTTTATTTGATGCTCTCCATATTCTGAGTGAGGGTCATATCCGTTGCCTTGGGCTAGCAATACTGCTAGCTAAGAACGTAAAAGAGCGTTGCTCGGTGCTTATTTTTGATGACCCAGTGAACGCAATTGATGATGAGCATCGTCGTGCAATCAGGGAAACGCTATTTGTTGATGATTTTTTCAAGGGTTGTCAGATCATTTTGGCAGTGCATGGTGAGGAGTTCTTTAATAACACACATCAACTGCTAGGTAAGAGTCAGTCACTTGCGTCTCAGTCATATATTTTCTTATCAAGCGCTGGTGAAGGCCATATTCAGGTTGACTCATTAAGGCGACCCAAAAATTATGTATTAGCTGCACGCGAACTGTATGCACAAGGGGAGTATCGCGACGCCTTGATGTCGGCAAGAAGAGCGCTAGAGAACCTATGTGAAAAAACTTGGTTTCATTACGGAAAGCATAGTGATAAGAAGGACAGCCTAATTAGTGTCTCTCGTCGTTCTCCTTCAGCGCCATGGGATCTAAGGGCATTAGCTGAAAATCTAAGATCTAAGCTGAATCGTTCCCAGTCAAATATACCTAATAAAGAGCTGATAGTGTCTGCACTCACTGCTGTGCTAGGTCAAGATGGAAGAAATGCATATTGGTCGTACTTGAACAAAGGTACACATGACGAGACTGACTTGCCTGAGTTCGATCAGCATACAGTCAACGAGGTGATTTCTGCTTTAGAAAGCTTGGACTCTGCCCTAAGTGGCGGTTCCGGCATATAACAAGTTGCTGCACACGGATAAATTACTCGCTGCGCTCGCAATTTACCGGTGAGCAAAGCGTTGTGGCTGAAGTAAAAGCCGCTAATACTTAGTTTTTGGCATAGTCGGATAACAGACAGAAAATAGTCATTAATCGGCGGCTACAACCTACATCCTGATGTAAGTATCGCGGCTATCGCACACACTCAGCTACTGAGAGGAATCACGGAAGATTTAATAGGCAACGAGCAGATAGGGCCAGTAATTGCCCGCTGCTAACACTGGGCTTTCAGCGTTGCCTGATGAGGCACGGTGCCTAATAAGGCGACAGGAATGAATGCTTCTCTCCAGCTGCCATTCCCGCATGCCTTTAGCGGGAATCTATTTTGATTTAAGTACCTTGGCTTCGGCTGAAAAGGTCAAATTGGATTCCCGATAACCCCACTCGGGAATGACGGGGCTGAGATGGGGCGGAAATAATAGGGCTGAGGAGGATCGGTTCATACTCCTCGGAGCGAGCATTCGAGCGCGAAAATCTCTCACAAGCAGATAGAAATGCGCTTTCGAAGTTGGTCAATATGCTTGTTAATGCCGCATTGGAGAAGCATCATGGCTAGTCCCTAGAGAGTATTGCCTAGAACTTGCAAGAAGCCATTGACCTTAATCACGGGCGCAACGTTGCGGCTAAAACGCATCGGCCAGAGCTGGTTGATTTAGCTACTTTGTGTAAGAAATTGGGCATGACCCAGATGGAATTTGTAGCTAAATTTTGTATTAGCGTCGCCACGTTAAGGAATTGGGAACGTGGTGATGGCCAGTCTTGGCGCTGTTGCATGTCGTCGCCAAAGAGCTAACAAGCCGTCTTAAGAGCCTTATCGTAACCCACCACCCAATGCGCCATTCAGTGAAGAAGCGCTCAGATGCAATTATTCTATTAATCCAGGCTATTCAAGGCGATCCACCGATATTATGGCGAGAAAAACACTCAGTTTGAAAACGAAAAGGCAGACAGATTCCAAGCCCGCCGACGAAGTTGAAGATCCATTTTCTGATGATCCCGAAAAACGTTTTTTAAATGGCGTGGCTATTCATCCTTCCCCACGCATTGTTTTAGAGCTTGGCTCTACGCAGCGTAGTGTGCGGGCGATGGATTTGATTACGCCTATTGGGATGGGGCAGCGCGGGTTGATTGTTGCGCCGCCGGGCTCTGGCAAAACGACGCTGTTAAAACATATCTGTCAGGCCGTGGCAGAAGCTCATCCTGACATAAAGCTGTATGCCTTGCTGATTGATGAGCGCCCTGAAGAAGTGACCGATTTTAAGCGCAGCGTTTCGGCAGACGTGCATGCATCGTCTTCAGACGAAAGCTACTCACACCATGTGCATTTGGCAAATAAGCTCCTTGAGACGGCGCGTAAGCAAGCAGGCGAGGGGCATAATGTGATGATTGTGATCGATTCGCTTACCAGACTGTCGCGGGTTCATAATGCTGAGCAGCGCGGCAATGGTCGCACCATGTCGGGTGGGTTGGATAGCCGTGCGATGGAAATACCACGCAAACTGTTTGGTGCTGCGAGAAAGATCGAAAACGGTGGATCGCTCACCATTCTGGCCACCGTGCTTGTGGATACCGGTAGCCGTATGGATCAGGTGATTTTCGAGGAGTTCAAAGGCACGGGCAATATGGAAATCGTGCTATCGCGGGAAGTGGCAAGTCAACGGATTTTCCCGGCGATAGATATTGCCAAAAGCAGTACCCGTCGAGAAGAGCTATTGATTGATGCTAAAGACATTGAAAAAGTACGCGCATTGCGTCGAGCGTTGACACATCTTAAGCCAGCAGAAGGCGCGCAGAAGTTGTTTGAGTTATTGGATAAATATCCAACCAATGCCGAGCTGTTAGATGCGTTTTCACCCGCCTAGCGGTAGAAAAGATCTTTGACGACCGCAAGTTTTTTAAAAGCGACGTTGATTCCAGAAGTATTTAACAGTGAAGCCCACCTTTATATTTATCTAAAAGGTGAGCTTCTTTGTTACGGCTTAACGACTGCTTTTTTTAACGTGGTTCAAGTTGGAAGCGGGTACCGCTTTTTTAACCGGAAAACCTGCGACTTCTTTGCGCTCAATCGTGTTTTTCAGCCGCTTTTCAATCGCACAAAGGTTCCTAAAGTCACTGATGTCGACAAGAGAGATGGCTTCACCTGAGGCTCCCGCACGGCCGGTTCGGCCAATACGGTGGATGTACTCTTCTGGCTGAAATGGTAGATCGTAATTCACCACACGGCTCAGTTCTCCGATATCCAACCCCCGAGCGGCTACACCCGTGGCAACTAGGTACTTCAGTTCGCCAGTTTTGAACTGATCTAACACCTTCTCGCGCATGGCCTGGCTTCTGCCGCCATGAATGGAGTCCGCTTGAATGCCGCGTTTTTCCAGTTGAGCAACAAGCTTGGCAGCACTGTGTTTTTTCTCGACAAAAATAAGCGCCTGATCCCACGCTTGCTCGTTGATCAAGTGGCTCAACAGGGCGGACTTGGTGTCTTTGTCTACCGTGATTAGCCACTGTTTGATATTGGCGGCGGCGCGGATGTTGGGAGAGATGGAGATGTCAGCCGCCAGGTCGGTCATCTTACTATCTGAAAAACCGTAGGCGAGGGCGCGAACGTCGCCGGTCATAGTGGCTGAAAACAGTAGGTTCTGACGGTTTTCAGGCAGGCGTACTAAGATTTTGTGGATATCATCGACAAAACCCATGTCGACCATTCTGTCCGCTTCGTCCAACACCATGACTTGAAGTTCATCAAAGTGCAGCGCACGCTGATGTGCCAAATCCAGCAATCTACCCGGCGTGGCGACCAGAATATCCACTCCTTCGATTAGCCGCTCTTTTTGAGGCGCAGTATCCACACCGCCATACACCGCCATAGAGGTTAACTGCGTGTGTTTAGCGTATTGAGCCACATTGGCTTCGACCTGAACCGCTAACTCGCGAGTCGGCACCAGAATCAGCGCACGTATGCGTTTGCCGCGTAACGCTTCCGCGTTGCTGAATCGCTCTAGCAGAGGCAGAACAAAGGCAGCGGTTTTGCCTGTGCCTGTTTGTGCGGTGGCGATTAAGTCTTTGCCCGAAAGAATGGCAGGGATCGCTTGTTCCTGGATGGGCGTTGGCGTTTTGTAACCTAGTTCGGTAATCGCTTGAACAAGAGGACGGGATAAGCCTAGTTTTGAAAATGGCATGAGGTGCTCAGACAGATGGTCGTAAGGTGTGTCGAAAATTAAAGATGAGGCAGTATAGCGTAAAAGCAGCCGTTCATTGCTCGAATAGTGCAATTAGCTTCATAGCGCCGAATGGCGACTTTTTTGATGAAATTAAAGGTGTTAATTAAATGAATTATAAGTGATTTTTTTATAGCACGTTTTGATTTTTATGGTCTGATTTTTAATTTCGAATACTGTCTCTTTGAATTATGATTCGGTTTTACTAAGCAGTCGACTACTGAAGCGGAGCCGCTTCAGCCCTCGCATATTTTCGAGCGCACAATTGCGGGTGCGCTTCGCTTACCACGCACTACAAAACTATTAAAACCCAACGTTTACACATTTTTAGCGCGGCGTAACGCTTGGTGAGGAACGAGCCAAAAGGCACCCGCGATGGTGGCGCAGTCGCCCAAAATAGCCACAGCGCAATTTTAAGCAAAGCTGCGTGACTTAAGCTAATTATTATTAATAAAGTATGATTAGACCAGCGGGAGCGAGCGTTTGGGAAAATTTTGGTTATATACTGCCGAATTATTATCAATTAAATGATATATCAAATGCTTAGGGATTTTTTACGCGCACGATAAGCGTGTTGGAGAGCGCAGTACGTTCATTCAATATCAGAATGCGCTGTCTAATACGCTGTTAATTTCTAAAGACAGGGAGCAGTCCATGAATCGAGAAGATCTGAAACAAGCACGAGAACACTGGTACGCCGCCTATTTCGCTGGTGACATTGAGTACCTTGTCCGAGTTCAGGCAGACAGTTTTACGGTTGCCACTGAGCGTGGTGTCCAATCCAAGAAATCCCAAATTGATGCTATCGCTTCAGCCAAACGGAACGGGAGCTGGTTTCCTCAAGGCGGGGAAAAACAGGATACTGAGCTAAGCTTTCAGGAATCTAATGGCAGCATCACCACAGTAACCGGTAAGGGGGTTACTCTCACTGGTGAATCCAAAGGGCCGGTGGTAGCGTTTATAGAAACCTGGGAGTGGAAGGGTAGTGCTTGGCAGGTTGTCAGTCTGAGCTACGGTGCTGCCCGAAATTAAAATTAACAAGTCGCTGCAGTAAGCGGCCGGTGGTCGCCGCTGGGCTCCGCGTTATAAGAAGGGAATATGAATTACGAGCTAATAGAGGTTCCCTCTGAAAAGGAAAGCTTTGAACTTTCCCAAAAGTTTCAGGAGTTTGTAAATTCCAATACTCCTTTGCCAGATGAGTCAGCAGATAAGAAATTCATAATAAACGTGAGAGACAGCGGCAAAGGGTTAATTGCTGGGATATTGGCTAACGCATACTGGGACGGTCTTGAGATTGATATCTTGTGGGTAGATCGAAGCCACAGGGGTACAGGTCTGGGCGCTGAGCTGCTCGGAAAAGCTGAGCAATATGGAAAGGAGCAAGGTGCGGTCATCTCGTTTCTAAAGACTGTAGAAGCCAAAGGCTTTTACGAAAAGTACGGCTAACAAGTTTTTGGTATTTTGGAGGATCGACCAATAGGTACTTTTCTCTACCATATGAAGAAGCGATTGGACTGAAATCTTATAACCACTAGCGTCAGTCGGACCGATTTTTTTCGCTTCCTATCCATAAAAGCGGCCTCTACGTTGAGTCTGTAGATAAGCCCCTTTGATGTCTAAGTCTTGGTAGGATCAGCTTAGTTATATGACAGGAGAAGATGTGCATCATTTAGCAGCCCAATGGATAGTGGGATTACTGAGAGAAAGGAGTATTCCTTTTTTGATCTGCGGGGGACTCGCAGCAAAGGGGTATGGTTCTGAGCGTGATCTAAATGACATTGACCTTTTTGTCCCCGGCGAGCACTTTGCGTCAGTGGTTCAGGCCGGTCAGGAGTTGGTATCCAAAACTGCCGCTCACCGTCAAGAAGAGGGTTGGGATCTAACCTACGTCCAGTTTAAGTATGAAGGCGTTAAAGTGGAGGTAGGTAGCGCCGACGGCCCGCAAATTTTCGATGCAAGTAACGAGACCTGGGTACCGCTCAACATAGATTTTTCTCGCTATGTGATCGTGCATTTGTTGGGTCTTGAGCTTCCCTTTATGCTGAAGGACGATCTGGTTCGGTATAAATCTGCACTCGCACGGCCGGTGGATATTGAGGATATCTGCGCCATCCGTAAGAGCGCGGAGCTAGAAAATTCATCGAGTGGCGGGCGCTAGGCATTCGAGGAGGGGGCGTCAGAAATGCTAACTAAAGAAGTGTGTGCCTCTGCGGAGCAGAGTGTTCTCTGTTGGCTAGCCACAAGTGATGAAAGTGGCCAGCCGAATGTATCGCCAAAGGAAGTCTTTGCTGTTTTGGATAGCCAGCACATCGTAGTGGCAAATATTGCATCACCAAAGTCAGCTAAAAATATCAGAATAAATCAGAAGGTATGCCTTAGCTTTATTGATATCTTTGTCCAGAAGGGCTTTAAGATTATTGGTACTGCCACTGAGCTAAAGCCAACAGCACAAGAGTATTCCCATTGGGTTGCACCACTTCTGGCTATGGCGGGGGATCGCTACCCAATTCATAGTGTGCTCGTTATAAAAGCGACTGCTGTGGAACCGATTGTTGCGCCTAGTTATCGACTTTATCCCGCGGAGACCTCGGAAGAATCACAAACTCAGGCAGCACTGCGTACTTACGGTGTGAATCGAGGCAAAAGGCCTTGATAGTGTTATTTTAAAATGACTTTGTGAAAGGGGGCATCAGCCTACGATGATATCCGACAAGCCACCTTGCCACTAAACGAGTGTTCTGCACTGGTTCTTTGGGAGGCAGCTAGTGAGGGGTGAGCTAGCCAAATAATACAGTGAATTCGCTCATTGCGATCACCGCACGCTCAAGCGTTAATCGGAAACTAAATGAATCCCGTCATTCAAGAAGAAATATCCGGCTGTGGCATTGCAGCATGCGCAGTGCTTGCGGGCATTACCTATGCGCAGGCCAAAGAGACAGCCAACGCCTTGGGTATTTATGCCGAAGATACAGCGCTTTGGTCAGATACGGAGTACGTCCGTAAACTCTTGCGTGCTTTGGGTATCATGGCTGCGCCAACAGAGATGCCATTCGACACCTGGGTGACTCTTCCAGACAAGGCGTTGTTGGCCATCAAATGGCGCACAGAGCAGGGCAGGCCTTTCTGGCACTGGGTGGTGTTTGTCAGAACCAAGCAAGATGCCGTGGTGCTGGATTCCAAGAAAGCCTTGAAATCCAATATCCGTCGAGACTTTGGGCGTATCAAACCCAAGTGGTTTATTCATGTAGATTAAACATAAGGGCTACTATCCTTAATGCTCAAGGGGAGCGTGGATATCGCGTTGTACCGGAGTCTGCCCGTGGAGTAGTCAATTAGCGTTTGGCTTCGGTGTTTATTGGTTATGTGTTTGGCGCCGACTTCAGTGTTTGCCTGCAGGCGTAAACCTCCTAAGTGGCTCAGATGAATGTCCAGGACAACACTCTCGTGATCTTATTTCCCTGCTTCATCTCTATTTCCCGTACATCAACGGCACCGAGCTTATGAATCAACTTCTTGGCAGGCTTAACATTGTCGGTTTTTGAAACCAGGCTGGTAAACCAGCGACACTGAGTTGAATACACCTTACTTTCTCTTATCAGCTTTTTAAGAAACAGCTGTTCGCCTCCCTTACACCAAAGCTCGGCTCCCAGCCCGCCAAAATTCAGAGTAGGAGATTGGTTTTTTGGTTGTTGTTCACCGCGACTGCGAGCAAGGTTATTGAGTTTAAGCTGGCTACCTTTAAGTGCTTCATCAAGCGAGGCGTGGAAGGGCGGGTTGCATACGCTGACGTCAAAAAACTCGCCAGCTTGAATAATCCCTTCAAAAATGTGGTTTTTATCGTGCTGCATGCGCAGCGTGAAGCGTTCTTTGAGTGTGGGGTTGTTGGCGATAATCGTGGCTACGTTTTCAAGCGACTGAGGGTTAATGTCACTACCGACACACTGCCAGCCGTAAATTTGGCAGGCCAGTAGTGGGTAGATTCCATTGGCTCCAGTCCCTATATCGAGCAGCTTGATACTGCGCTGTTCACGCCCCAACAAGTCAGCTATGTAATGGATATAGTCGGCTCTGCCTGGGATTGGAGGGCACAGCGCGCCCTCAGGAATATCCCAATCGACAATGTTGTAGTGCCGGTTTAATAACGCGGCATTAAGCGTTTTTACTGCCAATGGGTCTGCGAAATCGATGGAAAGGTCGCCATGCGCGTTCGGTTTCACATGGGGGGCTAATGCTGGGTGGCTTTTTACGAGGGCCGGGAAGTCATAGCCTTGGTTGTGTCGATTCCTCGGGTGCAGGCCTTTGCGAACAGGCTTGGCTCGACTTTTTTCACTTCGATGGAGGGTGTTCACAGTAATAGGCCTGAGGCTTGGCGCTCAATAGTAGAGTGGGTTTGGCTTAGCCAGTGATTATAATCTCAATGGCTGTGACGTGCATGCTTGGCAGTTCGAGGGGAGCGAGAGGCCTCCTGTTCATTACACGTTTGTTTCTTGTCGGGTTCTGGCTTTTTGCTCTGCCTGATCGAGAAGTACGGGGCCGCTACCTGATTCTGCCAGCTTGTCGTCGGGGTTATAGAGTGGGCAATTAGTCATGCTCAGGCAACCACAGCCGATACATCCCGCTAGGTTATCGCGCAGTTTTTGCAGGTAAGCAATTCGGCCATCAAGCATCTGCTGCCAGTTTTTTGAAAGCTGCTGCCAGTCTTCCACTGTTGGTGTGCGGTTATTCGGTAATGATTCAAAGGCCTGCTTGATTTCCTCCAGACTGACGCCAACTCTCTGTGCTGCTTTTATTACCGAAATTCGCCTTAGCACTTCTGGTTTATAACGCCGCTGATTGCCCGCATTGCGCCAGCTGTGGATCAGCCCTTGCTGCTCGTAGTAGTGCAAGGTACTAACCTTAATCCCGCAGCGCTTCGCTACCATTCCGACACTCCAAATAGCCTCTGCCATCACTCACCCCAGACTTTTTTTGCCATTCTTTCCCATAAACCACTTTACCTCAACTTAAGTTGAGGTTTTATCCTGCCATCTCACTTAACGCAAGGAGACTCTTATGTACTTAGAACACGTTAATCTGGTGGTTGCGGATATGGATGCCATGCTGGATTTTTACCGGGCAGTCTTTCCACACTGGCGGGTGCGGGATGAAGGCCATGGCGAGTGGTATGGCAAACCGCGTAAATGGGTGCACTTTGGTGACGATGAAAATTACTTGGCGTTAAGCGATCACGGTGAAGGGGCGAATCGCGATTTGAAAGGTCACAGCGTTGGACTGGCCCATTTTGCGTACGTGGTCGATAACCTCGATGCCGTTGTTGCTAGGCTCAATAACGCGGGCTATGCCATTGCCAAACCTGGCGCTGTAGAGCCGTTTCGGAAAAATGTCTATTTTGTTGATCCGGCGGGTTTTGAAGTGGAGTTTGTCGAGTACCTGAGCGACATCCCAGCCGAGCGAAATTTAAACCGTGATGCTTAGCAACCAGCAGTACAGCAACGGAAAGGGTCAGTGTAATGAACGTTGCCGTTGTGTTTCATTCTGCTTTGGGCAGTACTAAGCAACTCGCGCAGGCTGTCGCTGCTGGAGCGGCAGCACAGCATAGCGCTATGTAAGAGGAGGGTTCATGAAGGCGAATGTGATGCGTTACGGAGTAATTCTTAATACTGAACACTACTTGGAGTGTGTCGCTTTCTATCGGGAACTATTTGGCTTGCATCAGCTGTTTGAGAGAGACGAAGGCGGCTTTAAGCTAACCTGTTTAGAGTTTGGTCATGGTTATTTGATGGTCGAACAGGGTGGTAAGGCAAAGAAAGGCGTCAAATCGCCAGAAGAAAGTAGTTTTAAATTGCGATTCAACGTTGATGACTTGGAAGAGGCACTAAGGGTAATCAGGTCTTGGGGTATTCAAACCACCATTATCGAGAATGCTTGGGGTAGAACTATCAATATCGCCGACCCCGATGGCAACCGCGTTGGTATAAGGGATGATGCTGGTTTCGCAAACCAGATCAATACTTAAAATATTGCCGCTGGTTTTATTATTGGTGCCAGCTTAAGCGGAGGCCAGTTGAATACCCTTCAGTACATGCAAGTGTTCGCGAATCAGCATGGCATGTGCTGGGTCGGCTTGGATATACCGGGTAACTACGATCCAGAAATGTGTAATCGGCTGGGGGCACCGTCTGGGCTTATCGCTCATTCAACAGATGGCGTGCTAAATGAAACAGACTTGCTCGCTGCGCGTTATTTAGGCCAACGGGTGGCGCAAGTCAGCAAGAAGTTTACGGTTTGAGGGCTGTTCACCTGGGCGTGCAGCAGGTGCTGACTAGTGATAGATTTACATTAAATTAGTAAAAAATAATGTAAATTACATTAGCTGCTGAAATTCAGGAGATTTTGATGAGAGTTGAAACTCAAAAAGGGATATTGGAAAGCGAGTGGCACTACTTAACTCAATGGAAAGAGAGAGTATTTCCTGAAGAGGGGCGTAGCAAAGAGTGGTCGCCTGTTTCCTGGCATAGCATCGCCTACTCGGAAGCGAATGATCCTATTGGTCACATTGGTTTTGATCGTTTTGAAGTGCTAATTGATGCCGAGCCACGCTTTGTAATTGGTATTGGTGGGGTTGTTGTGCGGCCAGAACATCAAGGGCAAGGCATACCGGCTTTACTGTTTAATGAAGTGCATCATCAGGCGAGTAAGCGTTTGGGAGCTGATGTATTTACGCTTTTTTGTCCGTCTCGACTAGTTTCGTACTATGCAAAACAGGGTTATCAGCGGCATCGTGGTGGCGTTTATTTCCTACAGCAAGGTGAGAAAGTACTTTCTACTTTCGAGTTCATGCATTGTGGCGAGTTAACCGCGGATGGAGAGGTGGTGCTACAAAGCGAGCCCTGGTGAGTGTTGGTTTTCGTCTAGGCGCATTAGGATACCGCCACGCAGTTTAAACAAGTTTTGTAAGCTCTATTGCGTATATCTCAGCCGTCACGTGTGCCGGTGTCAATGTCTAAAGGAGTTATGGAGCTTTATAAATGGAGATAAGAAAATCATCCAGGCTAATAATTGTCGATGAAGAGGGGCGTTTACTCCTGTTTTTATATCACGATGAGCATCATGCGCCATTTTGGGCGACCGTTGGCGGCGAGCTGAAGTCCGGTGAGGGCTATGTTGAGGCTGCTGAACGTGAGTTGTATGAGGAAACAGGCTTAATACAAAACGTTGGTGAAATGATTAGAGAGCGAAATGACGTCTATGCCGTTGCGAGATCGGTGCCAGCACGGTGGCTTGAACAGTACTTCTTAGTTGAATGGCCTGCTAATAGAGACGTATTTGCTGCAGAGTGGACCGATGAAGAAAAGAGTACGATTCAAAAGTGGAAATGGTGGAGCTTAGACGAGTTGCTCGATAACGACCCTGCTCTTTTCAAGCCCAAATGGCTTCCTGATTTACTTCGCTCTGTGCTGCACAAACAACGGTTATCAAACGAGTCTCTGTAGTGCATTGGTTCAGCTGACCATCAGTAAGGAATATTTAAATGATTCGCAAATACCGAGAGGCGGATATTGACCAGATTTTGGATATCTGGCTTTCAGCATCGATTAAAGCGCACGCTTTTGTTGAGGCGGAATTTTGGGCGTCAAAGGTTAACGAAATGCGAGATGTTTATATCCCCGCATCGGAGACGTTTGTTTTTGAATCTGACAATCAGGTAGCAGGATTCTACAGTTTGTACGGAAATACACTGGCTGGCATTTTTGTATCCCCAAAATTACAGGGCGAAGGTGTGGGGTCAGCGATGCTTGATGATGCCAAGAGCAGAAGGGAGTGCTTGCAACTGACGGTTTATCAGGAAAATACTCCCAGTATCAACTTTTATAAAAAGCAGGGATTTATTTCATTAGGTGAGCAAGTTGATGAGCGAACTGGCCATCCAGAGTTAGTTATGGAGTATTATTGCTAACACAATGTAGCGTTAGTGTTAGCTTTTTGATGTGAAGAATTATTGGGGTGTTAAATGAAAGGTGAGTGTCTCTGCGGAGAGGTTAGGTTCAGTGTCAAAGGTGAACTACCAAATTTCTATCAATGCCACTGTTCTTTGTGTCGGAAAACGACAGGTTCTTCAGCGAATGCCGCCACGTTTGTAAGCGAAGAGTGCTTCCAGTGGGTTTCTGGTCAAGACAATATTCGCTCTTTTCAAAAACCAACTGGCTATCGGAATGACTTTTGTTCGACCTGTGGTAGCTCAGTACCAAATAAATTGAGAGACACTGACCTGATATGGGTCCCTGCTGGACTGATCGATGGGGAGACGGGATCACGCGTTGCTGTGCATCTTCATTTGTCTTCATCGGCGACATGGGAACAAGCGTCCAGCAGCAGTATTCGGTTAGATGATGGCCCTGATAGTTTAAAATCGCTTCATGAAGCATTACAGCGCACAAGCTGATGAATACACTGTTTTATATTCGATAACCATGATAAAACGCCATGGTAAGGTGTTGCGATGGATCATGAAGCGCTGATCAAGCAATGGATAATGAGTGATCCTGATCGTATGGAGGCGCTGACTATCGCGGCTGCGCAGAAGCTGCCGGGTTGGTGTCTCGCTGCTGGGTTCGTTAGAAATTTGGTGTGGGACAAGCTGCATGACTTTTCAGCGAGTACGCCATTGAACGACATTGATTTAATTTACTTCGATTCGAACGACATAAGCGTTTCTCGTGATCGTGAGATTGAGCAAGGGTTAAGAGGCGTCTCAACCTTTCCCTGGTCAGTAAAGAATCAAGCAAGAATGCATGAGCGAAATAGGGACTATCCGTATACCTCAACTGAAGATGCGATGAGCTTCTGGGTCGAAGTGGAAACTGCTGTAGGCGCTGCTTTGGATGATGGAGAAGTCACTATTGTGGCTCCCTTTGGCGTTAAGCCACTGTTTGACTATACCGTTACATTAAATGCTAAACGGCCAAAACGAACGGATTTTGAAGCTCGGGTATACAACAAGCGGTGGCTGCAAACTTGGCCAAAGTTGGTGGTAAATGCTTAGCAAGGTAGCAGCCGATTGTGCCGTAACCCGGCACCGCTGCGGGCTGCTTTTGCGCCGGGCCGCCGCTGCGGGTGCGCTTCGCTTACCACGCACTACAACACCTGTTAATTTAATGAGTTGCCGAATCGTGGTGCGTTGTAAAGCATGGCGAGGAGGAGCAGCTTCATTCTTACATGTTGGAAGGAAGCTAATTGATATTCTAAGGACGTCCCCAAATGAATATTGGCATCTATATCTATGACCAAGCTGAGGTGCTCGATTTCTCGGGCCCCTTTGAAGTTTTTACCACGGCCAGCCGCGTCAGTGATGAAGACGCGCCGTTTTCAGTATTTTTGATTGCTGAAAAAGACGGCCCGGTAACTGCTAGGGCGGGATACCAGGTCTTGCCAAATGCCACCATTGATAATCACCCCCCTTTGGATGTATTGATTATTGTCGGTGGTGTACACACGGGTGAAATGGCAAACGAAAAGGTAAAGGCCTGGATTGCAGAACAAACTGCTAAAGTGCAGCAAGTAGCCACAGTGTGTACCGGTATCTTCCTATTTGCTAATGCTCATCCTGGCTTGAAAGGAAGAGTGACTACCCATTGGGACGATCAGCGTGATTTGCGAACTCAGTTTCCGCAGCTTGATGTGGTGGAAGACCTGCGTTGGGTAGACGATGGCGGCGTCATTAGTTCAGGTGGTATCTCGGCGGGGATCGATATGTGCCTACACTTGGTCGCCAAGTTACGCAGCACCGAGCTTGCGGAGAAAACAGCGCGACAAATGGAGTATCGCTGGAACCGTTAGGATTACGCCTTCCTTTGCGTAAGCAGCGGCTTTGAGCATCGTGCACAAGGAGGAAATGGTGCAAATTTGTGAAACGGAGCGTCTGGTTATACGAACGTTGACCTTAAATGATGTGCCTGAATTGACCAAGATCCTCAGTGATCCTGACGTCATGAAGCACTCGATCCGAGGCGTTTGCGACGAAGCTGCAACGCGGCGATTTATCGACTGGTGTTTGGAGTGCTATGCGTCTCACCGTATTGGGCCGTGGGCTTTGGTTGAGAAGGGATCTGATAAGCTTGTTGGCTTTTGCGGTGTTAGCCCCGAAGAGGTTAATGGTGTGGAAGAAATCGGGCTAGGTTATCGGTTGGCTAAACAATACTGGGGCATGGGCTTGGCGACTGAAGCAGTGCAAGCGGTACTCAGCGTTGCCTTTAGTCAAAAGCAACTCACTTCCGTGGTCGTTCTTATTGAACCTGAGAATGGTGCGTCGCTTAAGGTCGCAGCGAAAGCTGGGTTTTCTGAGTTCGATACCCTTGAGTTCCATGGCTGCTCAGTGAGGTTGTACCGGTTAGCGCTGCAGCAATGGTATGCATTACAAAGCAATGCTATGCACGCGGCAAGTATTTGATGGTTATGCCGAATACTGAGAACTGGAAGTGTTAGCGAGCCATGTATAGGGGGCTCGTCACATGGCCTTTTATAAGCCGCATTGCAGTGCTATTTCCGCTAGGGGGAGTGTGGTTTCAAGCAACCTGCGGTGGTCAATGTTAGGCACAGGGCCACAAGCAAGGCTCGAAGCATTGAAGTTTTAGCTGTCATTACTCACCAGGGCTGGGAAAGAGCCCCTCGTTAATAAATTGCTCGGTTTGGCTCCGGTATCGACTTGGGTCGCCTTCCACTACGTTCGTTTGCGCATTTTCAACAATGGGGGTGCTAAAATCCTCACTGCGATCATAGCCACAATCCATGCATCTTGCCCGCCACCACACAAGAGCTTCGCCTTTTCCGGAAAAACCTACAATGAAGTAGTGGTTATATTTGGGTTCGGGGTATTTTTGGTACCATTCATCAACACGGTCACTAAAATTTTCTGGAAGAGAAAGGTCAAGCTGGTAAAAGGTCTGGGTTCTGTGTGAAAACCAGCGGGCTTGTACCGAGCTTGGCACCGCCGTTGGCGCGAATAGCCCTACGAGCCCCCCCCCGGTGGGTCGTGGTCAAACCCGCCTTCTTTAATGCCTGCCGGTACACTCCAGACATTATCAAATGTTAGCTTTTCCACCCAGATGGGCCAACCGGTAGGGCCTCCAGCCACTGAAACAACAAAATCATATTTATTGGGTTCGCTGGAACAGGCGGTAGTTAAGGTTAGGCACAGGGCGGCTAGTAAAGCTCGAAGCATCGAAGGTTTAGCTGTCATTACTCACCAGGGCTGGGAAAGAGTCCCTCGTTGATAAATTGTTCGGTTTGGCTTCGTTATCGACTTGGGTCGCCTTCCACTACGTTCGCTTGCGCATTTTCAACGATGGGGGTGCTGAAATCCTCACTGCGATCATAATCGCATAATGAACAGAAGGCTTCCCACCACACAAGGGCTTCGCCTTTTCCGGAAAAACCTACAATGAAGTAGTGCCGATATTTGGGTTCAGGGTATTTTTGGTACCACTCATCAACACGGTCACTAAATTCTTCTGGAAGCGCTAGGTCAATCTGGTAAAACGTTTGGGTTCTGTGCGAAAACCAGCGAGCTTGTACTGAGCCTGGCACCGCCGTTGGCGCGAATAGCCCCACGAGCCCCCCCCCCGGTGGATCGTGGTCAAAACCGCCTTCTTTAATGCCTGCCGGTACACTCCAGACATTATCAAATGTTAGCTTTTCCACCCAGATGGGCCAGCCGATAGGGCCACCAGCGACTGAAATGCCAAAATCATATTTATTGGGTTCGCTGGAACAGGCGGTAGTTAAGGTTAGGCACAGGGCGGCTAGTAAAGCTCGAAGCATCGAAGGGTTAGTCGTCATTGTTTATTATGCTCCTGGGCTGTGCTGCACGCTGGGTATTGCTTAGGAAAACGCGCCGTACTCGATTCGGCTCTGGCCTATGGGCAATAGACTCAAAACTGGTAATAGGTCCATCGCGGTGAGAGGTATGAATATAGTCATAAAGGTAATCACGTGCGTAAGCTAGGCCGCCGCCATTGACTTGCCACTGATCAAGGGCCTCTAGCAACTTATTGGGTATATTATAAGAGTCATTCATGGGCCTAAAAGGTACGCCTGCATTAACTGCGTGGTCGTACATTTTATGTAAAGAATAGTAAGACAGCTCTTTGCGGGTAGGGCGTCGCTCCTCGGCGATTACATCGGAGCCTTCAACCCGAGGTTGAATATTGCGTGGGTCTGCGGCGTTAAGTTCCGCAATCTTCTGCTGAGCAGACCGGAGGGTTCGAGGGTTATGGCCATGCCCTTGATACCGTCTTACTTCAAATCGCTCGTAGTTCTGGAAGTCGGTTTCAGGGTTCTCATAGCCCCCACCCACGTCGGAATGTACGCCCGGCAAGACTTCTTCTATAAAGTTGCCGGGCAGGCCGTTACCCCCGCTTATTTTTGACAGTGGAAAGTTTGTGCGAATTTCATGAAAGGCGGTTAGATGAACAACCTGCTCGGCGCTATGGGCACCCAGATGCAGGTTGAAATCAAGGTTCTGCTCGTTACCAGGAAAGTAAAAACTGCCCACCGTATCAAACAGCCCGACAAACCCAACGCGAGCGTTAACGCCTTGAGGAAAAGCAGCCACTTCCCGAAACTCTATGACCGGGCGCCGCCACCAGTTAAGTTGAGGTACCTGGATGGTCGCAGGCCAGGAATTGATAAGATTGACGAAATGCCTGGCCAGGGCAGCGCCACGGCTAAAGCCAAATACATCAATAATCACGTCGGAAGCTGCTTCACGCTGAACAATAGTCCGTACATCTGTCAGAGCCATCTCGATTCTTGCATGCCCTCCCGTGGCTCCTATTCCCAATGCCAGCCCCCATTTATCTTCTGGGGCATCAAAGCCGTCATCGGTCTCTTCACCGTCCACGGTGCCTGGGCCTTCAACATATATTCTTTGCTCGGTTCCTCCAGAGCCTAGGTCACGGTAAAGGTCGTACAATCGAGCCACATTGGTAATATCCCGATCTGTTAGCCGTAGATCGTTCTGCATATGGTTGCCCGTACCATCGAAAAACACCCCAAGGCGAAGGGTTTTGGGTGAGCTTTCTTCTTCCGCCATCGCCTGGGAAGGGGCTCCCGTACTGGTCAAGCTTTTCTGGCCATTGTGCAGTGCGCTGGTTCCCGGCTGCCGGGCAGTACGGGGAAGCACGGGATTGTTTGGTGCAGCCGCTGCCTTTCGATCATCGCCGATGATGACACTGCCACTGCCTATAGTGACGCCACCACAATCGATTGAACTGCCGGTGAGGGCGGCGGGCCTGCCGTTGATAAATACGGTGCTTGAGCCACTGGCAATAGTGCGCGGGTGAGGAGGGTGCTTGGGCTTAGCGTGGGGTTCCAAAGGGTCGCCAACCCGTGCAACAGGTTTGCCGTCCACCAATACATCCGGCGAGCCGGAGGTGACGGGTGTTGGTGGAAAGCCATCGTGATCGGTGCCTATATCACCTACTACTACAATTTTTTTACTCACTCCCTGTCTCCCTTCATTTCCTTTTTAAATGCGTAACATCTTTACTTATTGTTAATTATCATTAGTTAAATGCGGATTATCACAATATAAAAGTATGTCTATAAGGATTGCAAGAATAGTTAATCCGAGATTTATTAACTAGAATGACCCATAACAGCGTATGGCAAGCAAATAATGTGCACGTGGCAAGTATTTGATGGTTATGCCGAATACTGAGAACTGAAAGTGCTAGTGATAGTAAGCCATGCATAGGGGGGGCTCGTCACATGGCCTTTTATAAGCCGCTAGGTAGCTAAACCCCTAGCGGCTATAGCAATTCGAGTATTGGCTCAACTAGACGTGCTTTTTACCCGTATTTTTAATACTCATTGCGTAAATAATAAACATGATCAGTGAACCCATCACAAAACACCATACGCCTACGGTTGCATAGAAAGCGCCGGACGGTAGGAATAAAAGACTGCCAAAGAAAAAACATAAACTGGATAAGAGACCCAGAATATTAGGTAGCTGTTGACGTTGTTTCGTCACACTGTTCATTTCATTTACCCATCTGAAATTTTAGTTTCAAGTGTCTAAGATAGCTTAGATACTGATGTCGGGTGAAAACTGAAAGCCCACCGATATCCGATTCCAGCTGTTGATTTGAACAATAATGGCAGGTAGGTCAATTAGCCCCTGCTCACCAAAGGCAGTTAATGCGTTTTGATAAGTGTCGTCGCTGATAGAGGGCTGTTGGCTGATGAGTGTGAGTGCTTCGGCCCATGCGAGTGCGGCGCGTTCTTGTGTGCTAAAGCAGGGTGCTTCCCGCCAGGCAGGCAATACGTCTAGGCGAACCTGATGCTCACCATCGTCTCTGGCTTCTTGGGAATGCATATGCTGGCAAAAGCAGCAGTGATTAATTTGCGAAACACGCAGGTTGACTAAGTGAACGATGGTGCGATCAAGTGTTGAATCTACAGCAAGGTTGCCCAATGCAGTCAGGTGTTTCGCTAGGCGTGGGACAAGGCGGTACACCGACTGCTGAGATAGACGAGTAGACATGTGAGTGACCTCGGTGAGTAAGTTGAGAACTCAGCTTAACGTCGAGGTTTTTTTACGCCTTGTAAATTTGCGACAGTTTGCGCTTGCGATAGGCGGCGGGTGTTTCATAGGCGAGAGATTGGAAGGCGTGGGTGAAGTGAGCCTGGTCATAGTAACCGCATTGCAGCGCTATTTCCGCTAGGGACAGTGTGGTTTCAAGCAGCCCGTGGCGGGCACGGTTTAGTCGGGCATAGGCGACTAATTGGCCTGGAGTAACGCCCACCTCGCGTTTTAATTTGCGCTCCAGGGTACGTCTGGTAAATCCTAGCGCGGCGCCTAACTGTTGGGGTGGAAGCTGTAGTTTTCCAATGGCTTGAACCATCGTGGTGATACGACTACTGGCGGGTGGCTGGCTCTCGAGCCGATGTAACAACCATGTTTCTAGCAGGCGTAAACCCTGTTGTGAATCCAAATGATAGAGGTGCTCTACCACGGGCATTAACCCTTGCAACCCATGTGTTTCAAGTTCGTCACCTAAGCGCTGAGGTTTATCTGTGAATGCTTCGGGTAGCAAGCCCAACAGGCAGTGAACGCCTGCTGCTTTAAAGCGAATCCCCAGGCAGGGAGTGTAGGCGTCGAGTGTTTCTATTAATGTGCGCCTGTTAAAACAGAGCGTGATGATGGGGTGAGAACTAGCAAGTTTGATACTGAGACTAGCGCCGGCATCGGGATAGAATTTTTCGGTTCTGGGTTCAGTAACATCCCCTGAGCCACCCATTGACCAAAAGCACTGTACCCACGGGGCTAAACGCTTATCAGGTAGGCGATGCCGAAAATTGAGATAGTTAGCGTTGCTTGGCAGGATAAGATCGGTCATGGGGTCAACCTGCGATATGTTTTCCTAATGGTAGCTCGTATTGTCTCAATCCAGCAGCTTTTGAGAACTGGCCCGGCGCCATACACTCGGTGGTACTTTCTCGTGGCGAGCCCAGATACGCCTTAGTTGCCGTTCATCACCGAAGCCGGATGCTTCGGCAACCCTTGCTAGGGTCCATGTCGTCTCGGTCATTAATGTTTTAGCGCGTTGCAAGCGCAACCCCATAATGTATTCGCCTACCAGCATACCGGTGAGACTTTTGAACTGGCGCCGAAAATGGCGCTCACTCATGGCTGCTTGGGTCGCTAATGTTTCAATACGCCAGGTTTGCGAGGGGGCGGCACATATTGCATCTTGAACGCGATGCAGTCGTTCATCCACATGATTTCGGCCTTCAAGCCAAGCACCCAGCTGTGGTTCCTGGCCGCTGCGGCGAAGATACAGCACCATTTCTCGGGCAACTGCCAGGGCCAGCGAGTGGCCACAAACGCGGGTGAGCCAGTACAGCATGGTATCTATACCGGTTGAAATCCCAGCGCTGGTTAAATAGCGGCCATCTTCAATAAAAATACAATCGCTTTGCACCTTAGCCTTTGGCGCTTTGGCCTGTAACTGTTCGATTAACGTGTGATGCGTGGTGCAACGTCGCCCCTCCAACAAGCCTGCGTCAGCCAGTAACAGCGTACCGGAGCAAACCGTCATCAATGTGTCCGCATAGCATGCGTTTGCCTTAAGCCAACTAACACACTCTTGCTGCGCCAATGGCTCCACGCTATTGCGATACTGACCTGGAATTAGCAGTAGGTGTTGAGGGGTAAGCTGTTCCGGTAACGGGTCAATGCCGCTAAGCGTCAGAGGGCCTAACCATGGCATAGCGGCGTTGGGGCCGACATAGCAAATCTCAACATCTATTGACAGCCGGTCGGCACACTGCAAGACCTGTAGGGGCCCGACCAAGTCAAGCGGCACTTGGCCAGGCATCATCAATACCGCAATCCGCAAGGTGTTGGCTCTGTGAGAGGGCGGTTGGCTATTATGTTGCTCTTCATTCACACGTGTTTTGCCATTCGTTGATCAAGTCTTGTGTACTGATAATACGCGCAAAACGGTCTTCAAGTACCAGTTCGGTACGTGCCTTAATATCATCTGCTGACCAGGTGATGCCGTTGCGCGTCATGGGAAACGTTAGGGTTGCATCGCTGACAAAATCGACACTAAACCCCAAATCTGACGCCACCCGTGCGGTTGTTTCGCAGCATTGCTCCGTGCGAATACCGCTAATTGCAAGCTGAGTAATATCTCGTTCGCGTAACCAGCTTTCAAGCTCCGTATCGCTGAACGCATTATGAACACGTTTATGAAATGTCACCGCCGTTTTATCGTCAAAACCATCAAGCGGGCGAATTAGGCCAACAGCAGGATCAAAAGGTCCTTGACTGCCTGGTTCTTCATGCAAAATGCGCACAACCGGTATATCGCTTGCTTGCGCTGCATTTAACAACGCACGCTGTTTGGGGCGCCATGCTTGCGCCAGAGATTCTAGCCAGTAATCGCGGGAGGGGAAGGAGGCTTGAACGTCGATTAATAGCAGTGCGGTTTTAGACTGGGTCATGGCTAATCTCATCGTGTTGAAGTGAGGCTACAGATTAGCTATTCCTATTTCAGCCAACGATACATTGGTCGGCCTAAAAGCGGTCATTTTCGGCCAGATATGAAAAGCCACCTAGCTGATTACGAAAGCTGTAAAATGATCACCCGATGGTGCGCTATCAAAGGCTATAATAGTGTGATTATGGTGGAAAGCCGCTACCGTGACTTTTATCTATCGGGTTGGCTTTTATAGTTTTTTATCGAAATTACGTCGATAAGTCGGCCTGTTGGGTAATTTTTGTTGTTTGTTTTAATGAAAGGAAGGTGGTTGGTAATGATTAACACCAAAATATATAAAGCGGTTTATGAGCTGGCGGAACGGCTAATGAAAGCCGCGGCTAAAGATGACAGAGAGGCGTTTGCTCCGCTCTATGCCGAGTTGCAGGCGATTTGCACCGATAACGAGAACACTGATAAAGACCACCCAGAGCAGTGGGAAACCTTGGCTGACTTTACCGAAGAGCTAGAGGATGCGCTGCCGATTTACCAAAAGGCGCTTGATAAAGCCATTGCTAAGCACTCGAAAGACCACATGGCCTCTATTGGTTTTTCCATGGCAACGTTGCAAGTACAGTTAGGTCAGACGGATGACGCTATCGAAAGATTGCAACATGCGAAAGCCAGCGCTGATGGCATTGAAGATGACGAGCTGAAAGCAGAAATCGACCAGTTGCTTGAAACGCTAACGACCAACTAGGAACCCTATTTTGACGAATAATGATATTTTTCGCCGCATTCGCTACACCTTTGATTTAAAAGACAGCACCATCGTGGATATCTTCTCACTAGCTGACGTCAGCGTGAGCCAAGCGCAGGTCACTGCTTGGCTGAAAAAGGATGAAGATGACGCTTTTGTGTCGATGAAAAATAGAGAGCTGGCGGCGTTTCTGAATGGTTTTATCAGCTTTAAACGTGGAAAGCGTGAAGGCCCACAGCCTGCGCCTGAAGCGCAATTAAACAATAATATGGTGTTCCAGAAGCTGCGAATTGCGCTGAATCTGAAAGCAGACGATATCTTGGCAGTGTTTGAACTGGTGGGCTTACCGCTAAGTCATCATGAGCTCAGCGCTTTCTTCCGTAAGCCAAGTCATAAGAATTACCGTGAGTGTAAAGATCAAATGCTGCGTAATTTCTTGCTCGGTATTCAACGCCAGCTACGGCCTGGCTCGAACGACGCAGGGTCTGAGTCTTAAGTTCAAGTTCAGCGCTTTACACCTCGCTTTATGTCACACGGTAACGGCAAGAGAGGCAACATAAGCCTCTCTGCCTTATCGACGCTAACGCTTCACACAGACGAAAATCGCATTGCCCGACAGGTTATCCCAAGGGGTGATGGTCTGGTAGTTGTGCTCAAATACATGCACCTCAAAATAAGGCGCCAGTAGGTCGGTTAATTCCGTAAAGCTGACCGCTACCATCGGATGCTCATCGTTCCATATCTGCGTGGCGTCTGCGATGGTTTTTTCAATACTTAGTCTAAGCGATTGCTTTTCGCCGTGCCCAGCGTAGTGCCAACCCGAGCGGAATGTGAAGACACTGTCTTCTTGTTTGGCACTGTGTTTAACCCATAAATCGTTATTGATTTTGTTTTTATCCACCGCGTTAAAATAGAAAACGCCGCCCTGTTTTAGCGTGCGATGGGCTCTGGAAATACACCCTTTTAGCTTTTCAATCCCATCGTTGTAGTGGATCGAGTACAGAAAGCAGGTGATCAAATCGAGGGGCTCGCTGGCTTCGAATGCACTCATGTCTTGCAGCGAAAAGAGCGCTTCTGGGCAACGTATGGCGGCGATATCCAGCATGGGTTGGTTAATATCAAGACCACTGCTGAGATAACCGAAATCAATAAAATGGCGAACATGAGGGCCCGTGCCACAGGCTAAATCAAGGTGCGTATGCCCGCCGTTGCCGAAGATCTGATGGAGCCGATGAATGGCGTTGCTTTGCGCTTGATAGTCGATATCGACACACATCAAATCGTAGTAGCCAGATAGGTCGGTATAGAGTGCGTTGGCGGACATGGTAGCCTAATGGTGGGCGCTGAAATATTGGGTGGCGCATAGTAAACGAGCTGAGAAGGTTTTAGAAGCGGGGAAAATATTGCTGTTAAAGAAGTCCTGTCATTATCCGATAATTACGTAAGAGGTATGAAAATACCAAACCGCCACAAGAGTCTGCCATGTCAAAATCACCTGCTTTTCTTCTCGCCGCGATACTGCTTAGCCTGACCACCTATGCTCAGGCCTCTGTTCAGACAGCAGAGGCAGCGGCGCTGGCGTGGCTAGAATCAATTGATAATGGTGAGGTTGAACAAGCCTGGGAAGCCTCATCGCCGCTACTCAAAACGCCGCTATCGCCTAGAATGCTCAGACGTATTATTGAATTAGCACGCCATGAGTTTGGCCCGGTAGAATCACGTCAGCGAGTGCAAGTCTCCCATTATCAATCTATGCCCGGTGCGCCGGATGGCGACTACATGGTTTTTATCTTCCATACTCGATTTGAAAATAAAACGAGAGGGATCGAAACCGTAACGCCTCATTTGGAAAATGGAGAGTGGCGAGTCAGTGGTTATTATGTGCAATAGCTCTGTGTAATAGCTCTGTGTAATAGCTCTGTGTAATAGCTCTGTGTAGTGCTTCTTTGTAATAGGTTTTTGTAAATGACTGATGCCGTAACCAATACGAATCAAGGTGGTGCTGCTATGCCTAGTATTGCTAATACGCCCGAGCCGCCTTACTACGCGGTTATTTTTACCTCACAACGCACCGAGATCGATAATGGCTATGACGCAATGGCGACAAGAATGGTTGAACTTGCAGCACAGCAGCCGGGATTCTTGGGGGTAGAGTCTGCCCGAAATGAGGTGGGAGTGACGGTGTCATACTGGGCTGATTTGGCCTCAATAAAAGCGTGGAAAGCCCACGCTGAGCATCAGGAAGCTCAGCGACTAGGCCATCAGCAGTGGTACCAGCACTTTAAGACGCGCATTGCCAAAGTCGAACGAGATTATGGTATTTAAACTATCAACGCAGCCTAGGCAGGCTTTTTGCTGATTAAGTTTAAGAGGCTAACCTTAGGGCAAAGCCAATAATGAGTGTTCCAAATACCCAGCGTTGCAGGGTTTGCCTTTTTTGATGGCTGGCAAACCAGCGTTGCATCCGCGCTCCCAAGCAGGCATATAGCGCATCGTACACAAGCCCCACGCCCACTAGCACAGCCCCCAATAGAGTAAATTGGAGCGCAACGTCACCCTGTTGGGTGTGAACGAACTGGGGTAATAACACCGAACAAAACAGCAGCGATTTCGGGTTCAGCAGGTTCGTTAAAAGACCCCGTCTCCAGGCTAGGTAATAGCTACCGGTGAGCGATGCTTGCGGGTGGTTAGTATCGGTGCTCCGTTTAGTACGAATCAGCTGTACGCCCACCCAAATCAAGTAGGCAGCACCGAGATAACGAACAGCATCAAAAAGCCACGGAGCGGCGACAAATAGGGCGGCCAGGCCCAAACCGGCTAACGCCACATGCAGCCCTCGGGCGATGGCTAACCCTAGCGCTGTGGCTAATCCATGCCCACGGCCCAGCGTACTGCTGGTATGTAGCACCAACAGCATATCTGGGCCTGGAATCAGGTAAACAATGGCTAATGCACTAATAAAAAGACCGATTTCCATGGCCGCTCCCTCAAAATTGCACGTAGTGACTTCATAAAGGGCATGGTACCGTTAAACTGATGAGTGATTTCTTGCCATTTGCGCTCATGGAACATCAGTTATTGGTATTTTGTGCCAAATAAGAGTGGAGAAATGCTTACTTATGCCAGTTGGTCAGTTAGATGCTATCGATCGACGCATTCTTGCGTTGCTACAGGGGGATGCTCGCTTAACCAATGTGGAGCTCGCAGAGAAAGTAAATTTGTCGCCGTCTCCCTGTTTACGCCGAGTGCGACGCTTGGAAGCAAGCGGCATTATTCGTGGCTAACACGCGGAGCTTGATCGTCGAAGCGTCGGGCTGGAGTTAACGGTGTTTGTGGGCATTAAGGTAGAACGCCACCATGAAGAGCAAGCTAATGCCTTTCGAGAAGCCGTGGTTAAACTGCCGGAAGTGGTCACTGCGCATTTGGTATCTGGTGAATCGGATTTTCTGCTACAGGTGGTAGTGCCTAGCTTGGCTGCGTACGAGGCGTTTTTAACGGGGACGTTGCTGCGCTTACCTGGAGTGAGCGATATTCGCAGCAACTTTGCTATTCAGCCGGTGAAAGAGTACGGCACATTACCGCTGGATAATAGCGATAAGGCCTAGTCTGGCAGTTGAGGGATGAAGAAGGCCTACGGTTTAGCGATTAACGCGATATTACTAACCCAGCCAGCGACTGTAATCCGACGACCACCACCAGTACCACCATACCTAGCGCGAGGCTGGTTTTAAGCGCGTGACGCTTCCACATAAGTTCTACGCGGTTGCCAAAGCGGTGTCCCAGCCAAGCAAGGCCGAAATAGCGAAGCCCACGGGCTAGCAGGGCAGCCAGCACAAATAACATAATCGGATAGCCGGAAAGCCCAGCGGTAATCATGGCCACCTGAAACGGGATCGGCAGTATGCCAATAGCCAAAATCGCTGCAAAACCGTACTGCTCGAAGAATGTTTGGAACGACTGATAACTCTGCTCCATACCCATAAATTCGATAAACCATGTGCCTATAGATTGGTACAGCACCATGCCGACGGTATAGCCCACAATGGAAGCTATCAGGCAGCCAAGGGTCGTCGCGGTGGCCATTGCCCAAATGCGCTGCTGGTTAATCGCCATGAGCGGGATCAACACCAGCTCAATGGGAATTGGCAAAATAATGGTTTCTAAAAAAGACAGGGTGCCGAGTAACCACAGCATGTTTTTCGAACCATTAATACGCTCAAACCACTGTTTAGTCCGTGTTGTTGAAAGCATCTTATGTCTCTACATTTCAGTATTAATGCGACGATAGACGGCCGCTAAAAGGCTGTAGAGACCAAACGCAAAGAGTCCAAGTGCGACAAAGGCAAGCAACCACTGACCGAAAGGTTGGCTTCGCAGCGTGCTGAACACTTCTCCCATACCACCTGCTTGATTAGGGTTAATTTGGTAGGCTGCGATGATAAAAAAGCTGCCCACGATCACGAAGACGAGACCGCGAATCACTAAGCCGAATCGACAGATGGGGTAGGCCCATTGTTGAGTTTGTGGTGGCATCGCAAAGTGTTTATCGAATTTTGCTTTGTAGCCTTTGATTGCATGGGCAATACCAACACCTATCAAAATTAAACCAACCCCGCCAACTAACCATCGCCCGAAAGGCTGCTGCATCAGCCAACCTGCTACGCCTTGCGAGCCGCCGCTGGAATCCCCAGAAGAGCCTGCAAATTGGAAGATGAGCGTTGCGGCAAAAAATGCCAGAAGAATATGCGTAATGGCACTCGCTAATAAACCTGCGCGAATAGTTAAGCTTTTAGCACCATTACCATGATGGTCGGTGTCTTTGACAGCTTGGATTGTGCGCCACATAGCGTAGCCGACCAAACCGACAGCAATAAGACCTAGCATGATTTTACCAAAGGGAGCAGTTAACACTCTTGCTAGAGCACCGCGGCTGCCTTCCGTTTGGCCGCCTTGTTCAAAGGCTGCCAGGGTGGCTAGGCCTCCCACTAATACATAAACGATGCCGCGAGAAGCGTAGCCCATTCGGGCGAAAAGGGTAATCACATCACGATGATCTGGGTTATTCATTCGATTGGCCATGGTGTCCTCCTGACGTTTATGGCATTGCGAATTCCTACGCAATCTGGCTTATATAGAGCTTGTCTGGCGGCCCATACTGTGCGTGCGTTGTGCTATTGTCTAGCGTAGGCCAAGCCATCAGGCTATTCGCTATTTTTTGATGATGCGAGCAGAAGATGAGCCATAAGTCTCCAAGTGCTAAGTCTTTACATGCTAAGTCTCTACAGGCTGGGTCTCTACAGGCTGGGTCTCCACGTGTTGGGTCGCCGCCTGTTTTTTGGCGCGACTCACGGCTGCCTTATGTCGAACTGCGTAAAATCAGTGATGCGAGGCAAGTGTGCTACGCCCCTCATAGCCATGTTCACTGGTCGGTAGGGGCTATTACGTCAGGCAGCAGTACGTTTTTCTATCGGGAATCGACTTACCCGATTAGCGCCGGTGACTTGGTTATGATGAACCCTGACTGGGTGCATGCCTGTAACCCCATCGAGAACGAACCTTGGGCATATTTGATGCTCTATGTGGATGCACAATGGCTAGCGGATTTACGCTATCAAATAGGCACGCTTGGTTCCCCAACCTGGAGTGATATTGATACGGCGGTGGTCTCACAGCCAGCGCTGTATGCCCACTATTGTGAAATGGCGGCTTGTTTATTGGATAAGCAATGCACTCTCTCTATGAAGCACGCGTCGGTTACCGGGTTTCTTACCGCATTGATGCTGGCATTAGCGCACGAGACAACCGTCTCTAGGCCGCAGCCGCCGGATGGCTTGCAGGCTGCGGCTGCCTATTGTGACGTGAATGCGGCTTTTGATGTGTCATTGGAAACGCTATGTCAGTTAACCGGCTATAGCGCTGGTCATCTTATCCGTGCGTTTAAGCAGCACTATGGGCTTACCCCTCATGCTTATCTGATTAATCGCCGTGTTCAGCTTGGCCAGCGGGCGCTTAGGCAGGGGGAGTCGATCGTTAATGCGGCTTTATTAGCCGGCTTTAACGACCAACCCCACTTCCAGAGAACATTTAAGCGGTTAGTGGCGGGAACACCCAACCAGTATCGCTATCCGCTACTCAAACAGCAGGAAAATAGCGCTGGCAGCTAGGCCAGCAGCCAGCGTGCGGTTAATGGTAAGCAGAACGAACGGACGGTGAATATAGCGTCTAAGAAAAGCGCCTGCATAAACCCAGCTTGCCAGTGACAACCAACAAATGGGTAGATAGAGAGCTGCGAACAGCCATAGCTGATAGGGGTCACTACTGCTGGTGTAAGCCCCGATGCCAGCGGCAGACGCCAACCACGCCTTAGGATTTAGCCACTGCATCATCGCGCCGGTCATAAAACCTGGTGGTTTGTCTGTGCCCTGGCCATGAACCGAGCCATCATGTTGGAAAAGTTGGTAGCTTAAGTAAAGTAAGAAAAGCAGCCCTGCCCAGCGTAGTACTTCTTCCAGTAATGGCACTACGTTTAGCAGTGAATAAAGCCCTGCTCCAATCGCCAGGAAAAGGGCCAGAAACCCTAATGTCGCACCCGTGACGAAGATAAGCCCTTTGGCGATAGGGTAGTGGGTGCCGCTACTCAGGCAAATAAGGTTGACTGGGCCTGGGGAAATAGATGCGGCAAGGGCAAATGCAGACATCGGTAACAGTAGTGAAACGCTCATTGTCATTCTCCTGAATAGAGCCAAGAGTTTGGAATGACGCGTAAAAGGTGTATTGAACAAAATTGAGATGCCACGATATTGCGCAAGATTCGGGTAGGCCTAGTGACATGGGGTGGTTACGCTTGTTCTGTGTTATGAACCTTATGTTTCGGCTCTGTGCTTTTCCTCGTTTAGCTCCGATGAGAACGTCTTTATGAATGACTATGCCCGTATCGAAAAAGCGATGGCCTATATGGTGGCCAATGCCGCCAGCCAGCCAAGTTTGGAAACAGTGGCGGCGCAGGTGCATTTGAGTGCTTACCATTTCCAGCGGCTGTTTTGTCGTTATGCGGGTATCAGTCCTAAGCGTTTTTTACAGGCGCTGACCTTGGAGCGGGGCAAACAACTGATCGCATCGTCAGAAAGTCTTACCAACACCGTGCATGCGCTAGGACTAAGCGGTGGCTCGCGGCTTTATGATCACTTTGTGCAGCTAGAAGCGGTCACGCCGGGTGAATTTAAGCGCCAAGGGGAGGGGGTTGAGATTGCCTATGGCGTGCACCCTACACCTTTCGGCGAGATATTGGTGGCGATGACGCCGAGAGGAATTTGTCGGATGGCCTTTGTGGCATCTACCAGCCAGGAAGCGTTGCTGGCAGAACTCGTAAAACAGTGGCCACGCAGTACGCTATGCCATCGCCCTGATGCCACCCGTTATGCGGTAGAGGCACTGTTTACAACATCTGCAGAAACGACCACAAAAGCGACCCCTGCCACGCTATCGCTCCACGTGAGTGGTACTAATTTCCAGATTGCTGTATGGCGCGCGCTGCTCACTATTCCTGAAGGGCAGTTGGCGAGCTACTCGCAAATTGCCCAGGCACTTGGCATGCCGAAATCATCTCGAGCAGTCGGAAATGCGGTGGGTGCTAACCCCATTGCACTGTGGATTCCTTGCCATCGGGTAATCCAACAAAGCGGTGCGCTAGGTGGCTATCGCTGGGGGATTGAAACAAAGCAGCAGGTGCAAGCGTGGGAAGCGGCTCAGCACTCCCCCTTGCTTGAGCCGCATTAACCCTGAATTAGTGTCCAAATACCGACCAGCCAGTGTCCTGGACAAACATTTCCAGCGCACGTGTACCCAGTAGGCTATTGCCGTATTTATCCAGCCCCGGTGACCATACGGCAAGCGAACCACGCCCAGGAGCAATAGCTAAAATTCCTCCGCCTACGCCGCTTTTGCCAGGTAAGCCGACGCGGAAAGCGAACTCCCCCGACGCATCGTAGTGGCCGCACATCATCATCAGTGAATTAATCCGCCGTGCTCGCTGTGGCGATACCACGCGTAAATCGCTCGGTTGATTGACACCGTCCGATGCCAAAAACAGCCCGGCGTGAGCAAGTTGGTCGCAGCTCATGGCAATCGCGCACTGGTGAAAGTAGGTGCCGAGCACCTTGTCGACATCATGACGCAGGCGGCCAAAGGCTTTCATAAAATGAGCCAGCGATGCGTTGCGATCTTTGTGCTGCATTTCGGAAGCCGCTACCTGATGATCAAAACAGATACTGTTATCGTCGGCGATGTAGCGCACAAAGCTAAGAATTTCCGCAAGTGTCTCTTTAGGCTCGTGACCCATCATGATGGCGTCAACAATTGCAATCGCCCCGGCATTAATAAACGGATTGCGCGGTTTACCGCTTTCGTGCTCAAGCTGCACAATTGAATTGAACGGGTCGCCAGAAGGCTCTCGCCCGACCCTCGACCACAATCCGTCACCCCATTTTCCCAGCGCAATGGTTAGCGTGAAAACTTTGGAAATGCTCTGGATTGAGAACGGCGTGGTGGCGCAGCCCGCAGAGAATCGTTGGCCGTCTACCGTGGCCAAACTGATAGCGAATTGGCTGGGGTCCACATGGGCAAGCTGGGGAATGTAGTCGGCCACTTTGCCTCGTTCGGTTTCAAGGGCTAGTTCGGCGACAATATTATTGAGTAATTCTTGCATCTAATACGAATTCGTTTGGCAGCGTGAGGCGCTACCCTAGCGGAAATTAGCATGCTTGTCTGCTGGAAACCCCATCCCTTGCGTACGGAGTTCTCTCAGTATTAAATGCCTACGCAGTTTCTCTTTTCGTATACCGCCTGTAGGGGGCATGTACGTAAAGCCTCATATTGATATAAAAGGTGGCCATGATGCCTAAACAGCGGCCTCTCTTCCTGACAGTGGGGATAGCGATTGGGCTGTCTTTATCAGGATGTAGCTCAAGCGGCGGTGGCGGTGGCCAGCACGCTTCAGGCGGTTCGCCATCTCGTGCAAGTCCTGCCCCTCTCGAGCCTGGGCTGGTTCGTGTTGCAGTGGCTGACAGCGCTTTTGATATCGCCACTATTACCAACGCTGAGCGAGTAATAGATAGCTTAGATATCTATACCAACACGACAAATGTCAGCGGTGTTGATGAATGGCACGGTAATGCGGTGGCATCGACGATTACTGGGGGCACGTTGGGAAACTCTCGCCTTGATCTGCTCAAAGTAGAAGATAGCCAGGGTGCTACCTTAAACAACGCTCTTGATTATGCCATTGGTGAAGCTGCAGCAAGGGGCGCGCGAGTTATAAACGCAAGTTTCTCCCGTCGCTTGGAGGCCAGCGACCCTCGGCTTTCATTTAATGGCGTGTCATCTGCCGCGTCTTTTCAACGCGTGGTAAATGCCAACGATGGTAAAGGGGCTGTTTATGTGGTTAGCGCTGGCAACAGTGGAAGCGCTATCGATACCAAGGGCAACGCTATTTATGATCGGTACCCCGATTTGTATCGCATGATGCTCATTGCGGTAGGTACGACAGAAGATGGCTCGATTCATCCACTCAGTAGCTATCCTGGTGACGATAATCGCCTACAAGAGCGCACGTTAGGCGCTGAATATGCCAATCGTCAGAAAGGTGCTCAAGGTACTTCTATTTCTGCAGCGCGTGTCTCCGAGTACGCGGCGGGAATTGTTGCTCAATGGCCTCACCTGACGGCCCGAGAAGCAAGCCAGCGACTGTTGGATACCGCTCGACAGGATAATGAGCTATTCCGGCATAATAGTTGTGGCGAAACAGGCACCTTGAATTGCGGTGCTTTTTATCTAGGCCAGGGCGAAGCAGATATCGATGCGGCACTAGCACCAGAAGGTGAGCTGGTGGTAAGCCAAAGCCAGCGTATATCGGAAGGCGGCGAGTCGGCGGATGGTTCGTTTATGCAGCTGTCTGGTGCTTATGGCAATGCGGTAGCGGCGTCTGGTGTGCTTGATAATGTAGCGGTATTCGATACGCTCGGGCGAGATTACCAACTCAACCTTGGTTTGCATGCTCAGCCGCGCACACGGCGTGCTATACAGCTCCGTGATCAAATGGAGCAGCTGTCTCAGGCATCTGCCTATGCGAAACAGACGCAATCCATCGAGCAGGGGAATTACCGTTTTACGTCTAGCAATAACAGTATGGGTGATGTCTTGGGTAGTCGTTTCGACGGTACTTTTGGTGACGTACAGTTGAGCGCATTTAGCTTTGCTGGTGACCAGCCTGACCCCATGAGTGGCTATATGGAGTCGGCCATGATGCCGATGATCTCCTTTCAAGCAGGGTCTGAATTGACCCAGGCATTTGAGTCAGTCAATGGTGTAAAAACCCGTTATCCGCTGGGCGAGCAGCTAAGCTTGACGGCCTCCCACTGGGTCGGTGGTGTAAACAGCACGGAAAGTCACAGCGACTACCGTGCAAACCGTTCAGACGTAGGACTGGCACTTCAGGTGTCACCCGCCCTTAGTGTTAGTGGTTATGTAGGCCAATTAGATGAGCAGCAAGGCCTGTTGGGGGCCAGTGGCAGCGGGGCCTTGGGGGTGGGCGAGCAAAACCAAATGGCGTTTGCAGGCGTTGGCTTACAGGCAGCATTCAATAATGGCTTTAGTGGTTTTGCAGAGTTTGAACAGGGGCGAGGCAACGCTGTCGGCAGCGGGCTGTTGACCCGTATCGATGATATAAGGGCGCAGCAAATGGCGCTGGGCTTACAGTGGTCTGGGAGCGGTCAGCGTGCTGATGAACGCGCTGCATTTACCCTCCGCCAGCCACTACGAATCGCAAGTGCAAATGCACTCTTCGATGTACCAGTAGGACGTCGCTTAGATGGTAGCGTCGTACGCGAGACTCGCAGTGCCTCGCTTGAGCCTTCAGGACGTCAACTGGATATCGAACTGGGGTACACATTCCCTACTAGCGACAGCAGCTTGTGGCAATTTAATCTCTTGCATACGCTTGAACCAGGCCATGATGCTAATGCTCCAAGCGATTCCGCTGCGATGGTAAATTACACTTACGCTTGGTGATTGGCAGACTATGACCACATTGATGATTCAGGGCACCACCTCGGATGCGGGAAAAAGCACGGTGGGTGCCGGGCTTTGCCGCGTGTTAAAGCGCCGTGGTATCTCAGTCGCGCCATTTAAACCGCAAAACATGGCACTCAATAGTGCGGTCACCAGCGACGGCGGTGAAATTGGCCGCTCCACTGCGCTACAAGCTCAGGCGGCAGGGGTGGTTCCCCATAGTGATATGAACCCGGTGCTGTTAAAGCCGGAAACTGATCGTGGTGCCCAGGTGATTTTGCGCGGCAAGGTGCATGGCCATATGGATGCACTGGATTACCATGCGTTCAAGCACACGGCGAAAGAGAGCGTCATGGCAGCGTGGCAGGCCTTGGAAAACCGCTTTGATGTGATCATTGCTGAAGGTGCGGGTAGCCCGGCGGAAATCAATCTGCGTAAAGGCGATATCGCCAATATGGGCTTTGCCGAAGCTGCCGACTGCCCGGTATTGTTAGTGGGTGATATTGACCGTGGCGGTGTGTTTGCTCAGCTTGTAGGCACGCTGGCACTAGTAAGCGACAGCGAACAGGCACGCACGAAAGGATTTATTGTTAATCGCTTCCGGGGTGATATTGCCTTGCTTGAACCAGGCCTTGAATGGTTAGAGGCCCGTACCGGAAAGCCGGTACTGGGAACCTTGCCTTACCTGCAAGGCCTGCTGCTGGACGCTGAAGATAGCATTGGCCTAGTTCACGCTGAAAAAGCCAATCACACCCTGAAGGTCATTGTTCCCGCGCTGCCTCGTATCAGCAATCATACGGATTTTGACCCGCTGCGCTTACACCCCCAGGTATCGCTAACCTTTGTAGGGCCAGACCAACCGATTCCACCTGCTGATGTGATTATATTGCCCGGTAGTAAAAGCACCGCCAGCGATTTGGCATGGCTAACACGCCAGGGCTGGAGAGACGCCATAGTCCGTCATCTGCGCTACGGCGGAAAGGTACTGGGAATTTGCGGTGGTTTTCAAATGCTGGGCGAGTGGGTTGATGACCCAGACGGCCTGGAAGGCGCGCCAGGAAAGGTAGCAGGCTTGAGGCTATTGCAGATGGCCACGCGTATGGTATCGGGCAAACAGTTGCGTAATGTCAGTGGCACCATGGTAGGGCAAGAGGCGGCAGTGACGGGTTACGAAATTCACAATGGTGTGAGTAGCGGGGCTGCACTCAATCGGCCGCTGTTTGATTTAGGTAGCCACGTGGATGGGGCTATCAGCATCGATGGCCAAGTGATGGGGACTTATCTGCATGGGTTGTTTGATCACCCCGATGCCTGCCAAGCGCTGCTTACTCAGTTAGGCCTAGAAAGTGCGACACCCGTCGATTATCGCGCCCATCGTGAGCAAGCGCTGGAGCGACTGGCTGATACGCTGGAAGCGCACTTGGATATTGAGGCCATCTTGGCAATGGTAAGGGCGCATTAAGCGCCCAGAATGCTTGAGGATTATTCTTGCGGTGGACGCTTTGCCATCAAGGTGATTTCGACGGTGCTACCCCCGCAAATATTTGGTGACTCTGTACAGGTGCGTGCTGGGTAGCGTCCAGGTTCAAAAAACTCCGCGTAGATACTGTCTAATGCATTGATCTGCCTTAAGTCAGCAAGGTGGATGTCTACCCGTACAATATCCGCTAGGCTGCCACCTTCTTGCTCTAGCATGCGTTCAAGTTCGCGCATGACGAGGCGAGTTTCTTCTTTGACATCTCCACGGGTGGCTTTGCCGTTAGAAAGATCAGTAACGGTCAGCCCTGAAATAAACACATAGTGATCATCGATCACCATGTGGCTGCCTGGGAAACTTGGCTTGGGTAACGTGGGATCGTCGATATACTGTGGCATTGGCTCTCCTTAGCGACAAATAAGCGAGTCGCGCTTAGTGCGACTCTGCCACTAGAGTGTAGTTCCTTTGGGAGCAGAGGGTGGTGCTAGCGAAAGCTTTGCTCTAGGCTGGCGAACTTTTAAAGTTTTTCCGTTGTTGATGTGATTTTAAATTCTCATGAGAGAGCGTAATGAAGGTAGTTCATATTAGTCAGAGCGCCCCGCGTAATGCGTGTTTGGCAACCTTGTGTGCCAAGGTATACGGTCAGCAAGCTGGGTTAACGCCATTGGTAATTTTTACTGGCACTAAAAATGTGTTGTTTGACCAAGAGGCAGCCCGTTTGTTAGCGGGTGTCGATGGCGATGGTAAACCCCTGGCGCTAGCATTGCTGGTGTTGGATGAGGCTGGCGAGGGGATGACGGTAACTCACGCTTGCGAGTTTGTTGATGGTGCTAAAGCGCGTCTAATTAGCGAGTTAAGTCTTAAGGCCCCGCTGCGCGTTGAGGTAAATGATGCCACCCAAGAAGCGTTCTATCAGCAGTGCGGGTTTAAGCGCTGGTTTGATGGTGCACAGGGGCAGCGCATTGGTTTAGGCGCCCGACATCCTGCTAAGCATAGTAATGACCTGACGCCCACCTTGAGTCTTGATGAGGCGTTAATACTACGCCGATTTAAGCATGACCCCCCTGCATTTAATGAGGCCAAAGAGGCTTTTTTGTCAGGTTTGAACAACTTTCCTGCCACGCTGTAGGCTAAAAAACAACGAAGCGTTCCATTTTATGCAACGAACTTGCACGCTGATGTCATGATGTTGTCTGTTTTCCTGGGTAAAATAGAGGCAAGTTTTATCTTTAATTAAAGGGAAAAGCGTATGGCGCTAGCAATAATGGATACTACCACCCGCTATGGTGTCGTCAGTAAGGCGTTACACTGGGGAATGGCACTACTATTTGTATGGCAATTCAGCAGTGCTGCGGCGCGTGTGTTTTTTGAGGACACTCCGCTTGAGTCTTTTTTATGGGGTACTCACAGCCAAGTGGGCGTGGTGCTCCTGGTGCTTGTTGTCATGCGAGGTGCCTGGGCGCTAATGAACGCACCTCGCCGCCCGCCCTCGGTTAGTGTGATGGCAAAGCTGGGGCACTTGGCACTGTATGGTTTGATGATCGCAGTACCCACGATTGCACTGATTCGCCAGTACGGTTCAGGCCGTGCGCTGGATGTATTCGGGTTCAACCTAATGCCAGGCTTTGATGGTGAAAAAATTGCCTGGATGACAGAGCTTGGCGGTTTGCTGCATGGTGAACTTGGTTGGACATTGCTGGCGCTGATTGTAGGCCATGTAGTGATGGCAATTTTGCACCGTAAATTGACCAACCATGATGTGCTGTCACGCATGGCCTAGTGAGAATAGTTAGTCGATTAGGTTTGCAAAAAGCGGCGCGTTCCATCGAACGCGCCGCTTTTTTAATTAAAATTTCAGATGAGATAGTAATACTGTCCCTTCCGATAAATTGCTACTTAGCTAACTCGCGCATCGCTGTTTCCAGTCCTTCCATGGTCATGGGATACATACGGTCATCGATAACGTCACGAATTAACTGGGTCGAATAGGTGTACTCCCAGGCACGGGGTGGCATGGGGTTTAACCACGCCAAGCGTGGAAACGTATCAGCCAAGCGTTTTAGCCACACGCCACCGGGTTCATCATTGAAGTGTTCCACGCTGCCACCTGAGTGAGTGACTTCGTAAGGCGACATGGCGGCATCACCGACAATCACCACCTGATAGTCTGCCCCGTAAGTGTGCAACACATCCATGGTTGGGATGCGTTCGTTACGGCGCCGCATGTTATTGCGCCAAACCCCTTCGTAGAGGCAGTTGTGGAAGTAATAATGTTCTAAATGCTTGAATTCGGAACGTGCCGCTGAGAATAACTCTTCGCAGACACGAATATGATCATCCATCGACCCACCGACGTCTAAAAACAGCAGCACTTTAACCGCATTATGACGTTCTGGACGCATTTGGATATTAAGCAGCCCCGCGTCCCGTGCGGTTTCGCGGATAGTGCTGTCTACATCAAACTCGTCCAATGCCCCTTGGCGAGCAAATTTGCGCAGCCGCCGCAAGGCCATTTTGATATTGCGGGTGCCCAGTTCAAGCGAGTCATCGTAATCGCGAAAACGCCGCTCGTCCCATACCTTTGTGGCGCGTCGATGGCGCGAGCCATCTTGGCCAATACGTATGCCTTCAGGGTTGTAACCATACGCTCCAAAAGGGCTGGTGCCACCCGTGCCAATCCACTTATTGCCCCCCGCATGGCGCTCTTTTTGCTCTTCCAGGCGCTTTTTAAACGTCTCGATCAGCTCTTCAAGACCACCCAGGGATTCAATTTTGGCTTTCTCTTCGTCGCTGAGCTGTTTTTCAAATTCGCGTCGCAGCCATTCATCCGGAATGAGTGCCTCAATTGCCGAATCCATGTCTTCCAGGCCTTTAAACCAGGCAGCAAAGGCGCGATCAAAGCGGTCAAAGTAGCGCTCGTCTTTGACCATGACAGTACGCGCCACTTGATAAAACGCTTCCATATCGGCAAATACGACGCCACGTTCGACCACGGCGTGAAGATCAAGTAATTCGCGCAGAGAAACGGGCACACCGGCACGTTTGAGGGCATCAAACAGACCAATAAACATGGCTTAGCGCCCCGTACTCTTTTGGCGACGCATCATAAACGCCAGGCGTTCTAGCAGGTGAGTATCCTGCTCGTTTTTAACCAGCGCGCCCGCCATCGGCGGGAGGGCTTTTGCCGGGGCGCGGTTATACAGCGCTTCCTGGGCCAGTTCGCCAGCCATGAGCAGCTTGAGCCAATCCACCAGCTCCGAAGTGGAGGGCTTTTTCTTGAGCCCTGGGGCGTTGCGTAGATCGAAAAACACTTCCAAGGCTTCGCCGACCAGCCTGGGGGCGATATCCGGAAAGTGGACATCGACAATCGCTTGCATGGTCTCGCGGTCGGGGAATTCGATGTAATGGAAAAAGCAGCGACGCAGGAAGGCGTCGGGTAGCTCTTTCTCGTTATTCGAGGTGATCACGATAATCGGACGCTGTTCGGCGCGGATGGTTTCGCCCGTTTCATAAACATGAAACTCCATACGATCCAGCTCTTGCAGCAGGTCGTTGGGAAACTCGATATCCGCTTTGTCGATTTCATCAATCAGCAGTACCACGCGCTCACCTGCGGTGAAAGCTTCCCATAACTTGCCGGGCTTGATGTAGTTACCTACATTTTCCACCCCTTCAACGCCCAGTTGGGAGTCACGCAGGCGGCTAACCGCATCATACTCATAAAGCCCCTGGGCGGCTTTGGTGCTGGACTTGATATGCCAAGTAATCAGCTTAGTGCCCAGGGATTCAGCGAGTTCCTCGGCCAGCAGTGTTTTACCGGTACCAGGTTCACCTTTGATGAGTAGTGGACGCTGTAGCACAACCGCGGCATTGACTGCCTGTTTGAGTGCATCAGTTGCGATGTAAGAAGAGGTTGAATCAAACGCCATGGGGAGTGCCTCGGCTTGTCGAAACGAGTTGTTTAAAAATAGATTCAAACAAGTGTACGTGAGGGTAAACCCCATGGCCAACTAGTGGATAGAGCAATTGGCTATCAGCCCTGCCAGTTGGGGGGCACAATTCCCTGGCGCTGCATTTGCCGATATACCGTGGGCCGCGAAACGCCTAGCTCACGGGCAACCGCGCTGATATTCCAGTGATGTTGCTTGAGCAGATCGATAAGTGAACCTGAAAGGGCTTCGCTGGCGTTCGTTTCAATTTGGGCCGCCACGTTGCGGGTAATGCGCTGACTAAGGCATTGTTCTGGTAGGTCGTGAACGGTTATTTCGTCGCTTTCCGAAGTGGCCAGGGCAAAGGCGAGGGCGTTTTTAAGCTGGCGGATATTGCCGGGCCAGGAATACGCGAGCAGCGCACTAATGGCATCTGCGCGCAGGCGCGGCGAGGCACGCGTGGCGCGTTCGGCAGCGACGTCTTCAAACACGCGGCGAATAACAAATAGTTTATCGGCGCGTTCGCGTAGCGCGGGTAGTCGAAGCTGTGCACCGTTTAGCCGGTAATAGAGGTCTTCACGGAATTCCCCTTGTTGGATCATTTCTTCGATATGCCGATGGGTGGCCGTAATAACGCGAATATCGATCTTTACCGGCGTGTTAGCCCCTAGCGGCATCACTTCCCGTTCGGACAGCACGCGCAACAGTCGGGTTTGTAGCGCTAATGGCATATCGCCGATTTCGTCTAAAAACAGCGTGCCACCATGGGCCTGTGGAATAAGACCGCGCATCCCTTTTGAGCGGCCGCCGGTAAAGGCGCCAGGTTCGTAGCCAAACAATTCGCTTTCAATCAGTGACTCGGGAATGGCCGCACAATTAACCGCAATAAACGGCTGTTTGGCGCGGTTGCCGCTTTCGTGCAACGCCCGTGCAACGACCTCTTTGCCGGTACCGGTTTCTCCACTAATCAGCACGTTAACGTTAGCTTCATTGCGCAAGCGTTCGGCCAGTTTTTGTACTTTGCGCATCGCGGGGTCGTCGGCGCCCAGCCGAGCTAAGGGTTCCGGCAACTCAGAAGCAGACGGCGTTGCCCGTTGCGACATGCGGGGGCGGCGGGGTTCCAGCAGGCTAATAAAGTGGATGGTGTTGCTGGCACGAGCGCGGAAGGCGCGTAATTGATCATCAGTGCCGCTATTAATGCTCAGTATATCGGCGATCTCACACTCAAATAGTTCGCCAAGCATTGGGGTGTGATTCGCTGACCAAGGTGGCCAGCGGTGCTGGTGTTCGGCGATTAGCTCGCGGCCCACGGCGTTGGCGGCGATCACCTGTCCATTCTCTTCAATGGCGATTAAACCACGCCCGTTGACGTGCACAAATTCCCGGGAAGTATCTAGACGCACCATCAGGCAGTCGCGGTAGCGCTGAAGAAAATAGGCATCCTCAATCATGCGTGCATAAAGCGTTACCAGCGATAGGCTGAAATTCTGGCTTTCGTGCTGGGTAGGCGACTGCAGCGCGGAGATATCTAACACGGCCATCACATTACCCTGAGGGTCAGCAATAGGAGCGGCGGTGCAGGTCAGCGAAATATGGGAAGCATCGAAGTGCTCCTGGCGGTGGCAGATGATGGCCTGACGATCATGTAAACAGGTGCCAACAGCGCAGGTGCCGGCAAAGCGTTCATCCCAGTCAGCCCCCAGGTAGAGGCCTGCTTTGCGTAATTGCTGGTCCTGGTTGGGATCACCGCGAAACTCAACGGTAATGCCGCGGTGGTCGGTGACCAGCAGCACGTAGCCAAGCTGGGCTATTTGTCCATAGAGCTGATCGACCCCGGCACGGGCGACATGCAGTAACTCATCGACGGACTCGCGGTGCTCAATCAGTGTTTGCTGGGGCACCACTCGTGCTGGGCGAGGGTGAGTGGGGTCTAGCTGATAATCATTTAGGCAGCGCAGCCATGAGCGACGAATGGTGGCCTGTGCAGGTAAACAGGGGGTGTCTAGCCCTTCACCGAGCTGAAAAATATGCTCGATATGTCGACGCTGTTCAGACTGAAGCTGTGTAGTTGTCTGAAACTGTTTAGTGGCGTGCGTGTGATGCAGCATGGCGTTACTCAATGGGCGCTGTTGTTATTGTCCTTTTAGCCTATGCGCTTTCCCCCCAGAGTCAACGTGGGCTGCTTACGCCGTTAGTCGTGCGTTACACCTGTAACGTCAAGCTGTAAACGGCGTGACAGGTGTACGGCACTTTCGCTGTCTTATCTATTTGTCTGTATGTGGATAAATTATATATTTTTCAGTTGCTTATTTTTTATATGATTGGTTTGGCACGGCGGCTGCTATGTATTTGGTGCATCACAGTTAACTCAACAATAACAAATGCACATGGAGTACCCGCTATGTCTAAGATAACGGCACAAGTCCAGCAATCCCCCACGGATACTGTTCAAGCGTGGCTGCACGATTTCGATACTGCCCTTCAAGCCCAGGATATTGAGCGAGTGCTGTCGCTGTTTGGAGACGAGTGCTACTGGCGTGACTTTCTTGCGTTTACCTGGAATTTAAAAACCTGTGAAGGCAAAGACGAAATTCAGGCCATGCTCAATGCCACGCTCAATAACGTACAGCCTTCGAACTGGCAGTTAGACGGCGAGGCCACTGAAAACGGCGATATCTACGATGCGTGGTTTACCTTTGAAACAGCGGTTGCCAGCGGTAAAGGCTATTTGCGTCTTAAAGAAGGCAGGTGCTGGACGTTGTTAACCACCATGCAAGCGCTGAACGACTACCCTGAGCAGTGCAATCACCATCGCCCAAAAGGAGCTGAACACGGTGCCAATAAGCAGCGTGAAACCTGGTTAGAGTCACGACAACGCGAAGAAGCTGAGCTTGGCTACACCCAGCAGCCTTACTGCGTGATTATTGGCGGTGGCCAGGGCGGTATTGGTTTAGGCGCACGGTTAAGGCAACTGGGTGTGCCAACGATCATCATTGAGCGAAACGAGCGCGCGGGGGATTCCTGGCGTAATCGCTATAAGTCGCTCTGCTTGCACGATCCAGTCTGGTACGACCACCTTCCTTATATCCCCTTCCCAGATAACTGGCCTGTATTCGCCCCGAAAGACAAAGTGGGCGATTGGCTGGGAATGTACACAAAAGTGATGGAGCTCAATTATTGGAGTTCCACCGAGTGTCAGAATGCTAGCTACGACGAAGTCGCAGGTGAGTGGCTGGTTAAGGTTAAGCGCAACGGCGAAGAGATCACGCTACGACCCAAACAGTTGGTGATGGCCACGGGCATGTCTGGGATGCCCAATGTACCGACATTCCCAGGGGCAGAAAACTTTGAAGGTGAGCAGCAGCACTCTAGCCAGCACCCAGGGCCGGACGCCTATAAAGGTAAGAAGTGTGTCATTTTGGGCTCGAATAATTCAGCTCATGATATTGCCGCCGCACTATGGGAGCACGATGCCGACGTCACCATGCTGCAGCGTTCATCTACCCATATTGTGAAGTCGGATTCGCTGATGGAGGAGGTGCTGGGGCCGCTTTATTCGGAAGAGGCTGTGGCGAGTGGCTTAACCCATGAAAAAGCCGACTTGGTGTTTGCCTCAATCCCTTACAAGGTGCTGCCGGATTTCCAGCGCCCCGCCTTTGAGGCGATTAAAAAGCGTGACGCCGAATTTTACCAAAAGCTTGAGAGCGCAGGCTTTATGCTCGATTTCGGTGACGATGAATCGGGGCTGTTTTTAAAGTATCTACGCCGCGGTTCGGGTTACTACATCGATGTAGGCGCATGCGACTTGGTGGCCAGTGGTGATATCAAGCTGCGCAGCGGTGTGGGCATTGAGCACATTAATCCTCACTCCATCACGCTGACTGATGGCAGCGAGCTTGATGCTGACTTGATCATCTATGCCACCGGCTATGGATCGATGAATGGCTGGGCGGCGCGGCTTATTTCTCAAGAAGTGGCCGATAAAGTGGGCAAGTGTTGGGGGCTAGGTTCCGACACCACCAAAGACCCGGGCCCATGGGAGGGTGAGCTGCGCAATATGTGGAAGCCCACTCAGCAAGAGGCACTGTGGTTCCATGGCGGCAACCTACACCAGTCGCGGCACTATTCACGTTATTTGGCGCTGCAGTTAAAAGCACGCATGGAAGGGCTAGACACTCCTGTCTATGGCCTGCAGCCAGTTCATCACAGAGCATGAGATAAGGGGCAGTATATGAGCCAGTCAACGATGCAGGCAGCAGTTTGGTACGCAGCGAAAGACCTTCGTGTTGAGCAAATGCCAATACCGACGATTAACGACCCTCATGAGGTAAAGGTCAAAGTGGCGGCTTGTGGTATTTGTGGTAGCGATTTGCACGAATACGCTGCTGGGCCGATTTTTATTCCGGTCGATAAGCCGCACCCGATTAGCGGTGAACAAGCACCGATTATCATGGGGCATGAATTCGCTGGTGAAGTGGTTGAGGTAGGCGACAAAGTAACACGGGTGAAAGTGGGGGATCGCGTTGCCATAGAGCCGATTCTTTCACCTCACCAGAACGGTGCTTATCAAATGGAGCGCTATAACCTCACGCCGCTATTGGGTTTCCATGGCCTTTCTGGCGGCGGCGGTGGCTTCTCGGAGTTCACTGTGATGGGGGAGCACATGGTGCATAAGCTGCCGGATGACCTCAGCTTCGAGCAAGGGGCATTGGTAGAGCCAGCGGCGGTTGCTTTGCATGCCGTTCGTCAAAGTAGTTTGAAAGCGGGGGATAGTGCGGCAGTATTTGGCGCTGGCCCAATTGGGTTAATGACCATCGAAGCACTAAAAGCAGCAGGCGCCGCTCAAATTTACGCCGTGGAAGTAGCACCTTCACGTAAAGCCAAGGCCGAAGCGCTTGGTGCTATTGTGGTGGACCCGCAGCAAGAAGATGCAGTGGCGAAGCTGCAAACGTTAAGCAATGGCGGCGTTGACGTGGCGTTCGAGGTGACCGGGATTCCGGCCGTACTGAATCAGTCCTTGCACACTACCCATGAAGGCGGTGAAGTGGTCGTGGTCAGTATTTGGGAGGGAGAAGCGAGCTTTCAACCTAATGACCTGGTCATTAAAGAGCGCACCATGAAAGGTATTATTGCCTATCGCCATGTGTATCCAGCGGTGATGGCGCTAATGCAGCGTGGCTACTTTCGCGCTGAAGACATGGTGACTCAGCGTATCCCGTTGGCGGATATCGTGGAGGAGGGATTTGAGGCGTTGTTGAGCGATAAAGCGCAGGTGAAAATAATCGTAACGCCTTAGTATCGTTGCGAACATCTACTAAAGGCCATCCGATGATGGCCTTACTACAAAAGAGTAGTCGACCGTGGAAAGAGTGCGTAGTCACCGAAAACTTGATTCGGCTACGCTTTTTTTTGGAATACCTTGGGCAGCGAATCAAGCTGGTTGAAGAAAGAGTCTGGTAGGTCGGGTATCGCTAGCTTCAATGCGCTGACAGGATCATTCATGAATTGCTCCATGTGTGATTCACTAGCCCCTAGCCATGCGAAAAAGCGCTTTTCATGTGTCAATAGTTCCTGGATTAATTGCTCCACATTGCTGGCTGCTTTGGAGTCAGTTTCTGCCAATTTCTGGACTAACGGATGATCTCGGCCAATTTGTAGAGTCATAGGCGCTCTAGAGCTGAAGGTGATGTACTGCTCCTTCAGGTTTGGGCTTTTTAATCGATATTTTACGAAATGAGTAGAATCAGTTGCCATGACAATATCCTTCTGCAGAAGTTGTTAAGCAGTGACCTGAATAAATGGGTCCCATGAGTAGTAGCCCTGAACAATGTTGTCCCGATCTGTGAGCATAAAATTGAAAGCGTAGGTAATTTCCCCTTCGGCAATAGCTTGTGCTGACCAAAAATAACTGTTGATTGTTTGAGTCGCAGGGTGAAGAAGGTTGCCAGGAACAGGAAGCGGGGTTTTGACCTCTGCAACAACTGGGTAAGGTGTTGACAGAATGTTCTGTTTTCCACCCACGGGGGCGTATTTGTACAAAATTGCTGAGTATGTCGCATTTACAGAAAGCGATGTCTCTCGCCATCTGAGAGTGTCTAGTGTGCGAGCAGTTACTTTTAACTCTCCCGTTCCCTCTCCGAAGACCCCATTTTCTTGACGTACAATCAAGTAAATCATCGTTTCGTCAATCGGCGTTGGCTTGGATGGGGTTCCAGGGGGGTAGCTTGATATAATGGTATCCGCGTCAACCGCCATCAGAATATCGATGATTTGAGGTGTCGTGCTTCGTCCCATACAGTATTCTCCTTATTGTATTTTTTCTCTTGGTTGCAAGAGGTACAGAGAGAATAAAATCAGTCAGTGATCTGGATGAAGGGATCCCACCAATAGTAACCCTGTACATTATTATCACGATCAACAATCATGAACTTGAAGTGGTAAGTTACGCTTCCGGGCCTGGTGACCGTGCAGTTCCAGAAATAGTCATTGATCGTTTGCGTTGATGGTTGAAGGGGGTCAGAAGCAACTGGTAGCGGTGTATTGACCTCGACAATAATGGGTTGAGGTGGAGTAATCAGCCCATCGTTATTGGTTGAATCGAACTCATAAAGTATGGTTGAGTAAGTGCCGTTTAGGGTCAATGACGTTTCTCGCCAACGAATGACGTCCAACGTCTGAGCCGCAATGGTCAACTCCGCTCCGCCGTTTCCAGAAACCGCTTCGTCACTACGTACAATCATGTAGATAAAGTTCTCACTGGCAGCGATCTGTTGCGGGTTGTCTGGGTCTGTGTTCGTTCCGTATTTATTAATGACTGACTCGGCATCAATTGCGATCAGTACATCAATAATTTTTTCAGTATCAGCCATAATGTTTCTCCTTGGTTAGCGTTGCGTTGTTACACAAAGAGCGGATCTCCGCCTAACTGTAAGGAAATATTTGGATGTACATAGTCAAGCCTGAATGAGTCACTTCCGGTCCATTTGATAGGATCAACGGCATTAATCAGAAGTAAATCCACGGATGGCGATGTATCTTTATTGACCGACTCAATAGCACCTGTCGCAATTTGTGATGCCCCCAATAGCAATCCAATGACAAGCCCGCCGATGACGAGTGAGGCACCCTCAGTCAGGGGGGCGCAAATCAATGCCACTAGGCCAACAATGATCGATATGATGATCTCGGTAATGACGATCCCCGGATCTTGGTGAACCGTATACTGTTGGTCAGTTGGTTGTGTTTGTACAAAGTTGATGGTCTGCCCATTATTTGAGCTACCGAGATTTAGCGTGTACCAGTTGGTTGCGGTTGTCTCTGATGTAATGCCAAACGTGATGTAGGTTCTGGTTGTGCTGGTTACGATGAATGTTTCTCCATCGGTCTCTAATGTAAGAGATGTGAGCTTAGGGTGATAAGTCGAGCCATCATGTTCAACTGGAGGCATATCCACTGATACCCCCTGATCCAGATAAAGTTTGGTTTTATCATTACTCATCAAGAAGTTATCGCTGTTAAGCCCTGGGTAGGCAACCATAATGGCTGGGCGTACCAGATCGTATAAGGTTCTTTCCTGGGAGACGAGAAAACCGGCTTCGCTGTTCGCTGGGATGGCATTTGGAGAAACCTGCTCGCTCAACGATTGCCCGGTTCGATCACCTGTCATCGTTAGCACGCCAAGAATGCTGTCATTAAGCGAATTGCCATCTAGGTAAGCGTACTCTGTATAATTTGGCGTTACGAACCCCCACTGTCCCTGGTCAATCATTCGGTTGAGGTCAACCACTGAAAACACATGGTTGAATTCACTTAAATTAGCGCAGATCCAGTCTAAAAGGGCCTGACCAAATACGGCCTGAGTGACACTTCCTGGGTTGGGGGTGAGTGATACCTCGCCCACCAAAGCGGCTACTGGGGGTGAGGTATTGTCTGAGCTGGTTTTTGCAACCAAAGCAACTAAACTCGATGAGTCGTCATTCGCGGCGCTGTGGGGAATGTAGTGAAGGTTGATTTCTATCGTTGCGTTGCCAGCATCAACGGTAACCTTACTGCCACTGCTGTAGTCAACAACGATGTTGGTCATGGGGATGGAAATACGGATGTTTTTGCCATCCCCGCCCATACAGACTTGCCAGTCCGAGAAATCAGCGGAGGCTGTGTAAGAACCTTCTGCCGTCATCGAGAAGTTTTGCGGCGATGATTGCTGATCCACAATTGTTTTATTTACGTCGGGAATAGGAATAGCAAAAGCGGTATCCCAATTATAGGTATTTGCGGCAGCATTTTGGGTGGACATGGGCTGCTTTCCTTTGTCGCTGTTTACTTGGTCTTCAGGCCAATTTGTAAAGAATCGGCGAGCCATGCTGATTTGAGTTCATATCCGCTGACACCAGGGAAGGTATAAGGCTCGATAGCATCGTTGGCAAATTCGTCAAAACCAGGCACGTTTTCCCAATCGTTTTTGTATACAGACTCCAAAATAGCCGCCACGGTCATTTCAACCCCGTACGCCGCAGTCAAAGCTGCTGTGACACCACCGAAGACTTTCCAGCGAGTGGAATTGAAAGCATTTTTTATCCGCGTCATTCGCCCCGCGGCTTGTTCGGTGCCATTAGCTAGTGCATCTTCTTCGTTAACGATATTTTGCTCTTCACTCTCGCTGTCTTCACCCAACGCGCTGAAAAAGCTTTCTTCATCAAGAAGGGCGGATCCTTCATCAACACTGGCAACTGTCACATCTGCAGAGGCGGCAAGGCCATCCACAACCGGCCCAAGAACCGCTACCAATGCGAGGGTCGCGGTGACCGCTCCCATGATAATTTCAAAATCTATTTCGGCTTGGGTTTTTGTGACATTGACGGTCATGTTACGTACAGACTCAGTGAAATTAAAAATCTGTTTCGTATCTCCTGAAGACGTCGTAACCGTTTTTAGGCCTAAGCTTACCTGCTCGGTATAGTTAATATGAACGTCGTATTGCCAGCTTTGGTGATAGGTCAAATCAATGAATTTTATTTCCAGAAAACTGTGCTCTAAGTTCATTTCAAATTGGTGAGCTTCAATGGTGACCTGGGTGGCGGTGTAAAATTCGAGTGTGCCGTTATTGAGATCTACGATGTATTCGTCCCCGTTACCACTGAGGAACCATTGACTTCCCTTGATATTGACTTTAACTGAATCGTTTCGGAGGTCAGGGTTATAAGTATCTCCGTACTGGCCCTGAGTCCTGAAGGCATTCACCAGCCCCTCGGGGAGAATTCCCTCGTCTAGTTGAGAGGAATAACCGTCGTCTGCCGTTGTGGCATACGGGTCTTCATCCATCTTGAAGTAGCCGTAAGTCAACTTGTTGAGGTTTTTTACAGACAGACCATCGTTAAATATAGTGAAGTCGTCGTCCGTCGCATCGTCAAAAAGATGCTTGGCGCCACCCAATAACATATTTTTCACAAAGTTCGGGCCGCTAATCAGCAAGCCTGTATCGGCACCGTTGGCATCCTCGCCTGTTGGAATGGCATTGGGTGACACTTGGTGATTTGATCCGGGAGTATTGTTCTGAATCATCGTCAGTACCCCCATCACTGAACTTTCCATGGTCTGCTTGTCCACCACGGCATAACTGGTGGCTGTGGGATCAATCCAGGTATAGTTGGGAGACTGGCTGAGTTGGGGAGTCAGATCTATCACTGAGAAAACGAAGTTGAAATAGCCAATATTGCTGTTGAACCACTCACTAAGAAGCTCTGGTAATTCCGCGTTACCGATGCTGCCAGCATCTGGCGGATTGACGATGTTCATAACGACTACGGCGGGTATTCCGCCAGCTTCCTGGCTAAGGGCACGAAGCTGGCTCTTGAAGGAATCAGAGTATTGATAAACAGATAGAAACTTCTCCTGATCCTTATCTTCACTGTAGAACATGTAATAGAAAGAGCCGTCCGCTGCGGTCACCACCCAAGCGGCGCCATGCGTAACAGTTGACAGTGTAGAATCACTGCTAATCGTTACACCGTTGGTTGCAAAATCCCCAATAAGAGCAGCGTCCACAACACTATTGTCGAGATCGGCAACGATGGCACCAACACCTTCGTTGATCACGAAAGCCTTTTGATTTGGGTCTGGAATCCAATCCATATTGATCTGGATAATGATGCTCATCTCCAGCCCGTCCAGTGAGTAACTTTCGCCCCCCGCTAGATAGACACCACTAGAAACTGGAACGCTCATATTGATGTTCTTGCCATCGCCACCGGTAGACAACTGCCACGCGTCCAAACTTGCTGTGAGCTGGTAGCTGGGATCATCACTGGCTGACTGTGAAATGTTCTTGGCTCTATCATCAACACTACTCCAGTTGTCAGTAAGTGCTCGGTTGGTCGTGTCAAAATGCAGCGCCACAACGGTATCCCAATTGTATGTATCGGCAACCGCACGGGCGTCAATTTCCTTTACAGCAGCTGGGGCAAGTGAGGTGCTATCAGTCATGGTATTTCTCCTTAGTCACTGTATGAGTATTCACTCCAATTTATGCTCAGATCAGCTAAGTGGGGTGGTCAGGAAAGGTTTCCACGGAAATAGAGGGCTCCGTCTAGGCCTCCCTCGGTCAAGCTGAACGACTGCCCATCAATTTGCCAGTCGAGAAGGCTGGCTACGTTGACGACATCGTTATCAAAAGTTGATTGCACGGCGGCGTTAATATTAGACATGCCCACAGCATTTACTTGGTCGCCATAATGGTTGACCGCATCGGTTATATCGGCAATCAGACCGGGTAGCGTTAAACCTAGGCCAACAAGGATGATGTAGTCATACCAAGGAATATCCTGATCATGCGTCGTCTGAGGGCTAGGGTCTTCTTCAAAAGTCATGACCCCGGTCGAATAATTCAAAGAAAGCGGATTGACAGTTTTTGACGTCCAGCTATAGGTGGCATCTGGCAGGTCGGCTAGGCCAAAAAGGAAGGTAAGCGGGCCGCCGCCAGCAGAGGATGTCTGGAGTCCGTCACCAGCATCGGAAGGCCAAAGGGAAAAGGAGTCGGTGTTGATATTGTCGCCATCAATCTGCGCATCAAACGCCCCATTATTAGAAATAACCGAATGCTGGTTTGTTTGATGTACAGCAAATGTACCCTTGGGAAAGGTGTCTTGAACGCCGGGCAATAGCGTGTTTTTAAAAAAAGCTTCTTGAGAAATCAGTGCAACAGCGTTAGAACCAGAAGTTAGCGCTGTGGAATCAAATGCAGGGGTGGAAGGAAACGGCGAGTCATCGAGCATCGATAGAAAGCAAAGTGCTTCAATATCACCGGATGCAACAAAGTATTGCCATTTATACGGGCGTAACCATGTGGCCGCCCCAGCAGGCACTGGAACTACACCTGCGAAGATGTACTGCAGATTATCCCGGTTTTCATAAAATGCTTGCTGCGCAATTTGTTTTAGCATGCCGGTGGCGGCACTTGTCATCTGTCCTGATGGGTCTGTTACAGTGAGAACTGCAATATAGCCGGGATCGTTGGGCGTGCTGGCTTCGGAGGGAGAGAAAACTAGGCTGGTCAGCGAGCCTTCGCCATCGAGTTCTTGTTGATTCCCGGGGCCAAGCCAACCGAGTGTGATTTCTACCAGCATTGAAACCCCGGTCATATCCCAACTACCATTAACGCCTGGCAGGCCCGATATACTCATAAAACCCTCTTTAATCGGTATATTGAGCTTCATTAATCTGTTCTGCCCCCCATCTGCCATGCTCCATACGCCGAGGTTGACATTAATATTGGTGACAGCGCCTGTGACAGAGTCATGGTCTGTATAGACAAGAGGCATCGAAACCGATGCAAGGTTGGTACTCATGATGTCATTGACCTTGTCTTTGGTCAGTGCATAAGAGTAGTCGTACTGATAGGTATCCATGCATACTCCTTTATTGTTGACCGACTCTTTTTTTGTTCATCACACGGAATAAGTAAAATTAATCAACCGCTTAGTTAGTTAGCTTTTTAGCAAGCGATAAAGTTGTTAGGGAAGATAACTGAGTGAAAATAAGGTGTTCTGTGTGTTTCAAAAAAATCTAATAAGAGAAATTAATTAGACATAAAAATTTCCTCGCCCTAATGAGGTGATCCGAAACGCGTAGCCTCAAGCTGTTTAATCAGACAGTTACCTCTGCAGGCTTAAGTAGCTACCGATTAGGGTTATGGTAATTCTGCATGGTTAAAAAGTATTAAAACTCAGCGTAGTCCATCTTATTGCGTTTGCCAGTGTTTTAGCTTTGCATCAGTAAATTTAGCTGATGGTAATCAGCTATCTTAAAAAGAACGACTAACTGGACTGAAGAGAGGGGGCTTGAAAGTCGACTAAAGTTAGCGCTTACCCAAACGTGTCGCCAAGAGTCGTTTTGTGCCCATGCAATTCAAGGATAAGGGATTTTTGAGATTGAAGATGCCCGCCAGGACAACCGTTTTAAAGATTATGTTCTGGTAAAAACGCATCGTGGCATACGCTTTTACGCGGGCATACCGATGACAACGACGGATGGCCTTAGGGTAGGGGCGCTGTGTATCATTGACTCCGTGCCACGCCGTTTTAATGACCAGTAGCGTCAGGTGTTAAAAGATTTAGCAGCGTGTGCCGAAGAGGAGGTCAACCAATCAGGGTAGGATCTTATACGTTGCAGCGTGTAGCTGTCGCGTTTATGACGGCGAAAATATAGCCCGATGAGATCCAATAATTAACAGCACTCGGTGCTGTTAGCGTTATCGCAAAGCCGTTCGACCCGATGACGTTGTCACATCAAGTCCGCAGTCTTTGGGAGCAGGCAAGTGGTAGAGAGTGAGCGTAGTAAATTAGAACAAAAGCTTGAGCTTTTAAAACAGTCTTATCAGCATAATCTGCAAGAAGAACTGACATCGTTGTGCCATGTGCTGAAAAAAGCACAGCGACGCGAGGAAAGCCCGGAAGCCGATGTGGTTTCTTCGGCAGTATCGGTTGATGATAAAGCGCACGACGAGACCTCTCTAGATGCTATTTATCGTCGGATACATAAAGTATCAGGTTCTGCAGGTACCTTCGGCTTCGAGCATGTCAGTCAACTGGCCCGGGCATTGGAAGTGACCTTACTAAACGCATTAAAAGAAGGTAAGTCGTCGCTGGACGCATCTTTGGTTACGTTGCTGCAATCTCAGTTGACCTTGATGCAGCGCTCATTGGTGCCGGAGGCTCAGCCATTACCACAATGTACAATTGAGCAGAGTGATATACGTTCAGTGGCCAAGATATGGCTAATAGAGGAAGATGCCCTGCTTGGAAAACGTATATTGGAGCAGTTAGCTAACTTTAGTTATGAAGTGACACTATTCTCTTCAGTGCCTGCCATTGCTAATACCGACAGTGAACCACCGGATGTCCTGATTGTCGATGCAGCTGCGGGTTCTGCTTACCTTTCTCCGCTTCAATCGCTTTCCTGCCCCCTGTTTTTTATCAGCGAGCAGGACGACTTTGATGCGCGCATGCGTGCTGCGCAGCTTAACGCCTATGGCTATTTTTTAAAGCCGCTGAATATTCCACAACTTGTTAATCGTTTAGAACAGTTGCTTCAAGAGCGCCATGCGCCCCCCGCACGGATTTTAATTGTAGACGATGACTATCAGCTCGCTGCCTACTACCAGTTGGTGCTAGAAGCGGCTGGTATGGAAGTGCAGGTGTTGGATAAGCCCCGCTATGTCATTGAGCAATTAACCACTTACAGGCCTGAGCTTTTGTTAATGGACGTGCATATGCCGGACTATAACGGCCCGGATATTGCCGCGATGATTAGGCAATACGATGCCTGGAGCAGCCTTCCCATCGTATTCCTTTCCGCTGAACTGGATCTAAACAAGCAGGTAGATGCGTTAAGCCACGGTGCGGATGAATTTCTAACGAAGCCGATTTCGGCCGCTCAGTTAGTGGCCTCCGTTCGCGCACGGGTATCACGTTCACGAACACTGTCTGCACTGCTCAATAAAGATTGCCTTACGGGCCTTCTGAAACATGCCAGCATCAAAAGTGCCGCTATTGATGAGCTGCATCGTGCTGCTCGTCAGCATTATCCGGTAACGGTGGCGATGATTGATATTGACCATTTTAAGGCGGTCAATGATACCCACGGACATGCTGCGGGTGATGTTGTGATCGCTTCTTTAGCAACGCTATTACGTCAGCGTCTTCGTCAAACCGATATGATTGGCCGCTATGGAGGCGAAGAATTTCTAGTGGTATTGCCTCATTGCACGTCCGAAGATGGCCGCAAACGGCTGGAAAATATTCGTGAGTACTTTTCCAGATTACGATTTAATCAAGGGGCTCAAGAGTTTGGCTGCACTTTATCTGCAGGTATGGTGTGCAGCATTGATATGACAGAAGGTGAACAAGATAGGTTATTGGTGCGAGCTGACGAAGCGCTTTACCGAGCTAAGCGAGGAGGGCGTAACCAGGTTTGCCAATAGCGCGATTCGTTATGAGGCAAAACTATCCTGCCATGCTCACGGATGGTGCGCTTTGGCATTGGCAACAACGCCGCTCAATTAACATTCTGCCGTATTTTCTCCATAGGTTGTTGTTTTTAAATATTAAAATTAAATATGGCACGCAGTTCGCTAAATGTTAAGTAAGAAGCAAATGAACAGAGTTCCAGACGATAAATAGGGTGCTCTTCCTTCTTTGCTATATCGCCCCGACAGAGATTGGTAAGCGATACACTGAGTGAGCTGGCGTGCTCCACCTGGGTCCCCTTCGGGGGACTTTTTTTATGCCTGTCATTTGTACCTGACTTTTATAACTGATGCTGTTGGCCGGCTGTGCTTGATATGTAAAACTTATATTAAAATAACACAACAAGTTTGGAAACGCTGTTCGATTGGTATATATTGTATAGGTAGCTGGAGTTACCGGCACCAATCCCCAGTAAGATGTAAGAGGATGACCCTGATGAGTAAATTAAAATTAGTATCTGCTGCTGTTCTTTCCGCTAGCGCCTTGATCGCCAGCCAAGCAGCATTCGCTTACGAAGCAGGTGACGTTTTCGTACGTGGTGGTGTCGCCCAAACGGATACGGGTTCTGGAAATGGCAATGTTGGCGCGGCAGATCTAAACGTACAAAGCGCGCGAGGATTTACGTTTGGCGCGGGTTACCTGTTCACTGATAAGCTTGGTGCTGAACTTAACAGCTCCGAGAAGTTTGAACACGACCTCAACACCAGTCCTGGTGGCGACGCAGGTAGCGTAGATCGTTTGCCAATTAATCTGATGGTTAACTACTATCCGATGGGCGGTTTGGACTCTAAAGTTCAGCCCTATGTCGGCGTTGGCTTGAACTACACTCGCTTCTCAGGCGAGCCCACTGGCCTAAGCGTTGATGAAAGCTATGGCGCGATAGGTCAGGCGGGGGTTGATTTAGCGGTTACCGATAACGTCATGCTGAATGGTTACGTTAGCTACGCAGACGTGAACGCCGACATTAATGCAAGTGGTAACAAGGTCGGTGAAGTAAACATGGAACCAGTCACTATCGGTGGTGGCGTTACCTACCGCTTCTAACGGTTCGATCTGATAGTCGCCCGGCCCGGGGAATTAATCCTCGGGCCGGGCGTTTTGCTTATCAGGGGGTCAAGTTTTTGAAGCCACTCTCTGTGACGACAACGTTATCTTCAATACGGATGCCGCCACAGTTGGCTAACGAATCAACGGCTCTCCAGTTAATCGGCAGTGCCTTGTCGCGCAATGGTTTCAGCAACATAGGGATATAGTAGAATCCAGGCTCTATGGTTACTACCATGCCTGGGCGCAGTGTACGGGTTAAACGTAGCGCTGGGTGTTGTTCAGGAGCAGGTGAGGGCGTTCCGTCTGGATGACGAAGCCCTGCCACATCATGAACCTGTAGCCCCAACGAATGCCCTAATCCGTGTGGGCAAAAGGCCCGCGTAATCCCCTCATCAACTGCCTGTTCTGCACTACCCTGAAAAAGATCATTGGCAATAAGAATATCTGCCAACAAACGATGCATTTGCTCATGTAGCGCAATGAACTCCACGCCTGGAGCAACGCTTCCGACAAGCGTGTCTTTTAACTGGTGGATACCGTCAATTAAATCGCGATAGAGGGCTGGCGCGTCAGGACCTGCATAAGTGCGTGTAATGTCAGCGCAGTAGCCGCGAAAACGGCGACCAGCGTCAACCAGTAGGCTATGTCGTTGCGTGGGACTTTTTAGGCCATAGTGTTGGTAATGCAAGACACCTGCATGTTCATTTAGCCCAATGATGTTCTGATAGGGGACATCGGATTCACGCTGTCTGCTGGCAGCCAGGTAGGCCAGTTGAATATCTAACTCCGCCGACGCGCCAATAAAAGCCGCCTGTGCGGCTTGATGACCTGCCATGGCGAGTCGGTTAGCTTCGCTCAAACAAGCAATTTCATAAGCAGTCTTGAACATGCGCAGTTCGTCTAGAGCCTTAACCAGCGGTTCGGGCTGGTACTGTGCGTCTAATGCGAGGCACGTGGTGGCCTCAATATCGCCGATCACGGCAGCGCGACCGGCTAACGTTGGCATGGGTTTTTCACTACATAGATGAATATCAAACTCAGTCACCCATGGCTCTTCAGGAAGGCGAGTAGGCAAATGCCAGAAATCTGCCGGCGCATACAAGTACAACTGCGGGCGCTTGCCTGGTTGAATCACCAGCCAACTGTGCTGGATATCGGCCATGCCCACCCAGTGCATAAAGTGGCCGTATGTCTGGAAGGTTGGCGTTTGGTCGTCGCCAAAGTGAGGGTCGGTGTGACCGCTATAGATAGCCAAGCTATCGAGACGGTGACTGGCTAACAGGTCTGAATAAGCTTGCTGTAAATGCGCTAGGTGTTCGCGCTGCAGTTTAAACAAAGAAGCTGACATTCAAGTAGTGTCCTTTTTTCAATGACGGCTCGGCCATGAACTCTGATGACGGTAACAAGTCGGGTAATAGCCTTAACTGTTGGCTTAATTGCGCAGCGGAGCGAGCTCACTCCACAGGCTATCCAGCTCTGCGTGATGCTGGTTTTGGTGGCGATATAGTCGCAGCTCCATCGGGACATCCCAGCGGCTATCGCCTGCTCTGATTAATGTTCCGTTGGATAGCTCAGCGGCTATGTTGCGTTCAGGTAGCCAGCTCATGCCATAGCCGAGAAGCACCAGCTCTTTAATACCTGCCGCATAGAGATTTTCACTTTGCGCCATGAGGTAGGTGCTCTGCGGTAGGCGAGCGAGATGCGCCTTTACCGCTGAACCCAATAGGCCCCGCTTTGGATAGGCCAGCCAAGGCGCGGGGTGCTGCCGTGAGCCGGGCAGCAACGCGCAAGGTGTGCCGTTCGCGTCCAAGCCAGTGACAGGAATCAAGCGCTCGTGGCCAATGACTCGATACGTACAGGCACTGGTATCGATGTCTAAATCGCAACGCCCGATTGGCCAATAGCAAATAGCGAGATCGCACTCTGCTCGGCCAAGCGCTTGAAAATAATCGCTCGCCACCCAGCCAGTCGCTCGTAAGTACGGCTGTATACGCTCTTGCCAACCCGTAGAGGCAAGCCACTCCGGCAAAAACTGTGGAAGTAAGCTCTGCGGAGCAGCCACCATGATGCGGCGCTGCTGTCCGGCGCTGATTTCTCGCACGCGGTCACGTGTTAAACGCACGCGATCGGTTACCTGCTCGCAAAGCGTCAGGAACTCCTCTCCCGCTGGGGTTAGCGAAAGCGGCAATGTCTGCCGGTTGATCAGCGTCACGCCCATCTCTTCCTCCAGCAACTTAATGCGCCGTGAAAAGGTGGGCTGTGTGACGTGCTGATCATCTGCTGCGCGAGAGAAGTGCCGCGTTCTGGCCAGGGCAATAAAGTCTTCTAGCCAGCGAATTTCCATGTCTTACCTCGCAGTGCTGCCAAACGTGATGCTGTTGCTGAAACTGACGTCATAGGCGGGCTTCTTCAACAGCGTGGCACGCAACGCGAGTGCCGTCATCCTGGGTTTGCAGGATAGGAATTTCCTGGTGGCAGCGGGCGTTGGCATAGGGGCAACGGCCATGGAATACGCAGCCGCTCGGTAAGTTGACTGGTGTCGGCACTTCGCCGGTAAGACGAATATGCTGGGGCCGGTCATCCTTCAGGCGTGGAATTGCCGAGAGCAGCGCCTGGGTATAGGGGTGGCGCGGTTTAGCGAACAGCGTCGCTGTCGTTGCCACTTCACAAACTGTACCTAAATACATCACCGCTACACGAGTGCCAAAGTGCTCTACAACCGCTAAATCGTGGGTGATGAATAGATAAGTCAGGTTACGCGCTTGTTGCGCCTCCATCAGCAGGTTGAGCACTTGTGCCTGAATGGATACATCCAGTGCCGAAATGGGTTCGTCGGCAACAATAAACTCAGGATCGACGGCTAGGGCGCGTGCTATGGCGATACGCTGGCGCTGGCCACCTGAAAACTCGTGCCCAAAACGCTTGCCCCAGTCGGGGTCAATCCCCACTGAACCCATGACGTCCTGAACCTTGTCGAGTATCTTTTCACGGTTCCAGTCTGGGTGGTGCAAGCGCAGCGGTTCTTCCAGCGTTTGCTGGATCGTCATCCGAGGATTAAGCGATGCATAAGGATTTTGGAAAATCATCTGCATGCGCTTGCGATAAGGCAATAGCTGGCGGGAACTTAAGTTGTCGATCCTCTGCCCGTCATAGCGAATTTCGCCCTCGGTGGGCGTGAGTAACCCCATGACTGTTCTGGCAACAGTGGATTTACCGCAGCCAGATTCACCAACCACGCAGAGCGCTTCGCCGCGTTTTATATCGAGGTTAACGCCGTTAATAGCGTGTACATGCTCTTGGTGACGAACCAGCTTGCCGCCTTTAAAGCGCAACTGATCCAAAAAATCCCCTGATAATGAAAAACGCTTTTTTAGGCCACGAATTTGCAGTAGCGATTCGCTGCTCTCTTCATTTTGAGTGTGCGACGTACTGTGTATTGTACTGTGCATTTCTCCCTGAGCACTCATCGTGTTTCCTCCTTCAGGCGACGGTCTTCAAGCATTTCAGCCACCATATGGCAGGCGACACGGCAATTGCCGGATTCGACAAATTCAGGCACTTGCTGGGTGCAGGCAGGGCGTGGTTGACCATCTGCTCTATTGATGAAGTCGCAGCGCGGATGAAACGCGCAGCCGCTAGGCAAGTTAGAGAGTGACGGCATGCTGCCGCGGATTTGATTGAGCTTTTCGCCGGGCGTCGCCATTTGCGGTAACGCGTTGATCAGCCCTTGGGTATAGGGGTGCTGCGGATCATTGATAATTTCCCGCGTGGGGCCTTGTTCAATAACACGACCAGCATACATAACCAGCATACGCTGAGTGACCTGACTCACGACACCCAAGTCGTGAGTGATAAGAATCAGGCCCACGTTGTGCTGTTCGCATAGCTCAAGAAGGAGCGCCATGATTTCCGCTTGGATGGTCACGTCCAAGGCGGTGGTCGGTTCATCAGCAATGATAATGTCGGGGTCGAGCAGTAGGGCGATGGCGATAATAATGCGCTGGCGCATACCACCAGAAAGCTCGTGGGGGTATTGATCCAAGCGTGTCTCTGGCGACGGAATCTGAACTTGGCGCAACTTATCCAGAGAGATGGCGCGTGCTTCTTTGGTGGAGATACGTCGGTGCGCTTTTAGGCACTCGACCATCTGCTCACCAATCGAGAGTACGGGGTTTAGCGTCATCATTGGGTCTTGGAAAATCATCGAGATGCGATTGCCGCGTACTTTGCGCAGACCGCGCTCGGACATGGTATTAAGTGTCTGACCTTCAAACTTAATGCTGCCACCGGCTATAAAGCCGGGCTTGGCAATCAGATTAAGTAGTGAGAAGGCGGCCACGGATTTACCCGCGCCAGACTCGCCTACGATGCCTAAGCGCTCGCCGCGCTCCAGGGTGAAATTGACATCGCGAAGAGCGCGCACTTCACCTTGGCGAAGTGCAAAACGTACGTCGAGTTGAGAGACTTCAAGTAGCGCCATGGTGTCCTCAGCCTTTATAGAGTCGTGGGTTCATGACATCGCGCAGCCAATCGCCCAATAGATTGATAGACAGCACCAGCACAATGAGTACCGCACCAGGAATCAGGGTGATCCACCAAGAGCCTGACTGAATATAGTCAAAGCCGGCTTTAATCAGCGATCCAAGAGAAGGGTGGGTTTCTGGCATCCCGAGGCCTAGGAATGACAGTGCCGCCTCAGAAATAATGGCGTTGGCAATTTGCACCGTTGAGATAACAAAAATCGGAGACATGGTGTTCGGCAGCACATGGCGAAACATAATACGTTTGCTGCGTAGGCCCATCACTCGTGCAGCATCGACGTACTCTTTGTTTTTCTCAGCTAACACCGAAGCGCGCACCGTGCGTGCGTACTGAGGCCACTCAGCTAGCCCGATAATTAAAATCAGCATGAGCACGGCATATTGGCTGTAAAACGCGCTACCCATGGTGGCTTTCACCAGAGCACCCACCACGATAGCGACCATTAGTGTAGAAAAGGACAGCTGGATATCGGCTAAGCGCATCAAAAAAGCATCGACGCGGCCACCTAAGTAGCCTGCCATTAGGCCGAACGTTACGCCGAGCAGCGCTTGAAGTATGACAGCGCCAAAACCAATTAGTAGCGATACGCGTGTGCCGTAGAGAATAATCGACCATAAATCGCGTCCCTGGGCATCGGTGCCTAAGCTGTAACGCTCATCAGCACCATCAATCCAAAAAGGCGGTAATTCGGACGACATAATGTCGATTTGTGCGAGGTCATAAGGATTGGTGGGGGCTAGCAAAGGCGCTGAAAACGCCGCAATGACTAGGCAAATAAATACCGCGAGACACAGTTGGGCCGTGCGATCGCGCTTAAAGCTGTACCATAAATAGGAATCACGCAGGCGTTCCCAACGGCTGGGTGCCATCGTTGTTGTAGGCGTTGTCATGCGGGCTTACCTGTCAGTTTTACGGTGGGGTTCACGAAGCCGTAGATCAAATCCACAATGGTGTTCGTCACCACGAAAATGACGCCGACAATCATCAAGTAAGTAACAATTAGCGGTATATCGGCTCGGTTAATAGCATCAAGGAACATCAGTCCCATGCCCGGCCATTGGAAAACAGTTTCGGTCAAAATGGTGTAAGCCACCATGGTGCCGATCTGTACGCCGCCAACGGTGATAACCGGCAGCATGGTGTTTTTAAGCGCGTGAACAAAGTAAACACGTCGCATTGAAATGCCTTTCGCTCGGGCGTACTTCACATACTCTGACTGCAGCACTTCCATCATTTCTGCGCGAATCAGGCGGATAAACAGCGGCAACATAATGGAGGCGAGTGAAATAGCGGGTAGTACCAAATGCTGTAAGCCATTCCACGTGGCTAAGTTGGTGTCCCAGTGGCCTACCACATGCACTAAGTCATAGCCACGGCCAAACGATGGCATATTACCTTCTGTCGACAGCAGGCTATTTAACCAAGCTCCCCAGCTGGTACTTTCAGGAAACAGGGTGATAGTGATCCCAATCGAGAAAATCTGAATCAATAAAATGGCGGTCAAAAACACCGGTATCGAAATACCAATAATTGAGGCGCCCATAAAAAAACGTGATATAGGAGAGCGAGGTTTTATCGCGCTATAAACGCCGATTGGTACGGAAAAAAGCACAATAATGAGCGTGGCGGCAAACACCAGTTCGAGCGTTGCAGGCAAATGCCGAGCAATTACTTCCAGCGCAGGTTCGCGGTAGAAATAGGAGTACCCAAAATCGCCTTGCACCGCATTTTTAGCAAAGCGTACATACTGAACTAAAAACGAATCATTTAAGCCTAAGCGCTCGCGAATAGCTTCACGTTCACTTTCGGGGACCGACTGTCCGACCATCTGTTGTACAGGGTCACCCAGGTTATCCTGGATGGCGAAGGCCAGTACACTGATGACAAACATCACCAATATCGCGTGCATCAGGCGCTTGATTAGAAAAGCAATCATGGCGTACGCCACCTATGTCATAGGTTTAATAGAGAATTAATGGCAAGTAAGGGCGAAGCCTGTGATGAGGCTGTTACCACATAAAATGCTTCGTCCCCCAGGGTTATGGGGAACGAAGCATCCTTGCACGTGTAAAAATAAGCGTGGAAATTAGCGATTAATTACCAGATCACCTAGATAGGGGAAGTCAATGGCGTTAACGATTGGTTCGATATCTATGCCGTCAGCAGCGCCATAGGCGAGATTTTGCCAATGCAACATGATGTAGCCTACGTCTTCATAGAGCATGGCTTCCGCTTCACGCAGCATTTCATTGCGTTTTTCTAAATCAGTTTCGCTATCTGCCGCAGTAACAAGCGCGTCAATTTCTTCGTTGCAATACCTGCCGTAGTTGTATTGACCAACGCCGGTCTCTTCATCAATGCAGAAAGAGAGATACTGGAAGAAGTTAGCGGTGTCTTCGGTGTCCGCATGCCAGCCAATCATTGCAATGTCAGATTCGCGAGTATCGTATTCGGGCCAGTACTGAGCAAGCGGCATCGTGCGCAGGTTAACATTAATGTTGATCTGCGCCAGCATGTTAGCCACTGCTTGAGCGATCTGAGCATCGTTCACGTAGCGGTTATTCGGCGCGATCATGTCAACGCTGAACCCTTCCTCGTAGCCCGCTTCTGCCATCAGCTCTTTGGCGCGTTCAATGTCATAACGTGGCACTAAGTCAGGGTTGTGGCCAGAGTAGCCTTCTGGAGAGAACTGGCCCGCTGGCGTGGCGAAACCACGCATCAATCGGTCGGCAATACCTTCTTGGTTAATCGCCAAATCAACAGCTTGGCGAACCCGTGCATCCTGGAAGGCTTCAACGCGTTCTTCATTCATTTGGAAGCCAATGATGCGTGTGCCGTCCACTTCTACGAGATTGGCGTTATCGGCTTTGCGAACACGATCCAGGTCGTTAGGTGGCACCGCATCGATAAAGTCAACGCCGCCTGACAGTAGTGCCGCCACGCGTGAGGCATTTTCAGCAATGGGCGTCAGGACAATTTTAGAAACGTTACCTTCGCTGTCGGTATCCCAGTAATCCTCAAAGCGTTCAAAATCAACGCGGACACCTTGACGGCGTTCAGTGATAATAAATGGGCCAGTGCCTGAGACATTTCGCGATGCAAATGAGTTGCCCGCTTTTACGATTTCAGCTTTTTCATTGCCGCTTTCGGTTTCACCCGTGTAGAACTCGCTATCCATGGGGAAGATGTAAGTTGCAAGGTTCAGCAGTAGCGGGTAGGGCTCAGTGGTTGTAATTTCGACAGTGTAATCGTCAACTGCTTCAGCACCTGCGACGGGCTCAAAAATAGCGCGATAATCCGGGCTCTCTTTCAGACGTTCAATCGTCCATACCACATCTTTGGCGGTAAATTCGTTACCTGAGTGGAAGGTGACACCTTCACGCAGGGTCATGCGTGTCGTCGTTTCGTCTACCTGTTCCCATTCAGTCGCCAGACGCGGCTCAAACTGAAAATCTTTTGTCCAACGTACCAGCGGGTCAAACGCTAAGTGCGAAAGGCGCAGCATGCCGCCAGATAACTGCTCATGGATATCGAGGGTTTCAGGGTCGGCAGAGTAACCAATGCGCAGGGTTTCAGCACTTGCGGTCATCGGTAGCATCGTCGTGCCCGCAACCACAGCACCAATGACAGAAGCCAGTAGCGTTTTCTTAAACGTCATAATGTTTCCCTTTGTATTGTTTATTGTTCACTTTACTGGCCAAACCTAGCGTGTTTAAAAACCAATTGCGTTTGAAAACTAGGTGCGTTTGAAAAACCAGTAAAACAGACACGGTCAGCTTGTAAGCTGTTCTAACAGCATTGTGTTCTCTATAAACATAGAGAGTGCGGGTTGCGTCATACAATCGAAATAATGAGAGGTATCATTCATCTGCTGAATGACAGGGCTGGTAACGGCCTCAAAAGATAGGGGCGTTAGACGAAGGTGGGGTGCAGTGGGCGCCGCTATTCGGCTTTTCAACTCCATAGCGGCAACTGTATAAGTGTGTTCTAAGCGAAATGTTGGTGTAACCAGCGGTTAATGGCATCTGACTCGTAGAGCCACTCTTCCCGGCCGTCTTCATGGTTAATTTTTAAGCACGGAACTTTAACTTTGCCACCGCCTTCTTGAAGCGCTTTTTTATGGTCAGGGTCTAGCTGAGCGTCGCGTAATTCGATATTGAGTCCCAGTCGCGCGATTTCTTTACGTACTTTGATGCAGAAAGGACATGTGCGGAACTGATAGAGGGCTAGGTGTTCACAGGCGGCATCGACCTTAGCTTGCTCTTCCTCGGTACGCTCTACAGATTTAGGGGTTGAAAGCTTCTCTGAGATCAACATGACGGGGGCTAGAATAAGGCGGACACCTCTGAAGAAATAGCGAATCAAAACGCGCATTGTAAGCTCCCTCGGCAACGCTGAGATTGGTCAGCGGTTGGATGTGTGTGAATGATCATCTTTAAAAGATCATGAGCAAAAAGTTAGCCGCATCCTGCATCAAACTGGGCGTTTTGTCACTTCTGAACGAGCTTTGGCTCTAGTTTTAAAGCCAAGACCTGCCTTGAACTAGATGAGCAAGTTAACGTTGCATGCTAGTCTCAGCAGCTTAGTTAACTGGTTAAGTAAGGAGCGCTTCACCTATGCGTCTGCATATTATGGGTATCTGCGGCACTTTTATGGGGAGCCTGGCTCTGCTAGCGCGGGAGTTAGGGCATCAGGTGAGCGGCTCAGATACGAATGTGTATCCTCCCATGAGCACCCAGTTAGAAGAGGCGGGGATAACCCTGATGGAGGGATATCGCGCCGAAAATCTTGCTGATCAGCCTGCACTTGTCATTGTGGGAAATGCGTTATCTCGGGGTAACCCCGAAGTCGAGGCGCTGCTAAATAGCGGTTTGTCCTATACCTCAGGCGCTCAGTGGCTGGCTGAACATGTACTGCCTGGCAGGCAAGTCATTGCCGTTGCAGGTACTCACGGTAAGACCACCACTGCCAGCCTTTTAGCATGGTTATTGGAAAGCGCTGGCTTTACGCCTGGATTTTTAATTGGTGGTGTGCCGCGTAATTTTGGTGTGTCGGCACGCTTAGGTCATCACGATAGCCCGTTTATTGTAGAGGCTGACGAGTACGATACGGCGTTTTTTGACAAGCGCTCTAAGTTTGTTCACTACCGCCCCCAGATTGCGGTGATGAACAACTTAGAGTTTGACCATGCCGATATATTCCCTGACCTTGCTGCGATTGAGCGCCAGTTCCACCATTTGGTACGAACCGTGCCGAGCCGAGGTTGCTTGTTAGTTGCTGATCAACAGCCTGCGCTGGAACGTGTTTTAGAAATGGGAGTATGGTCGCCGGTCGAGCATTTCGGCACATTAGAGAACAGCGAGTGGCAATTGCGTTTGGAACGCTCTGATGGCAGCCGCTTTCAGGTGCTCCACATTGGGGTAGAGGGCGAAGAGGACGGCGTAGTCGAGTGGGCGTTAACCGGTGAGCACAACGCGCGTAATGCGCTTGCGGCACTTGCCGCTGCGAGCCGTTGTGGTGTGAATCTTGCTCGCGCTTGCGCTGCGCTTTCTCGTTTTAAAACACCCCGTCGCCGTCAGGAAGTCCTCGGGGAAGTGGACGGAGTGCAAGTCATCGATGACTTTGCCCACCATCCAACAGCGATTGCGGCCACCTTAAAAGGGCTGCGTGCAGCCACCACCAAAGGGCGTTTGCTGGCGGTGATTGAGCCACGCTCCAATACCATGCGTTTAGGCGCACTGCGTGCTCGACTGAATGAGAGCGTTGCCGATGCGGATGCCGTGTTCTGGTTTCAACCGGCAGGGCTTGACTGGTCAATGGAAGCGTTAGTGGCTGAACAAGGCAAGCGCGCTGAACTATTTAGCGATATCGATGCGCTCGTGCAAGCGGTTGTGACTCAAGCGTCACCACTAGACCGTATTGTTGTGATGTCTAATGGCGGTTTTGAAGGAGTTCATCAGCGCCTGTTGAGCGCGCTATCTGCCAAGGAGCAAGCTGAGTGACAGACTTTAAACCGCCGGTAACAGTGGCGCTGACAGGTGCTTCGGGCGCGCAGTATGGCCTGCGCTTGATCGACGTATTAGTGGCTGCAGGTCATGAAGTGTGGGTAATGATTTCCAAAGCAGCGCATATGGTCATTGCCACTGAGACAGATGTGTCGTTACCTGCTCAGCCTAAACGCTTAGTCGAGGCACTCACCGAGCAGAGTGGCGCTAAGCCCGGTCAAATCCGCTGTTTTGGTCGTGAAGACTGGATGGCACCCGTCGCATCAGGTTCTGGCGCCCCCTCTGCGATGGTGATTTGCCCCTGCTCTACAGGCACGCTTTCAGCAGTCGCAACTGGCGCGAGCAATAACTTAATTGAGCGTGCCGCCGACGTCGCTATCAAAGAGCGACGGACGTTAGTCATGGTGCCACGTGAAAGCCCCTTTTCACCCATTCACCTAGAGCACATGCTGGCGCTAAGCCGCTTGGGAGTGGTGATTTTGCCTGCGGCTCCCGGTTTTTATCATCGCCCGGAACGAATAGAAGATTTAATCGACTTTGTGGTTGCCCGGATACTCAACCAGTTAGGCATTACCCACCGCCTTGTACCGCGTTGGGGTGAAGGGTATGAAACCACGTCTAGCGATGCAGATAACGATGTAAACAATACGGAAGAGTAATGATGATGTCATGGGCGACGCTGTCGGTGTTTGTACCCACGTTTTTGTTCGTTTCCCTAACGCCGGGGATGTGTATGACGTTGGCGATGGTGCTGGGAATGACCCAGGGAGTGAAGCGAACGCTGTGGATGATGATAGGCGAGCTAATTGGCGTTGGCATCGTTGCGGCCGCCGCGGGTGCTGGTGTGGCAGCGTTAATGCTGCGTCAGCCAGAGCTGTTCATTGCGTTTAAGTGGGTGGGCGGCGCGTACTTGGCTTATTTGGGCATTATGATGTGGCGCTCTAGGGGGCGTATGGCTATCCCTGACGAGCTTAATGCTGGGCCAGCCGCTGGGCGGGTACAGCTGGCTACTCAGGGGTTAGTCACGGCAGTGGCCAACCCCAAGGGGTGGGCCTTTTTTATGGTGCTGCTGCCACCGTTTTTAGATGGCAGTCGGCCACTAGCGCCTCAGCTTACCCTTCTTATTGCGGTTATTTTAGTGATCGAGTTTGCCAGCATGCTGGTGTACGCCACTGGGGGGAAAACGCTGCGTAACGTGCTAGGCAAAAGCGGCAATGTACGGTTGCTTAACCGTATTGCAGGGACACTAATGATTGGGGTGGGTGTCTGGCTGGCACTGGGGTAGCGTCGAATTGCTAAGTAGCGCCGAGTTGCTAAACAGGTGGTAGCAGGATAACACGCAGGCCTACCAGCACGATGGTGGCTGCTATTAGTCTGCCCCACGGGCAACGAGGTAAGGGAGTTCTAACGCTTCGCTGCCAATTCAGCCGAACGAGGGCGCATACTAGCAGGCCCAAGAGGGCGCCGCCGATGAGATCACTTAGCCAATGAACGCCTAATATTAAGCGCGATAACGCCATCGGCGTGACCAGTATAATGGCTAGCCAATAAAACCAAACGCGTTGTTTGCGGTGCAACCCGGCTGCAATGAACGCAGCTGCTAGCCCAGCAACGACAACTGCCGTGGAGGTGTGTGCGCTTGGGTATGAAAATGAGCCAGCCAGATAGTCTGGTGTTTCTGGCCGTACACGCCCAAAAACCATCTTTCCCATTGTGTTGAGCAGCGCAACACCACCGATGGCAAACGCCCAATGGCTAAGAGCATCCATGCGCTTGTGGTGTATCAGCCAAACTGCCAAAGGCAAAAGTAGGGCGGTAACCCCAAGTGAGTCGCCTATTTTGGCCAAGCTCAAGCTGACTAACTGAAGTGGCTCATTGGTTAACCAGCTAACCAGCCGCTGCGCTTGTAGGTCAATCGCCAGTGGGCCTTGATGGTTCATTACCAGCAGTGTCCAGGCTGAGACACTTGCCAACGTGATCACAAATAACAGTAACGAGGCTAGCGGCACTTCATCATTAAGGCTCATTGAGAGCCAGGAACGACGCATAAAAGGGACACGACGAATAAGGCGTGCTGTTGCCAAGTAGATAAAGCCATGGCGCCCAACCTGAGCTCTTCCCCAGGAAAAAACCACCGCAAGCACGACGATGCTGGCGCCTAATGTAATGATTGCCGTTTCAATGTTTTGGGGGAGATTGAGGTGCTGTTGCCAGGTTCTTCCTAGTAAGTAGCCAGGCAGCACATAAGCGGGTGCCCACAGGGCGGCGGAAGTGATATTAGCCCACAAAAATGTGCGTTTTGGCATCCGCATCATGCCTGCAATAAGCGGAATAATGGGACGGACTGGCCCTACGAATCGGCCAATAAATACTGAATGGATACCATAACGTTCAAAAAAAAGTACGCCGCGTTCAAGCCATTCTGGATGGATGGATAACGGCCAGCGGTTGGTGACCTGTTCGCGGTGGTGATAGCCGAGCAGGTAGCTAATGCTATCCCCCAAAATGGCGCCTAGTAACGCAGCGCCGGTTAGCCATGGTAGGGCAATGGCTTCATGCCCCGCCAAAGACGCGGCTGCGGTGATTAACACAACGCCTGGAACCAATAAGCCAACCAACGCAAGGGATTCAAGCAGTGAAATTAGCGCAACCATCAGTAGTAACATGGCTGGTGAGAGCGACAGGGCAAAAAGCGTATCAGCCATGACGAGTACTGCTCCATTTTATAAGCATCAAGCGATAGATAATGCCTTCGCACGTGCTTCCAAGCGATTTATGTAGCGTTCAAAACTTTCATTTCGGCACGGCAGGCAAACAGCAATACGGGTTTCTAATTGCCCCGTTTCCACTAGAACACGTTGTGATAATGCGCGTTGCAGCCGCTCGCGCACCAACATAGCACCGCTTTCGCTTGTGTCAGGCAACACCAACCAGAATGTGGCGTTGTCTGCTCGGCCTAATAGGTCGTGGTCACGGCAACGGCTATTCACTTCGTTACAGAGAGCGCCCAAAAGAGCCGTTTGAGCGCGTGAACCAAATTGCTCTTCCGCCATATCAAGTTGGGGTAAATGCATTACTAATACCGCCAAGCGCTTGTTGAGCATCGCTGCGCGTAGAAATTCATTATGCAGGCGCTCTTTTAGCGTATCGATATGGTAAGCATTGCAATCATTGTCGTTTGGATCCGTCGCCCTTAACAATGCTCGCTGACGTGCGTGTTCCCATGGTGGTAAGGCGAGCAGCAGAATGAGAGCGGTATAAGCAATAATCATCTCTGCGGATGTGCCATTGTGGTTGGTTAACAGCCACCACAAGGGGCCGGAAAATGTAGTTAGCAATAAAGCGCTCGATAGCGGGAGCAAAAAAAATGCAGCAGCCGTGGGCAGTCCAATCCAAATAGTCGAGATGCTAGGGTGGTTATAGAAAGCGGACAGGGTAATGACATAACTACTACCCAGTAAAATAGCGCGAGGAAGAGCAGGGTTTAACGCCTGACTTTGGTGCATTAATAACGCCGCGAGTAGCAGCAGTGCCACAAACATCGGCACTAACAAGTCGTGATAATTTCCCATCCCATAAAGCCAGAACGTGTACCCTGCTACTAAGATAACGCTGGCAGTGTAGGCAAAGGTCATCAGGTGTCTGTGCAGCGGTTGGTCAATCATCGTTATTTTCCCGTTGTAGAGGCGGGAGCTGGGCTAGCGCCTCGACGGACAGACCTGATAGTTCTATGTCCATTAGCGGCAGGTGATGGGAGTGCTGTTTTTCTGGGAGGCCGGCACAGAGAAGCTTGCGGCGGTGAGCGGCTTCCTTTGGATTATGCGACAGCATTAAGGCGGCAAGCGTCTGACTGTTTAAGCGATAAACGTGTTCGAAGCTGTATGTGAGGTTGCACAATTTTTGCGCCGACGACCAAAGCTGATGACGTTTTACTTGGATAATGAATAACTCTGCATAGATGGCTTCACGTTCAGAGCGGGTTTGTTCGCGACTTAGGTCTCTTAGTAGTTGGCCGCTTGGCCATAGATTAAGACCGGGAATAAGCCGAAGACGTTTGCGAATCGAGCCATTAATATCGATTAACTGGCACGCTTTGGCACTGGACAGCACGCCCAGTGTCATCAGAGTAGCCAAAAGCAGTAGCCCTTCGGGTAAGGTGAGAAGAGGGGCGATTAATAACCAGCTAAGTAGCGCAGCGCACGCGTTGAAAGCAGCTACCCAGCGTTTCTGGGGAAGCATAAACATTGCCGCCCAAGCCCATATTAAAAAGCTATGACGTTCTGGAGCTGCGGCAATAAGAGACAATAGCAGCGTCCCGGTGAGCACTTGCCAAGGTAGGCCTTTAGAACGGCGGTGGCTAAAATCGAGTAATAACGCAGTAACGAAAAGCCAGCCTACCGACAACCAAAGCGCCAGCGCAGCCACTGGCTGTGCCGTATATGTCCAGAGTGCTAATACTACTGCCGCTGCAAATAGATTGGCTCTTAGTAGGCGTATTTTGTACTTGCTTTGCATGGTGGCTTACTATTCACCTTTAATTCGGGATTGCCCATGGAACACTTTGACTAGGCGTGGGCGTCTAAATGTAGTCACTAACAGCGTCAGTATAACGCCCTAATGGCGTAACATACTGCCAAACACCTAGTACCACTACCATAGAATGCAACTTGCCTTGCATACGCGATAACACAGGGAGAAAGTATGAGCGGTTCAAACGCACGCCAAAACGTAGCCCTACAGCAATTAGCTGCGGGGGATGTGCCCGCTTATATCCAGGTGCTCGGTCAAGGCGCTCGGGCAGCTGCTAGAGAGTTGCGTCGTGCTGATACGGGATTGAAAAATCGTGCGCTTGAGGCAATGGCATTACGCCTTGCGGCATCTAGACAATTAATATTAGAGGCTAATGCGCTTGACTTACAGCGTGGTAAAGAAACCGGCTTAGACAATGCGTTGCTAGATCGTCTGGCACTTAACGATGCGCGAATTGATGCCATGATCGAAGGTCTTCATCAAGTGGCTGCCTTGCCAGATCCTGTCGGCGAGATTGACGATATGCGCTATCGCCCGAGCGGGATTCAAGTTGGCAAAATGCGCGTGCCGCTTGGGGTTATTGGCATTATTTACGAATCTCGCCCCAACGTTACCCTTGAGGCAGCAAGCTTGTGCTTAAAATCCGGTAATGCCTGCTTGCTACGCGGGGGATCTGAAGCCAGTGCGTCAAATGCTGCAATTAGTAGTTGTATACAGGAAGGATTAGCCGATGTTGGCTTGCCGCCTGAGTCAGTACAGGTCGTTGCCACCACTGATCGAGCTGCGGTGGGGGCAATGATTAGCATGCCTGACTATGTTGACGTCATTATTCCAAGAGGGGGAAAGTCACTGATCGAGCGCATCTCCCGCGAGGCAACGGTGCCGGTTATTAAACACCTTGATGGCGTTTGTCATGTTTACATCGATACCACGGCAGACCCCGCTAAAGCGATGGCCATCGCGGTAAACGCGAAAACGCATCGTTATGGCACCTGCAATACGATGGAAACGCTACTGGTGGATGCGCCAATTGCCGATATTGTGCTGCCAGAGTTGGCTCGTGCCTACGCCGAGCACAGTGTAGAGCTACGTGGTTGCGAGCGCACACGGGCGTTGCTGCCCCAGGCAACGTTGGCCACTGAAGAAGACTGGAGTGCTGAGTACCTTGCGCCTATTTTAGCGATTAAAGTCGTCGATGGTATGGATGAGGCGATCCAACATATCGAACAATACGGCTCTCATCATACCGATGCCATTGTGACTCAAGACATCAGTCTAGCGAGACGCTTCATGGCAGAGGTCGACTCGAGTTCAGTCATCGTGAATGCATCTACGCGTTTTGCTGATGGCTTCGAGTATGGGCTGGGAGCCGAAATAGGTATCTCAACCGATAAGCTGCATGCACGAGGGCCTGTTGGATTAGAAGGGCTCACAACGCAAAAATATGTAGTGTTTGGGGATGGGCAAGTCAGGCAATGAGTTCAACATCCATGCGAATAGGTATGCTGGGAGGTACCTTTGATCCTGTGCATCTGGGGCATTTACGAAGCGCCGTTGAGGTTCGTGAAGCCCTTGGGCTTGATCGTCTGCACATGATTCCTGCGCCTCAGCCGCCTCTGCGTGATACGCCTCAGGTGTCGCCGGAGCAGCGTTTTGAGTTGTTGACGTTAGGTATTAGCGACACACCAGGGGTGGTGGCAGATGATCGTGAGCTACGCCGAGAAGGGCCTTCTTATAGCGTGGATACGCTTGCCGAGCTGCGGCAAGCGTATGGCGATAGCGCTTCTCTAGTGATGATTATCGGGTTCGATGCTTTCCTGCGGTTAGCCAAATGGCACAAAGCCAAGCAGATATTCTCCTTGGCGCACCTCGTGGTGATCGCTCGACCTGGCTATAACGCTCCTTGGCCTGAAGCGTTAAGGGAACTGGTGGGTGATCGTGAAGTCGATAGTGTAGATGAACTGATGCAATGCCCGAATGGCAATGTTCTTACGCTGGCCTTGCCTTCCATGATGGCGATTTCGGCTACTTATATAAGAGAGCGTTTGAAAATGGGCAAAAGCGTTCGTTACCTACTGCCTGAGGCAGTTGAAGAAGCCATTCTGCATTATGGTTTCTATCATTCTAGCGAATAGCGCTGGCAGTCAGGAAAGAAGCCGTTACAATGGCCGGCTTATTGACTGAATATCACTGAGCTCGTTTTTGCTGAGCTTACGACAACAAGGGGTTGCCTTTAGGAGCCATGCACATCGATACACTTAAAAATCTAGCGGTTGATGCCCTAGAAGAGCTTAAAGCACGAGATATTACGCAACTAGATGTTTCCAAGCTGACAGAAGTTACTGACTTGATGCTGATCGCCAGTGGTACGTCTACTCGCCACGTGGCTGCTTTAGCGCAAAACGTTGTGGAAAAAGCCAAAGCGTCAGGCCTTTCGCCCCGTGGTGTTGAAGGTGGCGATAACGCTGACTGGGTGCTGGTAGATCTGGGTGATGTGGTTGTCCATATTATGTTGCCTGAAGCGCGAGCGCTCTACGATCTTGAGCGTTTATGGGCAGACTTGCCCAATGATGCTGGAGCCATTAGTGAGTCGCTCAAGCGGTTTGAAGAGCGAGCCACGATGTCATGAAGATCCGGCTGTTAGCGGTGGGCACCAAAATGCCTGCGTGGGTTGAAGAGGGCATTGAGACCTACCGCAAACGGCTACCTCGAGATTTCACGCTTGAAATCGAAGAGATTCCACTGGGTCAGCGTGGTAAAAATGCTGATATAGCAAAGGCGCGTGCGCAAGAAGCGCAGCGTATACGCGACAAGCTACGTGGTGACGAGTATATCGTGGCACTTGAGGTTAAGGGTAAAACCTGGAGTACCGAGCAACTTGCTGACGAGGCTGACGCCTGGCGTATGTTGGGCAAAGATATCGTGCTATTGGTGGGAGGGCCTGATGGCTTAGAGCCATCCCTTTCAGCAATGGCTGATAAAGCGTGGTCTTTATCACCGCTCACGTTACCGCACCCACTAGTACGCATAATGCTGGCTGAGCAGCTTTACCGGGCGTGGACCCTGCTAGTAGGCCACCCCTATCATCGATAATTGCTTTTTGTCTGATTTGAGAGTCATCGTTACCCATGCCTAAGCGCCGTGACACGCTTAAAAACCCTGAGCAAGAATTGCGTATTTTTCGTGTCAGGGCGCTGCTTGCCGTCTTAGTGGTGGTTATTTTGACGGGGTTGTTGACTGGGCGATTAGCATACTTGCAGATCGTTCAGCACGACTTATACAGTACCCGCTCCGAAAAAAACCGTGTTCGTGTTGAGCCGTTACCCCCCAACCGAGGGTTAATCTACGACCGCAATGGTGTCCTCCTCGCCGAAAATCGTCCTACCTATAACCTCACTTTGGTACGCGAACGCGTTGATGATTTAGATGAAACGTTAGCACTGCTAGTTGAGCTTCTCGACTTGCCTGAAGAAGATATTGAAGCGTTCAATGTTCGTTCGCGGCAACGCCAACGCCCGTTTCAGCCCGCGCTTTTAATGAGTGATTTGAGTGAAGATCAAATCGCAAGGCTAGCGGTGAATCGACATCGCCTGCCAGGGGTTGAAGTAGAAGCACAATTACTCCGCTACTACCCTGATGCTGAAATGATGGCGCATGCGTTGGGTTACGTAGGGCGTATCAACGCAGAAGAGATGCAAACTCTAGATGCTGGGCGATATGCAGGGACACACTTTATCGGTAAAACGGGTGTTGAGCGTTTTTACGAGACGGAGCTGCACGGGCAAGCCGGGCTGCGCAAAGTAGAAACGAATGCACGCGGGCGTGTGCTTAGAGAACTTGGCCGTACTGATCCGGTGCCGGGGGGAAACCTTACGTTAACGCTTGATAAGTCAATGCAAATGCTGGCTTACGAATTGTTAGCTGGAAGGCGCGGCTCTATCGTCGCTATCGTGCCTGGCACGGGAGAAATTCTCGCTATGGTATCGACACCTGGCTTTGATAGTAATCAGTTTGTTACGGGAATTGACGTCGCTTCCTATCGAGGCTTGCAGGAAAATATCGACCTACCGTTATTTAATCGGGCAATTCGCGGTCATTATCCGCCTGGTTCCACGATTAAGCCTTTTTTAGCGCTGGCGGGATTAGTTGAAGGGGTGATCACCCCCGATAGCACGATTAGCGACCCAGGTTTCTATCAATTACCCAATGACTCTCGCCGTTATCGCAATTGGTTGCGCTGGGGGCATGGCCGGGTAGATATGGAGCGTTCGATCGCTGTTTCAAACAATACCTACTATTACACCCTAGCCCATGACCTGGGTATCGATAACCTGCATGAACAAATGTCTAATTTTGGTTTTGGTCGGCGTGTTGCTCATGATGTGCAGGGTGAAAGTACTGGCCTGATGCCGTCTCGTGATTGGAAGCGAGCGCGATTCAATCAGCCTTGGTATCCCGGTGAAACACTCTCGGTAGGTATTGGTCAGGGCTACTGGCAGGTAACTCCGCTACAGCTGGCTAGCGCAACCGCTACATTGGCTAACCGTGGTCATTGGGTAAAGCCGCGTATTGCGTTAGAGATAGGCGACGTGCCCTTGGCACAGGACTTGCCGGATACGCTGCCTGATATTCAGCTGGATAATGAAAATTGGTGGAATCGTGTCTTCAGTGGTATGGAAAAAGTTATCAGTGGTAACGAAGGCACGGCGCGGCGAACGGGGGTGGGGCTAGAGTATCGTATGGGTGGAAAATCAGGCACTGCCCAGGTGTTCTCGCTTGGGCAGGATCAGCGCTATAACGCCGATGAGCTTGAGGAGCGCTTGCGCGATCATGCTCTTTTTATGGCGTTTGCACCGCTTGAAGACCCACAAATTGCGGTATCAGTGATTGTTGAAAATGCTGGCGGCGGTAGTACCCACGCTGCCCACTTGGCGCGCGCGATGACTGATGCATGGCTGTTAAATGATGATGCGCCGGATGTTGAAGAGGTTAAGGAAGTATTGGAAGAAGATACTGCCAACGTGGAGGGCAATTAATGAGGTCATGGCAACCCCTCTCCCGCCCGTTACGCCGTTACCCAGTGCGCCCGCCAGATAGCGGTATCGCCAGACGCAAAAGCATCTGGGAGCGAGTTCATCTTGATCCATGGTTGCTAGGTTTTCTGCTGTTGCTGATGGGAGGTGGGTTGTTAGTGCTTTACAGCGCCTCTGGGCAGCGTATTGATACCGTCATTGCTCAGGCCATTCGATTTGGTGTTGCCATCGTGGTGATGGTGGTTATTGCTCAATTATCGCCTTCCACGTTTCTGCGCTGGGCTCCCTTGGCTTACGGCGTGGGGCTGGCAATGTTACTGGCAGGTGAGATCGCTGGTGATGTGGGTATGGGGGCAAAGCGGTGGCTTGAAATACCGGGTGTTATTCGCTTTCAGCCATCTGAAATGATGAAATTAGCGGTGCCGTTAATGGTTGCCGCTTATCTGAATCGTTGCCAATTACCGCCGCGTTTCAGGCATATTTTGGTATGTGCGGTGATAATCGGTTTGCCGGTGGTGCTTACCGCTATTCAACCGGATCTTGGTACATCGCTTTTAGTGGCCAGTGCGGCGGTCATTGTTGTGCTCCTGGCAGGCTTGTCCTGGCGCTTAATTGGTTTAGTGGGTGCCTTAATAGCGGCAGGGCTTCCTGTTCTATGGATGAACATGCACAACTATCAGCGTCAACGGGTTTTAACGTTCCTGGATCCGGATAGCGACCCTTTAGGGTCGGGTTGGAATATTATTCAATCGACGACGGCTATAGGTAGCGGTGGCTTATGGGGGAAGGGGTGGTTAGAAGGTACCCAGTCTCAATTAGAGTTCCTACCTGAGCGCCATACGGACTTTATTATTGCCGTGTTAGGTGAAGAGTTTGGTCTGGTAGGAATGCTGGTGCTGCTGTCCCTATATGTCATGATTGTGGGGCGAGGCCTTTGGTTAGCGACTTCTTCTCAGGACACCTTTGGTCGGCTATTTGCAGGCAGTATTATTCTGACGTTTTTTATATATGTGTTCGTCAATGTCGGCATGGTGAGTGGTATTTTGCCCGTTGTTGGCGTACCGCTGCCGCTGGTGAGCTATGGCGGGACTTCCAGCGTGACCTTACTGGCAGGGTTCGGTATTCTCATGTCAATACATGCCCATCGGCGGTTGTTACCGCGATAATATCGAATGGATAAGTGGCGGTGCTTTTTCACAGGAGTGGTGAGTTAATGAACTGGGTCCGAAATAAAGTAGGCGGCTGCGTGGCAGCTGTTTTAATGGCGTGTTCTTACACGGTTGCGTGGGCTGACGACGCGTCGCCTTTTGATCCGCAGCAGCACGAAGGTACTCAACAGTTAGTTGACGAGTTGGCAGCGCAAGGAATTTCTCGACAATGGCTAACAGATACCCTGAATCAAGCCAACTATAGCCAGTCTGTTTTGGACGCTATGGAAGGCGCGGCTGAACGTCGCTTACGTTGGCATGAGTATCGCGATATATTCTTAACGCAGCAACGTATTGAGGAAGGCGCTGAATTCATCAATGAGTATGAGGATGCACTTGCCCGGGCTGAAGAGGAGTATGGTGTTCCCCCAGAAGTTATTGCTGCCATTATTGGCGTTGAAACCTATTACGGTAAGCATAAAGGGCGCCATCGGGTACTAGACTCATTAGCAACCTTAGCGTTCTATCATCCCGTCCGTGGTGGCTTTTTTCGAGGCGAGCTGGCGGCTTTCTTGAAAATTGCTCATGAGCAAGGCGTTGAAGCTGACGAGCTTTATGGCTCGTATGCTGGCGCAATGGGATATCCCCAGTTTATTCCCACTAGTTATCAAGCATATGCTGTTGATTTTGACGGCGATGGTAAACGAGATTTATGGGAAAATCCGGTTGATGCCATTGGCAGCGTGGCGAATTACTTTGCTGTCCATGGTTGGCAGCGTGACGGGGCAATTTATCACGAGGCCGTTGGCCCTGAGTTAGCGCCTGAAACGCTTTCAATTAATCAAACAAGTAAGCCCGTTGTGACTGCGTCTGAAGCAATCGAGGCCGGTATTGAACCACAGAGTACGCTTGATCCAGAGTTACTTGTGGTGCCTTTAAGGCTCGAACTTGCCGATGAAAGTATCCAGTATCGCTTGGGTGAATATAACTTTTACGTTATTACCCGCTATAACCACAGCCATCTCTATGCAATGGCGGTGGCCGAGCTATCGGAAGCCATTGAGCGGCAGGTTGAGGGCTAAACATGAGAACAGTGCTGTCTGAGGCTCGCTGTATTGGTGGTGCGGTGGTCATCATGGCGTTGGTTAGCGGTTGTGCCGGCCATGAAGCTAAACAAAGTAGCGCCAGCGTGAACCAGCCAGCTAGCGGGCCTACTACTGCGACAAATGCGAGTGGAACGACCGGCAGTGGAGCGAGTGGTAACGTGCAAAGCAGTAGTCCGTCGACGGGGGAGCGCTATGCAATGACTGGCGATGCGTATCCGCTAGAGCCGCCGGATGTGAGCAAAGTGCCAAACGCTGAGCCCCGTGTAGAACCGCTATCACGTGCCGGTAATCGCTCCACTTATGAAGTGTGGGGTGAAACCTACCATGTGCTGCCGGATGCAGCAGGCTACGTGAAGCAGGGAACGGCCTCTTGGTACGGTGAAAAATTTCATGGTTATGCCACATCAAACGGTGAAATTTATGACATGTATAAAATGTCTGCTGCTCACCGTTCATTGCCACTACCAACATTTGCCCGAGTCACCAGTTTAGATAGTGGTCAATCTGTTATCGTGCGCGTCAATGATCGAGGCCCTTTTCATAGTGACCGTGAAATTGATCTTTCCTACGCTGCGGCTGCACGGTTAGGCTTTTTAGATAATGGTACTGGTGCCGTCCGGGTTGAGGCCATTGAGCCTGCACAATGGCTGGCGCAGCAGGGGAGGAGCAGCAGTCATGGAGCAGCCGGTGCGGTTTCTTCGACGTTCCCTGCTGTAGATGCACGGTCTGTTCGAGATATTCCTGATCAGCGACCAATGGCAACGGGGGACGCGATTTATCTACAAATTGCGGCATTGGGCAGTGAAGAAGGAGCCCAACAGTTGCAGCAGCGCTTGGTCAGTGAGCTACCACATAAAGTGCGGGTGATGAGTGATACAGATGTGCATCGTGTGCAAGTCGGGCCTGTAAGCCCTGCGCAGGAAACCCAAGCGCGAGAAGAACTCCGTCGGGCGGGCTTCCCACAAGTGTTTATCGTGAGATAGTTCACCCCATTTATTAGCTAAAATAACGTGCTTCGTTGACGTTTTTTTCTTTGTTGTGAGAAGTAAGAGATGAATGTATTGATGTCTATTCGCCGTACCGCCGGGCTTTGTTTGTTTGCGGTTTTTGCCGTGGTGGCTTCCCCGGCTGGGGCTCAAGTGACCCCCCAGCCGCAAACGATTATTCCCTCCGCTCCTCAGCTAGCGGCCAGCTCATGGATTTTGATGGATGCCAACAGCGGTCGTATTCTTGCCGAGCATAATTCTGATGAACGCTTGCCGCCAGCGAGTCTGACTAAGCTCATGACCGCTTATTTGGTAGAGCGTGAGTTAGACCGAGGCACCATTAGCCTGACGGATATGATCAATATTAGTGAAAAAGCTTGGCGCACCGGCGGCTCCAAGATGTTCATTGAGGTGGGGGATCGAGTCTCTGTCGACGATCTGCTGCATGGTATTATTATTGTTTCGGGTAATGACGCTAGTGTGGCAATGGCAGAGCACCTTGCTGGTGGCGAAACGCCATTTGCCGATTTGATGAATCAGCACGCTACGCGCTTGGGAATGAACAATACTAATTTCCAAAATGCGACGGGCCTGCCTGGTGACAATCACTATTCAACAGCTCGTGATATGGCGCTGTTATCTCAGCATATTATTAACGATTACCCCGAGCATTACGCTATTTACTCTCAGCGTAACTTCGCTTTTGGTGGTATCGATCAGCCAAACCGTAACCGTTTGCTATGGCGTGACCCGAGTGTCGATGGCTTGAAGACCGGTTGGACAACGGAAGCAGGTTACTGCCTTGTCTCCTCGGCTCAGCGCGATGGCATGCGCTTAATTTCAGTCGTGATGGGTACTAGCTCAGAAGAAGCAAGGGCGCAGGAAACACAGAAGCTTCTTAGCTACGGCTTCCGTTTCTATGAAACGATGAAACTCTATGAGCGTGGTGCAGTGCTTGCAACTCCACGTGTCTGGGGCGGCGATAGTAATGAGCTGCGTGTTGGTGTTGACGGCGAAGTGTTCATGACCCTTCCACGTAACCGTAATGAAGAGTTGCGCGCTCGCTTGAACCTAGATGGTGATCTTCAAGCGCCGGTTGCTGTGGGTGACGATGTAGGTACGTTAGAAGTGTATTTAGGTGAAGAAATGGTCGGCGAGCGTCAACTAGTGGCTCTTGAAAATGTTGAAGAGGGCGGTTTGTTTAAACGACTATTTGACCAAGTAAGGCGTTTCTTCAGTGGTTTGATCAGCAACTTCACCGATTAATAGTAGCGAACGAACTTAAGCGCAGGATTTTCAGCATTTTGCGCTTAAGCTACTAATCTTATAAGGCAGTGCTGCATCCGTATTCTGAACAGAAGTAACTATATTCCGTGTAAAGGCGAGCTATGAAAAAAGGCGCGAAAAATGGGCTAAGAGATTTACGTCAGCCTGAGGTAAACGAGCCACCTAAAATCACCTTTCCCTGTGATTACTCACTGAAAGTTGTTGGCGATGCCGCTGAGGATTTTCCAGCCTGTGTGTGCCAGGTGATTGTCAAACATTCCCCGGATTTTGATGAGACGTCACTTCAAGTTGTCGATAGCCGTAATGGCCGCTTCCAATCAGTGCGTGTCACTATTGTTGCCACTAGCGAGCAGCAAATACGCCAGTTATTCGATGATCTGAAAGCTACAGGTCGCGTACACATGGTGGTATGACCATGGCTAGTCAAGCTATCGAGCTACATCAGCTTGGTCATCGTGCCTATTTACCTGTGTGGAGCGCGATGCGCGAACTCACCGATACCCGGGATGAGTCAACGCCTGATCAATTCTGGTTAGTTGAGCACGATCCCGTTTTTACTCAAGGTCAGGCGGGTAAACCCGAACACGTGTTAATGCCAGGTGATATTCCTGTAGTAAAAACGGATCGGGGTGGACAAGTCACCTACCATGGCCCAGGGCAGGTTGTGTTATATCCACTGCTAGACGTACGGCGTGGCAAAATCGGTGTTCGAGAGCTGGTCACTGCACTAGAAAATTCAGTGATTGATGTACTTGCGCTTTATGATGTGTCTGCCTGGGCGAAGCCCGACGCACCTGGTGTCTATGTGAATACGCAGCAAGGGGAGGCGAAAATTGCTTCTTTGGGGTTACGTATTCGGCGGGGCGCAAGCTATCACGGGGTTGCCTTGAATGTAGATGGCGACTTATCCCCCTTTGGGCGGATTAATCCCTGTGGTTACGCGGGTATGCAGGTGACGCGATTGACTGATTTAGTGGTATTGCCTGCCGTTCACCGGGTAGGTGACCAATTGGCGTCCGCGTTAGCCCAGCGGCTAGATCGTGAGCTGGTTGATGTGGCCGTTTATTAAATAAAAAAAATGAGACTACCTACACGCAATGCACTTGTTAGTACTGATCTGACTATGCTGATTTAGCCGTGTCAATTGCGTGCAGGTAGTTGGTTTATCAGTTTATCCGACGTTAAACGCAGGAATGCGGTTAGCGTCAGGTTCTTGGCCAGGTACCGCGGCGGGAGCAGCGAGACCGAGGTTGTTTTTTTCAAAAACGCGGTCGGCGCGATAACTAGAGCGAACCAGCGGCCCGGAAGGTACTTCCATAAAGCCTTTTTCAAGACCAAGCACACGGTAGCGGTCGAACTCTTCTGGGGTGACCCAGCGCTCTACGGCTAGATGGTTTTTGGTTGGACGCAAGTATTGCCCAAGCGTCACGATATCAACGCCAATCTCTCTCAGGTCATCAAAGGTTTTAAGAATCTCTTCGTCTGTCTCGCCTAATCCAAGCATCAAGCTTGTTTTGGTAATAATGTCTGGCCGATATTGCTTTGCATGCGCCAGAACGTCCAGCGTTTTACGATAACCAGCGCGTGGGTCACGTACTTTACTGGTCAGGCGCTCTACGGTCTCGACGTTCTGCGCAAACACTTCCAAGCCTGAATCGGCTAACCGCTCAATGGCAGCTTTATCAGCGTCAAAGTCGGGTGTGAGTGCTTCTACAACCACTTCCGGCGTGCGGGATTTAATCGCTTTAATACAGTTGGCGTAGTGCGTAGCGCCACCGTCATCCAAGTCGTCACGGTCAACGGAGGTCAGCACGATGTAGCGCAGCCCCATCAGCTCGACTGATTTTGCGGTGTTTTCCGGTTCGTCTAAATCCAGCCAGCCTTTCGGGTTGCCTGTGTCCACTGCACAGAATCGGCATGCGCGTGTGCAAACAGACCCCATCAGCATAATAGTGGCGGTGCCATTGCTCCAGCATTCGCCCATGTTGGGGCAGTGCGACTCTGCGCAGACAGTGCTGAGACGGTGCGTAGAGACATTTTTTTTGACGGCTTCGAAGCGTTCGCCTCCCGGAATCTGGGCGCGCAACCATTTAGGTTTACGGTCAAGACTAGGAGACGCTTCATCTGATGGCGTTTTACGCTGCTTCATGCCGTCTTTAATGACCGACATGCCATGCTCGTTGCGGAATTTTTCGCCGCTAGGGACACGCGTTGTGGGGTTGTTGCTCATAGGAGAGAGCCTCTCTACTGTGCGGCAGGCAATGCCCAAACGTTGTGGCGTCGAACCATATGCTATGGCGATGACGTTTAAATGCCATGGCGTTGACAGTTGGATCGCCTGCGCGAATACATGCCAAACCCTGAAGATTCTGAATGATACGTAGGTAGTAGGCTAATGTAACATATCTCTTGGTTAACAAGACACTAAGCCCTCTTCATCGAACCTCTAAATAGACAGCTCGCCAAATCGATAGCCCACTATATTGACAGCAACGGTAGACAGGAAACGCCGTGGCTAGGCAGCGGGCTAGAAGGGGCTTGGAAATACCGACGAAAATCCGGCAAGTGTTCCCTTATAAAGCGTAAAAAAAGATCGGCGACGGGCGTCGGAAAATGATCGCGACGATACACCGTGCACCACGAGCGCCGAATGGGGAAGTTAGGTAAGGGGAGCGCTGATAGCAGCCCTTGCTCTAGTTCAAGTTGAACCGCCAAGCGGGGCAGAACGGCAACGCCCAAGTGAGCCATAATGCCTTGTTTAATGGCTTCATTGGTGCCTAGTTCAATGCGGTGGGGAAGACCGATTTCTTGGTCAACGGCCAACTGCTCAAATGCAATACGCACTCCAGAACCTGGCTCACGCATCAATACATAGTGACGCGCAAAGTCGGCTAATGTTGGTGCTTCCATATGAAGCAGTGGGTGGTCTGGCCATACGAGAGCGATGAGTTCATTTTCAAGAATGGGCATTACCACCAAGTCGTCGTCTTCAGGCACCATGGCCATAATCACGACATCATCTTTCTGTTCTGCCAGCCTTTCTAGCGCTTGACTGCGATTGCATACCTTTAAACGAATGCGTACGTCTGGGTAGCGTGCTCGAAACCGTGCTAATAGATACGGCACCACATATTGGGCTGAGGATACGGCCGCGATATTCAGCTCGCCGCTAATGTTGCCATTAATCTCCGAAAGATTCATTTGCAGCCTAGAAAGCTGCCCAAAGATTTCGCGTGTGGAGAGCGCTAAGGTATCCGCAGCAGGTAGCACGTGAAGGGTTTTACCGGCATATTTAAACAGCGGCTGACCAAGCGCGAGTTCTAATTGGCGAATTTGCGCGCTAACCGCAGGCTGTGTAAGTCCTAGTTGCTCGGCAGCGCGTGAGTAGGAGCGCTGACGGTGGACTGCCTGGAATACTTGTAATTGTCGGAAGGTCAAACGGTTGAGTAGTGTAAGGGACGACATAACAACCTCTAGGTATACACCCTCCGAAGATAGAAAGTGCCACAAAACAAAAAATCTCAGCATTACGCTGGAAATGCTATCACCGATGATGTGCGGCGTCTTTATGACAACAATGATGAATTTGCAAAGGTAAGCATCGACGTTACGCAGTGAGTGGCCTAAACTATATTGCATTGCAGCATCATTGCTTCGGGACGGGTGCTTTGCATCAACCCAATGGGAGAATTTATGAACTTTCTCGCTCATCCTATGTTGCCTGGCAGCACGCTGAAAAGCTTGTGGCCAGGAGCGTCTGATCAAATGGCTCCACTGCCGGGCGGCGAGGCCCTGGCTAGCATGGTAGATCCGTTCGGGTTCGGGCGGGCTGCAGCGAGCTATTGGCGCGATAGTATCGAACGTAGCGTCCTTTACTGGGATGTTATGCGTGAACGCGGAAATCAATATCTTGAGCATATGGAGCAAACCAAGCCAAACGTGCTTGGGTTTGATACCGAAGTGCTCATTGATGGTCGCACGCTTCCGCATCCGACTAACTATGAGCTACTGAGAGTACTGCCCCCCAGTCATATTCAGATTGATCCTGAAAAACGACCGTTTGTTGTCGTGGATCCTAGGGCAGGGCATGGTCCAGGGATTGGCGGGTTCAAGCCTGATAGCGAGCTTGGGGTCGCTCTGAAGGCTGGCCATCCTTGTTATTTTATTGGTTTTTTGCCTTTTCCCGAGCCGGGTCAAACCGTTGAGGATGTGGTTGAGGCGGAAATTGCGTTTTTACGCCATGTTATCGCTTTGCATCCAGAAACCGCTGAAAAACCGATGGTAGTAGGTAACTGCCAGGCGGGTTGGCAGATAATGATGGCTGCGGCGCTTGAGCCTGACGTGTTCGGCCCGATTCTTATTGCGGGCGCACCGCTTTCTTACTGGGCGGGAGAGCACGGTAAAGCCCCTATGCGTTATACCGGTGGTATGGCCGGTGGCAGCTGGATTACGGCCTTAACCAGTGACATTGGTAATGGCCTTTTTGACGGCGCGTGGCTAGTGCAGAACTTCGAGCGCCTCAATCCAGCCAACACCTATTGGAAAAAGCAGTATCACCTGTATGACAACATCGATACCGAATCCAAACGCTATCTAGAGTTTGAGCGTTGGTGGGGTGGTCATGTTGTGCTAGGTGGCGAAGAGATTCAGTACATCGTCGATAATCTTTTTGTCGGTAACCGTCTCTCGACTGCTCAGTTGGTAACTCGCGATGGCCGTCGTGTTGATCTACGCAATGTGCGCTCGCCGGTCGTCGTATTTTGCTCGCGTGGTGACGATATAACCCCGCCGCCTCAGGCACTGGGTTGGATTCGTGATTTATACGAAGGCGAAGAAGATATCATCGCCAACGAGCAGACGATCGTTTATTGCCTGCACGACACGACAGGACACTTAGGGATTTTTGTTTCCGGTAGTGTGTCACGCAAAGAGCATACTGAGTTCACGGCTAACATGGACTACATCGATGTTATGCCGCCTGGATTGTATGAAACAACGGTCTCGCATGTCAGCGAACGAGATGATGCGGAGTTACTTGAGCGCGACTACTTGCTTGAGTTTACGTCACGTAACTTTGAAGAACTTGATCGTGACGTGATGCATAAGCCTGAAGATGACCGTAGATTTGCCACGGTTGCGCGAATTTCCGAAATAAACCTCGGTTTTTATCGGCTTTATGTTCAACCCTGGATTCAGGCCGCGATGACACCAGAGGCAGCCCGCTGGATTCGTCGTATGCATCCTATTCGGTTAGGTTACAAGCTCCTTTCTGATCGTAATCCGCTGACAGTACCGCTACCGGTCATGGCTGAAACAGTTCGCCGTAATCGTCAGCAAGTGGGTCAAGATAATGTTTTCAAAGCACTAGAAACCATGTTCTCCGATCAAATAGTTGCCAATCTCAATGCAGTACGAGATTTGCGTGATAGCACGACAGAACGGCTGGTTATGGATATTTATGGACAGCCACTATTGCAAGCAGCGGTAGGTTTGCATGGCGATGCGCACGTGCATCGTCGTCGTCCCGGAGCAGAGCCAGAGCATCAACGGTTTGTTGAAAACCGTAAAAATGAGCTGCGCAATAAAATTGCTCAGGGCGGTGCTCACGAAGCTGTAATGCGCTCGGTTATCTATGTTTTAGGCGGCGCTCCTGCCACCGACGAACGTAACTTCAAACGTTTACGTGCTTCCCGTGCTGAGCTAGAGCCTAGTTCGACGTTGAGTGAGTTTAAGCGTTTGGTGCGCGATCAATTCTTTATCCTGAAATTGGATCGTGAGCGTGCGCTATCATCATTGCCTAAACTGTTAAAAGGGCAAAGCGACAGCGACATTGATGGTCATATTGAGCACCTTAAGCATGTGTTCGCCGCGAGCGGAGAGCTATCTGAGCATGCAGCAGAGCGCTTTGATCAGGTGAAAAAATTATTTGATCAAGCGAGGCCGCCGAAAGCTGCTCAACCAAAAGCGATAGAGAGCAAGCCAGCTGCTGAAACTAAAAAAGTAGAGGCTAAAAGCGCCGCTGCAGATACCCAAACTGCTGTAAGTTCTTCAACTGAAGGCGCGTTAGCAGAAGATGCCTCGGCGGAAAGCGCTGCTAATAATGTAGTGGCAGACGCATCTAAAAAAGCTAGCAAGCCTCAGCCGAGAGCGGCATCGCGTAGGAAACCACCGCGCAAGCGTTAAGTGTTACAACGCTTGTCTACGCCCCTGTTTTCATACAGGGGCGTTTTTTTGTTTCTATATTTTGGGTTGCCGTCTGCGTATGGGCAGTCTAGTGTCTAGCTACTTCATTATGAAAAATAGTGTTTATAAGCACCTCGCGGTTCAGCATCAATTCGTTACCTATGCGTCGGTTGTTACTGGCGCTTGTTGCAGGCCTGGGGTAGGGTAGGCGCATTTTTCTCATGGCCGTCAAGTGGTAACGACAGGCGGCAACGTATTCAGAGCATGGGCGATAGCGCCTGAGCATTAGGAAAGTGGAGCACTATGGGCAAGTCACTGGTCATCGTCGAGTCGCCTGCGAAAGCGAAGACGATCAATAAGTATCTCGGCAACGATTTCATCGTAAAGTCGAGCGTGGGTCACATCCGTGACCTGCCGACCAGCGGCTCAGGTAAGGCAGCCTCCGACCCGAAGGAGCGCGCTCGCCAGGCTGCGGCAACACGCAAGATGTCGGCGGAAGAGAAGGCAGAGTACAAAAAACGTAAGACCCATGATCAGTTAATTAGGCGGATGGGGATTGACCCAAGTAATGGTTGGGAAGCCCGCTATGAAGTGCTCCCAGGTAAAGAAAAAGTCGTCGCAGAATTAAAGAAGCTGGCTGAAAAAGCCGATGCTGTTTATCTCGCAACGGATTTGGATCGCGAAGGGGAGGCGATTGCCTGGCATTTGCGCGAGACGATTGGTGGCGATGACAGTCGCTACAAGCGCGTTGTATTTAATGAAATCACCAAAAATGCCATTCAGGATGCGTTCAAATCGCCAGGGACGCTAAATATTCCTCGCGTGGAAGCACAGCAAGCGCGCCGTTTTTTGGATCGCGTTGTCGGTTTTATGCTTTCCCCATTGCTGTGGGCCAAGATTGCCAGAGGCTTATCAGCTGGCCGTGTCCAATCGGTTGCGGTTCGACTAATCGTTGAGCGTGAGCGAGAGATTCGTGCGTTTATCCCTGAAGAGTTTTGGGATGTGCATGCAGATCTCGCTTCTCCGGATGGCGAGCTAGTTAGGTTTGCGCTGGTGCGTCAGGATGGTAAACCTTTCCGCCCCACCTCCGAAAAAGACACGCTTGCGCGTATTGAGCAACTACGTAAAGCCAAGCTTGCGATTCCCTCCCGTGAAGACAAGCCGACGAGCTCCAAGCCTACTGCACCGTTTATTACCTCAACGTTGCAGCAGGCCGCCAGCGGCCGGTTAGGGTTCTCTGTTAAGAAAACCATGACCATGGCCCAGCGCCTCTACGAGGCTGGCTATATTACTTACATGCGTACCGACTCCACCAATCTTTCAAAGGATGCGGTAGAGAGTGTTCGTTCGTTTATCGGTGATGAGTACGGCGCACGCTATTTGCCAGAGTCTGCTAACCGTTACAGCAGTAAAGAGAGTGCCCAAGAAGCCCATGAGGCCATTAGGCCCTCTAGCGTTGAGCGCAAAGCGAGTGATCTCTCTGGCATGGAGCGAGATGCAGAACGCCTCTACGAGCTGATTTGGCGTCAATTTGTCGCCTGTCAGATGACACCTGCTGAGTATCTTTCTAGTACGTTGAGTGTTGAAGTTGATGGCTACGACTTGCGTGCCAAAGGGCGAGTGCTCAAGTTTGATGGTTACACGCGGGTGATGAAGCCAACCGGCAAAAATGAAGACCAAAGCCTGCCTGATTTGCCGAAGGGCACGGCGATGGCGCTTGAGAAGCTTGATCCTCAACAGCACTTCACTAAACCTGCCCCGCGTTACACGGAAGCCAGCTTAGTTAAAGAGCTTGAGAAGCAAGGCATTGGTCGTCCTTCTACCTATGCTTCCATTATTTCCACGATTCAGGATCGTGGTTATGTGAAGTTAGAAAGTCGTCGTTTCTATGCTGAAAAATTGGGTGATATTGTCACCGAGCGATTGAAAGAGTCTTTCCCCGATTTGATGGATTATTCGTTCACGGCTCGAATGGAAGATAGCCTGGATGAAGTTGCGGAAGGTGAGCGCAACTGGCAAGCCCTGTTGGATGCTTTCTACGGTGAGTTCAGCCAAGAGCTTAGCAAAGCGGAAAGCGATGAAGGAATGCGCCCTAACCAGCCGGTTCCTACGGATATTGACTGCCCAAGCTGCGGCCGCAAAATGCAGATTCGGACAGCCTCCACCGGGGTGTTTTTGGGCTGCAGCGGTTATAACTTGCCGCCCAAAGAGCGTTGCAAAACCACCATTGATTTAATTCCTGGTGAAGAAGCCGTCGCAGAAGACGCAGGCGAAGAAGCAGAAACGAATGCTCTGCGTGCCAAGCGACGTTGCCAGAAGTGTGGAACCGCCATGGATAACTATCTCATCGATGAGGGGCGCAAACTGCATATTTGCGGTAATAGTCCTGATTGTGATGGTTATGAAGTGGAGACGGGTAAGTTCAAAATCAAAGGCTACGACGGCCCCATTATCGAATGCGATAAATGTGGTTCTGAGATGCAGCTTAAGTCGGGTCGATTTGGTAAGTATTTCGGCTGTACCAACAGTGAGTGTAAAAATACCCGCAAGTTGCTTCGTAGTGGTGATGTGGCGCCGCCCAAAATGGACCCCATTCCCATGCCGGAACTGGCCTGCCAAAAGGTAGACGACCACTACGTGCTGCGTGATGGTGCTAGCGGCTTATTCCTTGCCGCCAGCAAGTTTCCTAAAAACCGTGAAACCCGTCCGCCGCTGGTAAAAGAGCTGAAAGCTCACGCTGATGAGCTGCCGGAAAAGTATCACTTTATCCTGAAGGCGCCCAGCGAAGACCCAGATGGCCGTCCTGCGCAAATCCGTTATTCACGAAAAAATAAAGAGCAGTACGTGATGACCGATGAGGAGGGCAAAGCAACTGGCTGGAAAGCAACTTTCGAAGCAGGGAAATGGCACGTGGAGGATAAACGTAAGTGAGCCCACGTTCGCGCACCAACCAATTGCTTTATCAAGCTGAGCTTTTGGTTGGTCTTCCAACAGGTAACGACGAGCATACTCAGGCTCGCCAAATGGCGATTGAAGAGAGCGCCTTGGCGCTCTTTGAGCTGGCATTAAATTCGCTGCTCAAAGAGGTGACCGAGCATGCGCGCCTTAATGAACATGGCTGGCAAGCGCTCCTCAATGAGAAAGGCCCCACCGTTGCTGAGCTGCAGCGCCTAAGAGATATGATGCACCAGCCAGATAGTTGGTTGCATTGGTTGATTGGGCAAGTTGAGAAGCTGCATAGTGATGAAGGGGCGAGTAAGCGCGTTGTGCAGAACCCCTCAATGATTGCTGTCGGCAGTCAGCTGAGCGTTGCCGACCAGTTGCTAGCTAATCTTCATGCTGCAAAGCGCGACATTGCAGCGTTACGTGAAACTAGCCAAGAGTGGTAATCATAGCGACAAACGTATTGCCTAGAGAGTGCGAGTAGCAAAAGGAGATATAGATGCGCTATAACCAAGTCAAAGATTTAGTTGAATGGGCCGCAGGTTATCATGGCCAAATGGCGCGTCAGTATCGTGCTGCAGCCGATTCAAGCGAGCATCAGCGTCTTGCCATGGCGCTAACGTACCTAGCCGACAGCGAACTGCGAATGAAAACCGGGCTGGAAGCGCTTATTCGTGATAGCTCTAATCACAAAGAAGTGTTGGAAATATGGTTTGATGACCCTAGTGATTTTCCTCAGCCCCCAGTGCTCGAGGCGCTTGCTCACCAAACGGTGGCAGACTCTACTGATAAGTTGACTCACGCAGCAGTTGAGTCGCATCGTAAGCTGCAGGGCCTCTATGAGCATCGTGCATCACGCGCAAAAATAGAGCCAGAAGAGGCTTTTTTTAACGCCTTGGCAGAAGGGCATAATGCAGAAGCACGTAAGCTAGTAGCGAGTATGCAAGAATTTGAAGATATCTAGGTAAGACTTTGGGAGATATCTAGATAGCGTTCAACAATGGTGCGGTTGCCGACATTGACATACTGGCATGTTATTTGGCTTATTAAAGCACTGACATTTGGTGTGAGAATAGGGTATAACAATTGCCACAAATGCTTTGTTGGCTAGTGATGCTGGCCTATATAGAGAGCGATAACGATGCCTGTAAACCGTCGCCGTTTTTTAGCGTTGGCGCTGGGCTGGCCTGCTGTGGCCAGTGCAGCGACTTCCAGTACCTTAAATAATTACGAACCTACAGATCTTGTTGAGACGCTGCTTTCTCGTGCGAGTCTCCCGCGTCACAGCGATGAGCTGTGGGTGTTAATTGATGATAAAGATGCCACGTTGAGTGTCTACCGGGGTAATGCTTTGGTTGAGCACTATGCACCCATATCTCTTGGGCGTGGTGGAGCGAAAACCCAGCGGATCCGTGGTGATAATGTGACACCGCTTGGCGAGTTTCGAATTAATCGATTTAATTACGAAAGTCAGTGGCATATCTTTATTGGTATCGATTATCCTACGCCACCTCATGCGAGGATGGCGCTCGAAAAAGGCATTTATTCCCAAGCGGATTACGATGCTTATTTTGATCACTATCGGCGCCACGGCTCTCCGCCACAAAATACGGCGTTGGGCGGCGCCATTGGCATACATGGCATCGGTGGTGGTGATCCAGATATTCATGGTCAATACCACTGGACCCAAGGTTGCGTTGCTGTCACCAACGAGCAAATTGAGCGTGTTGCTTCGCTGGTAGGTGTTGGCACTCGCGTGGTGATCCGCTAGGCTATGTCGTTGAAGGAAGTTCAAGGTTTTGAATACGTGGCTATAGACAAGCGCTGTGGTCTATTATAAAACAGCGTTTGACTTGCGTGCTTTGGTGTAAAGCCATGGTACAAGTCACTGTAAAGAACCTGCACCGCAGGTAGACAAAATTGAGCTAACGCTTTAGCCTTAAATTTGTCATACCCCTAATGTTGTACCCAAGGAAGACTCAAGGAGAACACTATGACTCTGAAGACTGCTCTGAAGATGACTGCCGCTGCCGCTTCACTGGCAATCCTGGCTGGCTGTGCTTCTACCAGCGCTCTGGAAGAAGTTCGCATGACTGCTGAATCTGCACAGGCTGATGCCGCAGAAGCACGCAGCATGGCTTCACAAGCAATGAACACTGCTAACCAAGCTCAGCGCGACGCGCAAGCTGCCCTGCAGATGTCTCAGCAAAACCGTGAAGAAATGAACCGCATGTTCCAGCGTTCCATGCAGAAGTAATTCTGCCTGGGCCCTAAGCGTTAAAACTTAGGGTTGCTGTAGATGTAAAAAAACCCCGCCTCGGCGGGGTTTTTTTTATGTCTTTGGTTATGCCTCTTCTTCGCCTCGAGCAACTGTCGTGAGCTCAATTTCCTCTAATAAACCATCAAGTTCCACAGGCTCTTCAGCGGGAGCTGGTGCTGGTGCTTGGGGGCCATAAAGCGCGATAAGGCGACCATCCGGGTTTTCCACCGCGAGTTTTACCTGGGCATAGTCAACTTCTGCTTGCTCTTCAGCAAGTTCGCTTACTCGCTCGATGGCGTTAAGCAGCGGCTCAAAATCGCCAACGTTTTCTTCAAGCTGTGGGTAAGACTGCACAAACAGTGTGCCGTCCGCTGCCCAGCCTGCTTTAAACGGTGCATCCATCAAGTTGACCTGAGTGCCACTGGGCAAGCGCTCGTAGAGCGACTTGATATCTTCGGGGAACATGCGGATGCACCCGCGGCTGACCCGCATGCCCACACCTTCAGGGCGGTTGGTGCCATGAATCAGGTAGCTAGGCATTGCCAACAAAATGGCGTGCCGACCTAATGGGTTGTTGGGGCCAGCAGGCACAATAGAGGGTGCTGGCTCACCACGTGCTGCTGCTTCGCGACGCATAGAGGCTGGCGGTGCCCAGGCGGGATCTTTTACCTTCACTGTTGTGCGGGTAATGCCGATCGGTGTTGCAAATTCCTCACGGCCAACACTGACCGGATAGGTTTCAACAATGCCTGGATTGTCAGCTGGGTAATAGTAAAGTCGCAGTTCGGATAAATTAACGACCACGCCTTCACGAGGAGCAGGTGGCAGAATATAGCGCGCAGGTATGACGACTTCTGTTCCTTCCCCAGGCACCCACAGGCTGACGCCTGGATTCGCCATACGAATTTCTTCGTAGCCAATGTTGTGGCGCCGCGCTATATCGATAAGTGTCTCTTCAGGGTCTTCTACGACGACGGTGTAGTGTTCTCCAATAATGTCTCCCGTCTCAGGCAGGCGAAAATGGCCGCGTGGTAATTCTCTCTGCTCAGAGGGCTGGTCAGCACTGGCTAGCACCTCTTCCGCAAGGGCTGCTGAGCCTTCAGTCGTGCTGGCTGACTGCTGTGCGTAAACGGGGCTGGAAAGGCTTGCTGTAAGCAAGACAGCGAAGCTAGTCGGGCCCCAGACGTTATATAGCTTACGAATATTCATGGTGGTTCCTAATTAATATATGCGCTAGTTACTGCAAACTGGCATTGTCATGGGAGGCGGTTAGTAGGGCTTTTATACAAGTTTGCCCCAAGGTTCACGCCGCCGCTACTTTTTGATTGAGTGTTGTAAGCAGAGCTTCGACCTTATCAAACCGCTGTTCGGTAGTTTTCATTGGAAATTCAAATCGTAAGGTGTCTGAGCCATCTAAACGATAGTGCTGTGGCGATTTTTGAATGAGTGTCACGAGTGTTAACGGATCGACCTGAGTGGCGCTGTTGAAAAGCAATCTTCCGCGGTTTTCTCCGGCTTCAATGCGCGCTACACCCAGTTGTTCGGCGCGGTGGCGCAGCTTGGTTTGACGTATCAGGTTCTTCAAGGGCTGAGGCAGCAGTCCAAAACGATCGATAAGCTCGACTTGTAACTCTGTAAGCTCGGCGTCGCTTTGGGTGTTGGCAATGCGCTTATACATCACTAGGCGCTGCTGCACATCGTGAATATAGTCGTTGGGAATCAATGCAGGCAGGGTAAGGCTAATCTCGACACCTATATTGAAGGGGGCGTCAATGTTAGGCGTTTTGCCCGCACGGATAGCTTTCACTGCACGATCCAGCATTTCCATGTAAAGCGTGTAGCCGATAGTTTCCATTTGGCCACTCTGCTCGTCGCCTAACAGTTCGCCTGCGCCGCGAATTTCCATGTCGTGGCTTGCCAGGGTAAAACCAGCACCGAGATCATCGGATGCGCTAATCGCTTCCAGGCGCTTGATTGCATCTCGTGTCATTGCCTTTGGGGGCGGTGTTAGCAGGTAAGCGTATGCTTGGTGGTGGCTGCGTCCAACGCGGCCCCGCAGTTGGTGAAGTTGGGCCAAGCCGAACTTGTCTGCGCGCTCAATCAAAATGGTGTTAGCGCTGGGTACGTCAATGCCTGTTTCTATAATGGTTGAGCACACAAGTACATTGAAGCGCCGATGATAGAAGTCTGACATTACTCGCTCAAGACTGCGCTCAGGTAACTGGCCGTGAGCAACAGCAACCCGTGCTTCTGGTACCAGTTCGCGAATTTGTTCGGCAGCGTTTTCAATCGTTTTGACTTCATTGTGCAAAAAATAGACCTGTCCGCCGCGTAGAATTTCACGCAGCAGGGCCTCTTTAATGACGCTGCTATCTCGTTGTTGCACAAACGTTTTGACCGATAAGCGTCGCGCTGGCGGGGTGGCGATAATCGAAAGGTCTCGGATGCCGCTCATGGCCATATTCAGGGTGCGGGGAATCGGTGTTGCCGTTAGCGTCAGAATATCGATTTCGGCGCGCAACGTTTTGAGCTTCTCTTTTTGCGCGACCCCAAAACGGTGCTCTTCATCGATGATTAAAAGCCCCATTTTGGGTAGCTCAACGCTTTTAGAAAGCAGTTTATGGGTGCCGATGACGATGTCAGTTTGGCCATTCTTGATGCTTTCTAAGGTTTGCGTCATCTCCTTGCCGCTGGTGAAGCGTGAGATAAGACTAATGTTCACCGCGGTGTCGGCAAAGCGGTCGCGGAAGTTTTCAAAATGCTGGCGAGCTAGCAGCGTAGTGGGCACGAGCACCACAACTTGGCGACCTGTCTGAACGGCCAGGAACGCAGCGCGCATGGCGACTTCGGTCTTACCAAAACCTACGTCACCGCAGACGACGCGATCCATTGGTTGGGGGGAGATCATGTCGCTTATAACCGCTTCGATGGCTGCCTGCTGGTCGGGGGTTTCTTCAAACGGGAAGCTGGCAGTGAAGCGAACGTACTCATCTCCTGGCGTGTCATAAATAAACCCTTCCTGAGCCTCTCTTCGAGCGTAGATGTCGAGTAGCTCAGCAGCGGTGTCGCGGATTTTTTCAGCCGCTTTACGGCGCGCTTTTTCCCACTGCTCTGAGCCTAACTTGTGCAGTGGGGCCAGTTCGTCATCAGCGCCGCTATAGCGCGAAATAAGATGCAAGCTATCGACAGGGACATATAGCTTAGCGCCGTCGGCATATGAGAGAGCCAAGAATTCGTTAGCCTGTCCACCTGCTTCAAGGGTTTCCAGCCCCAGGTAGCGGCCTACGCCATGCGCCTGGTGAACAACCGGTGCGCCTTCACGTAGCTCGGATAGATGACGCACGGCCAATTCATTGTCGTCGGTGGCTTTTTCCCGCCGACGGCTCTGGCGCACTACATCGCCAAATAGCTCCGTCTCGCTAATGACTGCGATATCAGGCTCGGTGAGCCATAAGCCGCTTCCCACCAAGCTCTCAGTAATGGCAATGCGATCAGAGCTAGTTAAAAAGGCTTGGAAACTGTCAATATGAGGTAATTTTAATTTAAGCGGTGCCAGTACCTCTTCTAACGCTTCTCTGCGTCCTCGTGACTCTGCAACAAACAGCACTCGCGTAGCTTGCTGCGCATCCAAAAAGGTCGCCAGTTCGTTAAGGGGTTGCTTGGCGCGAGCGTTAATCGCAAGCGAGGGGAGTGCCTGGGCTTGCGGCGACAGGGCATGGCGTTGCGTGTCATCTTCGGTTAGCTCGATTCGTGGGCGAGCTTTAATCGCCGAAAAAACGTCATTGACGGGAATGAACGCCCGGCGAGGTGGCAATAAAGGTCGTGTCGGATCAACACCTAAATTTTCGTAGCGTGATTCAATAGACTGCCAGTGTTGTTCAGCCGCTTCGAATACGTCAGGCAGCAGTGCCACGCGAGTGTCGTCGGTGACGTGTTCAAATAAAGAGGCGGTTTCGTCAAAGAACAGCGGTAAATATTGTTCCAGGCCCGGGGAGGGGATCGCCTTCAGTGCATCGTTATAGAGAGGGCACTGACGCGGGTCGACATCAAATAGTGTTTCAAACTGCTCTCGGAAACAAGCAATGGCGCTGCGGCTTAGCGAGTACTCATGGGCGGGTAGTAGCTCAATCACATCGACTTTGTTGGTAGAGCGCTGATTGCCTGGGTCGAAATGGCGCAGCGTATCAATTTCGTCATCAAACAAATCAATACGAATTGGCTCATCCATGCCCATCGCAAAAAGGTCAATGATTGCGCCGCGCATGGCGTATTCGCCCGGCTCGTAAACCGTCTCGACGGCGCGATAGCCAGCACGTGACAGTGACTCGCGAAACGCTTCCCGATTTAGTTTAGCGCCCGCTTTTAGCGTCATAACGCGCCCGGCAATGTATGACACTGGAGGCAGCCGCTGCATCAGCGTATTGATTGGCACCAGCACAATGCCGCGCACGCCATCCTGTAACAGACGCAGCGTGCGTAGGCGTGACGAAATTATATCCTGGTGAGGAGAGAAACTGTCATAAGGCAGCGTTTCCCAGTCTGGGAAGGGCAGTACGGGCACATTACTGTAGAACGCCAGATCCTGTTCCAGACGCTGTGCGCTGGCAGTATTCGGCGTAATTACCAATAATGGTGCGCTTGACGCGATCTGAGCCAGTGCCAGGGCAGTCGCACTGCCCGGCGGCGCTGTCAGGTAAAGCGTGTCGCGAATCCCTTTTGGCTGGGGTGGTTCGAGCAGAGAAAAAGAAGGCATAGTCACGGTATCGTTTTGCGCTGAAACGGAATCTGGATCATACACGATCAGTACTTTCAGGCAGAGACCTGCGCAAAGCAAGCGGAGGTTAACTAAGCTTTCAAGGACTGTTTCAAGGACTGTTTCAAGGACTGTTTCAAGGTCTATAGTGTTACTATATTGTTTCGATACATTATTGTGGCTTGTAGTCAATCCGCTCTTTCTGTAATACCCCTACATGTTGTGCGACTATCCATTCATTGCGGCATGCTGGTAAGCCCAGGATAATGTTCCCAGAATTTTCTCTTCACTACCCAATGAGGCCGCACGTGAGTCAGCAAGCTCTCGAAAACGTTTTTCAGGAATGGCAAAGCAACGAAGCTCTGGCTGAGCAAATGATCCCGTTGGTAGGTCAGCTGTATCGTCAGAACAATGTTGTTGCCACTATGTTCGGTCGTTCCCTGATCAAGCGGTCAGTTATTCGCATCCTTAAAGATCACCGTTTTGTACGCAAAATTGAAGGTACCGAGCTGTCAGTTGAAGATACGTTCCCCATCGTGAAAGCGATGAGTGAGATGAATCTCGGCCCTGCGCATGTTGATGTTGGCAAGCTGGCGGTTAATTTTAAACGCCAGAACGGTGGAGACCTTGACACCTTCTTGCGTAAAGAGCTTGCTGACATTATTGATGGCTTCCAGCCAAATGGCAGTAAAGGCGAGCCTCAAGACGTAGTACTTTACGGTTTCGGTCGTATTGGTCGTTTGCTTGCTCGAGTCATGGTGGAGAAAGCAGGCGGTGGCAACCTGCTGCGTTTGCGAGCAATCGTTGTGCGTGGACGTGGCGATGTCGCAAAAGACCTTGAAAAGCGTGCTAGCCTGCTGCGTCGGGACTCGGTACATGGGCCTTTCGACGGTACAATTACTGTGGACGTTGAAGCACGCACACTTATCGTTAACGGTAATGTGGTTCAGGTTATTTACGCCGACTCTCCCAGTGAAATTGATTACACCGCTTACGGTATCAACAATGCAGTGATTGTTGATAATACGGGTATCTGGCGTGATGAAGCTGGCTTAGGGCAGCACCTTGAGTGCAAGGGTGCTAAAAAAGCACTGTTAACGGCCCCTGGCAAAGGCGACATCAAAAACATCGTATTCGGCATTAATCACGCAACCATTGGCGACAATGACCGTATTGTGTCGGCAGCTTCCTGTACCACCAATGCCATTGTTCCAGTGCTGAAAGCGCTAAACGATGAGTATGGTGTCGTGACGGGGCACGTAGAAACCGTACACGCTTATACCAACGACCAAAACCTCATCGACAATTACCATAAAGGCGATCGTCGTGGCCGTAGTGCGGCGCTTAATATGGTATTGACCGAAACAGGTGCAGCAAAAGCTGTCGCAAAAGCGCTACCTGAGCTTGAGGGTAAGCTGACGGGTAACGCCATTCGTGTGCCCACACCCAATGTTTCTATGGCCATTTTGAATTTGACCTTGGAGAAGGGTACTGATGCTGAGGCGCTGAACGATTACCTGCGTCGTATGTCGATTGATTCTGCTTATCAGAAGCAAATCGACTTTGTTGATTCTGCCGAAGTTGTGTCGTCTGATTTTGTTGGCAATCGCCATGCGGGCATTGTCGATGCTAAAGCCACTATCGCAAACGGTAATCACGCCGTTGTATATGTGTGGTACGACAACGAATTTGGCTATAGCTGCCAAGTTATTCGTATTCTTCAGCATATGTCCAATGTGAAGTTTTTGAAGCTACCGCATCAGGCAGTTTGACCGTTAACTGCATTTAAGCAGCCTTTAAAGCGCTTTTAAGCGCGAAGTTGTACAAAACGCCACCTTCGGGTGGCGTTTTTTGTGCTGAAAACAAATGCAGTGAAAGCGTATATAGCACTTTCGGAGGCTATCAGGGATGTGGTCATTGGCCGCGCTTATCTTTATAATACGATAGATTTTTCGGGGTGGTTCAAGCGTGCTTGGGCCTGACTGGTAACAATCTGAACAGACAATAAGAATTTACTGAACAGAAATAAGCATTCGAACCCCTTACCTTCGTATATCCGATCCATCAACTGGGCGAGACTATGATCGAAGTCAAAAAAGGCCTGGATCTCCCCATCACGGGAGCGCCCGAGCAGCGTATTGAAGATGCGCGGCCTGTGCGCCACGTGGCAATCCTGGGCACCGACTACGTTGGCATGAAGCCGACGATGGAAGTTCAGGAAGGGGATAAGGTCAAACTGGGCCAATTACTCTTCACCGATAAGAAAATTGATGGTGTGCGTTTTACAGCGCCTGCCAGCGGTGAAGTAGTTGCTATTAACCGTGGCGAAAAGAGACGTCTGCTGTCTGTCGTTATTAAAGTCGATGAAAATGAAGAAGCGATGACATTTGCTTCTCATGATCGTGGCGCTTTAGAACAGCTAGAACGTCAATCTGTTGTTGACCAACTGGTTGAGTCAGGGCTTTGGACTGCTTTGCGCACCCGGCCTTTCTCTCGCACGCCAGCTATCGACAGCGTGCCTACCGATATTTTTGTCACTGCTGTGGATACTCATCCTCTTAGCGCTGACCCTGCGGTAGTGATTAACGAAAACTCCCAAGCATTTGAAGACGGCCTCAAGGTGCTAACCCGCCTGACCGAGGGCAACGTTTTTCTGTGTACGGGTGCTAATGCTTCCATTCCTGGTGGTGATGTCAGCGGCGTAAAGACTGAAAGCTTTGCAGGCCCGCATCCGGCAGGTTTGGTGGGAACGCATATTCATTATCTTTCGCCGGTAGCTCTGCACAAAAAAGTGTGGCACATCGGTTATCAGGATGTGATTGCGTTCGGCAAACTGTTTGTTGAAGGCAAGCTTGATACGAGCCGTATCATTGCTGTCGGTGGCCCGCGTGCTGAAAATCCTCGCTTATTGCGCACCCGAGTTGGTGCCAGTACGGAGGAACTCTTAGCAGGTGAGGTCATCAAACCTGATGACACCCGCGTAATTTCAGGCTCTGTGTTCTCTGGCGCTTCTGCTGAAGGGAATCTGACCTATCTGGGGCGTTTCCATAATCAGGTGAGCTTGCTAGAAGAAGGTAACAAGCGCACCTTTATGGGGTGGCTGTCCACGGGCGCCAATCGCCACTCAATTATGGGCATCTACATTTCCAAGATTAAAGGCTTAAGTAACTACGCGCCGACAACGTCTACTAATGGTTCTGAACGAGCCATGGTGCCGGTGGGTAATTACGAGCGCGTCATGCCGTTGGACGTAATGCCAACACAGCTACTGCGTTCGCTGATTGTGGGCGACATTGAGGTTGCCATGCAGCTTGGGTGTCTTGAGCTGGACGAAGAGGATCTGGCGCTGTGTACCTATGTTTGCCCAGGCAAATATGAGTACGGCCCTATCCTGCGTGACAATCTCACCATGATCGAGAAAGAGGCCTGATGATGGGTATTCGACAAACACTCGATAATCTCGAGCCGCACTTCCATAAAGGTGGCAAGTACGAAAAGTTCTATCCGCTCTACGAAGCGATAGATACTGTTTTTTACTCGCCGCCCAGCGTTGCGAAAACCACTGCCCACGTGCGTGATGGTGTTGACCTTAAACGCATCATGATCACGGTGTGGATGTGTACTTTCCCCGCAATGTTCTTTGGTATGTGGAACGCTGGTTGGCAAGCGAATACCGCGATTGATGCTGGATATGCATCGATGAGCGGCTGGCGTGAAGCAATCATGATGACCCTGGCGGGGGGTCATGATCCTAGCAGTCTGTGGGCAAACTTCGTCCTTGGTGCAACTTACTTCCTGCCTATCTACCTCGTTACGTTTGCGGTAGGTGGTTTTTGGGAAGTTATGTTTGCCATCAAGCGCGGCCATGAAGTTAACGAAGGTTTCTTCGTCACTTCCGTGTTGTTTGCCCTGATTCTTCCGGCAACTATTCCGCTATGGCAGGGCGCACTGGGGATTACCTTTGGTGTCGTGATCGGTAAAGAGATCTTCGGTGGTACGGGTAAAAACTTCCTGAACCCCGCCTTAACCGGTCGTGCGTTCCTATACTTCGCTTATCCGGCGCAAATTTCCGGTGATGCCGTATGGGTAGCTGCCGATGGTTATACTGGTGCAACAGCACTCTCCATGGCCTTCCAGGACGGTATGACAGCATTGACCAACACTTACAGCTGGTGGGATGCCTTCTTAGGTTTCATTCCTGGCTCAGTTGGTGAAGTGTCAACGCTGGCAATTCTGATCGGTGCTGCGGTACTGCTTTGGACTAAGATCGCTAACTGGCGAATCATGCTGGGCGTTTTCTTGGGCATGGTCATTACCAGTACGCTGTTTAACCTGATCGGTTCTGACAGCAACCCCATGTTCGCAATGCCCTGGTACTGGCACTTGGTAATTGGTGGCTTCGCTTTCGGCATGGTGTTTATGGCAACGGATCCTGTGTCTGCCGCCATGACCAACCAAGGTCGCTTAGTGTTTGGCGCGCTAATTGGTGTGATGACTGTGCTGATTCGCGTAGTAAACCCGGCCTTCCCAGAAGGCATCATGTTGGCCATCTTGTTTGCCAACCTGTTTGCGCCGTTGATTGACCACATGTTCGTCCAGGCCAATATCAAACGCCGTCTCAAGCGGACTGGCGTACCGGCCGAGGAGACTGCCTAATGGCACAAGGTAACAACTCCATCAAGAAGATCCTGATCGTAGCGTTTTCGCTGTGTATCGTGTGTTCGGTGATCGTGTCGACGGCTGCTGTGGCACTGCGCCCTGCACAGCAGTTAAATCAGGAGCTGGACCGTAAAACCAACATTCTTAACGTGGCACGTCTTTATGAGCCCGGTATGGATGTTGAGGAAGCGTTCCGCACTCAGATCACTGCACGTGTGGTAGAGCTTGATACCGGTGAGTACACCGATCAGTTCGACCCAAATACCTTCGATGGCTTCGAAGCATCTCGCGATCCAGCAACGGGGCGTACCCTTTCTGGTGATCGTGACATTGCTGGTTTGTCTCGTGTTGAAAACTACGCGACTGTCTATCTTGTCGGCGATGAAGAAAACCCGGACCAAATTGTTCTGCCTATTCGTGGGCAAGGGCTCTGGGGTCGCATGATGGGCTTCCTAGCTGTCGAAGGTGACGGTAATACCATCGTCAGTATCACCTACTACGACCATAGCGAAACGCCTGGTCTTGGTGCTGAAGTGAATAATCCGCGTTGGCAAGCCCAGTGGGAAGGCAAAAAGATTTACGATGAAGAGGGCGACCTCTCACCGGAAATTCACCTGACCAAAGGCGGCGCGAGCAACGAGTACGAGGTTGATGCGCTATCTGGTGCAACGCTGACTAGTAACGGCGTGACCAACATGCTGCAGTTCTGGTTCAGCGAAGAGGCTTTCGCTCCGTATTTGGCTAACTTCCGTAGTGGTACTGAACCAGAAGACGCCGAAGACACCGATACTGACTTCGACGACGTTGAGGGGGCCTGATCATGGCGGATGCAAATGCAAAAAGCGTCTTAACGGCGCCGATCTTTAAGAACAATCCCATCGCGCTACAGATTTTGGGGATTTGTTCTGCACTAGCGGTTACTACCAGCATGAGCGTATCGCTGGTAATGGCGTTAGCGGTAATTTTTGTAACGGCTTTTTCGAACTTGTTCGTATCGTTGATCCGGAACCACATTCCGTCTTCGATCCGTATCATTGTTCAAATGACCATTATTGCGTCGCTGGTTATTGTGGTTGACCAGATCCTCAAAGCTTACGCTTATGAAATGTCTAAGCAGCTGTCGGTATTCGTGGGTCTGATCATCACCAACTGTATCGTAATGGGCCGTGCAGAAGGCTTTGCTATGTCCAACACGCCGGGCATGTCATTCCTTGACGGTATCGGCAATGGATTGGGCTACGGCTTTATCCTGATGGTCGTTGGCTTCTTCCGTGAGCTACTGGGTGCTGGCAGTGTATTTGGCTTCACCATCCTGCCGACTGTGCAAAACGGCGGCTGGGATGTACCTAACGGTATGATGCTTTTACCGCCTTCTGCCTTCTTCATTATTGGTTTGCTGATCTGGGTACTGCGTTCAGTTAACCCTGAGCAGGTAGAAGAGAACGAGTTCAAAATGAAGCACAACACCAAGCCGAAGGAGGCCGTGTAACATGGAACACTATCTAAGCCTTTTCGTTGCTTCGGTTTTCGTTGAGAACTTGGCACTGGCCTTCTTCCTAGGGATGTGTACGTTCCTGGCGGTATCTAAGAAGGTTTCCGCTGCATTTGGCCTTGGGATTGCCGTTATTGTCGTACTGACAATCTCGGTTCCGGTCAACAATCTAGTGTTCAACCTACTGCTGGCTGAAGGCGCGCTGTCTTGGACTGGCATAAGCGGTGCTGAAAACATCGATCTCTCATTCCTAGGCCTTCTGAGCTACATCGGCGTTATCGCCGCACTTGTTCAGATTCTGGAAATGTTCCTCGATAAATATGTTCCTGCGCTTTACAACGCGCTAGGCGTATTCCTGCCGCTGATTACCGTTAACTGCGCCATCCTAGGTGGTGTACTGTTCATGGTTGAGCGTAACTATAACTTCGGCGAATCCGTAATTTACGGTTTCGGTTCTGGTGTTGGCTGGGCGCTTGCTATTACAGCGCTGGCTGGTATCCGTGAAAAGCTGAAGTATAGCGACGTGCCTGGCGGTCTTCAGGGGCTTGGCATCACGTTTATTACCGTTGGCTTAATGTCGTTGGGCTTCATGTCCTTCTCAGGCATTCAGCTTTAATCGGAGCCGGTTTTCTCGGCAGCCTCAGGCTGCCGAGGTACAGAAAACCTTCAGCAATAGGAAACCGACATGGTTGATACATCTGTCATCTTGCTCGGTGTTGTCATGTTCACGATCATCGTTATTAGCTTAACGGCGATCATTCTGGCAGCGCGAAGCAAGCTAGTGAGTAGCGGGGACGTGACGATTGAAGTCAACGGTGACCCCGAGCACACCCTGCAGACTCAGGCTGGTGGTAAGCTTCTTAACACCTTAGCCGCAAACGGAATCTTTCTTTCCTCTGCCTGTGGCGGCGGCGGTTCTTGCGCTCAGTGTAAGTGCCGAGTAGAAGAGGGCGGCGGCTCTATTTTGCCGACGGAAGAATCTCACTTCACCATGCGTGAAAAGAAAGAAGGCTGGCGTCTATCTTGTCAGGTTCCTGTGAAGCAGGACATGAAAGTGGAAGTGCCTGAAGAAGTCTTCGGCGTTAAGAAGTGGGAGTGTGAAGTTACCGCTAATCCTAACGTCGCGACCTTTATTAAAGAGTTGAACCTGAAGCTGCCCGAAGGCGAGGAAGTTGCCTTCCGCGCCGGTGGTTATGTACAGCTGGTAGCGCCGCCTTACGATATCAAGTTCTCCGATTTTGACATCGAAGAAGAGTATCGCGGCGATTGGGAAAAATTTGATATGTTCAAAATTTCCCATAAGAATGACGAGGAAGTGATACGCGCTTACTCCATGGCTAACTACCCGGATGAAAAAGGACTTCTCAAGTTCAACATCCGTATCGCTACACCGCCTCCGGGTACGAGCCATCCGCCTGGTCTTATGTCCACTTACGTCTTTAGCCTGAAGCCGGGTGACAAAGTGACCGTAATGGGGCCGTTTGGTGAGTTCTTCGCTAGAGACACTGATGCAGAAATGGTCTTCGTAGGCGGTGGTGCGGGTATGGCACCGATGCGTAGCCACATTTTCGATCAGCTTAAGCGCTTGAAGTCAGATCGTAAAATTACTTTCTGGTACGGTGCGCGCTCCTGGCGTGAAACTTTCTACAATGAAGAGTATGACCAGCTAGCGGAAGAGTTCCCGAACTTTGAGTGGCACTTGGCGCTTTCTGATCCGCAGCCTGAAGATAATTGGGAAGGGCCAACAGGCTTCATCCACAACGTATTGTACGAAAACTATCTGAAGGATCACCCTGCGCCTGAAGATTGTGAGTACTACATGTGTGGGCCACCCATGATGAACGCCTCGGTTATTAAGCTACTGCTTGACCTGGGCGTTGAGCCGGAAAACATTCTGTTGGATGACTTCGGCGGTTAATGAAGTGATTGTGTAAATTGCCTTCGGGCATGAACGGGGCTGGCCTTTTGGTCAGCCCCGTTTGTATGTGAATGTTGGAAAAACGACGTGTTGCCTGATCATTTTGGAGTGGCTGAGGTACAATAGGCATTAAAATTCTACGGCACTTAACGACATGACCGTTGTCGGCAGGTGAGCAGTTAATGCAATGCTGGGAGGTGAACATGACTATCTGGCTACTGGTATTTGGTTTTATGGCGCTGGTAATGACGGCAATGGCCGTCGGCGTATTAATGGGCCGCAAACCTATTGCTGGCTCCTGTGGCGGTTTAAATCAATTGGGACTAAAAGAAGGCTGTGACATTTGCGGTGGCAAAGACGAGGTTTGCGAAGAGGAAAATCGCAAGCGTGGGAGTGTCCGCCGTCGTAGCGACGAGAGTCGTGGAGCTGACCTAGGTTATGACGCAACCCGTCGTTAATCTGGCAATTTTCTGCTCAAACGCTCGCTAACTGCGAGCGTTTGTGTAAATGCCTTTGAAGCGCTTTTAAGTCAGGAATAAGGAGATCCAAGTCGTATGGCAGTTCATAATTACGATGTCGTGGTGATAGGTACTGGCCCCGCTGGGGAAAGCGCTGCCATTAACGCCGCTAAGCACGGTAAGCGAGTGGCGATTATTGAGAAGCAGGCTCAGGTGGGCGGCAACTGTACCCACTGGGGCACGATCCCTTCAAAAGCGCTTCGCCATCAGGTCAAACAGATTATGGCGTTCAATACCAACCGTATGTTCCGCGATATCGGTGAACCCCGCTGGTTTTCTTTTCCCAAGGTGATGGAGCGCTCGCGTGGCACCATCGATAAACAGGTTGAAATGCGCACGACATTTTATGCGCGCAACCGAATTGATCTGTTTCATGGCGTGGCTCGATTCAAAGATGAGCACACCGTGGTGGTACGAGACCGACAGGAAGGCGTGGAAGAGCTGATAGCTAAGAAAATTGTCATTTCTACCGGGTCTCGGCCTTATCGTCCGGCGGATATTAACTTTCGTCATCCGCGTATTTACTGCTCTGATACGATCCTCAGCCTTTCCCATACACCGCGGACACTGGTGATCTTTGGGGCAGGTGTTATCGGCTGCGAGTACGCCTCCATCTTTTCGGGTCTTGGCGTTAAGGTTGATTTAATCAACAACCGCGATAGCCTGCTCTCGTTTTTGGATGATGAAATCAGCGATGCGCTTTCCTACCATCTGCGTAAACACGGTGTCTTGATTCGCCATAATGAAGACTATAAAAGTGTCGAAGGCGACGAAGCCGGCGTAACCGTGAACCTGAAGTCGGGCAAGAAAATCCGCGCCGATGCGTTTCTCTGGGCGAATGGCCGTACCGGTAATACTGATAGCCTTGGGCTTGAGAACATTGGCTTAGAGGCAAACGGCCGAGGCCAGCTCAGCGTTGATGAGCACTACCGTACAGCGATTCCGCATATTTACGCTGCAGGCGATGTGATTGGTTGGCCGAGCCTTGCCAGTGCTGCCTACGACCAGGGACTAAACTCCTGTAACGAGCTGCTGGAAAAAGAGTACCGCTTTGTTAGCGATGTACCCACCGGGATCTACACCATTCCCGAAATCAGCTCTTTTGGCCCTAACGAGCGAGAGCTAACCGAAGCCAAAGTGCCCTACGAAGTGGGTAAAGCCTTCTTTAAAGATACTGCTCGTGCGCAAATTACCGGCGATACAGTGGGAATGCTGAAGATTTTGTTCCACCAAGATACGCTGGAGATTTTGGGTATCCATTGCTTTGGTGACCAAGCGTCGGAAATTTTGCACATTGGCCAGGCAATTATGCAGCAGGAAGGTGAGGCGAATACCGTGAAGTACTTCGTTAACACTACTTTCAACTATCCGACGATGGCAGAAGCGTACCGGGTAGCTGCGCAGAACGGTTTAAACCGAGTGTTTTAAAATGTTTTAAGTATATGGGGGCTTATGCCCCCATACTTCACACCTCACAAACCATTCAGCAGTTGCTGAGCGCGTGGCTGCCAGTCACCGTCTAAGATGGCAGCCTGAGCGAGTGCTTCGCGCGCACCCTCCCTATTTTCCATCTGAAGCCTTAGGATGGCTACATTAAGCCATGCAGCACCCATGGCAGGATCAAGCTGTGTGGCTGATTCGAAGGCTTCCAGCGCTGCTTGAGGTTGTTGATCTGCGTGTAGTGCATTGCCGAGCGCAAATTGACCCAGTGGATTGGTAGGGAAGCGTTCAGTAAAGGCTTGCCAGCTGGAAAGCGTTGCTACAGGCCCATGCTGCTCCTCATAAGCGCTAATGGATTCCAGTGCATTGCGGGCGGCAACACCCTCGGGCAGGCTACCAGGTTCGCTAACCACAAATCCCCAGCGTTCACTGCGCGCCCAAGTGGCATCAAAGCGGCTAAACGACATCGTATGGCGTTCGATTTCACCGCTACGCAAAATCAGCGTTTCATTGGGTAAATCAAAACCAATGGCCACTGCGTAGTGCCACATCGGGAAGGCTGGCAGGGAGAGGTTTTGCATTACCACCACTGGGTCACCTGCTGCCAGGTGGCCAAGCAATGCATCCAGGGTGCCACGTATTGGAATCGCCAGCTGCTTATAACGACGCACAGTGGCTAGCATTTCAGGTTGGACGCTTCCCTCTCGTCTGGGTTGAAATACCTGTGGAATTAACTGCTCAAGCCCTGCATCTACTCCTTGATGGTTAAGTACCATCGCCAGCGTTGCGGGGCCGCACTGATACTCTGTCTGAGCGTAAAACGGCACCTCGGTAAGCTCGGTTTGCGGTGCCAGGCTAGCTTTAGTGCTTTCTAACAGCACCGGGCTTCTGGCACAGCCGCTAAGCAAGGTGGTTAGCAGTAGGGCAAGCAGTAAAACGCCCGCAAAGCGGGCGTTTAAAAGGTGTTTCATCATGGCAGGCAAATCAGCGAGTGAACGGATAAACATCAGTTAAGCCGAGAATGTCAGTCACCAGCAGAATTACAAATACCGCAAACAGCGCGCCAATCACACCGGCACCGGCTGGTAGCTGTTCGAGTTGTTCGGCCATTTGCTGCGCTTCTGCATCGCTCAGTGCGGCAACGCGGGCTTCAACGTCATCTAAATCGACACCCTGCTTGAGCAGTTGGTCTTGCACGTCTGCACGGGCAAGGATTTCATTGATGCGCTCGCGGTCAGCACCAGTACGGTCAGCGGCTAAAACAGATTGCGTAGAGACTAATTCTGTAGAGACCAGCTCTACAGAGTCTATGTCCATACCTTGCGGAGCCGTGGGGGCGGCGGCAACGGGCAGGCTGGTAATGACTAACGCAGCGATCAGTAAACTTGAGAGGTAAGCACGCACTTTATTCATTGTCTTCATCCTTAGACGTATCGGGGAGCAAGCGGTTTTGTTTCTTGAAGCAAGAGTATAAAAACAATTAGTGCAGGATTTAAGACGAAAACGCAAAGTGCTAATTATTTGCACTAATGCGGTAGGTCCATGGGGTTTCAGCTAAAAGCCCCTTGCCACCCGCCATGGTCAAGGCTAGGTCGTGAAGCCCAGGCCATAACGGCACCACTGAAGCCCCTTTCACAGCAAGATCCAGACGCTGGGCCATCAACAGAAGTTTATGTAAACGTTTCATTGATAGGCGGCTGATCGCTTTTTGATAAGCGGGGCGGCGTTTATCAAAAATCATCGGTTTCTGTGTTTTACACGCGTGCTCAAAGCTTTGCCCCTGATCCAAATGCTGGTGTAACGATAACAGGGTACGTAGCTCACGACTGAGTGCCCAAAGCACGATGGGGGCTTCAACCCCTTCACTGCGCAGCCCATTAACGATACGCGAAGTGCGTGTTGGCTCACCTTTTAAACACGCATCCGCAAGGTTAAACACATCAAAGCGGGTGCTGTCTTCTACGCCCTGGGCAATACTTTCGACATTAAGGCGAGTGTTAGGCGGATGAATAAGCGCGAGTTTTTGCAGCTCCTGATCAGCGGCCAACAGATTGCCTTCAGTGCGCTCACCCAATAAACGAGCCGCTTCTAGGTCAATTTGTAAACCATGCAGCGATGCGCGATCCCGCAGCCAATAGCCTAAGCGCGAGGCATCGACGGGCCATACGGGTACAAATAAACCTTGTTTGTCGAGCGCTTTAAACCAAGCGCTTTTTTGCTGCTTAGCGTCTAACTTGCCCATGCTGATCAGCAGCAAATCGTCACTACCACTCATCATTTCAGCATACTGTGCCAGTGCTTTACTGCCATCTTGGCCCAGCTTGTGTGTTCCTAGCCGCAGTTCAAGGAGCTTATTAGAGGCGAATAATGAGAGGTTGCTGGCGGTTTCCAGCAGCCGACCCCAGGCAAAATTAGGCTCTACATCAAGCACTTCCCGCTCTTCGACTCCCGCTTGCCGTGCGGCTAAACGCACGGCATCGCAGGCATCTCGATGCTGCAGTGGTTCATCACCGGCAACAATCACGACCTTAGGCAATTTTTTTGCTAAGGCCGCGGGAAGCTGGTCCGAAAATACCTTCACTGAATGGCCTCTAGGTTCGCGAGTCTTTCGATAATGCGCTCAGCCAGTTGCCGCGTTAGCGTTTGTTCCGCTTCTTGAAAGAGGGTTTCGCGATTGAGTAGGTCATCATCACTGACTCGAATGCGCGTACTGGTAGTTACCGTTGCATTATTAAGCACGTAAGCATTGTTTTCTCGCTGCTGTACAGAGAGAGACGTACTTAACGTTAGCTCGTGTTCTTGGCTGGCACGCCCTTCGCTACCAATACGGCGTTGGCGAAGTGCTGGCGAACCTAGCGTGACCCGCCAGGGCGCACCATCAGAAACCTCGGTGCTTTGCTGCAGTAATCTGATGCGCAGCTGTTGGGCCAAGGCACTTTTGTCGTCGCCTTCAATTGAAAGTGCGGGCAAGCGCGGCATCGAATCTAAACCGCGCAAGCGAAACCCGCAGCCGCTTAGCAACACCGCCGCTGAGGCGGCGATGCTGGTAGCGAGGAAACGACGGCGTGTAACCTGTTGGGATGGCTTCATCCACTCACCACAATGTTAACCAGCTTGCCGGGTACAACGATGACTTTACGAACCGTTTTACCTTCCAGATGGCGCTGGACGTTTTCGTTCTCCATCGCAAGCGTCTCGATGGCTGCTTTATCTGCGCTGGCCGGAGCTTCTAGGCGCGCGCGAAGTTTACCGTTTACTTGCACGACTAGTTCGATACTGTCGCGGGTTAGCGCGGCTTCATCCACCTTCGGCCACTGAGCTTCAATGGCAGGCTGGTCATAGCCCAACTGTTGCCACAGCGTGTGACACAGGTGCGGTGTGATGGGCGCCAGCAGCAGCACACAGGCTTCAAGTGCTTCACGACTGACCGCCAAGCCAAGTTCGGACGTATCGTCGAACTTAGCCACTGCGTTAGACAGTTCCATCACCGCGGCAATGGCGGTATTAAAGGTGGTGCGGCGGCCAATGTCATCACTAGCTTTCTTGATTGTCTCGTGGGTTTTACGACGCAGCGCTTTTTGGTCATCGTTTAACGCATCAACAGTTAATTCGCCCGGTGTACCAGCAGCAAGATGCTCGGTGACCTGACGCCAAATCCGCTTCAAGAAGCGGTGAGCGCCCTCAACGCCGGAGTCAGACCACTCCAGCGACTGTTCGGGCGGTGCGGCAAACATCATAAACAGGCGGACGGTGTCGGCACCAAATTTGTCGATCATCGACTGCGGATCAACACCGTTGTTTTTCGATTTGGACATCTTCTCGATGCCACCCATTTCCACCGGCTGGCCCTCACTCACAAGAACAGCGCTTAACGGACGACCTTTCTCATCGCGTTTTACTTCCACATCAGCGGGGTTGAACCACTCCTTACCACCGTTATCTTTAAAGCGGTAGAAGGTTTCCGCGATCACCATGCCCTGGGTGAGCAACTGCTGGAACGGCTCATCAGAATCCACCATGCCGAAATCGCGCAGCAGTTTGTGGAAGAAACGGGCATAAAGCAGGTGTAAAATCGCGTGTTCGATACCGCCGATATACAGGTCAACGGTTAGCCAGTAATTGGCGCGCTCATCCAGCATGGCTTCGTGGTTATCCGCACAGCAGAAGCGAGCGAAGTACCAGGAAGATTCCATAAAGGTGTCGAAGGTATCGGTTTCGCGCACCCAGCCATCGCCCAGTTCAGAAAACTCGGGCATTCTCTTCAACGGCGAGCCGGAAGCATCTACGGTCACTTCCATGGGCAGCGCTACCGGTAGCTCGTCATCGGAGAGCGGTACGGTTTGGCCTTCCGGGCCATATTTTACTGGAATCGGCGCGCCCCAATAACGTTGGCGAGCAATGCCCCAGTCACGCAGGCGGTAGTTGGTTTTCACCTCGCCACGGCCAAGCTCCGCAAGCTTCGCGGCAATCGCATCAAACGCTGCCTGGAATTCCAATCCATCGAACTCGCCTGAGTTAATCAGCGTGCCGTGCTCAACGTAAGCACCTTCGGAAATATCCGGCTGGTTACCGTTGGCATCGGCCACCACAGGCTTCAGCTCTACGCCGTACTTGGTCGCAAATTCCCAGTCGCGTTGGTCGTGGGCAGGAACGGCCATGACCGCGCCGGTACCAAACTCCATTAACACGAAGTTGGCCACAAACACCGGCACTTCATCGCCAGTTAGCGGATGAATCGCTTTGTGCCCAGTGAGCATGCCCAGCTTTTCTTTAGTGGCCATTTCGGCTTCTGATGTGCCACCTTTGGCGCACTCGTCACAAAACGCCGCCAGCTCGGTGTTTTTTGCGGCAGCCTGCTTCGCCAGCGGGTGGCCAGCAGCTACGGCTACATAGGTCACGCCCATCAGCGTATCCGGGCGGGTGGTGTAGACCGGCAGCGGCTCGCAAGCGCTGCCGTCTTCTGCCTGAATTTCAAAAGTCATTTCAACGCCACGGGATTTACCAATCCAGTTGCGCTGCATGGTTTTAACTTGCTCGGGCCACTCGACGTTTTCCAGGTCTGCCAACAGTTCATCGGCATAGTCAGTAATCTTCAAGAACCACAACGGGATCTCTTTACGCTCAACCGGTGCGCCAGAACGCCAGCCGCAGCCATCAATTACTTGCTCGTTGGCCAATACCGTTTGGTCAACCGGATCCCAGTTCACCGTAGACATTTTCTTATAGACCAAGCCTTTTTCGACCAACTTGGTGAAGAACCACTGCTCCCAGCGGTAATAGCTGGTATCGCAGGTGGCGAATTCGCGGCTCCAGTCATAGGCAAAGCCAAGTGCCTTCAACTGGTTACGCATATAATCAATGTTTTGATAGGTCCACTTCGCGGGCGGTACCTGGTTTTGAATCGCGGCATTTTCCGCAGGCATTCCGAACGCATCCCAGCCCATGGGCTGCATGACATTTTTACCCTGCATGCGCTGGAAACGGGACACAACGTCGCCGATAGTGTAATTACGCACGTGGCCCATATGCAGCTTGCCGCTGGGGTAGGGGAACATGGATAGGCAGTAGAACTTTTCGCGGTTAGCATCTTCTACTGCTTTGAAGCACTGGTGTTTGTCCCAGTACTGCTGAGCGTCACGTTCAATCTCACGGGGGCTGTAATGTGCGTCCATCGGTGTTTTCAATGCCTTGGGGTAATTCGCCCAAAAAGGGCGCAAAGTGAATAATGGATGACGGCTGTCAGATAAGTAACGTCGATTGTATCCTATGCAGGTGTATCCTTGAACGGTTAGCCGATGATAGGCCGCACCTTGGGTCGACAAAAGGAGAGGTACCATGGAACAACATAACGATCACCGTTTACGCGAAGGCTACGAGCGCCTACTAGAACGCATGCAGGACGGGGCCAATGATCTTACCTGGGATAATCTACAAAAGGATTTGGACGACGCCGTTGCCTTTGAAGCGGAGCTGGAAGAGTACACCAAAGATGAGCTAGCCCTGCTGCGTGCCTGGGTAGAGCGCGACCTGAAAGATATGCGCTACTACATGGCGGATACCGGTAAACAGGTTGCTAGCTGGTTGGGCATCGATATCGATAGCCTCTCCCGGCGTGTGGCGGAATCGCTGCTCTCAATCGCCGACCGCAGTGTAGTGGAACGCGAACGCTTCGAAGATGACCTGGAAGCCGCCCGCGCCGACTACTGCGAAGGTGAAGTTGCTGCGCCAGGCCTGATGGCGTGCGTACACTGCGATGCCCAGGTGATGCTAGAAAGCGTCTCGCGCCTAGAGCCATGTCACCAATGTGGCCACCGCTATTTCTACCGGTTTCCCAGTAAAATCGTCGAAACCTGAGAGCTAACGCACTCAACAATTAATTGACCCACACGCTCAAGCCTGCGATCGCCCCTAGCGAGAGCAGGCCCATCATGGCGGCATACAGTAAATTATTTTTCATCATGCGGTAACCGCTAAACCCGTAACGCCCCTGCAGAGAAAGGTTAATGCCGGAAAGCGGCCCAACGCTGGTACCTACCGCCCAGGCGCTCAGCGCGACAAAAGCAAACAGCGTTTGCTCACCATTCGCTAAATTCAAAATAGATGCCAGTACGGAAACGCCAATAATCGGGTGTAACCCCACCAGTGCACTCAGTGTAATAGCCGCAAAGCTAACCATGGCCTGCCACATGCCAAAGGTGGCAAATAGCGTCCAGTCGTCACCTGCTGCGGCCGCGACCAGGGTAGAAAGCCCCAGGGTTAATAAGCCCGCCGCCAGAAATAGCGAAATTTCACCACGCATTGCGGGTAGCCGTGTAGTGGTATGTTGGCGAATGCGTCGCAGGGTATAGCGCGAACCTTCCCGCAGGTTGCTTAGTATCGCCACCGCTGGTAGTAAAAAGGTAATGATGCTGACAATGGTGAGCGACGGCGTCAGCCAAAAGTGAAACAGCATCACCAGCGCTGCCATGCCCGCAGGCATTAACAGGCTGCGGGGTGAAAGCGAAAAGCCATCCACCTCGGCTAAATCAAAACGTCGCCTAAGCTCTAGTGTGGTTAACAGCCCCGACAGCATCGCCAACGGAAACCCAATCATCGCAATCTGGCCGTACTGCACCTCTGGCACCAGCGCAATCACCACCGCCATAGAAGCAAAGAAGGGCGACCACAACGCCGCACTTGAAAGCCCACGGTTCAGCGCTAACAGCTGGGGTGTGGTTAGCGGTGAGCGTCTGGCTAAGCGGTCGCCGACCATAAAGACCGTCGAAAGATTCAAAATAGTGCCGAGAAAGTGCACCCCCAGCCACGTACGCAGCACGCCATCTGCACCGGTCACCCGCTTACCTGGTGGGCGCTTATTACCCTGGGTGCCAATCAAGGAAATAAAGCTAACACCCACCAGCATCGTGGCCACAAATACATTGCCCTGAAGCATGGCAGGCCAATTCACATTGGCACCATAAACCACCCGCGCCACTACCAGCATTAACACCCCAAGGGCAATCAACACCCCCGCCTGAATGCGCGAACGCTTTGGAATATCCCGCCACAGCAGCGCCACCGCCGCCCACAGCAAATAGCTCACCGCCTGCGCCGTTGGCACCACGCCGATAAAGCCAATAATTTGAGCGACCAGCCCAAGCAGAATTAAAACACCCGCCACCCGCTGCCGCATCGTTGTCTCTTGCATCTCAATCCCTTACTGGTTGAGTTAGCAGGCTAATCGGGTTTTCAACAATTGGCTAGCGGGAGAGAAACGAAGAGGGCGTTTACCGAAAAGAAAAGTCACATTTTCGTAGCGCGGTGCCTGATGCTACCCCAGGCCGCGCCGTTATACCCAATGAAAGCAACTTGTAGCGCGTGGTAACGAATCTCGCGAGGAACGAGCAGTGAGGCACCCGCGGGGAGCGGCGTAACAACGTCCCATGGCACATAAACAGCCCCTGTCTTGGCCGCCGTCGCGGGTTCGCTGACGCTATAAAGCCAACTGCCATACCGTAGCGCGTGGTAACGAATCTCGAGAGGAACGAGCGAATGAGGCACCCGCGAAAGAGCAAGCACGGATCAACACATACAACGATATAAGCATAACAAAGCGGCGTTTCTGCTTTGCTATATCGAAGAAAACTGAGTAATGTCAAAATATAGTTTGCTTAACGTAATATCAGACAAGAAAAACACCGACGGTCGCCAGCGGAGCGTGTTAACGCAGCCCAGTTGTACCGGGGCGGTAGCGTGCTTTCATGGTGCTTAGCTAGCGAGATGCCAGTAGTATGTTTACCTCGGAGTACATCAACTGCTCAGTAGTTAGGTAATCGTATCAAGAGGACTTGTTAAGCCTGCAAAATGTTGGCCGAGCACATGGGTATAGATTTGTGTAGTAGATACATCAGAATGCCCAAGGAGCTCTTGAACAGTTCGAATATCTCTTCCATTTCTCAGCAGCTCGGTAGCAAAGCTGTGACGAAATGTATGGCAAGAGACCCGTTTATTAGTCAGCTTTGCAGCAACTACGGCTTTCTTTAACGCTTTTCTGGGCACAGAATCATGCAAGTGGTGGCGACACAGCACGCCAGTGACTGGATGGTGAGAGATGCTGTTAGACGGAAATAAATACATCCACGCAGGCTGCCGATAGGCAGAAGGGGATTTTTTTGCCAAAACACCCGGTATAGAAGGGCCAACACTTTTCTGATTGTCTCGTTCTTGCAGCGCTAGCGCAGCGCTGATTATGTCTCTCGTGCTTTCATAAAGCGTCGAACTAAAGATGGTTACTCTATCTTTTGAGCCTTTACCGTCTCTCACTGTTATTGATCCCCGGGAGAAATCGATGTCTTTCACCCTTAAGCGCAGACACTCAGAGATACGTAACCCAGAGCCATACAAAAGTGAAAAAATCAGTTTATCTCTTCCTACCATCTCCTTGAGAATGCTGGCAACTTCAGCCGCCATGAGCACTTCAGGTAAACGCTGTGGCTTAGAAGCATAACTGAATTCAAGATCTCCCAATGGCTGTTTCAGGAATTGATTATACAAATACGCCAGCGCGTTTAGCGCTATACGCTGGGTGTTGACTGCCACATGGCGCTCAGTGGCTAGGTAGCCTAGGAAACGTACGACTCAATCTCACTAGGATGACGGCAATTATTGTATCGAATGAAAAAACGTATCCAGTAAATGTACGTTTTCTCGGTTCGGATACTCATCCCACGCACGCGGATGGACGTGCGAACCTCATTCAGGAAAGGGCTGCTGGCCATTTGGTGAACCCATTATTTTCTGTATGTATAAACAGTATAATTAGGCCTTTTCATTCTGCAATGCGTATTTTTCTATCCCATCGGAGTGAAGGGGTGCTCGATTTCAAGGAAGGTTTTTTTAAATAATTATATATAACAATAAGTTGGTGAGCTTCTTTGTATGTTTATGTGCAATATGTAAGGATGGCTTAAAATGACAACGCGCATGCGCATTTTTCTAGCAGGCTTTAGGGCGGGAGGTGGTGATATTTCTTTTTTATCAATCGATTGGAATGCTTTTAGAGAGGTAGGCCTTCCAGGAAAACGCGCATGCGCACTAATAAACTGTTAAGCGTCACAACGAGAATATGGCGGGGATTTAAGCCCATGCTAGATAATATAAAACCAAGGGAACAGTCAGGGCGAGATGCTTTAGCAAGGTTTCGAGCGCAAGCACGATCAGCTGCACTAGCTTCTCTTTCAATTCTTGAAGGCAAGGATATTGATCGTGTGTATTGCGATATGCATGATGATTTCGTAGTACGACTCAACAGAGATGATCAATTTTTCTATATATTCTACCAAGTAAAAACCAACAGCAAAAAGAATCACAATTGGACATTGAATGAAATTTTCGGATTGAGCTCTAGGGTTAAAGATTTATCAAAACACAAAGATATTGATATTTTAAACAGCTTTGCTGGAAAGCTTCTCTTGCATACCGTTAATTTTGGAGACTGCTGCGAAGCAGTTATTTTTCAAACAAATATTAATATTGAAGACCCAATAGAAAACTTGTTAAATGACATTCAATGTGGAAAGTTTGAAAACAAAATAGCAAAATTGCTTGAGAAGCGCTTCCCTGCATGCTTTTCATGCTCAGAACTTAGCTCTGACAAAGTAAAGATAAATCTTAAGAAATTAAAATTTGAAACCGATGTCCAGTATATAAAATTAGAGACAAATAATTTTAGTTCGATTGCCAAGGATGCTATATACAAATATAGCGAAATTGATTTAACTCACGATGAATTCAAAGATATTTTAGTAAAACTTGTCGAGTTGGTTGAGGCAAAATCATCTGGAGTTATCAATGAACTCAGCCAGGCATCCTTAGAAACATACTCCGGCATATCGATTTATGATCTGCTTGAGATTTTAAGTATATCTAAAGCAGCATATACTGCGCTTATAGATGGAGGGGATCCCCTCGCCGTAAAAAATTCTTCAATTATTCAACGAACCTTGAGCGATGCAGGAGCAAGTGAAGTCCAAATAGAATTCTGTTCTCGCTGCAAAATTGAGTGGGATGAGTGGTTTAGAAATAACAGGCATGTACTACCCGAGTTAACAGTAATGACTGTTCAATCTGATCTTGCCAGCATACTGCGAGATACAATGGCCTCAGGCCGGCTTAACCTTTCTTCATTAGAAAAGCCTATTAATGATTACAAGGCTAAAATAGAAAATAGAAATTATGGCCTCAGTGATAACGCCATTTTAGGTGGTGTTATGGCTGAACTCGTAAGGGTGCAGAGATGAATTTAGACACATTCTTTGAGGAGATTAAAAAAACACCTATTAATGTGACAGTTAATAGCGAAGTGTCTCCAACTAGGGCCAGCCTAGACAATGAAGCGTTATTTCAACTACCTTTTATATGCATGGCAATACTAGTTATCGCAAAAGGAAATAGAAAGCCGATAGTTTCTCAGTTAGGTCAGCTTGTTGGCGAGTGCCTAGAGAGGTCAATGCCAACCTTTAAAGGTTCTAGTCAGCATCTAGGCTGGTCTGCTAACTTAAGGGTTCGAACAGTAAAAGCATTAAGTTTTTTAGAGTTAACCAATCTCATTGTTGTCAGCAATCGAAACAGTAGAGTGCAGTTATCAGAGATAGGTAAGAAGGTGGCTCAAAAAGCATTGGACGGACAAGATGATCTTGCTGCAAGCTTGCTCAGCATCGCTCGAGAATACAGAAATATATGTGTTACGCGCCAACTAGAAATGGAACTTATTGAATGAAACTTAAAACTCTTCAAATTCATTCACATGGTAGCTATGGATTAGGCTGCGAGCCTTTAGACTTTTCTGATCATATTACGCATATATATGGCCCGAATGGTTGTGGAAAAACGCCAATAATAAAATCAATTGCTTTCTGTCTCGGCTATCCTGCTGTTTTTAGAAATGATATATATGACCGATGCAAAATGGCTTCTTTTGAAGTTGAGGTCGATCAAAATTTTTTGAGAATTGAGCGCCAACTATCAAGAGAATTTGATATAGAAGTAATTGACAGAAATGGAATAAGGCAAAGATTTTTTTCTGAAGGTGAATTTTCGGAATTTTTATTCAAAATACTCAAGTTAGATTATCCGAATCTTGTCTCTAATCGCGGAGTTGTAACTAAACCATATATTTCAACACTAATCCCTCTAGTTTTTACTGATCAAGACAATGGATATTCTGGAGTTTATGCTTCCCCAGGTAGTTTTATTCAAGACCAATTCCAAGAAATGGTTAGATTATTATTTGGCCTTCCCCCGAAAAATTTCTTTGATGCAAAAAAGGAACGAATTGATAGCAAAAAAAATCTCGAATATTTAGATCTTGAGGTTAAGCGAAAAGAAGATGAATTAAAAACAGCTAAATTGGCCACTGAAGTTATAGGGCGTTCAAGTGAAGAAGTTCTTGTTGAGATTGACTCACTTGAATCAGAACTAAAATCTATAACTACACAAAATTCCACTAAAGCCGACTCTATTCGGGCTTTTGACAATTTAATCTCACAACAACTAGCCCAAATCAGGACGCTTGAGGCAACTCTATTAGACATTACGAAACGGCGTAAATCTTTAACCATAATGATCGACGAGATCAATAGTGAAGCGAATACTTTGAGCTTGAATGAATCCTCCAGACAAATTTTCATGTCGTTTGAGGAGGTTTGTTCTAATCCTAAATGTGGTTTATTTGCCTCAAGCTCGAACTCATACGCAAAAAATTTACTTTACTTAAAAGATCAAATTAAAGATCTTGTTAGAAATGATGCCTCATATAGTCGTGATGAGATGCGGATTGAATCGCAGATTTTTTCCAATACAGAATCTGTAAAAAATCTATTGGCGGAACGAAAGAAACAAGAAGATAATAGTGAAATAGCCGCATTAGTTGCTTCCGTATCAAGCTTAAAAGATCGAATATTTCAGTTGCAATTGCAATTATCTGAGTACGACAAACTATCTGAACTTGAAAAAGAATACGTGCTCTATCTAAACAAGAGAAATGATGCCCTAGAAAAATATGAATCTACTCAGGTATCGCGTTCAAATACTCCTGATTTAATCCGCGTTCGTTCCGATCTTCGAAAATTATTTCTTGTATGGCTTGATCGTTTGCATACGCCAAGTAATGTTAGCAGGGACATTACGTTTCGAAATAATTTCGAACCAGTTATGGGAAATGAACAGATTTCGCAGCTTTCAGGAAGCACAAAAGTAAGAGTTGTACTGGCATTTCATGCAGCTCTAATTGAAAATCTGGTAGCAAATAAATCACCTATTAAATTATTAGTTTTAGATACGCCAAAGCAGCACGAAATTAACAACGATGATCTAGACAGATACTTCAAGGCATTAAAAACTGTATGTGAGGCCGGAGATGTCCAGATTATTTTCTCGACAACGGAATACAAGTATGTAGGTGATAAGTTTGATGCGACGTGGGAGCCTAGATATGACGGAGACGAGCAAAAAATGTTTATGCGAAGTATCGGATCGAGTGGCGCTTAACAAGGCCAATCACGGCGACACCTTTTTCGTTCCTGCTTCGCCTTCACTACAAAGCTGCGTGTGTTGGCGGCGTTAGACCTTTGGGAATGTTATGAAAAGAATTAATACCGATATCCTGATGAAAGGCGATGTTGTTCTCACGACCACTTCCGGGAAAGACAGTGGATTTATCCGAAAAGTAACTCGCAGTGACATATCTCACGCAATGATTTGTGTTGCCTATGGGTCTGTCATTGATTCGACGGGAGAAGGTGTGCAAGCAAGGAATATACAGAAGCTCCTATACGACGATGAATGTGCGATCTACATTTTGAGACTAAAAACACCACTTTCAGAGGTTCAAGCAGACAGTATTGTAAATTATGCAAGACGACGTCACCCCCAGATTGAGTAGCGCTACACTTTAGAGTCCGATCCTATGCTAAGGAGATTGGACATGAAGAAGCGTTTCAGCGAAGAACAGATCATTGGCTTCTTGGGCGAAGCGGAGGCGGGACTCCCCATCAAGGAGCTATGTCGTCGGCACGGTTTCTCGGAAGCAAGTTATTACCTTTGGCGCAGCAAGTTTGGCGGCATGAGCGTCCCCGATGCCAAGCGACTGAAAGAGCTTGAAGCCGAAAATGGACGCCTGAAAAAGCTGCTCGCGGAGTCGCTATTGGAGATGGAGGTCACTCGCGAGGCGCTGAGAAAAAAGTGGTGAGCGCCCCGGCACGTCGAGACGTGGTGCGTTTTATGGTGTCACGTGGCCTGAGTGAGCGCCGAGCGCTCCGTGTCATGCGTATGAGTGCCAGTGCATTGCGCTACCAACCGGCTCCTGACCGCAATGAGACATTACGTGAACGCATTGTTGCCTTGGCACACCGACATCGTCGTTACGGCGCGGGCATGATCTACCTGAAGCTGCGTCAAGCCGGTGAACAGGTCAATCACAAGCGCGTCGAACGCCTCTACGCGGCGGCTCGGTTGCAGGTAAAGCGACGCAAGCGTAAGAAGATTCCCCTGTCTGAACGCAAGCCCCTGGGCCGCCCTGGCGCTGCCAATCAGGTCTGGTCAATGGATTTTGTGTTTGACCGCACGGCGGAAGGGAGAGTGATCAAGAACCTCACTATTGTCGATGACGCCACCCATGAAGCCGTGGCTATCGTGCCTGACCGTGCCATTGACGGGCTGTCGTTAACACGGATTCTGGATCATCTAGTGCTACAACGTGGCCTTCCAAGTGCCCTTCGTACGGATAATGGGAAGGAGTTCTGCGGACGCGCCATGCTGACGTGGGCTCATCAACGTGGTGTTGCCCTGTTTTTAATCGAACCTGGAAAGCCCAATCAAAACGCCTACATCGAATCGTTCAACGGGCGTTTTAGAGACGAATGTCTAAATGAGCACTGGTTCACCAGCCTGCATCACGCGAGAGTCATCATCGAGGCGTGGCGACGGGAATACAACGAGGAAAGACCGAAGAAAGGACTGGGAGGATTAACGCCTTCCGCCTATGCCGAGCAACTGGTTTTAAAACACGATAAAGTAACGTCAGACTCTAAACCCGGGTGCTACTGAAGATGGGGTGACGTCGAAGAGCCTCTACAGGAACATCTTATACAAAAATAGAGGCTGCAAAATCAATAGCGCCAGAAATCGCTGGAAACGGAGGGATTAAGCAGTTCTGTTCACGAATGGTAGCTAGAGCCTATGCATCTGCAGGAATCATGTTGGTGAATAATCCAGATTACTGCACTCCGAATGATCTAAAGAACTCTGAGCTATTGATGCATGTCGAGAATCCATGGGTTGTGGTTTCAGACAATGAGGTCAAGACAGTAAAGCAGGTTGGTGATACAACCGAAGGAATGCGAGAAAAAACTAACAAGTTGCTTATGGCCATACGAGCATTAGACCCTAATGTCGAAAGCATTAATGATATAGACAGTTTGGTAATCCGGCGGGCAGATTTAGATAATTCAATTGCTAACGCGTTCCGTACTTCTGGATATCTTGATCATTGGAAAGTGGAGCTATCACGCTTTCCTTGGCGGTATGATCAAATATTGATTACTCAGTTTTACCATTCACTTACTGATCCTAAAGAGCTTATACAGTATTGTCGCGACACAGTGAGAGACGATGAAAATGGGGCTTTTGCCCATTGGGAAGCTAACGCACGCGGTTATAGCGAGGCCAATCGTGCGTACCCTCGCGAAACGTTCCGGTTGCTGAACGAATTGTATAGCCAGTTAAGTTTGAACCATCATAAACGGGTACTTTTAGCAAAATTACTGATTAATACATATGGAAAAACGGACGCGCTGTAACCAAGTGTTATTGTGCTGGTCTAACAATCCAATGCACGCGGAGCCAGCTACGTTGCGCAATATTTTGTGGTGTCGCTACGCTCCCTTATACCACAAAAATTGCTCCACTCCGCTGGCCCGGTGATTGGGGCGTTAGCCAAAAAGGAATAGCCTTGGTCACTGGATTAAAACTACAGCGCGCCTTTCGCAAACAATCTCTCGGTGCGAGAGGGGAGCTGGCACTTTTCAGGGCCTTCATCCGGGCCTTCAGTTCTCTTGGATCCGAGGCATTGGCTAAGGAGTATCACGGAAATCGCTATCAAGTCACGTTCAATCAGGCACGCGGGGCGGGACGTTCGACACCACGCTGTGAGCTATGTGATGTACTCATAGTTCACTACCCTATGGGTAACCCGAGTGCAGCGCGTATCACGTTCAATCAGGCAAAGGTTGCCTCAAAGCCATTCGGTTGTTACAGAACTGCGCAATTGAGTAAACCATATTCCTTTCGGGCGAACCTAGAACAATGGGATCTTCTGTCTAATCGGCCGCTCATAGGCCCAGCTACGCGCACCTTCAAACCGCCATCAGACCTGCTGTCGGGTGCAATCCTTCCCTCAGTGGGAACCTTTGGTGTTTTCTACCCGGTTGGGCACGGATTCGATTTTGCGTATTTTGTTGCTGACGGACTCACCGCGTTGAATAATCTGGGTGGGAGATCGGGAACGCTTCAGTGGGCGAATCCGCTGCACCAGCTCCGCACGGTTTCTGGACATACTGAGATAACCGGCACATGCTGCATGCAGATGTTTGGGGATGCACTGCAGATGGGTTACGTTGGCACGCCTGTTGCTCAACTTCTTAGTAGCTCCAATAGGCCCTCAGCGCTGCGTGCGTGGTTGGCGAGTGTACTCGTTGCGCTCCGTCGCGAGCATCAAGATTCGGAACTCCCTAATGAACTTTTGGAGGGGCTTGAGCTGGTGGGAGCTACTGAGGATGGTAATGCCTTGCTTGGTGGAGAAGGACCGACGCCAGTAAGAGCAGTAGTTCTCGTCAGGACTGACGGAAGCCATCGAAATGAATAGGCTAACAATGCAATGCACGCGACAAGCGCGTGATTGCGGCGTTGAGCCTGTAGAAAAACTCCGCTGACGGCTAAGTTTTGGTAGGATCGAGGAAACATACGAGGAGTGGTCAGCCTGCCGCGCTTCAAGGCTTATAACTACGATCAGAACGCCATGGTGGTGATCAACTACCAAGATCAACTCCAACCTGGCACCTTTGAACACGCAGTGCATTACCTGATCGAGCACAAGCTCGACGTGTCCGTTTTCTATCCCCAGTACCGCAACGATGCGACCGGACGGCTGGCCAATATTGAGACGTTGGCTAATTACGGCCACTTGGCCGCGCCATGAAGGGCTTAGAGCGGGGTAAGTTGCTTTTTAAGAGCAAAAGGCCGTCTTCAACAAGCTTTAGCTGGGCGCCCAAGTGGCTAAATGCCGATACGAAGATTACTCCGCCAGATGACCGGCTGGGTACATGAATAAGGATAACAGGCGGTGGAGACAGCTCGAAATCGGGTTTTTCTACAGCCTCGTTATGTGTTTTTCAGTACGCCCTCGCTGTCTTTACGGACAACTCAGTTTTATAAACATGTACTCAATAACGGGCAATACTCAGCTATCAATTTTTAAGGAAGGAAATCCATGTCACTAACGAAGCTACTCGTCCCAACCTATACGCAAATGCTACGGGCGCTCTCAGGCTGGCTGAGGAAGGCACAGGCGCAGATTCAGAAAGCAGATGCGGAAGCGCTGTTATCCGCGCGCCTAGCGCCGGACATGTTTCCTCTGTCGACTCAGGTTCGGTTTGCTTGCGTGCAGGCTCAGGAGGCAATATTCCGGCTTCAAGGAAAGCCTTTTCCAGAATCTATCGATGAACTGCTCGCAGAAGGGCGAAATGCAGGTGAGCGGCCCGGTTCGCTTGCCGACGCTCAAGCTCGGATTTATGAAACTATCGCATTATTGGACGGCCTCGCCCCGGACGCGCTAGATGCAAAAGCGGATAAGCCACTTACGCACGAACTTCCGAACGGTATGATTCTCGATTTGACCGCCGAGCAATATGCACGCGATTGGACATTAGCCCAGTTCTATTTCCACATTATGACTGCTTATTCAATATTGCGCAGCGAGAAGATCGAACTTGGAAAAGCTGACTACGTAGCGCACATGCTTCCATATATACGTCCTGATACGATACCCAAGAGTTAACAGCTTGCTTATGGCACATGGCAATCCTTATGCCAGCGCAATTTTCAAGCGAGATCAACACATAACACCTATGAGCCTTCTGCCTGTCAATAGGCCGCAGTATTTATCAAGTCCCTGAGCCAGTGACCCTACTTCATTTGTCATTGTTGACTGTGAATGGCTTACAGCAAAAATACCGCAAGGGTACTTCCTTCGGTCGCCTATTGAGGCTCTCTTAGTGTGACCGTTAATTACTGGCAGACAGGGTTGCTCCCTGTAAGTTGGCCTGGGGCACTAGACATTCATCGGTTAACCAGCATCTTTCCTATTCAAACAGCGGGTTACTTTACAGTCCCAGTTAGTTTCAGGTTTAGCGCCGGTGTAAGCCCACTCGCTCAGAGTATTGATAGCAGGATGGATAATCAAAGCGACGGGCCTCGAGTTAGGTGTAGAAGCCCGGTTTCAGGACACTCCGTAATGATCCAGTTAGACAACGATCATCATCCTGCTGCAGAAGACTTTTTTATGCAGCAGGGTTTACCTGTGTTGATTGAGCAAGCAGGCATAAAGGCGTCGAGCATGCAGTTCGATATGTCAGCAATTACGATGGGTGCTATGGTAAAAGTTTATTGAGTCTTATTCTGTTAGGTTTGGTCGTCTTTTTAGCTTATCCAAATTGGTTGAATTAGGGGGAAGGCTCAATAAGTATCAATACGCTTTTGGGAGTCAATCTTTGCGGTGCTCTGGCTTTTCCCAGAGCGTAGCGCCGGGTTGGGATTGTGAGATAGGCACTCTGAGACAGTTATATACCAAGAGGTACAGAGTATGTCTTTGCAGCTATGGATTGGGTTCGGCTTTACTGTCTCTCTCGTTGTATTCCTTATAATCACGTTTTTCGTGAAAGATACGTCTTCTCCAGCCCAGTACAATACGTTGCGTTTTTTGACGGCGCTTTGCGGTGGATTTGCGGGTGGCTTTCTGGCTGGGGAGGCTTTGTTCTCACTTCAAAAAGAGTATCTTAGTGGAGCAAAACTTGGCGTGTCAGGCACAGCAGGCTTTGCTATATTTTTCGCTGTTTGGTTTACCTATCCGAAGCGCCACAGAGAACAGCTCGAAGACAACTTAAGGCTAAGCATTCCTGAAGGTTGGACCTTTGAGCAAGCTGCTCTCGCAATAGGAAAAGCGACTCGAAGAGAACTCAACCTGAGGGGCATCAAACCAGAACACCGATCCACGAAACTTCACGCCATCGAAATAAATGCCTCGGACGCCGGAAAAGCCTTAGAACAGCTGCGTTACTCATCGAATGCACTTCCTGACTATCGGGTTGAGTTGGATGGAGGTGTTTACCATCTTCGCGATTCGTAAGGAGCAAAGTATGCCTGTCAAAAATATTTGTGACTGCGATAACCCTCCAGGCGGACAAATAACCTGCGAGCCACATCAGATGGCTGTTTGTGGTGTAATTGATGGAGTTGTCAGGCGAGAGTGCGTCGATCCTCCATCTGGACCTAACACGCCGACAGAGTTGGCGAACTGGGCGTTGACGCAGATAGTGGGCAGATGGCGGCTTGGAGACCAGACTGTCAGTACCGTGGATCTCTATACTTTGGAGGCGGGAGCCTATCGTGCACCGAATGGTGATAGCGTGAATTTTGTATTACCAACACATCTGCAAGAGGCCGTGAGAGAGTTGCTTTCGACCGGTACAGGCTCTGGAGCGGGTGGCGTCTCTTAAGGTTAATCGGTCATGGCGAACCGCTACGCGGCTTTCTGGCCGCTGAGAGCGAAGTTAGGCTGGACGAAATCATTTGGCATTTTCGGCTCAAGATTAATAAACGCAATCAGAGGTGGCTTTTTCCGTTGGGGCTTCACCTTCACTACAAGGCCGCGCGTATTAACAGCGTTATATTTTTGGAGTAGTTCGTGCCACATTGCATTGTTGAACATTCAGCTTCATTGGACGGCGAGTTGATCTTGCCATTGGTATTTTCAGGTGCCATGAAGTCGGCGCTATTTGAGGCTGATGGCAGTGACATAAAAGTAAGGTCAATCGCTTATCAATGCTATCTGACGGGGCAGGCAACGTCATATTTTGTTCATGTGGTGTTAAAAATTCTGTCAGGTAGAACCCCTGCCCAAAAGCAAATGCTTTCAAGATCGGTATTAGCGCAATTGCAAACACTTGAGATTCCACGTTGCTCGTTAACCGCCGAGGTCGTGGATATTGAGCGTGCCAGTTATTCAAAGTGGGTTAGTGGGTCATAGCAAGGTGAAGCATGTGGCCACTGCAATGCTCACGATTTGGATGTTGAATGGCTGGCTATGGGGCGAAAAATCTACCAGCAAAAAATCAGGGTAGGTTCCATTAGAGAATCTGAAAGAGGCTGCGGAGTAGTATTTAAAGCCGCGCGTGCATTGTTCATAAGGAGCAATCAATGAACTCTTACGGAACGTTGATATTCTTCTGTGGAAAGATGGGCGCTGGGAAAAGCACGTTGTCTGCCAGCATTGCTCGTGAGCGCGGCGCGGTGCTTCTTTCAGAGGATGACTGGTTAGCTGCTCTTTTCCCTGCCGACATCAATGATTTCAACGACTACATCAGTTACTCGTCACGCCTTAAGCCATTGCTCAGAGCACATGTTGAGCAAATACTCATGGCCGGTACCACTGTGGTTCTAGACTTCCCCGGCAACACCAGGAAGCAAAGGGCTTGGTTCAAGGATATCTACTCGCAACGAGAGATACCTCACGAACTGTACTATGTGGTGGCAGATGACGAGATTTGTCTAAAACAGCTGAAACAGCGGCAAAAGGAGCAGCCTGAGCGCGCGACGTTCGACACCGAGGAGGTTTTCAGAGTGGTGACGGGCTACTTTGAGCCTCCCGAAGAATCAGAGGGATTCAATGTCGAGGTTGTAGCACGAGCGTTCACATAATCTCCATATTGCCGATCTGGATGCTTTTGGTACCGTTTTATCAGCGTTAGCCGCACTTTGAAAACATGTATCTAGAGCTTCATTATGGACTAAAGGGAATTAGAATATGACTCAAAGAAGCGATGATAGAACAGTTAAAATGGGTATGCTGCTAGGGTTTTTGGGGACTATAGTGGTGTTTATTTCTTTCTATAGTTTTTTGCCTCAAGTTGCTGAAGAGGTTAGCTTAGTTGAGCGGCTAAAGCTCGGAATAATGTGCCTTGTTTTTCCCGTGACACTATTTTTTTTGATGATTGTTAGAGTTGGCTCCCAGCGTTTCGGAAACCTGTCAGCGGATCCAACTAAGTGTGAAGCAAATACAGAAGGGATGAAGGTTGATCTAAGAGTCCTCTCTAATACTCATGAGCAGCTTATGATATTCGCTATTAATATATTGGCGCTATCTGCTTTAATGCCTTATCAATTCTTGAGCTTGCTGCCCATCTATTCTGGAGTTTTTGTTGCTGGTCGCGTCATATTTTGGGTAGGTTACAGGCGTAATGTATTATGGAGAGCCCCAGGGTTTGCGATGTCTACACTGCCTGCCGTGATAGGAGTGGGGTATAGCTGTGTTGCGGTTTTATTAGCTGCATTCGAAAGTGTTTAATAAGATTGAGTTTTAAACTGCAGCGTTTTTTATTTTTATTGTTGATTTCAATTCGAGTTTTTAATTTTTTCTAAAGAAGGGTGGTCTATGCTTGCACTTTCAATAGTAAGCCCACATGGCTCCAATATAGCTTCAGGGAAAAAGACGCTGGAGGTTCGCTCGTGGCGCCCGGAATCTTTACCTATCCGTGATCTTTTGATTGTAGAAAATTCTCACTTCTTATCTGCTGATAACCCCGTTGACCCTGATGGCTGGGCTGTTGCAATTGTGGATGTTGAAGAGATACATGAATGGCAGCCTTCTGAAGTCAAAGCGGCTTGCTCAAATGGCTGGGAGCCAGGTTATTTGGCTTGGTGCTTGTCAAACGTTCGCCCTATTACCAACAACACCCCGACTTTTAACAATGTGGCTGTGCCAGCCAAGAGAAAGCTCTATGACGTTGAGCTGCTGCAAATTTCACAGCTCGGCTTTGGATAGCCTGAACAAAAAACACTTGCTCTTCCGTATTTAAGGCACTAAGTGCCAATGCAGGAGCCTTGGTAGGGCTGGTTCGGCGCCACAGTGACCAGACGGGAGTATATGGCAATGGTGATTTTTGATCAGATTGATGGTGCAAGGGATAGTGACGATGGATGAAGCGGAATCCCTAGAAAGAGCGATTAATGAGGAGGTGGTAATCTTCCCATATGATGCCAGCTGGCAACGAATGTTCGAGGAGGAGCGAGAGCGTCTCTTTGATTTGTTTTCAGGTGATTTTTTGGCCATCGAACACGTTGGGAGTACTGCCGTACCGGGGCTTTCTGCCAAGCCGGTTATCGATATATTGGCTGGCGTGGATTCGATATCACGTGCTGACAAATTAATGGAGCCGTTGTGCCGTGCAGGCTATGCAACATCGATGGCGTTCAACGCTTCGTTAGTTGAGCGGCGTTGGCTTATGCGGTGGACTGAGGGGCGCAGAACACATCACCTACACCTCATGGTCTACGGTAGTCACGAATGGGATCAGCGCTTGGCATTTCGGAACATACTGCTTGCCAATACCCAACTAGCCCAACGGTATGAGAAGAATAAGCGGTTGTGGGCGGCAGAATTTAAGTCAGACAGGGAAGCATATACGGCTGCCAAAGCGGGGTTTATCCTAGAGGCCTTGGAGAGCGCTCCATAGGCCATATAGACAGACGAGGTGATCGATTTACCCCTCGTTATAAATTTTATGATTTTAAAAGGATGATGAAGGTGGATTGCAAACAACGAGTTTCGCGCTGGGTTATGTCGATTTTCTTAATAGCGGTTCCTTCTGTGTTGATGGCTCAGGATGATAATTTGCTTACAGAGGTTGATCGTATCGAGAGACAGTTGGACGCGCGTGTTGGTTTTGCAGCCTATAACTTGGAAACTGGGCAGCGTTGGGAATACAACGCAGACCAGCTGTTCGCCATGTCCAGCACCTTTAAAACCTTAGCATGTGCATCGCTGCTGCAGCGTGTGGATGAAGGAAATGAGCAACTCGAAAGACGAGTGAAGGTATCTGCTTCTGACATTGTCACTTATTCACCCGTTACTGAAGCGTATGCGGATAATCGGGAGATATCGCTTTTTGAGCTCTGCGAAGCGACGATGACAACTAGCGATAATACGGCGGCTAACCTAATTTTACAGGCGATTGGTGGACCGCAAGCCGTGACGGAGTTTGTTAGAGAGCTGGGTGATAGTGTCACGCGCTTGGATCGTTGGGAGACAGAGTTAAACGAGGCTACCCCACATGATGAACGTGATACTTCAACACCCAATGCCATGGTTAGTAACCTTGAGAAGCTAGTAGTGGGAAACGCGCTATCACCTCAGTCGAAAAACCAACTGCGTGAATGGTTGGTTAATAATGAAGTGGCTGATGGCTTGTTTAGGTCACATATGCCTGATGAGTGGGTGATTGGAGATCGGACGGGAGCCGGTGGTTTTGGTTCAAGATCTATTACCGCCGTTATATGGCCGCCAGAGCGCGAGCCTACCATCGTGGCATTTTATATCACCGAAACTGATGCATCATTTGAAGAACGAAATAGCGCAATAGCTGAATTGGGAAGTGTGATCATAGAGTCTATTGAGACGAGTAGCTCTTTGTAATTGCCTAGGCACTGCTCGCGGGTGCCTCGAAGGTTCGTTCCTCGCCACTCGTTACCACGCGCTACTTATCGCCTTGATGGTATTCAAAGCATGCTTTCAACATTGGAGGCGTTTTTGTCGCGCACGTATGGGCATGTTCGAGTTTGAAAGTTGTTGAGCAACAAGGAGTGTTTGCTGATGGCACTGCATTATAGAAAAACACAAATTGACGATGTGAGCGCACTTTTTGAGGTTCGTGGTAAAACCCGAGAGAACCCGATTTCCAAACAGCAATTGGCGCAAATGGGGATCACCCATGCAGCAGTTGTTGAGGGACTTGATGCGGGGGGGCTTTATGGCTGGGTGTGTGTAAGCCAAGAGAGCATCGTTGGGTTTTGCACAGGTGATATGGCGACGGGAGAAATATTGGTGCTCGCGGTGTTGCCTGATTTCGAAGGTCAGGGGGTTGGTAAAAAGTTACTCAGTAACGTGGTCGATCAACTCCAGCGCAACGGTGCAAATTCGATTTGGTTAGCCGCCGATAGCAACGCGAGCGTTCGCGCCCATGGGTTTTACCGTCGGTTGGGGTGGTTGCCTACAGGTGCGGTATTAGAGAACGGCGATGAAGTTTTAGAGTTTCGATTAACATAATAATTTCGAAAGTACCGGTGAGTGGTTGCTCAGTCACTGCTCGCGGGTGCCTCGAAGGCTCGTTCCTCGTCACACGTGCTACGTGGGTGTTATGCGCTGGATAGAGAGTTATGGTTGGTTGATGATGGGCCATCCCATGGCATCGCAATGCGATTTGTTATACATTTGAGTAACAAGAGGCTGTTTTGCAGTCACTGTTAATCTCGAATGTGAAACGAAGGAAGCTGCATGACCAACGCGAACTCGATTCTAGGCGTCTATCTAAGTGATTCGCTCGACCTTGATGCTATTTATGGCAACGCCTTGCGCGATGAAGCGAGCGATGTCGTACTGCGCCATCCTAACGAGATTGATACCCCCGAAGATGTGCGTTTTGCGATCTGCTGGTTGCCCAACGATCAGGCTTTCGAGAGCTATCCTAATCTTGAACTGGCGATGTCTATCGGGGCTGGTGTTGATGCTCTGCTGGCGCATCCTGGCCTGAGCGATGAAGTACATATCGCTCGGGTGCGGGACCCTCATCAGGCTGACTTGATGGCGGGCTTTGCAGCGCATGAGGTACTTCATCGCGAGCGCGAGTTCACCACCCTGGAACAAAATGCAGCCAAGGCGCATTGGGCGCCGTTGGCGATGCGCGCGCCAGCATCAAGGAAGGTGGCGGTACTGGGGCACGGCACTATGGGCCGCGCCGTGGTTAAAGCGTTGGCCGCGCTCGGCTTTTCCGTGCACGTGGCCTGCCGCAGTGAGCCAGAGGCACCGGTTGAGAGTGTGACTTATTTGACAGGTGATGGGGCTGTCATGGCGGCGGCAGATGGCGCCGATTATCTGATCAATGTGCTGCCGCTGACGGCCTCCACTGAGAATGTGCTTAACAAAGCGCTGTTCGCGAAGCTCGCCAAGGGGGCTTGGCTGGTGCAGATCGGTCGGGGAGAGCACTTGGTCGAGGATGATCTCATTCCGGCGCTAGAGCAGGGCTATTTGGGCGGGGCGAGCTTGGATGTGTTCCGTGAAGAGCCGCTGCCCGCGGATCATCCCTTCTGGCAGCATGAGTGCCTGCGCATCACACCACACATTGCCAGTGATTCGTTGCCAGAGGTGGTTGCAGGGCAGGTGATTGACACTGCCCGTGCCCTTCGCGATGGTCAGCCGCTTGCCATGGGTGTCGATCGGGCGCGGGGCTACTGAGGCGAACATTAACCACGTTGCACGACAACCAATTTGCTGCAAAGGAGCATCTGATGAGTCTCGATCAGTCTCAACGCACCACGATGAGTGACGCCGAACGGGAAACCCGCATCGCGCTGGCCGCCTGTTATCGTCTGGCTGCCCACTATCGCATGACGGATCTGATCTACACCCATATCACCGCGCGGGTGCCTGGCGAAAAGGGACATTTTCTGATTAACCCTTATGGCTGGCGTTGGGAAGAGATTACGGCTTCTTCGCTGGTCAAGATTGACGTTGATGGTCATAAAATTGATGACAGCCCAGAGCAAGTGAATCCGGCGGGTTTTACCATCCATTCCGCGATTCATGCTGCCAGCCATAATGCGGCCTGGGTGATGCACACTCACACCTGCGCTGGGGTGGCGGTCTCATCGCTGGAGTCAGGTCTTGAAACACGGCTTAACCAGATTGCGCTGCAGTTTCACGAACGTGTGTCTTACCATGAGTATGAAGGTATTGCCCTGAACCTGGCCGAGCGCGAGCGCATCGTGGCTAGCCTCGGTGATAATCCGGCGCTGGTGCTGCGTAATCATGGTTTGTTGACGACCGGCGCCTCGGCTGCAGAGATGTTCAACAATATGTTCTACCTTGAACGCGCCTGTGAGCTACAGGTAGCCGTGCAATCTACTGGCCAGCCTTTACGGCTGGTGCCAGAAGAGGTGGCGCGTCATGTGGCGCGTCAGTACGACCAGACCATTCATGAAGATGGCGACCTTGAACTCGAGTGGGCCGCGCACCTGCGCACGCTTGAAGCGCTGGACCCTGGCTATAAAGGCTAAAGCAGCGCGATTGTCAGTATCAGGACTAGAATCAGCACTAGAAAGAGGGGTGGCCACTGGGCCACCCCTTTTTGGCTGTGTCACGTCCTGAATTAGCGTTGATACGCGTGATGTTCGCACAGGCCAACGGCCGTTAATGCGGTACGCGGTTTTCCAGCCAGCGCAGCCCAACGACCAAGATGCCGCTCAGGCAGAGGTAGACAGCGACCAGGAACAGTAACGGTTCGTAGGTCAGGTACGTGGTCTGGCGTACCTGGGTGATAACGGCATACAGGTCCATTACGGTGATGGTAGCAACCAGCGGTGTGGATTTCAGTTGCAGGATGATCTCGCCCGTTAGTGTCGGTAGAGCCCGGTGAACGGCACGTGGAAACCAGACGCGGCTAAATACCTTACGCCGCGACATGCCGAAAGCCTTGGCGGCTTCCAGTTCGCCATGGGGCACACCGGCAAAGGCACCGCGCATCACTTCACCCTGATAGGCGGCAAATGACACGGTGAGGGCAATGAAGCCATAGGGCCAGGCTTGGCGCAGATAATCCCATGCCCAGGATTCGCGGATTTCTGGAAACTGGCCGAACAGCGCACCCAACCCGAAATAGAATAGCCACAGTTGCAGTAGCAGTGGTGTGCCGCGAATGACGGTACAGAAGCCGGTGGCCAACCATCGCAGTGGCCACGCTCCTTTGACTTGCGCAAGCCCTAACGGCAGTGCGATCAGAAAGCCTACCACCACGCTGGATACCAGCATGATCAAGGTCATCTGCAGGCCTTCCCAGAGCTTGGGCAAGTAGCGGGGTAGCCAGCTCCAGTCCATCAATTGAATCGCAGCCACTAGGCCGACGATGAATATCACAAGAAGGATAATGCGATGAGGCTCGAGTAGGCCAGACAACTTGGTTAGTGTGGGCGTTCGCGAGGGTCGGGTGAGCGACGCTAGAGTATGAGGGTCAGACACAGGCATTCCTTGAGTTCAGCGTGTGGAGACAAGGCCACGCCGTGCGTAGCGTTCGAAGCGGCGCAAGGCTAAGTTTGATACCAGCGTTAGCGCCAGATACAGCACGCCCGCAGCCAAAAAGAACATAATGTAATGCTGCGTAGCACCAGCAGCCTGCCGAGTGACCAGCGTTAGCTCGCTGAAGCCGATGACGGCCAGCAGGGCGGTATCCTTGGTGGCGATCATCCACAGATTCGCCATGCCGGGAAGGGCATGTGGCGTCATTGCTGGCAGAGTGACTCGGCGCAACACTTTGCCGGGCGACATGCCAAAGGCTTGGGCGGCCTCGGTCTGCCCGCGGGGAACGGCGAGAATGGCTCCGCGAAAAACTTCGGTCGCGTAGCCGCCCTGTACTAGGCCTATTACCAGAATCCCGGCAGTCAGGCCGTCGATATCGACGCTGCCAAACCCCATCGCGGTTGAAGCACGGCTCAAAAGATCGGTGCCGACGTAGTAAAACAGCAGCATCAGCACCAGTTCGGGTACGGCACGAATGACCATGGTGTAGATTTCAAACAGGTCGCGGACGACCTTGTTGCCGTACAGTTTGCCAGCGGCGCCTGCGATGCCGATTAGGATGCCCAGCAAGTAGCCACCCGCTGCCAGCTGGATCGAGCGTAGGAACCCGACGAGCAGCACCTTGCCCCAGCCGGGAGGCTCATAGGCCAGCAAGCTTAAGTCGAAGACAGTCGTCATAGTGGCGGTTGTCCTTATGAGAATGGAAAGCGAAGGCCGCCTGGGTGCGCGGCCTTCGCTGGTGGGGATTAGCTGCCGTAGATATCAAAGTCGAAGTAAGGGGCGCTAATTTCTTCGTAGGTGCCGTCGGCGCGCATCGCGTCAATGGCTGTATTGACGCGTTCGCGCAGTTCGGTATCACTCTGGCGAAGGCCTACCCCCATGCCCTCGCTCATGAGTTCAGGATCGCTTGCCACCTCGCCGCGGTATTCGCAGCAGGATTGGCCGGTCTCTGAGTTGATAAAGGTCTGCACCGCCAAGGAGTCGGCGACGATAGCGTCAATACGGCCAGCGACCAGATCCTGAAGCTCTTCATTAAGAGTTTGATAGACATTCAGGTTGGCGCTATCCGCATAATGTTTGCGCGCATATTGCTCTTGGTTGGTACCGGACTGAATGCCCAAGTAGGCGCCTTCCAGGCTTTCGGGGGTGGGGTCTATGTCAGTGGATTTACGTGCCACGATGCCGGTGGGGCTGGAGTAGTACTTATTCGAGAAGGAGATTTGTTCAGCGCGCTCTGGGGTGATCGACATTGAACCGATGATCATGTCGATTTTGCCGGTTTTCAGGGCCGGAATGATACCTTCCCAGGCCACTGGGCTGATCTCGCACTCAGCATCCAGGCGAACACACAGTTCCTCGATGAAATCGATTTCCCAGCCCGACCAGTTGCCGCTGGCATCCGGCGAATAGAAGGGTGGGTAAGGCTCAGCGGATAGTCCGATTTTGTAGCTATCTGCTAATACGGGGGCGGCGAAAATGCTCAGGCCAATAAGGCCAGCGGTAGCGGTGAACGTTTTGAACATAGGAATTACCTCATTCGTTTTCGATGTTGTGTGGTTACGTAGTTTCAGATCTGTCGATGTGAAAAAGGTGATAGTGATTAGGCCACTGAGCCGATGAATTGCTTTAAATGTGGCGAGCGCGGGTCACCAAAAATCTGCTCAGGAGGGCCCTGCTCTTCGATCATGCCTTCTCGGAGGAACACCACATGTGTGGCCACGTCACGCGCAAACGCCATCTCATGGGTCACTAGCAGCATGGTGCGCTGTTCGGCCGCTAGATCACGAATCACGGATAACACTTCGCCGACCAACTCAGGGTCGAGTGCCGATGTGGGCTCATCGAATAGCATGGCCAGGGGATCGACGGCCAACACTCGGGCAATCGCAGCGCGCTGCTGTTGCCCGCCAGACATAACGGCTGGGGATATGTCCTTCTTACTGCCAAGACCCACTCGGTTGAGTAGTTCCTCAGCGCGATGAATGGCCTCGTCGCGTTTCATGCCCAACACATGAATAGGCACCTCGATCACGTTTTCCAGAACCGTACGGTGTGGCCACAGGTTGAAGTTCTGGAAAACCATGCCGAGGTGAGCGCGAATACGCTGAACCTGGCGACGGTCTGCGATTTCAAGACCGCCATGGCGGGCGCTCTTCATGCGATAGGGTTCGCCCTGGATCGCTATCTCGCCCGAGGTAGGGCGCTCCAGCAGATTAATGCAGCGAAGTAGTGTGGACTTTCCCGAGCCTGACCCACCAATGATGGCGACGATATCGCCCTGGCGTGCGGTCAGGGAGATGCCCTTGAGGACCTCGAGAGAGCCAAATTGTTTGTGAAGATCACGGATCTCTATTGCAGGTACGTTTGCCATTGATTGTCTCGTCTCTGGGGGCGCCCATCTGCCTCCCGGAGGGGAAACGTCTTCATTTAGCAGGCGCTTGCAATTAGTTCCTTGTTATACGACAGTATAACTGTAAGCCAAGTACGGCGAGATTCAAAGCATCAACATTAAACGAACGACTAACCTAATGTGGTGTTCGCTGGCCTTAAGGTCAGATGTTGCAGTGAAATCAGACGCTATTAGGCGGCTTAATTTATCTGGCGGCGCCTAGGTCAAACAGCCTAAGTGAACCTGTCTGTTTGACGTGAAAACGCCGAGAAGGCGGCATCTTACCGGAAACGATGGGAATTATGAGCAGGAAATCATTTCAACGTTGGTCAATGGACGCGCGGCGCCGCAGTTTGCTCGAGGCCACCTTAGACTGTGTCGCTGAGCATGGCATGAGCGGAGCCAGTGCACGACGCGTGGCTGAGCGTGCCGGTGTGACAGCAGGTCTTACCCGCCACTATTTCGGCTCTAAGGATGCCATGGTGAGTGCCGCTTACGGTTATCTGATCGGGCAGCTGACCAGTGAGGCAGAGGAGTCTGCCGAGAAGGCCGGAGAGGCGCCCGAGCAGCGTTTGGCACGCTTTATTGTCGCCAATGTCACGTCGCCTAACCTGTCTCCCCGCAAGGTGGCGCTGTGGGCGACGTTTATCGGCCGCGTACGAACCGAGCCCGAATACGCTGATATTCATCGCGAAAGCTACCGTGAGTTTCTGGTTCTCTTGGAAACACTGATTCATCCGCTGCTATTGGCACTGCAGCGTCCGGCAGACCCCGTCACTTGCCAGCACTACGCTATCGCGCTGAATGCGCTTATTGATGGTTTGTGGATGGAAGGAGGGCTGGGGCACGGCCTTTATGATACTGCGCTACTGCCAAAGATCGCGCTGAGTGCCGCAGAGGGAATCCTCGCGCTACCTAGTAACACCCTGATGCAGCATGTCTCTGTCGACTCATTGTCTTCTCAACCCGCAACACGATAGGAAACGTCTAATGCGCTACGCAGCGATTACCGATCGCCTTTACGATTTAGGCAGCGACAAATGGGCGGTTCACAATGCCGCCAGAGCGCGCCAAGCAAAGGGTGAAGCGCTTATTGAATTGAGTATCGGTGAACCGGATATCACCACCGACCCCGCCTTGGTTGAGCACTGCATCGATGCCTTGCGGGCTGGGCGAACTCGCTATTCTAACGGTCGAGGTGAGCCGGGCTTGGTGGATGCATTGATTGACACCTATGCCCCTCGCTTCCCTGATATCGGCGAAGAGAATGTACTGTGCTTCCCGGGTACCCAAACCGCGCTATTCGCGGTGATTCTGGCGTTGGCCGGTGAAGGTGAAGGAGTGATCACTGGCGACCCCTACTATGCCACTTACGAAGGGGTGATTCGCGCCGCGGGCGCGCATTTGCAGCCAGTGCCACTGCGCATGGAGCATGGCTTCATCATGCAGCCCGAAGACCTCGCTGCCGCTATCACCCCCGAAAGTCGGGTGCTGATGCTCAATACACCGCATAACCCCACCGGTGCGGTGCTTGATCGCGAGACCCTGGAGCAGTTGGGCCAGCTATGCATTGAGCATGATCTGTGGATTCTCTGCGATGAAGTTTATGAGGCACTGATCTTTGATGGCGATTTCGTCTCGCCGCTGGAAATCGAAGCGTTGCGTGAGCGTACTATCGTGGTGTCCTCAATCTCCAAGAGTCATGCTGCCACCGGTTTCCGCAGTGGTTGGTCTATCGGCCCGGTGGAGTTCTCCCGGCGGTTACTGCCGATCTCGGAGACCATGCTGTTTGGTAACCAGCCGTTTATCGCTGACATGACCGAAGTTGCCCTGCGTCAGCATTTCGATACCGCTGACCGCTTGCGGGATGCTCTGGGACGGCGTGCAAAGCTTCTGCACGAAGCCATTAATGGATTACCACTGCTGTCGTCAAGCCTGCCTCAGGGCGGTATGTTCCTGATGATTGATGTTTCCAAGACAGGCTTGGACGGTGAGGCCTTCGCTTGGCGTCTGCTCGAAGAGCAGGGCGTGGCGGTAATGCCGGGCGTCTCTTTCGGCGATAGCGCTACCCACTTAATTCGGCTAGCGCTGACGGTGCCGGATGAGGTGCTGATGCAGGCGGTCGATAGGCTGGCGGCGCTTTGTCAAAATCTGGAAGGCAAGCGCCTTGAGGCTTAAGAGAATGCCGCTGAGCTTGACGGTCTGATCAGGCTCTTAATTGACTCACTCTTCTTGATCCGCCATGTGTCTGTCATGGCGGTTTTTTTTGCTAAAGGTCACGCGCCTTCCAGTTCTTCAATCATTTTTTTAGCGGCATTGGAAAGCGTACGGTTGGTGTGGACGAGATAACCCAGTGGGCGCTGGATGGGGGCGGTGTCTACGTTAAGTTCAATCAGTTCCCTATCGATCATGCTTTCAGGTAGCAGGCTCCAGCCAAGGCCCACGCTACACATCATTTTCAGCGTTTCTAAATAGTTTGTCGCCATGCTGACAGGAAGTTGCATGCCCGCTTCGGCAAAACGTTGGCCAATTAAGGTGCGGGTAAAGGTTTTTGCCCCTGGCAGCACGCAATTGAATTCACATAATTCAGCCAAGCTGAGCGGGCTGCTGGTGTGGCGGATACGCTGAGCCAGTGGGTGGTCGGTGGCGCAGACAAAACACAGCCGGTCGCGCCATAGCTCGACCACGTGCAGTTGTTCGACGGGATGGGGGGCGAGAGTGACGATTGCCATCTCCAGCGTGCCGTCCATCACCCCTTGGTAGGCTAGCTCTGAGTCTAGAAAGTGCAGGTCTAACGCTACTTCCGGGTGGCGATGAGTGTACTGCTTTAAAAGCGGTGGCAGTCGGTGCAGACCGATGTGGTGACTGGTGGCGAGCGTAAGCTTACCGCCTACTTGGCCGGAAAGGTTGGCGAGTGCGCGGCGGCTATCTTCCACGGTAAACAGTATGTGCTGTGCTTTAGGAAGCAACACATTGCCCGCTTCGGTCAGCGCAATCCGCCGCCCGATGCGGTCAAACAACCGGGTGCCAAGTTGGTCTTCCAGAGTGGCGATGCGTTTGCTTACCGCTGGCTGTGTTAAATACAGCTGTTCTGCTGCGCGGGAAAAGCTCTGGGTTTCGGCAACGGCCAGAAATGCTTGCAGGCTTTGAGTATCCACTTGCGACTCCCTGAACAGGTATTTCTAGATAGGCATTTCTAGATAGATGCTGCTGAATAAGTATTCCAATTTGGAATCTAATCTATGAATAACATGAATTGCTTTTATGCGCGACTCGCGTGACACTGCCTGCATAGACATATAAGCAGCACGTAGAGGCTGGCATACCGAACTAGCAGGGCAATGCCCAGGAGAGCAACATGTCAGGTCAAACGCTTTACGACAAACTCTGGAATCAGCACTTGGTGAAACAGCGCGACGACGGCACGGCGTTGATTTACATCGACCGTCAGTTGCTTCACGAAGTCACTTCGCCCCAGGCGTTTGAAGGCCTGCGCTTGGCTAATCGTAAGCCCTGGCGTTTAGATGCCAACTTGGCAACGCCTGATCACAACGTGCCCACGACGGTAAAAGAGCGTGCTGAAGGCAATAGCGGTATTAAAGACCCGGTATCGTTAATTCAGGTGCAAACCCTGGACGATAACTGCCTTGAATACGGCATTGAAGAGTTCAAAATCAACGACCCGCGCCAGGGTATCGTGCACGTGGTAGGCCCAGAGCAGGGCGCAACGTTACCCGGTATGACCGTGGTGTGTGGCGACTCCCACACCGCTACCCACGGTGCGTTTGGGGCCTTGGCCCATGGTATCGGCACCTCGGAAGTTGAACATGTCATGGCGACCCAGTGTTTGCTGGCGCAAAAGATGAAGAACATGCAGGTGCGCGTGGAAGGCGAGCTTGGCCTGGGCGTGACCGCTAAAGACGTGGTGTTGGCGATTATCGGTAAGATCGGCACCGCTGGTGGTACAGGGTATGCTATTGAGTTTGCGGGCAGCGCGATTGAGTCGCTCTCTATGGAAGGTCGCATGACCGTATGCAACATGGCGATTGAAGCTGGTGCTCGTGTGGGCCTGATTGCCGTCGATGATACAACGATTGACTACCTTGCCGAGCGTCCGTTTGCGCCCACCGCCGAGCAGTGGGAAGGGGCTGTGGCGGACTGGCGTAATCTGGTTTCCGATGCCGATGCGCAGTTCGATAAAGTAGTTACTCTGCAAGCTGAAGAGATCGAGCCTCAGGTTAGTTGGGGCACCAGTCCTGAAATGGTCACCGGTATTTCTGGCCAAGTGCCAGATCCCCAAGCCGCGTTGGATGACACCGTGCAGCGCAGCCACGCGCGCGCCCTCGAATATATGGGCTTGCAGGCTAACCAGAAAATTACCGATATCAAGCTCGATAAAGTATTTATTGGCTCCTGTACTAACTCGCGTATTGAAGATTTACGCGAAGCGGCCAAGGTAGCGAAAGGCAATAAAGTCGCTGACTCTATTAAGCTGGCTATGGTGGTGCCGGGCTCTGGCTTGGTAAAACGCCAGGCAGAAGCAGAGGGCTTGGATAAAATCTTTATTGAAGCAGGCTTTGAGTGGCGCGAGCCGGGTTGTTCAATGTGTTTGGCAATGAATGCCGACAAGTTGGGTGCTGGTGAGCACTGTGCATCAACGTCTAACCGTAATTTTGAAGGTCGGCAGGGTTACGGTGGTCGCACACACCTGGTGAGCCCTGCGATGGCTGCGGCGGCAGCGATTGCTGGTCACTTTGTTGATGTACGTACTTTACCCGCTAACGACACTAGCCACGCGCAGGAGGCCTAAGCCATGAAAAAGTTTGAACGTTTAGAAGGAATCGTAGCGCCGCTTGACCGTGCTAATGTCGATACCGATCTGATTATTCCGAAGCAGTTTTTGAAGTCGATCAAGCGCACCGGCTTTGGCGTTAACCTGTTTGATGAACTGCGCTACCTGGATGAAGGCCAGCCGGGACAAGACTGTTCGCAGCGTCCGCTGAACCCAGATTTTGTCTTGAACCAACCGCGGTACCAAGGCGCTGAAGTGTTACTGGCGCGCCGCAACTTTGGCTGTGGTAGTTCCCGCGAGCACGCCCCGTGGGCACTGGAAGATTTTGGTTTCAAAGCGGTGATTGCGCCAAGTTTTGCCGATATTTTCTACAACAACGCTTTCAAAAACGGCATCTTGCTGATTGCCTTGGAAGAAGGCGTCGTTGACCGCCTGTTCGCGGAAGTGGAAAACAGTGAAGGCTATCAATTAGACGTAGATTTAGAAAACCAGCGGGTTATTACACCTGGTGGCGAAATTCTCGAATTTGAGGTGGATGCGTTCCGTAAGCACTGCCTGCTGAACGGCTTGGACGATATTGGTATTACTCTGCAGGACGAAGACGCAATTCGCGCGTTTGAAGAAAAACACCGCCAGCAGCGTCCGTGGTTGTTCCGTCAGCCTGCGTAAGTGTTAATTCACCTTTAACGTTTGAAATGCTAAGGAAACTGCATGACTCATAAGGTATTACTGCTGCCGGGTGACGGTATTGGCCCCGAAATTGCGGCTCAGGCGGCTCGCTTGCTGAAGGCCTGCCAGGAAGCTGGTTTGGATATCGACGTCGAAGAAGGCCTTGTCGGAGGCTCTGCTTACGATGTTCACGGTGAGCCACTGCCTGCTGAAACTCTTGAAAAAGCCAAGGCAGCCAGTGCTATTTTGCTGGGCGCTGTTGGTGGTCCTAAGTGGGACAAGCTCGAAGACCTTTCCAAACGTCCTGAAAAAGGCCTGCTAGGTCTGCGGAAAAACTTAGGTTTGTTCGGCAACCTGCGTCCGGCCATGCTTTATCCTCAGTTGGCTAGTGCTTCTAGCTTGAAGCCGGAGTTAGTGGCTGGGCTGGATATTATGATTGTCCGCGAGCTCACCGGTGGCATTTATTTCGGCCAGCCACGTGGCATTGAAGAGCGCAACGGCGAGCGGGTGGGTTTTAACACCTACATCTACTCTGAAAGCGAAATTGAGCGTATTGGTCGCGTCGCCTTTGAAATGGCTCAGAAGCGCGGCAAAAAACTCTGCTCGGTAGATAAAGCCAACGTATTGGAAGTCACTATTCTGTGGCGTGAAGTGATGGAGCGTTTAGCACCAGAGTACCCGGATGTTGAGCTTTCCCATATGTACGTGGATAACGCCGCCATGCAGCTGGTGCGCGCGCCGAAACAGTTTGATGTGGTAGTGACGGGCAACATGTTTGGCGATATTCTTTCCGATGCCGCTGCCATGCTTACCGGCTCTATTGGCATGTTGCCATCAGCGTCGCTAAACGAGAGTGGGCAGGGCATGTACGAGCCTTGCCACGGTAGCGCGCCGGATATCGCTGGGCAGAATATTGCTAACCCGTTAGCGATGATGCTGTCGGTTGCGATGATGTTGCGCTATTCATTAAATGAAACCGCCATGGCTGAGCGCATTGAAGCTGCTGTTGGCAGCGTGTTGGATGATGGTTTGCGCACTGCTGACATTGCCTCAGAAGGGACGCGCCGTGTCTCTACCAATGAGATGGGTGATGCGGTATTGGCGGCCTTCGCAAAAAATTAAATTACGTATAAAGCGTGCTAACTAACTGACGCTGAAAGGTATTAGCAGTCGGCCACCCTAGGGTGGCCGACGTTGTGTCTAATATTTGTGTATAATATCGCTCTCATTCTTAGTTGGAGGACTTCACATGTTGAAAGTCGGTTTCGTGGGATGGCGTGGCATGGTTGGCTCGGTGCTGATGCAGCGCATGCAGGAAGATGGTGATTTTAACGGTATTGAACCGGTATTTTTTACCACCTCCCAAGTTGGTCAGCCTGGCCCCGATATCGGCGTGGACGTGCCTCCGCTGAAAGATGCGTTTGATATTGAAGCGTTGAAAGCACTGGACGTGGTGGTTACCTGTCAAGGTGGCGATTACACCAAGCCGGTTTATAAAGACCTGCGTGAGGCGGGCTGGAAAGGCTACTGGATCGATGCGGCCAGTACCCTGCGCATGGAAGATGAAGCGACCATTGTTCTGGATCCAGTTAACCGCAAGGTGATTGATGCGCAGCTAGCGAAGGGTGCTAAAACCTTTGTTGGCGGTAACTGTACGGTCAGCTTGATGCTGATGGGGCTGGGTGGCTTGTTCGAAGCTGACATGGTTGAGTGGATGACCTCCATGACGTACCAAGCAGCTTCCGGTTCAGGCGCCAAGCACATGCGCGAACTGTTGAACCAGATGGGTCAATTGCGCGATAGCGTTGGCGAAGAGCTTAAAGATACCTCTAGCGCGATTCTGGATATCGACCGTAAAGTGACTGCCGCTATGCGCAGTGGTGACTTCCCCACGGATAATTTCGGTGCGCCGCTAGCGGGCAGCCTGCTGCCATGGATCGATACCAAGCTTGATAATGGCCAAAGCCGCGAAGAGTGGAAAGGTAGTGTTGAGACCAACAAGATCTTAGGTCTCGAAAACAACCCGATCCCCATCGATGGTCTTTGCGTGCGCATCGGTGCTATGCGTTCTCATAGCCAAGCGTTCACCATCAAGCTTAAGCAAGACGTGCCGCTTGACGAGATCGAAGATCGCATCGCTAAGCATAATGAGTGGGTTCAACTGATCCCGAACGACAAAGACGCTACTGTTGCTGGGCTAACGCCTGCCGCTGCGACAGGTACGCTGCAAGTTCCGGTCGGTCGCTTACGCAAGCTTAATATGGGCGGCGAGTATCTGTCTGCATTCAGTGTTGGTGACCAGTTGTTGTGGGGTGCGGCCGAACCGCTCAAGCGTATGCTGAAAATTCTACGCGAGCAGTAAGCACGCCACACTTTAGGTAAAGACGTTGAAAATAAACGGGAAGCTGTTCGCAGCTTCCCGTTTTTGTATGCTCACATTGGCTCTTAATGTACCGTTGATGCCAAGTAATAGACGATTTTATAGTTGTAATATGCAGGTGATGATCATAGCTAGTGACAGGTAGTTAGCGACAGGTAGGTAGTAATAGACAAGGTGTGGTAAAAACGGTTTACTCCATGGCATTGATGCTTGATCCATTCGTATGAGGGTGGCACTAACAACGAAAAGCAGTCGGGGCGTGAATGAGAAAAAAGTTGGCAAAGTTGTTGTGGCTATCGCTCAGTACCGTTAGCCCGCTAGCGCTGGCTCTCGGGTTGGGCCAAGCAACGGTAAATTCGCCGTTAGATGCGCCGCTTGAAGCAACAGTGCCACTTCAGGAAAGCGAGCGATTCGCGCTAAGTGACTTACGTGTTGACGTGGCGAACGAATCGGCGTTTAGGGCGCTGGGTTTAGAGTGGACGCCTCTCACGGCAAGCGTCAGTGTTCAGATTCAAGAGCAGCCTAACGGGCATCGTCTGCTGCTGCGCTCTTCCCAGGCAATTCATGAGCCGTGGTTGGATCTACTGCTAACCATTTCCTCGCCTGAAGGGCGTCAGACGCGCGCTTTAACGCTGCTGTTTGATCCGCCTGAGTACGCGATGGACAGTCCCGCTGACGCCATTAGCACGCCCGAAGTGATTAGCCGAGCGCCTGTCGCTACTGCAAAAGCCGCACGAGATATTGCCTACGTCGCAAGTGGCGATACTCTGGGGGGCGTTGCCGCAAGGGTGAAGCCAGCCGACGTTACCATTCAACAAATGATGATGGCGCTTTTAGAGGCCAACCCCAGTGCGTTCCCTACGGGCAATGTGGATGAACTCCGTGCGGGGCAGACGCTCAATGTTCCCAGTCGTCAGCAGATAACCTTACGCACGCCCAGTAATGCCGCGCAGGCGATTCAGGCGATGCGTCAGCCTGTAAGTCGGCAGGTGGCTGAAGAACCCCAAGAAACACCTGAAGACCAAAATGATTCGAGCCAGGAGCCGACTGGTGGGCCCGCTATGGTGAGTGACGATCAGGGCGCTAATCAATCTCAGGAAATGTCTGAGGCTGATGAGGCCGTCGTCGAAGAGCAAGCGTTAGCTGAGCAGCTATTAGAAAGCCAGGCTAGGCTGCAAGCCTTACTGGATGAGCGCGACCAAATGCGCGATGAGCTAGCCACGCTGCGTCAAGAGATGGCTTCGCTAACTCAAGCATTAGACGCTTCTCAGCGTGAACTTCAGCAAACCACTGAAATGTCTGATGCGCTGGCGAGCAGTGCCGCGCTGACGGCAAGCAATGCAGGGGGGCGTACTGCCTCCAGTGAGGCGTCGAACACCAGTCGCTCAAAGAGTAGCTTTGAAACGATCGTTAATCGCATTTCTGCGTATCAATGGCCGCTTGCTAGCATCGCCCTGGCGCTTTTGTTAGGAGCGCTAGTATGGTCGCGTAAGCGTCGTGAACGGCAGTGGGAAGACGTCCCCTTAGCCTCGCCTGCAGACGCGCCACGACCTAATGCCGTTGCTGAAACCAAGCCTATCGACGGACCACTCGAAACCTCAGAGCGAAGTGTTCCGGAGCAGGTTGAGACAAAGTACGTTGAACCAAGGCAATTTGAACCAGAGCAGTCTGAACCAGAGCAAATTGCGCAAGAAGAACCGATATCTGAATTGTTTACGCCGCTGAAAGAGAAGCAAGACGAAACGGGCCAAACGGATGAGGATGAACTGGCGCTTGATAACGCTTTTTTAGACACTCCTGAGCCAGTCGAAGTGCCCTCGCAGAGCGATGAGGGACGGCGAGCCGGTACGATTGATTATGAGCCGCCTTCGATCGAGCCCCGAGAGCAGCCGGCAGAGACTCCTATGCAGCCCACGGTAGATTTTACATGGGACTATGTTTCTTCTGAACAAGAGGGTGACGTGGCTAAAGCAGCTGCAGAGCAAAAGCGAAAGGCTGCTGAGGATGAATGGGAAATCGAAGAGGTGGCATTCGAGCCGCGACGTCGGGATAATGGTACACCTTAAATATCTTCTATGTGACGTGGCTTCATGACGCTGTTTTACCATTTTGACGAAACAAAGCCCCTGGTGGGGCGCCTAGCGATGGGCATTGAATATGATGGTACGCGCTTTTGCGGCTTTCAGCGTTTGAAGCATGCAGCATCTGTTCAGCAAGCGGTGGAAGATGCCCTGGAGAAAGTGGCCAGTGCGCCAGTGCGTATTCATGCCAGTGGTCGAACCGATTCTGGTGTGCATGCCACGCGGCAAGTCATCCATTTTGACCCGCCTGTTCAGCGTTCTGAAAAAGCCTGGATTTTTGGCAGCAATACCAATCTTCCCAGAGACGTCGCTGTGCGCTGGGTAAAGCCAGTGTCCGACGACTTCCATTCCCGTCTAGGCGCGCTTGGGCGTCGCTATCGTTATATTTTATTGAATCAAATTAGCCGCCCGGTGCTAGAACGCCACAACGTAACTTGGTGCCGAGACCCGCTAGATGCCGATGCTATGCATCGAGCGGCGCAGGCCTTGGTGGGCGAGCATGACTTTAGTAGCTTTCGGGCGGCGGCCTGCCAGTCCAAAACGCCTTGGCGGCAAATGCACTTTGTAGAAGTGAAACGCTATGGGCCGATAGTGGTCATTGATATTCAGGGCAATGCTTTTTTGCATCATATGATTCGCAATATTGCGGGGGCATTGGTCAGCGTAGGGCGCGGTTCCCAGGATGAGGGGCATATTGAACGCTTGCTGGCGCTTAAGAATCGCCGTAAAGGCGATGTCACCGCACCGGCTTGTGGCCTTCATTTCGTAGACTCACTCTATGATGAGCGATTTGATCTGCCCAAAGAGCCGCTAGGTCCTAACCTGCTTGCATTTACCGGCGAGTGGACCGGTGAGCGTGAGCTGCCTGATAATCCCCGTATTGCTGCTAGGCGCAAGCTAACATTTAAGAAGCAGGAGCCTTTAGATCAGCAGGGGGTGTCGTCATGAGCGCATATTTAGCCCGCACGCGAATCAAGTTCTGTGGCTTAACCCGCCATGAGGATGTGGCGCTGGCAGCATCGCTTGGTGTGGACGCGCTGGGCTTTGTAATGTGGCCTAAGAGCGCTCGAAGCATAACGCCGGAGTTGCTTGAAGAGCTGGCAGTGCGAGTACCTGCGTTTGTGACGCGGGTAGGGTTATTTGTTAACCAGCCCGTTGAATTCATTGAGCGGTGTTTACCTTATTTGGATTTAATCCAGTTTCATGGTGATGAGCCAGCCTCGTTCTGCCAGCAGTTCGGGCGGCCTTGGATTAAAGCACTGCGCATGCGTGATGATATCGACCTGCATCAAGCGGCAGCTGACTATTCACACGCCCAAGCGTTGCTGTTAGATGCCTATCGTCCTGGCATCCCAGGAGGAACCGGAGAGACCTTTGATTGGTCTAGAATTCCCGCAACCTTAGAAAAACCTGTTATCCTGGCTGGTGGGTTATCGGTTGATAATGTGGCTTTTGCGGTTAACCAAGTAGTGCCTTATGCGGTTGATGTTTCTGGTGGTATAGAAATGTCCCACGGCATAAAAGATGCCGAGTTAATGGCATCTTTTGTTCAAAATGTGGCGTTAGCCAGCGCCCAATAAGCTCATTGCGTAGCGTGCCCTGCGGGCAACTACGCCTCATTGTTAGTTCATTTATTGTTTGCCTGTTCTGGCGATCTTGTGAGGTATGCCTGTGACTGTCTCAGCGACTGAAACCAAGTTCAGCGACCTGACCCGAATGCCGGATGCCCGTGGTCATTTTGGCCCCTACGGCGGCCGGTTTGTGTCGGAAACCCTGAGCTTTGCCCTGGAAGAGTTAGAGCAGACCTACCTGAGTTTGCGTGATGATCCCGCTTTCCAGGCTGAGTTTGACCGTGATCTTGCCCATTATGTAGGGCGTCCATCGCCGCTTTACCATGCTGAACGATGGTCACAGTCTCTAGGGGGCGCGCAAATTTGGTTGAAGCGTGAAGACTTGAACCACACGGGTGCCCACAAGGTTAATAACACTATTGGCCAAGCGCTGTTAGCCAAAAAAACCGGCAAGCCCAGGGTTATTGCTGAAACCGGTGCGGGCCAGCACGGTGTTGCCACGGCGACAGTGGCAGCTCGCTTAGGCCTGGAATGTGACGTTTATATGGGGGCGGCAGACGTTCAGCGTCAGAAATTGAACGTTTATCGTATGCGCCTGTTGGGTGCGCGGGTAATTCCTGTGGAATCAGGCACTCGTACGCTTAAAGACGCGATGAATGAAGCATTGCGTGACTGGGTCACCAACGTTGATAACACGTTCTACATCATTGGTACCGTGGCTGGTCCGCATCCTTATCCGCAGCTGGTGCGTGATTTCAATTCGGTAGTGGGACGTGAAGCGCGCCAACAGTCATTAGCGCAAATTGGGCGTCTGCCGGATGCGCTGATTGCCTGTGTAGGCGGTGGTTCTAACGCCTTGGGCCTATTTTATCCCTTCGTCGAAGATGATGCGGTGGCTATGTACGGTGTCGAAGCTGGTGGCGATGGTATCGAAACAGGCCGGCATGCCGCGCCGCTTTCGACGAACGCGCCACGTGGTGTTTTGCACGGCAACCGCACTTACTTGATGTCTGACGAAGCGGGGCAGGTATCGGACACACACTCGATTTCTGCTGGGCTCGACTACCCAGGTGTTGGCCCTGAACACGCGCTATGGAAAGATGTTGGCCGAGTTAACTACGTAGCGGCAAACGATAAAGAAGTGCTGGAAGCGTTCCGTGAGCTGACGCACATGGAAGGGATTATGCCAGCGTTGGAATCTGCCCATGCGCTTGCCCATGCGAAGGTGCTGGCCCCGACCATGCGCCCTGACCAGCATATCGTGGTCAACCTTTCTGGTCGTGGTGATAAAGATATCATGACCGTTGCGAACATCGATGGCATTGAGTTTTAAGGGCTAGCATGAACCGTATTGACCAACGTTTTTCCGAATTAAAAGAGCAGGGTCGTAAGGCCTTGATCCCGTACATTACCGCCGGTGATCCTGCGCCTCAGTACACCGTGGGCTTTATGCATGCCCTGGTAGAAGCGGGCGCTGATATTATTGAGCTTGGCGTGCCGTTTTCAGATCCAATGGCTGACGGCCCGGTGATTCAAAAAGCCTGTGAGCGGGCGCTTAAGCAGGGCACTCGCTTAGTTGATCTGCTGGATATGGTCGCTGAGTTCCGTCAAGTGGATGCTAAAACACCTATCGTATTGATGGGATATCTCAATCCGATAGAGCGGATTGGCTATGAAACGTTTGCTGATAAAGCGGCAAGCGTTGGCGTTGATGGCGTGCTGGTAGTAGATATGCCGCCTGAAGAGGCTGACGAGTTCGGCCCGCTATTAAAAGCGCGCGATCTAGCAGCGATTTTCTTGGTTGCGCCTACCACTTCCAATGCTCGTGCCGCTACAATATGTGCTCACGGTGAGGGCTATCTCTATTATGTTTCGCTTAAGGGCGTTACCGGTGCTGCTACACTCAACGCTGACGATGTGGCTGAGCACCTCGCGCCTTTGCGTGAAATGACCGACTTGCCACTGTGTGTTGGCTTCGGTATCCGTGATGGTGTGACGGCCGCTGAAGTAGCGAAAGTCGCTGATGGGGTGATTGTTGGCAGTGCGCTAGTGAACCGCATTGCAGAAAGCGTTGACGCACCTGAAACCATTGCTGGTCAGCTTAAAAGCGTGTTGGGCGAAATGCGCACCGCGATGGATGCCTAAGCGCATTCCCTCATCGCCTACACTGAATTTTGATTGACGACACTCATCAAGCTTGGCGTTGCTAAGCATTGACGTATACGGAAACTTTTTGATATGAGCTGGTTAGACAAGATTGTGCCCTCCATGGGGCGTATCCAGCGTAAAGACCGTCGCGCCAGCGTGCCCGATGGCCTCTGGCGTAAATGTCCCAAGTGCGAAGCGGTTCTCTATCTCCCTGAGCTTGAGAAGCACCACAGCGTATGTCCCAAGTGCGATCACCATTTACGGTTGACCGCGCGTAAACGTTTGGACTGGTTTTTGGATAAACAGGGTCGACAAGAGGTCGCGGCTGAAATTGAGCCTAACGATCGCTTGAAATTCCGCGACTCTAAAAAATACAAAGACCGTTTAGCGGCTGCCCAAAAAGAAACCGGTGAGAAAGATGCACTGGTCGCTATGCGTGGTGAGCTAGACGGACTTCCTGTTGTTGCTGTTGCCTTTGAATTCACCTTTATGGGCGGCTCAATGGGAGCAGTGGTGGGCGAGAAGTTTGTTCGCGCGGCGACCGTTGCTCTTGAAGAGCGACTTCCTCTGATTTGCTTTGCTGCTTCTGGCGGGGCGCGGATGCAGGAAGCGCTGTTTTCACTGATGCAAATGGCTAAGACGTCAGCAGCACTTGAAAAGCTCAAACAATCAGGCGTGCCTTACATCTCCGTTCTGACGGATCCAGTGTTTGGTGGTGTCTCCGCGTCGCTAGCGATGTTGGGCGATCTAAATATCGCTGAACCCAACGCTTTGATTGGTTTTGCTGGCCCGCGGGTTATTGAGCAAACCGTGCGTGAAACGCTGCCGGAAGGCTTCCAGCGCAGTGAGTTCCTGCTCGAGCACGGCACTGTGGATATGATCGTGCATCGTCATGATATGCGTACTCGCATTGGTGGTGTTCTGCGTAAACTGACCCACAATATCGCGCTGCCTACCGAAGGTAGTGTTAGTGACGACGCATTAGTTGACGAGCCGTTGGTTGATGAAGCGCCCATAGCAGATGCAGCAGATGTTAATACGCCTGAAACGCATAGCGAAGCCAGCACTGTTAAGAGCGACGATTCGACCCGCAATGTCTAAATCTTCAACCCCTAATTCATTGGCCCCTAGGTCTTTAGCCGAATGGCTGGACTACCTTGAAACTCTACACCCGGTAGGGATTGATATGGGGCTTGAGCGTGTAGCTGAAGTTGCCAAGCGCATGGGGTTGCTAAGTCGCCCGATTGCAACACAGGTAATTACGGTGGCTGGTACTAATGGCAAGGGGTCGACCCTTGCCATGATGGAGGCTGTTGCACGCACTCACGGTCTACGGGTGGGTACTTATACTTCGCCCCATCTAGTGCGCTATAACGAACGTGTCACGATCGACGGTGACCATGCTGATGACCAACGGCTAGTTGCTGGCTTCTCTAGCGTAGAGGACGCAAGGCTACAAGCGCCTGAAATTAGCTTAACCTATTTTGAAGCGGGAACGTTGTGCGCCCTCTGGTGCCTAGCACAGGAAAATCTCGACTTAGCGCTACTCGAAGTTGGCCTGGGTGGTCGATTAGATGCCGTCAATATCATCGATGCGGACGTTGCTATTGTCACCACTATTGCTCAGGATCATGCCAATTTTCTCGGGTCCGACATTGCACAAATTGGCCGAGAAAAAGCAGGCATTTTTCGTACTGCGAGACCCGCGGTGCTAGGCAGCCGGCTACTGCCCAGCAGTGTGGCAGAGACTGCCAATGCGATTGCCGCTCCTGTCTACTGCCTTGGCGAGGTTTTTAGCCACTCTTCTGATTATGACCCTGCTAATTTAAGCGCTGATACTCAGTCTGAATGGAGTTGGAGCGGGCTGACCTGTCAGGGAGACGTTATTTCTCTGACAAATCTTCCTGATCCCGGTTTGCCGATTGATAATGCGGCAACGGCTCTCCAAGCACTTATACTTAGCGGATTAGTGGTAAATGCAGACGCTTGCCGTCGTGCGCTTCATGGGGTGCAAGTACCAGGGCGTATGCAGTGGATAGGGCAATGGTGCTTGGATGTCGGGCATAACCCCCATGCGGCCGATTATGTGTCTAAGCGGCTGCCATTGGCGCCTGAAGGTGGTCGTCAGTGGGCGTTGATCGGCATGCTAAATGATAAAGACGCTGATGGTGTTATTAGCGCTTTGTTACCACGTATTACCGACTGGGTGTGCGTGACGTTGGAGGGTGAACGTGGTCGACCAGCCGCTGAGCTAGCCGCGCGTATCACGTCTCTCGGTGGGCATGTGCATCACTGCGCCAGTTCCCCAGAGGCCGGTGTGCAAGTAATTGCTAAACAGCTGGCACCCGCTGACCGGGTATTAGTTACTGGCTCGTTTTTTACAGTTGCGGCCCTGTTGGAAATGACACTGCCGCAAGCTTAATCGCCCCGGCCGCTGTGCTTGTTAAGCTTGATGGAGAGGGATATGAAATACGGTAAAACGGAACGCATCAGTGGTATTGTCATTTTACTCGCGCTGTTGGCGATTTTCGTGCCGTGGTTGATGAGTGATCCTGCTCCACGAGAAGAGCGCCCTCAACCTACGTTTGTTATTGAACAGCCCGTCGATGCAACGCGGCAGGACGTTCCGATCCCGGAAATGCCGTCATCTATCAACACGTCCTCATCTTCCAGCGAGGATCGTTCTGGAGATGGCTTAGCTAATAGCGTGCCAATTGATGCCAATCCAAGGCAGCCACAAACAGATCAAGCCAGTAGCTCGAACACTCAGAGCGCTGACGCAAACGACCCCATCGCTGAATTAATGGCTGCAAATAACCGTAATAGCGCGTCTACAAGCTCCTCTACCAGCTCCTCTAATGAGTCATCGAATTCAGCTGGTCCAACGTCTTCTTCCCAGGGTGAATGGGCAGTTCAAGTGGGAAGCTTTGGTGAAGCGGGTAACGCGCAGCGTTTAAGTGATCAGCTTACTCAGGCAGGCTTCAACACCTATCTCCGCGAGCGCGATAATAACCTTACCTCTGTTTATGTTGGTCCGTATGCGACGTCTGAAGACGGTGAGTCTGCAATGGCGATTATTAAGCAGCGTGCTAATGTGCAGGGCTTGTTAGTGCGGGTAAGAGATTAATCTATGGCGCTTACTTGGATAGACGCGCTTTTCCTGGCGGTGCTGGCACTTTCCATGCTGGCAGGCTTTATGCGCGGATTTGTCAGGGAAGCTCTTGGCTTGGCTGCGTGGGTAGTCGCGCTGATGGTAGCGCGCGTTCTGGCAGAGCCGGTGGCGGATCTAATGAGCGGGTTCATCGACAGTTTCGATGCTCGTTTGGTGTTGGCATTTATTTTAGTGATTTTTGCGGTCATTTTACTTTGCGGGATTGTTATCCGCCTCGTTCACGCGGCCGTAGAGTGGGTTGGTATGGGGTTGCTTAATCGCTTCGCTGGTGCAGCCTTTGGGCTTGCCCGTGGCGCCGTCATTTTATTGGTGGCAACCGTCCTTATTACACTAACACCCTTAGCTGAGCTACAGGCTTGGCAAGAAGCTGAGCTACGGCCGACGTTTATTGAGCTGCGCGATTGGGCGGTAAGCCAGTTAGATCAGTGGGAGCGTGAGCTACCGCAAGCACCTGACTCGCTTCGCGACATATCGTTACCGGATTTCCGAACTCAGGAAGAGCTAGTTCCACAGCCTTTTACGCCAACATCTGAAAATGCTAGCCAATGAGTGTGCTACTTAGGTTGGTTCAACGCTGCGTGATGTTTAGTTAGTTATACAGTCAGCTACTGTCTACTAATGCCTGCTCTTGCGAGCGAAAAATAGACAGTGGCTCACATTCGTTTGATGAACGTACGGGTTTGCTACGGTAAACCATGGCACTAAAGCGAGGTAACTTGAATGTGCGGTATAGTGGGCCTTCTGGCCAAGCAGGCGGTAAATCAGGGAATCTACGATGCTCTGACCGTACTTCAGCATCGGGGCCAGGACGCTGCCGGCATGATGACTTGGAGCGAGGGACGCTTCCTACTGCGCAAGAGTAACGGGCTGGTTCGAGATGTGTTTCATACCCGCCACATGGCTCGCCTGAAAGGCAATCTTGGCATTGGCCACGTACGTTATCCAACCGCAGGTTCCTCCAGCGAAGCTGAGTCTCAGCCGTTTTATGTCAACTCGCCCTACGGTATTGCGCTGGCCCATAACGGTAACTTGACTAACTCCGAGCAGTTAAAGCAGGAGCTTTTCTCGACCGACCTTCGCCACATCAATACCAGTTCTGACTCTGAAGTGCTGCTAAACGTATTTGCTCATGAGCTGGGCAAGCAGGGCCTACACTTAGAAGCCGAAGATATTTTTGATGCTGTTCGTAGAGTGCACCGGCGCTGCAAAGGCGGCTACGCGGCGGTCGCGATCATCAACGGTTTTGGTATGGTGGCATTTCGGGACCCCCATGGTATTCGTCCAGTGGTTTTTGGTACTCGTCAAGGTGACGAGGGGCAGGATGTCATGATTGCTTCAGAATCCGTCGCGCTAGATGTCGGTGGCTTTGAGCTGGAGCGTGATCTTTCACCAGGTGAAGCGATTTTCGTTGACATGCAGGGACAGATTCACACCCAGGTGTGTGCTGATCGGCCTGTGCTGCGCTCATGTATTTTTGAGCATGTCTACCTGGCGCGCCCTGATTCTATTCTCGATGGTGCCTACGTGTATGGCACGCGTATGCAGATGGGGCGCAAGCTTGGCGACCGCATTCTAAACGAGTGGCCAGATCACGATATTGACGTTGTCATTCCGATTCCTGACACGTCACGCACCTCTGCCCTTGAGATGGCTCAGCACTTGGGTGTGACCTATCGCGAAGGGTTTATGAAGAACCGCTATATTGGCCGTACGTTTATTATGCCGGGCCAGACGCAACGTAAAAAATCGGTGCGCCAAAAACTGAACGCTATTGACGTTGAATTTAAAGGCAAGAATGTACTGTTGGTAGATGATTCCATTGTGCGCGGAACCACCTGTAAGCAGATTATTCAGATGGCTCGCGATGCGGGTGCCCGTAAAGTGTATTTTGCTTCTGCAGCGCCGCCTGTTCGTTACCCCAACGTTTATGGCATTGATATGCCTGCGGCAAAAGAGCTGATTGCGCATGGCCGCACAGAGGAAGAAGTTGGTCAGCTAATTGGTGCGGATCGAATTTTCTATCAAGACCTGGACGATTTGAAGGCGGCTTGCCGTGAGGTTAACCCTGAGATGGAAGAGTTTGACTGTTCTGTCTTCGACGGCAACTACGTCACTGGCGATATTGATGATGCCTACTTGGCGGTGCTTGAAGCGAGCCGTAATGACGCGGCCAAAGATCAAAGTGCGGGCGACCATGCGCTGGTGGATATGCATAATCAAGATGATGATGATCTCGACGACTAACGCCACGCATTAATAGTTCGTATTACGATTTATATTGACGTTTTGTACAAGGTGCTCAGCCATGCATGATGATAGTCACCAGGATGAGTGGTCGCTAGAGACCCTTGCCATTCGCGCGGGCCATCACCGTACGTTTGAGCAAGAGCACGCCGAGCCCATTTTTCCCACCTCAAGCTTTGTTTACGAAAGTGCGGCTGAGGCCGCACGCAAGTTTGGGGGACAAGAGCCAGGCAACGTCTATTCACGCTTTACTAATCCCACGGTTCATACGTTCGAGCGCCGTTTGGCGGCGCTTGAGGGTGGCGAACGGTGTGTGGCGACGAGCTCGGGGATGTCGGCCATTTTATCGACGGCATTGGCGCTGCTAAGTGCCGGTGATGAAATCGTTGCATCACGCTCGTTGTTTGGTTCTACCGTGAGCTTGTTTGACAAATACCTGGGCAAATTTGGTATCACGACTCGCTATGTGGAGCTGTCAAATGTTTCTGCCTGGGAAGAGGCCATCGGCCCAAATACCAAGCTGTTGTTTGCGGAAACACCTTCTAATCCATTATCTGAAGTCGCGGATATCCCAGCATTAGCCGAACTTGCTAAGCGTAGTGGTGCACTTTTAGCGATTGATAACTGCTTCTTAACCCCGGCTCTTCAGCGGCCAATTGCACTTGGCGCCGATTTAGTTATCCATTCCGCGACGAAGTATCTGGATGGGCAGGGACGTGCTGTTGGTGGAGCGGTCGTTGGTAAACACGACGTGTTGGAAGAAGTGTTTGGTGTTGTACGCACCTGTGGACCTTGCCTTAGCCCCTTTAATGCGTGGATTTTTACCAAAGGCCTTGAAACTTTATCGTTGCGTATGAAAGCGCATTGCGAAAATGCGCTGACCTTGGCGCGCTGGCTAGACCAGCACCCGGCCGTTAACAAAGTGTACTACAGCGGCCTGGAAGCGCACCCTCAGCATGTGCTTGCCAAGCAACAGCAGCAAGGGTTTGGTGCCGTGCTAGGCTTCGAAGTAAAAGGTGGCCAAGAGGGCGCTTGGCAGGTGATTGATGCCACCAAGATGCTGTCTATTACGGGTAACTTAGGGGATGTTAAAACCACAATTACCCATCCGGCCACCACAACGCATGGACGTCTTTCTGATGCGCAAAAAGAAGCTGCGGGTATAACGCCTGGGTTAATTCGCGTGGCGGTGGGGCTGGAAAGCCAAGCTGACATTCAGCGCGATCTTGCCTCTGGGTTGGATGTTTTGGCGGCTAGCTGAGCGATTCAGATAGCGTTTGATAAGCCGGCCATTCGTGGCCGGTTTTTTTATTACTTGCTTGGCTGACGATTTTCTTAAGTACGGGTTTTTAAGAATGGCTTTGAAGGATGGTTTTTAACAAACGTTTTTTACGAATGGTGTGTTCTGCTTTTTTCAGCGGTGTTTTGATGATTAAGACGGTATGCTTTATATAAGAATGTGCTTACAGCGGGTATGACTTAGCGCTGTTGTGAACGAGGAAATCAAGGATGTGGCGGAACACGCAGAGTGGTTGGGGAGTCATTAGTATTGTTCTTCACTGGCTAAGCGCACTAACGATTGTGGGATTGTTTGCGCTAGGCTGGTGGATGACAGATCTTGGCTACTACGATACTTGGTATAACCAAGCACCGTGGGTACATCGTTCTATTGGTATCTTGTTGTTAATCGCTACCTTTGCTCGCTTGGTGTGGCGACTAATTCAGCCGACACCCCATGCGGAAGGAAGTCGCTTTGAACGTTTAGCCGCCCATGCTGGCCATACAATGCTGTATGCCTTGTTGTTGTTGGTTCTTGTCAGTGGTTACTTGATTTCTACAGCCAACGGGCGCGGAGTTAGTGTCTTTGGTTGGTTCGAAGTGCCTGCGTTGCTTCACGGGCTTCCTAATCAAGCCAGTCTAGCGGGCGATGTTCACTGGTATAGCGCCCTGGCACTCATCGCATTGGCTGCAGGGCACGCTCTAGCCGCTATGAAGCACCATTGGTGGGATCGCCATTCAACATTCGTGCGGATGGTGAATCCTGCTCATAGCCGCAAGCGATAATGGAATTTTTTGTCCACTGCGTGGGTATTTTGCTCGTAGTGTTTATTAGGAAAGAAAGGAGATTTCCACGATGTTAAAGAAAACCGCTTTTGCGACTGCAATAGCCGCCGCTTCGCTAGCGACGTTCGGCCAAGCGCAAGCAGCAGAATATCAAATTGATACCGAAGGCCAGCATGCCTTTGTTCAATTTAAAATTAGCCACCTCGGCTTTTCTTATATTCTAGGTACTTTCGAAGAATTTGACGGTCAGTTTTCTTATGACCCAGAGGATTTAGAAGCTTCTTCTGTAGAAATGGAAGTGCAGGTGAGCAGCCTAAACACTAACCACGCAGAGCGTGATCGCCACTTCTTAAGCAGCGACTTCCTTGATGCCAGCGAATATCCTACCGCAACCTTCACTTCAACAGGTTTTGAATCGACAGGTGACAATGAAGGCGTGGTAACCGGTGAATTAACGCTTCACGGTGAGACACAGGAAATTGAAATGCCTGTCACCTTGATGGGCGAAGGCGATGACCCCTGGGGTAATTACCGTGCAGGCTTTGAAGGTAGCACCATGCTAACGCTGGGTGATTTTGGTATTGATATGAGCGATTTCCCAGAATCGATGCACGAACTGGAGCTTTACGTGACGTTTGAAGGCATTCGTCAGTAAGCTAGTGCAAGCAAGAAAGCGCCATCACCCTTGCATGGGTGATGGCGCTTTTGCGTTGGGTGCCACTATAAACAACGCTCATCTAGCAGGCTAGAAAGTGTCCTTAACTACACTATATGCATCGTTACTCACCCTGTTTTGAGGAGTTTTCTTTGGCAGCAGTCGTTATGCAACAGCGCGAGCTGGCGATAACCTTATGGCGTCAAACATGGCCGATGGCCATTGGTGTGCTGGCGCTATTGGGTTTTCAGCTTGTGGACAGTGCTTTTATTGCCCGTTTGGGAACCGCGCCCTTGGCCGCCCAGTCGTTCACCTTCCCTTTGTCATTTCTGATTATTGGTATTCAGGTAGGAATGGGGATCGCGATTGCGGCGCTTATCTCCCGCGCCTTAGGGGCTGGAGAAGACGTTAGAGCGCAGCGCTTAAGCAGCCTTGTGCTAATTGCTGGTGGGCTTGTCATTGGCATGCTGGTAGTAGCGCTTTGGTTTCTTCAAGTGCCAATATTTAGGCTGTTAGGCGCCGATGATAATGCGCTGGTCTATATTCGCGCTTACTGGGGGCCACAGCTCTTTTCGGCTTGGTTAGGTGCGCTGCTCTATTTTATTTACAGCGTGTTTCGTGCCCACGGCGATACACGTCTTCCAGGTAAGATGATGGTACTCAGCAGCCTTATCAACCTGGGGTTGGATCCGCTGTTTATTTTTGGCATCGGCTCTTGGCAAGGGTGGGGGTTGCCGGGCGCGGCTTGGGCGACCGCCATCGCTTTTTCTGTCGGGCTTTTATTCAGCAGTATTAAACTAAAGCGTCGACAATGGACGACGACCACCGCGATATGGCAAGAAGCTGGACACTCGTGGCGGGCTTTTACCAGTATCGCCGCTCCCGCTATGGTTAGCCAACTGATGCCGCCTCTGGCAGCGATGCTGGCGATTGCGGCTGTTGCTGGCTTGGGGGATACCCAAGTAGCAGCATGGGGGCTTGCTAGCCGGCTTGAAACGGTTTCGCTGATGGTGATATTGGCGATGACGATGTCGCTGCCACCGTGGCTTGGGCGTTGCTATGGGGCGGGCGACTGGGGACAGATTCAGCAACTGATGCGCTTGGCAGTGAATGTCGCGTTGATATGGCAGCTCAGCCTAGGGGTGTTATTGGCACTGGCTTCACCCTGGGTGGCTATGGTGCTAGCCGGAAATCAGGAGGTGCAGAGTGAACTCGCGCTTCTGATTCGCTTTTTGTTGCCAAGTTATGCTGCGCTGGGTGTTTGCATGCTGGTGGTATCCGCAGGTAACGCGCTTGGCTGGCCCCTTAGGGCGATGCTGCTTTCGAGCGCGCGGCTGTTTATTTGCTACCTACCTTGTTTATGGGTGGGAGCACAGTTGTTTGGGTGGACAGGCTTAGCCGTTGGCGCAGCAGTGGGTAATGTGTTGGCAGGGGTTGTTGCTTGGATGGTACTCAGACGCATTTTATCCCGCCCACATCGGCAGGCGGGATTCAGCCAGTAATGTAGTTTAAGGTTTCTTTGGGGCTTCCTGAAATGAGAAATACATAAACAGCAGCGCCATGCCCAAGTAACCCATGACAAATTCAGGCGCCGCATTAAAGGCTAGTTTGGGGGCGTGCATCAGTCCTACGAATGAGAAGCCTGCCGCAATAGCGGCAAACGCGGCTGCCCGTCGGAACTGATGGTCGATCACTGACACTGTCATTGCCCCTAGGAAGATGGCCATAAACATCGCGCCTTGCCCCATGACAACAATGGCACTGGAAATATCGCTGACGACGTCACCTGCGCCCCGGTTGAAGCGCGTCATCACATAGTTGGCAAAGTAGGGCAGCATCGCCAGCGCAATAGCCGGATAGTAGCGGGTGTCGTTCGCTTGAAATGCGGTGGCAATCATCGACATGCCCACAAATACCAAGATAGGGGCCACTACTGATACCGGAATAATGGCCGCTAAGGCAGCGATCAGGCCAAACATGGTGGCTAAGGCATAAACCGCACCGTTTAAAATGCTGTAGCCTCGTCCTGCGCCCATCCACTTCGCGCCCACCGTTGCGATATAGACAGTTGTTGGAAATACGCCGCCAAACAGTGCGCCGATCATCGTGCCTGCCCCATCAACTGCCTGGCACTCACGCACATCGTATTTATCGCCAGCCGCCTCCATCGCTTCAACGTTATTCATGGTTTCAATAGCGTTATAGAGAGTGATGGGGAGCACGACGGTAAGTACGGCCAACATGCCGGTAAATAGTAAGCCGAGCCCTTCATACCACGCTAAGTTAGGTAGCAGTGGGTAGAACCCTAAATGCGTAAAAGCATCGCTGAAGCGTTCGCTGCCCGCATCACCAATCAAATAAGCCATCGCAGTACCGACCACAATGGCAAACAGCGATGTCGGTAGCTTAAACGGCATGCTGACACGTGCCACAAGACCAACAATGATAATACCGAGCACCAGAAGTCCAATGATAGGCATTTCCAAGGTTTTAAATAGCATCTCACCGGCAATAAAGGTGAGTGCGACGCCAGCAACAGCACCCAACATGGCGGCCCGTGGGAGGTGATACTGCACCCAGCGGCCAATAATGCTAATCAAGGCTTCTATTGCGCCACTAATAAAGCAGGCGGCCACGGCAACTTTCCAGGCTAATTCTGCGTCACCGGTTAATTGCTTGGCGGGAAGCAATACGCCGAATAGAAATACAAACATAACCGGGGTAGAAATGCCGTAGGAGAGCGCAGTGACATCACTGCGGTTTTCTTTTCGTGCGAGTCTTGCAGCACTCCATGCGTAATAAAAATTGCCTGCCATGACAGCTACCGCGGCACCAGGCAGCACCTGGCCATAAACAATGGAGGTGGGGAACCCCATGCCAAGCATGGTGATTGCGATAATGACAAAGTTGGCAATATTGTTTTGAAACAGCGCGAAGAACGCGTCGGTATCTTCTTTTTTGTACCATGGATAGTGAGTGCCGGCAGCCGCCCTGTTAGGCCTCTTGGTTATGGTGTGTTGTATGCAAGGCTATGCTGAGTGTGCCGAAAATTTGACTAATCGGTCAAGCATCGCGTTGTAGTGGACGCCGCACGGGCGCCCCAGGCTCTGGCGGCAAGCGCACAATTGTACATAACAATTGCTTGTCTGTTCAGTTGCTTAATATCAATCCACCAACAAAAACGCCCAGGCAATTTGCCTGGGCGTTTCAGTCGTTGAGATCAACAAGTTATCAACGGATAAGTGTTATTCGTTAACGGCAGGGATGGCCTTAGCGAGGTAAGGCAGATTCTCGTGGGAAAACCCTGCAACGTTGGCACGGCCAGAGCGCACCATGTAAATACCGAACTCATCACGCAGGCGATCTACTTGTTCCGGTGTTAAGCCGGTGTATGAGAACATGCCGCGCTGTTCAGCAACACATGCATACTTTTGGTCAAGGCCGTACGGCTTGAGGGCCTCAACGAAGTCACGACGCAGCGTGTTGATGCGATCACGCATTTCAGTTAACTCTTCACGCCAAATAGCAGATAGTTCAGCGTCGTGGAGAATTTCACTAACAATCGCACCGCCGTGGGCGGGCGGATTAGAATAGTTCTCACGGGCAACGATGGCCGCTTGAGAGCGAACGTTTTCCATCTGCTCGGCGTCTTTTGCAATCAGAATCAAGCAGCCAGTGCGTTCGCAGTAAATGCCAAAGTTCTTCGAGCAAGAACTCGTAATGATGACTTCATCAAGGTTTTCGGCCAGCAGTCGAACACCGTATGCATCTTCATCCAGGCCTTCCCCGAAGCCCTGGTAAGCGAAGTCAACCAGTGGCAGCAGCTTGCGCTCGCTCAGTACCGCCATCACTTCTTGCCACTGATCTTTAGACAGATCAAAGCCGGTCGGATTGTGGCAACAGGCATGAAGTACTACAACGTCGCCTTCCGGAATCTTTTTCAGCGCCGCTAACATGCCATCGAAATCAAGGCGGTTGTTGGCGTCAACATAAGGGTATTTGTGAAGTTCTATGCCCGCAGCGGTAAAAATGCCGTGATGGTTTGGCCAAGTAGGATCGCTGACCCAAATTCCTTTTCCAGGAAGCTGGTGAGCAATAAAGTCAGCGGCTAAGCGCAGTGCACCTGTTCCACCGGGAGACTGGGTAGCGCTCGCGCGATTGGCTTTCAACACGGCAGAATCTGCACCTAATACCATAGGCAGCACAGCATCACCGTAAGCAGGGGCACCATGAGAGCCAATATAGGTCTTGGTGGTTTCATTCTTGAGCAGGCGAGCTTCTGCTTCCTTGACAGCACGCATAACTGGCGTATTGCCTTGTGCATCTCGGTACACGCCAACCCCTAAATCGACTTTCTGGGGATTGGTGTCTTTTTTGAAAGCTTCGATCAGCCCGAGAATGGCATCTCCTGGGACTCGCTCAATTTGCTCAAACATTTATTCGGCTACCTCGTCGGTTCTGGCGGCAAGAATGAAATCATTAAGATGCAGGCCCTTTATTGCATGGGACCACCACGTGACGGTGGTTTTACCCCACTCAGTAACAATGACAGGGTGGTGCCCAGCCTGCTCTGCTATGTCGCCGACGCGCTGGGTAAATGCCAGGGCATCAGCAAAGTTGCGAAACGTAAACTGTCTCGTCAGCTTCATGATGCCATCGTGGTCAACAATCTGCCACTCTGAAAGCGCTTCTAGATGGGGTTGGCATGCGCTATAAGTGAGCGGTATGGCATTGCTACTGCAGGGTTCACAGGTGGTTTGAGCAAGGGTTGTCATGTGTTGTCTCCTTTTAATATTGCTCTTATCAGGGTAGAAGGCATACACAGTCACGACCAACCTCTTTGGCACTGTATAAAGCTTGATCAGCGCGCTCTATTAAGTTGGCTAAAGGCTCACCGCACCGATACTCCGCTACACCAATGCTCACCGTTACTTGGCCTGCCCCAATTCCAAAGTCGTAGTTTGCGATGGCATGTCGCAGGCGGTCAGCGAGTTTATGGCATTGTTGCAGCGGTGTGAGCGGCAACACGACCATAAACTCTTCGCCGCCAAGCCTTGCCACCATATCTTCGCATCGCAGGAGTTGCTGAGTTTGTATGGCAAGCTGTTCGAGTACGCTATCGCCTTGTAAGTGCCCCCAGCGATCATTGAGTTGTTTAAAATGGTCGATATCTACCATCATGATAGATAGAGGCGTCCCGTGCCGCGTGCTCAGTGAGGCTAGGTGCGTTAAGTGCACCATAAGTTTGCGCCGGTTGGGTAACCCCGTTAAAGGATCGGTGTCACAGAGCTTTCTTAGCCGCTGCTCTTCAGCGACTTGGTCAGTAATATCCATCATGATGCCGTCCCAGCGCACACCATCGGATGTTGGAGAGGGGTTAGCGCTAACCGCAATCCAGTGTGGTTTTCCTTTAGGGAAGGGGAGTCGAAAACGGGTGGTGAGCGGTAGCATCCAGCGGGCAGACCGCTCAATGGAAGACATTATTTTGGGGTGATCGTGACCGGTTAAATATTCAATTAGTTGGCCAGCATCATGAGCTAATTGTTGCCGGTCGATGTGTCCTAGCGCCTCGCCCCCTCCTTCAAGGTAGGGAAAGTGCATACGGCCACAATGTGATCGATAAAATTGAAAAATAACCCCAGGTATTTGGGATATTAGGCTGTCAGTACTGTGTGGTACTGGGACTGTGTCATTCACGGGCATGCGTGAAGCTCCAAATCATATGCCAAATAAAAGTTAATCGTGAAGATTAGCCCTAAAAAGGTAACTAATATGTAAGCCATTGCTGACAATTTCATCTTTTTTTAAAATTAATTGAACTATTAATATATGAAAAAAGAATTAAAGGCAGCTTTAAAGTGCATGCCATAGAAATGTTGGCGCGAAACAGGAAAACCTATTACTTTTCGGTATATTTAATTCTTTTTTTATTGCCGAGGTGTTTCTTTGAATGCAGTAAAGGGAGCCACTGTACAGACAGACCATTCGGCTAGCGCTCTAAAAGCGAGGGGTGGTTTGGTGAGTTTGGTGGGCGCTGGCCCAGGAGACCCAGAGCTACTGACGTTAAAAGCTTACAAGCGGCTTTTGACAGCAGAGGTCGTGCTTTACGATCGTCTCGTTAGCGATGAAGTGTTAGCCCTGATTGGGCCCCAGGCTGCGCGGTTTTACGTTGGTAAAGCAAAGTCTTCACACAGTGTCCCTCAAAATGAAATCAACCAAACACTGGTGACGTGGGCAAAGCAAGGTAAGCGCGTTGTACGCCTCAAGGGTGGAGATCCTTTCATCTTTGGTCGGGGTGGGGAAGAGCTTGAGACGCTAGTGGCTGAAAACGTGGTGGTAGAGGTTGTTCCGGGCATTACAGCGGCCTCTGGCTGTGCAGCCTATGCAGGCATTCCACTGACACATCGAGACCATGCGCAGTCGGTTCGCTTTGTAACGGGCCACTTGCAACATGGAGAGTGCTCGCTTGACTGGCAAGCGTTAGCACGGCCTGGCCAAACCTTGGTATTTTACATGGGGCTGAGTAACTTAGAGGCCATCTGTCAGGCGTTGATTGAAAATGGGCTTTCACCTAGTACGCCTTTGGCGCTGATTGAGCAGGGCACAACACAGCACCAGCGTACGCATATTGGTTCTTTGCAACAGCTGCCTGAAGCATTTCAGCAGGGTGAGGTTACGCCCCCTACGTTATTGATTATTGGTAGTGTTGTGTCGTTACACGCCACGCTTTCTTGGTTTGAGGTCACCGCTGCGGGTGCGGTAGGCTTTGAGGAAGGCAAACACCACACTAATCAAGAAGCGGGTACCAGCGGGTAATAGTATGGATCGTTGGTCATATACGTTGATCACTGGCTAGATGTTGCTAGATGTGTATGCTAGTAAAAGAATGTCAGGTGTTAAATACCTATCAACGCTGCTGATATCGGTAGCCTAAAAAAGAAGAGAGGGACGCAGTATGTCAGAAGCAAACCACTCGGATACTCAAGCGTCGGCGAGTAAGCCGGACATGAAAACGCTTTTTAAGGACAACCGTGTCAAAGGAATCGCCGGTATTGCCGCCATCGCTGTTATCTGGGCAATTATGGCGCAGTCTAACTCAGGTACTCGGCAAGAGCGCGTCGAGATGTTAGAAGGCCAGCTAGCCAGCGTTGAGCAAGATAATAGCCAGCTCAGCCAGCGGATTGCAGAAGTAGAGCAAGCTGAGACCGACTTGAGTGCAATGCGTGAGGAAATGGCATCGCTGGAAGAGCAGCAAACCCAGGCGCAAAGCGAACTTGAGTCCGCTCAGCGTGATACAAGTGCGGTGCAATCGCGTCTTGAAGAGTTAGAGGCTGAGCGTGATACGCTTCAGCAGGAAATTGATACGTTAAATGAACAGGTAGAAAGCGCTGAAACTGACATGCAGGCGCTAAAAGAAGAGCGTGACCAAGTCATAAGCGCACGTGACGAAGCTGAGTCTGCTCGCCAGCAAGTTGAAGAAGCCCGCCAAAGTGCCGAAGCAGCTCGCCAAGAAGCTGAGTCAGCTCGTCAGCAAGCTGAACAGGAGCGCCAGGAAGCCGTTGAAGAGCTTAGTGCCGCTCAAGAAGAGTTGTCTAGTCTAGAGACACAGATGAGTGAGGCTAACGAACAACTGACCGGTATCGAGGAAGAAATTTCAGCCGTTCAAAGTGAACTGGATAATTTACGAAGCGAGCGTGATTCGCTCACCAGTGAGCGGGATGAATTGCAAAGCGAGGTTGATTCGTTAACTGAGCTGCGTGAAGAAGAGCAGCAGAGCCTCGACCAAGTGCGCACCGAGATGGATGATCTTATGGTCGCGCTGGATATTGGTCGTGAAGAAGTCGCTAATATTGAAAGTGATATTGAATCCCGCGAGGAGCAGCTTGCACGTCTGGAAACTCAGCTTAGTGAGTGGCGCGATGAGCTTTCTTCGTTGGAAAGCCGCTTGCACGTAAACGATGCGGCGAATGACGAAGTGCCTTCTCTGGCTGGCGAGCAGGGTAACAATGCAGCTTCTAATTCAGATAGCTCTGATTCGAATGGTTCTGATTCGGACAGCTCTAATACAAATAGCTCTGAGAAAGCCGAAGCAGACAGCTCATCAGACCAAGAGCAGCAAAACAGTAACTAATCGATACACCTCAGTGCGCTGATTAATAGCGCAATGAAGCGGATGTAGGTAGCACCTGCATCCGCTTTTTGTATGTTGGTTTAGAAATAGGCCACCTAGGAGTATCATTCAAACTACGGAAAGATTGGTCGCAAAAGATAGGAGTGCCATTGATGGACGGTGTAAAACATATAGTAGCAGTGGCATCGGGGAAAGGTGGGGTCGGCAAATCGACCGTTACTGTGAACTTGGCACTAGCGCTTTCTGCTCAGGGCTATCGTGTCGGCGTACTGGATGCCGATATTTACGGCCCTAGCCAAGCGCAAATGTTGGGTGTTAAAGAGGGTGTACGTCCTCAGGCAACAGATGACAATAAGTTCCTGCCGCTAGAGGCGCATGGCCTTCAAGCGATGTCGATGGCCTTTATGGTTAACACCCGTGAGGCGATGGTATGGCGTGGACCTATGGTGGTTGGCGCGTTTCAGCAAATGCTGACGCAAACCCAGTGGGATAATCTTGATTTTCTGCTGATTGATATGCCGCCAGGCACCGGCGATATTCAGTTGACGCTAGCGCAAAAAGTGCCTGTTTCAGGGGCCGTAATTGTAACTACGCCTCAGGATATTGCGCTGTTGGATGCCCGTAAAGGCATAGAGATGTTCCGCAAGGTCAATGTGCCAGTGCTTGGTGTAGTAGAGAACATGAGCCTTTATCATTGTGAAAACTGCGGCCATGAGGCTGCTATTTTTGGTACCGGTGGCGGTGATCGAATCGCAGAAGAGTACGATACGACAGTCCTTGGCCGGCTACCATTAACGCTATCTATTCGTGAGTTAGCCGACTCTGGCCGTCCCAGCGTAATTTCTGAACCCGATAGCTCAGTGAGCCGCACGTTTGCAGATATTGCCAAACAAGTGGCGCAATCAGTCAATGCCAGCCATAGCGGCGGTCCTACTATTTCTTTTAGCGAGTGATGACGTAACAAATGAGTATTAAATCTGATAAGTGGATTCGTCGCATGGCACAAAGCGATGCCATGATTGAACCGTTTGAAGCTGAGCAGGTGCGCTATGTGAATGACCAGCGCGTGATCTCTTACGGCACGTCGAGCTACGGTTACGACGTTCGCTGTGCCGATGAATTTAAAGTGTTTACTAACATACATTCCGCTATTGTCGACCCCAAAGCGTTTGATGACAAAAGCTTCGTCGATATTAAGGGCGATGTGTGTATTATCCCGCCGAATTCCTTCGCATTAGCACGTACGGTTGAGTACTTTCGTATTCCGCGTAGTGTGCTGACGATTTGCCTTGGAAAATCCACCTACGCGCGCTGCGGCATTATTGTCAATGTAACGCCCCTTGAGCCAGAGTGGGAAGGGCATGTGACCCTTGAGTTTTCAAATACTACCAATCTGCCAGCCAAGATTTACGCCCATGAAGGGGTAGCTCAGATGCTGTTCCTGGAGTCTGATGAGGTGTGTGAAACGTCTTATAAAGATCGCGGTGGCAAATATATGGGGCAACGAGGGGTTACGCTGCCTCGTACTTAATATTTGCAGGTTAAATGAAAAACGCCTTACCGCTATTAGCGCGTAAGGCGTTTTTTATGGTCAGACCAGTGACGTTTAAGTGTTTTCGTCTAGTTCTTCATCTAACTCTTCTGCAGCATCTGTGTGGGAGAGCCGCATGCCATGAGGCGGCAGGGGGTGACCATCCATGGTGGCACTTTCAGCGCTATATTGCAGGCGGCCTTGCAAAAACCACTGAACGGCAATTGGAAAGATGAGGTGTTCACGAGCGTGCACCTTTTCCTTAAGCGTATCAACAGTATCTTCACTGGTGACGTTCAACTCCGCTTGCAGTACAACGGGGCCACCATCTAGCTCTTCAGTGACGAAATGCACGCTACAGCCATGCTGTTTGACACCATCTGCTAACGCCCGAGCATGGGTATTTAACCCTTGATAAGCCGGTAGCAATGAGGGGTGAATGTTGAGCATTCTGCCTAAAAAACGCTGCACAAAACGGGGCGTCAAAATGCGCATGAAGCCTGCTAAAACAATTAAATCAGGCTCATGACGTTCGATGACTTTGATCAGCGCTCCGTCGTAAGCATCGCGGCTGTCATATTCGCGATGCGGTAACGCAACGGCTTCAATATCTGCTTCTAAGGCGCGCTTCAAACCATAGGCATCGGGCTCATTGGATATAACAGCGACGATTTCCCCGCCAAGTCGGTCATGGCTTTGGGCGTCAATCAGCGCCTGTAAATTACTGCCACTGCCAGAAATCAACACCACAATACGCCGCGCCGCTGTTGGTTCTGGCGCCACGTCGTTTATGGTGTCGTTGAACGTGCCGCTATTGAAGTCAGTGCTGCTCATGCGCGAAGGTTCTCCAAAACGACGGCTTCCTCCTGGCGCTGAATAATCTGACCAATTTGATAAACGGTCTCGCCTTGAGCTTGCAGGTGCGCCATGGCGTTTTCAGCGTGGGCCTGAGGCACCACGACGACCATGCCGATGCCGCAGTTCAGTACACGGTGCATTTCAGTTTCGCTGACATTGCCTTGGGCTTGTAACCAGTTAAATACTTCTGGGCGCTGCCAAGTAGAAAGATCAACGTGGGCTGCGAGGGTGTCGGGAAGAACACGGGGAATGTTTTCCAGTAAACCGCCACCCGTAATATGAGAAAGCGCGTGAACAGGAATATCAGTGCCGCGCATCATCGACAGCAGTGACTTCACATAGATACGCGTTGGTGCCATCAACGCGTCGCCAAGAGGCTGGCCATCCACGGTATCGTTGAGTGATGTGTTGCTAACTTCTAGGATTTTGCGAATCAGCGAGTAGCCATTGGAGTGCGGGCCGGAAGAAGCGAGTCCAAGCAGTACATCGCCTTCAGCTACCTTGCTACCATCTAAAATGTCGGCCTTTTCAACAATGCCAACGCAGAAGCCTGCCAAGTCGTAGTCACTACCTTCATACATGCCGGGCATTTCGGCGGTTTCGCCGCCTACTAGTGCGCAACCAGCCTGTTCGCAACCAGCACCAATGCCGGTTACAACATCTGCAGCGATATCCACATCCAGCTTACCCGTGGCATAGTAGTCAAGGAATAGCAGCGGTTCAGCACCTGCAACGATTAAATCGTTGACACACATAGCGACAAGATCAATGCCAATGGTGTCATGCTTACCAAGGTTCATGGCAAGCCGCAGCTTAGTGCCGACACCATCCGTGCCGGAAACCAGGACTGGCTGTTTATAACCAGCGGGAATCTCGCACAGTGCGCCAACCCCGCCAAGGCCACCTAGTACTTCAGGGCGTGTCGTGCGTTTGGCAACGTGTTTGATGCGGTCAACCAGCGCGTTGCCGGCATCAATATCGACACCTGCGTCTTTGTAGCTGAGTGAAGGAGTGGCCTGAGAAGTGGAGGTATCGGTCATGACAGATCCTGTGAAGCCTATAGCAGTACGGGTAGTGCTGGCGAATTGGCCAGTGCTGGGGCAATAACGGAACGGATTGTAACACCCAGAGACGTAAGTCGCATCGATGTGCGGCGTTAACCGATGTTCATTACGCTACTTTTGTTACTATTCAGTACGCTAGGGGCGCTAACCATCTTTCCAGGAGGGATATAAAGAGCATGCGACATTCATGGTGGGGCGTTGTGTTTTTGGTGGTGTTGGTGGGCTGCGTCTATTTGTTAGATGCAGTACTGATGCCATTTATCGCTGGTTTAATTTTGGCCTACCTGGCTGATCCGTTGACCAATTATTTTCAGCGATTAGGCATGAAGAGAACCTGGGCGGTTAGCTGTGTCTTCTTAGTTCTGCTGCTGATACTTACTTTAAGCCTGCTTATTTTGATTCCGCTGGTTGTTCAGCAGACAAAACAGCTGGGAGAGGCGTTGCCGAGTGTATTCAACTGGGTTGAGAACATACTGGCGCCGCAAGTGCAGGAGTGGACGGGTTACGACTTAGGCGCAGAGTTAACGAATGTTAGAGAAACATTGATCGAAAACTGGCGTGATGCGGGTAGCTATGCGGCTCAGGCATTAAGTCAAATTGGCCGTTCTGGGATGGCCTTTGTTTCCTGGGTTACCTACGTTGCCCTGATTCCAGTGGTGACGTTCTATTTATTACTTGATTGGGACAGGCTGATTTCTAGTCTTGCTGATTTGGTTCCTCGTCAGTGGACAAACGATGTTTCCCGGTTGGCTCGACGCTGTGATGAGGTTCTGTCAGCTTTCCTACGTGGGCAGCTACTGGTCATGCTGTGTTTGGGTATTATCTATGCGACGGGCCTAACGTTGATGGGATTGAGCTTTGGTTTACTGATTGGTGTTGTGTCCGGGCTTGTCAGTATTGTGCCGTTTCTTGGCTTTATCGTTGGGTTAGTGGTGGCGCTCATCGTTGCGCTTTTCCAATTTGACACGTGGTGGGCTGTGCTGGGTGTGATCGCGGTATTCAGTATCGGTCAAGCGGCAGAAAGTGTCATACTTCAGCCTAAGCTGTTAGGCGATAAGATTGGTTTGCATCCTGTTGCGGTTATCTTTGCGGTACTGGCGGGTGGTCATCTTTTCGGCCTGACGGGGGTACTATTAGCATTGCCTGCAGCAGCGGTCATTATGGTGCTTTTAAGGGAAATTAAAGATCGTTATAAAGGCAGTGCTCTCTATGATGCCGAGCAACGTCCGCTAGAACAGCAACATCACAATGATGGACAGGGTCGTCACGATGAAAGGGAGTCACCATGAGCCGATTACCGGCACAGCTACCGCTTGGGGTAGGGTTGCGAGACGACGCGACATTTAATAATTACTATGCCTCACAAGCAAACGCTTCACTAATAGAGTACTTGAGCCGACAGCTTAAGTCTGATGCTGAGCCGTTCTTATATTTATGGGGCGCGCCGGGGAGTGGTCGTAGTCATCTCTTACAGGCAGCGTGTCATGCAGCCTCTGATGCAGACAAGCGGGCACTTTATCTTCCGCTGGCAGACCTTGGTCATTTTCCACCGCTGATGCTGGAGGACATTGAACGCCTGGATCTGGTCGCCATTGATGATCTTGAATATGTGATAGGGCGTAAGCGTTGGGAAGAGGCGCTGTTTCACGCCTTTAATCGGCTGCGTGATGCAGGCAAAGCCTTAGTGATTGCCGCCAATACGTCTCCACGCCAGTTAGATGTTGCATTGCCTGACTTGGCATCACGATTGACCTGGGGAGTTACGTTTCATCTGCATCCATTGGATGATAACGAACGCCTAGCGGCGCTAAAGCTTCGCGCCAACGTACGAGGAATGCAGCTGCCCGATGACGTAGGGCGCTATATTATGCACCGTGGGCCGCGGGAGTTGGGGGATTTGTGTCGTGCACTCGAGACGCTAGATCAAGCGTCATTATCCGCTAAGCGGAAATTGACCATTCCTTTCGTCAAGTCCGCTCTCAATTGGTAAAGCGCAATTGACAAAAAGCCCCTGCCAGATCACTGGCAGGGGCTTTTTAATGACAGCAAGTCAATAACTGCAACAGATTAAGCAGTTTTGCTCATTTTGCTAGCAGCAGCTTGTGCTTGCTTTACATTATCTTCTGTCAGTTTTTGGCCTTTCTGCAAGAAGTCCTGCTGAAGAGCAACGGCTTTATCCGCATCGCCTTTTACGCGCTCAGCCAGTTCTTTAGCAACTTTCTGCTGGCCTTCCATGTAGCTACGCAGGCCGTTAGCGTCTTTCACGCTCATCAGCTGACGCATTTGGGCGATGCCGGTATCAACGTAAGATTTGTTGGCATCAAGCTGTGCGTTAAGCATTTTTTCAGAGTAATCGATGCTTAGCGTCATGTATGCACGCACAGGTGCCATGAACATGTTGTCGAACTGCTGGGTCATTTCGTTGGTGTTAAATGTTTGCATGGTAAACACTCCTGTTCCATTGCCCACTAATCGGCCCATTGATTGACGGTGCCGTTAGTGTTGGTTGATCAGCAACGGTTTTGTTAAGCACCCACCGCAGCTGATATCTAGTTATCTTGCGTTGCAGCATAACAGGGGGTTTTGTGCAGTGCAACATTTCTGTGGAGTGAATTTAAAGATCGTGTGGATGTAGCTGTGTGAGTCGATGATGCACTCGAATTTACCTAACGCGCCGCTAGGGCTAGGCTTAAGCGTATAGATAACCGTTATCACTAAAATAATCATTGGGAAATGTGATGTTAGTGATGTGAGCGACGTTAGCTAAGTCGTCTTTAAAAAAGGAGTGCAAGGATGGATACACGTATTGAACGGGATAGCATGGGTGAGCTCGATGTGCCTGCAAATGCGCTTTATGGCGCTCAAACCCAACGGGCTATCAACAACTTTCCTGTCTCGCATACACCAATGCCCACGGCATTTATTCATGCTGTCGCGCGGATAAAGCTTGCCGCTGCGCGAAGTAACTGCCAGTTAGGTTTGCTAGATAAGCCCCGTGCAGAGGCGATTGAAAATGCGGCCCAGGCAGTGATTAATGGCCACCATGATGCGCATTTTCCGATCGATGTCTTCCAGACAGGGTCTGGCACGTCGACAAATATGAACGTCAATGAAGTGTTGGCGACGCTTGCGAGTCGTGAAGGGGTTGAAGTATCGCCAAACGACCACGTCAATATGGGGCAGTCGAGTAACGATGTTATTCCTACGGCCATTCCCCTTTCGGCAGCGATAGCCGTTAATGAAACGCTTCGTCCCGCATTGGTGACGCTGCAGGCTACGATTGATCGAAGGGCCAGTGAGTTGGCTCACGTGGTCAAAACAGGTCGCACCCACCTGATGGATGCCATGCCACTGCGCATGGATCAAGAACTAGGAGCGTGGTCAAGCCAGGTGGGGCAGGCCATCGAGCGTTTTGACAGCGCTATGACCCGACTGTGCCGATTAGCGCAAGGCGGCACGGCGGTGGGCACTGGTATTAACGCGCCCGACGGTTTTGCCGAGCTAATGGCTAGCGACTTAAGTCAGCAAACCGGACTCCTTTTTGTGCCTAATGATAGCTTTTTTGCCAGTTTGGCATCCCAGGATGCTGCCGTAGAGTTATCGGGTCAGTTGAAGGGACTTGCATGTGTCGTCATGAAAATCGCTAACGATTTGCGTTGGATGAACTCAGGGCCGCTGGCAGGGTTGGGCGAGATTGAGCTTGAGGCACTACAGCCAGGTAGTTCCATTATGCCGGGTAAGGTAAATCCAGTGATTCCTGAGTCGGCCGCCCAAGCGGCCGCGCCAGTCATCGGCCTGGATGCTGCGGTGACGGTGGCTGGGCAGAGTGGTAACTTCCAGCTCAACGTGATGCTGCCGTTGGTGGCTTCGAATCTTCTCACGTCTATTACATTGATGAGTAACACAACCACCTTGCTGGGTGAGCGCGCTATCGCCACCTTTAAAGTACGAGACGATAATTTACAGGGACCGCTTGCTCGCAACCCTATCTTAGTGACTGCCCTTAATGGTGTGATTGGCTATAACGCTGCTGCCGCAGTGGCTAAAAAAGCCTATCAAGCTGGGCGACCAATTATCGACGTCGCGGAAGAAGAAACCGATCTGGATCGCGCAACGCTTGAACGCTTACTAGATCCCACTGTACTCACGAAAGGAGGCATACCGGAGTAGCCTCTTTAGGTTTCTTGCTTTTCCGTTTTGCCTTTTTGAATGGTTTCGTTCGCTTCTTGCCGCTCTTCTGTACTGGCATCGGGTGTTTCGTGTTCATCTTGGCGTGAGGGCCGATAGCAGAAAGTTGCCAATATAGGAAAGTGGTCAGATCCGAACGCCCCAAGGCGCTGCATGTTTACGAGGGTGAAATGCTCGCTTACAAACGCGTGGTCGAGAGGCCAGCGTAGCAGGGGGTAGTTGGCATGGAAGGTACTGAACATGCCGCGTCCGCGACGTGGGTCGAGCATCCCCCCTATGCGACAAAAACGTCGTGTTGTGCGTGACCAAGCGACATCATTCAGATCTCCGGCAACGAGAGTGGCCTTGGGGTTTCGGTGAATTTCTTTTCCAATCCATAACAGTTCTGCGTCACGCCATAGAGATTTTTCGCTTTCACTGGGTGCAGGCGGTCTTGGATGGACGGCAAATAAGCGAATGTGCTGACCGCTTTTAAGTTCTACCTGGGTGTGAATCGAAGGTATATCGTCCTGGATAAGCCACTTAACCTCAGTGTTTTTCAGCGCTAGGCGAGAATAAAGGTGCATGCCATAAAGGTTATCTAGTGGGATCTTAACGCTATGTGGCCACTGTTCGTCTAAAGCTGGGTCAAGCTGATCTTGCCACCATTGATCGGATTCTAGCGTGAGAATCATATCGGGCTGGTGATGCGTTATCATCTCCAGTAATTCTTTTGACTGACGGTTTGGTGTCAATACGTTGGCGATTAACAGCGTAATCATCTGGTCTTCAGGCGCGTTATGTGCGTTTTTTACCTGCACAGGCCAGAGCCTTGTCCATGGCAAGATGTAGCGTAATTGAAGCGCTAGCGTGGCGAATGAAACAAGTATCGCGGTAACGCGCCACTGCCCTGGGTCTAATAGCCACAGGCTTGCTAAGCCACACGCTAAAGCCAAGACGGCAACTTGCAGTCGGGGAAATTCAAAACTTCGCACCCACCACCAGCGCATAGGTACGCGGGCAATCAGTGTGGCGAGTAACAGTGAGATGGCGATGCATCCTAGCAAAGGCCCAAGCAAGGTTTACCTCCTGGTCTAACCGTAGATAGTTGTTAGTCTGTGATTAGCTTAGCGGCAAGGGGAGATAAGTGTCGATCTCACTTTGCAATTGAGGTGAGTTAGTTCATTTGCTCTATTTCAAAGAGCTAAAAACTACTTGCAATTCAGCTATAAAGCCGTAGAATACGCATCCGTTGCACAGCAGGACCATAGCTCAGTTGGTTAGAGCGCCACGTTGACATCGTGGAGGTCGGCGGTTCAAATCCGCCTGGTCCTACCATCTCGCTCGTGTGCAGCTAGTTACCTTTGTGTCAATATTTAGGACCATAGCTCAGTTGGTTAGAGCGCCACGTTGACATCGTGGAGGTCGGCGGTTCAAATCCGCCTGGTCCTACCAAATATCTGAAAAGCCCCATGCTAAGCATGGGGCTTTTTCTGTTACTGGTCGAGAAAGCGCGGTAGGTCTGTTTGGCGAATGAATGTTGCGACGAGTGCCTCAATGCCAGCCTGATCTTCTTGGCTAAAGCGTGCATGCTGCGGGCTATCTAAGTCGAGCACTCCCCAGAGGTGGCCGTTGATCACCACGGGGGCAACGAGCTCTGAGCGAGAGTCAGCATCGCAGGCGATATGGTCAGCAATAGTGTGAACGTCATCAACCCGTTGGGTAGCTTGTTGGCGAGCCGCAGCACCGCAAACGCCTTTACTAAAGGGGATTGGGTGGCAGGCAGGTTTGCCCTGAAAAGGACCAAGGCAAAGCTGGTTGGGTTGGCGCTGCAAATAGAACCCCACCCAGTTTACGTCGCTCAGTGCTTGCTGAATAAAGGCGCAGGTTTGTGCGCTGTTAGTTAGCCAGTCACGGGTGTCTAGCAGGGCTTCAAGCTGCCGGTTAAGCAGCGCATAATCAACGCTATGCATACGAATTCCTCATGGAGTTAAACACATCAGGCCAGCCCTAAGGCTGGCCTGATTACATCGATAGAGAAAACCGTACTGTTTATTCGATCCAGCCGGGCACAGCTGCGCCCTTAAACAATTCTTCCGCTTTTTCGATAACTTCATCGCGCTGGTAAGCGTCAACAAGTTGACGGATTTCTTCGCGCTCTTCATCGCCACCACGTACCGCAATCAAGTTGACGTAGGGAGATTCAGGACCTTCCTTGATTAGCGCGTCATTCAGGCTCAAGCCAGCCGGCTGGGCGAATGTATTGTTAATGAACGCCATATCCACGTCTGGTAGCACGCGGGGTAGCTGTGCTGCTTCAATTTCCCGGAAGCGGAAGTTGCGCGGATTTTCAGCGATGTCGATGGGGGTGGCTTCCAGGTTGCTCGGATCATTAAGTGTGATCAGGCCCTGGTTGTGCATCAGGATGAGTGCACGTCCTTCATTAGACGGGTCGTTAGGCAGCGCGATTTGAGCGCCATCGGGTAGCTCTTCGATGCTGTCGTATTTCTCAGAGTATGCGCCGATCGGGTAAACAAAGGTGTAGCCCGCGATGGCAAGATCGTATCCACGGTCATTGACCATAGCCTGTAGGTAGGGCTCGTGCTGGTAAGCGTTAGCGTCTAAGCTGCCATCGGCGAGGGCGGCGTTCGGCGTGACGTAGTCGGTGAACTCAATGATCTCGACGTTTAGATCGTACTCTTCTTTGGCAATTCGAGCTGCCACTTCCATGACTTCGGTTTCCGGACCCGCCACAGTGCCCATTTTGATGGTGCGTGTTTCTGCGTTGGCAACGTTAACCGCGAGTGCTAAGGCAGTCAGGCTGCCGATAAGTAGTTTTTGCATGGTGTCACTCCTGTGGCACAGTAGATGTTGGATGTGATTATACGGCAATAAGAAACAGAATTCTAATGCGTTTTAGTTATATTCAGCTATGCCGATAAAAGGCGCAGACTATCATTACTTGCGGTCGCTTTTACGCACCAAGTAGTCGCCCAGGCTTTGGAAACCTTGAACCATCACTACCAGAATAACCACCGTAATCAACATAATGGTGGGGTTGAAGCGGTTATAACCATAGCGAATTCCCAAATCACCAAGACCACCGCCACCTACGGCCCCTGCCATGGCGGAGTAGCTTACTAGTGTCACTAGCGTAATCGTCAGCCCTGTGATGATGCCGCCCCTTGCTTCAGGGATCAGTACCTTGGTAATGACTTGCCAGGGGGTTGCACCCATTGATTGGGCGGATTCAATCAGCCCAGGGGATATCTCGTTAAGCGCGCCTTCAATCAGGCGAGCCACAAATGGAATAGCGGCAATAGTTAACGGCACCGAGGCTGCATTAATGCCAATAGAGGTGCCTACCAGCATGCGCGTGAACGGAATGATCGCCACCATCAAAATGATAAACGGGATTGAGCGGCCAATATTGGTAACAATGCCGAGCACTTGGTTAAGTGCCGGCATCGCTAGAATCTGGCGGGGGCGAGTCACGTAAAGCATTACGCCAAGTGGCAGGCCAAGTAGGGTGGCGATCACACCTGAAACAGCCACCATATAAAGCGTATCCAGCGTGGCTTGTAAAATAAGATCAAACATTGCGCTGGACATGACCAAGTACCTCTACCTGTAGTTGATGTGCTTCTAGATAAGCCATTGCTTCCTGAGTTTGTGCGGGGCTGCCGAGCAGCTCAGCAATCATTAGCCCTAGCGTGCGGTCTTGAATGGATTCGACCTTTGCTTGGAGTATGCTGACGTCAACGCTGCACTCCCGCGCTAAGCGTGAAATAAGGGGGGTCGAAACGGCGTCGCCAGAGAAGGTTAATCGAACAACGGGGTGAGTGTGCTCGCTGGGCGTGTCGCTCAAACGCTCGATCAGCTCTTTAGGTGGGCTTAGCTGTAAAAAGTCATTCAGAAATTCCCTGCCCAGCTGCGTGCTAGGCGCAGTAAAAAAATCACCGACCTCAGCGTCTTCAACAAGCTCGCCATCGGAAATGAGGCTTACGCGGTGGCAAATAGATTTCACCACCTCCATTTCGTGAGTGATCAACAAGATGGTGATACCAAGCTGCTGATTAATTTCTCTCAACAGCTCAAGGATGGAGCTGGTGGTCTGGGGGTCTAGTGCTGAAGTGGCTTCATCGCACAACAATACGTTAGGTTTGCTGGCTAGTGCGCGGGCGATGGCGACACGCTGCTTTTGACCGCCAGAAAGCTGGGCTGGGTATTGTTTGGCTTTATCAGACAAGCCGACCAGCTCTAGCAGCGGTAATACGCGATTCTTTATAGCGCTGCGACTTTCGCCCATTAGCTCAAGGGGGAGTGCCACATTATCAAATACTGTGCGTGTGGTTAGCAGATTGAAATGCTGGAAAATCATTCCAATACGGTGCCGGGCGCGGTTTAATTCGCCGCGACTAAGACGGGTCATTTCCTGGCCATCGACTGATACGCTGCCAGTGCTTGGTCGTTCAAGCAGGTTGACGCAACGGATAAGGGTCGATTTGCCTGCGCCCGAAAGGCCAATAACGCCGTGAATAGTGCCTTTCGGAATCGTTAAATTAACGTCTTTTAGGGCATGAACGGCACTATTGCCGGTGCCATAGGTTTTACTAACGTTGCTAATTTCAATCATAGCGTCTGCCTTAATGGTAGGGCGAAGACGGAGTGCGAGGGGGCAAGCGTAGGGCGGGAAATAAAAAAAGGCCACCCTTGCGGGTGGCCATCAACGCTGGACACACCCTTTTAGCTGCACTTCACCAGGCCATTGGCTTGGTGGACGCCCGCAATCTGGGTACAAATCGGCGTCATTACATTTGCGGCGAAAGTCTAAAGAGTGGTGGGTGCCTTGTCAATTAGAACCGTTCTATTTGATGTTTTTATGCAATCATTTAGGGTTATTTCCTGATTCAATGATCTCTGTTAGTGATTAATTCTAATGAGTGTCGATTCAACTGCTTGTTATCAGAAAAAAAACCGTTTCAACGTTTGTATCAAGACTTCTGGCTGCACAAGGTCTGGGCATTAGTAGTAAGCTTGCACAAAATTTTAGAACCTATTTTATCTTTAATGCGTGGAGAAAGAGGACGTAGCAATATGTTTACAGGCATCGTGCAAGGCGTGGCTGAAGTCGTCGCTGTTAAAGAACTAGAAGAGTTTCGCACCCACGTAGTCGCATTGCCGGAAGCGTTGCGCGAAGGGCTCACCATTGGCGCGTCGGTAGCCCATAACGGTGTTTGCCTAACGGTAACCGCGATAGAAGATGGGAATGTCAGTTTTGATCTAATGCGTGAAACGTTGCGTTTGACAAATCTTGGTGCAATTGCACCAGGTCAGTGCGTCAACATAGAGCGCGCGGCGCGTTTTGGTGATGAAATTGGTGGGCACTCCATGTCTGGCCACATTATTTGTATGGCCAATGTGGTGGCGATAGAAGAGGCACCTAACAATCGTCGGCTTTGGTTTTCACTGCCTGAGAAAGTCGCTAAGTTTGTATTCGAGAAGGGATACATTGGTGTTGATGGTATTAGCTTGACGGTAGGTGACGTAAGACCCGCGGGCGATGGTGCTGGGGTTGAGTTCAGTGTCAATCTGATACCGGAGACGTTGGCGCGCACGGTTTTAAAAGATCGGTTGCTAGGCGACAGAGTCAATATCGAGATTGATCCACAAACTCAGGTGATTGTTGAAACAGTTGAACGCGTGTTAGCGAGTCGTCTTTAATCGTGTTTTTTGTCTTACCGTTGACCGATCGGTTAGCTCATGGCCTGAAGTTTGCTATTCATAATAGATAGGTGGGTGACTTCCCACCAACGCTAGCGGCACACGGGGCACTCGCAACGCGTAGAGCCTTTAGGTAGTATGTGCGGCTTTTCTCGCATCAAGGGACGCATTCAGCGTAAGCGCGAAGGATAAAAACGACATGAAACTTCTGGACAATTACTTCAAGCTCACCGAGCAGAAGACCAATGTAAAGACCGAGGTGATCGCGGGATTCACCACCTTCCTTACAATGGCTTATATCATTTTCGTCAACCCGAGCATTCTCTCGGAAGCGGGGATGGATTACGGCGCGGTATTTGTTGCTACCTGTGTCGCGGCTGCCATCGGCTGTTTTGTCATGGGGCTTTGGGCAAACTATCCGATCGCGCAAGCACCTGGTATGGGGCTGAATGCCTTCTTTACCTATGGTGTTGTACTGGGAATGGGCTATACCTGGGAAGCGGCATTAGGGGCTGTATTCTTCTCGGGCTTTGCGTTTTTTCTGCTAAGTATTTTTAAAATCCGCGAATGGATCATCAATTCTATTCCACTTTCATTGCGTTTGGGCATTGCCGCGGGTATTGGCTTGTTCCTTGCGATGATTGCACTTAAAAATGCCGGTATTGTAGTGGCCAATCCAGCCACTTATGTGGCGCTGGGTGATCTGTCTGAACCCCCTGCGCTGTATGCGCTGCTGGGCTTTTTCGTTATTACAGCACTTTCTTACCTACGCGTAACCGGTGCGGTAATGATCGGCATTTTGGGTGTCACGGTCCTGGCGATGCTGTTCGGTCATAATCAGTATGGCGGTATTATGTCGATGCCGCCTTCGATTGCTCCCACCTTCATGGCAATGGATCTGATGGGTGCGCTGGATGTAGCGATGCTAAGTGTTATTTTTGCCTTCTTGTTTGTAGATCTGTTTGATACCTCAGGCACGTTGGTAGGTGTGGCGCATCGTGGCAAACTGCTGGATGAAAATGGCAAACTGCCGCGTATTGGCCGCGCCATGATGGCAGATAGCCCCGCCTCTATGGCAGGGGCTGCATTGGGTACCTCGACAACGACTAGCTATATCGAATCAACCGCAGGTATCGCTTCCGGTGGTCGTACCGGTTTGACGGCTGTTGTGGTCGGTTTGCTGTTTTTGATTAGTCTTTTCTTTGCGCCGTTAGCAGGGTCCATTCCTGCTTACGCGACGGCAGGGGCGCTGCTTTACGTGGCCGTTTTGATGGCGGGCAGCTTAGCCCACGCAAATTGGGAAGACCCTACCGACGCTGCGCCTGTACTGATCGCAGCACTGGCTATGCCGCTGACTTTCTCAATTGCTGAGGGGATTGCGCTTGGCTTTATTAGCTATGTGGCAATCAAGGCGCTCTCGGGGAGGTTCAGCGATTTGAACCCTGCCGTCATAACGCTGGCACTGCTATTTGCAGCAAAGTTTCTTTTCCTGGGTTAATTACCCGCTTTATTCTTAATCAATGAGAGACGCGATGAGCATCTACGGCGACTACATTAAGTCCGTTATTCGCACGGTTCCTGACTGGCCAGATCAGGGCGTAAATTTTCGTGATATCACGCCGCTACTGCAAAATAGTGCTGCCTTTCGTAAGCTGATTGATAGCTTTGTGCACCGCTACCAGGAAATGAACTTAGATGCCATCGCGGCTATCGACGCCCGTGGCTTCATTATTGGTGCACCGTTGGCCTACGAGTTAGGCTGCAGCTTTGTTCCTGTTCGCAAAAAAGGCAAGCTGCCGTTCAAGACAATCAGTGAGACCTATACGCTTGAGTACGGTCATTCCGAAGTTGAGCTTCATTCTGATGCTTTCCAGAAAAATGATCGTATCCTGCTGATGGACGATTTGATTGCCACCGGCGGCACCATGCTGGCAGCTGCGAATCTGATTCAACGCTCCGGTGGGCACGTGGTAGAAACTGCAACCATTATTGACTTGCCTGAGCTAGGCGGTTCCCAGAAAATTCGCGATGCTGGTTATAGCGTATTCGCGGTATGTTCATTCACCGAAGACGAGTAACGCCTTTTATGAGCAGCGAACGCTATCATCAGCACTTCACCATTTCCTGGGATCAACTGCACCGCGATGTGCGTCAACTTTGTCATCAGCTAATTGAGCGAGACTTCAAAGGTATCGTCGCGATTACCCGTGGTGGATTAATACCTGCGGCGCTTATCGCTCGTGAGCTCAATATTCGCTTGATCGATACCGTTTGTATCAAAAGCTATGATCATATGGACCAAGGCGGTTTAGACATCATGAAGGGCGTTGATCATGATGGTGATGGTTGGCTGCTGGTAGATGACTTGGTGGATACCGGTAAAACCGCCCGAGCCGTTCGTGAAATGCTGCCTAAGGCGCATTTTGTGACAATGTATGCCAAACCAGAAGGGCGCCCTCTGGTTGACCAATATCTTACCGAAGTGGCCCAGCAGTGTTGGATCCAATTCCCTTGGGATATGGGCATTGCTTATGTTGAGCCGCTGGCGGACCAACTGAAGAAGTAATATGGCTAACCCGCTACCCGACGATTGGAATCAATGGCTTGGGCAAGAGTTTCAGGCTGACTATATGTCAGCCCTGAAAACATTTTTGGCCCAAGAAAAATCAGCCAAGAAAGTTATCTACCCGCACTCATCACATTGGTTTCGCGCTTTTGAGCTGACGCCTTTAGCCTCTGTGAAAATCGTTATTCTAGGGCAAGACCCTTATCACGGCCCAAACCAAGCTCACGGGTTGTGCTTCTCGGTACAGCCGGGTATTCAAGTGCCTCCCTCGTTGGTCAATATTTATAAAGAATTAGCTGCTGATGTGGGGTTTACACCTGTGCGACACGGCTTTTTGGAATCGTGGGCAACACAGGGTGTGCTGCTGCTTAACACCGCATTAACGGTTGAGCAGGGTAATGCCGCTTCACACCGTGGTAAGGGGTGGGAACACTTTACTGATTGCGCGATTGATACCGTCAGTCGGCATGCTGAGCCGTGCGTTTTCTTGTTGTGGGGCAGTCATGCGCGCCAGAAAAAAGTCCTGATTGATCAGTCACGCCATTTGGTGTTGGAATCCCCGCATCCTTCGCCACTCTCTGCACATCGAGGTTTTTTTGGTAATCACCACTTTTCCCGGGCCAATCAGTTTTTAACAGAGCATGGGCGCTCTCCGATTGAGTGGCAATTGCCGGAAACCTCTTAACCTACTGGTCAGTTGCGGGTAGAATGGCGCGCAATTTTGTAAGCTTGTCGATGCGACCTAGGTCGCCATCCTGAATCCCATGCCGCGAGGAAGTCCCATGAGTGTTTACGCCATTAATCATCCGCTTGTTCAACATAAGCTGGGACTGCTGCGCGAAGCTGATTTGAGCACCAAGAGCTTCCGAGAGCTAGCAGGTGAAGTGGCTAAGCTTCTGACCTATGAAGCAACAAAAGGTCTAGAGCTTGAGGATCATGAGATTCAAGGCTGGAACAACGAGCCTATCGCGACGCGTCGCTTAAAAGGAAAAAAAGTAACGGTTGTGCCAATTCTGCGAGCCGGTTTAGGCATGCTAGAGGGCGTAACTGACCTAATCCCAAGCGCACGCGTCAGTGTAGTGGGTCTTTATCGTGATGAAGAGACTCTTCAGCCAGTGCCTTATTTCGCCAAGTTCGCCAATGATATTGAAGAGCGCATGGCGCTAGTTATCGACCCTATGCTTGCGACTGGTGGCTCAATGGTTGCGACGCTAGATATGTTACGTGAACGTGGTTGTGAACATATGAAAGTCATTGTGCTGGTAGCTGCCCCTGAGGGCATTAAGCGAGTTCAGGACGCGTATCCAGATGTTGAGATTTACACAGCATCCGTTGATGACCGGCTAGATGAGAACGGTTATATCGTCCCTGGTTTGGGAGATGCCGGCGATAAGATCTTCGGGACGCGCTAAGCACTCCGACTGACAATGCCCCTTACGCTTCGCGTTGGGGGCATTTTTTTGGCTAACCACCGACAACGAAAACATTGGAAACGTTTAGATGAGACATTCAGCAAGTCATGAGTCTTGGCCCAAAATGCTGCTGACAGGTGCACAAATGCTATTCGTAGCCTTTGGTGCGCTGGTATTAGTACCGTTGTTGACTGGGCTAGATCCCAGTGTCGCACTATTTACGGCGGGTATTGGTACGCTGGTGTTCCACGGCATTACCAAACAGACTGTGCCGGTTTTCTTGGCGTCATCATTTGCGTTCATTGCACCTATTCAAGGCTCGATTGCAAGCTTCGGTGTATCGGCCACGCTGGGTGGCTTGATGGCGGCAGGGGTGGTGTACGTTGCTATTTCTCAAGCAGTACGTGTTAAAGGCACCGCTTGGTTGCACAGACTGTTGCCGCCTGTCGTGGTCGGGCCGGTCATCATGGTGATTGGTTTAGCGTTGGCGCCAGTCGCTGTCAGTATGGCGACAGGAGAGACAAGCGATAACATTGGTTATGGCCAAGCGATTTTCCTTTCCATGGCTAGCTTGCTGGTGACGCTTATATTGGCTGTTTTCGGGCGTGGAATTTTACGCTTGGTGCCGATTATGGGTGGCATTGCAGTGGGGTATGGTTTGGCGCTTGTTATGGGCGTTGTCGATTTTACCCCCGTGCGTGACGCTGCTTGGCTATCAGTGCCCAGCTTTACCGCGCCGAGTTTTCACTGGGCGGCTATCTTATTCATGATTCCGGTCGCGATTGCCCCTGCGGTTGAGCATATCGGCGACATGGTGGCGATAGGTTCAGTTACGCGCAAAAACTATCTAGAGAAGCCAGGCCTTCATCGCACCCTGCTAGGCGATGGGTTGGCGACAATAGCGGCTGCGCTGTTTGGCGGTCCCCCTAATACCACCTATTCAGAAGTGACGGGGGCAGTGACGCTGACTAAGGCATTCAACCCCATGTACATGATCATCGCCGCGGTGATTGCGATTGTCCTGGCCTTTGTGGGTAAGCTGGGCGCGTTACTGCAAACTATTCCTGGTCCTGTGATGGGCGGTATTATGACCCTGCTGTTTGGTTCGATTGCGGTGGTGGGTATGAATACTCTGGTGCGTGCAGGTCAATCATTAACTGCGGCGCGCAATCTCGTGGTGGTTTCATTAATTCTAGTATTTGGAATAGGTGGAATGCAGTTTGGTGGCGGTCAGTTCACTCTCCAGGGCGTGAGCTTGGCGGCATTGGTTGGCATTGCGCTAAACTGGCTCTTACCTGTTGAAAAAGAGGGCGAGTAGCCACTCAGCCACCGCTTCATAATTGGGAGTCGTTAATGGAAGAGGTCATTGATAGTCCATTTCCTGTGCTAGGTATTGCCGCGTGGAGCGGTACTGGTAAGACGACCCTGTTAGCACAGCTTTTGCCTCGTCTGCGTGAAGCGGGGCTCAGGGTGGGCGTAATAAAGCATGCTCACCATAGCTTTGATGTCGATCAGCCAGGAAAAGATAGCTATAAACTTCGTCAAGCTGGCGCTGCACCGATGTTGATTGCATCCCGAGAGCGTTTTGCCATGATGCAAGAGACACCTGACCAAGAAGAGCCAGATTTGGTTTATCTCTTGTCACTGATGACCACCCAGGCGCCAGACTTGGTCATTGTGGAGGGTTTTAAGGCGTGGCCAATTCCTAAGCTAGTCCTGTACCGTGCGGGTATTGGAGACGATTCCATTGTCAGTGGCGATTGGGTGCAAGCAGTGGCGTCAAGTGGCCCGCCGCCCCAGTCAATTCACCCGACAGCCAAGCACCTGGACCTGAATAATATCAAAGCGATCACTGAGTGGATAATGGAATGGATGAATGCTCAGCCCAACGCTGTGCTAAATAAATTAGCAGCTTCCACACATCTGTAGCTTTATAACACCGTGGTTTGATTACAAGGGTAACGATATGCAGCTAACTCACCTCAATACACACGGCGAAGCCAATATGGTTGATGTCGGAGATAAGCGAGAGACCCGCCGCGAGGCGGTAGCGTCTGGACGTATCGTTATGCAGCCTAAAACGTTGCAACTGCTAAGTGATGGCGAGTTGCCCAAAGGTGATGTACTGGCAACTGCTCGCATTGCGGGTATTCAGGCGGCTAAGCGAACGCATGAATTGATCCCGTTGTGCCATTCATTAGCGCTTTCAAAGGTCTCCGTGGACTTCGATATTGATCACGCTAACGGTTGTGTTCATGTCTCCGCGCTGTGCCGTCTTAATGGCCAGACAGGGGGGGAAATGGAGGCCCTGACAGCCGTGTCAGTGGCTTGTCTGACGCTTTACGATATGTGTAAAGCGGTGGACAAAGACATGCGTATCGAAGCCGTTCAGTTGGAAAGCAAGCGGGGCGGTGTTCGTGGTGATTACCAACGAGGCTTGCCAGAACCTATTGTGACTGGCGGTGGCGTTGCGGGAGAAGTCAGCTTAGGAGAGCGATGTGCATCCCCTTGCGTTCGGGTTAAGTTTCTTGCTGAGCTGCGTGAACGCGTGGAAGAAAGTGACCTGTCCATTGGGCTTGATCAGCTGCCAAGCCGAGATGTGGCTGGGGTAAAAGCGGCATTAAGCGCTAGGGATGCACGCTTTAACGTGCTGTCAGAGCAGCGCACGCTGTGTGCTATCAACCAAGTGATGGCAAACGATAGTGCGCGTCTCACCGATGAGGATGAAGTGGCCTTCTTTCCTCCTGTGACGGGGGGGTAATCAGATGGCTGATATAGTAGAAACTGAGATGGATATTGCCGTTAGGGTTCAAGAAGAACCATTTAAGATGGATGATGGCTATGAGAGCTTGCTTCGCAAGCGTACCGATATTGGCGCTATTGTCACCTTCACAGGGCTGGTGCGTGACTTTAATGAAACTCCCGACGTTATCGGACTCACTCTTGAGCACTACCCTGGAATGACCGAGCGCACATTAACGCAGATTGGTGAACAGGCTTATCAGCGTTGGGCGTTACAGGCCGTACAGATTATCCATCGCATTGGTGACTTGACACCGGGAGACCCTATTGTGCGGGTTCTGGTGGCCAGTGCTCATCGCCGTGATGCTTTCCAAGCCTGTGACTTTATTATGGATTTTTTAAAAACTCAGGCGCCATTTTGGAAGAAAGAGCACTCCCGTCAGGGCGCTTACTGGGTAAAAGAGCGGCACACCGATCAGCAAGCTGCAGAGCGCTGGTAGGCAATATCGCCAATGGCTTAAAAATCGCTGCCAAGCGCTTCTGAAGTGGGCATTTCGGTTGCCATTATCTGCAAATGCACATCTGGCATGTGCTGAAGGTGGTTGGCTAACCAATGAATTAGCCTTGGCTGCAGTGCTTGACGCAAATCTGCCAAGGTCTCTGATGCTATTTCTTCCAATTGGTCATCCAGCCATTCGCTGAAACTATCTTCGTCGAGTGGGCTGGTGCCGCTGGCATCTAGCATCAAGCGGCCAATGCGGCACCAGCCAGTGTCGGTAGCCGTAACGGGAAGTGCTAAGAACAAACTGCCGCGCCGCGATGAATGGGAGCCGGTATCAAGCCCTGGGTGAGGCACGACGCTGTTCTGATTAACGATGCAAGGCGGTTGGGGATAGCGAGCTTCGCAGCGTAACCCTAGATTATCGAACATTAACATGTCGCCATTTACCGGAGCGAGTGGGGCGTTAATGCCGAGGCTGGCGGCAATTTTCTGATGGGCTGCTTGATGGCGCGCCTCCCCATGAACCGGCAGCAGCGTTTTCGGACGAACCCACTGATACAGCTTTCTTAGCTCATCTTCGGCAGGATGTCCGGTAGCGTGTAGTTCTGGATGGTTCATTTCATCGAAAATTGACACGCCAAGCTGTGCTAAGCGTTTTTTAAGCTGTTCAATAGGCCGCTCGTTGCCTGGTATGGCTTTAGCAGAAAAAATAATGCTATCGCCTGGCTCCAAATCCACAAACGGATGTCTCCGCTGTGCTAAACGCTGCAGCGCGGCGCGTGGTTCGCCTTGACTACCCGTGGCAATAATCACAACCTCTTCTGGCGGCAGATAGCCTAAATCGTGGGGCGGCACTAGCGGCGGAAATTCGTCTAGATACCCCAGGCCTTTCGCCACACTCACCATGCGCTCCATTGAGCGGCCCATGAGGCTGACGCGTCGGCCACACTGTTGTGCAGCAAGCCCAATAGCTAACACGCGTGCGAGATTACTGGCAAAACAAGACACAACCACGCGGCCTGTGCACTGTTTTAAGGTGTGGGCGAGTGCTTTAGCAACATCGCCTTCACTACCCGAATGACCAGGCATCGGGGCGTTAGTGGAGTCGCCTACAACTAAATCAATAGGCGCGAGCGCGCGAAATTGAGCAGCGTCAATGGGAGAGCCAATGAGTGGGGTGGGGTCTAGTTTCCAGTCCCCTGTGTGCAGCACGCGATAGTCGCCTGCCTGCATTAGAATGGAGCAGCTTTCAGGAATCGAATGGGTAACCTGAAGGTAGCGTAGCGTGAAGGGGCCAAGCTCCATTGCATCGCCTGGTTCCACGACGTGTATAGCGGCGCTACTAAGCTGATGCTCTGCAAACTTATGGCGTAGCAATCCCGCGGCTAATGGCGTAGCAAAAATAGGGCAGTTCCATCTGGGCCAGAGCCACGCCACGGCTCCAATGTGATCTTCATGGCCGTGGGTAATATAGAGCGCCTTGGGGATAATGTTTAGCGCTGCTAACGTATCTGTATTGGGCACCTGCAGCGGGGAGTTAGGTAGATCCTGGCGAATCATCATGCCGCAGTCGACGGCGATCCACTCATCGTCGTATCCATACAGCGTAAGGTTCATTCCAATTTCACCACACCCACCTAGCGGCAGCAGGCGCAGGGGTGGACGACGGCGGGGACGAAGTTGAACGCGTGGTGGATGCATCAGTAATGAAAAGCCTAAAAAGTAAGACCTTAACTATACGGGAAGGCAGGGGCGGGTAACAATCATCGTGGCATTCGGCTGCGGTGCTTCCTTGATGTGCATAAGGTACACTATTTCGTCTATATACAGCCTTCCTGCCGTTGGTAGGTGCTTGTCGAACGTGCCGTTAAAATATGTCAAGAGTGTTTATTTATGTCTCATTATTACCGTTTGGTGGTTTCTTGCCCTGATCAAGTGGGCATTGTGGCGCGTGTCTCAAGCTTTATTGCTCAACAAGGTGGTTCTATCACTGAAGCAAGCCAGCATTCTGATCTTGAGACTGGCCGGTTCTTCATGCGATACGAAATTTTGGCAGATTCGCTGGGTATGTCGGCGGAGGCCTTACGCAGTGCATTTGAGCCCGTGGCTGAAGCCTTTAATATGCAGTGGTCGCTGGTTGATACTCAAAAGCGCAGGCGTGTGGTGCTGATGGTGTCGCGTGAGTCTCACTGTCTGGTTGATCTGCTTTATCGTTGGCAGGCAGGGGAGCTTGATTGCGATATTGTCGGGGTTATTTCAAATCATGAAGATATGCGGTCACTCACTGAGTGGTATGGCATTCCTTACCATCATGTGCCCGTAGACCCTGATAACAAGCAGGCCGCTTTTGAGCAGGTTCAGGCACAGATTGATAGTGCCCGGGCAGACTGCGTTGTGCTAGCACGTTACATGCAGATTTTGCCGCCTTCTCTCTGCTCGCGTTACGCGGGGCGAGTGATTAACATCCACCACAGTTTCTTACCCTCTTTTGCCGGTGCCAAGCCTTATCATCAAGCTTACCAGCGTGGGGTTAAGCTTATTGGTGCCACCTGTCACTATGTCACCGAGGAACTGGATGCTGGGCCGATTATTGAACAAGATATCCATCGGGTAAGCCACTGCCATACGCCGACGGACCTAGTGCGCTTTGGACGCGATGTTGAAAAAGCGGTATTGGCGCGTGGCCTACGATGGCATTTAGAAGACCGAGTATTAATCCATGGCAATAAGACTGTAGTGTTTAGTTAATCAGGTTTTTTAGTGAATTAAGGTTTATAGCTGACTTGTCGTTAACTGATATGTAGATAGGGGCCTCCATGTCTTTCGCGCAAAGTGTTTTAGCTCCCTGGGCATTGGTCCTGACGTGGTTGGTATCGCTTAGCGTACTTGCGTGGGTGCTATGGCTGGGCCCCCGGCAGGCGCTGGTAGAGGATGTGGCACTTCAGCATCGCTGGTTGGCCACAACGCTTGCCGTAGTGTTGATGTGGCAGCTCCGTGCTCAGGCAGTGGATTGGTTAACTCTGCACTTAGTGTTCACGGTCTTAATGGCGTTGGTATTTAAAGTGCCTCTCGCGTTAATCAGCAATGTGCTGATTAACATAGCGATGTCAGCCATTGGTCGCAATGAATGGGTATTATTAGGCGCTAATGTACTAGTAACCGGCATTGTGCCTGCGGTCATTACTGGGCTGGTATGGCGATTGGTAGACCGGCGACTACCGGATAACTTGATGGTCTTTCTATTTGCATGCGGCTTTTTTGGCGCTGCGCTTGCAACATTGGGAGGTGGGTTATCAGCTGTCTTGCTAATAATCGCGGCGGGTACCGACTCTGAGGCTATATACTTAGCCCAAGAATATGCGCGCTTTTTACCCCTATTAATGCCATCAGAGGCCTTCATTACGGGCATGTTGCTTAGCATTTTGCTGGTGTACCATCCGAGCTGGGTGGCCACGTTCAATGATCATCGCTATATAGACTCTCAGTAACGTTGCATTAGCCGTAGAGGCACCTATCGGTTGCCTCTACGACATTCATGCAGGCTTGCTTACCCCAATGCTTGGCCGTTACCGCCACGTATGACACCGACACCCACCCCTTCGATATCTAACTGCTGCGTACGTAGGTCAATTTCTATAGGCGCAAAGTCGCTGTTTTCGGCAATTAGTGTCACCGTATAGCCCTGTCGTTTAAAGCGCTTTACGGTCACTTCATCTTCGAGTCTAGCTACGACAATCTGGCCGTCACGAACTCGATCTGTGCGATGAACAGCAAGAAGGTCACCCTCCAGTATGCCAACATCCTTCATTGATAAACCTCGCACCCGAAGTAGGTAATCCGCCTTGGGGGTAAAGTACTCAGCGGGTAGTGGGCAATAACGATCAATGTGTTCCGCTGCTAGAATCGGGCTTCCTGCAGCGACTTCCCCAATGACAGGTAAGCCATTCGGTAGGGGCTCCACGTTGGTGGCAGGCGTTGTTGGCGAGACGTCACTTACATCCTGCGGTTCCTGATTAGGCAGTCGGATTCCACGTGAGGTATTGCGAATGATGCGGATAGCACCTTTGCGCTCAAGTGCTCGTAAATGCTCTTCGGCAGCGTTAGGAGAACGAAAGCCCAGCGCTTTGGCGATTTCTGCACGAGTCGGCGGGTAGCCAAATTCACCCATCGTTTTAACAATGAAATCAAAAACATGCTGCTGACGAGCAGTGAGTGGACGCGACATAACAAACTCCAAAAAATTGAACAAAAACAGTGATTATATGTCTGCTTAAACAGTATGTGGTTAAGTATACAGTATGTTGCTCTGTCCAGTACATGCAAGAGCGCTTGCAATGGCAGTCGCTGTGGTAAGTACATCAGAATTAGAGGGAGAGTGATGAATTTGGAAATGCTGCTATCTCAACGGCAAACTCGATAGCGTCATTCGGGATAGCGTCATTCGGTAGGTGTTTGAATATGTGCCCAAGGCGCTTTTTTGCGTTGGACAAAAAGCTAAAGATAAGTGATTGAGCCAAATAACGTTATGGCATAGTATTTAACGATGTTTTAAACACTCGTTTTCTGGAGGGCGCTATGGCGCAATCTGATACGGTAACGCGTATCCTCGATACCGCTGAGGTGCTATTTGCCGAGCGTGGTTTCGCCGAAACGTCGCTGCGCAATATTACCAGTAAAGCGCGGGTCAATTTGGCTGCTGTCAATTACCACTTTGGTTCTAAAAAGGCGCTTATTCAAGCGGTGTTTGCGCGCTATTTAGACCCGTTCTCGCAACGCTTTCATACGGCGCTTGATGAACTTGAAGCGCAGTACAAGGGGGATGTGATTCCCCTTGAAGTACTGTTGGAAACAATGGCAGGTACGGTGCTAGCAGTGCCCGCTGAGCGCAACAGCCTGAAGGTGTTTATGCGTCTCCTAGGGTTGGCGTATAGCCAGGCACAAGGGCATTTGCGACGTTATATCCAACAGCAATACGGTGACGTGTTCACCCGCTTTACTGAGCTGGTGCGCCAAGCAACGCCAGATTTACCTGATGCTGAGCGTTTTTGGCGACTGCATTTCATGCTTGGTACCGTGATTTTTACGCTGTCTGGTTTAGATGCACTGCGGGACATTGCCGCGAAAGACTATAATGAGCAAGTAACGGTAAGGGACTTAGTAAGACGTTTACGTCCGGTGGTGGTTGCCGCCATGAATGCACCGCTGCCGCCTGCTGTTGATGAAGGACATTATGCGAAAGCCTACGCTAGCTGAGCTACCCCCTCAGGATGAAGGGTGGATAGAGATCAATACCAAACGACAGCAGCTATGCTGGTGGCAGGGGCGTACGCTGCAACACACGTGTGCTGTGTCAACCGGTGAGAAAGGCGTAGGGCAGCAGGAGGGAAGTGGTCAAACCCCTCTTGGATGGCACTATATACGCGCATCGATAGGTGGTGGATTACCTGATAATGCAGTGTTTCGGGGGCGTCGGTGGACTGGAGAGGTGTTTACACCGCTACTCGCGGCGGAATTTCCTCACCGTGATTGGATATTAACGCGCATCTTGTGGCTGTGTGGTTTAGAAAAAGGGGTGAACCGAGGCGGGAGTGTCGATACACAGCGTCGTTACATCTATCTTCACGGCACACCAGCTGATCAACCGATGGGCGTTGCTGCTTCACACGGCTGTATCCGGTTGCGAAATAGTGATCTGCTTTATCTTTTTGATCATGCGCGGCCAGGTACACCCGTTTGGCTTCACGATGGTCAAGTCTAGGCAACTTATTTACTGTTTTTTTGACACGCGAGACTGATCAACTAAAATTGACGGCCCTTTTGTTGGATCCATCACAATGACTCAATCTTTAGGCCCGGTCATGCTCGACCTTGAAGGGCCGCGATTAACTAAAGCTGAAAAACATCTTTTGATGGACCCTGCGGTGGGTGGTGTCATTTTATTCGCTAGAAATGTCGAAAATGCTTACCAGGTTCGAAAACTTTGCAGTGATATTCGTTGCGTCCGCAGCGAGCTTTTACTTGGTATTGATCAAGAAGGTGGCCGGGTTCAGCGGATCAAAGATGGCGTTACTCGCATGCCTGCCATGGCACGCATTGGCGATCTATTTGCTGAGGATCCGGCATCCGGTCTTGCATTAGCTAAAGATGCGGGTTGGTTGCTGGGCATGGAAATGGCCGCGTGCGGTCTTGATCTCAGCTTTGCCCCTGTTTTAGATGTTGAAAGTGGCATATCCAGCGTTATCGGTGATCGCAGTTTTAGCACTGATCCTGAGCACGTCGCAGCGCTGGGTCATAGCTTTATCAACGGTTTGCATGAAGCGGGTATGGCGGCGGTAGGTAAGCATTTTCCTGGTCATGGTGGCGTTGCCGCTGACTCACATGTGGCGTTACCTGTGGATGACCGCCCCCTGGCACTTATTAAACAGCGTGATCTTGTTCCGTTTAGCCAGCTTGCGGCTCAGCTTGATGGTGTTATGCCGGCTCATGTTATTTATAGCGCGTTTGACTCACGTCCTGCCGGTTTCTCTCCTAACTGGTTGGGAATGCTAAGAGAGTCCCTAGGGTTTAAAGGCTGCATTTTTTCAGATGATTTAAGCATGGCGGGTGCTCATGAAGCGGGTGATCCGAAAGCACGCGCTAACGCTGCCCTTGCCGCTGGGTGTGACATGCTGCTGGTCTGTAATGATCGCTCAGCAGCGTTAGAAGTTGTTGAGGCATGCCAAGGGTTGCAAAGTAAACGACCAACCAAACTACGCTATGGCCGGGCCCGCCCGGACGTGGATGCGCTAACGGCACTAGGTCGCTGGCGTCGCACCCACGCCAAATTAGAAGCGCTGGCAAATTAAGCACATCCTTTCTTAAGTCATTTACTAGTTAACCCCTTCCTGGAGTAACCCAATGTCCAAACTGGATAAAGAGGCGCTTGAGTCGCTCGACTCAATGCGTGAGCTGATGGATAACGCTGATTGCTTAATTTCTCAGGAGCAGGTTGAGCGTGCGTTGGATCGAATGGCTGAGGCAATTAGCAAAGATCTAGGGGATAAGTTACCGGTTTTTTACTGCGTAATGAATGGCGGTTTGATTACCACAGGACACCTGCTAACTCGATTAGGTTTCCCTCTTGAAGTGGATTATCTGCATGCGACTCGTTATCGCAACGAATTACGTGGTGGCGAACTTTTTTGGCGCGTTTCTCCAGAAATTCCCATGGCGGGGCGCCACGTAGTCATCGTTGATGACATTCTTGATGAGGGGTCTACGTTAGCGGCCATTCTTGCCTACTGCGAGGAAGCCCAAGCGGCGAGCGTTACTACGGCCGTGCTGGTGGACAAGCAGCACGACCGTAAAGCGGTGCCAGGCTTAAAAGCCGATTACTGTAGTCTTGAAGTCGCAGATCGTTACGTTTTCGGTTTCGGTATGGATTACAAAGGCTACTGGCGTAACGCCCCAGGAATATTTGCCCCCAAGGGAATGTGATGGTTTGGCCTAGCGGGGCGAAAAGCGTCTAGCTAGGCCTGTCTCCGCAATCATTCGGGTTGATATCTCTTCTACTGAAAAGCGCGTCGTGTCGATGAACGGAATGTGCATTGAGCGATATAGCGATTCAGCCTGTTCAACTTCTCGCAAGCACTGATCCATCGAGCTATAGCGGCTGTTGGGGCGGCGCTCGTTGCGTATCGCTGCTAGTCTGCGAGCATCAATCGTTAGGCCAAACAGCTTGTGCCTATGGGGGGCTAATGCTCTAGGCAGCTTTAAACTGCCATCTTCATCCAGGTCATCTTCAGTCAGAGGGTAGTTAGCTGCTCGAATGCCGAATTGAAGCGCTAGATAAAGAGAAGTGGGGGTTTTTCCGCAACGTGAGACGCCAACCAGAATAATATCGGCTTTATCGTATTGGTGAGTCCGCGCACCATCATCATTATCTAGCGCAAAATGGACGGAATGAATGCGGTCCATGTAGACATCATCGCTACCAATCGAGTGCGTTCTGCCGACGCTGTAAGAGGAGTGTGTTTCTAGCTCTTGTTCTAGGGGCTCTAAAAAGGTGGAGAAGATATCCACCTTGAATCCGGAGGCCTGTCGAATGACGTTGCGAATATCTTGATCCACAATAGTATCAATGATGATTGGGCGCTGGCCGTCTCGGTTGGCGGTAGACTCGATGATTTCCGCTAATGCTTGAGCCTTTTCCAGCGTATCAATGTAGGGCTTTGTCAGCATATCAATTTCAACATCACTAAATTGAGCTAACAGACTGCGTCCAAGGCTTTCTGCCGTAATGCCAGTACCATCAGAAATAAAAAAGGCTGTTCGCTTCATCACTAAATCCGTCAATAAGTAAAGTTGCTATTGTGGGTTGGGCGGTGGATTAGCACAATCATTGCCAAGCGATTCACCCGTCGATTCGTTTAAAATTAGCTAATAAAAGCTATCTAATAAAAACCATCTAATGAAAGCTATTTAATAAAAACTACCTCATTGAGACTACATAAAAAGCCCTTTATCGCACTTTGTTGTAAAAATCCTCCACTCTGTTCGCTATTAGACCAATGGCGAATGCGTTGCGTCGATGCTAGTGTGACATGGTCAATTAGAGTCGGCCTATTGGGTCGCAAAGCAGTCTAAAAGCGAGGGGGTTGCGTGGAAGAGTACATTCTATGGTTCGATCAGCTTGGTATGGCAGACGTCGAACGCGTGGGTGGTAAAAACGCTTCGCTTGGCGAAATGATCTCAAACTTGTCAGGTGTGGGCGTAACAGTGCCAGGCGGATTTGCCACGACGTCCCATGCGTATCGCGAGTTTCTGTCTCACAAGGGGCTAAATGATCGTATTAACGCCACACTCGCTCGCCTCGATGTCGATGATGTTAAAGCGCTGGCAGAGGCAGGCAAGACTATTCGCCAGTGGATAATCGATACGCCGCTCCCCCCCGCATTTGAAAATGCTTTACGAGATGCCTATGAGCAGCTTCAGGCTAAACATCCCAGTTTAAAAGTCGCCGTACGCAGTTCAGCAACGGCAGAAGATTTGCCTGATGCGTCTTTTGCTGGTCAGCAGGAGACATTCCTCAATATTGAAGGCTTTGACAATATTAAACAGGCGGTGCATGAAGTGTTTGCATCGCTATTTAACGACCGTGCCATCTCTTACCGCGTACATCGCGGCTACGCCCATGAAAATGTGGCGTTGTCTGCGGGTGTTCAGAAGATGGTTCGTTCCGAAACAGGCGCATCTGGGGTCATGTTTACTCTGGATACTGAGTCCGGTTACCGCGATGCGGTGTTTGTCACTGCTTCTTGGGGGCTTGGCGAAACCGTCGTCCAGGGGGCTGTCAATCCTGATGAGTTTTATGTGCATAAGCCCACGCTCGCAGCGGGCCGTCCAGCGGTACTACGCCGGACGCTGGGTTCTAAACTGATCAAAATGATCTATGGGAAAGATGCCAGTGCCGGTAGGTCAGTTGAAACCGTTGATGTGCCTCATAAAGACCGTGGTCGCTTCTGTATCAACGATGAACAGATCATGGACCTTGCACGGCAAGCCATGACCATTGAAGACCATTACCAGCGTCCAATGGATATCGAATGGGCACTGGATGGAGATGATGGTCAGCTCTACATCGTTCAAGCGCGCCCTGAAACCGTGGTTTCACAGCAGGAGGGTGGCAAGTTGGAGCGCTTCCACCTGCGCGAAAAAGGACGCACGCTGATTACGGGGCGGGCGATTGGTCAGCGAATTGGTCGTGGTACGGTCAAAACCGTCCTAAGCCCTGAAGAAATGGACAAGGTTCAAGAAGGTGACATCCTAGTGACCGACATGACCGACCCGGATTGGGAGCCGATCATGAAGCGTGCATCTGCGATTGTTACTAATCGTGGGGGGCGAACCTGTCACGCGGCTATTATTGCCCGGGAGCTTGGTATTCCTGCAGTAGTAGGTTGCGGGGATGCAACCACTCAGCTTAAAGAGGGCATTGATGTCACCGTTTCCTGTGCCGAAGGTGACACTGGCCACGTATATGAAGGTCTCCTGGCATTCGATTGCAAGGTTTCAAGTGTCGATGCGATGCCAGAGATTCCCTTCAAAATTATGATGAATGTGGGTAACCCTGACCGTGCTTTCGGCTTTGCTGGCTTACCCCATGCTGGGGTCGGTCTTGCCAGGTTGGAATTCATCATTAACCGTATGATTGGCGTGCACCCCAAAGCGCTTTTGGATTACGACACGCTGCCTGCCGATCTTCAGCAGGTCATTGATTTACGCACCGCCGGTTATGATGATCCTGTCAGTTTCTATGTTGATAAGCTGGTCGAAGGCATCTCAACCCTAGCCGCTGCTTTTCACCCTCAGCGGGTGATCGTAAGACTCTCTGATTTCAAATCGAATGAGTATGAGAACCTTATTGGCGGCAAGCTTTATGAGCCGGGTGAAGAGAATCCAATGCTTGGTTTTAGGGGAGCTTCGCGTTATATCTCAGATGCCTTCAGGCCTTGTTTTGAGCTTGAGTGTCGAGCGCTTAAGCGGGTTCGTGAGGAAATGGGCTTTGATAACGTTGAAATCATGGTGCCCTTCGTTCGTACAACTGATGAGGCGCGCGAGGTAGTAGAGTTGCTAGCGGCTAACGGCTTGCCGCGGGGCGGTGAGTCTAATCCTGATGGCTTAAAAGTTATCATGATGTGTGAGTTGCCTGCCAACGCGCTACTGGCCGATGAGTTCCTAGAGTACTTCGATGGTTTCTCTATTGGTTCTAACGATTTGACTCAGTTGACGCTTGGTCTTGATCGTGATTCAGGCATCGTTGCGCATCTGTTTGATGAACGAAATCCGGCGGTGAAGAAGCTGTTAGCAATGGCCATTAAAGCATGTAAAGCTCAAGGCAAGTACGTTGGCATTTGTGGCCAAGGTCCCTCTGATCACCCAGATCTGGCCAAGTGGTTAATGGAACAGGGAATAGATTCTGTCTCTTTAAACCCAGATGCAGTGCTGGAAACTTGGTTTATGTTGGCGGGTGAAACCATCGAGTAACGCTATTCAACAACACTGTCTTGTAACACCACCTAGCAACATAGCAGATTTAGTTGCCCATCTTCGCCCGGCCATTGTGCCGGGCGACTGTGTTTTATAGGCTAAGCTTTGGTTTGAGTTATCGAATGTTGAAGCGTCGCGAGGGTTATGGGTGACTAACCCACATAATAAATATCCAAATACCTGAATTTACTGACGTAGCCAGTTACGCAGTTTTACCAGCATTAGACTGCCGTCGCTCAGCGCGCGGCGGTCTTCTATTAGCTCGCTCAAACGGTCTGGATAGTCGGTGATTATTGCATCTACACCAAGATCAATAAGTGTCGACATGCTAGCCTGGTCATTAACTGTCCATGCATGTATTTCGTAATTATAAAGCGCAGCCAATCGAATTTCCTGCGGGGTGATGCGATTATGGCGAAGGCCTAACGCATCAAATTGGCGTCGATCCAATGTGCCAGCCAAGATCAATTGGGCGAGTAGAGTGACGCGTAATTCGGGTGCTTGCTGTTTTAAATAGGTAACCATACTGGGCGACATGGTCGCCATTCGCATTTCCAAGAGCACATTCGGAAACCCGCAGTTTGCGTTGGCATATAGAGCATTCTCTTGGGTTGCCCAACAGCGGTAACGGATATCGCTTTCTGCTGCGAGGGTGGCCAATACGGCCCGAGCAAGCCTCTCTTCGTTGCCCGGTGATGGCTTCATGTCAATCATTAAGCCTGCATGGCCTCGCACTAGCGCCAGTGCATCATCCAGCCCTGCAATTCTCTCGTTTTGAAAGGCATCGCCAAACCAGCTGCCTACATCAAATTCGCTCAATTCTGCTCGGCTGAGGTCGTCAAATTCTCGTCGATCGCCGGTGAGACGGGCCAGACTCCGGTCATGATAGAGAAGTACTTGATTATCGGCACTCAGGCGAACATCCAATTCAATGGCGTCAGCACCATCTTCAAGCGCTTGCCTTATCGCGGCTAAGGTATTCTCTGGCGCTACCATCGAGCTTCCGCGATGGGCGATGATAGCTACGTTATCGCGTATTTCAAAGCTGTTGAGTATCCACCAAGCTTGTAGCCCAGCCAGTAACAGCACGCTCAACTCAATAGCCCATGCAAGGCGCCCAGGGTGAGCGTTTTCTGAACGAGGAGATGGGCGCGCTTCGCGATAAGCTAGCTGCAAGTAAAGACATGCGGATAGTAGAGCATTGGTGGCAATACCTAAAAATGTAATGGTTAATGTGACGAGTACGTAGCTGGTTATATAAGCCAGCATCGCTGGAATCAGCACAGCGTTATGTTCGGGTAGCCCCCACAAGAGAGGCGTCACGACACTATCAAATACCCATGTTGAGATAATCGGCAGGCTGATAATGACAATCAGTAGTGTCAGAACCGCCACGCCAATCGAACGATGCCAGCCTCGAGTCAAATGTACGCTACGCTTAAGTGCTCGAAAGGGGGAGCAGTTGTCCAGGGCGACCAGAGGAAGCGCCAGTAACCAGCGTAGGTAAAGCCATGCAGAAAGCCCAAGCCAGATAATCATTAAAGGCAGTGCGCAAGCAATAAAATACCAAAGTGAGGCTGGGCGGGGTTGCTGTAAGTAGTAAGGATCTATACCGCTTAGCCAGACGTCATAAAGCCACGTTAAGCCCAGCATAAAAGGGGCTAAGAGCAGTAGATGGGAGCCTACCTGAAGGATCACCAAACCCGCGAGTGCTGGCAAGCGACGGGTGCTCAACCAAAGCGCTTCAAAGGCGAGTCGGTAGTGGTTGTCTTTAGGTCTTACGGCAACCAGCAGCATTCCTGCTTGTTGCCAATAAATCAGTAAGAATGCAAAACCAAGGCCCACGAGCATCGCGACTAAGCCCAGTGGGCTGAATAGCAGTGCAATCAGTGCATCATTGGTTACCACTGTTCGGTTGAGTTGCGCTAGCAAAGCCCGAGAGACCCACGCAATCATCGGCACTATAAGGGCAGAGGCCAATAGCGTAAAAAGCAGGTGGTAGGCAATGAGAGGACGAAGATGGTCGCGCAGAGTACGAAGTAGGGTGTAGCCCAATTGGTTTAGCGGCTGCATGGTCACAATTTTGTCAGAGTTGAATTACCAGGGTGGCACTATGCGCCACTCCTGGCAAGCCATTGCCCTAGGAAAGCTCAAGCGGTTTTTCGGCGATAATAATGCCGTTGTTATCTGCGTAAAGCCATTGCCCAGCGCTTATTGTGGCGCCCGCAAATGTAATTGGAATATCACGTTGCCCTTCACCGCGCTTTTCGCTTTTGCGCGGGTGGTTACCCAATGCTTGAATACCAAGCGGCAGCGTGACAAGAATATCGACATCTCGCACGCAGCCATACATCACCACGCCAGCCCAACCATTTTCAGCGGCTTTCTCGGCGAGCATATCACCTAGCATGGCGCAGCGGTGAGAGCCACCAGCATCAACCACCAGCACTGCACCATCACCTGGTTCGGCAACGGCTTGCTTAACCATTGAGTTGTCTTCAAAGCACTTAACGGTACGAATAGGGCCGTAAAAGCTGTCGACGCCGCCATAGTTAGCAAACATCGGTTCAAGTACTGTCACATCAGGATACGCATCACATAAATCCGGTGTGACAACAGGGGTTGCATGTGTCATTACACGCTCCTATGAAGCATTGTTTACGAAAGACTATAAGTCTATGAAGACCCGCTGATGAAAACCAGGCGGCTATAAAAAAAACGCCCTGACCTGGTTACAGGTTAGGGCGTTCGGTCATCGGCTCAAGAAGGGGACATTGTCATCCTGCTTGCGATGTTGCGAGCATCGGCGATAGGTTCGGTGCTGCAAGAGTATTAAGCTTCTTGAGCAACCGGAATCACGTTCGAGGCGATTTTTTGATACTCCTCGATTTCGTGGAAGTTCATGTAACGATATATTTCTCCAGCGAGTGCGTCAAATTCACTCATGTAACGCTGGTACTCTTCTACTGTTGGAAGGCGGCCTTCCACGGCAGCAACGGCTGCAAGTTCCGCTGAAGCGAGGTACACATTTGCACCATCACCTAAGCGGTTCGGGAAGTTACGTGTAGACGTAGACACAACAGTGCTTTTCGCTGCAACGCGTGCCTGGTTACCCATACACAGAGAACATCCCGGCATTTCCATGCGGGCGCCAGCACGGCCATAAATGCCGTAATAGCCTTCTTCGGTAAGCTGGTGTTGATCCATTTTGGTCGGCGGCGCCAGCCAAAGGCGAGTTTTTAGGCTACCCGCAGGCTGTTTTTCAAGTAGTTTACCCGCTGCACGGAAATGACCAATGTTGGTCATGCACGAGCCAATAAATACTTCATCAATTTTTTCGCCAGCAACGTCAGACAGTAGGCGAGCATCATCGGGATCATTAGGCGCACAAAGAACGGGTTCTTTAATTTCGCTCAGATCGATTTCGATGACTTCGGCATAGTCTGCATCTTTGTCAGCACGCATCAAGCTTGGGTTAGCAAGCCATGCTTCCATACCTTCAATACGGCGGCTAATAGTGCGCTCGTCGCCTTAACCATTAGCAATCATCCACTTCAGCAGTGTGATGTTGGATTTCAAGTACTCAGTGACGCTCTCTTCAGACAGCGTAATCGTACAGCCAGCCGCACTGCGCTCAGCTGAGGCGTCAGAAAGTTCGAAAGCTTGCTCGACGGTCAGGTCTTCAAGACCTTCAATTTCCAATACGCGACCAGAGAAAGCGTTCTTCTTACCGGATTTCTCAACGGTTAGCAGACCTTTCTTGATGGCGTAAAGCGGAATAGCGTGAACCAAATCGCGCAGTGTTACACCCGGCTGGCGCTCGCCTTTAAAACGAACCAGTACGGATTCGGGCATATCCAGGGGCATAACGCCGGTCGCGGCGGCAAACGCTACCAGGCCAGAGCCTGCTGGGAACGAAATGCCCAGCGGGAAACGAGTGTGCGAGTCGCCACCGGTACCCACCGTGTCGGGCAGCAGCATGCGGTTCAGCCAGCTGTGGATGATGCCGTCGCCGGGGCGAAGAGAGACGCCGCCACGGTTCATGATGAAGTCAGGCAGTGTGTGGTGCGTATCCACATCGACAGGTTTTGGATAGGCTGCAGTGTGACAGAATGACTGCATTACCAAGTCGGCCTGGAAACCAAGACACGCTAAATCTTTCAGCTCGTCACGGGTCATCGGCCCAGTTGTGTCCTGAGAGCCAACTGTTGTCATCCTGGGCTCGCAGTACATGCCGGGACGCACGCCGTCCATGCCGCAAGCTTTACCCACCATTTTCTGAGCAAGGGTGAAGCCCTTACCAGTATCAACCGGCTGGTCTGGCAAGCGGAAGACATCAGAGGGCTCAAGGCCTAGCGATTCACGCGCTTTACCTGTTAAACCGCGACCAATAATCAGCGGAATGCGTCCACCGGCACGCACCTCGTCAAGAATCAGTTGGGTTTTAAGCTCAAAGGTTGTCAGTACTTCGTCGGTGCCGTGCTTGCACACTTTACCTTCGTAAGGATAGACATCAATGACGTCGCCCATTTCCAGTTTGGAAACATCCATTTCAACCGGCAGTGCACCAGAATCTTCCATTGTATTGAAGAAGATTGGCGCAATTTTGGCGCCGAAACAGAAGCCGCCAGCGCGCTTGTTAGGCACATAAGGAATGTCGTCGCCAAAGTACCACAAAACAGAGTTAGTGGCGGACTTGCGAGAAGAGCCAGTGCCCACAACGTCACCCACGTAGGCAACAGGGAAGCCTTTCGCTTTTACGTCTTCAATTTGTTTCAGCGGGCCGGTTGTGCCTTGGACTTCGGGCTCAATACCTTCGCGCTCGTTCTTGAGCATTGCGTTGGCATGCAGCGGGATGTCAGGGCGCGACCATGCGTCAGGCGCAGGAGACAGGTCATCGGTATTGGTTTCACCAGGAACCTTGAAGACTGTTAACGTGATTTTCTCTTCCAATGCAGGCTTGGAGAGGAACCACTCCGCCTCGGCCCAGGACTGAATAACGTCCTTAGCAACGGCATTACCTTTGTTGGAGCGCTCTTCAACGTCATGGAACGCATCAAACATGAGAAGGGTATGCTTGAGCTGTTCACCAGCTTCACGGGCAAGTTCTTCGTTATCTAATAGTTCAACCATGGAGACGATGTTATACCCGCCTTGCATGGTGCCAAGAAGTTTGACGGCATGGATCTTGTCGATCAGCGGAGAGGTGGCTTCACCTTTAGCAATCGCGGTTAAGAATCCTGCTTTTACATAAGCAGCTTCATCAACGCCTGGGGGCACTCGGTTGGTGATTAGATCAAGGATAAACTCTTCTTCACCTGCCGGCGGATTTTTAAGTAGCTCAATTAAGGCAGCAACTTGTTCGGCGTTCAGGGGCTTGGGCGGTACGCCCTCTGCAGCGCGTTCCTCGACATGTTGGCGGTAAGCTTCAAGCACGTTGGGGCCCTCTCATCTTCTTAATGGTGACGAACGCATACCCACACGGTATTGAGTATGTGCCCGGACACGTGACATACGCTTGACAAACAGCGTCTGGTGGATGAAATGGATTCTACGGGAAACTGTCGACAATGTTAAGGCGACAAGCTCTTGAGGGCCTTGTACTTTATGTTGAGGAGGTGGCGCAGGGTTTCTTAACGACACGTTTTTTTATCTTAATTCATCCAGCGGGTGGAAGTTTTTTACCGAACAGGTGTAAATGAGAGTGAGGGCACGTGTGATTATTGTGATGCCGCGTTACCATACTGTTTGGTCATTTCGTCGTATTCTTATCACGACGACAGTAGAATCGCAGATGCTGAAGCGTGGAGCTTCAATATAAGCGTATTTTTATATTAGTAGTGTGCTATATAAAAAGTACTGTTACGACTCTTTCAACGGCGAGCGTAATGGTAGGGGACAAACGCCAAGGGCGGTTATATGTTGTACAATAGTGAGATAGGCGCTTGGTAATGGTGTTATGTCGATACAATTAAATATGCTGCAATCGGTAGGTCATTCGTTCCAGGCGGATGATTTACTACCGGAATGTCTTCATCAGTTTCTTGCTTGCCCAACGCCTGATGCATGGCTGCAATGGGCACTGGCTAATCCTGAGACACTTCTTATTGACCACGCTCAGTGTGAAAAGAAAGCCGCTTCAACGGCAATGAGCCTGCTCTACCGTTACGTTGACCAACCGTTATTATTAAGCAAAATGTCGCAACTAGCGCGAGAGGAGTTGCTGCATTTCGAGCAGGTTGTTGGCTTAATGGAAAAGCGCGGCGTGGCGTACATACACCTGACTGCTTCACGCTATGCCGAAGGCTTGCGTAAGCATCTGCGCAGCAATGATCCTGACCGCTTAATTGATGTGTTAATTATTGGTGCGCTCATTGAAGCACGCAGTTGCGAACGCTTTGCGCGCTTAATACCTTATTTAGATGAAGAGCTTGCAAGGTTCTATCGCACGTTAGTGAAGTCAGAAGGTCGTCACTTTGAAGACTATTTGCTGCTTGCCAGACAGCAAACAGAGGCATCGATAGATGACAGAATCGCCTTTTTTGTGGCGCGTGAAGCGGAGTTGATTACTTCGCCAGATACGGCTTTTCGTTTTCATAGCGGTGTGCCTGCTTGAGCCACTGCTAGTCTAGGTAGGATATGTATCATGCGCGATGCTCGTGAGACAGACCAACTGACCCTGTTTGGCCATTTCTCTTTATCACAAGGAGAAGATGTGCTGACGCACTTCAGTTATGACAAGGTAAAAGCGCTGCTCGTTTATTTGCTGCTGCACCGACAGCCAGTCAATCGGGCTTCCCTCGCAGAGTTACTTTGGCCAGACCAAGGGTTGTCATCGGGCAGAACCAACCTACGTCATGCGCTTCACTGTCTGCGTCAGTCGATGGGGGACAATGCCGAGCAAGTGTTGAACGTATCCCGCCAGACCATCGCTTTTCAATTGCCCGCCCACTGGCGAGTTGATCTGCACGAATTACAGCAATTGCTGGAAGGGCCTCGAGATTTAGCTAACCTCGAAGATGTGATGTCGTGTTATCAGGGTGATTTGATAGAGGAACTTCAGCTTGCCAACTGCAGTGAATTTCAGCGTTGGTTAGTTCAGGTGCGAAATGAGTGGCGTCAACGCGTCATTCGTTTCGCTGAACAGGTGTTAGATGCCCACACTGATGTACCCGACAACCTATTGGAAGGATTAGTCAGTCGCTTTTCTGGCTACGGTCCATTTCATGAGCGACTGGTGCGTCAGTTGGCCGAGCAAAATCAGATGGCGGCTGCTCATGAGCAGTACAACAGCTATTTACAGTTGTTAGCGCTTTCTGGTCAGCAGCCTGAGCCAAGCTTTCTACAGTTAGCTAATTATTGGTCAGATGGTCACCATGATCCGCGCGTAATGAGCCCGCAAGGCGCTTTTTCTCGCGTACTGGCGGCAGATAGTAAACCTCTTCGCGAAGATGAAATTGAGCTGCGCCAATTATCTGTAATGGCTATTCGGCTTAAGTTACAAGGCGACTGGCAAGACCGTGCGGCTACCCGAAACTGTTTGGCGCTTCAATTAGAGCTACTGCGCTGGTTAGAACAGCAGTGTCATCACTTAGGTGGCTTCTGGTTGCCGGGCGCAACAGGTGGGCTTGGCTTGGCCTGCTTTGGTACCCATGGTCCGGCTCATCAGTTGGCAGAGTTGGTTGCGCTTTATGAACACTGCCGTCTGGCGTTACCTTTAGAGTCTCAGCGTCACTGGATAGGTGATGGTGAACCCCCCAAATTTGAGCTCGCCGCAGGCCTTAATAGTGGAAGGGGAGTTTATCTTCCTGAACGTCAGTTAGCTGACCCACTTGGCCAAGTGACCCAAGTGTCATTGGAGTTAATGAGCGCTGCAGAGGGCAGCGAACTGGTAATCTCTCAAGAAGCCAGCCAGCACATGCCCCCTGCGCTTGATTTGCAGCCGCGGCTGGTCTCTCGCTTGGTGGCTAGTGATGGCCGCGTTCGTTTAAGAGCGCTAGTCCTGGGGGTGAATGAAGGCGGTAGGGATGCGTTGCCGCCCAGTTTAGTGGGTCGAGAAACATCACTACGCACGCTAAGAGACGCGCTGGCGAGAGCCGGTATTGGTTTGCGCCAAAGCGTTCTGGTTCGCGGTGCGTCAGGGATGGGTAAATCTGCCCTGATGGTGGGGTTTCGCCAATTAGAGTTGAGCCGTGATGCTGCCATTTGTTGGCAGCCAACGACGCGGCTATCGGTGCTAGAACCCTATGGTGTCGCACGTACTTTGCTCGCTTGGTATCTAGAAGCAACGCCAACCTGTGGGGATGTTCGACAGTTACAAGAGACACTTTCATTGGAACCTCTGGATGATGAGCGTCAGCAGTTGCTTGAAGAGGCGCTCGGTGTCCGTGATGTCCAAGAAGTTGCCCAGTTGACCCAGAATGGTGAGGCCATTGAGCTAGTCGTAAAGCTCTTACACCGCCTAATTGATCATCAAGCTAGTTCACGTACATTGGTACTAATGATTGATGACCTGCAATGGCTTGATGAACCTTCGTTCAAAGTGTTGGGAGGGCTACAGGCTCGGTTACCGATCAATACGGCCTTCATGCTGGTAGCTAGCCACCATGGCCGAGAGTCACTGCCGGTCAAACTGCACTGGGACCAGCAAATTACTCTTGGCAGGCTGGATGCACTGCAGTCTTCACGTTTGCTTTCTCAGTTATCCCGTCGGTACCGCATCCACTTAAGCCCGCGGCTACGCAACCAAATTATTGAGCGTTGTGATGGTGTGCCGTTGTATATGCAAGAGATTTGCCGGCGTTTGGATATGGATCGCCGTGAAGGTCGCAGTGTGCAGTTTGATGAGTTACCAAAGGGTCTGCTAGGGCTGCTGGCCAGCCGTATTGATCAGTTGGAAGGTGATCGGGAAATTGCCCACGTAGCGGCGGTATTAGGTAAGCGTTTCCGTCTTGATTTTCTGCAAGAGTGCAGTGGTTGGGAAAAGCCGCGCCTGTCCCAAGCGATTGAGCACATGCGGCAGCTGGAAATTATAGAACCGGTGGATAAAGAAGGGGGTGAGCCAGAACATCAGTTTAGCCACCAACTGCTTCAAGAAGCTGCTTATCTTTCATGTCCTAGGGACGTGCGCGTTAAGCTTCATCAGCAGGTAGTCACGCTGATTGAAGAACGCTTCCCTGTATGGATTAGCCGCCACCCAGGTGATTTTGCAACCCACTTACGCCGCAGTGGCCATTACGCCAGGGGCGCTCGTTACTTTGAGCTGGCCGCACGGGAAGCCCTCAAGGTGAGTGCTAACCGAACGGCACTGCGCATGGCGGACTTTGGTCTTGCTAGTCTGCGTCATGTTGATCATGAAGTTGAGCGCGAAGTTAGCTTGCTCACCGTGCGTGGTCAAGCAGCCTTCGCCTTAGAAGGGCATGGTTCGCCCACCGCACATGAAAGCTTTGTGCGTGCCAGAGAGCTGCTTCGCCAGTCGGGTAGCACTGCCACGGAAGATCCAGAAGATCTTGAGCAAATATTTTTGGTCAAGTGGGGCTTATGGGTCGGCCGTAGCCAGCGCTATGCCCACGCGGATGCCTTTGCGTTAGCCTCGACGCTTGCAGACATTGCCGGGCGTTTAGAAGATCCCCGCTATCAGAGGCTGGCAGACTATGCGCGGGCGCATTGTGAATACTGGGCTGGGCGCATTCAGCAGGCGCATGACCACCTGGACGAAATTGACCCGCTCAATGCGTCAATGATGATTGAATGGCTGCCGTTCTCCGATCACCCGCAAGTAACCGCCGCTTCTTTCCAAGGCTGGGCGCTTTGCTTACGTGGTGATTATCAACGTGCAGAGCGGCACATATCTTCCGCCATCCGTTTAGCTGAAAAAATTGGCCATCCAGGTACGCTTGCCATGGCGTTGATGTTTGCCGCTGCCCTCTATCGTCAGCTTGGTCATGTGCATCTTGCAGCACGACATGCAGAGCGTGCTGCTGCCATGACGGGTACGCCCGATTTACAGCTGTGGCAGATTTCCGCTCAGGGGATTCTTGGCTGGCAGCGTGCGCTCGCGGGCGATCAGGGTGGCTTAGTACAGGTGCGGGACAGCCTAGACCAGATGGCAGAGCTGAATGGGCGGGATCGCTATCAGCGTCCGGTGCTGTGGTACTCAGATGCGTGTATTGAGCTAGGAGAGTTAAAAGCGGCTGAAGATTACCTGGATCAGTGTCTTGTTATTGCTAAAGAGCGCACAACACTCTTTTTGCCTGAGTTGGCAACGCAGCTAGCTAAAGTGCGCGATTTGCTTGGGCACCCAGCTAATGAAGTGAAAGCGCTGGCTGAAATGGCGATTAATCAGGCCCGAGAGCATGGAAATCGCCATCAGGAGCTCGCGGCACTTGAGCTTTGGTTAACCCGTATTGCACCAAACGACCTGCAGGCCAAGGAAGCATTTAGGCGCTTATTAAGTGAAGTGAGCCATAGCGATGCGCCAGTGCTTGTTCGCTGGGTTAGCCTGCTTGATAGACGGTTGCCCCACGCGGTAAGTGTTGAAAACGAAACCTGATCTGGTGACTAACGCGTTGTTGATTCCAGCCAGTTAAGTGTGGCGAGCGCCTCTTCTCGGTGTTCGCCACACACATCAGCATCATAGTCGAACCGCTCACATACGGCAGGGCGGCTAGGGTCGCCAAATAACCGGCATAGATTGCCATCACTTAACTGTACACATCGAACGCCCGCCGGTTTGCCATTTGGCATGCCGGGTATATAAGAGGTAATCGACGGTGCAATACAGCAAGCACCGCAGCCTGCTCGGCAGGCGGCGGTGTCTGTTGCAAATACGTGACTACTCATGGCGAAGCTTCAGCCGTTGCGCCTTTATCAATCCCTTCGAAGGCTTGAACCAGTGTTTTATGGCCGCTGTGCTCTGCAATACTCTTGGCAAGCCATAAAGCAATATTCTCGACGGTTGTAGGCTTGGGCAGTACACAGCAGCGTTCTTGAGGCAACGTGATCGAAAATGTGCCTTGTGCAGACTGGTATCGGCAAGTCAGTTTTTCATCAATCTGACTTTCAATGTCGGCCTTTTCAAGCAAATATCGATTATCTAGCCATGCTGCCCAGCGCTGCTCAAGCGCTGGCTGACGTGCCTGATGTTGCCAGATAAACAGGCGCGAGCGGTGGCCATGAGCAATCCGCTGGCAGTTGCCGAGATGCCGTTTCAGTCCGTGAGTGTAACCGTAGGCAGCGCCGTCTATAGGCTCGTCACTAAGCGTTAGCGTGACACTATGGACATTGGCTGGCCGTTGCTCTTGCTTCGTCAGCTGTGAGCTTAAATGGTGGGTGACACGCTCAAGAGTGATGGTGTCCCAAGGGAGCAAGCTAAACGCTTGGGCCGGGCCACGAACTTCCATTTCGTAGGGAGACGCTGTTCTAATGCAGATGCCTTCATCGCAGTCAGTAATTTCAATGCCGGGCGCGTTGATAGGTACGAGTAGCGTATGGTCTAGGCCGCTATCGAGCGTGCGCTTTATCCACGGCTTTACTTCTCCAAAGTCAAAAAGCATACCGTCTTCGCCTAACTCCCCATCCAACTGAGCATCTACTTGCCAGCTACAGCCTACCAACCCTTTTGTAGGGCACCACACTGAAACATCAATATGGCTAAGACGATTTACAAATAACGCCATTACTCAAATCCTGCAATTTTGTGCGTTTGAAGCGATAGTCGCCATTGGGGGTTAGCCATGCAATAGGCGGTGGTTGCCTGCACAGTTTCGTGATTTTTATGCGCTATGCCGTGGTCCATTGGCTGCAAAAAGAAGTGGTTGAAGTCCAAATTGGCGAACTGAGTGGGAGGTGCTGCAGATTGTGGGAAAACCAGCTTTAACTCATCGCCGCAGGTGACCACCAGTGGGTTCGTGCTCTTAGGGCTAACACATAGCCAGTCAATTCCTGGCGGTGGTACAACCGTGCCATTCGTTTCAACGGCCACTTCAAATCCATCGCTATGCAACAATGCGATCAGTGGGGTATCAAGTTGGAGCAATGGCTCGCCGCCGGTGAACACAACGTAAGGAGTCGCTCTTCCCAAATGAATTGGCCAAAGGGCTTTAATGTGGTCAGCGAGTTCACTTGCTGTGTTAAAGCGTCCACCGTTAAGGCCATCCGTACCGATAAAGTCGGTGTCGCAAAAGGAACATTTTGCGCTGGCGCGATCAACTTCACGCCCAGACCACAGGTTGCAGCCGCTAAAGCGGCAAAATACGCTGGCACGGCCTGCCTGTGCACCTTCGCCCTGCAGGGTATAAAAGGCTTCTTTAACGTGATACATCAGCCGGTAACCTGTGCAGGGGTAGATTCATACGTCAGAGGGTCTACAACATCATTAGCCGCAAACGCCGCCAAACGCTCATGGCAGCTGCCACATTTGCCGCAAGCCAGCGCGCGCCCTTCATAGCAGGTCCAAGTATCACGGTAGTCTAGGCCCATCGCTAGGCCATCGCGCAATATATCGGCTTTGCTCGATGTTAAATAAGGTACATGTAGCGTTACCGGTTCAAAATTGGCGATGCCAGCAACGTGGTTCATTGCGTGAACAAATTCAGGGCGGCAGTCAGGGTAGAGAATATGGTCACCGCCATGGGCACCATAATCGACACGCGCTGCACCGATATTAACCGCTTTAGCAATGGCTAACGAAAGTAAAATCATGTTGCGGTTAGGGACAACAGTGGTGTGGAGGTTGTCAGCAGCATAGTTGCCTTCGGGCATTGATAGGTCTGGGTTGGTCAGCGCTGAGTTATCAATTAAGCCGTGAATAGCGCGTATATCAACGATCTGATGGGGAATGTTATGCTGCTTACAAACTGCTTTTGCTATGTCCAGTTCTTTTGTGTGGCGCTGGCCATAATCAAATGAAAGAGCGTGAACGTCGAGCCCTTCTTTAATGGCGCGGTGAAGAACGGTGTAGGAGTCCATGCCGCCGGAATAAATCACAACGGTAGATGACGCATCTGCGCCAGAGGTCTGGGGTAACGACATAATAATTACTCACTGGTCGGAGAATTTATTGAGTGCTTTAGCGTCGCGCTAAATGAGATTCCGGGGTCCGGTCCGGAAGGGCGGCAGTTTACGCAATGCTGGGTTGCCTGGCCAGTGGCAGCGGCAATTGGTACTATTTTCTGTTCGGTATGTGCATGGGTCAACATGCTAAGCTGGTCTTTCTAGTCGTAAGGGATGAATCCATGGCCACCATAGAACATAGCGAAATTATCAACGCTCAGCCTGAAAGAGTGTTCGAACTGCTACGCCGAGTTGAAGATTTTGCTGACTATTCTGATCTCATCAGATCAATTGATACCTTAGGCGATAATCGTTATCGCTGGCATGTCCGTGCGGTGGGTATGGATTGGTCATTTGATGTGGCAGTAACCGAGATCAAACCACCGAATGTGCTGGCGTGGGAATCATTAGAAGGCGTTAAAAATCAAGGTCGTTATCAATTGCGTGAAGTGCCGGAGGGTACAGAGGTGTCGCTCACGCTGAGTTATGAAATCCGCAACCGATTAATGGAAAAAGCGGTGAACCGCGCTGCAAAACCATTAGTAGGAAAAGTGAGCAGACAAATTCTGGAGCGTGTTGAAGCACGGTTAAATGAATAACTTTTTTAAGCACTCCTGGCGTTGGGCCGCCGGTTTTTCTATCGCGGCAATGCTCGCCTATGTTTGGTTATGGTATTCGCCGGACTTAATGGCTGTAAAACGCTGGGCAGCGACGATGTCACACCATCCTCTTATTGTGATTGCTGTGATGAGTACGATGGCAATCACACTGGCAATTGGTTTGCCAGGCAGTATAGGGCTATGGTTAATTGCGCCTTTCTACCCACCTTTAGTTGCTACCTTAATGTTAACGCTTAGCAGCGTTGCTGGGGCGTGGGGTGCCTATTTATTAGCAGCGAGAGCCGGGGGGCGTTGGCAGCCCAAAGGTTTGACGCTTAAAGTAATGGAAACATTGAAAGAGAGAAGTGATCTGTTAACTCAATGTGCACTGCGTGTTCTACCGGGTTTCCCGCATTCAGTGATTAATTTTGCCGCAGGATTAGGGCATATTCCTCTAAAGCGGTACTTGATAGCGGCAGCAATCGGGCTCTCGGCAAAGTGGGCGGTTTACAGTAGCGCTATTTACGGTGCGCTTGAAGCGGTTGAAGAGAAAGATGCACTGCAATTTGATGTGATCTTACCACTCGTTGTACTTACGGTGCTTCTCTTTGCTGGTGGCTGGTATAGGCGCCGCGTTGAGGCGGCGCGCCCAGTAATAAAATAGGTAGTTTGGTCAATTATTCAGTCTGATAGTAATGTTGTTGTCAGCTGGCTTTGTGCATTGAGACATCAAGATGGTCGACAACTTCGGCCCAATCGGCATCTTCTTCCACGGCTTCACGAAGAAATTCAGCTTGGCCTTCGTTCCAGCAGGGAGCATCCGCGAGCGGCATTTCTTTGGGTAGAGGAGAGTGGCGTTCAATAAAGTGCTCAATGGACTGTGCATCCGAGCGTAGCCCGAGCTGTTCAAATAGCTCGCTAAAATGGTGTACAGGCTGTTCCATACGCTGCTTTCCTTTTGGTTATTAACGTATGTTTAAACATAGCGTGTATAAGTGATGACGCCAGTGCGAATTGCTCGGCGTGCGGTGTTTAGCGCTCGCCGACAAGTGATGTTAAAAATCGCTGGCGCCGATCATCCATTGACAGAGGTTGAGCCAGTAGATGAATGAGCTTGGTGAAAGCCGCCTCTGGTGTCATGTTATCGCCTGACAATAGGCCCGCTTCTGCCAAGCCATGGCCAGCGGCATAGGCGCCCAGATGAATGCTGCCCTGGGGGCACTGGCTAATAGCGGCCAACAGCTTTCCTTCACCACTGGCGTTAGCGATGACATCAATCAGAGCCGGGTCGTTGGGTATATTACCTGATCCCCAAAGCTGGAGTAGAGCACCCTTTACGCGTGAGTCACCCAGCAGGGCTTCCAATTGCCAAGGCGATATGCCTGGCCACAATGCCAGCCTGATAACGTCGCCATTGGAGACGGTGTGATAGTCAGAGAGCTCGAAACGTGGGGCGCCACGTTGCTGAAATCCTAGACCTCTACTTGGGTAATAAATGAAATCGTCGCCGACGCGTTCACCGATAAATGGATAGCTTGGCGAGATAAAGGCATCTAAGGCTTCTGCGTGCTGTTTGATGGCTCGTGAACCCCTCAGAAGGCGATTTGAAAAATAGATCGCAACCTCTTGTAATTCAGCGTTGGCAGCAAACTTTAGCGCACCGTGGAGGTTGTCGATCGCATCGCTATTAGCTGTTTCAAGAGGATGCATAGATCCTGTTAAAACAACCGGGCGGTCAATCCCTTGTAGCTGGTAGGCAAGACTCGAAGCGGTCCAGCTTAGGGTGTCTGTTCCGTGGATAACAACAAATCCACGATAGGTGGCTAGGTGAGCAGCAATATCCTTGGCTATCTGTTGCCAGGTCAGTGGTGTTGCTGCACTTGAGTCGATTAATGATGGATAACTTAGAACGTCATAGGCAGGTAGGGCATGTTGATGCAATAAAGGAAGCTGGCTTAATGCGTCTGCCATGCGATCTTGAAAATTTCCCCCAGGGGTTAGCCCCTTTACATTTGGCTGCATGCCAATGGTGCCACCCGTATAAATCACCAACACACGTTCTTGAGTGGGGGCGGCGTTTACCAGAGGAGAAGTGATGCTCATAGCCGTTTCCTGAATTGGGCGAATCGAAATAGTTGTGCTTAAGTGGTCGTATCTCAAAAGTTGTATCGAAGTTGGTGCTGTTGAGAGAGGTTGTTAGCCGCGATGGACTAATAATTCGCCACTTTGATCGTCTAGTCGACGGTTACGCCCAGCTAATAATGCGAACCCGCAACAAAGAGTAATCAGTAAAATGAGCAGCCACGCTATATGGGCTAACTCTGCTCCGGCTTGCAACATCACTCCAACCCCAAACGGCCCCAGCGCTGCCAACGTATAGCCCCCACCCTGTACTAAGCCAGAAAGCTGCCCTGCGAGACGCGAGTTAGCCGTTCGTAACACCAACAGGCTCAGTGCTAGGCTAAAGCTGCCGCCCTGGCCAATGCCAAGCAGTACGGCACCAGGCCACTTCCATGCTAGCGGTGCAATAAGCAACATCCAAAGCCCCAGTGCAGTGCTAAAAAGTACTAGTAACAATGCAGGGCGTTGATCACGGGTTAAGCGGGCAAGCCAAGGTGCGCCCAGCGCTGAACCTAGTTGACACATGATTGAGATGGCCATTGTCCAGCCGGCCGCTGCTTCATCATAGCCTCTATACACTAATAACGTGGGCAGCCACCCAAAGACAATATAAGCCATGGAAGACTGGATGCCCATGAACAGCATGACATGCCACGTAAGTGGTTTGCGCATTAACTGGGCAAGCGAAGAAGATGTTCTCGGGTTGGGCTGGGTGCATTGAGTCGTTGGAATGTTGATCAGCCAGAGTGCCAGCGCAACAAGCGCTAACAGTGACCAGCTCATTAGACTCAACTGCCAGCTGCCTAGCCATTGCATCAGTGGAACGCTAAGACCAGCGCCTAGTGCACCGCCGAAACACAACGCCATGGTGTATAAGCCTGTCAGAAGATCGGCGCTGTGGGGTAGCTCTCGTTTAACGAGCGCTGGGAGAAGGGTGCCGCCAAGGCCAATCGCGCTGCCTGCCATTGCAGAGCCAATAAAAAGCGCGCCAGGAACTGGCAGGCCTCTTAAGATTAACCCGCAGGCTAGTAAAAGCAGTGCAGTGCTCAAAGCCCGCTCGCTGCCTATATGCTTGGCCAGCAGCGGGGCAAGAGGGGCTGATAAACCTAAAAAAAGCACGGGTAACGTAGTTAAGATGCCCGCTGCTGCAGGACTTAAACCAGCAGTTTCTTGCAGTCGGGCAAGAAAAGGTGCAACTGATGACATGGCAGGGCGTAAATTAAGCCCTACCACGAACATCAGAATAATAAAGGTGCATGCGCGACGAGATGCCATGCTTACGCTTATTTGAGATGAGGGCGTAAGTCGCCGCGAACCGCATCAAGCAAGGTAATGAAGTGATAATCTTGCTGCGTGTCCAAACAGTCTACGCGCACCTCGGTACGCATTCCTTTATCAATATCTAGTTTATCGTAGATTTCGAGGGTTAATTTACGTGCAGGTTTATCCCCTGGCGTAATAATGCCGTCTTCCAGCGTAAATGTTTCAAGTAGCGTTACCCGCACTCGCGTGCTGCTCTCTTCGCTGAGTACGCGTCTTACAAATAACCACCCTTCACAGGGCAGCGATTCGTTATTATTACGTTCACGTAAGAAAAGCGTGCGATAACAGGCACCCTCCGTAGAGGCCTTTTCTGCCATGCTGCGATACGCCTGGAGTACCTGTCCAGCTGATGCTCGTGCATCTTCTAGCCGCTGTGAAATACCTTGGTGCTCACGGCTTAGCTGCTCTTGACGTTGAAAGGTAAGCCACTGGCGATAATCGTTAATAAGTTGAGATGACGCCATAATCACTCCATGAATAAATTAAGCTGTACCAGCGGAATACGCGAATCGACAACCTTCGCATATTCCTAGGCTAAGAGCTAGCGACGGGCGCGTCGGCGACGTTCACCACCAGTATTCGCTGCTTGTCCTTCCGGTTTGCGCTTGGCGCGGGGTTGTTTCTGACCACGGCGGCCATTTTCGATGGGCTCTGGCTTGGCGTTGGGATCAGGTTCAAAACCGGGCTCGATACGTTTAGGCAGGTTTTGCTTAATAAGCCGCTCAATCCCGCTCAGCAAGACGTGTTCGTCGACACATACGAGCGAAACTGCCTCTCCATCGCTACCCGCTCGGCCGGTCCGTCCAATGCGGTGAACATAGTCCTCTGCCACATTAGGTAAGTCGAAGTTAACGACATGAGGGAGTTCGTTGATATCTAACCCACGAGCGGCAATGTCAGTGGCGACAAGTACCTGTAAATCACCGCTTTTGAAAGCACCTAGTGCACGCGTTCTAGCACCTTGGCTCTTATTGCCATGAATGGCCATGGCGGGTATGTCTTGCTTAGAAAGCTGCTCTGCTAAGCGGTTTGCGCCATGCTTGGTACGAGTAAAAACGAGTACCTGAAACCAGCCATGCTGCTGAATTAAATGAGCTAGCAGCTCGCGTTTTTTATCACGGTCTACTCGGTAAATGGTTTGCTCAATCTTTTCAGCTGTCGTATTACGAGGTGCGACTTCTATCAACGCCGGATTGTTAAGCAGCTGTTGCGCCAGTAACTGAATTTCATTGGAAAAGGTTGCAGAAAACAGTAGATTTTGGCGCTGTTTCGGTACTAGGCGTAATAACCGCTTAATATCATGGATGAATCCCATGTCGAGCATGCGGTCAGCTTCATCGAGCACCAGGATTTCGACCGCCGATAGATCCACATGACCTTGCTGATGCAAGTCCAACAGTCTACCTGGGGTGGCTACCAATACATCAAGTCCCGCTTTAAGTGCATCAACTTGTGGTTGTTGGCCAACACCGCCGAAAATAATATGCGAGCGTAAAGAGAGGTGCTTGCCGTAAACGGTCACACTTTCACCTACCTGGGCAGCAAGCTCACGAGTAGGGGTGAGCACTAACGCGCGTACTTGGCGTTTGCCGGGACGTTTGCCATCCGCTAACCGCTGCAACATGGGTAACGTAAAACCAGCGGTTTTGCCCGTGCCAGTTTGCGCACTGGCAAGCATGTCGCGACCTTCAAGTACGACGGGAATAGCTTTTTGTTGAATAGGGGTAGGCTGTGTATAGCCCTGCGCGGTAACCGCGCGTAGTAAATCGTCGTGCAGACCAAGTTCAGAAAAGCTCATGCGTTCTCCGCAATCGCTTAGTAAGTGACGTCGCTTGGCGTCGTCGTTACTGAGCGTAATGTTCAAAAAGCGAGGATGGTACACCGTCGCGGCAGCGAAGTTTGCCAGATAAAGTGCGATGCCGCGATGGTCATTTTTTTGCCGATCAAGACGGTGAAATAGACATTGGCCTGAATCGGGGGTGACGTGGTAGCGCTGAAAGATGACTCCTTTAGTATATCATGGATCCTTCATTTCAGCGTTTAACATAGGGATGGGGGCATCCTAACAATGGCACATCTAAAAATAATTTCCTTTGCGTATCTCGTTGGCAATTTGCAGGGCTACCTTATCCCAGCTTTCGCCAAGCGAGCGTACCAATGCAGGGTAACCATCCTGCTGTAGCTCTGTTTCAGCAGAAAAGCTTTTTAGCGCAAGCAGTTTGTTATCAGCACTGCGTAATTGCCATTGTCCGCTGGCCACCGCCCGCCCGTCGTGTCGTCCCTGAAATTGATCAACTTCAAGCAGTAACGTGAGCGCTTCAGGCGCATTGCCGTCAGCGTGAACGACTTGAACGGACATAAGCTCTTGAGATAGTTGAACGCGCAATGCACGCTCTAATTGGCGTCCAATACTTTCAGCCCATTGATGTTCACGGGCTTCATTTAGGGTGATGTCATCAAGCTGCATGACGATACCATCTACATCTAGATAGTGTGCTAAACGTGGTGGCCGCACCTGCAGTGTGCCAATGGAATGGCTTGGCGCATTCACAGCGCTTTTGCTCGGTAGCATGTAGCGAGAGGGTGGTGTAACACTGCTAGCGCAAGCGCTTAGCAGTATGCAAAGGCTAAGCAGTGATACATAGCGGATTGCCTTACAGCGCATAGTAAGTTCCTTCTTAACGTGGTGCGCGAGGCACGGGATCTTGGGTATCCAGATTATCGAACAGGAGCGCCCTTGGATTTTCATTTAATGTGCGGGTAAGTGGTTGTAAGTCGCGCATTAAGCGATCAAGTCGTTGAATAGCCGTTGTTAATTCTTGATAGGCTGGAGATGACGGCGATACACCTTGCAAGGTGCTACGCAGCTCCTCAAGGGTGGCATTTATGTTTCCGCTGACTGCCTGAGTATCTGGGTCATTCAGCAGCTGATTGATGGAAGTGCTTACCTGACGTATTTCGTTGAGAACACTTTCAGATGCTTGTAAGTTTCGGTCTAAACCCGCGAGGAGTGGTTCAACTTCAAGCGCGTTTAATTTCTCAAGTAGGCTGGTTACCTGCGCTTGGATCTGCGCAAACCCGCCAGCGACCGAGGGAAATACTGTCCGCTCGGAGAACGTTTCAGCGACATATTCGTTAGCCAATTCACGTTGAAAATTAAGGTCAACGAAAAGTGCACCCGTTAATAAGCTGCCATTTTTGAGCGATGCACGTAGTCCTAGTCCGAAAAGGCGCTTAAAGCGAGAGTCCCATTCTTCTATGTCAATATCGGTGTTCTCAATGCCCAGCCGCTGAGGCTCGATTCGAATTAGCACTGGAATAGCAAACTGCGAACGAGAATCGGGCTGTGGTGCAGTAAAATTCCAGGGTACGGAGGCAACCGTGCCGATTCTTACACCACGAAATTCGACGGGGGCACCTTTCGATAACCCGCGAACGGTATCATCGACCAACATCACGTATTCAAGATACCGGTTAAAGGTTCCTTCTCGGGCAGTATTTTCATCTGCATAGAGGTTAAAACGAGCATTAGGCTCTACTGGCTGCCCCATCGGCAGGTCTTCTGGCACGCCAAAAGTAACACCGCCTCCCAGCAACGCTTCAAGGGATTCAACATTGACTCGTACACCGTCGGCATCTAGTTGAAAATCAACACCGCTCGATGTCCAAAAACGAGTGCTATCCGTCACCAGTTGACCGTAAGGTTCTTCAATAAATACTTGATGGTGCATTGTGCGAGATTCAGTATCAAAGCGAGTATCTTCAACTCGCCCCACGGTATAACCCTGATAAGAGACAGGGTCGCCTATGCGAAGCGAGTTACCTAGCTGGCTGACCAGACTGATTTGCAAGCCAGCCTGTCCGGCTGGTGCAACAGGCGGTGTATCACTTACCGTAAACTCGCGCTCAGGCTCATCAGATTGACCTGCCTCTAGCTGAATATAGGCGCCAGACAATACAGTGCCAAAGCCGCTGATGCCTTCGCGGCCAATACGTGGCTTCACTACCCAGAACCGGCTATCTTCTCTAAGCATTGCCTCCGCTTCTGGTTGAATACGGGCGGTCATGACCGCGTGCGAAAGATCATCAGACAGGCGAACGTTTTGAACTCTGCCAATTTCAACATTTCGACTTCGAATGAGCGTACTGCCCGCTTCGATACCTTCCGCGCTGTCCATTGTTAGCGTAACGAGCGTACCTCGGCTTTCGTAGTTGTCGTAGACAAGCCAAAGCCCGATCACAACAGCAACGATTGGCACGATCCAAATCGGAGAGAGCCGCGTTTGCGGTGATGACTTTGCACGATGTAAGTCGTTGTTGTCGTTAGTGTCAGCTTTCTTTGGTGTTGAATCATTAGCCATCAACAGTTTCCTTGGTGGCCGTTTTACGGCGAGGAGAGCTAGGGGGCGGGGGGTCCCAAATTAAGCGCGGATCAAATGTCATAGCAGCTAACATTGTCAGCACAACGACGGCAGCAAATGCGAGCGCTGCGGGCCCCGGTGTAATTGACATTAAAGAACCAGCACGAATCAAAGCAACCAATATGGCAACTACAAATACGTCAACCATCGACCATCGGCCTATAAATTCAGTGAGCCGGTAAAGCCGGGTGCGGCTTTGTGCATTAAGTTCGTTGCTATGTTTTATAACCATACAGAGCCAAATCAATGCGACAAGCTTACCAACGGGAACGATGACACTCGCCACAAAGATTACAGCGGCTACTGGCCAAGAGCCCATTTGCATGAGTTGTACAACGCCACCGATGATCGTTGAGGGTGACGAGTGCCCTAAACTGGTAGTGGTCATAATAGGGTATACATTAGCGGGTATATACATTACCGCTGCTGCAAAAAGCAGTGCCCAGGTGCGCTGTAAGCTATGAGGGAGCCGTGGGTGGAGCTTTTCATGGCAGCGTAGACAGCGTCCCTTTCCAGGCTCAGGAAGGCGATTAATCAGGCCGCAGGTCGGGCAGCCGGTTATCCCTTGGCTAGCAGCCGTCGTCCCTGTGCGAGTGCCTTCAGGCGCGAGGGGCTCTTTCTCTAATGAGAACCACATCCAATCCGAATCAATAGATTGCGTCGTTAACAGTAAAAGGATGGCAAATACGCTGAATGCCCAGAAAGAGATGCCCAGTTCAATTTGTGCCATGCCAGCTATTTTTATCAAACTAACCAGTGCACCAACGATGAAGACATCAGCCATCATCCATGGGTTAAGCCTTGCTAGTGAACGGGCGATGTCTCGGCTAAACGGCATTGGATGGCCGCGCAGTAAACCAAATTGGAGCCAGATAACGCCAATTAGATAAATCGCAGGCAGTACAACAATGGTCATAATGACAGCAATGGCGACAATAGGCTGATGAAAAGCGATCAACGTAGTGGCGGTCTGTGAAAGTTCTATGCGATTACCAATGCCACTGACACTAAAGCTTACAAAGGGAAACGACACTGCCACAAGTAGTGCTATCAGGGATGAAAGAGCTAGCGCCATACTTCTCTGAGCAGGATATCGATGCCGCTTTACTAGCACATGCGAGCAGCGTGGGCAGGATGCTTTCTCTCCAGACCCGAGTGGAGGAAGCGCAGAGACCCAGTCACATTCATGACAGGCGCGTAAGCGTCTGCGTTGAACGCGTGCTTCGGGAGGGTGGCAGTCGACCTGAGGTGTGTTCACCCTCAAAGAAGGTCGTTTGATAAACTGATAGTGAGGCAACAGCTAATTCTCAATACGTTGAGGAGTTCAAATTAGTACGGTGGGCAGATACCACTGTCAAATCGCGTCGTATAATCGCGCCACCAAAACAGCACTTGACCTAACTAAGTAGTTAGACAAGGATGCCCCGGCAATGGTGCCTAATGATAGTGCCTAACATTACGATATTAAGGAAATGAAATAATGTTGCTCCCTTTTTTGGCTGTTGTCGTGGGATTAGTGCTTCTTGTATGGAGCGCTGAGAAATTTATCGATGGTGCTGCAGCTACCTCAAGGTGGTTAGGGCTATCGCCTCTATTAATTGGCATGCTGGTCATTGGTTTTGGCACCTCTGCACCAGAAATGATGGTGTCAGTGTTGGCGGCTATACAAGGAAATCCTGGTTTAGCGATAGGTAATGCATATGGTTCCAATATCGCTAATATTGGTCTTGTCTTGGGATTTGTTGCGTTGATAGCTCCTTTAGCGGTGCATTCGGGGGTGATACGCAAAGAGATGCCGCTGTTGATAGGTGTCATGCTTCTAACGGGTTATATGCTATATGACGGTTGGATTTCTCGCGGAGAAGCCATCTTGTTGCTAGGCGCGCTGGCGCTCTTTATTGGGGTCAGTATTGTTCGTTCACGGGGACAGCAAGATGATCCGCTAGTCGGTGAAGTAGCAGAGGCGCTTGATAGTAAGGCCATGTCGCGTGGCAAAGCGATTATGTGGACGTTAATTGGGTTGGTACTGTTGATCGCAAGCTCGCGCATCTTAGTGTGGGGAGCGGTCGAAATAGCGATAGCTTTTGGAGTCAGCGACTTAATTATTGGGTTAACCGTTGTTGCAATTGGCACGTCTCTACCCGAGCTTGCTTCCTCTATTAGTGCTTTGCGCCGCAAAGAGCATGATATGGTGTTAGGTAATGTAGTGGGTTCTAATTTATTCAATAGCTTGGCAGTGGTAGGCCTTGCAGGGGTTATTACACCGATTGAAGTGGGGCGCGAGGTATTAATTCGTGATTGGAGCGTCATGACCTTTATGACCTTAATGATGGTGTTTTTTGCCTTCTCCTGGCGGGGGCGCCCACGGCGTATAAACCGTATCGAGGGTGGTTTATTGTTCTCTATGTTCATTGCTTATACCGGCTACATGGTCAGCATCGTAGTGATGTCTTAGCTGCGTCAATGTGACGCGGTCTATAAAAAGAACTAGTGGTGTATAGCTTTTGTCACAGTCTCAAATTACAACACATTCGAAGATCAAGCTTAGTAGCTGCAGCTGTCATCGTTCTTAGCACTAAAATGCAGCACCAGTGAGGCTCAACTAAGCTTGTGTGGCCCGTTAATGGGATACTTATCCAGGTCTTAGGAGAGTGTGATGGAGCTTGATCCCCTTGTACTATCACGAATTCAGTTTGCCTTTGTAGTTTCGTTTCACGCGATTTTTCCAGTTTTCACCATTGGGCTGGCATCTTACATAGCGCTACTCCATGGGCTTTTTTTTAAAACTAAAAATCCCGCTTGGGACCGTCTATCGTTGTTTTGGACAAAGGTGTTTGCGGTTGTCTTTGGCATGGGAGTGGTGTCTGGCATTGTCATGTCGTTTCAGTTCGGCACCAACTGGAGTAACTTTTCCTTAGCTGCGTCAAACTTTCTAGGTCCGGTATTAAGCTATGAAGTTGTGACAGCTTTCTTCTTGGAAGCGGCCTTTCTGGGCGTGCTGCTATTTGGGCGCGGTAAAGTGCCTCAAGGTGTCCACTTGTTTGCAGCCATCATGGTAGCTGTGGGCACCTTTATTTCCTCTTTCTGGATTTTGTCGGCAAATAGCTGGATGCACACGCCAGCCGGCGTGGAGTTGATTGATAACCGCTTCCATGTGACCTCGTGGTTACAAGCGATTTTTAATCCGTCCTTTCCCTACCGCTTTGCTCATATGGCCATGGCGTCATTCTTAACCGGCGGTTTCGTGGTGGCCGGTGTAAGTGCTTGGTTCCTTCTCCGTGGTCGTGATCTAGAAGCTAACCGCCGAGCGCTGTCGATGTGTTTGTGGTTGCTGTTGTTCCTAGCCCCAGCGCAGGCTGTGGTTGGCGATTTTCACGGCCTCAACACGTTAGAGCATCAGCCAACTAAAGTGGCGGCAATGGAAGGTCACTGGGAAACGTCATCGAACGTACCGCTCCTGTTATTCGCAATTCCTGATCAGGAAGCACAGGCAAATCACTTTGAGTTGGGCATTCCAAATCTAGCCAGCATTATTCTTACTCATTCGCCTGAGGGTGAGATTCCCGGCATTACCGAGGTAGCACCAGATGAGCAGCCGCCGGTTTTCATTGTGTTCTGGGCATTTCGAGTGATGGTGGGAATTGGGTTATTAATGATTGCGACTGCGCTTATTGGATTGCTTATGCGTAGCAAAGGAAGGGTGTATCAACATTCGGCCTACTTGAAAGCATTGGTCTTCATGATACCCATGCCGTTTGTTGCGGTGCTAGCAGGCTGGATTGTCACAGAGGCCGGGCGCGCTCCTTGGTTGGTATACGGCATTATGACGCATTCTGAAGGGTTAACGCCTTCTCTTACTGGGCCAATGGCGCTGTTTACGTTGGTGGGCTACGTGCTGGTATACGCGGTAGTGTTTTACGCTGGCATTTATTACCTAACACGTGTGGTACGCAACGGTATGCTGCCTGAAGAGGAACGGGAGGCAACTTCAGAAAACTTCAAACGTCCGATGCGGCCCTTTTCAGCTGCGCATACGCCTTTTGATGAGGATGTTGATCCGGCAAGGAGCTAAATATGGAAGTGTTGGATTTAACGCTACTGATGAATCCTGTCAGGCCCATTTGGAACGGAAGCGAAATATGATTGATATCGGTTGGGGCTGGTTGGTTAGGCGTTCTCTTGTGGACGTATTTGGCTTGGATATATCCATTGTTGGCAAGGCGCGATCATCAAGTGAGGAGTGCCACTAACGTTATGGCGACATCTAAATCAGATCAGGTAATGTCCTTAACCTCACGCTCATGGTTGAAATCACTCGCTCGGCGTGAGCAAAAAAAGCTCACGCTAGCAGCGATATGGGGAGTGCTTGCAGGGGGGCATACGGTTTTACTAGTGGTGGGGCTTGCGTGGGTTATCGATCAGCTTGTAATTCATGGCCGCTCACCGACATCACTGACAGCTTTTTTCTTTGGGTTGATGGCAGTGGTGCTGCTTCGCTCACTATTTCAAGCAATGCAAGAAGCCAGTAGTGCAGAGGCAAGTCTCCGTATTCGACAGCATGCGCGAGAGATGTTGCTAAATAAAGTGGCGACGCTTGGCCCAGTTTGGCTTCCCCGCCAGCAGAGTGGCGCGATAGCGACCCAGGCGGTAGAGCATGTTGAAGCGTTGGATGGTTATTTCGCACGCTTTTATCCGCAGATGAGGATTGTCGTCGCATTACCGTTACTGGTGCTTTGCATTGTTGGCTTGCTGGACTACCTTGTCGCCATCTTTTTATTGCTTTCAGCGCCGCTTATCCCGCTTTTTATGGCGTTGGTTGGTATGGGCGCTGAGCGTTTGAATCGTGATCAATTCATGGCTGTGTCGCGTTTGTCAGCTCACTTTGTAGATCGGGTCAGGGGAATGACGACACTGCAACTGTTTGGCCATACCAAGTCAGCACAAAAAGATGTTTGGTATGCCACTGATGACTATCGACGACTAAGCATGCGCACGCTGCGATTAGCTTTTTTGTCATCAGCAGTGCTTGAGTTTTTTGCATCAGTTGCGATTGCTGTTGTAGCAATGTACGTCGGTTTTGGCCTGCTAGGTTATATCGACTATGGGCCATCGTCGTCACTAACCCTCTTTACTGGGCTAGCCGTTTTGCTGCTGGCGCCAGAGTTTTTTCAGCCTCTGCGAACGCTATCCCAGCACTATCATGATCGCGCGGCAGCATTAGGAGCGGCTGAAAGTGTTGTGGCAATACTTAATGAGCCAGATCTAGTCCCTTCAGCCTCTTCAATGCCTCACGCTGAGGATGCTGTCATTGAGCTTCGTGGGGTTGACATTGGGTATGAGGGTCGCGCCACGGTATTGGCTGCTCTGGACGCCACTATTCGACGAAGTGACGTGGTTGCCATCACCGGTGAATCGGGTAGCGGTAAATCATCCATCCTAGCCTTAATGGCTGGGTTTATGATGCCTAGCAGCGGCGAGTGCCGCTATCGTCACGGTGGCCAAGTTGCCTGGCTGGATCAAACCCCTTGTATCATTCAGGGGACTCTTGCCGATAACTTACGCTTGGCCGCTCCTGAGGCGGATCAAGCATCAATGGCCCAAGCGCTGCAGCGGGCGGGGCTAGGCGAGTTGTTGTCTCAGTTGCCTGATGGCCTGGAAAGTAAGGTAGGCGAGCGTGGTGTAGGGCTGTCTGGTGGCCAAGCGCAACGCCTTACACTGGCGCGTGTATACCTTAGCGAGGCGCAACTAGTTTTGTTAGACGAACCAACGGCGAGCTTAGACGCCATTACCGAGAAGGCCGTCATTCAAGCGTTGTTAGATTGGGCAAAGGAAGGCCGTACGCTAGTAATCGCAACGCATCATCCTGCGGTGGTGGCTGTTGCTAATCGCCACTTTACCTGTGAAGCAGGTCAGCTTATCGAGGCGACCGCATGAAGCAGTTTTATCATGATATGAAGCCGTGGCTGCTGATACTTCTGCGCCGTCGTCAGCGTTTTTTTGTTGGCGCGTTATTGGTGTGGGTAACGCTTCTGGCCGGCTTGGCCTTATTAGGGCTGTCAGGTTGGTTTATTACTGCGTGCGCGCTGGCCGGTATAGCGCTGGCGGCTGGTTTGCCCGTCACTTTGGATATTTATGTTCCCGGCGGTGGTATTCGTTTCTTTGCACTGTTGCGAACGGTGGCGCGTTACGCGGAGCGCCTTTATAACCACAACACTGTACTGACGTTGTTAGCTGATTTGCGCTACCGCGTGTTTGGCAATTTAACAAGGTTGGATGAAGCAACGCTTAAGCGCCGCCGTGCTAGTGAATGGCTAAGTCGCTTAACGTCGGATATTGATACGCTTGATAATCTGTATCTACGATTGCTAATCCCACCGTTTGTTGGACTGTTAAGCATACTTGTTGTCTCCGGCTTTATCTCTATCTGGCTGCCTGTGTTGGGCGGTTTGATAGCAGCTGTACTAAGTGTGCTATGGCTTGTGGTAACGGTTGGTTATGCGTGGCTTGGTTTTGGCAATAGCTATCAGCAAGTTAACGACCAAGAAGAGTTACGCCATCTGGTGCTTGATCAAGTACAAGCTTCGGCGGAGCTAATGAGCTACCAAACTAATCATTGGTATCGTACACGGGTTAATCAACACGAAGACCACGCGCTTAGTAATCAACGCCAGTTGGCCTATAAGTCGGCCATTGGCAATGCGCTCGTATCGGCGGTAACCGGCATGCTGGTGGTAGGTGTTTTATGGCTGGGCAGCTTCACTGTTGCAGCTGGCCAGGTGGCCGGGCCTATCGTTGTTATGGCGGTTATCGCGGTACTGGGCATAAATGAAGTATTCACTACGCTACCCGCCGCCTTTCTTAAAGCTGGTGCTAGCTATGGTGCTGCTCGGCGTTTAAATACATTGACTGGTATAGCGAGTGAGGCGCCATCGCAAGTCTTGCCTGACGCTTCTCGCGGACACGAAGTGGCGTTTCGCCATGTTTCATTGCGTTATCCTGATACGGCCCACTCTGTGCTTTCTGATATTACATTTACCTTGCCAGCCGGAGAGCGAGCGGTGGTGACGGGTATCTCTGGGGCAGGCAAGTCAACGCTGGCTAGTCTTATCATGGGTAGAATATCGTCCTCACAGGGACAGATTTACGTTGCCAGTTGCGCGCCTTCTAACGTCATTGCGGAAAGCCGCGCCAAACATTTTGCCTTGCTCACTCAGCAAGTTGATCTTTTTGATGGATCGTTAGCAGCGAATCTTCGTATTGCGAACCCGGAGGCAAGCGATGATCAACTGTGGGAAGTTCTCTCTCAAGTTGCGCTAGATGATTGGGTAAAGCAGCAGCCAAAGCGGCTTAAGACTCAAGTCGGTGAAAAAGGCCAGCAGCTCTCAGGAGGACAGGCACGTAGAGTGGCATTGGCTCGTGTTTTCTTGCGCGACCCAGCGGTGGTGCTATTAGATGAACCTTTTGCCGGTGTGGATGCATTAACCGCTATGCATATTGCTAAATCATTGGATCATTGGCTTATTGGTCGAACAGTGATCTATTTTATTCATCAAGTGGAAGAGCCGAGCTTGTTGCCGGGCGTTAACTATCACTGGCGACTTGCTGAGGGGAAGTTAAATACGGATACTCTTGATAATGTTGGAAATAATTTATCCTAATGCTAGGAGTTTCGTATGCATGAATTTCTTCTTCAGCTTCCTAAGGTAGAGCTCCATTTGCACATCGAAGGCTCCCTTGAGCCTGAGCTAATGTTTGAACTTGCCAAGCGGAATGGTATCGAGCTTCCTTACGCAACGGTTGAAGAGGCAAAAGCAGCTTATGAGTTCGATGACCTTCAGGGGTTCTTAAATCTTTACTATCAAGGCATGAATGTACTGCGCACGGAGCAGGATTTTTATGACTTGGCGATAGATTACTTCCAGCGTGCTCGTGGAGAAGGGGTAGTGCACATTGATATGCATTTTGACCCGCAGGCCCACCTCCAGCGTGGCATTCCTCTTGAGATAGTGATGGCGGGTTTGCTTCGTGCCAAGAAAGAGGCGGAGGCAACGCTTGATTTGTCTGTTGGTATGATTATGGCTTTTTTGCGTGATCGTCCCGCTGAAGAAGCGCTCAGCGTGCTTGAAAGCGCTGCACCGTATTGGAAGTTTTTAGATGCGATTGGTTTAGACAGTGCCGAGCGTGGTAACCCCCCGTTCAAGTTTCAGGCACTCTTTGCGCGAGCCAAAGAATTTGGCTTAGTGCGTGTTGCCCATGCAGGAGAAGAAGGGCCCGCTGAATATATTTCTGAAGCGCTGGACCTTCTCGATGTTCAGCGAATTGACCACGGGGTTCGCTGTCTCGAAAGTAACGCAGTGGTTAAGCGACTCAGGGAGCGTCAAATCGTACTAACGGTTTGCCCGCTTTCTAATGTCAGTCTAAAGGTGGTTGATGATCTTCGAGACCACCCTCTTCCTCAGTTGTTGAAAGAAAACCTCAAGGTGACGATTAGCTCAGACGATCCTGCTTATTTTGGAGGTGGGTTGCTGACAAATCATGTTGCTTGTGCTGAAGCGTTTGGCTGGGATGCTGATGTATTCCGCATGCTAAATCGTAATGCAATCGAAGAAGCTTTTGTTGATGAGCCTCGCCGCCAAGAGCTTTTGCTGCGCCTTGAGCAAGCATGAAAGGACCGCCGACTTCTGGTCGGCGGTGGCTCATTTAAGGAAGCGCAGGAACGTCAAATTCAGGCATTTCACCTGTTAACGTGTGCAAGAAAGCAGTAATCTCATCTATAGTTGTGGTATCAAATTCACGCCCCAACATTTCTTGCCCCATGATCGCGACAGCTTCCTCTAGCGTTTGTGTTGCGCCGTTATTCATATAGGGGTAAGTGACGGCCACATTGCGAAGGGTGGGTGTACGGAATCGGTATTTATCACCCTCTTCACCGGTGACAATATAGCGGCCAAGGTCTGTAGAGCCAGGTACCTGAATAGCATGAAATTGACTATCGGTTAAATTAGGGCCGCGGTGGCAGGCAATACAACCATTATCGACAAACGCGACCATTCCATTTTTTGCTTGCTCGCTAATGGCATCCATGTCGCCTTGTAAGTAACGGTCAAAAGGCGCATTCGGTGTATTAAGTGTCCGTTGAAACACGGCGAGTGCTTTTCCAAGGTTTTCTGCATTAATAGGATCTTCTTGGTTTGGGTAAGCCTCCGCGAATTTATCTTGATAAAGCTCAAATTCCGCAAGCCGTTCTAGCGCGTGATCAAGCTGCATGGCCATTTCGACATCGGCTTCGATGGGTCCTAATGCTTGTCCCTCGAGGTCGGGTTCGCGCCCATCCCAGAATTGTGCATTTAAAAATCCGCTGTTCAATACAGTCGGCGTGTTGCGTTCGCCAATTTGTCCGTTATGGCCCACTGCCCTGGGGATGCGGTCAGACCAGCCTAGCGCAGGGTTATGGCAGGGGGCACAGCTAATGACTCCGCTTGCAGAAATGCGTGGTTCAAAAAATAGCATATTGCCTAGCTCTACTTTCTCATCTGTTTGAGAGTTTTCAGCAGGTAATGGTGGCAGATGTGGCAGTGGTTCAAAACGAAGGCGATAATTCTCCATGTCATCATCGGCCAGCGTCATATTTGAAGCTATCAGTAATGCAGCTCCTGCTAAATAAACTGGACTCTTAAACAATTGCATATTATCCCCCTCCAGATGGCTGTTAAGTGTCGTGCTTTTTGTTTTGTATGAGCACTATTGAAATGCTAGCGCCAGTCTAGAAAGAAGGGGGAGAAAGAGGCTTGCGCTAGGTCAATTTTAGATTCGATCCTTTTTGCTCATTTTACTCATCAGAAAGGATAAAAAAGTGTTGACGAATAAATAGAAATGAGTAGAATACGCCCCACATCGAACGGCAACGCCAATCGATAGCTCTTTAACAATTTGATCAGGTAATTCATGTGGGCGCTTGCCGATGAGGGTGATAAATCACCAAATATCAAGGCAAGCGGTCATGACAATGTAAATTGAAATGAATTCGTTTGGACCTTGAGCCAAGTTTGATGCACTTATGTGACTTTCGAGTGACATGTAAGCATCACAATGATTTTAAACTGAAGAGTTTGATCATGGCTCAGATTGAACGCTGGCGGCAGGCCTAACACATGCAAGTCGAGCGGTAACAGGGGTAGCTTGCTACCCGCTGACGAGCGGCGGACGGGTGAGTAATGCATAGGAATCTGCCCGGTAGTGGGGGATAACCTGGGGAAACCCAGGCTAATACCGCATACGTCCTACGGGAGAAAGGGGGCTTCGGCTCCCGCTATTGGATGAGCCTATGTCGGATTAGCTAGTTGGTGAGGTAATGGCTCACCAAGGCAACGATCCGTAGCTGGTCTGAGAGGATGATCAGCCACATCGGGACTGAGACACGGCCCGAACTCCTACGGGAGGCAGCAGTGGGGAATATTGGACAATGGGGGCAACCCTGATCCAGCCATGCCGCGTGTGTGAAGAAGGCCTTCGGGTTGTAAAGCACTTTCAGCGAGGAAGAACGCCTAGTGGTTAATACCCACTAGGAAAGACATCACTCGCAGAAGAAGCACCGGCTAACTCCGTGCCAGCAGCCGCGGTAATACGGAGGGTGCAAGCGTTAATCGGAATTACTGGGCGTAAAGCGCGCGTAGGTGGCTTGATAAGCCGGTTGTGAAAGCCCCGGGCTCAACCTGGGAACGGCATCCGGAACTGTCAAGCTAGAGTGCAGGAGAGGAAGGTAGAATTCCCGGTGTAGCGGTGAAATGCGTAGAGATCGGGAGGAATACCAGTGGCGAAGGCGGCCTTCTGGACTGACACTGACACTGAGGTGCGAAAGCGTGGGTAGCAAACAGGATTAGATACCCTGGTAGTCCACGCCGTAAACGATGTCGACCAGCCGTTGGGTGCCTAGCGCACTTTGTGGCGAAGTTAACGCGATAAGTCGACCGCCTGGGGAGTACGGCCGCAAGGTTAAAACTCAAATGAATTGACGGGGGCCCGCACAAGCGGTGGAGCATGTGGTTTAATTCGATGCAACGCGAAGAACCTTACCTACTCTTGACATCCTGCGAACTTGTGAGAGATCACTTGGTGCCTTCGGGAACGCAGAGACAGGTGCTGCATGGCTGTCGTCAGCTCGTGTTGTGAAATGTTGGGTTAAGTCCCGTAACGAGCGCAACCCTTGTCCTTATTTGCCAGCGGGTAATGCCGGGAACTCTAAGGAGACTGCCGGTGACAAACCGGAGGAAGGTGGGGACGACGTCAAGTCATCATGGCCCTTACGAGTAGGGCTACACACGTGCTACAATGGCCGGTACAAAGGGTTGCGAGCTCGCGAGAGTCAGCTAATCCCGAAAAGCCGGTCTCAGTCCGGATCGGAGTCTGCAACTCGACTCCGTGAAGTCGGAATCGCTAGTAATCGTGAATCAGAATGTCACGGTGAATACGTTCCCGGGCCTTGTACACACCGCCCGTCACACCATGGGAGTGGACTGCACCAGAAGTGGTTAGCCTAACGCAAGAGGGCGATCACCACGGTGTGGTTCATGACTGGGGTGAAGTCGTAACAAGGTAGCCGTAGGGGAACCTGCGGCTGGATCACCTCCTTAAACGATGCATCATCCCTCGCGGTAAGCGCTCACAATGAATTACCTGATCAGATAATAGAGCAAACGGTAGCTAGTTTGGCTGTCATAAGGGTCTGTAGCTTAGTTGGTTAGAACGCACCCCCTGACCTTAAATGGAAAGCAGGGTGAGGTCGGCTAACAGGCTTATGGTGCCTACTGATAGTTGAATGCCCGGGTCTGTAGCTCAGTTGGTTAGAGCGCACCCCTGATAAGGGTGAGGTCGGCAGTTCAAGTCTGCCCAGACCCACCAAATTTGCGTGATGCGTCGTTGAAAGACTCCTTGTGTAGCAGGCTACACGTTGTCGTCTTTTGCCTAGTCTCACACAAATTATATTTTATCCAGTACGGCGTTATTTTATGATCCGCATAGCAGGCTATGCGTCGCCATAAAATGCCTTGTTCTGTATAAGATTACCCGGAAAAAGCAATACGATGGGGCCATAGCTCAGCTGGGAGAGCGCCTGCCTTGCACGCAGGAGGTCAGCGGTTCGATCCCGCTTGGCTCCACCATTATGTAGTACACTACCCACCGTTTGTTGATGTTTTGTGACCATTGATAAGCCATGCGCAGCTAGTGCGTTGTCTTATCACTGTTCATCGAACAGTCGCTCTTTAACAATGTATATCATGCTGACATAAACGTTTTTAAAACGTTTATACGTAATTGTTTTGTGATACGTCTCAAGCGTATCCGGCAATCGTTATCATTGCGAGACACCAGACTCCTTCGGGTTATAGGGTCAAGCAATGAAGCGCACACGGTGGATGCCTAGGCAGCCAGAGGCGATGAAAGACGTGGAAGCCTGCGATAAGGCTCGGCGAGGTGGCAAACAACCTGTGACCCGGGCATTTCTGAATGGGGAAACCCACTCATCATAAGATGAGTATCTTACGCTGAATATATAGGCGTAAGAGGCGAACCAGGGGAACTGAAACATCTAAGTACCCTGAGGAAAAGAAATCAACCGAGATTCCCCTAGTAGCGGCGAGCGAACGGGGACCAGCCCTTAAGCATGTGACTGATTAGGCGAATGAGCTGGGAAGCTCAGCCGTAGCGGGTGATAGCCCCGTAGTCGAAAGTCTGATCATGTGAAATCGAGTAGGTCGGGGCACGAGAAACCTTGACTGAAGACGGGGGACCATCCTCCAAGGCTAAATACTCCTGGCTGACCGATAGTGAACCAGTACCGTGAGGGAAAGGCGAAAAGAACCCCGGAGAGGGGAGTGAAATAGATCCTGAAACCGTGTGCGTACAAGCAGTAGGAGCAGACTTGTTCTGTGACTGCGTACCTTTTGTATAATGGGTCAGCGACTTATATTCAGTGGCGAGGTTAACCGTTTAGGGGAGCCGTAGGGAAACCGAGTCTTAACTGGGCGACACAGTCGCTGGATATAGACCCGAAACCGAGCGATCTATCCATGAGCAGGGTGAAGGTTGAGTAACATCAACTGGAGGCCCGAACCAGGATCTGTTGAAAAAGATTTGGATGACTTGTGGATCGGAGTGAAAGGCTAATCAAGCTCGGAGATAGCTGGTTCTCCTCGAAAGCTATTTAGGTAGCGCCTCACGTATCACCGCCGGGGGTAGAGCACTGTTTCGGCTAGGGGGTCATCCCGACTTACCAACCCGAGGCAAACTCCGAATACCGGTGAGTGCGAGCGTGGGAGACACACGGCGGGTGCTAACGTCCGTCGTGAAAAGGGAAACAACCCAGACCGTCAGCTAAGGTCCCGAAATCCTGGTTAAGTGGGAAACGATGTGGGAAGGCTCAGACAGCTAGGAGGTTGGCTTAGAAGCAGCCATCCTTTAAAGAAAGCGTAATAGCTCACTAGTCGAGTCGGCCTGCGCGGAAGATGTAACGGGGCTAAACCAGGTACCGAAGCTACGGGTTCACACTTAGGTGTGAGCGGTAGAGGAGCGTCGTGTAAGCCGATGAAGGTGAATTGAGAAGTTCGCTGGAGGTATCACGAGTGCGAATGCTGACATGAGTAACGATAAAGGGAGTGAAAAACTCCCTCGCCGGAAGACCAAGGGTTTCTGTTCGACGCTAATCGGAGCAGAGTGAGTCGGCCCCTAAGGCGAGGCCGAAAGGCGTAGTCGATGGGAAACAGGTCAATATTCCTGTACCGGACATGATTGCGATGGGGGACGGAGAAGGCTAGGTGAGCCAGGCGTTGGTTGTCCTGGTGAAAGTGAGTAGGCTTGCATCTTAGGTAAATCCGGGATGCTCTAAGGCCGAGACACGAAACGAACTGACCACGGTCAGGAAGTCATTGATGCCACGCTTCCAGGAAAAGCCTCTAAGCTTCAGATCATGTGCGACCGTACCCCAAACCGACACAGGTGGTCAGGGTGAGAATCCCAAGGCGCTTGAGAGAACTCGGGTGAAGGAACTAGGCAAAATGGTGCCGTAACTTCGGGAGAAGGCACGCCGGCGTAGGGTGACGAGACTTGCTCTCAGAGCCCGAACCGGTCGAAGATACCAGGTGGCTGCAACTGTTTAGTAAAAACACAGCACTCTGCTAACGCGCAAGCGGACGTATAGGGTGTGACGCCTGCCCGGTGCCGGAAGGTTAAATGATGGTGTTAGCCGCAAGGCGAAGCTCTTGATTGAAGCCCCGGTAAACGGCGGCCGTAACTATAACGGTCCTAAGGTAGCGAAATTCCTTGTCGGGTAAGTTCCGACCTGCACGAATGGCGTAATGATGGCCACGCTGTCTCCACCCGAGACTCAGTGAAATTGAAATCGCCGTGAAGATGCGGTGTACCCGCGGCTAGACGGAAAGACCCCGTGAACCTTTACTATAGCTTCACACTGGACGCTGATGTTGCCTGTGTAGGATAGCTGGGAGGCTTTGAATCTCGGACGCTAGTTCGAGGGGAGCCAACCTTGAAATACCAGCCTGGCATCATTGGCGTTCTCACTCAGGTCCGTTATCCGGATCGAGGACAGTGTGTGGTGGGTAGTTTGACTGGGGCGGTCTCCTCCCAAAGAGTAACGGAGGAGCACGAAGGTACCCTCAGCACGGTCGGACATCGTGCAGTGAGTGCAAGAGCATAAGGGTGCTTGACTGCGAGACAGACACGTCGAGCAGGTGCGAAAGCAGGTTCTAGTGATCCGGTGGTTCTGTATGGAAGGGCCATCGCTCAACGGATAAAAGGTACTCCGGGGATAACAGGCTGATACCGCCCAAGAGTTCACATCGACGGCGGTGTTTGGCACCTCGATGTCGGCTCATCACATCCTGGGGCTGAAGTCGGTCCCAAGGGTATGGCTGTTCGCCATTTAAAGTGGTACGCGAGCTGGGTTTAGAACGTCGTGAGACAGTTCGGTCCCTATCTGCCGTGGGCGTTGGATGTTTGAGAAGGGCTGCTCCTAGTACGAGAGGACCGGAGTGGACGCACCTCTGGTGTTCCGGTTGTCACGCCAGTGGCATTGCCGGGTAGCTATGTGCGGACGGGATAACCGCTGAAAGCATCTAAGCGGGAAGCCCCCTTCAAGATGAGACATCCCTGAGGCCTAGAGCCTCCTGAAGGGCCCAGCGAGACCAGCTGGTTGATAGGCACGGTGTGGAAGCGCTGCAAGGCGTTGAGCTAACGTGTACTAATGGCCCGTGAGGCTTGACCCTATAACACCCAAGGGGTCTGGTCGCAGTGATAACGAAAACCGGATACGCGACTCAAGCCCACGTGACACACGGAGGGCGTGAGACGAAAGAGACGCCACAAAACATAGTAACAGCACAGCATGATATACATGACCAGTTACGCCTGACGACCATAGCACGCGTGAACCACCTGATCCCTTGCCGAACTCAGAAGTGAAACCGCTTAGCGCCGATGGTAGTGTGGGGTCTCCCCATGCGAGAGTAGGTCATCGTCAGGCACTTATTGAGAAACCCCGGCCATTTGGTCGGGGTTTTGCTTTTTAGGGGTCTCCCCTGGACCCCGTTTGTCGGGAACAAACGGGAACCGCTTTAGCGGGCCCGAAGGGCGAGTCTCAGGATGAGACGAGTAGAGTAGCGGAGCGCCGCCCGGATCATCGTCAGGCACTTATTGAGAAACCCCGGCCATTTGGTCGGGGTTTTGCTTTTTAGGGGTCCCCCCTGGAGAGTAGCGGAGCGCCGCCCGGATCATCGTCAGGCACTTATTGAGAAACCCCGGCCATTTGGTCGGGGTTTTGCTTTTTAGGGGTCTCCCCTGGAGAGTAGCGGAGCGCCGCCCGGATCATCGTCAGGCACTTATTAAGAAAACCCCCAGCTTCCAATGAAGCTGGGGTTTTTTGTTGTTGGGCTATTGGTTATGAACTATTTGAAAAATCCCCAGGGCGCAAGCCCTGGGGATTTTTTGCGTGAGCCTTACCCTTCAATAAGGACGCATACTGGGGGCATGAGGGGAGGGGCAATGCTTAAAATTAATCCCGTTGGTGCTGGCACTGCCCATTTGACCAAGTTTCATAGATGGCGCGATCATCAGCGAGCATCATGAGTGTAAATAATCGCTCGCCGAGCGTTGTGCAGTGTTGAGTTCGACGTGCCAGCAGTGATGTCGCGTGAGGGTCAATCACTACAAAATCTGCCTCGTAGGAAGGGGCAAGCTGTCCGATATAGTTATCTAAAGAAAGGGCTTTTGCATTGCCATGGGTTAAGCCATAAAAACCTTGCCATGCGGTAAGAGGTTGTCCGCATAGTTGACCCACTTGGTAGGCTGCTTTAAGCGTCCCAAACCCTGATAAATCGGTGCCTGCGCCGATATCGCTAGCATAGGTAAATGCCATACCGGTCTGCTTAGCTGCCTCTCGGTCAAATAATCCGCTGCCTAGGAAAAGATTGGAGCTTGGACAAAAGGCAATATTGGCGCCTCGATCCGCCAGGCGTTTACGCATATCGTTATCCAGATGAATACCGTGCGCGAAGGTGCTGCGGGGGCCGACTAACCCCGCTTCCTCGTAAACGGCTAAGTAGTCGCGGCTACCAGGAAATAATTCGGCTACCCAGTCTAATTCCCCACTGTTTTCAGCCAAATGAGTTTGTAGCCAAAGGCTAGAGTCATTGCGTAAGAGGGCGCCGGCAGCATCCATTTGCATTTTGGTAGAGGTAGGCGCAAAGCGTGGTGTGACGCTATAACCTAGTCGGCCATTGCCATGCCAGTCTTGAATAAGTCGCTCACTGTCTGCAATCCCTGACACGCCATCCATTAGGGCGTCAGGTGCGTTGCGATCCATTAATACTTTACCGACCAGCATGCGTAGCTGACGTTTTTGGCAGGCGGTGAAGAACGCATCCACGGAGCCAGGATGACTGGAGCCAAATACTTGGGCTGTTGTCGTTCCTGCGCGAAGCATTTCATCTAGAAAAGCGTTCGATAGTGCTTCTGCATGTTCATGATTGGCAAAGCGGCACTCTTCAGGAAACGTATAGTCATTTAGCCAATCAAGTAGCTGCCTGCCGTAGGAAGCCATAATGTCTAGCTGCACATAGTGAACATGGGTATCGATAAAGCCGGGCATAATTAGCTTGCCACGATAATCAATAACGTGGGCGTCGCTGGGCAGTTGGTGAGCGAGATCACCATAATGGCCGACAGCATGAATATGGCTACCTTTTAGCCAAAGTACCCCGTCGCCATAATGCTCTAGGCTACCCGGCTGAGGCAGATCTTCATTACCTGGGTCGCGTGCAAAGCTGACAATTTCAGCGCGGATGAGCGTATCGATTGAGGAATTCATATTAACTCTGAGTCGTTTTCGTATCGTCAACAAGTGCACGTATTGCGTTCGGCTCAAGGCCGCGCATTTCTAGTGAGGCTGGCTTGTCCGTTAGCCAAAGCAGTTCGGTTACCACCGTCAAAGCAATCGCATAGGGGGTTTTGTTGCTAAGTTTAGTGTTATGAATACAGCCAATGGGACTGCGTACACGCTCTATTTCTTCAGCGGTGTAGCCTTCGCGCTGCAGTCGTCCTCGGAAACTTGCCCATTTGCTATCAGAGCCGATTAGTCCTATCGAGGCGATGTCGTGGCGCTGTAGTAAAGCGGTGATAAGGGCGTAATCTTCATCATGGTTGTGGGTTAATACCAGTGCATGACAGTAGGGTGGCAGGGCTGAAGTGTCCTCCTGTGGGCTGCTCAGCATATGGCAACTAAGTCGGGGTTGCTGCTGATCGCGTTCGTTAAATGCATCTGCTCGGCTATCAAACCAGTGTATTTGCCAGGGTAGCGGTTCGCTGAGCTTTACGATCTCTCGTCCGACATGGCCAGCACCAAACAAGGCGATATTGATAGCGGCTCCAGGAAAAACCTCCAGCAGCACATTGACATAACCGCCACAGCACTGGCCGCTGCGTCCACCGAGCGAGAATGCCTCTAAGTGAAAGCCCACGCGGCCTTGCTGTAAAAAGTCTCGGGCAGAGTGGATAGTTTGCCACTCGAAAGTGCCCCCGCCTAGCGTGTCATAGACCGCCTCGTGGGTGATCACCATGCGCGCACCAGGCTCACGCGGGGTTGAACCCGCGCTGGTTACTTGAGTGGCTAATACATGGGGGACACCGTTGCGCTGCAACCGATCGAGTGCCGCGTGCCAAGTTTCTGCTGAGGGCTGTGTCATAGTGCTTTTTCTCTGATTGCGTTTGCAGCCAGCATCACTCGCTCAGGGGTTGCGGGAGTGTCGAGATGGGGAGACGCTTGGTAATCGGTTAAGCTTGAAAGCGCATCACGTAGCGCAGACCACACACAGATACCAAGCATAAACGGTGGCTCGCCAACGGCCTTGGAGCGATACAGGCTTGCCATGGAGTTGGGGTGTCCCTCCAGTAACTCAACGTTAAAAATAGCGGGAAGATCGCCAAACGTAGGTATCTTGTAAGTTGCAGGGCCGTCGCTAACCAGCACACCTTTATCGCTCCACTTAAGCTCTTCACTGGTTAGCCAGCCCATCCCCTGGATAAACCCACCTTCTACTTGACCAATATCAATCGCTGGGTTTAGCGAATTGCCAACGTCGTGTAGCACATCAACGCGGTCGACTAGGTATTCGCCGCTTAATGTATCAACACTAATTTCGGCAACGGCTGCGCCAAACGCGTAATAATAAAAAGGACGGCCTTGACCCGACGCGCGGTTGTAGTGAATCAGTGGTGTGGCATAAAAGCCTTTTTCTGAGAGCGAAATACGATTGAGGTAGGCCGTTTGGACAAGCTCGCCCCAGGGAATGCGGCGCTCGCTCTCTCCAATACCAGCAATCAGCATGCCATCTTCCAGGCGCATACCTTCTCGCTCTAAGCCTCCCTCAAAATGCATTGCGGCAAAGTCGAACAACCTTTCGCGCAGTTTGCTGGCGGCATCTCGCGCGGCCATGCCGTTGAGGTCGGCACCGCTTGAAGCCGCCGTTGGGGATGTATTGGGTACTTTATCTGTGCGGGTTGCACTAATCCGCACGCTATCTAAATCCAAACCAAGCTCACGAGCTACCACTTGGCAGATTTTGGTGTGCAGGCCTTGCCCCATTTCGGTGCCACCATGATTGATCATGATGCTGCCATCGGTATACACATGCAGCAAAGCACCGGCCTGATTAAGGTGCTGGGCGGTAAACGAGATGCCAAATTTCACCGGCGTTAGCGCAAGCCCTTTTTTAATAATGGGGCTGTTGGTATTGAATGCCTTGATAGCCGCGCGGCGCGCCCAATAGTCACTGCTGTTTTCCAGTGCCTCTACCAGCGTATGCAATAACTGTTTTTGGTCCACTTGCTGACCGTAGTGGGTGACATCTCGCCCGTCGCGATAGAAGTTTCGTTTTCGGATGGTGAGAGGGTCTTCACCGACTTTACGCGCGATATCATCCATCGCAGCTTCGATAATCATCATGCCCTGGGGGCCGCCGAAGCCCCGAAAAGCCGTGTTGGAAGCGGTATGGGTCTTAGCTCGATGACCGGTGACGCGAGCACTGCCTAATGAGTAAGCGTTGTCGGCATGGAACATTGCACGATCAACAATGGCGTCCGAAAGATCTGGCGAGTAGCCACAGTCACCAATAACGGTTATCTCTCCGCCTTGGATGATGCCTTGCGAATCAATCGCAAGTTGGTAGCGATTATGAAAGGGGTGTCGCTTACCGGTCGCGCGCATATCATCACTTCGCGGTAGCCGTATACGTGTGGCTTTTCCGGTTCTGCGGGCAATGATGGCTGCCATACATGCCCATGGGGATGCTTGAGTTTCTTTGCCTCCAAAACCGCCGCCCATCCGGCGGACCTCAACGGTGACCGCATGAAAGGGAATGCCCAGTACTTCGGCAACGAGTTTTTGGGTTTCGCTGGGGTGCTGGTTAGAGGTATGGACAATGACCCCTTCGTCTTCGGTGGGCAGAACCAAACACGCCTGGCCCTCCAAGTAAAAATGTTCCTGTCCGCCGATAAAAAGCTCGCCCTCAACCGTTTGCTCGGCTTGACGCAGTTCCGCTTGCCAATCGCCTCTCTCCTGAACGTGTGTAGGGCGAACCACATCATTGCGTTCGGCAGCAGCAACAGGGTCGAGGCTTGCCGGTTGTTCATCAATACTTAGCTTGGCCAGCGTCACCGCTCGGCGAGCAGCCTGAAGCGAGTTAGCCGCAACGGCAAAAATACACTGGCCTGCGTAGCTAATTTCTTGATCAACAAAAATGGGGTCGCCTGGAAACACAGGGCCGATATCCGTATGGCCGGGCACGTCGTGAAAAGTGATGACATCGACAACGCCAGATGCTTGCTTAACTGCCTCGAGATCAAGTGCGGTCAATGTACCGTGCGCGACAGGAGAAAGCCCCAGGGCTACATGCAGTGCATCGGCTGGTGCTTTGAGGTCATCAATGTAGGCGGCCTTGCCGGTAACGTGTTTTTCAGCGCTTTCATGGAAGCTAGCGGTGCCTGCTTGGCGCTGACCATGACTATCGACGGTATGGCGGGCAAGCGGGCCTGACCCTTGAATGTGATCATGTAACTCGCGACGAGCGCGGCTGCTGTCGCCATCAAGTTTAGTGAGCGTACGCATGGAGCATCACCTCCTGGTTGGGTGACAAAAGCGATAGGTAAAGGCGCTCTAACAGGTTGAGTGCGGCCTGTTCTCGGTAATATTGGCTAACCCTTACATCGCTCATCGGCTGGAATTCTTCGGCAAGGGCTCGTTGAGCTGCTTGAAAGCTAGCTTTGGAAACGGGCTGTCCTTCTAACGCTGCCTCTGTTTGGGTAGCTCGCTTGGGAGTTGCAGCCATACCGCCAAATGCAATGCGAACATCCTTCATAACACCCTTATTAACACGGTAGCAAAATGCGCCTAATACCGCCGTTATGTCATCTTCACGTCGCTTGGAAAGCTTCCAAACCCTCAGTGTGGCTGTTTGTGCCAATTGGGGAATAAAAATTCGACTGATGACTTCATCAGGAGCCAACGACGTTTTTTTATAGTCGATAAAAAAGTCGCTCAGCAAAAGCTGGCGTGTGTCGTCATGGCTGGGAAGTTCTACCCAAGCATTGAGGGCCAACAGTACGGGGGGCGTATCACCAATTGGGGATGCGTTGGCGATGTTTCCGCCTAGCGTTCCCCGGTTACGAACTTGCTGGGAGCCGAGTCGGTGAAGTAGATGTGCAAACGCAGGAAAGTGGCTGTCTAATAAGGGCTCAAGCTGCGAGTACGTTACTCCAGCGCCTACCCACCAACCTGGTTGAGCTTGGAAGGTCGCCTCTTCAATTTGGCGCAATTCAGCCACACGAGTGATATCAATAAGCTGGTTTAATGCAATAAGTCGCTGAGTGCTTTCCAACCATAGATCTGTTGCGCCAGCGACAAGACGTGCATCAGGGTAACGACGCTTTGCGTCGGTCAACTCGGCCAAGGTAGTTGGCTGTACAAAGAGCGCTTCATCGTTGGCTGTTGACTTAGGCACATGAAGCGGATTGCTGGCTGGCTGAGACGCATCGAACCACAGTGGTGCTTCCCAAGAGTAGTCTTGCATGCTCAATGCGGCGTCTCGGATAGGGCGGTAACCCGTGCAGCGGCACAAATTTCCACCCAATGTTGCCTCGAGTGTTTCTGGCGTAAGGGGTGTAGGACGCTGTTGCTGGTTGGCATGCAATGTGAATAGCGACATAACAATCCCTGGTGTGCAAAACCCACACTGGCTGCCGTGGCACTCAATCATTGCTCGCTGAGCTGGGTGCAAGTTGCCTTCAGTTGCTAACCCTTCGACGGTAATTACGTGCTGTCCGTGCAGTTGATGAGCGGGGGTAATACACGCATTGACGCTTAAAAAGCGGTTTTGCGTGCCGCTTGGATTGTTGATTGCCACTGTGCAAGCACCGCAATCGCCCGATGCGCAGCCCTCTTTTGTACCAGTGACGCCCAAATGATCACGCAACAGCGTTAGAATGCTGGTGTCAGGTGACACATGACACTGCTTGGGGGTGCCATTGAGCAAGAACTCAATCGTAGCCATGCCAAACTCCGTTATGATTGTTCTGACCGATCGGTCAATAATGTTGAGCTTGGGACAAAACAGCGCACCTTGCAAGAATTTGTTGATGGTGTGGCCACCTGCACTCTTATACGGCAGGGGACGATAAACCTATTTAATGTAACAAGCCCCATGGGGTAACCATTGGCGCTTATCAAAGGAGCTTAATCAATGACGGCTGATACCGCTAACCATGAAAATGCCAGCAGGGATCGTATTGAACAGACCATACTGAGCGCTGCGGAGCAGGTGTTTTCTCAATATGGTTATCGTGGTGCCAGCCTTCAGGCAATCGCCGATCTAGCGGAGCTTCCCAAGGCGAATATTCTTTATTATATGGGCAGCAAGCAGCTGCTTTACGTTCGTCTGCTCAACCGAATGATGAGTCGTTGGAATGCGGTACTTGAGGACATTACACCTGAAAGCGACCCGGCTAGGGTATTGAGCGATTTCATTCGAACTAAAATGATGCTGGGGCAGCGTTATCCCGAAGGCTCAAAGTTGTTTGCCGCTGAGATTTTGGCTGGTGCGCCGTTCTTGAGTAATTACCTCTCTGGCGAATTAAAAGAGTGGGTAGCTTCCCGCGCAACAATTATTCGCCAGTGGTCTCAACAAGGAAAAATGGATGATGTTGATCCACGCTGGCTTATATTCCTGATTTGGTCAGCCACTCAGCATTACACGGAATACAGTGCACAGGTGACTGGAATCTTAGGGGCTGAAGGGCTCAGCGAAACGGATCTCGAATCTATCTGCCAATTTTTAGAGCATGTCATTATAAAAGGATGCGGTATTTCAGCGGCGCATTTACCCAACAGTTCATCAGTTTAACCGCGATGCCTATACAAGCGATGTCTACGCTTCCAATCGAACAGCATCTAACAGCGATCCAGGTCGCTCTAGATGTTCATAACCGCCTTATCTTAGTCGCCCAGCCTGGGGCAGGTAAGACAACCCGCGTTCCCTTGACCTTGCTTAACAGTCAATGGGCGAAAGGGCAGAAAGTATTGTTGCTGGAGCCGCGACGTGTTGCGGCGCGGTTGGCGGCAAGCTTTATGGCTGCACAGCTTGGGGAGCCTATTGGCAAGACGGTTGGCTATCGTATGCGGGGGGATAGCAAAGTAGGCCCATATACTCGCTTGGAAGTGGTTACTCAGGGGGTTCTGACGCGTATGTTGCAAGATGATCCGTTACTTGACGGGGTCGCTGCTATCATCTTCGATGAGTTTCATGAGCGCAGCATAGAAGCAGATCTTGGGCTGGCGCTATCGCTGGATATCCAACAAAGCATTCGTGCTGACTTACGATTGATTGTGATGTCTGCGACGTTAGATGTCGCCGCGTTAACAAGCATTTTGGGCAACGATACACTAGTGATTGAAAGCACGGGTCGTGAATTCCCAATTGAAACGTACTATCGCCCTTTTAGCAGTGATGACGCGTTAGACGTTGCTGCTTACCGAGTGGTAAATGAGGCCTTGGCGAATGTTAATAGCCATGATGTGCTGGTGATTTTGCCTGGAGTGGCAGAAATAACTCGGTTGGTGAAAACGCTGGAAAATAGCGCCCTTGATATTGAGGTGCGGGCATTACATGGCGGGATGCCCATTGAGGAACAGCAAGCTGCATTGGCACCTCACGAAACTCGCCAGCGCGTGATTGTATCTACTGCCATTGCTGAATCCAGCGTGACAGTTGATGGTGTTAATGTGGTTATTGACGCTGGCTTGGAACGTGTACCGCTATTTCAGCCGCGAACGGGTCTTACTCGGTTAACTACCCGACGTGTCAATCGTGCCAGCGCTGATCAACGCCGCGGTCGTGCAGGGCGGCAACAACCAGGAATATGTTATCGATTATGGTCTCGGGAGCAGCCACTTGTTGCCTACGGTGAACCTGAGATAGCGCAAGCTGATTTATCAAGACTAGCGCTTGAAATTGCCATGTGGGGAGCGCGTTCGCCAGATGAGCTAGTCTGGATGACACCACCACCTAACGGAGCATGGCAAAGTAGCCAGGCTTTGCTTCGTCAACTTGGTATACTTGATTCAGCGGGCCTGCTAACGCCGCTAGGTAAGCAAAGTGCGCGTTGGCCGCTTGAGCCTCGTTTAGCGGTAATGCTATCAAAAGCGGCGTCACTCAAGGCAGTACAACTAGCCTGCGCTTTAGCCGCTTTGCTGGAGGGTAGGGAGCGTGTCAGTGGTTCGCTGAGAGATGCGTTGGCTCAGCGATTTATTCAACCCTCGCGATTTCCTCAATGGCAGCGAGAAACCAAGCGGCTTACAGATATGGCTAACCTGCTGGTGACACATAAGATGTCGCTCGAGCCGCTTAGTTGTCTGCTAGCTATGGCTTACCCTGACCGCATTGGTCAACTTATCAGCCCAGGTCGCTTCAAACTCGCTAATGGTAAACCAGCCACGCTGTCTAATAATCATCCGCTAGCAAATACTCCATATCTTGTTGCGGTTAGCGTTGAAAGTGCCACCAGCGAGGCGACAATATATCAAGCCGAGCCAATCACGTTGGCAGCGCTCATCAACATATATCCGGCTACCCAGCATTGGGAAGATCGTATTACGTGGTCTGATACCCAAGGTAAGCTTCTCGGAGAAGCTGTTCAACGTCACGGTGAGCTTGTATTGGCAAGTAGGCCTTTAGCGGAGCTATCTGTAGAGGCTGTCCAACAGGCGTTACTCCAGGCGTTAAAACAACGATCTACGGCGCTTTTTAATGGCAAAGTTAAGCAGTTACAAGGGCGAATGGCGCTGTTGGCGAGTGCTTATCCTGACGTATGGCCTGATTGGTCAGAGTGTGCGTTGTTAGAGAGTTCTGACAAGTGGCTGGCACCCTATATGGCGGGTATGACACGTTTCAGCCAACTAGAAAAAATGCCGTTTCATACCTACTTAATGGCAACGCTAAGCTGGGATGAGCGGTCCCGGTTTGAGCGTTTAACGCCACCAACAATAACGGCTCCTAGCGGTAATCAAGCATCAATTGATTATGCGCCCTGTCTAATAGGAAGACCGCCAGTACTTGCTCTAAAATTACAGGAAGCGTTTGGCTGGCAAGATACCCCTGTCGTCGCGGACGGCCATATGCCCGTCGTCGTTCATCTTCTTTCACCGGCAAAGAGGCCGCTTCAGGTTACCCAAGATTTGCGCAGTTTTTGGTTAAATGGCTACCCAGAGGTGCGTAAAGAGATGCGTGGTCGCTACCCGAAGCACCCCTGGCCAGAAGATCCACTTACCGCTCAAGCAACGGCATTCACTAAACGTCGATAAGTTTAAATATCATCGTTTAAAGAAAATTTAGATCGAAGAAAATCATTCTGGTTGTTCCTCAGGGACTTTGCCTGGTACACGATAGCGTACTCCGTCAGCGCGCTGTTCTTCATAACGACGGTTTTCTTCTTCAGGGGGAACACCCAGCACTGTTTCTTGCGACCCATCTGGCCAGGTGTAAGTTGTGCAGCCAGTCAACGGTAGTAAAACCATGGCTATTAACGGGAACAACGGTAAAAATCCACGACATTTGGGCATATTAGGCTCCATCACCAGTCCAAAGCTGCTCTTAGCAAATAGCAAAGCGTGCGTAGTGTGAATGGCACGACAATAAGCCGCAAGCTTAATCCCAAATTGTTAAATTTCCTCCCATAGGCTGCGTCGAAACTCGTGGGAAAGTTGAGACACTTTAGCAAAGCGCTCAAGATTGGCATCTGTAAGCGTTTTGACCATTTCTTGGTAATGCTCAGTGAGCTCCTTGGCGTTGCCGTTTTTTTTGTTGTCAGTCATGCATAGCGTTAGTTTTTCGCTACTTTTAGCGATAGCTTGGAAAAGTTCAGCCTCCAATTGCATGGCCTGTGTCACGTTCTCCAGCCAAGCAATCTGACAACGTACTATGGGCATGGTGCTCAACAGGCAGTAATGGTGCCACCAAGTCACGATATCTTGGTTCGTGTCAGTAATAGATACGGGCTGTTTCTTGTTTGAATGATCCATAGTGTGCTCCTATCAAGTTTTGCAATCTGTGAGGCATTCTTCACAGGTTCACCTATTCTCAACTATAGCTAAGCTCTGCAGAAGAGTTGTGCATTTGAGCAATGAAATACGTGATATTGAGGAGAGGCTCAATGTGGTCAGTTGTCAAATCAGTACTGTCAGCACTTCTAGGCGTACAAAATGACCTCAACCGGCAACAGGATTTTTCTAGTGGTAAACCCGCTGCCTTTATTGTGACAGGGGTTGTGATCACGCTCATATTTGTTTTGATCCTGGTAGGGATTGCAGTGATCGCATCGCGTTGAAACGTTGATACACCTCACGATAGTTGTTCGTGACGAATGCCTCATGTTTTCTATACTGACGTTAATCAGTTATTCCTGACCTAATAAATGGGTTGGCGTGAACAACAATAATAAGGAGGTTTCTATGCATCGATCGTGGCAATGGCTGCTAACCATTACCAGTACCTTCAGTATCACTCAAGCTCATGCGAATGGCTGGAATATGCCGGTAGGGGTCACCGATATCAGCCAAGATATCTTTGGTCTGCATATGGCTATCTTTTGGGTATGCGTGGTGATCGGGGTGATTGTGTTTGGGGTGATGTTTTACTCGTTATTTAAATACAGACACTCAAAAGGGGCAAAAGCGGCTAATTTTCATGAGCATACTTCCGTCGAGGTTCTTTGGACCGCTATTCCTATCCTGATATTGATTGGAATGGCCGTGCCAGCGACCGCGACCTTGAAGAATATGTACGATTCTTCAGAAGCTGACCTGGATGTGATGATCACTGGCCAGCAGTGGCGCTGGCGCTACGAGTATCTTGGGGAAGATGTTGCGTTTACATCCAACATGAGTACACCAAGAGAACAAATTCGTGGGGAGGAGGCGAGAGATGAGCACTATTTGTTAGACGTAGATGAGCCATTGGTGCTGCCGATCAATCGTAAAGTGCGTTTTTTAATGACGTCGGATGACGTTATTCACTCCTGGTGGGTGCCTGAGTTAGCCGTTAAGCAGGATACGATTCCAGGGTTTATCAATGAAAATTGGGTGAAAATTAACGAACCGGGCATTTACCGTGGCCAGTGTGCTGAACTTTGTGGCGTTAATCATGGGTTTATGCCAGTGGTTGTGCATGCCATGGAAGAAGAAGAGTTTGAAACATGGTTGTCTGAACGTAAAGCAGCAGCAGAGCAAGAGGCCATGGGAGTTGACCGAGAGTGGGAGATGGAGGACTTGATGGCGAGGGGAGAGTCTGTTTATCAGACCATTTGTTCGTCCTGTCATCAAAGCGAAGGCCAGGGGGCTTTACCGGCGTTTCCTGCACTAGCAAATAACGACCAATTAATTAATGACCTAGATTGGCATATAGACCGAATCGTTAACGGTGTTTCTGGTGCTGCTATGCCCGCGTTTCGTAGTACGTTAAATCCTGTCGAAATCGCAGCGGTTGTCACTTATACCCGCAATGCCTGGGGCAACGACACAGGCGATGTGGTGCAGCCAGCTGCGATAGCTGAACGTATTGCACAATAATCTAAGGTATTAACAACAATAAATCAGGCGGAGATGCTCATGGCGCCCAAACTACCTCCTCAACATTCACTGCAACATAGCTCTACAGCAGTGGCTGGTGGCCATTCTCAGCACGACCATGCGGCTCAGCCAAAAGGGATTATGCGATGGCTGCTGACTACCAACCATAAAGAAATTGGTTCTCTGTACCTGATTTTTTCTCTCATTATGTTTTTTGTAGGGGGCATATTTGCCTTGGTAGTGAGAGCCGAGCTGTTTCAACCTGGCTTGCAACTGGTAGAGCCAGAGTTCTTCAACCAAATGACCACCATGCATGGATTAATCATGGTGTTTGCTGCGGTAATGCCAGCGTTTACCGGGTTAGCCAACTGGATGATTCCACTTCAGATTGGTGCGCCGGATATGGCACTGCCGAGGCTCAATAACTTTAGTTTCTGGCTGCTTCCTGTGGCGTTCACGTTATTACTTTCTACGCTGTTAATGCCAGGCGGCGGACCTAATTTTGGCTGGACGTTTTATGCGCCTTTGTCGACCACTTATGCACCTGCCTCGACGACATTTTTTATTTTAGCCCTACATATCGCAGGCATTAGCTCGATTCTTGGGGCTATTAATATTATTGCGACCATTTTGAATATGCGCGCGCCGGGCATGCGCATGATGGATATGCCGCTGTTCGTATGGACATGGTTAATTACGGCTTTTCTGTTGATTGCGGTAATGCCTGTACTAGCAGGTGTCATTACCATGATGTTGATGGATATTAACTTCGGTACCAGTTTCTTCGACGCAGCGGGTGGCGGTGACCCCGTGCTTTTCCAGCACCTATTCTGGTTCTTTGGGCACCCTGAAGTTTACATCATGATTTTACCGGCCTTCGGTATCGTCTCGGCCATTATTCCAACTTTCGCGCGTAAGCCTTTGTTTGGATATGCCTCTATGGTGTACGCCACGGCAGCTATTGCGCTGCTGTCATTTTTAGTCTGGGCGCACCATATGTTTATCGTCGGCCTTCCGCTAACGGCGGAGCTGTTTTTCATGTATTCGACCATGCTGATTGCCGTGCCGACAGGCGTGAAAGTGTTTAACTGGGTGACCACACTATTCCGTGGCTCGATCAGTTTTGAGCCGCCTATGCTGTTTGCTTTAGCTTTTGTCGTCCTATTCACCATAGGCGGTTTTTCAGGGCTAATGTTGGCAATTGCCCCTGCGGATTTCCAGTATCACGACACCTACTTTGTCGTGGCACATTTTCATTATGTGTTAGTACCAGGTGCTATTTTTGCCATTATGGCCGGCGTCTACTACTGGCTGCCAAAATGGACCGGCTATTATCCTAACGAGCGGCTGGCTCAATGCCACTTCTGGTGTTCTATTATTGGCGTTAATCTAACGTTTTTCCCTATGCATTTCGCTGGTTTGGCAGGCATGCCTAGGCGTATTCCCGACTATGCGTTGCAATTTGCGGATTTCAATTTGCTTTCCAGCATTGGCGCTTTCTTTTTTGGTGCGTCGCAGCTGATTTTTGTATTGGTTGTGGTGATGTGTGTGAGGGGAGGAAAAAAAGCGCCTGCAAAAGCCTGGGAGGGTGCAGAAGACCTTGAGTGGAGCGTCCCCAGTCCAGCACCGCTGCACACCTTTGAGACACCACCTGTATTTAACCGTACTCATCACCATGACTAATTAGCTGCCCATCAGCGAATAGTCTAGGGGGATATATGGCAGTAAATAATACGGTGCAATCAGTTGGGGTAAAGCGAACGGTTATTCGTACGGTGGCAGCGCTAATTGGTATGTTTGCCTTCGCATTTGCGCTCGTCCCTCTTTACGACGTGTTTTGTCGTGTGACGGGGCTTAATGGCAAGGTGGATACTACGGCTAAGGCCATTATCCATGAAGAAGTTGATCAGTCCCGTTATGTCACCGTGCAGTTCATTACCCGTGGTAGCGCAGGGTTGCCATGGCGAATGAGTGTCGAAAACCGCCAAATGCGCGTGCATCCAGGCCAAACAGCGGAAGTTGATTTCACTTTTACCAACAATAGTCGTGTCGAAAGTTGGGGGCGGGCTGTGCCTAGTGTTTCTCCTTCAAGCGCTACGACCCATTTAAGAAAAGTAAGCTGCTTTTGTTTCCAAGAGCAGCAGCTCCAAGGGGATGAGCGTTTGACGATTCCTCTGATATTCCAGCTGGCGCGGGACCTCCCTGAGGATATTAATACGATAACGCTAGTGTATACCTTGTACCCAGTTCATCACTTAGCAAAAGACATCTCAAAGAATGACAACAAGACGATAGGGGATTCCATATGAGTGGCGGCTACTATGTTCCAGCAACGAGTCGGTGGCCTATTTTAGGTTCGCTGGCGCTCGGGGCTATGATGGTGGGTACGGGAGTCAAGCTTGTGTACGACACGGGTACCCCACTAATGCTAATCGGTGTGGTTAGCGTGATTGCAGTGATGGGACTTTGGTTCAGAGATGTTATTCACGAATCAATGAGCGGTTTGTACGATGCCCAGATGGATCGGTCGTTCCGGTGGGGGATGGGCTGGTTTATTTTTTCTGAAATAATGTTTTTTGCCGCATTTTTTGGTGCTTTATTTTACGTTAGAACGTTCGCCATACCCTGGTTGGGTGGAGAGGGGGCGAAGGGGGTTTCTGCCTTATTATGGCCAGGCTTTGTGCCGCAGTGGCCGTTGTTTAATCCGCCTGATAGCGCAGTGCTTGGGCCTGAACGGGTGTTTAGTCCCTGGCAGTTACCTTTGGTCAACACACTGATACTAGTAACCTCCAGTATTACATTGACGGTCGCTCATGAGGCGTTGAAATTAGGCGAGCGTAAGACGTGCAGAAATTGGCTGGCGGGTACAGTGCTGTTGGGCTGCTGCTTTATTGTCATCCAGGGGGTCGAATATTACGAAGCCTACCATCATTATGGCATTACGCTGGAAGCGGGGATTTTCGGAGCAACCTTCTTCATTTTGACCGGTTTTCATGGGGTTCACGTTATTGTCGGCACGATTATCCTGGCGTGTATGTTAGTGCGGATATGGAAAGGGCACTTCGCCAATGATCATCATTTTGGCTTCGAAGCGTCATGCTGGTATTGGCACTTTGTAGATGTTGTGTGGGTTGGGTTATTTATTTTTGTATACGTCTTCTAATCAATCAACCTAAGTTTCCCGACCAGAAGCCAAACACTAATAAGACCATAAGTAGGCATGTTAACCCAATGCGCCACTTAAGGGATGCCAGTAGCCGCCGGGAGCTGCTGTCATCCCTCAATAAGAAGCCCGCCCCAGCCGCTAAGCTAGCGACTATTCCAACAAAAACTAGGCCAATGAGCAGCTTTAACCACATGACGAAAACCTCTTTTGGGTCGCAACGCCTATACGTCTGGTGTGTATTTTGGGGCGTATTAGTTTCGCTTGGTGTCTTGCTAGGACTATGGCAGTGGGAGCGTGCTGATGACAAGCGTGTTTTGTTAGCTGCTAGGGAGGCAGCGCCTTTTGTCAAATCGCCGACCGCTGTGCCAGAAGAGGGATCTGAACTGCATTTGCAAGGAGAATACCTTGCTAATCACACTCTCTATTTGGATAACCGCATTGTTGACGGGCGTTTAGGCGTGGCTGTGCTAACGCCTTTCCGAGACAGTTTTGATCAATTGTGGCTTATTCAGCGGGGTTTTATTGAAACAGGGCCAAGTAGAGCAGCGCCTCAAGCTGATACTCCTGAGGGCAGCGTCACAGTTTCAGGAGAGTGGCAAGTTGCGCGCCCCGGCGGGCCGCTGTATGGCGCAAACAGAGAAGGGGTAAGACTGCAGCAGATCGGCTTAACCCCGTGGGAGCCAATATTACCTGCCTTCACTTATAACGGATGGTTACATGCTGACCAAGGCGAGGGAGTGTTTACGCCTTGGTGGGAAGCTAGCGTGATGCCTCCTAGCCGTCATCTTGGATATGCTTTTCAGTGGTGGGGGCTGGCGCTTGCTGCGGCAGTGGTCATGGTGTTGGGAGGGTATCGCTTGCGTAAAGATAGCCTTACTGATGACTGAGGGGGAAAAGCATGGAACAACGCCAGCCAGTTCGTTACCCGCGAGTTAAGTTGTTACTTATTTTTGCAGCATTCGCCGCGCCTATTGTTACCGCGTGGACGATGTTGACATGGCAAATAGGCATACCTAGTGATGATACAGCCCATGGGCAAGTGCATGTCGGTGTTCCATTACTGGATGATTGGCCTTTGAGCGCTAAACCTGAAAAAAACGATGCGTGGACATTAGCATTTGACTGTACTTCGCTCTGTGATGAGCGCATGGATGAATTGTGGCGATTGCATCGGGCGTTGGGCCGAGAAGCTACTCGGTTAGAGCGATTACGAATAGGTGGGAGCGCACAAGAGCTACCAGGGGAAACGGTCAATCGTTGGCTCGTAGAGCCTGAATGGCGTGAAGAAAACAGCGTATGGCTAATGGATCCCTTTGGCAGGCCTGCGCTGTCATTTAACAATGCGGTGCCTGCCGCAGATATTCTCGATGACATACGTCATTTGTTTAAGGTCAATCCGCTGTAGCGAAGAATAAATCGTTACTCTGCATGCTCGACCTAGTAGGTCGTAAGGAAGCAACGTGCCACATTCTACTGAGCGGCGCTTACAATGGCTGAAACGTTTAACCTTGGCAGGTACTGTACTGACAGCGCTAGTGATTTTAGTTGGCGCTTGGACCCGCTTAGTCGACGCGGGATTGGGGTGCCCTGACTGGCCAGGCTGTTATGGACGTCTGTTAGTTCCCGATAATGAATATGCTGCTCTGCGCCATCCCGATGTGCCTCTTGAGCCTTTTAAAGCTTGGGTAGAGATGGCTCACCGCTATGTGGCAAGTTTTTTAGGGCTTATTGTGCTAAGCGTTGTAGCCCTAGGATGGTCACTGCGTAAGCGACCAGGGTTTCCAGGGAAAGTAAGCATTGCCCTGTTAATTGTCATCCTGCTTCAAGGCGCGTTTGGTGCCTTTACCGTTACGCTAAAGCTCTGGCCACAAGTGGTTACTCTGCATTTGTTGGGCGGTCTAAGTGTGCTGATGCTGTTTTTTTGGCTGCATTTGCGAATCCGCCTTAGCTTAACGAGTCGTACGTCTTTTCCCATCAACCATATTTCTACTTCCACAAGCGATGCCTCTTCACCTAAGACTATTAATGTGCTCTGGGTAATCGGCGTGTCGGCATTGGTTTTACAGCTTGCATTAGGTGGCTGGGTGACCAGCAACTATGCAGGTATCGCCTGCCAAGGGTTCCCGACCTGCAATACCCAGTGGTGGCCAGAAATGGACATAAGTGAAGGCTTTCACCTGACACAAACCGTCGGCCCTAATTATTTGCATGGGCAGTTACACGCCGACGCACGTACTGCAATTCACATGATGCATCGCTTTGGAGCGCTTCTACTCGGAATTGTACTGTTAGCACTATGGTGGCGATATCGTACGGCAGGTTCTGTTGGACGAGCCCTCATGCTGGTGTTAATTGCCTACTTTGTTCAGGTTGCGCTTGGCATTGCCAATGTATTGTTGTGGCTTCCTCTATGGCTGGCTCTGTTGCATACCGCTGGAGCGGTTGCATTAACCTTGAGCATGGAGTGGGCCTTCTGGTGCTGGAAACGCCAGCCTAGTCAGCAATCTATAGAGGTGAATGATCTAAAGGCAGCCCAGGTAACCTTTACGCACTGTAGTAAATAACGGTAGTAAATAGAGGTTTTGCTTCGTCTAGAACAAGAATAGTTATTACGGGGTAGGATAATGAAAAATGTTGCCGTGTTATCGCATTCAACAGTGCCAACGCTTATATGGGGTTGGAGAGAGTTGCTAGGGCTGTGCAAACTCAATGTTGTAGCGGTTATGTTGGTGTGTGTAGGGGTGGGCATGGCGCTATCAACGGTAGGCCTCCCACCATTAAAAAACGTCGCCTTTGGGTTATTGGGCATCGGACTTTCTGCATGTGGGGCAGCGTCGTTTAATCATGTAATTGATCGTCGCTTGGACGCTGTCATGTCGCGCACCGCCAACCGCCCGTTGGCATCAAATCGCTTACCCGTAACGGTTGCGCTAATATGGTCAACGATGCTCTCCTTGGCTGGCTTAGGTCTCTTAGCGTGGAAGGGGAATTATCCTGTAGCAATGCTCACCTTCGCATCGTTGGTAGGCTACGCGTTGGTTTATACCGCTTTTCTTAAACGAGCAACGCCGCAAAATATAGTGATTGGTGGTGTTGCTGGTGCAGCGCCACCTTTGCTGGGGTGGGTAGCTATTACGGGTCAAGTCACAGCAGAATCGCTGCTATTAATGCTGATTATATTTGTATGGACCCCGCCTCATTTTTGGGCGTTGGCTATTCATAAATATGACGACTATGCTCGCGCTAGTATCCCCATGTTGCCCGTCACGCATGGTTTGGCTTTTACAAGGCTGCAGATATGGCTTTACACATGGCTTACGGTAGCTGCCACGCTGCTTCCTGTGATGATTGGTATGAGCGGTTTGGTTTACCTAATAATAGTGACTGCGCTTAACGGACGATATATATACTGGAGCTGGAAGGTGTGGAAAGGGCGGTGTGATAAAGCCCCTATTCAGTCGTTTTGGTTCTCAATTCGCTACCTGCTAGGCTTATTTGGCGCGCTGCTTTTGGATCATTATGTTGGGGTATTCTTTCTATAGAAACTATTCACCTTCGCTCTCAATTGGGGGCAAAAGACAGCGAAAGTAGTCTCCAAGGGGTAAGAGGGTGTACAATTCTCGTCAAGCTTTCTACCTCTCCATTGTGAAAGGAGCGTTATGAGTTCCACTGGAGCATTGTTACTACTCATCGTTGCAATTATTGTCATTGCAGCTCTTGGTGGTTATGCCTATAAACTTCGCCAAGAGGTTAAGCGTCGAGAAGCATTCCGGCTTGACGAAGAGCGTCGTGCCCACCAAAACAGCCTAGAAAACCTTGATTTTGTCGTTAGCGCGCTTGTGCAAGAGCAAGTCGACATCACAGAAGGGTCTTGGCGATGCAAAGTTCTGCTTGAGATTGTTGATCCCAGCTTAGCAGAGCGTCCAGACTTTCAAGCGTTTGCAGAAGTGTACAACCGTACTCGACATTTAAAAACTCACTCTGCACGTAAGCAATTAACGCCACGAGAGCGTATGCAAGAAGACAAGGAGCGCCTCGCTGTTGAGGACGAAATGCGACCTGCAGTTCTTGAGGCAGCACAGAAGGTAATTAACTGGAGATCCGAGGGATCTGCAGGTCTTCATTAACCTTGTTTAACGAGCATAGGGGGCTATAAATACGGTAACCTATGTTTTTTGACGCTTATTGCGTCAATTTTGCTATGCTGAAAATGTCGGTATTGGCAAGAAGTTGATATCACGGCATTGTTGCCTTCTCGTGATTAAACGTTAATCATAGGCAAACGTTCAGCCATATGGTGAAAGCATAATATTGCCATGGTGCTGAGCAGCGAAAAATGGATGCTCTCGCAATAAGAAGCATTGGATAGATTTGGTCTTAGGACCATGTCAGCATTGGATCAAGAAGGAGTCTTGCATGAAAAAATCAACGACTGGCTTGCTAATCGGTTCTGCACTGGTAGTAGGTTTATCAGGCTGTGCCAGCTCAGCATCACAATCATCTGGCCAAACCAGCGCAAGTAGCGACCGCGATTGGTATCAACATCCTTTCGTTTGCGGCTTTGCCGGCAGTGTTATCGGCGGCAGTATTGCATACGCTACTAGCGGCAACTCTGACGAAGATGAAAATACCGCTATTGGCGCAACTGCTGGTGCAGCGATTGGCGGCCTGCTATGTGCAGACCGCACGCCTGAGCCAGTAGCACCGCAGTGCCCAAGCTATGGTGAAGTGCCTGCAGGCGTTGCAGTTGATGCCGAAGGCTGCCCGCTGGACTCTGATGGTGACGGTGTGCCAGATTACCGTGACCAGTGCCCGGGAACTCCTGCTGGCGTAGCCGTTAATGCTAATGGCTGGCCGCTGGATTCTGATAACGATGGCGTGCCGGATTATCGTGATCAGTGCCCGAACACCCCTGCAGGTGTTGAAGTTAACTCACTGGGTTGCCCTGAAAGTTTAGTGCTACGTGATGTTAATTTTGAGTTTGATTCTGCACAGCTAACGCCGGGCGCACAAAATGTATTGAATGGTGTGGCTGAGCGTTTGGTTAACAACCCGAACGTGCGTGTAAGCATCGAAGGTCACACTGACTCTCGTGGATCGGATCAGTACAACAAGAACTTGTCTCAGCGCCGTGCAGAGTCTGTTGCTGCTTACCTTGCCCAGCGTGGCGTAGGTGCTAACCGTATGCGTGCCATTGGCTATGGCGAAGAGCGCCCAGTAGCTAGCAACGATACTAATGAAGGTCGCGCACAGAACCGTCGTGTTGAATTGGATGAGTGGAACTAAGCCACACATCAATTTACATTAAGGGGTAGGCCGTAGCGCCGTTGATTAATACCCTTTAGGCACAGAACGGGAGGCTTATGCCTCCCGTTTTATTTTACGGCTTTCTAAATTCTGGTAGGCTGGGCAACCCTCAAAAGCACCTAATACTCTCGACCATTGATAGCGAAATGTGATCCTTGGTATGGATCACCACTGCGTTCAAGGAATACTTAATGCCCATAGTAACATTGCCTGATGGCAGCCAAAGAACGTTCGAAGCACCTCTCTCTATTATGCAGCTCGCAGAATCGATTGGCCCTGGTTTGGCCAAGGCTTGTGTGGCTGGCAAGATTGATGGTGTATTGGTCGATGCTGCTGATTTAATCGAGCAAGATGCTGAAATAGCGATAATTACCGCCCGTGATCCAGAAGGCCTTGAGATTATCCGCCATTCGTGCGCCCACCTGATTGGGCATGCGGTTAAGCAGCTGTATCCTGATGCGAAAATGGCAATTGGGCCGGTGATTGATGATGGCTTTTATTACGACATTGATTTTGGTAAGTCGGTAACGCCTGACGACTTGGAAGCCATCGAAAAGCGCATGCAGTCTCTCATTGAGCGTGATTACGACGTGGTGCGTGAGTACGTTGATCGCGACAAAGCGATGAGTACGTTTGTTGAGCGTGGCGAAACGTTTAAGCAAGAAATCGTCCGCGATATACCTGAAGATGCAACGATACGTTTGTATCATCATGAAGAGTACACGGACATGTGCCGTGGGCCGCACGTGCCGAATACGCGCCATCTGAAAGCTTTCAAGCTGACAAAGCTGGCTGGTGCATATTGGCGTGGGGACGCCTCAAACCCAATGCTGACCCGTATTTACGGTACCGCATGGGGTGACAAGAAGCAGCTCAAGGCATACTTGAAGCGCCTTGAAGAGGCCGAGAAACGAGATCACCGCAAGCTGGCACGCAAAATGGATCTTTTCCATTTACAAGAAGAAGCGCCAGGCATGGTTTTTTGGCACCCCAATGGCTGGACAATGTACCAGGCATTGGAAGATTACATGCGGAAAATTCAGCGAGCGCATGGCTATCAAGAGATTAAAACGCCGCAGGTGGTAGATCTTTCGCTATGGAAGAAGTCGGGCCACTGGGGGCACTATAGTGAACTCATGTTCACCACTGAGTCAGAAAAGCGTGAGTATGCTGTTAAACCCATGAATTGCCCCTGTCATGTTCAGGTGTTTAATCAGGGGTTGAAAAGTTACCGGGATTTACCTTTGCGCCTAGCAGAATTCGGTAGCTGTCACCGAAATGAACCATCAGGTTCTTTGCATGGTCTGATGCGCGTACGTGGTTTTACCCAAGATGATGCGCATATTTTTTGCACCGAAGGCCAGATCCAGGCAGAAGCAGAGGCATTTATTGCGCTTACCCTCCAAGTCTATAAAACGCTTGGTTTTGAGGATGTTGAGCTCAAGCTTTCAACTCGTCCAGAGGACTTCCTTGGCGAAGCAGAAATGTGGGACCGAGCAGAGCATGGGCTTGAAGCGGCGCTCAATGCGACGGGCCTTGATTGGGAGCTTCAGCCGGGAGAAGGTGCTTTTTATGGACCGAAAATTGAATTTGCCCTGCGTGATTGCCTGAATCGTGTGTGGCAATGTGGTACTCTACAGCTAGATTTTAATTTGCCAGGGCGCTTAGGCGCGCAATATGTTGATGAAGACGGGACGCGCAAGACTCCTGTGATGCTTCATCGTGCTATCTTGGGCTCCTTTGAACGGTTCTTGGGAATCCTGATTGAGCACTATGCTGGTGCGATGCCGCTATGGTTGGCGCCTCAGCAAGCCGTTTTGATGACCATTACTGATGCGCAGCGTGATTATGCGCTTGAGTTGGAGCAACGGCTGCAAAAAAATGACTTACGAGTTAAAGCGGACTTGAGGAACGAGAAGATCGGCTTTAAAATCCGTGAGCACACGTTACAGAAAGTTCCCTATCTCCTTGTGGTGGGAGATAAGGAAGTCGAAGCTGACTCAGTGGCCGTGCGAACTCGCAGCGGCGAAAACCTCGGCACGATGACAGTCGATGAATTCATCGAACGTTGCAGTGCAGAGCGAGCAGCCCTGGCGACATCGTCAATTGCCTAAGGAGACGGAGCAATCAAGCGAAGCAATCAGCGCGGGCGTCCACAAGACAAACGCCCACCAATGAACGAGAGAATTACCGAAGAAGAAGTACGCTTAATTGATGCTGAAGGTGAACAGTTGGGTGTTGTGCCCACCACCGAAGCGCTTGAGCGTGCAGAAGCTGCCGGTTTAGATCTCGTGCAAATTTCGAATGCCGATCCAATCGTTTGTAAGATTATGGATTATGGCAAATTTGTTTTTGAGACGAAGAAACAGAAAGCGGCTCAAAAGAAAAAGCAGAAGCAAATCCAGGTTAAGGAAGTTAAATTCCGTCCTGGCACTGACGAAGGCGATTATCAGGTCAAGCTTAAAAACCTGACACGCTTTTTAGAAGGTGGTGATAAGGGCAAAGTCACATTGCGCTTCCGTGGTCGTGAAATGGCGCACCAGGACATTGGCCGCAAGCTAATGGAACGGATCGCGGCAGACCTGGAAGAGATCGGAGCGGTAGAGTCTTTCCCGAAAATGGAAGGCCGCCAGATGATCATGATTATTGCCCCGAAGAAGAAGTGATCCAACGGCGAAGCTAACGGGTCGGCGTGGAAGCGCTGATCGGCCCTGGGTTTTCTAAAAAATATCGAGCGGAGTTTTCTCATGCCGAAAATCAAAAGCAACAGCGGCGCTGCCAAGCGCTTTAAAAAGACCGCTAATGGCTTCAAGCACAAGCAGTCTTTCCGTAGCCACATCTTGACCAAGAAGTCGACTAAGCGTAAGCGTCAGCTACGTGGCATGAAGCAGATCCATGCTTCTGACAAAGCGCTGATCCAGCGCATGCTGCCGAACCTGTAAGGTCGAATTTTCTTATCTGAGTGCATTTAGCCTCAGTCATAAAGTCAGGAGTGTGTTATGACCCGTGTTAAGCGTGGCGTAGTTGCCCGTCGTCGCCATAAAAAAGTATTGAAGCAGGCCAAAGGTTACTACGGTGCCCGTTCGCGTGTTTTCCGCGTAGCTAAGCAGGCTGTTATCAAAGCCGGTCAGTATGCTTACCGTGACCGTCGCAACCGCAAGCGTCAATTCCGCGCTCTGTGGATTCAGCGTATCAACGCTGGTGCGCGCATCAATGGCATGTCTTACAGCCGCTTTGTTGGCGGTCTGAAGAAAGCCGGTATTGAAATTGACCGTAAAGTATTGGCCGACCTGGCGGTACACGAGAAAGCTGCATTTGCTGCTATCGTGGAAAAAGCCAAGGCTGCCCAATAAAGCACATTGCGCTGATGTAAATCAGTGTGACGTGTCTGAGGTCATTTCAGTGTGACCCATGCAGGGGAAGAGCAGCCGCTCTTCCCCTGTTTTTTTGTCACCTTCAACATGCCAGCCATCTTTAGAGATGGAAATCGCTTAATTCGGAGTGAATCGGATGGACCATCTTCCTACTCTGGTGTCAGAGGCTCGCGATGCTATTCATGCGGCGCAAAGTGTCCCTGCCCTAGATGAGTTGCGCGTACGTTACTTGGGTAAAAAAGGCGAAGTGACGGCCTTGTTGAAAGGCTTAGGGAAGCTATCAGCAGAAGAGCGTCCTGCCGCCGGTGAGCAAATTAATCAGGCGAAACAGACCCTGGCAACTGAAATTGATACGAAGCGTCAGCAGCTTGAAAGCGAAGCGCTCAGCGCTCGCTTGGCCGCTGAACGAATTGATGTGACGCTGCCTGGCCGAGGTCAGGAGAGTGGTGGTCTACACCCTGTCACCCGTACGCTTGAGCGTATTGAAGGCTTGTTTACCAGAATTGGCTACGATGTGGCGGTAGGGCCAGAAATTGAAGATGACTATCACAATTTTGAGGCGCTAAATATACCTGCTCATCACCCTGCGCGTGGTATGGCAGACACCTTCTATTTCGATGCTACCCGTTTGTTACGTACCCATACGTCGCCCGTTCAAGTACGTACTATGAAGAGTGGCGAACCGCCGATCCGTATTGTCTGTCCCGGTCGTGTCTACCGTAGTGATTCAGATCTCACTCACACCCCAATGTTCCACCAAGTGGAAGGTCTGTTGGTCGACGAAGGTGTGAGTTTTGCAGATCTTAAGGGCACTATTGAGGATTTTCTCCAGGCGTTTTTTGAACGCGATGATCTCTCAGTACGCTTCCGTCCTTCTTACTTTCCATTCACTGAGCCCTCTGCAGAGGTCGATATTCAGTGCGTGATGTGTAGTGGAAATGGTTGTCGTGTCTGCTCGCATAGCGGCTGGTTGGAGGTTATGGGCTGTGGCATGGTGCATCCCGAGGTGTTCCGGCATTCAGGCATTGATACTGAGCGCTATACAGGGTTTGCGTTTGGTATGGGGGCCGAGCGGCTTGCGATGTTGCGCTACGGTGTTAACGATCTGCGTTTGTTCTTTGAGAACGATCTGCGTTTTCTTCGCCAATTTACCTAAGACCGCTGCCAGCGACGGGAATCAATATGAAATTTTCAGAACAGTGGCTGCGTGACTGGGTGGCTCCGCAGCTTGATACACAGGCAATCGCCGATCAAATCACCATGGCAGGCCTTGAAGTCGATGCCATTGAGGCCGTTGCGTCCTCGTTTAGTGGGGTAGTCATTGCAGAGGTGCTGACTAAAGAGAGGCACCCTGATGCTGACAAGCTCAACGTATGTACTGTCAATGATGGTACCGGTGAGCCTGTGCAGGTTGTTTGCGGCGCTCCCAACGTCGACGTTGGTCAAAAAATTCCGTTTGCTCAGGTAGGTGGGGTTCTGCCTGGCGACTTTAAAATCAAGAAAGCCAAGTTGCGTGGCGTTGAGTCCCGCGGAATGATTTGCTCGGCCTCTGAGTTAGGTCTGGAGGAGGACACGTCACCTGGTATTTTGGTGCTGCCTGCTTCCGCACCGGTAGGCATCAGTTTTCGGGAGTACATGCAGCTTGACGACATGACCATTGAGGTTGATCTCACGCCGAACCGTGGTGATTGTCTCAGCATCAAAGGGCTGGCACGAGAAGTGGGTGTGCTCAATCGCCTTCCGGTGAGTGGGCCCGACATTGCTGCTGTTGATGCCAGCATCGATGATACTTTTTCAGTACGTATTGAGGCGCCGGAGCAATGCCCGCGCTACATGGGTCGTATTATCAAAGGCGTTGATGTTAGCGTCGAAACCCCACTGTGGATGGTAGAGCGCCTCCGGCGCAGCGGTGTTCGCTCTATCGACCCCGTAGTTGATGTCACCAACTATGTGATGTTAGAGCTGGGGCAACCATTGCATGCATTTGACCGTGACAATCTTCACGGCGGTATCACCGTTCGTTTGGCGCGTAATGAAGAGCGTTTGACCTTGTTGGACGGGCAAGAAGTGGCGCTTAGGCCGGAAACGCTGGTTATTGCAGATGATAAGGGCCCTCTTGCAATGGCAGGTGTCATGGGGGGCGAGAATTCAGGGGTGAATGAGAAAACCGATACGATTTTCTTGGAGTCTGCCTATTTCACGCCGCTGGCTATCGCAGGACAGGCCCGTTCTTATGGCCTCCATACAGATGCATCTCATCGTTTTGAGCGTGGCGTTGATCCGGCGCTTGCCAGTGTGGCCGTTGAACGTGCCAGTCAGCTCCTGATGGATATATGTGGTGGCCAGGCAGGGCCTGTTACTGAGTCGTCTAGTGATGAGCACCTGCCAGTGCCACGCAGCATCGTGCTGCGCGAGGCGCGTCTTGAAAGTGCGCTTTCGAAGCGTCTGCCAGTTGAAGACGTAACTGATATTCTTCAGCGTTTAGGGCTTGCGGTTGATAAGCAGGTAGATGGCTGGTCAGTCACAGCGCCCAGCTGGCGTTTTGACGTGGCGATCGAAGAAGACCTCATTGAGGAGATTGCGCGCGTTCATGGCTACAACAACCTGCCTGTCCGACGTCCTGCGGCGCGTTTGGCGTTACGTCCGGCTAACGAGGCGGTGTTAACGCAAGCTCAACTGCGCAACCAAATGGTAGCTCGTGGTTTTCAGGAGGCGATAACTTACAGCTTTGTTTCGCCTGATCTGCAAGCGACGATGTTGCCAGATGCAGTTTCACCAGTGCTGGCGAACCCGATTTCGTCAGATTTGTCGGTGATGCGGGCTAGTCTGTTCCCCGGCTTAGTGCGTGCGCTTGAGCACAACCTCAACCGCCAGCAAACTCGTGTCAGACTGTTTGAAACCGGATTGGTATTTAACGGCCATTTGGACAACCTCTCGCAGATCCCAATGATGGGGGCGCTGGCGTGCGGAGGTCGTGAAGTTGAGGGTTGGAATGGTGTTAAAGCCCAGGTCGATTTCTACGATCTTAAAGGGGATTTAGAAAGCCTGCTAGCGCTTGGTGGCGCGCTTGACGCATGGCGCTTTGAGCCAGGTGAGCATCCTTCATTACATCCTGGGCAAACGGCGAAGCTGTTGCATCATGGTAAGCCTGCTGGTTGGATTGGCACGTTACATCCTCAAGTGCGAGCTAAGCTTGGACTGAAAGTTGATGCTGTTATGTTTGAAGTTCGTTTAGATGCGCTCAGCGAGGGTGTCATTCCAGCTTTTGAACCGCTGTCTCGTTATCCTGAGGTTCGCCGTGACTTGGCCTTTACTGTTAAGGCGGAGACGCCGGTGCAGGCGCTACTTGACTGTGCAAAAGCGCAAGCGGGGGATTACTTAAAAGACATTAAGCTGTTTGATGTCTATGCTGGTAAGGGCGTCGCCGATGGTTACAAGAGTATTGCGTTGGGCTTGACGTGGCAGCATGCATCGCGCACGCTAAATGACGATGAAATCAACCCGTTGGTAGATTCCATCGTATCGCAAGTGCGAGCTGAATTAGACGCTGAGCTACGTGGATAGTATTCGTGGGAAGTATTTGTGAATAGTTACGCGAATAATTAAACAATGCCATGACACGCGCTTATCACGTTCTTGGCAATGCGTTTGCTACATGGAGGGGGCCTTATGGGTGCGTTGACCAAAGCAGAGCTAGCAGAACATTTACACACTGAGCTTGCGCTGTCGAAGCGAGAAGCCAAAGCCATGGTTGAGGCTTTTTTTGAAGAAATTCGTGCCTGCTTGCGCGAAAATGAGCAGGTTAAGCTATCGGGTTTCGGAAATTTCGATTTGCGTGATAAGCGTGAAAGACCGGGGCGTAACCCCAAAACAGGTGAAGAGATTCCCATTTCTGCCCGGCGCGTGGTTACTTTTCGTCCCGGTCAAAAATTAAAGCAGCAGGTAGAGCGCTATACAAGCAGCTAATGTGTAGTGGAAATTTAAACGTACTGTTGCATTGGCTAAGATAGTTGCACATGAAAAGGAGCGCCGTTTGGTGCTCCTTTTTTTATTTTCTGGCTAAAGTCCACGCCCTTCGATGAGCCAAGTGATCACTACCTTGATGATATAACCCAGCATGCCGGCCCCCAAAACGACAAAAAGCATGATCGTGCCAAATTTCCCTGCGTTCGACTTCTTAGCTAAGTCCCAAATAATAAAGCACATAAACACGATTAAACCACCGACCATGATCGGTGTTATCCATGCCTCGAAGAGTTGCTGCATAAGATTTCCTACTGGAAGATTGATAGTCGCCTCATGAGAAGGCGTGTGCCGTTTTTACGAGTCGTGTTAATATTTGACCAAATTCATCGGGTATTTGTCGACTGAACAAAGCACAGTGCGACACTTTTGCAGAGGAGTACGGCCATGCCAACGCTAACGATTCTAGTCGGAACAATGTACGGTGGTGCGCTAGATGTCGCAGAGCAAGTAAAGCCGTTGTTTGAACAGGCTGGCTATAAGGTTAATATTTCTGAGCAGCCGACGATTGAAGATTTAACTAATAACCAAGATCTTACGCTGTTTTGTGTATCGACCACGGGAAGCGGCGACTATCCAGGTAATTTTGTTTCCTTTGTGCGGGGTGTGCAGGAAAAAAACCCTTCGCTTACCTCATTGCGGTATGGGCTAATTGCGTTGGGTGATAGCTCCTACGGTGATACGTTTTGTGGGGCGGGAAGGGCACTCGATGCGCTATTAGAGGACCATGGTGCAACGCGTTTAGGTGATCGGCTGGAAGTAGATGCTATGGAAACCTTTATGGCAGATGACGCCGCTATCCCGTGGGCGGAAGAGTGGATTGAATCTCAGCAGCTAAAGGTTGCCTAACGATGCAGCGAGTCCCTTATTCTCCAGAGCGCATAAGCGTTGCCCTCGGACTTTGCATTGTGATGCTGGCTGCGATACCCCGCTACATGGTAGAAGGGCATGAAACACGCCAAACCTTGTTGCTTATTGCGTTAGCCATCGTAGCGGGCGCTGCCGTTATTCAGTGGAAAATGCTGTCCGCTAGCGCACGAAAAGCCCTGCCAAAATTATGTCAGCGCTTATTAATTATGCTGCTAATGGGTGCCCTGGTAATGGGTTTCTGGCATGGTTTGTTTACTGATTGGATTAGCTGGCAAGTGTTTATTTCCCACGCCGCAACATGTGGGCTGCTATTCCATGCTGTTTCTTTGTGGTGGGCAAAGCGCGATTAAAGGCCATTGTCTTAAGTGTGATAATTAGACCGAAAAGCTACGTTTAACATTTGGAAATGGTTTTGACTGTGCTGCGGTCAGAAAAAACGGCCTAAAACGATCGTTTTGCTAGTGATTACCCTTGTATTTGTGGGTTATGCCCCCATCTTGCGAGCATGGCGCTTGCCACGATGCGCTAGGGTTCTTAAAATTGCCCCCTTGAACTTAATTTACGCAATCAACATAACGCCCAGCCGCTAGAGGACAATTCATGCAAGTTTCCGTCGAGACGACCTCCCAGATCGAACGCCGTATCACAATTCAGGTGCCGGCCGCCGAAATCGACGAGGCCGTCAGCGCTCGCTTGAAAGACACCGCGAAGAACGTTCGCCTGAATGGTTTTCGCCAAGGCCGAGTGCCGATGGCTGTAGTTCGTCAGCGCTACGGCGACAGCGTGCGCAATGAAGTGGTAGGGGAAGTGATGCGTGAGCGCTATGTGCGTGCCATCACCGAAGAAGGCCTAAACCCTGCCGGATTCCCCCAGATTGAGCCAAAAGTAAATCAAGCTGGCAAAGATCTAGAGTTTGTGGCGGTTATGGAAATTTATCCGCAGGTCGAGCTTGCATCTATCGAAGGCACCGAAGTTGAGCGTCCGGTAGTGACGGTTAACGATGCTGATGTCGACGAAATGATCGATACGCTGCGCAAGCAAAACGCTGCGTGGGAAGAAGTAGACGCCGCTGCCGCTGATGGCGATCAAGTTACCATCGATTTCCAGGGCTTCCTGGGCGATGAGCCGTTTGAGGGTGGAAGCGCTGAAGGCCATGCCCTGGTCATTGGTTCCAATAGCTTCATTCCAGGCTTTGAAGAGCAGTTGATCGGCACGAAAGCAGGTGATGAGAAAACCATCACTGTTACGTTCCCTGAAGATTACCAAGCCGAGCATTTGGCTGGTAACGAAGCCACATTCAAAGTCACTGTTCATAGCGTGAGCAGCCAAGCGCTGCCTGAAGTTGACGCTGAGTTCATTGAGCGTTTCGGTGTTGAAGATGGTGATGAAACCAAATTCCGCGCTGAGATCAAAAAGAACATGACCCGTGAAGCGGCCCAGGCGGTTGATAACCGTGTGAAGCAGCAGGTATTAGATGCGCTGAAAAAAGCGAATGATATTCCTGTGCCAAGTGCGCTTGTCCAGCAAGAAACTGACGGTATGAAACGCCAAGCGGCACAGCAATTTGGTCTTGGCGAAGATTTTGACGTTAGTCAGCTGCCGAATGAGCTGTTCGAAGCACAAGCGAAAGGTCGTGTTCAGGTAGGCTTGTTGTTGGCCGAGGTTATCAAAGCGAATGAGCTAGACGCTGACGATGACGCGATTAAAGCCAAGGTTGAAGAACTGGCAGAGCAGTATCAGGATCCTTCCGAAGTAGTTGAATACTACATGGGCAATGAGCAGCTCAAAACTCAGGTGAAGTCTGCCATTCTGGAAGAAAAGGCCGTTGATAAGCTGCTGGAGCAGGCGAACGTTAAAGACGTTGAAATGTCATACCAGCAAGCACTGGCAGCTGCCCAGCAACAAGCCGAGCAAGATGAAGGTGTTGAAGAAAGCGAGCAAGCTAGCGCCTAACTTTATCGCGTGGCGCACCCAAGATGGGTGCGCTTTCCCTTACCGGACGCAAGGAATCACGAATGAGTGAGTTTGATATTCAAAACGCCGGCGGTTTAGTGCCCATGGTGGTTGAGCAGAGCGCCAAAGGGGAAAGAGCCTATGACATCTACTCACGTCTGCTAAAAGAGCGTGTTATTTTCCTGGTGGGACCAGTTGAAGATTACATGGCGAATTTAGTCGTAGCGCAGCTGCTGTTTCTTGAGTCAGAGAATCCTGATAAAGATATTCACCTTTACATTAACTCGCCTGGTGGATCTGTTACGGCAGGTATGTCTATTTATGACACCATGCAGTTTATTAAGCCTGATGTTTCGACCGTATGTATTGGTCAAGCAGCCAGCATGGGTGCACTGTTGCTGACGGCCGGCGCAGCGGGTAAGCGTTATTGTTTGCCTAATTCTCGTGTGATGATTCATCAGCCGTTAGGTGGCTATCAAGGCCAAGCGTCTGATATCGAAATTCACACTCGTGAGATTTTAGGTATTCGTGAGAAGCTGAATCAGATTTTGGCTCACCACACTGGTCAAGATCTTGAGGCTGTTGCTAGGGATACTGACCGTGACAACTTTATGAGCGCCACTACAGCCCAAGAATATGGCTTGATTGACGCAGTGCTGGATAAGCGGCCTACATCCTGATAGCGTGATAGGATTCTGCTTTTCTAACGAGCTTTTCCGGCGGCGTAAGCCGCCGCAGTGATAGAGGTACGCGAATGGCCGACGGCAAAGGCAAGGACGAAGGTGGCAAGCTCTTATACTGCTCGTTTTGTGGTAAAAATCAAAACGAAGTACGTAAGCTAATTGCAGGCCCGTCCGTATATATCTGCGATGAGTGTGTCGACTTATGTAATGACATCATTCGCGAAGAAGTTCTCAAAGCCGATGCCGAGAGCGATGAAGAGCGTTTACCTACGCCTCGCGAAATACGTCATACGTTAGACGACTATGTCATCGGACAAGATCGCGCCAAAATGGTGCTTTCTGTAGCGGTTTATAACCACTACAAGCGTCTTAAGACGGAAGTGCGCGAAGGCGATGTAGAACTAGGTAAATCAAATATTCTGCTTATTGGTCCTACGGGTAGTGGTAAAACACTGCTGGCGGAAACCATGGCGCGGCTATTGAATGTGCCTTTTACCATTGCCGATGCCACCACGCTGACAGAAGCAGGTTATGTGGGTGAGGATGTTGAGAACATCATCCAAAAGCTTTTGCAAAAGTGTGATTACGACGTCGAGAAGGCTGAGCGAGGCATTGTCTATATCGATGAAATCGATAAGATTTCGCGCAAGTCTGACAACCCTTCCATCACGCGTGATGTGTCGGGTGAGGGCGTCCAGCAGGCGCTACTCAAGTTGATTGAAGGCACAACAGCATCCGTGCCACCTCAGGGTGGTCGTAAGCATCCCCAGCAAGAATTTGTTCAGGTTAATACGGCCAACATTCTGTTTATTGTGGGTGGTGCTTTCGCGGGACTTGATAAAGTTATCCGCGACCGTGCTGAGAAAGGCGGCATTGGTTTCAATGCCAGTGTGAAGAGCAAAGAGTCTTCACGTGGTGTCGGTGAATTGTTAGCAGACGTAGAGCCAGACGATTTAGTGAAATTTGGTTTAATTCCTGAGTTTGTTGGACGTCTACCCGTTATTGCGACGCTCACTGAGCTAAATGAAGATGCGCTGGTGCAGATCTTAACCGAGCCTAAGAACTCGCTGGTTAAGCAGTACGCTAAGCTCTTTGAGATGGAAGATGTCACGCTCGAGTTCAGAGATGATGCGCTGCGTGCTGTCGCAACCAAGGCCATGGAGCGTAAGACCGGGGCGCGAGGGTTGCGGTCTATTCTTGAATCTGTGCTGCTAGATACCATGTATGAGATTCCTTCGCTTGAAGGTGTTAGCAAGGTGGTAATTGATAGTTCAGTGATTGCTGGCGAAAGCGAGCCACTGCTGATCTATTCGCAGCAGGAAGACACTCGTGTTGATGGCACCGATGGCTAGTATCTAAGTGCACGACACGGCCTAGCTTTTACCGCTTGCGCCAAACCAAGGGGTCGCCTAGGCGACCCCTTGTTATTCATAAGTTACTCATGAAATGTTTGCCTAGCCGCTCAGCGCCTAGCGCCATGCTTTTCATACTGTGAGGTACTTGGCTAAGTACCCTTTCAAGTACTCATCCGATTTTGAGGAACGTCTGCGATGCAGCAGAACGCCGATCAGACACAATGTCTACCCCTGTTGCCTTTGCGGGATGTGGTTGTGTACCCGCAAATGGTTATTCCACTTTTTGTTGGTCGTGAGAAGTCCATCCAAGCGTTGGAAGCGGCGATGGAGGCCGACAAACGTGTGCTGCTGGTGGCTCAGCGCGAGGCCTCCCAGGATGAGCCCGATAACGCTGATCTTTATGCCATGGGCACCGTGGCCGATATCATGCAACTGCTAAAATTGCCCGATGGCACTGTGAAAGTGTTGATTGAGGGTAATTTTCGCGCTGACGTTATTGATATTGAAGAGCACGAGGCGGGCTACACCCAAGCTTACTTGGTCCCTCGCGAGAGTGAGCCGCTAACCAGTCGAGAGCAAGAAGCGCTGGTGCGTGTGCTGCTCAACCAATTTGAGCAATACGTTAAGTTGTCTAAAAAAGTGCCTAATGAGGTACTCAATTCGCTTTCTGGAATTGAAGACCCAAGCCGGCTGGTCGATACCATCTGCGCGCACCTGTCATTAAAGATAGGCGATAAGCAAGAGTTGCTCGAAATGGATCGCGTACGCGATCGTATAGAGCACTTAATGGCGCTTATCGAGTCAGAAATTGATCTGTTGCAGGTTGAAAAACGCATCCGCTCGCGTGTGAAAGAGCAGATGGAAAAGACCCAGCGCGAGTATTACCTCAATGAGCAGATGAAGGCCATCCAGAAAGAGATGGGTGAGCTGGATAATGTGCCGAATGAGGCTGAAAAATACGAGCAAGCCATCGCCTCATCTGGCATGCCTAAAGAAGCCGCTGAAAAAGCTACGCAAGAGCTTAATAAGCTAAAGATGATGGCTGCTAACTCAGCCGAGGCTACCGTGGTTCGCTCCTATCTAGACTGGCTAATTGCCGTCCCATGGAAGAAGCGTACCCGCGTCAAGCACGACCTAGTGAAAGCTCAGGAAGTGCTGGATCAAGACCATTACGGCTTAGAAGAAGTAAAAGCGCGTATTCTTGAGTATCTTGCGGTACAAAAGCGTGTGCGCAAGATGAAAGGGCCCGTATTATGCTTGGTGGGCCCGCCAGGGGTGGGCAAAACCTCGCTTGGTCAATCCATCGCGCGGGCCACGAATCGTAAGTATGTCCGCTTGGCGTTAGGTGGCGTGCGCGATGAGTCTGAAATTCGTGGTCATCGCCGCACCTATATCGGCTCCTTGCCGGGTAAGTTAATGCAGCGGATGAGTCGTGCTGGCGTTAAAAACCCGCTGTTTTTATTGGATGAAGTCGATAAGCTCGGTATGGATCATCGCGGAGACCCGGCGTCAGCGCTGCTAGAGGTGCTTGATCCTGAGCAAAACAACAGCTTTAGTGATCATTACCTTGAGTTGGACTACGATCTTTCTGAAACGCTATTTATCTGCACTGCTAACTCGATGAATATTCCTGGTCCGCTGTTGGACCGTATGGAAATAATTCGTCTGCCGGGTTACACCGAAGATGAAAAGCTAGCGATCGCGAGACGCTATTTGTTGCCTAAGCAGCAGGAGGCGAATGGCCTCAAAACAGAAGAGCTGGCCCTCAACGATGATGCGCTGCTAGAACTGGTGCGTTATTACACGCGTGAAGCCGGGGTGCGAGAGCTAGAGCGTCAGATAGCTAAAGTGTGCCGTAAGGTGCTGCGTGAGCGCTTAGAAGCCGAGCAGACAACTAGTGGCAAGCAGGGAAGTAAGCTGCAGGCTCAACAGGTGCTGGCAGCTGAAGATATTGAAGCCTATGCCGGTGTTCGCCGTTATAGCTACGGGTTGGCTGAGCAAGAAGATCAAGTCGGCCGCGTGACGGGGCTGGCGTGGACATCGGTTGGCGGCGAATTATTGAATATCGAATCTGTTGTTACGCCCGGCAAGGGGCGTATTAACAAAACCGGCTCACTGGGCGATGTTATGAAAGAGTCAGTGAGTGCGGCGCAAACGGTCGTTAAGGCGCGTGCGAAAGAGTATGGTATTGATCCGCAGCGGTTTGAAAACGAAGACTTGCATATCCATGTTCCAGAGGGCGCTACGCCCAAAGATGGCCCCAGTGCAGGCATTGCCATGGTAACCGCCATTGTCTCTGCTTATACTCAACGCCCTGTGCGTTGTGATGTGGCCATGACGGGCGAAGTGAACCTACGTGGCGAAGTGATGCCTATTGGGGGGCTAAAGGAGAAATTGCTGGCAGCCCGCCGCGGTGGTATAAAGACGGTCTTAATTCCTGAGGAAAATCGTCGGGACCTCAAGGAAGTGCCAGAAAATATTAAAGGGGCTCTTGATATCCGCCCCGTACAGTGGATAGATGAAGTTCTGGCCGTAGCGCTACATAGCGACCCAATTGACGAGAGTGTATCGTTAAAAGGTTCCGATCCGGCTTTTAGTTCAACCGCCGTAACGAGTACCCATTAAGCGTTAATGCTCTACTGAGTTTTAACATTACTTAATAATTTTGCCCAAGGCCTTGAGTTACGGGCATTTCTCGGCACTGTCGCTTGACAGGAGTTTCAAGGCATTGCTATAAAACACAGCTACGCTTTGAAGTTGTATCTAACGGTGGCAGTGCCGTTCAGAGCCATTTTTTTGAAACAGTTAAGGGGTGAAGTGTGAATAAGTCCGAGCTGATTGAAGCTATTGCCGCATCTGCTGATATTCCGAAAGCAGCGGCAACCCGCGCATTGGATGCCATGGTGGAGTCTGTCACCGATAGCCTCAAAAAAGGCGAAAGTGTTTCCCTGGTAGGTTTTGGTACTTTCGCAATTAAAGAGCGTGCCGCACGTACTGGCCGTAACCCGCAGACGGGTCAGCCGATTGAAATTAGCGCTGCAAAAGTTCCCAGCTTCAAAGCCGGTAAAGCGCTGAAAGACGCCGTCAACTAATTGGCTCGCGTTTGCTGTAAGCTAATGGGCGCATCGCATCCGCGATGCGCCCATGTTTTTTTCTGGCCCGCTAGGTTGGGGCGATAGATAGCTGTGATGATCTGAGGCTAGCATGCTGCAAAGTATTCGAGATGGCTCCAGAAGCTGGGGTGCCAAAATAATTATCGGTGTTATGGTTGCTGCCATGGCGCTTTTTGGCGTGGAGTCGCTGTTTAGTGTTTTCGGCGATGACCCGAATGAAGTGGCGAGCGTTAATGGCGAGCCAATTATGCGACAGCAGGTTGAGCTTGAGGTGCAACGTGCACTTCGCTCTGGGCAAGTGCCACCAGAGCAAGAGCGGGCGCTTCGCAATGACGTGCTTGATCAGCTGATAACTCAGCAGCTGCTAACGCAGTATGCTGAAGATGGCGGTGTGTTCGTCTCCGATGCCCAGCTAGATCAAATGATTGTTGGTTTACCAGAATTTCATGATCAAGATGGTCGGTTTTCAGCTGAGATATTCCGGAATCGTCTCGCTGGTGCGGGATATACCCCAGTGGCGTTTCGGGAAGAGCTACGGGCTGATATCAAGCGTCAGCATTTGCAGCAAGGCCTTGCTTTTAGCGACTTCAGTTTGGAAAGCGAGCAGGAGCGTTTAGCTGAGCTACAGCGTCAGCAGCGCAGTTTTCGCTATGTTTTATTAGATGCTAACGATGTAAGCGTTGATGTGGATGTTACTGAAACGCATATGCAGGATTACTTCGACGCAAATCAAGAACGTTTCGAGCGCCCTGAGCAGGTGCGTGTTGAATATGTGCTAGTTGACCGTCAAACCATGGCGGAAAACGTTGAGGTTGACGAACAGCAGTTGCGCGATGCGTGGCGCGAACAGAATCGCAATGCTGATCGACGTGTTTCTCATATCATGGTGACGTTTGGCGACGAGCGCAGCCGCGAAGAAGCGCAAGCACACGCTAACGAGGCCCTAGAAGCCTTGAACAGTGGTGAGTCGTTTGCCGATACAGCACTGCGTTACTCAGATGACACGGCAAGTGCTGAAGAAGGCGGTGACTTAGGAGTTATCAGTCGTGGTTTCTTCGGTGAAGCCTTTGATGAAGCAGCTTTTGCTCTTAATGAGGGTGAGACATCACAACTGGTGGAAATGGATGGTGCATTTCATATCCTTCAGGTAACTGAGCTTGCAGCACCCGCCTTTGAGGAGCAGCGCGAGGCACTTCAGCAAGATGTTGCTCTGCGTGACGTCAGTGATGAGTTCAATCAGCAAGTGCAGCGCTTAATTGATGAGAGTTTTGCTGCCGATGATCTACAAAGCGTAGCGGATGACCTCGGTCTAACGCTTAACCAGACTGACTGGTTAGCACGTGGTGAAGGCGAGGGCGTACTTTCAGAGCCAGGTGTGCTTGATGAGGCCTTTAGTGCTGACGTATTACAGGAAGGCTATAACAGCGAAGTGATCGAGCTTGATGATGATCGGCGTCTCGTGCTGCGTGTTGCGGAGCATCGCGAAGCGACTCAGCTGGCATTAGACGATGTGCGTGATGAGGTCGCGAGTGCGGTTGTTGTTCAACAACGCCAGGAGGCGATTAAGCAAGAGGCATCTCGTATAATAGCGTCTTTGGAAGCTGGTGAGGCCAACGACATTGATTGGCTTGAAGCTAGCAATATCTCACGCCAGTCTGAAAGTGTGCTTCCCCAAACGGTTGTACAGGAGGTGTTTCGTATGCCGCGTCCGCAGGAGGGCGCTAGCATTTATCGCTCTGTGTCACTGCCGGAAAGCGTTGCTATCATAGCGCTTGATAGCGTGTCAGTAGGCGAAGTTGACGAACAGCTTACCTCTTTTGTAGCACAAATGGCTGAGCAACTCCGCGCGCAGTCTGTCATTCAGGGCTTGGTAGACGACCTGCGTAGTGATGCGGAAATTGAACGTTAATTAACGCGTCATCATCACTCCAAGAAAAAGCCGGCCAAGTTAATTTGGTCGGCTTTTTTGATGGCTTTTTCGTGATGTCGCAGCGTTAGGTATTAGGGTGGGTTAGCTAAGGTAAATTGGCGCAGAATAGGCATGGTGTTATGTTCTGTCGTGCGCTCAACCACAATGTCCCAGCCATGTTTGTCATCCCAATCACCAAGAACAAATCGTTTTGCGGGCACATCCTCGACCGTCAAATCATGTACCTTAGGCCGGTGGGTGTGACCATGAATCATGGTAGTGACACCGGAGCGCGCCATCAGCGTTACTACTTCTTCAGGTGTCACGTCCATGATTGCTTCCGCTTTATTCGCGTTAGCATCGCCTGACTGCATGCGCAGGCTCTTGGCAAGTTCCAGCCGCTGATCAAGGGGTAAAGATAAGATCTGCGTTTGCCACTGAGGATCTCTCGACTGTTGGCGGAACGCCATATATGCATCATCTCTGGTGCAAAGGCTGTCGCCGTGCAGAATAACGGCTGGCACGCCCTGGAGTTCCACTGTTTGGCTTTCGGGTAGCAAAGAGGCTTGGCACTCATGGATGAAGCGCTCGCCAATCAGAAAGTCGCGATTGCCGTGCAGGAAGTAAATGGAGGTTCCGTTGCTGCTTAATTTACGCAACCGTTTGATCACTTCCCAGGCAATGCCGCTAAGAGGATGTGGTGTATCAAGGAGGTCATCCCCAATCCAGGCGTCAAATAAGTCGCCTAGAAGATACAGGGCATCAGCCCCTGCAGCGGTGCGCTCTAAGTAACGATAAAACCCCTGATTAATCTCAGGGGTATCACTGCTTAGATGCGTATCAGCTATCAGCAGAGTGCGCATAGAACTCCCAAAATTAGTCGGCTTCTTTAACGTAAGCGCGCTCAATGATGACATCGTCTGCGGGCACGTCAGCATGCATTCCTCGGCGCGTGGTGCTTACACCACGGATGGCGTCTACCACGTCCATGCCTTCGATAACCTCTCCAAACACAGCGTAACCCCAGCCTTGTAGGCTTTTACCACTATGATTCAAGAAGCTATTGTTTCCAACGTTGATAAAGAACTGTGCCGTGGCAGAGTGAGGGTCTTGGGTGCGCGCCATCGCAAGTGTGCCAACAGTGTTTTGTAATCCATTGTCGGCTTCGTTTTCGATTGGGTCACGCGTCGGCTTTTGGTTGAAATCTTGATCGAAGCCACCGCCCTGAACCATGAAGCCATCGATAACACGATGGAACAAAGTGCCATCATAAAAACCATCGCGGACATATTGCTCAAAATTGGCGGCAGTTTTGGGCGCTTTTTCATGATTAAGCGCAATAGTGATGTCACCGTGGTTGGTCTGTAATACGATCATAGATAAATTCCTGTTCAATAAAGGCGTTCGCCTTGGCGCTGTGCATCGGCGTCACGTTATAATAGCGGTTTTGCTTGGCACCGCGAAGCGCAAACCCTAATAGCGTAGGCATTCGTTGCCTAGCCCGCCATCCACCATGAGGTTATCAACACCACCATGACCAACGAGACCACCCCAGCGCCGAACTTTATTCGCAACCAAGTACGCGACGAAATAGAGGGCGGCCAGGTCAGCAAAATTGTGACGCGCTTTCCTCCCGAGCCCAATGGCTTTTTGCATATCGGTCATGCAAAGTCGATATGTTTGAACTTCGGGTTGGCGGAGCAGCTAGGTGGTGAGTGTCATCTGCGCTTTGACGACACCAACCCAGCGAAGGAAGAGCAAGCGTATATTGACGCTATCAAAGAGGATGTCAGCTGGTTAGGCTTTAACTGGGCAGGTCCAGTTCGCTTTGCTTCTGATTATTTCGACCAGCTTTATGCGTGGGCACAGCATTTAATTCGTGAAGACAAAGCCTACGTTGATGACCTTTCACCGGATGAAATTCGTGAATATCGTGGCACACTCACAGCGCCAGGCAAGCCTAGTCCATACCGTGAGCGCAGCGTTGACGAGAACCTCAACCTGCTTGAGCGGATGAAAAACGGCGAGTTTGGCGAAGGTGAAAAAGTGCTTCGGGCTAAAATTGATATGGCATCGCCCAATATCAATCTTCGTGACCCGATCCTTTACCGGATTCGCCATGCCAGCCACCATCAAACAGGCGACAAGTGGAAAATCTACCCGTCGTACGATTTTACCCATGGCCAGTCTGATGCCATTGAAGGCATTACCCATTCAATTTGTACGCTGGAGTTTGAAGACCACCGCCCGCTTTACGAGTGGTTTTTGAATAACTTGCCGGTTCCCGCTAAACCGCGCCAAATCGAGTTTGCTCGACTTAACCTGGACTACACGCTGACCTCGAAGCGCAAGCTAAAGCTGCTAGTTGACGAGCAGATTGTCGATGGCTGGGACGATCCGCGTATGCCAACCATTTCTGGTATGCGCCGCCGCGGCTATACGCCGGCATCCATTCGCAAATTCTGTGAGATGATTGGTGTTACTCGCGCCGATGGCGGCTTAGTGGATATTTCCATGCTAACGCATGCAATTCGCTCTGATCTTGAGGACAATGCGCCGCGAGCAATGTGCGTATTGAAACCGCTTAAGGTGGTACTGACGAACGTTCCTGAAGATCATGAAGAAGTGTATGACGTGCCTGGGCACCCTGCGCGTGACGACATGGCTGTACGTAAGGTGCCGTTTAGTCGCGAGCTGTATATCGACCAAGACGACTTCATGGAAGACGCGCCCAAAAAGTTTTTCCGTTTAGCGCCTGGCAAAGAAGTCCGTCTGCGTAATAGCTATGTGATTCGTTGTGATGACGTTATTAAGAACGAAGCTGGTGACGTGACGGAACTGCATTGTTCAGTGGATTTCGATACCCTGGGTAAAAATCCTGAAGGCCGCAAGGTAAAAGGCGTAATTCATTGGGTGAGTGCTGCCCATGGTGTACCGATGGAAGTACGCTTGTATGACAATTTGTTCACGGTTGAGCAGCCAGATCGTGACAAAGATGTCGACTTTCTCGAGCACCTGAACCCGGACTCTTTGGCGGTGTGCTATGCCATTGGCGAGCCCAGTTTAGCGGATGCTGTCCCAGAAGATCGCTTCCAGTTTGAGCGGGTAGGTTACTTCTGCGCTGACCGTCATGCGTCTAAGCCAGGACAACTAGTGTTTAATCGTACCGTTGGGTTGAAAGATAGCTGGGCGAAAATCAAACAGAAGGGCTAAGGAATCGTCATATGCACATTTATAATACGCTGACACGTCGCAAAGAACCGTTTACCCCGCTGGTGGCGGGGAAAGTTAGCATGTATGTCTGCGGCATGACGGTGTATGACTACTGTCACCTTGGCCACGCGCGGGTCATGGTGGCCTTTGATGTGATAACCCGCTACCTACGTTATCGTGGCTACGACGTTACTTATGTGCGTAACATCACCGACATTGACGATAAAATTCTCAAGCGTGCAGAAGAGAATGGCGAATCGATTAGCGCACTAACTGAGCGTATGATCCAGGCGATGCATGAAGACGAAGCTCGTCTGAGTGTGTTGCCGCCAAGCCATGAACCACGGGCGACAGGACATATCGGTGATATCGTTGCCATGATTCAGACGCTGATTGAGAAAGACTTTGCCTACGCCGCTGCCAATGGTGATGTGTACTACCGAGTACGTAAATTCGCCGACTATGGAAAGCTAAATAATCGTCAACTTGATGATATGCGTTCTGGTGCCCGGGTTGAGGTTGACGTTCATAAAGAAGACCCGCTCGATTTTGTGCTTTGGAAAGCCGCTAAACCGGGCGAAGCACACTGGCATTCTCCTTGGGGCAATGGCCGCCCAGGATGGCATATTGAGTGTTCAGCAATGTCGACGTGCTGCTTAGGCGATACCTTCGATATTCATGGTGGAGGCCCTGATCTTACGTTCCCTCATCATGAAAACGAAATTGCCCAATCAGAGGCAGCGACGGGCAAAACCTACGTCAACACCTGGATGCATGCCGGGGCTGTACGGGTTAACCAGGAAAAGATGTCAAAATCGCTGGGTAACTTTTTTACTATCCGTGATGTGTTGGCTGAGCATGATCCGGAAGTCGTGCGTTTCTTGCTAGTGGCTAGCCACTACCGCAGCCCAATTAACTACTCGGTGGATTCTCTCCATGAGGCTCGCAAATCGCTGACACGTTTTTATACAGCGTTAGAGGGGGTGGAAGTGTTGTCTGGCGGTGGCGGTGATGAGACAGGCTATGCCGAGCGTTTCACCACGGCGATGGATGACGACTTTAATTCGCCTGAGGCGTTAGCGGTGTTATTCGATCTGGCGCGGGATCTTAATCGCGCTAAGAGCGAGTCATCAGAAAAAGCGCAGCATTTAGCATCGGAATTAACACGTCTAGCGGGTGTGTTAGGGCTTCTGCAGCAAAATCCTCAGACCTTTTTGAAAGGTAATCAGCAGCAGGTAGCGCTGAGTGAGGCTGAGATTGAAGCCAAAATAGCGCAGCGTAAGGAAGCAAAAGCGAATAAAGATTTTGCTCAGGCGGATGCTATTCGAGATGAATTAGCGAGCATGGGTATTATCCTGAAAGATTCTCGTGAAGGGACAACGTGGGTGATTGAAGCGCCCTAAGCGTTATCAATGTTAAGCGTGAACACGATGGGGGCATCGAATAGAAGCGTTGTGGACGTCAGGCGCCGTTGATATGGCGTCTGACGTTTACGTGGTTGGCTCTTATACTGAGATGATACCTTCAAGATGCTAACTAATAGGATGACTACTATGCGCTTTACTATAAAATCGACCATCGTCGCTTGTTTATCAGCCATTACTTTTTCAACTGCTTACGCCAGCGCCCCAGTGGTCGTGTCATCTAAAATCGACACCGAAGGGGCCGTGCTGGGTGAGCTGATTATTCAAACGCTAGAACGTGGCGGCGTGCCTACGGAAGATCGCTTACAGCTGGGTGGCACCAGCGTTGTGCGCAGTGCGCTTGAAGCGGGAGAAATCGACCTTTATCCGGAATACACAGGTAACGGCGCTTTCTTCTTTGATATGACCGATAGCCCTGTCTGGAATAGTGCAGAGGATGCTTACCAGACTGTCAAAGAGCGCGACGTGGCGCAGGGGCTGGTGTGGCTTGAGCCTGCTAGCGCCAATAACACTTGGGCAATGAGTATTCGTAAAGATGTTGCGACGGCCAACGGCTTAACGACACTTGTTGACCTTGCGGACTACTTAAACGACGGTGGCGAGTTTAAATTCGCGGCTAGTGCAGAGTTTGTTGAATCCGCTCAGGCACTGCCTGCGTTTCAGGACGCCTATGGTTTCGAACTCAACGATGACCAGTTGCTAGTGCTTTCAGGCGGTAATACGGCGGGTACCATGCGCGCCGCTGCACAGCAGACGAGCGGCGTTAATGGTGCCATGACGTACGGAACCGATGGCGGCTTAAGTGCGTTGGGTCTCGTTGTTTTGGAAGATAATAAGGGCGTACAGCCGGTATACCAGCCGTCGCCGGTAGTGCGTGCCGAGGTACTAGAGACCTACCCCGAGATTGAGACGCTCCTCAACGATGTATTTACCACGCTTGACCTTGTGACGTTGCAAACTCTGAACGCTGATGTAGCGGTGAATGGTTTCTCTCCTGATCAAGTCGCAAGTGACTATCTTGATAGCCTGGATGACTAATGAATGTCACTGATAGACGCTTTGCCAACGCCAACTCGACAGTCCGGGCATTTAAACGCAGTACTGATATGTTTAAGTGCCTGCATGTTAAGCGCTGTTTGGCTGCTGGGCCTTGTTAGCGTTGCGCCTAACCGAATTGTAGCGGGTATATCGTATGGCTTAGTAACGGCGATAGGCTGGCCCGGAGCGCTACTTGTTTCCTTGCTATTTGTCGCCATGGGTGGCTTGGCTATCAGACCAAGCCGCCTTCATTACTGCGCTCAACTATGCATTGTCACCCTGACACTATTATTGATGCCATTCGGGCTGATGGTGGCAGACCACTGGCTGATTGCCCCGACACTACCGCAAGCGCGCTTAGGGATTGGAGCTGCCCATTGGGTGGTGCTTTTTTTGCTTTTGCTGTGCTTGGTAGAACTGCGTTTACGCTTGGGGTTATCGCGGCTGTGGACCACGTTATTGCTCAGCAGCGTGGGGGCCGCGTGGTTGGTTTGTGCGGCGCTATGGCTTGATAACTTAGCTCTTGTGCAGGAGTTTCAGGCACGAGACCAGCAGTTTTATCGTGCCATGCAGCAGCATGTGGTGCTGGTCAGCACCGCGGTGAGTATTAGCGTGGTGGTCGGTTTAATTCTCGCTATGCTGATGCGGCGTTACCAACGGCTGCAACGAACAGCTTTTGCATTGCTGAATTTCCTGCAAACGATTCCGAGCTTAGCCCTGTTTGGGTTATTGCTAGCTCCGCTTGCCTGGTTAGCTGCTAACGTGCCTTTTTTAGCTCAGCTAGGTGTCAGCGGTATTGGAACCACCCCCGCGCTGATTGCGCTCATTGCCTACAGCCTGTTGCCGATGGTGCGCAATACCTATATCGCGCTAGATGAAGTCGACTCAAATACCTTAGAAGCGGCTAAGGCGATGGGCATGCGTCCGCGCCAGCGTTTTTGGCAGGTAAGGTTTCCTTTGGCGCTGCCGATACTGTTAGAAGGGGTGCGGATTACGGCTGTACAAGCCATTGGATTAACAGCAGTTGCCGCGTTAATTGGGGCAGGTGGGCTAGGCACGTTTATTTTTCAGGGATTGGGCCAAGCGGCCATGGACATGGTGCTACTTGGCACGCTGCCTATTTTGGTCTTGGCACTTATTGTAGATGCTAGTTTGGGGGCATTAGCCGACGCGCTACGCCCCGGAGGACATGAATGATAGAGCTTTCCCATGTGTCAAAGCACTTTGGAGAGGACACAGCGGTTGACGACATCTCCTTACACGTCGCGAAAGGAAAGTTCTGTGCGCTGGTAGGATCATCCGGCTGCGGAAAATCGACGACGCTACGTATGATTAATCGTTTGATTGAGCATAGTAGCGGCGACATTGTCATCGACGGACAGGCAATAGGGCACTATGACCCGGTTAAACTGCGCCGTCGTATTGGCTATGCGATTCAAAGCACTGGCCTGTTTCCCCACTGGACCGTAGCACGCAACATTGGGCTGGTGCCGCGTTTATTAAAATGGTCTGCCGCTGATGTTAAAGCACGTGTCGAAGAACTGATGCGTTTGTTAGGCCTCCCTACGGAAGAGTTTGCCCATAAGTATCCGCATCAGCTCTCTGGTGGCCAAGCGCAGCGGGTTGGCGTTGCCCGAGCATTAGCGGCAGACCCTGATATTTTGCTGATGGACGAGCCTTTTGGGGCGCTAGATCCGATTACCCGAGAAAAGCTTCAAGACGAATTGGCAAAACTTCAGGCGCAGCTGCATAAAACCGTGGTGTTCGTGACTCACGATATGGATGAAGCGCTTAAACTGGCCGATCATTTAGTCGTTATGCGCGAAGGACGTATTGTTCAGCAAGGGGCACCGCTGGCGCTGCTTCGAAACCCAGCCGACCCGTTTGTAGAGTCGCTACTGGGTGGGCTGGAACGTGGCCTAAAACAGGCAGCATTAACACGCGTGAAAGATCATATGTCATCGCTTGGACAGTCACTGCCTGCCCCTTCGCGTATTCCGGGTGATTTTTCACTGCGCCAAGCGCTTTCAATGATGCTGCGTGACCACTGCGACAGGCTGACGGTTGTCGACCAGCAAGATATGCCGATTGGTGAGTTATCGTTGCGTAAAGTGGTAAAAGAAGCCCAGCTAGACAAGGTGGGTCACCGTGAAGCGTGATCGTGTCTCAGATGATTTACCGATGGCAGCAGGCCCTCGGTGGTTTTGGCCTGTTGGTTGGGCACTATTATTGTTGATAGGCGTAGTGGGTATGCCAGCGTTAGAACCTGGATTTCGCTGGTTAGAGCCTGACGCCCGTCAGGTTATTTACTCCCGCGCTGATTTTGTTTCACTGCTGGCTAGGCACGTATTCGTTGTTGGAATAGCGGCTGTCGTCACGATAGCGGTGGGCGTATTGGCTGGCATCGCGGTAACTCGGCAGTGGGGGCGAGACTTTTTACCCCTTGCTGGGCAGTTAGCCTCGCTTGGTCAGACATTTCCGCCTGTGGCTGTGCTTGCGCTAGCGGGTCCTGTATTGGGTTTTGGAACGTTGCCCATTATCGTGGCGCTAATGCTCTATGGCTTATTGCCGATTGTTCGGAACACGCTAGCCGGACTACAAGATGTCGATGCCAGCCTTAAACAGTCGGCACTTGCCATGGGCATGACCTCCTGGCAGGTGTTGACTCGCGTTGAACTTCCACTAGCCACACCGGTGATTCTGGCCGGTATCCGCACATCGGTCACCATTAATATTGCGACAGCGGCCTTAGGGGCAACTGTCGGTGCCAGCAACTTAGGCGATCCGATCATCGCCGGTATCGTCAATGGCAATATGGCTTATGTGTTACAAGGCGCGTTACTGATCGGGTTACTCGCGTTGACCGTTGATAGTCTGTTTGATGCGTTGCAGCAGCAACTGCGCACTCGTCTCTCTGCGTCTTAAGTTGTATCCCTAAAAGTAGCGGACTGCGTTACTGTCCTTGTGTTGCGTTGATCGAGGTGGCACTTAACCTCGACGAGCTTGACCTATGCTAGATAAATCCACTGGCAAAAATGGTCAACACCAACAACACTGCCCTCAAAAGGGGTAATACAAGGATAATAAACATGACAAAGTATGCACATCAGCCGCTCTTTATGACCGGCGACGAATTCTCAATGGCTACCTTTAGCTTGCTCGACCCAGAGGGCGAGCTTTATGAAGGTGCTAAAGAGCCAGACCTACCTCGTGATCATGCCCGACGGCTTTATCAAGCCATGCTGGCCACTCGTATCTTAGATGAACGTATGATGGCTGCCCAACGCCAGGGGCGGCTTAGCTTTTATATGCAAAGCACGGGTGAAGAAGCGGCCGTTGTTGGTGCAGCTGCTGCGCTAGACGATACCGATATGATCATGGCGCAATACCGTGAGCAAGGCGCATTAATGTATCGCGGATTCTCCATTGATGAGTTTATGAATCAGCTGTTCGGCAACGAGCTGGACTACGGCAAAGGCCGTCAAATGCCGATTCATTACGGCTCCCGCAAACTGCACTATATGACCATATCTTCTCCGCTTGCAACGCAGATTCCTCAGGCGACTGGCTACGCTTACGGTCAGAAATTAGCAGGCGAAGGGCACTGTACCTTAACGTTTTTTGGTGAAGGTGCCGCCTCCGAAGGTGATTTCCACGCCGCGCTGAACATGGCATCAGTTCATCAGGTACCGGTGATTTTTTTCTGCCGTAACAATGGCTATGCCATTTCGACGCCATCAACCGAACAGTTTGCCGCCGATGGCATTGCCCCCAGGGCATTCGGCTATCACATGCATGTGATACGTGTTGATGGGAACGATGCACTGGCGGGTTATGAAGCGACACGCCAAGCTCGCCAAATTGCTGTTGAACAAAACAAGCCTGTGCTGATTGAAGCAATGTCTTATCGTCTTGCTGCTCACTCCTCTTCTGATGACCCTTCCGGCTATCGTGCTAAAAGCGAGGAAGAAGCGTGGCGGTTAAAAGACCCCATATTGCGCATGCAGAAATGGCTGGTTAAAAAAGGCTGGTGGAGCGAGGAAGAGGAAGCTAGCCAGCAGGAAACGCTGCGTCGCGAAGTACTGGATACCATGAAGCGGGCAGAAAAGCGTTCGTCCCCCTCCTTGGATTCACTGATTACCGATGTTTATGCCGATATAACCCCTGAGTTACAGCGTCAATTTGATCAGCTTAAGCGCCATATTCGCCGTTATCCAGAGGCTTACCCGCGTGGTGCGCGGTCGCTAGACCTTGAGGTGAATACGTCCACAGATTCCGGGGAGGCATAACATGCCCACAATGAACATGCTCCAGGCGATCAACAATGCGCTTGATATCGCCATGGCTGAAGACGAAAAAGTTATCTGTTTTGGTGAAGATGTGGGTGTTTTTGGCGGTGTATTCCGTGCCACTAGCCATTTGCAGGAAAAGTATGGTAAATCGCGCTGCTTTAACACACCGCTGGTAGAGCAAGGCATTATTGGTTTTGCCAATGGGTTGGCTGCCCAAGGCTCGGTGCCTGTTGCTGAAATACAGTTTGCCGACTACATCTTTCCTGCCTTTGATCAAATCGTTAATGAATCTGCGAAATTCCGCTACCGCTCTGGGGATTTATTCAATGTGGGTGGATTAACCATCCGCACGCCCTATGGCGGTGGTATCGCGGGGGGGCTCTACCATTCACAATCACCAGAGGCTTATTTCACACATACACCTGGCTTAAAAGTTGTTGTGCCGCGTAATCCTTACCAAGCGAAAGGGTTGCTGCTTGCTGCAATTCGCGACCCCGATCCGGTACTTTTCTTAGAACCTAAGCGGCTTTATCGAGCCTCAGTGGGGGAGGTGCCCCAAGAAGATTATCAGCTTCCTATTGGTGAAGCTGAGGTCACCAAAGAGGGTACTGATATCACGCTGGTGGGTTGGGGCGCGCAAATGGAAGTCATCGGCAAAGCCGTCGAGCTTGCCGAAGAGCAGGGCATTGCCTGTGAAGTGATCGATCTGCGCACGTTGCTGCCATGGGACGCGGATACCGTCGTTGAGTCTGTTCTAAAAACAGGACGTTTGATCGTCAGCCATGAAGCGCCGTTAACGGGCGGCTTTGCGGGTGAAATCGCCGCGACGATCCAAGAACGCTGTTTTCTCTATCTGGAATCGCCGATTGCTCGGGTAACGGGGCTAGATACACCTTTCCCGTTAGTGCTGGAGAAAGAGTATTTGCCCGATCATTTGAAAATTTTTGAAGCGATTCGCGAAAGCGTTAACTTTTAACGCCAGGGAGAAAAATAATGAGCGATTTCATGCTGCCGGATATCGGCGAAGGCATTGTCGAGTGTGAAGTGGTGGAGTGGCGCGTTGCGGAGGGCGATCGGATTGAGGAAGATCAGCCAATTGTCGAGGTGATGACCGACAAAGCACTAGTAGAAATTACCGCTCCCGAAGCAGGTGTCGTCACCAAGCTTTATGTTGCCCAGGGGAAAATTGCCAAAGTACACGCTCCGCTGTATGCCTACCAAGCAGAAAATGACACGCAAGAAGCGGACGCGACGGAACAAGTTAACGAGCCGCAGTCATCTGTAGCTGACGCTGCCAGTGGTTCAAAGGTGGTTGAACCAGCCGCTGTGGCGACCAGTACCAGTACTAGTAGCGGTAAAGTGCCTGCCAGTCCAGCAGTGCGACGTCTTGTTCGTGAACATCAGCTTGAGTTAAGTGCCATTGCTGGTAGTGGTAAAGATGGCCGGGTATTAAAAGAAGACGTGCTGGCGCACCTGAATCAGCCCACTACAGCTCCTGCTCAAGTAACAACGCCAGTAACGCAAAGTGCCCAGTCGCCTCGTGTTGAGCCGCTTCGCGGCGTGCGTGCGGTGATGGCGAAAAGAATGGTTGAGGCAGCCAGCTCTATTCCGCATTTTCACTATGGCGAAGAGATCGATGTGACCGATCTGCTGGCGCTACGTGAGCGCCTGAAGCCACGGGTAGAGGCTCTGGGTGAGCGGCTAACACTAATGCCCTTCTTTATGAAGGCAATGGCGCTAGCGGTTACTGAGGCGCCGATCATCAATGCCCAGCTAAACGCGGAAGGCAACGAGCTGCACTACTACGAACAGTGCAATATCGGCATGGCGGTGGATAGCAAAGCAGGGTTACTGGTGCCCAATGTGAAAAGTGTTGAGCGTCTAACGCTGCTAGGCATTGCCCGTGAAGTGGGTCGTTTAACCATCGCGGCACGAGAAGGGCGTGTCGATCAGGCGGATCTCAAAGGGGGCACCATTAGTATTTCTAACATTGGTGCGCTTGGCGGAACCTATGCAGCGCCTATCATCAATGCGCCGGAAGCGGCGATAGTGGCCATCGGCAAAACCCAATGGTTACCGCGCTTTGACGAGCAGGGTGAGGTTCAGCGACGGGCAATTATGACCATCACCTGGGCAGGTGATCACCGCTTTATTGATGGTGGCACCATCGCCCGGTTTTGCAATGCCTGGAAAGGTTACCTCGAAGCGCCTGAAACCATGCTGCTGCACTTGGGCTAGGGTAGCTAGACGTTGGATAGCCAGAGGTTGATTAGAAAGGAATGATGAATGTCTCAGGCACCACTCCAGCAGTTTTATATACCGGAAGAGCAATCGGTATATCTACTCAGCCATCACGATGCTCGTAAGCTTAAAGACTGGGTAGCACTGTGTCAGGCACAGCTCGCTCAGTTGGGCTATACGGGGATTGAGTTGGTTGGTAAAGGTGCCTATGGCTTTGTATTTGCGGGCAGCGCACAACACCAAGGTGTGCCTGCCCACTACGTGTTTAAATTCTCACGTATTACGCTGCCCACCCATTTACAAGAACGCCTTGAAGAAGAGGCGTTTATGCTTGATCAGGTTTCCCACCCGCGCATACCGAAGCTCGTGGCTTATCAGCGCTCCCGGGGCCAGTCAATCCTGGTGATGGAGCGTGCGCCTGGTTGGAACCTTGAGCAGGTATCACTAAAAGAAGGTCGCCTTTCCCCTCGTTTGGTGGTCCACATTGCCAACCAGTTGGCTGATATTCTCTCAGCATTGCGCCAAGAAACGGGCCCCAATGCACGTCCCGTAGTGCATGGTGACATCAAGCCGTCAAACCTAGTGTTCGATCCTGATACTGAGTCCATTGCGTTGATTGACTGGGGATCGTCTGTGTTTGCTCAGTTAGACGAAAAGCTACAGTTTGTTGGGGCAAACGTGATGGAATTAATGTCTGATAACTTGCAGCAAACCAATGCTCGGCTGGGCGATGTCTACTTTATTGGCGAAGAGCAGCTCAACGGAGCGCTATCATCGCCACGTTTCGACGAACAAGGAGCCGCAGGAACGCTGTACGCATTAGCATCTGCACAATCTTGCCGCTTTGGACACCGTGCTATTCCCGCCTGCTCACTGGGTCTACCTTTGGAGTTTGCCCGCACCTTGGATGGTATGCTCGACCCCGACCCCCAGGTACGCCATAAAGCAGGGGATTATTATTTACAGGCGATGTCCCGCATGGCCAAAGTGGTGATGGTAGATTTGCCCATCCCCCGACAAACATCGCTAGTGCCTGTCTGGGGCCGTCCGGCGCACCAAGAGATTGATACGGTCGTTTACAGCTCCCGGAAGGCGTTTCTGCGCGAAGCGAATGCAGAAGAAACACTTAATGATGTTAACGATGTGCAGCTAGATCGTTATTACAAGCAATTTATGCAGGGTATGGGGGAAACTGAAAAGGCCTTTTTGGCGTCGGTGAGTCGTTTGGGGAAATACCCGGTTGTAGGTGGTTTAGCGGTGCGTTGGGAGCGGGAGGGCGTGTATATAGACTCTTCGCTTAACCTACACGATCCCGCGTTAAAGCCAGCGTTTATTCAAGCCGTCAATAACATGGTGCACTTGGCGCGTGCCATTCACCGCCAAGGGGTGTTTAAAAGTTGCTTATTTAATGCGCGTCAAACGCTGCATTTAGAACGTGCAAATGCAGAAGAGCCTTTTAATTGTGACCCTGGTACCGCCATTGACTACGAGCTGAGCGCGGTTCCTGAAATGGAAGACCGCACACGTCAGCATAGCTACTTTGAAGACGGCCCTGATCCGGAAGAGCTACTCGTCCTGCCAGACACCATTATGCAAATACTCCAACGGCTTAATGAGATTCATCACACCGGCATGATTATATTTGAGGCGTTGCCGAAGCATCTTAAAATCCATAGCTATTACCGGCTTCTGGATCCTAGCCGAGAGTCAGAGTTTCGTGCCTTGCTGGCGCGTATGCTGGCGTCTGTAAGCCAGATAGAGGGGTTAGGCGTGTCCGGCTTTATGAAAATGCCTTACAAAGACACGCGATTTTTTACCCATTTAGAGTGCCAGCCTGAACATTTTTACCCAAAAGACCCGCGTGATTTTTTAAGAAAGACGCCGTCAATCGGCGGCTCTCAGACTGCTTGATTGCGTTGCGATCCATGCTGAAAGCTGCTCAGCTAGCGCGTCGCTGGCCTCACCAAAAGCATTCACGACGTCCGGAATCTCTACGTTATCCGCGCGGGTGCGGATGGTAAAACTGGTCGCTGCTAGCGGTTTTCGGTGTTGTGTATTCACAAGCTGCACATCTAACTGAAGATGAATACTGGGTGGAGAAGCGTCGTACTCACTTTGGAAATGGCGCAGCTCGCTAAGTAGCAGTAAATCATGGGGCAATCGGTCGCTACTCACGCTGGTGAATAGTTGGCGCTGCTGTAGGTCTGAAATTAAGCGCGCTTGAAGCATATCAGGGGCGTCTTCATGCCAGCGTGCACCCTCATACACATTCACTACATTACCTTCTGGGTATACCACAATACGGTTGCTGTTAAGCAAGTGACCTGCCCCCGGAGTGGCAATGCCCAGCCGTAAGGGGAGGGTGGCGGCCGCTTGCGCAGCTGGAGAGGCAGACGACGGCAACCGATAGAGCGTTGCGGGGGTGCTTTCGGGCAGTATTGAACAGCCTGCGTTTAATAAAAGCGCCGCTAATGTGATGATGCTAAACGTTGCGCGCAAGCTCATGGACGAAACTCCTCTACCTGATCCCGGCCCAGGAAAAAGTCTGCCGGACTCTCTTCAAGCTGGCGAGTAATACGATCAAGGTTGTTAAGTGTGGAACGTAGGGCTGAAAGGGCTGGAGCAATGTCTTGCGCCCCTTGCAGCGTGCTGTCGACAGCCCCTGCATTATCGTTAACTAGCTGTTCAATTCGTTGCGCGGCACTGGCCACATCGCGACTAGCGCTTTCAGCGCTTTGCATCATTTGCTGACCATCTTGACGTAATAGCAGGGTCGTCTCCTGGCTGAGAGTATCGATACTCTCAAGAGTAGCCGTTGCTTGTCGTGACACCTCGCCGAACAGTGCCATATTTTGATCAAGCGCTGTTTGTTGTGAAGCGATCATCTCTGTGATTTGCGCAATACTCGTCAAAATAGTGCCGGCTTGTTCGCGGTTGCCGTCATTAAATAGTTCATTAACGTTTATCAGAATAGAATTAATGTTTTGAACCATTGTTTCGCCTTCATCAAACAGAGTGGCGATCGGCGAAGGATCTGCGTTGATAAACGGTGCCATGCTGTCCGTTTGGTTTACAAGGCGAGGGCTTTCTGGGGTGCCTCCATACAGCTGAACCGACATGCTGCCAGTAATGCTTGCAAACGCAAGCTTGGCGCGGGTATCTGTCTTAACCGGCGTGTCCTCATAGACACGCACACTGGCAATAACTTGTCGGGGGTCGTCGGGGTTTAGTGTCAGTTCGGTGACATCGCCTACTTCAATGCCGTTGTACTGCACCTTACTGCCAATTGATAAACCACTAACACTGCGCTCGAACAGAATCCGGTAAGGCTGGTAGTTACGCTCTCCTGCGGCATAGCTCATCCACAGCGCAAACAGAAGTGCTGCTGCGGCAGATAATAGGGTAAATAAGCCTATGACGATGTGATGGGCACGGGTTTCCATTGATAACTTACTCCTTTAACCCTGCCGTTGATGCGTTAGCGGCGTATTGAGCGGCACGCCCGCGAGGTCCATTAAAGTAGGCTTGCACCCACTCATCGTCAGTATTGGCGACATTTTCAAGCGTATCTGCCACTAACACGCGTTTCTGAGAAAGTACGGCGACTCGGTCGCAGGTGGCATAGAGCGTATCTAAATCGTGGGTAACTAAAAAAACGCTAAAGCCTAATGCATCGCGCAGTGTGACTAATAGCTGGTCAAAGGCGGCTGCTCCGATAGGATCAAGGCCCGCGGTTGGCTCATCAAGAAACAAAATATCAGGATCAAGCGCCAGCGCACGAGCCAGTGCGGCACGCTTTACCATGCCGCCCGATAGAGATTCAGGAAACTGCAGTGCCGCCTTAGCGGGTAGCCCAACTAAAGAGAGTTTGATGCGTGCTAGGTATTCGGCATCTTTGCGCGACAGTTTGGCGTGCTCAATAAGCGGCAAGGCAACATTTTCTTGCAAATTCAGCGAGCTAAATAAAGCCCCCCGTTGAAACAGCACGCCAAAGCGGCGCTCTATCTGGCTACGTTGCTGTCCATTTAGCTCGTTAAGGCGAGATCCCAGGACATCGATAGTGCCTTCATTTGGGCGCTTCAAACCTACAATACTTCTTAACAGTACGGATTTGCCGGTTCCTGAGCCGCCCACCACGCCGAGAATTTCCCCACGCCTTAGTGTTAAATCGAGAGCCTCATGAACTACAACAGAGCCAAAGCGATTGACTAGCCCCAGAACGTTGATAACAGGTTGCTCGTTGTGTTCGGATTGAGCATGCGTCGTGGTTACCATCCCAGCTCCATAAAGAACAGTGCGGCGAGCGCATCAATAAGGATGACCATAAAAATTGATTGCACGACGCTAGAAGTGGTGTGAACGCCTACAGATTGTGCGCTACCGCTTACCTTAAAGCCTTCAAGGCAACCAATGACGGCGATAACAAACGCAAACACGGGTGCTTTGCTAAGGCCCACTAAAAAATGGCTGACGGATACATCTTTTTGTAACGTGGTCATGAACTGGCTAACCGATATATCCAACGAAAGCGTTGCCACCATGGCCCCGCCGACGAGTCCACTCAGCATTCCCACAAAAGCGAGCAGAGGCAGGCTAATAAGCAAGGCGATTACCCGGGGGAGTACTAAAAGTTCTATAGGATCAAGCCCTTGGGTTTGAAGAGCGTCAATCTCTTCATTGGACTTCATGGCGCCTAATTGGGCAGTAAAGGCGCTAGCAGTGCGACCCGCCAACAAAATTGCCGCCAGCAACACACCAAACTCACGTAAAAAAGAGAAGGCTACTAAATCAATCGTGTATACCGTGGCCCCAAAGTCTTGAAGCACGGTGGCTCCCAGAAAGGCCACCACCGCGCCCACCATAAAGGTCAGCAGCGCAACAATGGGTACTGCATTTAGTCCGCTTTGATGAATATGCGCGACTGTCGCAGTGAAACGCCAACGATGAGGGCGAAGTAGTAGAGAAAACAGCGTTGCCAGCACTAGCCCAATAAACGCTAAAAGCTGGCGCTGTTGCGACCACAGCCCCACCATTTGCTGGCCAACCGCCGCCAATGCATCGGTGATACGATTGTGACTTGGGGGCGTGATATCGAGAGGCGTCTCCATTGCCTCAGCAACACGCACTAATAGCGCCTGCTGTTTTTCGGATAACGAACTTGCCGCTTGTTGCTTGGCGTTCTCGATGCCCAGTAGCTCAACGATTAACGCAGCACCCGCCGTGTCTAGCTGAGTAATACCGCCCAGCGAGATAGCGTGATTATTGGCGCTGCCACTATGCTTAGCCACCAACGATTTTAGTGTCTGGTAATGAACAAGCGTCCACTCATGTTGGAGCGATAGGTCGCCACTTTCGCGTGTTATCCATTCGTTTGGCATCCCTGCTCCTCATCGGCATTCACGACAGTGGTAACACTATGATGCATTCAAACAAGCGTTAGTTAAAGGTACATCGTTAAGCTTATGAAAATCATGCTGACGAAAATTCGCGCCACGCGGCGTAAGTACTTAGAAATACCCGTCCGGTAAGTGCTTCTAGGAAGTCACTCTTCTTGAGTTGATCCATCACCGGTCCCTTTACTTCGGATAGGTGAAGTTTGACATCGGAATCTTTTAAACGGGCGTTGATGGCATCCAGGCTCTCGAGCGCTGATGCATCAATTAAATTAACGGCTGAACAGATAAGGACGACGTGTTCAAGCTCAGGATAGCTGGCGACCAAATTATAGACGGTATCTTCAAGGTAGCGGGCATTCGCAAAATACAGACTTTCGTCGATTCGTAATAGCGCCACATTACTGACGGTTTCAACATCATGGCGCTCTGTATTGCGGAAGTGTTCGGTGTCCGGTACTCGGCCCACCAGCGCGCTATGGGGGCGGCTGGTGCGATACAAAAATAACGCGATAGAGAGGCTTACACCGCCAATGATGCCGGCTTCAATGCCTTCAACCAGGGTCAGTAGAATTGTTACCGCCATCGCGGCGAAATCACTGCGAGAGTAGCGCCACGTTTGGCGCAGCATGGGGATATCAACCAGGGTCAAAATAGATACGGTAATTGTCGCGGCCAACGTGGCAATCGGCAGGGAGAAGACCCAGCCGGTAAAGGCCATCGTCACCAATGCGATCCCCAGTGCTGCAAAGGCCCCGGCAGCAGGCGTTTGTGCCCCGGCGTCATAGTTAATCACCGTGCGCGAGAGGCCGCCGGTGACCGGCATGCCACTGGTAAATCCAGCGGCTAAATTAGCGGCACCTAGGCCGATCAGTTCCTGATTGGGGGAAATACGCTGGCGCCGTTTCGCGGCCAACATTTGGCCCATGGAAACAGACTCCACAAACCCCACCAAACTAATGAGTAGCGCCGGGATCAACAGCGCGCGCCAAAGTGAGGTATCTCCCCATGGAAAGCTTAGCGCAGGCAGTCCGCTGGGAATGGTGCCGACAACAGCGACGCCTTGGTCGGCCAACTGCCAATGCCAGGTTGCCAGTGTTGTGATAACCACTGCAAAGACAGGGCCCGCTTTGGTGATTAAATCGGCGAGCGATCTAGGCAAACCAATGGCACAAAGGCTCTGCTTACCAAAGCGCCGCATCATGACCAGAAAAAAAAGCGTGCCAGCGCCGATAACAACTGTATAGGGATTAAAGGTGGGGAGGTTAGGTAAGAGCGTTATCACGCGCTCTACCAACGTAAAGCCACTGCTGGAAACGCCCATCAGGCTACCCAATTGACTGACGGCAATCAGAATGCCCGACGCTGTTAAAAAGCCAGAAATAACTGGATGGCTTAAGAAATTGCTAAAAAAGCCCATTTTAAGTGCACCCATCGCGACCAATATGCCGCCAGAGAGTAGCGAAAGCACTAGTGCTGCTTGTAAATAATCAGGGCTGCCGGGCGTTGCCACAGAAGAGAGTGCAGCCCCCGTCATTAATGCAATGATGGCCACCGGGCCAACCGCCAGGGTGCGGCTTGTGCCTAAAAAGGTGTATAGGAGTTGCGGCAAAATACTGGCATATAAGCCCACTACCGCAGGCAAGCCAGCTAGTAGGGCATAGGCCAACGACTGCGGAATCACCATGACGGTTACGATGAGTCCCGCTAATACATCAGCACCTAACAGGCGCTTATGGTAGTGGGGCAGCCATGTAAGAATAGGAAAATAGCGCTTAAACATAAGCTCCTGCGTCAGCTTCGTTGTTTTAAAAACCCAACCACTGGTGAGTCCGTCAGTTTAACGCGTTGCGTGGACAATGATGGTCTTTGCTTTCAAACAAAAGCATGTTCTGACCCGAAAGTGCTACTTCATTCATTAGCATAACCCGTTAAGCTGGCTGAGGAGCGGCTAATCGCTTCTTCTCTATTGATCGACTGCTCAATAACGTCAAATAAAAAAGAGTATCCCGCATGCGACTACTTCAGCTGTTAGTGCCTTTGGCAGTGCTAGGCGTTTCTGTTTGGATGATGACTGAACCTGGTGTTTTTCCCTATATTGCGCTGCTGCTGGCAACGGGGGCTGGCGCGAGCTTGATGCTTGTTACGATCACTACTGTTTATTCAGCAGATCGAGCGCGTTTGGCGAAGCCCATTCACGGCCTCAAACCCATTCGCGACTATGCTTCACTTCGTGCGATGGCTTACCGATTGATGAACCGAGCCAGCAGCACCGCTATCGCTTCCGCAGAAGTATCGCACTATGCTGATCTTATGGCTCAACGCCTCACCAAACAGGAAACCATGGCCAGTGATGCGTCATCGAGTATGAGCGCCATTAATACCGCCATCATGCAAGTGAGTGCTAGCGCTTCTCAAGTCGCCTCGCTGGCCGAGAGCGCTCGTCAGGCAAGCCACCATAATCATGATGAGTTGGCCGATATTATTCGCGATATGAGCGATGTTTCTGAGCGTTCTGATCAGGCGCTCGAGATGCTGTCTGCGCTAAATGACAAAATTGAGCGCGTGCGCAACGTAACGTCGATGATTGAGGGAATTGCAGAGCAAACGCACCTTTTATCACTCAATGCTTCTATTGAAGCAGCTCGGGCGGGAGAGCATGGGCGAGGATTTGCTGTTGTCGCGGGAGAAGTGCGCAACTTGGCATTGAAGACGTCAACGGCGACACAAAGCGTCGATGAGCTTGTCAAAGATATGCACCAGAGTGGTCAGAGTGTTGTCGGTACGATGGGAGCGTTAATGAACCGTATTCGAGAGCGCTCTCAAGGGATGCAGCAAGTGGGGAGCAGTCTTGCCACTATTACGGGGCAGTTCGATCAAGTTGAGCAGGAAATCACCAGCGTCGCAGAGGCAATGGAAAGCACTAAAGCTCATAGTCAAACGGTTGCTGATAGCTTACGCCAGCTTGAAGATGATGTGGATGAGGGCAATCGCGATATGCGCGATTTAGCCCAGCAAGCACGGGCGTTAATGGAAGCCGCTGAAGGCGTTGACGGCGAGCTGGCGCAGCAGCGTTTACAGGGGCGTCATCAGCACGTATTTAGTGCTGCTCGCCAGGCCGCTGACCGTATTGGTAAATTGTTTGAAAAAGCCATAGCCGCCGGTGAGTTATCTGAAACTGCACTGTTTCAGCCTGATTACAGAGCCATGCCAGGGACACGGCCACCGCTTTATCACACCAGCTTTGATGCGTTCACAGACCTACAGCTACCCAGCCTGCAAGAACCTTTACTGACAGAGTATGGGTTGAGTTATGCCATTGCCTGTGACCGCAACGGTTATGTTCCTACCCATAACGCAGCCGTCAGCCGCGAGCCTAGCGGTGATTATGATCACGACCTGAAGTACTGCCGCAGCAAACGCATTTTTGATGATCCAACTGGCAGCCGTTGCGGTGCTCATGAGAAACCGCTGCTGCTACAAACCTATAAGCGAGACACTGGCGAGATCATGCACGACCTTTCAGTACCCATTTACATTAAAGGTAAGCACTGGGGAGGCTTTCGCGTGGGCTATCAGCCTGAAAAGCCAAACGACACCAGTGCGCTGATTGTTGAAAAATCAGTGGAGACAGCCTCAGATTCAGGTAACCGCCTTCTGGCGCGGACGTGACTGCCAAGAAGACCAAGAATATAGTGCTAAGCCTGCCCAGATCATCACAAAAGTGACCAACTGAATGAGACCTAGCGGCTCGCCAAAGATGACGATCGCAATCAAAAATTGAATACTGGGGTTGATGTACATCAGAAACCCCAGCGTAGCCAGCCGTAAGCGCCGTGCAGCCCCAGCAAATGCCATCAATGGCAGTGCGGTTAACACGCCGCTAATCATTAGCAGGGCGCTCATCGGCACATTATGAATAAAGTGAGACTCCCCCTGCCAACTAAGCCAAGTGAGCGCTATTAATGCGAGAGGGAACAGCAACAGCGTCTCCACAAACAGACCTGAAAGCCCATCAAGAGGCACTTGCTTGCGAAACAATCCGTAGCTGCCAAAGCTGAGTGCTAGCAACAAGCTGATCCAGGGCAGTTCACCCAGCATCACGAACTGTATGGCAATCGCTAAACTCGCCAAACCAAGAGCAACCAGCTGAAGACGTGCCATGACTTCACGTAGCACCAGCACTCCCAGGGCAACGTTTACCAGCGGGGTCAGAAAATAGCCTAAACTGGCTTGTAAGACCTGCTTACTTTCAACAGCATAAATATACAGGCCCCAATTAAAGGCAATCAGTAACGCGCAAGCGAGTACGCGCCCCAAGCGCTTAGGTTCTACAAGTGCGGCGACCACTGGACGCCATCGGCGTAGAAGGCTGATTAAGCCCACCAAGAAAAGGCACGACCACAAAATCCGATGTATCAGGATTTCAAATGCCGGGATGCCATCAAAAAGAGCGAAAAAAAGCGGGAAACAGCCCCACATAGTGTAAGCAGTTAGGCCGAACATTACGCCTTTAACCGCTTCAGGATCTCTTGATGCAGGTGGAAGCATAGCAGCCTCATTAATTAAAAATGTTAATCTAGCACACTATTGACGAACACACTGATGCAAAGGAGACGAGGCATGAGCCAACTGAAAACGAGCTTGGTGCAGTGCGATTTGCGCTGGGAAGATCCTCAGGCCAACCATGCGCATCTTGAACAGCTATTAGGGGAATTGGATAGTCGCGATACAGATTTAATTGTGTTGCCAGAGATGTTTGCCACTGGCTTCACTATGAATTCACGGGAAATGGCCCAGCCCATGGCCGCGAGCCAAAGCGTTGCTTGGTTGCAGGCGCAGGCAAAAGCGAGAGGCTGTGTAATGACCGGCAGCGTGGCGATTGTTGATGAAGGGCAGTACTTCAACCGTATGGTGTGGGCTACTCCCGACGGTGACTTGCAGTACTACGATAAACGTCATTTATTTCGTATGGCCGGAGAGCATGAGCGCTATGGCATGGGCGACCGCCGGAAAATTGTCGAGCTGAAAGGCTTCAGGTTGCTATTGAGCGTCTGCTACGACCTGAGGTTTCCCGTTTGGATGCGCCAGCAGCCAGCAGAAGGCGAGCATTTCGAGTATGATGCGGCACTGTGTGTGGCCAACTGGCCCGCACCCCGGCGGCACCCATGGCGCACGCTTTTACAAGCTCGTGCAGTAGAAAACCTAGTTTACGTAGTGGGTGTAAACCGCGTCGGTGAAGATGCCAAAGGACTCGCCTATAGCGGCGACTCCATGCTGGTCGATTTCAAAGGGGAACCGCTGATCGACCATCCTGCAAACTCTCCGTTTATTGAAACGGGGACGCTAGATAAAACGGACTTAGATGCTTTTCGTGAAAAATTTCCTGCCTGGCAAGATGCCGACCGCTTTTCGCTACTGCCAGGAGTGGGCCAATAATGCGCCTTGATCGCTTTTTGAGTGAAACAACCCCGTTGACGCGCAGCTTAGCAAAGCGTGCCCTAAAAAATGGCGAGGTGACCCTGAACGGCGAGCCCATTAAGCAGTCGGCGACTCAAGTTGACACCCAGAGCGATGAGGTGAAACTCAACGGTGAGAGGCTGGCGCTGGTTGGGTTGCGTTATCTGATGATGCATAAACCGTTGGAAGTAGAGTGCACCGCCCGACGTGGACTCTACCCAAGGGTGATTGATCTAATTGACTTACCCAAAGTAGAACGGCTGCAGCCGGTAGGGCGCTTGGATGTTGATACCACCGGTTTGTTATTGCTCACTGATGATGGTCAATGGTCCCATCGTGTTACCTCTCCGCGCCATCGTTGTGCCAAGGTATACGTGGCAGACTTGGCGGAGCCTATGGAAGGTGACGCTGCTCAGTGGGCGATTAACCAAGTAGAAGAAGGGCTTCTACTCGATGGTGAAGAAACGCCAACGCAACCCGCCGCGCTGAGGTTTATTACTCCGCAGCAAGCGGAGTTAACCATCACCGAAGGGCGCTATCATCAAGTAAAGCGTATGTTTGCCGCCCTAGGTAATCACGTCAGTGCACTGCATCGCCGTTCGATTGGCGATTTAGCCCTGCCAGATGATCTAGCGCCTGGCGAATGGCGTGAGCTAACGCCTGAAGAAATTGCCAGTTTCTAAACACGAATAGTATTGCTAGTGGCGTCATTACTAGCGGCGTGAGCGCTAGTTGATAAAACGCCCCGGTCAGCACGTCTGCGCCAAGGCCGGGGCGTTTTTTATGGATGATTAAAATTTATACCGTTATCTTGCGTATGTGCTTACATCACCCATATATAGCTTAAAAATTACCGATACAAACTCATATGTTAACCAAATAGCTAGTGCAAGTGGGCGGCCTCTATCAGCGCTTTGGTGTAGTGATGCTGGGGGGCGGCGAGCACTTCCAGACAATCCCCTTGTTCTACCACGTCGCCATCCTTTAGCACCATAATGCGGTGGGCCATAGCACGCACCACGGCAAGGTCGTGGCTGATAAATAAATAGCTTAGTTGGCGGCGTGCCTGAAGTTCGCGCAATAGCGTCACCAACTGTTTTTGTACCGTACGGTCTAGTGCCGAGGTTGGCTCATCCAGTACCAACAGTTCAGGTTCTAGGATAATAGCCCGTGCCACCGCAATGCGCTGGCGTTGCCCTCCCGAAAACTCATGAGGGTAACGGGCAGCACAGCTTTCCGGTAAGCCCACTTCCCGCAGCGTGCGATGCACGCGTTCGGTGACTTCCGTACTGGTCAGAGTAGGGTAATGAAATCGTAGGCCCTCACTGACAATATCAAATACCGGCATACGCGGGGAAAGCGCCCCGTAAGGATCTTGAAAAACCATTTGCAGCCGATGGCGCTGGCGTCGAAGTGCATCGCCAGAGAGCTGACTTAAGGTGGCGCTGCCCAGTGTCACCTCACCCTGGCTAGCGACTAATCGCATGATCGCTGAAGCCAGCGTTGTTTTTCCAGAACCTGATTCGCCAACAATACCGAGCGTTTCGCCAGGGGCAATAGTCAGGTCGGTAGCTTTTAGGGCCTCAAAAGCGGGTGGCTGGCGCTGAAAAAGACCTGTCCTTGGACGCTTGAAGCTCACGCTAAGCTGACGTGTGGTTAACAGCGGCGTGGTGTCGGTAGGTGCAGTAGGTCGGCCTTCTGGTTCGGCGGCAATGAGTGCTTTGGTGTAGTCGCTTTTGGGAGTGTTAAATACGTCGGCAACGCTACCAGTTTCCTGAATTTTCCCCTGATACATAACGCATACACGGTCTGCATGGCGACGTACCAAGTTTAAGTCGTGGCTGATCAACAGCACGCCCATGCCGTGATGATCGCGGAGTTCTTTCAGTAGGGCTAAGATCTCTTGCTGAACGGTCACGTCGAGTGCCGTGGTCGGTTCGTCCGCAATCAGCAGCGCCGGATTATTGGCAATGGCCATGGCAATCATTACCCGCTGGCGCTGGCCACCAGAAAGTTGATGCGGCCAAGCGTCAAGTAATTCGTCAGGTCGCGGTAGTTTGACTTGTTCTAGAAGTGCTTTCGCTCGGGTGCGTGCAGCCTGCCCGCTAAGGCCCTGGTGTAAACGAAGAGTTTCACCGATTTGCTTTCCAATACGATGCAGTGGGTTGAGCGACGTCATCGGCTCTTGAAAAATAAATCCCACCCGGTTGCCGCGTATACCATTCCAATCACGTTTGCCGAGCTGATTGAGATCGGTTTCTTCTAACCAACGCTGGCCGCTTACCGTGGCGTTGTCAGGTAGCAAATCAATCGCACCCAGTGCCGAAACTGACTTGCCAGAGCCAGATTCCCCTACGATAGCGAGCGTTTCACCCGCATTGACAGTGAGCGAGAGGGAATCGACAACTAGGTTGCCATCGAAGGAAACCGAAAACTCGTTTAAGCGCAGTAGCGGCTTAGCGTTGTTTGCGTCATTAGGCATGCTTGGTTTCCTGGGCAGGTGACTGATGCTGCTTCACATGGCGTGGATCGAAGGCGTCACGCAGCCCTTCACCAATAAACACCAACAGTGAGAGCATAATGGCAAGCGTCATAAACGCGGTGATGCCTAACCACGGTGCGTGCAGATTGTTTTTGCCCTGCGCCGCTAGTTCGCCAAGTGACGGCGCGCCGGGTGGCAGGCCAAAGCCTAAAAAGTCCAGCGCGGTAAGCGTGCCAATGGCACCGGTGAACAGGAAGGGGATAAACGTCAGGGTGGCTACCATAGCGTTAGGTAACACATGCCGCCACATAATCAGCCGAGAAGGTAGCCCCATTGCCTTGGCCGCACGTACGTACTCAAGATTACGCGCGCGCAAAAACTCGGCGCGCACAATATCGACCAACCCAAGCCACGAAAACAGCAGCATGATCCCTAGTAACCACCAGAAGCCGGGCTGCACAAAACTGGCCAAAATAATCAGCAGAAACAGCACAGGTAGCCCAGACCATATTTCAGTGATGCGTTGTCCGATGAGGTCTACTTTGCCGCCGAAGTAACCCTGCACACCGCCCACTAGCACGCCCAGCACCAGAGAGCCGGCGGTGAGCACCAGGGCAAAGGCAACCGACAGTCGAAACCCGTAAATGACTCGCGCTAGCACGTCACGCCCTTGATCATCGGTGCCTAGCCAGTGACGGCTGTCCGGCGGTGCAGGCGAAGGTTGTGTCATCAGCATGTCGAGCGTTTGATAGGAGTAGGGAATAATCGGCCAAAGCGCCCAACCGTTATCGCTAATTTGCTGTTGGACAAAGGGGTCTAAGTAGTCGGTGCGGGTAGGTAAGAAACCACCGAATTCGGTTTCTGGATAATCGACCAGCAGCGGTACATACCACTGCCCGTCATAGTTCATCACGAGGGGCTTGTCGTTGGCGATGAGTTCGGCAAATAAGCTGACAATAAACAGAACGCCAAATAACCACAGTGACACCCTAGCGCGTCGATTGGCTTTAAATGCGGCTAGGCGGCGCAGCGTAATCGGTGAAAGACGCGAGCTGATAAATGTCATGTTTATGACTCCCTCGACGCAAAATCAATCCGCGGGTCAACCCACACATAGGTCAAGTCAGATACTAGCTTCAGCAGTAGACCGATCACGGTATAAAGAAATAGCGTTCCGAAAATAACCGGGTAGTCCCGCTGCATCACTGCCTCAAAGCCCAGTAAGCCAAGACCATCTAAGGAAAAAATCACCTCGATGAGCAGTGCACCGGTAAAGAAAATACCAATCATCGCAGAGGGCAATCCAGCTATGATAATTAGCATGGCGTTGCGGAAAACATGGCCATACAAAATACGTTGCTCATCGGCACCTTTGGCCCGGGCTGTCAGTACGTACTGTTTATGAATTTCATCTAAAAAACTGTTTTTAGTCAGCATGGTGAGCGTGGCAAAACTGCCAATCGCGCCAGCCAGTACCGGCAGGGTGATATGCCAAAAGTAGTCTTTAATTTTTCCCCATACGGATAGCTCTGAGAAATCGGGCGAGGTTAAGCCGCGCAGAGGAAACCAGTCCAGGTAAGTACCACCAGCAAATACGACAATAAGAAGAATAGCGAACAAAAAGCCGGGGATCGCATAGCCGACGATCACAAGGCCTGAGGTCCAAACATCAAAACGAGATCCGTGACGTAGTGCCTTGCTAATGCCCAGAGGTATAGAAATGAGATATACCAGTAGTGTTGTCCATAAGCCTAATGAAATAGACACAGGCAAGCGTTCGATCATCAGCTCAATGACCGGTCGATCACGAAAAAAGCTGGTGCCGAAATCAAAGGTGAGATAGTCCGCCATCATGCCGATAAACCGCTCGTGAGTGGGTTTGTCAAAGCCAAACTGCTGCTCTAACTGCTCGATAAAGCGTGGATCGATTCCCCGCGCGCCCCGAGAATCATCGCTAACTTGCACATCCGCGCCACCCATATCCAGGCGTGTGCTTGCCATGGCATCAGCTCCCTCAAAGCGGGCCAGCATTTGATCAATGGGGCCGCCGGGAGCAGCTTGAACGATCATGAAGTTAAGCAGCATGATGCCGAACAGGGTCGGGATCATCAGTAGCAATCGGCGTAATGTATAGCGTGCCACAGTGCGCTCCATGAGTAATTGGGGGCCACGAATTATTGCAAATAAGTCGTTGTCAGTAGTTATTCAAAATTAGCGACGTCGATGACGGCGTTGCAGCTCTGCTTCGCGATCGGTATTCACCCACCAAGCGTCTAAGTCCATGGCATAAGCAGGGAACGGCTCTGGGTAGCCAAATTTATCCCACACAGCAATCCGCGTCTCGCCGGAATGATAGTGAGGAATGACATAAAAGCCCCAGCGCAGTACTCGATCAAGGGCTTGCGCAATAGTGTCCAGCGTTTCACGGTCGTCAGCGCGAATAAGCTGCTCTACCAGTGCATCAACAGCAGGGTGGGCAAGGGCCATACGATTGCGGCTTTGTGGCGCCTCTGCGGCAGCACTGGTCCAATAATCGCGTTGTTCATTGCCAGGGTTATTAGACTGTGGAAAGTGGCTAATAACCATGTCGTAATCGTAGCTGCGTACTCGGTTAAGGTACTGGTTGATATCGACAATGCGCAGCGACGTTTGAACTCCAAGGCGCGCCATATTGCGCAGCATCGGCTGCACAACACGCTCTAGGCCCGAGTCGTAAAGCAGTACTTCCAGGCTGAGCGGCCGGCCTGTCTCACCGTGCACCAGCACGCCATCTTCTACCCGGTAGCCAGCGTCACGCAGCAGATCAAGCGCGAGTCTCAGGCGTTCACGCAGCTTGGTTGGGTGTTCGATGGGCAGTGAGTCGGTGAATAGCCGTTCTGAATGATGGGAGTCGAGCAATGCTTCGCGGAACGGTTCGAGCAGTGCAAGCTCTTCTTCTGATGGCGTGCCGATAGCTTCCATTTCAGAGTTTTGAAAGAAGCTTTCCGTGCGCCGGTAGGTGTCATAGAAAATATTGGTGTTGAGCCAGGGGAAATCGAAAGCGAGGCTCAGTGCTTCTCGAACTCTTGGGTCCTGAAACTTCTCTTTGCGTAAGTTGAAGACAAATGCCTGCATCATGGAAGGGTTAACATCGGGTACGGTAATTCGCTTGATCAACCCGTCTCGGTAAGCCGGAAAATTGTCATAGCCAATAGCCCAAGTGGCGGCGCGAGCATCGGTTCTAAAGTCGGTAAGGCCTGCCTTGAAGGCTTCCCAGGCAATATCGCGGTCTCGGTAGTACTCATAAACGACATGATCGATGTTGTAGCGACCAACATTGACGGGCAAATTCTTACCCCAATAGTTGTCATCTCTTTGGTAGACAATTCGCCGCCCTGGGTCTACCTCGCTAATGCGATAGGGGCCTGACCCTGGGTGTGCATCTAATGTTGGAGAAGTGAAGTCGCGGGGTTCCCAGTAGTGGCGAGGTAAAATGGGTAATTGGGCCACAATTAGTGGCAGCTCGCGTGACTCTGTGTCGTTAAATTCAAAGCGTACTTGATGATCGTTTAAAGCGACAGCGCGTTCGACACCGGCATAGTAGCTGCCGTAGAAGGGGTTGCCTTCTTCACGTAGTAGGTTTAGCGAGAACACCACATCGTAGGCCGTTACCGGTTCACCATCCTGAAAGCGTGCCTCTGGGCGCAAGTCGAACTCTATCCAGCGGCGTTCCGGATCCAGGCGAACACCTTCTGCGAGCAGCCCGTACAAACTAAACGGCTCGCCTGGGTTACTCGCCATCAGCGAGTCGTAAATCTGAAAAATACCGGTAACAGGTGTGCCGCGGATGATAAACGGGTTGGTAGAGTCGAAACTGCCACCTACAGCAGTGTGGGTAATCGTTCCGCCCTTGGGTGCGGACGGATTAACATGGGGGAAATAGGCAAAATCGGTAGGTAGCTCTGGACTATTGTAGAGTGATAGCCCGTGCATGGTCTCAATGGGGCTAGAGGTGTTGTTTTCGACGACGTTTTCAGAAGCCAACAGCGACGCGCTCAACAGCAAGCCGCTGGTTAACAAAAGTGCTTTGGTAAACAACACACCGCGTGGCATTGGTAACTTCCTGTAGCAACGAAGGCTTAGTAACTGAGGCACAGCTGCTGAGTCTCAGTAATTGGGTCACAGTAGTTGAGTCACGGTTACTGAGACACAAGCTGGGACACAGTAACCGCGATATAGTAACTGAGACATAGCCGCGAAGGGCCAATAAAGACTACGTTTTAAACCTAGTTAACAAAGCCGGGTTAAACTCTCCATATTACTGTCCAGAAAGAGACAGCAGTTGGCCTGGCTTTAGTGCCTCCGGGCGTTCAATAGCATTCCATCTGATTAAATCTTGCTGATTGACATTATAACGCGCTGCAATCAGCGACAGGTTATCGCCTCTTTCAACGCGGTGAACGCTTGGCGTGTTGGTCGACGCTAATGCGGTACTGGTTGACTGCGAAAGCTGAGCTAACACCTGAGTGTCGACTTCTTCAGGCACAAGTAACGTCTGTGCGCTGCGTGGGTCGAGGCTGCCATTCAGCAAGCCAGGGTTTAGCTCGGCCAGCGCGGATTGGCTGACATCGAGAAGCTGAGAGGCTTGCGTCAGGCTAACTGGCTGCGCCAACTGAACTTTGGCAAAAGCGGGATCAGGATGGATATCAGGAAGTGCAACGCCGTACTGCTCTGGGTCGTTGATGATCGTCGCAATTGCTTTAAGTTTAGGAACATACTGCATCGTTTCGTGGGGCAGTGACAGTTCCCAGTAGTCGCCTGTAAGGCCTTGGCCCTGAGCTTGGCGTTGCGCACGGTTAACGGTGCCAGCCCCGGCATTGTAAGCGGCCAGCGACAGCATCAGGTCGCCTTCGTACCACTCATCGGCTTGCATTTCTAGGTAGTCAAGCGCTGCTGCGGTAGACGTTACTACGTCTAAACGGCCATCGTAGTTTCCGTTTCGAACCAGGCCTAATGCATCTCCAGTTCCCGGCATGAACTGCCAAAGTCCAGCGGCTCCTCGGTGGCTTCGGGCGCTTGGATCAAAAGAACTTTCGACAAACGGAATCAGCGCAATTTCACCCGGAAGGCCGCGTTCACTAACTTGCTGGGTGATCCAGGCAAGCCAGGGGGTTGCTCGTTCGGTGATAGCAACAATATTCTGCGGACTGGAGCGGTAGTGTTCTATCCACTTATCGACACGTGCTTGAGCATCAGCGGGTAAGTGTTTTTCCTGCCACTGGAAACTGTCACGCAGTGTGCTCCAGGCATCTTGGGGTTGCAGCTCAAGCGCTTCCCAGAAGTGATGCTGAAAGGCATTGGGGCGGAAGTTGGGTGAAGCAGACGCGTCACTGTGGGCGCTGTCAGGTTGGTATGCTCCGGTTGTAGAGGCTTGAGAGCTGGCCGCTGCGGCTAAAAATAGGCTCACAATGAGAGTGCTACCAGCGCTTAGTAGTAAGCGCTGGCGAATCGTTCGATAGGTCATAGTCGGTTCGTTTTTACTCGATAGCGTTCTTAAAAACGGTTCTTCCACTCGCGTAAAGTGGAGAACGTGGCGAGATCATTATCATTGGCCCCTTGGGTACCTACAGCTTGGCGCACACTATCAGTGCCCACGCGCAAGTAGGGGTTGATCTTCAGCTCGCGTCCTATCGTGCTGGGTAAGGTAGGCCGGTCTAATGCCCGAGCCTTCTCACACTCCTGCAAGGCATATTTAACGTCTTCGTTATCAGGGTCTGCAGCACGAGCAAATGTCAGATTCGCTTGCGTATATTCATGCGCAGCAAAGACCAGCGTATCCTCAGGGAGTTCCGCTAATGTTTTAAGAGACGTAAACATTTGTTCCGGCGACCCCTCAAATAGGCGGCCACATCCAGCGCAAAATAGAGTGTCGCCGCAGAAAAGCAGTGCAGGAATTCCTGGAGTGAAGTAACTCACGTGATCTAACGTGTGCCCTGGCGTCTCCATAACTTCGAAAAGACGCCCCATGATGCGCACTTCATCGCCATGCCCTACCTGTTCATTTATGCCTTCAATGGTAGGGTTGGAAGGGCCAATTACCCAGGGCGAGAAGCGTTTAACCAGCTCCGCAAGTCCGCCGGTATGATCATGGTGGTGGTGAGTGATTAAAATCGTATCAAGCGTTAAGGATTCACGCTCAAGAAACTCAATGACAGGCGCTGCTTCACCGGGATCCACCACGCAAACGCTTTGACTGGTATCCTGTCTTAATAGCCAAATGTAATTATCGCTAAGTGCGGGAATCGGTGTCACGCTCATCATGGGCGAGATCCTTTGAAGTTCAAAATAGACGCTTAATTAGGCGCTTTTTATATGCGCTAACGCTGGCGTTCAAAACGTTAAAAAGCATTTACTGTGGAGGGAAGCGCTGTTCATGTCAACTTCGTCAACGGCAACACGGCTCGCCCAGCAGATGGCGGAAAGCCAAGCGTACTGGCAAACAGAGGCTGGCCGTTCGCTATGGGAAACGCAGCGAGCGTGTCTGGGGCCGCTGGTTGAAGGGCGCAAAGGTGGTCACAGTTTAGAGATGAGCATGGGGCCCGCGTTGATGACGATGTCGGCAATTCCCCATGTCATTCGATGGTCACCGACGAGAGCAACAGCGGAGTCCTCGTCCACGTTAGTTTGCCCACCAGATCACCTTGCTTTACCAGACCGAAGTTTAGAGGTAGTGGTTATTCATCACTGGTTGGAACATTTGCCCGATGCCCATCACACCTTACAAGAGGCTGCCCGGGGCACATCAGATAATGGCGTGTTAGTCCTATTCGGTTTTAATCCGCTGGGGTTGAACGGGTTAACCCAGCGTTGGCGTAAGCAGCGAGCGAATTTCCCTTGGAGTGGGCAGTGGCGCGCGGCGAGCCGTTTGCGCGACTGGCTGGCGTTTGTCGATTTTGACGTGGAACGCGTAGACTATTGCTGTTTTCGGGGGCCGATGAGCACCACCTGCGGAGAACGCTGGGAGGCGTTGGGGCGCAGGCATAATTTACCGTTGGGTGAAAGTTACATGATTCAAGCGCAGCGGCGACAGCGCCATGCGCCGGTAGAGCGTCTTAAGTTTGGGTTGCGAGCACCGGTTACACCCACCTCTTTGGGTGCCACACGAAGCGGTGTTTCTGCACGATACCACTCGGGTCAACGTCGTCTAGAAAAGGATAGTGAAAGTGAGTAAGCAAGCAACCGATGGGTTGCCTCGCGTTACGGTGTATACCGATGGGGCCTGCCGAGGAAATCCAGGCCCAGGCGGCTGGGGTGTTGTGCTGTCAAGCGGGCAGCATGAGAAGACACTAAAAGGTTACGAGGCGGAGACTACCAATAACCGCATGGAATTAATGGCGGGCATAATGGCGCTTCGGACGTTGAATAAGCCGTGTGAAGTGGCCCTCTGGACCGATTCCCAGTATGTGCGCCAGGGAATTACCCAGTGGATTCACAACTGGATTAAGCGAGGCTGGAAAACAGCGGCCAAGCAACCAGTTAAAAACGCTGAGCTTTGGAAAACCCTCCACGAAGAAACACAGCGGCATCGTGTTGAGTGGCATTGGGTAAAAGGGCACAGCGGGCACCCCGGCAATGAGCGTGCCGATGCGTTGGCCAACGAAGCCATTGATGAGCATAACAGGAGAGCAGCATGCGCCAAGTGATCTTGGATACGGAAACGACCGGCATCGACCCTAAAGATGGCCACCGATTAGTTGAAATTGGTGCCGTCGAAATGATTAACCGGCGTTTTACAGGGCGCTCCTATCATCAATACATCAACCCCGAACGGCATATTGATGCTGAAGTCGTGGCGGTTCACGGTATTGATGATGCAAAGGTTGCTAACGAACCGGTGTTTGCCGAAATAGCGGACGACTTCTGGGCATTTATAGAAGGTGCCGAGCTGGTGATTCACAACGCCCCCTTTGATGTGGGGTTTATTGATCATGAGCTAACAATGTTAAACCAACGGCGACGGTCACCCGCATTAGGCCCTGTTAGTGATCATTGCCGTATTCTGGATACGCTGGTGATGGCCCGTCAGATGCACCCAGGCCAGCGTAATAGTCTCGATGCGTTATGTAAGCGCTACGATATTGACAACGGTCATCGCGTACTGCACGGCGCATTGCTTGATGCTGAGATCTTAGCCGACGTCTATTTGGCGATGACGGGCGGGCAAACGGCGCTGACGCTTGATTCAGAAGCTTCGTCAGGCGAACAGCAAGATAATCAAGCCAGTGAAGGACTGTCGGTACAGCGTTTATCGCTAACGCCAGGACAGCTGAGGGTAGTCCAGCCTAGTGATGAAGAGCGCGCCGCCCACCAAGCTAAGTGCCAGGCGCATCAGTTACGTTGGTTTGATGGTGGTTGGTCTGAAGGTAATAGTGCCGATGCTTAGACGTGAAATTCCCCATCATGCTCGAGAGGGGCGAGTTATTCGCGTGTCCCGCAGCCATTTGGCGCCCGCGCTGCTGGCTGATAGCAGTGAGTTAACGCCGTTACAGCCGATGCAACCTTGGGACGAACGGATGCAACCGTTGTGCTATTGGCACGACGAGCCGGTGGCGCTCTCAGTGGAAAGTAAGCCGGGTGAGGGCTGGATTGATGGACGTCAATGGCTAGGAGAATTGCCTGCTTCGTGGTTCAGCTTGCTTTCGACTGCGCTTCAGGTAGGTGCTTGGTTAGAGAATCATCGCTTCTGTGGGCGTTGTGGCGAGAAGGCAACCAAGTTAGAAGCCGAGTTTGCTATGCACTGTCATGCTTGCGGGCACCGTAACTATCCGCGCATTTCACCCTGCATTATCACGCTGGTCACTAGCGGGGAAGCGATGCTGTTAGCGCGAAGCCCACGATTCCCACCTGGTCGTTACTCTACGCTTGCTGGCTTCATTGAGCCTGGAGAGTCTGCTGAAGAAGCGGTACATCGTGAGATATACGAAGAGGTAGGCGTGCACGTGGAAAAGCTTCGTTATCATCAAAGTCAAGCATGGCCATTTCCACATTCGCTAATGTTTGGATTTTTTGCAGAAGCGACGACGCGGCGCATTCATATCGATGGTGTGGAGATTAGCGATGCCGCTTGGTTTTCGCCAAGGCAGTTACCTTCGCTTCCGCCACCTTACTCAATTTCACGTGATCTTATCGAAACACATCTCGCCCGCTGGCGTTGAACGCTCGCGGGCGAGAACGGGCGTTATTTGCTGGGAAACAGGCTGGTCAGTTTTGTGGCCAGCATGACATTTCCGGTAGCTTTCAGTTTACCTGTCATGAAGGCAGTCATGCCGTTGACATCGCCACTCATGATGCCTTTTAGCGTATCTGAACTCATGCTTAGGCTGACAGAAGGATCGTCGTGCTCGCCTTCGTGTGCGTCCAGAGTTCCATCTTGGATAACCATGTAATGGCTGCCCGCGTCAGAGAAATGAAATTGAAATACCTCATCCATTCCTTTGGCAGCTTCTGGATTAAAGCGAGACTGAAGCTTATCTAATGTGTTCGATGACATAATAAATTCCCGAAATTATTTGGTCGTAACCAAGCAGTTGTAAGGCGTTAGGTGAGTTTATCACGACGCTGTAAACGAGGTTATTTTAAACAAGTGTTTTAATCAAGCTGGATTGTCGAGTAGGAGATAACGTATGAGCGAATGGATTGTAGAGATGGGCACGTTTTTGATTAAAGCCACTTTATTGATGGCGATGGTAGGCATCGTGCTGGCGGTAGTGTTGCGTAATAAAGAGAGTGGTGATAATAGCCTTAAGCTAAGCGTTGAGTCGCTCAATGACCAGCGGCGCTCTCGTGGTCGCAGACTGCAAGTTACTACCACAGAACAAGGTGCACGGAAAAAGCTGGTAAAAGCGTTTCGCCAAGAAGAGAAGGCAAAGCAAAAGGCCGCTAAGCAAGGCAAAGGAAAGGCTCAAAATGCTCAGAAGGTATGGGTGTTGGACTTTCATGGCGACCTCAAGGCTTCGCAAACTGAACAGTTTGCCCAAGAAGTTTCTGCCATTATTGATGTTGCCGCGGCCGAGGATGAAGTTGTGGTGCGATTAGAGTCGGCGGGTGGGCTCGTGCATGCCTATGGTTTAGCAGCAGCACAGCTAGACCGTCTTCAAGCGGCAGGCTTAACAACAACTGTGTGTATCGACAAAGTAGCCGCCAGCGGTGGATATATGATGGCGTGTACGGCTAACCATATTAAAGCCGCGCCGTTTGCCGTGATCGGTTCTATTGGTGTTGTCGCTCAGGTGCCTAATATTCATCGTTTGCTAAAGCGCAATGATATTGATGTCGAACTGCTGACGGCGGGGAAATACAAGCGGACACTGACCGTACTAGGGGAAAACACCGAAGAGGGCCGTGAAAAATTCATTGATGATCTGGAAAATACTCATCGGTTGTTTAAAGAGTACGTTTCTCAGCATCGTCCTGACATGGACATTGATGCATTAGCGACGGGAGAGATCTGGTACGGCAGTGAAGCACTAGAACAGAAGTTGACGGACAGTGTAGGCACCAGCGAAGCGTATTTGGTAGAGCGCATGGCGCAGGCTCAAGTGTATTGCGTGAAGCTTGAGCCGCCGAAAACCTTGAGCCGTAAAGTGGGCTTGGCTGTGTCGGCGGGAGTCGAGCAAGCCATTGTTAAGGGGCTTGGTTTAATCGATGCAGCTGGCTGGCAGCGTCGATAGTCATTGGCTAATATTAATAGCCGCTTGTGTTAATAGGTGGTTAGGCGGCGTAGTGATGCGCCAGGGTGTCAATAATCGCCTTGGCGCTTTCACTGCTTAATGAGTAGTAAATGGTTTGTGATTCGCGGCGGGTGTTAACCAACTGATCGCGGCGCAAAATTGCTAGGTGTTGACTCAGTGCTGATTGGCTTAACGCCAACTGCTCGTTGATCTGAGTGACTGATAGCTCTTTTTCGGCCAGAAGGCAGAGTATTTGGAGACGTTTTTCATTTGCCAGAGCTTTAAGCAGATTAGTGCCCGCCTCAATGGCGTGGCAATCATGGTCGAGCAAACGGGCAGCGGAGCTAGTAGAAGCAGACATGAGGATCTCCTTGCCTACACGGTTGTGGCAGTGTTGTTATAGGTTATTTAGGCATCGTCGCGACGCGAGGATTAGTTGTTAAATGATCAGTAATTTAGCGGTGTTTGTCCAAACGCTGGTTTAACGATCTATCAATGGTAGTGACGTAGTATTTTGTCGACAATGTTGTTGGGTGTGTAGCGCTTTAGTCGCGATTTATCCCATAGTATGAGGGTGCGAAGGCTTTTTACTTTATAGAGTGTCAACAATTGGCTGCTTTCATTGACACAATAAAGGCAAGCTCACCATGAGCCTCTATCAGCAAACGTATCAGCAATCTGTCGAAACCCCCGAAACATTCTGGGCTGAGCAGGCCAAGCGGCTACCTTGGTTCAAATTTCCCTCCACTATTCTTACCTATGATGATCAACAACACGCTCGCTGGTTCGACGATGGTGATTTGAATATCTGCTACGCGGCGATCGATTATCACGTAGAGCAAGGCAGGGGCGATCAGCCGGCCATCCTATGGGATTCTCCCGTTACTCAAACAAAACAAACCATTACCTATCAAGCGCTGCGTGATCGCGTCGCGCAGTTTGCTGGAGGGCTTGCTCGCCTCGGGGTAACAAAGGGTGATCGAGTGGTTATTTACATGCCGATGGTGCCAGAGGCACTGATCGCGATGTATGCATGTGCCCGATTAGGAGCGGTTCACTCGGTAGTGTTTGGTGGCTTCGCCCCCCACGAGCTAGCAGTGCGCATTGAAGATGCTGAACCAAAAGTAGTGATTGCCGCTTCCTGTGGCATCGAGGTAGATAAAGTCCTTCCTTACAAGCCTATTGTTGACCAAGCTATTTCGCTAAGCAGTTTTAAACCGGATGCCTGCGTGGTTTTTCAACGTGATGCCCACCGTGCTGAACTTCATGAGAGAGATCATGATTGGCAGGCGTTGGTAGCGGATGCTCCGTTTGCTGACTGCGTGCCCGTGAAAGCGACTGACCCACTCTATGTCCTTTATACCTCTGGCACGACAGGCAAGCCCAAGGGAGTCATGCGAGACACCGGCGGCTATGCCGTTGCGTTAGCCTATTCCATGGAAGCAATTTATGCCCTGAACCCTGGCGATGTTATGTTCACGGCTTCGGACGTGGGATGGGTAGTCGGGCACTCTTATATTGTGTATGCGCCGCTGCTAAGAGGGTGCACTACAGTGGTCTATGAAGGAAAACCGGTTAAAACACCTGATGCAGGCGGCTTTTGGCGGTTGATTGACGAGTACAAGGTAAAAAGCTTTTTCACTGCACCGACTGCATTCCGTGCAATCAAAAAAGAAGATCCTGACGCCAAGCTACTGGCTAATTACGACATCAGCAGTCTTGAGCATTTATACGTAGCGGGCGAGCGCTTAGATCCACCGACGTTTCATTGGCTCGATGACCTGCTGGATGTGCCGGTGATCGATCATTGGTGGCAAACTGAAACCGGCTGGCCTATTGCAGCAAACTTGCCTGGCATTGAATCCGCACCAACCAAAGCCGGCTCGGCAACCTTCCCTGTGCCTGGTTTTAACGTACAAATTTTGGATCGTGACGGTGAACAAACAGACTCAATGCAGCAGGGCAGCGTGGTCATAAAGCAACCCCTTCCGCCTGGCTGTCTTACCGGTATCTGGCGTGACCCTCAGCGTTTTCATAGTGCCTATATGGCGGCCTACCCCGGCTATTACCTTACTGGCGATGGTGGCTATTTCGATGAAGAGGGGGATTTGTTCATCATGGGTAGAACCGATGACGTGATCAACGTTGCCGGGCATCGTCTTTCTACCGGTGAAATGGAAGAGATCGTCGGCGCGCACCCGGCAGTGGCAGAGTGTGCGGTGATCGGTATTCACGACGAGCTGAAAGGCCAACTGCCCATCGGGCTGGTGATCACCAAGGATGGTTTCGATGGCGATGAAGCAACCCTGGAAGCAGAGCTGATCAGTCGGGTACGCGAGCACATTGGGCCGATCGCTTGCTTTAAGCAGGTGTTGGTCGTGAACCGGCTTCCGAAAACCCGCTCAGGTAAAATATTACGCAAGTTGCTGCGTAATATTGCCGACGGTAAATCGTTCGGGATTCCCTCAACCATTGATGATCCAACCAGCTTAGAAGATGTGCATGCAGCGATGCGCGAGCGCTCTGTTGGGGCAGCGGATCAAGCTAAATCGCTAGACGTTTAAATTAAATTATTACCAATAGTGTTGTTAATAAAGTCGCCCAGGCAGGTGGGCGACTTTAATTACCTAACGGAAGGCGTATAATGCGCGCCCCAGTGGCGTTAACCGCGCTTTAATGAGGGTTCCCTAACCCCTCGGACTTGCAAAAAAAGGCCAACCTGTATGTTTGCATTAACCGATACCCAGCACCGCCGTTGCCTTCTGGTAATGGTCGCGTTTCATATTGGCATTATCGCCGCCAGTAACTACTTGGTTCAGCTCCCATTTACCTTGTTTGGCTTCCACACCACGTGGGGCGCATTTAGTTTTCCTTTTATCTTTCTTGCGACGGACCTAACGGTTCGTTTATTTGGTAAAGGGCCCGCGCGGACGATTATTTTGCGCGTTATGTTTCCGGCGCTGGTAATTTCCTACCTCGTTTCGGTAATTTTTCCGCGGGGAAGCTTTGCGGGTATCGAAGCTCTGGGTGAATGGAATTTATTTGTTGCCCGTATTGCGTTAGCCAGTTTTCTTGCCTATGTGCTAGGCCAGCTACTCGATGTGCAAGTGTTTGATCGTCTTCGGCAGTGGGCCTGGTGGGTTGCCCCGGTTTGTTCTACCGTACTGGGTAATCTAGCGGATACCTTTGCTTTCTTTGCGACTGCGTTCTATAACAGCCCAGACCCTTTTATGGCGGAACATTGGGTAGAAATAGCGGTTGTCGACTACGCCATTAAGCTGGGCATTAGTCTATTGTTCTTCCTACCGTTATACGGCCTGTTGTTAGCGTGGCTAACGCGCCGGCTAGTCGTGTGGACAGGGCAATCCGACGCATCACCTCGAACCGCATAACGGCTGAGGAGCCTGCATGACTGAACATGCCAATGTTGATCTTTATGTTATCGATTTACCCGCCGAATCAGGTGGCGACGATCAACTGCCTGTCGTGGTGATCCACGGTCTATTGGGTAGCGCTGATAACTGGCGTTCGCACTTAAAGGTGTGGCAGCGCAGCCGACGGGTCATTGCCGTTGATCTTCGTAACCATGGCCGTTCTCCCCATGTGGAAGGCATGAGCTACACCGCTATGAGCCAAGACGTGTTGGCGGCACTTGATAAGCTTGGAGTTGAGCGCGCGCATGTGTTAGGCCACTCCATGGGTGGAAAGGTGGCTATTACGCTGGCGTGTAGGAGCCCTGAGCGTTGTGCGTCACTGATGGTGGCGGATATCGCCCCAGTGGCATATCAGCATGGTCACGACGATGTATTTGCAGCACTTGAGCGGGTAAGAGTGGGTAAACCCACCAACCGCCGTGAAGCAGACGCCTTATTGGCTGAACACGTCGACTCCCGTCCAACTCGGCTGTTTCTGGCGACTAATTTAGTGCGCAATGAGCAAGGTGAAATGGAAGTGCGGGTTGGGTTGGATGAGATTCAACGTGGTTATGAAGCGATTATTGGAAAGCCTGATGGTGATCGCGCTTTCGAAGGGCCGACATTGGTGCTTAAAGGCGCTGATTCGCACTACATCGCCGATGATATGCTGCCAGCGCTGCGCGAAGTGCTGCCACGCGCCAGAGTCGTGACGCTTAAAAACGCCGGGCATTGGCTTCATGCGGATCAACCAGAGGCGTTTCAACAAGCCGTTGATACGTTTATTGCTGCCCAACCGTAGCGGGCCGGTAAGGCTAGAGTGGCGATACCGTGAGGTTATGCCGCTCAGGCTCACGTAAAAAGCGGTTTAGGATGCGATAGGTATCCACATCAAATGTGGCAGCGACTCCCTTCAGTCCCAGGGCACGCTGTTTGGTCGAGGCGCTGCCTAAATAACACCAGTGGTCGACCACATGATGGCTGGTTGGGCCGTTTTTACGGCTTTTCTCGCGAATAATGATTCGCCCTGGCCAGGGCCATGTTTTTACTTGAAATGCTGCCAGTGCGTCCTGGGCACGTTGCGTGTGACTTTCAAGTGGCTCCTGCCCACAGCAGGCACCCCAACACTTGCCTAGCTGGTTAGCAAAACATCGCCCTGTTCCCTTATCTAGTCCCAACTCTTGCGGACAAAGCTGATGTGCCTCGGCAATACTGCGCAGCGCATCTTTAGCTTCTTTGGCACTGCGAAACAGCCCAAATAGCTTTCCCGGCTGAGGCTGGCTGATCGCTTTGCCGCTAACCAGCGTTGGGCAAGATTGGTCGGTTGGCCAATACCACGTTTTTAAATGCCCTTGGCGGCGTAGTTGGCGGTTCATAATCGGCATCAGCTCTTTGACCAGTTGAGCTTCCCTTAGCTGGGCACTTAAATCGCCAGCGGTTTCCTCCCACTCAATATGCTGTATTTGCTGGGCAAGTCGCATCTCTTTGTCGTCTTGATGGTCGCGTTGGAAATGGTCCAGCACGCGGCTGCGTAAATTAATGCTTTTGCCAACGTACAGCGGAAGGCGGTTGTGGCCATAAAATAAATAAACCCCTGGCGAGGCGGGAAGCCCAGTCAACTGTTCGCTAGGTAAGTGTGCGGGGAGGCTTCGGTGGCGTTGCTCATCGGCAAGTGCGGCTTTCCAGCTAGCATCGTCATACTGCTGCTGCCAAGCTTGCCACAGCTGCCAAAGCGCAGTTGCATCATCTTCTGCTCGATGCTGTCGCGCCTGTTGAATGTTGAAGTGAGCTAATAATGCCTGGAGATTGTGTTTGGGCAGTTCAGGCATCAAACGACGAGAAATACGCAGTGTGCAGCGGAGCAGCGGCTGATAGGTAATATCCGCACGCTTAAACTCGTTGCGCAGAAAGCTGGCGTCAAATCGTGCATTGTGGGCCACGAGGCAGTCTTCACCGAGCCATTCGCGCAAGCTTTGCGCAATGGTCTGAAAAGAGGGCGCATCAATCAGCATGTCATCATAAATGCCAGTGAGCTGGCTGATGTGGGAGGGCATGCTGATGCCTGGGTTAATCAGGCTGACCCAGCGATCCGTTAGGTAACCGTCCACTACCTTCAAGGCAGCAATTTCGGTAATTCGATCACGCGTCGCACGGGTGCCTGTCGTCTCGACATCAATAAAAATCAGCGGAGTATCACTCATGGTGCTTTCGTTTTTGCTACCTTTTTGTCAGCGTGTATCTATCAACGCATGAGGATTAACGGCTAATCGCGAAACTGGTAATGCTGCTCCGGTAATCCCCGATCGCTGAAGATAGCGTTCAAAGGCTGCATAGCGTCGAGCATCAAGTGCCGCCGGGCTAATGGCAATACGACGCAGTAGATCGTCCCAAGCGGCTTCGTTAATTGCATTATCCATTGCAGGATGGCTGCTAATCAGCAGCGACCACGTTGCTTCCGGGTTCTCGATAATCCAGTTGCTGGCTTCTTCCAGGGCAATAAGAACACGCGACCAAGTGGCTGCTCGTCTTGTTACTGTGTCGCTATTTGCCAACAGTATCAAACCGTCATGACGCGGCATGTCAATATCGTTATAACGCACGGTGTAAGTGGCAATGCCATCTGACGCCAGTTGTTGTGGCAACGTGTGATAAAAGCCATCGGCGATGGCATCAACGCGACCTTCCCGCAGGGCGCTGGCAGCATCGAAATGGACGCTTTCAGGCGGGTTGAAATCGTCGATTTGGCGAAGAGAGGTGGGTACCAGTTGGTCCACCAGTACATCACGCCCTTCGCGGGTGGAAAAGCCATAATGCAAGCTAGCGAGTTGGTCGGTAGTTTCGCTCGACGGGGCATCTCCTGCCACGATGACGGCATTTAGCGGTGTCTCAATTAGCGTGCCAATACGGGTAATGGAGGCACCATCATGGGCGTGTAAATGCAGCAATGGCTGACGCGTTAACGCTAGATCAACTTCGCCTGCAGCCAATAACTTAATGGCGATGGATGGGTCTGCGGGGGTCAATAATTCAAGTTCGAGCCCTTGAGCAGCAAACAAGCCGCGCTGCTTCGCCACAATTAAGGCAGCGTGCTGAGGGCTGATATACCAATCTAGCATTAGAGTGAGCTGCTTTAGGGGCGGCGGTTCTAATGGCGGGGGTGGTGTCAGCGCCATGCTGGGTGCTTCTTCCGGCCCATCTTCTGTTGCGTCATTGCCCCTAGGTGGCCATAGCCCAATGGGCAATGATACCTCGCTCTCAAGCGTCAGCGGCTCACTGCTATTAACTGTTTCGCTGTCTTCATTTGCGTAAGTGGCTGAAATTGAAAATAATAAAAAAATGCTTAATGTGAAGAATACAAGTGAACCGACACGCCAAAAAGCGTTCAACATAACCTTAACTCCAGATGGTATGACGCCGGAGTTTAGCTGTGAGATGAAGGATCTGGCTAGCCCCTGTAAGCGACAAGCCTAACAAGCTCAGTAAATTGTACGGTGGCATGTAATAATAGAACGGCATTGATGGTGAGACGGAGAAACATGGACGCAATTTACACGTTCTTCTTAGTAGGCGGTTCCCTGATGGCGCTCAGCATTTTAGCGAGCCGCCTTTCATCAATGATGGGTGTACCACTGCTACTGATTTTTCTAGGGCTTGGCATGCTGGCGGGGGAAGAAGGCCTGCTAGGGGTTGAGTTTGACGATTACACCATGGCGTTCACGATTGGCCATCTAGCGCTCGCGATGATTCTGCTGGATGGCGGCCTTCGCACTCGATTAAAAACGTTCCGTGTCGGCTTTAGGCCAGCGCTCTCGCTAGCCACCTTTGGCGTCTTTATCACCAGCGCTATTGTTGGTGTTATTTCCATGTGGGTGTTTGACCTTTCCCTAGTACAAGGATTGCTCGTCGGAGCAATTGTTGGCTCCACCGATGCCGCGGCCGTGTTCTCAATGCTTAGCGGCCGCGGGGTTAACCTCAACGAGCGAGTAGGGGCCACGCTTGAAATTGAATCGGGTACCAACGACCCGATGGCCATTTTCCTAACGCTGATGTTGGTCGAGCTGTTGGTTGGCGATATTGGCGGCATTGGCGAAACACTACTGTTCTTCATTTCCCAGTTTGGCATTGGTTTAGTTGTTGGTATTGGCGGTGGCTGGCTAAGTGCTAAGCTGCTGCGTTGGTTAGATTTAGCCCCCGGCCTTTATGCCATGTTAGCGCTGGCGCTTGGGTTTAGCGTGTTTGGATTAACCAGTGTGCTAGGCGGAAGCGGCTTCCTGGCCATTTATTTAGCAGGGTTGATGATTGGTAATCAGCCTGGGCGGCACCTTAACTTTATTCTTCCGGTACACGATGGGTTGGCTTGGCTGAGCCAGATTGGCTTGTTTCTGGTGCTGGGTTTGCTCGTCACTCCAAGCCAGTTGTGGGACGTGGCATTGCCAGCAGGGCTAGTTGCTCTAGCACTGATTTTTGTTGCGCGGCCCCTAGCGGTGTTGATCACTATTAAGCCGTTTTTCAAATTCCGCTGGCGAGAAACCTTCTTTATTGCCTGGGTTGGCCTGCGGGGCGCGGTGCCTATTGTATTGGCTATCTTCCCGCTAATCGGCGGGGTAGAAAACGCTTCGTTGTACTTTAACGTAGCGTTTGCGGTGGTACTGATGTCGCTGCTTATTCAGGGCGGTTCGCTAACATTTATGGCCCGATGGCTGAAAGTAGAAGTACCTGTAGGCACCACGCCGAACCGCCGAGGGCCGCTGGGCATAATGCCGGAAAATGATTTTGAGATGTTTGTTTACGTGGTCGAAAACGAAGACTTAGAAGATGTTCCTATCCGGCTACTGCGTTTCCCTTCAGGCGCATTGATTTCGGCGCTATTTCGCAACCACGTCATGCTCCACCCCAAGGGGAGTACGCGGCTTAAGCTTGATGATGTTATTTGTGTCATTGGCCGCACCGAAGACCTCGTTGCGCTCAACCGCCTATTCAACGGCGATGCAAAGCTCAAACAAGAGCGTGCCTTCTTCGGTACCTTCACCTTGGATGGCGAGGCGCAAATGCAAGATATTGCCCAAGCCTATGGTTTAACCTTAAGCCCTGGCGAGCAGGACATGACGCTGGCGGAGTTTATCTCGCTACGCGTCGGTGGCCACCCAGTAGTCGGCGACGATGTCGACTGGCATGGCATTCACTGGGTGGTCAGTGAAATGGAAGGCGGGAATATTACCCGTGTCGGCTTAAGGCTCTACTAATTAACCGGAAAGGCGTTGACTTCCAAGGGAAAGCTGTTATTATACGCACCCATAAGCCGGAGGGATGGCAGAGCGGTTGAATGCACCGGTCTTGAAAACCGGCATAGGTTAATAGCCTATCCAGGGTTCGAATCCCTGTCCCTCCGCCATTTATTGAAAAAGCCCGTAAGTCAAAGACTTACGGGCTTTTGCTTTTGGGGATTTGTCCCAACAGTTTGTCCCAATGCATAGAGTAAATATCTCTAGTCTGTTATCATTATTATTCGATAAAAGCTATTGAAATATCTTGATTGATAGTATTCGCTTATCAATCTAAGAGGTGTGAAAGTTAACCATAACCATGGTAGCTCTTAGGATGAAAAGTATTGATTTATTTTGTGGTGCTGGCGGTCTTTCTTGTGGCTTGAAAATGGCCGGCTTCGATACCATCCTAGCCAATGAGCTGAAAGCAAGCCATGCAGAGACATTTAAACACAACCACCCTAATGCTGAGATGGTGATAGGCGATATCCGCCAATTGTGTGCTGTAGATCTCAAGGGAAAGCTTAACCTAGAAGAAAATGAGTTAGACCTTGTGGCAGGCGGTCCTCCTTGCCAGGGTTTCTCTGTAAATGCTCCTATAAGAGATTTGGATGATGAGCGAAATCATTTATTCAAAGACTTTTTACGGATAGCATTTGAGTTAATGCCTAAGGCAATCCTTATTGAAAATGTTCCTGGTATTGTATCACTTGGAAAAGGAACAGTTGTTAAGCAAATATATAAAGAATTAGAAAGTAGGGGCTATAGAGTAGAGCATCGTATTCTGTATGCAGGTCATTATGGAGTGCCCCAACTACGGTTCAGAACTATAATTATCGCGGTTAAAGGCAGGGAAAAAGAAATATATTTCCCACAGCCTCAATACAATTCAACAGCAAGAGCTAATTTTGCTGGGGCAAAAGAACTTTGCTTAAAGCTACTCCCCTTGTTTGCTTCTGAGTTAAAAAAACAAACAACCGTTTGGGATGCTCTTTCTGATTTACCACCCATAGAAAGCGGATCAGTTAATACTTTAATGAATTATGAAGCACCCCCTCAGGGTGAGTATCAGAAATACTTGAGGAAAAACTCAGATAAAGTAACTAACCATAGTTGTAATGGCCTCGGTCCAGTCAATTTAGAACGTTTGAAGCACATTCCTCAAGGAGGGAGTTGGCGAGATATTCCGTTCGATATGTTGCCAAAAGGCTTACAGAGAGCTCGACGTAGTGACCATACCAAGAGATATGGCAGGCTCTCACCTGACTCGCTTTGTTCAACGATACTAACTAAATGCGACCCACATTGGGGAAGTTTTTTCCACCCAATTCAAGATCGAGTTATTTCTGTTAGAGAGGCTGCACGTATCCAGTCTTTTCCTGATGACTACAGTTTTCTAGGAAGTTTACAAGAGCAATATGAACAGGTAGGAAATGCTGTTCCTCCGCTAATGGCTAGGGCTATTGGGGGAGAGATTAGAAAAATGATTCAGGAGAGCATATAGTGGTAAACAGGCCAAATAAAGATCTTATAGAAATATTCGGCTATGCCCCGGATGATTTAAGTACGGAAGCAAGGTCCCTTTGGAACTTGGAAGCTTGCCCTTTTACACAATCAAAATGCACAAAAGCAAATCATGACAAGAGCATTGTTTATGGAACCTGTAGTGTAACTTCTCCATATGGTGACTGTATAATTTGCCCAAATCGCTTGTATGAAAATAACTACTCTTCACTTAAAAGAATAGCTGTAGATGCTTTTGGCCATGATTTTGATTTTATAACTTTCAACGAATATATACCTAAGAGAAGTGACGGAAAAGAATACATTGTTGCATTAGGAATGTCGTCAGGAAAAGAAGTAAAACTAGCTAGGAAACTATCAATGGATTGGGTCCTGGCAAAAGTAAAAAATGGTAAATTACAGCAATATGTTGGTGTGGAAGTTCAAAGCATCGACATTACAGGAAACTATAGAGATTCCTGGCATACCTATAAAAATCTGAATACCTCCTTTAGTGGTGACATACCTCGCTCAGAGCACGGACTAAACTGGGCAAACGTGCATAAGCGACTAATTCCCCAGCTTATTCGAAAAGGGGTTGTATACTCTAATTCCAAGCTAGTGCCTTCAGGACTATACTTTATTGTGCCTGATATTGTTTATAAAAAGTTTGAAGATATCATTGGGGAAGATATACCCTTAGTGAATTATAAATCACCCGAAGTTATGACTGTGCATACTTATTCTTTATCTGATCCTGTGCCTCATGGTCAGCAAAGGGAGATATTGCTAAATAGAAACATTCGTTTTGAGCTTAGCGAGTTTTCTGAGCGGTTTATTACAGGAGCAAGCCTTCCCTCAGGGGAAGAGTTAGACGAAGCTGTGCGACGAGTGCTTGGCATGTGAGTCACCTTATTCATTTTTCACTTATTAAAGAAGCTGATACTCCCTTTCTCAATAGCTGTGAGTGAGCGAAGCGAATGAGAGCCCGTAAGGGCGGTAGGGTAGAAAACAAAGAAATGCCTGCGAGAGCAGGCTGGGTGTGGTTTTCAATAAAAAAATGGTTCATAGAAGACTATATAAATAGGTCGTTTTAAAAAAAAGCCATTCTTCAAGTAGTTTAGCAAGAAATATGGGTTTCATGACTTGTAAGGTTTACAATATTACTTGTAAACCTTACAAGTTTTGTTTTTTGTGATATAATAAAAAAGCACTCTTGGTGGGAGTGCTTTGAACTTACTACATTTTAATAAGGAAAACCTTGCATGGATGATTATAACATAAAAGAAGAAAAAGACAATAATGAAGTTAATGGGGAAAGCAAGCTAGGTGGGTTTTATAGTGGCTTTTTCCTTTATGGACAAAACAAAGGAGGATTCAGTATGGGGCTACAAAAATACGAAACAAGAATAAGAAAAAAAATACTTAATTTAAAAGAAAAGAAGAAATTATCAAATAATTTAAATGAGCAAAAAAGTATAGAGAAAGAGGTGTTGTTCTTAAAAACTCGCCTTATCAATAATACCGATAATGCCATATATAATTACTTAACAGATAGGGTTTCAAAACATAATGTTGTTAATATGAATAGAGTCAAAAAAACACAAAAGGCAATAGCTGAAGAATTGGCTCTTGATGCGACAGCAGTATCAAAGTCATTCAAAAAGCTAAAAGAACTCCATATTATCGATTTTACAAAGTCTGGAAGTGCATTTGAGAAAATATTTATATCACCTCGAATTCTGTGGAAGAAGGATGTGCATATTCACAGTAAAGTTATATATGACCTAAACCATCTTGGTGGGTTTGATAATTTCAGAATAAATCCTTTTGAAGTTGATGATGAATACTTAAATCCACCTGAGAAAAACAAAGCAGCATAGGGGACGATATGGAAAATATGCTCTGTGATTTGTTCAGTGAAAAACCAAGCGATACCGCCAGGGTTGTTGAAGGCGGTATTGTGTTAAAGGTGGAAGGGGATGGCTTCGTGTATTACAAAAAGCAAGCCATTTTTGAAAGCAAGAATGAGTTATTGAAAGAAGAAATGCTTAATATAGGGGGCGAATAATGCCCCTTTCACATTGAATAGCCTTGGTCGTTTTTTGGGCTTTTCTTTTTGTTTTTTATTTTAAGCGAGTTGTTAATCTCTCTAACTCGCTCAATAATTCGCCCGAGTGGGTTAGATGTGCTTCTAAACTGATCGACATTTCGTTTAAATCTTTTGATACTGCTATCCTGACGTCGCTCAGCTTGTTCTCGTAGGCTATTGCTAGTTGCTCTGAATGTTTCCTCTCTCTCAATATCTCGTCTTTCAGAAGTTTGTTCTCTTGTTCTAGCTTTGTCATTCTCGCTTCTTGATTCGTCATAAAGTTTGAAATCATTTCTTTGATGTGCTGTTCCATTGCAATTCTCCTTATTGTATTTATCCATCAACTTTTCTTTTTTATATTTCATGTGCTCTTTGTATGTTTCTTTTTTCTTGTTTATTTTTTGAACCCGTTCTTCTTCATATCGCTTCATAAGCTCGTTTCTGTAATCTTCGCTTGAAAAGTGTTTGTAATCTGTTCCTTCTTCAAATATTGAATCGCCCCAGGTTTCATAGACACCTCCAGGCCCTATACTAAAGGTATCTAGGAGGAACCATGAGCCATCCCCGCTACACTGAAGAATTCAAAATCGAAGCCGTCAAACAAGTGGTAGAGCGCGGCCATCGCGTGGCCGAGGTCGCTGAGCGGCTAGGCGTGTCAGGTCACAGCCTGTACAACTGGATTAAGCGATACGATAAGCCGGTAGAACAACGGCAAGAGGATGATGATCTCCAAGCTGAAAACCGTCGTTTGAAGGCCGAACTCAAACGCGTATTAGAAGAGCGAGACATATTAAAAAAGGCCACCGCGTACTTCGCCAGGGAGTCCGACTGAGGTACGCGTTTATTCAAAATTATTCGAGCCAATATTCGGTACGTCGCTTGTGTCAGATGATGGCAGTGCACCCCAGCGGTTACTACGCATGGTGTAAAAAAGCGCTCTCTAATCGAGCGCGGGAAGATGAGCGCTTGCTGGGATTGATCAAGCACTCCTGGCTTGAAAGCGGCGGTGTATATGGCTATCGCAAGGTCTACCAGGACTTGCGTGAAGCTGGCGAAGCTTGTGGGAAGCACCGTGTGGCGCGTCTTATGAATAGGGAAGGTTTACGCTCTCAGACGGGCTATCGACGACGCCCTGGCGGCTATGGCGATGGGAAACCGACTGCCGTATCCCCTAACCATTTAGACCGTCAGTTTGAAGTAACAGCGCCAAATATTGCTTGGGTGACGGACATCACGTACATCCGCACTTACGAAGGCTGGCTTTACCTATCGGTAGTTATCGACCTGTTTTCCCGTCAAGTGATTGGCTGGTCGATGAAGTCTCGCATGACTACGGAGTTGGCACTGGATGCTTTGTTATCAGCAGTCTGGCGACGCAAGCCACAAGGAACGGTGATGGTGCATTCGGATCAAGGGAGCCAGTTTAGCAGTGGAGACTGGCAAAGCTTTCTGAAAGCGAATTGCTTGGTAGGCAGTATGAGCCGACGTGGTAACTGTCATGACAACGCCGTTGCTGAAAGCTTCTTTCAACTTCTCAAGCGGGAGCGAATCAAGCGACAGATTTATTCAACACGCGAAGCGGCTAGACGTGACGTGTTCAATTACATTGAAATGTTTTACAACCCAAAGCGCCGACACGGCACAAGTGATAACTTGTCACCGGTTGATTATGAAAGGCGTTACTTTAAGAGCCTAACGGGTGTCTAAAATATCCGGGGCGATTCATATCGAACCTGTAAGCCTTACGGGCTTGTGTGTTTCAGGGTTGATTACAGAAATAGACTTTTTAGTGGTTCTTGAGACTTTGTATTCTGCCTTGTTTAGAAGCTCTATAACATCATTCCTGTTTTTACATAGCCCATCTTCTACACACTGCACAAGGTTTTCAGTCAAAGCTTGTTTTAAATGCCTCCTATTATGCTCAGGGCTTGCTTCATCAACTGGCTTATAGGCACTAAAAAACTCCGGTGTAAAGCTTCTTTTTTTATCTGGAAGAGTGGGGTCTGAAAATCCATTTTCGAAGTTGACAATATCTTTCCAAGCATTAACACGTTTTAAATCAGCCCCATGAAAATAAGGGGTTAATCCTTTTCCACTCCTAAGCTCTTCTTTGGCGAACAGGAAGTTAAGTTCTATGTTTTCTTTGTCTTCGTGTAAAATCCATACACCACAATATTGGTCTTTATCTAAACCCGGAAATAAAGTTTCTTCAAAGCCATCCATCACTTCTTGAAGCTTTTTGTTGACTTCTGTTTCACTGCCAAATCTCTCTATTAAGTCCTTTCTACTTTCTTCAAAATACAGTCCGCCACTGGTGTATTTTCCTGCATGATTGCCATACCCAACAATCTGCTCGAATTCGTCAGGCGAACCATTTAATAGAACGGGCTGAAAGCCTCTCTCACGGCCTTTGTGGTCTTTGTTGCCTAACAGGTAGCCTGTTGCCCCTTTCGCGGCTCTAAGTGGGTTTTTAGGCAATCCTCGCTTTTCTTTTCTAAACTTAACTATCATTGTGTGCCTCCCTATGCTTTTCTTTCAGTTCTCCTGTCTCTGCTCTGATATTGTGAAGCACATCGATTAGTTCTAATATGTTAATAGCATCACCAGCCTTGGCTGTGCTATTAACTTGTTTAGCAATTTGGTTTAAGTTGTTGCCTATTCTTGCTATACCTCTTATTAAAGAAGGATCTGCTCGTTGAGTTTTGCGACCACCTTTATGTGATTTGGAACTAGATAAGGCTGACTCCCTGAAAATGTCAGCCATAGGCTTGCCGTATAGGTAAGCCAATTCCTTAATTTTTTTATACTCAATATCATTTACACGAACCTTCATTTCAATGGTTCGCTTTAGTTGCTTTTCGTTTTCTTCAATAACATCCATGTTATATCTCCTTTTATTGTTTTTATTCCGGTGTTGATTTGGGGGATTGAAGGGGGCTTGCCCCCTCACCAGCAGTGGAGTCCCCGCAGGGGACGGAACGATATGCTGGCTTCAATCCAACTTCAATAACTACATTATAACATATAGTTAGATTTAAATGTCTGGTAGAGTTTTAATTGCCTCTAATTTCTGTTTGGCACTTGCTCCTTCGCTGTATATATCGAAAGTGACAGTCCCGGTTTCGTGCCCGACAATAGAAGCGATAACGAGAGGCTTAACATCGTTGTGTTGCAGTGCAGTTATAACTGTTTTGCGGATGCTGTGAAATACATAGCGAGCATCATAGCCGAGCTCTCTCTTGATACGACCAAAAGCCTTGCTTATTGAGTCGGAGCGGATGCCATATTTATTCCCGCCCGATGTGTGTATTAAATAGCCATCGGAATCGGCATTTTTCACCAACTGTTCAACAAGCGGTTTCAAGCTTGAATGAATCGGAATTTTTCTAATGCTCGCATCTGTCTTGCCTTCCTCGACATATAAGCTCTGAATGCCGTTTTCAGCGACGATATGACTTTTCTTGAGCCTACATACCTCTTCGATACGACAGCCCGTTAAGCCCGCTATTTTGATAGCATAAGCCACATGATGCTTTTGCTTGGATATAGCGAACTCATACAGTTTTTTCACTTCTTCAGTTTTGAAGGCTAGTCGTTTCTCTTCCTTCTTCTTGCCTTTCTTCTTATCGTTTGGCATTTCATGACCCAAGAACGGGTTGTCTCTTGTGTCATATCGGCTTTTATAGTCTTTGTCGTATTTTGAAGCCCATTTGTGGAAGCTTGAGCCTGCATGGATGTGGTTTTTCTTCGTTTTTGTGCTTACATTCAAGCTATCTAGAAACTGCTGGTAGCTGTCGAACGACAATTCAAGACCATTGCTTTCGAGATAATTTTTAAGCACTTTCAACTTAGAGATGAAAGTATCAACGGTTTTCGGAGCTAGCTCCTTGATTTCGACTTGATGCTTTTGGAAAGCTTCAAGTCGTTGAGAGGTAAAAGGTGATTTTGGTTTAAAATCTTCTGGATTATTTATCATTTTAATCAACTCGTTGGCCTGTGTTTCACTGAAACCTTTATCTTTCAAGCCCCAGTATTCTATAAGGTTGCGAATATCTTGGCTAATCTGCTGATATTCAAGGACAAGCTCAGCACTTGCTCGACTATCTTCAGGAAAGCGATTCTCTATATCGTCTAGCTTGTCATTCCATTTTTTTAGTCCATCTTCATCATTTTCGAAGATATAAGCTATATGCTTTTTATTTAACTGATTGTTATTTCTGACAATTTTTTTTGTAAAATCAGAATGGCCATAAATGTGGTTCATAAGGATGTCTTTATATATTTTTTTGAGCCCCATCCCACCCGAGTGATATGAATGCAGCTCATTCTCAAAATCATCCTGTTCAACACCTTGTCTTGCCATCCTTATGCGAGACTTCCATTCAGACAAGATTGTAAGCTTGCGGAGGTGTGCTTCTGCTTTGTTTCCAGTCTTCAAGGATTTCGTTAGCTTCCGACGGTTTCCGAATGCATGTCGTACATCGGTAGGCAGTTCAAGGCGAACGTGCCAGGTTGAGCCTTTCAGTATGAGATTGTCTGCCATATGATTCCTGCTAATTTGTCCCAGTAATTTGTCCCAAATTAGCAGAAAATCAACGTATATCAAGTATTTCAACGGTTTAAATGAAGAATCGGATAGTCCCTGTCCCTCCGCCAAAACATTAAGGGAATCAGCTACTTAGCTGGTTCCTTTTTTTGTTTCTAGGCATCAAAAAAGGGCGAAAATATAACGAGGGGAACACCTACCGTTATACTGCTTTCGCTAGACCAGTGCACAATAGACGAATGTCTAGTCTTCTAAGAACTCTTCCGCTCCTAACGTATTTACTGTCAGCACCCGCTTTGCGCGCAGATAGACCTCAGTCGTTCGACGGTCGCTGTGCTGTAAGTTGGTCATTGCGTCATAGCCTTGGTCATCCGCATCGGTCGCGTGCTTGGCGCGGATGTCATGCTCGGTAAATCGCTCGACGTGACCTTCATGCATCGCCTTCCGCATTCCGTATTGCCAGCGACTGTGAAACTTATCCTTGTTGTAGGGCATACCGTCCCGCTTGCAGAACAGCGTGGGGCCTTGCTTGCCACGGCCTAGATTGTCGGCCTTTATCTCCTGCACTAATCGCCTCAGCTCATCGTCCCACGGTATCAGCGCCTGCTTACCTGCCTTACTGCTGCGTAAAACGATGCCGTCCGGTGTAAGCTGATCCAGACGAAGAGTGAGAAGATCGCGTTGGCGTAAGCCGGTTTTGTATTTCAGTAGGGCGTACCGGCGTACCCACGGGGAAGTGAATTTCAGGAAGCGGCTAAACTCTGCGTGGGTGATATAGCGGTCACGTGGCTTTAGTTTAAACTTGGTTACTGGATCGGCGGGGTTGTGTTCGACAATTCCCCAGCGCTGGGCGTACCTAAATATGTGCTTGAGCAATGCCAGCTCATGGTTGGCCTGCGTTTTAGACTGAACGCCGCGGGCGTCCATATAGCGATAAATGTCGTGAACCGTTATATCGCCTGGCTCACAATCGGCAAACACGGCGCGCAGCTTTTTAAGCTCCTGCAGGTTGGAACGCCGTGTTGCCTCTGCTGGTTTAGCGGGGATGATCTCAGCTTCATAGCGTTCGAATATGCGGCCCATGCCTGCCTTGGGGAATAGCCGCTCTTGCCACTGTTCGTACGCGGCTTGAGCTTCCTTGGCAGTTTCTCCTAGTCGTATCCAGCTTTTGCCCACCAGTGCTTTCTGGCGGGCGTTGCATTTATAGCGCCATGCGCCACTTTTCCAATACACCCTGGGGATGCCTGGGTTTTCCTGCGTCATGCGTGTAAGGCCTCAAAATTAGGTCGTTTGGTTTCTGGCGCCTGACTGAGATCTTCGCCGCAAAGCACTTGCTCAACATGCCGACGGCCTACAATAAGTGCGCCACTGGCATTAACCTTCCAGCGCCCCCCCATGGCATCAAGCGAGGCGCATTGCTCCTTGGTTCGCTTGCGGCCAGTTAGTGTCTCTATCTCACCTAGCGTTAATAACAGGTCCATGATGGCGTCTCCCTTGGTGGACAGCGAGGCCCAAGCAGGGCCTGCGGGCACAAAAAAACCGCCAGCAGGCGGTAATATTGATAATGTTTTTTAAAGTCTATGGAGAAGTATGTAGATGCTTATCGACTATGACATCGAAACCTACGATGGGACTCAAAGAGTATTTGCTAGAACCATAAAAGCTGGAACTGTAGGTGTAAGAAAGCTTGATGAAATGATGCGCTGTCTAACGGCTAGTTATGCACAATTAACTGGTGATGAGATAGTTAACTCCTTTTTGAATAAGAACGCTAAGCCCCATCACGACCTTTTACCCGTTAGCCGTACATCGTCTCCCAATGGAGTCACTTACTCATGCGGGGACTCTGTTTATACAATAGTGCGGTCTAAGGCTAGAGTGTAATGCTTAAACAGGTGCGTTGATAATCGCCATTGCGGTGTGTTAGGGATAGACCGCCGTTTGCAGACTATCACGACTATCCGCTTGGCGTTCGGGAGCAGATCGAGCATCTAGGTACTCCGTGCAGCTGACGATAATGAGGTGTTTGCTTTTGCTCAGTATGGGCATGGTGGAAAAGGTTAGGTTGCCACAGTCGGCGATAACATGTCGGCAGGAGATGCACTCTGCGTGGGCTTTGGGTAATAGGTCATGTCTCTCCTAGGCCACCATCGACCAAGTTGCTTTGATTTTAGGTAAAGCGACGATACCGCTCAGACATTGGAATTTGGCTTCGATGTTGCCAGCACGGGCATAGCCTCGGTTGAAGCACAGAGCGCCGCCACCGAGGCCGCAGAATAGGTGAAAATGCTTAATATTTCGAAGTTTCATACACTTATCTCGATTAATATTTGTCTTGAATATGAAAAAAAGTTATTGACATTTGGGGCGTGTATTGATATTTGCGAAATATTGTGGTAATATGGGTTTAGCTGCTTTAGGGATGTGGGTGGGTCTTATCTCCACTTGTCCTTGGCCTTTCCTCTTGCTGATTTTTATCTGCTTCTTGCTCCACTTGGTTAAAAATTGGCTACTAAGCAACACTGGTTCGGGCAAACATCCCGATGAGGAGGGTACCGTCATGCTTAAAAATTTCGGCATCACAATTGCTACATTTTGTGAAGTATCAGCAAACGTCGGTTGGGCCAGTTTGGGTGCGATGCTCGGCTCCATCCCTAAAGCAGCTTCAGAAGTTAATCATTACTACTCAACGCCTTAATGTCCTCATCACTCAGGCCCGCCGCCTTAGCGCGCCCCAGTGCGTCATGCTTTTTCTTTTCCGCAGCCCGCTGATGCTGTAGCTCCCTTTCTGCCGCTCTGTCTTCGGCGTTAGGTTCATAAATCCGGCACGGTGCCAGCCAAGAGCAGGGGGTGGCATAGGCTTGGTTGCCGATCCGAATAGCTACTGTCGGCACAATGCCGCAATCAGAGCCTTGAACGTCTTTGCCTTTACCCAAGCGGCGAGCTGTTGATTCAGCTTCGCATACCGCCATCACATAATTTGGCCCACGTCCTTCTGTACCATCGGCGTTTTGGATGACGGCAAACACTTGCTTGGTGTCAATGATGGCGGGATTCTCAAGCAGCTCTAGCACTGCCTCGCTAAGTTCGTGCACCTCAGACATGCTGAGGTGCTGGCATTTGCTGCCTGGCTCTGTCAGCCGTTCTGCTAACTCTTTCAGTCGCTCATTCATAGATGCCTCCTAAATTTGAAAGGCCCCGTATCGTGGGGCTTACGGCTTTGCCTATGCCTACTGATTAACAGTCAGCTCGGCCCGCGCAGGCTGACCCCATGCCAGCAGTTGCAGGTTAGAGCTAAGGAGGGGCGGCATATCTCCGCTGCACTGGCTTATTGGTACAAATAAACCACGCGCCTCCCGAACCGATGTGCAAGCGGTTAGGCGCGATGTGTGTATTCGGTATTTGAGCGCCCCGATAAGGCGTCAGTTAAAAGGTATTTCGTCGTCAAAGTCGTCGTACTGCGCAGAGTTGGGAGCGCCGTATGCCTGTTGCTGGTTATGTTGCGGTGGGTGTTGGCCCTGGGACTGCAGTGGAGCGCCATAGCCTGAGTTATTCGGCGGCGGCTGTTGATAGCCACTGCGCTGCTGATTCTGAGGCGGTTGCTGGTACCCGCTTTGTTGTGGCGCTTGCTGCTGCCCGACGCCATCCAGCATTTGCATATCGTTAGCGACGACTTCCGTGGTGTAGCGATCTTGCCCGCTTTGGTCTTGCCATTTGCGTGTCTGCAGTCGGCCTTCGATATAGACCTTTGAGCCTTTTTTCAAATACTGCTGGGCAATTTCTGCCGTTTTCTTGAACAAGATGACGCGATGCCACTCGGTTCGCTCTTGGCGTTGGCCGCTATTGCGATCCATCCAGCTGTCACTGGTGGCAATGTTGAGATTGGCGACGGCGGTGCTGCCTTTAGTGAAGCGTACTTCTGGGTCTTGGCCCAGGTTGCCAATCAATATGACTTTGTTAATGCCTCGGGCCATGTGACCTCCAAATGAAAAGGGCCCGAAGGCCCTGTGTGGTTGGGTGCTTCCGTTAAGGCTGAAAGGTACCCAGTAGGCACTCGCTTTCCGGCAGGCCGTCAGTGACTAGTGCAGCGAACTCGGCGGCGATCTCTTCTTTGGCGGCATCCAGCGCGATAGCGCGCAACCCAAACGATGGCCCGCCTTTGGTCTTGCTGGAAACGCGCATCGCCAGTGTGCGCTCTGTTAAGCCCTCGTAGGGTGTTAGCTTCCAGTAGATAACGGCAGGCAAGCGTTCGGCGTTCTTTACGGTGACGCTGTTCATGACGCCAACTCGGCTGGAATGCTCTTGCTTTTCGCTCTCAATGTTGGTGAGATCTTCTAGGCTGACTTTCCGGAAAGCGTGAATTACCTTGGTACGCTCCAGAGGTTCGCCTTTGCTGTTTTCAAACTCCAATAGATGGCCCCAATCTTCTACCAGCTCGACCATTTCCTCCTGATCGAAGGTGCTGCCGTCGGCGTGCAGGTAAGCTGTGAACTCTGGCGTTTTGGGTAGGTTCAGGGTGGCGGAATGATCGCAGTGGCCAGGGCGCTCTGGAATGCCGATATCCAGATATGAGCATGCCGCCATAGCGTCGCGGTCGATGAATACGGGCGCTTCGCTCTTGCGGCCCGCCACGTAGGAAATAAAATCTTTCAGCCCTTTGGTTCTGAATTGCCCACGAAAGCGGCGGCGCTGGTCTTGGTACTTCTCCATATCCACCAGTTTGAAATTATCACCGACGATCAACGCGTGACCTTCGGCGGCTTCGGTGCCAGTTTTGTGGCTGGCTTCAATGTGCTGCAGGGCTTCTTTGGTCAATGACATTAGTGCTGTTCTCCTTGTTGTTGAATGGTGCCTTTACGATGCGGGTGGCCAAGCATGTCGAACTGGTTCTTGGGCTCCAGCGTCATTTCGCCGCCCGTGTTCACACACATGACCGTTTCGGTGGTGTGTTCTTCCGACTGCGTGCCGTGCTCGGTCGGGATCTTGAAGGCCAGCTTATGAGTAACGCCGACCCGGGCGCCGGATCCGATATTCTCGATAGTGAGATCTATCGAAACCTTGCCTTTCTTCTTTGGGTTGTCCGTTGCGGCTGCTGCTGCATGGCTAAGGACTTTACCCAGGCGTTCAGCCAATACGCCGCCGTCCAGGTCTTCAAGGAACCTGGTCACATCGGTGGGATGAGACATTGCGAGTTACCTCATTGAGGTGTGGTGAGTAGGGCCAGAGGCCCAAGGGTGGGGAATGAGTTAAGCGGCTTTCGCTTCGTGATCGAGCAGGTGCCAGTAAACCTCCATGCAGGCGCGGGTATCGGCCATAGCGCTGTGCGCATTTTCCAACTGCTTACCGGTGAAGAACTCGTAGGCTTCAGATAGCTTTGGTGACTTGTAGCCATACCGGCCTTTGGGTGGCATCTGCATAATGGGTTTGGCCAGAAGCATAGTGTCGGCAAACTCTTCTTTATCGGCCCACGCCTCTGCGTCGCCTTCGCTCATATAGCGTTTGGCGGCGATGCGGATAATGCGCTGATCAAAGGTGCGGTTGTGAGCGACCCGTGGGTACCGGCCCCAAAGCTGAAAGAAGAGGTTGAGGGCTAGTGATTCATCTACACCGACAGCGGCAGCATGCTCATGTGTGATGCCGTGAATATCAGATACCTCGGTAGGAATTTCCCAGCCGTCAGGAGCAATGATCAAATCTAGTGTGGCGATTTCCTTACGTGCATCGGTGTCAGCCAGAATGGCGGCTAGTTGCACCAGGTGCGGTTGGTGTTCGCTTTCGCTGGGAGATTTCCAGTCAGGAAGACCAGTGGTTTCAGTGTCGAAGAAAAGAACAGGGTTCATAGTAGGCTCCAAAGAAAAGGGGCCTTGCGGCCCCTGATGGTGGGAAGTATTAATCGGTTAGGCGGCTAGTTGATCCATCGCAGCGGAATAGCCAGACCAGTTATCGACGCCCATGGCTTCCAAGGCGTGTAGCTTGGCTTGGTCGGCTAGCAGCTGGTCATACTCGCCGCGGCTGATGGTGACTGTTTCAGGTTTTGGAGCCGGTACCGTGGCCTTGGTGAAGGAGTCAGCGGCGGCACTCAAGCGGCTAGTGTTCAGCGGCTTATGCTCAGCAGCGGCGGGCATTGGCTCAGGTTCAGGCGCTGGCTCTGGCTCTGGTTGAGCCTTACGCTTCTCTGCCGCTTCGCGTTCAGCTTTCTCACGGCGCAATTCTTCAAGCTCACGTTGATCAGCTGCGCGCTTCTCTTCTTCTTCACGCAGGCGCTTACGATCTGCTTCCACCTGGGCTTGCTCTGCCGCAAGCCGTTCACGTTCCAACGTTTGTCCGTGTTGTTCGCTGATGCGCTTTAGCACTTCGGCTTTGGCGTCTTCGGCTTCCGCAGTCACATCAAAGTAGCCGTCTACGTCGATGGCCACGACGGCATCGTGAAGGTCTGCAAGGCCGCTTGAATCGAGCCCTACAGCGGTATCCAGAAAGCTCCAGATTTCCACGTTAATACGTTCGCGCAGCTTGGCGATACGAGCTTGTTTCGCCCGCTCGGCGCGCTCATTTCCCACTATTGCACCGGTAACTTGAGAGGGTAGGGGCTATTCCAATCCCTCCACAGTTCACTTGAACGGACACCGTCCCTCCAATGAAATTCTCATACCCGCGAAATTGAAAAATCAGCTACTAAGAATTCGTTGGTAAAAAAGGCCATTGTCGCTTGAGTTTTTTTCAATCGCTTAAAGTCACGCTATCTCTTTTAATTTGTAGCTTTTAAGCTACAATAGCCATATGACTGAACTTACCCACTACCTTACCGCTGATGGCTATGACCCTTTTCAAGCTTGGCTGGATGCTACTAAGGCTAAAGATCGTCAAGCCGCTATGCGGGTACTAACACGCCTTAACAGGCTGGCAGCGGGTAATGCAGGCGACACCAAGACAGTAGGTGATGGAGTATGGGAGCTACGCATTACCTATGGCCCTGGCTACCGCGTTTACTACGCCAAGGTAGGGGCGCGCTTGGTAATGTTGTTAATAGGTGGTACCAAACAGCGTCAGCAGTCTGACATCGAACAGGCAAAAGCGTTTTTGGCCGACCACAAAAGGAGAATACGTCATGAAAAGTCATGATGAAGCAGTTATTGAGATGCTGCGCACTGACCCCAGTATGGCTCTGGACTACCTGCGAACAGCGTTTGATGAGCTGGACGAAGAGGGGGGAGAGTCAGCCTTCCTAATGGCGCTGCGTCATGTCGTTGAAGCTCAAGGCGGAATGGCGCTGGTAGCAGAGCGTGCCAAAGTATCACGCGAAAGCCTTTACCGGGCTTTATCCCCCAAAGGCAATCCAACACTTCGAACTATGACCGCGGTGATTAAAGCCACAGGTGTTAACTTCCACGATCTTACCCATCAAGCGCCAGCAAGCTGACACCACCAAAAAGCCTTGCATAGTGTCGCATCGAAGCGCACACAAGCGCCTGTATTTATGTTGGGTGGGATGTTGGGTAAAAAATAAAACCACATAATAAGTTATTGAATTTAAAATACCGTTGGCGGACTTTCCCTCTGTCACTGCATATCTAAATGCATGTTTTATTGGCTTTTTAATAGCTTATGGAACATGCTTTTTTGCTTATTTACCACATGTGTTTACCACATCCTTTCAGCCGCAATCTTTGACCCTTTATTATTGATGTACTGCATGTAACGATGCTTTACACTTGATGCCTCTCACTAGAATTAGGTAGAGGTGAGTATGGGACTTGATAATCTGTACCGTGACAAAGTATCGATTGAGAAACCGAGTGGCGAAACTCTTGGGCCAGTGAAAGCTTCTGTCCAGAAAGGACGTAAAATCCATCTAGCAGCCGAGCATCCTCTAGAGCCAGGTGATGTCTTAATCAGGGAAATGCCCTTCAGTAAGCCAGAACGCTGTGTAGTGGATGAGCCTAACTTCTATCAAGGTATGGGGCAGGTATTCCCCCTCACTTCCAGGTAGAAGTAACTCGCGAGGGCAAGGTGGTCGTACGAGGCGAAAGTGTTGTTCGGGATATTGTACGGCAGGAAGCACCAGCGCAAATCACTTACAACGTCTACGGTGGGCATGCTCGCTTCACCAGAACTCTACTGACAACTCCGTAAACGTCACTGTAGAGGCTGGCGAATCATTGTTTGAGGACTTGAAGAGTGAGCTTCGTTCCAACGTCACTGACCTGCAACGTTTAGATGATCTGCTGTCTCTTGTCAGTGATATGCAAGCTTCGCAGCATGACAGTAAGAATTTGAGTGAGAAGCTGGGGCTGTTCATCAGTAAGAGCGCGGATATTATGACGATTATTGCGCCGTTCGTCCCAGCACTAACAGGTCTTGCAGCAGGGGCTGGTTAGCCTTAACTCCTACCTACTATTATTTTGCTTGCCTAAGGCAGAGACTGTTTGGTCTTCAGAATTAGTGAGATGAACATAGAAGTTTGAAGGAAAAAATGTATGGATAGACAGTTTCTGTTAGAACAAGCTGAATCAATGCAGAACATGATGGTGGACTGCGCAACAGGCGGTGCTATCTCTGAGTTCGATTATGGCACGATTCAAACAAATCTATTGTCCGATGCTGGTATAGCGCAGCTTGTACCACAGATGGTGAAGACCTGTCGGTCACCGAGTCAGTTCTGGGCCTTTATCAAAAAAACAACCAGTACGAACCGCGAAGACAATACATCTGGAGTGAATTTAGGCCGCTTCTAGACAAGTTAGAAGAGGTGTGGGTCACCTTCAGATTCAGCTATCGGGGAAACCCTGGAGAAGTTCGATTCCACCCATGTTCATGCTGCGTGGCAGAAAACTTTGGATCGAAGAACTTCAGACTTTGAAGGCGCTATCACCATGGCAAAAACCTTGGTTGAGAGTGTCTGCAAGCACGTCATTGAGCAAGTTGAAGGTCAGGAGTACACGGGTAAAAGCGATGATCTTCCCGCCTTGTACCGAAAAGCATCCTTTACACTTAACCTGTCGCCAGAACAACACATGGAAGAAACCTTCAAGCGTATCCTTGGTGGTTGTTCCAATATCGTGACTGGTCTTGGAGAGTTGCGTAACAAAGTTGGAGACGCCCACGGCCAAGGCTCCCGTCCGATCAAACCGAAACCTCGACATGCTGAATTGGCTGTTAACCTCGCTGGGACAATGGCAGCTTTCCTGATAGCTACCCTTGAGGCTCGATCCCATCCCTGATCTCATGGTCTAAATCGTCAAGCATCATGGCTACAGTCGCGTGTTTCGCCGCACCATCATAGCCAGGAAAAAGGGTCGCAATTGTTACTCCCAATCTTTCAAGATGCTGCATCAATGCCTTTGCTTCTGAAAGAGGGAGAAGATGCCGTTTAAGATAAGTACGGGATAATTCGTGGTTATTTATATCGAGGCTATCTAATTCAAACCCTTTTATGAACGTGAACATGCCCTTTTGGGCTGCAAGGTTCTTACTGGTTGAGCCAGGAGCTTTTCTGATTCTGAACGTGTCCTCAAAGGAACCTGCTGCATTGCAGTCAAGCTCAACAATGCTCACCATCCAGTTTGACAGGTCTGCTTTGTCGCCTTGTTTGGCTCGTTCGTTTAAAGCCTGAGAGACAGCGAAGTAGCAAGCAACCAAAGGAGAGCTAGTCCAATCTAAAAGCCGCGTAGGTACACCGTGATGTTGGGCTTGTGCCAGAAAACGAAATACCGAATCTTGATCTGTAGGCCATAAACTTGGGAATTTAAATAAATCAACGTTTCGGCCTTGGCTGTATTGACCTGTTGGCTCCTTAAGGAAGCCCCTAAGCTCGCTACTATCTCCAGCAACTTGAAGCCCAGCATCATCACAGGCATTTACGAACCAGTGCAGGTATGTAAGCTCTTTGAAAGTTTGTGAGTCTCCACCATGGATAGCTTCTAGTTTTCTAGAGATTTTGGCTCTAACTATGGACGGACTAAGTGTATGCTGATGGTAGCCAAGTCCCCTATAAATAAGCCTAGAACGTTGATCAGAAACAAAATGCTGAAGAAGGCTCGATACGGTAGGGTACACATCGTCATTTGATTTGTCCCACATAGTTTATGTCAGCCTATTCAAAGTTTACCTTCCAGCTTTCCTAATGATCTAAAAAAATCACCCCACTATAAAGACAAGCATAATAAATACATATCATCATGCACAACTATCTGATTAATTTTAGTTATTACCTTCTGGGCTTCCACTAACTGTCCGACATGCTCGCTCTCGTATGCCGGCGATAGGTTATACACTGAAGCACAGAACATTCTGCTAGCGTTGTTGAGTCTAGAGCAAGCAGTCCAAGAGGATTCGCCTTACGAAGGGATGGTTCGTATGATGTCTCCCGGTAGTGTTGGACTCAAGCTATATCTATATCCACGCTTATTGGCACTGCAGAGCAAGTATCCAAAGCTCATAATCGATTACCGCTTGCATCCAATTCCGACGTAGAAACCGCCATCGCCGAATCCACTGTGGATATTGGCTTCATGACGTCAAAATCTACCTTGGCCGAGGTCAGTTGTACGTCTGTCGCGGCAGAGTCACTGTTATTGGTGACCCCTGAGACCGTTAAAGATCCTGATTGGGAGACTTTGATGGCCCTCAGTTTTATTGACCACACTGATGGATGTCACCACGCTAACCTGTTGCTTGGTGAAAATTATCCTGAGTTCCAGCACAGTCATCAATTTCCAAAGAAGGGATACTCGAACCAAATTGGGCTGATGCTGGAGCCTGTCAGCATCGGGCTGGGTTTTACGGTATTACCGGCCCATGCGGTTGAGGCATTTCACAAGCCCGAGCATATTAAAGCTCGCCAACTTCCCAATCCGGTGAGTGAGACGCTATATCTTTGCAGCCGCCGCCACAGGGGGTGTCAGAAAAGAATGGAAACGGTAATAACGGAAGCCAGGCGATGGCTCTGAACCTAATTGAAATTTAACAAAACATGGCAGCGGACAAGCTACTGAATGTGGCGTTAAATCAAGAGCATCCGAACAACTGCTTCTGGCTGTTTTCTGCTGTTAATAGTTGATGGGAATCGTCTCTAAAGAGAAGTTCACAATTACTGACTGAGTAGGGGGCGATTCATTCAAGGGCTAATGGGAAGCAGTTGTCAGCTTGGCAAGCTACATCCAAACGGCCATTCCCGCATTGATTCAATCGGAAAAGGGGGGGGATTAAACTTCGTATTTGTTGCTATCTGGCCTAGCTTACTAAATAAGCTTTTGACTTAAGTCAGCTTTGTTCAGACACCATAAATGTTAATCTCATGGGGCTGGCAATTGGCTAGCAATTACTGAGAATCGATCATGAAAATGGTATTGGTAGGTCTAGTGATAGTAGGCGTAGGCATGTTCCTGAGTGTTGGTAGCGTATCAGCTGCCACAGTTTTTCATAGCGGGGATGTTGTCGAACATGGTGGGCGTACAGACAGTAATGGCTGGCACAGAGATACCAAGCAAGGCACTCGCCACTGCCATTAAGCTAGCAAATGTAACGTCTTTAAGCGTTGCATTAACCGCTCAAGCCTAAGCCCCAAAAAAAGAAATCAGCTGCCAGAGGATGACCGTTGCCTCAATACCCAGTAACCCCAGGGGTAATCGTAGTGCGTTATCCCTGGGGTTATAGTTGGCGAGATAGTGGCAGGCTCAGATCTTGATGTCGTAGTCGACGTATTTGTTCATTAACTCGTCGTAGGTACCGTCTTGTTTGATCTCTCGCAGTGCCTCATTGAACTGCTCCGCCAGGGCTTCGTTACGAGGGTGGAAGGCTGCCGCTACGCCGTGCCCGAAATAGTGCTTTGGCTCGCGGATTAGCGGCGAGCTGGTGACAATTCCACTGCCTTCAGCGTTAACTTCGAGCGATGACAGTGCCAGTGGGTAATACATAAAAGCTGCGTCTAAGCGACCTGTTCTAATGTCCACTGCGAGATCTTCGCCCGTTGCATAGCGCCGTACGTCAACGAGATCGCCATAGGTGTCGGTAATGTACTCATCACGGATGGTGCCACGCTGAACGCCTACTGATAGGCTTTCAAGGGCGTCATGATCCTCAATGTCGACCTCGTTGCCTTCCTGAGTCACCCATACACTAGGGTTGCTGTAGTAGGGTTCTGAGAACAGCACTTGTTCGCGTCGTGCATCGGTGATTGCCATTGAGGACATGATGGCGTCGTATTTTCGTGCCAATAAGCCGGGGATGATGCCATCCCAGCCTTGTTCTACCCATTCGCACTCACGCTCGATACGTCGACATACTTCTTCACCCAGTTCCACTTCAAAGCCTGTCAGGGTGCCATCGGGTAGGCGATACTCAAAAGGCTCAAAGGGAACATCAACAGCGAGGCGAAGCGGGTCATCGGAGTAGGCCGGAACGGCAAACAGCAGTGATGTAAGCGCAGTTGCTATTCCTGCTTGGGTACGGCGCATAGTACTTTCCTTTTTTCGTTTTTATATAAGGTGTTGGTTAATTAATTTTGCATGATTCGCGTAATAGGTAAAGTGCTTGTTAAATAGATGTGCCCAATACCCATTATGAAAAGCCCCTGATGAATCAGGGGCTTTTATCGTTCCTAGACGTTTCGCTTTCGCAATTTAGCCGTTTCGGCTTTATGAGCTTGATCGCAATGGCCACCGCTGTGCATGCCAGAGCAGGGAAAGCAACGTCTAACACCGAATCCAGCGTCCAGCCACGCCAGACGCCTTCAAGCATGCCCACCGGTAATGTTTCCCCCCATTCCCAACCACGTTGAACGCCAAGCCTGTATTCATGTTGTGCAATCTCACGCCCTAACAAGAGCGCAACCGCGATGGCACCGGTGACTCTGGCGTTAGCAAAAGGAAGCAGGGCCATTTGAATAAGCAGCGCGATAAACACATGTTCTAAGTGGGTAATATTCACATTAGGCTCCAATGTGGCGCTCGTGGTGAAAATCAGTTGTGCGCTATAATGCTCATTAATTCTTTTTTGCGGTAATTATGTGCGCTAAACTGCTCATAAATGATCATTAGAAGAATTTTTGAGTACTCTGCTGCGCATAGGTGATTCTTGAAATTGACGATACAGGTTCATTTTGATCAAGCTTGGCATGATGCGGCTGAATTGTCGTTGCCTAACCCTGAGCAGGGTACTCGTGGGGAGTCTCGGCTGCGTTATGCGACTGACTATGCCGTTGAGTGGCTATTTCAAGACGATCTACGCGCCTGCAGTATGCGGTTACCTATCGAGTTGATGCTGACCCACGAATCGCCACACTGGTTCGGCTTCTTAGAAGACATTATGCCGGCGGGAGCTAGTCGCCGCTTTTGGGTAGATTATCTGGGGCTTCATGATTTGCCAGTTGGTCGTCAGGATGCTGAATTACTGGCGCGTGGCACTATCGCACCGGTCGGTAACTTACGTATCAAGGAATCAGTGCCTGATCTCTCGGCAAAGAAAGCCTTAGAGGAACGGCGCTTTCCCGTGCAAAGCGTTGTAGAGCGTCAGGTGGACTTTCTAGAGTACGCCCAGCAGATGGGGGCGGCTAGTGGCGGTGCCACTGGGGCTGGCGGTGAAGCGCCAAAATTGCTGCTCAGGATGACGAACGACGACCACGTTTGGATTGATACTTGGCAGGATGAAAACCACCGACCTGATCTACCGATGTTGGTGAAATTTCCGCGCGGTAAACGTTCCGCTGACGATTGCGATATCTTGCGCGCTGAATATCATTATTATCAGGAGCTTGCATCGCTAGGTGTCGCCACGATTGATACTGAACGAATGCGTCTGGAGGAGGGGGAACGTTACCCGTCCCTGTGGTTACCCCGTTTTGATATGCAGTACCTCGACGGTACTTGGGTTCGCTATGGCCTGGAGTCAGTCTACTCCTTAGTAGGTGCTGCGCCGGGCACCTTTCTGCATCACGGTGACACAATTCGGCAGCTGATTAGCTTGCTGGGAGCTCAATATCGCGTGCAAGAACAAGGCGCCGTGTTCGAGAGCGACTTGTTTGTTCTGGAATGGATTAAGCGTGATTTGTTGAATATCGCCTTCGGCAACTCTGATAATCATGGCCGGAATACGGCATTATTGAAGCGCCCCGAAGGCATTGGATTTGCCCCCGTGTATGACTTTGCGCCTATGAAGGCTGACCCCGAGGGGGTGACACGAACAACGCAATGGGGAACGCCCCTAGAAGTGGGCGGGGAGTACGATTGGCTAGCGATTGCCGACACACTGTCAGACATCGTTGAGCCAGAGCGAGTGATAGAGGAGCTTCGTGCGCTTGCATTGAAACTAAAGGGCGTAGATGAACGTCTGGCTGACCGTGGGGTTCCTCCCCGAATCCTTGATATGCCTGCAGTAGGCCTACGCACTATCAATACTCGACTCAAACGTTGGGGGTTGCTATGAAGCGAGGCTATTCTGATGATCGCGAAGAAGCCCTGGTAGCTCTGCTGAAACGTTTCTATGCGGGGGAGATCACCGACGGAGCGCTATTGCGCGCGCTACGCCGCGATGTGCTGGGTTTGAACCAGACTCGTTATGCCGCCTTGGTTGGCATTAGTCGACGAACTTTGTCGGATCTGGAAGGCGATAAAAATAATGTCACCCTAGAGGTTAAGAACCGCGTTTTCCGGCCGCTAGGGTTAGAAGTGAGTTTGTTGCCGCGTAAGCGTGCTCTGTTGGAACAGATACTGACATTTACCGAGTAACTCGCGTCGAAGGTGGATGGATCAGTACCGTTAAATTTTGATTACCTTCACCCCGTAATCAAAGGGATTGACGATGCCTTCTAGCTTGCCAATCTGGGATATATCGCTTTGGGAGATAACACTACTGATGTTGGTCTCTGGGAAACGCAGGTTTTTAACGATGTGAACCTGATTTGGCATGCCTTTGGCGTCGACATCCATGACCCAGGCAAGAAAGCTGCCCGAATATTTAGCCAAGCAGCCAATCGGATAAAGGCCGTACACTTGGATGTACTCGACTAACACTGTCTTGTCATAGGCCGCGTCTGCGTTACTGACAATGCGGTAGGCATCAAGTGGCGAGTGCGCGGGTTCGCCATTACGCGAATGTAAGAGCTTGTTGACTACTTTGATGACCGATATCAGCCGAATTAGCTTCGATAGTTGATTACCCTGCTTCGATGCTGGATAGCCAGAGCCATCTAGGCGTTCATTAGCATTCTCAATGACATCGCGGCAGATAGGGCTTGGCTCCCAGGCTAATTTTTTTAGCTTCTCGCGCAGAGCTGACACATGACCGCTGAGAATTAACTTCTGGTCCGGGTTCATATTTACCTTGAGTGAAGGCAATTTTTCGCTTATTAGCAGCGGCTTGCCAACGGTATGTAGCAAGGCACCCAGCATTGCTTCACGCACTTGTGGGTCGTGCGGGTCGCGAGAGAGGAGCAAGTCGGCCAGCAGGCCTGCAACCTGAACAGCATGCCTGACCCAGTCTGGTTCTTCTCTAAGGAACGCCAGGGCATACAGAAACGCTTTGCGATCTTGTTCGACAAGATAGCGAAGCGTATCGACGCAATCGTATAAAATCTCGCTAGGGAACAAGTCACGGTTTTTCATATACATCACCGCTACTTGAAGCTGATGGGCGACATCCATCACTCCGCGTTCCATCGGCGGTTGGCGGCCTTGCTTTTCACGCTCTTGTGCTTCTCGCTGCAAAATTTTCTTCTCTTTTAGGCCAGGAATGAAAAGGGAAGAGTGATACGTCAGCTTATCGTTGGATCCTGTGCGGTAGGCAGCTTCTCTCTCGGACTCATTAACGAATTGAAATAAGGTCTCGGCTTGTGACGTCGACAAGTTAATAAACTGAATGCCCACCGCCGCATAGCCATGATTACCAAAAGGGCGCATATGACAGATTTTACCCTCGGCAAAAAAACTCTCTCCATTAGGAAATTCGAGAGTCACCCCGGGGATCTTCTGGTTGACCCCGATTGCTATGCTGTCCGCCAGGTCGATATCGACCATACAGCCACCGATCGATAAGTTACGCAATCGACCCGACACATTAAGATTATTTGAGTAAACTTCCAGGCTGACACGGGCTAGCATGCCAAGGATGAAAGGGATGCGAACCGCGCCTCTATTTTCTTGGACAAATACCGATTCTGGAAGCTGGCACTCCAGGTGATAGTGAGTACTATCCGACTTCTGTAGTTTGGCAGCGACGTTGCTGAGGCTATAGGTTTCGCGCTCTATGGCGTGAGCGCCTTTCAGTGCTTCTAGGTCGAAGCTGACGCTGCCATTATAAAAATAGCGCTCAATATCCGAACCTAGATATTCGATCTCCAGCACCATATGCCCAGTGCTCAGGTTTAGCTCTATCACCTCTGCTGTTAAAGCATAGGGCATGTCTTTGGAGTAAACGGACAGCTCATTCGTATGCTTCAGTAGCGAACGAATTATATTAGCTGAAGGGTTTTGGTGCTGGGCGAGGGAGGCCATCTGAAATACCTGCGTATGTGAGTAGCTTTTATTTGCCCAGGTTAAGGCACTAATTCTAGTTCTTATGAGTGCAAACTCTACACATTAATTAGCAGTGAGATCACTGAAACGAATCTTTTTTTGCTGTGAAATTGCTTAGAAATATCATGAATATAAGATTATTTTACTAATGATCAGGCTAGCAGCCTGAGGGGCTAACCGCCAGCGCTACCACTTTTATATGATAAATTTCTTGAATAGCGCGATACCCCTTGCGAGCAGTTGGCTGCCAATGCTGCTGTCGGGCCTTGATTAATACCCTGTCATTTCCAAGTAGCCCACGCCGATCTGTTCCTGGGTTGGCGTGTTTCGTACCACCACATCCCCTTCCCAATAGGGCACGGTAGTTGGCATCCAGCGGTTGGGGTGTCGTGCTTCTATGATGAGCTCAAGATTGGCGTCTTGGAGTGTAAGCTGCCATCGGGTAGGAATGTCTCTTTCTGCTACACGCTCTGTGGCGAGAGGTGTGAGTACAACGCTATCTGGGCCTATCAGTTCAGTTTGACCATCCGCGTTAAACAAGTGGGCAAAGCGGTAGTCTGTACCGTTTTCGCCGCCGCCGCGTAACCGGTAAGCCATCAGCTTACGTCCATCATTCAAGTGCAATGAAAACCAATCCCAGCCCGTTTGTTCGGCGGTTAGTAACTGGCTGCTCCACTCCCGATCTAGCCAACCGCTGCCTTGCACTGCACGGGATTCACCATTGAGCGTCACGCTTCCCTCAATACGTAAAAACGGCTGGCTGTAGTAGTGAGACCCTTGGCCTTGAATAGTTTTGGCGTTAAAACCGTTTTCACCGTGCCACACCAGCGGGCCTTCTGCGCGAAGAGTGAGGTCGTAGCCAATCCGCGCGTCGGCCTCACCGCTGTAAGCCCTTAAAGTAAAGCTTTCAAAGTTGGCGTCTGGCGGGCTTCTGAAAGACCAGTCGTCAATCCACGCATGAAAAGGAGCTGCCACCACGCCTGCTTGTCCCTGTTGCTGATCTTGTTGTTGAAATCGCTGTTGAGAACGCTGTTGAGAATACTGCTGAGCACTATGGCTGCGGGCAAAGCGTTCGGCGGCAACGTGCGTTGCGTGCTGAGAGATGCCTAGATGAGCCATCCAAACTTGATCGGTGCTCCAGGGTTCAGGGGGCGGGCGTTTCTGTGGTGGCATAAGGGCTTGTCGGAACAGTGTCCACTGAAGGCCTAGCGGTTCACCTTGGCTATCTTCAAGGTTGGCCGTGAGATACCACCATTCAATGCGGTAGTTAGGATGAGGCCCGTGGTCGTCTGGAAACACCAACGATACGGAAGCATCTGCTTGAACGAACCCTTCCGTATGCGCGCCTAGGCCCGCAAAGCCGTCTTGTGGCGGTGGTTGAGGCTGTGGGCTTTCGTTGGAAGGCGCGTCACCACAGGCCGTTAGCATTAGGCAGAAGGTTAAAACTGCGAGTGTTTGAAACCGGCGTGGAAAGCTCATTGGGTGCCCTCGTTAAGCAGTGCACAAGGCGATGTTCGCCAAAGCTGCAGGGAGGGAAAAGCGGCAGCAAAAAGGGCAACGCTAAAGGCGGTGAGTAGCATGACCGCAATATCCAGAGGGAATAGCTGAAGCGGTAGCCGCCAACCGAAGGCTGCTACATTAATGACGGCTACCAGCAGCCAAGTAATTGCTATACCAAGGGGAATCGCCAGTAGGCCAGTGATTAATGCCAGCCCGCCTAACTGAACCAGCGGCAGCAGCGAAAGGGTGCCACGTGGCACGCCTAGCGCCCACAGCGTGGCAAGTTGCCGTTGTCGGTGTTGTGCTTGGGCCAGTAGTGTCGCCAGCAGTGCGAGTGCCGCTACTCCTAGCGTTAGGCCATTCAATGCTCGTGTGATACTGAAGGTGCGTTCAAAAATCTGCGTGGCTACCTTCTTAACCTCTTGTTGGTTCACTAGGGCACCTGGGGAAAGGTCAAATTCCGCAATTAACGCTTGGCGAAATGTATCTGTATCGGCCTCATCACGTAATGCGACGCCTGTCGACGCCAGTTCACCCTCAAAGCGCTGTATAAGCGTATCAACAGTAACTAATAGCTGCTGCTGTGGGTTGCCGTAATCAGGGTAAATAGCAGCCACCGTATACCATTCAGCGCCTTGCAATGTTTCAAGCAGAACGCTATCGCCTGGTTGAAGCGCTCGGGCCACCGCCATTTGCTCATTAATAAAAATGCTTTGGCGGCCCAGTGCTTCCCAGGCACTTGGGATTCCATCAAGCGTCTCAAGTAATGGCCACTGTGAGGTCAGCGTTGGCACCGTGCTAATACCAAAAACAGCAATGGTGTCGAGCGGGGCTGCTTGGTTAGAAACGTGTTCGTTAGACGTGGGAGAACTGATAGCCCGTAGCTCGGCGTTGCCGCGTGCGGTAGGTAAGGTTTCCAGCACCTCTGGCTGTGAGATCAGCCACTCGTTGAGAGTGGCGAGCGTCGATGGGGTGGCATTGATGTACAGCGGCGCAGCTAGTCGCTGGTCTAGCCAATCTAAAAACGTTAGCCGAAATCCACCTACCATGCTGCTAACGCCCAAATTAGTCGCTAGGGCAATTAATAGGGCCATCATGGCGAGAGATAAACGAGGCAGCTGCAGTTGCATATCGGCGGCCGACCACTGGCCCAGCGGGTGTCGCCGCAGTAGCCGTTGCAACAGACGCAGTAAGGCGTTAAGAGTCGGTGGTAGGCACACTGCACAGCTGAAAAGTAATGCAGCGACTAGACTGAAGCTGACCATTAGCCCCTTACCCGCAGGAAGCATACTCAGCCAAGTAGCTAGCCCTAACGTCAACAACCCGGCTAATCCGCCAGCTTGCAGCATGCGCACTAGCTGGTGCTGATAGCTGTGGCGCCATGCATAAGACTGCCCAAGGGCTAAGACTTGTAGCTTGGTAGCACGCCACAGCACGCCACTGCCTGCTAACAGTAAGCCACCTAAGGTGATCGCCACGCTGCCAAGCCAGTAATGCCAGGGCAGTGCTAGCGAGCGTTGTACGTCAGTTTGGTAAAGCGAAGCAAGTGTGCTGGCTACATCTGGAAGTAGTTTGCCAGCCAGCCATAGGCCGCTTATTAGCCCCAAAGCGGCCCCCGTCAGACCAAAGAGCAGAAGTTCAACGAGAATTGCAAGGGTGATTGTTGTGCCTGGTACGCCGAGGGCACGTAGCGTGCGTAGGGTTGCCATGCGCTGTTCCATGGCTAGCCCCAAGGCGGCTTGGACTATAAACAGTCCAACCACTAGCGCGAGTAATGCTAACGCCGTTAAATTGAGATGAAAGCTATCGGTTAGCTGTTCCGGTGAAGCGAGGCTGGCTGCACGGGTGAGGCGGTAACCCTCCGGCGGCTGAGTCAATGCTCCAGTCGCGGTGACTAAACTCAGAGTGGCCTGCTCGCCAAAAAGCGTCGAGACAGCGGCAATATCCATCACCAGCGTGTTAGGAGGAAGGTCATTTCGTAGTGCCAGCGGTGGGAGGCGCTGATCGCCAATAGAGGGAGTTGCGCCAGGAGCCTGTTGGCGGTCAAGGCCAAAGACTGCCAACGTATCGGGGGCGAGCTGGGTTTGCCAAGGTGGTGATAAAAACTCAGTCAGCGAACCGCCGTTACCCTCTACGCTGTTGCTTTTATTCGAAGAGGCAAGGTCTGAAAAGGTGAGTGTGAGCGGGTCGATGCCTAACACCGTCACCGGTGTATTCTCTATCGTCAGCGAGCTTTCCAATAACGGCGATACAGGTAGGCCAGCTTGGCGTAGTAATAAGTAATCATCGATGCCAAGGGCAATGCCATCGCGGCGGGCGAGTTGATCGGTTTCTACGCTAAATAGCGCGTTGGCACGAGCATAGCTCTCTTTAGCCGTGGCGTTAATCGCTTGAACGCTACTCCACAGAGCACTGGCAACCCACAGGCCTACCAACAGCATGGCGAGTTGACCAGGGTGACGCCGGTAGTGGCTCAATAGAGTGAGTACCACCCGCAGGATCATTGCTTCGTTTCCTTTAAGCGACCTAAGTGAAGACGAAACGTACGATTAAGTGGAGCTGCTACTCGTGCGCTATGAGTGACCATCAACAGTGCGCACTGTGTCTCTTTGACCAAGTCCAAAAGTAGTGCCAGCACCGTATCGGCACTCTGCTCGTCAAGGTTGCCGGTAGGTTCGTCAGCCAGCAGCAAGGTAGGGCGAACCGCCAAGGCACGACCAATCGCCAGGCGCTGTTGCTGGCCACCTGATAATTGCTCAGGGTAATGGTGTTCACGGCCAGAAAGCCCGAGTCGATCAAGTAGATAAGCACTCCATTCAGTGTCGGCTCTGCGCGCAAGCTTGGCTTGAAGCGTGAGGTTATCAATAACGTCGAGACTTGGCACAAGATGAAACTGTTGAAAGACAAGCCCTAATTGCTGGCGGCGAAGCTTTGCTCGGGCTGGCTCATTAAGCGATGAAAGTATTTGCCCATCGATAACAACACGCCCTTGGTCTGGCACTTCCAATCCGGCAGCAATGTGTAGCAATGTTGATTTGCCGCTGCCCGACTCGCCCATTAGTGCAAGGCTTTCTCCCCGGGCAAGGGTAAGGTCTATCTCATCGAGCACGTGTAGCGCGCCCTGCGGGGTGCTGAACGCTTTACTTATCTGCTGCAGGGCTAACATACGTATCTCCCGTTGCTGAGGCTTACTGCTATATATGGTCTCTTAACCACTGTCACTAACGACTGCTTCCCATCTTTCCCAGCACCGTATGGAATAGCTTTACGTAAATTATAACAGCTTATTTTTTTGTATAGCTATTGGCGGCTATATCAGGGGGTGTCGCATATTTTGTTGATTAAAAAGAGCGGTGAAGCACATTTACTTGTGCCGTATTGAAGAACAACATAGAAGTTGTCAGCTATAGATGTTAATGAGAACAATATCTATTGAGGATGCGCTATGCCGATCTATACCAACATCGAAGACCTTCGTCGCCATTACGTCCGCCGTACGCCAAAAATGTTCTATGACTACGCTGAGTCGGGCAGTTGGACAGAGCAAACCTTCCGCGAAAATACCAGCGACTTCCAGCATATTCATTTAAAGCAGCGCGTGGCGGTTGATATGTCAGGGCGCTCTACGCGAAGTTCTATGATTGGCGAAGATGTGGCTATGCCAGTGGCGCTGGCGCCCGTGGGGCTAACAGGAATGCAATCGGCGGATGGTGAAATTAAAGCAGCGCGGGCGGCTGAAAAATTTGGTGTGCCGTTCACGCTTTCAACCATGTCGATTTGCTCGATTGAAGATGTCGCGGAACACACTACGCAACCGTTCTGGTTCCAGGTGTATACCTTAAAAGACGATGATTTTATGCGCCGCTTGTTTGAGCGTGCCAAGGCGGCCAATTGTTCTGCTGTTGTGGTCACTGTCGATTTGCAAGTGTTGGGGCAGCGCCACAAAGATCTTAAAAACGGGCTCTCAGCGCCGCCTAAATTGACCGCCAAATCGATTGCCAATATGGCGACGAAAATTCCTTGGGGTTTGGAAATGCTGAAAACCAAACGTCGATCATTTGGCAACATTGTGGGGCATGCCAGGGGGGTTACCGACCCTTCTTCATTGTCAGCATGGACAGCTGAGGCGTTTGATGTATCGCTGGACTGGAAACGTATTGCTCAATTTAAAGAGTGGTGGGGCGGCAAGCTGATTGTGAAAGGTATTATGACCCCTGAGGATGCGCGCTGTGCCGTGGAAATAGGCGCGGATGCCATTATTGTTTCTAATCATGGTGGTCGTCAGCTAGATGGTGCAATGAGTTCAATTCGGATGCTGACAAGCATTATGGATGAAGTAGGTGATGAGATAGAAGTGCATCTCGACTCTGGTATTCGTTCGGGCCAGGACGTACTGAAAGCGCTGGCGTTGGGTGCTAAGGGAACCTACATTGGGCGTGCCTTCACCTATGGTTTAGGGGCTGCCGGTGAAGAGGGGGTAACCAGGGCGCTACAGATTATTCATAAAGAGCTTGATACCACCATGGCGCTATGTGGCGAAACAGACGTTAGCCGATTAGGGCCTCATAACCTTTATGTGCCAAATGGCTTTGCTGATCCCACTGTCAAACTTTAGGCCTCATTTGTTTAGGCCTACTTTATATTCAATGTATTAAAAAAGGGTGCCCAAGTGGCACCCTTTTTTCTTGTGAAAAGCAGTCATCTGGACAGGAAAGCCTCAGTGATACCCTTCGCCCACTTTTACCTTTCCACGGAACACCCAGTAGGTCCAGGCGGTGTATGCCAACACGATAGGAATAACAAACAACACGCCGATCAGCAAAAACAACTGAGACTCCGGTGCAGAAGCGGCGTCCCAAATTGTATAGTTAGGCGGTACGATAACCGGCCACTTGCTGGCGATTAGGCCTAGGTAGGTAAAGATGAATAGGCCCAGCGTTGCGATAAACGGTAAACCTTCCTGCTGGCGCTTTACCGACCGATAAAGAATGCCTGCGCACGCCAAAGCAAGAAGCGGGAAGATACCAATAATGTGTATATTGTTTAGCCAGCGTTCCATTACTTCAGGGCTGATGATCGGTGTCCAAAGGCTGACAATGCCGAAAACCACCAACACAGCTAAGAGCAATTTTGGTGTTATGCGATAGGCCCACTGCTGTACATGGCCCTCTGATTTCAAAATCAACCAAGTAGAGCCAAGCAGTGCGTAGCCTGCCATCAGTCCGAGACCAGTGATTACCGTGAAGGGTGTTAGCCAATCAAACGCACCGCCCACATAACGAAAGTCTTCGACAGCGAACCCCTGAATATAGGCACCCACCACGGCACCTTGAGCGAAGGCAGCAATAGCGGAACCCCAACAGAACGCACGATTCCACCAACGGCGGGTTTTCTTAGACTTGAAACGAAACTCAAACGAGATGCCGCGAAAAATCAAGCCAGCCAACATCAGGAAAACACCGATGTAAAGAGCGGGCAAAAACACGGAATAGACTAGCGGGAAAGCTCCTAGCAGGCCTGCACCGCCTAATACCAGCCATGTTTCGTTGCCATCCCACACGGGGGCAACAGAGTTCATCATCACATCTCGGGACTCTTCATCGGGCGCAAAGGGAAACAAAATACCCAGCCCTAGATCAAAGCCGTCCATTAAAACGTACATGATAACGCCAAAGCCGATTATGACGGCCCAGACTAGCGAGAGATCAATACTCATGGGTTTGCTCCTTCCAGATCGTCATCAAAGGGAGTTTGTGCCGCGGAAAGGGGGCGCTTTGGACGTTGAACTTCACCTTCAACCTCCGCGGGTAATTCCTTCATGCCGTTGCGTACCACTCGAGTTAGATAATAAATACCGGTTAAAAACACCACGCTGTAGACAGCGATATAGCCAATCAAGGTAAACAGCGCCATACCGCCTGTAAGTGAAGGTGTTAGCCCTTCGGCATGGGTCATGACGCCATACACCAACCAAGGCGCACGTCCTGATTCGGTAACAATCCAACCACCCAGAACCGCCAGGAAAGGCGATACAATCATGACGGTAAGCGTTTTTAAGAAAAGCGGGTTTTCATAGACACGCCCCTTGCGACGCAGAAATAACCCAGTCAGAGCAACAGCGATCATCAGTAAGCCAATGCCTACCATGACGCGGAATGCCCAAAATACAATAATGACCGGAGGCTGCTCTTCTATTGGCACTGCGTTAAGCCCAGGAACTTCGCCATCTACATGGTGCGTCAGGATTAAGCTGGCAAGGTTAGGAATGCCGATTTCAAAATGGTTGGTCTGAGATTCTTTATCGGGAATAGCAAAGAGCAGAAGTGGCACGTTGGTTTGCGTTTCCCAGTTACCTTCCATCGCTGCTACTTTAGTCGGCTGGTGTTCCAGGGTGTTCAAACCGTGAAAATCCCCGACTACCGCTTGTGCAGGCGCTAAAATCAGCAGTAACCATAAGCACATGGACAGCGCTTTTTTGTTGGCTTCAACATCACGCTTGCGCAGCAAGAACCAGGCGCTAACCCCCGCAACGACAAATCCACCGGTGAGGAAAGAAGCCATGCCCATGTGAACGAAGCGGTACCAGAAGGAGGGATTAAAAAGCGCTTCCATCCAAGAGGTGATATGGAACCGGCCGTCGATCAGCTCATAACCTGCCGGGGTTTGCATCCAGCTGTTAGCAGAAAGTATCCAGAAAGAAGATATGAACGTGCCTACGGCAACCATTATGGCAGCAAATAAATGCACACCTTCAGGTACTTTATTGCGGCCAAATAACAGTACACCCAGAAATGCAGCTTCTAAGAAAAAGGCTGTTACTACCTCATAGCTGAGGACAGGGCCTAAGAAGTTAGACGTCGCGTAGGCAAAGTTGCTCCAGTTGGTACCAAACTGAAACGACATAACAATGCCCGATACCACACCCATGCCAAACACGACCGCAAACACTTTTGTCCAGAAAAGCGCCAAGCGATCCCAAGCGGGGTTTTCTGTCTTGTAAAACAGGCCATGCAGCAGCGCAATGTAGGAAGCTAGGCCGATAGTGAACACCGGGAAAATGGCATGAAAAGAAACAACAAAGGCGAACTGCAGCCTTGAAAGCAACAGGGGATCTAATTCCATGGCGACCTCCTAGATCGTGTTACATGAAAATATTGAAAATCAGTAGTTGTCGCAGGAGCTATATTCTTAATGGCTATGGTTATATTTCTTTAATTATTAATAGTAGTTGAAACCACTCTGCGACGTAAGTTGAAAGTACCCAATGACGCATGACGTATTGTCGCATCTCCTTGTTAGTAAATATTCTCATTTCTATACGCTTATGCTTCTATTTTAGATTTGAGGGTGCTAAATTTACTGACACTAGATTTGCTGGCGCAATCTAGCGAAGGCTGAAAGATTGATAAATTCGCTAACGTTTAAAAAGGAACTTTCGATGAAACGAACTGCTTCACTCTTACTAGCGGGCCTGCTAAGCAGTGGACTTGTGGTTGCTAGCGACAATGAGCGGCCTGATCACTTTGAAGGGCAATCTTCCGACACCTTGGAACAAGCGATTGAAAATTTAACTGAAGGGAATCAGCAGCTAGCTGAATTACTTTCGCAGGATGAGATCACGGATACACAAATGGGCGAGATCCACATGCTCACCTACACGCTGGAAAACGCATTGCAGAAAGTTGATGAAGAAGTAGATGCAATGGCTGTCTTACTGGAAGAGGTACACCTAGGTTCGGAAACGCTGGATCAAGAGCGCGTAGCAAGCAATGGTGAACGTTATTTGGAAGCGTCTTCACTGCTAACAGAATAAAGCCCTTGAGCAAGCACCTGAAAAAAGCACTGCTAACGACGCAAATAAGGCTCGTCTGCTTTAGGCGGGCCGGTGCCACCCCAAGTCTGTATTTTTGCCACAAGCCAATCTGCTGACAAATTTTGCTAAGCTAAACGACTGTTTTTATGCTGGCACTTTTCCTCTATGTCTTCACTTCCGTCTTCACTACCGTCTTCACATCTGCCTCGATTTCGATCTTCGCGCTGGTTGCCTGGCGGACATTTGCAGACGCTTTATAGCCCACTATTGCGGACGCCGCCTCGATTACATCGTCAGCGAGAGAGGATGATGCTCCAAGATGGTGATTTTATCGATGTGGATTGGTATGGGCCTGAGGAGGCGTCGGCACATTGCGTGCTACTGCTTCATGGCTTAACCGGCAGCTCTTCTTCACTGTATATTCTGGGGCAACAGCAAGCGTTAGCGGCGCGTGGCTGGCAGAGCGTGGCCGTGAATTGGCGTGGCTGTTCTGGTGAGCCAAACCATCGCGCCAGGGGATATCACTCTGGGGCGAGTGAGGACTTGGCTGATGTGGTTAATCAACTGGCATCACGTTATCCAACCAAACTGTTTACCGCGGTTGGCTACTCACTGGGCGGCAATGTGTTGCTCAAGTACTTGGGCGAGCAGGGCAGCAATACTCCGTTGAGGGCGGCTGTAGCGGTATCAGTACCCTTTCGGCTAGACCACTGCGCGGACCGAATAAGCAAAGGCTTTTCCAAAATTTACCAGGCACGTTTTCTACGCGATCTGCGTCAGTATGTTGAGCGTAAACAGCGTGCGTTCTTACGCCAAGGGCGTCGTGAGGAATTGGCGCGTTTGGCGGCGCTTGAAACGCTGGAAGGTATGAAGACGTTTTGGGACTTCGATGGGCGTGTTACTGCGCCATTGCATGGCTTTGAAAGTGCCGATGACTATTACCGCCGCTGCAGCAGTGCTTTCTTTGTAGAGTACCTTCGTGTTCCAACGCTCATTGTGCATGCGCAAGATGACCCTTTTATCTATCCGCAGAGCGTTCCTCTCGCTGAAACCCTGCCAAGCTGTGTCACCCTGGAACTTCATGCCTCGGGTGGCCATGTGGGCTTTATCGCAGGTTCTCTTTGGCGACCGCGGTATTATCTTGAGCACCGATTGCCTGACTGGTTGCAGTCGCAGGTTCCTAATCTGAATGTGTCGGATAACGCCGAAGTACTACTATCCTAATTAACGTCAATCACTCAGAGGTTGCTATGTCTGCGTTCTTCGACCGCTTAAACGGTGTTTCGTCTCCTCGTGTTGGGTTGGGATGCATGAATCTATCCCACGGCTATGGACAGCATGTGCCAGAGACAGAGGCGTTTCAGGTACTGGAAGAGGCATTCGAAATGGGATATCGCCATTTCGATACGGCGACTCTTTATGGTGGAACGGCAAATGAGCGGCTGTTGGGGCTCGCCTTGAAGACTAAAAGACATCAACTGTTGCTCGCCAGTAAGTGTGGAATGGCATTGGATGCTGAAACGGGCAAGCGCGTGATCGATGGTCGCCCTGAAACGTTGCGCCACCAATGCGAGGAGAGCCTGAAACGACTGAAAACGGACTATTTGGATATTTACTACCTGCATCGCCTAGATCGCAGTGTTCCTATTGAAGAGAGTGTCGGGGCGCTTGGCCGACTTGTGGAAGAAGGCAAAATTGGCGCGGTTGGTTTATCTGAGATATCGGCGGAGACACTTCGCAAAGGCAACGCGGAATATCCTGTGGACGCAGTGCAGTCAGAGTACTCACTTTGGACACGCAATCCCGACATTGCTTTAAAGAATGTATGCGTGGAACTCGATATAGCCTTGGTGGCGTTTAGCCCTCTAGGGCGTGGCTTTTTGGCGGGTTCAGTAGAAGAAAATACACTATTTGCATCTGGCGACATGCGAGCTGGAATGCCCAGGTTTAGCAAAGACAACCTACCTCATAACCTTTATTTGTTGTCAGATTTTAAGGCGTTAGCTACCCGTCTCGAGATAACACCCGCACAGCTGGCGCTGGCATGGTTAAAAGCTCAGGGGCGTCATATCATTCCTATTCCTGGCTCCTGCTCAGTGGCGCATGTACGTGAGAATTTACTCGCTGAAACGGTCGTGTTGGATGCTGCAACGGTGACTCAGCTCAATGGCATGATGCTACCGGATCAAGTTGCCGGCGCTCGTTACAGTGATGCGCAACAAGCCGATATTGATACCGAAGAATTTGCGGGCTAATAAGGTAGATAAATTATTTACCAAACCCCGTTGCTTTCTTTCCGCCCAGAGCTATTATTCGCTACCAACGACGATGTTGTTAGCCCACTAAGGAGCACTGCCATGTTGAAAGGTCTTATTATCTGTTTCGCAGTGCTATTTGCACAGCTGGCGGTGCTGAACGTGATTGATGCACGACTCTACAACGCTCAGGATGCACGTCAGACAGGGACAACGCAGCATTTGCCTCATAAGGAAGAAGACGACGATAACATTTCGCCGGCGTAGAAAAAAAGCGGCAATGGACAGCTATTTGCCCATCGCCGCTGCTTTTATAAACGTTTTACAACATCTCATTTAGCCACTGCTTGAATGTTTCCCAAGAGCGCTTGTCTGCTCGCTCATGGTAACGATCACTGCCAAATACACTAAATGCGTGAGGTGCTCCAGAATAAATGCCTACCTCGTAGGTAATGTTGGCTTGTTCCAACTCTGTTGCCAGTGTTGCGACATCTTCTAAGCTAACCGACGTATCAGCACCACCATGGGCGATATAAATGGGCGGTGTCGCGCTGGTGTACGCTTGGCCCTCGGGAGTACCTAGCCCACCATGGAAGCTGGTATACGCTGCGATATTATTAGCTTCTCCTGAACGGGCTATCTCTAATGCCACTGCACCACCAAAGCAGTAGCCCATTATAACGGTTTGCAAAGCCGCACCCTCTTTCCTTGCTTGATCCAGGCCTGCCAGCGTTAAATGGCGCATTCGTTCACGATCTTCGTAAAGTGCGCGTGTTGCCGCTTGTTTAGCTTCTATTGCCTGAGGTCGGTTGCCTGCACCGAATAAATCAACGGCAAACGCATCATAGCCTTCAGCCGCTAACATATCGGCACGTTGGCGCTCATAGTCGTCAATACCATCCCAGTCGTGAATGATTAGCACGCTGCCTTTTGTATTGTCGCCAGCGGATATAAAGTAGCCTTCGTAGGCTTCACCATCTACTTCGTAACGAATGTCTTCACCACCCGCAGTGAAGCCGTAAGCAGAAGAGGTGAGGGCAATAACGCCAAATGTGGCGACGGTTAGGGGAATTTTATTGAGCATTTCTATGTCCAAAACGGTGTGGAATGTTAAGCATAGTCAACGCTGGAGGAGAGAGAGCCCCAAAACGCAGTTGTTTGCGTGGAAGACAAATACTTGCGTCTGGAACTTGGTAACGGCATCCTTGTCCGTTGTTAGTATTACCATTAGGGAGCATAGATAAATGGCTTTTAACGATTCGAACACGGCGAGAGCGCAAACGCGCAGCGAAGTAAGTAGTGTTAGCGCCAACAAAGTGCTACGCAACACCTACGCGCTATTGGCCATGACATTGCTATTCTCTGCAGTCACCGCTGGTGCCTCCGTAGCAATGGGCATCCAACAAATGAACATCTTTGTGTTCTTTATCGGTGCGTATGGGCTAATGTTCCTGGTACACAAGACGGCCAATTCAGCCGCTGGCTTGCTGGCTACTTTCGCATTCACTGGATTTATGGGCTTCACCCTCGGCCCCATCATTTCCGCTTATCTAACGTTGCCTAACGGCGGCGCGTTGATAATGAATGCATTGGCAATGACTGGTCTGACGTTCATAGGCCTTTCTGCGGTTGCATTAACCACTAAGAAAGACTTCAGCTTTTTAGGTAATTTCCTAATGGCGGGCGCCATCGTGCTGATATTGGCCATGGTAGCCGGGCTGATCTTCAACATCCCTGCGCTTTCTTTGATGGTTTCCGCTGGCTTTGTACTGTTTGCATCAGCCGCAATCCTCTACCAAACCAGTGAAATTGTTCACCGGGCGGGAGAGACTAACTATATCCTAGCAACCGTTACGCTTTATGTTTCCATCTATAATCTGTTCATCAGTCTTCTCTCGATACTAGGTATTATGAGCAACGACTGATCATCCCCGTAGTATTATCGCGACAGACCCTACTTGCTAGGGTCTGTTTTTTTTAGGGCGGACTGTGTCGAGATAACCCGATGGAGTATGGCTTATTGGTCATGGGGGCACCGTATAGTAGTGCAGCCCCTCATTCCGCGCTGCGATTTGCCCAAGCAGTGCTAGATAAAGGGCATCACATCAAGGGCGTTTTTTTCTATCAGGATGGCGTCCATAATGCCTCCCAACTGATGGCTCCTCCCCAGGATGAGCTCAATATGCGGGAAGCCTGGGTTGAACTGCATCGTCAACACGGTGTGGCATTGGATGTATGCATAGCGGCAGCGTTACGCCGTGGCGTGATGAGTGAGGCAGAAGCAAAGCGGCACGGGCGAGTGAATTTCAACCTTGCAGCACCCTTTGAATTAACTGGGCTAGGGCAACTGCTTGAGCTACAGCAGCGCTGTGATCGATTGATTACGTTTGCTTAGCACTGTGGCAGGGCATAGACGAACTGGTCGACAGGGCCTATAGGTGGAACTGAGAGATGGCTGAAGCAAATGAGCGACTCGTTGTTATACGACATGCACCCTATAGCTCAAGTGAGTTGCGGGAAGGCTTGGATGTAGCGCTAGTGGCTGCGGCCTTTGGGCAAGCGGTTAGTCTTCTGTTTTTAGGGCAGGGTGTGTTCGCGCTACTCAAGGAACAGCGGGTTGGTGCACCTGGTCAAAAAGCAACGCTGCCGACGATTGATATGTTAGAAATGTACGATATAGAAAACATATTAATCCCTACTGAGACTCTACAAGCCTTCAATATAACCGCTGACCAGTTGGTTGAGGGAGTTACCTTAGTACCGACTTCAGAAATGCCAGACCTATTTCAGCGTTACACTTATGTACTCAATTTTTAGCAGAGTAGCCAACACATGCTGCATATTCTGAATAAACCTCCTCATAGTGATGCTGCAGTGCAAATGCTCAACGCGCTGAGCAATGGTGACTCCGTCGTGTTAATTGAAGACGGTGTGCAGGCGGCGCTTTACCCTGAATGGCAAGGCTGGGCAACAAGTGCAGCTTCGATTTTTATGTTAGCCGAAGATGCTATCTCTAGAGGGATCCACTCTATTGCCATTACCCACGGGCTGCCCCTGATAGAGATGGATGGCTTTGTTGCGCTGACAGAGCAACATGAACAGATCATTTCCTGGTATTAAACATGAGTAATCAAAACTTATACCGTTATCTTGATTCGTCGCAAAATATCCAACTTGACCCTGAAGGATACCTAGTTGAGCAGCGGCAGTGGAGCCTTGAGGTTGCCAATTTACTTGCTGAAGATGAAGGACTAACCCTTACAGAAAAACACTGGGAAATTATTCAGCTAGTGCGCGATTTTTACATCCGTTATGAAATGGCGCCCGCCATGCGTCCCTTAGTTAAAGCCACGAAACAGGCTCTGGGTGACGAAAAGGGTAATTCGATTTATTTAATGACGCTGTTTCCAGGTAGTCCGCCTAAACGTATTGCTCGTATTGCTGGCCTGCCTAAGCCCACAAACTGTCTGTAGTCATTTTTATAGCTATTTTTAGCAATACCTAGTCTTGATGTTATACCAAGTCGCCGCGCGTACAAACGGAAAGCACGACCGCATCTTCAGGACTGGTAGAGACAAGGGCATGCCCCATATCACTATCAAAATAGATACTATCGCCTTCGGCGAGCATGAGTGGAGCGTAAAACTCTGTGTAGAGTAAGATATCGCCTTCTAAGATCATCAAGAATTCTTCACCGTCATGTCGCACCCATTGATGATACTCATCAAAACTGCGTGCTCTGACAATGGTTTTGAATGGAATCATGCGTTTTTGTGCAAGCTGATGCCCCAGCAGCTCATGCTCGTAAGTGGGAGTAGGGTGCAATTGACCTTTGCCTTTGCGGGTAAGGTCTCTACGCCCCATGGTATAGCGTTCTCGCTTTGGCGGCGTAAATAACTGGGGCAGGTCGATGTTCAGGCCGGTAATCAGCTTTTGAACCACACTGAACGTTGGCGACACTTGGTCATTTTCGATCTTGGAGAGCGTTGACCGTGCTAAGCCTGTGCGCTGACTAACGTCTTCCAGTGTCCACTGGTTAGCCAGGCGAATCTGTTTTAATCGTTCACCCAGGCGTAAAGGTTCCACAAAGGGCTTTCGCCCTGAGGCGATGCGCAGCGCAGCATGCTCTTCAGAAGTAGCGGTCATAAAAAATCACGTGAGTAAACGTCAATGAGACCGCATGTTATCACAATCGCCGAGTACCGAAGTTGCACAGTATCAACATCACACGGTCACTACGGAACATCCGTAAAGGGCAACCCCAATAAGGCTTTTAAGTGAGCTTCTGCACCGCTAGCAAGGGTTTTCGGGTTATACCCTCCCTCAAGTACTGAAACCACGCGGTTTTCTGCATAAAGAGCTGCAATTTCCATTGCCAGGTGCGTTACCCAATAGAAGTCCTCATCTTCTAAACAGATGTCACCCATAGGGTCGTCGCGATGGGCATCGAAGCCAGCAGACAGCATGACTAAATCTGGTTTGAACGCATGCAGGGCGGGAAGCCACTGCCGCTCGATAATGCGTCTAAACTCAGTACTGTCAGTGCCTACTTCCAGCGGCGTGTTCACCACATTCTGCCATTCACTGCGTAAGTAGCGCCATGGGTAAAACGGGTACTGGAAACTAGTGCACACCAGCACCTCAGGATCATTTTTGAAGATATCAATAGTGCCATTGCATTGATGGACATCGAAATCGAGGATCGCGATACGCCTAGCACCATATTTGGCTTTTGCATGGGCAGCACCGACGGCAATATTGTTATAGAAACAAAACCCCATCGCATCAGCAGCTTCTGCATGATGCCCAGGTGGACGTACTGCACAAAATACGTTGTCTGCTTGGCGTTTAAACACTTGGTCAACCCCGCGGATGACTGCTCCTGCAGCCACTCTTGCCGCTTTTAAGCTATCGGGGTTCATCATTGTGTCGCTATCTAGTGTAACGATACCTTCTTTTGGCAGGCACTTTTCTAACGCATTGAGGTGCCTTGTTGGGTGCACTCTTGCCAATGCCTCGTTACACGCTTCTTTGGCATCCGCTTGCATGGTTTGTTGGAGAAGGCCAGCAAGAGAGAGACGCGCGCGTATCGCCTAAAGCCGTTGAGGGCTTTCAGGGTGCTCAGGACCCATGTGGTGCAATGCGCAGTCTGGGTGGGTAAGGTAGGCAGTAATCATGCAAGCACTCCGAGGACAATATCGACACCTTAATCGTCCCAGGGGCTTGCGCGACACTGTCAATAAGTCGTACACAGTGGTTATTAATTTCAGGGGAGACGCATTCGTGAGCACACGTTTTTTGCATCATTTTTTCGACCCGCGCACAGTGGCCGTGTTCGGTGCCTCTGAAAAGCCAGCCTCATTAGGTGGTTTGGTACTCAATAACCTTCAAGAGGGCGGTTTTAGGGGAAAAATGTGGGCAGTCAATCTTAAAGGGTATGACACAGTATTCGGCGTGGAGTGTGTGCGCACAGTTAACGAGCTGCCTGAAATTCCTGATCTAGCCGTTATTTGCTCCCCTATTGATGGTGTCCCTAGTCTTATTAAAAAACTTGGGCAGTTTGGTGTTAAGGCTGCTTTGGTGCTTTCCGGTGGTGCTTACCTTGACCGTGAGACGGGTAATAAGGGCTCTATCCGGCAACGTATGCTGCAGTCAGCGATAGAGTCGGGGATTCGAGTATTAGGGCCAGAGTGCATGGGCCTGATCGTGCCAGGCAAGAAACTGAATGCCTCCTATGCCAGCCAGCCAGTTCAAGCGGGTAAGGTAGCCTATCTAGGACAATCGGGCATGTTGGCAAATGCGATGATTGATTGGGCAGCTGGCCGCGACGTTGGCTTTTCACACTTGATCACGGTGGGTGACAGTGTCGATGTGCTGCTGCCAGATTTGATTGATTATGTGAATCAGTTCTCTCCAGCGCAAGCGATTCTGCTGCATCTTGAACGCGTGATGGATGCCCAGCACTTTATGACCTCCGTGCGTGATGCATCGCGTAACCGCTTGGTCGTCGCCATCAAGAGTGGGCGAACGCCGCAGTCAGATATTTCGGGTATGGCTCCCACGCCAGGTATTGCTAATCGTGATGTGGTTTTTGACGCGGCCTTCGCCCGAGCGGGCGTTGTTCGCGTCAATGATTATGATGAATTGCTGGATGCGCTTGAAACCTTATCGCGCATGAAGCCGCTTCGCGGCGACCGTTTGGCTATTGTGTCCAATGGCTTAGGGCCTGCCATGCTAGCGATCGACAAACTGATTAGTGCTGGCGGTAAACTAGCGGAGTTTACCGAAGAGACGCAACGTGTGTTGCATAAAAGCCAGGTAGACATGAGCAAGCCCGGTGAAAATCCAGTGGATTTAGGAGGCAACGCGACGCCAGAGCGTTTTGTTGAAGCACTAAAGATTGTCACTGCGGATCCGAATGTCGATGCAGTACTGGTGGTTCACGCGCCGACTCGCTTATCCCCGTCACTGGCCACCGCTCAGTCGCTGATTGATCATCGAAAAACGTTTAAGCGTAATTTGCTGACTAGCTGGATGGGGCTGAAAGAGGCTCTTAACGCTAGGCATGTGTGCAATTTGGCGGGGATACCCACCTATACATCGCCAGAAAAGGCAGTGAAAGCATTTATGCATATGGTGGACTATCAGCGTGTTCAGGCGCTGCTGCATGAAATTCCGCCTAGCTTGCCATTTTCTACCAGCGTAGAGATTCGCGCGGAGTGTCGCGCGCTAATTAAAAATGCCAAAGCGGAAGGGCGGCAAACATTGACCCATTCTGAAACGGCCCAGGTATTAGAAGCCTACGGTATTCCCGCCGCACCTAGTGTCTATTTGGCTAATCCTGAAGAGGCATTAGCAATGGCGGATCATTTTCCTGGGCCCAAGGCGCTAAAAGTCATCCACGAAGGCAATTGCCGACCTTATCGCTACCGCAAGCATCCCCATAAAATATCCGCGGGCTTACTGCAAGATTTAGAAACACCGGAACAAGTTGCCGAAGGGATCCGTCAGCTAGGCGATAAAGTGCGCGAGAAATTCCCCGAATATGCTATTCGCGAATACTGTTTGCAGCCAATGCAGCGGGGCAAACACTCAATGCAGATATGTGCCGGGATCACTCGTGATCCTGTGTTCGGTCCGCTGATTGTTTTCGGGATAGGCGGCTACAAAGTGAACGTGCTAGCGGATCGTCAGATTGCGCTCCCGCCGCTGAACATGAGTTTGGCCGCGGACGTGGTGGGTAGAACTCATGCGGCTTCATTGATTCGCGAGCATTCGGCCGACCCCGAACGAGATATCCAGCGGCTCTGCCAACTGTTGGTCAAGCTATCCCAAATGGCGTCTGACTTGGGCGACTTGAGGGGGCTTGAACTCAACCCTCTGCTGCTGAACCGTGATGGGATGTTAGCAGTGGATTTTGCCATGGACTTAGGCACGCCCGCGCGTTTTGCCATCATGCCTTATCCTGAAGAGCTACGTGAGTGGGTAACGCTGAAAAACGGCTGGCAGGTAGAGGTTCGTCCCATTCGAGCGGAAGATGCGCCGTTGATTACGACGTTCCACCGTCAGCTGTCAGAGGAGAGTATTCGATTTCGTTATTTCCACAATAAATCCAACTTAACCCAGCGTGATTTGTCGATTCTGTCGCATATTAACTACGATCGGCAGATGGCCTTTATTGCCGAACATCAGCACGATGACGGGAGTAAAGAGATGTTGGGCGTTGTGCGTGTATGGAATGATCCCGACAATATCCGTACGGAATTTTCTGTCATTATCCGTGACGACTTACAGGGTCTGGGTATCGGTAGTCTGTTGATGAAGAAGATGATCGATTACTGCACCAACATTGGCACGCTCGAAATGATCGGCAAAATTATGGTGGACAATCATCCCATGCGTGCCTTGATGAAGCACTTGGGCTTTAGGTGTCGCTACAATATGGAAGAGCAGGTGATAGATGCCGTACTCCGGTTAAATGAACCTGAAAGTGAATGGCAGCGCCACAGGCTGGAGAGCCAGCCTGACTAGGCTTTATGCACACAGGCTTAGCGAAACCAGCAGAAACCTAAATAATAGTAGGCCTGCCTTTTTCTGGGGCAGGCCTATTCATGAGCTTGGTAACAGCGGGTGATGATAAAGCCTACGTTACGGTGCTAGGCGGAAGCGGCTCCAGTCGCCGCCATCACGCCGTTCAAAGCGCAGGCGGTCATGAAGGCGACTAGGCTGTCCCTGCCAGAACTCAATCATTTCTGGTTTAACTCGATATCCGCCCCAATGATTCGGACGAGGAATATCTTGGCCTTCATAGGCCTGTTCAAAGCGTTTTTGGCGTTCTTCAATCCAGTTGCGGTCAGGAATCACGACGCTCTGGGTAGCAATCCAGGTACCCAGCTGGCTGCCACGCGGCCGGCTCGAAAAGTATTCATCAGACTCGGAATGAGCCACCCGTTCAACGGGCCCTTCGATACGGACTTGGCGCGACTGCGAAGGCCACCAAAAGGTAATGGCGGCGAAAGGTACATTGCTGAGTTCACTGCCTTTGTGGCTATGGTAATTGGTAAAAAACACCATACCTTTCTCGTCAAACCCTTTCAGCAGTACGACACGGGCATGGGGGCGTCCCTGGCTGTCTACTGTAGAAAGGGTCATTGCGTTACCGTCTTGTCCTTCTGTTTCCAGCGCTAGGCTAAACCACTCATCAAACAGCACAAAGGGGTCGTCGGGGGCCTGGGCTTCATCAAGGTGCCCACCTTCATAATCGCGCCTAATATCAGCTATATTGCGTGTCATTGAATACTGCTCCCTTTAAATTTTGTTCATGTTCGCTGGTCTGTTCGTAAAGCTCAAGCCCTGTCTCTCAGCCCTGCTTACACGCTCTATTCAGAAGCCCAGGCCAGAGGTTGATGGCGTTATGGCTAACTTAAAGTTGTTTGATTGTATAACGCGTCGACTACGTTCTGTAATGCGTTATATCAGAATCATTGAAGAAATGAGAAAATGTATGAATAGAAGATAAAGGGCAACGTGATGCAGAATGATAGAAAACAGCTGGCTGTTTGGGATGTGTTTATACGCTTATTTCATTGGTGTCTGTTGGCAGCGGTGATCATTTCGTTTTACACCACCAAAACCAACGGTGCACCATTTTTGTTTCCGATTGAGGTTCACGCCCAAGCTGGCTACATCATTATTGGTTTACTGGTATTTCGCGTGTTATGGGGCGTATCAGGCTCTGCTTATGCTCGCTTTAGTACGTTTATTTATGGGCCTAAGGACACGGCAATTTATGCCAAAGCGCTGCTAAAGCGGCGTGCACCACACTATGCAAGCCACAACCCCCTAGGCGGCTGGATGGTGGTACTTTTGTTGCTCTCACTGAGTTTTCAGGCAGCAAGTGGACTGTTCCTGAGTGACGATATCTTCTTTCAAGGGCCGCTTTACGGTTTGCTGGGCCGAGACGTGAGTAGCGGACTGGCCAGCTTGCATGCGCTAAACAGCGATGTGCTGCTTATACTCATAGGAATGCATCTTGTGGGCATCATTGTTCATGCTCTGCAAGGAGAGCACTTAGTGCCTGCAATGGTGACGGGCATCAAACGTTTCACTAGCGAACCGATAGATATAAAACCTGCCCACCGAACTAAGCATCGCTTATTTGCGCTAGGTGCTTTTTTAGTTGCGGTAGGCGTCTGTGGCTGGCTATGGTTTTACCCCTATTAGACAAACAGAGAACTAGTTAAGCTTACCCTTGGCGCTGCTGGCGACTGCGAAAACGTGCGTACGCCATACAGCCAGTGAATAGCATCAGTGAGATAACCGCTTCAAGCACGCCGCGTATACCTTGATCTGGCAAGGTCGCAAGCATGACGCCTTGGGTAAAGTAGAGCAAGCTGACAAATGCTAACCAGGCATGCCCTCTGGCACGCTGGCCAATGATGGATGGCAGAAAGAGCACGAGAGGCAGTACAAATGCGACCACTGGACGCCAGTTAAAGGTATCGCCCTGAATTAAAAAGCCACGGTAGATAACCAGAAGCAGCAAAATGACAAAGCTGACGAGCACCAGTTGCCTAGCTTGCTGTGTGAGCTTGTCCAGTCCATGACGAGTTTCGAGACCTTCTAGCCACTGCCTCATGCCGTTTCCTCCAGGCGCATTTTATGTAGCGCTCGCGTCAGCCTAGCCAACCGTTTGCCTTGAGCAAGACACAGTTCGCGCTCGTGTTCATTGACCGGGCGGTCGCTACGTGCGCCAGCGACATGGCTAGCCCCATAGGGAGTGCCGCCAGCCTGGGTTGCGAGCAAAGCTGTCTCATTATAAGGAATGCCTGCATAAACCATACCGTGGTGCAGTAATGGAATTAGCATGGTGAGCAGCGTGCTTTCTTGGCCACCGTGAAGGCTTGAAGTAGATGTAAATGCACAGGCAGGGTTATCAATTAACGCGCCATTCATCCATAAGCTGCTGGTGGTATCTAAAAAATATTTAAGTGGCGCAGCCATGTTGCCAAAACGTGTAGGGCTGCCCAATGCCAATGCGCTGCAGTGGCGTAAATCCTCAAGGTCTGCATAAACCGCTCCCTCGGCTGGAATCTCGGGGTCAACGGCTTCACACGTAGTGGAGACCGGGGGCACTGTACGAAGGCGTGCTTCAACACCCGTGATGCTTTCGACACCTGCTGCAATTTGGCGTGCCATATCCGCCGTGGCTCCGGAGCGCGAATAGTAAAGAATTAAAACAAACGGCGTGGAATCACTCATGAGGTATCCTAAAAATAACGACGTAAAGAGGGCACTGCGTTGTCTGCTTATGGTACCAGAGCAACCGGTTGTACAGGAGATGAGTTAAGCAATTGGCTAAGCGTAGGCAGTCGCACGTAAACCCATGCTGTTGAACCGTCAGAAAGCGTTTGTTTGACCCGCTCATAGCGAACGCCCAAGCGCTCATAGCGGTCCAGTCGCAATAACTGATCAGCGGTTACTTCTAACCGCAAGCCTTCTACATGACTATCGGCATCGGGAGCCAGGTCCAGGCCTTCTTTTGTAAAGCCCTCGAGCCGTGCTGCTTGCGGGTCGCCTGAACTGCCCATAACTATCCAGCGCACGGGAGAGTAGCGCAGCGTGCCGTACACGAAGACACTGTGGGTACGCTTTTCAATGACCGGCAAGTGGGAAGGGCGCTCGTAAAACCACGGGCTCAGCATTGTCAGCCAGAGCCAGCCTGCCATACCGATCATTAGTGCTATCCCGCAAGCGATAAAACGTTTTAACCAAACCATGCCCACTCCTTTCATTACGTCTGCTACACAGCGTGGCGTTAGATGTTAATGAAAACAAGTCTTAAGCAATGTCGGCGGGTTTGCTAGGATAGGTACTCTACGCTTAGGCATTAGCCCCTATCGGAGGAGCCTGTTATGAATCAATCACTTCGTGATGAGATGGATTTCAGTGCGTTGGTTGGCGATGTAAAGCCGCTACCCAAGCATAACCGCGCAGATACAGGCACCCAACGCCAGCGGCCAACAGAGGCCCAGCTGGCTCGACGTGAGAGTGCTGAAGAGCGGTTAGAAGAGCGTAACTTCTTATCCGATGATTTTGTTGATCTGTTACCGCCCTTTGACCCGATTGAATACCGCCGTGAGGGTATTCAGCAAGGTGTAGTCGATAAACTGAAGCATGGTGGTTACAGTGTTCAGGCGCAATTACATCTTTTACGGCGACCTTTGGCAGAGTGCCGCAGAATGCTGTTCCCGTTTATTCATGAAGCGTACGCCCACGACCTTCGCTCTGTGCTCATTGTGCATGGGAGAGGCCGAGAAATAGACAGCCCTGCGAATGTCCTGCGTTCCTATTTGGCTAAATGGCTTACTCAATTCGATGAAGTGCAAGCCTATGTTTCTGCGCAGCCTTCGGAGGGCGGCCTTGGTGCCACCTGGGTTATGTTGCGTAAAAGTGATCGTGCCAAGTCTAACAATCGTGAACGCCAGCAAAAACGTCGCGGTTAACATGCCATTCTTTATCAAGCAAAAGGGCAGCTGAGAAGCTGCCCTTTCTATTTCTATTTCTACTTCTATCTCTTTCGATCGCGGTTATTGCTTGCTGTCCGCTAGGCGGCGTTCGAACAATGCTTGGCGTTGCTCAACATCGGTTTGGTAGCGGACGCTAAACATGTTCAACGCGCGAATGGCATCGTCAGGATGCTGATCATCACGCAGGGCCATGGCGGTAAAGCCGCAGCGGCGCATGTAATCCAACTGGTCGACCAAAACATCACCGACTGCACGTACTTCGCCGGTATAGCCGTAGCGTTCGCGAAGCAAACGGGCCAGGGTATAGCCACGTCCATCCGTAAACGCTGGGAAATCAATGGCTATGGCACTGGTACTGCTCAGCTGCTGGCCAAGTTCCGTGGTTAACTCGGTGTCGCTTGAGAGCAGTGGCGCTAGCTCGGCATCGTCCTGGTTCGCTTGCCACAAGACCAGCGGTACAAAAGCGGGACGCTGTTCAGGAAGCGTTTCTGCGTCATAGGACACACACCACGCATTTTCTGCTGCCAGTTCACCATCAGCGATCAGATGGTCGACATGTACTGGCGTAAGCTCAACCGCATCAGTTTGAGTGTCATTGCTGGGCATAAACACGCTCCTTAAAGGGTTTTAAGCCAATACGGCGATAGGTGTCGAGGAATCGCTCGTCTTCGTGACGTTCGGCCACATAGACTTGGAGTACTTTATCGACAACGTCCGGCACGTCTTCGCGGTAGAAAGAGGGTCCAAGAATTTTACCTAACGACGCATCGTCAGTTGAGTTACCACCAATCGAGATCTGGTAATACTCTTCGCCTTTTTTATCAACGCCTAATATGCCGATGTGGCCAACATGGTGGTGCCCACAGGCGTTCATGCAGCCTGAGATATTGAGGTCCAGTGGACCGAGGTCGTATAGGAAATCCAGATCCTCAAACCGCTCCTGCAGTGCTTGAGCGATAGGGATGGAGACCGCATTGGCCAAACCGCAGTAGTCGCCGCCAGGGCAGCAGATAATGTCGTTCAGCGTACCCACTGTGGGGTTGGCCATGCCCAGTGCGTCGAGCTCTTTCCAGAGTGCTTCCAGCTCGTCGACGGGAACGTCAGATAGCACCAGATTCTGCTCGTGAGTAACGCGTACTTCACCGAAGCTATAGCGATCCGCCAGGTCGGCTACTGCTTCCATCTGGTCTGCAGTGACGTCGCCAGGCGCGTGTTCGCGGCGCTTAAGCGAGAGAGTCACGGCTTTATAGCCCGAAACTTTGTGGTCGGTGACGTTATTTGTCACAAAACGAGCTAGGCTGCGATTTTCGCTGCGCAGCTGTTCGAAGTCGGCTATGGCACTCTCAGCAACCGGACGACGCGCTGGCTCAGGGAAGTGGATCTTGGCCGCATCAACCGCTGCTTGGTTGAGTGTTTGCGGGCCATCTTTAAGATGCGCCCACTCTTCGTCAACGCGGCGACGAAACTCTTCAATGCCCAGTGCTTTGACCAGAATTTTAATACGTGCTTTAAACTTGTTATCGCGGCGACCAAACTGGTTATAAACGCGAACACACGCTTCCAAATACGTTAACAGGTGCTGCCAGGGAAGGTCTTCGCGCACCACATCGCCAATCATCGGCGTGCGGCCAAGACCACCACCTGCTAGCACTTTAATGCGTACTTCACCGTCTTCGTTGCGCCATAGCCGAAAGCCGATATCGTGCACTTGGATGGCGGCGCGATCCTGTGCGGCACCGCTGACGGCAATTTTAAATTTGCGCGGCAGATAGGCAAACTCAGGATGCAAAGTAGACCACTGGCGAATTAATTCACACCAAGGGCGTGGATCTTCCACTTCATCACCCGCGATACCGGCAAACTGATCGCTGGTGGTATTACGGATACAGTTGCCGCTGGTTTGAATAGCGTGCATTTGTACTTTGGCTAGATCTGCCAAAATATCGGGCACGTCTTCCAGTGCCGGCCAATTCAGCTGCAAGTTTTGCCGTGTTGTGAAGTGGCCATAGCCACGGTCATAGCGGCGAGTAATGTCCGCTAATGCACGAAGCTGCTCCCCCGCCAGCATGCCGTAAGGAATGGCAATTCGCAGCATAGGCGCATGCTTCTGAATATACAGGCCGTTTTGGAGTCGCAGCGGGCGAAACTCTTCTTCTCCCAAACGTCCGGCGCGGTAGCGGTCCATTTGGTCACGAAACTGAGCAACGCGCTCGTCAACCAACGTTTGGTCGTGAATATCATAACGGTACATGTGGCACGATCCTGCTAAAAGCGAAATGGTCACGTCGAGACGGACGGTAATGTGCCGTCACCTTAACGCGGGCGTCATATTCTACAAAAGAATATATAATTATCTTTTTATCGCTAAATGGTATTTGCGGTTTATAAGTCATAGCGCTTGAGCTAACCAGCGTCGACGCTGCCAAACCCATAAGAAGCTGCCGGAATTGAGTGAGCGGTAAAAGAGTTGCACTAACCACACACCGAGTAGCCCATATCCCATTTCAATGCCTACCCACCAAGCCAATGGTAAGAATACCAACCACTGTATACCCAAAGTAAGCAGCATCACTGTTCGCTGGGCGCCAGCGCCCATTAACGCCTGGGCCAACACAAGGGCGGCAGCATCCAGCACAATCATAAGGCCAGTAATTTGTAACGGTAGAGTACCCAGCTGAATGAGCGAAGGGTCTTCGAAGAAAATAGTCAGAACAGCTGCAGGGAACAAGAGCATGGGGAGTGCCAACACTGCCAGCATAACGCCTGCGACGCTTAGAGCATCGATTCCCCAGCGGTGTGCCGCCTGTTGATCATCCCGCCCTAACGCTTCTCCTACCAGACTCATTGCCGCTACGCCAACCCCAACCCCAGGTAAAATAAGTAGTAACGACAAATTCACTAGCACATGGCCGACGGCGACACTCTCCGTGCCCATCTTGGCTAATAGCCAGAACAGCACCACATAACCTGCGGCAAACCACACTTGTTGCATTGAATGAGGAAACGCAAGAAATAGCGTCGTGCGTATTGAGTGCAATGTTTGCTTCTGTTGGGCAAGTGCATGGGCGTTATAGGTCACTCCGGCCCAAATAATCAGCCCCAGCAGTATCGACAGTGTCGTGCCAATACCCGCGCCAATGGCACCTAGTTCTGGGAGGCCGCCAATGCCGTAAATTAACCCCGCACTAGCGATTACGTTAAGCACATGCACAATCACGATAATTCGTAGGTAAAGGTGCGTGTGTTGCCGCCCGTTCCAGTAGCCGCGAAAGCAAAGTGTCAGGGCAATCGCCGTTAACGAAACAACGCGCCAGCGGAAATACTCAACGGCAATCGCCATCACGTCATCTGCTGGCGTCATCAGCTGTATTAACCAGGGAGCCTGCCACCACGCGAGGAACGACAATGGAATGCCAACCATAACAGCGATGAGCAAGCCCGAGTGCAGTGAGCGTGTCAGCGGGAAGTGTCCTGCGCCCAGGTCTTGAGAGGTTTGCGACTGGACGCTGGAGGAGAGGCCAAAGACCAGCGCTGTCATCATAAACATGGCATAACCGCCGATACCAACGCCTGCTAATGCCTCTTGGCCTAAATGGCCAACTAGCGCAGCGTCAATAAGATTAAGCATGCTCTGTGAGAGCATGCCCAGCATGATGGGTAAGGCTAAGCGCATAACCTTACCTTGGCGGCGTACCACAGGTGACATTAGCTAGGGTCGTAAGAGAGCACCGGAGATAGCCAGCGCTCCATTTCCACTAACGGCATCTGCTTACGCTGCGCAATTGCTTCTACTTGATCTCGGGTAATTTTGCCGGTAGAGAAATATTTTGACTGTGGGTGTGCGAAGTACCAGCCAGAAACCGCCGCCGCAGGCCACATAGCAAAGTTCTCGGTTAGTGCCAAGCCGGTGTTTTCTGTCGCATCAAGCAGCCGGAACAGCGTGGCCTTTTCGGTATGGTCAGGGCAGGCTGGGTAACCAGGAGCAGGGCGGATACCCTGATATTTCTCGGCAATTAGCGCGTCATTATCCAGTGTCTCTTCAGGTACGTAGCCCCAAAACTCTTTGCGCACGCGCTCGTGCATGCGCTCGGCAAACGCTTCTGCCAAGCGGTCGGTTAACGCTTGCACCATAATAGCGTTGTAATCATCGCCGGCCGCTTCGTAGGCTTTGGAGAGCTCGTCAACGCCATGTCCAGTGGTGACGGCAAAACCGCCAATCCAGTCGGCTTTACCGCTTTCTTTGGGTGCAATAAAGTCCGCCAGGCTGTAGCAAATACCGTCACGCCCTTTGGTGGTCTGCTGCCGAATGTGGTGCAAGCGCTCAACTACCTCGGTACGGCTTTCATCGGCATACACTTCAATGACATCGTCATCGACGCTGTTAGCGGGCCACAGGCCAATGACGCCGCGCGCCTGAACACGCTTTTCGTCGATTAGTTTGCGCAGCATCACTTTAGCATCTGCAAACAAATTGCGCGCAGCTTCCCCGACTACCTTGTCTTCAAGGATTTTGGGGTACTTGCCGGCGAGCTGCCAACTCATAAAGAACGGTGTCCAATCGATTCGTTCAACCAGTTCTTCAAGATCGTAGTCATCGAAGGTTTTGAGGCCCAATACTTGAGGTTTAACCGGGGTAAGGCTGTTCCAATCCGTGCGGAAGCGCCGTTTACGGGCTTGGGTATAATCCAGGTCTGCGGCTTTAGGGCGGCGTTTGGCGTTACGCTCGCGCACTTTTTCGTACTCTTCGCGAATCTCGGCAACGTAGGCGGCTTTAAGATTCGGTGCCAGTAAACGGCCTGCAACGCCAACCGCCCGGGAGGCATCGGTCACATAAATCACTGGGTGATCGTATTGTGGCTCAATTTTTACGGCAGTATGGGCTTTGGAGGTAGTAGCACCACCAATGAGCAGCGGCAGATTCATGCCCCGGCGCTTCATTTCTTTAGCAACATGCACCATTTCATCGAGCGAAGGGGTAATCAGTCCTGAAAGCCCAATGATGTCAGCATTATGGTCTAGAGCGGCCTGGAGAATTTTTTCAGTGGGCACCATTACGCCAAGGTCGATGACTTCATAGTTATTACACTGCAGCACTACGCCGACAATGTTTTTACCAATGTCGTGAACATCGCCTTTGACCGTGGCCATTACGATCTTGCCTTTGGCCTTGGTCTCTTCGCTTTTTTCCGCTTCGATATAGGGTATCAGGTAAGCAACCGCCTGTTTCATGACGCGCGCCGACTTAACCACCTGGGGCAGGAACATTTTACCTGCACCAAACAGATCGCCGACCACGTTCATGCCATCCATCAACGGGCCTTCAATGACTTCGATGGGGCGGGCCGCTTCGGCGCGTGCCTGTTCGGTGTCATCTTCTATATACGCCGTTACGCCCTTAACCAACGCGTGCTCGATACGCTTATTGACTGGCCAGCTGCGCCACTCTAGATCCTCTTTTTTAGCCGCGCCGCTACCATCGCCCTTGTACTTGTCGGCAAGGTCAAGCAGCCGTTCGGTGCCATCGCTACGACGGTTAAGTACCACGTCTTCTACTGCATCACGCAGTTCGGCGGGTAGGTCGTCATAAACCGCCAATTGGCCCGCATTGACGATGCCCATGCTGAGGCCCGCACGAATGGCGTGGTAAAGGAACACCGAGTGAATGGCTTCACGTACTGGATTATTACCCCGAAATGAAAACGAGACGTTCGACACGCCGCCCGAGATCATCGCGTGGGGCAGGTGCTCACGAATCCACTGGGTGGCCTCAATGAAGTCAACGGCGTAGTTATTGTGCTCATCAATACCGGTAGCGATGGCAAAGATATTAGGGTCAAAAATAATATCTTCCGCCGGAAAGCCGATGTCATCGACCAGCAAGCGATAGGCGCGCTCACATATTTCAGTTTTACGCGCAAAGGTATCTGCTTGGCCTTCTTCATCAAACGCCATGACCACAATGGCGGCGCCAAAACGGCGACATTTGGTGGCTTGTTCTCGGAACGCGGCTTCGCCTTCTTTCAGCGAGATAGAGTTAACAACCGCTTTGCCTTGAACGCACTTAAGGCCCGCCTCGATGATGTCCCATTTAGAGGAGTCGATCATGATCGGAACGCGAGCGATATCGGGTTCGCCAGCGATTAAATTCAGGAAGCGAACCATTGCTTCCTGAGACTCCAACATGCCTTCATCCATGTTGATGTCGATAATTTGCGCGCCGTTTTCTACTTGCTCCAGGGCGACTTCCAGCGCAGTGGTGAAGTCTTCTTCGACGATTAACCGCTTAAAGCGCGCCGAGCCGGTCACGTTGGTGCGCTCACCTACGTTGACGAACAGCGAGTCGGCTTCAATATTGAAGGGTTCTAAGCCAGACAGGCGACACGCATGGCTGCGCCTAGCCACTTTGCGGGGCGCCATCGAACTGACTGCCTCGGCGATGGCTTGAATATGCTCAGGGGTTGAGCCACAGCACCCCCCAATAATATTGACCAGTCCACTTTCCGCGAACTCGCTGACAATGGCCGCCATTTCCTCTGGGGTTTGGTCATACTCACCAAACTCATTGGGTAGGCCCGCATTGGGGTGCGCAGAGACAAAGGTATCGGCTTTAGTGGAAAGTTCTTCGATGTAAGGGCGCAGCTCTTCCGCACCCAGAGCACAGTTCAAGCCAACTGAGAGCGGCTGAGCGTGGCGAACAGAATTCCAGAATGCCTCGGTGGTTTGGCCAGAAAGCGTACGCCCTGACGCATCGGTGATCGTGCCGGAAATCATCACCGGCAGCCGAGTGCCTAAATCATCAAACAACTCTTCAAGCGCATAGATGGCGGCTTTGGCATTCAGTGTGTCGAAGATAGTCTCGATCATAATAAGATCGGCACCGCCTTCGATTAATGCGCTTGCGGCTTCGTAATAGTTCTCGCGAAGCTCGTCAAAAGTGACATTGCGCTTAGAAGGGTCGTTGACATCCGGCGACAGAGACGCAGTGCGCGAAGTTGGCCCAAGTACACCAGCGACATACCGCGGGATATTGGTTTCAGCAGCCACGGCGTCGCAAACGTTGCGTGCCAGGCGTGCCGATTCGCGATTTAACTCGGGCACCAGATCTTCCATGCCGTAATCTGACTGGGAAAGACGCGTGCTGTTAAACGTATTGGTTTCGATAATATCCGCGCCAGCTTCTAGATAGTCGCGGTGAATACGCACCACCAGATCTGGACAGGTAAGCGCTAATAAATCGTTATTACCTTTAAGATCCGACGGCCAGTCACGAAAGCGGTCACTACGGAAATCGTCCTCGCTGAGTTCGGCGTTCTGCAACATGGTACCCATGCCGCCATCCAAAATCAGGATACGTTGGGCAAGGCGTTGGGTGAGGGAAGCAGTCAAATCACTAGCAGCCATGGCAGGGGGGAATCTCCAGCGTCTCAGTCGAAAAGGATATTTTTATAGTCGTCGTCATAGTGTGAGCGGCGCCTATCATAACAAAGGGCACACCATAGGGCAGCAAGTGCGGACGTGAAGTTATTGCAGTATCTTAATTAGGCGCGCTCATATACATAAGCAATAGCCTACTAAAATAGTCGGGATTGTGCTGGCGAGCAGTTTTGCTTACCATAGGCGTTAATGAAATAGTTATAAATGACATGTGATGTGGCCACGCCACTACCACGGGAGGATAACATCCCTTATGACCGCGACTATTGAAACTGATACCCAAGGTATTGATATTACTGACAGTGCTCAGGAATACCTTGCTGAACTGTTGGAAAAGCAGAACGTTGAAGGCATTGCCGTACGTATTTTTATCACTCAGCCCGGCACGCCTTACGCGGAAACATGTTTAGCCTATTGCCGTCCAGGTGAGGAAGAGCCGACGGACGTTAAGCTCGAGCTTGAAAAAATTAACGTATTTCTCGATAAAAACAGCTTGGCGTTTTTAGATGAAGCGGTTGTCGATTTTAATGCGGATCGTATGGGTGGCCAGTTAACCATTAAGGCCCCTAACGCTAAAATGCCCAAAGTGAATGCGGACAGCCCGTTGGAAGATCGCATTAACTACACGCTTTACAGTGAGATTAACCCGGGGCTGGCGGCTCACGGTGGTGAAATCAAGCTGGTCGAGCTTACCGAAGACAAGATGGCAATTCTTGCCTTTGGCGGCGGTTGCCAAGGCTGTGCAGCGGTAGATTTAACGCTTAAAGACGGCGTAGAAAAAACACTGATGGAGCGCATCCCTGAGCTAGCCGGTATCCGGGATGTTACCGATCATACGGATACAACGAACGCCTATTACCGCTAATGAAATATTAGTTGCGTCGTGTTCGCTTCGAAAAGCCCAGCAGAGTATTGCTGGGCTTTTTTATGCGCAATGGATCACTCGTCAGATGAGTTGACGTCTTTTTCCTGTGAGGAAAGCGTCTCAGGCAGGGCCGTTAACTGCGCCTGAAGGGCTTCCATTCGTTGCCAAAGCTGTTGCTGCCAGTTTTCATCTTTAAGGGCCGCTTGGTGCTGCTGTTCTAGTGACTGGTAGGCTTTATCAACCTCACTCTGTAGGCTGAATTGTTGCTCCTTTAGCGATACGTTGATGCGCTCAAGCTCATCAATACGCTGTTGCAAACTGCCGTTGTCTAACTGGTAGTGCTGCAGTGTCTCTTTTTTTAGCTGAAGCTCTTTCGCCAAGCTGTCTGACCGTTGCTCCATCTGTTGAAGACGCTTCTGCAGAGCTTTTTCTTCTTGGGCGCGCTCTTGCCTAAGTGTATCTAGCAGCGCCATCAGCTTTCCTTCAGCTGCTTCGTTACGCTGTTCTTCCTGGGCTAACCGCTGTTCCCATGTGATTTGTCGTTGCTGCTGCTCTTCAGCAAAGTGCTCTTTTAGCGCGGCTATATCATGTTCGGCTTTGGTAAAACGTTGTTGATACTGCTTGGCGTCATGAGTGGCTTGCGCTGCCTGCTGTTGCCATTGATGTTCGCTTGCTTGGCTGGCAGCCAGCTCACGGTTCAGTGTTTCCAGGCGTTGTTCTGTATGCCGCAAATGTTCTGCAAGGGCGCTTTCTCGTTGTTCCGCATTCGCTGTCTGCTGAAGTGCTTCGGCGGCTTCCTGCTGGGCGCTCTCTCCCTGCCGATTAGCATCTTCACGATAGTGGATGAGCGCTTGATTGGCGGCCTCTTGCGCTTCTCGCCATAGCTCGCTTGCCACGTTAACGATAACTTCTGGAACGCCTTTAGGGGGCGGAACGTCACGGTTTTGCTCACGTTCAACGCGCCAACTTCGGAAATGTTCACTGATCGTCGTGAAGCTGCCCGTTCCCAGTACTTCGCGAATACGTTGAACGCTTGGGGTGTCGCCGCGAGCGAGCAGGGTATCGATTGCTTGTTGAACATCACTGTATTGAATGCCGCTGCGAGCCATGGCGCATATTCCTATCAGATTGATAACGCTATTTTCATAGGGTTTGATTAAAATTACAATAATTACGTAATACATAAAACGTAATATTATTTACATTGATGCCTATTAATTCAAGATTACTGCCATAACCTTGAATTTTAGTGCTGATAAGGTCACACTTAACCCATTGAAAAAGAATGCAATGTATATGGGGGAAGCAAAGAGATGCCCAGAGAGGTGGCAAAGCAGCAAGTGCCAGCAAGCAAAGGCCTGGAAAAGGGCAACTGGTCTGATTTGCTGGCTAGGTTTTCTGTACCCGATACTCAGCGAATTGACGCTCAGTTAATTGATGCCAAAAACGACGTTGAGGCTGTAGCTGCGTGGCTCCGTGAGTATCAAGACAGTCATCAAACATTGAAAAGTTACCGCCGAGAGGCCGAGCGCCTGTTGTTTTGGCTGGCCAGCCAAAACAATTCGTTATGTGACATGAACCGTGAAATGTTGCGTCACTATGAGGCTTTTTTAGAAGACCCTCAGCCAGCTGAACAGTGGGTAGGGCCAACTAAGCCTCGCCATCATGCGCAATGGAGGCCTTTTCGGGGCGGGCTTTCGCCAGCAAGTCGACGACAAAGTCTGATTATTCTGCAGGGCTTATATAGCTGGCTGGTGGAAGCAGGGTGGGTGAGCCACAACCCGTTCGTATTAATGCGTGACAAGGCGAGGCGACTGAATAATCAGACACAGACAATTGAGCGCTACTTAGAGCGCGATCTTTGGGTATGGTTTTGGCAGTGGCTGAATGCAACAATGAACCCCGCCACTGAACGCGAAGCTTATGAGCAGGCGCGGTGCCGGTTTATATTTAGTTTCGCTTATTTGTTAGCGCCGCGTATTAGTGAAATGGCCAACGCGCGGATGGATGACTTTCAGGAAAACGAGGGCCGTTGGTGGTGGGTGGTGGTGGGTAAGGGGAACAAGCTTGCGCGTATTCCAGTACCCGATGACATGCTTGAATGTTTAATCGAATGGCGAGAGGCGCTTAAGCTGGAGGGGCTACCTAGTTACCATGAGCCTACCCCGCTAATGCGAGCGCTGGATAAGCAGCGCGGAATTACTGACAACCAGCTTTATCGGTTGATTAAAGGTGTATTTACACAGGCGGCTGATGCGCTAGAGGCGCAAAACGGCAAGCCTGCCTATGTGAGTGCGCTACGCCGTGCAACCCCCCACTGGTTGCGGCATACGGCGATCACGCATCAAGCGCAATCGGGAGTAAGCCTGCGCTATCTAGCGGAGAGTGCCCGCCATTCTAAGCTGGATACGACTAGTCGTTACTTACATACCGAAGATAATGAGTGGCATCAAGAACAGCAGCGCCATCGTTTGAAAACAGCCCCCAAAACGCCTTCTGACCCGTTATAATGGGCATGATATTGAGACACCAACCTAAAGGAAACGCCATGGCAACTTCAGGCGCTGAGCTGGCCCAGCAGGAACTGGTCGAAGAGTTTGAAATATTTGATAACTGGATGGATCGTTATCAATACATTATCGATATGGGGAAGCAGTTGCCTGACTTTCCGGAGGATCAGCGAACTGAAGAGTTTAAGATTCAGGGCTGCCAATCTAACGTATGGATGTGTCACGAAGAGCAGGGCGACAGGCTTATCTTCAAAGCAACATCGGATGCGGCCATCGTTTCAGGACTGATTGCGTTGCTGCTTAGAATCTATAGCGATCGCACACCTGATGAAATTAGCCAAACCGAACCTCACTTCTTGAAAGATTTAGGTTTGGATAAGCACTTATCTCCTACCCGTAGTAACGGCTTTCATGCCATGTTAGAGCGTATTTACCAAGTGGCAAAGCAGCCGTAATAGGCGGTCGTAGTAGGGAGTGGATGCGCATTATCAGCGTCGATGATTGCATTTGGAGTGCGGCGGCGCTGTTAAATCGGGGTCTTCTCGACACAATTGTTCGCTTCTACCGCCAGGCACCGGGTCGATACCGCCGGTGCTGCCTGGATGGCATCTTATAATGCGCTTTAACGCCATCCATCCTCCTTTGAAAGGGCCGTGCACTTGAATGGCTTCAACGGTATAGGACGAACAGCTTGGCCAAAATCGACAGCGCGGCCCCAGAAGAGGGCTGATTGTGTATTGATAAACCTTAATGCAGCCAATCATAACGATGGCAAGTGCTTTCATGCTCCAGCGCTTTGCTAGGGCTAGCAGCCGTAACACTATTTCTTGCCGTAAAGTGCCGCTGGGTCGATAAGCGGCTCGCTCGTAATCGCCGCACGCGCCTCGTTGACCGATAAGTAAAAACAGCTGCGTCGACCGGTGTGGCAAGCAGGCCCCGTTTGGTCAACCTGTAGCAATAGCGTATCGCCATCGCAGTCGAGTGCGGCAGTTTTTAGCTGCTGCTGTTGACCAGAGGTTTCGCCTTTGCGCCACAGCTTTTGACGCGAGCGTGAATAGTAGCAAACACGCTGTGTTGATAGCGTTTCTTCAAGTGCCTCCCGGTTCATCCACGCCATCATTAATACTTCACCCGAATCAAACTGCTGGGCGATGGCCGGAAGCAAACCATCTTCGTTAAAGCGCACTGCATCAAGTAGAGTTTCCGTCCCGGGCAAGGTATCGGAAGGGCTAGCAGACTCTAGGGCTTTGAATAGGTCGCGTGGGGCTAATTGGTCAAAACGGGACATTACTCATTACTCGCAGGTCGGCAATTTTGGCACAAGCCTTGAAGCTCAATCGTTTGGCGCTCAACGTTAAATCCTTGACGCTTAGCTAAGGCTGCCAGTTGGTCACTTATTTCATCTAAGTGAAGTTCTTCAACATAGCCACATTGGCGACAAATCAACAGCTGAAAGCCGTGGATATGTTCGGGGCATGCGCAGGCCACATAAGCGTTCTGGGACTCGATGCGATGAACCAGGCCTTGCTCGATAAGAAAGTCGAGAGCACGGTATACCGTAGGCGGTCTTGCGGCGGCATGTTCAGTGGATAGCTGGTCTAACAAATCATACGCTTTAAGGCCGCCACCATTCTCCGCAATCAGTTCTAATACCCGGCGGCGAATAGGTGTAAATCTAACGCCACGGGTATGACACTGGGACTCCGCTTGTTGTAATAGCGTATTAGCTTCTGTCATTAGGGCACTCGTTGAACGGAATATGCGTAGTCTACGCCGTCGTCGAAGAGGTGTCAGGCGTTTCTACGAGTTCACTTTGTCGGGCAAAGTGGTGCTGCGCAAACGCTACCCGCTTAGCGACAGGAACACCGTCAGGCTGTTGTTCGATCAGGTCAAGCCTGCGGCGAAGTCCTTCTCCGTTAGTCATTTGTATAGCAAGCCCTGGGCGGGCATTAAGCTCAAGTAGCATGGGGCCATGCTTTCGATCTAGCACCATGTCGGTGCCAAGATAGCCAAGCCCGGTCATCTCGTAGCAGCCTGCTGCTAGGTGGAGCAGGGTGTCCCACTGGGGGACAACCAGACTTGCCAAGTCGTGACCTGTATCAGGGTGGCTAAAGCACGGCCGATCAAACTGCACCCCACGTAGGGCCGCACCTGTGGCAATGTTCAGGCCAACACCAACGGCGCCTTGGTGAAGATTGGCTTTGCCGTCCGACGCCGCGGTGGAAAGCCGCATCATGGCCATCACTGGATACCCTTTAAAAACGATGACACGGATATCCGGTACGCCTTCATAGGTATAGGCCATCAAGCTTTCATCAAAATTGATCAGCGTTTCGATAACAGCGACATCCGGTGAGCCGCCTAGCGAATACAGTCCAGAAAGTATGTTCGAAACGTGGCGCTCAATATCTTCAATCACTAAGCTAACGCCGCTTGGCTTGATAAAGGTATTTTCTTGTACCTTTTCAATGACGAGTATTCCTTTTCCGCCACTGCCTTTGGCTGGGTTGATTACAAAGCCGGAATGGCCGCTCAGCATTTCATCGATGTGCTTGACGCCAAACTGAGTCGTTACCGTGCCAATGAGTTCTGGCGTTGTAATGCCATAGCGTTGGGCGAGAAGCTTGGTTTTCAGCTTATCGTCAACAAGCGGGTATAGGCGACGTGAATTATAGCGGCCAATGTAGCGAATGTTTCGCCGGTTCATGCCGATAATTCCCTTGTCTCTAAGTCGTGTGGGCCACGTCCAATTCTTTAGCCAGCTCATGAGGATTTCTCTTCATCTGTAATTGGCTTAAAGCGGCGCAGCTCCAGTAAGCGGTAGCCTGTGTAATTACCCAGCAATAAGATGAGCGCCATCAGAATGAACTGAACACCAAGGAAGTTGAAGGTAATGTGGCGAACCCAAGGATTGTTCATAGCCAGGAAAGCCAATACAGCCGTTAATAGACTGCCCCCGCCTTGAATCAATACCTGCTTTGGCCCTTCCTCTTCCCAAAGAATCGACATCCGCTCAATCGTCCACGCCAGAATAATCATCGGGAAAAACGTGACGGTTAACCCCGAGCTCAGGCCCATACGGTAAGCAATGACGGTGAAAATTGAGATGATCGCAATCACGGTGATGATCACCGCCGAGACCCTCGCTACCAGCAATAGATTGAGGTATGACAGATAATTACGAATGATCAAACCCATGGCTACAATCAACAGGAAGCCAATTAAGCCCGTCAACAGTGTGGTTTGAATAAACGCTAATGCAATAAGTACCGGCATAAAAGTGCCCGACGTTTTCACGCCGACCAGCACTCGCAAGAACACTACTACTAATGCGCCAATAGGAATCAGCAGAATCGTTTGGAAAAGCGCCTGCTCTTCCAAAGGAAGGCTGTGGATCGAGAAGTTCAGTAATGTGTCATCAGAATAGTGATTACGAACCGCCGCAGATGCAGGCTGATAATGCGTTAACATAGAAAAGGTAACGCGCGAGTTGGTGCCGCCCTGAACCTCTAGCACCGCGCGACCACCTGTTTCCCAGAGGAGAAGGTTATCGGGTTTTCCCTGTTCGCCGGTGGCCGGGTTGAAAAGTGTCCATGTTTCGGCAGATTCGTCGAACACTTGAATCCAACTGCTGAGGGTTTGTCGACGACGACCATCTTCCATCAATAGACCGCTTACTTCCCTTGCATGAACACCCGCTTGGCTTAATAAGCGAACAATCAGTGGTGATGGCTGTTCTTGGGTTAAGAGTAGTCGCGCATTTTCTCCTTGGCGTTCGCCATTAATATCTAAAATCAACTCTCTTGCAAAGGTGGCGTTATTGGCGCTACGTGCCCAGGCACGATCAATTAATTGACTAGCGGCTGTGTCGTAGGGGCTTTCCCAGGGAGGAATAGACGATAACTCTGGAGGCGTTTGTACCGGCGAACGTGCGTCCGGCGAAACAAGCATCTGCACAGAGTAGTATAGCTGCTGGCTACCGGCAGCACTCCGAATAGTCCACTCTGCCTGGCGTCCTAGTTCATCCGCTTTATAGGCAAGTCCGTAACCAGAAGATGCCGTATTTTCCGTCAAAACCCGATAGCCGGCCTGATGAGAGGGCAACGCTAAATCAACCTGAACAGGACCGTTCTGGGCATTAAAATTGATAACAGCTTCAATTTCCCACACTTGGCGCTGTTCACCGGGTAGCCAGGGGATTTCAAACTGAACATGCCGATGCACACTGGCGGCAATACCAACCAGCAGCAGTAATCCAACGATCAAATAAAACGGCAACCGTGACATCATGATTCCTTTCGGCGAAAAACGGCGGGGGGGAGCTACTACTCTTCGGTATCGTCTTGATCTACTGCTTCATCTTCAGCAGCTTGATCGGCGGGTTCGCCGCCAGGAAATTCTGGGCGTTCGTAAAGATAGGTTTGAGCAACATCAATGGTGGCAATATCCATCATGAACCGCCGCCCCAGAAGCACTGGATAATCCAGATGGGTGCGGTCATTGAGCGTGAACTCAACGTTTTCGCGGATTGGTCCTAGGGTCATTAAAAGTGAGATCACTGGACGAGAATCTTCACCTGACGCCTGAACAATACGTACCCGACGTACAATCGGCGCTTCGATCCATTCATCTCGCACACGATCTACGACCACGTCATCGTCATTTAGTGCCAACTTAAAGCGCACCCAGTTTTCGCCATCACGTTCAAAGCGAGTAATTTCGGATGCTGATAGTGAAGAAGTGTTGGCTCCTGAATCAACGCGTGCTTTCAGATAAGTGCCAACGCTGGGCAAGCCAACCCATTCACTGCGGCCCAGCAGCGTTTTGTTGTCTTGAGTGGTATCAATATCGCACTCCTCACGAACAATAACGGGCTCTTCACCACGTGCTTGCAAACCAGCGACATCTTGACGCAAATAGCGCAGCAGACTGCCGACTTCGCGAACATCAGCCGTCAATACTTGCTGCTGGTGTTGCTGGCTACGTTGTTGTTCATGTAGCTCAGATGCGGAAACGCACTGCTGAGCAAGAGAGGTTTCAAGCTCAAGGATACGGCTGTTAAACGACGCTTCGCTTAATGGCGGTGGTTCATTCGTTTCTGGCGGTGCCACAGCACAGCCTGCAAACGAAAACGACAAACCGGCCATTAGACACAATACACCTGAGCGCATAACGTGAGGTACCCTTAAACAAGAAGAGGATGAATGATAAGGAGAAAGGCAGCACGCTGTCCAACCTGCGCATCATATTATGCGTCTTTATTCATACAATTTTACAGTCATATCTATTGGCTGGGTCAACAATACCCATCTAGCAATGGGTTGTCCTCGCTCTGGGTTCAGCTCCCCCTCTGTAAGATGATGGACTGACGAGAAAATCGGATACGACCTATGCGTGATCTGTGCAGGTGTTCGTCACAGAGATATCTGTTGGAAAATGCGTTGTTAGAATTTCGAATAGCTTTTCTAGCTGAGTCCAAAAAACGCTGTATAGATTATGCCCTTATAAATATATCCTGTCATCGGATTGCTTGGTAAGTACAAACCCATTGGCTGGATTTAGAGTCTCTTATGGCTAAGCCAATAGCGCACTTTATTTCATTCAGCTCACTTCTTAAAGAGCATGTTTGTTAACGGCTTGTTAACAAATGCTCTAAGTATTGTCCGTTTACAATTGTTCATTAAAAAAACAATATAATTAGATCTATTTAAACTAAACTAGCGATAGCTTAATTTTTTATGGCTAAATAAGATATAGCCTTATTTTCTATTATTTTCAGTAGCTTGCTTGTTTATTTAGGGCTTTATTTAACATATATCAACATTAGCATGAGGCTCGTTACTAAAATACCGAGGCGATTCTTATTTCTCATTTTATATTACCCGCACCTCTGTGTGGGTTAAGGCTTTTCTATCTTCTAAACCGGTTTTTATTAATTAACAATTTAGTGTCGATAAGCCTGTAATTGCTATAGCTATTAGCGTGAAGTTGATAAAGCAGGCTGATCAAATGCACAAGGATGTGACTGTAAAAATGGAAATAACCCTGCAAGGAGGTGGCAGCTTTGCCCGGCCTTTTAGGTTGGCTGCTTTAGTAATTGGACTAACGTTTTTTACTACAGATGCCACCATAGCAAACGATCAACAGCGATTGGCTGACTTGTTGGAGCAAGCGACTGTCGAGCGCCAGAAACACCAATGGCGCTCGGCATTGGGGCTCTATGAGCGAGTTCTTCGCTTAGAGCCAGCCAATGACACTGCATATCGCGAGCGCACCATCACCTTATCCTTACAAGGGAGCGCTGGCTTGGCCTGGCGCTATTATCAGCAACGTCCAGACCTCTTCAACGCCGATGAGGCGAGTGGGTTCGAGCAGGACTATATCGCGCGACTTGCTGTGTGGGGGACGCTGCCTAGCCTACCTTCTCAACCCTCTAATGACGACATGCTGCGTGCCTTAACGGCACAGGACAAATTTTTAACGCTTCAGGACGGTGAAGCACCACTGCGACAACGCTTTGATCGTCTCTACATTCTTAATGGCTTGCAACGCCATCAGGCGGTAGTGGATGACTATCAGATTTTAGTGTCAGAGGGCGTCGATCTTCCTCCTTATGTTTTGCGCACCATTGCAGATTCTTTTTTGGCCATTCAAAAGCCTAGAGAAGCTTCTGTGCTGATGGAGCAAATAGCAGAAGCCGGCGCAGCAGGGGCTAACGATCACATGACGCGGGCATATGCCTATCTGGAATCTGGCCGTTGGCAGGAGGCGATTGAAATTCTTGAAATTGAAGCCGAACTGCAGCGTGCTTGGTTGTGGGAAGACAATGCTGCGCAGCCACATGCTAACTGGAATCGTTATTTTTTGGATTCTACTTTAGCGATGATCCGAGGCTATACGGGCGATCAGCCGGGGGCACAGGAAGCCCTTGAAACAATGGAGAGTATTGCACCACGCAATGCCGGACTGCAGGCTAACTTGGGAAGCGTATATCTCCAGCGCGGCTGGGAAGAGCAAGCATTGACGCGTTTTCAGGTTGCGACCCGCTTTGATCCACGCCTCGTAGATGGTTGGATCGGCCAGGTTGACGCCTTGGCTAATCAGCAGCGCTTGGGCGATGCCCGCGTTGCGATGGAACAAGCGGTGCTCTTGGCTCCTGACTCTCCACGCGTCGAAAAGATGCAGCAAAACTGGAAGACCCGTACTGGTTGGAGTGTCAACGCCTCAACCTTTGCGGGTCGCAGTGAAGCACCGAGTGGTGTGGATTCACCAACAGGCTTTGATGAGCATCGCCATCAATTTTCCGCATGGTCGCCTGTGCTGGAAGATCGCTGGCGGTTAGGCGTTATGGGAAGCGAGCATTTTAGTGAGTTTCGAGGGGAGCGTGTGCATGACACCCGTGGAGGAGTGGGGCTTCGTTACGCTTATGATCGTTTATCGCTAGAAACTCAGCTAGAGCGTAGCGTCGATGACTTCTCGCGGAATACCTCTTTAATGACTGAGCTAGGCTGGCGTATCAACGAAACGATGGACGCTAAAGCACGCTATGCCACCTACAGCCGCGAGGGCTCTTTGCAGGCGCGTGCCTCAGGCATTACTGCTGATCAGGCCCTGGTTGGATTTGGCTGGTCACCCAACGAGCGTCGTAGTTATCAGACCACCATCACACAGATGGACTATTCGGACGGCAACCACCAAGAAAGTCTCTCGCTGAGCGGATGGCAACGCCTGATAGACAACCCCGACGAATCATTAAGCTTGAACATTGGTCTCTACACTGGGCAGGCGAGTGATTCTGATGTGCCCTATTTCAACCCAGAAGCCAGCGCATCATGGGAGCTTGGAACGCTTTGGGAAAAGCGTACTTGGCGCCACTATGAGCAGTCCTTCACTCAAGATTTTGGTGCCAGCATTGGCCAGTCATGGCAGCAGGGGTTCGGCACAAGCTGGATTCCGAATCTTTCGTATTATCACCGCTGGGCAATCGGCAATGGACGAGACCTTAGTTACGGCCTTTCCTGGTCGCGTCCAGTCTATGACGGCAACCGTGAAACCCAGCTCAGCCTCGATATCGGCATTACCTGGGGAGAGTAACGATTATGGATAAGATCATCAATTGTATGATGAAAATAATGCTTTTTGCTGGCACCGTTTTGGCTGGATTGCCTCTATCTATGGCGAACGCTGATGAGCCGCCTTTGTTAACCATTCTTGCTTATCACGATATACGCGATCAAGTCGCTGACAGCGGTGATGCAGACCCTTATGCAATTAGCACTGAGCGGTTAGTTGCTCATTTTGATTGGCTGAGCGAGAACGAATTTAACGTTATCAGTCTTGACCAGATTATCGCTGCCAGCGAAGGGAGAGAGGTGCTGCCCGAGAACCCAGTATTACTAACGTTTGATGATGGGTTGAAAAGCACTTACACAAAACTTTTTCCATTGCTTAAGGCATACGACTATCCAGCTGTCGTGGCGGTGGTTACCGACTGGATCGAAAATCCAGAAATTCAGGTGGAGTACGGTGCTGAGCAACTGACAACAGAAGCGTTTGTGACCTGGGAGCAGGTTCGTGAGATGAACGACTCTGGGTTGGTGGAAATTGCCTCACACTCCCACAATCTGCATCAAGGCGTACTAGGTAATCCTCAAGGCAATACTATGGCGTCGGCGGTCACCCGAAAATACAACGAAGAAAATGGCCAGTATGAAAGCGATGATAGCTATCAGCAACGGATACGTGATGACTTAGCTCGTAGTGTTGAATTAATCGAAGCTCACACCGGCATCGCTCCGCGCACTATGGTATGGCCTTATGGCGCTTACAATCAGGTTGGCAACGAGCAGGCCATTAGCGTCGGCATGCCGATCACCTTTGGCCTACAAAATCCTCCCCAGCAGTTGGAGGAGGGCATGCCATTATTAGGACTACAGCGTTATCTGATTTCCGATAACCCGACGTTAGCTGACCTTGTTGGCACTATCCGGCTACCGTCTACACCACCCACCCGACGCATAGTTCAGCTCGACCTTGATTATGTTTATGACGAAGATCCAGAGCAGCAGCAACGGAATCTAGATGCTCTTATAAGCCGTATGCATCATCTCAAACCTGATTACGTTTTCTTACAGGCTTTTGCTGATCCAGATGGCGATGATGCAGCCGACGCTGTGTATTTTCCCAATCGACATTTGCCTATGCGTGCTGATCTTTTTAGCCGCGTGGCATGGCAGCTCTACACACGTGCAGGGGTTCAGGTTTTTGCCTGGATGCCCGTCTTGGCTTGGCAGCTGCCGGATCTGGATCAACGCCATGCTCTTGCGTTACCCAACCCTGAGTCTGGGGAGGTATTCAGGTTGGATCCGACGAACCCTGAAGCCAGGCGCATCATCAATGAAATTTATGAGGACCTCACTGCGGCCAGTTGGTTAAGCGGCCTGCATTTTCACGATGATGCTTTGCTGCGCGAGACGGAACTTCCCGCACTTTATCCCGGCAATCCTGAAGCGCGCAGTCAATACCTGATCGATTTTACCCTGGAACTAAAACGCTCTGCAGAACGAAACCGATCCGCGTTGAAAACATCGCGCAACCTTTATCCCATGCCAGTACTAGAGCCAGAAAGTCGTGCTTGGTTTGCTCAGGATATTGATCAATTCGTGTCGGCTTATGACTATACCGCATTGATGGCGATGCCTTGGTTCGAGGGTAGTGACGCTCCGAAGCAGTGGTTGGAAGAGTTAGCTGATGCCGTGCGTCGTCATCCGGGAGCAATGGATAAGACAATCTTTCAGCTTCAGACAGTCGATTGGCGTTCGGGAAGCCGGGTTCCTGGTGATAGGTTGCCCGAGTTATTGCGCTTTCTAGAAACCAAGGGCGTGCGTCATTTTGGGTACTATCCCGATGATTTCATTCTCGATATCCCGCCACTGTCTAGCATCCAACAGGTGATATCCAGGAACAATTTCCCCTACCTAAAGGATTAGGTTCATGTTCAGCGACGCAATTAAGTCCATGCAGGCGTTTACCTTTCTCTATCCTGCGGTCATGGCGATTTTTTGGATGGGAGGGGGGCTTTACTACTATTGGCGCAACGAGAGACATTCTCCAGGCGTGGATTCGCCCCCCTTGCTTAAGAACAGTCCGTTGGTCTCGATTTTAGTGCCTTGCCACAATGAGGGTGACAATATCGAGGAAGTGGTGGAGACCCTTTTACTGCAACACTATCCGACCTTTGAAATCTTGCTAATCAACGATGGCAGTGCTGATGACACAGCTGAGTATTTAGATCGTTTATCCGAGAAACATGACCAAGTCCGAGCAGTGCATCTGGACCGTAATCTTGGCAAAGCGAATGCGCTACGGATGGGGGCCTTGGCGGCTCGTTCGGAATATCTAGTGTGCATTGATGGTGATGCTCTATTACACCCCGATGCCGTTGCCTGGATGGTAGCACCTCTACTTGAAGATCCTCGAATCGGTGCTGTAACAGGCAATCCCCGCATCCGCAACCGTTCAACTTTGCTTGGCAAGCTGCAGGTTGGGGAGTTTTCTTCAATAATCGGCATGATTAAGCGCGCTCAGCAAGCCTATGGCCGCCTTTTTACCATTTCTGGCGTCATTTGTGCTTTCCGCAAACAGGCTCTTCATGAAATCGATTATTGGGCTACCGATATGATGACGGAAGATATCGATGTCAGTTGGCGCCTGCAGATGGCCAAGTGGAGCCTTTACTATGAGCCTCATGCGCTCTGCTACATCTTGATGCCCGAGACGCTAAAAGGGCTCTGGAAGCAGCGTCTACGTTGGGCTCAAGGGGGTACTGAAGTGGTGTTGCGCTATTTTCGTCGGATTATTCGCCCCACTCAATTGCGCATGTGGCCATTGTATTTGGAGTATCTGACGAGTGTGATATGGGCCTATGTCATGGCCAGTCTTGTGCTGCTATGGGCCGTCGGCCTGCTAGGTATATTGCCCGAAGAATGGACGTTAGCAGGGCCTTTTCCTCGCTCCTACGGGTTGCTACTTGCACTGATATGTCTGGCTCAGTTCAGTGTCAGCCTACTCATTGACTCTCGTTACGAACCTAAGGTGGGTCGCCATTATTATTGGCTGATTTGGTACCCGATTGTTTACTGGCTTCTAAGCATGCTCACAACGTTAGTTGCGTTGCCGAAGACGCTCGTTCGTAAGCGTGGAAAATTCGCGACTTGGACTAGCACTGACCGAGGATTTAAAGAATGAATGCTATTATTACGCTGCCACACCGCCAAAGCACGGCTATCATGCTTGGTTATAGCTTTTTTACATTATGTGCTTGGCTGGGATATGGCTAATTATTGTTTCCTTTCACAGTTCTTATTATCAAGTGGTTTCAACTGAATAGCTTGAGTCTAGCACTATCATTATTAGTACCACCAATAGCAAAGGGGGGGCTGACCATGCTGCCACTGATGTCGGGTAGTCTTTTATTCGCTTTTATCTGTTGGGCCGAGTGCCGAAGGCTAATAGTCCGCCGCCTAAAAAAAATGGAAAGAATGGATCAAGTAGCTGAACCGCTGTCACTAGAATCTCTAGCGAAGGCCATGCAGGCTTCACCTGAACTTGCCATCTCAATGACGCGGGCTAAAAGTGGAGTATTGCAGATGAGTCCGTTGGGTATACCCCTAGGGCTTATAGAAACAGTTTATCAGCCAGGTACTCAACTTGACGGTCCAAAAGCCACTCTTGCCTCTTAATAATGATGGCGTATATATGCTTAAGCTTGAAAAGCTATATGAGAAGCGATATTCTCAAATCTTATCCTTTTAGTTTTTAACTTTTATTAACAAGTTTATTGTTGCTAGCATTTACTAGGATTCATTCAAAAAAGAACTATAACGATGAATCGAGACAGTAGCATATATTCGATCATGGAGGCATAACCTTGGGCCTAACGCTGGTTTTTCCTCAACGGAGAGGGGCTGTCGCTGTTAAGGCCGAGTCCTCATATGTAGACATATCCGATGTTTCTTTCGTTAGCGTGGGAACTGTGTGCCGAGGAAGCCTCTTCACTCCTCTTGAAGTGAAGGCGCGCGCCATATTGGTGATGGCACCTGGCTTGGGAGGCACCGTAGATGCTGACTTAGTCGATTTCGCTGAACGCTTAGCGCAATCAGGCATTAAAGTGTTGGCATTCGACTACCGTTTTTTCGGCAAATCTAACGGCAAACCACGCCAGTTCGCATCCATTCAAAATCAACTTGCTGACTGGCGATCGGCCTTAATGCATGCCAAGAGGCTTGAGCCAAATCTACCCCTGGTGTTATGGGGGACTTCTCTTTCCAGTGCCCATGTACTGACAATGGCCTCTGAACGAAACGACATCTCTGCAGTGGTCGTTTCGAACCCGATCATTGATGGATATGCCTCGGTGTGCTCTATGTGGCAGAGTGAAGGTTACTCACAAGGTTTAAAGATTGCGAAAAGTGGCTTAGAGGATTTGACACGTGGTTGGTTTGCACTCGATCCGCTACTAATCCCGATTGTTGGCGCCCCGAATAGTCTAGCGGCGATAACTATTCCTGGGGCACTGGCTAGCTTCCAGTCAGTTGTTCCAGCTCATTTCGCCAATGCCATCTCTCCAAGGATACTGCTCGCATTAGGTTGTTATCGTCCTATCCGACGAGTTTCGCGCATTCGATGCCCGGTGTTACTGCAGCTATGCCTTGATGATGAGATCACACCGCGCAAACCAGGTTATCAAGCCGCTGCAAAAATTGGACACAGCGCAACGGTTAAGACCTATGAAATCGATCATTTTGGTGTCTACCAGGGGAGAGGCTTTCAAGAATTAATAAGAGATCAAGTTCATTTTTTAGAAACGTGTCTTCCCATAAGAAATGAAAGTGGAACCAGCTGAAACCAGTACAAAAGCACAATCTTAAAATCTATCCGATTTAACATAATATATATTATGCGAACCTGTATGGTTCTGAAGATTTACTTGCTAATGGCACCGCGTTGCATTATTTTCTTCTACAATGTTTATACGAATGGCATTCTCTATGTAGGAAGTATCTAATGATCAGCATACGCAAGCTTATGTTTGTGGCCGCCCTATTTGTATTGGCAGGCTGTGCCAATGTCGACGTTGAAGATTATGTCAACACAACGCCTCGTTTAGATATCGCTGAGTACTTTACTGGCAATACTCGAGCCTGGGGCATGGTGCAAGACTACTCTGGCGAAGTACAGCGCCGTTTTACGGTCGATATTATCGGTACTTATGAAAATAATACGCTAACACTTGATGAAACCTTTTTGTTTGCAGATGGCGAGACAGACCGTCGAGTATGGACGTTCGAGCGCGTTGACGATCAGCACTGGGTTGGCACGGCGAATGATGTTGAAGGTCAAGTAGATGCTCGTCAATACGGATACGCCTTCCATATGCGCTATCCGCTTGATATCGAGGTAAGCGGCCGTACTATCCGTTTTACCATGGATGATTGGATGTATTTGCAGCCAGATGGTCGCTTGATAAATCGTACCGCGATGCGAAAATTCGGCCTTACCCTAGGTGAAATTACTTTGGTTTTCGAGCAAGTTGATTCTTAAGCGACAATGGGGGCCCTCCATCAAAAACAGCCTGCTTAATAAAGCAGGCTGTTTTGCCATTAGCCAATCAAGAAAGCTAACGTTGAATTTTACTCACCCGCGGGTGCTGCGTATGAGCCGTCTTCCTGGTGTACTTCATTGCCAGTAATAGCAGGTGTGAAGACACACGCAACGGTCATACCTTTTTCTTTGCCACGTAAAAGATGCTCGTCATGCTGATCTAACAGGTAAATATCGCCTGCTTTGATCGGCCAGATTTTGCCATCGGCCAGGGGTTCTACCTCGCCTTCACCTTCATAGCAAAACACGGCTTCATAATGATTTTTGTAGTGAATGTGCGTCTCAGTGCCTGGGAAAATGCGGGTAATATGAAATGAGAAACCTGCATTGTCGTTGGCTAGAACTAGACGCGTGCTGTCCCAGTTGCCATTTTCGGCAGTAACAAGACGATCTGTTTTACGTGCTTCTTCAAGATTACGAACGATCATAGAATTGCTCCGTTATAGGGTCCTTGGCTTTAAGCCAAGGCGGCCCAGTGCTGAATCGATGCTGCTAAATAAGCCTAACTCTAAATCACGCTTGGATAACAGCATTGACCGAGGCTTCTAGAATATCCAGCGCTTCCAGTAAGTCCTCATCACTGATGGTCAGCGGGCATAGGCACTTCACTACTTCGCCGTCTTGGCCACTGGTCTCGATAATAAGGCCGTGTTCAAACGCTTTACTAGTGATCTTGTCAGCAATATCACCAGAGACAACATCAATACCACGCATGAGGCCACGTCCACGTTCGGTGGCAGGCATGCCGTTCTCGCTGAGTAAGGCTGCTAGCTTTTGGAAACGTTCTTCAACAATACGCGCTTTACGCTGAACATCACGCTCAAAAACATCATTTGACCAATATTTTTTAAGTGCAGCTGTGGCGGTTACCATCGCCAAGCTGAAGCCACGGAACGTGCCGTTGTACTGGCCAGGTTTCCACTTATCAAGCTCTGGGCGCATCAATACGTGGGCAAATGGCATCCCAAAACCAGAGAGAGATTTTGAATTGGTCACGATGTCAGGTGTTATGCCCGCATGCTCGAAGCTAAAGAACTTACCCGTACGGCCACAGCCCGCTTGTATGTCGTCGATGATCAACAAAATATCATGGGCGTGACAGATACTTTCTAAACGTTTGAGCCACTCAATGCCCGCTACGTTAATACCGCCCTCGCCTTGCACGGTTTCAACAATAACGCCTGCTGGAATATCGAGGCCGCCAGATTTGTCGTTAAGTAATTTTTCAAAGTAATCCAGCGTATCCGCGTGTTCACCCATGTAACCATCAAAGGGTAAAAAGCTTGCCCCCTGTGTAGGGATACCGCCAGTTGCTTCGCGGAACTTACGATTACCCGTGGTGGCCAATGCTCCCATAGTGACGCCGTGGAAGCCGTTGGTGAAGGTCACAATGTTATGGCGACCTTTAGCAACACGGGCCAAACGGATGGCCGCTTCTACTGCGTTAGTACCTGTCGGGCCAGGCAGATGTACCTTGTAGTCTAAACCACGTGGTTTGAAAATAACTTCTTCTAGGGTTTCCAGGTAATCGCGCTTTGCTGCGGTCCACATATCCAGGCCATGAACAATGCCGTCTGTCGCCAGATAGTCGATCATTGCCTGCTTGAGGTGGGGATTGTTGTGACCGTAATTGAGAGTGCCAGCACCGGCTAAGAAATCAATGTACTCGCGACCATTCTCATCCGTTAAACGAGCGTTTTGAGCTTTAGTAAACACAACGGGGAATGAACGCGAATAAGTGCGTACGTTAGATTCCATGCGTTCTAGCGTCTGGGTCTGCATTAAAGACCTCCTTTTTTAATCATTGAGCCAAGCGTGGGACAAACTGGCGGAAACAGAGACAACAAAATTAAAAAACGCAAACCAGCTACTGAGAGTAATGTATAAAGCCATAGCTGGTCAGTTTCGTTACATGTTGTCCGTTTGGAATGGACCTATACGGACTAAATTTTCTGGATCATGCTCTCCACCGAGCTGTTCGGTAGAGAAATATTCACGGCTGTTTAGAGGGGCTTGCCAACGTGCTGCTAGACGGCGAAACAATCCCCAAGAAGCTTGATTGTCTGGAGTGATCGTCGTTTCCAGATGATGCACATTATCGAGTTCTGGCCGCGACATAATGGCTTCAACCAAGCGGCGCGCCAAACCGGTACCACGAGCTTTTTCGCCGACAGCAACTTGCCAGAGAAAATACGTATCCGGTGCATTATCTTTCACATAGCCAGATACAAAACCGACAATTTCGCCCTCTTCATTGGTAGCAACTGCACACGTGTCACGAAACTGTGTTGCTAGCAACAGGTAGGCATAAGCAGAATTAACATCAAGCGGCGGACAAGCTTTGATTAACTCATAAACGCCCCAACCATCATCTGCATTCGGCTTTCGAATAAACAACGGTGTAGACGTATGCCCAACGACAGCATCAGCAACTGTCGGGCGAGCAAGGTCTGCAGAAGGGGTAAAAGGTGTTATTGGCGTACTCATGGTTATGCTTCGCTGTAGCGAATTTGAGCATCATTATAACAGCTGATTATGAGCAATTCAAAAATCATATTATTCATCCTAACGTTTTCCATAAATTTTGGTTATCAAATGCTGCGTTGCCTGGTGAAATCAGGTTCAAAACAGCGGTATTGGAAGAGTTTAGAACAACCTCACTTAGGCGCGAGATAAAAAAAGCGAGCTAATGCTCGCCTTAAAATGTGAATTTTATGAAATCAATTGCGCGCAGGAGTTCTCATCGTTACAAATTCTTCCGCCCCTGTTGGATGAATACCTATTGTGCGATCAAAGTCTTCTTTTGTAAGCCCCGCTCTGACCGCAATGGCGATCCCCTGGATGAGTTCACCTGCCTCATCACCTACCATATGGGCTCCAACGACAACGTCCGTTGCATCATCAACGATTAGCTTCATTAAGGTGCGTTCTTGACTACCTGACAATGTGTGTTTCATTGCTTTAAAGTCCGCACGATAAACACGAATTTTGCCAATGTTTTCTCTGGCAGCCTCCTCAGATAGCCCTACCGTTCCGATATTCGGATGGCAAAAACCAGCCGTAGGAATCGTGGCGTAGTCCAGCGGTTTAGGCAGTATATCTTTGAAGTGAATATCGACTAGCTGCATCGCCTCAGCTAGCGCTACAGGCGTCAGCTCAGGCCCCTGGGTTAAATCGCCAAGCGCCAAAATAGAAGGGACCGACGTCTCATAGCGGTCATTCACCGGTATTTTGCCATGGCTATCTAGATGAATACCCAACGCTTCAAGCCCTAGCCCCTGCGTATTGGCATTACGCCCTGTCGCGGCCAAAACGGCATCTACCTCTTGGACATCACCGTTAGTTAAGTACACGTTAAACGCAGCGCCGTTGGGTTCAATCCGTTCAATATTGGTATTGAAATGAAGATTGACGCCTTTTTTGCTCATTTCATCCCGGGTAAAAGCACGGACTTCTTCATCAAACCCTTTTAGAAAAAGGTCTCCACGATAAATCAAATGCGTTTCGCTTCCGAGGCCGTTAAAAATACTCGCGAACTCAACCGCAATATAGCCACCACCCAAAACGAGAAAACGATCTGGAAAAGTATCAAGATCAAATATTTGATTTGAAGTGACTGTATATTCACTGCCAGGAAAATCAGGCACCCATGGCCAGCCACCTGTAGCCAGCAGTATCTTTTGCGCGGTTACTTGGGTAACACCCTCCTCTGAGGTCAATGAAACTGTGTGTTCATCTTTCACGGTTGCTCTAGCATGAAGCAACACGACACCAGCGCCCTCTAACATTCGCTGATAAATGCCATTTAACCGTTTTATCTCACTGGTTTTATTATCGCGTAGCACTGACCAGTCAAAGGTGGCCGGTCCTGGCAACTGCCATCCAAAGCCCGCTGCATCATCAAAGCTATCGTGAAAGTGAGCCGCATAGGAGTATAGCTTTTTAGGAACGCAGCCGACATTGACACAGGTACCGCCCAAGTAGCGATCTTCTACTATGGCAACTCTGGCACCGGTTGCTGCTGCCATTCGTGCCGCACGCACACCACCTGAGCCTGCCCCTACCACTAGTAAATCGTATTCATATTCCGCATTTGCTGCCATGTGCTGCTCCTATCCTGAACCACTACTTGTACTTGTCGATCATGTACTTGCCAATAACGACCATAAAGCACAAAGATTGACCTTAGATTCTGAGAAGGTTAAAAACGCTCTCTCTGTATCCTAGTTTGCTCTATCTTGAATCTAACAGCTCCTAACCTGTGACGGAGATTTAATGTCTAACTCTATTGAGACACTGCTTGATAATAATCGCGCCTGGGCAGAGCGTATGTGTGAGGAAGACCCCGACTACTTTAAACGGTTGTCCAATCAGCAAAATCCCGATTACCTCTGGATTGGTTGTTCTGACAGCCGTGTACCTGCTAACCAGATCATTGCCCTTCCGCCAGGCGAAGTTTTTGTCCATCGTAATGTCGCCAACCTTCTCCACCATACCGACATGAACGCACTATCTGTTGTGCAGTTTGCGGTGGATGTACTTAAGGTCAGCCACATTATGATTGTGGGGCATTATGGTTGTGGTGGCATTAAAGCGGCGGTGACAGGTGGCGAATGCGGTGTCGTCGATTACTGGCTGCATTCAGTGCGCGAACAGTATAACCGCCACCGTGATTCGCTTGAACACTTACCAATGGAAGAGCAGATTGATCGCATGTGCGAATTGAACGTTAAGGCTCAAGTTAACAGATTATGCCGAACCAAAATTCTGCAACGCGCCTGGCAGAGAGGCCAGAATATTTCAGTGCATGGCTGGGTCTATGGTTTGAGCGACGGCCGCGTAAAAGATCTGAAGTGCACCATAACAGGCCTGGAGCAGGTTGAACCCCTTTATCGTATCGACCGCCTTCAACAAAGCGACTGACAATATCTGCGCCTATCGCTATTAGTTATATCCATCTTGGTTAATTATAGCGGTAGGCGCGATGGCAGCTCTTACAGCTTAAACCAACATCAGAAAATGCTCGCGTGGCCGCGCGATAATCCTCTTGCTCGGCCGCATCAACCAACACCGCTACTTTTTGTTCAAGATCCGTGAAGCCTGCTGCAAAATCTTCCCACTCTTCCCAGATTTCTGGACGGGCGTCGGACCCACGCCCATGTGTACCGACAATAAACGCGGGCAAAAAATGAGCTTGGGTAGCTTGTTCCTGAAGCGTTGCTAAACGCGGCGCGGCCCCGCGAGCATCTTGATTATTCACCAAGTCAAAACGCAGCTGACGAAGCAGCCTCTCAAGCTCTTTTAATTCATCTTGACGCCATATGACCGCTTCACGCTCACTTGTAAACGGACTCTCTTCAACCGTTTGTGGCATAGGTGGCGCTGCGTCTTCAGCTACTGATATTTCTTCTGCCATGGCATGCGCAGCAATTGAACCAGAGACAGTCAGGGCCCAAAGCGAAGGCATGAGCCATGAGCGTTTTAAGGTATGTGGCATTTTGCTGACCTTGTGATGGATTATTTGGCCCTTCTCACCACGACTAACCGATGGGACACGTAACGCCAGTACCTTTGAGTCCACAGTAACCAGTCGGGTTTTTGTCCAAGTACTGCTGATGATAAGCCTCCGCATAGTAAAAAACATTCAGTGGCTTGATCTCGGTAGTAATAGCACCGCGGCCAGCTTTGTCGAGTGCCTTTTGATAGGCATCGACACTCTTTTCAGCAGCGATCAACTGGGCATCCGTCGTAGTGAAAATAGCAGAACGGTACTGGCTACCCACATCGTTGCCTTGGCGATTTCCTTGAGTAGGGTCGTGCTGTTCCCAAAAAATTTGCAACAGCGTATCCAGTGATGTGGTGCTCGGATCGTATACCACCCTAACTACCTCGGTATGGCCTGTTTGTCCCGTGCAGGTTTCTTGGTAAGTTGGGTTTTGTGTTTCGCCCCCGGCATAGCCTGCGGCAGTTACGTAAACCCCCGGCACTTGCCAGAACAGGCGCTCAACGCCCCAAAAGCACCCCATTCCTAAGACGATTTCCTCATGCCCTTCTGGAAAAGGAGGATGGAGCGAGTGACCAGTAACGGTATGCACACGACTCGTTTCAAGCGGCGTTTCGCGGCCAAGTGGTGCTGAGCTTGCTTTAGAAAATAGCGTCATAACGCCCTCTTATTGCCGTGGATAAATAGCAGGGTCACCTGATCGAGTGAAGGTGTAAATTAAGTCGACGGCTTGGTTAGCACCCGATACTGCCTGCACGTACAGATTACGCCAAAGTGTGTAGCGTAGCGTCAGTTCTGCAATGGGCGAGAAAATACCAACACCGTAGCTAATTCGGATGTCGTCGGTTAACTGCCCAGTAAGTGCTACTTGGCTGTTGTCACCTGCCCCAGTGGTATCCAAGGTTAAGTCGCTAATGCCAAACGCTTCCCCGATAGAACCAACCGCTCCGCCTGTTCGGCCAAGAGACATTCCAATTAAGGCGGTGGTAAGGGCGCTATCAATTCCTCCACCAGAAGCATCGGGTGCACGCCCTCTTAATAGATACGACAACGCACGGGTTTCATCCATTCCTGGCTCAGAAAAAATTAATATGTTGGGCTCTTCTGCATTGCCACTGACCCTAAGGCCAGCAATAACCTCATCTTCTGTGATTTCTGGGTTACGAATCGCCTCGAAATCTAGAATTGGAAGCCCAGGAGGCCCGCTAAATATCAGCTGTCCACGGCGTATCAACAGGTCTTGGCTAAAGGCTTGAAAGCGGCCATCCACTAGATTGACATCACCGAACAGCTGAAGTCCGCCGCTATCCTGACGAATCTCTAGTGTGCCACCTAACCTAGAATTAAGCCCATATGCTGAGATTTGCATATCACGCCCCAGCGTTAGTGTGATGAGCACGTCAAGGGCCATTCCTGATTGTGATAACTCGTCAGCTGCGCTTGGCTCGCCACTGGCTGCCCGTTGCTGGGCCACCCGCTCAGCTTCTCGGTCATCACGCTCGGTGATAATGATTTCATCACTGCTTGGGCTAACGGCTGAGGCAGGAAGATCGCCAACCTCCAAGCGCGCCCATGGCAAATCGACATTACCCCGCACTTGTAGGCGATCTGGTGTCACTCGAATGCGAATATCAGGTGCTGCTTCTAAGCGTCCAAATTGTGGCAAAACGATTAATAGTGGTTCTTGGATGGCGTTAACATCGACACCAATACGCCAGTCGTCATCAGCAGGCCAATAAGCATCACCGGTGATATTTAAGCGGCCACGTTCAGCAGCAACAAAACCATTTATGTCCCCTCGCTCGCCGTCAAAAGCAACGATTAGCTCGCCATCTTTGATATCGATAGGAATATCCGGGCCATGAACACTTAAATTGCGAAGAGCAAGCTGCCCCTGTAAATCTGGCTGACTGGTTGTTCCAGCAATCTGTATACGGCCATTTAGGTTACCTTCTAAACGATCCATACCCACCACCAATGGGCGATAGGGCGTTAAAGAAATCTCTTGAGCTCGTAGCTCGCCATTTAGACCACCACGACCAAGTGGGTCGCTGATGGCAAGATCAAGGGCAAGCTCGCCAGCATCCTCAAATGACAACACAATATCGGCATCCGCCTGAGCTTGGTTGGCTTCCAGCTGCGTGTTTAAACGAATCACAGGAAGTTGTACAGGCTGACCATAATCGTTAACCGCAGTAATCGCCAACTCGCTTAATACTTGAACATCCGCTTGCCACTGCGCTCCCCCTTGGCGCCAAGCTGCAACGACATCTGCCGTTGTGTCACCTTCAAAGCTCCACTCTTCCGGCAGTAAAGGCTCAAGTGTTTCCATCGGCACTTCCCTGACACTTAGCACCATACGCCCTTGGTCAGCCGATGCGGTAACCGGCTCTTCCGAACAAACAATTCCGCCTTCTTCACGACGCACACAGAAAGGTGAAAGTTGTGCTTGGCCGTTAGTAAGGTTGTAACGAATATCAAGAGGGTCTTCTAGACGCAGGTTGCCATACTCAGAGTCGATTTCCAGTGGTGTTAGTTGGCCTTGGTACTGCTGTGCTTGTTGATCAAAACGACCATCTATAGATACAAGCGCACGGCTTAGCATGTTATTGGCTTGACCGTCGACACTGACAGTGAGTGTATGCTGTGATAGACGACCGCTAAGCTCGAGGGCAATATTTGAAAATGCCTGCCCCCCTGCATTGACTTGCTGCAAGCCAAGGTCAATGTCTAGCGTCGGGTCATCGATACCTTCAATGTTACTGGTCAGTGATAAGGCTTCAATACGGTTTTCGGCAAACCGTAGGTCGCGGCCGGTTAATTCGGCAGCCACACTGGGTTGGCTAATGCTACCTCTGGCAAGAATATTCCCTGTCAAGGTCCCCGCCAAGTCTGGATGCAGCGTTTGTAATTGCCGCAATGCAATCTCTGCATCTAGCGACATTGCTTGCTCACTAACCTGACCAGAGGCCGTTAATCGATTATCACCCTGAGTGAAAAGGAGTTCTTGAATATCAACTTCAAGCGCACTATTAGCCTCTAAGGAGGCCTGTAATGTCAGAGGATACTCTTGGAGCTCCCCTTCAATGTCGAGTACCGGAAGACTGACTTCCCACAGGTCGCCCGTTTGGCGCACGCTAGCGACAATATCGCCACTTAGATTGCCATTGAGCTGTTCGACAAAGTGTGACGGATCAAATTGATCCAGGCGGATGGTGGTGTCGACTTGAAGTGACGATGCCCAGTTGACTTCACCTTCGCTGCTAAGTGAACTGTCATCAATCGAGAGGGTTAGCGGCGTCCAGCGGAACGATGAAAGATCTCCGTCGCCACTGAGTCGAATATTGGTAAGCGGAACTTGAGGACCTTGGGCGCTTAAAGCGAGTGTAGTCTGGTACGCTTCCAAGTTGCCACTGGCGACGATGTCTATATCTTCCGCTATGTAGGGCGCTTCTGCTGGTTCATCGCTGCTTGGCTGTGCGAGTGGCCACTGCAAGCGGTCACTTTGCAGGCGTATCTCAAAGGGCAGCGTCGGTGCCAGCGCATCGACTTGAGCATTTAGTGTTGCATTAACGATACCAGACGCTTCTAAACTGGCTGTTAGCTCATCTAGTGATCCCGATAGCTCCAAAACAAGCTCTTCGCCACTTAGCTCAGGAAATATCTCGGGTAGAAACAAGGTTGACGTTAATCGTGCATCTAACGGATAGCTGCCTGACAATGTGGCGTTAGCCGTTAAGTTTGCCTCAGCATCAGGAGTGAGCAGCTCTAATGAGCTGAGGGCTATTTGATTACCTTGGGCACTGACAACGATTGCTAAGCGTTCAACCTGATAATCGACCGCCCCATTGACAGAAAAGTCAGTCACGGTGAGTGATGCTAAGTTGATATCAATAGGGAGCATTATCTCGGGTAGCTCAATTCGCTCCCGCGCTGCTAACGCCTCTGCCGCTTGATCAGGTTCTACTATAACGGGCTGAGTAACCAGGACAGCACCATCAATGCCCTCTGGCTCTAACGGCGTCTGGATGCCTTGTGTTAGTTGAGTGCCCGCGGAGGGTGGTAAATACAGCGTTGGTCGCAAAAGCTTGGTAGGTGCGATATTGACCAGGTTTTGCTGTGCTGTAATCGCGGTTGAAAACGAATCCCAGCTGACTCGTGTTCCATCAGCCAGCTGTAGCTGAACGTTATTTAACTCAACCGAGCGTAGCTCAATAGGGAACGGAAGTTGGATGCTAGGCGGCCCATCTGACTCTGGTGATTCAGGTTCCGTTTCAGTGCTCTCGCCCAAACGTATATCCGCTCCCTCTAGATGAAATCTGTCCAGGCAAAGCTTACCTGACAGCACGCAATCTTCAGCCCAGGCTAGCTCTAGGCTGTCGACGTTGACATGTGTCTCGCCAAGCGATAATTGGAAGCCACGCAATGCAAAATGGTCAAGCAGTGCGCCTTCTTGATGTTCATATGTGAAGAACCCACGCTGCTCACCTTGAGAAAACAATTGGCCAGTTCCCCAAGGAGAGAGCGCAACGCCGAGTAGCAAAGCGACCAAACCAAATAGCCATAACGGCAGCACAATAACTAACCGCACTAGACTCCACAGAAACAGTCCAACGCGATGTTTAACTGAGAGCGGTTGACGCTTAGTGGATGCCGCTGTTTCAACCCTAGTCAAAATGCTCTCCTAAAATTCCGGTCCGATGGAAAAATGCAGGCGCCAATCGTCTTCATCGTCAAATGGGTGTGCTACGTCAAGTCGAATAGGCCCCACAGGCGAGATCCAGCGTACGCCGACCCCTGCGCCCGTTTTTAACTCCTCTGGCCCCCAGTTATCGAAGGCATCTCCGCTATCGACAAAAGTTGCTCCCCACCAGTCTCCTGAGACTCGACGCTGGTACTCGAGTGTCGAGGTCAACATTTGCTGGCCGCCACGTAAGCGCCCTTCTTCATTTCGGGGGGATAGGCTTTCGTAGGAATAACCACGAACACTTCGGTCACCGCCTGCAAAAAAGCGCAGCGATGGAGGCAGCTTATCGAAATTGTCTGTTTCGATAGCGCCGATACTTAGCCTTGCTGAGAAACGGTTGTCATCGCCGATTGTTCGGATCCATTCGGTGTCGCCTGTTACACGCGTAAATTGGGCATCGGATCCCCATAAGGTGTCTGAATACTCGATCGATAGCTGTTGTCGATCTCCCCACAGGGGGAACCGCTGAGGGCGTGTTCTTGCACGAGACCATTGAATGCCTGGATAGAACAGTAACACCTCATCTGACACCCCCCCTTGGGTAAAGTCTTCGTAGGTGGTACGGAAGTAAAGTGTTTGCACCCAGCGGTTTTCGAACTCCCATCGACGAGCTATTTCCACCGTGCCTTCTAACGACTGAGTATCCCCGTCATCTAAGTTACGCACGCCATACTGCAGGCGATAGCTATCGCGTAACGGATTATCTAACGGGATATTATAGGTGCCTGTAAAACGCTGGTCGGGTGCTGAAATATACAAATCATGATTCAGACTATGACCAAAGCGGTTAATCCATGGCTGTTTCCAGCCAAAACGCATGCGTGGCCCCACATCGGTTGCAAAGCCAACCCCCACTTCGAATTGATGCCGGTCAGCAGGTTCTACATTGACGTCAATAGGTAAGTTTGTATTGTCGCGTTGGCTAAGGCTAAGTGCACTGGCAAATGCTGCGCTGGAAAGTCGGGGGCGCTGGGGTTGCGACGCCGTTGCCTCATCCCACCATGGAGAGCCAGTTGGTGGCGCTAGCGTTAGCTCTTGTGCAGTCTCAAGTCTTGGCCGAACCGATACCGAGCTAAACCAGCCTGTTTCTGCTAGACGCTGGTTATAAAGAGCCACGGATTCGGCGAGATAAGGCTCGCCCGCTTCAAATGTCCGCATTTTCCGCAAACGGTCTGGCTCAATATGGCTGCCTGAAATAGACGTGTTACCAAATTGGTAGCGCGGACCACTGTCGAAATCCATGTAGAGGCGAGCGCTTTCTAGATATGGCCTTATTTCCATTCGGCGATCAGTGAACCCCCAGTCAAAATAACCACGTTCAAGTGCTAAGCCTGAAAACTGGTTGCCCAGCCGATCCCACGGGGCATGGCGTAATGTATCGCCTTCCTTTAAGGGAAATGCATCAAGGGCTTCTTGAAACGGAGGGTCATCACTTGCTTCACCGACGATATTGACAGAAAGAACGTCGATTTTGACCTGCGAGCCGGGCTCGATACGAAGCGTGATGGGAGAGCTATCAACCTCAACGGTAATGTCTGGTTCATAATAGCCGAAGACGCGCATCGCTTCTCGCGCACGTTTACGTATTTCACCTTCTAATCTGACATCGGTGTACTGGTCTTCGTCAATATTTTGTAAATAGGCATCAATATTGGCTTCCACTTCACTGCTGACACCATTGATGGAAGCGTTGAGTGCCCATAAGGGAGCTGACCACGTTACAAGAAGTGGTAAAACCACCCCTCGAGTCGCTTCTTTAACGGTAGGCCATCGCCGTTTTCTTTCCATGCTGTTCATCCCTAACCAAATCAGCGACTCGGTGGCTTTATTACCAATTGCCATGCTACCGACAATTTCTAACAGTGCATTTCTAGCGGAGCATTTCCATCTGAGCACTAAATGCCAGTTGGGCTTGCCGCACTTGACGGATATCACTCTCTAAAGTGTTTAACCGTTGTGCCCATTGCTGCTCGAGTGCTTGTAAGGCTTCTTGAGTAGCGGCAGTATCAGTGCTGCTTAGAGTTTCGAGGGTTGAGTTTACATCAACAAAGCGCTGATCAATCTCTTCTTGCCATGCTGTAACTTTTGTTGCCAATTCGGTGCTTTCGTTTTCCAACTGAGCAACATCATCTAGTCGGCTTGCAGTCGCAGATAAGCGTTGTGACAGCATTTCTTCGAGGTAAGTTACTTCTTCTGCTAAGTTTTGGCGTCCAGACATGCCCGCTTGCTCAAGCGCATCCAGTGATGTCCTTATGGCTGTGAGCTGTTGGTCACGCAGCGCTGCCTGCTCTTCCAACTGACTAATGCGCTCGGCAATGCCGCTGAGAGCATCGCCATTCACGAGCTCTTCATTAGACGTTAAAAGCCCATACAGCTCTTCGCGGGTGTTTGTCACCGCGACGGCTAATTGCTCCTGTTCTTGGAACAGCGTTGACATCTGTGCTTGTACAAAGGCTATCGCATCTTGTGTATCCGTGTCACCCGAGTCGAGTCTTGCATGGAGATTTGATACTTCTCCACTTACTCGATGAACCTCTTCCAATAAGCGTTCTCTTTCATACCAAAGGCCTGCTGCGGCGGCGCCCAGAGAAATAATAATAAGCACCATCAATAGCCACAATGGCCACAACTTAGGCCCCTTGCGATGACGCAAGTGTTGTGCGGTCAAGCTTTGATCCACATCGGGAACAATGCGAGAAGACGCAGTGCTGTTGGGCATGTTTTTTCCTCAATACGTTGTGGGATCGGCTCGACGCCCGATTCCTCTATATCGTAAGCCACAGCTAGCCACGAAGGCTGGGTCATAAATATTTCGACCATCCAACACCAATTTAGCACTTAACAACGAGGCTAAACGATGCCAGTCAGGGTTCCAATAAGATTTCCACTCAGTCACCAACATCAGTGCGTCGGCTCCTTCACATGCCAGGTAAGGGTCACTGGTAAACGTGGTTAGATCGTTTCGGTCACCGACTGCGGCGTGCAGTGCTGGAGTTGCCGCTGGATCATGAAGATTCACCTTTACGCCTTGTGCCCATAAAGCTGCAAGAAGCGTGAGCACTGGCGCATGATCGATTCGGGTGGTGCCTGGTTTAAAGGCAGCCCCCCATATAGCAATCGTTTTACCTGCTAAATCGCCCTCGAAGAACGTCCATAGCTTCCTAAATAAAGTCTCTTTTTTCTGCTCATTAATGTCCATTACCTGCTCTAGCAGCGCCGAATTACGACCGCTGGCTGACTGGACGTCAGCTAAGCGCATTAAGTCGCGAGAGAAATTGGGGCCGCCAAAACCACAGCCAGGGTATAAATATTCATAGCCAATTCGTGTATCTGCGCCCATGCCCTGACGCACATGTTCAACGTCAACTCCAAGCGTGTCTGCAAGTCCTGCAATCTCGTTCATATAGCTGATACGTGTTGCCAACATGCCATTGATAGCGAGTTTAGTCAGCTCAGCGGCTCTACATGGCATACGCTGGAACACATCATTGCGGCGATTAAAGGCACGCAAAAGCTCACGAGCCACCTGTTCGCCTGTTGCATCATCGCAGCCCAGTAGCCAGCGTGTAGGACGCGTAAAAGAAACCCAGGCCCGCCCTTCTTCAAGGGTATCGGGTAAGGCAACACTACTGTGCTGAGGCCCCATAAGTGCGTGTAGCTGTTCTGTTTCTCCTACTGGGAATGTTGAATTGTTAATTAATACAGCACCGCTGTGGTGCTCAAATATAGGCGCTTCAAGTAGCGCTCTGGCCGCTTGACGCTGGTCAGGTGACAACGCCAGCCAAACCACATCAGGAGAATGAGCCTGCGCTGACGCTTCAATAACCCTCAGTGTTCCATTGGCTAACGCTTGCTCAATATGCGTCATTAACTCAGGTTCGCCGCGCAGCCAATCAGCTTTTAAAAGCTGTGGCCATGGTGCGCTTTCATGCAGCAGCCACTCAACTTGATGGCCTACCCAGGCTAACGCAGCGGCAGCAGTAGCGGCACTGAGTTCACTTCCGTGAAGTAACACTCGCATTCAAAACGCTCCCTGAGAAAATAAAAGTCGCGAAAATAGGGGGTTAAGAGTCATGTCGAGTTCCTTTTCATGCGTTCCTTTCCAGGAGTGGTTAGAATGACATAATACTGAACGACTGGTTGGATGCCACCATCATGCCAACTTACCGACAATGGGAGTTAAAATATGCAAGCGATACCTCAGGATAGCACTACTAATCGCAACCACGACAATGTCGACGCCGCGGAAGTTGCGAAATTTGAAGCACTTGCTAGTCGTTGGTGGGACTCGAAGGGAGAGTTCAAGCCGTTGCACGACATTAACCCATTGCGCCTTGACTTTATTGACGCTCGTGCAGGTTTAGCTGGTAAAAAAGTGCTGGATGTCGGTTGTGGTGGCGGTATTTTAAGCGAATCGATGGCCAATCGAGGGGCTGATGTTACCGGCATTGACCTTGGAGACGCCCCTCTTAACGTTGCTCGACTGCATGCGACAGAAAGCGGTGTATCCGTGGACTATCGGCTGATCAGTGTTGAGGCCCTAGCGGCCGAGCAGCCCGGGCATTATGACGTCGTAACCTGTATGGAAATGCTTGAGCATGTGCCCGACCCCGCATCGGTCATTCGCGCTTGTAGCGAGCTGGTTCGCCCTGGAGGCTACGTGTTTTTCTCGACGCTAAATCGCACCCCTAAATCGTATGCTTTTGCGATTTTAGGTGCTGAGTACGTACTTAAGCTATTGCCGCGTGGCACGCATGATTATGCGAAATTTATACGCCCTTCTGAAATGGCAGCCTGGGCAAGAGTCTCTGATCTCGAGGTTAACGAACAAACTGGACTTACCTATAATCCATTGACTCGTCACTACCGTTTAGTAGCAAACGATGTATCGGTCAATTACATGATGTATTGCCGAAAAGCGAGTCAATAAATGTCAACGTCAATGCCCGAAGCCATACTGTTTGATCTAGACGGAACACTCGTTGACACTGCCCCTGACCTTGCTGAAGCAACGAATGCATTGAGACGGCATCATGGGCTGGCACCGCTCCCCTACGGGCAAATACGCGGCCAGGTTTCTAACGGAGGCAGTGCCTTAGTTACCCTGGCTATTGGCCTTGAAAGTGGTTCCACAGAGCATGATACGGCGCGACAGTATTTGTTAGATAACTATGAACAAGCAGTCGCTGTTCACAGCCGACTATTTGAACCACTTGATCAATGGTTAACCCGCTGGCATTCAGAATCACGTCTATGGGGGATTGTAACGAACAAGCCAAGGCGCTATACCCTTCCGCTACTCGAGGCCCTGGCGCTCACGCCAGGAGCTCTTTTATGTGCGGATGATCTGGCGGTCAAAAAACCAGCCCCAGAACCTCTTTGGGAAGCCGCACGCAGGCTAAACGTGGCACCACAAACATGTTGGTACGTTGGTGACCATATCCGTGATATTGAGGCAGCAAAAGCGGCAGGAATGACGGCAGTCGCGGTTGGTTACGGATATATCAGTGAGGAAGACGATTACCAGCAGTGGCCTGCTGATTTATGGTTTGAAACGTGTCAAGACCTAGTCGATGCACTAACCGCTTTTCATCGATAGTGTTATAAGAAAACGACTATTTAATGAAAGCAGTTAGAACACCGACAAGTGACTCATCAGCAAGCTATGGACAAGGCACGTTACACAAGGCCGTGAAAATATTTAGCGGTGCTAATTTACTTTATTTACTTATCTGCTCATTTGCGCTTATACCCGTGGTGGTTGAGCGTCAAATTTTTGGCCACTGACGCCGGTACTGTCTGGCCCCATAAGCCACAAATAGGTGGGCATTATTTCTTCAGGGGTACGTAGCGTCAATGGATCTTCCCCTGGATAGGCAGCGCGGCGCATTTGGGTGCGCGTTGCACCAGGGTTTAGTGTATTAACTCGCACAGTAGACTGGTTTTCAAGTTCGTCAGCAAGAACTTCTACAAAGCCTTCAGTGGCGAACTTTGAAACCGAGTACGCTCCCCAATAGGCTCGGCCTTTTCGTCCGACACTTGATGAAGTGAAAATCACAGAGGCGTCAGCTGATTGCTGAAGCAGAGGCAGCAACGCTTGGGTCATCCAAATAGGTCCATTGATATTGACCTGCATGACTTGTTCCCACAGCTCTGGGTTGTACTGCTCAAATGGGGTAATTCTTCCTAGTAGGCTAGCGTTATGAAGCAATCCATCTAAGCGGCCAAATTCCTTGTCCAACGTTTCAGCCATATCGTGAAAGTCTTTGAGCGTTGCGCCCTCAAAGTTGAGCGGAAAAATGGCAGGTTGCGGCCCGCCTGCAGCTTCAATTTCATCGTAGACACGCTCGAGCTTAGCAATTGTGCGGCCAAGCAGTATCACGGTTGCCCCATGGCGGGCGTAGGTAAGTGCAGCAGCACGTCCAATTCCATCACCCGCACCGGTTACCAACACGACGCGGTTTTCCAATAGATTGGACGCTGGTTGATAGTCGATTTTGCAGCTCATGAGGTTTCCTTGATGCAAAAGTGTAAACAGTCGTTATCCTGCAGACTGACGTAAAAAGTCGTTTGCAAGTCCTGCAGCGCTACTCTGCGGATAATCATCACGTACTTGTTCCAGTAGTTCACGACTTCGCTCAGCCTCGCCCTGTCGTGCTTTTACTAACCCTAGCTTATAAAGCGCATCGGGTACTTTGCTGCTGCCGCTGTACTGCTCGATCACGCGGCTGAATGACGCATCAGCATCGCTTAGTTCGCCTTCAGCGGCATAGAGTTCACCTAGCCAGTAATGTCCGTTCGCAGTCAGACTGGTGTCGGGATGATCAGTGACAAATGCTTTAAACGCATTGATCGCATCTTTAAATTGACGTGCTTGAACGTGGGCAAACGCTGCTTGATAGTCTGCTTGAGCATCTTCGCTGACGTTTCGACCAGAAGGTGCATTGGCGACTTGCTCTGCCGCCTCAGGCTCTACTGCAGGAGTAGATTGTTCAATTTGACTAGGACCGCTATTCATCAAACGGTCTTCAATATCCAGGTATTGCTGCTGTGACTGTCGGCGAAGCTGCTCTAACTGGTGTCGAAGCTCTTCAATTTGGCCACGTAGCTGCTGGATTTCTTTCTGGTGTTCTTGCACTTGGTTAAAGAGTACCAAGTTGCCACCAGATGATTCTTGGCGTTGAGTTTGCTGATAAAAACCACTCGATCCGCTTGATAAGTCTTGAACGAGGGGCTGTTGACCAAAGGCCGTCAAGGGCAATACGGACAGCGGGAGCACTATGGCTCCCGCACCGCACAGCCTCTCAAGATAACGTTTGAGACTGTGATTCATGATGACTCCAATCATTACTTAGTTAGCGTACCTAGCACCTAGCCTCAATACTTACTTAATGCTTATAGTACTTAATATTCAGCAACTAGGTACGCTAATGCCATCAGTAGTTAAAGACGACGCGACGGTTTTGAGAGTAGGCACTTTCGCCTTGACCGCTAGCTGCCGGACGCTCTTCACCGTAGCTCACAACGCTCATTTGCGAAGGAGACACGCCTTGAATATTTAAGAACCGCTGAACAGCACCGGCACGACGCTCACCAAGAGCCATGTTGTATTCGCGGGTGCCACGTTCGTCGGTGTGACCATGCAGTACAACTTGAGCGCCTGGGTTAGCACGCAGATAGCGAGCGTGAGCCATGACTACTGATTCGTACTCACCTTTGATAGTGTCACGGTCGAAATCAAAATAGATGGTACGGACTTCTGGAATGCGAGAATCAGCTTGTTGACCAGCGCCTGCGCCGGAACCAGACGTAGAACCGTACTGGCCACCAGTGCCAACACCTGAGGTGCTAGATCCCATGCTGCTGCCATCCTGGCTTCCATAAGAGTCACCGTCCTGGGTTCCGCCGGTGCTGGAACAGCCCGCGATAACTACGATAGATAGCGCTACTGCCAATGAGCGAGCCAACGGTTTAAGTTGCATAATCAGACTCCTTGCCTGAAAACAAAAAATTAATACTTTTCGTCAATCAATTTAAAAAAGGTGACCACGCGGGATCGCGGACATCACCTTGCGCTGCGGGTAATCTAAATGACGAGCGGCCATCCGCTGAAACGGCACTTAACACCCCATTACTACCCTGTTGGGTAGCGAAGATTACCATGGTCCCGTTCGGCGCAACACTAGGAGATTCATCTCTTGTTGTTTCACTTATCACAACAAGGCGTCCTCCATCACGATCTTGCCGCGCAACTTGGTATCCACGGCTGGAACGGTGGATCAAAAAGATGTGCTCACCGTCAGGTGAATAACGCGCCCGAGCATTGTAGTTGCCGGTAAATGTAATGCGCTTTGCTTCACCACTACCTAACGAGTACTCATAAATTTGCGGCCCGCCGCTCCGGTCAGAAGTAAATATTAGACTACGTCCATCGGGCGCCCAAGCTGGTTCAGTATCAATGCTACTGTTTTGAGTAATACGTTCTACTGAGCGATTATTGATATCTAGGATATAAATTTCTGGCTGCCCATCCTTAGATAGTGACATAGCGATGCGTCGGCCATCAGGCGACCATGTGGGAGCACCATTGATACCTTCGAAAGAGTTTGCTTGTATCCGCTGTCCAGTCGAAACATCTTGAATATAAATAGCAGGGCGTTCTGTTTCGAAGGATACGTAAGCCAGTTTCCGGCCATCGGGAGACCACGCCGGCGACATGATCGGTTGGTCAGAAGTAAGTATTTGTTTGCTATTACGCCCATCCGCATCGGCCACATACAAGCCGAATTGCATATTATCGCCCAATCCTTGAGCGGTTACGTAAGCAATTCGCGTTGAGAAAGCACCCCGGATATCAGTAATTTCTTCAAAAATTTGATCGCTAATATAGTGAGCAGCGCCACGTAAATCATTCGCACTCGCAGTGACCGCTTCGCCTATCATGCGACGCTGCCCACTGATATCCATTAGCTCAAATTGAATCTGATAACCGCTGTCTGTCTGTTGCGCACGACCTACCACTAAATATCGCACATCTAGCGAACGCCAAGTGCCAAATTCCACATCACCCGCTTGGCTTGGCCTATCAAACATAGCATTACGTTCTAAGGGCGCAAAAAAACCGCTGCGTTCGAGATTGTCCTGGATGATTTGAGCCACGTCTTCAGGCATGTTGTCGCCGCCTGCAAAGGGAACAATACCAATCGGTAAGGCCTGGTCGCTCCCTCGTGTTATTTCAATAGTTAGGTTTGCGTTTGCAGTTGCGTAACTACTAACGAATAGCAGTACGCAAACCAGCCACACTTTGCTCATGGTTTGCATCAGCGAACATCCCCCGGGGTAAATCGCAGATTAAATTGACGTAAGTTACGCTGCTGCTCTGCGGGCAAATCCCTCAGCTCGCTGAACGGTGCAGCGTGTTCAACAGCCTGCATAGCAGACCGGTCAAAGGCACTATCACCGCTGGATGAAGCGATAGTGGTTAAAAGTACTTCTCCTGACGGGCCAAGTCTTACTTGAATCGTAGCACTCATCGTGTCACTGGCGCCTGCTGGAATTAACCATGCCTGCTCTACCGCGCGACGCACAATATTAATAAAACTATTCGCTGCTTGCTGAGCCTGCTGTGCATTAGCAGCAGCCTGAGCCTCTCCCTCTAGCTGACGCTGCCTAGCCGCCTCGGCTTCACGCTGGCGTTGGGCTTCTGCCTCCGCTTCGCGCTGGCGTTGGGCTTCTGCCTCAGCTTCGCGCTGGCGTTGGGCTTCTGCCTCAGCTTCGCGCTGGCGTTGGGCTTCTGCCTCAGCTTCGCGCTGGCGTTGGGCTTCTGCCTCAGCTTCGCGCTGGCGTTGGGCTTCTGCCTCAGCTTCGCGCTGGCGTTGGGCTTCTGCCTCAGCTTCGCGCTGGCGCTGGGCTTCTGCCTCAGCTTCACGCTGGCGCTGGGCTTCTGCCTCGGCTTCACGCTGGCGTTGGGCTTCTGCCTCGGCTTCGCGCTGGCGTTGGGCTTCTGCCTCAGCTTCACGCTGGCGCTGGGCTTCTGCCTCGGCTTCACGCTGGCGCTGGGCTTCTGCCTCGGCTTCACGCTGGCGCTGGGCTTCTGCCTCGGCTTCACGTTGGGCATCTTCTCGGGCCTGAGCTTCTACTTCCTGCTGTTCTGCTAGACGCTGAGCTTCTTCTTCTCTGCGCTGCGCTTCAGCTTCGGCTTGAGCTTGAGCCTCTTGTAGCTCGCGTGCCTGCTCCTCTGCGCGCGCTTCAGCTTCTTCTCTAGCAGCGGCTTCAGCGGCTTGCTGTTGTAGTGCTTCCTGCTCGCTTGTGTCAGGTTCAGGCGCTGGTTCAGCTTCGTCGGGTTCGGTTGAACTATTGAGTGCGGCTTGCTGCTCTGTCGCCTGCTGAGCCTGATCGGTAAATGTCTCAGTGCTGACGAGTGTCGCTTGCACAATTGAAGAAGAGTCTGGTTCTGCCGTTGAACTTGGCAGACTAACCAGACTAAAAAACACAACCAATAAATGCACCGCAACCGCTAGGACTGTAGGCCAAGTATAGCCAACATCCTGTGGGTCACGTGGTGGTTTAACTGCCATTTGCGCGCTACCTTTAACCATCTTGTGGTGGCTCAGATAACAGCCCCACATTAGCGACACCTGAACGCTGCAGTGTGCTCATCAATAAAACTATTTGCCCGTATGGCACATTGCGATCGCCACGCACCATGACAGGCGTGCCAGGACGACGCTGTAGTATCGCCATTACCCGTTCTGACATTTGTTCAAGAGAAACAGACGTTGAATCTTCACCAAGCGTAATGAAGTAGCCGCCCTCTCGGTCGACAGAGATAATGATAGGGTCACTTTCGTCCTGGCTTTCGATAGGCTCTGATGTGACTTGAGGCAGATCTACTTGTACCCCTTGAGTCAGCATCGGTGCGGTGATCATAAAGATCACCAGTAAGACCAGCATGACATCAATAAAAGGCACTACGTTGATTTCAGCCATCGGCTTTTTATTGCCGCTACGGTTAAACGGGCCTTGCATAGCGTACTCCCTTAGCTAGCGCTGGACTTGCTTTCACGGCCTTGCAAATTACGGTGCAAGATAGCGTGAAACTCCTCGGCAAAGTCTTCGTACTTGCCCAGTAAGCGAGCAGCATCATTCGATAGTCGGTTATAGAAAATTACCGCAGGGATGGCCGCAAACAGGCCCATTGCTGTTGCAATTAGTGCTTCAGCAATCCAAGGGGCAACAGTTGCCAATGTAGCTTGCTGTGTCATAGAAAGGGATTGGAAGGAACCCATAATCCCCCAAACCGTGCCGAACAAGCCAATGTAGGGGCTCGCTGATGCCACTGTGGCGAGAAATACCAAGTGCTGGGTTAGGCGATCCTCTTCCCGTGACCAGGCAACGCGCATACTCCGCTGCACACCTTCTAAAATGGTGTCGGGATTCCGCGTTTTTGGCATTAAACGATTAAATTCGCGAAAACCAGCCTGGAAAATATGCTCTGCTCCATAGCGTGGGTCGTCAGCGGGGATTTCTCGATATAACTCGTTTAAATCGACACCTGACCAAAAGGATTCTTCAAATTGGCTGTATTCCTGTTTTGCCCTGCGCAGGGCAATACTCCGTTGGAAAATAACCACCCATGAGAGGATTGAACCCACCACCAGCAGCAACATCACCAGCTGAACAACCGTGCTGGCACTCATTATCAAGTGGGGAATGGACATGGTGTTATCGTTCACAGTTACCCTCATCAAGCTATTAACGTCGGAAGTTCCGAACAGTGGTGGTGTCTAACGTCAATGAAGTACGCGCTACATCGCGCTATCTACTCCATAGGTTTACGCATGTCACAGGTTTACGCATGTTTTCAGCGTTCGCCTTAAATTAATCAACCGAGCGCTTTCAACGTTTTAGGCCATGCTTTTGGTCGCATCTTGTGAGCACACAAGCAGGCTATCTCGACTGTAGCAGCGCATAAGAGTTCCTCATCTCGCTGCACTTGCTGCAAAAAAGTCATGCGGCATCGACCAACGCTCTCAACATTTGTACTGACAATAAGCGAGTCATCCAAGCGTGCAGGCTTGCTGTAGTGGCAGGCCAAGCGATATACCACTAGCTGGGTACCATCGTCTAGCAAAGATTGCTGATTAAGGCCTAATGTACGCAACCACTCACTGCGGGCGCGCTCCATAAACTTCAAGTAGTTAACGTAGTAGACAATCCCGCCGGCGTCAGTATCTTCCATATATACGCGCACCGGCATAGTGGCCCCATTTTTCATGGGCGACGCTCTCCCTCTGGATCAATAGCATGCTCGTGTGGCGTTTTGTTGAAATGTAGCCACGCTTGCCGCGTCACTACGCGGCCTCTGGGTGTGCGCATCATTAACCCTTGTTGAATCAAGTAAGGTTCAATGACGTCTTCGATGGTACCGCGTTCTTCACTGATAGCGGCTGAAATCGAGTCAACACCGACAGGGCCGCCATCAAATTTATCGATCATTGCCAGCAAAAGGCGCCGATCCATATGATCCAGCCCATGATGATCGACATTTAGCATGTTGAGTGCCGCATCGGCGAGAGTAACATCAACGATGCCATTACCTTTTATTTCTGCATAATCACGCACCCGACGAAGCAGTCTATTGGCAATACGCGGGGTACCTCTGGAACGCTTAGCAACCTCGACAGCACCTTCATGGCTCGTTTCAACACCTAGCAAACGTGCTGAGCGAGTAACAATCTCGGTAAGCTCTTCAAGGTTGTAAAACTCCAGTCGCTGCACAATGCCAAAACGGTCACGTAAGGGAGAGGTGAGCAAGCCTGCGCGCGTCGTCGCTCCTACTAATGTAAAGCGAGGTAAATCTAGTTTGATTGAGCGTGCTGCAGGCCCTTCACCGATCATTATATCTAGCTGAAAATCTTCCATCGCCGGATAGAGCACCTCTTCTACCACGGGAGACAGCCGGTGAATTTCGTCAATAAACAGCACATCACCAGGCTCTAGGTTCGTCAGCATCGCGGCTAAGTCACCTGCACGCTCAAGCACTGGGCCAGAGGTCGATTTCAGCCCTACACCCATTTCGGTAGCAATAATATTAGCAAGCGTTGTTTTACCAAGCCCCGGGGGGCCAAATACCAAGGTATGATCCAGGCTTTCCTGACGTAGCTTTGCAGCCCCCATGAAAATTTCGAGCTGCTCGCGTACACGCGGCTGCCCAATATAATCCTTTAAATGTTTAGGACGAATAGCATGATCAATACGCCCTTCCCCTTGCTCGGGATCAGCTGCGATTAGTCGGTCATGTTCTAACATAAGGTGCGCACTATCAGTCGTTCCATGAAATAACCTACGTTGTTACCCAGTCATGCGTTTTGTCAGCGCGGCTTTAATAATCGCCTCTGTTGACTGCTTGGGATTGATGTCAGCCAACATTTTAGAGGCCTCAGTGAGCTTATAGCCCAAGCTCACCAGGGCAGCTTCTGCATCTGCCAACGTGTCACGGGGGGCTGGTTCACCATTAGCCGCTTCTAACGCGAGGGGCGCGTCGGCGGCGTTCTCCCATTCTGGGAAGCGGTCACGCATTTCAATAATTAACCGCTCTGCGGTTTTTTTGCCAACGCCAGGAAGCTTAGTCAGTGCTTTGCTATCATCGTCACGTACGCAGCGCATAAAGGCTGCTTCGTCCATTCCGGACAAGATGGCCAACGCTAGTTTTGGCCCTACGCCGTTGACTTTAATCAAGGCACGAAACAGTGCGCGCTCTTGCTCACGCCCGAAACCATAAAGCAAATGAGCATCATCACGAATCGTAAGGTGTGTATACATGGATACGTTTTCGCCTACAGCAGGAAGTGCCACTAGGGTATTCATAGAGGCTTCTAGCTCGTAACCGACACCATGCACATCAACCACAATCCAAGGGGGATGCTTTTCTAACAAAAAACCATTAATACGACCGATCATGTGTATGCTCGCAATAATAAAAAGCTGCCATTTACTATAAAGACACTCTGTACAGATGACCAGTAAGCATCTAAAGCCGCCACCGCCCCGTACTGCGCCGGCGGCTTCCCTTAGAGGGTGCAGTAAGCAGACCATGCCCTGCATACGCATGGGTAAGCGCGATAGCTAACGCATCTGCGGCGTCAGCCTGAGGCGTCGAAGAGAGCTGTAGAATAGCAGTGACCATATGCTGTACTTGACTTTTATCTGCGCCCCCCTGGCCAGTAACGGCTTGTTTGATTTGCCTTGCTGCGTATTCTGCAATGTTCAGCCCATGATTCGCGATGCAGACGAGAGCCGTGCCCCGTGCTTGACCAAGCTTCAGCGCTGAATCGGGATTTTTAGCCATAAAGACTCGCTCAATGGCGACCGCATTAGGCCGATGCAGCCCAACTACTTCACTTAAGCCTGCATAAATTTGTGCCAAGCGCTGCTCTAACGGGCCATCGGTCGTTCTAATACAGCCACTGGCAACATAATGAGGCTTAACACCCACTAAATCGATGACGCCATAGCCCGTGATACGCGAACCTGGGTCGATACCCAAAATCCGAATAGTGGGAGCGGGCTGCTTTTCATCCATGTCACCTTTCCTATTGATAGCGAACTGTTACGTGCGCATTTTATGCAAACAAAAACACCGACGCCTAAACGTCGGTGCTGAGCTAAAAAGCAGCGTTAGCAATTATTCGCTGGCGGTCTCTGCTTTGGCTTTTTGGCGCAGACGGATGTTTAAGTCTTTCAACTGATCTGCACTGACTTCACCTGGTGCGTCAGTCATTAAACAGCCGGCACTTTGGGTTTTCGGGAAGGCAATAACTTCACGAATTGTCTTAGCTCCAGCCATCAGCATGACTAGGCGATCCAAGCCGAACGCTAGGCCACCATGGGGAGGCGCGCCGTATTGAAGAGCATCCAGCAGGAAGCCAAACTTTTCTTGTGCTTCCTGTTGACCAATGCCCAAAATTTCAAAGACAGTGCTCTGCATGGTTTGATCGTGAATACGAATGGAGCCACCACCCAGCTCGGTTCCGTTAAGCACCATATCGTAAGCACGCGACAAGGCATTCGCTGGGTCAGCTTTAAGCGCTTCTGGCGAGCAAGAAGGTGCGGTAAACGGGTGATGTAACGGGCTCAGGCGACCGTTGTCGTCCGCTTCAAACATCGGGAAATCGACAACCCATAACGGAGCCCAGGCTTGGGTGTAAAGCTCAAGGTCAGCACCTAACTTGACGCGTAATGCTCCAATTGCCTCATTGACGATGCGAGCTTTATCCGCACCAAAGAAAATGATGTCGCCATCCTCAGCGCCTACACGATCAAGCAGCTCTTCGACAACATTTTCCATGAACTTAACAATGGGTGATTGAAGACCTTCAAGCCCTTTCGCACGCTCGTTGACTTTAATCCACGCCAGCCCTTTCGCACCGTAAATACCAACGAATTTAGTATATTCGTCGATTTCTTTACGAGACAATTTGGCGCCACCCGGGACTTTTAGTGCCGCAACACGACCATCTTCCGCACTTGCTGGGCCAGAGAAGACTTTGAAATCAACCTGTTGCATCAGATCATCAACATCAGCCAACTCTAACGGGATGCGTAGATCCGGCTTATCAGAGCCAAAGCGATCCATTGCTTCTTGCCAGGTCATCCTCGGGAAGTCAGGGAGCTCAACGCTTAGCACTTCCTGGAAGAGTTGACGAATCATGGCTTCGGTAATGCCCATGATGTCGTCTTCTTCAACAAAAGACGCCTCGATATCGATTTGCGTAAACTCAGGCTGGCGATCAGCTCGCAGGTCTTCATCACGAAAACATTTAGCGATCTGGTAGTAGCGATCAAACCCGGCCACCATTAACAGCTGCTTAAATAGCTGAGGCGACTGAGGTAGTGCAAAGAAGCTACCTGCATGTGTTCGGCTAGGAACGAGGTAGTCGCGGGCACCTTCCGGCGTTGCGCGAGTCAATACCGGCGTTTCAATATCCAGGAAACCTTGATTTTCCAAATAGGCGCGAACGTTATGAGAAATACGCGAACGCAAGCGTAGCTTCTCAATCATATCCGGGCGACGAAGATCAATATAGCGGTGCTTTAAGCGAACTTCTTCACCTACTTTATTATGCTCATCTAGCTGAAAAGGCGGTGTGGCAGCCGTATTGAGTACTTCCACCTCTTTCGCTAATACCTCAATCATGCCGGTCGGCATGTTGGGGTTTTGCGTTCCTTCAGGGCGCAGCCGGACACGGCCAGTAATACGAAGCACGTACTCACTGCGAGCACGGTCAGCATTAGCAAATGCCTCGGCGGTATCAGGGTCGACAACGAATTGAGCGATGCCATCGCGATCGCGCATATCCAAAAAGATGACCCCACCGTGGTCACGGCGGCGATGAACCCAACCGCAGACAGTGACCGTTTGTTCCACCAAAGTTTCGTTAAGCTGGCCGCAATAATGGCTGCGCATGTCTAATCCTGTTCTGTTTCGTGGCAATGAGATTGTCGTGGGTCGTTCTGACCCTGACAACCGCGGCTAAGCCGCGGCGCCCTTTTTCGTTGGTGTGCTACTGGTATCGCTTGTGGCACCAGTGCTGGAAGTAGATTGGCCTTCTGCAGCCAAGTTTTTCTTACTTCCTGTTTTAAAATCGGTTTCATACCAACCGCCGCCAGCAAGACGGAAACCAGCCGCTGAGACCAAGCGTTCAAGGCTTGCTCGCTGGCACGCTGGGCAATCCTTAAGCGGATCCGCGCTGATTTTCTGCAATTTTTCCATGCGATGACCGCAGGCCTTGCACTCGTACTCATAGATGGGCATGTTGATAACTCCTGAAAAGCTCAACTCCGACAGGCTAAATTTATATAGACTAGCGGCAAATCTAATGGTTGCCAGGCAGAAAATATGTGGGCTGCCGGGATAAATTCCAAGACTGCGGTTGATAGAGCGACACATTATACCCTTTTGTGCCCCCTGCTGAGCAAGGCCAAGCGCTTTTCAGCAGATAATGGAGAAAAGAAACATGCCCAATGCGGTAATGCTGGATGCCGAGAGCTTAGGCGCGGATATTGATCTAACAGCAATTCGACACATTGTTAGTCATCTAGATGTGTATCAGCAAAGCACTTCGGAGCAGGCAGGTGAGCGCTTGGCAGATGCGGACATCGCGATCGTCAACAAGGTCATGCTAAATGCTGAAACACTGGCAAGCCTGCCTAAACTCAAGCTTATATGTGTGCTGGCTACAGGGCTTAACAACATTGATATCACTACTGCTAAAGCCCAAAATATTATTGTAAAAAACGTCACCGCCTACGGCACGGCTAGCGTTTCTCAGCACTCACTGATGCTTATGCTGGCATTAGCAAATCGATTGCCACGTTATCAAGCCGACATTGCTCGTGGAGAGTGGCAGGGCAGCGATTTCTTTTGCTTACAAAGCCACTCGACGCTGCAGCTTTCGGGTAAGCATCTGGTAATGGTAGGTCAAGGTGAGCTTGGCTCAGAAGTGGCGCGTTTAGCCGAAGCGTTTGGGATGAAGGTTACATTTGCCGCTCGGCCTGGAAATGAATTAGACGATAAACGGCCCTCTCTTGATGACTTATTACCAACGGCAGATATTATCAGCTTGCACTGCCCGCTTAACGAGACAACTAAGCACCTTATTAATCGCACACGATTGATAAACGCAAAACCATCATTGCTACTAATCAACTGTGCCCGAGGCGGTATCATCGATGAAGAAGCCGCGCTTGAGGCGCTTCGCGATGGCAAGATTGGTGGATTAGCGGTTGATGTGCTTCCCACAGAGCCGCCGAAAGAAGGACACCCTCTATTAGCAGCATTAGCCGAAGGCGAAGCACTCAATTTGATCGTGACCCCTCACAATGCCTGGATCACTCCTGAGGCTCGCCAGAACATTGTAGCGCTAACTGCTGATAATATTAAGCAATGGCAAAACGAGGCGAGCTGATTAAGCACTGATTAATAGGTGGCGAAATGATCAGGGGCGCGGTGGTTATCCAGCACTTCAATGGTGACATGGGTTACCTGCGCTCCTTTTGGCCCTTCCCATAACCATTCAGTTAGCACAGATACGGCATCAGAATTGCCGCATAGCAATACCTCGACACGCCCATCGGCTAGATTTTTGGCATACCCCGTCAGCCCCCGCTGCAGCGCTTGTTCCTGTGTTGAACGCCGAAACCACACTCCCTGCACCTTCCCTGTCACATAGGCACGTACACAACAAGTAGACATAGATTGCCCTCTTAGTGCTTGTAGAATTCAGTCTGATAAATGCCCAGACTGAATTCTGTTAATCCCCATTCTTCTCAAACGGGTTTTCTTCGGGTTTGGCTCCCCCCCAGCCTGTTTAAACCAGCTCTCGCTTCACTAGCACTGCACTATTACGTGGCACTAATGGGCGTCCACGACGGAGTAGCAAAGAGCGAGTAAAAGCAGCGCCAAATAGTAAAATTAATGAGCTGTAATATACCCATAGCAAAATCATGACGACAGAGCCCGCTGCGCCATAGGTAGACGCTGTGGCGGGATATGCCAAATATATAGCGATAACGCTGCGCCCAATTGTGAACAGCACAGAGGTTACTACCGCGCCAATCAGCACATCTTGCCAATGGAGAACAACATCTGGCAATACCTTGAAAATAGTAGCGAACAACAATGTCACCATCGCTAGTGAGATTAGCGACTCAAGCGATGTGGTTAATAAACTGGCATAGGGTAATAAATTACCTGCTCCATGGAGCATACCCCGTAAGATGACTCCCAGCACTAACGATACCAGTAGGATGAAGCCAATAGACAAAACGACCGTTAAGGAAAGTAAACGATTTTTTATGAAGATAAACGCGCTATTTGAGGTGGGCTTTGCAGTAACGCCCCAAATGGTATTGAGCGAAAATTGCATCTGTGCAAATACGGTCGTGGCACCCACCAACAAGGCCACAAAGCCAAGTATTGTCGGTAAGATACCTGACTCCTCGATGCGTGACTGGGCGACAGCCTGCTCAATCGCGAACGCTGCTTCAGCTCCTAAAGTATCCTGGAGTTGTGCAACAATTTGGCCTTGAGCAGCATCTTCACCTAGCACCACGCCAATGACCGTTACCGCTATAATAACGGTAGGCGCCAAAGAGAACAGTGTGTAAAACGCTAATGAACCTGCATAGCTGAAAGCATTTCGTTCAAGCCATAACGCCGTTGCATCTTGAACCACGTTCCACCAAAAAATGATCGTTTTTTTCAGCATATTCATTCCCTTAACAAAAAAGTTTCCCTATCAAGCACCAACGCAAGATACTTCCGACAATCATACCGAACTAAAGCGTTGAGCGCAGGTGAAGACACATTGCGCGCCTTAACAGCCCACTTCATAATGGCCCTCCTTTCTCTCCTACGACCAAGGAAGCGTTATGAATTCGGATGCTGTTGAATCTGCTACGGCTTACGACTTTGATTGCTTGGTGTTTATTGGTCGTTTTCAGCCTCCCCATCTTGGCCACCTGGCCATTATCCGTGAGGCGTTAAAACAGGCACGCCAAGTCATCGTATTAGTGGGCTCGGCTTGGCAGGCGCGCTCGTTGCGCAACCCTTGGAATTTCGATGAGCGTCAAGTAATGATTCGCTCTGGGTTTGATGATCAAGACAATCAACGCCTGGAAATCACGCCTCTACTTGACGCGCTTTACAACGACGATGTGTGGGTACGTGATGTGCAGCGCAAAGTGCGTGACTTGGCTTCGCCTGCAAACGCTCGCTTACCTCGTATTGGCTTGATTGGTGCAAGCAGGGGGCAATCCAGCTACTATTTGTCGCTTTTTCCTCAATGGGAGTCCGTTAGTGTTCCACTCGTTGAGGGTATTTCAGCGAGTCAAATACGCGAGCGGCTGTTTCGCTCACCCGGTTCTACCGATGACTATTTGAGCACAGGCGCTTACCACGATTTACCGCCCGAAGTCGTCAAAAGCGTTGATAGGTTTTGCAAAGGTATTGCCTACCACCGCTTGCTGGAAGAGCAACAGCTACTGGATCAATATAAGCAAGCTTGGGCACAAGCCCCTTATCCGCCCATTTTCGTGACCGTTAATGCGGTTGTCGTCCAATCGGGACATATTCTGCTAGTAAAGCGAACAGCTGCGCCGGGCAAAGGACTTTTTGCATTACCCGGAGGCTTCATAAACCCCCATGAGCGCTTATTAGACGCTTGCTTAAGGGAGCTCCGTGAACGCTTAAGGCTAAAAGTGCCCGAGCCCGTTTTAAAAGGCTCGCTACGCGGACAACGCCTGTTTGATGAACCTCATCGCAGTTGGCGAGGACGAACGTTAGCGGAAGCCTTTTATTTTGCTCTCAGGCCGGATCAACAGCTACCTCGTTTAAAGCCAGTCAAAGGCGGCGATCATGCCCGCTGGGTCGCTCTTGCTGATTTAGAACCTGAAAGCTTGTTTGAAGATCACTTTTTTATCATTCAAAACTTTCTCGGTTTACCGGCAGATTTAGGTACATTTTAAGATATAAGGGTTTTCCTAGACTTTCTGCAGGCTATGCCTGCAGAAAATCGCGTGGCAGCTTCATCATTTGACGCCAAAGACGCTCGACACCGGGTTTATGGACTAACGAACAACGGTAAAGTCTAATTTCTAAAGGAATATCCCAGTTTTCATCCCCAGCTCTTACTAATTTTCCAGTTTTGAGCTCTTCACGAATACAAAAATCAGGAATCCAAGCGATGCCCACTCCTTGAAGAACCATGCCTTTTAATCCTTCCGCCATAGCTGTTTCATAAACCGTGCGAAGCTTCAATCGTAGTGGGTCGTTTTTAAGCAACATTCGTACGCTTCGCCCTAGGAATGCGCCCTGCGTATAAGCTAAATAAGGAATTGAGCTGTCATTTTGAATTGAGAAAAGCGGTTGGCCGTGTTCATCCGGCAGCGAGACCGGCAACATTTTCACTTGGCCAATAGAAAAAGAGGGAAAGACTTCTGCGTCTAGCTGCATGGTGGCAAATGGGTCGTAGTATGCCAACATCAAATCACAGTTACCTTCGCGCAAAATATGGATAGCCTCGCCAACGTTCATGGCTACCAACCGAGTTGGCAGTTCACCTAAGCCTTTTTGTAGCCGAGAAATCCAAGGAGGGAAAAAACTCAGTGCCAACGAATGAGCCGCTACGATATCGAGAGCTTCATTCGCAATAGAAACCCCTCGAAGGTGGCTTAATGATTCGTTTAATTGTTCCACTAAATTTCGTGCGGTGATCAAAAACAGTTGACCCTCTGACGTCAGGCCAATCGGCGTCGTGGAACGATCGACTAAGATGACCCCTACCGCTTGTTCTAGCGCACGAATACGACGGCTGAACGCAGGCTGAGTGACGTGACGCTGCCTGGCAGATGCCGAAAAGCTTCGTGTATTGGCTAAAGCAACGAAATCCTCGAGCCATTTTGTTTCTAAATTCACCCAAAACTCCTTGTGCCTAAATCGTTGTTAGCGGCGTGTAGGGTTATTATTGATTACTGAATAGGTGCGGTTAAATATGCCGCACGAGAAACCACTTTTTTCCACATTGGGCGTTGACTAATTTCGTCAATAGTAATGCGACGACACTGTGCAAAGTCTTGCTCTAGCATGGTATGTACCTTACTGGCAAAAGCTTGGCTGGGAATGAAAGCTGTTATCTCGAAATTAAGCCTAAATGACCGATTATCCAGGTTTATTGTGCCGACTGTTGCCGCACTGCTGTCAATAAGGATGACCTTTTGATGTAAAAACCCAGGGAGATAACGGTATATTTTAACGCCAGCTCTTAACATATCGGGTAGGAATGAAAATGCGGATAGAAACACAAGCAGATGATCAGGGCGCTCAGGAATCATAACGCGAACATCTACACCTCGCATTGCTGCCAGCCTAAGCGCATCCTGCACTCCTTGGTCTGGTACAAAATACGGGCTGGTTACCCAGAGTCTTTCATTAGCGCTATGAATTAGCTGTTGAATTAAAAGGCTAGCCGTATCCTGTTTATCAGCAGGGCCAGATGGCACTATAACCACGTGATGATCATCTTGTGGGTGACTTTCCGCATGCCAATTTAGGGTAATGACCTCCCCTGTTGCCCAGTGCCAATCTTCCCAAAAAGCTTCCTGTAGACCCAAAACACACGGCCCACTAAGCGCTAAATGCGTATCGCGCCAGGGACCATGACGTGGATTTTGCCCAAGGTATTCAACACCAACGTTAAAGCCACCAACCCAGCCCTGCTTACCATCCACTACTGCAATTTTGCGATGGTTGCGGAAATTAAGCTGAAAGCGATGTTTGAAGCCACGAGAAGAACGAAACGCTTTTACTTCTATGCCTTCTTTTATCATCTCATTTAAAAAACCGTCATTTAGTTTCCGGCTACCCACTTCATCGTACAGAAAATAAACACGCACGCCTCGTTGAGCAGCTTTAATTAAATGATGCTGGAATCGTTTACCTAAGGCATCGCTGCGTACAATAAAAAACTGTATCAGCAAATAATCTTTGGCTTGATCGATACCTTCAAAGAGGCTTGTGAAGGTAGCTTCACCATCAATTAATAAATCAGCACTATTGCCTTTAGTCAATGGCATCATGGCCAACTGCTCAACTGCCTGAATATCGGTACTCGCAGGTAATGAAAGGTGTGGCTTAATGTTATGTCGATAACGAATCAGTACTCTACGTAACACGTTATCTCGCGCCCCCCTTGCCGTTACATAACCATAGAAACGTGGGCGGCCAAAAAACCAATAAGCAGGTAGCGCTACATAAGGAAACGTTAACAGTGAAATAATCCAAGCCACAGCCCCTTGGGACGTTCTGCTAGACATGAGCGCCATGACCGCTGACACGATACCCAGTAGATGTATCAGCATAATGCTGGTCCCTAGCAACCATGAGGTCATTGCCTTTTCCTCGTTATGAAGTGAGCTGTTTATCGTATTATTTCACTGCTAATGCACAAAAGCCCCGCGAAAGACGGGGCTTATTTGTCACTGATTGCGGTTTTACGCCATCAGTATGCTACGCCTTTTGAGCGATGATCTCCTTCCATTTAGCAGGGCCTGTCTGATGGACGGAAGTTCCTTGGCTATCGACAGCAACCGTAACCGGCATATCTTCAACTTCAAATTCGTAGATTGCTTCCATACCCAGGTCTTCAAAACCAACGACACGGGACTTCTTAATTGCCTGGGCAACAAGGTAGGCAGAACCGCCGACAGCCATCAAATATACCGCTTCGTTATCTCGAATGGCATCAATAGCGGTCTGGCCACGTTCGGCTTTGCCAACCATACCTAGCAAGCCTGTCTCTTCAAGCATGGTGCGAGTGAATTTATCCATTCGGGTAGCGGTGGTCGGCCCTGCTGGGCCAACAACTTCATCACCTACTGGATCAACAGGACCCACGTAGTAAATAAAGCGACCTTTCATATCAACCGGCAACGGCTCGCCTTTGGCAATCATGTCCACCATACGTTTATGTGCTGCGTCACGGCCAGTTAAAAGCTTGCCGTTCAGCAGTAACGTATCACCCGGCTGCCAGGTTTTGACCTCGTCAGGCGTCACCGTATCAAGGTTAACGCGTTTGACGTTCTCGCCTGCTTCACGAGTAATTTCAGGCCAGTCTTCTAGCTTCGGCGCTTCAAGCGCGGCGGGACCACTGCCATCAAGCGTGAAATGTGCATGACGCGTGGCTGCACAGTTGGGGATGATTGCCACAGGTTTATTAGCCGCATGGGTTGGATAGTCTTTAACCTTGATATCCAGCACCGTGGTTAAACCACCTAAGCCTTGAGCACCGATACCGCTTTTATTCACTTTATCGAACAGTTCCAAACGTAGCTCTTCAGCACGGTTACTAGGACCACGCGCTTGCAGATCTTGGATATCGATAGGATCGAGTAGCGCTTCTTTGGCAATCATCATCGCCTTTTCGGCGGTGCCACCGATACCAATGCCCAGCATGCCGGGCGGACACCAGCCTGCGCCCATCTTAGGCAACTGTTCCATCACCCAGTCCACGACACTATCGGACGGATTTAACATCGCAAACTTCGATTTTGCTTCACTGCCACCGCCCTTCGCGGCCACATGAATATCAACCTTATCGCCAGGCACAATTGAGTGGTGAATAATCGCCGGCGTGTTGTCTTTGGTATTTGCCCGCTTGCCGTCTGGATCAGCGAGAACGGAAGCACGCAGCACGTTATCAGGCAACTGATAGGCACGGCGCACGCCTTCATTAATCATGTCATCAAGACTCAGCTCGGCGTCCCATGTGACGTTCATACCGACATGGACAAATACCGTCACGATGCCCGTATCTTGGCAAATTGGACGATGACCAGTAGCGCACATTCTTGAATTAATTAAAATCTGTGCAATCGCATCCTTTGCAGCAGGATTTTCTTCCCGCTCGTAGGCACCCGCCATTGCATCAATGAAATCTTTCGGATGGTAGTAAGAGATGTACTGCAGAGCATCGGCAACGCTCTGAATGACGTCGTCCTGGCGAATCACGGTCATGGACTAACAGCTCCTCGGTTATCGTCTTGGCTGCGACCTTGGTAATGGCCGTCTAGATGTACGGTAAGTATACCGTATTGGCCTTTATGCGGCAGCCACAACCACCACTAACCTGTCCCTGATCACTACGGCATTAGTCTGAGGCAAGAAAACGCTACATGAGATAACGGTATAAAATATTAATCTAAGTGCTGGCACGTCGGACACAAATATAGACGGCGCGAGCCAACCATCATCCGCTCTATAACCGAACCACAGCGATGACAAGAAAGTCCTGCACGTTCAAACACACTAAATCGCCATTGCCGGCGTGGCTCACCGGAAGCAATCGCTTGCTTAATCCATACGTCTCGATTTGTGACGCCCGCGTCTAAATACGCTTGACGCGTCGTTTTCACAATCATAGTGGCAAGCACGTCTAGCTGATTTTCCGTTAAGTCAAAAGGACGCTGTTTAGGGTGCAATTGAGATAAGAAAAGAATTTCAGAGCGCAAGTAGTTTCCCAGGCCAGCGACTAGCCCCTGATCAAGTAGCAACGCACCAAGGCTTCTGCGCCTAAACGCTGGATCCGTCAGGCGTTGTTTCACATCATCAGGAGAGACATTTTGGCTTAACAAATCAGGCCCAAGACGAGACAAGAAAGGATGATGGCTCAGCTCACTCTCATGCCACAACGAAACATCTGACGCGCTGTAAAGACTGGCCACCCTTCCCTCAGCAGTCAGCCGAACACGTAATGACCTTTTTGTGTTTGGCGGCTTATTTTCGCCATGTAGCTTCCAAACGCCGTAAAGCTGATTATGGGAATACAACACACGTAAGTCTGCAAAACGGATAAGCATGGCTTTGCCCCATGTATCCACTGCCTGGACCTGCTGACCAATCAGTGAGTCCGCCTGCCCGGCGAGTTCAGGAAATGCAAACCAGACGTCATCAAGATGTTTGCCACCTATCTGCTTCTCTATTCTATCCGCTGCACGGCGGATCTCGGGGCCTTCAGGCATCGTTTATCCCAGCGCCAGCTGTTTTTCTTGCATTTGATGAAGCTGGTCACGAAGTCTCGCCGCTTCTTCAAACTCCAGGTTTTGTGCGGCTTCAAACATGGCGTCTTCCAACTTACTGATGGCCCCCAGCAAATCATGTTTGCTCATCGTGGCCACATCATACTCAGCAGCACTTTCTGCCACTTTCCGCTCATTACCACGTCGGCGACTGCTCTTTTTGCCCGGTGCTTGGGCGGCTTCAAGAATATCTGCCACCGAGCGCGTCACCGTGGTTGGCGTAATACCATGTTCTTCGTTGTGAGCGGTCTGTTTTGCCCGGCGACGCTCGGTTTCATCAATTGCTTTTCGCATTGAATCAGTGATTCTGTCGCCGTATAAGATGGCTTTACCATGGGCATTACGGGCTGCACGACCAATGGTTTGAATCAGTGAGCGTTCAGCACGTAAGAAGCCCTCTTTATCCGCATCCAAGATGGCAACCAACGACACTTCGGGAATGTCTAAGCCTTCGCGAAGTAGATTGATCCCCACTAAAACATCGAATTTACCAAGGCGCAGGTCGCGAATGATTTCCACGCGCTCCACGGTGTCAATATCGGAGTGTAAATAACGCACGCGGATACCATGCTCATCAAAGTATTCGGTCAGGTCTTCTGCCATGCGTTTAGTCAGCGTAGTCACAAGAACACGCTCACCTACGGCGGTGCGCAAGCCAATTTCTGAGAGCAGGTCATCTACCTGGGTGCTGGCAGGACGAACTTCAATTTCTGGGTCTAACAATCCTGTTGGGCGCACCACCTGTTCAACAATTTGACTGGCATGCTCTGCTTCATACTTGCCTGGCGTTGCCGAAACGAAGATGGTTTGTGGGGAAATAGATTCCCACTCTTCAAATTTCATTGGGCGGTTGTCTAGCGCTGAAGGTAGCCGAAAGCCATATTCAACAAGGGTCTCTTTTCTAGAACGATCCCCCTTATACATGCCTCCCACCTGGGGCACGCTCACATGCGACTCATCAATAAACAGCAACGCGTCATCCGGCAGATAGTCGAAAAACGTTGGGGGTGGCTCGCCAGGCGCGCGTCCTGAAAGATAGCGTGAGTAGTTCTCAATGCCATTGCAGTAGCCAAGCTCTAGCATCATTTCAATATCGTAAAGGGTGCGCTGCTCTAATCGCTGGGCTTCAACCAAGCGCTCATGTTTGCGCATCCACTCAAGACGCTCTTTAAGCTCTGCTTTAATCGCGTCAATCGCACCTAAAATGGTTTCTCGCGGAGTGACATAGTGGGATTTCGGATAGATGGTCATACGTGGTACGTGGGTACGCACCTCGCCCGTTAATGGGTCAAACAGGCGAATAGAATCAACTTCGTTGTCAAACAACTCTACCCGCACTGCTTCTTCGTCAGAGTCCGCAGGAAAAATATCAATCACATCGCCACGCACCCGATAGGTGCCTCGGCGGAAATCCATATCGTTGCGAGTATATTGCAGCTCGGCTAAACGGCGTAAAAAGGCACGTTGGTCAATCAGCTCACCACGGGTAAAGTGCAGCCTCATTTTGAGGTACTGATCCGGATCCCCGAGACCATAGATCGCCGATACCGAGACAACGATAAGCGCATCACGACGCTCTAGCAGCGCTTTCGTGGCGGATAAGCGCATTTGCTCGATATGGTCATTTATTGAGGCATCTTTCTCAATAAAGGTGTCTGAAGAAGGCACATAGGCTTCCGGCTGATAATAATCGTAGTAAGAGACAAAATACTCTACCGCGTTATCCGGAAAAAACGATTTGAATTCACCATATAGCTGGGCAGCCAGCGTTTTATTGGGTGCCATTACGATCGTTGGTCGCTGCTGCTGCTGCACAACGTTTGCCATCGTGAACGTTTTACCCGAGCCAGTCACCCCTAATAAGGTCTGATGGGCAAGCCCCGACTCAAGCCCACCAATCAGGCTGCGTATCGCGGCGGGCTGATCACCAGCAGGCTTAAATTTGGACTGCAGCCGGAATTCCTTGCTCATCATTACTCCTTTAGAAGGAAGGTGAACTACTCGGTAAACGTGGAAATATCTACCGTCGCTTGGGTCATCAACCGCTGTATCGGGCAGCGGTGGCTAATATCTTCTAGCTTTGCCCGCTGCTCAGGATCATCAATACCGTGAAAAGTCATCGTCACGGCTAACTTATAGACACCTTTTCTTTCCTCACTATCATCGCGCTGCACTTTAACGGTGATGCCTTCCAGCGGCCACTCTTTGCGCTTGGCATACATTTGCACAGTAATCGCTTTGCAAGTGCCTAATGCGATATCAAAGTAATCATGTGGGTCAGGTGCACTGCCGTCACCTCCTACTACAGGCGGGACGTCGCCATACAAATCTTCCAAACCGTTCACTTCAATTCGTTGGCGAAATGTATGGTTACGTTCACTGATAATCGTGATTGGCTTATGCATCAGGATACCTTTATACCGAGGTTTAACTTCTCGACAGCTTTTATGAGCGTGTCACGCTTTGCTCGCCCCTCTACCTCGGCACCGTAGCGCCCTACCTCAGCACTATCGACACCATCGAGCATCATCAGCGCCGTGGTTATCTTATTCACCTGATCTGCCGTTGTAACACCTTGAAACGTTAATGATTGATATGCCATTCCTTGCCCTTTCCTACGCTGGAGTGAAGTAGGTACGCCGTTGAAAGCTATGCAAAACTGATACAGACGAAGAAGTCTAGCACGCGCTAGCGCCCTTGCAATCTGCAAGCAGTGCCCGCACCTTTGATACAAATACGATTACGTTACGTTTACTTTATCTTCCCTTATGGAGTCTATATGGCGACTGCTTCTTCGCTACTCAAGATGAACGGCTGCGTCCGTTTGCCTCACCTTGCCGCCTTGGATATCAAAGGAGCCGATGCTGAGAAATTCCTACAAGGGCAAACAAGCGCGCAGGTTAGTTTAGCCAATGGCTTTTTTGCGCCTCTAACTTGCTTTTGTACACCAAAGGGAAGAATGCTGGCTAATGCTCAACTGCTGAAAATCAGCAACGAACATTATAGGCTACTGCTAAGTACGTCACTGATTGATATGCTCGCCAGTCATTTAGCTAAATTTGCTGCTTTTTATCGCGTCGAATTACAGGCTCAGTCATCAATGATCATCGTAGGCGCCAGTGAAAGCGCCAACGAGGCTGCTCAAGCGTTTGGTTTGTCTCTCCCTGAGCGACCTTACACCCATCACAGCAATGCCCAAGTGACAGCCCTATGCCTGCCAGGCCTCGGGCGTTGGTTAATCAGCATAGAAAATTCTGCTGAGCAGAACGCCATTGAAATAAATGATAATGAAGATGCGTTTAACACGTGGCAATTAGAAGATATTCGCAGTGGTTTGGCATGGTTAACGGCCCCACAACAAGATCACTTTCTCCCACAGATGTTGAACTGGGAAGCACTGGGGGGGATTAGCTTTAAGAAAGGCTGCTATACAGGACAAGAAGTCGTCGCACGGGCGCATTTCCGTGGCCAAGTAAAGAAACGCTTAGTGCGTGTTACTGCCACTGCCAACAGCTTACCCCAGGTCGGTGACACATTAGTGGATGAACAGGATAAAGCAGTTGGTGAAGTCGTTAGCAGCGCGTTTAGCGATAAACAGCAAATTGAGCTGCTCGCCGTCGCGAGTACTAAAGCCATTGAAGCGCTAACCCCACTCTATTGGCAGGGGCACCCGCTAACACTCTGCGATCTTCCCTATGCCATTGAGCGTCTAGACCCCGAACAGCTGGCCAGCAGCCTAGTGGGAGTTTAAATGTGGCAGGTGAAATAACCGAATAGCGTTTGCGCTGCTCTGTGCCGCTATTTTCTCAAATGGCTGACGACGTAACTCTGCTACCACGCGAGCCACCTTCTCCAACCGGCTTGGCTCATTACGCTGGCCCTGATAGCCGCTAAGCGGCATATCGGGGCTGTCAGTTTCTAGCACAAAGCCATCATCGGGTAAGCGTGACACCACTTCACGAAGACGTAGTGCGCGCTCGTAAGTAATCGCCCCACCCAGGCCAAGGGTATAGCCTAAATCGAGAAACCTAGCGGCCTGCTCATAAGAACCTGAGAACCCGTGGATAAGCCCACCACTAGGAAGCGCCAACTGACGTAGCCGTTTGCTTACCAGATCATTAGCTTTTACGCAGTGCACCACAACAGGTAAACCGAACTGTTTAGCCAAGCGGAGCTGCGCATCGAAGTAGGCCCACTGTTTATCTAACGTTTCAGTAAAACGGCCATCGATACCACACTCACCTACTGCCACAAAACGTTTCCCCGCCTGGGCTTCCTGCTCTGCTAACAGCTGCTCCAGGGCGACTAAATCTTGATCAGAATGCTCATCGATAAAGTAAGGATGTAACCCTACGCATAGACTTATCTCTGACCGCACCCCCAGCGCCAAAACATTAGGCCATCGGTAACGGGTCGTTGATGGCACAACAAAGTGCTCGACACCCACCGCCTTGGCATTTTCGATGACTGCATCGCGATCATCGTCAAACGCCGCAAAATCCAGGTGGCAGTGGGCATCAATCAACATAGCAAGAGAAGCTAAATCAGTGCTCGCGGGTAGGCTGGAAGCGAATATCCGGCCAGCGCTCTTGGGTCATCTGCAGGTTGACCCGCGTTGGTGCAATATAGGTCAGGTAGCCGCCGCCATCGATAGCAAGGTTGGAACTCGCTTTGCGCTTAAACTCTTCTAACATCTTAGCGTCTTCGCAATAGACCCAGCGTGCGGTTTGTACATTGACCCCTTCATACAGACAGTCAACTTTGTACTCTTCCTTCAAACGGTGGGCCACCACATCAAACTGCAGCGTACCCACAGCGCCAAGAATCAGATCGTTGTTATCCATCGGCATAAAGACCTGAGTAGCGCCCTCTTCAGAGAGCTGCTGGAGACCCTTTTGCAGCGCTTTCATTTTTAGCGGATCTTTTAAACGAACACGCTTGAACAGCTCTGGTGCAAAGTGAGGAATACCGGTAAAGCGCATATCCTCGCCGACCGTGAAGGTATCGCCGATCTGAATCGTGCCGTGGTTGTGCAAGCCGATAATATCGCCTGGCCACGCTTCTTCCACCTGAGAACGGTCTGACGCCATAAACGTAAGGGCATCGGCAATTTTCACATCTTTGCCTATCCGCACGTGACGCATCTTCATATTCTTTTCGTACTTACCGGAACACACACGCAAAAAGGCAATGCGGTCACGGTGGTTGGGATCCATATTCGCTTGGATTTTAAATACGAAGCCGGTAAAACGGTCATCGTGAGCCGTTACTTCACGGGTATCTGTCTCACGTGGCTGAGGCGGCGGCGCATACTCAACAAACCCGTCCATCATTTCCCGCACGCCGAAATTACCCATTGCGGTACCAAAGTACACAGGCGACAGCTCACCACGGCGATAGGCATCAAGATCAAACTCATGGGAAGCACCACGTACCAACTCGACTTCCATGCGTAGCTCTTCAGCCTGCTCTTCGCCAAGCACAGCATCGACCTCCGGGCTATCCAGCCCTTCAATCCGCTTGTCATCTGGAATGCGGCTGCCTTGCCCCTGAGTATAAAGGTGAATGACATCGTTATAGAGGTGATAAACGCCTCTAAAGTGCCGCCCCATGCCAATCGGCCATGTCATTGGCGCGCACTGGATGTTTAGCACGGTTTCCACCTCGTCCATAACTTCGATCGGATCGCGAATATCGCGATCCATCTTGTTAATGAACGTAAGAATAGGCGTCGTGCGCAAACGGCACACTTCCATCAGCTTAATGGTGCGATCCTCAACACCTTTCGCCCCATCAATCACCATTAACGCGGAATCAACCGCGGTTAACGTACGGTAAGTATCTTCGGAAAAGTCCTCGTGCCCCGGAGTATCAAGCAAGTTCACGATACGCCCACCATAGGGGAACTGCATCACCGACGTTGTGACCGAGATGCCACGCTCTTGCTCCATCTTCATCCAGTCTGATGTCGCATGACGATCATTACGCTTGCTCTTAACAGAGCCAGCTAACTGGATTGCATTTCCGAACAACAGCATTTTTTCGGTGATGGTGGTTTTACCAGCGTCGGGGTGCGAAATAATCGCAAACGTACGGCGTAGTTCTGCTTCGCGCGCTAATTTGGCGTCAGACATGGAGTTCTCTAAAATGGTAAAACGTTATGACTGCGGTGGCGCCTTACTTATCGGCGTTTATATGGGTATATGGTAACGCAACTAGGCCGCTGCGGCATACCATGGATACCAAAGGGGTGATCAAGAAGATAACCACTCGCATAATCAAAAAGAAGGGCCTGCCAAGTAGCTAGGAAAATCGCGAAGGGAGCTTGACGGAATATATGAAGAAGCGCCGAGCTGGTCGGCGCTTCTGTGTAGCGTTGATTTCTGCTTGGCTAAGCGTAAGTGTTAACTTGCGTACCCACGCTGCCCTCTTGGGCAAGGTCTGGCTGAGACCCCATGTTAGCAGAGGCAAGTACTTCCGACACTTGCTGTGCTTGCATATCAAGAGACTGCTTAAAAAGCTGCATCTGTGCTTGTTCAGCAGATTGTGCTTGATTCATATAGAGTGCGGTGCTCACTGCGTTGCTTACGGCAACATCCATCTTTCACCTCACAGTTTTGCGGTATGTTGCTCCAAAATAGCAAACATCATGCTTTACTACCAAACATCTCTCCTATTAAACACTTAGGAAACGGCTACATGCTATTTTAGAAACGGTCAGCCCTAAAAGGAGCCATGTCAATCTCAGTCGGCTTACCTTCCATCATATCCGCCAGTAATTGCCCAGTGGCAGGGCCTAGGGTGAATCCCTGATGTCCATGCCCAAAAGCTAACCATAAGCCACGATGTTTAGGAGCTGGCCCAATAACAGGCTTCATATCAGGCAAACAGGGCCGCGCACCCTTCCAGGCAGCCGCATCTCGGCGCTCCCCAATCGGGAAAACTGAACGGGCAACTTTTTCTGCATCAGCTAACTGTTGCTCATCTGCTGGCGACTCAAGGCGATCAAGTTCGGCCCCTGTAGTCAAACGAACACCTGCGTTCATTGGAGCAAGTAGATATCCCACTTCGGCATCCATCAACCAGTAGTGTAGCTTCGCAGAAGGCTGCGTAGCGTAATGCATATGGTAGCCACGCTTAACAAAGGTGGGGAAATGATAGCCTAAACCTTTCAGCCAATTACCCGCCCAAGGCCCCAGAGCAACAACCACCTCATCTACCTCTAAACTTTCTGAAGCAGTATCAATGTGCCAGCGCTCGCCCTGCTGCTGAACCCCCTGAATATCGGTTTGCAGGATACGCCCACCTTGTTGGACAAAAGCTTCTGCATAAGCGGCAACTAAACCACCTGGATCGGCAACTGTCCAAGGGTCAAGCCAGTGAATAGCGCCTGTAATGTCACTGCTTATATCAGGCTCTTTCTCAACCAGTGCCTCACGGTCTAAAACAGCAAATTGAACGCCGTAATGATCGCGCGCCTCCTCCGCCTCTTTCACCCGCTGAGCAAGTTTACTGGGAGTGCGATAGATCTCCAGCCAGCCTTCCCGGCGAACTAAATGATCAGCATTGGCCGCTTCGATCATGGGGCCATGAGTCTTTAAGCAGAGCTGTATCAATGACGCATACTCAGGCACGATTTTTTTATATAACCGGTTAGAGGAGTTATGCCAATAGCTTAACAACGGCGAAGCAGCATTAATCATGCCGGCAGGCCGATAGCGAATATCAACACGTTTGTTTGGCAGCACGCTCAGTATGGTTTTCATATCCCGTGGGAAAGGATAGGGACGCACGGCTTCCCGCTGAATAATGCCGGCATTGCCGAAAGAGGTTTCACGGCCCGGCTGGCGACGATCAACCAGTGTTACTTGATGACCTCGCTGTTGCAGTTGCCAGGCAATGCTGACACCGACCATACCTGCCCCTAAAACCACCGTTTGACGCGCCATTGTGTTGCACTCCCTAGAAAAAATACCGACCACAGTTCAGATGATTGTTTTCAACGAATAACTTACTGAAAAATATCACCAAACAAACAGCTTTAACATAGCTCAAAAAACTGTTTTAAGGCCAAATATCAGCAATAAATTTTGCAACCACAAATAATACGGATGACTTCACTATTCGCGCCTTCAAGAGTATCAAAACGTGCTAGTGCTTCTTACTAAAAACCTTTTTAAACGGTTCATCAAGCACAAACTTGCACTGCATAGAGGTAGCATCGCGATATAAAGCCTAGGAAAAATCCGCAACAATATCAGATAGGGTAATTCATTTGGCGGGCAATAAATCAAAAGCAAAACCTAGGAAAGGTTTGCATAGAGAAAGAATAAGCTGAGAGGACGATTAAAATACGAGCGGCCAAAAACGCAAAAAAGCCGAACACGAGTCAGCTTAGTTTAAAACTTAATAAAGGGGATTGATAAAACGATGGAAAATAATGAGGTGATTAAATATTTAAGTTTAAAAAGGTTAATGGGGTGGATGATGGGGATCGAACCCACGACCACCGGAGCCACAATCCGGGGCTCTACCACTGAGCTACATCCACCACAACCTAAAACTGGTAATACGTATAATTAATACGCGTCATCAAATGGGGTGGATGATGGGGATCGAACCCACGACCACCGGAGCCACAATCCGGGGCTCTACCACTGAGCTACATCCACCATTGATGAAGTACTGACTTACATGCCTTACCGAATGCGTCCACTAAAAGCTTTTAATGGCACGCCCAGCAGGACTCGAACCCGCAACCTACGGCTTAGAAGGCCGTTGCTCTATCCGGTTGAGCTATGGGCGCACATAAAGCATTCTAAGAGACTGAATACTGATGAGCACTTGACCACAACCAATGTTTGGAAAAGCAAGTTACTACCTTCCGCGCTAGGTATGTGGTCGGGATGGAGGGATTCGAACCCCCGACATCCTGCTCCCAAAGCAGGCGCGCTACCAGACTGCGCTACATCCCGATTTCTTACCTTAGACGCTGCTGCATGTCCCGTCTCAAGCGAGGCATATATTACTATTTCTGAGTTTAAAGTCAACACCTAAAGTGATTGATTCGTTAGAAGCTTTGCCTTGTCGCCCTAGCGTGCGAAAATCAGCCCTTCTCGAAAGCCCGTGACCTCCTGCGCTCAGACACGCTTCCAGTAAACACCACGGCCTAAACTTAGTCACTTAGCTTCGCTTCTAACCTTCACAGGGATTCTATTACATGACCGCCCAACTTATCGATGGCAAAGCCATCGCCGCTAATGTCCGCCAGCAAGTTGCCGAGAAAATCAGCGCACGTCAGAAAGCTGGCGCGCGGGCACCTGGACTAGCTGTTGTTGTGGTCGGAGAAGACCCAGCCTCCCATGTCTATGTCAGTAACAAACACCGCGCCTGTGAGCAGGCTGGCATACTCTCCTTCCAGCATGCACTACCTGTTGATACACAGCAGCATGAATTAGAAGCGCTTGTCGATCAGTTAAACGACGATGCAACGGTTGACGGCATTCTTGTTCAACTGCCATTGCCAGAGCATTTAGATTCCCGCCCTATTCTTGAGCGAATTCGTCCAGACAAAGATGTCGACGGCTTTCACCCTTACAACATTGGTCGGCTGGCGCAACGCATGCCCTCGCTTAGGCCCTGCACACCTAAAGGCATCATGACCATGCTGATCCATAGTGGCATTGCCGTAAGGGGCTTAGATGCCACTGTAGTCGGCGCGTCTAACATTGTCGGCCGGCCAATGGCTTTGGAGCTGATGCTAGCAGGCTGCACTACAACGGTATGCCACCGTTTCACTCTACAGCTTGAGTCACACGTGCGCCGCGCTGACTTGGTTGTTGTGGCTGTCGGCAAACCCGGCATTGTCAAAGGGGAGTGGATCAAGCCGGGCGCCATCGTGATTGACGTTGGCATTAATCGCCAAGAAGACGGCACGCTCACCGGTGACGTTGATTTTAAAGCCGCAGCAGAACGCGCCAGCTTCATTACACCCGTGCCTGGCGGCGTTGGGCCGATGACCGTTGCCACACTGCTTGAAAACACGCTAGAAGCCGCTGAACGCCACGATAAAGGCTTAGGTCAGTAGTGTTACAAACGCCACTGCAGATAACGATTTCTTAAGGAGTAAACGCAAGTGCGACGTATTGGAATTATCGGCGCTATGGCGCAAGAAGTGAACATACTGGCGGGCCAGTTAGAAGACGCTGAACGCTACGAGCATGCTGGCTTCGTTTTTTATACGGGCACACGTCACGGCCTAGAAATTATTGTGTTGCAGTCTGGGATTGGTAAGGTCAACGCGGCGGTGGGTGCCGCGATTCTACTTGAGCGCCACCAGCCTGATGCAATTATTAATACCGGCTCCGCAGGCGGCTTTGCGTCTGATCTTAATATTGGTGATGTGATTATTTCGGATGAAGTTCGCCACCATGATGTGGATGCAGTGGTCTTTGGCTATGAGCTTGGTCAAGTACCTGGAATGCCCGCGGCCTACCAAGCAGACAAGCATCTTCGTGGTATTGCCCGCAACGCCATTGCAGCATTAGGCGAAGTTAATGTACGTGAAGGTCTCATCGCCACGGGTGATGCCTTTATGTCCGACCCCGAACGCGTCGCGACTACCCGTGAACAGTTCCCAACCATGTTAGCCGTAGAGATGGAAGGCGCTGCTATTGCGCAAACATGTCACCTCTACAACTGCCCGTTTGTGGTCATTCGCGCGCTTTCTGATATACCCGGAAGTGGTGACAACCACCTGTCATTCGAGCAGTTTTTAGACGTAGCAGCTGACCACTCATCACGGATGGTGGACCAGATGCTGATCGAGCTGGCAAAAAAATAGACGTAAGCAATAGCGCTTAAAGCTTGATAAAAAAACGGAGCCGTTCGGCTCCGTTTTTTGGGTCTGCTATCTAACAATACTGACTACGCTTTCAGCTTCCATGCAAGGCTCTCACCCGCCATTAACGGAATAATATGCTGGCCTGCTGTGTAAGGATAATACGCAGGCAGGCTCCATGAACGACGCTCCAAGGTAACCTTGTCAGCATTAGCTGGCAGCCCATAAAAACGTGGCCCATTGAGACTGGAAAACGCTTCTAGTTTGTCCAAGGCCTGCATTTCTTCGAATGCTGCTGCATAAAGCTCAATGGCAGCAGGCGCTGTATATGCCCCTGCACAACCGCAGCTAGATTCTTTGTCACCTTGGGCATGAGGTGCGCTGTCGGTGCCCAAAAAGAATTTAGGCCTGCCACTGGTCGCCGCTTTTAATAACGCCTGACGATGCTGCTCGCGTTTTAGAATAGGCAAGCAGTAATAGTGCGGGCGAATGCCGCCTGCCAGCATTTTGTTGCGGTTAAACAGCAGGTGAGGAGCCGTAATCGTGGCAGCAACGTTATCAGGCGCAGCAGCGACAAACTCGGCAGCCTGTTGGGTCGTAATATGCTCAAACACTACCTTGAGATTAGGGTGTCTAGCCAAAAGCGGTTTCATAACCTGCTCAATAAACACCGCCTCTCGATCAAAAATATCAATCTCATGATTGGTCACCTCACCATGCACCAATAGAGGCATACCGACTTTCGCTAGCATCGCAATAGTGTCATCGCAGTGTGCAATGTCGGTAACGCCAGACGCAGAGTTGGTGGTAGCTCCCGCAGGGTAAAGCTTCACGGCCTTTACAACACCACTTTCAGCAGCACGCTCAATTTCTTCGGGGGGGGTCGTATCCGTTAAATAGAGCGTCATCAGAGGTTCAAAGGCACTCCCTTCTGGCAATGCTGCTAAGATTCGCTGCCGATACGCTAGCGCTTGAGCAGTCGTGGTTACCGGCGGTTTTAGATTAGGCATAATAATCGCGCGCCCCATTTGGGCGGCGGTATGACCTACCACAGCGCTTAGCGCCTCATCATCACGTAAATGAAGATGCCAATCATCGGGGCGAGTCAACGTAATAGCGTCCACGGCAAGTCCTGTGCAGAAATGAATCGAGTAAAAGAGTCACAACAGTATACCTAATACGGGTAACGGATAAATCTCCCCTATCCATCCCACAGCCCTTCTCAAGTGTCGTATCATGGCGGCACTTTGTAAGATCAAGGACTCAGTTTTTTATGCAGAATGTGCGTCGCTATGCGGACATTATCGCCAGTATTGAAGGATTACTATGGCTTGGTCTTGCCTGGTCGATATCCTTTTCAATGTATTATGGAAGTACCGAACCGACACTGGCTGTCCTATTTGTTGTTGGTGCATTGGTGCTACTCGGCTGGGCACACCGCCCGATGCGTTATTTGTTGAAACGCTACCACGTACGTAAGCGCCGCACTGACATGTGGATTCATACGCTAGCGTTACCACTCCTGCTCGCTATGTTTTTCCATATCCTGTTAGAGGCCGTGCTGGGCAGCACCTGGCTACCGCCTAAAATGCTGCTATTCAACTTGCTTGCCTCTGCGGGATGGCTGACGTTCGTAATGACGTTATTTATAAAATTTGTTATTCACAACGTGAAAGCATCGAGCAAATAACCACGCTATGCCTCCCGCCCTGCCTCTCCCGCTTTCAACGCCAAACCGTAACCTCGTTAGACTAACGATCGTACGAGGTATCACCTGGACCGGCTTTTTACTGGCCATTATCGTTGGCATTGAACTGCTCGCTTTCGATTTACCGGTGACTGCAGTCGTCAGTGTTGTGATTGCCATGGGGATACTCAATATCGCCACATGGTGGCGATTAGGCAGACCAAAAGCGGTTAACCATTTTGAGTACCTTGCCCACTTACTGGCAGATATTGCAGGCTTAACGCTGCTATTTTATTTTTCAGGCGGCTCAACAAATCCCTTTATTACTTACTATTTAGTGCCTGTCACTATTGCCGCCGCCACCCTTCCTTGGCGGCACGCCTGGATCATTGCCGCCTGTGCAATGGCAGGTTACACCTACCTGATGTTCTTTTATCACCCAATACCACAGTTGGGACACATTAACAGCGACGGTCCGCTAAGCCTTCATGTGTTGGGTATGTGGCTTAATTTCGGTTTATCAGCCGGCTTGGTCACGTTCTTTATCTACAAGATGGCTCACGCCCTGCGCAATCGAGACAAAGCACTATCACGTACCCGAGAAGCGGCGCTGCGCAATGAACAAGTGCTGGCAGTCGCCACCCAGGCCGCTGGCACGGCCCATGAGCTCGGCACGCCGCTATCAACCATGGCCGTGCTGCTAAATGAAATGCACCAGGACGCCCCCCATGACTCCACCTTGCAACAAGATATATCTATCCTTCGTCAACAAGTAGATGTGTGCAAATCGCGCCTACAACACCTAGTTACGACGGCTGACCGTCGACGCATGGCAGAACCTGAAGTACTAGACGCTGAGCTATGGTTAGCAGCAGTTGTGCAACGCTGGCTCGTTATTAGGCCTGATGTTAGCCACCTCTTTGAAGTTGCCGAAAAACGCGGCCGCCCCTGGTTAGCCGTTGATGCCACATTAGACCAAGCGTTAACCAATTTACTCAATAACGCCGCCGACGCTAATCCAGAGCAAATTGCTATCCGCTTGGATTGGCAAGATGAAAGCGTTGTCATTGATATACGCGACCATGGCCCTGGCATCGCCATGTCGATTGCTGATCAGCTAGGTGACACGTTTATTTCCACCAAAAGCAAAGGCATGGGGATTGGGCTGTTTTTAACCCACGCCACCATTAATCGTTTCGGTGGTGGAGTAAGCCTGTACAATCATCCTGAAGGCGGTACGTTAACGGAAGTGACGTTGCCTCTTTGTTCCGCCCCTGATAAGTAACAGCGACGCAGCATTCGCCAGAAAATCGAGGACATCATGCAGACGCAAGACCAACGCCTTTTAATCGTCGACGATGATGAAATGTTTTGTCACGTGTTGAGCAGAGCACTTACACGCCGTGGTTTTGAGGTAAAAGTTGCTCACGATGCTGATCAAGCAATGACGCTGATCACGCAGTTCATGCCAACGATGGCAACACTCGATCTGAAACTTGAGCACAGCTCTGGCCTCAAGCTGCTTCCCGACATGCTGGCAAGCGCACCGAATTGCCGCATTGTCGTGTTAACGGGATATTCAAGTATCGCCACAGCGGTAGAAGCCATCAAACTTGGTGCTATTAACTACCTGTGCAAACCTGCCGATGCTGACGATGTTATTGCGGCCTTTGACCACCAAGATGGTGATCCAAATATTGAGCTAGCCGACAACCCCCCCTCTATCAACCGTATAACCTGGGAGCACATTCAGAAGGTGCTGCAGGAGCATGATGGCAACATTTCAGCAACGGCTAGGGCTCTCGGCATGCACCGGCGGACGTTACAACGTAAATTACAGAAGCGCCCTGTACGTCGGTAGCTTTCCGCTCTTTGCGCTAAAGCAGCCCAAAGAGCGGAGTTTCAGCTTGATATTATTGGGCGGTCCACCCCAAATCTATGTTCCAACTTGAACCCGTCACAGCGCCTGCCGCATCGGATGCCAAGTAAGCAACTAAATGAGCAACCTCGGAAGGGTCGATCAAGCGTTTAATAGCTGCGTTTTTTAGCATGATTTTTTCAATCACCTCTTGCTCATCCATGCCATGAAGCTTGGCTTGGTCGGCGATCTGGTTATCTACCAGCGGTGTTTTCACATAGGCGGGGCAAATAGTATTGGCGGTAATACCCTGCTCACCACCTTCTAAAGCAGCCGTTTTCGTCAGTCCGATCATGCCATGCTTGGCGCTGATATAAGCTGATTTGCCTGGTGAAGCCACTTGCGCATGAACAGACGCAATATTAATTACACGTCCCCAGCCTTTTTGACGCATATGAGGCCATGCTGCCTGAGTAAGTAGAAAAGGTGCTGTTAGCATTAAATCTATAATTTGACGCCACTTCTCTTCAGGAAAAGTCTCAATAGAAGCAACGTGTTGAATACCCGCATTATTAACCAAAATATCGACACCACCGAAACGTTTCACCGCATCAGCAATCGCTCCACGACACGCGTCGGGATCGGTTAAATCCCCTTGATAAAACGCCGCGCCGGCCGCGTCAGCCACTTCTTTACCAGCAGGGTTAAAGTCTACTGCTAACACTTGAAAACCCTGTTCACAGAAATGCTTCACCACCGCTTCACCAATACCACTACTGGTGCCAGTGACCACGGCAACACGAGGTGTGACAGCTTTTTCAGAGGACATAAACGTTCCTTTTAGTGAGATTATTCATAGTGAAAGTGCAAGAACAGACAGTGTAGATAGAGGCTGACATTTCTGCCTACTCAACCTCTGGAGAAGATTTATCAGATGCCATTAGTTGCATCATCATACGCTGAGCCAGCCGAGCAGCTTCCTGCATACTTTCAAGATCACTTAAGTCCTCCAGAACCACGCGCTTATAAAGCTCGCTGCCATTAGGCAATTGTTCACATGAGAGCGAATAGTGTCCTGAAGGAAGGTTGAGACGCAACGCACTGCCCAGCGGATCAGGCTGAACGCGACTTGGCACGGCAACCAACCACATCGCACAAGGTGTTATTAACGCACCTACCAGTAGCGGCGCAGATTCCCCTTCCCAGGGCTGGAAACACAGCGCATCAACACCAAGACGAGGGTTATAATGACCCGCCTGCTTCATTGAACGCAGATGAGCATCTCGATAATGCAACGCTAATTCGGCTAAGCGTTCGTATTCTTGGGCAGCTAGGGTTCGCATACGTTTTCCGATTATTAAACAATCACCCATAACGCGGCTTAATGGCGCGTGTAGTGTAGCGCTATTGGCCAAACTCAGTGGGCTACGCCACAATAGGCGATCAATTTTGATAGATCTTTATCCTAAAGGAGTTTCTGCGATGTTTGTGGTAATTTTTGGCCGCATGTCATGCCCCTTCTGCGTTCGTGCAAAGCATCTTGCAGAACACTTAGAGAGTAATGGAAAGATAGAAGGCTACCGCTACGTTGATATGCCTTCAGAAGGCGTTACCAAGGAAAATATTGCAAAAACGGCTGGGAAGCCTATTCATACGGTTCCCCAAGTGTTTGTTGATCAACAGCACATAGGCGGCTTTACTGAGTTCGACCATTTTGTGCGCCAACGGCAGCTCCTGGCCTCTTAACTCAGGCGTTAAAATTGACGTTTACACCCGTTGAACAAGCAAATCTTCGCTTGCCTATACTGAAGTAGCACAATTTATATGACAGTTCATGTGACGTTCGATTAGGCGGCGAGGGTACCCCAATGCAGCGAGAGGAGTTTGTTCAACAGCTTTGGCTGGACTATGTACATACACATCCAGACCTTGGCGGATTGAGACTGTGGCCACTAAATACGTCAGCCGAGTATTTAACCTTGGTCACCCTAAACTATGGCCCCTTTGCTGCAAGCGAACTAAGCGCCAGCCTTGCCCATATGGGTTACCGCTCAGTTGGCCATTACGCCATGGCCGATAAAGGCCTGTTGGTGCACTTGCTTGCGCCTAATGACAATAGCAGTTGGCTAGTATTGGCAGAACTGCAGCTTGGTACGCTTTCAAAAGCACCTCGAGAAGCGCTAACGCAGCTTGTTTTGCAAAGCCACCCGGCCGATTGCAAAGGACAAAATTTGCTATGCCGCGGACGTCCATGGCCAATGCCCTCTTGGGCACTTTATCAGCAGCTGCAACAGGCACATCCCCTCGCTGCTTGGCTAGCAATCATGGGGCCCAGACTGCATCACGCAGGCTTTGACTGCTCAACGATTGGCGAATCCTTAGATACTCTGAATAGTCAGCTTGATGCCTGCGGCATGCCCAGCTTTGAAGGCCAACAAAACGGCGTATTTTCCGTTTCACCACTCCTTGAACATCGCTTCTACCCGGCGATGCCGCAAAAAACCGTTTTCAGCTTAGGCGATGAGCATCGTCTTTGCTTGGGCGGTCTAGCACTTGTGCAAAAACATGTCGGTGACGACCATGAGCGTATTGCTGAAATTTTGCTCCCTTTCCACACTCGCTGTGAAATGGCGTGAGCTAATTAGCTCACGCCCATTACGGGTTTATTCGGCGTCGAAAGTCATTTCAGGAACGTGATCAGGCACGATCAGTTTACCGGCTGGTTTTTCAACAATTTCTTCGACACTGACACCCGGTGCGCGCTCTTTAAGAATAAAAGCACCATCTTTAATTTCTAAATAAGCGAGATCGGTCAATACGCGATTAATACAACCGGCCCCGGTTAAGGGAAGCGTACACTTCTCTAAGAGCTTGGATTCACCGTGTTTCGAAGCATGTGTCATGGTACAGATGATGTTTTCTGCGCCAGCGACCAAATCCATCGCGCCGCCCATCCCTTTAATGAGCTTGCCTGGCACCATCCACGACGCAATATTACCCTCTTGGTCCACTTCAAAAGCACCCAGCACGGTCAAATCCACATGACCGCCACGAATCATGGCGAATGATTCTGCTGACGAGAAAATAGCAGCCCCTGGGCGAGCAGTGACTGTCTGCTTACCAGCGTTGATCATATCAGGATCAACTTCTTCCTCGGTGGGAAAACGCCCCATGCCCAACAGGCCATTTTCGGACTGCAGCATGACATCAATGCCGTCAGGCACGTAGTTAGCTACCAAGGTGGGGATGCCGATACCTAAATTGACGTAGAAGCCATCTTCAAGTTCACGTGCAACGCGTTGTGCCATTTGCTCACGTGTTAAAGCCATGGTGTATACCTCTTATTGAGTAAAAATGTTTAAACCGGTGAACAATCAGCTACGTACTGTACGTTTTTCGATTCGCTTCTCGAATGAGCCTTGAATAATGCGATCCACATAGATACCGGGTGTATGGATCTGGCTTGGCTCCAATTCGCCTGGTTCAACAATTTCCTCAACTTCTACAACCGTTATTTTTCCGGCAGTGGCTGCCATCGGATTAAAGTTCTGTGCCGTATGCCGATACATGACGTTGCCGTATCGATCCGCTTTCCACCCTTTAACAATCGCAAAGTCGCCGGTGATGGCTTCTTCTAAAATATAGTGGCGGCCATTAAATTCACGTACTTCTTTACCTTCACCGATAGGCGTGCCGTAACCTGTAGCGGTATAAAATGCAGGGATACCCGCACCACCGGCACGCATTTTCTCGGCCAGCGTGCCTTGAGGTGTTAGCACAACTTCAATTTCATCATTGAGCATTTGCTGTTCAAACATTGCGTTCTCACCGACATAAGAAGCGAGAATTTTACGAATCTGACGATCTTCGAGCAGCACGCCCAGCCCGAAACCATCAACGCCGCAATTGTTAGAAACTACCGTTAGATCGGTGACAGCCCGCCGTTTAATCTCAGCGATCAAATTTTCAGGAATGCCGCAAAGGCCAAAACCGCCAGCAATAACGGTCATGCCACTTTCGATACCTTCCATTGCTTCCTCATAGGAAGATACACGCTTATCGAATCCTGCCATTGTTATGCCTCGCATTATTATCGGTGGTACGTTGCACGCGTCGTTATGATGCGGCTGGATCTATGTAACCAGTGTTGTACCAGATGATATATTTGTTAAGTTTGTTTTTCTTATCAATTTATATAAATAACTTATAAAAGGGTCAGTATGACCGTCAAGCAACTTCGTGCCTTTCTTGCAGTAGCTCAAACCCTGAGCTTTACACAAGCCTGTGAACGCTTGCACCTGTCTCAACCAGCACTCAGTTTGGCCATTAAGGGGCTTGAAGATTCGCTAGGGGGGAAACTGTTGATACGCAGTACCCGTAGCGTACGGCTCACACCAGAGGGTGAGTCCCTTCTCCCACTAGCAAAGCATTTGCTTGCCCAATGGGATAATACCGAAGAGCGGCTGCGCCAGCGCTTCACTCTCCAGCTGGGCCGTTTAAGCGTAGCAGCCATGCCCTCTTTTGCGTGTAATTTGCTGCCCAGCGCGCTGGTTACCTTTCGTCGGCAATACCCTAAAATTAATATTACTGTCCACGATGTAATCAATGAAGAAGTCATCGACATGGTCCGTTCGCGCCAAGTGGAGATCGGCATTGCCTTTTCGCCTGAAGGAACCGGCAGCTTAACGTTTACGCCACTTTTTGAAGACCAATTCATCGCTGTTGTTCCACCTCAATCAGACTTGGCTCAGGCCAGCACACTGAGCTGGGCCACATTGTTACAACAGGATTTTATTACCTTACAGCGACCATCAATGGTACGCAGGCTGTTAGAACAAGAACTTGCCAAACAACACATTGAATTACCTGTTGCTTTTGAGAGCCATCAGCTCTCAACCGTTGGTAGAATGGTGGCAGATGGGTTAGGCGCAAGTGCCGTGCCTTCTATGTGTATTCAACAAATGCATCAACTCGGCGCTCGCTGCGTTCCCTTAACCGCGCCAAGCATTGCCTGCCGGGTCGGAATACTGACGCACCAAGAGTTATCGGTCGCTGCCCAGGCACTGCGTAAGGTGCTTATCGAAAGTATCAACACCCCCACCTTGACTACCTAACCCAACAGTTCGGCGTACAAAGGTTTCGTAATGTACTGGGCAGCGTGGGCGTGATCCTTTAGCATTTACACTGAGTCGCATATACCTTAGTCACCTAACACTAGAATTGCGCCACTAGTGTCATCATTCGTAAAAGGAAATGTGGTATGTCTACTGCCAAAGGAGTCGTCAGTCTGTTATTGCTGACGCTAACGACGCTGTTTTGGGGCGTGCCGCTCATTTTGTTAACACTGTTAAAAGTCATCACCCCAGGGCGGCATCAAAAACAGAGGATTCTTAATGGCCTGTGCAGCGTTGCGCTCAATTGGATTGGCGCCAACCTATGGTGGATGCGCCGCTGGATAAAGCCTGACGTAAACATCAGTATTCCGGATTCACTCAGCCCACATCAATGGTGGTTGGTTATCTCTAATCACCGCAGCTGGACGGACATCTTCATCCTTTTTATGGCACTGCACCGCCGCATTCCAATGCCCAGATTCTTTTTGAAACATCAGTTAATTTGGATTCCTATCGTCGGACTGGCATTTTGGGCGTTAGAATTCCCCTTTATGCGACGCTTCAGTCGTGAACAAATTGCCAAAAATCCTAAACTCGCCACTATTGATCGTGAATCAACAGAGCGCGTTTGCCAACAAGCCAGAAATGCACCCATCGCAATATTTAATTTTGTCGAGGGAACACGATTTACTGTGGCAAAGCGGGAAAAGCAGCAAAGTCCGTTTCGGCATTTACTTAGACCCAAGGCTGGCGGTGTCTCACAGGTGCTTAGCCTGCTTGGCGACAAACTAGATGGCATTTTGGATGTAACCATCAGCTATGAGAATCCAGCGCCAACATTCTGGGGTTTTCTATGCGGAAAAGAAGCTTGCATCACGCTTAACGCAAGGCAGCTCGCTATTCCCCAATGGATGAACGAAGCCAACTATCACGAAGAACAGCAGCACAAGGAACGTTTCCACGCATGGATCAACTCACTCTGGCAGGAAAAAGACGCCTTGCTAGCCAAGCAAACCAACCACGACTAGCTCGGTGGTTAGCAGTCTGTCTGCTAACAACCGTATTAGTTGGATGTGCTGGCTCACCCTCTTCAAATGGCCAGAATGATACTGTGCCCAGCAGCACTGTAGGCCAAATAAACGGTGAATGGATAGAGGTACAGCGCGGCGATACGCTGGGACAACTTGCGAACCGAGCAAGCGTTCCATTGGAACGTCTTGAACGCTTCAACCCTGGGGCAAATGCTCAACGCTTAAATGTTGGACAACGTTTGTTAATCCCTACCCAACAAGAGCGAGCGCCCTCTGGCGGACCATATCGCTACCAGATTCGGCCCGGCGATACCTACTCAAGTATCGCCCGCCACTTTGGCACCACATCAGGGCGTATACAGAGTGCCAATCCAAGCACGTCACCCACAGCGCTCAGAGTCGGCCAGATTGTCAGTGTACCGCTTAGCAGCAGCAGCGCCTCAAGCAGCACAAGCAATGCCCGTACCAGCCAGCCAGCATCAACGCCGACCCCGAGCGCTAGCCTACCTGCTTCTGCACGCCGCTGGCCTTGGCCCTTAGAGGACTATCGCATTGTGCGCCGCTTTGGTGCGGATAGCCGTGGTACGTTACAACCTATGCTACTGGCTACCCAGGCAGGTGCCAAAGCCCAAGCAGTGGCTCCAGGTGAAGTGCGTTTTGCTGATGGAATGCGTCAACTTGGAGATGTCGTCATTATTCATCATGCAGACAACTTGCAAACCGTCTATGCACTGTGCGAACGCATTTTAGTCCGTGTCGGCCAGCAAGTGAGTACCGGCGACCCACTGTGTGATGTCGGCCAAAGCAGTGCGACACAGCGCTACGACTTGCTTTTCGACCTGCGGCAAGGCGGAAAGCCTATCGACCCCCGGCAAGTATTAAGGTGAAGAAAAAAGCCCCTGATTTTTCAGGGGCTTTTTTGATGAACAGTGTCTGTATTAACCGCGATAATAGCCTGGTTTCACAAATGGAGTAGCTGTCACAGCCATCGGTAACTGTTTACCTCTCACCAACGCATAAACGGTGGTCTCTGGCGCTTCCCATTCACGCCCCACGTACCCCATGGCAATTGGCTTACCCACACTAGGCCCAAAGCCACCGGAAGTTACAACACCGATTTCATTGCCTTTTGCATCAACTAAAAGCGCTCCCTCTCTTACTGGTGCACGCCCTTCTGCCACTAACCCTACCCGCTTACGCGCATGATCTTTCGCGGCCACTTGGTGCAGAATAAGATCCGCGCCAGGGAAACCTGCTGGACGCTCACCGCCATGTCGGCGAGGCTTACCAATCGCCCAAATAAGACCAGCTTCTACAGGCGTCGTCGTCATATCCATATCGTGCCCATACAAACACAGCCCTGCTTCTAAACGAAGCGAGTCGCGTGCACCCAAGCCAATCGCTTCGACTTCGGGTTCTGCTAGCAGTTGCTCTGCAAATGTCTGGCAGGTCTCAGAGGCCACTGATATTTCAAAGCCATCTTCACCCGTATAACCGCTACGACTAATCCATACTTCCTGACCAGACATTGTGAAGCGGCCATGCTGCATAAACGTTAGCTCACACGCATCTGGACACAATCGCTTCATGACATCCCTAGCTTGGGGCCCCTGCAGCGCCAGCAAGCCACGATCAAGCACCTCAATGTGATGAGTAGCACCAAGATTAGTGCGTAGATGAGCAATATCCTGCTCTTTGCAGGCGGCATTAACGACTAGATAAAAGTGATCACCTGCATTGACGGCCATTAGATCATCGATAATACCGCCATCAGTTCCGGTTAAGAGCCCATAGCGCTGCTCACCTTTGCTTAACCCCACCAGGTCGGCTGGGATTAGGGACTCAAGCGCCTCGGCAACATTGTCGCCCGACACCGCTATTTGGCCCATGTGAGAAACATCAAACAGCCCACATTGCTGACGCGTATGCTCATGCTCTTTTTTGACACCCAATGGGTATTGCACCGGCATGTCATAACCCGCAAAGGGAACCATTTTGGCCCCTAGCGAAAGATGCAATTCATGGAGTGGCGTCTGTTTAAGGTCGGTCATGGGATTTCCTCGGTCGAGAAAGAGAAACGGAAAGCCATGACTGGCTTCCCGGCTCTATTACAGCTTATCGGCCCATATTACGTTGGGCAGAGATTACTTATCATGATCAAGCGCTTCACCTGGCAGTACGTCTTTGCCTGCAAAGTAATCACGGGTGAGTTTGAATACCACCGGCGAAAGCAGCGCCAGCGCGATCAAGTTCGGAATGGCCATCATAGCGTTAAAGGTATCAGCCATCAGCCAAATAAAACCAAGCTGCGCGATAGCACCAAGCGGGATTGCCAGAACGAACAGCACGCGGTACAGCATAATCGAACGTGTACCGAACAGGAACTGACAGCACTTTTCGCCGTAGAAAGACCAGCCAAGGATCGTGGTGAATGCAAACACAGCCAAGGCAACTGCAACTATCTGATTACCGAAACCGGGCAGTGCGGCATCGAACGAAAGTGCTGTCAGCGATGCGCCCGCCTCACCATCAATCCACACCGTGGAGGTCAGAATAACCAACGCGGTAATCGTACAAACGATGATGGTATCGATAAAGGTGCCCAGCATGGCGATGAGGCCTTGGCGAACAGGGTTTTTGGTCTGCGCTGCTGCGTGGGCAATTGGCGCACTACCTAAACCTGCTTCGTTAGAGAAAATACCCCGTGCTACACCAAAGCGGATGGCTGCCATCACTGCCGCACCAGCAAAGCCACCTGCCGCTGCCATCGGATTAAAGGCGTAATAGAAAATCAAACCAAACGCTTCACCAATTTGACTTGCATTAACGATCAGCACCAGCAGCCCGGCAATCACGTAAGCAATACCCATGATGGGCACTAGCTTACCCGCTACTTTTGCAATGCGCTTAATACCGCCCAGGATGACAGCCCCCGCCAACACCATGATAATCACACCGGTTAGCCAATGCGGCACACCAAAGGTGGAGTCCATGGCATCGGCCACAGAGTTGGACTGTACGGTATTACCGATACCAAAAGCCGCTATCGCACCAAAGAATGAAAACAACCCGCCTAGCCAGAGCCATTTTTTACCCAAGCCATTTTTTATATAGAACATCGGGCCACCCACGTGGTACCCGGTGCTATCGGTTTCACGATAGCGTACAGCTAGAACCGCTTCGGCAAATTTAGTCGCCATCCCCACTAACGCAGTGATCCACATCCAGAACACAGCGCCTGGGCCACCAAGCGCGATAGCCGTTGCCACACCGGCAATGTTACCTGTGCCAATCGTGGCGGAAAGCGCCGTCATTAGTGCATCAAAAGGTGAAATTTCACCGTCTTTGTCAGCCTTGTCAGATGACGCCTGATCAGCTTCTGCTTGGCTGGGCTTAGGGGCGCGGCCTTGCCACATTAGCTTGAAACCCACACCGAGCTTTCTGATCGGCATCAGTTTCAAGCCAATCTGTAAGTAAATCCCCACACCTAGCAATAGGACCAACATTATCGGGCCCCAAACGACCCCGTTAATTGCCCCTAGGAGGCTAGTTAATGTTTCCACACGTTTCTCCTTACCCTGTTCGTTAGCTCGTTTATTATGGGTACCGGGCAGTCGGGCTGCCTTGTTTAATGTAGTTGTGTCATCAAACGTTTCCACCATAGCGCGTCTTACGCTTTGAAAAAACGCATGATCTGCATGTTTTACACCATTTTCCTAGTTCGCATCCATTGCAATGTCGCAACTCAGCAGAGAAAGCATCTGTTTTTACAAATCCTAGTAGACGTAAAGCATCATGAAACTCAAAGACACTTTTTTGCCATTATGAGGCGTTGAAGAAATTTGTTTCCGATTGGAAACACGTTAACATGTGTCACAGATCGCCTTATTCAGAGCTGGCCAATAGTCGCCAAGGCGAACGACAGGCGTTAGTATGCTTCTGTCCAGACAACTGTTTCATAAAGGGAATCATCATGAGCAATCTTCCTGCCAATCTCCGTTATGCCGAAAGCCACGAATGGGTACTTGACCACCAAGACGGTACCGTCACGATCGGCATTACTGATCATGCCCAAGAAGCGCTGGGCGACGTTGTTTTTGTTGAGCTGCCAGAAGTCGGTCAGGCACTCAATAAAGGCCAAGAGTTCGGCGTTATCGAATCTGTTAAGGCTGCTTCTGACCTTTACTCACCGGTTAACGGCGAAGTTATCGAAGTTAACGAGGCACTCGAAGATTCGCCTGAAACAGTTAACGAAGCGCCTTACGAAGGTGGTTGGATCATGAAAGTACGCCTAACCGATACAGCCCTTGAAGGCTTGTTAGACGCAGATGCTTACCAAGCAACACTTAGCTCAGACGATTAATTAGCCAGAAAGCCTGCGCTCAGCAGGCTTTCTAGTTTCTTTCGCCCCTGCACGGTTTTCTCATTACGTTCGGAACCTTCCCATGCCATTTGAAACACGCCGTTTGGCCGAATTGGCCGACCACGATGCTTTTATCAAACGCCACAATGGGCCTAGCCCCGCTGATGTCGACACCATGTTAAAAGCGCTCAACATGCAGCGCATGGAAGAACTTATTGAGCAAACCGTGCCAAGCGATATCCGCCTTGGCCGCGAGTTAGCCCTGGACGACCCACGCAGCGAAGCAGAAGCGCTAGACTACCTAAGCCAGCTGGCGCGCCAAAATCGAGTGGCTAAAAGCTACATCGGCCAAGGTTACTACGGCACCCACATGCCGGCGGTAATACAGCGTAATGTGCTGGAAAACCCGGGCTGGTACACCGCTTATACGCCTTATCAACCTGAAATCTCTCAAGGCCGCTTAGAGGGCTTGCTTAACTTTCAGCAGGTCATTATGGATTTAACCGGCATGGAGCTTGCCAATGCTTCACTGCTGGACGAAGCGACCGCCGCTGCGGAAGCGATGGCGCTATGCAAGCGCAGTAACAAGAAAAGTAAGTCAACGGCTTTCTTTGTTGCTGATGATCTATTTCCGCAAACGTTAGACGTTATTAAAACTCGCGCGGAGTTTTTTGGCTTTCAGCTAATCACTGGCCCCGCAGAAACGCTGGCAGAGCACGATGTGTTTGGTGCCCTGGTGCAATACCCTTCCGCCAGTGGCAACATCACTGACATCTCCTCTCTACTAAGCGCTGCCAAAGAGCGCGGCATCATGACTTGCGTCGCCACGGATCTATTGAGCCTAGTGCTACTGAAAGAGCCAGGGGCAATGGGCGCAGACATCGTCGTCGGAAACTCCCAGCGTTTTGGCGTCCCCATGGGCTTTGGTGGCCCACACGCGGCCTTCTTTGCCACATCCGACAAACTGAAACGCTCAATTCCTGGCCGCATTATTGGTGTATCCAAAGATAGCCGCGGTAACACTGCATTGCGCATGGCTATGCAAACCCGCGAGCAGCATATCCGCCGCGAGAAAGCGACCTCCAATATTTGTACTGCTCAGGCACTACTAGCCAATATTGCTGGCTTCTACGCCACCTACCATGGTGCAGAAGGTCTTCGCAAAATTGCAGGCCGCGTGCATCGCCTCACTACTTTGTTAGCGGAAGGCCTTAAGCAAGGTGGGGTCACGTTAGCGAACGACAGCTGGTTTGATACACTCCGCCTGACCCAAGTAGATGCGGGTAAAATTCATGGCCGCGCCATGACGCATGATATCAACCTTCATTACTTCGCCAATGGCGATGTGGGCATTAGCCTGGATGAAACGACAACGGCTCACGACGTCGCGACGCTGTTTGATGTGCTGTTAGGCGATGAGCACGGCTTGTCCGTCGCAACGCTTGATGGACAGGTCATTAGTGACGAACTCAGCGGCATTCCGCCGATGTATCGGCGTGAAAGCAGCTTTTTGGAACACCCCACGTTTACCCGTTATCGCAGCGAAACAGAGATGCTGCGTTACTTGAAACGCCTAGAGAACAAGGACCTTTCCTTGGCTCATGCCATGATCCCGTTGGGTTCGTGCACCATGAAGCTAAACGCTACTAGTGAAATGATTCCGATCTCCTGGCCTGCGTTTGCGCACCTCCACCCATTCGCCCCTCGCGATCAAGTGGCCGGCTATCATCAAATGATTGATGAGCTAGCCGCCTTCTTAGTGGAAGTGACGGGTTACGATCATATTTCCATGCAGCCCAACTCCGGTGCCCAAGGTGAATACGCGGGCCTGCTTGCCATTCGTCGTTATCAGGCAGCACAAGGGGAAGCACATCGCGACGTGTGCTTGATCCCTAGCTCTGCCCACGGTACTAACCCAGCATCTGCAGCCATGCTTAGCATGGACGTCGTGGTTGTTGAGTGTGACGCCAACGGCAACATTGACTTGGATGACCTAACGCGCAAAGCCGAGCAGCACAGTGATCGCCTCTCCGCAGTAATGATCACCTATCCCTCTACCCACGGTGTATTTGAATCCCATGTTCGCAAGGTTTGCGAGGTAGTACATCAGCATGGCGGCCAAGTGTATGTGGATGGAGCCAACATGAATGCTCAAGTGGGTTTGACGCGGCCCGGCGACTTCGGTGGTGATGTCTCGCACCTCAATCTGCACAAAACATTTTGTATACCCCACGGTGGTGGCGGCCCGGGGATGGGGCCCATTGGTGTTAAAGCCCACCTTGCCCCCTTCGTTTCCAATCACGTGGTTACGCCTATTAATGGTGTCAACCCAGAAAACGGTGCTGTCTCCGCCGCTGCATTTGGTAGCGCGTCAATTCTGCCCATCTCTTGGGCTTACATTAAGATGATGGGGGCACGTGGGCTTCGAGAAGCCACCGAACTAGCTATTCTTAATGCTAACTATATCGCCAAGCGATTAGAGAGTGCTTATCCTATTCTGTACCGTGGCAAAAACGGCAATGTTGCCCACGAATGCATCATTGATATTCGCCCGCTCAAGAGTGCTTCCGGTATCAGTGAAGAAGATATTGCTAAGCGCCTGATGGACTACGGCTTTCATGCGCCGACTATGTCGTTCCCTGTGCCAGGCACATTAATGATCGAGCCCACAGAATCTGAGTCGCTCTACGAAATTGACCGATTCTGCGATGCCATGATCGCGATTCGAGATGAAATTGCACGCGTTGAAGAGGGTGAATGGCCGCTGGATAACAACCCGTTGGTAAATGCTCCTCATACACAAGCGGACTTGATGGATAACGAGTGGCAACGTCCTTATGACCGCAAGCTGGGCGCCTTCCCAACAGAAGCTGTTGCTGCGTCGAAGTATTGGCCTGCGGTTAACCGTGTTGATAACGTATTCGGTGATCGGCAGCTCATCTGCTCTTGCCCTAGCATTGATGAATATCGCCGCTAATACTCAACACATACGCTCTTAAGCAGACAAGGTATCCTTGTCTCTTAAACGCCCTTGGCGCTCGTTATTCGGGCACCAGGGGCGTTTTTTCTTGCAAGCGTTGGTGATGAAAACCATCCAAAAGCTTTTCATACCGCTTCGGTAAGACCGAATCTCGTCGGCGCAACAGGTAAAGCACTTCATTAATCCCTTGGGGTAATGCTAGCGCTTTTACCTGGCGTTGCCAGGGGGACGTTTCTAACACCAGGCGTGAGACAACGGTAAAACCTAAGCCTCGAGCGACCGCATCCAGCACCATGCTTACTTCGTTAGTAAACCCCTGATGACGAAAATGGGTCATCGAACGAAATTCGTCTGGATAATTGGCGCGCAGCAGTGCATTGGCGTGATTGATACCGTCGTAGTAATTAAGAAAACCAATACCCATCAGGTCGGATAGCGTGCTACCAGCAAAATCAGCAGGCACTACCAAACACAGTGGCTCTTTGTGCCATACCGTGCAGGTAAGTTCGGTATGGTTGACCTGCTCAGTCACAATGCCAATATCATAGCGACCTTCAAGCAGGTCGTTAACGATTTCGTGATTAAAAGCGAAACTGTAATTTACAGTTAGATTAGGATGCATCTGCTGTTGGCCAAGAATGAAAGGATAAAACATCAGCCCAACACTTCCAGGGGATGCAATCCGGCACTCGCCGCTATCCAGTGAATCGTCATCTAAACCATGGCGAAACTGTTCATGTTCGGCAAACAGCTTCAACGCATAATCATAAGCCCTTCGCCCAGACTCCGTTAGCGTAAAACTTCTGCCTTTTCTTTCAATCAACGGCTTATCTAAATAGCTTTCCAACTTGCGAATATGCTGGCTGACGCCCGGCTGCGTCATCTCCAAACGGCGCGCGGTACGTGTGAAACTCCCCGTTTCCACTAACGTTATAAACGTCCGAAAATACTGGGCATTAAACATAATAAAACGCCATCTTGACTAGCCACCGTGTGCTCTCAACGAAGGCACAGGGTAGCACAATCCGACTATTAAACGGACGCTAAGGGACGGCACTGCTCTTATTGCTTGAATTCAATTAGTAAACGCCGTGATAGTATGTAGATTCGTTAACAATATGATTAGGGACAGCCAGACTAATGACGCAACTCCCAATGCCGCGCGCAACCATTTCCAGCATTATCTCCCCGGAAGGGAGCCTCGAAGTGCTTTCTCAGCATGAGGTCAACCGCCTAAAAAGCACCTCTAAAAGCGGCTTGCATGACTTGCTACGCCGCTGTGCACTCGCGGTGCTTAACTGCGGCAGCCCAACGGATGATAGTTTGGCCATCATGGAAGCCTATAAAGACTTTGATATTGAAGTCTTACAGCAAGACCGAGGCATCCGTCTTAAGTTAACCAATGCCCCCGCTGAAGCCTTTGTTGACGGACGTATGATTCGCGGCATACGTGAACACTTGTCGTCGGTCCTTCGTGATATTGTTTATGTTTACAACGAAATCCAGCACCACAAACGGTTTGACCTAACCACCGGTGAAGGCACAACTAACGCGGTGTTTCATATCCTGCGCAAAGCAGGCACGCTGAAGCCTGGACGTGATCCAAGCTTGGTGGTGTGCTGGGGTGGCCACTCAATTTCCAGGGAAGAGTACGAATACACCAAGGATGTTGGTTATCACCTTGGCCTGCGAGATCTAGACATCTGCACGGGCTGTGGCCCCGGCGCCATGAAAGGCCCCATGAAAGGGGCTAACGTCGCTCACGCAAAACAGCGCCGTAAAGATGGCCGCTATTTGGGCATCTCTGAGCCAGGTATCATTGCCGCCGAAGCGCCCAACCCTATCGTTAACGAACTGGTTGTGATGCCAGATATCGAAAAGCGCTTGGAAGCATTCGTGCGCTTAGGGCACGGTATTATTGTTTTCCCGGGTGGTGTGGGTACTGCAGAAGAAATTCTTTACCTACTGGGAATTCTGCTTCACCCAAGCAATCACGATATCCCCTTCCCACTTGTGTTTACCGGCCCTGCCAATTCCGCTGAGTATTTCCAGAAAATTGATGAGTTCTTGGTTTATACACTGGGCGAGGATATCCGCCGCTACTACACTATTATTACCGGCAACCCCGTGGCCGTCGCACGCAAAATGCGTGAAGAAATTGACGAGATCGCGGACTTCCGTCGCAAACATCAGGACGCTTTCTACTACAACTGGCGTCTTACCATTGCGCGTGACTTTCAGGCGCCCTTCGAGCCCACTCACGAAGCTATGCGCGGTCTAGCGCTTCACCGTCAGCAGCCTACCCATGAACTAGCGGCCAACTTGCGTCGCGCCTTTTCTGGCATTGTGGCTGGCAACGTTAAAGAGCCGGGTATTCGAGCGATTGAAGCCCATGGCCCTTTTGAGTTAACCGCTGAACCAGAACTCATGCAGCGCCTAGACGAGCTATTAACCTCATTTGTCGCCCAAGGACGCATGAAGCTTGATGGGCAGGCTTATACACCCTGCTATGTTCTTAGGTAGCTAGGTTCAGATAACTAATCTCGTCAGCACATCACTTATCAGGCACAGCCAAGCCGCTGTGCCTGATGCGTCAGGAAGCTCACCGTGATTATTGCTTTTTTAACGTTGGTTGCCGCAGGCATCGTCAAAGGTGCTATTGGTTCTGGCGTGCCGGTCATAGTCGTACCTGTTCTCACCATGCTCTACGACGTGAAGCTAGCCATTGCCGTATTAATTGCCCCCAATTTATTCAGCAATGTTTTACAGGTTTGGCAATACCGGCATCATTTGTTGCCACTACGTTTTCTCGCTGCCTTCTCTCTTTCAGGTGGGTTAGGCATTGTGCTTGGCACATGGGGATTAGTCGTGCTTTCACCCACTCTTTTATCGCTCGGAGTGGCAGCATCAATAGTGCTCTATTTGGTCATCAAATTGGCAAAGCGAACGCTCGCCCTTCCTTTCGCTACTGCAGAACGCATCGTGCTACCTGTCGGTTTGCTAGCCGGCGTACTGCAAGGCGCTGCGGGCATGTCAGCCCCCGCGTCTGTAACGTTTCTAAACGCAATGCAACTAGAGCGCCGAGTGTTTATCGGCTCTATCTCCGTGTTTTTTGTCGCGATTACCTGCGTTCAAATACCCGCACTGCTGAGTGCCGAAATATTAACGTTGGAGCGCACATTTTACAGCTTTATAGCACTATTCATCATTCTTGCAGGCATGCCCATCGGCGCTCAGCTTGGTAAACGCTTGCCACATCGCTGGTTTGATAATCTCATCATGCTATTGCTGGCAGGAATTGCAGTCAAAATTATTTTGGATGCTACGCTTTAAGCCATTACTGCCTCACCGCTGGGCAGAAATGATATCAAGCCGCTACACTCATGGAGCAGTCGTGACTCCTTGCCTAGGCGTTAATGGCAAGGTGGAAACTACCACCAAGGAAAGGATAAACATTATGGAAATGATTGATCAGCTTCGGGATGGAAAAACCAAAGCGTTCGCCAAACATTGCTTTGAACGCTACTCCCCTGAAGAGCTGAATGCCGCCTCCGAAGGGGCGCCAGATCAGGATGAAATGGCACACTGGGAAGTTACCGCCGGCCAATGGGAAGAAGCCATTGCAGCCGCGCTTGCGGATCACCACTCCCAAGGTTAAATAGACTGCTCAGCTAAAATGAGTACGGTTGCGCCACCTTTGGCTTGTTATTCAATTCCCCTAGGTGGCGCTGATCTTTCACAAATAGGTATTGGCTTATTTCTGCTTGGCCTTGAGCATGCGCCACCCCATTTTCTCCGCCTCAATTAATAGGTAAATCATCCCGCTACTTAAAATGATGGCTAGCCAATGCACAGCGCTTAAGCCTTCGCTACCAAAGATAAGCTGCATAAAGGGCAGATAAGTAAACGCCATTTGGAGCAGCATCACCATCATGATAGCAATCCATACCGGCCGGCTGCCAAAAACACCGGCAAACGACAGCGTACTGTTGATTAAAAAGCGGCTATTGATTAAATAAGCGGCACTGCCAGTGACCAGCATATTGACCGCCCCTGCACGCGCTAATGCTTCGTTGCCGCCTTGGTTGAGTATCCAAGAAAACATTCCGAAGACGCCAACAAGCAGCAGTACAGAAACAAAAATCACCCGCCACAATAAAAACAGATCAAGCAGCGGTGCTTTAGGGTCTCTTGGCTGGCGAGCCATCAAGTCTTTTTCGCCCGTTTCAAACGCTAGTGCTAACCCTAAAGTAATCGCCACCACCATGTTTACCCAAAGGGCCTGAAGCGGCGTTACCGGCAGCACCGAGCCAGATAGCACCGCCAGCATGATGGCCAAGCCCTGAGCGCCGTTAGTGGGTAGAATAAAGGTAATCGTTTTACGGATGTTATCGTAGACTTTGCGGCCTTCTTCAATAGCACTGACGATTGTTGCGAAGTTATCATCTGCCAACACCATTTCAGAAGCATCTTTCGCTGCCTCAGTCCCCTGCACGCCCATCGCAACGCCGACATCAGCACGCTTTAAGGCGGGACCATCATTGACCCCATCCCCGGTCATGGAACAAACGCCGCCCCGCGCCTGCATCGCCTTAACTAAACGCAGTTTGTGCTCGGGTGATGCTCGAGCAAAGACATCAATATCTAAAATGATGTCTTCTAACGCTGCATCGGACATCGCTTCAATTTCTCGCCCAGTAAGCGCTTTCTGGGTTTGCGCAAACCCCAGCTGTTTGGCAATAGCCAGCGCTGTTGAAGCATGATCACCGGTAATCATAACGGGACGAATACCCGCTTGTTGGCAACGCTTAACCGCCTCAATCGCCTCTTCTCTTGGCGGGTCTAGCAAGCCAATAATTCCCAATAAGCGCAACCCGCCATCAATATGGTGATGATCAAGCTCATCAATAGCCGAAGCTGGTTTATCCGCAATGGCCAGCACGCGTAAACCCTGCGAGGAAAGTTCGTGAATACGGTTTTCCCACTCATTACGATCAATGTCGATAGCGCCTTGCTTGGTAGCAACGCTATCGCACATTTCTATCAAGCGATCAGGCGCTCCCTTTACAAAGACACGCTGACCGTCAGCTTCTGCATGCAGCGTGGCCATATACTTAAAATCTGACTCGAAAGGAATCGCATCAAGCCGCGGAAACTGTTGGCGCACCTCCGACGTACTAAGCCCTGCTTTTTCCCCGGCAACCACCAACGCGCCCTCTGTTGGGTCACCGTAAATCTGATACTGCCCCGCCTGCTGATGTAGCTCTGTGTCGTTACACAATACGCCCGCACGCAAGAAATCGCTTAACGGAAGAGTGCTAGACACATCGACACGTTCCGACTCTGGTTCACCGCTGGCGTGCAGTCGATAAAAAGCACCTTTGGGCGCAAACCCAATGCCATCGATGATAAATTGCTCGTCACCCAGCCAAATCGCTTGAGCTGTCATTTCATTGCGCGTCAGCGTGCCCGTTTTATCGGAAAAAATAGTCGAGATAGAGCCCAACGTTTCTACTGCAGGAAGCCGGCGAATAATCGCGTTGCGCTTCGCCATGCTTTGCACGCCAAGCGCGAGCCCTATGGTGACAATGGCGGGTAGCCCTTCGGGAATAGCGGCTACCGCCAGCCCAACAGCAGCCATGAACATATCCGCAGCGGGCTGATCGTGAAGTAACGTACCTAACAACGCGGTAATGGCTGCCGCAGCTAAGATAAAAACTGCGAGCACCCTGCCCGCTCGATCAAGCTGCTGAAGCAGCGGCGTTTTAATTTTTTCCACACCACGCAGAAGTTCTGAAATTTTACCGATTTCAGTGTGACGCCCCGTTTCAACTACCAAACCACGGGCATTGCCTTGCACCACGATCGTGCTGGCGAACGCCATACTGCTGCGCTCAGCAAGATCCGTATCTGCATTAACAGGGCCAGCCTGCTTCTCCACAGGAACCGACTCTCCTGTTAAAGCCGCCTCTTCAGTGCGAAAACGTCGCGCTTCAATCAATCGCACGTCCGCTGGTATCCGGTCACCGCTCTCTACTAGCACGATATCCCCAGGCACTAACGCTTCGGCAGGAATTGTGGTGCGCTTACCGTCTCGTAAGACGTTGGCCTGGGGAGACAGCATGTTACGGATGCTATCAAGTGCCTGTTCAGCTTTTCCTTCCTGGATAAAACCAATCAGCGCAATCACGGCCACCACTCCCACAATGGCCGCAGAGTCTATTACATGCCCAAGCAGGAAACTGGCAACAGCAGCAACCAGCAGAATAAGAATTAAAATATTATTGAGCTGATCTAGTAAACGTCGATACCAAGGTCGCCCCTGGGCCTGCTGAAGACGATTCGGACCATAGCGCTCTATACGCGCTTGAGCCTCAGTGGTAGATAGGCCGTCGGCAGTAACACCCTGCCACTCAAGCACTTGATCTATCGAGGCACTATGCCACTCTCGCGATGACTTGGCAGGTGTTTGAGGGTTTTCCATCCATAAGCTCCCTTGTTAAATATATTGTCAGCTTACAGCAGGTTGCTGCGCTGCAGTACTACTGTTATCCATAAAGTAACAAGGAAATGATGCAACGCAAAAAACGCCACGCCACCCAGGCTAAGTAGCGTCGCTCAGCATTTAATTAGCTATTTTGATCCGTTAATTTTTGGAATAGGTCGTAAGAATCAAACTAAAGAGCTAAACCTTCTCGTAGTTAGTAAAAATATGATCAGCGTCAAAGAAGCAGCTACTAATGACAACCTTTATTCCGGGCGCGACTATGCTATTCCTAACAGGGTTCGACTCCTAACTGCACATAAGGAACCAATACAATGACAACGTTAATGTTTCCCAACCTGACAGCGAATACAACCAACAAGGATACGATACTGGTTCTTTGGCATCAGCCTTGGGTGGAAGCCACACATTCGGCCGCAAAGCTGCAACGCGTCTGGCTAGAAACTGTTAACGAAGCACTTCGGTATGAGCTTGATTTCATTTCAACCGTGGCCCCCATCTACAGCAAGCTAACCTGCTGCATGCTCGGTTTTGAAGGACCTCAAACCCCAGCATCAATGGCAGCTTGCTACCACAGCATCGCAGGAGACATGACAGAGGCCACTTTTAACCGCATGCGCAAGGTATCGGAACTCAGCGAGGACTTACGCGAGCGAATTTGGTGCGAGCTCTGATTCTGTGGCTTTTTGCGCAGGTGTCTGACCACTGATGGCGCTTATGTTCTAGGCTTCGCCAATTTACTTGCTGATGGCCTCAGCATGACATCTCACTTAGGGGTTATTAGGAGGCTAGAACTTTAAGACCAGAACTTTAAGATCTTACCTATGAGGCCAAAGCTACGTGGCTACAGATAAGACGCTTTCTGCTTACCACTCCAGAAAACGGTCACCGCCAAATAGCTAAGCTCACGTCACCGGCTTTGCCAGATAATCATAGTGTTTCCGAAAGCTTTACAACCTCAACCGCATGCCTACGCGCTTGGCAATATAGCTCCAGCCAAGACGGCTCCAATACATCCATATGCTTTAACATCACACACCGCTCAATCTTGCGTGCCAATTTAAGCTGCTTGCCAAGAATGCCTGTTTCATTCACAACTGCGTCAGCAATCGCTTTACTGACGTTAACTGACTCGATAAATGTCGATGGATCAATCTTAAGCAGTAAGTCGACGCCCGACATCAGCCCCACCAAATAGGCATCAGCTCCTCGGCTGCCTCGAACTTGATGCGCTTTTGTCAGTAGCTCGCACAAATGAGCACGAGTAAGAATTAACTCAGCATGTTCTCGCGTACTGTCTTTCAACACACCGAAAATCAGCATCCAGCGACGAAGATAGTCTAACCCAAGACGAGAAATTACATCATGCACGCTTTCGACCGGCAAATGGCCACGATAGAGCGGGCTATTGGCAATTTTAAGTAGCTTAAAGGCGAGGTTGGGATCTGCAGACACCATCTCAGCAAGTTCACTAATACCTACATTTTGATTGGATAGCGCACTCAAAATTCGTGTGAACTGTAGCGAAGACGGGGGTAACACTTTGCCATAAATAATAGACGGTTTAGCAAAATAATAACCTTGGAATAGCTCAAAACCCGCATCGTAGTAGATTTCATACTCTTCTTTGGTTTCAACGCGCTCGGCAAGCCATGCAACCGGATAATGAGAAAGGGCATCTTTTTTTCTTAAAACTTCCTGCGGATTAGCGCCTAAAGTATCAACTTTAATGTAGGAAGCGTAATCTAAAAGAGAGTGCCAACTGGGCTTAAATTCAAAATCATCCAGCGCAAAGCGAAACCCTTGCTGATACCAATGACGCACACTTTCGACAAGCGCTTGCGTCGGCTCTATGCGCTCAACGAGTTCGATGACTACGTTTTCAGGCGGCACAGGCAAAAATGCTCGCGACATAAGAAAATCTGCCGACACATTAATAAACACCAGTGTTTGAAAATGACTAATCTGCTCTGTGATACCGGTGCCGAGGTTATAAAGCAGCTCAGTGGTCGCCTGTTTTTCACCAACATCAAAAACGCTACGATTATCGTCGCTTCGATATAGTAGCTCAGCAGCAACCATTTTTTGGTGACGATCAAAAATAGGTTGGGTTGCCATAAGCGTCGCAAGCGACGTTTGTTCAGCCATAACATCTCCATTACATTCGACTAGCAATCCCTATACGCAAGTCTACTTAAATAGCGGTAATGTACCTTAATTAGTTTTATTTAGCATGCCATATTGATTAACTAATGAGCACTAGCTGAACAACCTCGATCATTTAGAATAAAAAACCTTACAACCCCCCCACACCGCTCAGCAGAGGGTGCAGCACAGGTCATCTCAAAACGGGCAAACTCTAGACGACGGACTTACCAAGTCAACGCAGAGAGCAGATCATAGGCTAGCTTTCACCGATTAAGCTGATGGCGACTTATGCTAATGAGTACTAGTGTGGAAGGAAGATTTAAAACCAAAAAAACGGCCACCGCTGTAATAGCTAAGTGACCGTTTTGTCTGTTTGGTCGGAGTGACAGGATTCGAACCTGCGACCTTTGCAACCCCATTTTCACGCGACTATCTCAGTAAGCTATTGATTAAAAATAGATAACATAGCATTTTAGCGCCAGCCAATACGGCTAATACGCTCTATAAATATCAACAGGTTACACGGTAGTTTTCAGTCGCCTTGGCTGTGAATGCAAGGCTAACCATAAGACTCATATGGGACTGGGTCGCTCTTCGGGTTAATCGCAAACGGCATGATGTTAATGAGTCCGCTATAGTCGCCAGCATCAGGTGGGAATGACGAGGCTGAAATGGAAAGCTTATAGGTAGTATCAGGTAGCTGCCCCACTAAACTGTTAATCGCACTTGCGCGCCACTTACCCGAGTATCCATAAAGCCCGCCGCCAGGGGGCAGAATGATGTCAATAAACGGATAGCTTTCCACGAATTGGCTAGCGGAAAAATGCGCGTCAGGAATGCAGGCTGGAAAAAACTCGATAACAGCTGGGTAGTACCGATAAGTGCTGATAGCAGCGACCATATAAATGGTATCGCTCTTGAAAGTCACCGGCAGGTCAAGCTGCTCATCTAGATAAATTGTGCTCGTTTCTTTCTGTAGGCTATAAACCAACGCGATCGGCACCCTGTTCGCATCACACTCATAAAACGCAAGTGTCATCATTGCTGAAGGGCTGAACGAGTAAAGACGCATCTTGAAGGCAATTATTTCTTTTGAGCTGACAAAGTAATACGCCAGCGTGCCGGGTTCCCCGTTTTCAACCCAGGTGATACTGTCGTCTAGATCTGGCCAGTTCTCACCAACCCCTGCGTCGAAGTCAGGATTATCGAATCCATTGTCAGTGGTGCGGAATTGATAGGAGTAGCCGTTCCAGTTCGAAAAGTGCTGCAGGTCGAAACTAATGCCGCATGATCTTGGCTCTGATTCAAACCCTACCACGGTGGGTCCATCAACATTGCCAGCAAAGGCGGCTAGCACACGATCGCCTTCTTCAAAGGCTACGCCGTTGCAGTCCATGTAGAGAATGGGTACGCTTTCGTACTGACTGCGTTCATTTACCGGCAGCTGCTGCTGGCTGCTGGTGGCGAAATCAAGGACGATGGTGCAAGCGTCACCGTCTAGCGCAGTAATGGTGGCCACGCGATACGTAGGCCGCCACTTTTGCCAGCCGGGCATCATAGCTAGATTGTAAAATACTCCAGCAGGTGTGCCGGATAAAGCAGGCTGAATAACGCCATCCGTTTCTGCTGACCACAAATTTCCTTTTAGCGGGCTATCCTCGCCGCCATCAAACCCAGGCTTGATAATGACGTTGCCAATTTCCCCAGGCACCTCAGCCGTGGCCACCTCGCCTTCTAGCTCTTCGGTATAGTCAGCACACCACGCCTGAATTTGCCGTAATGGCGGCAAGCGATTGACGCGGGCAATTAACGCCTCATCGGAGGCCTTTAGCGCTTCTTTTGCGCGGCGCTCTGCTCTAAGTGCGTCACGCTTACCCGCTGCACGAAGTAGCGCTTCTGAAAACTCACTCAGATTTACGCCTGACTCCCCATCGCTGGCAATCTCTTGCTGATACTGGGTGATGGCTTGGTTTTGCAAATCAGCCGCGGCATCTACTGCAAGCTGAGCCTGATAGATCTGGTTAGTAAGATCTATGATCTCTATTTCCAGTCTTAGCGCTCGCGCCCCTGCTTGCTGCTTTGCAATTTCTGCACGCTCCCGCGACTCAATGATTTCAATTGTGTAGCGGCCTTCGCCCAGGTCTTCCAGTATGCGAGCTTTACCCACCTTCGGTTACCTCCATAGCTGCACTGTTTGCGTTTACGAAATACTGGATCTGATCAACAACAAACTCTGAGCCATCTTGATCAATCGCGGTATCGCCAGGCCTTAGCAGCAAATCGACGCTACAGCGGACACGTCGAACGCCTTGGTTTATCGATCGAGTGCTAACGCCTATTAGGGAGCGCGTGATTGATGCGCCCTGCTCGACATCACCGTACCCAGACAGCGACAATGTGTTTCGCGTTGGGCCTTGATCGCTTCTGATAATCTCCAGCGGAACCTGTGCAATAACCTCTAAACCATCAAACTCGTCGTTGCTTGGGTAGTAATACCCCAATTGCACGCGCATCATGGAGCCATACTGCAGCGCTGATAACGACTCATCCCCATTTGGCACAATAACCTGCAGAAAGGATTTCCCTTGCCGCCGCATCGTCGCCTGAAATGATGACATCGGCACCCGATGAATCCCGATGTCGAGCAGATAGACCTCTGTTCGCTCTATCGGGTTAAATAGACTAGATAGAAGTGGCTGCGGGCTGTTGAGTGTCAGGACGTTTATCTGTTGAGCGTTTAGCACCTTAAACCTCCTTTAAACTATATCGCCACCACCGCCTCCACCACCGCCGATCGCACTCTGATCAAGCGCTTCCATCTCCATGACATAGCCGCGCGCGATCACCTTTACTGACAGTGTGCCGGTGCCAGCATTCGCGACTGAAACACGGAGAGAGGTGACGCCATCTTGCACTGCAGGCGAAAAGACCTGCCTACCGCCAGCTGCCGTCTTGGTCACTGCAGATGGCGTGAGGTAGGCGCTTTCGCTCAGCGAGTCGGGGCCTATCTGAATACTAGGCGAGCCGCCAGCGCTTATTGCGCTCACAACAACAACATCAAATGCGTCTACAAAAAACATTGCGCGAGGAGGCAGATAGATTTGCGTCGATGCCGCACCGTCTGTCAGGTCTATGAGATCACTGCCCAAAACTATTTGCTCGCTAACAAGCCCCAGGGCATCGGGTATAGCTGCACCACCAGCTGCCTCAACGAGCTGCTTGTAAGGCACGCCAGACGGTATTAGCCCCTCATCGATTAGTGGCTGAGGAGTTGGAAACGGCTCAAAAGAGAGGTACGGCAGTGCGTTGCTCTTGCGTCCGCCCGCCAGCGTTGAAACAGCCGCCAGACCTATGGCCACACTTCCCTCTTGCAGAGTTACCGCTGCCGGAGATAGGGCGCTGCTAGCAGCCCCAAACGCTCCGCTCGAAGCGCCGAGCGATAAAGAAAAGTTGGCCATTGCTGAAGAGTTAACGCCCAAAGCCGTGGCGTTTTGCGAGTCGCTATAGGAATATTGCCCAAAAGAGGACGCACCGTTAGCGCGCGCCGCCGCGCCGCTTCCAATTGCGGTAGCCCCCGGGCCTGCCGTGTTGGAGTTTTCACCAACACAGACATCAGACGAACCGAAAGCACTGGCCCCGACTCCTAGCGCTACAGACTTAACGTTGCCACAGCTAGCCCCCCTGCCTATCGCAATTGCCTCAAAGGACGCCGTGTTCGCGCCACTGCCAACGGCAATGCTGTGATCGCCAGTAGCTCGGGTCGCGCGCCCAACAGCAAGTGCCGCGGTGCCATTTGCGCGCGCGTCACTGCCGACAGCGACACCGCCCTCAGCAGTTACGGTACTGCGCTCACCCACAGCCACAGCGCGACCGTTGAGCACATCAGTCTGAATATGCCCCGGAACGTCAACTAGTGATTCCGAACCAATTGAAACTGACTTATGCCCCGAGTGGTAGAAAACAGGCCTAAGGCGATGGCTTCTTGGCTCTCTGCTTTTGCCTGATCACCCACCGCCACTGCGGCGTTTTGACTGGCTTTTGCCATATGGCCCAAGGCAACAGAAAACTGAGCAAACTCCGTTTCGGCTTGAGAGCCAAGAGCCAGGGATCCGGCGCCACTTGTTTTTGCGTCAGTACCCATCGCAACCGAGTCGGTACTATTGCACTCTGCACGAAGTCCTATAGCCATTGATTTCTGAAAAGTGACCCTAGATGCGCGACCAAGTGCAAGAGCATCGCCTACTCCGCTAAGCCCTCCGCTAACATCAACCGTTGCATCCTCGCCCACAGCGATCGAGTTAAGCGCGCGTATGGTAGCCCTTAGACCAATCGCAATACTGGTCCCTAGTTGCTCGGTGACGCCGTTCTCTCTACCAAGAATCACATCTTTGCCAATTGCCACTCCAGCCTGACCTTGAAGAACTGACGAGCTGCCAATTATTACAATATCGTCATGGGCGAAGTCATCCAGCCCCTTTGCTGTCAGCCTGGCTTCAACGCCCTCGTCTGTGAAAAACTCTTTGGCTTCAGTACCCTCCTGCCCCCTGATCACGGTTACAGCAGCGCCATTAACTTCCGTTGCATGCACTACTTCCCTTTTTAGGTCGCCGCCTCTACCGTCAGAAGCAAACAGTGTTAGCGCTACGCGCGAGTCTCGCTCAAGCACTTCCGCAATTTTGTCAGCTCCAGACTTCAGCTCTATCGTGGTGCCCGATGCAGTGACAGGCGCTGCAAGCAATGCCTTAAAGTTGTTAATGTGGCCAAAGTACATATTAGGCTTCCTCGGTAACTAGGATGGTAAGCAGCTGTCTGTTCTCCACGTATTCGCTTGGCACGCCGATAAAGCAGCCATCAGGCATCGACACCGTGATACTGGCGTGCAGACGCACAAGACGGCGGGCGCGATCAACTACAGCCATGGGCAAGCCAGAAAGCGAGATTGTTAGGGTTCGATCGCCTGGACTGTGCCCGCGATTCGTTACCGCCACGCCACCATCTAGCGTGCGCACACGACTCACCCGGCGGCTTAAGTCACCCATCGACGTGCCTTCTCGGTGCGGCAACAGCAAAGCGCCAAGCGGGTCATAGCTCCGCGCAGCTAATCCTATTAGGTACATACTGTGTCTCACTTTCAGGTATCAGGGTGCGGTGCTGTTAATGCCCAGCAGGAACTCAGCGCTTTCGGCATTTGCGCGCAGTTGAATTTTTTCGAGGACTTGCCACATGAACATTTCAAGCGCGGGTTCTAATCCATCGCTTTCGATCTTGATTAGCCCTTCGCCGTTCTGCAGCGCTTTTGTTTTAGCAGTCAGGCTTTCAATCTGCGCATCAATCAGCCGGCCCTGCTGCTCTGCGGCTTGCTCTTGAACTTTTAGCTGCTGATCAATGGCGTCTCGCGCTCGGAAGCGGTCGCTGCCGCTAAGGCTTCCGCCGCCCAGCGTGTCAAACATGCTAGCGGCGGCTTCTGCTGTGCTTGTGATGGTCGCGCTTGTAGCGTTTAGGATCGACTCGACCCGCTTTGCCTCGGTTTCCATTTTCGCCACTTGGAAATCAACCGAGAATTCGATGTTTTTGATACGCTCGTTACTTGCCAGCTGTTCTAGCGCCAGCGTTTGCTCTAGGACGGCTTTTCGAGCCTTTAGTATTGCGTCTTCACTACTTAGAGCCTCGCCAGCCAGCACCTCCTGGCCTTTGGCTGCGTCGTTGGAGCTATCTCTTAGCCTGAGTAGCGCGTTTCTTAATTCGTTGTATTTGGCTTCATCGATCTCGCCTGAGTCGTAGGCATCTTGAATGCCACGCAGCGCCTTACCAACCGCTTCTGCACTGACAATGACCCCTCGCCCATCCTTCTCGAAAACCTCTCTAACTCTCGATAACGACTCGGGAAGCTCGTCCAGCTGATCAAAGAAAGGGGCTTCTACGCGCTCAAGGCCTGCGCGCATCTCGTTGCTGGCAGTAGCAACCGCAACGGCAGCCTGTATTGCGGCATCGCTGATCAGCTTAATATCGTCAGTGCTTTCGCCGCCTATCCGGCTAGCAGACTCTGCCACTTTGATAGCAGCATCAATGGCGGCGTCAGAAAGCTGGGTAAAATCCGCCTCAGCTTTATCACCCCAGCCAAAGCGGTCTGACAGGGCAACGTAACCCTCTGCCAGCTTTTGAATACTAAAAAGCCCGGCTTCCGTCGTGACCCGCTGCGCGCCAGAAGTTTTTTCTAGCTCTTCGACCAGCTCATCAGAGAAATTGAACTTAAAATCATCGAACTCTTCCAGCGTGCTTTTTAGCTCGGCAAGCCCCTGAATCGCCAAGAAGGTGGCCCCCGCGGGGCCAGCAAATCGACCTAGCATGGTGACCATGCCGCCTAATGCTCTTGTGGCCACGACGACGGCACCGCTAGAACCGCCTAATAGCGCGATAGCGCTGGTAAATAACGCTAGTGCGCTTAACACGGGTGAAATTACTAGGCTTAACCCTCCAATAGTGCCTGCGAATTGGGCTATTTTGGGGTCTAGTTCGGTTACCCACTTAGCCAGTTCAGTTAATTTCTCAAGAAACGGGCCGATAGTGGTTATAGTCTCGGCAGTAAACTCCCAAGAAGCTGAACACCAGAACCAAGCGTAGCGATAACGCTGGCGAGGCCTTCCACGGTGGTAACGTCAGCGCCATCAAACAGGCTGCCAATCGCATCGCGCACAACTTCGAAGCCGTTAACGAAACCATCAAACACGCCTTCAGTTTCAAGCGCGGCGGGTAGATTAGCCGCCACATCTTTTAGGCCCTGCTCTAGGGACTGCATTACCCCTTCAATCAGGCCCACGAACTGCTGGAGCTGACCATTGCTAACACTGACACCAATACTGCTAAAAATACTGGCAATGGCCTGCTGTATACCGCCAAATTCATCAAGCAAAGGATCGCCGATCGCAATCAAGGTAGCGGTAAAAGCGTTCGAGATGCGCTGATTTCCCTGCTCAACCGTGCCAGCCATCTTGTTGTAGGCTTCTTCAGTTGCGCCAGCGCTATTGCCCATGGCATCAATGTTTTGAGCAAACGACTCAGCGCCCAAGCCTGTCAGCGTCAGCACCCCGTTCAGCGCTTCAACGCTTCCGAATAGCTGTGCTATCTGCTCGGTGTTTCCGCCTGTCGCCTCTGCCACATTGTTTAATACGGCTCTAAGGCCCTCACTCTCTAGTGCTGTGGCACTGAACTCTAGCCCTAGCTCCTCGGCCAGCGTTCTTGCAGCGCTCGCAGGATTAATCAAGGCAGAGATTGCAGCGCGGATCTGTGTGATTGATTCGCTCGTGCCAGAGCCGGTAGCTGTCAGCGTGGCGATGCCTGCCAGTAGCTCTCCAAAGCTCACGCCAGCGGTAGCAGCCAGGCCGGTTACCTGAGCCAGCGACCCGCCTAGCTCTGGGATGGTGGTCTGCCCGTTTTTAACAGTTGTGAAAAGCTGGTCGCTAAAGGTGGACGCCTGATCCATACCTAGGCCGTAGGCGTTTAGCGATGAAACCAGGGTCGTTAATGCGTCGCCTAAATCTGCCTTACCTGCAACAGATAGCTGCTCAGCAGTATTCACCGCATCAAGAGATTGCGTGTAGTCAACGCCCGCCGATATGGCATTGTAAACCGCACCGTTCACTCTCTCGATTGAGTTGGTGCTTTGAGCACCATACGCCAGCACTGATTCTCTAAACCTATCAAGGTCATCAGCAGGCGCGTCGATCAGCGTACTGATTTCTCTAAACTGTGCATCAAAGTCGCCAGCCAGCTTAATAGCCAAACCAGTTACGGCAACGCCACTACCAAGCAACGCGGCCTCGAACTTCAATAGGCCCGCAGTCGCGTTAGCTATTGGGTCAACCACGCCTTGGGCGGCACCCACGATACTATTCATTCGTTTAGTAGCGCTATCGACACCCGAGCCCATTCTATCGACGCCTTCAAAGATAATGGCAACGGTTTGTTCTAAATCGGCCATAAGGCACCTCTAAAAACGGGCAATAAAAAACCCGCCGGAGCGGGTTAATGGGAAAGTTAAGCGGGAGCTGCCAAGCTGGCTAGTTACCGCGATTACTGAAATAAGTGATCTTGCCATCGCAGGCACGGGCAGAACCTGAGATCCAGCCCTCTCTGTTTCGCCAGGTTAGCTCCTCGCAATTCTGCCCACCAATAGAGTAGGCGCGGCGATTATCTGGCCGCCCATCATATTGATGGCCTGCGTGACCGTTGATCCGGTTGGCACTACGCCGCTGGCTCGCGCTCGGACATCAGCATTCCTGGCGTCCAACCGCTCCTGGTAGCTACTAGTTGAAGAATTGGCTGACTGCAGGCGTTGCCTACTCTGCTCAAGTTGACGCTCAAGCGCAGTCTGCTGCCTTTGTAATTCCTGAATTCTGGCGACTCTACCCGCCTGCTGAACAGCAGTAGAGTCCATGTCAGAAACGGCAGCTGATCCCATAGGCACATGAACCGAGCCAAGTGGGCAAGGTAAGCTCTGATACGTCACATGATCAGCGCCGTCGATGCATTTATAAATTTGATCCTGCGCCACTGTCGGCAATGACGCCACCAAAAACCATACTGCCCATATTGCTCTACGCATCGCTTCCGCCTCGCCGACTCATTTCGCTTAGCGTAGCATTATTTACGATTGCGCTGCTCGAAGTACAGGCCCATAGGTCGCACTCAAGGTCAGTCAGCATAGCTAGTGGGAATAGGTCGGGCCTGACGCGAAACAGGAATTCGCCCTTCAAGTCGCAGAGCTGGAGGGCGAGCTGGATGCTAGGCTGCCTGAAGAGCGCTTGGGCTTTCCCGCTTCGCTTCCCAGCCCTGTCAGCGTGGTGATTTTGTTGGTCAGTTCGTAAAACTCTACCGGAAACGCCTCGGCTAGTTTAACGGCGACCTGGTGCGAGCATTCGGGCGCAACGCTGGCAATGGTCAGCATCTCAATACGCCGCGCAAGATCGTCGGGGACGCTGCTGCCGGTCCCGATCAACTCCCGGATAGCGTCGGTCATCTTCTCTTGCTTGTCAGAGCTGAGCGCATCAATCACGGCGTTCTTGTTGCGATTGCGCGCTTGGGCCTCGTTTACACGTGCCAACTCTTCGCCAGTCAGGCCACGCACCCGCCATACGGGCACTTCGTCTTTTTTGGTGCCCTTGAACCAGTCGCGCAAATCCTTTACTGGCACATCTTCTTCGCGGCGCTTGAATGCAGCGCTGGCGAAGCGGTTCGCATCAAATTCCATAGCGTTCTCCAGCCACAGCCCTGACCGTTTATGCCAGGGCTGTGGCAATTAGCGGTTACTCAAAATCTGCGGTTTCTTGCTCAGCAGAGACCGTGCACGCGATGTTGACGTGATCACCCGCTGGGTATGTGCGTCCAATACCCAAAATGCCCTGCGTTAGCGAGAACGGCGAGCGGTTGCGATCCTGGTACCAGCGGAACCAGAGACGCTGGTTTTTCAGCCGTACAAGCGGGTCGTTAGCGTTGCCTTCGCCGTAGTAGGTAAACGATGCCTGGCCCAGCGAGCGGGAAACACTGCCCAGCGTGCCGTTGTAAATCTCGGTTGACGTGGTTGAGTGTGAAGTTTCCGCCGGCACCCAGTCGCTGGCACGCGGGATCTCGGCAAAGATTGGTGTGTAGCCACGAACTGACACTTTCTTGGTCACGCTTCCTGTGTGAATGCGTGGCAGCTCTGCTGCAAAATGCACCTCGCCGGTAGCGGGGTCCGCCTCGAACACAGGGCTGTCGTAGCGCTCCTGATGCAAGCCGACCACTTGCATGATCTGAGTGTCAGAGACAGGCGCAGCATCGGCACCGTTCACACGTACTTGGCCGATCTCGATGCTTTCTACGGGGATGAAGGGCGGGCCACCGGCTTCACCGCGCTGCTCGGTAAATGCGCTGCCCTCGGTGCCTGAAATCGCCTCCAGTGCACCGCTCGCATCAACGGTAATGCTCGTGATCATGTGCGTGGCGGTCGCCGCGCGTGAAACAGACACATCGCCGCTTGCGACATTGACCACGCCGTCAGCCTCAGCCGCCACTGCCGTGGGCATGTAGGCGCTAAGCGCTGATACGGTCACATTGTCGTTACCGCTGCCTGCGCGAATCTGGCCGCCTGTTGCCAGGCCCCATGGGCGCACAGAGGCATCAAACCCCGCGCGGGCGCTCCATGGCGCAAACGTGGCTTCAAACACCATGGCGTCGCCGGTGTCGCTCATGTGCTCCCAATCATTAAAAGACTGGCCGGACTCGTACTCTAGTTTGGGGTTTTCAGTGATCGCCACGGGCGCTCTCCTGTAGTGCGTTATCAAAAGCCCGGCGAACGGGCAAGAAAAAGCCCGCGCAATGGCGGGCATAGCAGTGCTCTTCGCTCGCGCTTAATTAAGCAAGCTTTCCCTCTGAGGCAGGTAATCGCTACCTACGATCTCATTAATGCGATTAGTGCGGTAAAGCGTTTTCTCTAGCATGTCGTCAGTACCCTCCAGATCACCCCGCAGCTGTAACGCGCCGCTATCGATCGCACTCAGCACTTTTTGCACGCGCGCTAGATAGGTCGTTTTAGCAACTTCGCTCATCACTTTGCCGCCAAGATATTCCGCGGATAAGTGGCAAAGCATCACGGTGAGTGCTTCGATCTGCTTTGCCTGATCTGCCACGACCTCATGCAGATCACCCACCTCAGCTTCTATCTTTCGACGTGCTGACGCTTTAAGGTTGCGGATGGCGGGCAACTCAAGATTGGCGGCTGTCATCTCATCAGTAGTAGGCGCGCGCCCTTCCGTCGGAATAGCGTCGGCTTTGTACCAGCGCACCCCGGCGGCGTGCCCGAGCGATTGCGCACCCTGCGGCTCTGTCTGGCGCTCGCCGTTTTGAGTATCAATAGGCTCAATCACAAATAGCGGCATTCTGTCGCTCCCAAGGCTGATCATAAATAACCGAGCGCACAAATCCCTCAGCGTTAGCGTGACTAGCATGGGCTAACCACGAACTAATCTGCATCTGCACGTCACGCACGTCGACATCGCCGGCTGAGTATTGCTGACGAAGCCGATTCACGCGGCGCTTAAATCGCTTCATGCTTCCTTTGCGTAGTCGTCGCTTGTGCGGCCACATGTGGTAACCAACGAAATCCAAGCCTCGGCCATTTGCTGGGCTTACTGGAAAAACGCTGGTTTTATGGTTAGTTTCCAGCGCCAGATGCTCTGCGAGCCACCAGTCCAGCTCGATGCGCCTTTTATGCAAGTGTTGCTTATCCGGCCCGATAATCAGCCAATCATCCATATACCGACAATACCATCGCTCGCTTAGCCGGCACTTTACATGCTGATCAAGTGCATCCAGATAGACGTTAGCTAGCAGCTGGCTAATTAAGTTGCCTATCGGCATGCCTTTCCCTGTCTTTCCTGGCTCGTGATAAGTATCGATCATCGCTTCTAGCAGCAGAATTGTTCGCGGACACTTAATTGCACGATTTAGTAGGCTCTTGGCTATTACGTGATCGATGCTAGCGAAATACTTCGCGATGTCTGCCTTCAGCACATAAACCTTACCGTGACTCCGGAGACACTCGCCTAGCATGGCCTGGGCCTTATCCGCCGCGCGGTGAGTGCCTTTACCCACGCGACATGCATAGCTGTCCGATATGAAGCGCTTTTCCCAAATAGGCTCTAGCACGGCATACATGGCATGCTGCAGCACACGGTCCCGAAACTGCGTTAGCGCTGTGATTCGCCGCGTCTTTGGTTCGTGTACATAGAAATGTCTATAAGGGCCAGTTGAATAGCTACCCCAGTGCAAGTGGTTAAGAAGCTCAATAAGGTTCTCTTCAAGCCGTAACTCAAACCGCATGCAGGCATGGCTATCGCGGCACCCTTTTCGGGCGCTTAAATACCCTGTGTGTAATGCATCAAAATTTGCATAGCGTTCAAAAAGGTGGCCTGTTCGTGTCACGCTGCTTCCTTGCTGTAGTTAAAGGCGCGCCTTGCGGGCTTCCGCTTAGTACCACACGCAAGGCGCTTACGTTTTTTCGGCTCTGCCGAGGGCTATGCATCCGTTTGAAGGCGCTGGATGGCAGCCCGTGAGCCACCATCTTCTGGCCAAATCAAGCGCGAGAGCCGCAGCCCGATATTCGTATTCGAGTTGGAGCGCGCATTGTTGAGATTCAGCGCGGCCAAGCCAGCGTTGGCACCGTTGTTGCGGTTGCCGCCACGGATCGGGAAGCGGAGGGACAATTCAACACATAGCCCTTTCTTACTAATCGGCCTGCACTTGCGGCGTAGGCGGGTTACTGCCGATCCACTTCAGCCAGCCACCAATCATGCATCCGATTTCATACAGGTGCTCACTCCATATTTGATATTTGCGGATGGGGAGAAAGCCCAGCTCATAGCTAACTCGAATGAGCGAGCGAAGCACATCAAGCTCGGTGTCGACGGCGCTTGCGGTAGTTTTCTTGTGGTATCTACGATTAGTGGTTAACACCAGCCGCAACAGCTCGTACATGCACTGGCGTATTTCTGCTGCAAGCGTGTGCTTTTCGCTCTTGGGAAACTGACGTAACGCGGAATACCCATACACAATCATGCGCTCAATCTTGAGCTTGATTTTCAAATCTTCCATGCAAAAACCTTAAACGCCGCTATCGCGGCGAAAACAGAACCCAGGTATCCAGATGCCCGATTAGACCAAACGCGAGAGCCGCAGCCCGAGATACGCATTCGAGCTGGAGCGCGCAATGATGAGAAACAGCGCGGCCAAACCAGCGTAGGCACCGGTGCTGCGGTAGCCGCCACGGAGCGGGAAGCGCTCGCCGCTGAGGTTCGTGTATAGATAGCCGTCAGGATCTGAAACGCCATTAGGGACAATCAGCGCGCGCTTTACCGACTGGGGCGCGCCAGCGCTATCAACCGTTGACCACGTCCGATTACTAGGCATATCCCAGCCAGTATCTACCCAGGCGTTTTCTGCTAACGCTGGATCGTTATCGGGAGTTAATAGAATTCTCCCATCAACCATCTTGAAGCCGCGTACCCACTCCCAACGATTGCCGACCAAGTCAGCGATGCCGTTCGGGGAGTTGTTATGGCTCCAGGTGTTAGGGCCGCTACCTAGCAGCGTGTACTCGTTGCTCACAGAGTCCGCGTCATAAACGCCGCGCTCATGCGGATGGCTATGGCTTTTGCCAAAATCCGTGTTGCCGCGAGGCTGAAAGCCGTTTGCCATGCACCAGAGCGCTACAGCCGACCACTCCCAGCTGCCAAATAGCTCAAAGCCGCTGGCCTGCGCCGCTGAGACTGATTGATCCCAAGTGATGGATCGCCGCCCGGTAGTCCGGGGCTGGCTGACCATCTCGCCATTGATTTCCGCCGCCATGTACATGCCCACCAGCAGCTCGCTTTTCTCAACGCCGTTTTCAATAAATGCTTCATGGGTACCGGTGCCAAGCTCTTGGCCAGGCATAAGGTCTTCCCAGCGCAGCTTGGGGATAACGTGCATAAAACAGGGTTGCTTATTGGCGGTGTACTCAACCGTGCACTTGCCGCCGCTGGCCGACTCGACTGAGCGCCGCAGCGGGTCTGGCACGTAAATCTGAAACGTTGACCGGACCTGGTCAATGGCTTCGGCGTCTAGCTCGCTGGCGGGGGCATTATTCTGTTTATGCGCTACCGCTCCTGTTGCGTCCGACACATAAATATCAAACCCTTCGCCGGTACGCACGTAATACACGGTATCGGGTACCAGCACATTAGGCAGCGTCGATACTACCTTTTCAGCTCTAAATTCTGCCATGCATCACCTCACCAGCTGTTGGACGCCCATGCGGTGACCGGCAGGCTGCCGCCGTAAGTCATGTTGCCGTTGGCATCTTCGTCAATTTTATCGAGCTGGGTTTTGTTTGCGTGGGCGTGGCGCTTGGTTACTGCATCATCAATATCGGAAACAGCGCTTACAGGTTTATCCGCAAGGCTCGACCAGTTGAAATTAATATCTAGCGATTCGGCTTCGGATATTTTTGTCCAGCTGGTATCGCTATGTCGATAAGCGTAGGTTGCCGCGCCGCTTGCTACGGTCGCATCTGCTGACGCGTCTAACACTAGCACCAAAGTGTTGCCTTCGAGCACAAGCGCATCGCGGGCCGCTATATCGTTGACGATCTCTAATGTATTGGCGCCACCGCTGGCCATTGAGGCGTCGATCAGCGCCTGAACATCCTCTTCATCAATGACGCGCTTCACGGTGGCAGGGTCGTTGCCGGTGACGTAAATTTCGACATAATCGGGTCGGGATGCTGGGGCGACAAAATAAATGCTGTTGGCGGTTAGCGTGCCAGGTAGCGCTGTTTCGCGATACACGGTTAAAGATGCCATGGTTATTTTCCTCTTATTACCACTGTGTAGATGCCCACTGCATTGCGCCACTAGGGCCGCTGCTACCTGGTGGCCCTGGGGGGCCTTGAATACCGGGAACGTAAACGGTCTTAACTTCCGCGCTAGGCGGGACAATCACGGTTATGCGATACACCACGTTAGCCACTGGATACCTCCGCACTCAGGCTCAAATTGCCGCTTAACACGGTGCGGCTTTCCTGCTCGCTCACCAGCGACACATCCCAATGATTGCGCGCACCTAGCTGGCGGGTGGCGTCAGGCGCCATGAACAGCTCTACCTCGCTGCCGCTAATCGTGACCTGCATCGGCACTGCATCACTGCCGGCTCGGTCAGTGGCTCGCACAGCAGCAGCCACCTCTTTGCCCGCTAAATCCAGCGGCGCGCCGCTTTCCTGCTCAGTCAACGTCACAATCAGGCGCAAGCTATCGCCCCGGACCATGCTTATATCTAGCCGCTGGGGCTGTAGGTCGATGCGAGACACATCACGCCCTCCTGTCGGTGTTTACTGTGAATATGGGTCGCCAATACGGTGCGACCAGCGCACTGTTAGCACCAGATCGACGCCGATAATGTCGCTGCCTTCTTCGGGGTAATAAATCGTACCGCCCGCGTAGGCCATATCTTCAGCCAGCCCGCCTAGCGTTCGGTCAGTGCCTGTTGCAATGGCAATTAGCTCGGCCAATATCGCGTTGCCTTGCGTACTCCACTGGCGGTGGTCGCGGTCAGCTTGGTGCACGGTTTCAACAGTGATTTCCGTGGTGACGTTCACGCCGCCGTAGCGGTTACGCTCCACATTGCCGTCACTGCCGTCCCAAATACTGCGAGCGGGTAGCGTGTCGATGATGCTGTTGGCACGCTCAGCGTTCAGCCGCGCGGCCAGCGCTGCGATGATCTGTTCACGTATTGGGGTCATATCACTGCCGTCTGAGTAGTCGCTCTGACTCATAGCCAAGGCGTTGCATTAAGCGGTTTCCGCTTGGGGCCTGCAGGTCGTCTTTTACGTCAGTGAATACTTGGCTAGTGGATGGGCCGTATAAAACTTTCAGGCCTTCACTGCGGCCAAGCCCTGGGCCGTATTCAGTGCGAACAGCGATAGCTTGCACGCCATTAGCAAAGCGGATGAAAAACGCGCCAGGCATCTTCTTTTTTCCGCCTGTAGGTTTTACCTGAACGCCAATGCCGCCATTTTTATACTGACGATGCGAGTAGCGCGTTAGAAGCGTGCCGCGCGTCGGCGTTTGGATAGCGCCGTTCAAGCTATTCGCCGTGGCGCGCTTGATCTTCAGCTTGTCTCGCACATACCCCGCTTTCAGCTTGACCTGTTTACGGATCTCTTTGCTCGCTTCCGTGCGGGTCACGCCTAGGGTGTGGTTGATGGCAAGGCTCATGGCACGCGGTGCGCCATTCTTGATGTGCGCCAAATCGCTTTCGACACGGCGCATTGCTTGCTTATCGACCGTGATCTTAATGGGGGCTAACTGGCTCATATGCGCTCCTGCGTCACGACCCACGTCACTAGATAGCCGTCGTCGCTGGCTTTCTGGCCTAACCGCCAGCCAGTGCCGTTAACGGTCACTACGTCGCCCCGCGCGCCCTCGCCTAGTTCGCTGGTGTAGCCGGTTAGCTCGGTACGGGTCTCCATCACGACGCCCTGCATGCCCGCTACGGTGCGCTCCACGTCTCGGTCGAGGATCACGCTTACCGTAATGGGGGTGCCGTTTAATGGGGTATAGGTGGCTGACTGCGTATCAGCCAAGTGATGCATAACCGCCTCATTGAGGCGGCTGGTGAGGTCGGAGAAGCTCATAAGTTCACCGCTTAGGTGGCAGTGTCCTCGTAAAGCTTGATGCAGGCCTTGGGCCGGGTGCATAGGTGCGCCGGGTTGGACTGCGCTTCAAGCTCCACGCCTTTATTGTGATCCAGCATTTTAGAGCTGGAGTACAACGGCAGGCCTAGCGTGTTGACCGTATCCATATAGTCGCCGGGGGCAAAGCGGGTAATGAATAGATCCAGCACGCCCTGCGGGAACGCGTGTGCTTCACCGTCCGCGATTTTAACCGGGCCACCAGCGCGGTAGCGCTCCCAAAAAATACCGCCAAAGGCGAAGGCTTCGCGCGGGTCAGCGCGTAGGCGTGCGCCAGCCTGCCAGCGGTCATAGGCGTCTTTTACGGTTTTGTGGGTGATAAACTTGCGCCAGAAGCTTTTGCCGCACAGCACGGTCACGCCGGTGTAGGAAAGCCCGTCAAGCGCCTCCTCGATCTTCTCGTGAATATCTAGCGCCTTGCCCTGAACGTCGGTGGTAGCGGTGCCGAGGCTCATCGCAACGGTTTGCTGCGTTACACCAAACGTCTGGTATAGGTTGTAAAGCTCGGTAGTGCCGTCGCTGTCTAGCACCAGCCCTTTGATGGCGCCAATGCGGTGATACTCGTGAGTCATATCAATGCGCTGGGCCATCTTGGCGAGGCGACGATTAACGATGGTTTGCACCGCTTGCTCACTGTCCTCGGTACCGAAGGCGCGCACGTTCTGCACTTCGTCCGCCAGCACGGTAGCAGTGGTCGGCAAGTGGGCAGTTTGAAAGCTAACGCCAGTGCGCTTATCACCACCAACCACGGTGCCCGGCGCGCCGCGAGGCTTGTTTTCAACTAAGCCGAGCTTGTCGCCATCTTTTTCGATGACTAGCGACGTAGTGCTAATGCCCTCTGCCTCAAACGCACCCATATCGCCGATCTGGCTAGGCACGTACTGCACTTCATTAATCGCCGCAGTAAGCGACGACAGCGTAAAAATATCGGAATCGAAGACACCAGCCATGGTTAGCCTCTCTCTATTAAGTGATCAATAAGGTTGCCGCTGCCCTGCCTGGGCAGTCAGCGGGGTTAACGCGGGATAATGCCGACGCCAATCAGGTCGTTAAATGCCGCAGTGGTTTGGCCTTCGGTAATGTCATCCGGCAAGCCAAGGGCGGCTTCTTCCACCTCACAGGCGCGCACATGCACGGTACAGGGCGCTGGGGCTTCGCTAGCGTCGGTGGCGGCGTAAAGAACAGCCTTGGCATTTTCGGTACCGTCGCTGGCAGCGGGTGCCAACGGTACGTAATTGCCCGCGCCATTCAGCGCCAGCACAGCGCCAGCGGGTAGATTGCCTGCGGCCAAGATGCCTTGCTCACGAGAGCGAGCGCCGCTGGCCTCAGATACGATGTGCTCGCCGGTGTGGCGTGGCTCGGTATGGGTCGCCATGAGGTAATCTCCTTTAATGGCTGGTTGATGTGCGCGAAGGCGCGGGGTTAAGCGGTGCGGTTCTGGCGGGCGTATATCTTGGCGTAGTCAATTCCCGCTTTTTGCCCGCCTTCGGGCGAGTGACTGTTATGAATGCTGTGCTGGTTACCGTGGGCAGCGGCTACGTCGTAGATGTATTCGCTGGCTTGCTGGTCATCCATACCGTTGGTAACCAGTTTTTCGAGTAGCTGGTTTTGCCCGGTGGTCTGGCAGGCTTTGACGATAGCAGTAATGCGGGTGCGTTCTTTATCCACGATCTCCAATACAGCTTCGCTGCTCAGCGCCCCTTCACGTGCCTTCGCCTCAATACCTGCAATCACATCGGGGTGGCTCTGTTTAATGGCCATCACCGCCTGATAGGCCTGAAAGTCATCTTTAGGCTCAGCACTATTACGCAGCGCGATAATCTGATCGCCCAGATCAGCCGCTTGGGCTTCGGCTTCTTCGGGAGTTAGGTCGAAAGCAAGCGCCAGCGCATCGGCGGCGGTCATAGTTTGGTTGCCCTGCTGCCCAGCGATCTGGGCGCGCATGTTGACCAACTCGCCTTCTTGCTTGAGCTGACGCAGATAAGGGGCAATATCTGCACTGGCCACAGCGGCAAGCTTGGCGTCTTTGTCGGTTGCAAAGCCCCACTCTATGGCTTTGTCGGCACCCATAATGGTGTCGCCCTGATCGAGCAGGCCGTTAATCTCATCTGCCGTCTTGCCCGTGGCCATCGCGTAAGCGTCTACCAGGGCATCGTCAAACTTGGAGAGGTTTCGCGCCGTCTCTTCCATTTCCTTGGCGTTGAAGAAGCCGACCATCAGCGAGCTTGCGCGGTGCGTCATAATGGTAGTCCCGACGCCCATAGTCCGGGTATCACCGGCCATCATGATCACCGTGGCGATGCTCGCCGCCATACCAGTCACACGAATATGGATCGTGGCTTGGTGGTTCTTCAGGTAGTTCATGATGCGAACGCCGCTGGCCACATCCCCGCCGGGGCTGTTGATCTCAACGGTGATTTCATCCAACTCGCCAAGGGCGTCGACTTCGGCGATAAACTCACGGGCCGCCTTTTCGCCGGTGAAGTCAGCGATCCAGTCGGGCGCCCAGTCGCTGCCAATGGGCTTGTCGATAACAACGTGAGCCTTGCGCGGGTTATCCGCCAAGGCTTTTGCTTTAAACCAGGACATAGAGTTACTCCTTGGATTCAAGCTGGGCACGCACTAGCGCGTCTTTCGCTTCGAGAAGCTTTCGCAGCCCCACTGCTTTCTCCGCACAATCTGGGAGATTTGTATCCACCTGTTCAGCGAGCTCGCCAATTGGGCGACTCACTTTTTGCAAGCGCTCAGGTAAGTGGCTGTAGGCAAAATACTTAATAATTGGTGATGGCATCGGTCAGTCCTCTTCCTCGGTAGCTGCCAGCGCTTGAAGCGCCGCATGTAGGGAGCCGTTTTTGGCCATGTGGCGTGGGTCGGAGTCGAGCAGTAGGCCGTAGCGGTCGGCGCTCTGGTGGCCTTTGTCGATTTCAGCGTCAAGCAGTTCAAGTGACCATCCGCGTTCGCCCGCTGCCTCGCTGCGTGGCTTAAACCCGGCGCGCACTTCAAGCAGGTCGGCGATGCTTTCTTTAAGGGGATCGACCCATGCCCACTTGGGCGCTATCCAGTCGATGGCTAAGTGAGCCGAGCGGTTGCGCCAGTAATCAGGCAGGCTAAGCGCACCGCTAGTGACGGCCACATCAAGCCATTTGGCGGCGATGCGGCGGCACCACTGGTGCACGATCAACTGCGCTTGCAGCGCTTCGGCACGCCGGCGGAATTCCAGCAGGCCGGCGCGAATGGATGAGTAATTGACGCCCTTAAGGTCGCCGGTCAGCTGTTCGTAGGTAATGCCCGCGCCAGCGGCTACCGCTAAGAGTTCGGTGCGCAGCCATTCGGTATATTGGCTTTGGATGTCTGGCGGGTTCGAGAAAGACACCTCTTCGTCGTCTTCCAGGTAGTGGATGCCGCCCGGCGTGAACTCATCAAGCGGCTCAACGTCTCCCGGCATGCTGACTAGACTGCCAAAGCTAGGGCCATCGTCTTCTGGGTCATGGGCTGTCTTGCGGTTCACGAAAACGCCAAACAGTTGGGCCAGTTTTTGCCGCGCCAGCGTGGCGTCCTGCATTTCGTCTATTTCATAAAGTCGGATAATGACGCTGGTCAGCTCGGGCACGCCGCGCAACTGGCCGGGCCGACCCCGGCGATACATATGAATGACGTTATCCGCGGGCACTGCCACACGGGTGTTGATCTCGCTGGTCAGTTTTTCGTGTGGGTGAAAGCGCCATAGGTGGTAGGCGGCACGCTGGCCGATGCCATTGAACTCAATGCCCATCTTGATCAGTCGCCCGCCAAAAGCGCGGGAAAAGCTGGGGTCGAGGTGTTCAGGCTCGATCACCTGGATCTGCATTGGCACACTCAACCCGTCACTCGGGCGGCGGTAGCGTATCCGCGCCAGCGCTTCACCGGCTTCAAACTGGCTGCCAATCGCCATGGATTGCAGGCCGTAAAAATTATCGACGCCATCAGCATCACACTCGCCAACCCAGCGATCCCAAAGCGCCTGAATGGTCGCGTTGCCCCACTGCGGCTTAATACCGGTGCCGACCAGATTAGACATGTATTTTTCTTTAGCACTGGCGGCATAGGCATTGTTGCGAATGGCGTTATGACTGCGGGCCACCAGCAGGGGCAAGCTACGTTCAATGGGTCCGTTTGGGCCGGTGACGGTGGTGCCTTTTCCCGCCATGCGGCGCTTGGTGCTTGCGCCTTCATATTGAGCGCGCACCAGGTCGTTGCCTCGGTAGCGGAGTCGAGGCTTGGTAGTCACGCTCATATCAAAGCCCTTTATTGGTAAAGGCGTAGCGGGTGCGGGTTCGGCGGGTGTTAGTCTGCAAGCCGCTGGCGATGGTGCGCTCTAGGGCGCGCAGCTTGGGTAGATCGACCTCGCCGTACTGGACGGTGCGCCCGTTGTGCGTGATGCGGGTGACGCGAGCGCCGGTACCGAGATCCACAATGGCCTGACGCACCTGGGCGAGCTGTTCGGCTGTGTAGGCCATGGGTGCTCCTAGATTCGGGGTTTGGCAACGCGACGCTTGCGCGATTGTGGCTGTCGCTGTTTTTGAGTGGGCGCTAACGGTGCGCCATCTGAGTTAGGGTCGATGATTAGCGGGTTCTCGTCCCACGGCGCAGCCCACGGCGGCGGCGCATCCCACTGGATTACTTCACATTTGAGCAGGACGAACAGCGCCAGGTTGTAAACGCACAAATCAAAGGCTTCGTTGGGTCGCTTGCCGGGGCGTGACCATTTGCCGGTGGCGGGGTCACGCACTTCATAGGTGAGCTCGTCATACCACCAACGGCCTAGCCATGCGGGTATGTGCATGTAGCCAGCGCCGGGGTTGTTACGGTCCATCATCGCGGCGACTGCGTCTTTCAGCAGGTCGGTACCGAGAATATAAAGCGGCACATCACCACGGGCTTTGCTTTTGCGGTTTTTACGGCCGGTGTTGTCCGGCCACGTCTTGCGAATACGGTTGGTGGTTTTGGAACTGCCGCCTTTGAAAAGAAAGGCTCGGCTTTGCAGGCCGTCTTTGCGTAGCCGCCGAAACCATTCATAGGCCTGAGAGGTAACCGATTCCACGCCATCGCCCTCCCCGCCTGTATCTACCCCCGCTGCGAGTATCGGCATTCTGCGCCCGCTACCGTCGGCAAGACGGTAGCTGCGATTGAGTACGTCGCGGGTCAGTAAATCCCAGTCTTCTGGCTGTGTGGCTGGGCTGATCTGCCGGGGTGGTTCGTCGCCTTTCGGACCTCGGTCGTCTTTGATATTAAAGCGGTCGACCACCCACATTTCACGATGGGCACCCCAGCCGTGAACCTGCACCACAAAGCGGCGCTCTTTGCCGCCCTGCACGTCCACCGTGGCGGTTAAGAAGCGCACGCCCGGGGGAACAGTACGCCGCTCCGTTTGCTCGGCACGGTCCATTAGTTGCTGGCTGGAGCGCTGCACTTCGGCACGCCGGTGCAGGTACGGCCTGCCCCAGTCGGTGTTGATGACAGTCTTGAGCGTTTCCTGGCTACCACTTTGCTCGAATGTTTCTTCAGCGCGAGCCAGCTTTTCCGCCAAGCTGAGCCAGCTCTGGAATGCGGCGGCGGGGGCTTCCATCCAAAAAGAAGCAATACGCACCGGACGGCGCGTACCGGTTAGCTCTCCGTCATGCGATAACTGCATTCCTTCCGGCACCCAGCGACCCGTCAAGTTAAGCGCTCGCTTTGACTTGGGATCGATTTCACTACCGCAATGCGGGCACGCCACGCGCTTTGACGACTGAATAAAGTGATCCATCGTGGGTGTGAACCACCGTTGACAGACTGACTCAGGGCACTGCCAGTACCAAAGTCGGCGGTCACCCTGGTTAAACAAGTCCAGAATACCGGTAGTAGGTGGCGCCATATGCGGGCAGTCCGCCGGGCGCTCCCAATCAGGGTCGACTACTTCGCGGCCCGGCGAGGACTCAGCCAGGGTCATACCGGTAGAGCCAAACGTTTGAGTTCGTTTGCTGGCTAGCGTGAAAGCATGACCCTCTCCGTCGATGTTTTCGTCTAAGCGGTCATAGTCGGTAATCAGTACAAACTGGTAATCAGATGAGGCCAGCACGTTCTTCGACGGCCACTTGATGCCTAAATAATTGCCAGCCCGAAAGGTTTTATCGTGAACGTTATTGTCGTGACCGCGCGGGCTAAGTCGTTTTGCTAATTTCGGCGAGTTTTGCAGCATTCTGTCAATGCGCTTTTTGCTGAACTCCCTCGCCTTCTCTTCGGAGATCTGAACGATCAGCCCATCGCCGGGGTCGCACGAGATTTTATAGGCCACATAGCCATCAATCAGTGCGTTGGTCTTACCTGTACGCGCAGGGCCCACGAAGATCACCGCGTCATATAAGCGGCTGCCCATGCAATCAAGCGGCTCTACCATGTAGGGCGTGGCTTCTGGCGACCAATCCATCACGGTGCCCGCGCCATCGACTACCTTCATCTTTTCGGCAGCGGCTTGGCTTGCGCGAATACGGCGTGGTGGGCGGATCAGCTCGGCAACGTCACGACGAATAGCGGCAGCACTGGCTAAACTACTCATCGCCCTCACCTTCGTCGTCGCTCACAATGACGTGATACATCTGCTCGCGCAGGTTGTCAGTGGTTTTTTCTACCATCTCAATCGCCTCTGGTGGCAAGCCCGCATCACGCTCAAGCATATCGGCGAGGCTATCCAGCCCACTGGCCACCGCTTTAGCCAAGCGCGACATTTCCCGGTGCGCTTCTTCAACCGGTACCAACAGGCGCATTTCCTTCTCAAGCTTTACGCGTGAAATTTCGGACGCATACCAATCTTTGCGGTCACTGGGGTGGTAATCATCTGGATTAGCGGCAGTGCCTGGGCGGGACTCACTGAACAGCGCTGGGCCTGCATCTTTTAGAGCGTAGATATTCGCGTTGTTGCGTGAACCAGCGGGCACCACGCCCGCCTCTTTCAGCCGTTTGCGCACCGTATCGCGGTGTAGACCAAACGCATCGGCCAGTCTGGTGATGTTCCAGTTGTAGGCCTCTTCCAGGCGATTGATCTCAGCCACACGGTTATCATCCTATCGGCACTGTACCTATATTGGTTTCGGCAGCATCGGCACCGCTAAACGCAGCAACCACGCGGGTAAAAGCTAGGTGCTGCTGACGACCATGAAACCCCGAAAATTTGCCGAGTTCCGGGAGTCTGCGCCCCCGTGGCGCGTCTTTTGGCGGCCAGAAGGACCCGCGTTTTTTTCTGTTACGCTGTAAGTTCCGCGCATCAACAGGCATGTATATGAACGAATCACCATTCAAACCTTGGCAATTTATTTTCTCTTCCATCTTCGCGTCTGGGCCAACATGGCTATTCGGCGCAATCTGGAGTTGGAGCTATCCGATGTGGGTTTACATCCCCGTCTGGATTTTCTTTTTCGTGATGGCACTTGGGTCGGTAGTAGGCGCGTCAATAACACTTCGTGGCGCTGCTGCCCAAATAGAAATGAATGATCGACAAAAAGCAGACGCCACTGGCGTTTCGGAGCAACAGCCCCCGGTGGTCACTGAAAAGCAAGGCACCCCCGTAGGTGCTCAGAAGCTCAAGCGCCGTGGCGATGTGCCTAGTGCGCCACCGCCTTCAGATAACTGGCCCCGCTAATCCTCCCCGGCCCCGCGCACCATGATCTCTACCACCACAGCCCGATCTGCATTGAAGCGACGCCTCAGTGCCTCATACTCAGCCAGCAGCAGCAATAACCCCCGCTGGTTTGATAGCAAGCGCTCAGGCGCGGGCAGCTCACTCGTCAGGTGCGCGGGCACCGTTGGGCAGTCGCACGCCATCACTGGCGCTGGGCTGCTGGACCTCGCGCACCCAGTCAGTAATGCCAGCAGGCAGATCGCTATACAGCCACTCGCGCGCTTCAGCATCTGTATCTCCCAGTCGTTCCAGCGCTGCCGTGCTGGCGCGCATGTCGTCAGCGATGATAGTTAACGCTCGATCTCGCTCTGCTAGCGCGTCGTTTAGGGTTTCAATCTGCTGGCGCTGCCACTGCTGGTGCTCTTGCAGGATCTCAGCGCGGGCGCTCTGGCGCTCGACTTCGGATTGGTAGGCGTCTCGCTGGGTAGTGATGTGCTGCCAGTAGAGGTAGGCGCTCACAAGCGCTAGGCCACCCAGTGCCCAGCCCATTGCCTTGCTCTTGAACGCGGCAATCATTTGAGCCACTTCGTCACAAACGCCAGCAACACATCATAGATGCCGTCGGCTTTGTTACGCACCCACTCCACACCCATGATGGCTAAAAACACGCAGGGAGCAAACGCCACCTCTTCAGGTAGGCCGTAGTAGGCAGAGACCCAGAGGAACACCGGGTACAGCGAGAGCGACAGGATGGTGCCCACGGTGGCGCTCATAAACGCCTTAGTCCAAGGGCCGCCGTTATGTAACGCGGTGATAAACCCCACTGTGAACGTGGCAGCGCTTAAGAGCATCCAGGGGATCATGTTCACCAGCCACTGCCAGTTATTCGGGTCGCGGTTTGGCATGGTGCGTTTCTCTTTGGTTCGTTTTTTCATGGCGCACCTCTCGGGCGGGCCTCGTCAGTTAGTCGATGGAAATACCGCCAACCGTCTCATAGACGCGCAGCAGCTCATCGGTGGCTAGCTCCCGCTGGCCATAGCCAGCACCCGGCAGGCTCGCCCAGATACGGCGGCATGCGTAAATGGCCTCACGAATGCGGCCATCATGGATAAGGGAAAGCGCCTTGCATTGGCGAATCAGGTGCACCGCCGCCAAGTCTTGGCTGGCTGGAGTGAAGTCGGGCAAGTTGAAACGGTCTGCCAGATCGTCCCATGTGCGCAAGAGGAACTGATAACGGCCCGCCGCACTGGAATGGATCTTGTACGCAGGCAGCCACACCATAACGCGTGGGTGATCGTCGTAACTGTCGAACGTCTGACCGCCGACAATCACATCATAACCATCCTCATAACCGAAGCGCGGCGTACCCTCGGCATAGGCAAGCATGTCCAGGAACGCGGCCACGTTACCCGCTCGCGTGTCTTTGGGCGGTGCTGGCTCCACGCGCAGCAGTTCCGCCTCGTCATACCAATGGGCAGGCGAGTGAGCAGACATGGCAACCTCAGGGAGAAAAGGCCCCGCACGAAGGGGCAAAGCGAAGCCCAGGCGGCAACGCATGAAATGGTAGCGGCGGCGGAAATCGAACCCTCTATCTCCGGGATATGAGCCCGGCAACCAGCCAGTGGTCCACAGCCGCTAGAAACGCAAAAACCCCGCCGGGTAACCGGCAGGGCTTCATGATGTGTGGCGGCTAGCGACATTGAGCGCCAGCCTAGAAACATAGTAGATCAGCCGTGGAGTTAATACAACATCTAGTGTTTCAAAGCTGTGCCAGCATCAACAAAGCCACCCTTGCAGGCTTAGCCGCATCCTTGAGCGCCTGACCATTCTTAAAAATCGGCACGCTTTTATGTTCGTTTCGGCACCGTCGGTAGGTTTCTTTTTCCGTAACGCGCACAACCTCCACCTGAGTCAACTCAGCCATAGTGGTAAGCGAGCCCATTTGAAGCATGCGCGAGTAGATGGGCAAGTGCTGGGCAATAAAGTCATACGGCTTCGCCCATGGGGCTTTCTGCTGAGTGGGCATCGAGTACAACTTGGCCGCACGGATCAGCACCGCCAAGCGGGCACGCGGACGTAAGCGAGCGCCTTCTAGCCACTCTCGCGCAAACTCATGGCCAGCATGAATCCGCCAGCCGCGCTCACAGGCAATCGCCAGCGGCTCAGCGGCAGCGGTTCCCCCTCCTGGCTGCTCGCCTACGGTCGCGGCAGAGCTGAACGGCTGAAAGCCGGTGTTTTCATGCCAGTGCCACGTCAGGCGCTCTACTTCCATATCAAGCACACGATCCACAAACACGCGTGCCGCTTCCGGGTCATGCTCTGGGTGACTGCTACGCGCCAGCTCTCGCAGATCACGAATACCCATACGCTCATAGTTGCGCGCCATGCTCACCTCTTTCATTAATGCCATGCCCATTAGCCCTTTCTCCACTCGGTACCGCTGTTCATCACCTGACGCTGCCCCACTACCTTCGTGCGTGGCCAGCTCGCGTATTCCCTTAGCACCGCCTTGGCCTCTTCGATACCCCGCGCCAGCACAGCGCAATAGCCCTCATACTCGCTGCCTTCCAGCCACGTGAATTGGCTATCGCTCAGGTCGGCATCACGCGGCGGGGTTGCCTTAAACTCCAGATACAGGCCGTGCCAGCCCCCACGCGCTTGACGCACCGGCAGATCGGACACGCCTGCCTTAGCCCCCTGCCGCTTCATCGCCCCCGCCGTCTTGAAACTGCGACCGCCGCCGTTCGGTACGTGATAAATGGCGTCGAATAGCTCCCCGACCGGCTGACCGCGCATCTTCTCGCCCTGCAACCAGCGAATGACAACCGCCTGTTCGTTGCCTTCCCAATCCACTGGCTTTTTACGGGGTGTGCCGTCAGCCTTTGGCTTAGGTGCGCGGCGCTTGCTGGCGGGTAGTCCGCGAACGGTCATAGGTCTAGCTCCTGGTTTCTATCCCACACGGCAAACCGACGCGCGATTTGATGAAGCGAGGCCGCCGCCACTGGGTCAGTGGCTAAGCGACCCAGGCTTTCCACCTCGCACTGATCCTCAATCCAGCGGCGGGCGGGGTAGTGGCTGTGTGGCCACCCGCTATCCAGCGCATCGATAGCATCCAGCCATTCACAAAAGCGGTTATCGTCTGCCAGCGACTTGGCGTGGTCTTCTATCGGGTGTGCGTTCTCGGTCACTGCCCCGCCCTCCGTTGGCCGCGTTCCCACTTGCTGTAAGCCGCCAGCACCTTCTCCAACATGGCTGCGGCTTCATCGTTATGATCAAGCTCGGCTCGACTCTGGATGCCACACGCTTTACGCAGCCACCGTGTAGCGCCAGCCAGCTGGTGCGTGCCGTTTGGGTACTGCTCAGGTGTCAGGTGATGCTTGGCGCGCCAGCGGTGATCTAGGTACAACCAAAAGCGCTTGTTCTGGCAAAGCAGCGCAGCGCGTCGGGCCTGCTGGCCCCCTTTTTGGGCGTTATCCATCGCTTTGCTCTCCCTGATCATCTAGGCCTTCTACGCTGCGACAAAAGGCCAAGACTGCGCAGCCTACGGTCAACACTACGCCCGAAAGGACGCCCAGCAGGTACAACGTCATGCCGTCCATCATGATTCACCCCCAGCCCACGACCGAACAGGGCTCTTGCGTGTGCTATCTCGGTTGGCGTTGAGATTCCCGAGGGATTCCGTCAATTCGTCCAGTTCGTTGGCAGGCCGTCGCCGTGCAACTCGCAAATCACGCCTAAGGCTGCGCACCTCTTCGCGCAACTGGTCACAGCGTTTCGCCAACTGCTGGCGCTCTGCCCAGGCTTCACGCATCTTCTGGTTCAGCTCCTCGGCATCACCGATGCGGGAATACAGCTTCACCAAGATGAACTGCTCGCCTAACAAGTCGCTTTCCTGACGAAACGCGGCCATGGCTTCCTGGTGGCGGTGGTAGTTGCTGCTACCAGCCAGCGCCAGGGCAAAGCCCGCTTTAGGCTTTACGTGACCACGCTTGTTGATCCACAGCAGCCCCCAACCTTCGGGCAGCTCGTCGGGCTGAATCATCCCTTCAGGGCACATGAAATAACGCCAGTTGCCCAGGCCACCCTCAATGCGGTGCGGTTTCTTACGATCAGCGAGGAAGTCAGAGCGCGACCCCTTCACTTCCACCACTACCGAGCCATCACTAGGCGTGTACCCTGACTGGCGAAAGCCGATCGCATCCGGGATCTCACCCGTCCAACCAGAACGCACCTCGCTCACTGCTACATGACAGCCATGGCCGTTATTGCTGTTGGGGCGCTTGAGCCACTTCACGGCGATGGCGCACAGCTCGGCATGGGTCCATTGCCTTACGCCGTCCATCGCTGGCCACCTCGCTGTGATTTGCGTAAGCAGTGTTTGCACGCGGGTAATGGCTCAAACGTACCTGGGTCGCGAAACTCGCTAGGCGGCTTGCGGTACTGGCACTCCGGGCATTTGGGCTGCTGGTAGGCGTGGCGCGTCATGCAACACCCCCCTGCAGGCGCGACGTAATAGCTCTCAAGCAGCGGCACGGCGGGCAGTTCGCATTCGCCATGCGCGGTGAGGCGGTAACCCGTGATCGTGCGGGCCACAAACTGCTGCTCGCATAGCTCATCACAAGCAACGCGCACCTGGTGCAACGAAACGGGCAGCTTGTAGGCCTGCGCCAGCGTAGCGAGGTGCTGGGCATCACAGGCCGCTGAACGCGCCAGCAGGCGCAGGACGATGTTTTGGTGATCGATGGGCTTTAGGGTGCTCACGACGCCACCCCCTTAGCCGCTTCCATTGCCAGCGCTTTGCCGCTCTCAGTCAGCCCCAGCACCTGGCGCGATGGAGAATCAGCGCTCATACCCGCCACGTCGACATAATCCAGATCCAACAACTCACGGCAGCGGCCGCAAATGCTGGAAAGCGGCAAGCCGGTTGCCTCAGCTAGCTGGTTGCGTGTCATGGGCCCCTTACTGACCAGTGCAGCGATCACCACGCCCTGCGTCGATTTGAGGCGCCCGCTACGGCGGTGCTCGCTAAACGCGGCGCGCTTCACTTCACTGCCGCTCGGTTGAAATGCGGTATTCATCAGATAACCTCCATGGCGGATTTTGCGCGGCGCTTAGGCTCAGGCGGTGGCGGGTTGCGCAGTTGGGTAATAGTGCCCGCGTCTAACGGTTGAATACGGGCGTTGGCGAGCTTGGCAGCGGCATACTCGGTGCCGGTATCGCCCTCGCGCTGCTTGGAAACGATCAGCTCCATGATGCCTTTGTGCTGGTAGTCGTCGGGGTAGTAGCGCTCATGGCGATACAGAAACACGATGATGTCGGCGTCTTGCTCTACGCTGCCGCTTTCACGAAGGTCGGCCATTAGTGGGCGCTTATCGGTACGGCTTTCTAGTCCTCGGTTGAGCTGACTCAGCAGCATCACCGGCACCTTGAGTTCTTTAGCAAGGGCCTTCATCGCGCCGCTCATTTCCGCCACTTCCTGTTCACGGGTGCCGTGGCGGCCGTCGGGTTTCATTAGGCCTAGGTAATCCACGACCACCAGCCCCAGGTCACCGTAGTAATCGCGCCAGCGCTTAGCTGCACCGCGTATTTGGCTTGGCGTGAGGGCTGCCCGATCGTCAATTACCAGCGGGGCATCTTTCAGCGCATTAACGGCATGGGTTAGGCGTGGGTAGTGCTCATCGTGCAAGTGGTTCTTAGGGTCGCGAATGGCTTGAATGGGTATATCGCCCACTTGAGCGGTCAAACGCTGCAGTAAGCTGGCGCGGCCCATTTCCATCGAGAACATCACGGCGGGGCGCTTTTCGTGAATAGCGCACTGAGCAAGCGAAGTCAGGCTCAGCGCGGTTTTACCCATGCCAGGGCGGGCGCCGATAACTACAAGTTGCTCTGGGTGCATGCCGAGCGTTCGGTTATCAAGATCAGGTAAGCCAAAGCTCATGCCCATAGCGCTGGTTTCGCCGCTCTGGCGCTTTTCCAATGGCGCAATCAAATCCTGATCAAGAAACTGGCCGATAGGGCCAATCGCGCCCGCATCTGCACGCAGTAAGCGAGCAATGCTCCCTTGGGCAGAATCAATCACGTCAGCAAACGGTTGGCGCTTATCACTCGCCATTCGCTGAACCTGGGAAACCGTATCCAGCAATCGGCGGCGATTACTCATGTCCGTCACGATGCCCGCGTATGCGTCGGCGTTTGCTACGCTAGGCGTGTTCTTGGCGATCTCAGCCAAGTAGCCCATGCCGCCCGCTGATTCCAACTGGCCGTTATCTGCCAATGAGTCAGTCAGCGTTAGCAGGTCCACTGCTTGTCCGCTGGCGCTCAGGCGGTTCATTTCTGCCCACAGCATCTGGTGGGTATGGTTGTAAAAATCATGGGGCGTAGCTGGTCGGCTAAGCGATCAATCAGCGCAGGGCGCTGCAAACACGCACCAATCACGCTCTGTTCAGCCTCATGGCTAGCCAGCGGCGTAGCACTAGCGTCATGGCTTTGGCCGTAATCCTGATCGTAATAGCTCATGCGTCACCCCCAGTCAGTTCAGGGTGATACTTGAACTCCATGATCTTGCGGAAATTCTCAGCCTTCACGATCCAGTCGAGGCCGAAAAAGCGCGAGTCGTCACGCATCAGGAACTCAGAACGGCGAAGGAACTTGAAAAACCGCCCCCACCAGTCGATGCCAGTGGCCTCGTCCGCGTACAGCGCATCACCGGTTTGCTCGTTGATGATCGAGAAACCCTGTTTCCAGCGAGCAGCCAATGCGCGTGACCCTGCTGAGCTGCCCGTCCACAAGCTGCGCAGCGGCTGGCGCTTTTCCGGCATGATCTCTGCCCACTGATCAAGAATGGCTTGATGGGGGCAGTTAGGCAGCGAAGCGGCTTTTGGTTCGGCAGGGGGAAGGGTTTCGCTTTTCGTGT